>CAXXVD010000005.1:0-702026 GCA_963662335.2 Chloroflexota bacterium | reverse complement strand
CCACATCTACCGGAGGTCGAGGGATCGTTGCGGCGCTTGCGGACCGACTGCATCGACGTCTACTACATTCACATCCCGGACCCCACCACGCCGCTGGAAGAGACTATCCGCGCGCTGGACGACCTGGTGCAACAGGGCAAAGTGCGCTACACCGGCACGTCGCACTTTGCCGCCTGGCAGATCGCCCACGGCCTGCGACTGGCGGAGCGCAACCGGCTGACGCCCTGGGTGGTGGAGCAGCCGCGCTACTGCTTGATCGACCGTGCGATCGAACAAGAGGTTGTGCCGATGGCGCAGGCGCTCGGCATCGGCATCGTGGCGCACAGCCCGCTCGGCGGCGGCTTCCTCACCGGCAAGTACAAGCTGGGCGCGCCCCCGCCGCCGGACTCACGGTTTGCCGCGGGCCGGACGGCATTACGTCGCTGCCGCAGCACTACGACCGCATGATGTCCGCGCCAAATCTCGCCGTGGTGGAGATGCTGCGCGAGCTTGCGGGGGAGTACGGCGCCACGCCCAGCGCCATTGCCCTGGCATGGGTGGTAGCCCAGCCGTTCGTCTCATCCGCCATCATCGGCCCCAAGAATCACTTCCAACTCGAGGACAACCTCGCGGCCGCGGCCGTCGCGCTCAGCCCGGCGGACGTGGCGCGCCTGGACGCCGTCTCCGACTTTGCCCGCGGCCTGGTGCGCACGTAGCGCCCGGCTCACTCATCCGGCCGTAGCGCGGCGGCTTGTCCCCCGCCTGCGCGAGTTCTCATGCTGAGCAGCGGTCGAACGCGTCCGCAAAGAAGGCGGCCACTCGTTCCACGTAGGCCGCGCCCGCTATGGCGTGGGACTGGCCGTGGCCCGCACCGGGCACGATCCAGAGGTCTTTGGGTTCCGCGGCGGCCACGTAGAGTTGGTAGGCGTCCTGCACGTAGACCACGTCGTCTTCCGTGCCGTGAATGAGCAGCAGGGGGCACGACGCGGTCCGTCTCATGCGCGCCAACGGTTGCACCGCAGCGAGCACCGCATCGCGTCTTTCACCGGCAAAGCGGCTGGCGAACCAGACCGTGGGAGCGCGAAATATCGAGGGCGGTAGGCCGGCAATGCGCCGGAAGCCGTGGTCGATCGCCCCGCGCAGCGTCGCGAACGCGCAGTCGGTGACTAAGGCGCGCACGCCGAGCCCATCTTCGATTGTGAGCAGCGCCGTCGCGCCGCCCATCGAAACGCCGTACACGCCGATGCGGTCCGCATCCAGGTCCGGGCGCGACCGGAGATACGCCAATGCCCCCAGCGCGTCCTGTTGCTCCCGCAGCCCCAGCGTCGTCGCCTCGCCTTCGCTCGCGCCGTGCCCGCGGAAGTCGATCAGCAGGCTCTGGAGGCCGTGTTCGCGCAAGTCATAGGCCAGATGCGTCAGGCCGAAGTGGTTCGTGCCAAAGCCGTGCAACAGCAGCACTGTGCCCACGGGACGCGGATGCGCCAGGAACCAGCCGGCAATCCGCACGCCGTCGGTAGCCGGAAACGCCAGCGGCTCCAGCGCCGGGCCGATGCCTTGGTTCTCGGAAGCGTGGCGTTCGGTATTGCCGGGGACTTCCAGGAAGCGCCAGCCGCGATCGGGATGAATCAGGGTTTCCCCCGTGCGCGCGGAAATAATGAGAACTACTCCCACCGCGCCCAGCGCCATGAGGCCGGCGAGAACGATCATCGCTACGTAGTGGTCCGCCAGGGCTTGCAGCACGCTTCTCTATTCTCTCCTCGGCCGCGCGCGGCCGGAGCGCGTCCGGTTCACGTCCGCCCGTCCATGCCCCTATGATTATAGGCTATGGAACTACGGCACAAACACGGGACTAGCCGGACGTGACGCGCGTCCTGGGGCCGGCGTTTCTCGCCGGCATCGTCTTGGGAACGCTCTTGCCGCCGTTGCCGCTGGCCGTGGCCGCGCTCTTGCTTCTCAGCGGCCTGGGCCTGGCGCTAGCGGGTACGCGCCCGGTTGCGCTGGGCGCGCTGCTGCTGGTTGCCGCCGCGTTGGGCATGATGCGCTACCACGCCGCGGCCAGCGCCGCCGCTGCCAATCCGCTGGAACCCTACCTGGGCCAGGCAGTCACGCTGCGGGGCTGGACGGACTCCGAACCGGCCCGTTCCGAGCGCAGCACGCGGGTGAAGTTTCGCGCCGAGGCTGTGTGGAGCGGCGACGGCTGGCGGCCCGCTGCCGGGCACGTGTGGATCACGCTTCCGCCCGTCCAGCCGGCACGGTACGGCACGGCCTGGGAACTCAGCGGCCGCCTGGAGGCGGTGGCGAGCGTCAACAGCCTTTCCTACCAGCGCTATCTGGAGCGGCGGGGTGTGCAGGCGCTGCTGGCCTTTCCCCGGGTAGAGACGCTGCCGGGGGAACGCGGCCGGCCGTATTTGCGCGCGCTCTACGGGGTGAAAGAGCGGCTGCTGGGCGTGATGGCGGAAATCCTGCCGCGGCCGCACGCGCCGTTGCTGCAGGGGATTCTGCTTGGCGCCCGCGCCGGCATTCCCGCCGCCTTGCGCCAGGCGTTCGATCTCTCCGGCACCACTCATCTCATCGCCATCTCCGGCTTCAACATGACCATTGTCGCCATCATGCTGGAGAGTGTCACGCGCCGTCTCTTTGGCCGGCGCTCGCTCTGGCTGAGCATTGGCGGCGTGGCGCTCTATACGATCTTGGTCGGCGCGAATCCGGCGGTGGTGCGCGCCGCGGTGATGGCGATTCTCCTGCTGCTGGCCGCCACTCTGGGACGCGACCGGGACCCCTGGTCGGCGCTCTCCCTGGCCGCGGTGGCGATGACCGCCTGGGACCCAAACATCCTGTGGGACGTGGGCTTCCAGCTTTCCGTGGCGGCCACGGCCGGCCTGATGGTGCTCGCGGAGCCCCTGCACGCGCGCTTGCGTTGGCTGCCGTATCCCTTGCCGGCAATCGTCGCGCCGACCCTCGCCGCGCAACTTTTCGTCCTGCCCTGGCTGCTGTACGTGTTCGGTAGGGTATCGCCGTTCTTTCTCATTAGCAACGTGCTGGCAATACCGCTCATACCCTGGATTATGCTGAGCGGCGCGGTGGCGACGGCCGCGGGCCTCGCGCACACGGGCGCCCGGGCAGGTGCTGGCGTGGAGCGCGTACCTGCCGCTGGAGGCGTTCATCCGCGTGGCCACGGAGATCAGCCGCTGGCCGTCGTTGACGCTCTCCGCCGGGGCCGTGTTGCCGGCCGCGTTGGCCGCGGTGCTCACGCTGCTCATCGCGTTGTGGCTGCGGCGCGGCTCGGTTGCGACCGGCGCGCCGTTCCGCCTGGAGCGTGCGCCGCTCTCGTGGCTGACCGTTTTCAGCGTGGGCACGGTGGGCAGCATCTTGCTGGTGCTGGCGGGCGGCATTGCGTCCGAATACAACCGCCAGCCCAGCGTGACGCTGCTGGAGCGCTCCCTGGGCAGCGCGGCGCTGGTCGAATTGCCGCGCCGCCGGCCGCTGCTCATCGGCTACCGCGCGCCGCCCAGCCGCTACGACCTGGACCGCCTGCTGCCAATCTGGCAACGCGATTCCGCGCTCTGGATTGGGGGCGGCGGCGCGCTGCCGCCGCGAGATGCCGCCGCCAACAGCTTGCGGCCCGATGGGGAGCGATGGGTGCTGGAAACTGGCGGGGACAGCCGGGGCCTGCCGGCCGGCGACCGCTACCAGCTCGCCCTGAGCGCCGCCGAGACGCTGGAAATTCAGGGCGGCGGCGCGCCGGACGTAGTGCGCGTCACGCTTGGCGGCCAGCAACTTGCTATCATACAGGCAAACGCGAACGTGCACGGCCTGCCGCCGGTGGCGGCGCTCATCGTGCAAGGGGCGATTGCGCCGGCGCGGCTGGCGCACGTTGTGGCAACGCTCCGACCGCGCCTGCTGGTGCTGGACGAACCGTGGCCGGACACAAGCGACGCCCAGTGGCGGGCGCAGGGCGTGCGCGTCGTCCGGCCGCCGAATCGCGGCTACGTGACGCTGCGCTGGGAAGGCGCGGCGTGGCAGATAGAATACTCTGAAAGGGAAGAGCTATGATCCAAAAGCTAGCTTTCGTGGGCGGCGGCGCGATGGGCGAGGCGCTGATGGCCGCCGCCATTGCCCAGGAGGTGTGCCCCGCCGGCCGGATCGCGGTCGGCGAGCCGGTGGCGGGCCGCCGGGACCACCTGGCGGCGAAACACGGCGTGGACGTGGACGCGGACAATGCCGCGGTGGTGAGCGGCGCGGACGTGATCGTCCTGGCGGTCAAGCCCCAGCACGTGCCGGCGGCGCTGCCGCCGCTGCACGCCGCGGTGCCCCAGACCGCCCTCGTCATCTCCATCATGGCCGGCGTGCCGCTGAGCACGATCAGTTCCTACCTGGACAACGTGCGCCTGGTGCGCGCCATGCCGAGCATCCTGGCCACCATTGGCGAAGCCGCGACGGTGTGGACGGCCACTGAGGTGATTTCCGCGGAACAACGGGCGCAGGCGGAAGCGCTCTTCGTGGCGGCCGGAACCGAACTCTACGTGCCCGACGAGCGCTACCTGGACATGGCCACCGCCGTGAACGGCAGCGGGCCGGCGTTCGTGTTCCTGCTGCTGGAGGCGCTCATCGACGGCGCGGTGCGGGTCGGCCTGCCCCGCGAAACGGCCAGCGCGCTCATCCTGCAAACGGTGAAAGGGTCGGCCCTGATGGCCGAAATAGAGGACGCGCACCCGGCCGAACTGCGCAATCTCGTCACTTCGCCGGGCGGCACCACGGCCGAGGGCTTGCAGGCGCTGGAGCAGGGCGGCGTGCGCGCGGCGTTGCATGACGCGGTCATGGCCGCGTACCGCCGCTCGCAGGAACTCGCCGCGCCGGACGCGGAGAAACATCGCTAACGGCGGGCGCGGCAGACGCCGGTAGGGGCACGACACGTCGTGCCCCTACCGGCGTCATGCGAGATTCCAAAGGCTCTTGTGCGTAGCCGTGGCGCCCTCTTGCAGCAAATTCCCTACTTTCGGCCTTGCCGGCAGCGCTAGCAATACGGCAGGCCGCCCAGGTTGGAGTAGACCGTGAACAACCGGCTCTGCAAGTTGGCCGGCACGCAACCGCTCAACTGGTTCCCATCGAGACGCAGCACTTGCAAACGGGTGAGGTTGCCCAATTCCGGCGGCACGCTCCCGCTCAACTGATTATGGTTGACGGTCAGCCGCGTCAGGGTGGAGATGTTGCCCAACTCGCGGGGGATACTGCCGCTCAACCGGTTGCCGCCGAGATTCAGCCGCTCCATGCTGGCGAGGTTGCCAAATGCGCGCGGAATCTCCCCGCTAAGCTGGTTGCCGGTGAGGTCCAGTTCCTTCAGGTTGGAGAGACTGCCCAGATTCGCCGGTAGTTCCCCACTAAGGTTGTTCCCGACGAGAATTAACTCTGCCAGGCGGGAGAGGTTGCCTAGCGATGCCGGAATGCCCCCTTCCAGGAAGTTCTGCGAGAGGGACATTCTCAGCAAGTTGGAGAGATTGCCCAGGGACGCCGGTATGCCGCCGCGCAACCCGTTTTCCTGGAGCAACAGCGATTCCAGGCCGGCGAGGTTGCCCAGACTCGCCGGAATTCCTCCGCTCAACTGGTTCTCCCCGAGGTTCAGCATCCACAAACTGCCCAGGTTGCCCAACGCCGGCGGGATTGACCCACTCAGCCGGTTGCGGCTGAGATCCAGCACCTGCAGGCGGGTGAGGGTTGGCCAACTCCGCCGGTATCGTACCGCTCAATCTGTTGTCGAAGAGGTTCACCAGAATCACGCGCCCCTCGCCATCGACCACAACGCCGTGCCACTCTCCGAGCGGCCTCTCGCTCAGCCAGTTGCCTTTGTCCTCCCAGGCTGCGCCGTTGGCGGCGTTGTAAAGGGCGACCAGGGCTTGCCGCTCCGTTGGGGACGAGCTTGCTTCATCAGACATTGCCGCCGCGACCCTCAGCCCGGGCGTGGGCGTAGGGGCCTGGGTAACGGCCTCCGGCGGTGTGGGTGTGGCAGCGGTCGCAACGGCTGGCGCAGGCGTCGGTGTGGCGGTGGGAGCGGGGGCCGGCGTTGGCTGCGGGGTCTGCCCGGCAGCCGCAGGCTGCGCGCCGCCGGGCGGATTCGCCGCGCGCGTCAAGGCTTCGGGGACGTCCACCGGCTGCGCGGCCGCTGCCGGAATCAGGCCGGCGTCCTTGGCCACGTCCCCGGCGAGCACCACCGTGACGTCGCCCGCGTTCGCCCACGGCACGGCCTCTTTCCAGTATTGCAGCGCCACCCGCTGGGCGCGCATGACGACCACCGGCCCAAAGTCCTGGATTGCCAGCGGCAAGCCGCTATTTGGCAGCCAGTTGGCGTCGCTGAGAAAACGCGCTTTCAGGGCGGCGCGCGCCGCAATCATCGCCGGCGTATCGCCGGCTTGCGGCTCGAAGATGAGCGTGAGGTGGTTTTGCACCGTGCCTTCCCAGTCGTTGATTGGATCGTCCGCCGACCAGTCGAAGCTCTTGGGAATCTGGCGGTAGGCCACCAGCCAGTCGTCGTAGCCGGCGGCGGAGAGCAGGTCGAACGTGTTGGCAAGCTGGACGCTGTTCGCGGCCGGGTGCCACTGCATGAGGGCGTTCTGGGTGGCCTGGTAGACGAAGCCGTCCAGGATGAAGCGACCGGAGACCGGGTAGCCCAACCCGGCCACGCCGCCGCGTTGGAGAAAAGCGTTCCAGAAGCCAATGCCGTCGTAGTCCAGGATGGCGTAGCCCAGGCCCGTGCCGCCGCCGGTCTGAGTATAGAACCAGCCGCCGGGCACCACGAAGTCCGGCGCGCCTTCTTGGCGAACGCCCTGCGCCTGCGCCGGGTAGGCGGCGCAGAGCCACACGAGAATTGCCAGCGTGACGCTGCTGAACGCCCGTACGGTGGCAGTGGTGATGCGCCGCGGCCACCCGTTGCGCGCCGCCAAGCCGTAGCGCGGGGGCTTGTCCCCCGCTCCGTGACAAGCAACCCGCGCCGGCAGGCGGTAGGGCGGGGGCTTGACCCCCGCTGCGCGGCCAGTAACCCGCGCCGGTTGGCTGTAGCGCGGAGGCTTGTCCCCCGCTCCGCGGTGGGCAAACTGCGCCGCAACTCCGGCAAGGCGTGCAAGCAGTCCTTCGAGCCGCATGGCTATTGCAATGATTAGCTCTATTAAAGGGTGTCGCTGGAACATAGCCTAGCAAGACCGGCGCGCTCCGGCAATGGCTGACGCCGCACCCCGAACCTTCATAGCGTTGCGCGCCGCATGGACGCGAGCCGGGACGACTGTTCTTTCCCAACCGTCCGGATGCCGCGGTAAATGCACGGTCACCGGGTGTAGGGGCACGACATGTCGTGCCCCTACACCCGGTGACCGTTGGGCGGGGCTACGAACGGGCCCGCGCCCGGGCGCGCTGGGTATGGCCGCCAATCGCCTGCCGCCGCGCAGGCGCGCCTTACAGCCACCGCCGCAGCCAGTCCACCGCCACCGTGCCGTGCCACTGGTGTTCGCCTTCGAAGACGTCGAGCGCCAGGCGTTCCTTGGCCCCAAGCATGGCGTAGACTTTCGCCAGTTTCTCATGCGCGTCATGGACGCCGGGCAGCGGGAAGATTTGGTCCTCCGTGCCCGCCTCGATTAGCAGCGGCCGGGGCGCGATGAGCGCGCCCACGTCGGCCATCTCCGCGTGTTGCAGAATGCCCGGCACGTAGTTGTCCTCGCAGTGGCGCATCGCCATGATCGACCACTGCCACGTGCAGAAGTAGCCGCTGATCACGGCGGTGGTGATGCGCGGGTCCATGGCGGCGGCGAACGTCGTAATCGTGCCGCCGCCGGAGAGTCCCACGCAGGCCAGCGCATCTACTTTGCACAAGCCGGTCTGCGCGGCGTGCTGCTCGGCGTAGTCGATCAGGCGCATCACGTCCCAGACTCTCATGCCCACCATGGTGCGGCCCAGCAGCAGGGCGTTCATGCTCGCCTGACGGCAGGAGGATTGCCCCGGCGCTTGGGCAACGTCCTCGGCCTCGCGCCGCTCGCCGAAGGCGCGCTGCTCCGGCGCGAATACCATAAAGCCCTGTTGCGCAAGTTGGCGGCCGTAGTCGTGGTTGCATTGCCGGATGTGCGCCGCCACCCGTTCGTCCCGCGGCTCGCCGATCACCTCCTGCACGCCGGAGCCGTGGCCGTGCAGCGCGATTACGGCGGGATAGGGCGGCTGGCCGGTGTGCGGTGTGAGGACGTAGAATGGCAAACGGACCCCGGGCTCACTGGCAATCTCCACCTTTTGCTGGGTGTAGCCGTCTTTCTCGACGGTCGCCAGCGTCCTGGGCGCCAGGTCCGCGCGCGGCCAGCCAAAGCCGCCCAGCAGTTCGGCTACTCTGGCGCGCAGGGCGGCTTGCCATTGCGCGAAACCGGTTTGTCCAAGCGCCGCGAAGTCTGTCGTCGGTACGGTTTGCGCGTACACCTCCCGCAGGTGGTTGAGCGGCGCGTACTGCGCGGGTGTGTTCGCTGCTGACATGGCGTGCCTCCAAACGAGTCTCTCCAACATTACTCGCAATTGAAGAGACCAACCTGACCGGACGGCCTCTCCGCAACTGGCAGTCTCGGGCTTGGGGCGGCCCGAGTTGAGACGCCTGCTCGTCCCTGGGCTTGAGCCAACTCCCGCCTGTCATTCTCCTGAGCCAACTCCCACCTGTCATTCTGAAGAGCGCAGCGACGAAGAATCTAGAGTGGGGAGCTAGTGTAGATTCCTCGCTGCGCTCGGAATGACAGGAGCCGCCACGCTTGGAATGACAGCAACCGCCTCCCTCGGAATGACAGGAGCCGCCACGCTTGGAATGACAGTAACTGCCGCGCTTGGAATGACAGCAACCGCCTCCCTCAGAATGACAGTACCCGCCGCGCTCGGAATGACAGGAGCCGTTGCCCTATGAAGAGTACAGGCGTAGGGCTACTGATTTCTGGACTCTCCCCGTTTCTGTCATATTGAGTATACTAGGTAGATGGAAAGTAATCGCCCACCGCTTACGGGGGCAAGGCGCATGTTGGCAGGATAGGATATATGGCATCCAAGAAGACAGGCGGAAGGAAGCAGCAATCGGTGGCAGAAGCAAGAGAGGCTCCCGCCGCGAATGAAGCGGAGGACGGCGGGACGGCCAGCGGTGAGGACGAGCAGGCCGTCGCCACGGCGCCGGACCTCCGGGCCGAACTCACAACCGCCCAGGAAACGCTGGCGGCCAAAGACGACGAACTCCAGCAGGTGCGCGAAGCATTGGCCCGCGCCCGCGCCGACTTCGCCAACTACCGGCGGCGCACCCAGCAGGAGCAGGAGGAGCAGGCAAAATTCGCCACCGCGCTTTTGGTGGCGGAGTTCCTGCCCATTCTCGATAACTTCGAGCGGGCGTTGGAGACCATTCCCGGTGAACTGCGTTTCTTCTCGTGGCTGCAAGGCGTGGACCTGGTGCACCAGATGGCGCGCAACGTGCTGGAGAAGCGCGGGTTGCAGCCCATCGACACGCATGAGAAGCCGTTCGACCCCAACTACCACGAGGCGGTCATGCGTGAAGGCGAGGACGACGGCGGCGCGGTGGTGGTGCTGGAAGAACTGCAAAAGGGGTACGTGATGCACGACCGGGTGCTGCGTCCCAGCCTGGTCAAGGTCGGCCCGCCGCCGCAAACCGAAGCGGCCGCCGGGGAAGGGGCCGCCGCTGAGTCCGGCGCGCCGGCGTCCGCCGAGAGCGAGCAAGCCTAGGGTAAAGAGATGAGCACGAAAGCCGACTACTACGACACACTGGGCGTGAACCGCGGGGCTACCGACGCGGAAATCAAGCAGGCCTTCCGCAAACTTGCCCGCCAATATCACCCGGACGTGAACAAAGACCCCAACGCCGAGTCGCGCTTCAAGGAGATCAACGAGGCGTACGAGACCCTGCGGGATCCGCAGAAGCGGCGCGCCTACGACCTGTTCGGCCACAGCAACGGGCGCGGCGCGGCCGGCATGCCCCGGGGCGTTGACCCGGCGGACATGGGCGGCATTGGCGACATCTTCGAGGCGTTCTTTGGCGCCGGCGCGCGGCCTTCCGCCCGCTCCGGCCCGGAAGCCGGCGCCGACCTGCGGGTGGATGTAACCCTGGACTTCGCGGAAGCTATCTTCGGCGCGGAGAAGGACCTGGAAGTTTCCCGGCTCGAAGCGTGCGCGGCGTGCTCAGGCAGCGGCGCGGAGCCGGGGAGCAAGATCAGCGCGTGTCCCGCCTGCAAGGGACAGGGCCAGGTGCGCCGCATGCAGTCGAACCTCTTCGGGCAGTTCACCACCGTCGCCACCTGCTCGCGCTGCGGCGGCGAGGGCCGGGTGCCCACCGTGCGCTGCGGCGCGTGCGTGGGCAGCGGACGCGCCAAGCAGCAGCGCACGATTTCGGTCAAGGTGCCGGCCGGAGTGGACTCAGGCCTGCGTATCCGGCTGGGCGGCCAGGGCGAAGCCGGCCCCCGGGGCGGCCCGCGCGGCGACCTCTACGTCTTCATCACCGTGCGGCCCGACGAGCGCTTCGAGCGGGAAGACGATGACCTCCACCTGGACTACCGCGTGAACTTCGCCCAAGCGGCCCTGGGCGACACGGTGACGGTGCCGACGCTGGAAGGCGACGAGCGCCTGGATATTCCGCCCGGCACCCAGTCCGGCTCGGTCTTTACGCTGCGGCGGCGCGGCGTGCCGCATCTGAACGGCGGCGGCCGCGGCGACCAACACGTCCACGTGCAGGTGGAGGTGCCCAAACGGCTCACTGCCGAACAGAAGGAACTGCTGAAAGAACTGGCGGAGACCTTTGGCGGCGCGGGCGGCCCGCACGACGACAAGGGCTTCTTCGACAAGATGAAGGACGCGCTGGGGTGAACCAGGTCTGGTTCGGCGATAACTTGCCCATCCTCGAGCAGTTTCCGGACGATTCTTTTCCCCTCATCTACATCGACCCGCCTTTCAACACCGGCAAAGCGCGCCATTACACGCGCCTGCGCACGGTTGCTGACGCCGCCGGGGATCGCGTTGGCTTTGCGGGCAAGCGCTACCGCACCGTGCCCGTCGGCAGCCGGTCGTACGAGGACGAGTTCGACGACTATCTCGCGTTCCTGGAACCGCGCCTGCGCGAAGCCCAGCGGGTGCTCACGCCCGACGGCACGCTCTATTTCCACGTGGACTATCGGGAAGTGCACTACTGCAAGGTGCTGCTCGACCGCATCTTTGGCCGGGAGCGCTTTCTGAACGAAATCATCTGGGCCTACGACTACGGCGGACGCACCAAGCGCAAGTGGCCGCCGAAACACGACAATATCTTGGTCTACGTCAAGAATCCGGACGATTACGTCTTCAACGCGGACGCCGTCGAGCGCATACCCTACATGGCGCCCGGCCTGGTGGGGCCGGAGAAGGCGGCGCGGGGCAAGCTGCCGACGGACGTCTGGTGGCACACCATCGTGCCGACCAACGGCAAGGAACGCACGGGGTACCCGACGCAGAAGCCGCTGGGCATCCTGCGGCGCATCGTGCGCGCCTCCTCGCGCCCCGGCGATACGGTGCTCGACTTCTTCGCCGGCAGCGGCACCACCGGCGCGGCGGCTCACGAATGCGGCCGCGCGTTCGTGCTGATCGACGATAACCCGGAAGCGATTGCGGTGATGGCGGCGCGCTTGCGGGACGTGCCGGACGTTCGCTTCCATGAGCTTGCGCGTTGCAAGGCGGTTTCGGCGGCGGCAAGCGGGCACGCGCCGTGAGCGCGCCCAAGCGCTGGTTGGAACTCTCCGTGCGGGCGCAGCAGGAAGCCGCGGAAACGGTGGCGGCGCTGCTGCACAAGTGGGGCGAGGGCGGCGTGGCGATCTTTCAAGAGCACGCGCAGGAGTCGGTGGACCATGAGCCGGAGCCGGTGGGTGATTGGCTGAAACTCACCACGTACGCGCCCGATACAGCCGGCCTGGACGCGCGGCGCGAGGGCCTGGAACGCGACCTCTGGCACCTGCGCGCCTTTCACGGCGATTTGGTCGAGGAATTGGCAACGCGCTGGGTGGCGGAAGAGGATTGGGCCAACGCCTGGAAGCAGTTCTACACCGTGCTCCACGTGGGCGAGCGGCTGGTGGTGAAACCGCGCTGGCAAGCGTATGAGCCGCAACCAAACGAAATCGTGATCGCCCTCGACCCCGGCATGGCCTTTGGCACCGGCACGCATCCCACCACGCAGCTTTGCTTAGAGGCGCTAGAAAGACAACCGCTTAAGGGAAAGAACGTGCTGGACGTGGGCGCCGGCTCCGGCATCCTGGCCATCGCCGCGGCCAAGCTCGGCGCGGCGCGGGTTGACGCCCTGGATACGGACCCGGTCGCCGTGTCCGCCGCGCGCGAGAACGTGGCCGACGCCGGTCTGGCGGAGGCCATCGACGTGCGGGAAGGCACGCTGCCGCTGCCCGCTGCCGCCGCGCGCTGCGACGTGGTTGTCGCCAACATCACTGCCCAGACGCTCATCGCGCTGGCGCCGGCGCTGCGGGAAGCGGTCGCGCCGGGCGGCCGCCTGTTCGCCTGTGGCATCATCGAGGACAAGGCTAATGCGGCGCTCGCCGCCTTCCACGCGGCCGGCTTCAGATTGTGCGAGCGCCGCCAGACCGGCGACTGGGTGCTGCTGGAAATGGCAGCGCCTTAGGGGCCAAGCCATTGCCTTTGGGACCAAGTCGCTACAGGAAGCGCGGCAATGACGGAGGCCGCGCCGCTGTTTTCAAAGCAATCACCATGGCCGCCCGCCGGCCACACCAGGAAATGAAAACGAACGCGCCTCTCTCCGTTCGTGCTGAGCGTGTCGAAGTATGAATGGAGAGAGGCGCGGGCGGAGTTGCTAAACGCTCAATCCGCCGTTCACCCTTCGACCCCGCTCAGGGCGAACGGCTTGGATAGGCCATGTTCATGGTATTGTCGGAAGCAGGACGCGAAGAGTAAACGTGGAGAAAGAATCATGAAAGACCAGGCCAAGCGCGTCTACGTCATCGGACTGGACGGCATGATGTTCCCCATGTACGAGCGGTTCGCCGCCGAGGGGCTGCTGCCCAACCTCAAGCGGCTGGCGGAGGCCGGCATCGTGGGCGAAGCCTATCCCTCCATGCCGGTGTGGACGCCCACCAACTGGACCACGCTCGCCACCGGCGCGCACACCGGCACGCACAGCGTCTCGCGTTGGTTCCTGAACCTGCCCACGCCGCGTGACGAGGAGCAGACCCTGTCCGCGTTCGTGCGGCCGGCGGTGGCTGCCGAAAACGTCTTCGAGGCCGCCGGGCGCGCCGGGCGCAAGAGCATTGCCATTCACTACCCGGCGGCGTCGCCCAGCCAGCATCCGCTCGCCCGCGTCATAGACGGTTTTGGGCATCCAAACTATGGCAGCACGCCGTTCGAGGTCACGCCCGCCTGGGGCTACACGAACCAGGACGGCGTCACCAACAGCACGCGCATCGCCTTGCAACCGGCGCGGGAGAACGGGGACTGGCAGAACCTGCCGGAAAACGAAGCAGGCGGGCGGCCGCCGCTGGAGTTCCCAATCGAAATCATTACCAAGCGCGAGGGCGAGAACCGGACTCTCTGGGGCCTGGCGTTGGATACGCACGGCGCGGGCTACGACACGATCGCCATTTGCGCGGCCCGCGATGGCAATACGGAACTTGGCCGCGCGCCCGCCGGCGGTTGGAGCGACTGGATTCACCTGACGTTCACGGTCGAGGGCCGGGAGCAGCCGGCGGCCTTCCGCTGCAAGACCGTCGCGCTCGCCCCGGACGCCGGCCGCCTCATGCTCTACCGCTCCCAGGTGATGCACACGGACGACTTCTGCGAGCCGCCGGAACTTAGCCGCGCGCTGGTCGAGCGCTTTGGGCCGTATCTCGAACACGCCTCGGTCTTCCCCTACGTGTGGGGCATCGGCGACCTGGATACCTGCCTGGAAGAGATCGAATACCAGTGCCAGTGGATTGCCCGGGTCGGCAAGCACCTGTTGGAAGAACAAGACTACGCGTTGCTCTACACCCACATCCACATCTTCGACTACATCAACCACCATTTTCTGCCGTTGGTGGATCCGGCGTGTCCCGGCTACCGGGAAGAGAACGCCGCGGAGGGTTGGCGCGCCTACCGCGAGTCATACAAGATAGCCGACCGCCTCTTCGCCACGCTGTTGGCGGACGCGCCGGACGACACGGCCGTCATCGTCGTTTCCGACCACGCCGCCATTCCCCAATTCCGCGCCACCGACGTGCCGCGCCTGCTCCACGACCACGGCTACCTGGCCTACACCGAGCCGGTGGCGCACTTCGATCCCAACGAGGATTTTTCCAAGATCGACATGGAACGCACCAAGATCTTCATCACGCCGGTGCGCAACTACGAACTCTTCATCAACGCGCCGGCAGGGTCGGAAGAATACGTGCGCATCCAGCGCGAGGTGATCACGCTCTTGCGGTCATGGGTGGATGACGAGACCGGCCAGTGCCCGGTAGCCGTGGCGCTGCCCAAGCACCATGCCACGCTCATGGGCTGCTGGGGCGCACAGTGCGGCGACATCGTGTACGCTATGGAGGACGGTTTCGTGAGCGGCTACCCGGGCGGCGACGCGGCGGGACAAGACCCCTACGTCTTCAAACCGGACGAGTACGGCGCGCACCACGGGCCGTACCTGCCAACCGCGCGCACGGCGCAGTCCTCGAACCTGGCGTTCTTGCTGGCGCAGGGCCCCGGTCTGAAAGCTGGCTACCAGCGTCCGGTTGACCGCCTGGGCTACGCGCACCTGACGAGCGTGGTGCCGCTGGTCTGCCACCTGCTCGGCATCGAGCCGCCGGCCCAATGCCAGGGCGCGCTGCCCCGCGATTTCCTGGCCGGCGTGCCGCCCACGGCGGACCGCGCCGCCGGCCTGCCCGCCTGGGAATGGGGCACCCGCGTGGACGGCTGGGGCGAGCGCGTCTGGACGCAGAAGCGGGATATGTTCGAAGGCTTCATGCCGGGTTACGAGCGGAAGGAGTGAGAACTGCTCCGGAAAGAGGGCCGCGCAGCACTGTGCTGCGCGGCCCTCTTTCCATTCCGCCTGCTCGTTCGCGCTCAACGCAAGCGCGGGGTTGCCGGTAGCACGCCCCGCGCCGGAAGCGGCTTAGATGGACTTGGGTATCGTTACCGTCAGCACGCCGCGCAGGGGATCGCCGGTGCCGCCGGTGACGGTGATTTCGTAGATTCCCGGTTCCAGGATCAGTTCCAGGGTGTACTCCTGGCCGGAGGAAATCGCCGCCGTCCTCTCGGTGACGTCGTTGCCGGAGAGCACGAGCGTGCGCGTTTGCGGCGATTTGTTTTGAATTACGAGATGCACCGGCCCGCGGGGCACGGCGATGGCCGAAGGCGTCATGCCCTGGGTCTCGAGGATCACGTCAACCTGCGCCGGTTCTTGCTCCTCCACTTCAAGCTCGCCCAGCGCCGCGCTGTCCTCCAGTGGCCGATCCGAGGCCGTCGGACCGATCCGGCACGCGCTCAAACCAAGTAGCATCAGTACAAGCAGTATGCTTGTCGCGATTCTCATGTAACCCTCCGCATCTCGCTCGTTGCTACCGCAAACACCCACCAGTCAAAGCCATCAATAGGCACACCGGCCGCTTCCAGGCCGACATGCACCCTAGAGTATCATCTTGCCGATAGTTTTGCATCCCCCCGCAGGGAGCGCGGCAGTTCGCGCAGCGCCGAGTGGTTGCTCGCGCCGCCGCGCTTGACGCTGACGACTTCCGCCATTACGGCCACGGCGATCTCCTGCGGCGTGCGCGCGTTGATGGTGAGACCCACCGGCGCGTAGACCCGCCGCAGTTGTTCAGGCGTGACACCTTCCGCCAACAGCCGCCGGTAGACGGTAATCACCCGCCGCTTGCTGCCAATCATGCCAATGTACGGCGCGGGCGAATCGGCTACCTGGCGCAGCACTTCCTCGTCGTGCTCGTGCGCGCGGGTGACCAGCACCAAGTAGGTGGTGCGGTCGATGGCCACCTGCGTGGGCACCGCGCTAAACGGGATGCAGCGCACCTCATCGGCGCGGGGAAAGCGCTCTCGCGTGGCAAAGTCCGCCCGGTCGTCCACCACGATGACCTCGAACCCCAGTATACTGCCGATCTCGTGCAGGGGCACGGCAATGTGGCCCGCGCCGACCACCAGCAGGCGGTCTGGCGGCAGGAGCGGTTCGTAGAGCAACTGTATCCAGGGGGCCGCACTGCGCCGCGGCGCCGGTGTGCCGTCGGGTGCGTACCGCGCCAGGCGCGGCTCCCCGGCTGCGATGACGTCCGCCGCCAGGCCGCGCGCGGCGCAATTGAGGGCCGCGCTGCCCAGCGAGCCGCGGCCGCGCTCGTCCGCGGCAACGAGCAACTTTGCGCCCAGCGCGACCGCGCCCACGCCGCCGCGCGCGTTGACGACCGTGATCATCACCGCCGGCTCCCGGCGTTGCAGGGCCGCGGCCACGTGCCGCGCCAAGGTTAGCATACGGGGGCGCTCTGCGCGGGACTAGATTCGCTCACCACTGTCGCCGCTTTCAGGTTGCCAGACGTCGATGAAGACTGTCAGTGTGCCGCCGCAGACGTCCCCCATCACGTCGTCGTTCAGGTCCACCTCCACCACGCGGGAGGCCCCGTCGCGCAGCGCGGCCGTTGCTTCCTTCCACACTTCCGCCTCCACGCACCCGCCGCCAATGGTGCCCTGGGTGCGGCCGTCCTGCCGGATTAGTAGCTTGGCGCCCACCTTCTGCGGCGTGGAACCGCGCGTCTCGATTACGGTGGCCACCGCAATGCGTTCCGCGCGCTCCAGCCGCTGGGCCACATCGTCGTACACTGTGCGCATGGCGTGCTTCCCGTTCCTGTAGACTTAAGTGCTCTCCATGATAGAGAAGCGCCGACTCCCGGTCAAAAGGCGGCGGCGGCGGGCGGCGGCGAGACGCGCGGCTGCCTCAACCCGGCGGCCAGCGGAGTTTGCGGCCGCCCAGCAGGTGCAGGTGCACGTGGTCGACCGATTGGCCGGCGGCGCGGCCGCAGTTGAAGACCAACCGGTAGCCGCTTGCGGCGATGCCTTCTTGCCGGGCAATCGAGTTGGCGGCCAGGAACATCTCGCCCAGCAACGCCGTATGCCTTTCTTCCAGGTCGGCAACCGACTCGATGTGTTCGCGCGGCACGATGAGCACGTGGGTCGGCGCTTGCGGCGTGATGTCGCGAAACGCCACGACGTTTTCGCCCTCGTGGACAAGCTCCGTGGGCAGGCTCCCACTCACGATGCCGCAGAAAATGCACTCCATGGTCGTCACCTCACTGCGTTGTGACTGTTACTCGTGCCCGTCAGCCGCCAGCGCCCCGCGCACACCGTCGGCGTACGGCGCCGCCAGCCGGGCGGCGCGCAGCATTCCCGGCCTAAGCGTATCACTCTCGACGTACACGCGCAGGTAGTTATCGGTATAGCCGCGCCATAGACCCTCGACTTCCTCCTCCCACACCACGTCCAACGTAGCGCCCAGGAACCGCTCGGCGTAAGCCTGGCGCAGCGCCGGTACCTTAGCCAAGAGCGTTTGCACCCGCCGCTTGCGGACGCCGAAAGGCACGTGGCCGTCGAAGTGCCCGGCGCTCGTGCGCGGGCGCACCGAGTAGGGAAAGACGTGGAGGTCGGCAAACGCCATCTCCTCGATGAACGCCGCCGTCTCGGCAAAATGCGCCTCGGTCTCGCCGGGAAAGCCCACCAGCACGTCGGTGGTAAGCGCCAGTTCCGGGCAAATTTCGCGCGCCCGCCGCACGATGGCGCGGTATTCGTCCAGCGTGTGCCGCCGGTTCATGCGCCGCAGCACGGCCGGGCTGCCGCTCTGCAACGGCAGGTGCAGGTGGCGGCAGACGCGGGGATGCGCGAGCAGCTCCAGAAAAGCGTAATCGAAGTGCATGGGATTGATCGAGCTAATGCGGATGCGGGGAATGTCGGTTTCGGCGAGCAAACTGTGGATGAGCGCCGTCAGGCTGCCGCCGGAAGCGGGATCCTCATAATCGCCGATGCACACGCCGGTGAGCACCACCTCCAGCACGCCCTCAGCTTCCAGCGTCCGCACGCGCCGCACGATTTCCGCCGCCGGACGCGATACCGAGCGCCCCCGCGCCCGGGGCACGATGCAGTAGGCGCAGGCGTGCCAGCAACCGTCCTGCACTTTGACGAACACCCGGCTGCGCGTGCGGCCCGCGGTTGGCTCCAGCAGCGCCGCGTACGCCATTTCCTCCGGGGAGAGCGGCTCTGGGATTGCCACGCCGCGCTCGCGCAGCGCCTCAGTGACAATGTCCACCGCGTTTGCCTGTTGGTCGCGGGGGATGAGGAGCGCGCCGGGCGCAACCGCCGCCGCCTCTGCCGGCGACACGGCGGCGTAGCAGCCGGTAACCACCACGACGCCGCGCGGGTTGGCGGCCTGGGCGCGGCGGATCACTTGGCGCGACTTGCGGTCGGCCACGTGGGTGACCGTGCAGGTGTTCACCACGCTCACCTCCGCCGGTTCGCCAAACGCAACCTGGCGGAAGCCCGCTTGCCCGAACCGCTCGCGGATCTCTGCCGTCTCCGCCTGGTTCACCTTGCAGCCCAGCGTGAGCACGGCGCAGCGCGGCGCGCCGTGAATGCGGGGCGACCGCTCTTTGCGGCTCTCTTGTTGTAGAGCAACTGCCATCGAAAGGTACCTGAAGTGTGCCGGCCTATAGCAGAGGCGTCCTGCTCGATTCTATAGCAACGACGCTGCGAAAGGAAACGCCGCGCATCAACTCGGAACGACCAATTCAGAGCGAGCGACGAGCGCCGCTGCGCTCTGGGCATCTTGCTACTCTGCGCGTCGGATTTGGCGAACTTAGGATTGCCGTCTCCCGCTCGCCCTGAGCTTGTCGAAGGGCGATTCCTGGTAAGCGATAGTCGCAGTACCCGCTCACGCTTCCGTTCACACTTCGACAGGCTCAGCACGAACGGAAGCGGGGAACCATCTGCGCACATGGTAGCGTGAATCATGCCGGTTAGGCCCGGCCTCGCTACGCCATGAGCGACCCGCCGTTCACGTCCAGGCACGCGCCGGTGACGTAGCTGGATTCGTCGCTCACGAGAAAGACCACCACGCTTGCCAGTTCTGCCGGCTCCGGCAGGCGGCGCAGCGGCGTGGCCTCGAGCATGTGCGCGCGTTCCGCGGCCGTCATGTTGTCCCAGGCGGCTTGAAGCGCCGGCCCGCTGACCGTAAAGCTGGGCACGAGACAGTTGACGGTGACGCCGTGCGGCCCCAGTTCCTTGGCAACCTGGCGCGTGAGGCCGATGACGCCAATCTTGGCCGCGATGTATTCCGGCGTCACCTGGCCGAACCAGGCCGTGCCCCGCGCGGCGCGCGACGAGACGTTGACGATCTTGCCGCGCCGCTGCCGCTTCATGTGGGGCGCGACGTGCTTGATGCAGAGCATGGTGGACGTGAGATTGATGGCGATGATTTCGTCCCAGTGCGCCCGGTCGATCTTCTCGATCGCGGATTCCGCCGCCTGCCGTCCCGCGCCGCCGGCGTTGTTGACCAGGATGTCGATCTGCCCGTACTCCGCCGCCACGTGTGTCACTATCCGCCGCACCTGTTCTTCATCCGTCAGGTCCGCCTTCAGCGCGAGGGCATGACGGCCACGCGCGCGAATGTTCTCGGCCGTCCCTTCGCCGTCCGCCACGTCCACGACAACCACCCGCGCGCCCTCGCGCGCAATAGCCTGCGCATACGCCGCCCCCAGCCCGCCCGCCGCGCCGGTGACGATGGCAACTTTGTCCCGCAACCGCATGTATGCTTCCTCTCCGCTTCGGCGGCGCTTGCGCTACTCCGCTTGCAGCGCCGCCAAGCGCTGACGCAGGTCGAGTTCCGGCGTCTGCCACGGATCGACGCGCACGTCGAGCAACACCGGGCCGTTTGCCGCAAACGCCGCCGCCAGCGCGGGCGCTAGCTCGCTCGGCTCCTTTACCGCCAGGCCCTCGCAGCCAAAGCCCCGCGCGATCATGGCAAAGTCGGTATCGGGAAAGTCCACTTCTTCGTAGTCGGCGCTGTAGTTCAGCATCTCCGAAATCTTGCTGTAGCCCAGGCAGCCGTTGTTCAAGACCACCACGATGATGTCCAGGCCGTACTTGGCGAGCACGGCCAGTTCTCCAATTGCGTAGGTAACGCTGCCGTCGCCGGCCACGACCACCACCTTGCCCGCCGGCTGGGCGAAACGCGCGCCAATCGCCGCCGGCACGCCGAATCCCATCGTCGCCAACCCGCGCGGGAAGAGAAAACGCTGTCCGCCGTGCAGCGCGCGCAGGTACGCGCCGACCCAACCCACCGAGAAACTGGCGTCGGAGACCACGATGTCCGCCGGCGTGAGGCGCTGCTGGATGTGCGCCATGAGATGCTGCGGGCGGATGGGCGTTGCGGTATCGTCCATTTCCGCCTGGATCACGTTGTGCCACTGCGCTTTGAACGCCGCCGCCTGCGCGAGCCACGCGCTCCGCTCGGGCGTCTGATCCGGGCACGCTTCCGCCAGCGCCTCCAGCCCGGCGCGGGCGTCGGCCACCATGCCGGCCTCCGCCGCAAACACTTTACCCACTTCCGCCGGATCGACGTCCAGGTGCACGATGCGCTGCGCAGGCGCGGGCTGAGTCCAGGCGCTCGTCACCTGCTGCGAGGACTTCATGCCCACCAGAAAGACCACGTCGGCGGCGGCAACCGTCTGATTAGCCGCTTCCGAACCGTACTGCCCGCCCATCACGCCCACGGCCAGGGGGTGGTCATCGGGAAAGACGCCCTTGCCGGAGATGGTGGTGGCAACCGGCATCTGCAACCGCTCTGCGAAACTGCGCAAAGCGTCCCACGCCTGGGAAATCGCCGCGCCGCCGCCCGCCACGATGACCGGGCGTTCGGCGCTGCCCAACACGCGCGCCGCCGCCCGCACGTCCGCCGGGTCCGGGTGGGCGCGCCAGGCGGGATAGCGGCCGGCGCGCGGATTGCACCTCGCGTCCACCTGCTCGGCGTCCCACTCTTCTTTGAACACGTCCGCGGGCACGTCGAACACTACCGGGCCCGGGCGTCCCGCGGTGGCCAGGTTGAAGCCGTAGCGCACCGTAGCGGGCAGCGACTCCTGCGTTGTGACGCGAAACGCCCCTTTCGTGATAGGCGTAAAAGGAGAAACCTGTTCCACGCCCTGCGCCGTGCAGCCCCGTTCGTTCCACACAATCCAGTCGCGCGGGGCGTTGCTCAGAATGCCCAGCACGGGAATCGAGGAGTTGTAGGCCTCGGCCAGGCCGGAGGGCAGTTTGAGCACGCCCACGCCAAAGGCCGCGTCGCAGACGCCCACTTTGCCGCTCACCCGGGCGTAGCCGTCGGCGGCATAGGCGCTGGAGCGTTCGTCGCGCACGGCAATGTGCCGCGCCCGGCTGCGGCGGCGGTGCAGCGCGTCGTTGAGCGGATAGCCCTGGCCGCCGATGGCGCCAAAGACGTATTCCACGCCGTGGCCGATCAGCAGTTCCGCCAGCAGGTCGCCCGTATTCACGCGCGTCTCCCTTCTCTCGTGGCGCCCTCTCCATTGGGAGACCGTTGCGTCAATCCGTCATTCCGGCGAAAGCCGGAATCCAGAGGCGCAATTGGAGCTATCATTGCTATAGTGTCAATTGTTACAACCCCCATCCCAACCTTCCCCCGCAAGGGAAGGGGTTAATGCAAGAGTCTCACTGGGGAGAGGGCCGGGGTGAGGGAAATCAACCGCTTTCTCCGCTCCCTCTCCTCCAAAGGACTCCAGCATCAGGTTCGAGTCATACTTGGCGTAACTGTGCCAAACCCGGAGAAAGGGCGTCAACCGCGGGCGCGCCGGCCGCGGCCCGTTGCGCCAGCTCGCGCTTCTCGGTCGGGCCAGCCGTTGGCGCGCAGCGACCCGTTGCGGTGGAGCGCGTGACAGGCAACAGTCGTTCTGTTATGATTGAGTTTGCCCGTGCGCAGAGGGCTGGGCTTGGTGAGGCGTGGGATTCGCGGCTGATTGAGTGTTTGGCACTCCAGTTCCCGGCCGGCGCGGAGCGGCCTGCCCACATAGCTCAGTCGGTAGAGCGCGATCTTGGTAAGATCGAGGTCACCGGTTCAAATCCGGTTGTGGGCTCCGGCAATAGCGATAGCAGCAGCGGCAACGCGCGGCTACTGCCGGCACGGCAAGGATTTGTGTTGATATTTTAACGTTCGAGGAAGGATACGATGGCGAAGGAGCGATTTGAGCGGACGAAGCCGCACGTAAACATTGGCACCATTGGCCACATCGACCACGGCAAGACTACACTCACCGCCGCAATAACGAAAGTACTGGCGCTCCAGGGCGGCGCTGACTTCGCCCCCTTCGACAGCATCGACAACGCTCCCGAAGAGCGCGAGCGCGGCATCACCATCGCCATCGCCCACGTCGAGTACCAGACCGACAACCGCCACTACGCCCACGTCGATTGCCCCGGCCACGCCGACTACATCAAGAACATGATCACCGGCGCCGCCCAGATGGACGGGGCTATCCTCGTCGTCTCCGCTCCCGACGGCCCCATGCCCCAGACCCGCGAGCACGTGCTGTTGGCGCGGCAGGTGGAAGTGCCGGCCATGGTGGTCTACCTGAACAAGGTGGACATGCTGGACGACGAGGAACTCCTGGAACTGGTGGAGTTGGAAGTGCGGGAACTGCTCGAGAAGTACGAATTCCCGGGTGACGATATTCCCATCATCCGCGGCAGCGCGCTCGCCGCCCTCGAAAGCGACAGCGACGACGCCTCTGACGACGCGTACGCCTCTATCCTGGAACTGATGGAAGCGGTGGACGAGTACATACCGACGCCGACCCGCGCCATCGACCAGCCCTTCCTGATGCCGATCGAGGACGTCTTCAACATCAAGGGTCGGGGCACGGTGGTCACGGGCCGCATCGAGCGGGGGCAGGTGAATACGGGTGAAGAGATTGAGATTGTCGGCATCCAGCGGGACACGCAGACCTCCGTCGTCACCGGCGTCGAGATGTTCCGCAAGATCCTGGACTCCGGCGAGGCCGGTGACAACGTGGGCTGCCTGCTGCGCGGCATCGAGAAGGACAACGTGGAGCGCGGCCAGGTGCTGGCGGCAAAGGGGAGCATCACGCCGCACACGCGGTTCGAGGCGGAAGTCTACGTGTTGAGCCGCGACGAAGGCGGGCGGCACACGCCGTTCTTCCCCGGGTACCGGCCGCAGTTCTACGTGCGGACGACGGACGTAACGGGAGCGATTGCGCTGCCGGAAGGGGTGGAGATGGTGATGCCTGGTGACAACATCACGATGACGATCCAACTGATCAACCCCGTCGCCCTGGAAGAGGGCGTGCGCTTCGCCATTCGCGAGGGCGGCCGCACCGTGGGCGCCGGCGTCGTGACCAAAATCCTGGAGTAAGCGACCGCTACGCCAGAGGAGTAACGCAGGTACATGGCACGCAAAGGACGCGAAGACCGTAGCGTGGTAACGTTGGCATGTGTGGATTGCCGCCGCCGCAACTACGCCACGAGCAAGAACCGGCGGACGAGCACCGACCGGCTGGAGTTGCGGAAATACTGCCGCTACTGCCAGAAACATCTCGCCCATCGAGAGACGCGATGAGAGTACCGTGGCTTGACACCCAACGCGGAGCGGCCAAGAAGACGGGGCAGAGAACCCGCAGCCGGCGTGCGGCCCCCGCGAGCCGCGTGCCGCGCTTCCTGCAACCCACGGTATCGTTTCTGCAAGAAGCCTGGGGCGAACTCAAGAAAGCCCACTGGCCCACCCGCGAGACGGCGCTGAACCTGACGCTGGTGGTAATCGCCGTCAGCCTGGTGACGGGCGTGTTTCTCAGCGGGTTGGACTACGTGTTCGGCAAGCTATTCGCGCTGATAGTCCAGCAAGGGCTCTAGGGGGAATACGGCAGCATGGCACTGAAGACGGACGAGTTCACCGAAGATGCGGACGCCGAGCGGCAGGCGGACGAAACGCCCCGCTGGTACGTGGTGCACACCTACTCCGGCTACGAGAACAAGGTGCGCGAGAACCTGCTCAAGCGCATCGAGTCCATGGACGCCAAAGAGATGATCTTCGACGTGGTGGTGCCGACGCAGAAAGAGGTGGAGATCAAGCAAGGCCAGCGCCGGGACGTGGAACGTAAGCTCTTCCCCGGCTACGTGCTGGTGCGCATGCAGCAGACCGATCAGTCCTGGTTCATCGTGCGCAATACGCCGGGCGTGACCGGCTTCGTAAGCTCCGGCCGGGACGACCACCAGCCGGTGCCGCTGGCCGACGAGGAAGTCGATAAAGTCCTCAAGCGCGGCAAGGAAGAGACGCCGCAAGCGCGCATGGTGCTGCGCAAGGGCGACCGGGTGAAGATCATCGACGGGCCGTTCGCCGAGTTCTACGGCACGGTGGACGACGCCAACCAGGAGCGCGGCCGGGTGCGGGTGATGGTCTCGTTCTTCGGACGCGAGACGCCGGTGGAATTGGACTTTCTGCAGGTGGAACGAATCTAAGACGTAGCGCGGGGGCTTGTCCCCCGCTCTGGGGCAACGTCCGCTGCTGCGGACAGGATGGATCCCCGCTTTCGCGGGAATGACGGATTGCGCTGATTTCATGGGAATGACGAATCGGGGCGCTGTCAGCATGAGGCAGGACAGACCGGTTCGCAGGGCGTCAACGCAATAGGCCAATTGTGACAGTAGTGCAGCGCGTGACGCGCAAGGATGAGAAACGAGCGTGGCAAAGAAAGTACGGGCAGTCATCAAGCTCCAGGTGCCGGGCGGCAAGGCGACGCCGGCGCCGCCGGTTGGCCCCGCCTTGGGCCAGCACGGCGTCAACATCATGGCGTTCGTCAAGGAATTCAACGAGCGCACCGGCAGCCAGGCCGGCTACATCGTGCCGGTGGACATGACCATCTTCGAAGACCGGTCGTTCACCTTCATCACCAAGACCCCGCCGGCCGCGGACCTGCTGCGCCGCGCGGCCAAGGTGGAGAAAGGCTCCGGCACGCCCAATACGGAAAAGGTCGGGCGCGTGACGCAAGACCAGGTGCGCGAAATCGCCGAAATGAAGATGCCGGACCTCAACGCCAACGACGTGGAGGCGGCAATGAAGATCGTGGCGGGCACGGCCCGCAGCATGGGCCTGGAGGTGACCACCTAACATGGGCAAGCGCAGCAAGAAATACCGCCAGGCGCTGGAGCGCATCGAAGCCGGGCGGCTCTACGATGCCCAGGCGGCATTGGAAATCGTCAAAGAGACGGCTACCACCAACTTCGACGCCACCATCGAGATGCACGCGCTCCTGGGCGTTGATCCCCGCCAGGCGGACCAGGCCGTGCGCGGCTCCGTGGTGCTGCCGGCCGGGCTGGGCAAGGCGCAGCGCGTGCTGGTCTTTGCCCAGGGCGAGAAAGTCCGCGAGGCGGAAGAGGCCGGCGCGGACTTCGTGGGCGGCGCCGAACTTGCCAAGAAGATCGAGGGCGGCTGGCTGGACTTCGACGTGGCCATTGCCGCGCCGGACATGATGAGCGCCGTCGGGCGGCTGGGCCGCATCCTGGGCCCCCGCGGCCTGATGCCCAATAACCGCGCCGGCACCGTCACCTTCGACGTGGGCCGCGCCGTGGGCGAGGCCAAAGCCGGCCGCGTGGAGTTCCGCGTGGACCGCACCGCCAACCTGCACGTCGCCGTCGGCAAAGCCTCCTTCACCGTGGAAAACCTGCTCACCAACCTCACGGCCCTCTACGCCGCCGTGATGCAAGCCAGACCCGAGAACACCAAAGGCACCTACGTCCGCTCCCTCCACCTCTGCGCCACCATGGGCCCCTCCATCAAGCTCGACCCGGCGCAGATGCAGCAACTGCTGGCGGAAGCTGCCTAGGAAAAACAGCGTCTCTACGGCTGCCGGGCCGGACTGCCGACAGGCGCTGCATACCCTTCACCTGCTCATAGCCGCTAATTCCCATCTTGTCGGGAATTGGCGGCTTTAGTCTTGTCCGCTCCGTTGTGTTTGAGATCCTCGTCATTCCGAACGTAGCGCAGCGGAGTGAGGAATCTCCAGTGCTGCCCTACCGATTTGACACCTGTAAGGCCACTAGATTCCTCGCATTCGCTCGGAATGACAAGCAGTAAAAGCACACCCTGTGCGGCGGTCCTGCCAGACGGCTCTTTGGAGCCAATCCTCCTTCAGCGCCGCGCGGCTTCGCTGCCCCTTGACAGAGAGCCCGCCTGCCTGCGAGACTTGAAGTTGCCACAGGTACAGTGTTGTTTCCAGTTCCACCCGTAAGGGTGCAGGAGTTAGGAGATGCCTTCCTCTTCGTTCCCTTGCGGGCTGGAAAACAACTGTCCTGTGGCAAGGCATTGTTCAACTTCTACTCCGCAAGGGAGCACCTTGTCGTGCGGCTCTTCTTTGCTTCTCTATTCCTCCTGGTTGTTGCTTTAACGCTCCATGTAACGCCCGCACGCGCCACAAGCCATTGCGAGTTCGTGCTGGGATTCAAAACGCTCCGGGATATCATTGGTCACGTCATAGTGGGCAAATGTTGGGAGAGTGCTCACTATAACGCTATTGGTGATGCCGTACAGCGTACCTCTGGCGGCCTGCTGGTCTGGCGCAAAGCCGACAACCTGACGGCCTTCACCGACGGCGCGCGCACTTGGATCAACGGCCCGTATGGGTTACAAGGGCGGCTCAACTGGCAACGCTTCGAATGGGAGCCGGACTATAGGCCCGACATTGCCGCTACGCCTCTCCCGGTTCCGACACCGCCTACACCTGCGTCTGCGATTCTAGCATTGCGGATGACAGCCAAAGGCGAGGCGCTTTACCAGCAAGTGTTGCAGTTGGGATTTCAGCTTGTATATGAGGTCCAGTATCCATACCTAGTGTACGATGCGCCACGCAACCGCATCGCGGTCAACGGAGACTATAAGACTGACTCCCAGCCTAGAATAGCCTCTCTGATTGCTTACGGAATTGAGTTGGCAAGGTGGACTCACGAGCACGGGAACCCAACGACACTGGATCAGTGCGCCCAACGAGAGTACGCTGCCAGGACTGCTTCCGCCACATGGGAATCGGAGTATGATGCCCAAGGTCTTCCCTGGGGAACGAATTACGGCGTAAAGGGATTCTCTTGGGGGACGGGTGCGACGGCGTATCGGCAAACACGAGCCTATGTTGAATACTATGTCTCCGTACTTTGCCCCGCTGTCTCAGGAGGAACGCCCCAGCCAGCGCCTACGCCGGTTTATGTGCCACCCACGCCAACGCCGCGCCCGACTATAGACCCAATACTGGCTCGCGCCTACCACGTGATGCGACGCTCCCGGGTCGGGAATGAAGTCGCGGACATGTTCGTCCGGTTGGGCGCAAGCGCAACCTTTGGAGACTTGGGCGATGGCAACACCCGGTGGGGGCCATCACCGCCGCGCATCATCATCAACGCGAAATATCGCAACGAAAGCCCGGAAACACTCGGTCTAAGGCTTATCTGGCCAACAATGTGGCTACATGTGTATTACGAAGAAGGCGAGATCGAGTCCTGGGAAAAGTGCCTGACTTTGGAAGCCGCTGTGAGAGTGAGGGGGATTAGCTACTGGTCGCAGATGTACGGCACGAACGGGAAGCGGAATCCGGCGCCCGGGCGGGAGACGTTGGAAAACGAGTGGCTAGGGCTTCATCAGGATCTCGGTTCGGACCCCTTCGAAATGCTCAAGTGGATGTGGTTGTTGGATTGGGCCCGTGAATACTGTGAGCGTTATGGTGAGCCGCAGCAGCACATTGAGCCTGCGCTGGCAGACGCGTACCGAACAGCCATGTATGGAGACGATTCCGGGATTGGTTCAGCGACAGTCTACGCAATTATCAATACCGGGGCGGATGTTGTCTTTGGGCAATTGCCCACCTCGGTGTACGGTCGCTTTTCTCCCTCGCGCAATCTCATTACCATCAATGAATCGCTTCGCGGGCAAGGCAACGCGGCGCTGGCGGCAGTGCTCATTCACGAAACGTACCATGCGCAAGAGTTTCTACGCAGAGGGAATCGGGCAGAGACGGCGGCCGAGTGTCTGCAAGAGGAGCTTGACGCTTTCCGGTTAGAAGCTAAGTGGTGGTACGAACGGTACGGCCGCTACGGCAAGCGCAGCCCAAACTCTGCGGAGCGATCCATGAATAATCTTGTGCGGGCATGGCTCAATAAGAACCTGAAAGAAGATTGGGTCTTGCTCAGCGAAGGCTACCAAGAGCAATGCTTAGGCGGGGTTGTGAGGTAAAGATGTCGAAGTTGACGCCTCTTACAATTGCTTTGAGGGAGCGCCTTTTTCATGCGGCTTCTCTTATCTCTCTGTTCCTCTTGCTCACTGTGGCGCTCACCGCTGTGCCGGCGCACGCCACAAGCCACTGTCAGTTTGTGCTTGGCTTCAAGACGCTCCGCGACCTCATTGGTCACGACATCGTGGGCGAATGCTTGGAAGATCAACGCTACACCGCCAACGGCAACAGCGAGCAGCAGACCACCGGCGGCCTGCTCGTCTGGCGCAAGGCCGACAACTGGACTGCCTTCACTGATGGCTACCGCACCTGGGTCAGCGGCCCCAACGGCCTGCAGCAGCGACTCAACACCGAACGCTTCCCGTGGGAGGCCGACCCCACTTCACCGTCAGCAGCGCCCGCGCTCACCCGCGACGCGCTGCGGAACGCTGAATATCAACACTATGAAGAAAGGGTGCGGCTAAAGAACGGTCTTCTTGTAAGAAAAGTAAGCTGGTCAGACCACGTAAGTGAGGCCTGGCAATTACATGACCCAATTGCCTTTGGCGACCTCGACAGTGACGGGGTTGAGGATGCTGTCGTAGTTCTCAGCTATACCGGCGGCGGTAGCGGCACGTTCTATAACTTGCTTGCTGTCCTCAACGACAACGGCGCACCCGCGCATGTTGCGTCCTATAGTATTGGGGATCGCATTCGGCTCAACGCGCTCGCAATCGCAGCGGGCGTGATTACGGTTAAGATGACAGCGCACGACTCTGATGACGCCGCATGCTGCCCAACGCAAGACACAGTAGCCACGTTCCGGCTGAACGGAAACGCATTGGAGTTTCTCTCCGAAGTGCCGCCGGGAAACCTCACTGCTGCAGCCCAACGCGCGGCGCGCCCGACCGTAGACCCCGCGCGTATAGACCCCGGCCTTGCGGAAGCGTTCCAGGAGATGCGCAACGCCTATGCGGAGGAGATAGATGAACTCTACGACTGGTTCGTCGCTTCAGGCGCCAGGGCGCGGTTTGGGCCGTTGGGGGAGAGCATTTCCCAATTCAACTCCTCCTCCAATCTCATAACCATCAACGAGGAGTACCGCAACGAAAGTCCTGACGCGCTGGCGCACGCGCTCATCTGGCCGCTGGCGAGTCTCCATGCGATAAGTGAGCGGGGCGGATCACCCCAGTCCTGGGACCAGTGCATCGCCGACCGATTAGCCGCGCATTCCGCTCAAGCTGCCTGGTGGCTTAGGTACGGTGTTTACGGCAAGCAGAAACCCACACAGTTGGAGCAGTGGGCGAACAACAATCTAGCGCGTAGTTACGTTGACAAAAGCCTCGGCGCTTGGGTACGGGAAGCCTACCGTGAATCCTGCGCCAGCTATGGAAACCCGCCGCCGTTGCCAACCCCGACGCCTACGCAAGCTGGAGTGTGCCCCAGCGCTGCTGAAAGAGAATACCTCAACACGTTTGCCACAAGATTTGTTGCAACGGGGAACAGTTATGAAGAGACGTTCACGGCAATAAACAATGCGCTACTTGATGGAACCCCATACGCGCGGATGCCGGGAGCAATGGAGCGACTGAGATTATTCGGTGTAGAGATATACAACTTAGTAGTTGGTCTCCCACGGGCACCGACCGTACGCATGCAACGTCTGCATGATCTGACCGTGCGCCTGAATAATGCCATTCAGTCATCATACGCGGAATACGTTAAGCTCATCACAAATCCGAATGTGGGTTATCTCCTCTACACAGCAGCAGTGCCCGTCATAGCAAGTGATGCTGGGACAGCAATGAGTGACGCGATTCATGGAACTACCGACAGTCCTGGCATTACCAAGTACCATGACGCGCTGATAGAACGGTTTAGAGCGGCCGGGTGTGCATGGTAGCAAGCTTTGGGGAAAACTCTACGCAAGGTGGCATTAGCCCTAGGTTTCGATTCTAACCTTGAGGAGGAGTAGTCTAGCAGTATGTGTGAACAAACCTCACCGGCGGGTGTGTATCAGCACCCTCAGCAGAAGGGGAAACCTATACTATGTCTACCGCATGTAATCACCCCGAACTTGACAAGCTCACGACGGCACTTCGCAAGATAGACATTGACCCGATTACAGCGAGGCAATACGCAGTTGCGTTGCTGACTCCAGGGGACGAATCGAATGACATAATCCACAAGATAGGGGCACGAATCTTCCAGAAGATGCGTTCAGTGGCGTTGGCAAGCGGCACCATAGACTACTTTGAATCAAAGGCGATTCGAGAATTCACGGATAATGCATCCTACATCGAGTCTTTCTATCCTCCCAGCGAGTAAGTATCGCCCCCAATTCATCGCTTACGCCTTCATCTTCTACGGGATTCTGTCGGGTTGACAAGATCGTAATTGTCACAGTGTGTATACTAAAAGGCATAAAGCATTGGAAAAGAGCACGCGGTGATGGATAGTATTTCCGATTGGGCGCCGGTGATCGTGGCGATTGCGACCTTTGCCGTGCTGCTGTGGCGGTTCGAGACGAGAATGTCACAAATGGAATCGCGGCTGGGAGAGCGAATCGCTCGGATTGAAGGTCTCGTCGAGGGCTTGACTGAGCAAGTGCGCCGCATTGAACATGTGCTTGAGAGCTACTTCATGCAGGCTGGCAAGAGGGATGCGGTTTGATGGCATCGCTGGAAGATCGGGTAGCGCGCCTGGAGGGCGGCTACGACCACTTGGCGACGAAGGCTGACGTGGAGGCTTTGCGCGGCGAATTGAAGGGCGACATCAAAACGCTCAAGTGGGCAATTGGCGTGCAATTCGCGCTCCTTATCATCATTCTCGGTCGACTGTTCGACGTAATCCCGCTTGGGTGACTGCAAACTGCCAGGATACCGATAGCCGAGGACTAGCACCTTCCCGTTGCTTGCCTGATACTCCGCGTGGGTGTTGGTCTAGGTCTCCAGCAGCTTGTCCCGCAGCACGACTGCCAGCACTCTATGGACGCCATCCTCCTCGATGCCGAATTCGTATGCAGCGATCGCAACGCGCTCTTTCATCTCGTCTGAGAGATCATCCTGCACGTATTTGCGGCTCATTGCATCGATTTGGTACGGCTGCTTACCGGCAAGTTCATGCTTCAACTCCAACGCCACCTGGCCGGCCCAGGCCGGGGCACGCATACTGGCGGAAACCTGCTTCCCGAATTCGGTCAGGCGCAGTGGGCTGTCGCCCTGGACAAGAGCGGGTGTTGACGGGAGCAGATTGAGGATTCTCTTGATGTCTTCCCTGATTACGTCGATGTCTCGCTTGATTTCTTCGGCAACCTTGTTGAACGCAGACCGGTCTCTTGCGGCGGTCTTTTCCAAATTCGTCACTTCTTTGCCGGTACTGCCCATCCAACGACCAAGGGCAATCAGCCCGCCGCAGATAGCCACGAACAATACCGCCCCTGCGCTAAACAGGCCGGCGACCAGGCGCCCATCGCTTAGCAGCTCATCCATACGCCTTCGCTCCGGTGGAAGTTCTCTGTGCCACTTCCTACTGCCATTGCACGTGCTTTCCGCGCGAAACGAGCACACGTGCCAGTTAACACTCTACACTCTAAAGTACACGACATACACCCGCATAGACTACTGAGTGGCCAAGTCTTGCTATTGCCCAGATAGATTTCGTTTGACAGACGCGCTTCTCTCCTGCTACAAAGAAGCTAGCCGAATAGCTTGTTCAAAGAACACGGAGCGCTGAGAACGCCCACGTTTCTCGTTGAGTGGAGCCTGCCGCCGGAGTTGAGCCGGGGGAGGCATGGCGAGTTCAGGAAGCAGCCGCCCGACGCCTACGCGAAACTGCCCAATTGCGATTGGATCAGCGTGTATCTTTCCGTTGATATGTGCAAGCGCTACTGCCTCTACGAGGCGGAGAGCGAAGAGGCGGCGAGCGAGGCGCGGAACGGGGCGAACGCGAAGATTGACAAAATCGTCCGCGTGGACGCACTGGCGGAATCGGAACTCCGCGAGTAGCGCGCGCGGGAAGAGCCAACGCGGCACGAGCCGAGCCACACCGGCAAGGGCGGTGTGGCTTTTCGTTTGATGAGTCGGGTTAGGCAGATTGGCAAGCGGCGCGTGTCTGCAACGGCAGCGGGAGAGGCCTGCAATCGACGAATTTAGCCAAGAGGGGCGCGGGCAACGGTGAAGAACGAGCGCCGCATGAATACGCCCATGCTCCTGACGCTGAGCGTGGGGCACGTCGTTGCCGACGTCTATGGCGGCATGTTGCCGGCTATGCTGCCGATCTTCGTGAGCACGTTCGGCCTCTCCTACTTTGCCGTGGCGCTGGTATCGGCGGCGCACAGCTTCTCCGCCAGCGCGATCCAGCCGGTGCTGGGCTACGTCAGCGACCGCATCAGCGGCAAGTGGGTGCTGCCGCTCGCGCCGCTGGTGGCCGCCGTGGGCGTCACCGTCGCCACCCAAGCGCCGGTCTACGGGTTGGTGCTCATTGCCGTCGCCATTGGCGGGTTGGGCATTGCCGCCTACCACCCGGAGGGCTACAAGGCGGCCGGCTATTACAGCGGCGACCGGCAGAGCACCGGCACCTCGATCTTCTCCGTGGGCGGCAACATCGGCGTGGCCGCGGGGCCGGTGGTCGTCGCCGTGCTCTACGCCTGGCAGGCGCAGCGCGGGCTCATGCTGATGCTGCTGCCGGGCATCCTGATGGCGCTGGTGCTCTGGCGGCTGCTGCCGCGCATCGAGACCGGCACGGAAAGCGCGCCGCCGGACCTCAAGGCGGCCTGGCTGGACATCCGGCCGGTGCTGACGCCCTTCGTCCTGCTGCTGGTCATCGTCATTCTCCGCTCCTTCTTCTGGGTCAGTCTCGGCACGTTCATTCCGCTCTACGCCGTGGCGGAACTGGGCATGACCGTGCCGGAAGCGGCGGCCGGCTTGCTGCCCTTCCTGCTCTTCAGCGGCGCGATCGGCACGCTCATCGGCGGCTACGTGGCCGACCGCACCAGCAAAGAAGGGCTGCTGCTCTGGTCGCTGGCGCCGGTGCCGGTCTTCGTCTACGGCTTCCTTGCAGGCAGCGGCTTCTGGCTGCCGGTCATGCTTGTGCTCATCGGCGGTTTCACGGTCTCGACCTTCGCCGTCACCGTGGTGATGAGCCACGAACTCCTGCCCAAGCAACGGGCCATGGCCTCGGGCATGATGGTCGGCTTCGCGTGGGGCATCAGCGGCATGGGCACGCCGCTGGTGGGCATCTTCGCGGATAGCTACGGATTGCCGGCCGCATTCAACGCGCTCATGCTGGCGCCGCTGGTTCCGCTGGGGCTGACCGTCCTCTACGTCTGGCTGATGCGCCGGGGCGGCAAGTACCGCGCCCGCATGGCGGTGCGGTCGTCGCCAAGCGCGTAGGCGAACCGGCGGCGAGAGGGCGGGCGCTCCCTAGTGACGGCGCACGCCGGTAAGCGTATAATAGAGTGTAACCTCGACGGGCAACCGCCCACGTACTTACCCCACACCGCAAAGCCGCTGCACAGGCGCATGCGCGGCAGGCGCACCCGCTATGATTCTCTTGCAGAACGTCTCCAAGGTCTACGCCAACGGCATCCACGCGCTCAAAGACATCAACCTGGAGATTGGGCCGCGGGAATTCGTCTTTCTCGTCGGCGTCAGCGGCGCCGGCAAATCCACCCTCATCCGTCTCTTGATCCGCGAAGAACTGCCCTCCACCGGCCAGATCATCGTGGCCGGGCACAACGTGTTGCAGATGCCGCAGCGCCATCTGCCGCTCTACCGGCGCAAGGTGAGCATGATATTCCAGGATTTCCGGCTGCTGCCGAACAAGACCGTGGCCGAAAACGTGGCCATGGCGTTGCGGGTGGCCAACCGCTCGCGCCGGGAGATCGAGGAGATGGTGCCGCAGACGTTGGCGTTGGTGGGCCTCTCCCAATTTGCCGAGACCTTTCCCCTGACTCTTTCCGGCGGCGAGCAGCAGCGGGTGGCCATCGCGCGGGCGGTGATTCGCAAGCCGGAGGTGCTGATTGCCGATGAGCCGACCGGCAACCTGGACCCGGTCACCAGCGCCGAAATCGTCGATCTGCTGGCGCGCATCAACGAACTTGGCACCACCGTGGTCATGGCCACGCACGACAAAGAGATGGTAAACCGCAGCCGCCGCCGGGTGGTGGAGTTGGTGCACGGCGAGATCGCGCGGGACGAAGCGGAGGGCACCTATCAGTATGGCCGCGCTTAGCTATATTGCCACGCTCTCCGGCAGCGCCGTCGTAAACGCCTGGCGGCATCGCACCATGACGGTCATTACGGTGCTCATCGTCTCCCTCATGATGACCACGCTCGGCATGTTCCTCCTTGTCGAGAATGCCCTCTCGGTCATGATCGACAGCCTGGAAGAGCAAGTAAACCTCATCGTCTATCTCCATGACGACGCGCCGCCGGCGGACGTGCTGGCGTTGCAGCGCCGCCTGCAAGACGACCCGCTCATGATCTCCGTGGAGTACGTTACCAAAGAGAAGGCGTTGGAGCGGCTGCGGGCATCCTTCCCGGACCAGCCGGACTTCCTGCAAGCGTTGCCCGGCAATCCTCTGCCCGCCAGCCTGGACGTGCGCTCGGACGATCCGGACCACCTTCGCGAGCAAGCGAGCGTGCTGACGGCGGAGCCGATCGTGGAAGACGTGGTCTTGCCGCAAGACGTGGTGGAACTCCTGATCCGCATCAGCCAGGCCGTGCGCATTCTCGGCTACACGCTGGGCGCGGGCCTGGCCCTGGTCGCCCTGTTCGTCATCGGCAGCACCATCCGGCTCACGGTCTACGCGCGGCGCGGCGAGATCGAAGTGCTGCGGCTGATGGGCGCGTCCGACCACTTCATTCGCTGGCCGTTCCTGCTGGAGGGCATCTTCTTCGGGCTGCTCGGCGCGCTCTTTGCTTCCCTCATCGTCGGCGCGGCCTACGTCTCGATCCACGAAGTGCTCCAGCAGTTGATCAGCTTCCTGCCCGTCTCACTTGACACGGCCTACCTCTTTCGTCTAATCTTAATGATGACTCTCTTTGGCATCGTCGTCGGCGCTTTGGGGAGTTACCTCTCGGTTCGCCGGTTCCTCACCGTCTAGGCCAATTCGCTTCCGCATCCCTGCGCCGCGTATCGTCGCGCCGCTGGCAACGTCTCTCTCTACGTTCTCATGATTGTCCTGCGCAACGTCTCCAAAGTGTACGACTTCAGCGTCACCGCGCTCGACGACGTCACGTTGAGCATTCCCAAAGGCGACTTCGTCTTTCTGGTGGGGCACAACGGCGCTGGCAAGACCACGCTGCTCAGCCTGCTGGTGCGCGCCGATCGCGCCTCATCCGGCGTGGTGCTGGTGGGCGGCCAAGACCTGGCGCTGCTGCGCGGTTCCGCGATACCCATGCTGCGGCGGCGCTTTGGCATCGTCTTCCAGGACTTGAAGCTCTTTCCCGGCAAGACGGTGGCGGAGAACGTGGCGTTGGCGCTGCAAGTGCAAGGGCACGCGGGCAAGCGGGCGCGGCAACGGGCCGCGGACGCGCTGGAGTTGGTGGGGCTGCAACGCAAGGCGTCCTTCCTCCCCGGCCAGATCTCCGGCGGCGAACAGCGCAAGGCGGCGATTGCGCGGGCGATCGTGCACCGGCCGGAAATCTTCATCGCGGATGAGCCGACCGCCAGCCTGACGCCGGAAGCGGCCTGGGAAATTACCGCGCTGCTTATGCAAATCAATCAGCTTGGCATTACCACGTTGGTCGCCACGCACGATCGAGACGTGGTTGATGGATTCTCCCGCCGTGTGGTAGCGTTGGATAATGGTCGGATTGTGCGCGACGTGCAAATAGGCAAGTTTCAGGAGAGCTATAGTAGTGCGACGGCGTAGCGTCCTGGGGTCATTGCTCGCGCTGCTGGTAGCAGCGCCTAAAGCTGTCTTTGGCGCAGAGAGTACGGAAGGTACCATTGACAATGACTATATTAGGGAACTGCAAGAGAAGCAAAAACAGAACCAGCAAGAGTTGGAGCGCGCAAAGAGCGAACAGGAGCTAGCTCAACAGGAAGCGGCGCGGACGCAACGGGTCCAGGCCGCGGCCGCCGCCAATCTTCAGGAAGTCGAAAACCTTCTCTATGCCAAGATCGAGGAACTCAACGCTACGCAGTTTCAGATCGACCGGCTCCAGGTTGAGATTCACCGCCTGACGCAAGATACCGTCCGTGAAGAGGCCATCCTCGCCGATGAGCAGGAAGTAGCCAGCGGCCGCCTGCGCGCGGTCTACAAGCTCAGCCGCGTTTCCCCCCTGGAGATCATCCTCAGTTCCTCCAGCTTCTCCGATGCGCTCAATCGCGTCACGCTCTTCCGACGCATACTGGACGACGACCTCCGCCAAGTCCGCGCCACCCAGGAGCGCAAGGCGGAGTTGGACGCCAAGCGTGCCACGCTCGTGCAGAAGCAGGCGGAGGTAGACGCGCTAAAGCGGCAGTTGGACCGCCAGCAGGCGGATCTGCAGAACTTACTCGCCACTAGAGAGGTCCTGCTCGTCAATGCCGAGCGGGAAGCCGCCAGCGCCTCGTATCGGAATGCGTCGCTGCAACAGGAGATTGCGCGCAGAAAGGTCGCTGACCTGGAGCTTGCGGCCGATATCGAGGCGGCAATAGAGTGGCTGCAGAAGAACAATATCAAGCTCCCCGAGTATGCGGAAGCCGGTTGGCGCCGCCCGGCAGCTGGTTGGATCAGCGCCGGCTACGGTGTGCGCACGTGGCTGCAAGCCTTCCACAGCGGCATAGACTACGCCGTGGCGCGCGGCTCGCCCGTCCGCGCCAGCCAGGACGGAGTCGTAATCAAGGTCGGCTACGCTATACAGGGCGAGCGCTGGAGTTCCTATGGCATGAGGGTGATCATTCAACACAGTTGGCACGAGGTTTCCGTCTACGCCCACCTGGACGACGCCCGGTCGCTGCCGGTTAAGGAGGGCAGCCAAGTGCACAGAGGCCAGACGATCGGCTTCGTTGGCATGACCGGCTTCACCAGCGGCCCGCATCTCCACTTCGAGATTCGTTTGGATAACGTTCCGAATAACCCCAACAAGTGGCTGCGCTAGACCGCGCCTAAGTTCCCCCAGCCGCACGGACAGTCCACCGCAAAGGAATACAGAGCCGCAACGGCCCGGCGCCCGTTCCCAAGCGCCGCGCCCCAGGCGGCTTTCGTGTTTAAAGTCCAAAACCACCCCGTGCCCCGCTGCGGGAGGCCGGTGGTATCCCCCCCAATGCTGTCACACCAATGTAGCGCGGGGGCTTGTCCCCCGCCGGAGACCTTTGCATACCCCTTCCATTTGGGGGGTTGGGATGGGGGTCAAAAGGCTTGACTTCATGCACTTGTAGCTGTATTGGCGCCTCTGGATTCCGGCTTTCGCCGGAATGACGGAGTTTCGCAAAGGTCTCCCTGGGGACGAACCCCTCTGCCGCGGCCCATAGCGCCGGTTGCGCACGCGCGCCGGTGAGCGAACCCCCACTTGAGTCTGCGCGCTAGACGCGCCGCCGGAACATCCACGTGGCCACCGGCATTGCGACCGCGATGATGCCGACGCACCAGGCCAGCGCCAGCCAGCCGCTGTTGCCGATGGGCGTGCCGACCATCCAGGCGCGCATGGCTTCGATTACGTGCGTAATCGGCTGGTTTTCGGCAAAGACGCGCAGCACGGTGGGCATGCTGGCCGTAGGCACGAACGCGCTGCTGCCAAAGGTGAGCGGCATGAGCACCATGAAACCGGCCCACTGCGCCGCCTGCAGCGACTTGACGACCATGCCCAGGATGGCGGAAATCCACGAAATTGCCAGCGTAAAGACCAACAACAGGCCGAGTACGAGCAGCCATTCGGTAGGATCCGCCGTGGGCCGGAAGCCCACGAGAAAGCTCGCCGCGAGCATGACCAAAGCCGAGATGGTGTTGCGCGCCAGGTCGGCGATCACGTGCGCCGCCAGCAGCGCCGAACTCGCCATCGGCAGCGCGCGGAAGCGGTCGACAATGCCCCGCTGGAGATCGACCAAAACGCTGAAGGTCGTCGTATTGGCGCCAAACGCGGCCGTTTGCACCAGGATGCCGGCGACGAGATAGTTGACATAACTCGTTTCCCCGGTATTGATTGCGCCGCCAAAGACGTAGCGGAAGAGCAGCAGGAACATCACGGGCATCAGGAAGGTCGAGAGCAACTGGTCGATGTTGCGGGTGATGTGCCTGAGGCTGCGTTTGGTCAGCACCCAGTAATTGTCCAGCATCCAGAAGATTTCCGGTCGCTTTACCGGCTGCGTTTCCACGAGCAAAGAGGATTCTTGATTCATGCTGAGTTCTTCTCTTGGTCACTTGCCGTATTGTTGTTGGATTCGGGTGTTGCCGCCGCCCCGGTGAGGGTTAGGAAGACGTCATCCAGCGTCGGACGGTGCATGGCGACGTTCTCCACTTCCACGCCGGCCTCTTCCAGCCGGCGCAGAGCTTCGCGCAGTTCGTGGACGCCGCTGTGGCTGGCAATGCACATCAGCCGCCGCTTGGGGTCCACGTGCATGGTCTGGCCCGCCAGCGTTCGTTCCGCCGCCGCGAAATCGCCGCCGGCGGCGATGACGATGTCCAACCGCGTCGCGCCGACCCGGGCCTTGAGTTCGTCCGCGGTGCCGGCCGCGATCACGTCGCCGTGGTCGATGACGACGATCTGGTCCGCCAGTTGGTCGGCCTCTTCCATGTACTGCGTGGTGAGCAGAATCGTGACGTCGCTGGCCGAAAGCCGCTTGATCATCTCCCAGAGCGCCAGCCGGCTGCGGGGATCCAGCCCCGTGGTCGGTTCATCCAGAAAGATCACCGGCGGCGAGGCGATGAGGCTCATGGCGAGATCCAGGCGGCGGCGCATACCGCCCGAATAGGTCTTCACTTGACGCCCGGCCGCGTCGGTCAACTCGAATTGCTCCAGCAAGTCGCGGGCGCGGCGCTTGGTGTCGGCCCGGCTCAGGCGGTAGAGCCGCCCCAGCATGAGCAGGTTTTCCTCGCCGGTCAAGTATTCGTCCACCGCCGCGTACTGGCCGGTAAGCCCGATGCTCTTGCGCACCTGGTCGGCCTCACGGGTCACGTCATGGCCGTTGACTTCGGCCCGGCCGCCGTCCGGCGGCAGCAGCGTGCTCAGGATACGGATGATGGTCGTCTTGCCGGCCCCATTGGGGCCCAGCAGCGCCAGGATGCTCCCCCGCGCCACGGCGAAGTCTACGCCCTTGAGCACTTCCAGTTCTTTGAAAGACTTGCGCAGCCCGGCAACGACGATCGCGCTGTCTTTGGCGTCGCGGGTCGCAGCCACGGCAGTTGAAGTCAAGGTTTCCGCCATTGCCTCTCCTTAGAGTGTGGGATAGGGACCAGGATGTTGATGAAGATGGCCTAGCTGGACTCGGGTTTTCTGAACACAACGCGATGGTGCTGGCGGCGCAGATGTGGACGCACCAAAGATAAGAGCAAGAACCTTCCCGGCGAATCTTGCGCCTTAATTCGAGAATAGCACGAATCGCGGGCGTTCTGAAACTTCCCCGAGAGTTGGTGGAATTCGCCCTAGTCGTTGCCTGCGAACTCCTTCACGTAGCCGAAGGTCTTGTTCTGGGCGGTCATCTTGACGAGATGCTCTAGACGCTTCGCGAACTCCGCCGGTCGTTTGCGGGCGGTTTCGATGAAGGCGATCCGGATGCGCCGGTAGTCTTCCGGGAAGTTCTGGAAGCGCTGCCAGGTTTGGGGGTCTTGTTTCAGGGCGGCCGCGATGTCGGGCGGAATCTCGAACGGCTCGTCCAGGCGCACGTCCCGCGCGGCGGCGAGGCCGGCCGGGGCCATCAGGCCCTGGGCGATGAGCTTGCGCAGGCGCGCTTTGTTCATCTCCGACCAGTTGCTGCCCGGCTTGCGGGGCGAGAACCGCTGGGCAAAGCGCTCTTCATCGATGCCCTTCTGCTGGCTGTCTACCCAGCCAAAGCAGAGCGCTTCCGCCACGGCGTCGTTGTAGGAGACGCGGGGCTTGCCGGTCGCTTTTCGGTAGTAGACGAGCCAGATTTCCGTGGCGCGGGCGTGGTGTTCTTGCAGCCAGGCGCGCCATTCGGCTCTATGCTTGGCGTAGAAGGTGTCGATGCATACACTAGTCCATGAATACGCTATAGGAGAAGGCGTCTCATTATGAAAATCCAGTTCACCGTTCGTCATTCCGGCGAAAGCCGGAATCCATCTTCTCTTGATTGCCTGGACTCTGGCTTTCGCCGGAGTGACGGTCACGCTTTCGCCGGGGTGACGAACACGCAGCCGGCCGGCGTTTCATTGCCATGCGCGGCCTGAACAGAGACGCGGTGAAATCCGCGTTAAACGTACAGCCGCCGCCACGCGCGGCTATTCCACGTCGTCCACCGGCGGTTCGGCTGTGGGTTGGATGAGGGCGAGCGGCTGGCCGTACTCGACCGGCTGCCGCGACTCCACCAGAAAGCGTTCCAGGGTGCCGGCAGAGGGCGCGTGCACCTCGTTGCGCACGTTCAGCACCTCGATGTAGCCCAGCAGTTGCCCCTCCGCCACCGGCGCGCCTTCATCGACGACGGCGCGTTGCCCCTCATCGCGGCCGCGGGCAAAGACCCCTACCCGGCCCGCGTGCACCACGCGCAACTCCGGCTCGCTCTCTTCCGCCGAAGCCGCTGGTGGAGGCGGCGCGGCGACCGAAACTCCCTGCGCCGTGCGCTTGAGCGCCACGCGCACGCCCTGATGCTCCACGGTAAGCTCTTCCACGTCGGAGTTGGCAACCAGATCCAGGAGCGGTTGCAGCCACTCGTCCACAACCTCTTGCAGCGACCTGGACGAAGCCGACGCGGGGTCTGGCGCGGCGGAAGGTTGCGCGCCCGGCGTGTCTTGCTCGCTCACGTTGCGCGCACCCGTTCGATATAGCTGCTCGTGCGCGTGTCGACGCGAATCGTTTCGCCCACGCTCACGAAGAGCGGCACGTTGACGACCAGGCCGGTCTCCAGGGTGGCGGGTTTCGTGCCGCCGGCCGCGGTATCGCCCTTGACGCCGGGCGTGGTGTCGGCTACCTCGAGTTCGATGGAAGGCGGCAGGGCCACGTCCAGGACACGCTCGCCGTGCATCTCAAGCTCGACGGTAGCGCCGTCTTTCAGGAAGCGCGCGCTGTTGCCCAGCAGCCCGCCGTCCACCAGGATTTCGTCGTAGGATTCCGTGTCCATGAAGTGGAAGACGTCGCCGTCCGGGTAGAGGAACTGGGCCGGCCGCTGCTCCAGCCGGATGCGGCGGAAGCGCGCGCCGGCGTCGCAGGTGCGGTCGATGATGTGTCCGTCCTGCACGTGGCGCAACTTGAGGCGCACGACCGCGCCGCCGCGTCCCATCTTGATGTGCTTTACGTCTTCCAGCCGGAAGATGGCGTCCTCGTATTCGATGACGACGCCGCGCCGCAAGTCACCCGTGTCAATCAATGCGCAATGCCTCCTGCACTACGTGTCATGCGTTTAGAATCTGAGTTTCGGCGAGCCGGTGAGCGTCTCGGCGCCGTCGTCGCGCAGCAGCACGAGGTCCTCGATGCGCACGCCGCCCACGCCGGGCAGGTAGACGCCGGGTTCGATAGAGAAGACCGCGCCGGCCGGCAGCGGCGTGTCCCCGGCGAAGGGCGAGAGGCGCGGGGCTTCATGAATTTGCAGGCCCACGCCGTGCCCCAGGCCGTGGCCGAAGTGGTCGCCGTGGCCGGCGGCCTCGATGACGTCCCGCGCCAGCGCGTCGGCCTCGACGCCGGTCATGCCCGCGCGCACCTGGGCCGCGGCGGTTTCCTGCGCGTCCAGAACTACGGTGTAAATCTCCCGCATCTCCGGCGCGGGCGCGCCGAGCGCGACGGTGCGGGTCATGTCCGAGCAGTAGCCGCCGGCGATGCAGCCGAAGTCCATGACGATGAAGGCGTCGCGGGGAAGCGGGTCTTCACCCGGCCGGTGGTGGGGCATGGCGCCGTTGGGGCCGCCGGCCACGATGGAGGGAAAGGAAAGCCCATCCGCGCCGGCCTCCCGCATCAGCACTTCCAAGCGCCACGCCACCGCCTTTTCGGTCATGCCGGGCCGCAGCCACGGCAGCAGTTCGGCCAGGGCGTCGTCCGCGATGGCGATGGCGCGCCGCAGGGCGGCCACTTCGTCCGGCTCTTTGGAAACGCGGATCTTTTCCACTACGCCCTTGGCGGGAACGAGGTCTACGGCGCCCTCCAACTTTTCAACATAGGAATCGTGGTCGGCGACGCTCACGTGCGCGCTTTCGAAAGCCACGCGCCGGAAACCGTGCTCCGCGCAGAGGTCGCGGAACACGGGGGCGAACGCGCCGGCCTGCGGCACGATTGTGAAGCCGCCGGCCTGCTTGCCCGCCTGCTCGGTGTAGCGGGAGTCGGTAATGAGCAGCGCGTCGGCGGCGCTGAGCAGCAGCCAGCCGGAACTGCCGGTGAAACCGGAAAGATAGCGGCGGTTGTAGTCGTTGCTCACCAGGAGCGCGTCCGCTTCGAGTTCTGGAAGCCGGTCGCGCACTTTCTGGACTCTGGAGGCGGTTGTGGGTTGTGTGGCGCTCATGAGCGTGTTTACCTTGGGACTCCGTTTGTTTGCCACTCCAATTGTAGCACGCGCTGCCTACGGAACGGTGGGAATTGCCCCCAGGCCGGCAAGCCAGCGGGCGATGCCGCCGGTGACGTTTACTTCGACCCAGGCGGCAACGATAAGGAGCGGAATTACCAAGAAGACGTAGCCCTTGCAGAGATTGGCGGCGGCCCAGACCACGTTCTCCAGTAGGCTGAGTGTGGGCACGGGCCGGAAGAGCGACCAGGCAAGGCGCATAGAGAGTACGCTGCCGCAGAGAATTGCGGGAATCTCGAAAACGCCGTGGGGCAGCACCAGCAGGACGCCCACCAGCGGCGTGACCGAATCGAAGTGCGCGCCGAGCATTCCCAGAAGAACGCCGGGCAGAATGACGATCAGCAGCGGATAGAGCCCCAGCGTGAACACGGCCAGCAGCGGGCTAAGGAGCATGACGCGCAGGTTGTTGCGCAGGATTGCCGCCGTGGTAATGCCCTCAAGTCCGCCCAGGCGCTCGATCTGCGCGGCGTAGGCGTTCAGGACGGCCCGCGTCGCCTGGGGAGACGCCTCCGCCAGCGCGGCGCCGCCGAGAATGCCCAGGAAAAACGCACCGGCGGTTAGCAGGAGCAACCACCGGTTGAAGCGTATGAGAGCGGGAATATCGCTCACGTAGAGGCGACGCAGCGAGAACGGCGCTTCCGGTTCCGTGGGCGCGCCGCCGGAGTCACAGACGGCGGCGCACAGCCGGCCCAGCCGCTGTCGCGTCAGCACTACGCGCTAGCTCTTCTTGGATTCGTCCCCGCTGCTGGCGGACTCGTCGGAAGACTCTTTCTTTGCCTCAGCGGCCGCGGCGGATTCGGCTTTCTTCTCGTCCCCAGTATCGCCGTCCTCTTCCTCTTCCTTCATGGCCGTGCGGAACTCGCGAATGCTCTTGCCCAACGAGCCGCCAAGACCCGCGATGCGGCTCCCGCCAAAGAGAATGACGATGATGACCAGAATGATGAGGAGTTCCGTCCACCCAAATGTGCCAAGCATTCCTATTTACCCTTTCATGCCGGTGGCGAGTGCAAGTCTGCTTTCCATGATACGCGCGCGGCGGTCGAGAATCAAATTGAACGCTCGCGCAACGCTGCGGCGGCCGCGCCGGGCGTGGGCGCGGTTGTTTCTCGTCCGATGCTGTGCTATCGTGGGGGTACACGGAGACGTGACGTGCGCACCGTACGCTTTCTGAGAGAGCGCCGTTCTCGCGCGAGAGTGCAACCCATGAAGCGCAAGCCTTTCCTGCCGATTCTCCTGACGCTGGCGCTTGTTCTGACGATTGGCGCGGGGGCCTTTGCGGTCGGCTACGCGGCGAGTACCCCCGGCTCACCGGTGCAGCCGTTGGCGCACGTGATCTCGGGCGTCATTCCTGGTTTCTTGCCGGCCGCGCCGCCGGAGGCGCAGGAAGAGGAGTGGGAACTCTTCCTGCAGGTATGGGAAATCGTCTCGGCGGAGTTCTACGAGCAGCCGATGGATCACGCCGCCATGATTCGCGGAGCAGTCCGCGGCGTGCTGGAGACTCTCGGCCAACCGCATACGGTCCTTCTCGATCCCTCGCAACCGCAGGCGCAGGTGTTCTCCGGTGTCATGCCCGGCCTGCTGCACGACGAGCCGCCGGCGGGCGAAGAAGAGAGACGGGAATTCTTCCAGCAGGTGTGGAGTACGGTTTCGCAAGAGTTCTACGAGCAGCCGCAGGACCGCGACGCCATGATGCGCGGCGCAATTCGCGGCATGTTGGAGACCCTCGGCGATCCGCACACCGTTCTGCTCGATCCCTCGATTAGCGAACGGGCGCGGGAGCAGACCCGCCAGAAGTTCCAAGGCATCGGCGCGCGCATCGAGGAGAGAGACGGGCAGATAACCGTCAACCAGGTATTTGAAAAGTCCCCGGCCAGGAAGGGCGGCCTGAAGGCAGGCGACGTCATTCTGGCCGTGGACGGAACGTCCATCGCCGGCTTCTCGCCGGAGCAGGCGGCCTTGCGCATTCGCGGCAAGGCGGGCACGGACGTGGTGCTGACGATCAAGCGCGGTGAGGAGGAGCCGTTCGACCTGACTCTCACCCGCGCGGAAATTGACATCCCCTCGCTCTCGATGGAAATGCTCCAGGGCAACGTGGGCTACATACGGCTGTGGGGCTTTGGCGCGCTCACCGCCGAAGAGTTGCACGCGAAGCTGGAAACATTGGCGGAAGGCGAAGCGCCCGGCCTGATTCTCGATCTGCGCGACAATCCGGGCGGTTTGCTCCGCTCGGCGATTAGCGTAACGAGCGAGTTCCTGGCGCCCCGCACGGTGGTCCTCTATGAAGAGCAGGCCAATCAGCAGCGCCCGTATCGAGCGGACAGAGGCGGGGTGGCGCTGGATATTCCCCTCGTCGTCCTCGTGAACGAACGCAGCGCCAGCGCCTCGGAGATCGTGGCCGGCGCGCTGGCCCACTACGAGCGCGCCGTCATCATCGGTCAGCGCACGTTTGGCAAGGGCACGGTGCAGTTGCCCCACGACCTGAGCGACGGCTCGCAACTGCGCGTCACCATCGCGCGCTGGCTGACGCCGGGCAGAGAGTCGATTTCAAACGTGGGCATCACCCCCGATATCGAGATGGAAGCCGACATCACGGATTCGCTGGAGGAGGACGCGGCCGTGCAGCGCGCTCTGGAAGAGTTGCAGCAGCTTGCCGCTCTTCCCGCCGCTGCCTGATGGGCGCTACCAATGAAAGGGCAGACCTTGCGTAGGCATACCCTGCCAAACGGACTGCGGGTGCTCGTCTTGCCCATGCCGCACACCCGGGCCGTGACGGTGAGCCTCTTCTGCGGCGCCGGGTCTCGCTACGAGCCGTACGACCAGATGGGGCTCTCCCACTTTCTGGAACACATGCTCTTCAAGGGCACCGCCCAGCGGCCGGACCCGCAGGAGATCGCGGAGGCGATCGAGCGCACCGGCGGCTTGTTGAACGCGAGCACCGGGCGCGAGGCGACGGTCGTGTGGGCGAAAGTGGCCTCCCAGCACCTGCCGATTGCCTTCGACATCCTCTCGGACATCATCCTGAACCCCACGTTTCACGCCGACGACGTGGAGCGCGAGCGCGGCGTGATTCTGGAGGAGCTTGACCTCTACCAGGATACGCCGTCGGATTGGGTGCACGTCCTCATGTCGCGCCTGCTGTGGCCGCGCCATCCGTTGGGAGAGGACATTGGCGGCCGCCCGGAGACGATCATGCACATCACCCGGGACGACCTGCTCAAGCACCTGGAAGATTTCTACCGCGCCAACAACATGGTGCTCGTGGTGGCGGGAGGCGTGGAAGCGGACCAGGCCTTGGCCCATGCGGAAGAGGCGTTTGGCGGTTTGCGGAAAGGCACCGGCCCGGCCTGGCTGCCCGCGGTGGCCACCCAGCCGGACGAGCGGGTGTTTACGGAGCCCGAGGACCACAATCAGGTGCAGCTTTGCATTGGCGGCACGGGTCTCTCCCACGCCGATCCGGACCGCCATGCGCTGGAACTGCTCAATACGGCCCTCGGCGACGGCATGAGTTCGCGGTTGGCGGTGGAAGTGCGGGAGCGGCTGGGCTTTGCCTACGACATCTACTCCTACGCCGAGCAATACTTCGATACCGGCGCGTTCGTCATTGCCGCCGGCGTCGAGGATACACACCTTGACGGCGCCCTGTCCGCCATCTGGGAGCAGGTGGACCGCATCCGTCAGGAGAAGCTCACGGCGGATGAGATGGATAAGGTGCGCGAGTTCACCAAGGGCCGCCTGCTGCTGAGCATGGAAGATAGCTGGAACGTGGCCAGTTGGTACGGCAGCCAAGAGGTGCTCATGCATACCACGCTCACACTGGATGAAATGCTGGCTATCCTCGACGACCTTACGGCCGACGACGTCTTGCGCGCGGCGCAGCGCGTCTTCGTGCCCGGCTGGGCGCACGTGGCGCTGGTAGGGCCGGGACTCGATCGGGCGGCGATGGAAGATCTGGTGAGCATGTGGAACTAGGCCGCGTTGGCGCTGCGCCGGCGCGGGGCGGGTGTGCGGTGACGGTTGACCGGCGGCCTGAAGCCGCGTTGGGCGCGGCACACCGGCGGAGCGCAGGACAGTATGAAGCTCAAGGACTTCTTGCAGTGGGGAGAGCAGGCGCTGGCGCTGGAGCGCTTTGCGCTGGCGGAAGAGATCGCCCGCTACCCGCTGGCGCAGTCGCCGCATAACCTGGCGGCGCGCACCCTGTTGGGCCACGTCTCCCTGGCGGCGGGTCGGTACGAGCAGGCCGCGGATCACTTCTCGCAGGCGCTCGACATGGACCCCGAGAATCCGCGCACGCTCACAAGCTACGCCGACGCGCTGGAAGCCCAGGGACGGGACGAAGAGACGCTGGACGCGCTGCGCCGGGCGTTCGAGTGCGAGCCCGCGCGCACGGAGGTGAAGCAGCGCGTGGTGGCGCTGCAGGGCGCAGAGGACGGCGCGTCCGCCGGTGAGGCGCTCTTGACGCGCACTGGGCTCGCCCGCATTCACCTGCGCAGCGGTCTTATCGAGCATGCGATTGCCGAACTGTGCCAATTGCTGGAAGAACGCCAGGTGCACTGGAGCGCGCACGTGGCGTTGATGGAGGCGCACTGGCTCAATGGCGATCGGCAGGCGGCGGGCGGACTGGCCGATGAGATCGTCCGCGCGCACCCGAACTGCCTGAAGGCCATCTTGCTTTCCGCAGACGTGCGCGCGCACCTGGGACTGATGGATCAGGCGCGGCAGTTCTTCGAGCGTTCCCGCCAGGTGGACCCGGATTTCGTGTTGGCGCGCGCCCTCTACCCGGCCAACGGCCCTTCGCGCCTGCCGCTGCCCAGCGACGACGCGGAAATCAGCGTGCCGCTGGACTTCCTGCAACGGATCGAGGCGGAACTGGCCGCCACGCGAGCGCCGGAGCCTGAACGCGCCGCGGAACGCGCGCCGGCTGCGCGGGAGGCTGCGGCGGCGGCAGAGACGCCGCGCGATTCGCCATTGCCGGCGGTTACCCAGGCCGCGTCCGGCGCGGAGGCGGGGCAACCGGATGCCCCGCGCGTGATCGTGACGCCTGCTCCCAGGGCCGAGGAGGCAGTGGCGGCGGACACGCCTGCCACTCATGCTGTCACAGAGACTGAAGACGTTGAAGCGGCTGCCGCGCCGGCCGCTCAGCCGGACGCGGACACCGCCGCCGTCGCGGACGCGGAGTTCGGTCTGGAGACGGAGTCCGCTGTGGACGCCAAGCCGGACGAGGATACCTGGGAGGAATTGCTGGCCGCGCTGGAACGGCAGGCGGATGGGGCGGGCGCCGCCGCGCCCGACTCTATCGCGGAACGCCTGGAGGCGCTAGCGGAATCCACGCCGGATAAGCTGCAAGCCTGGCAGCAGCTTGGCGACGTCTACCAGCGCCTGGGCAAGACCGATCGCGCCATGCGCGCCTATATGAAAGCCCTGGAAAGCGGCGGCGGGCGAGTCTCAGACCAAGACTGACGCCTGGCAGCGAGCGCGGCGGCGAAGCATTCCGGCTTGCCGCTCCCGCAGCCGCCGGCGCGCGGCCGGTTGCGGGATAGTCGGCGCTTGAGAGCGGTAAGGAGCTAGCGCATGAAGAGAGCCTTGCTGGTGGTTGGCGGCTTGGTTGGGCTGCTCGCCCTGCTGGCGGCGGCGGTCGTTGTGGGCGGCGCGCTTTTCTTCCTGCCCGCTGCCATGTCCGGGGATGAGGACGGCTTCTTTGGCGCGGGTGCGACCGAGGAATCCGAAATGGCGCTGGCCGTGGCGGAGGAGGCCTACGCCGCGGACGAGGCGCCGGCCATGAAGTCGGCGGTGGATTCACCACAGGTTGCCCCACGGGAAGCGCCCGCGGCCCAGGCCGCGGCCAACGCCAAAGTCGCGGCAGCCGCGCCGGCTCCCGCGGCGAGGGTTTCCTTTGCCGAGGACGCGAAGGTCATCCGCGACGGCACGTTGACCATCGTGGTGGCGGACCCGGCGGCCGCCGTGGCGGCGGTTGAGCAAATCCTTGCCGGTATGCCGGGCGCGTTCATAGCCGCTGCCGAGACGCGGCGGGCCGGCGATCCCCGGCCAACGGCGCTCACGCTGCGGGTGCCGGCGGCGGCGTTCGACCGGGCGTTGGCGGAATTGCGGGGGCTGGCAGAGGAGGTCCTTGCGGAGCAGACGACCGCCCGCGACGTCACGGAGGAATACACCGACCTGGACGCGCGCCTCCGCAACCTCGCCGCCGCCGAAACGCAACTGCTCGCCCTGGTGGAACAGGCCGACACGGTTGAAGACCTGCTGCAAATCGAGAAGCGCCTGGCGGAAGTGCGTGGCGAGAGCGAGCGGCTGCAGGGCCGCTTGAACGTCTTGCAGGACCGCATCGCGCTGGCGACGATCCGGTTGCTGCTGCACGCCCCACCTGATCTCGCGGTAGAAATTGCCGCCGGTAGCCCGCCCGCGGCGCGCGCCGTGACGACGTTTACGCTCACGTACCGCAACAGCGGCAGCGTGGCGGCGCGGGCCGGCAGCCTCACGCTCAGCCTGCCTGAGCGCCTCAGCGTGTACGAACTGAGCGAAGGCGGTCAATACGAAGCGTCGTCTCGCGAAATCCGCTGGAATCTGGCGGACGTCGCGGCCGGCGCGGTTGGCAGCGTGTTTGCCCACCTGCGCGTGGATGATGCCGCCGCCGGCATCCGGCTTGAAGCCGCGATCCGATCCGCGAGCGCGGAGGCCGACGCCGCCGACAATACGGCGGCGCTCACGTTGACGTTCGCGCCGGACCTCACGCTGAACGTTGAAAGCCCCGCCGCGGGCGCGCAGGGGAGCGACGTGTCGATTTGGATCTACGCCGCCAACGTGGGCACGGCTGACGCTGCCGACGTGACGGTGCGGGCGGAAATTCCGGCGGGGATGACCTTCGTGCGGGCGGATGGCGGCGGCAGCTACGACCGCGAGACGGGCAGCGTGGTGTGGCAACTCGGACGGCTGGAAGCCGGCGCCGGCATCGACGCGACAATGCGCTTGCGGCTGGACGTGGCGGAAGGCCGCCTGCAGATTCCCATTTCCATTGCCGCCGAACAACCCGATGCGGTGACGTTCAACAACCGCGCCGACGCGTACGTGACCGCGCTGCGCGAGGATGTCTCCAGACGCTCGGTGTGGCGGCCGGGCCGGACGGTCGAGGCCGGTCTGGCGGCGCTGGTGGTCGTGGCGCAGCGGGCGGTGGACGTGCTGATTTGGCTGCTGATCTTTGGCATTCCGTTGGCCGCAATCGGCGCGGCCGTTCTGGGCGCGCGCGCGGGCCTGCGCCGCTGGCGGCGGAGGCGAAGTGGATGAGCGCGCCGCGAGACGATTGTGCGTCACGCGGCGATTTCGCGCCACGCGGCGACTTCGCGCCACGCGGCGATTTCGCGTCACGCGGCGATTTCGCGCCACGCGCCGCCGCTTAGATGAGCGCGCCGGCGGCCACCGACGCGATCCTGGCGCGCGCCGCGCTGGTGCTGCTAGTCGGCGCGGTGGTCAGCCGCGTTCTGGGCCTGGTGCGCGAGCAGACGATCGCCTACCTCTTCGGCGTGAGCGGGGACGCCTCTTCCTTCGTGGCGGCGACCCAAGTGCCGACGATGCTCTACGACCTGCTGCTCGGCGGCGCGGTGACGGCGGCGCTGGTGCCCGTATTCGCGGAATACGCGCGCCCTGACGGGCGCGGGCGGAACAGCCGCGAGTTCTCGGCGCTGTTCGGCGCCATGCTCGCGTTGGCGGCGGTAGTGTTGGGCGGCATGGTGGTGCTGCTCAGCCTCTTTGCGGAGCCGTTGGTGCGCGTGCTCGTGCCGGGCTTTGCCGGTCAGCTTGCCAACCAGTGCCTCATCTCGTCGCAGGCCGCAAGCGGGGCGGCGGGCGGCGGCCCCGCGCCGGAATTGCTGGCGCAGACGGTCTGGCTGACTCGCCTCACGCTGCCGGCCGCGGCCTTTCTCGGACTGTCCGGGGTGGTTAACGCGGCGCTCTACGCCGGTCAACGACCGCACTATCCGGCCTTTTGCGCGGCGGTCTATAACCTGGGCATCATCCTCACCGCCTTGCTCTTCGTGAACCGGCTCGGGGTTGCCAGTCTGGCGGCCGGCGTGCTGGTCGGTTCCGCTGGGCAATTGGTGTTCCAGGCGCCCGGCCTGTGGCGCATGGGATTGCGGCCGCGGTTGGCTTTCACGCACCCGGCCGTGCCCCGCATCCTGCGCCTCTACGCGCCCGTTTTCGCCGGGCTTATCATCACCCAGCTTGCCATCGTCCTGGACCGCAACCTGGCGTCCTGCACGGGCCAGGACAGCATCGCGGCCATGAACTACGCCACCCGGCTGGTGCAACTGCCGTTGGGCTTGGTGGGGTCGGCGATCGCGCTGGCGGTGCTGCCCCTGCTGGCCGCAGCGAGCGGCAACCGCGACCTGACCGACTTCCGGCGCATTCTCAGCCAGGGCGTGCGGCTCATTCTCTTGCTCATGCTGCCGCTCTTCGCCCTGATGCTGGTGTGGCACCGGGAGATCGTGGAGCTCGTCTACCAGCGGGGCGCGTTCGATGCCGCGGATACCGGCGCTACCGGCTTGGCGCTCCTGCTCTACAGCCTGCAACTGCCGCTGACGGGGTTGGATCAACTCTTCATCTTTGCCTACTACGCGCGCAAGAATACGCGCACGCCCGTGCTGGTCGGCATTCTGGGCATCGGCTTCTACCTGGCGGTGGCGCTGCCGCTGCTGGGCCTGCTGGGCATGCCGGGGCTGGTGCTGGCCAACACCGCGCAGAACGCCGGCCACGCGCTGGTGATGCTCTGGCTGCTCAATCGGCTGCTGGGCGGCGTGGGCGGCGCGGGCTTTGGCCGCTTCTTTGCGCCGGTTGGGGCGTGCACGCTGTTGGTGGCGCTGGCCGCGGGCGGCATGTTGTTCGTCCATAGCGCGCTGGCCGGGGCGGCGGGTGCGGCGGGCCTGCTGGCGCTGATCGTGGGCGGCGGCGGGGCGCTGCTGCTGGCGTATCTCGGCTTACTTCGTTTGATTGGTCTGCCTGAACTCGGTTTGCTGGCCGAAATGGCCCCCGCTCGTCTGCGCGCGGCTTTGCGGATTTGATGCGGCCTGTAAGTGATCTCCGGGCGCAGAATACCCTCACCCCGTCCCTCTCCCCAGCTGACAGGGGTAAGTTTTCTATAATCGACTTCACCTGTCATTCCGAACGGAGCGCAGCGGAGTGTCGAACCCTGTTCGCGGAATCTAATGCACAGCCCTCCAAAGTCAGCAGCTTTAGATTCCTCGCTGCGCTCGGAATGACATTTGCATATCCCTGGCAGCCAGGAAGAGGGAGAGTCTGCCCTGAGAGAGGAAGTCTTGTGGGTCAATGGGCGCCTGGATGTGGCATGATAAGGATGATCGCGGGCCGTGCACGGTTGACCGGCGCGCGTTGCGGTTGGCAATCGAACATTAGAACGGCGCAGGCGCTGACTGCGTTGTGGGCGGCAGTTTGAACGTGGTGGAGACGATGGAAGACGAGCCAAGACAGACAGCCTTGCGCCGGGTGCCGATCGAGCAATTGCGCGACGACGTGCACTTTCTCGGCAGCGTGCTCGGCAACGTGCTGCGCGAACAGCACGGCGCGGCGCTGCTGGATCTGGTTGAGGACATTCGCCTGCGCGCCATTTGGCAGCGCACGACCACCGCAACCGTATCACTGCAACCGCTGGCGGATTCAGTTGCCGACTTGCAGCAGGAAGAGATGTTCGCCGTAGCGCGCGCCTTCTCACTCTACTTCTATCTGATCAATGCCGCCGAGGAGCAGCACCGTCTGCGCCGCATGAGGGAGAACCAACGCGAAAGCTATCCGCAGCCGCGCTACGAGTCCATTGCCGCCGCCGTGGGGCGGCTCAAGAGCGAAGGGGTCACGCCGGCGGAACTCGCGCCCATCCTGGCGTTGCTTTCCCTGCGTCCCGTCTTCACGCGGCACCCCACGGAGGTGCGGCGGCGCACGCTGCTGGTCTTCCTGGAGTTGCTGCGCACCTGTCTGGCCGAACGCGAGAACAACCGCCACGACCTCTCTTTGGAACGCGGCGCCAGCGAGAAGATTCATGAAATCGTGACGATTCTGGCGCAGACCGACATCACACCCTGGGAACGGCCCACGGTGCTGGGCGAGGTGGACGACGGCCTCTACTACTTCGACCAGGTGCTGCTGGACGTAATCCCGGCGCTCTACCACGAATTGGAAGACGCGCTGCAAGCAAGTTATGCGGATGACGATTTTGCCGTGCCGCGCTTCCTCACCTTTGGCTCGTGGATGGGCGGCGACCGGGACGGCAATCCCTTCGTGACACCGCGCGTGACCGAGGAGACCCTGCGCATGCACCGCTCGCTGATTCTCGAGCGGTACACACGAGATTTGGACGAACTCTGGCGGGTGCTGAGCCTCTCCGCCCGTTACACTGCCGTTTCACAAGAGTTGCTAGATTCCATTGCCAGCGACCGAACGTCTCTGCCCGGCGCGGGCGTCGGCGCCAAAGCGGACCTGGCGGAACCATACCGGACGAAGATCCAGTTCATGCAGAAGCGCCTGGCGCGCACCAGAAGACGCTACGCCGGCGGCGGGGCCGCGGCCGCGGGCGCGTATCACGACCCCGGCGCGTTGCTGGCCGATCTCCAACTCATGCGGGAGAGCTTGGTTGAAAACGGCGGCGAGCGCATTGCCAACGGCCGGCTGCGCGACGTGATCCGGCGGGTGCAGGTTTTCGGCTTTCACTTGGTGGACCTGGACGTGCGCGAGCACAGCGGCGTCCATGCCGCTACGCTGGATGAGTACTTGGCCGCTAGCGAGGTCACGCCGCGCTACAGCGGCTTGGCTGAAGCGGCCAAAGTGGCGCTGCTGACCCGCTTGTTGTCCGACCCAGCCACCATTGGCTTCGCGGAACTCGCGGTTTCCGCCGCCGCCCGCCAGGCGTTCGACACGTTTGCCAGCATCGCCCGTATGCAGGTGGAGGTGGGAGTCGAGGCCTGCAACACCTACGTCATCAGCTTCACCGAGGCCGTGAGCGACGTGCTGGAAGTGGCGCTGCTGGCCAAAGAAGCGGGGCTCTGGCAGGTGGATTCAGCCGGCCGGGTGAGCGCAAGCCGCCTCAAGATCGTGCCGCTGCTCGAAACTATCGAGGACTTGCGCGGCGGCCGCGAGTTCATTCACGCGCTGCTTGCCATTCCCATTTTCCGCGCGCACGTGGCCTGCTGGGACGACCGCTGCGAGGTCATGCTGGGCTACTCGGACAGCAATAAGGACGGCGGCTTCCTCACCTCCACGTGGGAACTCTACTGCGCGCAGAAGCAGGTGGTGGCCGCCTGCCGGGCGCACGGCGTGACCGTGCAACTCTTCCATGGTCGCGGCGGCGCGCTGGGCCGGGGCGGCGGGCCGACCAACCGGGCGATCATGGCGCAGCCGCCGGATTCGCTGGCGGGCGGCATGAAGCTGACCGAGCAGGGGGAGGTCATCTTCTCCCGCTACGGGCGGCGGCCGGTGGCGCACCGCAACCTGGAGCAGGTTATCCACGCCATGCTCCTGGCGCGGCTCAGTCCCAGCGTGTTAGAGTCCCGCGCCTCGCTGGAGCCGGACTGGGAGGAAACGATGGCCGCGCTCTCGCAAACGGCGTTTCGCGCTTACCGCGCGTTGATCTACGAGACGCCGGCACTGCGCACGTACTACCAGCAGGCCACGCCGATTGCATACATCAGCCGCATGAACGTGGGGTCGCGGCCGGCCTCGCGCAAAGGCGGTGACCGGGTGGAAGACCTGCGGGCGATACCGTGGGTGTTCGCCTGGACGCAAAGTAGACATAACGTGCCGGGTTGGTACGGCGTGGGCAGCGCCTTGCAGTCGTTTATCGCCGCGGACGCGGGCAATCTGGCACGCCTGCAGGCGATGTACCGCCGCTGGGTCTTCTTCCGCTCGCTCATCGACAACGCCCAGTTGAGCATCGGCACCGCCGATATGTCGGTGGCGCGCCTCTACGCGGGCCTGGTGGCGGACGACGCCGTGCGCGAAAAGGTCTATACTGCCATTGCGGATGAATATCAACGCACGCGGGACGCGCTCCTGCAAATAACGGCCCAGGACCACCTGCTGGATTCGTCGCCGGTGCTCCAACGCTCGATCCTGCTGCGCAATCCCTACGTGGACCCGCTGCACTGCCTGCAAGTGCGCATGATGCGGGAGTGGCGGGAAAGCTTCAGCGCGGAGGCGGAAACGCCGCTGGACGAACTGCCGCCGGAGGCGCGGCGCTTGCTGGAAGGGATTTTCCAGACCATCAACGGCATCGCGGCCGGCGTGCAATCGACGGGATAGGGCCGGTTAGAAGCCCGCCATTTGGCACAATTGACAGGGCAGCATTCGAATAGGCCGTCGGAGCGCGTGGAAACGCGGGCGCTGCGGTTTCGGTGTTTCTCACGGCAAGTTAGGAGGGTATGAGGTGGCGATGCAGACGATGGTTCTCCCGGATACATTGACGTCGAACGGCCATGCCTTCGACCTCTCGCAGGAGACGTTCGGGGAGTTGCGCGACGCCAACGGCTTGCTGGGTGACATGGCCGCGATACGCGAACGGCTTGCCGAGGACGGCTACCTGCTCTTCCGCAATTATCTGGACACGGAGAAGGTGCTGGCAGCGCGCCGCGAACTGATCGGAAAGCTCGACGAAATCTGTCTCATCGACCGGGGCAAGCCCTTCATGGATGCCGTCTTTTCGGGTGATACGAGCGGCATCAGCGCGTCGGACCGCCGGGCATTTGCCCGTGAACTGCGGTCGGGGCCGGCGCTGAAGGAGGTCTGCTTCTCCGGCCGGATCATGTCGTTCTTCGCGGAGTACTTCGGTGATGAGGTGCTGCACCTCAACTATATCTGGGTGCGGAACCGGCGGCGCGGGGCGGCTGCTCCCTGTCACTTCGACTGGGTGTACATGGGACGCGGCACCAGGAACGTGGTGACGGCATGGATCCCACAAGGAGCGGTGCCCCTCTGCGACGGACCGCTGGCGATCCTGCACGGCTCCCACAAGTGGCAGGAACTGCAGCAGACCTACGGCGCGATCGACGTGGACAAAGACAAGGAGAAGAACCCCTACGGCGGCGGCTCGCTGACGAAGAATCCGAACCAGCCGCAGCAACGCTACGGCGGGCGCTGGCTTACCACCGAGTTCGCACCGGGTGACGTGCTCATGTTCGGCATGTTCACGCTCCATTGCTCGCTGGATAACGAGAGCCCGGCGAACCGCATCCGCCTTTCCACCGACACGCGCTACCAACTTGCCAGCGAACCGGCTGACGAACGCTGGATCGGAGATGATCCTTTCGGCCACGGCATGATGTGAGACTTCTGAGTGGTGTGAACGCCGGATGGCGCCGGCGCTGCGGCGCCGGGGCGGTGAGGGACTGCCGCATTGCCTTTCCGTGCGCGCGGCAGGTAGTATGGACGTGCTCGCAACACGTGTTGACGCGGCGCGCGGTCTCGGGCGGCGGCCCGCCGCTTGGGAACCAACGCGTCAGATGTGAGGCTCTGGAGGGTGGCGATGCAGACGACGGTGCTACCGGATACATTGACATCGAACGGCAATGCCTTCGACCTCTCCAACGAGTCGTTTGGGGAGTTGCGCGAGGCCAACGGCCTGCTGGGCAATGCGGCCGCGCTGCGCGAGCGGTTCGCCGAGGACGGCTACCTGCTGCTGCGCGGCTACCTGGACACGGAGAAGGTGCTGGCTGCGCGGCGGGAACTGATTGGCAGGCTGGACGAAATCGGCCTGATCGACCGCGCGCAGCCCTTCATGGACGCGGTCTTTTCCGGCGATACCAGCGGCATCAGCGCCAGCGACCGCAAGCATTTCGCCCGCCGCCTGCGCTCCGGCCCGGCGTTGAAAGAGATTTGCTTTGCCGGGCGGGTCATGGAGTTCTTCGCGCAGTTCTTTGGCGAAGCGGTGCGGCATCTCGATTACATCTGGGTGCGCAACGTGCGGCGCGGCGCGGCCACCGGCTGCCACTTCGATTGGGTCTACATGGGACGCGGCACGCCGCGGCTCATGACGGCGTGGATACCCCAGGGCGACGTGCCCCTGGGCGACGGCCCGCTGGCAATCCTGCACGGCTCGCACCGCTGGGAAGAGTTGCAGAACACCTACGGCAAGATCGACGTGGACCGGGACAAGGAGAAGAACCCGTACGGCGGCGGCTGGCTGACCAAGAACCCCAACCAGCCCCAACAGCGCTACGGCGGCCGCTGGCTGACTACGGAGTTCGAGCCGGGCGATCTGCTCGTCTTCGGCATGTTTACGCTGCACTGCGCCATCGACAACGAAAGCGCCCGGAACCGCATCCGCCTCTCCACCGACACCCGCTACCAACCGGCCACAGAGCCGGCTGACGAACGGTGGATAGGAGACGACCCCTTTGGGCACGGCATGATGTGAGAGCCTTGGTACCCCGTGAGCGACTCGAACGCTCGACCCCTGGCTCCGCAAGCCAGTGCTCTATCCACTGAGCTAACGGGGCATGTGTTCAACTGTTCTCAGTATAGCACTTCGGGCGGTGGCGGCGGGCGTGACAGGCGGTATCGCTGGAGTTCCGCGCGCCAATCGTGAGAAACCGCCGGTTGCGGTAGGAGCACGGCATGCCGTGCCCCTACCGCATTCGGATGGCGCTATCGTCCGGCGCTTGCTGGCGCAGCCTTCGAAGCACATGGCCGGCGCAAGAGCGCAGGACAAGGTTAGCGCAGCCTCCTTACTCGTCTTCCACGGTCGTCGGCGCCAGCGCGGGCAGTGGGTTGCCCACGTCGCGCTGCGGTGACGGGTCGATCAGGTACTTGAAGAACTCGCTCTCCGGCGAGATGACGAGCATGTCGCCTTGCTTCAAGACCTTGACGTACGCCTCCAGGCGGCGGCGGAAGGCGAAGAATTCGGGGTCCTGGTTGAGGGCGTCGGCGTAGATGGCGATGGCTTCGGCGTCGCCCTCGCCGCGGGTTTGCGCTGCTGCCTCCTCGGCTTCCGCGACGATCACGATGCGTTCGCGGTCGGCGGAGGCCATGATCTCGGCGGCTTGCTCCTCACCCTCGGCGCGGTAGCGGTTGGCCTCACGCGCGCGCTCGGCCCGCATCCGGTCGAAGACGCTTTCCTCGACTTCCTCAGGCAGGTCGGCGCGTTTGAAGCGCACGTCAATCACCTCGATACCGAAGTCCAGGGCCCGTTGACTGCTGGCGATTGTGACCAGTCCCATGATGTTCTCGCGTTCACTGGCAATGATCACGTCGAAGTTGTACGTCGCGAGGGTGCGGCGCAGTTCCGAGAAGACGACGTCGTCCAGGCGTGCCCGCGCGCCGGTCTCATTCTGCACGCTGACGAAGAACTTGATCGGGTCGATGATGCGCCAGCGGGTCACGTGGTCAACGATGACGCGCTTCTTGTCAAGCGTGAGATACTCCTGCGGTTCGGCGTCGCTGGAGAGCAAGCGGCGGTCGAAGTAGACCGCTTCTTGCACGAAAGGCAGCTTGAAGTAGAGGCCGGGGTCTCGGGCCGTGTAGCGATACTCGCCAAGCTGCAAGACGATGGCCTGGTTGGTTTCGGCGACAACGAAGGTCACCTGCGAAAACACGATGAGAATCAGCGCCCCCAGGGCGACGATTACGGTTAGGGTTCGTCCCATTTGGCGCCTCCTCTACTGGCTAATGCTGGATGATTGCGAGCCGGACTGCAGGCTGCGGAGCGGGAGGAAGGGCAGCACGCCGCTGTCGGCCGGCGCAATCAGCACTTTCTCCACGTCCGCCATGGCTTGCTCGACCGCCTCGATGTACATGCGTTCGCGGGTTACCTCGGGGGCGAGGCGGTACTCTCTCAGAATGGAGAGGAAGCGCTCGCTCTCACCGCGCGCGCTGCGGACGCGCTCTTCCTTGTACGCCTGCGCTTGTTCCAGGAGGCGCTTGGCTTCACCGCGCGCTCGGGGCACCACGTCTTCGCGGTAGGCCTGGGCTTCGTTCACCTTGCGCTCCCGGTCTTCACGGGCGCGCACCACTTCGTGGAAGGCGTCCCGCACCTGGTCGGGCGCGTCGGCCACTTGCAGGCGCACGTCGGTGATCTGGATGCCCGCGTCATATTCGTCCATGAGTTCCTGCAAGTAGGCGCGGGTGTTCTCCTGCACCTCGGCGCGGCGCTCGGTGATTACGCCGTCGATGGGCATCTTGCCCACGGCGCTGCGCAGCGCAACTTCCGTGGTTGTGTGCAATACGGCTTCCGGATTGTTCACGTTGAAGACGAACGCCGCGGCGTCCTTGACCTTGTACTGCACGAGCAGGCCAACTTCGACGATGTTTTCGTCAGCCGTCAACATTAGCGCTTCTTCCAGGATGCGGCGGGTCTCCTGGCCGCTCTGCCCGGCCACCGTGCGTTGGCCGATTTCGGCACGGCGCACGTTGGCGATGTCAACGATGACGACGCTTTGGACCGGCCAGGGCAGGCGGTAGTTCACGCCCGGCGACGTGGTGTTCACGTGCCGTCCGAATTGGAGGACAACGCCCTGCTCGGCGGGGCCGACGATGTAGACGCCGGAGCCGATCCACAACACTACCGCGATTGCAAAGCCGAGGATGATGAAGCGTTGCGCCCGCCGGGCCCGGTCGCGGGTCTGGCGGAAGACTTCGCCAAAGTCCTCATTGTCTTCGTCGTCCGGCGGGCCGCCGCGCGGGCCGCCACGGTCATAGACTGACATGCCATTGCCTCCTTCTGGCCTGTTCTGGGTGGGTGCTCTCTTCCTGGTGTGGCCGCTGCCAGCGGCGGCCTGCCAGAATGCACGCGCTGTTGCTCTCTACCTACTACCGTACCATGCTGCCGCCATCTTTGTAGAGCATTGCGCCGCCCAAGCGCGCAATGCCGCTGTGAGTCGACGGCGAAACGACAGCCGCCCCGGCGCGGGCGGGCAGCGCGCCGGGCAGACTCCCGCTCATTCTACCGCGCGCGTATTGGGAGAGGAATAAGCGTTCCGGCGGCGGGTCTACCGAGCCGCCGGCGCCGCGCCAGTCCGGTCGGCGCACTTCTTTGGCGGGGTCTCGGAAACGAGCAGGCGCTGCCCGGCAGATTGCGCGGCGCCTCTTGCGTAGTACAATGGGGATCAGGGTTGCGATTCACCCACGCACATGCGAACTGAGGAGCGAAAGCCAATGTTGTCCGAATCGATACGCACGGCGTTGAACAAGCAGATCACCGACGAACTCTACGCGTCTCACCTCTACCTGGCGATGGCGGCGTACTTCGAGTCGCAGGCGCTGCCCGGCTTTGCCCACTGGATGCGCGTGCAGAGCGATGAGGAACGCGCCCACGCGCTGCGGGTGATCGACATGGTGGTGAACCGGGGCGGCGACATCGTCATCCAGGGCATCGAGGCGCCGTCCCCGCGCATGGGCAAGCCGCTGGCGGTCTTCGAGAACGCGCTGGCCCACGAGCAGGAGGTCACGCAGATGATCCACAATCTCTACGCCCTGGCCGAAGAGGAGAACGACTATACCACCCAGGCGGAATTGCAGTGGTTCCTGGTGGAACAGGTGGAGGAAGAGCGCGTGACCGGCGACATCGTGCAGCAATTGAAGCGGGTGCAGGATGACCCCAGCGGCCTGATGATGCTGGACCGGGAGTTGGCGGGGCGGGCCGGCGAAGAGTAGCCTAGATGGCCGCGCCAGGGCGGCGCGTGGTCTACGCGGTTAGTCAGGCAAGGCGCGGGGGACAAGCCGTCGCGCTACGGGTGGTTGGCGGGAGAGCGTGGGACAAGCGTTCGCGCGACGACATTGCAAAAGAAGAGGCGGGGGACAAGCCCCCGCGCTACGGGGCGGTAGCCGGCAGTGAGCGCGCGGATTGGCGTCGTTTTGGAGCGGGCAATGGGATTCGAACCCACGGTCTCAACCTTGGGAAGGTCGCGTGTTGCCACTACACCATGCCCGCATAGCGTCATAGACTACGGTAGGCGAAACGGGCGGCACTGTCAAGATTTGGATGGAACGGAGCGGAGCACGTGCGATGGGTGAAACGTTGTCAGGATGCCGCGCGCTGATTACGGGCGGCGGGCGCGGCATTGGGCGCGCGATCGCGCTCGCCTTTGCTCAAGAAGGCGCAAGCGTGGCCGTCACCGCGCGCTCCGAGGACCAGCTTGACGCCGTTGTCGCGGAAATTCAGGCGGCGGGCGGCTACGCGGTGTCGTTTGTATGCGACGTGGGCGACGTGGGCCAGGTCGAACAGATGGTAGGCGAGGCGGCGGAGTCCTTGGGCGGCATCGATATTCTGGTAAATAATGCCGGCGGCGGCACCGAAAACGCACCGGTGGCGGAGAGCGCGCCGGACTTGTGGGCGGCGTGCATCGACGTGAACCTCATCGGCACGTACGCCTGTGCGCGCTACGTCCTGCCCGGGATGATTGCGGGCGGGGGCGGCAAGATCATCAACATCGGCTCCGGCATGGGCCACGAGGCGCGGGCCGGCAGCGCGTCGTACAATACGGCCAAGGCGGCGGTGTGGATGTTCACCAAGTGCCTCGCGCTGGAGGTGTGGGAGCACGGCGTCGAGGTGAACGAGATCGTGCCCGGGCCGGTGCTCACGCCGCTCACGGCCGACCGCTTCACGCTGGACGGCCCGCCGCCCTTTGCCCCCAGCGAGCGCGTCAAGCTGCCGGAAGAAGTGGCGGAACTCACCGTGTGGCTGGCCAGCCGTCCGCGCGGCGGGCCCACGGGCCAGAGTTTCAGCCTCGCCCGCCGCCCGCCGGGAGGCTGAGAAAGCGGCGCAGGCGTGCTAGTCGTCTTTGTTTGCGCGGCGCCCCCGCCCGGCGCGGCCATGCGCCAAACCGCGATCGCGCAACAGGACTTTGCAGACGTTTGGGACGCTGACGCACTGTTTGCGAGGGGAATCACCATGGCCATCTGAAGGGCACACAAAGGAATGAGAATGCCCGTAATACTGTCGCACTAAACAGATCGACAGCAGAACTCGCGTCTAGAATCTCCGGTAGCGCAGGTTTGTAACCTGCGAAGCTGTTAGGTCAATCCTGTGCGTGCCAGTTTGAATAGTTCCGGCGGGGGACAAGCCCCCGCGCTACGTTTATGCGACAGCATTGGAGAATGCCCGCCTCTCTCCGTTCATGCTTCGACAAGCTCAGCACGAACGGAGAGAGGCGGGCAGAGTTTCTACGCGGTCGCTCCGCCGTTCACCCTTCGACGCCGCTCAGGGCGAACGGCTCGCTAAAGTTATTTGTAGAGCGAGCCTCTCAGGCCAGGGCTCTGCGCCTGAATAGGGCTACCAGTGCGAATATCCCGCTTGCTACCAGGGTCATGGCGGGAGCGGCGGGCACATTGAAGTGGTAGGAGACGTAGAGGCCCGTCACTGCGGAAGCGGTCCCCAGCGCCGCGGCCAGCAGCATCATCGAGACGAAACGCCTGACCAACAGATAGGCCGCGGCCGCGGGCGTTACCAGCATCGCCATCACAAGAACAATACCCGCCGCCTGAATCCCAATTACGATAACGAGGGCAAGCATAACCAGGAACACGTAGTCGACGAAGTTAGTACGCGAACCGACAACCTGCGATCCCACGGGGTCAAAACTCGCAAACAGCAGCCAATGGTGGAGGAAGAATAGCCCCAGGATGACAATTGCCGTTATCCCAAGTGACACATAGATGTCGGTCGGAGATATGGCCAGCACTTTTCCCAGCAGCAGGTCTTCCATATTCACCCGGATGTTCGTGGCGCTTGCTAGCATCACAAGTCCCAGGGCAAACATGGCCGCAAAGAGAATGCCAATGGAAGTATCCGTGCTGAGGCCCGCGCGCCGGCTCACCGTTCTGACCAAAATGGCAACGGAGACGCCGGTTGGGATGGCGGCTATGGCCGGGTTGATGCCGACGATGAACCCGAGCACCATGCCCGGCAGCACCGCGTGAGCGAGCGCGTCGCCAATGAAGGCGAGATTCCTGGTGACGACGTACGCGCCAACCAGCGGACACATCACGCCCACAAGAATCGAGCCGATGAGGGCTCTCACCATGAAGCCGTATTCGAGCGGGGCGACGAGGAAGTCTATCACGCCTGCGTTCCGCCGCCCACATCCCGCGCGAGGCGCACACCGGGGGCGCCGTACAGCTTCTCCATGACCTGGGGCGTGAAGACCTGGTCGGGAGGGCCGCAGGCGCACACCTGGCAGTTCAGACACAAGACCTCGTCGAAGCGGCCGGCCAGGTTGGTCAGGTCGTGGGTCGCCAGCAAGACGATGCGCCCCTCATCCCGCAGTGTGCGGAGGACTTCGACGAGGCCTTCCTGAGCGCCGGCGTCGACGCCGCTAAAGGCCTCATCCAGGAGCAGAACGCTCGCCTCCTGGGCCAGCGCCCTGGCGACGAACACCCGTTGCCGCTGGCCTCCCGATAGCTCCGTCATGAGCGCGGAACGCTGATCCCACAAGCCCACACGACAGATGCACGCCTTGACAAGCTCTCGGTCTCGCTTCCCCGGCCGCTGGAACCATCTGAGCCGGCAGCGCCGGCCCATCATGACCACGTCCGACACGGTCACGGGAAACCGCCAGTTGACGCTCTCCCGCTGCGGCACGTACGCCAACGCCCCGCCCGCCTGGTCTACCCGGTGAAGGGTCACCTTCCCCTGACGCACCGGCAGGAGCCCGGCAATGGCGTTGAACAGGGTGCTCTTGCCGGCGCCATTCGGCCCTACCACGCCCATCAGAGTCCCCGCGTCCACGTCGAAGGTGACGTTGTTCAGGGCCATGTGACCGTCGAGTTCGACGGTCACGTCCTGAAGGGATACGCTCGCTCCCTGCGCATTCGAAGCCGTGTTCACTTTAGTGCATCCACAATGCGTTCCACGTTGGACCGCACCATGCCCAGGTACGTGTCCGCGCCGCTGCCTGCCGGCCCAAGCGAGCCGGAGTAGAGCTGGACCACTTCCGCGCCGGTCTCCCTGGCCACGGCTTGCGCCAGCCTGTCGCTGACCGTCGTCTCGCCAAACACTGCCGGCACGTCGTGTTTCCGGATCACTTCGACCAGTCCTGCAATGTGCTCCGCGGAAGGCTCCACGTGAGTTGAAAGCGACGGAATTACCAGACCGACCACCTCAAACCCGTATAGTTCGGCAAAGTAGGAGAGGCTATCGTGTGATGTTACCAGAAGTCTGCGCTCCGGTTCCACCGCGCTGACCTGGGTTTGGATCCAGGCGTGCAGTTCGTCGAGCTTCTCCCCGTATTCAAGAGCGTTCTGGAAGTAGACGTCCGCGTTGTCCGGGTCTATGACCGCCAGGCGGGCGGCTATTTCGTTGACTGCGGTCTTCACCCGGATCGGGTCGAACCAGAAGTGAGGATCGAAAGCGCCGTGCACGTGTCCCTCATGGCCGTGTTCGTCGTGGCCGTCGTCGCTGTGTTCGTCTTCATCGCCGTTATCTTCATGATCGTCGTCGCTGTGTTCGTCTTCATCGCCGTTGTCTTCATGATCGTCGTCGCTGTGTTCGTCTTCATCGCCGTTGTCGTCATGGCCGTCGTCGCTGTGGTCATCTTCATCGCCGTGATCGTCGTGCATATCGACTGCGGTAAACTCGATTGGATTGACGCTTTCACCAAGCGCCACTATCTTGGACTCATCCGCACTGGCGTTGTGCAAGAGTTCCTCCAGCCAAGCGGCTTCCAAGTAGAGGCCGACTGACAAGACGAGATCCGCATCCGCTACCCGGGCAACGTCGCGGGGCGTGGGCTGGAAGTGGTGCGGGTCGCCGCCCACTGGCAGCAGGCTGAAGACCTCCACCCGGTCGCCGCCTACCACCCGCACCCAGTCAGCCACAAAGTTGGTGGTTGTCACCACCTGTACCGGCGGCGCGGCCGGCCTGGGCTCTTCTTCGGCAGGCGCTTGGGGGGCCTGGCCGGTTGCGCAGGCAGCCAGGATAGCCAGAGCGAGTACGACAAGACCCGCAGCGAGCGTCTGCGCCAGACGCCCAAGGTGATTCTTGCGATTTGGCATCAGGAATACTCCTCTTTCCATGTCTTCTCCGTTCTCGTTTGTCTTGTTGCCGAATGCCGCCACGGCTGCGAGTGCGCTTGCGGTCGCGGCGGCGAGAAAGCGGCGTCGGCTAGAGTGAAAGTGCGTAACAACCTTGACCGTCTACTGCAAACAGGACGCAAGGGCATTACCAATAGACTAACACAGTGTAGACTTAATGAAAACCATTGTCAACTAAACGTAAGCATTCAGCCCGTCTCGTCTTCGTACAGGTGACAGGCAACCGTATGGCCGGGGCCTAGTTTCTTGGTCGGCGGCATGACCTGCTTGCACACGGGCAGCGCGTGGGCGCAGCGCGGGTGAAACGGGCAGCCCGACGGGGGATGGAGCGGGCTGGGCACGTCGCCGCCGAGCACGATTCGCTCCTGGCGCTCGCCGGGCCGCGTCTGTGGAATGGCCGAGAGCAGCGCCTGGGTATAGGGATGCCGGGGCTGCCGGTACAACTCGTCGCCGGGAGCGGTCTCCACCAGTTTGCCCAGATACATCACCCCGATCCGGTCCGCGATATAACGGACCACCGCCAGGTTGTGGGCGATGAACAGGTAGGTCAGGCCGTGGGCGGCCTGTAAGTCGCGCAGCAGGTTGAGCACTTGCGCCTGCACCGAGACGTCCAGCGCCGAGACCGGCTCGTCGCAGACGATGAGTTGAGGTTGCAGGATCAGCGCCCGGGCAATGCCGATACGCTGGCGCTGCCCCCCGCTGAACTCGTGCGGGTAACGCCGCGCGTACTCGGGACGCAGGCCGACGGCCGTGAGCGCCTCATGCACCCGCGCCTCCCGCTCGCGCCGGTCGCCCAAACCGTGCGCGACCAGGCCCTCGGCAATGCTGGCGCCGACGGTCAAGCGGGGATTGAGCGAGCCGTAGGGGTCTTGGAAGATGATCTGGGCCTGCCGGCGCCAGGCGGTGAGGGCGCGGCCGCGCAGCGCGAACACGTCCTGCCCGGCAAAGCGCACGCTGCCGCCGGTGGCGGGGACGAGGCGCAGGATGACGCGCCCGGTCGTGGTCTTGCCGCAGCCCGATTCTCCCACGAGACCAAAGGTCTCGCCGCGCCGGATGTGAAAGGAGACGCCGTCTACCGCCCGCACCGCCGGCCGGCGACCGAACCGGTTGCCCCGCACCGGAAAGCGCTTGACCAGGTTTTCGACCTGGAGCAGCGGCTCCGCCGCGCGCGCGCCCGTCATCGCGGCGCCTGCCCGGTTGCGATTGGCTGGACGCCGCCGGTCGGTTGTGCGGGCGCATGCAGCCAACAGCAAACGCGGTGGCCCGGCCCCGTGGCGACCTCCGGTGGTCGCTCGGTCACGCAATGTGACTGTGTGTGCGGGCAGCGGGGGGTGAAGGCGCAGCCGGCCGGCAGCCGGCTGGGATGCGGCACACTGCCGGCGATGGATGGAAGGCGCCGGCTACGGTCGGTCGCGAGTGAAGGCATGCTCATGAGCAGCCCTTGGGTGTAGGGGTGTTGCGGGGCCGCGAATAGGGTCTCGACCGGCGCGTGCTCGACGATCCGCCCCGCGTACATGACCGCCACGTCGTCGGCCAACTCGGCAATCACTCCCAGGTCGTGGGTAATGAACAGCAGGCTCATTCCCAACTCTTCTTGAAGCTGCCGGAGCAGATCGAGGATTTGGGCCTGAATGGTCACGTCAAGCGCCGTCGTTGGCTCGTCCGCGATCAGCAAGGCCGGGCGGCACGCCAGGGCCATCGCGATCATTACCCGCTGGCGCATGCCGCCGCTCAATTCGTGGGGATGCGCGCGGGAGCGCTCGGCCGGTGCCGGGATCCCCACCTGGTCGAGCAACGCTACTGCCTGCTCGCGCGCCGCGCGGCGACCCACGCGCCGGTGTACGCGCACGGCCTCCGCAATCTGATCCCCGACCCGTTGCACGGGATTGAGCGAGGTCATCGGCTCCTGGAAGATCATCGCGATGGAGCGGCCGCGAATCGCTTGCCGCTCGCGTTCGGAGAGCGTGAGCAGGTTGCGGCCTTCCAGCCGGACCTCACCGGCAAGTTCGCAGGCCGGCGGAGAGGGCAGCAACCCCATCAGGGCCAGGGCCGTGACGGACTTGCCGCAGCCGGATTCGCCGACCAGGCCGAGAATGCGTCCCGGCTCGATGTCGAAAGTGGCGTCCTGCACGGCGGGCACATCGCCGTCGGACGTGGAAAACGAGACGCTCAGGCCCTGCACCGCAAGCAGCGGCGCTCGCTCCGGGTGGGGCTGCGCTAATATCTCGGCCATCGGTGCTTGCTTGTACTCCCTCTACTAGACCTTTACATAAACCCTTACCCTTCGTGTGGGAAGGCTGGGATGGGGGTTAATGTGAGTGACACTATAGCGCTAATAGCTGTAACGAAGACACTGGATTCCGGCTTTCGCCGGAATGACGGATTTAGGCAAAGGTCTTCTCCAATTCCAGAATTCATCGGACTAGCGTTGGCGCGAGCGCGGATCGAGGGCCGCGCGCAGGCCGTCGCCAAGCAAGTTGCACGCCAAAACGGACAGGAGAATGCACAGCCCCGGCAAGAGGACCAGATGCGGCGCCTGGTCGAGGTAGGTGCGGGCGTCGTTCAACATCGCGCCCCATTCCGGGGTCGGCGGCTGGATGCCGAGGCCCAGAAAACTGAGCGATGAGATCATTAGAATGATGTGGCCCAGGTCGAGCGTGGCGAGAACTACGATCGGGCCGATGACATTGGGCAGGATGTGCCGCGCCATGATCCGGACGTTCGAGGCGCCCAGCGCGCGGGCCGCCAGGACGAACTCCCATTCGCGGGCCGCGAGCGTCGCGGCGCGGAATATGCGGGCGTGATCGGCCCAGCCGACGGCGATGATGGCGATCAGGAGGCTCTGGAGGCTGGGGCCGAGAAAGCCGACCAACGCCAGCGAAAGGATCAGCCGCGGCAACGCCAGCAGCACGTCGATGCCGCCCACCGCGACGCGGTCCACCCACCCGCCGAGATAGCCGGCCGTCGTGCCGATCGCCAGGCCAATGAGAAGCAGCCCGATAGTTGTCGGGATGGCGCTCCCCAGGGTGGCGCGCGTGCCGTAGATGAGCCGGCTGGCCAGGTCGCGGCCCAGTTGGTCGGTGCCAAGCGGATAGCGCGCGCTGGGGCCTTGCAGTTTGTCGCTCAGGTTGATGGCGAACGGATCGTGGGGCGCGAGGAGCGGCGCCGCTACCGCGACGGCGATAAACAGACCCAGCAAGACCAGGCCGCCAAGCGCCGCCCGATCGGCCCGCAATACCCGTACCGCCGCGCGCCACGGGGAGTGCTCGCCGGCAGCAAAGAGATCCTCGTCCCGCAGCGATTCGGTCGCTGCCGGGGCGGTCGGCAGCGCGCGGCTAGGCATGGTCATCGCCCCCGCCCTGCGCTGCGGCGCCCAAGCGGATGCGCGGGTCGATTACGGCGTAGAGCAGGTCGGTCGCCAGATTGACGAGCACGAACGTCAGGCCGGCCAGCAGCACAAAACCCTGGATGATGGGGTAGTCGCGCGCGTAGATCGCGTCCACCACCAGCTTGCCCACGCCCGGCCACGCAAAGATCGTCTCGACGATGGCCGCCCCGCCGAGGAGTTGGCCGAATTGCGTACCGGCGACCGTGACGACCGGGAGGAGCGCGTTCCGCAGCGCATGTTTGAGCACAACCGCCGGCTTATTCAGTCCTTTGGCGTAGGCCGTGCGAATATAGTCGTGCCCCATAACCTCCATAACGCTGGCGTGGGTCAGCCGGACGAGCGTGCCCATGGTGAAGACGCTCAGCGAAATGGCCGGCAGAATCAGGTGCCGGAGGCTGCCGTCACCGTAGCCCGCGACCGGCAGGAGCCGCAGCGACACGGCGAACGCATAGATCAGGATGAGCGCCACCGCAAAACTTGGCAGCGAGGCGCAGAGCAAGGCCAGCACCCGGCCGGCTTCGTCGAGCAGCGTGCCGCGGTACACGGCCGTCACCGTGCCAATCGAGACTCCCAAGACCAGGGCCAGGAGCAGGGCGGCAGCGGCGAGCTTCACGGTCGCGGGAATGCGCCGCGCCAGTTCCGGCAGCACCGGCGCGCGGTCGATATACGTCAATCCCAGGTCGCCGCGGACCACGTCGCCGAGCCAGCGGACGTAACGCAGAGGCATAGGGGCGTTGAGTCCCAACTCCTCGCGTTTCGCCGCGATTTCCGCCGCCGTTGGCTCCTGATCGCCCTGGCTCAGCGCGAGTTCGGCCGGATCGCCCGGGGCCAGGTTGGCCAGGAGAAAAGCCAGGAGCGAGACGCCCAGGAGCACCGGAATCAGCGCGAGGAGACGGCTCATCGTGTAGCGAATCATGCTTTGGATTTCTCGCAGACCAGGTGGTGGCTCCGCCCCTCAGCTTGACCTTGTTGCCTCCCTCGCGCCACTCCCGGCGAGGGAGGCATCCAAGACAGCCGCCATCCCCGGCAGGCCGGCTTGCCGACTGGAATCAGTCCACGGACAGTTGCGCCAGGGTCGGCTGGTAGAGGGCGCTCACGTTGTACCCCTTCACCGCGGGGTGGTGGGCATACACGACGTGATCATAGAGCAGCGCCGCGAAGCGCACGTCATTGAACGCGATCTCCTGCAATTGGTCGTACAGGGCTCTGCGCTCATTGTAGTCCAGCGCTACGGCTGCCTGCTCGATGAGACTGTCGACCTCGGGGTCGTTATAGTCGAAGTGCCGCGTGGCATTGGTGTTGCCCTGCGAGTGCATGAAGCGGCTGAAGATGTAGTCGGGATCGCCGTTGGCCCAGCCGAAGGTGCTCACGGTCAGGTTATAGTCCCCGTTCGCAACCACCTCTTTCCAGGCCGCATGCTCGATGAGTTGGAGATCGGCGTCCAAGCCCAGCGGCGCAATGACGGCCTGGATGACTTCAAACAGGCTCTTGTAGGGGTACCGGTTGTTCTGCAGCGAGGAGATGGGCGCGGTAATCTTCATCCGCTCCCCGCCCATGGCCGCTTGCGCCAACTCCTGCGCCTTTTGCGGGTTGTACTCCGGGACGAGGTCTTGGCGCGCCCACGTGGTGGCAAACGACGGCAAGATACTCTTCCCGGCCGTCGCAAAGCCATGCCACAGGTCGTCCGCCAGCGATTGCCGATCGATGGCCATGTTCACTGCCTGGCGCATTTCGGGCTTGTCGAACGGCGGTTTCCTACAGTTGAACGACAGGTACTGGAAGAGCGCGATGGGCTTTGAATTCACAGTCACCGCGCCTTCTCCGCGCAACTGCGCACCCTGCTGCGGCTGCAAACCACCCAGGTCGACCACGCCGTCAATCTCACCGGAGCGCAACGCCGCGACCCGCGTATTGGGGTCCGGCAGGGAGCGGAGGATGATCTGCTTCACCGCCGGCGCGCCGAGATGGTACCGGTCAAAGGCCTCCAGAATGAGGTGTTGGCCCTTTTCCCACTCGACGATCTTGAACGGGCCGGTGCTCGCCGGCGGCGCATTGAAGCTCCCCTCGGCCGTAAAGGATGCCGGTGAGAACATCGCCGAGTAGAAGTTCGACATCGTGTTCGGCAGCGCGGGCCGGGGCTCGCCGAGAGTCAGCCGCACCGTGCTCGCGTCCACCGCCTCGACCTTCTCGAACTGGCCCAATGCCCGTTCCTTGCTATAGCCGAAGAAGCGCGAACTGCGCGGGCTGATCTTGACGTAGCGCTCGATGTTGGCGGCCACGGCGCCGGCATCGAATTCCCCGCCGTCGTGGAAGGTGATCCCGGGGCGGAGCTTGATGGTCCACACCCGCGCGTCGTCGCTCGATTCCCACGACTCGGCCAACTCCGGCTGGGGCACCAGATCGTTGTCCAGCTTGGAGAGGCTATTCCACGCATTCACGATGAGATGCGTGAAGTACGGGTCTTCAAGGCCGTTGGCCAGGTCGCGCGGGGCCGCGAGAACAAGCTCCTCGCTGCTGCGGTTGCGCGGCGGCGCGGCGCTCGTCCCTTGTGATTTCGGCGCGTCCGTCTCACCCTGGGTATCAGCGGGTCCCGGAGAGCCCGTCGGCCCACAGGCGGCCGCTATGGCGGCGAGTCCGGTTGCCGTTGCGGCGCCGAGAAAGTGGCGCCGGCTGAAATGAGGATGCTTCACTGGCTGGACCTCCTATTGCAAGTCATACGCAAACTCATTACCAATAGACGGGGATAGTGTAGAATTAATGAGAACCGTTGTCAAATGAAGGTACGTAGCGTCTCTATCGCCGGGGAAGATGAGGGAACGGAAAGTGACACGGCGCGGTCCGTCATGCCCGCGCAGCGTGTCCTCCGGTTCAGGTCCGGGCCAGGCGCGGGTCCGCTGTGCACAGCAGAGTTCCTCGTTTCTTGAGCCAGGAGAATGCAGACGCTTCGCCGGATTGATCACAAAGGAGAACAAAGCGTGAAACTACCGATTGATGAAACGGGGCCAACTCTGCGGCTGCCGTTCGACCCGTTTGCGCTGTGGGCGGCGGAACAGCAAGCGGGAACGGACCGGGGCCCTAGGCTGGATGACTCGGTGGATCTGGCGGTCTGGCGGGAACTCGCGCCCAGTTTCGACGGACCGAATGCGCAGACACGGCGCGCTCCGGATCTGGTAAGCCGCGTATTGGAACTGATTCCCGCGGGCGCTTCGGTCCTGGACATTGGCGCGGGCACGGGGAACTACGCGCTCCCGCTGGCGCGGCAGGGGCGCGACGTAACTGCGCTCGAGTATAGCCCGGACATGCTGGCCGTGTTGCAACGCAAGCTCGAGCGGCAGGGAGTTGCGGGCGTCACTCCCCAGCCGGGCAGGTGGGAGGATACGCAGCTTGATCCTCATGACTACGTGCTTGCCGCGAATTGCCTCTACCGCACCGCTGACCTCCGCTATGCGCTGGAGCGATTCTCGGCGTTGGCGCGGGCGCGCGTGCTCATCATCTTTAGTATCGGCACGCCTCACCTGCTGCTGGAATCGCTCAACCAGGCGCTTGCAAGAGGTGCGTTCAATATCGGCGCGCGGCCGGACCATGTTGTCTGGGGCTTGCAGGCGCTGGGCGTGCTGCCGTGGGTGGAGCCGTTCAACGTGGAGCGAAGTATGCGCTTCGCCGATCTTCCCGATGCGGCCCGCCAGCTAGGACGGATGTTGGGCCTCAGCTCCGCTGAGCAAGCGCGTGCCGTCGACGTTCTCGCGTCTCTGCTGCAGCCGGCGTCCAATGGTTGGGAACATGCGTACTCCTTGACAATCCCGCTTATCCATTGGGAGGCGGCAGACTTGCGGCCAAGCAATGCTTGACGCGCGCGGCGCAATGAGTGGGGATGCGCCGCCGTCTTAGCGTCGAGGCGTTACGGCGGCGGAATCCGCAGGCGCTGGCCGATGTGGATCACGTTGGCATCGGCAATTTCATTGAAGGCCGCCAGCGCCGCCACCGTAACGCCGTGCGCTTGGGCGATGGCGCTGAGCGTATCGCCCGTGCGCACCACGTATACGGCCGGCGTAGGCGTGGGCGGCGGGGCCAGCGTCGGGGTGGCCTGGCTGGCGGGGGCAGTCGCAGGGGCGGGAGTCGGCTGAGCCTGCGGAATTGGGGTTGGCGCGGATGTTGGCGCCGCGGCCGGCGTCGCGGCGCCGGTTAGCGGCGCGGGAGACGCCGCGGGCGCGGCAATCACTTCGTCCCCGGCGGCCACGGTGGTGTCGGCGTACCAGTAGCCGCGGGTGGCGAACGTCACGGCGATGAGCGCCGCAATACCCACGAAGACGATGCCCCGCGCCAGGCCCTGTTCGCCGCCCTGGGGCCCCCGCGCGCCGGCGGGTAAGATGGGCCACCAGTTCGCGCGCACTGACGCCGGCCACCAGTTTGCCTTGCCCACCAGGGTCACGATCCCCGGCACCAGCAGCGAGCGCACGATCAGCGCGTCGATGAGGATCCCTAACGCGACGGCCGCGCCCGTTTGGAAGAGCAGTTGCAGCGGCGCCACGGTGAGCGCGCCAAACGTGCCCGCCAGGATGACGCCGGCGGCGGTAATGATGGCGCCGGTGCGCGCGGACGCCACGCGCACGCCGTCGCGCAGCGGCAGGGACGCGCTCTCTTCGCGGATGCGGTGCACCAGGAAGACGTTGTAGTCCGCGCCCAGCGCGATGAGCATGACCATCACCGTCAGAGGCAGCAGGTAGTAGACGCCTTCGTGGCCGAGCACTCCCTGGAAGAACAACGTCACCAGCCCCAGACTGCTGCCATAGGAGAAAACCACCGTGCCAACCAGGTAGAGCGGCGCGACCAGGCTGCGCAGCAGCAGCGCCAGGACGCAGAAGATGCCCACCACGGTGACCACACCCACGGACTTCAGGTCTTGGCGGACTATGCGCTGCATGTCGCTGACTTCGGCGGTAGCGCCGCCAACGTAGAGTTCGGCGGAAGCCAAAGGCCCGCCGCGTTCCCGTTGCAGCGACTGCCTAATCTCTTGCATGGCCGCGATTGCCGACTGGCCGAGCGGGTCTTCCGCGAGAGTCACGAAGAAGCGGAGCGTGGTACGGTCCGCGGAGACGAAGTGCGGCAAGACGGCGTTGGCCGCTTGTGCGCTGCCCGGCAGAGAGGTAGGGATGAAGTAGGGGTGCGGCGAGGCGGCAAACTCCGCCCGCAATGCCATGAGCGCTGCCGCCGTGTTGTCCATAGCCGCTTGCATGGGATTTTCCCCCGCCGCGGCGGTGGGGAAGAACACGGCATCCGGCCGCTCGGCAAAGAAACCGGCGAGGGAGTCGAGCCGGGCGGCGATCCCGCCGGCCAGGGCTTGCGCTTGGGTTATTTGGGCCGCGCGTTGCTGAGCGGAGAGGTTGGATGAATCCGCCGCGATAGACGCCGCTTGTGCGAATTCGGCGAGCAGCCGGCGCGCTTCCACGTAGGCAGGCAGAGCGGCGACGTCCCGAAACGCGGCGGACAACTCGGCCAGATAGCTGTCCAACGGGGCGAGCGCAAGCGCCGGGCTTGCCGCCGCCCCCGCAGGCGCGGGCTCTCGCAGGCCTGCCGCAAACTGTCGCAGTTGTTGCGTGGGATGCGCCTGAAGCCGCGCGACGGCGGCGGTTGCGTCCAGGTCAGCCAACGCGCCGCGCGCCTGCGCAAATGCGGCGTCCCGGGCCAGATTGGGAAAGGCGTCCGCCAACTCCGCCAGGTAGTGCGCCAAGGCGTCCACCTGAGCGAGCGCGGCAGCGAACTGCTGTGCCGGTTTTGCGCCCTCGTCCGCCGGGGGGTCGCGCAGGGCGGCGGCAATCCCTTCGAGTTGCGCCGGCACCCGCAAGACGGTGGCGGCGCTGCCGTCGCCTGTGGGGTCGGTGATGCTGCGCGCCCGATCGACGCTGCCAAAGGCTGCAAGTTCAGCCTGTATCGCGGCAACCGCGCCCAACATTGGCGGCGACGTGAGATCCTGTTGCTCGGAGAACCGCAGCAGCACCACCGCCGGCGCGAACGCGCCCGGCGGGAAGTGCCGCGCGAGCGCGTCGAAGCCCTGGCGCGAGTCCGTGCTCTCCGGCAGGGACACCACCATGGCCAGGTCATCCCGGTACTGGGTCAGGCCCACGTAGGGCAGCGCCAAGAGCGCCGTGATGAGCAGCACGGGGATGAAGGGCCGCCGGGCGACCAGATTGCTCACTCGCACCCAGAAGGCGGACGGTTGGGTGTTTTCGACGCTGGTCTTGCGCGGCCAGAAGAGGCGCTGCCCGCAGAGCGACAGCAGCGCCGGCGTCAGCGTCAGACCGGCAAGCAGCGTGATGCCGACGGCGAGCGCCAGGCCGGGGCCCATGGTCTGCACGATGCCGAAGCGCGCCATGCCCAGGGCGGAGAGGCCCACCATAGTCGTAATGGCGCTGGCCGAGATCACCGCGCCGATGCGCTGCACGGAGCGCACCGCCGCTTCGTGGGTTGAGCGCTGGGCAAGTTCCTCCCGGAAGCGCGAGATGAAGAAGAGCGAGTAGTCCGTGCCCGCGCCAAAGACGAGCACCACCATGTACGTATCCAGCAGGGAAGAGATCTGCCAGCCGGCCTGGGCCAGGAAGCCCAGGACGCCCCGCGCGACCAGATAGGCCAGGGTTATGGTGACAAGTGGGATCAACACCGCCAGCGGCGCGCGGTAGATGAAGAAGAGCAGGCCGATGACGAGCGCGATGGTGACGATGGCGGTGCGGTCCGTGCTCTCCGCGACGCTTTCCACTAAGTCTGTGCCCAGGCCGGCCTCGCCGGTAAAGTGCGCGGCCAGTCCGGGTGGCGCTCCCTGGGCCACGCGCTCGCGGATGGCGTACGTCGCCTCATCCACCACCGGCTGAAACGACGCCACGGTAAAGTTCACCGTGAGCAGCATAGCGGCGTTGTCGGGACTAATGAGGGCGCCGGCCTGCTCCGGGTGGCTGAAGACCGAGACCACGTCCTGCACGACGGCGGGCCCCGCGGGCGAGAGCAGCCAATTGTGGATGGATTCCGCAAAGTCCCGGTCTGGGGCAGTCAGGCCGCCTTCCCGCGCGAAGATCAGCAGTCCGCTGCTGGCGCTGCCGCTGCCGGCGAACTTCTGCGCTTCCAAATCGCGGGCGGCAATGGAGCCGGCGGTTGTCGGCAAGAAGCTGGTCTGGTCGGAAGACGCAACGTCGCTGATAGCCGGCGCGGTAAGACCCACCACCAGGGCGAGGGCGAGCCACAGCAGCAACAATGGAATCCGCAGGGAGACGACGAGGCTCCCGAGTTTACGATACATGGTAGCGCTCTGGGAGTTGGTGGAAGAGAATTGGCACGGGCGGCCTTCCGCCGCGGCTCGCTGGGCATGTAGACGCCGGCGCCCCGCATGACATTGTACAAGGCGGGCGCGTCTATCGTCATTCCCAGCGTCGCTTGGGATTGCGCTTGCGGCAAGATTGGCGCGTCCGCGCCGGTCGTTGCGCTGAACGCTGCGCGGCGGCAGCGGGAACGCCGCAACGGGGCTTGCCTGCGCCGCGCGTCTCTTCCGTTGACTTATGCAGGCAAAGTGGGTTTCATGGGTAGGGACAGTGTGAGCAATGAGTGGCGCGCAGAGCGGCGCGCGGACATACGGTAGCAGCACGCAGCAGCGAGGAGGTACGAGCGCGATGAAGAAAGGTCTCAACCGGGGCGCGTTGCCGGGCGACTGGCAGCCGCACGAGATTCTCGATACGGCCAAGGCGGCGGGGTTCGACGGCGTGGAGTTGACGTTCGCCAATGAGGGGTCGTTGCACGTCAATCTTTCGAACCAGGAATTGCGCGCTATTCGCGGGCACGCGGAGTCGATCGGCCTGGACCTGCCCAGCACCTACACCGGCTTGAACTGGCAGGTGCGCATGACGTCCGCCGACCCGGACGAGCGCGCCAACGCCGCCCGCATCAACGAGCGGATGCTGGAGATCGCCGGCGAGATCGGCGCGAACACGCTGCTGGTGGTGCCGGGCGTAGTGGACGAACACACCGCGTATGACGACGCCTACAACCGGGCGCGCGACGGGATTGGCGCGCTTGTGCCCAAGGCGCGCAGCGTGGGCGTGACGATCGGCGTGGAAAACGTGTGGAATAAGTTTCTCCTCAGCCCGCTGGAGTTCGCCCGCTTCGTGGACGAAATCAACGATCCCCACGTGGGCGCGTACTTCGACGTGGGCAACATCCTGGCCTACGGCTATCCGGAGCAGTGGATTCGCATCCTTGGCAAGCGCATCGTCAAGTGCCACGTGAAGGACTTCGTCGCGCAGCGTTCCGGCGGCCATTTCACGACGTTGTTGGAAGGCTCCGTGGACTGGCCGGCGGTGCGCCGGGCGTGGCGCGAGCTTGGCTACGACGACTACGTGACCGTTGAGATTGGGCCGATGCGCCACAATCCCGCGTTGGGCGCGCGCATCATGGCTGAATCTTTGGATACGATCTTCGGCCTGGAGTAGGGACGTGATGCCCGCGCGTCGATGTAGCGCGGAGGCTTGTCCCCAATGGTGTCGCATCGACGTAGCGCGGGGGCTTGGCCGACTCGACGTAGCGCGGGGGCTTGTCCCCCGCCGGACCGAGGGCAACGGAGACGCTATGCGTTGGCGGCAGAGAAGACGCAGGTTGCAAACTCGCGCTACCGGCGTTGGGGGGTCAGGAAGGTCCACGTTCTTTGCCGGGAGCGCCAATGCGAGACGGCTGGCATTCCTCAGAAGAGTAGCGTAACGGTCTCTGGCATCACCATGGGAGTGGGGTGGCAGCCTCCGTCATTCCCGCGCACGCGGGAATCCATCCGCTCTTGGCTACTCGTCAGACCAAGATGGATTCCCGCGTGCGCGGGAATGACGGACAGAGAAATCGCTGTCAGTATCATTCCCGCGTCTGGGCGGCGGACGGTCATGGTGATTCCCCCGTCGTCGCGGCTCTCGGGAAAGGGCGAGAGGCGTTGGCATTTCGCGTACCCGGCGAGAGGAGCGGAGTTTCGTTACGGAGCAACGACGCCGAGGGAGCGGTAGAAGGCGTAGCGGCGCTCTACCAGCGTAGCCAGCGGCAGGGGGCGGAGGGCCGCCAGTTCCTCGACGAGGGCGGACTTGAGAGTTTGCGCGGCGGCATGGGGGTCGACGTGGGCGCCGCCGGGCGGTTCCGGCACGATCCGGTGGATGATGCCGAGGGCTTGCAGATCGTCGGCGAAGGGCTTTAGCGACTTGGCGGCCTCCGGCGCGTATTTGGCGTCCTTCCACACGATCGAGGCCGCGCCTTCCGGTGACGCCACCGAGTACATGCCGTATTCCAGCATGAGCACCCGGTCGCCGATGCCCAGGGCCAACGCGCCGCCGCTGCCGCCCTCGCCGATGACGGTGACGATAATGGGCGTGCGCAACCGGCTCATGGCCAGCAGGTTCTCGGCAATCGCCCACGCTTGGCCGCGTTCCTCATCCGCCAAGAAGGGACTGGCGCCGGGGATGTCGAGGAAGGTAAAGAGCGGCAGCCGGAATTTCTCCGCCTGGAGCATGAGTCGCTGCGCCTTGCGGAAGCCTTCCGGGTGCGCCATGCCGAAGTTGCGCCGCTGGTTGTCCTTGGCGTCTTTGCCCTTCTGGTGGCCGACAACCATGACCGGCGTGCCGTCCAGGCGCGCCGGGCCGCCGGCGATGGCAAGATCGTCGCCAAAGTGGCGGTCGCCGTGGAGTTCCACGAAGTCGGTGAAGGCGTAGCGGATGAAGTCCAGCGTCCGCGGGCGCTGCGGGTGGCGCGCAAGTTGCACCCGGTCCCAGGGCGAGAGACCGGCAAACACGTCCCCGGTCTGCCGCTCGAGGTCAGCGCGGAGCGACTGCAACTCCTGCGCTACGTCGTCCGGCGCGCCGTTCTTGAGTTCCGACTCCATCGAGTCGATGCGCTCGCGCAGAGCGAGCAGCGGCTGTTCGAATTCGTAGGCCATAGGCTAGTTTAGGGTCCCCGCGTGGGGCACGCCGTCCGCGCCGGCGGCCGGCGCTTGGGGCGCGTAGAGGCTGATCAGGCGGGCGAGGGCGCGCCGCAGGTCGCTGCGGGGCACGATGCAGTCCACCATGCCGCGCTCCAGCATGAACTCGGCCGAGTGCGTGCCGGCCGGCAGCTTGGCGTGGGTGATTTGTTCGATGAGGCGCGGGCCGGTGAAGCCAATCGTGGCCTGCGGCTCGGCAACGATCACATCGGCAAGCGTGGCAAAGCTGGCGGTGACGCCGGCGAGCGTGGGATCGGTAAGCACCGAAACGTAGAGCACACCGGCCTCGTGCAGGCGCGTTAGGGCGGCGGAAGTCTTGGCCATTTGCATGAGCGAAAACATGCCCTCTTCCATGCGCGCCCCGGCCGACGCGGACACGATGACCAATGGCGTGCGCGTCGCCGCGGCTAGCTCGATGGCGCGGGTGATCTTTTCGCCTACCACCGAGCCCATGGTCGCCATGAAGAAATTGGTGTCGATGACTGCCAGCACGACGTTTTCGCCGCGTATCGCGCCGCTGCCATAGAGCACGGCCTCCCCGATGCCGGACTTGGCGGCTTCATCTTCCAGTTTCTGTTCGTAACTGCGCTCGGGACGCTTGAAGTCCAGGATGTCCCGGGAGCGCATCCCCGCGTCGCGCTCAGCGAACGAACCGGCGTCCAGCAGATACTCCACGCGGGTGCGGGCGCTCAGACGGGCGTGGTGGCCGCACTTGGGGCAGACGCGGGCGTTCTGTTCGAACTCGGCCGCATAGATCATCTCGCCGCAGCCGGCGCACTTCTCCCAGAGTTCGTCGGGCACGTCGGGCTGGCGCTGGCGGCTGGGCAAGATGCCAAAGCGCCGTTCTTTGTTGCGGAATAGTCGCTGCATGGGGCACGTTGGGGCGGGGGTCAAAAGGAGACACCGAAGCCATTATACCAAGCGCGCCGCCGTGGGTATATGGCTGTGCGCCCGCCTGACGCGCGGAAACCGGGGAAGCGCGGCGGACTTGGCGCGCGGAAGCGGTGAGCGCGCGGTCATCGCCCCCTCTCCCCAGGGAGAGGGAGTTTCTTTTCGCCAAAGCGCATTGACGATGTACTTGGCGGGTGATAGAGTTTGTCTCGGTGGCAGTATTGTACCCCAGATTAAGGAGGGGGCACAGTGAGAGCAACGCACATTTCGCGACGCAATTTCCTGGCGGGGGCTGGGATTGGCGCGGCAACGATGCTCGCGGCGGCCTGCGGCGTGCAGCCGGCGGCAGCGCCCGACGCGGCGGCCGAGCCGGAAGCCAAGGCGGATGAGCCCGCAGCCGTGACCGAACCCGGCGCGGTCGAAGGCGTGGTGACGGTTTGGAGTCCCACCAAGTACGACTTTGGCACGGATACCGGCGGCGAGATTTCCAATGCCTTCCGCGAGGCCTACGACAACAAGGTCCGCGTGGTGGGTTCCACGCCGGCCAGCTTGTGGAATACGGTCATCACCGCGGCCGCGGCCGGTTCGTCTCCCGACGTGGCCTCCGGCGGCGACTGGTTCTCGCCGGAGTGGGGCCTTACCGGCGTGGCGACCGACCTCTTGCCCCGCGTCAAGGCCTCCGGGGTTGACATGAGCGAATTCTGGGAATCGCTCTTCGCTGAGAATTACTGGGACGGCAAGCTCTATGGCTTTTCGTATTCTCCCGACCTGCGCGTCATGTACATGCGGACGGAGAGCTATCTGGAAGCGGGCCTGGATCCGGACAACCCGCCCCAGTATTGGGACGAGATGGAAGAGGTGGTCGCCAAGACGTCCAAGAAGGACGCGGGCGGTGTGCTCACCGTTTCCGGCTATGCGCCCTTCTGGGGCAGCGGCGGCCACAACGAGTGGATCGTCCCCCTCACCCAACTCGGCGGCTCGCGCTTTAGCGATGACAACTGGACGGTCACGATCAACAGCCCGGAGGCCGTGGAAGCGCTCACGTGGCTGAAGAAGATCTTCGATCTCCAGGGCGGCTGGGACAACGTCCAGCAACTCCGGGGACAGGGCATTCGTTCCAACGTGCACTTCAACGACGGCCGCATCGCCAACTACTGGGCGACGTACGCCGAGCGCGGCGAGTGGCTGCGGGTGAACGCGCCGGACCTGACGTTCCACTTCATGCCGTATCCGCGCCCGCGCTCTACCGATAAGCACGCCACCTGGGGCGGCACGCACACGTGGCACATCGGCAATAGCGCCGCGAACCCGGACGGCGGCTGGGCCTTCATCGAGTTTGGGGCACGTCCCGAATGGAACTTGAAGTTTGCGAAGCGCTTCGACCGCATTCCGATTCGCATCTCCGTGACCGACTCGGTGGAATTCCACGAGAACGATCCGTTCCTGCTGCTGCAGAACGAGATGATCCCGCATCGCGTGGGCAACGTGGGCATCCCCGGCGCGGAGGCCTTGCGCCGCCGCTGGCGCATCCCGTTGGTGGACGACGTGACCTCCGGCAAGCTGACGCCGCAGGAAGGCCTGGCGTCAGCCGAGCACGACATGCAGGCAATCCTGGACGAGTGGAAGGCCCGCATCGACGGTTAACGCGCATTCGCTCGGAATGCTTGAAGACGCGAACTTGCACCCGCCCCGCGCTTGCGCAGGGCGGGTGTTTTTTCTCGAACCGGTGCGTCCGCACTGCCGGGTTTTGTCAGGAATACGCGCTTCAGGTGCAATTTGGCGGAGCGCAGCGTAGAATTGTGCGAGAAGCGTATGAGAGATGACGCGATAGCGCGTCACATCACTTTAGGAGTGCAGGCATGGCCCTTTCCGACGACCAGATAAAGCTCTTTCGCCACAATGGCTTTCTGCGGCTGCCGGGGCGGCTGCCGGACGAGACGGTGGCGCGGCTGAAGGCGGCCATCCAGAACGACGTGGCCAATGAGGTCGAACCCTACGTCCGCGATAAGTATGGGGACGTGATCCGGCTCTCTCAAGTGCTCGACCGAGACCCAATCTTCAGGGAAACCGCAACCAGCCCCCTTGTGCTCGACTCCCTGGAGTCGCTGTTGGGGCCGAACATCGAGCTCATCACGAACCGCCACAACCACTCCACGCTCAACCCGCCCTCGCGTGGGAATACGGGGCTGCACCGCGACGTGCTGCAATGGACGCGGGACATCGTGACGGTGCTGTTCTACCTGGAAGAGGCTACGGTGGAGAACGGCTGCACGCACGTGGTGCCCGGCACGCACCTCTTCAATTGGATACAAAACCCGGGCACGAAGACGAGCGTGGAGAGTGTCATCACCGATGAAATCCGCGCGCAGGAAGTGCCGGTGCCCAGCCCGGCCGGCGGCCTGGCGGTGATCGACAGCCAGATATTCCACCGGGTCGGCACCAATCTCACCGACGGCACGCGCACGAGCATGACCATGGGCTACGTGAGCGTGGACGAACTGGCCGGCGTGCAAGACCCCTACCGGGTGCTGGTGCGCGGGGAGTCGGCCTACGGCGGCAACGTGGCGCGCAGCATGATGTAGCGCCTTGCCGGTTCAATTGCCAGCGGCGGTTGGCGGCTGGCTGCGGTGTAGGGGCACGACACGTCGTGCCCCTACACCGTTGCGGATACCTGTTCACGCAACGTGTCCGGGTCCGTTGTGGGCCGCCGGCAGACGAACCGGCGGCAGACGTAGGCGGTCGCTTGGCCGTCAACTTGCGGGCGCTCCGCGAGCAAGGGCACGGCTGCCGCCGCTGCCGCATCTTCCGGGCGGCGGAGAGCGAGCGCCACGTCCGGCGCGTACTGCCCGTTGACGCCGGCCAGCAGCGCCTGGGTGTCTTGCGCCGCGGGATCGCCCACGATTGCCACCTCCTTCAACGGCGCGAGCAAGCTATCCGCCACGCAGAGCATGCGTCCAAACGCGCTCGGCGCTTTGGCCATGGCGTCGGCTTGCAGGCGGAGCGCCGCCTCCATCGGCTCCAGATACGCGCCGTCGCCGGTGTAGGCGTGGAGCCGCAGCAGGGCCTCGCAGGCCAGCGACGCGCCGGAGGGCACGGCGTTATCGAAGAGATTGCGGGGACGGACGATGAGCTTCTCATGCCGCGCAGACGTGTCGTAGAAGACTCCGTTGCCGTCGTAGAACTCCCCCAATACCGTGTCGCAGAGGCCGCGCGCGGCGGTGAACCACCTGGTGTCGAACGTGGCCTCGTAGAGCGCCAGCAACCCGACGGCCACGCCGCCGTAGTCCTCCAGGAAGCCAAGCCCGGCCGTCGTGCCGCGGGCGTACGTGTGGGCAAGTAGCCCGTCTTGCACCATCGTGTCGAGGAGAAACTCGCCATTGGCGCGCGCGGTTTGCAGGTCCGCGGGACGGCCCAATTGGCGGGCCGCCTGGGCAAAAGATTGCAGCATGAGGCCGTTCCAGCCGGCAATGACCTTCGTGTCGGTCTCCGGTTTCACGCGGCGTTCGCGTTCCTCCAGGAGCAGCGGGTTCAGCACTGCGCCCACGCGCTTCGCGTCTTCTTCGCTAAGGCCCGCCTCCGCGCCGCTGCCGAGAAAGAGGATGTTCTTCCCCTCGAAGTTGCCGCCAGGCGTCACGCCGTAGTGGGCGCAGAAGAGCCGCGCGTCGTCCGCGCCCAGTACCGCTTCGATCTCATCGGGCGTCCAGACGTAGAACTTGCCTTCTTCACCCTCGCTGTCGGCGTCTTGAGCCGAGTAGAAGCCGCCTGCCGGCCCGGTCATCTCGCGGCGCACGTAGTCCAGGGTCTCGCAGGCGACGCGCTCGTAGAGCGGATTGTGCGTGCGCATGAAAGCCTCCAGGTAGAGGCGGCTGAGCAGCGCGTTGTCGTAGAGCATCTTCTCGAAGTGGGGCACCAGCCACTGCGCGTCCACGGAGTAGCGGTGGAAGCCGCCGCCAAGCTGGTCGTAGATGCCGCCAAACGCCATGCTGTCCAGCGTTTTGGTGATAGCGTTGAGCAGCGTGAGGTCCTGCGCGCGGTGGTAGCGGCGCAGCAGGAAGTCGAGGGACATGGCTTGCGGAAACTTGGGCGCCGCGCCAAAGCCGCCGTAAACGGGATCGTGGTTAGACTGGATTGAGTCGCCGGCCTCTCGCAAGGTCGTCAGCGTAAGCTGAGAGGGCGCGAGATCGAAGGCGGTGTGCTCGGCGATGAAGTCGCGCAGTTTCTCCGATTGCTCCTCCACCTGGGCGCGGCGTTGCCGCCAGGCATCGATGACGGCTTCCATGACCTGCTGAAAAGACGGCATGTTCATGCGGGCGACGGGCGGAAAGTAGGTGCCGCCAAAGAAGGGCTTGCCGTCCGGCGTCAGGAAGACCGTGAGCGGCCAGCCGCCTTGCCCGGTGAGGCCTTGCACCGCCTTCATGTAGATGTCGTCCAGGTCCGGGCGCTCCTCCCGGTCCACCTTGATGTTGATGAAGTGCTCGTTCATGTACGCGGCGGTCTCCGCGTCCTCGAACGACTCGTGCGCCATCACGTGGCACCAGTGGCACGAGGAGTAGCCGATGGAGAGCAGAATGGGCCGCTCAGAATCCTGCGCGTCCGCCAGCGCTTCCTCGCTCCAGGCGTACCAATGCACGGGATTCTGCGCGTGCTGCAAGAGGTAGGGGCTCGTCTCTGCGGTCAGGCGGTTGGACATCGGCGCTCTTTCTGTTGCGGTTGGCGGCGGGCACGGCGGACGGCAAGCGCGCGCCCACCTCTCATCAATCGTGACAGGTTGGCATGGCTGCGGCAAGCGCCGCCGCGCGCGCTGTCCGCTGGGCAGCGGGCGGGAGTATAATGGAAGGAAAGGCCAGGGAGGCATGGTGATGCGAAGAGCGCTGCCGGGCGTCATCGTTTTGCTTGCGGGATTACTCTTTGCCGGCGCGGCGCTTGCCCAAGAGCGCACGGGCACGGTGGATACGGTGCGCATTACCGGCGCCATCGACCCGGCGTCGGAGCGGCTCTTTGCCCGCGCGCTCGAACGGGCCGCCGCCGACCAGGCGGAAGCGCTCATCGTCCTGCTCGACACGCCCGGCGGCCTCGACTCGTCGATGCGCGCCATGGTGCAGGGGATGCTGAGTTCTCCCGTGCCGGTGGTGGTGTACGTCTCTCCACAAGGCGGCCGCGCGGCGAGCGCCGGGGTCTTTCTGGCCATGGCGGCGCACGTGGCGGTGATGGCCCCGGGCACGGATATTGGCGCGGCGCATCCGGTCTCCGCAGGCGGCGGGCAACTCATGGGCGACATGGACGCCAAGGTGACGAATGAGGCCGTGGCCTACATCCGCAGCCTGGCCGAATTGCGCAACCGCAACGCGGAATGGGCCGAGCAGGCGGTGCGCTCCAGCCAGACGATGACCGCGCAGGAGGCGGTCGATGCCGGGGTGGTGGACCTGATTGCGCTTGACGTGCCCGACCTGCTGGCGCAACTGGATGGCCACCAGGTGCAAACGGATTCCTGGACGCGCACGCTGGTGGTGGGGAACGCGCCGCTGCGGGAGATGGAGCCCAATCTGGCGGAGCAGGCGCTCAAATTCATCCTCAATCCCAATACCGCCTACCTGCTCTTCCTGATCGGCCTCTACGCCGTGATCGCGGAACTCTATAACCCGGGCGCGGTCGTGCCGGCCGTGGTGGGCGCGATTGCCATCGTGCTGGCGCTGGTGGCGTTTGGCACCTTGCCCATCAACTGGGGCGGCGTGGCGCTGCTGGTGGTGGCCGCGGCCTTGATTGGGTTCGAAGCGCAGAATCCCGGCATTGGCGTGCTTGGCTTCGGCGGCGTAGCGGCGCTGGTGCTCGGCACGCTGCTGCTCTACCAGCCGCTCACCGCGCCGTTCGGCGGCCCGTTCTTCGTCTCGCCGTGGGTGCTCGGCGTCATGGTGGCGTTTTCGGTGGGGTTCCTGCTCTTGCTGGTGCGGTTGGCGGCGCAGTCGCACGCGGAGCCGCAGCAATTTCGCGGCAGCCGGCGCATCGTCGGCCAGGAAGGCGTGGCGGTCACGGCGCTGGACCCGGAGGGCGTGGTGCGCGTCGGCGGCGAGGAGTGGTCGGCGCGGACCATGGGCGCGGCGGTCGCCGAGGGCAAGACGGTGTGGGTCTACGAGGTGGACGGCTTGGCATTGGTGGTTGGGCCGGCGCCGGAGATGCCGGCCCTCTCTACGTAGCCGCTCCGGGACGTGAAAGACGGGCTTGAACCGCCGCGCGGAACGGCGGTAAACAACGAAGTGTAGTCAACATACCATGCGCACGCAGAGAGGAGAGGGTCTCGCGCTATGAACGGTCAAACGATCGGATTGATTGTCGTCCTTGCGATCCTGTTGGTCTGGCTCTTGTACTCAGCGATCAAGATCGTGGCGGAGTACGAGCGGCTGGTGGTCTTCCGGCTGGGGCGGGTATTGGCGGACCCACGCGGGCCGGGCATCGTCTGGCTCTGGCCGATCATCGACCGGCCGGTGCGCGTCGACCTGCGCGAGCAATTCCTGGAAATCCCGCAGCAGAGTTGCATCACCTCGGACAACGCGCCAATTCTCATTGACTTTCTCATCTACTGGAAAGTCACCAATCCGCACGACAGCGTGGTGCAGGTGGCGAACTTCGCCGGCGCCTCGCAAGGTATTGCCACCACCACGCTGCGCGCGGTCATTGGCGACATTTCCCTGGACGACGTGCTGGCCAAGCGGGAGCAGATCAACAACATCCTGCGCACGAAGCTGGACGAAGTGACCGCCCGCTGGGGCGTGAAGGTGACGACGGTGGAAATCCGCGAGATCCTGCCGCCGCGCGAGGTGCAGGACGCGATGAACCGCCAGATGTCCGCCGAGCGCAACCGGCGCGCCATGGTCACCGAGGCCGGCGGCCAGAAGCAGTCGGCAATCCTGGTGGCCGAGGGCGACAAGCAATCCGAGATTCTCAAGGCCGAGGGCGACCGCCAGGCGACGATCCTGCGCGCCGAGGCCGAACGAGAGGCGCAGTCGCTGCGCGCCGAGGGTTACGCCACCGCCATCGACCACGTCTTTCAGATCGCGCAGACGGTGGACTCCAACACTATGCTCATCCAGTACCTGCAAACGCTGCAGAACATGGCGGAGAGTCCGTCCACCAAATGGGTCTTCCCCATCGAGTTGGCGAAACTGGCCGGCGGCCTGAGCGGCATCGTCGATTCGGCGCCCAACCCGCCGCGTTCCAACGGCAGCGGCGCGTAGCCCAACGTGGTAGGGGCGCTTCGCGAAGCGCCCCTACGCAGGAAAGCGCCCCTACGCGACTTCCCGCGCTAGGCGCCGCTCTCACCGGTAACAACACGCGCCGCGGCAAGAGCGTAGACCTGCGTGGCGGTGACCATCTCGGCGATGCTGATGCGCTCGTCGGGCACCATGCGCCAGTTGCTGGGGCCGTAGACGATGGTCGGGATGCCGTGGCGCACGATGTCGGCGGCATCGGTGACGTAACTGCTTACCGGCAGTCCGGCTGAAGATTCCGGTTCTTCGCCGGTCACGTCGCGGTGCGCCTGGGCCGTGAGCGCCACCACCAGGGCGTCGGCGTCGATATGGAAGGGGCGCTGGTAGACCAGCGTGCGCACGCCGGCGCGGAACTCCGGGTCGCCGGCCGCGATGTCCGCAATCACCCGTCGGAAGTCGGCGGTGAGCGTGTCGGCGGTCATGCCGGGCACGATGCGCACGTCGCCGCGCGCCGTGCACGTTTCCGCCGTGCGCGAGGGCGCGGTACCGCCGTTAATCGCGCCCACCACCAGGCGCGGCAGTCCCTCGATGGCGGCGGCCGGGTCGAACGTCAGCGCGCGTTCGTCCAGCGCGGCGAGGAGTTTGAACATCTTGGCGTTGGCGTCTATGCCGCCCTCGCGCCGGCTGATGTGCTCGGCTCTGCCGTGGGTGGTCAGTTCGAATTGCCAGGCGCCGCCGTGGGCCAGTTGCAGGCGCAAGCCGGTTGGCTCGCCGTTGATGCACATGGCGAAGGGGCGGTCGTTGGATTCCAGGAAGAACTTGGTGCCCAAGCCGCAGACGTCGTGGTGCACCACGGCGGACACGACCAGGTCGCCGGTTGGACGCACGCCGGCGCGCGCGACCGCTTCCGCCGCCTTGACCAGGCAGGCCACCGCGCCTTTCATGTCCGTCAGCCCAAAGCCGTGGAGATACCCGTCCGCCTCGTAGACGTCGTAGGGGTCCCGCGACCACGCGCCCGCGGGCGCGCCGGTGTCGAGGTGGCCGTTGAACAGCAGATTCGGCCCGCCGCCGCTGCCGCGCACGACGCCGATGACGTTAGGCCGCCCCGGCACGACGTCCTGCAGGTGCACTTCATCGAAGGCCCGTGTCTTGCGCATCTCGGCGGCGAGGAATTGCGCGATTGCGCCTTCATGGGGAATCTCGCTGGGAATGCGCGCCAAGCCGGCGGCAAGGGCTACCAGTTCGTCCGCGTCGACGTGCGCGGAGAGTTCAGCCGGTTGCACCGCCATTTTGCCTCCCTTGCCGTTTTTCTGCTCGTGCGGTGGGATCTACACTTTCAGCAAGTATAGCGCAGTCCGATCTCCCTTGCTCTACGCTGGGACCACGCGCGGTTTGGCGCCGCCATAGCCGCGCGCGGCATCTGTGTATAATGGGCGCGGACAAGAAAGGGGGGCACATGGAAATCGTCGTGGCGCCGTCGTACGCGGAGATGAGCCTGCGCGCGGCGGAAATCGTCTGCGCGGCCTTGCGGGCCGAGCCGCAGCTTGTGCTGGGGCTGCCCACCGGCGCGACGCCCGTGGGCATGTACCGCCGGCTTGCGGCGGCGCACGCGCGCGGGGAGGCGGACTTCTCCCGGGCGCGCACGTTCAATCTGGACGAATACTGCGGCTTGGGGCCGGCGCATCCGGCCAGTTACCAAACGTACATGCGGGAGCATCTCTTCTCCCACGTCAACCTTGCGCCGGAGCGGATGCATATTCCAAACGGCATTGCGCCGGATCTCGAGGCCGAGTGCGACGCCTATGCGCAGGCGATTGTGGAAGCGGGAGAACTGGGCCTGGCGGTGCTGGGCATTGGAGAAAACGGCCACGTCGGCTTCAACGAGCCCAACCCGTCGCTGCAGGCGGAGGTGCACGTCGAGCTGCTTCACTCCGAAACGCGCAGCCTGGCCTACAAGTACTGGCGCGGTCGCGCCGAGAATCCGTTCTCCTCGCCGGAGGAGTTTCCGCATAACGCCATCACGATGGGCATGGGGACGATTCTCAGGGCAAAGCGGATCCTCTTGCTTGCCAGCGGCGCGAATAAGGCGCTGGCGGTGGGCACAACCGTGCACGGGCCCGTGTCGCCGTGGTTGCCGGCCTCCTTTCTCCAACTCCACCGCCGCGTGACGCTGCTGGTGGATAGCGAGGCGGCGGGAGAGTTGTAGCGCCTGGCGCAGGGCCTGGTTCTGCGCCCGTTCGCGCTTCGACAGGCTCAGCATGAACGGGTGTATCGCTCTTTGCGTTCACCCCGGCGTCAAACTTGGGCCCGGAACGGAGCGCTTCGACAGGCTCAGCGCGAACGGAATGTTGGCCCTAAGCGAACGGAATGTTAGCTCTGCGGTGGTAGGTTTGGCGTCTTTGGTGAAGGCGCCCGCGCAGCGGCTAGCGGAGGGGCCGTTTTGCGGGAAGTCCCGCGCGGCGGGGATACCGGCGCGGCGTGGACGCGGCCTTCCTCACCGTCACCAGGCAGTGTTGCGGCGGCAGTTCGGGCAGGTTGAAGGGCGTTACGCGGGCGTCGCCGCCGCCCAGCGTGCGGATTGCGTGCTGCGCTTCCGCCAGTTCAGCGTCCAGCGGCAGGGACTTGAAAGCCGCCAGCACGCCGCCGCGCGCGCAGAATGGCAGCGCAAGTTCCGCTACGGTGGCAAGGCGGCCCACGCCTCGCACCGTAACGACATCATATTGCTCCCGATGTTTGGGCGCGTGCGCCAGTTCCTCGGCGCGCCCCCATGCCGCCGTGACGTTATCCAGCGCGAGCGCGTCAGCGGCGTGTTGCGCAAAGTCCACCTTCTTGCGCGTGGCGTCGAGCAGCGTCACCGCGAGGCGCGGAAAGGCAATCGCCAGCGGTATGCCGGGGATGCCGCCGCCGGCGCCTACGTCCAGCAGCCGGAGCGAATCCCGCCCACTGGAGGCGGCCAGCAGCGGCGCCACCGCTGCGGCGGCAATCGATTCGAGCAAGAGGAGCCGCTCCGCCTGCGCGGGCTCGCGAATGCCGGTGACGTTTACCCGCCCGCGCCGCTCTAAGAGCAGTTCCAGGTAGCCGTGGAGGCGGCGGACTTGCTCGGGAGCAAGCGGGACGCCTAAGGCCGCGCAGCGGGCGCGCAACGTGGGCAAAGGCTGAGCGGGGTCATCCGGCGGAGACATCGGTAGGCAATCTGTGACTGGCGGTTAGCGTTTCTTGCGCCGCGCCCCGCGCTTGCGTCGTCCTCCCGACGGCTTCTTCTTATCGTCGGCGGACTCGGCTATTCTGCGGGGCAATTCGCGCATGAGGTACCAGAACGTCCTGACCAAGAGGTAGACCTGGAGAATGACGATGAGGACGAGCACGAAGCGGTACGAGAGAATGCCCCATTGGGCCTGGCGCAGGAAGACGCCCAGCAGGCCGAGGCCGTTGACGACCATGCTCGTAAGCAGCACCACCCGCACCGCCAGGCGGCGCAGCGGGCTGCCGCCGAAGAGCATGCCGCTGATGAGATAGTAGACGAATGAGATGCCCAGGCCGACGCCGAAGCCGATCGTGAGGAGCGGCGCAATTTGGCGGTAGAAGGTTCCCGGCGGCCCCGGGGCCGCGAACAGGTACGTGAAGAGATCGAAAGACACTAGGGCGCAACCTTTTCGATACCGGCGGACTCTTTACTCCCGCCCGGCGCCGGCACGACAAGCTGGAAGTGCTCGACAACGCCAAAGTCTTCCGGCGGCCAGTACGCCACCCAGACCTTGCCCACGATGAACTTGCGCGGCAAGAAGCCCCACTCGCGGGAATCGCGGCTGCCGCGCCGGTTGTCGCCCATGACGAAGTACGAACCGGCAGGCACGATGCGGTCGGAGAGTTCGTCGCGGACCGTCAGGCCGGCGATCTGGGCGCCGCTGGTGACGTAGGGTTCGACGATCTTCTCGCCATTGACGTAGACGATTCCTTGGCGAATCTCGATCACGTCACCCGGCACCGCGATGACGCGCTTCACGAATTGCTCCGCCGGCTCGAGCGGATAGTTGAAGACGATGATGTCACCGTGTTGCGGTTCCGAGCGGACGTACGCCAGCTTGTTGACCAGGACGTACTCGTGATGGTGCAGGGTGCCGTACATGCTGCTCCCCTCGACGCGGTAGTTCTGTACCGCCAGCCGCGCGCCAAAGAAGATGACGGCGGTGAGGAGCAGTGTTTGCAGGACTTCTTTCGCAAACGCTTTCGTGGCGGGCCTCCTGCGATGTGAGCGATGGCACGTGTTGGCTGGCGCCTGCGCGCATGGCGCATGGGTATTTGACTGTGCGTGCCGGTCGCCTGACCGTCATTCCCGCGAAAGCGGGAATCTATCGGGAAGGCGGCGAAGATGGATTCCCGCGTGCGCGGGAATGACGGAAACTTCCCGTACTCTCTAGCATAGCATCATGCGGTGCGTGTTACGCCTTGCGGGGCGGGCGCGTGCGCCGCCAGGCGGATACAACGCCCGTTCACTTGCCGCTCCGGCCGGAGAATCCCAGCCCTCGTTCGCGCAGGGAGAGCGCGCTGTGGCGGGTCATGATGATGTGGTCGACAAGGTCGATGCCCAGGAGCGCGCCGCTTTGCGCCAGTTGGGTGGTCATGGCCACGTCATCCCCGGAAGGGCTGGGATCGCCGCTGGGGTGGTTGTGGGCCACCAGCACGGCGGCGCAGTTGGCGCGCACGGCCTCGCGGAAGACCTCGGCCGGGCGCACCGCGGTCTGGTTGAGCGTGCCGCGGTACAGGGTCACTTTGCCCACCACGTGATGCTTGGTATCGAGCAGCACGACCATGAACTTCTCCTGCTCCTCGTCCACGAAGTCGGGGAGCAGGTAGCTCTGCGCGTCGCTGACCGAGCGGATTGTCGGCCGGTCGGGCGGCGCGCTGGCGGCGGCGCGGCGGCCTAGCTCCAGCGCCGCTTTGACTTGGGCCACTTTCGCCTCGCCGACGCCGGGAAACTGGGTCAATTGCCGAAAGCTGACGCGCGCCAGGCCGCCGGGCCCGCCGTGGGTCTCCAAGAGGCGTTGGGCGAGCGCCACCACCGAGTGCTCGCGGGTGCCGGTGCGCAGGATGATGGCGAGCAACTCGGCGCTGGAGAGGTGCGCGGGGCCCAGGTCGCGCAGACGCTCGCGCGGGCGCTCCGCCGCCGGCCACTCGCGGACGGAGAGCCGATCGGCGTCCGGGGCGGGGGATTCGGCGTCTTGGCTGCGGTTCGGCGGCACGTCAGGCCTCGGGTTCCAGCGGCGCGTGGCGCGGGCGCGCGGCGGCGGGGCGCGAATACACTATTGGCGAGATAGAGTCTGCTCTTGGCGAGGATTGACGTGGCAAAGGCCGCTGCCTTCTGCCGCCATCGCCCCGGTTCATCTATACAACCGTGTTGGGTTGCGAGCGCAGCGACGTGCCGCAGTAGGCGCACGCCTCCCACTGCACGTGGACGTGGTTCTTGCAGCCCGTGCACCGCCTCTTCAGTTGCGTTTGGCACGTCGGACAGTACCGGTAGTCGTGCTCCGTGCGGCGGTTGCAGGAAGGGCAGCGCGGAAAGCCCTCGATCTCCGCCAGATAGGCCTCCTCTTCCAGCGCCAGCACGTAGTTTTCCGCCAGGGTCTCCTTGGGACGGAGGAAGAGGTAGAGTATCAGGCCGAAGACGTTGAACGCCAGCACGAGAAGCACGGAGAAGATCTGCACCAGAATGTCGCCGGTGCGCGCGCGGATGTCGAAATACGCCCAGATAGCGAGCGCAACCCAGAGCGAGAGCGTGTAGGCGATGAGAAAGGCAATGACGTAGCGCAGGACTGTGACGAGATTCTCCATGGATGCTTCCTAGATGCTGCACGAACGCGCGCCGCTGACTCCGTATTGTACCAGTCCGCCGTAGGGAGGCACTAGGGCAGCAATGGTATCGCACTAACGTAGCGCGGGGGCTTGTCACTCGCTTGGGAAAGAATGCGCGATAGATGGCAAACAGCGCAAGCGACTGCATGTCATTTGCACATTGTAGAGGGCGGGCCACATGGGTGAGCCGTAGCGCGGGGGCTTGTACCCCGCTTGGGAAAGAACGCGCGAAAGGCGGCAAAGATGGATTCCGGCTTCCGCCGGAATGACGGACTGTGCGTTGCTTCTTGAAGAGCCGGCGCAATAAGAGCCGGCACTATCTGGAAAGAGAAGCTGACCGGAAAGAGGGCGGGCACATGGGTGAGGATGAGCAGTAGCGCGGGGGCTTGTCCCCCGCCTGGGAAAGGATGCGCGCTCGGTGGCGGAGATGGATTCCGGCTTCCGCCGGAATGACGGATTGTGCGTTGCTTCTTGAAGAGCCGGCGCAATAAGAGCCGGCACTATCTGGAAAGAGAAGCTGACCGGAAAGAGGGCGGACACGTGGGTGAGGGTGAGCAGTAGCGCGGGGGCTTGTCCCCCGCCTGGGAAAGGATGCGCGCTCGGTGGCGGAGATGGATTCCGGCTTCCGCCGGAATGACGGATTGTGCGTTGCTTCTTGAAGAGCCGACACTATAAGAGCCGGCGCTATCCAGAAAGAGAAGCCGAATCTAGAAAGAGTAACCGGCTAGAAAGAGTAACTGAGAACGCGGTACGTTTCGCTGCCGGCCGGCGTTTCCACCGCTACGGTATCGCCGGCGCGCTTGGTGAGGAGGCTGGCGCCGACGGGCGAGAGGTATGAGATGCGGCCCGCGAGCGGGTCGACTTCCGAGGGGCCGACGAGTTGGTAGGCGAGTTTCTCGCTGCCGTCGGTGAGTTCCAGTTCGACCTTCATGCCGATCTTGATGCCTTCATCGCCGGCGGCCGCTCCATCTGCTGCCGCTTCCGCCTCATCCTCGGTGATCGCGCTGGTGCGGAGCGTCTGCTCCAACTCACGGATGCGGGCTTCCATCATGCCTTGCTGGTACTTGGCCTCGTCATAGGCGGCGTTCTCGCGCAGGTCGCCGTCCTTGATGGCGGCGTGGAGCATTTTGCTGATGCGTTCGCGCCCCTCGCCGCGCAGTTTCTCCAGTTCGGCGGTCAGTTCCGCATGCCGCGCGCGGCTGACGAAGGTCGGTCCGGCCTGGGCGGCGGCGACTCGCCCGACGCTCTTGGTAGTGCGTTTGGAGGTACGCAGACCGGTGGCGGGATTCGTCTCGAGCCAGCCGGACTTCAGCGCGTAGGAGAAGAAGGTGCGCAGCGCGGTGGCGCAGGGCTTGGGGTCGGCGGCGGTGGATGCCACGTGGTCGAGGTACGTCTGCAATTGATGGAGGAGGATGGCCGCGATGCGCGTCTCGGGCCCGCACCAATTGACAAATCTACGGAGATGCTGCACTTCTTCGCCGTCGAGCTTTGCCACGCCCACTGCTTGCACGTACCGGGTGAAGAGTGGGCCTAACCGGTTGGGCTCCTGTGCGCTCATGGCTGCTCCTTGCGAAGCGAGGCTTCGTCCGTCTTGCTGCTGGTACGTTTCTCGCGCCGTACTGCTCTCCAAAGGTGCCGAAGGAGGGATTCGAACCCTCACGAGCGCAAGGCCCACTACGCCCTGAACGTAGCGCGTCTTCCAATTCCGCCACTTCGGCCGCGTGCCGGGCGCGCACAAGTCAGATGCGCGCTCCCTGCTTGATTCTAGCATGGGGCCTACCGGCGGGCAAGCGCCGGCCGCGCCGCGGCTACCGCGCCGGGTCTGCCGCGTGTTCCGTGTAGTGGGCGTAGAGCGTAGCCGGCAGGCCGGTGGGCAGGCCGGTGCGGGGCTCGACGCTGAAGGGCATCTCGGCTGCCAGCGTCCGCGTTGCCGCTTGCGCTATCGTGCAGAAGTCCGCGCCCCCGTGCGCCTTGAGCGCCTCTTGGACGGCGCGGTCGATCATCTGACCGACGTCGAGGCTGTCTCGCACTGTTTGCTCCGCAGCCTCGCCGCCGCGCAGAGCGTCGCGGGATTCCTGCGACCACAGATAGCGGTGCGCCAGCGCCAGGGTGTCAATGCCCAGTGACGCTAACCGCCGCATAGACTGTTCGTAGCGGCGCGCGGAATAGTAGAGGGGAAACGTGCCTGGCTTGCTGCCGAGTCCCTGCACGGCGTCGCCAACGAACGCGATGTCCTTCTCCTGCCAATGATAGGCGACGCTGCCGGGCGAGTGGCCGGGCAGGTGCACGACGCGGAGTTGCACGTCGTCGCCGAGGTCTACGACCTCGTTGTCTTCCAGTTTGCGGTTCACCGCCGAGGGGCCGGTGAACGTGCGCATGAATTGGGCGCGGCGCGCGGTGAGGTCAAGGCCAAGCTCATGCTCGTCCGCGTGCCAGATGTACGCCGCGTGGGCGTCCAGGTTTTCGACCATGAAGGCGTCCTCGCGGTGCATGTAGACCTGCGCGTCTGTTTGGGCAAGCAGCGCGTGGTTGCCGCCGGCGTGGTCCTGGTGCCCGTGGGTATTCAAGACGACGTCGATGTCGCTGAGTTGCAGGCCCAGCGACCGCAGCGCGGGCGCGACGTACGCCTGCGGCGTGTCGGACGCGCCGGTGTCGATGAGCGCCCGGGTGGGCGCGTCGATGAAGTAGAGTTCGACGATGCTGTCCCAGTTCCAAATGGCCGTAATGCGGTAGATTCTGGGGTCGTGAGGCAACGTTGTGATCGCCATCTGTTCTTCCTCTTCGTTGCAATGCCGTAGGCCGCGCAGGGCGAGTCTAGCACAGTGTTGGCGCGGCGGGAGAGAATAAGTACAATTGGGCTAGGAGTCCTTCCCCTCACCCTAGCCCTCTTCCTGGGAAGAGGCTGGCAGGGGTATGTATTCTAACGTCGACTCAGCATCTTTAGATTCCTCGCTGCGCTCGGAATGACATGTACATACCCCTGTCAACTGGGGGAGAGAGGACTAAGAAGGAGCGAATAGATGGTCGTGCCGAACATTGCCGCGCGTACCGAATTGCTCAGAGGCGAGTCGGCCTTTGCCGTGCTGGCGCGCGCCCGCCAACTGGAAGCGGCCGGCAAAGACGTCATCCACCTGGAAATCGGCGAGCCCGGACTTTCCCACGCCACAGAACATCGTGGAAGCCGGCGCGCGGGCCTTGCGGGACGGCCACACGGGCTACGGCCCCACGCCCGGCCTGATGCCGTGCCGCGAAGCCATCGCGCGCTACGTGCAGCAGGGCTGGGGCGTGGCGACGACGCCGGAGAACGTGGTGGTGACGCCAGGGGCGAAGCCGATCATCTTCGCCGGCATCCTGGCCACGGTCAACCCGGGCGACGAGGCGATCTACCCGGACCCCGGTTTTCCCACGTACGACTCGATGCTGCGCTTTGCCGGCGCCAAGCGGGTGCCGCTCACCCTCTATGAGGAGCGGCAGTTCCGCTGGGACCTGGACGAATTGCGCGACTGCATCACCGATAAGACCCGGCTCATCATCTTGAACGCGCCGCACAATCCCACCGGCGGCGTCTTTACGGCGGACGAGTTGGGGGCGATTGCCGACATGGTGCGCGGCAAGCCGATCTGGGTGCTGAGCGACGAAATCTACAACCGCATCATCTACGCGGGCGGCCACGCTTCCATCCTGGAGCATCCGGGAATGCAGGAACAGACCATCCTGCTTGACGGCCACTCCAAGACGTACGCCATGACCGGCTGGCGGTTGGGCTACGGCGTGATGCCGGCGCCGCTGGCGGAGAAGGTCGGACTGATCTTCAATAACGCCACGTCGTGCACGGCTACGTTTACGCAGATGGCCGGCATCGAGGCGCTCACCGGCCCGCAGGATTCGGTGGACGCGATGGTGGCGGAGTTTCGCCGCCGCCGGGACGCCTTCATCGGCGCGCTCAACAGAATCGATGGCCTCTCCTGCCTTGTGCCCCAGGGCGCGTTCTACGCCTTCTGCAACGTCAAGGAACTTGGCGTCGGGTCGGCGCAACTGGAACGCTACTGGCTGGAGGAGGCGGGCGTGGCGTCGCTGGCCGGCACGGGCTTTGGCGCGGGCGGCGAGGGCTACGTGCGCTTCTCCTTTGCCAATTCGCTGGAGAATCTGATGGCGGCGGCGGAGCGGATCGCGGCGGCAATGCCGGGCGCGCGGGCGCTGGCGGGACGCTAGGCCGCGCGGCCTTTATTCTCTGGTAGCGGAGGTTTGCAACCTGCGTCGGTTCTGCTCCCCGGTAGCGCAGGTTTGCAACCTGCGTCCTTCGTTTCATCGGTAGCGCAGGTATGCAACCTGAGTCATGCGCCTCACCGGTAGCGGCGGTTTGCAGCCTGTGTCCTGCGCTACCGGAAATCCGGCCAGGCCGGCTGGGTCGCGTCTCCGCGTAGTTTGGTGCAATTCAACGACCGGGGCCATTGCTTCCCGGCGCAGGTTGCAAACCTGCGCTACCGGAGTTTTGGCAAGGTCGGCTCGCTTGCCCTTACGTCCAATCCAGAATCACGCCCATAGCGTCTTCTGGGTGTTCGTAGAGCAGATCGAACGCCTCTTTCGCCTGGCTACCCGGGAAGTGATGGGTAACAAGCGGTGCGACCCGAATTAGACCGCTGGAAAGGGCCTCCATTGTGGCACGGGCCACGGCGTCCACGTCGGTGTCCGGCAAATGGCCGCCAAGCAGGCGCCTGCCCTGTATTTTGGAGGCGTCCAGCGGCAACGGGCCGTCGTGGTAGAGGCCGATAATCTGCAATAAGCCGCCGGCAACGAGCATATCCTGGGCTTGCGCAAACGACTTGACGCCGGCGCGTCCGCCCACGCAGTCGATGACGATGTCAGCGCCCATCCCATCCGTGCGTTCCATGATTGACTCCACCGGATCGCGCGCGGCGCCGTCAATCACCTCGCCTACATTGAACTGTTCCATTAGCCTGCGGCGAATGGGCAGCATGTCTACGCCGCACAGTTGCGCGGGCATGAAGCGGGCCGCGGCCTGCATGACAAGGTTGCCGACCAAGCCAAGACCCAGAATCACCACCGTGTGCTGAGGCTGAATGCCGGCGGCGGCAGTCCAGCCAAGGGAACTCGTGGCGAGAACCTGAAAGGCGCCGTCGACAAAAGGCACGTCATCCGGCAACCGCGTCAAGCGCCTGCTGATGGCAACCCTAGCCTCCTCAACAGCATATTCGGCGTGGGGTGCGGCGCAGGAGACGCGATCGCCGGGCGCAAACCAGGTGACTTCGCTGCCCACTTTCTCTATGACGCCCGCGGTTGAATACCCCATCCTGCCGGGATCGATCGGCTCGGGGCTGACGTAGCGCTTCCAGAGTTCCGAGCCGCGGCTGATGAGGCTCGCACGGACGCGCACGAGCACCTCATTAGGGCCGAGATCCGGTATGGGCACCTGCTCCATCACGATATTGCCCAGACCTTCATGTTTGGCGACTCGCCACATCATGTCAGACATCGCTATCCCATCCTCTAGTTACGTGAAGCACAATGCGACTGCTAATTCTCGCTCTGCGGAATTGGAAGTGGGAAGGCAAGAGGGCATGGCCATCATTCCCGCGAATCCAGGGGAGCGATTACACTACCAGCTAGCATATTGTCAATCCCGTCCAATCCATTCCCGGCCTTCCGCCATCATGGGGATTGGGTTGCGCAAAGGCCTCTCAAGGGCAAGGGTTAGAGTGAGGGCGCTTCTCCGGGTTGCAAGTCTGCGCCATCGAAGGCGACCGCAGGGCTTGATGCGCAGGTTGCAAACCTGCGCTACCGGAGCAATGGCAGATCTCGGTTCGCAGGTTGCAAATCTGCGTTACCGGAGCCAACGCACAACCGGTCTCTTGCCAACTACGTCCACTCCAGAATGACGCCCATGGCGTCTTCAGGGTGTTCGTAGAGCAGGTCGAAGGCTGCTTTCGCCTGATTGCCCGGGAAGCGATGGGTAACAAGCGGCGCTACTTGCTCAAGGCCGTTGGAGAGCGCCTCCATAGCCGCGCGGGCATTGGCGTCCACGTCGGTATCCATCAGATACCCGCCAATCAGGCGCTTGCGTTGCATCTTGGAGGCGTCCAGCGGCAACGGGGCGTCGTGGTAGAGGCCGATAATCTGTAGCAAGCCGCCGGCAACGAGCATATCCTGGGCTTGCGCAAACGACTTGACGCCCGCGCGGCCGCCCACGCAGTCGATGACAATGTCCGCGCCCTGGCCGTCCGTGAGTTCCAGTACCGACTCCACCGGATCGCGCGCGGCGCCATCGATGATAGTTCCCATGTTCCGCTCTTCAGCCAGTCTGCGGCGAATCGGCAGCATGTCGATGCCGCAGAGTTGGGCCGGCAAGAACCGGGTCGCGGCTTGCATGACGAGATTGCCCACCAAGCCGAGGCCCAAAATTACCACCGTGTGTTGCGGCTGAATGCCGGCGGCGGCGGTCCAGCCAATGGAACTCGTGACGAGGGGCTGAAACGTCCCGTCGACAAACGGCACGTCGTCCGGGAGATGCACCACCCGCCGCTTTGCGCCGTCGCTCGCGTCGCCAACTGCATATTCCGCGTGAGGCGCCGTGCAGGAAACGCGGTCCCCGGGCGCAAACCGGGTCACCTCACTGCCCACTTTCTCTACGACGCCCGCCGTCGAATATCCCATACTACGGTGGTCCACCGGCCCGGGCATGACGTAGCGTCTCCACAACTCCGAGCCGCGGCTGATAAGGCTCCGATGGACGCGCACGAGCACCTCTGTGGGGCCGAGTTCGGGAATGGGCGCCTGCTCCATCACGATGTTGCCCAAACCCTCATGCTTGCCAACCCGCCACATCATGTCAGCCATGTTCCTTAACGCCTTTCGCTTCGATGAGACTTGTCGTCACACTGAACCGGCGCTCTAGTCGCTGTCCGGTCCCTGGTAGGTTGCAACTAAACTACCGCTAGATAGGCTCGTACGTCGGTTGGCTAGCGGCGCGATCATGGCGGATGAAGCGTAAATCGTGATTGGTGAGGGGCAGCTCCACCCGCGCGCCGCCGCGCCGGTGCGATTCGATCATGCCAAAGATAACCTGGGTATTCCAATACGCCACCTCCGCACCGCCGCGGGTCGGCTTGCCCGTGTCGAGCGCGTGGACTAGATCTTCAATGAGGAGCAGCGTCGAACTCTTCCGCTCGTATGCGAGGTTCGGCCCGTCCTCCGATGAATCCATGACCTTGCTGCGCGTACGAAACTCCACGCCGTTGTCCAACGCCTCGATCATGCCGCTGTCGCAGACCGCCTCGACCTCGGCGCGTCTGGGACTAACCAACCCATAGCCGAAGACCCCGTTTTCAAACATTATGGTGCCGGTGCCCGCCGGGTCTTCCAGCACTTCGGCGCCTACAACGAGCTCATCGAATTGAAAGACATAGGCCTGTACCCATTGCGGTGTCACGTCGTTATTGAGGAACATGAAGAGGTCAATGGAGTGAGTGAACCCATTGAAGAAAGAACCGGTACAGTAGTTTATGAGTGTGCGCAACTCGCCGAAATCGCCGGAGTGAATCTTGTCATGCATTGCCGCGAAGCCATTGTGCCAGCGCCGGTTGGCGCCCATGTTGAAGGCGACGTTGTTGGCGTTCACGGCATCGCGGATGGCTTCCGCCTCCGCGACCGAGGCACAGAGGGGCTTCTCAACATACAGCGCGCGGATTCCCGCCTCGATGGCGTGGAGGATGATCTCGCAGCGCTGCTCCGGCTGGGTGGCGATGCTGAGAATGTCCGGCTGTTCGTTCGCTATGAGGTCGCGATAGTTGGTGTACCTGTGGTCGGGACCCACGTTGTAGCGTTCGCCAAACTTCTCCAGCACTTCCGGTCGGAGTTCGGCCCCCGCCACGAGAGCGGTGCGCGGACAGGCCTCATAGCCGGCGGCATGGGAATACGGCAGCGGTATCGGGCGATAGCCTTGGTGTTCATTGTCGATGAACGCTCCCATGCGGCTGCAGCCGATAAGTGCGGCGCGGTACGTGTTTGCCATAGTGGAAACTCCTCAAACATATAGTGGCGCAGTGCCGGCGGTTGTGGATCAGCGCCCGTAAACGACTGCTAGCCGACCCACGACAGGGTAGCCTCCCTTCCACGCTATCCATCAGGTTTGAACGGCGTATCGCTAGACCGGCCGGGGTTTCCCGCTCCAGCGGGAATTGACTACGGCCGGTTGCACGGCTTTAGCCCGTCGCGTACTTCGGCTGGCGCGCCACGTGATCGCGGCGGATGAAGCGCAGGTCATGGTTTGTCAGCGGGAGTTCCACACGCGCGCCGCCGCGCCGATGCGACTCGATCATGCCGAATATGATTTGGGTGTTCCAATACGCCACCTCCGCGCCGCCGCGGGTGGGCTCACCGGTGTCGAGGGCGTGGACGATGTCGTTGACGAGGTTTAGGGTTGCGCTTGTCGGTGGATTATCCAAGTTTGGCCCGTCCACCAATGCCGCCGCGTCTTGGATGCGGGTGCGAAACTCCACACCGTTATTCAAGGCGGTAATGACGCCCTTGCCGCAAACGGCCTCAACCTCTGAGCGTCTGGAACTATCCAGCGCATAGCCAATGACGCCGTTCTCAAACATGATGGTGCCTGTTCCCGCCGGGTCTTCCAGTACTTCCGTGCCCACGACAAGTTCATCGAATTGGAAGACATAGGCCTGGACCCACTCGGGCTTGGCATCGTTGTTGAGGTACAGCAGGAGATCGAAGTAGTGACTTGACGTATTGAAGAAGTTCCCCGTCTGGAAGTTGAAGAGCGTGCGCAACTCGCCAAGTTCGCCGGAGTGAATCTTGGCGCGCATCGCCAGGAAGCCGTCGTGCCAGCGGCGGTTCGTGCCCATATTCAAGGCGACGTTGTTGGCGCGCACGGCGTCGCGGATGGCCTCAGCCTCGGCGACAGAGGCGCACAGCGGCTTCTCGACATAAAGCGCGCGCACGCCCTGCTCGATGGCGTGGAGGATGATCTCGCAGCGCGGTTCCGGCTGGGTGGCGATGCTGAGGATGTCGGGCTGTTCGTTGGCGATGAGGTCCTGGTGGTTGGTGTACCAGTGAGCGGAGCCCACGTTGTACCGTTCGCCGAACTGCTGCAGCACGTCAGGGCGCAAGTCGGCGCCCGCCACCAATTCGGTGCGCGGACAGGCCTCATAGCCGGCGGCATGGGAATAGGGCAGCGGTATCGAGCGGTTGCCGGTGATTTCATTGTCGATGAAAGCCCCCATGCGGCTGCAGCCGACCAGCGCCGCGCGGTACGTCTGTGCCATTTCTATTGCTCCTCGTGTTTGCTGAGTTGCGCACGCTCGTAGACGTCGACCGGATTCGTCGTCGCGCTCCGTCATCCCCGCAGCGCCGTATGGCGAAGTCCGTCATTCCCGCGAAAGCGGGAATCCATCTTCGGCGCGGAAACACACGTCAACCAAGCGGGGGACAAGCCCCCGCGCTACGCCCAAGAGTCCTCGTCGGTACTAGATTCCTCGCTACGCTCGGAATGACGGGCCATTGGGCATTGACTCAAACCGTTCGCCTTGAGCTTGGCCCATCCTACCGTTCGCCTTGAGCTTGTCGAAAGGTGAACGGCGCGCCCTTGCGCCGGCCCTAGCCGCCGGGGATATACAGACTCCTATCCGCCACCGGCAGCGAGACCCGCGCGCCATCTTGCAGCGATGAATACGCAATCCCAAACTGCGGCTCCACGGTCTGCATGACGCGGTCGATGTTGCCGTCGGTGCGTTCGCCGGTCTCAATCTCGCGAATCAGATTGCGGATGTTGGTGACCGACGGCCCGTCGCCGGAGGCATGGATAGTCGTCTCCTCCAATTCGACACCGCGCCGCAGCGGCCGCTGTATGCGCGTGTTGATGCCGTTGTCCCAGGAAATCGCCCGTCCCTCCGTGCCGCGCACTTCCACGTCAAATGACCGCGGCGTCGGAATGAAATAGCTTTCCTGCCCGGTCTCGTAGCCGATGCGGAAGAAGTCCACCTGGGGATCGGCGATTTCCTGGCCCGGCAACGGCACGAAGGCGTGCTTCTCAGCATCATAGGGCGCCGATGCCTTTTCGTTGCCTTTCACGCGAGGGTCGCTCGGAGCGACTAACCGGCCCTCGACCCACGTCGGCTTGGGATCGCCCAGCATCATGTTAGCGACGTCGATTGTGTGCGGGTGGTGCTTGATGATGTCTGTCCAATAGTACACAATCGCGTGCAGCGGCTGGCCGATGGCGCCGTCGAGTATGGCGGCGCGCAGGCGCTTGTAGGCATCGTGGTGCCGCCGCTGTGTGCCCCAGTTGAAGGCGACGTTATTGCGCGTGACCGCTTCATAGATGCGGTCGGCTTCCGCCAGCGACGCGCACAGCCCTTTCTCCGCAAAAATGCCCCGCACGCCGTTTTCGGCACAGAAAATGATCGGCTCGGCGCGGGCAAACGACGGCGTCGTAACGCTGACGATGTCCGGCTTTTCTTTCTCGATCATCTCGCGGTAATCGAGATAGGCGTTGCTGAAGTTGAAGCGCTTGCAGAAGCGTTCCAGGCGCTCCTTGCCGCGATTGGCGACCGCCACTACCGTGGTCTCCGGCATGGACGCATAGCTGGAGTAATGGCCGTAGGGCGTCATGTAGCCACGGATGTCCTGCTCGTCCTCGATGAGGCCGCCCATGCGGCCGGTGCCGATGATGGCGACCCGGTACGGTGTGCTCAAAGCTCTACCCCCGGCCACTGGTCGCTGCTGGCGGTCACGTCCACCACGATGCCGTCCGGGTCTTCCACCTTAAACGAGCCGGAAGGCGGCTTGGACGGGTCATACGAGTATTCCTGGCCCTCGCTCACGCCTTCCCAGAAGATCTCGTAGCCCATGTCGTCGAGCCGGGTGGCCGCCGCCGCCAGGTCCGCCACTTTCACGCCGATGTGCAGGTAGTCCAACATGCCGGAGACGTGCGCCGGGCGCTCCGGGCCATCATGCTGGAAGACGCGAAAGTTGTGGTAGCCGTCGCTGAGATCGAAGCCGTGGTGGAGTTCGTTGACCACCTCCAGCCCGAGCGCGTCGCGCCAGAAGCGAATCGTCTTGTCGATGTCGCTGGCGCGCACGCCTACGTGGACAAGTGTCGATGCCATGGCAGGTCCCTCCCAATTCGAGAAGTGCGTAGACTCTTTAACTCTTGACTGCGACGTATGACTGTTGCCGTTAGTATAGCGTTACTTGGCGGCATCTGTACACGCGCGCCGCGCGCTACCCGCTAGCGCGCGCAACGGGCCAGGGCGGCATACACTCGCTTGCTCAAGTCTTCGGCTGAAATCCCCTCGGTTGCCGGCTGGTTCGAGGTAATGAAGCCGTCGTAACCAATCGCGCGCAATCCAGCGCAGAAGCGCGCCAGGTCGACGCCGCCCGGATCGCCGACGACGAGACGCTCGTAGCGCACGGGGCCGCGATTGGTTTCTATGGTAGCTGAACCGGAATCCGAAACGCTCAGATTCTGGACATAGACGTTGAAGATTGAGGCGGCCAGGGGTTTCAGCGCTTCCCCGCCGTAGTCTTCACCGCAGAGCATGAAGTTTGCCGGTTCGGCGATGAGGCCGAAGTTGGGACGGTCGATGCGCGCAAACATCTCCACGCATTCGGCCACCGTCTCGAATGGAGTCTGCGTGTGGTTCTGGTGGGCGAGCCGGATGCCGTGCTCGCGCGCTTCATCCGCGGCGCGCTGCGCCCAGGGGATGTCTGCCGCGTTCTTGACCGCCACGCGGATCATGTCAGCGCCGATTGCCGTAGCGCGTTCGAGCGTTGGCCCAATGTTGCGCAGCGGCGCGGCGGCGTCGGGAGCGGTTCCCTGGCTCGCGATGCGGTAGTCGAGCATGACCATCGACGCCACCAGCCCGTGCCGTTCCAAGATGCCGCGCATCTCCCGCGCGCGCGCCAACGGCGTGGCGCTGTTCAGGTGGGTGGCGCGCACGCACACGGCGTGGAACCCCACGCGCGCGGCCAATTCGGCAAATGCGGTGAAGCCAAGTGACGAGTTGGTCTTGATGTGCTCGGATTCGACGATTCTGCCCGAGAGCGAGAGTTGCATGAACGACACCTTGTGCTTTGAAAGGCTTGGTACGTCTCACCTTGACCAGACTATACTCCGTCAACAGGCCCGTTTCAACCGGGATCTACGCTGCGCAAAGAAGCGCCGGCCGCTAGCGCGCCGCATGTTGGAAGTCATGAAATATAGTATCCTCTACTCAGTACACATGGAAGTTCTGGCGTTTGTTGCGAGGCATTGGCACGGGATTGAGGGATTGGATGAGCACTGCGAATAGTTTCAATAGCAAGTCTACGCTCAGTGTGGGCGATGACACATACACAATCTACCGTCTCGCGGCGCTGGCGCGAGCGGGCGTCGCCGACGTGTCACGGCTGCCGTTTTCGATAAAGGTGCTGCTGGAGAGCCTGCTGCGCACCGAGGACGGGCTTTCGGTGTTGCGCGATGACGTGGCGGCGTTGGCGAATTGGCAGCCGCAACAGGCGCAGGCGCGGGAAATAAACTTCACCCCGGCGCGGGTAATCCTCCAGGACTTTACCGGCGTGCCGTCGGTGGTCGACCTGGCGGCGATGCGGGAAGCGATCCACGAACTGGGCGGCGATCCAGACCGCATCAATCCCTTGCAGCCGGCCGACCTCATCATCGACCACTCGGTGCAGGTGGACGTGTACGGCCGGCCGGAGGCGTTTGCCATCAACGCCCAGTGCGAATTTGCCCGCAACCAGGAGCGTTACGCCTTTCTGCGCTGGGGGCAGAAGGCCTTCGACAACTTCAGCATCGTGCCGCCGGATACGGGCATCGTGCACCAGGTGAATTTGGAGTACCTGGGACGGGTCGTCTTTGCCGATACCCGCAACGGCGAGCGCACGGCCTATCCCGACTCGCTGGTGGGCACGGACTCCCACACCACCATGATCAACGGCCTCGGCGTGCTTGGCTGGGGCGTGGGCGGCATCGAGGCCGAGGCGGTGATGCTCGGCCAGCCGATCTCATTGCTTGTACCGGAGGTGGTCGGCTTTCGCCTGAACGGCCGGCTGCCGGAGGGCGCGACCGCCACCGACCTGGTGCTGACGGTAACCCAGATGCTGCGGCAGCACGGCGTGGTGGGCAAGTTCGTCGAGTTTTGCGGGCCGGGCCTGGCCGCGCTCAGCTTGCCGGACCGGGCCACGATTTCCAACATGGCGCCGGAATACGGCGCGACCGTGGGCATGTTCCCGGTGGATGACGAGACGCTGCGCTACCTGCGCCTGACGGGACGGGATGAAGACCTGGTGCGACTGGTGGAGGCGTATTGCAAGGAACAGGGAATGTTCTACGGTCAAGGGGAGCCGGAGCCGGTGTTCACCGATACGCTGGAACTCGATTTGGCGGCGGTGGAGCCGAGCCTGGCCGGGCCCAAGCGCCCGCAAGACCGGGTGCCCTTACACGGCGTGCGGCAGAGTTTTGTCGATGCCTATCCGGAGAAATTCGCGCAGACCAACGGCAATGGGGCCGCGTCCGGAAATGGCGCGGGGCAAGAGCCGGCGCGGGATGATGGCGGCGCGGTAGCCGTCGCGGACCCGGCGGCGCACGTAGACGTGACGGTGGACGGCGCGCCCGCGCGCATCGGCGAGGGCGCGGTGGTGATCGCGGCGATAACGAGTTGCACGAACACCTCCAATCCCGCGGTGATGATCGGCGCGGGCCTTCTGGCCAAGAACGCCGCGGCCGCCGGCATCGGCCGCAAGCCGTGGGTGAAGACGAGCCTGGCCCCCGGCTCGCGGGTGGTGATGGACTATCTCGAAAAGCTCGACCTGGTGCCGCACCTGGAGGCGCTGGGCTTCCACCTGGTGGGCTACGGCTGCACCACCTGCATCGGCAACAGCGGGCCGTTGGCCCCGCCGCTGGAGGAGACGATCAGCGACCACGAACTGGCGGTGGCGGCGGTGCTGAGCGGCAACCGCAACTTCGAGGGACGCATTCACCGCCTGGTGCGGGCCTCGTATCTCGCCTCGCCGCCGTTGGTGGTCGCGTACGCGCTGGCCGGCACGGTGAACGCCGACCTGACCAGCGACCCGCTCGGCCACGACGACGCGGGCCGTCCGGTCTACCTGCGCGACATCTGGCCCAGCCAGCGCGAGATTGCCGACGCCATGGCGCGCGTGGTGGACGCGGAGATGTTCCGCCAGCAGTACGACACGGTGTTCGAGGGCATGGGCGAGTGGGAGACCCTGCCCGTGCCCGAGGGGCGGCTGTTCGCGTGGGATGAGAGTTCAACCTACGTGCGCCAGCCGCCGTTCTTTGCGGACATGGCGGCCGAGCCGGTCGCGCCGGGCGACATCGCGGGCGCGCGGGTGCTAGCCGTGCTCGGCGATTCGGTGACGACCGACCACATTTCGCCGGCGGGATCCATCGCCAAGGATAGCCCGGCGGGCAAGTACCTCGTCGAACAAGGGGTGCAGCCCAAGGAATTCAACTCGTACGGCTCGCGGCGCGGCAATCACGAAGTGATGATGCGCGGCACGTTCGCCAACGTGCGCTTGCGCAACAAGCTGGTGTCGCGCGAGGGCGGCTGGACGCTGCACCTGCCGGAGGAAGAGGAATCCACGATCTACGATGCTTCGATGCGGTACCAACAAGACGGCGTGCCGCTGGTGATTCTGGCGGGTAAGGACTACGGCATGGGCTCCAGCCGCGATTGGGCCGCCAAGGGGCCGGCGCTCCTGGGCGTGCGCGCCGCGATTGCCGAGAGCTACGAGCGCATCCACCGCAGCAACCTGGTGGGCATGGGCGTGCTGCCGCTCCAGTATGAGGAGGGTGAGAGCGCGGAATCGCTGGGGCTGACCGGCAAGGAGGTCTTTACGATTGAGGGCATCGCGGCAGGCTTGGCGCCGCGCAAGCGGTTGACCGTCCGGGCGCGCGGCGATAGCGGGGAAGAGAAGACGTTTAGCGTGATTGCCCGCATCAACACGCCGATCGAAGTGGACTACTACCGCCACGGCGGGGTGCTGCAATACGTGTTGCGCAATCTGCTTGCGCATAGCGGTGAAGGTGATGCGAGTTGAGCGCCGCGCCAGGGATATTGGCAGTCATTCGCGCCAAGAGGCGGGGGACAAGCCCCCGCGCTACGGTGTGGCAGCTAGGCGGCGGCGTAGGCCCTTTCTTGGAGCAGGAGTAACCGATGCGCATTGCGATTTTAGAGATCAGCCACTGGCACGTGCCGCTCTACCTGCCGGCGTTTACGGCGCTGGGCATCACGCCGGTGGCGGTGTCGGACGAGCAGCCGGGCTATGCCGAACGGTTTGCTGGCCAGTTCTCGGGCTGCACTCCCTACGTAGACTATGTTGCCCTGCTGGAGAGAGAAAAGCCCGACTTCGTCTTCTCGTTTGGCCGGTACCGGCTGCAACCGGAGATCGCAACCCAACTCCTGGAACGGCGCATTCCCTTCGTCATCGAGAAGCCGCTGGGCACCGACGCGAGCCAATTCGACCGGCTGCTTGCGCTCGCGCAGCAAAATGACGTCTTCGTTGCCATCCCGCTGACGAACCGCGCCGCGCCGTTTTCCCAGGCGGTGATGGAGTTGCGCGCCAATGGACGCCTTGGGCCGCTGCGGCACGCGCACTTTCGCTACGCCGGCGGGCCGGTGCAGCGCTACGTGGACTCCGGCTGTCCCTGGATGCTCGACGCCGCGGAATCCGGCGGCGGCGCGCTGCGCAACCTGGGCGTGCACTACGCGGACCTGTTTGCGTGGTTCACCGGCAGCCAGGAGGTGCGCGTGGAATCGGCAAAGCTGGTGCGCATTACGCCGGGTATCCCGGTGGAAGAGTACGCCAACGTCGCGTTTAGCGGCGACGACGATTCTTATGCGACGGTGGAGGTGGCGTACACCTATCCGGCGGACGCCTCCGACACGGTCTGGAACGTGAGCGACGGCACGACCTACGTCACGTACCGGGACGGCGCCACGCATATCATCACCGAAGAAGGTGTTGAAGAACGCGGCGGCCACTCGGTGCAGGGGCTGTATCAGGACTTCGTGAAGGATACGCTGGCGGCCTTCCGCGAGGGCAAGGCTCCGCTCGCCACGATGGCAGACATGCGGCGCGCGATGGTAGCGGTGGACGCCTGCTACGCGCTGGCGAACGAGTAAGTGTTGTATTGAGGCTTAGGGTGAAATGGCAGCGCGCACGATTTTGATTGGCAGCGGCACGGCCCGCACGGGAGCGGCCGTCATTACGGCGTTTCTCCAGGCGGGCTACCGCGTGGCGGCCACGAGCCGCGACCGCGAGCGCTTGCAGGCTACGTTGAGCCGGATTCCCCACGGGGATACGGTGTTGGGGCTGGAGGCGGACTTATCGCAGCCGGCTGACGCCGGGAGCGCGGTGGCGCAGGCCTGCGCGGCGTTCGGGCGCCTGGACGCGGCGACGCTGCTCTCCGGCGGTTTCGCGCAGCGCGAGGCGGCGGAGACCACGCTCGCGGACCTCCAGCAGCAGATCGAGGCGAACCTCTACACCACCTACAACCTCGTGCGCGCCGCGCTGCCGGTCATGCTGGCGCAGGGCGCGGGGCACATAATCACCATTGCCGGCGGCAGTGCGCTGGACCCGGCGCCGGGGCGGGCGCTCTTTGGCGCGAGCAAGGCGGCGGTGGTCACGTTCACCAAGGGTGTGGCCCGCGACTACAAGCAGCGCGGTATCGTGCCCACCTGCCTCGTGGCCGGCACGATCGCCACGGCGGAGGCGGCGCAGTACCTGGACGCCGACGACCTGCGCCACGCCGTGAGCCTGCGGGAATTTGCCGACGCGCTGGTCTTCCTGGCCTCACCGGCGGCTACCGGCTTTGCGGGTAGTATCCTGGAACTCTACGCGCGCGAGGTGGACTAGCGCCCGATTGCGGGAGCGGGTTCGCGGTTGGTAGTATGAGGATTGAAGAACAAGACCAAGCTCAAAACCAGGAGACCAAGAACATGGCAATCGTGGGCACGGACATCATTCGTGAGAGTTTGAAGGAAGTCATCGACCCCGAACTGGGCGTCAATATCGTGGACTTGGGCCTCATCTACGAGATCGAAACGGCCGACGACAACAACGTGCAGATCAAGATGACGCTCACGTTTCCCGGCTGCCCGGCGGGCCCCTACATCATCGCCCAGGTGCATCAGGCGGTGGAAGACCTGGAAGGCGTGGCGGACGTGGACGTGGAAATCGTCTGGGATCCAGCCTGGTCGCCGGAGATGATGTCCGAAGAGATCCGGATGGAATACGGGTACATGTAAGCGCATTGCCCCGCTTTGGGGTCGCGTGGCAGGAAGATTGTCTACAGCCGCCGGATGAGAAGCGCGATGGCGCGTCCGGTGGCTGTCGCGCGTCCCCTGCCGGGCGCGGCGCAAGGGCGCGTATGCTAGAGGAAAGCGCGGGCGCATGGCTGAAGACGTAGGGCTCGTCATCTTTGCGGGCAAGCGGGGCGCCAGCGCGCTCGAGCGGCTGGTCTACGACAGCCACTTCGCCATTGCCCACGACCTGATTGCCAAGGCGCGGGCCGCAGGCGGCTTTGCGCCCATAGTCGTGGCAACGTCGCAGCCGGACGCTTTCAAAGGCAGTGCCGCCGGCGTAAGCATTGAGACTACGGAACCGTCGGGGGGCTTCCACTTTGGCCGCACGTTGGCGGACATCGTCGCCCGCCACCGCCTGGCGCGCGTGCTCTATCTCGGCGGCGGCAGCGGACCGTTGCTCTCTGTAGACGAACTCGCGGGTCTGCGGGACGTGGTGGCGCGGCTCGACCATGGCGTGACCGCCAACAATTTCTTCTCCGCCGACTTCATTGGCTTCCATCCCGGCAGCGCGCTCACGGCCATCGATCTGCCGCCCCAGCGGGACAACGGGCTGGCGCGGCAGTTGGCCCAAGAAGCCGGCCTCGCGCACGAGCCGCTGGAACCGGCTATTGCCTCCATGTTCGACGTCGATACGCCCACCGATCTCGCCATGCTCGCGCTCCATCCCCTGTGCGGGCCGGGGACGCGAAATTACCTGGAGCAGGCCGCGGTGGCGCAAGCGTTGTCCCCGCTTACGGCGCGGCTGCGCGCGGCCATGCCCACCTTCGTGCGGCCCCACGAGGAGGTCATTCTCGCCGGCCGGGTCAGTGCGCAGCTTTGGCCGCTGCTGCGGCGGGACATGGCCTGCCGCATCCGCGTCTTTTCCGAGGAGCGCGGCATGAGCACGAGCGCGCGGCCGGTGCATTCGTTGCTCGGCTACTTCCTGGAGGCGGTGGGCCCGGCAGCGTTCTTTGCGGCATTCTCCCGCATGGGGGACGCGCTGTTTCTCGATACGCGGGTGCTCTACGCGCACAGCGGAGGCAGTGTCAGCGGGCATGACCGCTTTGCCGCCGACATGGGCCTGATTAATGAAATTGATGACACCGCTGTACGGGCGCTCGCCGCGGCGGCGTGGGACGCCGGTCTGCCGGTCCTGCTGGGCGGCAACGCGGCGGTGAGCGGCGGCCTGTGGGCGCTGGTGGACGCCGCCTGGCGGCTGCACGACGACGGCGCGCTGCTGTGAGCGCAACCGCCCCCGGCGCAAACGCTTGTTGACACCCTGCGATTGCGCTACGATGAACGTGCGTTTCTCTGCCGGGTGCACGCCGGCGGAGCGCGGAAGGATTGCGCGGCGATGGCCAAGAGCGTCAGTGCAGAAGAAACCGTAAGCGACACCCAACTCAAGGATGAGCTTGCGGCCGCCATGTCCGCCCAGCACGAGTTGGGCGAGCAGTACCACGACCAGGTCGCGGTGGCGCTGGCCGAGCGCATTGAATCCCTGATCGATGAGCGCGTAGAGGCTGCCACCGGTGCGCTGCGCGAGCGCGCCAAGTCAAACACCGATGACTTTCTCAAGGTGACGGCGACGGTATCCGCATTTGGCATTCCGCTGGCGATTGTGGGCGCGTTTGCGGCCGGCGCGACCGGCTTCTTCACCGTGCTGGCAATGATCTTCGTCATTCACATAGTCTGGCTCTGGCGCTCGCGCTAGCCATACGCTGCGAGGGGGCGCAAGAATTGGCAAAGAAGACACGTCCAAAAGATTCCGCAGACGCGGACGGCCTGAAGGATGAGCTTGGCCTTGCCGTGAGCGCCCGGCGGGAGTTGGGTGAACAATACGAGGATGAAGTTGTGGAGGCGCTGGCCGAGCGCATCGAGACAATGATCGATGAGCGCGTGCAGGCCGCCATGGGCAAGTCGCGCAAGCAGACCAAGGCCGACGAAAAGAGGTTCCTTTCCGTCGCCATGCCGACCATGGGCATCGGCATTCCGCTGCTCATCTTTGCCTCGATGTCCGCCGGCCCGGCCGGCGTCTACGCCGTGCTGGCGATGATCTTCCTGATCAACGCGCTGTGGTTCTTGCGGTCGCGCTAGGGGAGCGACGCGGGGCTGCCTCTCACCCTAATGCTGTCGCGCCAAACAGAAAGGCAGCGATCCTCGCGTCTGAAATCTCCGGTAGCGCAGGTTTGTAACCTGCGAAGCTGTCTAGGTAAATCCTTTGCAAGTTGGTTTAGGTGGCTCAGGCGGGGGACAAGCCCCCGCGCTACGTTAGTGCGACAGCATTGCTCCTCACCCTAACCTTCTCCCCTGGGAGAAGGGACTTGAGACCACATGCGGTGCAGGATGCCCGCGCCAACCAGCAGCAGCGCGGCGCCGGTGAGCGTGAACCACCACGGTTGGTGGGCGTGCACGCCTTCTTCCCAGGCGTTGAAGCCCTGAATCTCCACGCTCAGCACGTCCGCCGCAAAGACGACCATGCCGTTGTTCAGGGCGTGACCCAGCAGCGCCGGCAGCATCGATCCCGTCCGCAGCGTCCACCAGCCGAAGGCCAGACCCAGGCAAAACGCGCCCACGAACTGCCAGGGGTTCAGGTGGATCGCGCCAAAGAGCAGGGACGTGCCGATGACCGCCCACCACGCGCCGTAGTTGCGTGCAAAGCCATGGAGCAGGATACCGCGAAAGAGCGGCTCTTCCGTGAGCGGGGCGATGACTACCAACAAGACGACCGTGCCCAGGGCAATTCCCTCGCCAAGTCCGAGTTCCTTCATCACGTCGATGAACCACTCCGGCACGGGCCAGAAGCGCTGCACAACGTTGTCGAGTTCGGAGACGACGACGATGAGGCCGAGCGTCATGACGAGCATTGGTAGGATTTGAACCGGCGGAAAGCCGCGCAGGTAGAAAAGCTGCCGCGCCGGCATGCGCGACCAGGCCGCGCCGACGATGGCCGTGGCGCCGAACGTGGCGACGTTCACGACGGCGAGCAGCAAGGTGAGATCGTCCGCCGGCAGGGACTGCAGCGCCATGTACGCGCCGACGACTACTGACGCGCCCAGTTGCAGCAGCATGAGCAGGCCGAGTAGCAGCAGCCCCTGCCAGATGGTGGGAAAGGCGCGGCTCTGCGTGCGGCCGTTCTCTGGGCTGGGTGCGGCCATTGTCTCGTTCGGCGGGCTTTCCGCGCGTCCCGGCGCCGGAGCGCCGGACGGCGCACTGCATCACTGTGTAGCGCATCCAGTATAGAACACTGCCGGCGGCGGGGGCACTCGCGCCGCGAGCGGATAGACGCTACAATAGGAAAAGCGTGTCTCGATACGCGCGGCGTCTTGCCGGGGATGGTGCATGCGATTCACGCCAAGAGGCGGGGGACAAGCCCCCGCGCTACGGCAGGATGGGAAGAGGCGGGGGACGAGCCCCCGCGCTACGGCGGGTTGAGGAAGAAGCGGGGGACAAGCCCCCGCGCTACGGTTGGTCGGAATACGAACGGGCGCGCCTCGGCGCAGGAGTGTTCACCGCAGAAAGACGATGATTGCGGTACAAGCAAAAGGATTGCAGCCACGGTGAGTGTAGAGATTACAATGTCAATCGCAGAGCTCGAGGAGCGGGCGCGCGAGATCCGGCGCGACATCATTACGTGTACCACGATTGCCGGTTCGGGCCATCCATCGAGTTCGCTTTCCGGCGTGGAAATCATGGCCGCGCTCTACTTTGGCGGCATCATGCGCCATGATCCCGCGCAGCCGGAGTGGGCCGACCGGGACCGTCTGATTATGAGCAAGGGCCACGCCAGCCCGCTGCTCTACGTGGTCCTGGCGCAGGCCGGGTATTTTTCCACGGACATGCTGCCCACGCTGCGCCAGATCGAAAGCCCGCTGGAGGGGCACCCCAACATGACCCGCCTGCCCGGCGTGGAAGCCAGCACCGGCTCTTTGGGGCAGGGCCTTTCGATTGGCCTGGGCCACGCTTTCGCCGCGCGGCTGGAGAACAGGGACTTTCACGTGTTCGTCATCCTGGGCGACGGCGAGCAGGACGAAGGCCAGATTTGGGAGGCCGCCATGACCGCCGCCCACTACAAGCTGGACAACGTGACGGCTATCGTGGACCACAACAAAGCCCAGCAGACCGGCTGGGTGCGCGACGTGCTCGACTACGCGCCGCTGGCCGAAAAGTGGCGGGCCTTCCAATGGGACGTGCAGGAGATCGACGGACACGACATGGACACGGTGGCAACCGCGCTGCGGCGCGCCAAGGCCGTAGAGGACCGTCCCTCGTGCATCATCGCCCACACCGTGAAAGGCAAGGGCGTCTCGTTCGTGGAAGCGGACTGGTCGTATCACGGCAAGGCGCTCACCGAAGAAGAAGAAGAACGCGCCCTGGAGGAACTGGGATGGCGGTAACACACGCACTCGAATTGACCATGGGCAAGGCAACCCGCGATGCGTTCGGCGCGGCGCTGCGCGAGGCCGGCCGTACCAATCCGGACATCGTAGTGGTGGACGGCGACGTGCACAACTCCACCCGCACCGAGTGGTTCGCGCAGGAGTTTCCGGAGCGTTTCTTCAACGTGGGCATTGCGGAATCGAATTTGGTGGGGATTGGCGCGGGCCTGGCGGCCTGCGGCAAACTGCCGGTGATTGCCAGCTTTGCCTGCTTCATCATGTGCAACGGCTACGACCAGTTGCGCATGTCGATTGCCTTTCCCAATCTCAACGTCAAGGTGGTGGGCAGCCACGCCGGCATCAGCATCGGCGAGGACGGCCCGTCGCAGATGGCAATCGAGGACGTGGCCCTGGCGCTGGGCCTGCCGACCTTTACGGTAATCGTTCCGGCCGACGAGCCGTCCACCCACAAGGCGGTGGCGGCAATGCTCGCATCAGATGGCCCGGCCTACATGCGCGTGGGGCGTCCCGACGTGCCGGTGGTCTACGGCGAGAATCCCGACTTCGAGTTGGGCAAAGCAAACGAATTGCGCGGCGGCGCCGATATCACGCTCATCGCCAACGGCATCATGGTGGCGGCCGCGTTGGAAGCGGCGCAGGCGCTGGCCGCGGACGGCGTGCAGGCCCGCGTGCTGGATGCGCATACCGTGCGGCCGCTGGACGTGGACGCGGTGACGAAGGCGGCGCGTGAGACCGGCAGAATCGTAGTGGCGGAAGAGCATCTCATTCACGGCGGGCTGGGCAGCATGGTGGCAATGGCGGTTGCCGAGCACGCCCCGTGCCCGATGGCGTTCGTGGGGGTGCAGAACACCTACGCCGAATCCGGCGAACCGTCTGCGTTGCTCCAGAAATACGGCTTGACCGCAGAGCACGTCGCGGCCAAGGCCCGCAGCCTCCTGTAGCGGCCTTGCGCGGCCCGCGCCGGCCGCGCTTGTATTCTGCCGCCGTACAAGGCATCATAGAGGGTAGTTTTCCTGCTTCCGTATAGCCAACACGGTGTGTGTTGCACTGTGCTGAACCATACCCCCTTCCCTCTACCCCCGGTTCCAGCGCAGATTAGATTGCACGCGACGCCACGCATGAGAAAGACGCGCTGCTCCCGCAACTCTTGAGGTGCAGCGTATGGCAATGTGTAGAGGAGGAGTGTCAACTGTGGAAACGAGCGTTAGGGGCCTGCGGTGCATCATTCTGTTAGTGGGGTTGGCGGTTCTGGCGACCGCTTGCATCCCGTTCGTGGGGGATAGTGAGGATGAAGCGACACCGACTCCCGACGTAATCCCCACGGTCATCCGTCCGGGACCGGCGTCCACGCCCACGACCGCTTCTCCGGCCTCGCCGGTGCCGACCCTTGTGCCGTTGCCGACGCAAGCGCCGTCAACCGCGGCAACGGCGCCGCCCGCCTGCACGCCCCGCGCCGATTGGCCGGAATACACCATAGCGTCGGGTGACACGCTCTATAGCCTCGCCATTCGCACTGACACGACCGTGGCTGCGCTGCAAGCGGCGAACTGCTTGGACGATCCTCACAAGATATTCGAGGGCCAGGAATTGCGCGTGCCCACGGCGCCGGCTGCAACCGCCGCGCCCGGCGCGACACCGGGAGCGTTCTTCCCCACGGCGACACCGGCTGGGGTGACGTTTACGTTTGTCATCGCCAACAACTCGGCAGAGAAGATCGTCGAAGACGAGCACTACTATCAGGCGCTGCAAGACCCGGTTCACGTGAGCATTGTGGCCACGGGCGCAACCCGGTTCGAACTAGTGCGCGTGGGGGATGCGAAGGTATTGGGTACCGCTCAAGCGAGTTCCGGCAGTACGAATAGCGGCGGCACATTCGCGCTGCGCAATATCGATCGGTTAGAGGGAAGCGATCAATTGCTCTTTACGGTCAAGGCCACCACGCCGAATGGCGATACCGTTGAGAGTAGACTCGTATTGATCTCCTGGCCGTAGGCGGGTGGGGGCTGTTCTCGCGATCGTCCTGAGGAAACCCCTCGTAGCGGAGTAACGGTAATGCTTTGCGCATGCCCCGCCAGGAACGAATATCCTCTCACACCCTAACCCTCTCCCAGCGGGGGAGGAGACTTTAGCGCTCCCGACGCAGCGGATGCGTGCGCTGTGCAAGCGGGATGTCAACGCGCTTGCCGGTCAGGTGTGACGTATAGATCGCCATCACCATCTCCAAATTCAGGCGGCCGGCCGCGCCGCTGCACGGATGCTCGCTGCCGGTTTCGATGGACTTGAGCAACTCCTGGAGGATCGGCGTGATGCTCTCCTTGCCCAGGCTGGGATCGAATTCCTCCGGCACGTCCACCGGTTGCCACTGCGGGTCGTCTTGCAGGTCGGCGGGATAGATAGCCGGCACGGGCAGATGATAGAGCGCGTCCTGGCCGCGCTTGGTGCCGGTGCCGCGCAGGGAAAGTTGTCCCTTGGTCCCAAGGACGTCCACGCTGTAGAGCCGGGTGTCCGTCTTCTCGTAGCCCAGGTAGTGGCACTCGCCCACCGGCGCGCGGGTCATGCCGAAGAGGGCATAGGCCCGTTCACCCAGCACCAGGCCGGAGGCGCGGTCGCGGGGGCTCATCTCCTGCGAATCCATGATGTCGGCGGTGGTTGCGGCCTCTCCCTCCCAGGTGAGGTGCGCCATGCACCACTGGGGCGCGCCGCCGAGAAACTGCATGCGGTCGAAGACGTGCGTGCCCATCTCCATGAGTTCGTTGCCGGCTTTGCGCCCGCTCTTGTTGTTGCCGCGCACCAGGATGACCTCGCCGATGTCGCCGTTCTCGATCATGTCTCTCATGCGCTTGAGCGACGGGCGCACGGTGGCCTGGTGGTTGATGGCGAGTTTGACGCCGGCCTCGGCGCAGGCCGCGACCATCTGATCGGCCTCGGCAAGGTCCAGGGCCATGGGCTTCTCGCAGAGCACGTGCGCGCCGTGTTCCGCCGCCGCTACGGTCGCGGCGCAATGCTGCGGGCCCTGGGTGGCAATTGACACCATGTCCGGCTTCTCCGCCGCGAACATGGCGTGATAGTCGGTGTAGCGATTCTCCACGTTGAAGGCGTCGCCGACCGCGTGCAGGCGTTGTTCGTCGACGTCGCACACGGCAACGACGTCGATCTCTGCGACTTCCCGCAGCGCGCGGAGGTGCGCGCGGCTCATTCTGCCGCAGCCGATGAGGGCCGCCCGGTAGCGTTTCATTGCCTTTATTCCTTCTGTGCTTCCTGCCGCGAGCGTGTTCGTTCCGCCAGGCGGGGGACAAGCCCCCGCGCTACCAAGGGATATTGGGTCAGAGCGGGGGACAAGCCCTAATGGTGTCGCATAAAACAGAAAGACAGCAAAACTCGCGTCCGAGACTTCTGGTAGCGCAGGTTTGTAACCTGCGAAGCTGTTTGGTCAATTCTCTTTCGTGTCAGTTTCAATGGCTCCGGCGGGGGACAAGCCCCCGCGCTACCAAGGGATATTGGGTCAGAGCGGGGGACAAGCCCCCGCGCTACAGTGTAGATTCCTCGCTGCGCTCGGAATAACAGTCATGGATGCCACACAAGAGACGGAAATCTCCAATCTTGCTTAGTCGACACGCTGCGTTTGGCCGGTTTCCGCCGCGCGGTAGATGGCGTGCACCACCTGGAGCACGTGGAGCGCTTCGGCCGTGGTGACCGGATGCGTCTCCAGTCCCAGCGCCCCGCGCACGGCGGCGCGCACCAGGCCGTAGTACGTGCCCTTGGCATCGCCGGTGGGCGAGTCGTACCGGAGCGTACGGTACGGCGCGGAGCGCTCGGCGGGATGGGTGCTGTACCACTCCAGGCTCTCCCAATCGTTGGGCCGCCCGCGCAGCCAGCCTTCCGACCCCCAGAGGTGCAGGTGCGAGTGCTTGTTCTTATCTATGTAATAGGCGGAAGTCAATGTGCCAATCATGCCGTCCGCGAAGCGCAGCACGGCCACGGCGGCGTCCTCCGTATCGATGGGCGCGCCGCCGACGACGGCCGTCAGCCCAGCGACTTCCACGATGCGCTGGCCGGTGAGATGGTGCAGCAGATCGACATAATGAATGCCCAACCACATCAGGTGTCCGCCGCCGGCGTGGGCCTTCTGCGAAAACCAGGAGGCTTGCCACTCGGCCTGCTGCACGCGGGTCTGGTCGGCGATGAAGTAGGTGTCAACGCCGTAGAGTTTGCCGAGCGTGCCGTTAGCGACGACTCTGCGCGCGTCTTGCAGGAAGGGAAAGCCCCGCGCGGCAAAGGCCAGGCCGACGTTGCGTTGATTCTCTCCCGCGAGCGCGGCAAGTTCGGAAAACTCCTGCCATTGCAGGCAGGCGGGTTTTTCCGCCAGCACGTGGCTGCCCGCCTGCAGACAGGCGGCGATGGCGGCCGGGGCGGCGCGCGGCTCCAGGCTCACGATGCTCAGGTCCGGCTGAAAGGCCGCAAACAGGGCGTCCGTATCCGGAAAGACGCCCACGAGGCGCGCGCCCAGGTGGGCTTGCGCGTGGGCCTCCATGTCGTCAGCGCCGTGCGTTATCAGCGCCACCTGCGCCACTTCGGACAGGGCGGCCAGGATTTCCAGGAAGCCGTCGACGTGCATGGTTCCTGTCGGGGAGGTAATGACGGCTACCCGCGCTTGCTCGGCCATTGGTTACTCCTTTTCGCTTTTGTGCCCGAGATACAGATCGCGGCCCGCAACCAACGCGGCCATCTTCCGGTCGGCCACCATGCGCGAGAGCATCCAGAAGCCGCAATCGGGATGCGCCCACTTGACGCGCTCCGGGCCCAGGACGGTCACGGCGCGCTCGAGGCGGCGCACGACCAGGTCGGGCGACTCTACCGCGTTGTCCTTGATGTCGATGACGCCGATGCCCAGCGCAATCTCCGGCCGCAGGTCAGTGAATACCGCCAGTTCGGCGTCGCCGGGACGGGCGAACTCCAGGAGCAGGTGGTCGCACTCCAGGCGATTGCAGAACGGGAGTAGGTCCGCGAAGAGGCCCTGCTGCACGGTCTGCCCGCCGTAGTTGCCAAAGCAGAGATGCACGGCCTTCTGGCCCGGGAAGTCGGAATAGGCGTGGTTGAGGATGTCGGCCGCCCAGGCGCCGTCGCGGGGCGAGCCGACCAGGTTCGCCTCGTCGATCTGCAAGACGGCGGCAGCGAGGTTTGCGGTTTGTTCCCGGAATACGTCGGCAATGGCGAAGGCCAGTTGGCGCACGTCGCGGTAGTGGAGATCGAGCAACGACTTGGCGAGCATGTAGGGGCTTGTGACCGTGAACTTGTAGGGTTTTGGGGTAAGCGCGCCGCCGGCAGCGGCGGTGGGCAGGTCGAGCGCGCCTTCGCCAATGGCCTCCCGCACCACTCCTGCAGGCTGCTTGCGGAACTGCATCCCGGCTTGCTCGCGGAAGGCGGCAATTTCGGCGCGGCTGAATACCGTGTCCACCCCCGCCAGCGGCGAGATGAAGTATTCGATCATGCCCTGGGTCTCCGGGTGGTTGACGTCGAAACGCGAGAGTTCGCCGTCCGTCACCACGTCGATGCCGGCAAGTTCCTGTGTTTTGAAGACGGTGAGCATGGCGTCGCGCAAGGCCGGTTTGCTGGGGAACGCGAGCAGCCAGGACGGCACCGGGTAACTGCCGACGACGGTAGTCTGAATTGGTGACGCTGCGGGCACGATGTTTTTTCCCTATACGTCTGTAACCTATGCCGACGGCACGAGCCGCGGCCGCGCGCGGCTGTATGCGCGTTGCCAATGGCATCACTGTAGCCGGAATTGCGCGCCGGCACAAGGGTATTGCACGCGGAACGCTGCCGTTCGCGCTGAGCGTGTTGAAGTGCGAACGGAGAACTTTGCGTAAACCCCTTTCCCTTGAGGGGCTGACAGAGGTAGGTAAATGTCATTCCGAGCGCAGCGAGGAATCTAAAGCTGCTGATTTTGCGGGGCTGTGCTTTAGATTCCGCGAACAGGGTTCGACACTCCGCTGCGCTCCGTTTGGAATGACAGGTGAAGTCGACTGTAGAATGCCTACCCTTGTCAGCCCTTGAGAGGGGTAGGCCGGGATGGGGGTTAGAGTTGTTGACATCATGGCAACTATAGCAGTAAAGAATCCCCTAGATTCCGGCTTTCGCCGGAATGACGGATTTACGCAAAGGTCTCCAACGGGAGTAGGCAAGAGGATGCGCTTCGACAGGCTCAGCGCGAACGGAATCGGAAATCCGGTTTCCTAAAAGTTAGAGATGGAAGAGGCGCCATCGGGCGTGTCCGTGTCGCTGCGCTATTCCGGCGCCGAGTCCGCCAGCCGGAGCGCGCGGCCGAGCCAGTCCAGCAGCTTGCGCGCGGGTTTGCAGACCACTTTGCGGCGCACCGCCGCTGCCACAGACCGTTCGTCAGGCGTGTCACCCCGGTAGCGCACCGTAAAGGTGTCGTTCGCCGGGTTGAAGCTGACAGCGCGGACACCGGGAAGCGCAGCGAGGCCTTGCTGCGTGCGGCGCGCGCAGATTCCGGTGCACGCCAGACCGGCGACGTGCACGTCCAATTCTCCATCGGACGCAGGTTGCAAACCTGCGCTACCGGTCTTGTTGGGTTGCAAACCTGCGCTACCGGTCTTGCTGGGTTGCAAACCTGCACTGCCGGACGCAGGTTGCAAACCTGCGCTACCAGACTCTCTGGGGGGCAGACCTGCGCTGCGGGAGTCGCCGCGCAGGGAATTCTGCCGCGGCCCCCTGACGGTAGCGCGGGGATCGGTGAAGAGGTTGCGCAGGCGTGGCATGGCGGTTCCGTTCGCGGTTCATCTTGCGTAGGCGCCCGCGTTCTACGTCGCTTTCAGCCAGCGATCGAGAAACGCCACGGCCTGGATAGCTGTGATCTCGTCCTCGGGTTCCGTTTCGTGCCCAAACTCGTGGATGCGGATGCCGCATTTCTCCGGTATGCCAAGTCCTTCATATATCTCTTCAACCAGCTTGAACTCTTGTATCGCGTGGGGCCACCACACCGCGCCGTCGTGCTTGCCGTCCTCCACGAAGAAGGCGCGGGGGCAGATGAGGGAGGCGATGTCGGCGTCGCCGAATTCGTGGAAGAGACCCGGGATGAATTGAAACTCGGAAGAGGTCTCGATGAACGAGCCGCTCTTTATCACGTCCGGTTGCAGCATCTTGCTGAAGCGCTCGTTGAACCAGGCGGAAGAGACGACCGCCTGCAAGCGCTGCTCCAGCGCCCCCAGCCAGAGGGCGGCCCGCCCGCCGCGCGAAAGGCCGTAGAGGCCGATGCGGTCGCTGTCCACCTCCGGCAGCGTTTCCAGGTAGTCAACGGCGCGGGAGAGGGAAAAGTACTCCAGCGCCTGGATGCTCTGGCCGATGAGGATCGCCTTGCGGTGGATTTGATTCTGCGCGCGGCCTTGCTCGTGCTGGCGCAGAGTGGGAATGTTGGGCACGTTGAAACGGTCTTCACCGTAGCCGCCAATCATGCGCGGCGCGATGACCACGTAGCCGTGCCGGGCCAGGCGCACGCCGATTTCGTGGTAGGCGGCGCTATGCTCCGGCTCGCAGAAACCGCAGATTTGCTCCGGCGTGTGGTTGACGCCGTGCTGGGCGAGCACCGCCGGAAACGGCCCCGCGCCATGAGGACGGATGAGAATGGCGTCTACGCGCACGTCGTCGAACGACGTGTAGAAGACGCGCGCGGCCGTATATGAGTCCGTGGCGGCAATTACCTCAATTTCAGGCTCCAGCGCCCCGCGCTGCCACGGCCAACCGCCGATCATGGCCAGCAGGCGCGCGCGGTTGGGCGCAACCGAACGGGAGTACGCCTCCAGGCCGGAGAAGTCCCGCTGCCAGCGTTCGCCGCGCGCGTCGTAGCGCTCGCGGCACTGGCGCATCAGCCAGTTGTCATACGCCGCGAAGAGTTTCTCCCGCAGCGGGTCGACGTCGGCTCCGGTGAGTTTGGGGTCATCGCCTGGCACGGGACACCTTTCTCAACTATGCAGAAGGAGGAGGCCGCGTGACCTCCTCCTTCCATTCTAACCGCTTGGCGAAATGAGATGCGCTACCGCGATTCGCCGTGCTCCGCCAGGAAGTCGTCGAGGATGGTCTGGATCTGATCGTTGGCTTCCTTGAGCGCTTCGGGGATCGTGCGGTTGCCGGCCATCACGTCCGGAATGAAGCCGTTGACGAAGCTGAGCACCTGCGGCGCGCCCGGCAAGGGGATGACGAACTTGCGGTGCTGCATCATGTTGGCGGAGAAGCGCACGAAGTCGTCACCCTGGTGGTACTCCTCGGAATCGGCCACGTCGGAGCGAATGGGCAGACGGTCGAAGTGCAACGCCCAGCGGATGTTCACGTCCCGGCTGCCAAAGTGCTCCAGGAATTTCCAGGCCTTGTCGGGCTGGGCCGAGTCTACGGTCAGGAACCAGGTATGGCAGCCGCCGTAGCCGGACTGGCGTCCGCCTTCAGGCACGGGATAGGGGCCGTACGTGAACTCGAAGTCCGGTTGATTCGGCAGGATTTGCCCCGCGCGCTCGGAATTGGTCAGGTGCATCTGGCCGACCACGCCTTGGAAGAAGGGTTGGAAGTACGCGGGGTACCGCGCCGCCTCGCCCCAGAACTCCATTACCTGGTTGTAACCGCCCTGGGCGTCGTAGATGTTGCGCTTCTGCCAGTTAAGGGCTTCTTCCGCTTCCGGCGTATCGAGGGTTACCAGGCCCTCGGGCGAGGTGGTGTCGCCGCCCAACTGCCACATGGGCACCATCCAGAGGTGGTTGCCGCCGGTGCCGCGCAACGGGTCGAAGCCCAGCTTTTCAATCTTGTCGCCGCTAACGGTATAGATCTTGGCGATTGCATCCTCAAGATCCGTCCACGACGCCGGGGGACTCTCCGGGTCCAGGCCCGCGTCGAGATAGGCTTTGCTGCCGACGTAGAGGAAGCGGATGTCCGGGCCGAACGGCATGCCCTGCACCACGCTCTTCCACTCCAGGTCGCCGCGCAGCGATTCCCAGATCTCTTCTTTCTTGATGACGTCCGAGGTGGCCATGTAGGAGTCGAGGCCTACCGGCACCTGGAGGACGGCGAGGGTCTGTGACTGCCAGGAGCCGGCTTGACCGATGTCGAGCCCAAAACCGGCGGCCACGGAGGTGACCATCTTGTCCATGCGGTTGCCGGATTCAACGGTGGCGTTGACGGTGATGCCGGGATTGGCCTCCTCGAGTTCCTGCACTACCTCCAAGCCAATGCCCTGGCTGAGGTCCCAGCGGGACGTGGTGAAGATGCGAATCTCATAGGTCTCCGGCGCGGCGGGTTTTTCCTCTGCCTTGGGTTCCTCTTTCGCTTCGGCCGCGGGCGCTTCTTCCGCCATCGGCGCGGCTGTCTGGCCGCACGCCGCCAGCAGCGCGAATCCGGCGCCGGAACCGAGGCCGAGTAGCATCTTGCGTCGTGTCATTGGGAAAGCTCCTTTGTGGATGCTGCAACCAACCGGATGGGTGCAGACTAGCAGCGCGTGTGCGGAGTGTCAAGGCAGGAACATTGGGACAGTCGTCGATGCGGGCGCAGTCTCATAGCCGGATTTGAATCCCTGTCATTCCGAGCGTAGCGAGGAATCTAGTGCCCGTACAATCGAGATTCTTCGTCGCTGCGCTCCTCAGAATGACAGGACGAGGAACCGAGTTGCCCATGCGTTTGCGCAGTTCTGCTCGTTGGCGCGGTCTACGCCAAGACCGATCAAATCTGGAGACTGCAAGGGTGCGGTTAAGCCATGGCGCGTTGCCCGGCGAGCGCCTGCGCGACGTGCTTGGCAGTCGCCAACGTCGCCCAGCGCGTGCCCACCAGCGGCGTGATCATGGCCTGGTCTACGGCGGAGGCGTGTAGGATGGCGTCGCACGGCCAATAGTTGGTGAAGCCGTATTCGCGGCTCTGGATGAGGCTGTAGAAGACGCACGCGCCGCCGTATTGTCCGGTGAGCACGACGTTCCGAATGCCGGCATTGTTCAGCATGTAGTCCAGGCCCGTGCCGGTAAAGGCGGAACTGGTCAGCTTGCGAATGATGATTTCGTCCCGTTGGGGCGCGAGTTCGTCGATGACGGACATGGCGCGGGAATCGAAGTAGTCGTAGTCGCGGCCGCGCTGGTAGGGCACGGCCTCGCGCGCCTCAGCCGTCCACTTGGCGTTGACCACGTGCACCACCAGGCCGCCGGTGGCGCGAAAGGCGTCGAGGATGGCGCGCAGGTTGGGAATCACGGTCTGGAGTTCCGCCCTGAACCAGCGCTCGCTCTCCGGGTTGCCGCCGGCCAGCCAGGCGGGATCGCAGAAGCGGCGCATCATGTCCACGATGATGAGGGCGGTTTTGTCGGGTGGCAGGACGGCGTCTCCGGCGAGGTGGTTCGGCTTGAATTGGGATGTGTCGATGAGCATTGGGCGATTCCTTTCATCCATGCGGCCCAGTGTCTGCGACGGTAGCATTAAAGTAGCGCGGGGGCTTGTCCCCCGCCGGAACCATTGCAACTGGCACGCAAAGGGTTGATCTAACAACTTCGCAGGTTGCAAACCTGCGCTACCGGAGACTTCGGACGCGAGTTTTGCTGCCTTTCAGACTAATGCGACAGCATTGGGGGCAAGCCCCCGCGTTATGTTGTGCCGAGCGGCGGGGGACAAGCCCCCGCGCTACGAGGAAACTCTCATCTCCCGGTAGCGCAGGTTTGTAACCTGCGACCAGCCCCGCGCTACAAGCTACGAGGGGGCGGATCGATTCCGGTTCGTCATTCCCGCGCACGCGGGAATCCATCTTGTAGATTGCGCCGGCAGGCTGCCAAGAGGCGGGGGACAAGCCCCCGCGCTACGTGGGAGCAGAATTTGAAATTACATATACCAGCCGCCGTTGACGCTGAGGACTTCGCCAGTGATGTAACGCGCCTCGTCAGAGACAAGAAAGAGGATTGCGTCTGCAATGTCTTCTGCCGTGCCGAAGTGCCCAAGCGGAATCTGCTTGCGTATACTCTCCTTGATTTCAGGGTCGATGGCGCGGGTCATGTCGGTATCCATGAAGCCGGGGGCCACGGCATTCACGCGCACGCCGTAGCGCGCCAGTTCCCGGGCCAACGACTTGGTGAAGCCGATGGCGCCGGCTTTGGCCGCCGCGTAGTTCGTCTGGCCGAAATTCCCCGTAAGGCCGATGACCGAAGCAATGTTGACGATGCTGCCGGTCTCACGTTCGCGCATGTGGCTGGCCGCGGGTTTGGAGCAGTTGAACATGCTGCCCAGGTTGACGTCCAGCACCTCGTCCCACTGCTGGCGGGTCAGGTTGCGCAGCGTGGCGTCGCGCAGGATGCCGGCATTATTGACGAGAATGTCAATGTGGCCAAGTTCCGCTACGGCCTGGTCAAACATAGCGGCGGATGCTTCTTCTTGAGCGACGTCGGCGCCGGCAATCAGCGCGCGGCGACCCGAGGCCGTGATCTCCGCAGCCACCGCCGCCGCGTTGTGCCGATGTATGCCTTCTGCGTCAGGGTAGTGGTTGATAACGACGTCCACGCCTTCGCGGGCGAGCGCAAGGGCGGTGGCGCGGCCGATGCCCTGGGACGCGCCGGTGACGAGGGCGTGCTTGCCTTCCAGTTTCATGCCTGCGCCTTCCTCATTGACTGCCGTAAGAAGCGGAGTCGCAGTTGCGCTCCACCAGCGCGGCGATGCCCATGCCGCCGCCGGCGCAGAGGGCGGCAATGCCCCGGTGGACGTTCCGGCGCTGCATTTCATGGATGAGCGTGCACAAGATGCGCGCGCCGCTCGCGCCGATAGGATGGCCCACGGCAATCGCGCCGCCGTTCACGTTCACGCGGGCGGGATCCCACTTGAGTTCGGCCTCAACCGCCAACACTTGCGCGGCGAAGGCTTCGTTGATCTCCAAGAGGTCGATGTCGTCCAACGTGAGCCCGGTCTTGTCCAGGAGGATGCGGATCGCCTTGGCCGGCCCGATGCCCATGCGCACGGGCGCGACGCCGGTGGTCGCAACCGCCGTGAGCGTCGCGAGGGGCTGGCGTTGATGGGCTTCCGCCCACTCCGCAGACGCAACGATGAGCGCGGCAGCGCCGTCGTTGATGCCGGAGGCGTTGCCCGCGGTGATGGTATCGACACCGGTGAAAGCGGGACGCAACGACGCCAAGGCCTCACCGGTAGAATCCGGCCGCGGGTATTCATCGTCGCTCACCTCGCGCGGCGGGCCCCGGCGCTGCGGCACGGCTACCGGCGCGATTTCGGCGGCCACGCGGCACGCCTGTGCCGCCGCCGCGTAACGCTGCTGGCTCTGTAACGCGAACTCGTCCTGCGCTTCGCGGGAGATGCCGTACTCCCGCGCCAGGGTATCGGCGGTGTTGGCCATGTGGCAGTCTTCGAAGGCGTCCCAGAGGCCGTCGCCAATGAGCGTATCCACCACCTTGCCATGGCCAAGTTTGCCGCCCCAGCGCGCGCCGGGCAGCACGTAGGGTGCGTTGCTCATGCTCTCCATGCCGCCCGCCAAGGCCACGTCGATTTCCCCCAGGCGGATGTATTGTCCGGCCAGCGCTACGGACTGCAAGCCGGACGCGCAGACCTGGTTTACGGTCATGGCGGGCGCGGCGTCGGGCACGCCGGCGCGCAGGCTGACCTGACGCGCGGGATTCATGCCGCTGCCGCCTTGCAGCACCTGGCCGAGAATCGAGACTTCCACGTCAGCGGGCGCGACGCCGGCGCGGGCCAACGCCGCCTGCGCCGCCACCACGCCAAGCGCGGGCGCGGAGAGCGCGCTCAATGCGCCGCCAAACTTGCCGATGGGCGTGCGGGCGGCTCCAAGGATCACCGGACTTCGCTCGTCCATTAAGAGAATTCTCCCATCTTTTCAGTTTGCGCGCTACGGCATGTTGCAGACACGTCAATTCCGGTTCCGAGGATTCGCAGCGGGCGCGCAGCGCTCTCTAATCACCTTGCCGGCTGCCGCGCGGGGCAAATTGCTGCGCCATGCCCACCGGCGCGCCGCGGAACAAGCGCGCGTCCATGGGGCGCAGGTCAGGCGCGACATGCGGCGTGAACGCCATGTGGGCCAGCACGTCTCGTTCCACGTCCACGCCGGGCGCGATTTCCGTGAGCGTCAGCCCGTGATCGGTCAAGGTAAAGACCGCCCGCTCGGTCACGTAAAGAATCTCGCGCCCCAGCGAGCGGGCGTACGCGCCGTTGAAGGTGACTTGCTCGACGGCTTGCACCAGCTTTGGGTGCTTGCCCTCGTGAGCGATGCGCAATGCGCCGTCCTGGATCACAATATCCAGACCTCCCGCCGTGAAGGTGCCGCAGAAGACGATGCGTTTCGCGTTGTGGCTGATGTTCACGAAGCCGCCGGCCCCCGGCACGACGTTGCCGAAGCGGCTGACGTTGACGTTGCCGGCCGCGTCGATCTGGGCCGCGCCCAGGCAGGCGATATCCAGGCCGCCGCCGTCGTAGAAATCGAACATATAGGGCGAGTCGATGAGCGCCGTGGGCATAGACGAAGCGCCAAACGAGAGGCCGGCCGCGGGAACACCGCCGATCGCGCCGCTTTCCACGGTCATCACCAGGTCGTCGATGATGCCCTCTTCCGCCGCCACCGCCGCCACGCTCTCTGGCAGGCCGATGCCGAGATTGACCACGTCGCCTTTGCGCAGTTCCAGCGCGGCGCGGCGGGCGATGACCTTGCGCGCGTCGAGCGGATGCGGCGGGACGGCCGGCGCCTCGCCGCTCGTGCCGGTCGTCTGCGACTCGGTGGATACGTACGCGGGATTGAATTCCTCGCTAAACGTCTGCCAATGTTCGGAAGGGTCGGCCACCGCCACAACGTCCACGAGTATGCCGGGAATCTTTATTTCCCGCGTGGGCAGCGGCGTGTCTATTTTCCGCTCCACCTGCGCGATGACCATGCCGCCGCAGTTGTGCACGGCCTGCGCCACGCTGAGCATCTCGCCGTAGACCGCTTCCCGCTCCATGCTGATGTTGCCGCCGGGATCGGCGGTAGTGCCGCGAATGAAGCCGGCGTCGAGCTGGATGCGGGGATAGAAGAGGTACTCGCTGCCATTCAATTCGACAAGCTGGACAAGCTGTTCCGGCGTGGAGGCCGGATTGACGCGCCCTCCTTCCAGGCGGGGGTCTACAAAGGTATGGAGACCGACGTGGGTGATAGTGCCCGGCTTGCCGGCGGCGATGTCGCGGAAGAGGTGCAGGACAACGCCCTGGGGAATGTTGTAGCCTTCGATCTTGCCGTCCAGGACAAGCTGGCAGAGACTTGGCGCCAGGCCCCAGTGGCCGCCGACAATGCGCTTGACAAGCCCTTCGTGGCCGAAGTGATTGAGGCCGCGCGTCTGGCGGTCGCCCTGGCCGGCGCCGTACATGAGCGTGAGATTGCGCGGCTCGCCGGTTCGCAGGAAGCGCCGCTCCACCGCCGCGGAGAGCGCCTCCGGATGCCCGATGCCGACGAAACCGCCCACGCCAATGGCGGCGCCGTCCTGGATGAGCCAGACCGCCTGGTCGATCGAGAGGAACTTGCCGCCCAACCAGCCGCCTTGCGCCGTGCCGCGGCTGCGCGCGGAGTGCTTGACTGAGGATGTTGACTCTGAACTCATGCGGTGCACGTTCCGTCAAGGCGTGGAAAACTATGCCGCTGCCGCGCCGCTCTGTGCGCGGCGCGCTTGCTGGTACCTATGATAGCGATTCCCGCAAGTGATGTCTTTGCGCGGTCACGGTGTTGCCTCTACCATGGAAACACTGAAATGGACTCCGTCGTTCCCGCGAAAGCGGGAATGACCATGGCCGCCTGTCGGCCACGCAAGGGAGTGAACGTGCACTCACTTCTCTCCGTTGGTGCTGAGGGCTGCGCGAAGCCCCTGTCGAAGCATGAACGGAGAGAGCGGGTTGGGGAGTTGCTATCCACTTCCTCCGCCGTTCACCCTTCGACGCTGCTCAGGGCGATCGGCCCTGTGTCGCTACTTTCAGATTGATGACGGTAGGGGAATCGCTTTAGTGACGGTAAGGGAATCGCTCTTTTATCGTGATAGGGCAAGCGAGGCAGACTCATGGCAGCGCGGACGTTTTCTCTCTGGGCCACCGGCTGCGCGCACGTGGGCACCGACCTGCGCTTTGGGCGCGAGAGCCTGGCCGAGGCAATTCGGCAGTCGGAGTGCGGCGGCAGCGAGGGTGGCCCGCCGTTCCACTGGGACATCATGCTGCATCTCGGCGACCTCTCCGGCAATCAGGGCTCGCCGGACGATGAAGAGGGTGAAGAGGTGGTGCGCCAATTTGGCGCGGCGCGGCTGCATCGCCGGGAGCAGTTCTATAACCTGGCGGGCAATCACGACGCGACGTTCCACACCGAGCCGACCCAGTGGTGGTACCGCAAGTGGGTGGATCCTACGGGTGAGAACCCGCAATTCTCCGGCGTGGACGCGGCGCGGCGTCCCTATCCGCTCGATGGCACGTGGGAGCGGTACGCCTTCCGTGTGGGCAACCTGCTCTTTCTGATGATGAGCGACCGCAACGATTTTCCCCCGCCGGTGGGCCGCAATCCTCGGGGCGGCGGCTACCCTTCGGGAGCGGTGACCGGCGAGACCTTCGGCTGGTGGCGGGAGATGGTTGAGGCAAACCCTGACTGTATCATCGTCTCCGCGCATCACCACATGCTGAAGGAGACCACAGTCGCTTCCGGGCCGTGGGAAGGCTACCGCAAAGATGAGAAGGGCGCATGGCAGGGGCACTACCACGGCTACTTTCCCGACGGCGGACCGGCGGGCGCGTCATACCTCTATTTCCTGGACGAGCAGCCGGACGCCCAGGCGTTCGAGCGCTATTTGGCGGCGCGGCCGGGCGCGATCGACCTTTGGCTCGGCGGCCATACCCACACCCATCCCGACGACCGCCACGGCGGACGGTCGCACGTGGAGCGCAGATGGGGCGTAAACTTTGTCAATTGCGCCGCGCTCGCCCGCCACCACGCGGGACGCACGACCCTGCCTATGAGCCGCCGCTTGACCTTCACGGCCGGCAGCGACGCGGCGCGGGTGCAGTGCTACCTGCACACGTCCGACTACGCGCCCCAGGGCTGGTACGCAAGGGCTGAACGGGTGATCAGATTGGGAAAGCCGTTTGAACCGGGGGCAGTGTGATGAGAGAGTAGCAACGGTAACTCCGTCATTCCGGCGCAAGCCGGAATCCATCTTTGCCACGCGCCCATGGATTCCAGCTTGCGCCGGAATGACGGAGGTCGGCTGGCTACTTCCGTAACAATCACCATGGCCGGTCAACGACCATGGTGATTGCCGCGGAACGCAGACTTGGACATTTGCGAAAACCCAGGAATGGCTCTATGGACACGCCCCTCAACGCGGAAAGATTCGGCTTCTACGGCATACAGCCCGTGTTGGAAGTCGCGGACGTGGAGGCCACCGCCAGGTGGTACTGCGAGATTCTTGGCTTCACCCTTGACTTCGTCGATATGGCGCGCGGCGGCCATGCCCGCGTCTCCATCGGCGGTGAGGGCGGCAAGAGCGCCCAGCGCATGCGCTTCACCGGCTACCGGCGCCGCCGCGGCGCGGAGCCAACCGTGGCCGGCTATACCTACATCCACTGCGTGAACATCGACGAACTCCACGCGGCATACCGGCGGCGGGGAGTCTCTATGAGACCGGAGTACGCGAACGGACCCGTCAAGCAGCCCTGGGGCTTGCGCGAATTCGAGATCGAAGACTGCAACGGCCACTTTCTCGTCTTTGCGCAGGAAGGCGGCTGAGAGGGAGTTCACGTCTCTTCTCGTATCGCCAGGCAACATCCCATCGCAAAGCGAAGATCGACATCCGATTGCCCTGAGCTTGTCGAAGGGTGAACGGAACCGCCGTCGGTTGTTCGCAAAGCCGTTCATGCTTCGACAAGCTCAGCACGAACGGTTTTCGCGGGTCCTGCGTACACCCTCGGCGCAGCCTGCAAACATCCTCTAGGCGCCAATTCAATCCGCCAACGATTCGACGCTCCACTGAGCCAGCGGCGTGAACTGGGTCGTGTCGAAGTCGAAGTCGTAGCCAAAGGGCGCGTCCACGATGCTCGAAACGTCCACCCGGCCTTGGCGCACGTCCAGCGCCGGATAGCCCGCCGCGTGGCGGCGGTAGATGGTGCCGTGGCGCGCCAGCACCTGGGCCTGAACGCTTTGCGGGTACATGCTGAGTCCCGCAAAGTAGTGGTGGCCGTTGCGTTCCGCGTGTTCGATGCCCAGATTGGCCGCCACGGTGAGGTCTTGGATCATCGCCACCGGCCCCACGCTGCACAGGTCCTCGCTGCTCAGGATGTACGCCTGGCCGGGATTGCGTTGGCGGTAGAGCGCGAGCAGGCAGGCGTTCACGATACCGCGAAAGACGCCTTTGCAGTTCTTGTGGCTGCCGCCGGCGTAACCGCACGCCAGGGCGTCGGCCAGGCTGTTCATCTCGCCGTCGGACTCATCGATGATCAACGGCGGGCGCTCGCGCCACCGGCGTAAATCGTCCTTGACGCTCTCGGCCAGCGCCGCGTCCCGGTGAAAAGGCTGCTCCACGAACAAAGCCCTACTAAGGAACGACCGGAGTGAAGGCTCGGCTTGAATCGTCTCCCAGAATTGCCGGAACGGGCCGACTTCCGTATAGAACTCGTTGCCGTCCAGCGTGTGGGCGTACTGCGCTGGCGCGTGGGTCTCCATGATGCGGGCGATGCGTTGCAGCCGCTCGATGTCCGCCTCCGTATCGCCGGAGAGCTTGATTTTGAGGTGCGTCAGGCCGTAGAAGCGGACGCTGGCTTCCAGAGATTGCGGCAGGCCGTCGCCCAGGCGCTCTTCAGGCGGCACGTCGCTATCGGTAAGCGGGTCGGCCAGGCCTACCGTGTGGCGGATGACCATAGTCCGGTTGGCGCGCTCCGGCAGCAGCGCCGCGGGCGCGTGGCCGGCAAGCTCCGGATGGATGGCTTCCAGGCGCACGCCGAGCGAATTCTCGTGCAGCGCCTGTCCGAACGTCCGGCCGGTGGCGCGGCAGAAGGCGTCGATCACGGCCCGCTCCACCATGCTCACGCCAAAGCCCCACAAGAGCGGCGGGTAGGGCGTGGTCTCGGCCCAGGCCGTTTGGCGCAGGAAGACCTCGTGCCAGAGGTCGAAAGGGCTTGCCGCCGCCGGCGCGTCCAGGGCAAAGCGGACGGCTTGGCGAATGACGGCCAGCATCTCGTCCAGGTCTTCGGCGAAAGAGGTATCGGGGTTCTTCGTAAACCACTTCGGCGGCAGGCCCTCGGCCGCGACGCCCGTGGCGGTTGCGCCGTTTACGTCCGCCGTCACGCGCAGGAAGAGATGCGGCACGGACTCCAGCGAGGCGATGCCGTAGCGAAAGGGCATCCGCGTGCGCATGTTGAGGACGTTGAGGTCAATTGATTGAACGGAAATCTTCACGCAGGCAGTCCCGCTCAGCGCTTTCCGGTAATGCAAAACGCCGCTTCTCACGATTGCTCAAGGTCGATTCCCATGCTATACTCCGCAATAGCGATAGGGCAAGTAGCTCAGCCGGTTAGAGCGCCACGTTGACATCGTGGAGGCCGGAGGTTCGAGTCCTCTCTTGCCCACCAGACCGGATCAGTTCGCGACCCCTCATTTCGGCGTAAGCACAGGACGGGTCTACCAGAGGCGGCGCACGCCGTAGCGGTCGAAAAGGGGTTCGATCGAGATGAGGGTGAGGTCGCGCGTCAGCGCCTGGGCGATGAGCATGCGGTCGAATGGGTCGCGGTGGCGGCCGGGCAGCGCGCCGGCCCGCGCGGCGTCAGCGACGGTGATCGGCAGTTCCTCGAAGCCTTGATCGGCTATGGTACCGGAAATGTCGCGGACGAGGGGTTCCGCTTCCGGCAGTTTGCCCTTGCGATGCTTGATCACAATTTCCCAGGCCGAACCCGCGCTTATCAGCACGTCGTTCTCGTCATCCGCTATTGACTGCCGCGCTACCCGCGACAACTTCGCGTCATTGGTCACCCACCAGAGAAACGCATGGGTGTCCAGAAGGAGCCGCATTTGCTAGCCGTCCCCCTCCCACGCGGCCAACTCCTCCTCGGGCAGTGGGTCAAAGAAGCTATCGGGGACGGTAAAGACTCCGGCCATGGAACCCGGCCGCCGCTTGCCGCGCTTCTTGCAGCGCACCAGGCGCGCCACCGGTGTGCCGTTGCGGGCGATGACGATCTCCTCGCCTTCCTCGACCCGCGCGAGCAGGCGCGACAAGTGGGTCTTGGCTTCGTGGACGTTTACGATGGCCATGGGAGACTCCTTAGGTATGGGGTTAGCTAATTGTATGACTAAGCCGGCATTCGCGTCAAGGCGCACAGCGGGGGCGCCGGTACGCTATCAATAGGTGGCACTCTGTTGCCAAAGTACTTACATCGTATGATAATTGACACATGAGCAGTAGCTTCGACTAGAGCACAGATAAGAACCGGCGCCTCAGAGAGCAGCGGGGAATCTCGTTCGAGCGGGTTGTCTTCGCCATCGAGCAGGTCGGCGTTGTAGACGTGCTGGAGCACCCCAACCAGTAGCGTTACCCGGGGCAGAGGATCTACGTGGTGGATGTAAACCGGCACCTTCATCTCGTGCCATTCGTAACTCAGCCCGACGGCACGCGCTTTCTGAAGACGATCATTCCCAGCCGGAAGCAGACGAGAGACTAGCGGAGGAGTCTGCCGTGAACGACGAAATGAGCGCGGAAGAGCGCGACATTCTGGAGCGATTCGAGCTGGGTGAGTTGCGCGCCGTGCCTGACGCCGAACACGAGGCCGAGACGGCCCGTCTGGCGGCCCGCCATACCTTCAACAAGACCAAGCGCGTCAACCTGCGCGTGACCGAGCGCGATTTCAACCTCGCCCACTCCCGCGCCAGGGAAGAGGGCATACCCTACCAGACACTGCTCTCCAGCGTTATCCATAAGTATCTCTCCGGCCGTCTGACCGAGAAACGCTAACCTACGGCCACGCGGGCTGTACCGTGGTCTAAAGCATCTACCGGAGCCGCTTGCGCGGCGGCGCGGTTGCCCCGCAGCCAACGCCGCTTGCGCGGCGCATGGGGAAAGCCTAATGAAGAATCCGAACTCCAACGTGCAACGATCTTCCCCGCCTCCGTCAGGGCGGCGGGAGGATGCCAAAGCGGCCGGCTTCGCCATGCACGCGGAGCCGATTGCCGTCATCGGCATGGCCTGCAAGTTCCCCGGCGCGCCGGATTTGGCGTCCTTCTGGCGGCTGCTGGAGGAGGGCGGCAACGCCATCAGCGAGGGCGTGCCCGGTTCCGGCGTGGGGCGCATCGGCGAAATCATCCGCGACCCGGACGTGCGGAACGAGGCCTGCCGCTACGGCGCGTTCGTCGACGACATCGATCAGTTCGACGCCTCGTTCTTCCGCATCTCGCCGGCCGAGGCGCACCTGCTGGACCCGCAGCAGCGCATGATGTTGGAGTTGAGTTGGCTGGCGCTGGAGGACGCGGGCATCGACCCGGCGCGCCTGCAGGGAAGCCGCACCGGCGTCTACACCGGCATCAGCAACGACGAGTACCGCATGTTGGTCGTCGACTCAAGCGGTCCCACCGAAGCCGCGGAAAGCCTCTATGCCCTCAGCGGCACCAACCTGAACGGAACCAGCGGGCGGGTCTCCTTCGTGCTGGGCCTCATGGGGCCGGCCAAGGCGGTCGACGCCGCGTGCGCGTCGGCCATGGTGGCGGTGCACGACGCCGTTACGGATCTCCAGCACGGCAAGGCGGATCTGGCGATCGCGGGCGGCGTGCAGGCTATTCTGAACGGCCGCATCTACGAACTGCGCGCGGAAGCGATGATGTTGTCGCCGGACGGTCAATGCAAGACGTTCGACGCCTCCGCCAACGGCTACGTGCGGGGTGAAGGCTGCGGGGTCGTGGCGCTCAAGCGGTTGCGCGACGCGGAGGCCGACGGCGATCCAATCTGGGCGGTCATCCGCGGCACGGCGGTGAACAACGGCGGCGCCAGTGTCGGTCTGACCGTGCCGCACACGCCTGCCCTGGAAAAGGTGATGGAAACGGCGCTCGCCGAAGCCGCCGTGCCGCCGACGGACGTGGACTACCTGGAGGCGCACGGCACCGGCACGGCCGTGGGCGATCCAATCGAGCTCGAGGCCGTGGCCAGTGTCTACGGCCCGGGACGGGACGCAGACCGGCCGCTGCTGCTCGGTTCCGTGAAGACCAACGTCGGCCATCTAGAGTCGGCCGCGGGCATGGCCGGGTTGATCAAGGCGGCGTTGGTGGTGAAGCGGGGCGTGATCCCGCAACACCTGCACTTCCAGAATCCCCATCCGGACTTCGATTGGGAGCGCCAGCCGCTGCGGGTAACGTCAACCAAGACGGACTGGCCGCGGCGGGGCAAGCGGCCCCGGCTGGCGGGCGTAAACTCCTTTGGCATCACCGGCACCAACGCCCACATCGTGGTGGAGGAGTATCGCGGCCCGGACGGCGAACCTGAACCGGAAGCGCGGGCGGCGGGTTCCGGGCGGGCCGTGGCGGTTGCGCTGCCCGCGCCGCCGGCGGAATTGCCGTTGCCGACCGAGAGTTGCAGAGAGCGCGGCGCCCGTTTTCTGCCGTTGTCGGGAAAGTCGGCAGGCGCGCTGCGGGAGCTTGCGCAGTCGTATCTTGCCTGGCTCGACGAGCGGGCCGAAGGGCTTGCCGCCGCTGACGCCGCGATGGCGCCGCTGCTGTCGGACATGGCCTGGACGGCGGGCGTAGGACGGAGCCATTTCGCGCACCGCGCGGGCGTTGTGTTCCACGACGCCACGTCGCTGCGAGAGCAACTCAGCGGCTTGGCTGAGGCCGGCGCGGGCGTGGAGCCGCGGGCGGCAACGACGGTGGCGTTCGTCTACACCGGGCAGGGGAGCCAGTGGGTCGGCATGGGGCAGGCGCTCTACGAGAGTGAGCCGGTGGCGCGGGCAGTGCTGGACCGCTGCGAGGCGGTGTTCCGGGAAGAACGAGACGCCTCGCTGCTGGACGTCATGCTCGGCCGCGCCGGGGCGCAGGGAGACCTGGGCGACACGGCCTGGGAGCAGCCGGCGCTCTATGCGCTGGAGTGCGCGCTAACGGCGCTCTGGGCAAGTGTGGGTGTGCGGCCCAGCGTGGTGTTGGGGCATAGCGTCGGCGAGATCGCGGCGGCCCAGGCGGCCGGCGTGTTCAGCCTGGAGGACGGCATGCGGTTTGCCGCGGCCCGGGGCGCGCTGCTCTCCGGCCTCGCACCGGGCGCGATGGCCGCAATCTTTGCGCCGGCGGCGCGGGTGGCCGCGGCGGTTGACGCGCTCAACGCGGAGTCCAACGGCCCCGGGCTCAGCATCGCGGCGGACAACGGCGCCCACATGGTGGTCAGCGGCCCGGCCGCGAACGTCGACGCCATCGTGCAGCGCTTTGCGGCGGAGGGCGTGCGGGCCAGACGGCTGAATACGACCCGGGCCTTCCACAGCGCCCTGGTGGAGCCGGCCCTGGACGAATTGGAAGCATACTTGGACGGCGTGCCCGTTGAGGCTCCCGCTCTGACTTTCATCAGCAATCTGACGGGGCGGGTAGTTGAGCCCGGCATGGTGCTCGACGCGGCCTACTGGCGGCGCCATGCCCGCAAGCCGGTGGCGTTCGCCGCCGGCGTCAAGGCAATGGCGGCGCTTGGCGTGGATCTGGTGGTGGAGATCGGCCCGCACGCGGTGCTGGGCCCCATGGCGACGCTGGCGTGGCCGCAGCCGGCGGACAGCGGCGAATCCGCTGCCCCGGTTGCTCTCGCCAGCCTGCGGCGGCCGCCGCGGGACGGTTCATCGCCGGCGCCGGAGAGCAGTTTCGTCGACGCCGCGGCCGGAGCCTACGCGGCCGGGCTGGATATCTCCTTCGAGGGACTATTCGCGGGCGAGCGCCGGCGGCGGGTCTCCGTGCCCAGCTATCCGTTCCAACGCGAACGCTACTGGCTCCAGCAGTCACCGCAACGCCGGGCGGGCGCCGGGCATCCCCTGCTGGGCGTCCGGCATGAATCCGCGCGCGGAGAGACCACGTTCGAGACGGAAGTGTTCCCAACGGGCCCGGCGTGGCTGCAAGACCATCGGGTCTTCGGGCGGCTGGTAGCGCCGGGCGCGCTCTATGGCGCGATGGCGGCCGCGGCTTCGCTGGCTGAGGGAAGCGGCGCGGTGGTGGTGGAGGACTTTCAATTGCACAGCCCGCTGGTGTTCGATGAGCAGGAATCCGCCAACGGGACGCCGGAAGCGGGCCGGAAAGCGCAGGTTGTGCTCGACGCTGCCGAACAGGCGGCCTCGCGCGGCGTGCAGATATTCAGCCAGGGAACCGGCGGCGAGTGGAAAGTGCACGTAGAAGGCCGCGTGGCGTCAGGGGCCTCTTTGCCGCAAACCGGGGAGCGGGTCGATTTGGAAGCGCTGAAGGCCCGGCTCTCGCCGGCGGACGTTCCCGCCTACTATCGCGCCAAGAGCAGTACCGGCATTGACCTCGGCCCCTTCTTCCGCACGCTAGGGCAGGCCTGGTCCGGCCCGGGCGAGGCGTTGGGCGAGGTTGCCTTGCCGGAAGCGATCGGCCCGCACCGGTTGGACGTGCATCCGCTCATCCTGGATGGCTGCTTTCAGGTAGTCGGCGTGGCGCGCAACATGACCGGCGGCCCGGACGAAGCCACCTATCTGCCGTTTGGCTGGGAGCGGTTCTGGCTGACAACGAAGGGTCTGCCGGAGCGGGTGGTCTGCCACGTGCGCATGAGCGAGGCCTCACAGGCGGCGGAAGCGGCATCCGGCGAGCCGCCGGAGGTCCTGAGCGGCGAACTGCGCATCTACGATCGCAGCGGCACTCTGCTAGGGGAATTGAATGGGTATACGGTGAAGCGGGCCACGCGGGAGGCCCTGCTCTCGGCAATCGAAGAGGTCGATGACCTGCTGTACGAGGTGGCGTGGCGGGAGCGCGCCCTGCCGCCGGGCATTGAAGCCGCGGATTTCTTCCCCAGTCCGGCGGCTGTCGCGGCCAACGCGCAGTTGTTCACCGGATACCTGACGGATGCGGGCGTTGACCCGCAAGGCAGGACCGCCTTGCTTGCCGACCTCGAGCGCTGGTCGCACTCCCGCGCGCTCGCTACGCTGGAAGAACTGGGCTGGCGGCGCGTCAAGGGCGAGACCGTGGACCCCGAGGATCTGCGCCAGCGGTTGGACGTCCTGCCGGAGCACGCGCAACTCTTCCGCCGGATGCTGGAAATGCTCGCCAAGTCGGGCGTGCTAGAGGAGACGGACGACGGTTTTCGTGTGCGCTTCGGGCCGGATGAACCGCTGCCGGAAGAGATGCCGGGCGACCTCGAGGCGTTCGCCGCGTGGATGACCGAACGGTATCCGGACGGCCTCATCGAAATTGGGCTGTTCCGGCGTTCCGGCCAGGCGCTGGCCGCGGCGCTGCGCGGTGAAGCGGACCCGCTGACCCTCCTGTTCAGCAGCGGCGAACCCACCGCGGCCGATCTGTATCTGAAAGCGCCGGTGGCGCGCGCGGCGAACCGCATGCTGGCGGAGGCGGTGCGGTCGCTGGTAGCGAAACTGCCTGCGGGTAGGCGTCTGCGGGTGATCGAGGTGGGCGCGGGCACGGGTTCCGCGACCGCCTCCGTGCTGCCGGAGTTGCCCGAAGGGCAGTTCGACTACACGTATACGGACATTTCCGCGGGCTTCTTTGCCGAGGCGGAGGCGCGCTTCGGCGACGCCGGCGGCAGCATCACGTACCGTCCCTTGGACATCGAGCGGGATCCCATTGCCCAGGGCTTCGACGCCTATGGCTACGACCTCCTGATTGCCTCCAACGTGCTGCACGCCACGCGCTACCTGGAGGAGACGCTGGCGCACTGCCGGGCGTTGCTGGCGCCGGCGGGGCACCTGGTGGCGCTGGAAAACCTGCGCGGCCTCGGTTGGATGGACCTCACGTTCGGCCAGTTGGACGGCTGGTGGCGGTTCGCCGACGCGTACCGCCCGCACCACGCCCTGGCCGGCCCCACGGTGTGGCGGCGCGCGCTCGGCGACGCGGGTTTCGAGTCCGCCGCGGTCCTGGGGGTTGAAGATTCCTATGAGACCGAAATGCTGGATAAAGGCGTAATCGTGGCGCAAGGCCCGGCACAGGTAGCAGAAGCGCCGGGTGTGTGGGTGCTGGTAGCAGACGACAACGGTTTCGCGGCGGAACTCGCAGAGGCGTTGGCGGCGCGCAACCAAACGGTCGTGCTCGCGCGCGACGCTGCGCCGGCGAACCGGGATAGTGTGCCGGCGGCGGCCGGCCCGGCAGTTGTCAAGACAGCCGTTGATACCGCGAGCCGCGAGTCGTGGCGCGCCCTCATCGAGAATCTGCCCCGGGACGTGCCGTTCAATGGGGTCGTGCACCTCCAGGCGCTGGCGGGTCACGGCGCGCGGGCAACCACCGCGGAAATGACGGTGGACGTCACCCGCGCCGGCGCGAGCGCGCTGGCCATGGTGCAGGGCGTGGGCGATGCCGACGTGGCGCCGGAGAAGGGCGTGTGGTTCGTGACGCGCGGGGCGCAGGTGCTGGCGCGTGAGCAGGGCGGGGAACTCGCCGGCGCCATTCTCTGGGGATTGGGCAAGGTCGTGGACCTGGAGGCGGCGCACTTGCAGCCGCGCATGATCGATCTTGATCCCGGCGCGGCGGCCCCGTTGTCCGACCTCGTCAATGAACTGCTCTATCCCGATCGGGAAAACCACGTCGCGTACCGCGCGGGCAGCCGCCTGTCGGCGCGCCTGGTGCGGCCCAACGAGGCGTCCGCCCGGCTGGCCTTACCGGAAGACCCGTCCTGGGTGCTGGTCCCGGACCGGAACGGCGTGTTCGATAGTCCGGAGGTCAAGCCGCTGCCGCCGCGTACCCTAGAGCCACGGGAAGTTCGGGTCTCGGTTGAGGCTACCGGTCTCAACTTCTGGGACGTATTCCGTTCGCTCGGCTTCATCGAGGAGGGGGATCTGGGCCGGGAGTTGTGCGGTCACATTCTCGAAGTCGGCGCGGAGGTTTCCACCGTCGCCGTCGGCGACCGCGTGGTGGGACTGGGGTTCGGCGCGTTTGGCCCGCAGATGGTCACGCGTGAGGAGTTGGTGACCCAGGCGCCGGCGGGGCTGTCCGTCTCCGCGTTGGCTACCATCCCCAGCGCGTTCGTCTCCGCCGCCCTCTCGTACCAGTACTCAGGTCTGGCGGCCGGCGAGCGCGTGCTGATTCACGCCGGCGCGGGCGGCGTGGGCTTGGCGGCGATCCAGTTGGCGCAGGCGGCCGGCGCGGAGGTGTTCGCCACGGCCAGCGCGCCGAAGCAGGCGTTCCTGCGGTCGCTCGGCGTCAAACACGTCTTCGATAGCCGCCAGACCGCGTTTGGCGCGGAAATTCTGGCAGCCACCGGCGGCGAGGGCGTGCACGTGGTCTTGAACAGCCTCACCAGCGAGGGTTTCATCGATGCCAGCCTCTCGTGCCTCGCCCAGGGCGGCCGCTTTGTGGAGTTGGCCCGGCGGGACATTCTGAGCGTGGAAGAAATGGCGGCGGCCCGGCCGGACGTTTCTTACGCCATCCTGGAACTGGACGTATTGAAGAAGACCGAGCCGGCGTGGGTAGGCGAGGTGCTGCGCGACGTGATGCGGCGGCTGGCGGCGGGAGAACTGAAGCCGCTCATCCACAGCCGGTGGCCGTTGGCCGAGGCGGGCGCGGCTTTGGGATACATGCGTTCGGCCCGGCACATTGGCAAGATCGTCCTGACGCCGTCGCCGCTCGCCGGCGGCCGTCTGCGGCGGGACCGCACGTACCTGGTCACCGGCGGCCTGGGCGGCATCGGCTGCGCCGTGGCCGGCTGGCTCGCGGAGCACGGCGCCGGCACAATCGTGCTGAACGGCCGTCGCGACCCCGACCCTGAAGCGGAAGCGGCGATCGACGCCTTGCGCCGGCGTGGCGTCAGAATCGAGATAGAACTGGCGGACGTGACCGACGCCGCGGCCGTCGACGCCATGCTCGCGCGCATGGACGAGAAGCTGCCGCCGCTGGGCGGCGTCATCCATAGCGTGGGCGTGCTGGCGGACGCCGCGCTCACCAACCAGACGTGGGCGAACTTCGAAACAGTGCTTAGGCCGAAGATCCTGGGCGCGTGGCATCTGCACCGCGCGACTATGGACTGGGATCTGGATCTCTTCATCCTCTTCTCCAGCCGCGTGGGCGTAATGGGTAACCCGGGCCAGGCGAATCACGCCGCGGCCAATGCCTTTCTGGACCAACTGGCCGGCCACCGCCGCGCGCGCGGACTGCCGGGACAGGCGATTGCCTGGGGCGCGTGGTCGGAGATTGGCGAAGCCGCGGAACAACGTGAGCGCATCGAGCGCAGGCGGGCCGCCCTGGGCGGCCGCTGGTTTACGCCCCAGCAAGGCATCCGCGCCCTGGAAAGACTGGTGCGCCAGGACACCACGACGGCCGTGGTGATGTCCATGGACTGGTCGGTGTTCCAAGAAGCCGTCGCGGACCCGCCGCCCCTGGTGGAAGACCTGCTGTCCGCGGTCTCCGCCGGCGAGACCGCTGATGCGGCCGCATCGGAGGACGTGTTGACCCGCCTGCGGAATGCGGCCGGGACCGAGCGCGAGCGCGCGCTTGTGTCGTTCTTGCAGGAGGAGGTGCAGGCGGTGCTGCGCCTGCCAACCGCGCCGGCCGCCACCATTGGCTTCTTCGACCTGGGCATGGATTCGCTGATGGCGGTGGAGTTGCGCAACCGGCTGAACCGCGCCCTGGCGGGCGAGTACGTGGTCTCCAATACGGCGGTGTTCGACTATCCCAACGTGGCGGCGCTGGCCGGCCACCTGGCGGCGGAACTGGGCGAAGTCCTCAGCGCGGACGCGCCTGAAACGGGAGACGCGCCTGCGCCGGCTGAAGCGCCCACCGCCCCGGAACCGCAGCGGGAAGCACAAACGGCAGAAGCGCAAGAGATTGCCATCGTGGGTATGGCCTGCCGCTTCCCCGGCGCGCCGGACTTGGCGTCGTTCTGGGAGCTATTGGAAACGGGCGCCGACACGATCACCGATGGGCGCGCGGGCGAAAGCGCGTGGAACGGGGCCGTGGGCGACCCGGCGGCCGGGGAAATGGCGACGCTGCGCGGCGCGTTCGTGGCGGACATCGACCGCTTCGACTCGCGCTTCTTCCGCATTTCCCCGATCGAGGCGCGCATGATGGACCCCCAGCAGCGCATGTTGCTGGAGACCACGTGGCAGGCTGTGGAGGACGCCGGCATCGACCCGGAGAGTTTGCGCGGCAGCCGCACCGGCGTCTACGCGGGTGTGCACGCCAGCGAATACCGGGATCTGGCGGACGCCAACAACGTGGACCACAGCTACCTGGGCACCACCGGCAGCGTTGCCGTGGGCCGGATTTCGTTCGCGCTGGGTCTGGCGGGTCCCGCCGTGCCGCTGGACATGGCCTGCGCGTCGTCATTGGCCGCGGTGCACCAGGGTGTCATCGGCTTGCAACGGGGTGAGGTGGATCTTGCCCTGGCCGGCGGCGTGAACGTCGCGCTCTCGCCCGGGGTTTCCCGCTTCATGATGGAGTTCGGCATGTTGTCTCCCAGCGGGCAGTGCCGGCCGTTCGCCGCCGCCGCCGACGGCTACGTGCGCGGCGAGGGCTGCGGCATGGTCGTGCTCAAGCGCTTGCGCGACGCGGAAGCCGACGGCGATCGCATCTGGGCCGTGATACGCGGCTCCGCGGTCGGCCAGAACGAGGCAAGCGCGGGACTGGCGGTGCCGAACGGGCCGTCCCAGGAGCGGGTGATGGCGGAGGCGCTGGCGCAAGCGGGCGCATTGCCGGCCGACGTGGACTACCTGGAGGCCCACGCCACCGGCTCGCAATTGGGCGATCCGATCGAGGTGAACGCGGCGGCTTCGGTCTACGGCGTGGGCCGCGCTGCCGAACGCCCGCTGCTCATCGGCACGGTGAAGGCGAACATCGGTCACGCCGAATGGGCGGCCGGCAGCGCCGCGCTCATCAAGACCGTGCTCGCAATGCACTACGGCATGATCCCCAAACTGCCCCACTACGAAGAACCGAATCCCAACGTGGACTGGGCGCAACTGCCGGTGCGCGTGACCGCGGAGCATACCGGCTGGCCGAACGCTTCCGGGCGCCCGCCGCTGGCCGGGGTGAACGCATTCGGAATTTCCGGCGCGAACGCCCACGTCCTGGTGGAAGGCTACCGCTCGCCGGCGGACGCAGACGCGGCGGCTAACGGCGCGGTTTTGCCAACGGGCAGTGCGCAGCCGGTGCCCGTGCCGCCGCCGGCGCAGGTTGGCGACGGCGCGGCACCGGACGACACGATGCCGGAACGGGCGGCGCCAGACGACGCAATACCGGAGCGCGCGGCGCGGCTCTTACCGATTTCCGGTAAGTCGGACGGCGCGCTGCGGGAGTTGGCGGAACGCTATCTGGCGTGGCTCGATGGCGCGGACGGCGCGGCCTCGGAGTCCGCCCTCGCCGACCTGGCCTGGACGGCTGCCGTGGGCCGCAGCCACTTCCCGCACCGGGCGGGACTGGTCTTCAGCGACGCGGATGAACTGCGGCAGGGGCTGCGGGCGCTGGCTGATGCCGACGCGCCATTGACGGAGGATGACCCGCGCGCGGCCGCCGGCGTGGCGTTCGTGTTCCCCGCACCGGATAGCGCGTGGTTTGGCGCGGCGGCGGCGCTCTGTCAAGCAGAGCCGGTGGCGCGGGCGGTGTTGGAGCGGTGCGACGCGGTGATGCGGGAGGAACACGATTTCTCGCTGCTGGACGCAATACGTGGCGGACTCGAGGCTGAACCGAACGCAAACGCTTCTGCCTGGTCCGCGCCGGTAGCCTACGCGCTGGCGTGCGCCCTGACCGCGCAATGGGCGAGCGTCGGCATTCGCCCCAGAGCGGTGGTGGGCCACGGCGCGGGACTGCTCGCGGCGGCGCAGGCGGCCGGGGCGCTCACGCTGGCAGAGGGCGCGCGTCTGGCGGCGGCAATCGGCGCGCTGCACGGGGCGCAGCCTGAAATCGCCACGGCGGCGCTGGATGACGTTGCGTCCTCACTGTCTGCCGCGCTTGCCGCGCCCGCCGTGCCCCTGCTCAGCAGCGCGACCGGGCGGCCGCTCGAGTCAATCGACGCGGCTGACGTCGACGTGTGGCTGCGGCGCGACCGGCAATCTGCCGCTGGCCGGGGTGAAGACGGCCTGACCGGCTGCGCCGGGAGTCTGGCCCGGCTTGGGGTAGACGTGGTGGTGGAAGTCGGACAGCGGTCGCTGCTTGGTCGCTCGCTCGCCGGCGCGTGGCCGGATTCAGAAGGGCCGCCGACCTTGCTCGCCTCGCTGGCGAGTCCGCCGGCAGATGCAGACTCACCGCAAGCGCATGACGGGTTCGCGCGCGCCGTCGCGGACGCCTACGGGGCCGGCCTCACCATCAGCTTCCCCGGCCTCTTTGCCGGCGAGTCGCGCCGCCGCGTCGCGCTGCCCACCTATCCCTTCCAACGCCGGCGGCACTGGCTCTAGCCCCAGGCCGCGCGACGGGCGCTGCCCCGCGCAGGCGGATGGGGTATGCTGGACGGCGGAAGATTCGCGCGCACTGAAGGGAGAGACTTTCGTGATTTCCGGCAAATCGCTTGGCAAGTATGTTGCCATGTTCGTATTGGGTTTGGTCATTGCCCAGGTCGTGGGCTTCATCTTCGCGGATGACCCGTGGAGCAGCTTCATCATCCCCGGCATCTTGATGGGCGTCGGCAGCATCGCGTCCCTGCAGAAGCAGCACGTGCCCAGCATCTTGCTCTCCCTCGCCGCCGCCACGCTCTTGATGCGCATAATCGCGTGGGAATCATGGACGTGGGCGTGGATTCCCGCAGCCGCGCTCGCCGTACTCGCCCTCGCCTGGTGGTATTTCCACGGCGTCAAGGCCCCATCCGGCGGCGCGGCAGAGAGCGACTAGCAGAGAGCGACTAATGGAACCGCGGTAGCTGAATTCACGGGTTACATGCGGTCGCCGCAACGCACATGCACCTGCGCGAGCCTGCGCCGCTACACCCCATCCCCGCTGCCGGATTCTGCGTTCCTGCGCAGGTAGCCCAATTGCCCAGGCGGTAGTCCCCTGCTATACTCCGCCATAGACGCAAGACGGGCAGTTCAGCCGGTTAGAGCGCCACGTTGACATGGTGGAGGCCGGAGGTTCGAGTTCTCTCTTGCCCACCCATCCCGGCTTGACGTTACTGCATGCATAACCCCTCATGGCTTCCGTTGGGAGCCGACTTTCATTCGCCGCCTGTGCTAGGTATTGCATTGTGGTAACACATCAGTTACCATATCTACATGATCGAGATCAGAGAATACGTCGATAAGCGGGGACGCAGTCCATTCGGTCGCTGGTTTGACGGTCTCGACGCCGGGGCGGCGGCCAGGGTGCGGACGGCCCTCGCCCGCATGGAGGCTGGGAATCTGTCCAACGTCAAAGGCGTTGGGAGAGGAGTGATGGAGTGCCGCATAAACGTCGGCCCCGGCTACAGAATCTACTTCGGCAGGGACGGAGACACTCTGGTAGTCCTTCTTGGCGGTGGCACGAAAGTGCGCCAACAGAGGGACATCGCAAATGCCCGCGAGCTCTGGCGAGAGTACACGCGCCGCAAGCAACAGGAGGCGTGAAAGATGCCGCTCACCCGTGACTTCAAGGAGACCGTGCAGACCCGCGCCGCGCGCGACCCGGCATTTCGCGAAGGGCTACTCGAGGAAGGTGTCGCGTGCCTGCTTGCCGGGGACGTCGATACGGGCAAGATCGTCCTGCGTGACTACATCAACGCCACCATCGGGTTCGAGGAGCTTGGTTCCCTCACCGGCAAACCGCCCAAGAGTTTGATGCGCATGTTCGGACCCTCCGGCAATCCCCACGCCCGCAACCTGTTCGAGGTCATCAGCCGCATCCAGCAGCACGAGGGCGTCCAACTCGAAGTGAACGCCGTTCGGTAAGCGCTCGGTCTCCGGCTGAGTCGCATCGTCGGGACCGAAATGAACCCATGCTCACGCCATTCTCGATTGCCAAGGGCGATCGCATTTGTCACTCGGGCAATGCGGTCATCACAACGTACGTGTACCCGCGCGAGCCAGCGGCGCGACATGCCATCTCCGCGCTGCCGGATGCTGCGTTCTTGCGCAGGTAGCCCAATTGCCCAGGCGGTTAGTCCCCTGCTATACTCCGCCATAGACGCAAGACGGGCAGTTCAGCCGGTTAGAGCGCCACGCTGACATCGTGGAGGCCGGAGGTTCGAGTCCTCTCTTGCCACCAGTTCATAGCTAAGAGTGGTGGACCATCGCGGCGGTCGACGTAGGCGAGAAACAGGGCTTGGAAGGAATATGGCATAGAGGCTGTTGCCATTGATTCCAGAAAACATGAAACAGGGAGACAACTCATGAACGACCACGAGCGCTACATGTTCGACCTGCAAGGCTACTTGGTTGTGCCGGGAGCGCTGGCGCCTGAGCAGGTCGCCCAGCTCAACTGCGTGCTCGACGAGCACATCGCCGCTGAGTGCACAACGGACATGCGCACCCACAGGTTTGAGCGTCTGCTCGACTGGTCCAAGGAGTACCGCGACCTCATCGACAATCCGGCCATCACACCCTACCTGGCCAAACTGCTTGGCGATCAATTCAGGCTCGACCACGTCTATCTCGACCTCATCAGGTCAGGCAAGGGCCCGATCGGGACGAACCTCCACGGCGGCGGCGCCCCTTACAACCCCACGTTCTACTACCGCTTCCATGACGGGATGATGTACAACGGCCTTTCCGTGGTTGCCTACAATCTGAAGGATGTCGGCCCCATGGACGGCGGCTTCGGCTGCGTGCCAGGCTCGCACAAGAGCAACATCAAGTTCCCCGAAGAGTGGAAAGCGATGGACGAACCGGCCCCATTCGTGGAGCGGGTAACCGGCCCCGCCGGCACCGCCATCATCTTCACCGAGGCCCTTACCCACGGCACCCTTCCCTGGAACGGCGCCGGCGAGCGCCGCACGATCTTCTTCAAGTACAGCCCGCACTCGCTCTCATGGTCGGCCAGCTACCTGGACCCCGATGACTATGCCGACCTGACCGATTCCCAGCGCGCCATCCTGGAAGGCCCGAACGCTCGGTACCCAACCCGCGCGAGCGGTACCCTACAAGGTTAGCCCAGGTGATCTGCCCCTCAACCATCTGCCCAGGGCGCCTGCTCTTGCAGCGCAAGAGATTTCCGTAGTCGTTGTCCTTGAGAAACTCGGCCATCTCCCCGGCGAAGGTGGCGCTGGCATTGGCGCTATCCAGGAGTTGCCGCCGCTTCCTGGGCAAGCTCCTCGCTTCTTCTGCGGCAATCTCCGGCCTCACCTTACGCTCACGGAGCGCCACGATGAGGTCCGCAGCCTCCACCGGCAAACCGCCCAAGAGCCTGATGCGCATGTTCGGTCTCACCGGCAATCCCCTTGCGCCCGATCTATTTTGGTGTAACTGCATTGCGGGGCTTGTGGTAGTTCGCTATCCTTCTGCTAGGGAATTGGATAGGCGGCCTTGGCCCGGAGACTGCTCGAAACGCAGTGTCACTTGCGTGCGTCGACTAAAGTGAAACTTTTCACAAACCTGCCAGTTTATTCGGTATATGGCAATTGATAGGAGTTCCTTGATGGCAAAGGACACAGCCAACACCGACTTGGCTTTCGCTGCCACGCTTTGGGAAGCTGCGGACAAGCTGCGCGGGCAGGTAGACGCAGCCGAATACAAGCACGTCGTCCTTGGGCTTCTCTTTCTGAAGTACATCTCCGACTCTTTCGAGGCGCGTCGTGAGGAATTGGTAGGTGAATTGGAGGCAGAGGGTATCACCGGCGAACAACAAGAACGTCTACTTGAGAACCGTGACGAATACACCGCCGAAAACGTCTTCTGGGTGCCGCGCAAGGCGCGTTGGGCGAACCTTCAGAACCAAGCAGTCCGCCCAGACATTTCCAATCTCATTGATGACGCCATCCTAGCGGTGGAGGGCGACAACCCGAAGAAACTGAAGGGAAAGCTACCGCGAGACTATGCCCGCAGGGGCATAGAGGCGGTGAAGATGAAGGAACTCATCGACCTGATTGCCACCATCGGCTTCAAGGGTGAACGGGCCAAGGCGCGCGACATGCTCGGTCGCGTCTACGAGTACTTTCTGGGTAAGTTCGCTCAGCAAGAGGGCAAGAGCGGTGGTGAATTCTTCACACCGAGTTGCATCGTCCGCCTGCTGGTGGAGATGCTCGAACCGTTTGTGGGACGGGTATATGACCCGTGTTGCGGCTCGGCCGGCATGTTCGTACAGTCCGAGCGTTTCGTCGAATCCCATGGCGGCCTCAAGACCAATATCTCGATCTTCGGCCAGGAATCGAATCCGACCACCTGGCGCCTCGCGCACATGAACCTGGCAATTCGCGGCATTGAGGCCAACCTTGGCGGTCAGCCCGCCGACTCCTTCTTGCGCAATTTGCACCCAGATCTCAAGGCGGACTACATCCTGGCGAACCCTCCCTTCAATGACTCTGACTGGTCAGGCGAATTGCTTCAGGATGACGTGCGTTGGCGCTACGGCACGCCGCCGGCGGGCAACGCCAACTTCGCTTGGATCCAGCACTTTGTCCACCATCTCGCGCCACCCAACGGGCAGGGCGGCGGGGTAGCCGGCTTTGTCATGGCAAACGGTTCGCTATCCTCAAGCACTGGCGGCGAGGGGGACATTCGCCAGCGTATCGTCGAGGCTGATTTGGTGGATGCCATTGTGGCGCTGCCGCCGCAACTCTTTCTCACGACCGGTATTTCCGCTTGCCTCTGGTTCCTAACTCGCGACAAGACTGGACGGAATCTGCAGTCCTGCGACCGTGACCGCACCGGAGAGACGCTCTTCATCGATGCCCGCAAGCTTGGCACGATGACTTCTCGCGCCCAACGTGTGCTCTCTGGGGACGAGGACAGCGAAGTGCTGCACTCTACCCCTATGAACGACCCTAGGCCCGATTCAGATATAGGTCTCATCGTCTACACCTTCCGCCAGTGGCGTGGGGAGCCTGCGCCCGAGTGGTGGGAAGAGTGCGTGCATGGGCCGTGGGCCTACCGCGATGTCCCTGGCTTTTGCAGAGCAGAGACAATTGATGGCATTGAGCGGCAGGGCTTCGAATTACCGCCCGGTCGCTACGTTGGCACGGAAGCGCAAGAAGATGATAGGGAGCCGTTCACTGAGAAATACCCGCGGCTGCTGGCGGAATTGGAGGTCTCTCTTGAGGTAGGGGAACGCTTGACAGGTGTGATTCGACAGCAACTGGCTGGAATACAAACTGATGAATAGCAAGTTACCATCCAAACTTGGCGATTACATTAGCGTGAAACATGGCTTTGCGTTCAAGAGTGCTTACTTCACGGATGTGGTTGGAACCGACGTATTGCTTACGCCCGCCAATTTTGCAATTGGAGGTGGATTTCAAGATGCAAGAAGGAAGTATTATGCGGGCCCGATCCCAGATGGTTACGTCCTTCAAGCTGGTGACCTTGTAGTAACCATGACCGACCTTAGCAGAGGTGGAGATACACTTGGCTATCCTGCATTAATACCCGATTCGACTGACCGGCGCTATTTGCACAATCAAAGGATCGGACTGGTTCAGATTCATCCCGATGCTCCGTTGGATCGACACTATCTATACTATCTACTAAGGGGGGACGACTATCGGCATCACGTGCTGGCTACGGCTTCAGGCTCAACCGTACGACACACTTCACCCAGCCGCATTTGCGATTTTAGGGCAATTCTCCCTTCGCTCGAGAAGCAACATGCTATCGCTGGTGTTCTAGGCGCACTTGATGAAAAGATCGAGCAAAACCGTCTGACAGCAGAGCTGCTGGAGCGGTTGGCGCGGGCGATCTTTCGGGCGTGGTTCGTGGACTTCACGCCAGTGAAAGCCAAAGCCGCCGGCGCTGGTTCTTTCCCCTCCATGCCACAGCATGTCTTCGACGCTCTCCCTGACACCGTTGTCGATTCCGACAGCGGTCCCGTTCCAATGGGTTGGGAAGTGGCGGATATCGGCGATGTGGTCACGATAAAGGGTGGCGGTACACCGAGCACGAAGAACCCGGACTTTTGGGAAGGAGGAGAACATTGCTGGGCAACGCCTAGGGATCTGTCACGTCTCTCGCATCCGTTGCTATTTGATACGGAGCGGTACATCACGGACGCAGGGATAGATCAAATTAGCTCTGGACTGCTTCCTGTTGGTACTGTGCTAATGTCTTCACGGGCCCCGGTAGGCTATTTGGCGATATCAGGCGTGCCAACAGCGGTCAACCAGGGGTTTATTGCGATGATCTGTGATGGCCCGCTGCCACCTACTTTCGTTCTGAACTGGGCCCACAGTAGGATCGAGACTATAGAATCCCGGGCGAGTGGAACCGCATTCCCTGAGATTAGCAAGAGGAATTTCCGAACGATTCCAATCACTGTGCCATCTGGCGATATTGTTGTTGCCTACAGTCAGTCGGTAGATCCGCTATTCGAACTGCTCGCAGCTTGCATTAGAGAAACAGAGAGTTTGGTCAAAGTGCGCGACTACCTTCTCCCGCCACTGCTGAATGGTCAGGTTCGCGTGGAGGTTGCTGATGGCTGAATCATCCACAGACCGTTTCCAAATGGTCGGCGCTCGTTCCGCAATTTTGGACGGCCCAAGTGCTGAACCCATTGAGCAGCAGATTGACGCGATAGAAAGGGCGTTGGAGAGTGTCCCCGACTTCGCTTTTGATCTTTCAAAGACCTTAGTCGAATCTGTTTGCAAGACTGTGCTCGCTGACCTCGGCGAAGTAGTCGAGCCGAATTGGGACGCGCCAAGGCTGCTTAGGGAAACGACAAACCACCTAAACCTATTGCCCTACAACCATCCGGAACCAGCAATGGCAAGGCGATCCATTGAGAAGACAATTCGTGGGATGCTTCAGACAATTCAGGGCCTGTGCGAACTCCGCAACAGGTATGGCATGGCAGCCCACGGACGCGACGCCTTTGCCGCCCGGCTGGATGTGCGGCAAGCAACGCTTGCCGCACAAGCGGCGGATACAGTCGCTGCGTTCCTCTACCGCACCCATCGTGACGCGAGCAGTCGGACTCCAGGAGAACGTGTCCACTACGATGACCACTCAGACTTCAATGAGGCATTTGATGGCGACCATGAGTTGATACAGATCGGCGAATTGGTACTGCCGCCAAGCCTAGTGCTGTTTCGCGTAGACCTAGAGGCGTACAAGCTGGCGCTGAACGAGTTCATCGCTGAGCGTGACGACGAAGTACTCGCTTTGCAGGATCCAGGGCGTGAGGATGAGGACGACTGATGGTTGCCTCTCCTACCGAAAAACTCGTCGAAGATGTCGCCTCCGTGTACTTAGGCGTCCAAGACATACCGGCCAAGCGCGGCGTAGATATAGATGACGCGGGAGAGCGAGAGGATACTTCGCAGTGCATCCTGCAGGGCCGCCTCATGGCTGCTTTGCACCGGCTTAATCCACTTCTTCCACACGACAAAATCGAAGAGGTCGTGCGCGTCATCTCACGGCCTCCTCCTCAATCGCTCATCCAGAACAACCGCTGGTTCCACGCCCTGTACACCGATGGTGTCGACGTGGAGTATCCGAGCGCCGATGGTGATGAGACACAGGTCAGGCGCGCTCGCCTTGTCGACTTCGATAATCCTGAGGCGAACGATCTGCTGGCCGTGCGGCAGCTTACAGTTACCGGTGCAGCGGGGACGCGCATACGACCCGACATAACCGTCTTCTTGAATGGGCTACCGGTTGGAGTGTTCGAACTCAAAGACCCGGCTGACGCCGGAGCGAATCTGGATGCCGCTATTGAGCAACTCGACCACTATAGGGAGACAGCGCCCGAACTTTTCGTGCCCAATCTGGCCTTGGTGGTGTCGGATGGCCTCTTGACACGTGTTGGCGCGCTAACGAGCGAGCGCAGCCGCTTCATGCCCTGGCGGCCGGCAGATGGCGGCGCGCCGACACTGGAAGCCTTGATTCGCGGGTTGTTCGCGCCTCACGCGCTAGTCGACTACCTGCGAACCTGCGTTGTTTTCGAGGAAGACGAACGTGGCGAGATTGCCAAGAAGATTGCTGGATACCACCAGTTTCGCGCGGTGCGAAAGATGCGTGCGAGCGTACTCGATCATCTGAAGCCGCCATCCGGTGAGGGCGACGGTCGGGGCGGGGTGATTTGGCATACACAAGGAGCGGGCAAGTCGCTGACCATGCTCATGCTGGCCGGCGCGTTGATGCGCGAGCCGCGCATGGAGAACCCGACAATTGTGATGATTACCGACCGCAATGACCTAGACGATCAACTGTTCGATACCTTTGCCGCCGGCCGCGCCCTGTTACATGACAATCCGGTCCAGGCGTCGAGCCGCGCTGACCTGGCAGAACGTCTTGACCGCCCAATTGGAGGCGTCATCTTCACTACTATCCAGAAGTTCACCGAGGGGCGCGGCGTCATCTCCGAGCGCGCAAATATCGTCGTGATGGCAGACGAAGGACATCGCAGCCAGTATGGCTTTGTGCGGGGCGGCGCGCGCTGGATGCGCGACGCCTTGCCAAACGCCACCTTTACCGCCTTTACCGGCACGCCATTGGAGCGCCACGACAGAAACACGCGGCACGTGTTTGGCGAGTACGCGGATGTATACGACATGCGCCAGGCCGTCGAAGACGGCGCCACGAAGCCAATCTACTACGAGTCTCGCATCGTCAAGCTGACGATAGACGAGGCGGGCGCGAAAGTTGCGGAAGAGGAATTGGCGAAGGCAACGGAAGCGGACGCATTGGGAGCGGACTCTTCAGAGCACATTAGAGTTCCCTTGGTGACTCTTGCCGGCGCTCAAGAGCGGATAGAGCGGCTTGCTGAGTTCATCGTCGACCATTGGGAAGAGCGCCGCGCGGTGATGGAGGGTAAGGCGATGGTCGTGACGATGAGCCGCGACATCGCGGCGCGCCTCTATGACGCTATTCGCGCGCTGCGCCCTGCATGGCACGACCCGGTCGACGGGCGTGGGGCAATGAAGGTGGTCGTTACGGGCGCCAACGACGACGAGGAGCCATTGCTCAGTCACGTGCGAATCAAGGCTGAGCGCAAGCGCATTGCCGAGCGCTTCAAGGACCCCGAGGACGATCTGCGCTTGGTGATCGTCTGCGACATGTGGTTGACAGGCTTCGATTGCCCGCCGGCCCACACCATGTACTTGGACAAGCCCCTGGCAACCCACAACCTGATGCAAGCAATTGCCCGCGTTAACCGGGTTTATGGCGAAAAGCCGGGTGGCCTGGTGGTGGACTTGCTTGGCTTGGCCGACCAGCTAGCCGACGCGCTCGCAATCTATACTCAAGCCGGTGGGATGGGTGAACCGGTAAAGCAGGTGCAAGATGAAGCAGTGCCGGCAATGCTGGGGGCTTTCGAGAAGCTTGTGGCGTTCTTCCACGGCTGTGACTATGAGCAAGCGCTGCGCGTTGAGCCAGAGCGCGTATTGAACGAATATCTCCAGGTGATTGACCATGTATTCGGCCAGGACGATGGTTGGAAGCGGCTGCGGGCCCTTGTCAAGGAACTTTCGGAAGCGTTTGCGCTTGCGGTTCCCCGTCCGGAGACTGAACAAATCGCCCCGCACCTTGCGTTCTTTCAACGTATTGTGGCTATGATACGCAAGCGATTGGCAGACGACGCCGATAGTGGCGTCTCAAACGGCCGACAGCGTGACATCAATAACGCCGTGCGCCAGGTTATCGGCGGCGCGGTTGAAGCGGACAAGGTAATCGATCTATTCGCAGTCGCAGGGCTAGACGAAGCCCGCTTGGATATACTCGGCGACGAATTCCTCAGTCGGGTAGCCTCACTCGAGCAGAAAAACTTGGCTCTGGAGACGCTGCGAAAACTGTTAAACGACCAGATACGCAATACCGAGCGCACGAACATCGTGCAAAGTCGGAACTTTCGCAAGGCGCTTGAAGACGCCATGCAGCGCTATTCAAGCAAAGCGATTACAACTGCCGAGATGATCACTCACCTCATCAGTCTTGCGAAGGAATTGCGAGATGCCCAGCGACGCGGTGAGGAACTCGGTTTGAGCACTGAGGAATCTGCCTTCTACGACGCCCTCGCGGATAATGAATCGGCTAGAGAGGTCATGAAGAACGACACTCTCCGGCTCATGGCCAGGAAACTCACAGAGATGATCAAGAGGATGCCGAGACTCGACTGGACTGAGCGAGAATCTGTACGGGCGGATCTGCGGCGCAGCGTCCGTCGGCTTCTTGCCAAGTACGGGTATCCGCCAGACCTTGCGGAAGACGCGACGCAACTCGTCCTGCGGCAGGCGGAACTCTCGACCGAGAACGGAGAAATACATCCGGAAGTCGCATAGGCAGCTAGTCAGGGTTGAATTCAAACCTCAGTCTGACTGTACCAATCACATTTTGCCCAAGAGCCTATTGAGCAGGCTATTTCCCCGACCGCTTAGTTTCGCCCCTAAAAATTCCTCCAATTCCCGCCGGTTTAGCACCGTGCGTCCGCCGACGCTGGCGTTGTCGTCGATGAGGGTTGAGGGGACGTTTTCCCAAGCGAACTCGCGGCGGCCGAAGGTGTCGGTTTGTTCGATGACGATGACCGTATCGTCTTCCAGGAGCCAGCCGGTGGGCAGGTCGCCTTCCCGTTTCATGCGGGTGGCCGGGCGCAGCAGGTGTTCCAGTTGCGACTTGACGCGCTCGTGGCGCTTGCCGGCGTAGTCGTCCCAGGTGACCGGCGCGCACCAGGGCGGCGGGTCTTGCTCCAGCAGGTCGCCGATCAGGCCGGCCAGGATGGTGGACGAGCACGCCAGCCAGTCATCGGGTTTGGGGTTTTCCGCCAGTTCCGCCAGCGTGCGCCGCAGGTATTCGCGGTAGAGGTGCGTGGAAAGGCCGCGGCGCACCTGCTGTATCTTCAGGTGCAGGTCGTGGCGCAGGCTCTCCTTGTAGGACGGCAACGCGGTAGTGGTGTAGATCATCAGGCTGCGCTTGACAATCTGGTCGCTGAAGGCCTTGAGTTCCTGGTTCATGGAGAGCACGAAACAGGGGTATTCGGCCACCAGCGGCGGGTTTTCGTCCTTGATCACGTCCTCGCCGTGGTTGCGGATGGCGGTTCTGCCAATGTCGTCGAACACGGCGGGAAAGCGCTGGTAGGCGTGCTGGACGTCGCGCAAGCGGGCCTTGGTGAACTCGCGCTTGTCAATGGTATACGCCTTGCCGAACATGGAGGTCATCAGGGTGTCAATCAGGCTCGATTTGCCGCAGGAGGGCTTGCCGTAGACGATGGCGAACGAGGGGAAGCGGAAGATGTCGCCCTGGTGCCCAGCCAGCGTGCGCAGGTCGCACATGAACGGCGCGAAATAGAGCCACGACCAGAGGATGAAATAGTCCCGCTGGAGCCGCGCCACGCCCAGGCCGCCTTCGAACGTGCCCTCGTAGTTGCGGAAGAAGCCGGCCAGCAAGTCCGCGTCGCTCTTGGCGGCGGTGAGATTGGCTGCGAGCGAGAACGGCGCGCCATTCAGGGTGACGGTCTGCGCGTCCCGGTCGATGGATAGCTGCCGGTGGTCGGCCTCCTCCTCGGACTGCACCGAGCGGATGCGGCTGGACTCTTTGATGATCCGCCGCCGGACGTCGGGCGTGATCTGCTGCCGGCCGTTGCGCGGCGGGGGAATCAGATTGGCCACCACCGGCGGCAGGGCGGCTTTCATCTTCTCGATGCGCTCGATTTGCGCCGGCACGTTGAGGGTGAGGCCGTTGCCGGACGGCGGTTCGGTCTCGGTGTTGTCAATCACCAGGGTTGCAAGGTCGTTGGGCGCGAGCACCGGCGCTTCCTGGAGTTCGATCCCGGCTGTCTCGATGCGCTCCGGCGGCAGCGGAATCTCGTCGGACGCCCGGTCGCGGATGGCTTCGTACATGCCCAGGTAGTGGCCCCAGGCGGCTTCGTCGTCGTCGAAGCAGACCAACGTCTCGGACTGGCGTCCGCCAAAGGCCGTTTCGGAGAGGTTGGCGGAGCCGATGATGGCCCGCGTGCCGCCGGTTTGCGTGTTTTCCAGCAGGTAGAGCTTGGCGTGGGCAATCTGCTGGCGCAGCACGCGAAACCGCGCCTGTCCCGCCCGCACGCGGCTGAGGATGAAGGCGTGGCGCTCGTCGGAGAGCCCCTTGATGGCGGCGCGGGTGTCGCCGACGGCTACCTGCTGGAACGCCAGGATGTCCTTCAGGGTGCGCAGGGTGCTCTCGCAGCCAAAGACGCACTCGAAGTCGCTGAACTCGTGCTGCTCCAACAGCCGCACGAGCGCGCCCACGCCGGCCGAGTAGGTGAGTATGCGCACGCGGTCGTAGCCGTCGAACAACGACCACGCAAACTTCTCTTCACCCGCGAACCGCGCCCGCGCCACCCGCAACCCGCTGCCGTCGTCGAAGTCTAGTGCAAGCGTCTCGCTGTGTTCCGGGTCGCTGGCCGTCATGCGCTGCTCCTGGGAGAGAAGTGTGCCGCCTGCCTCTAGTATAGAGTATGATCGCCCTGCGCCGGTGGCGTAGGAGCGAACGTGGATGCCAATGGAAACTCTTGCAAAACCCCTTGCCTTCGCGGGGGAAGATGGGGATGGGGGTGAAAGGATACAGCCGGATGGACGAAGCCCTAGACTACGCGCAGCTTGCGCAAGACTACGACACCCTCGCGCCGGATGGGTCGGAAATCCGGCTGCTGGCGCAGACGGCGCGCGGCAGCATGGTGCACTGCACGCTGCCGTCCGGCGCGGTCTCGGTGGCCGTGGCGCACCGCACGGTGGAGGAGGTTTGGTACTGTCTGGAGGGCGCGGGCCAGGTCTGGCGGCGGCTGGACGGCCAGGAGCGCATCGTGGACGTGGCACCGGGCGTCAGTCTCTCCATCCCCGTGGGCGCGCACTTCCAGTTCCGCACCACCGGCGCGCGCCCCCTGCGCTTCACCATCGTCACCATGCCCCCCTGGCCTGGCGAGGAGGAGGCCTACCCCGTCCCCGGCCGCTGGCCGACCGAGGGCCAGGAGGCGCGCCTAACGTGATATGTCTTCACAGAAGAATGCGGCGGATGTTTACAGAGGATAAGAGGCCACTACAAGTACAGCGATTAGTGCTTCTCGTCTTTCGGTGGGTGCGAGTCATTGCCGGGTGAAACCGTATCGGAATCCCGCCAGCGTCCATCTCTGCCTTGGGGACGCGCTTCTCCGTCGCGGCGATTGACCGTCAGCTTTGCCATTTTCTCTACCGCAGCGCGTCCCCGCTTGCTGCGCAACAACTCATCCGCTTTCACGTAGCGCGCGCCATTCGCGGTTACGTAGATCTTCGGCCGTTCTCTCTCATTACTCGCCCTGGCTTGCGCTGGCTTCCCTGACACTGCTATCCCTCCGTCTGCTACCAATTCACAACTCAGGCTAACTCTCAAATGCGCCACGTGAAGTAATCGCTTCGCCTATGGCTGATATGAGGCGAGGTGTCCAATGGTTACAAGATAGCGTACCCCTTACCGAATGTGCCGTGCTCCTTGTTGCAGTACGTCATTCGCTATTCTTGCGCCTGTCTGATTTGGCCCGGCGAAAATTAGGTAGTACAGTGGCCGGCCCCTGGTATTGCGAATTTCCCGCGCAGTGGAAACATAGCGAAAGACTTCCTTGAGCCGTTTGCGGTACCACTTCACAAGAACATCGCCAGAGTTCTGGATCTTGGCCGTAGTGTCACCGAACATATCTTGCCGAGTCCGGTAGAGCAAATCGAACCATTCGTCGGTACCAAAGTAGCTGTCGAGCTTTTCGCGCTCTACATCGGAGAATTCGCCGCTGCGCTTGAGCAGTCGCTGGATGGCCATACCCACGGGGAAATTGATGAACACCTCAATTGCATTGGTTGCGCCCATGTCGGCAATAGTGTCCCAAGGCACTTGCATGCCAAAGGGGTCAAGGAAGACGACACCCCGCCATCGGTTCCACTGCCCCCGATTGCGCTTTAGCAGACTGCGCAGATAGTCGTTGCAGTCTTGCTCGCGGACATAGATTCGGCGCTTCGGGGTCTCGAACTGAGTCTTTAGCGCCTTGAGTTGTCTGACCCGCAGTTCGTCCACCTCGATGAATATGTAGTCCGTAAAGGGGTGTTCGATATCAAGCGCAACACGGGGCGATCCGTTTATATATGCCGCTTCTCCGGCATCGCTCGTGACGTTCGCGGATAGATCCAGAAGCGTTTGCTGAGCCGGATCGCTCGTTTGTTGCTGGCGGACCTTGAGTGTTCCTGGGCCTGCGAAAGCGTCGATATAGAAGTAACCCTTGAAGCTCCACTTGCTGAGAATAGTGGTATAGGCGTTCAGATACTTGCTGAGACATTCGAGCTTCTCGCGCGCCCACGGGCCGACATCCATCAACTCGCTTGAGTCATCTGTTGGCGCGCCAGCCGCGCGCAACGGCGGGCTAAGTGCCCATTCGTGTTTGACATCTGGATATTCCAGCCACTGCTGTCCATCGAGAGTATTGCCGCCAGTCTTGGGCGTGAGCCCACCCCATTGCTTGAAGAAGAAAGCAACACGCTGCGCCTGACACTGGTCTCGTATTTCGCGAAGCCACTCCCGTTGAACCGGGCGCGCGCCCGGCCCGCTCTCACCACCCGCTATTGCCCAATGGATGCCGTTAAGGTCGAGTTCGCCTAGCGGGCCAAGCAGCGGCTCGAACGAAATGAAGCGCACGGAGGCATTCGTCTGCTTCAGATGCCGGAGGCGCCCCAGTGTCGAGGCGTTTTCGATAGAAACTCCCAGCCAGATATGCGATGGCGCCGGTTGACGCGGGTAGCGCTGCTTGACGAAGTTGCGCATGAGCGAACTTCGCTTCGTGAGCACCTGATAGACGTGCCAGTCAGCGCTCTCCATGGTGTCGAATATGCGGTGGATGTAGTCGGTTGAGATGTCCTTGTGAAACAGATCGCTCATCGAGTTGACGAAGATAAGCTGCGGTCGCCGCCAGCGCTTCGGTTGCTCGAGGCGCTCGGGCCGGAGGGTGAGGTCAAACCCCGTCTCATAGGGATGGCCGACGACACCGCGAAAGCGCTCAGCAAAGCGCTCGGCATAGCAGTGATCACAGCCGGCGCTAACCTTGGTACATCCGGTTACCGGATTCCACGTGCCTTCGGTCCACTCGATGTTACTGTTGCGCGCCATGGTACAGCAAAATATGTGCAGTTCAATGGGGCTTGGGCGACTTACACATGGACAACTTCATGCTATGTATCGTAATGGATTCTTTAGGATTGTGCCAGATGTGCTGTATTCTGCGAGGGCAAATGGAATGAAACGGGAGAAACTTCAGTTGCCTATCAAGAGTCGTTCCGGGCAGTTGCGCCCTCGCCCCAGACCCGTGCTACGGCATCCTGAATCTTCCGCTCGAAGCGTTCGATTAGCTCGCAGTTAGCGTTGACTAGATTCTGCTCAGCTTGAATCCCGGCTACGATGCCCTCTTGGATTTCGCGCGATGGGAGAGGGATTTGGAGTCTGCTGAACCTTGACTTGACTATTTCCTTGTAAGTTGCACCGCTGGCTTGGGCTTGCATGGTTGGTACCAACTTCGTCATCGCTAGAGCGACGTATTCGGGGATCGCTCGGGTCGTGTCCTCGATGACTACGTTCTTAAATCCTTGATTGGTGGCGAGCGGTATTCGATTTATGCCGATTCGGCCGATGGTCGCCCTTGATGAAACGACAACGGAGTTTGCTGGAAGCAGCTTGGCCGATGAGTTTCGTAGACCGTCTTCGCTTATCGTCCTCGCTGTGGTGGTGATTTCTGTGATGAAGCGGTCCGGCGGCAGGTCGACAAGCGTAATCCAGGGGACGCCGCCATCCCAGTATTCCTTGGAGTCCGACTTGGGAGTGCCACCACTCTCTACACGGAATACGTCAGGATCGCCCAGTTCTACCATCGGCCAGTCAGGGTTGATGGGGATGTGGGGGCGGTAGTTGTCGATGACGGCGCGGGCGCCGTCTATGACTTTCTGGTAGCCCTCGATTTCGGCGACGATCTCTTGCTGTACCTCCAGTGGCGGGAGGGGGATTTGGAAGTCTGCAAGTGTACTTAGGTTGAGGTTTGAGATGTTGGTCGTGGTATTTGCGTTTCTCATGAAGAAGTCGTATGCGAACTTGGTTCGAAGGCAGCGAATCAGATAGGTGTCCAAGACGCTTGAATTCGGTCGAATTACAGACATGAAAGCGCCGAATGAGGTGGGACGACTGACATCTCGTACGTGCGTCGTTCTTCCGAGCAGTCGAAGGCTATTCGCAGTAGAAATCAGAATGTCGCCGGGACTTAGCAACTTTCGATCATCTCTAAGAAGCGAGCGGGGAACGTGGTAGAGCGCGTTTTCGACAATCCCTGACTCTTGCGCAGCCTTTGTTGTTGCTACAGGCAATGAATCCTCGGTAGCTTGTTCGAGTTGATCGGACTTGCGGAATGTCATCCCTCTGATGAGTTCTGCCACATCTCCTAAAGGTACGAATGGGTAGGCTGTACTGCCGGAAATGGGAGTTCTGTACCTCTCGCTGCTGAGATTGTATTCATCAGTAGCAGCGACCCTTTCCTTTTCCACGATAACGCCCGAATTGAACTGGTTATCCACGCTCGGCTCACCTGCCCTCAGGCCGTGCAGATATTCGGATAACTCAACCTGGACCTGCGGCAGGTCATTCTTCTCAATAGGCCGCCGTTGTGCTCCCAGGTCAAACCCATCGTTCTCCACCTTGAAGAACGCAATACGGTCGCTCTTCTTGGCAAGCGCCCTATCCAGGAACAGGATCGAGGTCTTCACGCCCGAATAGGGGTTGAAGACCCCGGCCGGCAGGGAGACCACGGCCACCAGGTATTCCTCCACCAGCAGTTTGCGCAGTTGCTTGTGGGCGTTTTGGCTCTGGAAGATGATGCCCTCGGGCACGATGAAGCCGGCGCGGCCGGTGGGGGTCAGGTGCTCGGCCATGTAGTCCACGAACAGCACCTCGCTGCGTTTGGACTGCACCGAGAAGCGGTTGTGGGGCCGGATGCCGCCTTTGGGCGACATGAACGGCGGATTGGCCAGGATCACGTCGGCGTACTCGTGCCACCGCTCCTCGCTGGTCAGGGTGTCGTACTCGAAGATTCTTGGATTGGCGAACTGGTGCAGGTACATGTTGACCAGCGAGAGGCGCACCATGTCCGGCGAGATGTCGTAGCCCGTGAAGTTCGCCGCCAGGCGCTCGCGCTCGTCGGGCGTAAGGGCGCTGGCGCCGTCCGCGCCGGTGTTGGCTGCTAGCACGTGCTTGTATGACGAGATGAGGAAGCCGGCCGTGCCGCAGGCCGGGTCCAGCACGGTCTCGTCCTTCTTGGGATCGACCACGGCCACAATGAAGTCGATGATGTGGCGCGGCGTGCGGAACTGGCCGGCGTCGCCCTGCGCGCCGAGCACCGAGAGCAGATACTCGAATGCGTCGCCCAGCCGCTCGGAATGGTCGTAGACGAACTCGTCAATGACCTTGAGGAAGGCGCGCAGGGTCTCCGGGTCGCGGTAGGGCAGGTAGGCGTTGTTGAAGATGTCGCGGAAGAGGCGCGGGATGCCGGGGTTCTCCGCCATGCGGGTGATGGCCTCGGCGTAGAGATTGAGCGTCTCGTGCCCGCCCAGGCCGGCGCGCATGAGCTTGGCCCAACCGAAACGGGCAAAGTCACCGGCAAAGAAGCTACGCCGGCCGCCCAGTTCCTCGCTCTCGGCGTCGATGTCGTCCATGAACTTGTAGATGAGGGCGATGGTGATCTGCTCCACCTGGCTCTTGGGGTCGGGCACCTTGCCCACCAGGATGTCGCGGGCGGTATCGATGCGGCGTTTGGTGTCGGCGTCTAGCATGGCGAAGTCCTTGATTCAACATGGATTGGCAGGATGGATAGGATGGTGAAGAGTGTGGGTGACTTGGGTCATACTCTTTGCCACTATTCCTGTCTAGCATGACTGGCCGGTTGGTGGTTGGCGGGTCTATTTTTCTCGCTTGTCCGGGCTGCGGGTGAGGCGTTTGAATTCGAGTTTGGGATTGCCGAAGTTGATGAGGAGCCCTACTTCGATGCCGGTTGCTTTGAGGTAGTTGATGACCTGGGCTTGGTGTTCGGGAGCGAGGGCCTTCACCGCCTTGAGTTCGACGAGTACCTTTCCTTCCACGAGGAGGTCGGCGTAGAAGGTTCCCACGGGTTTGCCCCGAAAGTTCACGACAATCGGCTGCTGGGCGGCAGCGCCGATGCCGGCGTCGGCAAGCGCGATCAGCATCGACTTTTCATAGACCGATTCCAGAAAACCACTGCCAAGTTCATTGATCACGGCAAAGGCGCAGCCAATCACGGCGTGAGTCAGTTCCGCGTGCAGGAGATTTGCGTTCATGATGGGTTCTTCATAGGGCGCACCGGACATACTGGATTGATGGAGCAATCTGAAGTTTGCCGGGATCGGCTTCATACAACATCTTACATCCTGCCCATCCTGCGCATCCATGTTCAATTGATCTACGTAGCAAAGCGGTTTAGCGAGACATAGTCTTTGACGTATTCGGGAACGAGCGCGCGGTACCGCGGCGGCACCGAACGGTAGTCCTGCATGGAGAAGGCGGGATTGGTAGCCAACTTGGTGAATTCGCCGGCATCGACTACAAGGCGCGTGAAATCGCTGGTGACGTACGCCTTGAAGAACGCTTTGACTGCCGGCAGCGAGCGGGCCGCCGGTTCGCGGTCAGCGACGAACTTGGCGAACTCCTCTTCCAGCAATTCGTCCTTTGACTTGAGGCGCGGGATGAGATCGAAGATCAATTCCAGCATTTCGCGGAGGGTCACGCGCCGGTCCACATCCAGGGCGCGCCGCAGCTTTTCCAGGTTATAGAAGTCCTCCGGCTTATCGAAGATTTCGCGATGCACGTGGTCGAAGGCGCGGTCCCACTGGTCGGCCTCGACCGCATCTTTGACGGTTTCATCCTCACGCACGGTGTCGGCAAAGCGATCGAATAGCATGCGGTCGATCTTCATGCCTTCCGCGCCGATCGGCTCTTCCCTTATGGAAGCAATGATGTCCGTGCCGAGGTGCTGATACGCGCCTTCGAATTGCGCCGGCTGACCCGCTCCGCCGGCTGATTCGCTTGGTGTGGGCTGCGGCCTGGGCAGCGTCAGGACTTCGTCATAGTTGAATTCAGTCTCGAAGTACTCGCAGTTGCCAAAGAAGTCGAAGAGCTTGAACGTGGTCTTTTCCGCTTCGGCCACGCGCTCCGCCATGCTCGGGTCGTGCAGTTCCTCACGGAAGTCATGCCGGCGCGTGCCGCGGCCCTTGATCTGCACGAAGTCGGTGGGCGAGAAGATGGGCCGGAAGAGGCCGAGGTTGAGGATGTCGGTGCAGTCGTAGCCGGTGGTCATCATGCCGACGGTAACGCACACCCGCGCCTTGCTGGTGCGATAGCCGGGCAGGATGGCGCTCGTGCCCATCAGGTTATTGTTGGCAAAATTGACGGCGAATCGCTGGGCGTCCGCCACGTGCGACGTAACTTGCACGGCAAAGTCGGACTGATACCGGCCCGGGAACATGCGGTCCGCCATCTCGTTGAGGGTCTGGGTCAGGCGCGCGGCGTGACTCTGGCTGACGGCGAAGACGATTGACTTGCCAATCTCACCGCTCACCGGATCCCGCAGCGCATTATCCAGAAAGGTCTTACAAAAAACCTGGTTCGTGGCTTCGGAAAAGAAGCGCTTTTCAAACTCCCGCTGCTTGTAGGATTCCTCGCGCTCTTCCCCGGTGTCGTCGGTGACGGAAACGATGAGGCCTTGCTCCGCCAGCAACTGAGTCGTCACGTCGGTGCGCGCGTCCACCACGGTGGGGTTGATAAGATAGCCGCCGCGCACGCCGTCCAGCAGCGAGTAGCGGAACGTGGGCTGGCCGCTCGCGCAGCCGAACGTGCGGTAGGTGTCCTCCAGCAGGCGGCGTTCCACCTCGCGCGGGTCGTGGACGATCGGGCCTTTGCTCGTGACTCCTTTCAGGTAGTCGCGCGGCGTGGCGGTCAGGCCGAGCTTGTAGCCGACGAAGTAGTCGAAAACGGCGCGGGCATTGCCGCTGATGGAACGGTGCGCCTCGTCGGAGATGACCAGGTCGAAGTCGGTTGGCGAGAAGAGCGTCTGGTACTTGCTGTTGAACAAGAGCGACTGCACGGTGGTGACGACGATTTCCGCCGCGCGCCAATCGTCGCGCCGCTCTTTGTAGACGACGGTCGTGTAGTCTGCCGAGAGGAGGCCGGTGAAGACCTTCCTGGCTTGCTCCTCCAGTTCCAGGCGGTCTACGAGAAACAACACGCGCGAGGCGTTGCCGGAGCGCAGGAAGAGCTTGATGACGGCCGCGGCGGTGAGGGTCTTGCCGGTGCCGGTGGCCATCTCGAACAAGAAGCGGTCGTTGCCATCCCTCACGGAGCGCTGCAAGGCGTGAATGGCACTAAGCTGGTACGACCGCAGAAAGCGCAGGTTGTGCGCCTTGATGAAGCCGGGCCGTTCCGCCGAATTCAACCACGCCGCTTCGGATGCGTAATTCGGCCGCTGGCTGAGGACGATGTAATCGACGTGGACACGTTCGTCGCTGAGGCGCTGCGGATTTGGTGTAAGCCTGGTGTAGCGCGCGACCGAGTCCGGCGTGGGAAAAGTGGTGATGACGTGCGGATTGCCCCGCTCCAGGTCCCAGAGGTAGTGCAGGTTGCCGTTGGAGAGGATGACAAACCGGCAATCCAGGGAACGGGCGTACCGGCGCGCCTGCTCCTTTGCCGATAGCGGCTCTTTCTCTTCGGACTTGGCCTCCAGCACAACTAGCGGGCGCCCCTTGGCATCCAGCAAGAGAAAGTCCACGAATCCCTTGGCCGTCTGCTCGAAGTCATCGCCAAGAGAATCAAGGTCGTTCTGCGCGAGCGCCACGTGAGGCTCCAGCCGGACGTTCGCCGGCCTATCCTCTTGCGGGAAGAAGCGCCATCCCGCCTGCTCCAGCAGCTTGTTGATCTTGAGCCGCGCTGTAGCTTCATTCATCGATTGTTGCGTATGGGATTTGGCTGAACCGGCCATCCGGCCCCATGCCAGGCCCGGCTCTTGCACGCGCGCCGCCGTGCCCGTCGAGATGTAGACTAGGCGATAGTTCCGCCATTGGCAACTTGGGCGTCCTGACGCGCTGCGCAATGCCGTTTCCCTTTACAATAGACGTAGCGCTGGCGCATATCCCGCGCCGCTTTGACACGGAAATGCAATAGTCGTAGCGCGGGGGCTTGTCCCCCGCCTCTTGGCCGCGGCAGCGCGCACGCCGGTGCACGAAAGGCTCGCACATGCCTCGCCAGACCGAACCCAGTGTCAACAACGCCTTAGGAACCGTGCTCACGGGCATGATGGCGCGGACTGACGTGCGGTCCGAGAACACCCGTGCCATTGCCGGGCAGCCGGGGTTGCGGCCGGACATACTCATCACCGCGGCCGGGCGCGCGCCGGTGGTGATCGAGGCCGAGTATTTGCCGGCCGTAAGTGTGGAGGCCGAAGCCAAAGCGCGGTTGGGGTTGGAGGTTGCCGCCAGCGGGCGCCGCATCGAGGCCGCCATCGCCCTGCGCTATCCGCACGAGATAGGCGACGCCGCCGACCTTGCCGGCGCGCTCGCGGACGCCCGTCTTTCCTATTGTGTGTTCACGGAGGAAAAGAAGGGTGTCAAGCGCTTTCCCGAAGCCGGGTGGTTGGAGGGCGCGCCCGCGGACCTGGCCGACCTCGCGCGGTTGGTATCCGTGCCGCAGCGGGCCGTGGATGACGCCACCGACATCTTGCAGGATGGCATTGACAACGCCGCCGAAATCTTGAACGAGATGGACACCAACCGCCAGGCCGTCACCATGACGATCGCCCGTTTGCTCGGCATGAGCAACGTGCCCCAGACCCGCCGCATGGCCTGCGCCATTATTGCCAACGCCCTGGTCTTCCACGAGCGCATCTACGGCATGCACACCGGCGTCAAGTCGCTCAACGTCGTCTGCGGCGACACCGTTGCCAATCCCCAGGCCCAGGTGCTCACCGCCTGGCAGGAGATTTTGGAGATAAACTACTGGGCCATCTTCGGGGTGGCGAAAGACATCCTGGAGCAACTGCCCGCGGCGGAGGCGGCCCAGATCCTGCGGCGCTTGCGGGGCACGGCGCAATCCATCAGCGCCATGGGCGTGGCCAATTCGCACGACCTCACCGGCCGCATCTTCCAGCGCCTGATAGCCGACCGCAAGTATCTGGCCACGTTCTACACGCTGCCGGCGTCTGCGGCGCTGCTGGCGCGGTTGGCGGTGGCCAAGCTGGCGGGCGTGGATTGGGCGGATGCGGACGCCATTGGCAGGCTGCGGGTGGCCGACTTTGCCTGCGGCACCGGCGCGCTGCTCTCGGCGGTCTACGAGCAGATTGCCGCCCGCCACGAACGCAGCGGCGGCGATCCGGCCGCCCTGCACCAGGCCATGATGGAGGACGTCCTCTACGGCTGCGACGTGATGCCCTCGGCCATCCACATCACCGGTTCTACGTTATCCGGCGTGGAACCCGCGGCGCGCTTCGGCAATTCGCGCCTCTATACCATGCCCTACGGCCGCCAACCCGACGGCACGGTGAAAATCGGCTCGCTGGAACTCCTGCAACGCTCGGACGTGCAAACCCTCTTCAATACCAGCGACCCGGCCCTGCGCACCGGCAGCGTGGGCGAGGAAACCGCCGCGCAAGTAACGGTGGATATGCCCGATGAGAGCTTTGACGTGGTGATAATGAACCCGCCGTTTACGCGGCCCGGCTCGGATTGGGAAGGCAGTGAGAGGGCCGAGGACTATGTGAAGCAGTTCAGGGGGCTGAGCACGGAACTGGTAACCCAAAAGGAAATGGCGGCGAGCCTGAAGAAGTCTACGAAGGGCACCTGCTACCACGGCTACGCTGGCATCGCTTCCGCATTTGCGGCACTGGCCCACAGGAAGATTAAGCCGGGCGGCGTCTTGGCCTTGGTGCTTCCCTTGACAGCTGCATCCGGGCAGTCCTGGCAGGACTTTCGGGAGTTGATCGCTGGCAACTATGCAGAGTTAAGTGTACTCACCATAACCGCTGCGGACAACGACAGTCTCTCCTTTTCAGCGGACACGGGAATGGCAGAGTGTCTGGTAATTGCCCGCAGGAATAGGCCGGATGAATCACCTAATGACCGTGCACTCTTTTCGTCGCTGAGGCGCAGGCCTCAGGGGTTTGCTAATGCAAACTCGGTTGCAAGGGAGACGATCTCCACCAAGCAGGTGAGACGCATTGAAGACGGGCCGTATGGCGGTGCGCCTCTGACGGTTGGAGAGGAGCTAATCGGAGAATCTATGTCGGCGCCTTGCAGTGATTACAATTGGGGCGCGGTTCGCTTATTGGATTGCTCCGTGGCACAAACTGCCTACGCTCTGTCACAGTGTAGGCTATGGTTGCCAGGGCAAGTCGATTCGGCAGAGTTGAAGATTGCGGCCCTCAGTGATGTAGGGAGGCGTGGGTGGCATCACATTAACATCGCTGGCTCATCAGGGCCGTTTACGAAAGGGCCGCCCAGCCCAACCGCCACCTATCCTTCAATTTGGAGTCATAATGCAAAGAATGAGACTCGCATTACCTGCTTGCCGGACTTGCAATTGCTTGTGCGACAAGGAATGGAAGAGAGAGCCGCATCCGCATGGTCAACTGCCAGTCGTGCTCACTTAAACCTTGACTTTCGCTATAATTCGCAACCATTAGGGGTAGCGTTTACTGATGAAAAGAGCATAGGCGGCACGGCGTGGCCTAACGTACTCTTCTCAGATCCCCGCTTCGATTACGGACTGGCTGTGTGGGGCAACTCTACACTCGGTTTGCTCGCGCACTGGTGGCATGCCAATCGTCAACAGAGCGGTCGCGGGCGGACGACAGTTCGCGCGATTGACTCCCTCCCTATGCTCGATTTCCGCGCTCTCAGCGACGATCAACTTATCATGGCTGAGCTAATCTTCGATGAATTCCGCGATAGAGAACTAAAGCCGGCCTACCTTGCCGATGCCGACCCGAACCGCGCCCTCCTCGACCGCCGCGTCACTTGCGACCTCTTGGGATTCGACGAACAAACCTACGCAGCCGTCCGCCGCCTTGCAGCCAAATGGTGCGCCGAACCGTCCGTCCACGGCGCCAAACCAAGACCCAAAGGCGCGAAGTTTGTGGTGTAGACTCGCTGCAATTGTGCCTAGCTTGTCACCTATTTCATGTTCACGCAGCTTTGGCCCATCAGCTATAGGGCGGCTGATCAAGAAGCTCTATATGCATGTCCACAATGTCAAGGACATCGTGCCTCCTGGGGGAACGCGGGTCTAGCATGGATTCGAGTTCATGCCTAAATTTCAACAAAGCGACGGCTGGATTTCTTCCCTTTTGTAGACTTTCAAGAAATGCCATGACAATCAACCCGACTTGGCTTGGGTGGGTCTTACCGGTGAGCTTGGAAACTACCGTAGTTGCAACAGAAACAGCGGATTCTAAGGAACAGTCGGGTCCGTCTAGAGTGCTAATCATCTTGCGAATTCCTGGCGTTGTCAGGTAATCTCCGGCTTCAAGGCGTCGGAGAATATCTCCAGGGCCGACGCGAACAAACCTATAGTTCATCAATACTAGCTGTTCAATATACGAAGAATAGGCTTCCTCGGAGATCACGTCCGTACGATGCAATTCACGCAAGACGGCCTCCGAGTTGACGACACTGATACTCCTGGATTGGGCGACCTTCGATAGTGCTAGGTCATCAGAAATGAGAACTGGGCCATTCTCCATGCCTTCGTAGCCAGCAAACACGGCACCGACGCCTACTGGGGTTAGGGCACTCCTCATCTCGTCAAGGTCATTGATCTCAAGTACCCGATAGGACGGGATTCGCTCAAAGGACTCGGCAAGATCCCTGAGTGACATCAAGAATTCTTGCCGCTTACTCCAAGAGTTCTCAGTGGCTTCATTAAATGTATAGTAGCCTTCTGTACTCTTCCCAAGAAAGCCGGCAGGCTGACCTGTAAACTCAGCTTCAGAAACAGCATCGTAGATCGCATCGAGTACGTACTGGGGCACAAAGATGCGCGAGAAACGGTCTCGCAGATGTTCGGAAATACTCAGCGCTCGTACAGTTAGCAGCGCGACAAGACCCAAGACTACGTCTTGGGCTCCGCGCATTAAGGACTCGGCTCTTTCTGCTTCTTCATTTGTGCCGTCTCCCGCAATCAAGCCAGAATCTTCATAAGTAAGCCGAACCCATACATCAAGAAACGGTTTGCGAAGCAGGGGAAAGAAAGTGACAAATGGCACCTTCCCTTCTTGGTAAACGCGAAGTGCATTGCGCTCGGACTGGTCGGCATGTTCTACGATTTGGTAAAACTTCGTAAAGTCATCATCCTTAATCTCAATGCGGGAAAGGCTCATGTCACCTGGAAAACGGGTCGAGAACTCTTCGAATGTCTCTTGAAATGCGCGGACAAACTTGCTTTGTACCTCTTCTACTCTATAAGACAACTCCTCTAGGTCTTGCCGCAGAACAATAGTCTTGCCTTCACGTTGACCACTAAGGATGGCGCCAAGCCTACTAGTTGAAGATATGTCATGCGGGCCGTGAGGTTCTTCCCCTTCTTCAAGTATGTTCCACCATTGCTGACCAGACTCATTTCGCAGCAGAACAGCACAGCCGGGTCCGATTTCTTCCGGTTCGGTCCAACTCCTTTCACAGGCAGTGAACAGGCCACCGTATCCTTTGTGAACGGCAGGATCATCTCTCCCGTGGCGAAGCGCCATGTAGGCATCATTGAGAAAGTCTGTCGAACCTAGTAGGAACTTCAGTTGCGCCAACTTCATGAGCAGTTGTGGGTCGTTGATGAGTTCCAGTGAAGTGATGCCATGCACAGTCTCATGAGCCGAACCGCGCTCACCGCATCGATATTGGGCCTCGGCAAGTCGAAGCCGATCTTCCGCTGTTGCGTCCTCGAATTTGCAGATTTCCAGTAAACACGAAACGGCAGCGGGAACGTCTCCAGCAATTTGAAGAACCTCAACCTCGACTGCTAACGCCAACTTTGACACCCCGCTTGACTCATCCTTGATTTCTCTCGCCCAATCGAGTGCTTCGCGAAGTTGCTTCGAAATTATCAGGCAACGCAAAAGCGTACTTGCAAGCGGGTGGGAGGCAACGCCGTTAACGATCCCTTCGAATAGCTTGGCAGCTCTTGCGAAACGGTGGTGACTATAGTGGAGATTAGCTAATCGCAACTCTATCTGCCTATGGTCAGAACCGTCAGAGTGTTTGAGTGCCTTGAGAAGTGACTGCTCGGCACCCTCGGCGTCTCCATGGATTTCGCAGAGCGTAGACTCAAGCGTGAGGAGCCTCGGATTGCTGGGAAACCTCTGTAGAGCCGCATTGAGGATTTCCTCTACCGAGTCTCTAACCCCGGCTTCTTTCTCTGCCTGAGACAGGATTTCTGCCCTCTGAATGTCGATCCATTCGAGGCGCTTGAGTGTGACGGTTCCATTCAAGAGCTTGACCGCCTCTGACGGGTCGCCGGAAGCAAGATAGGCATCTGCAAGCGGCAAGTCCACGTGTGGGATTTCACCAGAATTCCAGACTGTCTCAAACAAGGGTAGTGCTTCCTTCATTCTCCCCATTCGCGCAAGCAGCAGGCCCTTGTTGAATGCTGCCTCATTGTGTCTAGAGTCTTCGGCGAGTACCCTGTCAAAGTCATGAATCGCCTCTGCCCATTCCCCAAGTAGCGATTTGGCGTCTGCGCGGATAGCAAGAGCGTTGTGAAATTTCCCTTTCAAGTCCGTTTCCTGCAGTTGTTCGATGGCATGGGTAGCTGCTGCCTTCGCCTCATTGAGGATTGATTCAGAGTCAAGTGTGTATTGGAAAGCACGCCGGTCTGCTTGGGCCCAACTAAGCAGACAAGCGGCCAAGGCCAACTGCAATTCAAAGTCATCTGGATTGGCTTTTGTAAGTGAACGGCATATCGTTGCTGCTTCATTGAAGCGCATCTGATCAGCTCGGATGCTTGCCACAATCGCACCGCAGTGCGGATCTTTGGCTAGCCACGCTTCAGTAGCGATGAGTTCATCAAGCTCCTCGACTCGCCCTGTTTCCCAGTACTTCAAGAGTAGAATTGCAGTCGCTTGCGAACTCTGTGGGTCTAACTCTCGCGCCTTGATTGCCAATCTAACCGCTTTCTTCCGGTCTTCCTTGAGATGGGCAGCCAAGGCGGCATAGGCTATAGCTCTCGGGTTTTCTGGCTGGAGACTATGCGCTTCCTCGAACAGTGTGCACGCGCCGTTAATTTCGTCAACTGCAAGCGCGCAGATACCGAGATTGGCAACAATGCGAAAGTCGAGTTCTGGCGGGAGTGTTCCATGCTTATTTCTAAGCTCCTGAAGTTGGCTCTTGGCGGCACTTACGTACCCTCGCCTAATGCTGTCTCGAGCCGAGTCTATTTTGGCCTCCAACTTCACATGCGCAGGATCGAGAGCGGTCTGCGTACCTTCGGAGTCCGCTGTGGCCAACACACTGGCGCGGAAATCTCGAATTTCCGCCATGACTTCGCTTTGGAGGTTGTTCGAGTGCTGATTGACATCTTCTACGATGCTTCTGCCCAACCCCATGAGACCCTTGCCAATCAAGCCAGCAAACCACTCCCTTTCAGATGGGGCCTGTTCGATCCACGCAACCAAGTCGTCAGCATCGATAACTCTAACATCCGCCCAATTCCCTTCCTCCTTTCGTTCGCACACCCATTGACGCTTTCCTGGCCATTTCCGGGGAGTGATGAAAATGAATGTGGTATTGGCAACATCAATACCTAGCGGGTCATTTGTGCGCTTCTCATAGTTTTCCGTTGCCATACGGCCGGGATTCTGGCCACAACTCATTTCAATTGCCAAGTGACCGCGAGGGATCCACGCGTTTCCAGATTGGACCGTGACCAGGCCATCCCAACCAGGCAACACGACTGAGCTACCACTCGGCATATCAATGAAGCTGACTTCAGGGCAAGTTTCCATGACCAAGCGCCTGATCAGGCATGGCAACTGGTGCTGAGCTTCGCGGCTGCGTGCCCATTCGGCAATGTCAGATGCATCGATGGTATTCATTAATGCCATTGTACCAGCGAGGCGCTAGTAAATGAGTTTGTCCAAAGACGAGGTAGAGTTGGCCTGCCAGTCTGCCTGCCATATGGTGGGTTCTTGTATACTGGACAAGGCAAGTGAGACATTGCAGTCAACGTTTATTGGGCACACTGCATTGCTACGGACTCGCCCTCCTATCAGGCTTCAAGTATTGCGGAAACATACAGCGAGAAAATTACAGCCGTGTCTGCAAATGACCTGCATCTCCCCAATCTGACCATCAGAAGGTTTCGCGGTATCCAAGACCTCTCGATTGAGTGCTTGGGTCGCGTGACTCTCATCGCTGGCAAGAACGGCGCCGGCAAGACGACTGTGCTTGATGCGGTGCGCACTTATGCCGCGCGCGGCCTGCTGACAGTGTTAGAGAGCATTTTGGCGCAACACGAGGAGATTGCCAGAGACTTCGAATACGATGAAAAAGACAGATTGCTGCCTGACTGGGAATCACTATTCTACGGGCGGCGGGCCTTGCCGCGCAGCCCCATAACCATTGGTCCCACAGGGCGCCGCCAGGTCCTTAGTATTGAGGCTGGAATGCGCGACGGAGAGAAGTCTGAGGGTTGGTCGGGAAGATCACCACATAGCATGTCGGACGAGGACAACCGGACTCTGACGCTAGAGTTCGATAGAGACGAAAACACCGTGCCAGTCAGCTATCTGCAGACTCGGTTGATTAGTAGGCCAGTTCTAAGTGACGTGGGACTAGGCGCTGGCATCCGATGCGAGTTCCTTGGGCCAAGCGTTCTGGGCAACCACGACATTGCACGGCTATGGGACAGGGTTGCGCTGACGGACTACGAGGAGCACGTTGTAGAGTCCCTGGGGCTGGTCTTTCGTGACAAGGTAGAGCGTGTCGCAGTTGTCGGCGAAGAAGTGGCTACGCGCTATGGAAGGCGCGCAAAGGTCAGAATCTCTGGGCAGGAGCTGCCGGTGCCGTTGCGGAGTTTGGGGGATGGGGCGGTGCGGTTGTTTGGGGTGGCGTTGGCGCTGGCGAACAGCAAGGACGGGTTCCTGCTGATCGACGAGGCGGAGAACGGCATTCACCACACGCTGCAGCGCGATTTCTGGCGCATGGTGCTGCTGACGGCGCAGGCGAACAACGTGCAGGTGTTTGCCACCACCCATAGCTGGGACTGCGTGGCGGGCTTCGCCCAGGCGGCGGTGGCAACCGAAAACGTCTCCGGCGCGCTGGTGCGGCTGGAACGCGACGGCGAACACACCCGCGCGGTGGAATACTCAGAGCGCCAACTCCGCGTCGCGGCGGAGCAGGGCATCGAGGTGCGATAGGGCATGGCGCGACCCACCGGCGCGGCGTGCGGCGGTGTCGTTCTGGACGTGACCATAGTCATGACCATGCTACAATCAAGGGGAAATACCTATCAATAGAGGACGATGCGGCATGGATGCGGTGGACGACCCGGCCAAGTCCGGCGCGCGGGTGATGAAGGCGTCGGAGTTCAAGGCGAAGTGCCTGAAACTGATGGACGAGGTGGCGGCCAGCGGCAAGGAGATCGTGATCACCAAGCGAGGGCGGCCGGTGTCGCGGCTGACGCCGTACCGGGAGCGGCCGGAGAGCCTGTTTGGCATAGACAAAGGGCGGATCGAGATTGTGGGAGACATCGTCGCGCCACTGGATGAGGAGTGGGAGGCCGAGAGCGACCCGGACCGGGTGCTGGAACCGTGATAATCCTGGATACGCACGTGCTGCTGTGGCTCAGGTTGGACAACGACCGCCTGGGCGCGAGCGCGCGTGACGCGATCGGCGCGGCATGGCGGTCCGACGGGGTGTGTGTTTCCGCGATCTCGTTCTGGGAAGTTGCGATGCTGCGAGCGAAGGGGCGTATCACGTTTCCGGAAGACGTGGGCCGTTGGCGCGATGAGCAGTTGGCGCAGGGAATGGTGGAAATCCCGGTGAGCGGCGCCATCGGCATCCGCGCCACGCTGCTGTCGGACTTGCACGCCGACCCGGCCGACCGCTTGATCGTGGCTACGGCACTGGAAGGCCACCGCTTGGTGACCGCCGATGAGCGCATCCTGGCCTGGCCGGGCAACGTGGAACGCCTGCGCGCGACGGAGTGAGACCCGTTCCCCTCACCCTAAGCCTCTCCCGGCGGGAGAGGGGACAAGAGCGCGCTCCCTCACCATAGTCCTCTCACACGGGAGAGGGGATAAGATGGCGGCGCGGGCTTATTCACCGCCCAGGGGTTGGACGGCGAGCAGGGCCGGGTTGCCGTCTTTGTCGTAGCCGTAGACGCGGAGTTCCAGATCGCCGCCGCCAACGTCCATGAAGAGGGGCGAATAGGCGCGGAAGCTGAACGCGGCGCCGGCCACCTCAATCTCCATGTCCGCGATGGTGTGGAAACTCTGCCAAATCGCGGTGGGGCCAAGGTCCGGCAGCAGGATGACCATCGGATCCTCGTGGGTCTTGTAGCGCACGGAAAAGGCATAGCCGTCGCCGTCCTGGGGCATGAAGAGCGCGGCGCCGTCCTGCAGTTCACCGGCGGCTTTCAGTTCGCCGCCGCCGATGGCAGGCTCTTCGGTCCAGGTGACGACGCCCAGGGGCTCCGCATCCTTGAGCGCAACGTTCTGGGCATCGTCGTGTGCGCGTTCTTCGGAGATACGGTTTTCGTTGGAAACGACGGCGTCGGCGTCATCGGAACTGGCCGCCGACGAATACGCTGAGGAGGCGGCGCCTTCCGCGCAGCCGCTGAACAGCGCCCACGCAAGGCAGAGCACGAGGGCGGCAACGCCGGCCCGCGCCAAGCGGCGGCGCCGAAATACGTCAATGCGATAGGCTTTCATGGCGCAATGTTCCTTTTGCCACAGGGCGGCCGGTGAATAGTCGGCACAACGCCATTCTAGCACAGCGCGGCGGGCTGCCCCGCGCACGATTGGCTGTTGAGAGCGCGGGGCAGCGCGTGAGCCTTGTGGGCGCGGTGAAAGGTGTTACTCCTTGTCGCTGTAGTATTCGTCCAGCGCCGCTTGGGCTTCCTTGCTGGCTTGCTGCATGGCTTCCTCTACCGTGGCCTCGCCGGCCCAGATTGCGCGTTGGCCGGTGCGGTACGCGCCAATCCAAGCGCTCCAGACGCCGTTCACCTGCCAGTAGTAGCCTTTGCCCTCACGCAGCGTGGCCATGTAGGCCTCGATTTCGCGCGGCGGGCGGCCTGACTTGACGTAGAGGCGCTCGTCGTCCCAGAAGGTCGTGTTGGGCGGCAAGCCGGACTTGAGGATTGTGAACGTGGCGATATTGACCTCGTGGTCGGTCAGGAAGAAGCGCATGAGGTCCCACGCCTCGTCGGGGACTTTCGTGCTGCCCCAGTGCTCCATGACGCGGCCGCCGCTGGGCACCTTATCGTTCTGCGGGCCGTTCAGGAACTTGACGGCCACCACCGGCAGGCTCTCCGGATCGGGGCCGCCCCAGCGGCCGGACTGACCCATGAGCAGGTTCATCATGGCGGTGCGCTGGAAGGCGAACGGCGCGTGATAGGTCTGGCCTTCGGGTATGGCCTCTAACAGCAATGCGACGTGCTCGGGGTTCGGCGACACTTGCCATTTGAATTCCAGGTTGTGCAGGAATTCCACCACTTCCATGAACTCCGGCTCGTGGATGCGCGAGCGGCGGTAGTCGTCGCTGAGGAAGTTGGTGCCGTTCTGCACGAGCAGGCTCAGCACGTCGCCGGTGATCTGCTTGTTGTTGAAGAAGCCCCAGACCGGGTCGGCCTCAGTGCTGCCGCGTTGCGTAAGCTCCTGCGCCACTTCCAGGAATTCACCGCCGTCGCTGGGGTTCCAGTTCAGGCCGCCTTCAGGCAGCCGGTTCACGCCGAACTTGTCGAAGTGAGCGGTGTTGTAGGCCGTGGCGACGCCGCCGATGCTGCTGGAGATACCCCACGTGCTGCCGTCGGGATCGCGGAAGAATTCCGGGCCGATCACGCCCTGCAGCGCCCCGGCGTCGCGCTGCAAGAAAGGCGCGAGGTCGTTGATATAGCCGGAGTCCCGGAAGAGCGCGTAGCGGACGCCGTCGCTGTGAAAGACGTCGGGCGCTTCGTTTGCCGCCAACTGGGTGGCGAGCTTGGCGTGGTGCTCCCTAGCGGGCGCGCCTTCCCATGCCACCTCGATGTTGGGATGCGCCTCTTCGAAGCTGGCGACGAGCAAGTCGCCGTAGTACGGCTCGATTACCGCGGCGTCATTGGAGATCCACCCGGCGCGCACGGTCACCATTTCCATTGCCGGGGCCTTTTCGGCCTGCTTGGGCTCCTCGGCCTCGGCCTTGGGCGCTTCTTCCTCAGCCTGCGGCGCGGCTACCTGTCCGCAGGCGGCTGCCGCCGCGATGCCAAGTGTGCCGGCGATGCCGCCGAGGACGCTCCTGCGCGTGAGTTGACGATCATGAGTTGCCATTGTTTCGTCCTTCCTCCGTCGTACCACTCTTGCTACTCCGCGTGGGGATGACGGCGCGCTGTTGCTGTTCTCTACACCTCCTTCTACTGGATTCTCGCCTCTTGCGCTCACAAGGCGCGTTTTTCTTCCGCCTCCCGCACTCTCACGTATACCGAATACCGCTTGCCTGTAGGCTACAATAGTTCAGTGCGTTTGTCTATGTGCGTAGGCCGTGAATGCCGGTCTGCGCCAGAAAATCAAGGATGCGGGATCAGGCGTTGCGCAGCGTGAGGGCAGCCGCTTCTTGCGCTCCCTTCACCGTGGCGCGCACCACGTCCACGGCATGGGCGCAGGCGGCTTCCACCGTGGGGGCGTAGATCTGGTAGACGTAGCCGAGCGTGCCAAAGTCCCGCGCCAACGTAGAGTCGAGGCTATTGCGGAAGGTCTCGCTTTCGGCCTCGATCAGGCGCGCCCGCCACTGGCTGTTGAGCTTGAGCAGTTCTCCCCAGAGCACGGTGGCCGCGGGCAGGGCGACCACGCCCCGTTCGTCCGAAGGCTCGTTGACGGCAATGCCCACCAGCTTATGCGCGGCGTGCACCAGGTAGTGAATGTGAAATTCGATGAACATGGTGGGTTGCTTGCCGGCGACATACTGCCAAATGACGCCGGCTTCGGCGGGCACGGGCTTGCCTAGCTTCGCGTCCTCGAAGTGGCAGCGCGGCACCTCGCCGGCGGCATTGGTCACCGAGTGGCCGTGGGCGGTTCCATCGGGGTTTGTGAGCGGCAGCAGGCAAAACTGGTATTCCCGCAGCAGCCTCTCGGTCTCGGCGGAACGGCTGCTGAGCCAGTGTGCCAGAAAGAGAATCGGCACGTCACCCGGCTCGGCCGGCTGCATCGTATCGAAGACGATGACGGTCTTGTCGCGGGGTTCGGATTCCAGCGCCAGCAGGGGACGGCCTTCCGGCGTGCGTCCGTATTCGCGCACGGAAAAGTCGTCCAGGGCGGCGGCGGTGGCGTGCATGGCGGATTCCACTTCTGCAGAAGTGGGGAAGGGATGATTGCCCAGCCAGAATTCGTCGTTCGGCCCAACCTCAAGCGTGACTTCGACGTAGTCATTGCTCATGTGCGTCTGGGAACGGGGCACGAGTTCCCATTTGCCGTTGCGCTTTGCAAAGTGCGGCCCATCGAGATAGCTTATGCCGCCGCGCCCCTTCATGACGCGAAACGTGACCGTTTGCGCTTGATCTGACTGCGACCGCACCCGGAAGCAGAACATGTACTCCCACACCACCGGGTACGCCGGGTTGTAGTTCTCGATGAGCAACTCGACCTGGTAGCGCCCGGGGCCGAGCTTGCTAAACGCCCGCGCGCTGGCGCACTCGAATTCGTTGTCCAGGGAGATGCCTGAGTCTGGGTCATGGTATTTGGCCATCATGTCCTCCGGTCTTAGTGACTCCCGTTTTCAGATACCTCAATATAACCCAGTGCTTGGAGGCACTCCCCTAGGTTTACGCCGAATTGCGGAGGTTTTAAAACTGTGCGACTGACTTAAATTGTAACTCTGCCGTCAATCAGAGCTTGAGCGCACAGGTAATGCCAGATCCTCTTGAAACACTCCGTGGTATCGAATGGTCGAAATTCGGTGTTGGGCAAACTAGGATGAGTCTTCTTGGCACTCAGATTAGTGTCGTTGTAGAAGAAAACCACCTTCTGACACTCAATACCCTGAGTCAGTCTAGCGAAATGCTTCAAATAATCATTGCCACCCAAGAACACTAGAGGGCCTGTCATGCCATGCTTTAGGTGGCACAGGTCATCAAAGTCATCTCTTGTCTTTCGCTTCTTCCACTCTCTAGCTCCACTGTTAAATGTTACGTCGTAGTAAGGCGTTAGAAATCCTGAACCAATCAATCCCCATCCGGCGGACAGGATGAACACACTTTCTAAAGAGAATTTCGCCACCAAATCCTGATAAATGCCTGAATGAGCACGAGGACGATACAAGTCCTTTGCAGGCAGCAGCTTCAAGGGGTTGGACCCTGATCTCCTGTATTCTACATTGTAGCGTTTTAGCTCATCTCTCCAAGACTTATCGGAAGATGAAGATATCAAGCAATCAGGATGAGCAAATGCATTCGTGGGGCTCTTCTTGTTTGGTGGTACTTTCTTTGGGTGAGCAACGAACTCTACTAGCTTACCATCGGCCTGCTTCATTCTGCCCGCACTCTTGCACTTGTCACCTGCGCATGGCATGACAATGACCATGAAAACCTCATCTCTAATGATCTGGCTCTAGCTAGACAGTCATTAACTTTCTCGCATTGTTCCCACGACAGCTTCGAGAGTATCCAGGAACTGTGGCTGGTAGCGCTCATCGACGTGGCGATTGTTCCACAGGCCGGACTCCTTCACTTTTGTTCGGCTGCACCAACTTCCCAGCCAGTCGTCGGAAGGCGAGTCTAACGGCGGTCTTTGATAGTTGCTTAGGAGCGCGATGGTGTTGCGCTCAATACAAGATCTCATGCTTTCGGGACCTGCTTCATCCTCAACTGCAATCCACAGAAAGGGCATCGCCCCGATTTCAGCCCTGACCTTTCGCTCCAAGGCTTCCTCGATTTCTCGTTTTGTGCCTGATCGCGGTTTGGGTATTCCTCTCTTCCACGACGGACAGAACACGTCGTCACGATTCATTAGTGATTCACCTACGAGACGCCGGAATATCGAGCCTCGATGATTGCCACCGGAAGAAGTGCTAAACCCTTTGTGATCATGCAAGCGGTCCCAGAGAGTACGCGAACTGGAACGAACTCCATCAGGCCCAACTCCAACGCGGACGATCCGCAAGCTATCCCCGGTATCAGGGCGAAATTCACCGGGTTCCTGAAAGAAGTAAACACCCCGCCTAGGCCAATTACCGCGCCCAGTGCAGTCGGCAAGTTTGCGCGTGCCACCGACCTTGCGTTCTAAGGCGGCAAGAATCTTGTAGAAACGCAGTAGATCGCGCTCACGCACTTCAAGAGTCTTTCTGAAACTGCGCATCAACTCATGTCTCGAAAGTAATGCCTCGCACAGGGCATACTATGCCCCCACATTCTCGTGCAAAACCTGCTCCGTACTCGTTACGGGGCGCGATCAGTCTTCTCCACGACGGATAGGGATCCGCCAACACGGGGGACAAGCCCCCGCGCTACACAGGAGTTCAGAGATTAGAACACGCCGATATAGTTATCCAGCTCCCACTGGCTCACGCTCAGGTGGTAGCGGTTCCACTCCTCGCGTTTGACGGCGATGAAGTAGTCGGCGTATTCGCGGCCCAGGGCTTCTTTGAGGACGTCGTCCTTGTCAAGTTCGTCCAGCGCCTCGGGCAGGCTGGTGGGCAGGAACGTGATGCCGCGGCGGTGGAGTTCCGCTTCGGAGAGTTCGTAGAGGTTGTCGTCGTTGCGTGGGCCGGGATCCATCTGGTTGGCGATGCCGTCCAGGCCGGCGGCCAGCAGCACGGTGTAGGCGAGATAGGGATTCGTGGCGCCGTCCACGATGCGGTTTTCGATGCGTCCGGGGTCAGGGATGCGGATCATCTGGGTGCGGTTGGAGCCGCCATACGTACCATATACGGGCGCCCAGGTCGCGCCGGAGCGCGGCTGGCCGCGAATCAGGCGCTTGTAGCTGTTCACGATGGGACAGGTCACCGCCGTCAGCGCGCGCGCGTGGTGCAGCACGCCGCCGGTAAACCAGTAGGCTAGCTGGGAGAGACCGTTCTCGTCGTCCTCATCGAGGAAGAGGTTGGTGGTGTTCGCCGTGTCCCAGAGGCTCACGTGGCAGTGGGCGCCGTTGCCGGTCAGGTTTTGGATCGGCTTGGGCATGAACGTGGCGGTGAGGCCGTGTTCCTCGGCCACCGTCTTGACCATCCAGCGGAAGAACGTGTGGCGGTCGGCGGTGGTGAGGCCGTCTGCGTAGAGCCAGTTGAGTTCGAACTGGCAGGTGGCGTCCTCGTGGTCGGAGGCGTACGGTTCCCAGCCGAGTTCCTGCATGTGGCCGACCAGGGTGGTGATGACGTCGAGATTGCGGTAGAGGGCGCGCACGTCGTAGCAGGGCTTGTCCAGGGTGTCCAGCGCGTCCCAGGGGGCGTAACCGCCGTGCTCGTCTTGCTTGAGCAGCATGAATTCGGCTTCCGTGCCCACGTTCATGAGATAGCCCGCTTGCGCAGCCTTATCCAACTGCCGCTGCAAGATGGTGCGCGGGCCGTAGTGCCAGGGCGCGTCGTTCACGTGGATGTTGCCGGAAATCCAGGCAATGTCCGGCCGCCAGGGCAGGATGAGGAGCGAATTGAAATCGGGATGGCAGAGCATGTCCGGGTCATGGGGGCTTTGGCCCATCTCGCCGGCGGCAAAGCCGGCGAACCCGGCGCTGCCCGCCGCCATGTCCTCCACGTGGGTGGCGGGAATGAGTTTGGCCTTGGGCGCGCCGCTCATCTCCACGTAGGAGCAGAGAAAGAACTTGATGCCGCGCTCGGCTACCAGTGTCTTTACCTGGTCGAGTGTCATGGGATTTCCTCCTCTAAAGTGCTGCTTATTGGTTTCCGGCGCTGTTGACGCGGCACGACAATCCCCGCTCCCCGCTGGATTCCGGCTTTCGCCGGAATGACGGGCCTTTTCGGTTGTGACGGGCCTGCGCCGGAAACACGGATCTGTTTCAAAACGACAGGCCTGTTCCGGCATGTCGGGCCGGGGTTGCCGCCGACCGTATACATCATACACAAGTGGCGCGGGGGCTAGTGCGACACCGCCGCCGCGGCTTTCTCGCCTACCAGGTGCTCTTCGCGGAAGCGCGACAGCCGAAACGGCTCGATGAGCTTTGGCGTCTCGCCGGTGGCGATACGTTCCGCCAGGTACTTGCCGGCCGCCGGGCCGGCCTTGAAGCCGTACGTGCCCCAGCCGACGTCCAAGTGGTAGCCTGCCAAGCCGTCTACCGCGCCGATGATGGGCGAGAAGTCGGGGGTCATGTCGCAGATGCCCGCCCACTGGCGCAGGACGTTGACGTTGTGCAACTGGGGGAAGAGTTCCAGCGTGTAGGTGGCCATCTGCTCCAGCGTGGGCAGCGTGCCCAACATGCTGTAGGACTGAAACGGGTCAACCTCCGCGCCCATGACGCAATCGCCCCGGTCCGATTGGCTGATGTAGACGTGCAGGTTTGCCGATACGATGACTTTGTCGAGAAACGGCTTGAGCGGTTCGGTGACGCAGGCTTGCAGTGGCTGGGTTACAATTGGCAGGGCCACGCCGACCATGCGCGAGACTGTGGTTGCCCAACCGGCGGCGCAGTTCACGACGGTATTGGTGGCGATGCCGCCCTCGGTGGTTTCAACGCCGGTGATCTTGCCGTCCGGCGTGTTGAGGCCCCTTGGGGCAGCACTGTTGTCGTTCGCAAGCGAGCCGTTGATCTCAATGCCCGTCGCTTCCGTATACGGATGGATCTCGATGCCCATGCGGTCGCAAGCGCGGGCGTAGCCCCAGACTACGGCGTCGTGGCGGATGATGCCGCCGGGCGGATGGTAGAGGGCGGCCATCACCGGCAGGCGCGGACGGTCGCTTACGTCCAGGGCGGGCACGAGTTTCTTGATTTCGTCGGGATAGATGACGCGGCTGTCCACGCCCATGATCTGGTTGGTCTCGGCCCGCACGCGCAAGCCGTCAACCGAAGAGTCGGTGTGGGCCAGGGTCAGGTGGCCGCACTGGTTGAAGAGCAGGTTCCACTCAAGTTCCCGCGAGAGGTCTTCGTAGAGCGCCAGCGAGCGGGCGAAGAAGGGCACGCCCTCCGGCGTGCGGTAGTTGGCGCGGATGATGGCGGTGTTGCGGCCCGAGTTGCCGGCGCCCAGGTAGTTCTTCTCCAACACCGCAACGTTGGTGATGCCGTGGTCCTTGCCCAGGTAGTAGGCCGTGGCGAGACCGTGCACGCCCGCGCCGATGATGACGACGTCGTAGCTGCGCTTGAGTTCTTGCGCGCGCCACATGCGCTCTTTGCGAAACAACTGGATCATGTGCCGCCTTTGCGCGCCTGCATCAGGGCTTCACACCCTACCGGCGCAATGCCGAACGGCCGCCCGGCGTGGATGATTGCTTCCCAGGCATATGCCGCGTACTCAGCGCCAACGAACAGCCAATAGGCAAGCGCGTCGCCAAGGTCGTCCCTGATTACCCGCGCATGAATTCCGGCAACCTTGGCGCTCAGGCAAGACCCATCCGCCAGCGCAGCATGGGAAACGTCGGGCGCCGTCAGCCGCTGGAGCACGTCGCGGCTGCTGGGGCCGGCGACGACGATCCCCGCGTAAGCGGAGGTCACGTCAATGACGTGAGTGCAGCGTGCGTTCCCCGCACTCTCGGATTCCTGTGCTTCCGCTTGCCCCGCTAGCGATTGGGCAATTGAGCCTGTTTGCTCCGGCTCACACGCTATGAAATAGTGCCCGTGCGCTAGTTTCCAGGCTTTGCCACCGTCTATGGTGAGTGACGCCAAATCTTCGTGGCGGCCTTTGAGTTCCAACTTTCCCAGCCAACTTGCGTCCGCGATGCACACGCCATCTGCAATTGCCGCCGCCTCCGCGTCCGGGGCAGCGATTGACAATGCGGTATTCCAGCCATGGTGGGGGCCAATTGTGGCGCCTACGCCATTAAGAACGTGATAGAGAGGGGACTGTTTGAGAGGCGCTTGCATCACTGGTCTCACTGGCGCAGCCGTTTCTGCGCGGGATCGTAGAAGGGCTCGTCTTTGATGCGCGCGGTGGCGGGCCGGCCGTCCACGCGCATGGTGATGGTTTGGCCCGCCGTCGCAAGGTCTGCGGCAACCCAGGCCAGGCCGATGACTTTCTCGTTTACCGGCGAACGGCGCACGCTGGTGATGCGTCCCGCCGGTTGGCCGCCGGCGATGATCACGCAGCCGTCCGGCGGCAGCACGTCGTCATCCATGACGAATCCCACCAGCTTTTCGCGGGGTGGGCGGTCCTTGGCGCGGCTGATGGCGGCCTTGCCGATGAAGTCGGGCTTGTCGAGTTTCGCGACCCACGCCAGGTCGGCTTCGATGGGGTTGCTGGTGGCGTCGGTATCCACGCTGACGATCACGTGCTTCTTCTCCAGGCGGAGCACGCGCTGGGTCTCGACGCCAAAGGGCCGGATGTCGAACTCTTTGCCCGCTTCCAGGATGGCGTCCCAGACGTGCTCGCCGTATTCCGCCGGATAGTGAATCTCCCAGCCGGTCTCGCCCACGAAGCCGATGCGCAGCATGAGGCTGGGCACGCCTGCCACCTCCGCCCGGCGGCAGCGCATGTAGCCGAAACGCTTGTTGCTCAGGTCGCGTTCGGTGAGCTTGGCCAGCGTCTCGCGGGCCTTGGGCCCGGCCACGTTCACGGCCGCCAGGCCGCCGGTGACGTTGGTGACGTGGACGCACATGCCGCTGCCGGCCAGCCACCATTCCAGCCACTCCTGCACGAACTCGATGTTGCCGGTGGTGGTGGTAATGAAGTAGCGATCGTCGGCGACGCGGGAGACCGTGCCGTCGTCCAGGATGATGCCGGCCTCGTCGCAAATCACGCCGTAGCGCGCGCGGCCCACGCGCAAATCGGAGAAGCGATTGGTGTAGACCTTGTCCAGGAGTTTGCCGGCGTCCTTGCCGACGACGTCCAGCTTGCCGAGTGTGCTCAGGTCGATGAGGCCTACATGCTTGCGCACCGCCCAGTACTCTTGCTCAACCGACTCTTGCTTGGTGTCCGGCGCGCCGTAGTAGAGCGGCCGCTTCCACTCGCCCATGTCCATCCAGACGCAGCCGATTTCGTCGTGCTTGGCGTGCATGGGCGTGCGCTTGACCGGATGCTGGTGCGGCCCGGCCAGCGCGCCCAGCGGCACGGGCGAGGTGGGCGGACGGGAGGTGGTCCTGCCGGTTTCTTGAATTGTGCGCCCGGTATGCTGTGCGCAGACGCTGATGGCCGCCTGGTGGCACATCTTGCCCTGGCAGGGGCCCATGGTGGTGGTGGTATAGCGCTTGAGGGTCTCGATGTGGTCGAAACCTTCATCGATGGCGGTTTCCAGGTCGTGGAGCGAAACGTCCTCGCAGGGACAAACGAAGACTTTCTTGGGATTAGAGTCGGCGTGGAATGAGAGGCCGGCGGCGGGCGGCAGTGACTCGCCGGTGACTGCGCCCACGGCGGATACGCCGTCCGGCAGTGCGCCGGTGGCGAACACGCCGCGCTCCTCGTCCCATGCGACGTGGCCGCCCGCTTGCGCGACGAGCCCCGCGTCCGGCGCCCAGTCGCCGCAAACGACGACTAGATCGCAGGGGAAATCGCGCTCGGTGGTCTTGAGTCCGGTTACGCGCTTGCGGCCGGTGGCTTTGACGACCTGCGCGGGCGGCACGACGCCGGCCAGCGTGATGTTGGCAGCTTCCAACGCCTCTTTGAGCGGTTCCGCCGCTGCTTCATTGCCCACGATAACGGCGCGTTCGCCAGGTTTGACCCCGTGCAGGCCGATGAGACGCAGGACGCCGCTGCTCAACATAACGCCGGGAAGATCGTTGTTTTCGAAGAGCAGCGGGATCTCGTGAGCGCCGGTGGCGATGACGATGCGGTTGGTGCGCAGTTGCGTAAGGCATTGCGCGACGGGGGATTCCGGCTGCCGGTGCGCAAACGCCAGCAGATTGCCCTCGTAGAGACCGAAGCAGGTGGCATTGGTGAAGGCGGTGATGCGCGGGTTTTCATGAACGCGCCGCGCAAGGCTCTCGCGGTCGGGTTGCGATTCTTCGGTGGATTGTGACATGGACGCCGGCGTTGCGCCTGAACCGTTGCCGCCGGAGCCTGCATAGCGCAGGTGTCCGCCCAAAATTGGTTGGTCGTCGATGAGAACAACGTCTTCGCCCTGCGCTGCCGCTTCCAGGGCGGCTTGCATGCCGTACGGCCCGCCGCCGACTACGGTCGTAGTCGTGTGCAGGAAGACGTGCTCGTAGGCGTGTTCCGCATCCGGACTTGGCTCTTGGTCCACCTTGCCCAGGCCGGCGGCGCGGCGAATGAGCGGCTCGGCAAGGCGCCACATCCAGGGATGGGTGAAGGTCTTGTAATAGAACCCCACCGGCATGGCCCAGGCAAAGCGTTCGGCCACCGCCAGAAAGTCGGTCTCCAAGGAAGGATTGGCGTTCTGGTGCGTGACCGTCATGCCGTCGCGCACCGGCTGCGCGCAAGCGCGCACGTTGGGCGCGCCGTCCACGTTCATCAGGCAGTTGGGACACCGGCCCGCCACGCAGAGCAAACCGCGCGGACGATGATACTTGAAACTGCGGCTGAAGATGCGCCGGCCGGAGCGATAAAGCGCGGAGGCCACCGTGTCGTCCGGCTGCGCCGCGATCGGCTTGCCGTTGAAATGAATGGTGACCGCGGACTGCGCGTTACTCTCCGACGCGGCAGAAGATGGATTCCCGCTTTTGCGGGAATGACGGGAATCTGAAGCGCGACTCACGGCGTCTCCTCGGGCAGGCTGGTTTCACTGACCTCATTCGTCACCGTATCCCGCACGGCAAACAACCACTGGCGGCAGCCGTACGTGTGGAACCACCACTCCTTCTGCGAGCGCGCGTTGTTCGCCGCGGCATAGCTGTATCCCAACCACGCCTCATCGCTGGAACCCGCCGCCGGCCGCGTCTTCACCTCACCGCCAAAGCGAAACTCATAAACGCTGCGCTGGCCGCAGTTGGGACAGGGTATTAGGAATGACACGAGAGTGTTACTCCGAGATAGCCTGGATTGAGGTGGGTGTCATGGATAGTGGCCCCTAGCCAGCATGCGCCAGTTGAATTAGGACTCCTGGATGCTAATTGCAAAGGTAGTTCTGGCATAAATAGCGAAATGAACGATTCTTGACTTTCGCTGTCTCGACTGAAAAGTGATCGAGAATTGCCAGCATGAATTCCCGGTTGGTTTTTATTCTTGGCGGTCGCATGTCAAGGAATGCATCCTTGGTGACTCTATCTGTATTGGGCAATTCGTCGGTACGCAAGTCTCGGCTACTCTGTTCACCGATGCCAGCAAGAAACCAACTTTCAATTTCAGTGACGACCACCAAGATGCTAAGGTCGAATTTGACTTGCAGCCGCTCCTTAACTTTCTCTTTCCTAACTGTCACGCACGGCACTCTGTCATTATCGCAAACCCAAATGACATCCGCTCCGACGGTCTTCCTAACGCTATTGAGAAAACTCCTGCATTTCTTGGTGGACTTCTCAGCATGCCTAAAGAAGCTAATGTCATCATACACGCCCTCCAGTTGGGGCTTCACTACTCTATCGAAGAACAACTCGTCGTCAGGGCCCTCCACACAAATGTACAGCCGCCGGTATGGCACACTCAACCTTCCAGTAGGTTGTCGACGTAGAGATCCTCAATGCCTAGGTCGTTTTCGAGAAACACTTGCACGTGCTCCCTTTCGGCAGGTCTGGATATCTTGGAGTGTCCGTCGGTATCCCGCGACACAAGCAGAATGTCCTCACGTCTGGAATGCTTGACTAGTTCAGGGTTGTGCGTGGTGACGATGATTTGCTTATGTTCTAAAACGTCTTCCAACATTGCAACTAGCTTTGCAATAAGATTCGGGTGCAAGTGTCTTTCCGGTTCCTCGATGATGACAACCGCGCGCTCCTGGAAGTAGAGGGCCGCCACGAGAGCGGCTGCATCCATCGTTCCATCTGCTGCGAAAGTTGAAGGGAACATGCGGTCGGGCGTGTAGGTTTCTCTGAACATGATGAGAAGGGAACGGTCGAGCGTCTCCACATCCACATCTGCCACGAACGGCAGAATATCACGGTAGTGAAGCAGGAAGCGCCGCTTTTCTTCGCTATCCGCGAAGATCTTCCGCAGTACCAGAGCGAGGTTGCTGCCATCCTCCGCTAGCCCAGCCTTAGCTCCGACTTCCGATGGCTTTCTTGCCAGTTGCGAATTGAAGGTATGGAAGGCAATGTTGCTGCCGGTGAACGCTCGTGAAGCGTCTGCAAATATGGGAATGTAGAAGAAGGCTTTCTCAAGCAAGAGTGCTGAAGGTGCAGTCTCACTCACACTATGCTTGCGTAAGGCAGTAAAGACGCTCTGCGAAATCTCTTTGAATCCATCGAAGAGAGTGATGAGTGGAATGCTCGTCGTGAATACAGGCAGCCCGTCCTTGGCTGTTAGACTAATGACTCCACTATATCGACTGTTTGCAGTCCCAGGTTCCTCGGCGCTTTCCTTTGGTTCCCGCGTGAATTCGCACGTGAGGTCAAGCTTGTCTTCGCGTATCTCAGGTTGGCCAGCGCCACTAAAGTCTAGAGCAAAGCTGTAGTCTACCTTGCGCACCGCCACGTAATAGCGGCAATCATCTTGGGCTTCTTCACCATTCAGACCAGCAAAGACGTAGTCGCCGGTAGCGTCTGCAGAAATCGAAACGGCAAGAGGGATACGCTCCTCACTTTGAGCGTTGAGCAAGTACTCCGCTCCGCCCTGTAAGGAGATTGCGTCGTCAAGACCAGACGTGGCAATGTCTCGCAGAAAGCGAAAGATCGCTACGAAGTTCGACTTCCCGGACGCGTTCGCGCCGATGAGCACGTTGAAGTCACCGAGTTCGACGTCTAGCTCGTTGAAACTGCGGAAGTTGGAGACTTTGAGGCGGCGGATTGCCATTGGTGCAGGCTTTCTTGCCTAGTGCCCGCGCTCTTCCCAGCCCGGGCCGCCGCCGACGATGCGGTTGGTGCCGACCAGGGGGATGCCGCAGATCATCGAGGCTTCGGCGGAGAGGGCGCGCAGGTCGTCCGGGTCCAGGTCGTGCACGTCGGCCTTGCCGCAGGCGCGGGCCAGCATCTGCATCTCCGAGACCATCGCGCGCAGGTAGCTGGAGACCCGTTCGGCGGCCTCGTCGATCGGCAGGCGCTTCATGAGTTCCGGGTCTTGGGTGGTGATGCCCACCGGGCAGCGTCCGGTGTGGCAGTGGTGGCAGAAGCCGGGCTTGGTACCGAGTTTCTCGTAGTCTTCCACGTAGAGCGGACGGTTGCAGTTGAGGGCGATCAGGGCGGAGGTGCCGATGTAGACCGCGTCCGCGCCGAGCGCCAGCGCTTTGGCGGCGTCCACGCCGTGGCGGATGCCGCCGGCGATGATGAGTTGCACTTCGCCGTAGAGCCCCAGGTCTTCCAGGGCCGCGCGCGCCTCGCAGACCGCGGCCAGGGTGGGAATGCCCGTGTGCTCCTGGAGCATCTCCGGTGACGCGCCGGTGCCGCCTTCCATGCCGTCCACCACCACCGCGTCCGCGCCGGCTTTGGCGGCCAGCCGCACGTCGTCGAAGACGCGGGTCGCGCCCATCTTGATGAAGATCGGCACGCGCCAGTCGGTGGCCTCGCGGAGTTCCTCCACCTTGATGATCATGTCGTCGGGGCCCAGGAAGTCCGGGTGGCGCGCCGGGCTGCGTTGGTCAACGCCGACCGGCAGGTCGCGCTGCTCGGCAATCACGTCCGAGACCTTGGAGCCGAGCAGCAGGCCGCCGGTGCCCGGTTTTGCTCCCTGGCCGATGGTCAGTTCGATGGCGTCGGCGGCGCGGGCGTGGTGGATGCTGACACCGTAGCGCGAGGGCAAGACCTCATACACCAGGGTCTTGCTGTGTTCGCGTTCGGCTTCCAACATGCCGCCGTCGCCGGTGGTGTTCGAGGAGCCGACCGCGGCCGCGCCCTGGGCCAGGGCCACTTTGGCGTTGTACGAGAGCGCGCCCCAACTCATGCCCGTAATCATAATGGGAAGGTCGAGTTCGATGGGTTGCTCCGCGTAGCGCCTGCCGATCACGGTCTTGGTCGAGCAGTGTTCGCGGTAGCCTTCCAGCGGGATGCGGGTCAGGGTGCACGGGAGAAACGTCAGGTCGTCGAACGTCGCCCAATTGCGCTCGCGCAGGGTGCCGAAACCGCGCATGAGGTAGCGCCCCAGTTGCGCTTTTTCTTGAATCTCGGCAATCACCTCGGGGGTGTACGTTCCACTCGGTCGCAGGCGGCCGTTTTCGCCGTCTGTCATCTTCCCGCGCTCCTCTGGTGGGCTGAGTTGTTTGCAGCTAGTTCTTGGCCTCTGGCGGCGTCCATGCTTGTGAGGATGGGTTCCCGCTTTCGCGGGATAGATAGCGTCGTGCTTTCGCGGAAACCACCGTGACTGTCCGCCGGCCACACAGGGCGATGAGAATGAGCCCTGCTTTCTCCGTTCGTGCTGAGGGCTGCGTGAAGCCTGGGCTTCACAAAGCCCTTGTCGAAGCATGAACGGAGAGATGTGTGTGCGGAGTAGCTACCCGCTTCCGCCGCCGTTCACCCTTCGACGCTGCTCAGGGCGAACGGCTTGGTTGTATCCTCTTCAATGTATTGACGAAGAAATCCGCTCTCCATGCCTACACGACTTGCTGCCAGGCTTCCCAATCGGCCTTATCGAAATTCCACAACCGCCGCCCGGAGACGATCTTCTTGAAGCCGGAAAGGCGCGCCATCAGTTCTGCCTGCCGTTCCGGCAAGTGCTCGGCGAACGTGGCTTCCAGATACACCAGGTCCTCAGCGGCGGGAGCCTCAACGACCGTGTCATTGCCCAGGTCGGCGATCTTGCCGCCCACGTAGCAGACGGTCTCGTACATAGAGTCGGCGAACGCCTCGCCCACGTCGCCGCAGACGACGATCGTGCCGCGCTGGCCCATGAAGCCGGCCATGTAGCCGCAGTTGCCGCCGATGAGCAGCAGGCCGCCTTTCATCGCCACGCCGGCGCGGGCGGCCGCGTGCTTGTGGATGACCACGGTGCCGCCGCGAATGGTGGCCGCGGCCCCGTTGCCGGCGCTGCCGCGGACGATGACGGTACCGGAGAGCATCGATTCCGCCAGTCCCCAGCCGGTGCTGCCGTTTATCTCCACCGTGGCGCCGTCCATCAGGCCGCCGCAGAAGTAGCCCACGCTGCCGTCGAAGGTCACGGTGGCGGGTTGGAGCAAGGCCACGCCGAGATTGTGCCGCGCGCCGGGATTGCGCACCAGCACCTCTGATTCTCCGTTTGCGATGTGCTCCTTGATTGCCGTATTGATTTCGCGAATGGACTTGCCGGCGCAATCTAGTTCAACTGCCATACCCGCACTTCCTTCGCTTGCGCTTCGCGCACGCCGCCGATGCCGGGAAAGGCGTTCTCGATGGCAATCTCCTCGGTGGCGACCACCACGGCCTCGTCGGTCTCGGTAAAGAGCAGCGGCTTGAGGGCAAAGCGGTCTTTGGCAAAGCCCAATTCGTCCTTGGTGGCGGCCAGGTAGCTAAAGGAGCCGTCCAGGTCGTAGAGGGAAGCCGTTAGCGCCTCGCGCAGCGACATGCCCTGCGAGAGCCGGTCGGCCAGATAGACGCCGATAATCTCAGAGTCGTTGTCGGTGTAGAAGCGCACGCCGTGCTGCTCGTAGCGGCGGCGCAAATTGTGGTAGTTCGTGATGTGGCCGTTGTGCACCACCGCGAGATCCGGCGTACCGTGTGCCCAGAAGGGCTGCGAGTGGCTCAGGTCCACCCGCGATTCGGTGGAAAGGCGCGTGTGCCCGATGCCGTGGGTGCCGGTGATGCGGGAAACGGCGTGCGTCTCCTCGAGATTCTCCGGAGAGCCTACCTGCTTCACGATTTCCAACGCGTCGCCCATGCTCACGACTTCCACGTTGTCGGCTTCCGCCTCGATCAGGGCGCTGAGCTCGCGCGGATCGCCTTTAAAGTCGAGTGCGAGCCGCAGGTACTCCTCGTTGGTCGATGATTCCAGGATCTCGCCAAGGGCCTGGACTCGTTCCGTGATGTTCTCGCGCCGTCCGCCGAAGTCGCCGTTTTCGCCCAGCTTGACGCGCAGGACGGTGTGCCCGTTGCCCGTGCCGGTGTAGAGCGCCACGCCGGCTGAATCCGGCCCGCGGCAGGCCAAGGCGTCGAGCATCGTAAGCACGGTAGCGCCAACCGGCGTCGCGCCGTTGCTCTTCTTGTCGAGAAAGCCAATTATGCCGCACATGCGCAGTCGCCTATCCCTTTGCCGGTTGAATTTCACGCGCGCCGACACGGGGGCAAGTCCCGCTCGCGTAAGGGGCGGGGCGCGCCAACCCGCACACTCTGCGCGTAGGTTCATTCCATACTATAGCATCCTTTGGCACGGGGCGTACACGCCGCGCCGGAGCGCGTTTGCAGGCTGCGGCGGCCCCTGGACGCCAGACGGGTATTTTGCCGGTTGCCGCATTACAATGGTGTGGGAATTTGCAGCCTGCGGAAGGAGATGGGCATGTCAGGGCCTGGCCAAGCAGAACCGAGCGCGCGTGTTGACGCGCAGGCGTTCCATGAATTCGAGAGAGCGGGATGGGAGCGCGTGGCAGACGACTATGACCGCTATTTCGCGGCGCTGACCACGCGCTTCATTCCGCCTTTGCTTGACGCCGCCGGTGCGGCGGCGGGGTCGCGCGTGCTGGACGTGGCGAGCGGGCCCGGCTATGCGGCGGCGGCCGCGGCGGAACGAGGCGCCACCGCCGTGGGCGTTGACTTTGCGGAGGCGGCGGTAGCGGTGGCGCGGCGGCGGTATCCCGCGCTTGCGTTCCACGTCGGCAGCGCCGAGGAATTGCCGTTTCCCAATGCCGACTTCGACGCGGTGGTCATGAATTTTGGCTTGCTGCACCTGGCGCGGCCGGAGCAGGCGCTGGCGGAGGCATACCGGGTGCTGCGGCCGGGCGGCCGGGTTGCCTTTAGCGTGTGGGCGGCCCCGGATTCGTGCCTGGGCTTCAAGCTCATGCTCGACGCCATCGCGGAGCACGGCGTCATGGACGTGGCGCTGCCGGACGGCCCGCCTTTCTTCCGCTTCAGCGAGCCGGCTGAGTGCGAGCGCGCCCTCGCCGGGGCGGGTTTCAGCGCCCCAACGGTGGAGCAAGCGCGGGTCGCGTGGGAGTTGCCGCAGGCGGATACCCTTTACGAGACGTTCTACCACGGCGCGGTGCGCACCGGCGCGCTCTTGCAGGCCCAAACGCCGGCGGCGCAGGCCGCGATACGTGAAGCGGTGCTAAGCGGCGTGACGGCTTTTGCCAAAGCCGGCCGCATTCGCCTGCCAATGGCGGCGGTGATCGGCGCGGGGCGCAAGGAATAGGCTTGGTGTGAGTTTCGGACCCATTGGGGGCTGCCTGATTTGCAAGACGCGGAGCGTGGTATACTCTCAGGCAAGCGGAATCTGCCGCGTCGGTGTCTCGCGGTTGACAGTCCGTACGAAAGGAGGCGCGCGCGTCGAGGACCGTGTGTGATGTAGCAAGAGCGCAAGAAGTGGGAGGAGACGAACCATGTCCAAGCAAGTAGCAACGCTTACCCGGCGGAAGATGCTCATTGGCGCGAGCAGCGTGCCGATGGTGGCCGCTCTGGCCGCGTGCGGTGTAGCGCCGGCTCAGCCGGAGATGGAGGCCGAGAAACCCGCGGAGCAGAAGGCTGAAGCCGCGCCGGCGCCGGCGGAACCGGTGGACGTCGTCTTCGTGCCCAATCCCGCGTTCAAGTTCCATGAGGAAGGGCACGTGTCGAACGGCCTCGTCATGGCCTTTGGCGAGGAGTTCCCCAACATCAACCTGTTGGTAGAGCCGTACACGGGCAACCGCAACGAGGCCTTCGCGGCCGCGGCCGCCGGCAACATCCCGTACGACGTGGTGACCGGCGGCGAGGGCACGCCCGTCGACCGGGGCTTGCAGGGCACGATTCTCGCCCTGAACGACTACATCAAACTCACGGGCCTCGACATGAACGACGTCTGGGAAGGCCTGATGGAGCCGGTGGTGTGGCGCGACGGCCGCGTGTTCGGCATGCCCTACGGCCCCGACATGCGCGTGCTCTACATGAACATCGATCTCTACATCAAGGGCGGCCTGGACCCGGCGGTGGGGCCGCAGACGTGGGACGATTTCGAGGAGGCCATCCAGAAGACCACGCAGAAGGACGCCGCGGGCAAACTGACGGTCGCGGGCTTTCCGCCGGACTGGGGCTCCAACGGCACGTGGCTCTTCATGCTGCCCCTGCTGCAGCTTGGCGGCAGCCGCACCAACGAAGACCGCACCAAGATGACCTTCAATACGCCTGAGGGCATCGAGGCCTTTACGTTCGTCAAGCGGCTGTGGGACCTGCAGGACGGCTTTGCCGCCATCAAGGAGTTCCAGGAATCAGCGCGGCCTTCCGGCAGAGACCGGGGCGCGGCGCTCATCAACGCCAAGTGCGCCAGCATCTACATGACGTACGCCGAGCGCAAGCAGCAGATACGCCCGATCGACCCGGATTACGAATTTGGCTACACGGGCTTCCCGCTGCCGGCCAATGCCGTCCGCCAGGTGAGCCTGGGCGGCTCGTGGATCCACATGGTCTCCGGCTGGACGGAAGCGGCGGAAGAGTCGTTCGCGTGGCTGGAGTATCTGGCGCGGCCGGAGAACACGCTGGCGTTCACCAAAACCTTCGACCGGGTGCCGGTGCGCAAGTCGGCGACGCTCTCCGAGGAGTTCCACGAGAACGACCCGTTCGTGCTCCACATGTCCGAGAACATGCAGTACCGCACCTCGACTCTGGGCTTTGGCGTGCCCGGTTCCGACCAAATGCGTCAGCAAGTGCTGACGGGCGGCTGGGTCGGCTCGATCTGGAACGGCGAGGTGGGCATTCAGGAAGCGCTGGCCACGGCTGAAGAGCAAATGAACATAATCGCCGAGGACTGGCGTAAGGAGCTTGGCATCTAGGCTCTCGAACCGCTCATGCGCCGGGCCGTTTCGCGCGGCAGGCAGCGTGGACACCGCCTGTTGGCTTAGGCGGGACGGTGAGTGTCATTCCGAGCGCAGCGAGGAATCTAGGGCCGGCGCCGCGCGAGATTGGTGTGCGTGGCACACGAGATTCCTCACTGCGCTGCGCTCCGTTCGGAATGACAGCGGGCTAGGCGCTGCTGTCCGTTCGGAATGAGAGATAGTTCTCTGACTGTTCTTCCCGCGAAATCGGGAAGGACGGAGTTGACCGGGGAGGACGGAGTTGACCGGGGAGGACGGAGTTGACATTGCCGGGATCACGGCAATCGTCATGACCGTCTGCAGGCCGCGCAAGGGAATGAATGCGATTCTCCCTCTTCGTTCGTGCTGAGCGCGTCGAAGCATGAACGGAGGGGAGAGAGTTGGGAGCGGTTGTTCACGTGACACGTCGTTCACCCTTCGACGATGCTCAGGGCGAATGGCTCGGTTTCGCCATTTTCAAAGCAATGACGGTGTATGAAGCGCACTCGTTTGAACGTGCGCCGAGAGATAGAGGAGCAATCCGTGGCAGGTGACATTGACGTAGCCGTAGTCGGCGGCGGGCACAACGGCCTGGTGGCCGCGACGTACCTGGCGCGCGCGGGTCTCAGCGTGCACGTGTTCGAGCGGCGTTCGTTCACCGGCGGCGCGGCGATTACCGAAGAACTGTGGCCGGGCTTCAAGTTTTCCACCTGCGCCCACATGGTGCACGGCATCCAGCCCAAGATCTACCGCGACTTTCAACTGCTCGAACGCGGCATGGAGGTCATCCCGCGCCAGGGTATCCAGCTAATGCCCGACGGGACGTATTTTGGGCCGAAGACGCATGATTCACCCCGCAATTGCGCCCTTCACCTGACGCGGGAAGAGCAAGAAGGACAACGCCGCTACGGGGATTTCAAGAACACTTTGCACCGCGCTATTTCGCCCTATCGGTTGCAGCCGCCGCCCTCACTCGATGAAGTGCGCGCTACAATTGCCGGCACTCCCGCGGCCGACGTGCTTGAAAAAGCATTGACGACCCGAATATACGCTCTCCAGGACGAATTGCTGCCGGATGGGAAACTCAAGGACCGCTTGGCCTACGAGGCGGGCGCTATCGGCAGAAATCCATTTGCTTTTCAGTTCGCTTACGCTTCCTTGAACGCGGTTGACGAGGAGACGGGCATCAAGCCGCCGAACGGCTACGTGCGCGGTGGAGTTGGTGTGATCAGCCGCCTGTTTCGAGAGTCCGCCGAAGAGGCGGGGGTGACAGTCCACACCGACCACGAGGTCGAGGAGTTCTTGGTGGAAGGTGGAGAGGTCGTCGGTATTCGGCTGAACGGTGGTGAAGAAGTGCGTAGCCGGGTGGTGGCCTCTAACCTTGACCCCAAGGGGACGTTCTTGCGTCTCATGTCCGCGGCGCACCTGGATAGCGGCTTTCGCAAGCGCATCCAGGGCATGATCACCCACGTCAGTTGCTACAAGTTCCTTGCGGTGATTTCCGAGTTGCCGCAATGGACCGCCTGGGACGGCGATCCTGAATTGCCTAGCAAGGGGGCCGTGGTGATAAGTCTCGATCGCGCCAAGATGTGCGCCAATTACGATGACCTGGAGGCCGGACGCCCGCCGCGGCGGCCATTGATCAGCTACTCGATTCCATCGGCGGTCGACGAGAGCCTGACCCAACCGGGATACCACACGGCGTCGATTTGGATCTATCCGGCTCCGGCGAAACTGCAGGGCACAACGTGGGATGAAGCGCGCGAGCAGGTGGCGGAAGGACTCATCGACCAGATCACGGAATATGCGCCGAACTTCCGGCGGTCGCTCCGTGACTACAAGCTGCGCACGCCGCTCGACCTGGAACGCGAGAACGGCTTGACCGACGGTTGCATTTGGCACGTCCAGCATACCGGCGAGCATCTGGTGTGGAACCGGCCGCTGCCTGAGATTTCCCACTACCGGGCGCCGCTGCCCGGCCTCTACCTCTGCGGCGCGGGCCAGCATCCGGGCGGCGAGATTAGCGGCGTGCCGGGGCACAACGCGGCGCACGAAATCCTCAAGGACCTTGGCCAGGCGTAACGGCGGTCGCGGCTGCAAGCCTACTAACCGAAAGCGCCTCAATGACGAGCGCCAACACACTCCGTTCGCGCTGAGCCTGTCGAAGCGCGGAGCGATGAAGCAAACGGAGCGTATTGGTTCGGTTTCCAGAGTCATACGCAACGAGAGTGACGGTTCATGTCAAGCGCCTACCTGAAGTGAAGGCCGTGGATAGGATGAGAGCATGACGAAGCCTACGCAACACGCGGTGCTATCGGCCGAGTTGGATAGCATCGAGTGCCATACGCCTCATGCGGTGCAGAGCGGCGAAACGACCTGGGCCGTCTGGCAGGGATACCGGCAGGATGAAGAACGGATCTATGCCCGGGCGCTGCACGGCGACGCGCTGACGCCAATAGAGACGCTCACGCCTGCGGGCGGCAGAAACCACTCGCCGCACGTCGGCGTGGTGCAAGACGCGCCGCAGTGCGTGTGGATCAGCCGGGACGCCGACCAATCGTATGCCGTTGTTGGTTCCGCGCGTTCTGAATCCGGCTGGGAGCCGCCGCAGCCGCTGGGGAGCGCGGGTTTCGTGGTCTCCCTGCACGCCGATTCTGCTGATGGACGCATGGCGGCGGTCTGGTGTGAGGCGGCTTCACCGGGCGCGTACGTCATCCGGCTTGCCGTGAACGGCGGCGCGGGCTGGTCGGCGCCGGTGGACGTGACCGCCGCGCCCGGCTGGGTGCAGCGGCCGGAAGTGGCGGTGGCGGCGGACGGCTGCTGGGTAGTCTGGGACGCATATGACGGCAGGACGTTCGCGATCCACGCGGCCTTCGTGGCGCATGACGGTGCGGTGACTATGCGCGAGGTCGTCAGCGAGCGCGCCGCGGCCACGCCCATGGTGACGGCGGATGCCTGGCAACTCGCGCCCTCGCTCACCCTCGATGCCAACGGCGAGCCCTGGCTTGCGTGGCTCTGCCGGCAAGAGGTGGTCAGCGACGCCAACGTGCTCGACCAATGGCCCGTGGCCCGGGTGGCGCGGCGCGCGCGCGGGCGCTGGGAACCGGTGCATGATACCGGCGGCTCGCCGGACCTCGGCGTGCTGGCCTGGGGCATGTTGGAGTGGCAGGGTCTCGGCGTGTGGGGGTATCTCGGCCGGCGGCGCAAACCGCTGCTCGTCGCGCACCCGGACGGCGGCGTCCGCCTGCTCTGGGAACGGAAGCAACTGCCGAACGGCAGCACCACCACAACCGGCGGCGTGCTCTGCGGGCGCCACATTGAATGCTCGGCGGCCCAGCCAGCGCCGGTGGCGCGCGAAATTCGCGCCATCGCGAGCGGCCCGCGCTACTACACGCCGGTTGCTGAGGCCGGCGGGCGCGCAGACCTGTGGCTGACGGCGCGGGTGGCGCCGGAGGTCTCGGTGGAAGACGTGTGCCTGGCCGTCTATGACCCGGCTGAAGCGCCGGTCTTTCATGATGAAGGCGCGTGGTACGGCTGGCGGCCGGTGACGGTGGATGAGCCGCAACTCGAGCCCAGGCCAAGCGCGCGCATCCTCGATAGCGAGGATGATGCGGCAGCGGAGGAAGCACGGGAAACGGAACTTTCCCTCTACTGGGCCGACCTGCACGTGCACTCAACCCATTCCGCCGACGCGGAAGGCTACGTGGACGAGCTTATCGCCTACGCCCGCGACCTGGCGCATCTGGACTGCATGGCGATCTCCGACAATGACAAGCACCTGCTTAGCCTCACGTCATCGGAATACGACCTGGACTACCATTTTGCCCGCCACTTCGGCCACCTGGACGACCTGGTGCTGCTGCCGGCGTTCGAGTGGTCGCAGATGAGCCGCGCTACGGGCAGACGAACCTCCAACCACCGCACGGTGATTGCGGGCGAAGAAGACCTGCCGCTCCTGCGCTATACCGAGGTGGAAGGGGAACCGCTGGCGGCGCTGGCGGCTCATGCGGAAGAGCACGGCGCGATCCTGCACCCCCACCACGAACACTGGGAGTTCCTGTCGGACTCGTGGACCGAAACGAACATGGAGGTCTGCTCCGGCTGGCGGGTGCACATGCTAGATCCGGCGTACCGGGAGAAGATTCACCAGACGCTGCTGAGCGGGCGCAGGCTCGGCTTCATCGGCTGCAGCGACGGCCACCGGCGCACGGCGGGAACCGGCGGCGGGCTGACCGGTATCTACGCGGAGGAGTTGACGCGCCCCGCCATTCTGGATGCCCTGCGCCAACACCGCTGCTTTGCCACTGACGGCTCTCGCATCGCCTTGCAACTGTGGGTGTCTGACGTCTTCATGGGCGGCGCGGGCAGGACCGAATCCGCGCCGGATGTCCGCTGGCAGGCGCAGCTTACGGACGCGCCGGCAACGGTGGTTCTCCTGCGGGACGGCAAAGCGATCAAAACCTGGCAGGCGGATGAGGCGCAGGCTGCCGGCGGATATACGGACGAAGACGCCGCGCCTGGGCCGCATTTCTACTACCTGTGGGTGGAGCAATCCATGGCTTGGCGCAATCATCTATCGAACGTCGCGCCCGCCTGGGGCCCGCGGGCGTGGTCGAGTCCCGTCTGGATAGAAGTGCAAGCCTGATGATTCGCGTATTGCGGCGGCAAGATTTCGGGAGGCCGTATTGCAACCACTATTGATGTTCACCGCCGCGGCAGCGCCGGGTCTCGCTATCATGTGGCTGCTGCACACGCACCCTCGGTTTCCCCAGCCGCGCGCGATTCTCTGGGCCACCTTTGGCTACGGCATTCTTGCCATTCTGCCGGTCATCATCTTGACCTTTCCCATTTCGATAATCTTTACTCTGGTTTACAACGCCACTGGCAACCGCATTCTGGTTACGCTGATCCAGGCGTTTCTGGGCGCGGCAATCCTCCAGGAGTCGTTCAAGTTCATTGTGCTTTCCAACTACTCCTGCCGGCGGGAGCGGCTGGCGGAGCCGTTCGACGGTGTGGTGTACGGTGTGGTGGCTTCGCTGAGCTTTGCCGCCTTGGAAAATATCGCCTACGTTTTGGAAGGCGACGCGCTGGGGGCGTTGCTGCGCGCGCTTAGCTCGGTGCCCGCCCACGCCGCAATCGGCGCGATCATGGGCTACTACATTGCCCAGGCGGTGTTCAACGCCGAGCGGCGGAGAAAAGCGCTGCTCATCGCGTGGCTCGCGCCGGTGGTGTTGCACGCCCTCTACGACTTTCCCTTGTTGCTGGGCGTGTTGTGGCTGTGGCCGGTTGCCCTCGTGGCGCTGGCTGTAGCGCTGGTGTGGGCCGCGCGGCTCTACCGCCGGGTCCAGTCCGGCCAACGCCGCCGCAGCATCGCGATTTGGGGCGAGGGCGGCTCGCGGCCCGGCCAGTTCAGTTCTCCGCACGATTTGGCGCTGGACCCGCAGGGCAGCATTTTCGTCGTCGATACGCTCAACAACCGTGTGCAGCAACTTTCTCCCGCCGGTGAACCGCTGGCGCAGTGGGGGACGACGGGGCAGAAGGCCGGCGAGTTCCGCTCCCCGCGCGGCCTGACGGTTGACGCCGATGGCCACGTGTACCTGTCCGACACGCTGAATCACCGCATCCAAAAGCTCTCCGCCACGGGTGAGCCGCTGGCGCAGTGGGGCGAACAGGGGGCCAAGCCTGGGCAGTTTCGGACGCCCAGCGGGATCACGGTTGACGCCAACGGCGACGTCTACGTGGCTGATACCGGCAATCACCGCGTGCAGAAGTTTTCGCAGGACGGCGAACTGCTGGCGGTGTGGGGCGCGCACGGCGACGGACCGGGCGAGTTCCGCGCGCCGGTGGGAATCGCCGTGGACCACGAAGGTTGGCTCTATGTGACCGATTCGGGCAACCACCGCATCCAGAAGCTCTCCGCTGCCGGCGCGCCGGCGCGGCAGTGGGGCAAAGAGGGGACTGAACCGGGGCAGTTCCGCAATCCCAACGGCATTGCGCTCGACCGGCGCGGCCGGATCTACGTGGCGGATACGTGGAACAACCGCATTCAGGAGTTGTCCGCCGCCGGTGCACCGCTCTTCCAATGGGGCACGCTGGTTGCGGGCCAGCGGGCACAGTTCGAGGATCCCTGCGGGCTTGCGGTAGACGAGCGGGACCACGTGTACGTGGCGGATACCGGCAACAACTGCCTGCACAAACTCCATCCGTTCAGCGCCTTGATGCAGGAGAGCGGCATGGCGGAGACCGATGCGCCCGATGCGCCGCAGGCTGAACCCGCCGCCGGCGACGCGGCGAGTTAGGCGATTCCGTTAGTTCCGCCCGGATACCGTGCCGGCTCTGTACGCGCGTTGGCGGGGACAGGGATCGCGTATCACGCCAAGAGGCGGGGGACAAGCCCCCGCGCTACGGCCGGCTGGCGCGCGCTGTGGACGTGAGATGGAAGAAGGTCTCACGGGCGCCGTGCTTGCCGGGCAGCGGACTTTCCACCTCGCCCCGCACGGCAAATCCCGCTTGCGCGCACCAGTCTATGAAAGCGTCCCGGATGCGCCGCCGCGTCTGGCGGTTTCGGGGCGAGTCGCCTCTGCCCAGTGTAATGGTGGCAATTTCAAACTGCGGCTTGAGCAAGGCCACGATGCCCGCGTTGGGGCGGACCAGGGCGCTTACCGGCGGCAGCACGGCCCACAATGAGATGAACGAGACGTCGATTACGGCTAAGTGGGGCGCTTCCGGCAGCGCCGTGAGACTGCGCACGTCGGTCTGCTCGTAGACGGTGACCCGGCGGTCGGCGCGCAGAGCCGGGTCAAGTTGATTGCGGCCCACGTCCACGGCGTAGACCCGCGCCGCGCCCTGTTCTAGGAGCCGCCACGTGAAGCCGCCGGCCCCGCTGCCCACGTCCAGCGCGATCTTGCCGGCGCAATCGATGCCAAAGCGCTCCAGCACGCCGGCCAACTTGCGCTCACCGCGCCCGACGCGGAGCGCGCTCCCCGCGTCAACCTCGATGCGGGCATCGGGATTCACCGGCGCCGCCGGCTTGGTGAGCACGCGCCCATCCACCTGCACGCCGCCCGCGCGAATGCTGAAGGCGGCTTTCTCGCGGCTGGGAAAATACCGCCGTTCTACCAGCAAACGGTCAAGCCGCACGGCGGGACGCGCGCTTTGTGGCGAATCTGGCATGGCGCTTGAGTGGATCCTCCTGCTTTGGCGGCGCTGCCGCGGCCGGCAAGGTAGGCGCTCCCATTCGCTGACGGGACGGCTGACAGCAGTATTCACATGTCATTCCGAGCGCAGCGAGGAATCTATGGTGCTAGTTTTGCAGGGATGCGCTATAGATTCCTCGCTGCGCTCGGAATGACACGTAAATTCGATCATAGACTACCAGCCCCTGCCAGCCGAGGAGAGGGCTGAGGTAAAGGGCGAACCGGCGCTTGCCCCGCGCCAATGAAACTGTTTGGCAGAGCTACCCAAAGGATTCCACTGGAAGAAGAGGGCCTGCGCCAACGAGCCTTGCTATCCCTCCAACGGCCTGCGCATCAGCTTAGATTCTATGGAATAATGAAAATAAAGGCTTGAACAAAAAGGAAGACGCGAATGGGCAGGAAACGGAGCGCGGCGATGGCACTGGTTGTGCTGGTCTTACTGGGATCCGGAGCGTTTCTCTTCAGGTCGATACTGTTTGGTTCGTTGTTCGGCAGCGAATACGGCCAGCCGGCATACGACGTTGCCGTGAAGGACGGCAACATCGAGATTCGCGACTACGCGGGCTACGTGCTGGCGGAAGTGACGCTGACCGGCTCCTTCGACCGGGCGACGAATGGCTCGTTTGCGCCGCTCTACGGCTACATTACCGGCGCCAATCGCCGCCGGCAGAGCATGGATATGACCACGCCCGTGCTGGTCGAACCCGCGGGCGCGTCCAAGTCGCAAGAGATGGCGATGACGGTGCCGGTGCTGGTGGAACCGCGCCCGTCCGGCGGGCGGTCGAATGCCGAGAGGCTGGCCGGAGCAGAGATCGACACCTGGACGATGGCCTTCATCCTGCCGGAAGGCTATACGCCGGACACCGCCCCGCTGCCAACCGACAAGCGCGTGACGATTCGCGCGGTGGCAGAGCGCAGAGTCGCCAGCATCCGCTTCAGCGGCAGGCTCGGCAACGAAAGCGCCGAGCGCCACAGAGCAAGACTGGCCGCCTGGCTGGACGCGCGCGGCCTGGAACACCTGGGTGATTGGAAGATCGCAACGTATGATCCGCCGTTTACGATTCCGTGGTTCCGGCGGAACGAAGTGCTGGTGACTTTGCGGTAAGGTAGGCCAATCGCCGTGGGCCGGCCAAGAGAATGCCTGGCGGCGGCGCTCTTACCCTCTCCCCAGGATGAGGCAATTTCTGCGTTTGTCGAACCGCGTTAGGCGAGAGTCTTCGCCGTAAAGAATGGCGCGCGGGGGCGGCTAGACCGCCGGGGCTTTGGCCTGGGTGCGGAGGCAGCGGGTGCAGATGCTGACCTTCTTGAGTTGCCCGTCCACGAGCAGGCGCACTTTCTGGACGTTGGCTTTCCATACGCGGCGGGTCTTGGGGGCCCGGTAGCGCCACTGGCCGGAGGCCTGGTGCTGGATGTTGTGGCCTACCTGCGCGCCCTTGCCGCACATCTCACAAACTGCCATGAGCGATTTCCTCAGTTCGGTTGGTCGTCGGTTCCTGTGTTGACCGCGCGTTCATTCTGTCGCTATGATGAGCGTACCACGTGTCCAATAGTAGCATAGAATTGTCCGCGTGCTCAATGGCGTGCGCCGTTGGAATTGCTGAAGGATTCTGAGCTGTTGCGGCGGGCCGTGACTATTGTCATTCCGAGCGCAGCGAGGAATCTATGGGATGCGCGCGCAGTAGATTCTTCGTCGCTGCGCTCCTCAGAATGACAGGCGGAGAGATTGGGCGCCTGCCCCCGAAAGCTGGGCAGTTCGCTAGTCGCAGTATTGAAAGCGAAAGCCGTGTCTGATTCTACAACCACACAAGAGGCGCAGATGGCAGCAGCGCGCTGCGACGGCGCCAGCCTGATTGGGGCCTTGGAGTACGGCTACCATCTGCTGGCGGCCAATAAAGAGGAAATCAACCGGCTGAACGTCTTTCCCGTGCCCGACGGCGATACCGGCACGAACATGCTCCTCACGTTGGAAGCCGCCTTGCAAGCCGGCAAGGCGGCGGATAGCGGCCACGCCGGTGAGGTGGCGCAAGCGGTCTATCGCGGCGCGTTGATGGGCGCGCGGGGCAATTCCGGCGTCATCTTTTCCCAGTGCCTGCGCGGGGTGGCGGACGCGCTGGCGGATTCTGCCGAGATTTCGGTCGGCGGGCTGGCGCGGGCGCTGCGCGCCGCGGCGGACTCGTCTTATGCGGCCCTGCAGGAGCCGCAGGAAGGCACGATGCTCACGGTGGCGCGCGATACGGCGGAAGCGTGCGCGGCGCTCGGCCCGGGTACCGAGATACGCGAGATGCTGGCAACGGCGGTTGCCGCGGCGGAACGCTCCGTGGCGCGTACGCCCCAGTTGCTGGACGTGCTGCGAGACGCCGGCGTGGTGGACGCCGGCGGGCAGGGGCTCTGGCTTCTGCTGGAAGGGGCGCGGCGCTACGCCACCGGCGAACCGGTCGAGGCAGTGGCCCTGCCCACCGGCGAGCGCGCCTTGCTGCCGGAGATCGCCGCGGTTACGGAGACCCTCTACGGCTACTGCACGGGCTTCCTGGTGAGCGGCGCGGCGTTGGACGTGATGGAGATGCGCCAGGCGGTGGCGGAACGGGGCGATTCGGTGGTCGTGGTGGGTGATGAGGACCTGGTGCGGGTGCACGTGCACACGGAGAACCCCGGCGATGTGCTCGCGCTGGCGCGCGGCGCGGGCCACCTCCACCGCATCGAAATCTTCAACATGGACGACCAGTACGAACGGCTGCAATCGGCGCTGGCCGACGGGGACCTGCCCGGCATCGAGGCGCCGCCGGCGGCGCCGGCTGAAACGCGGGCGCAGTGCGTGGTGGCCGTGGCGGACGGCGCGGGACTGCGGGAGATCTACGAGGAGATGGGCGCGGCCGTGGTGAGCGGCGGTCCCACCATGAACCCCAGCACCCAGGATATCCACCGCGCGATCGAGGCCGCCAATGCGCGCCACGTGCTCATCCTGCCCAACGACAAGAACGTCATTCTCTCAGCGGAGCAAACGCGCGACTTAACGGAAACCGTCGTGCACGTGCTGCCGACGTTTTCGATGGCGCAGGGCATCGCGGCGCTCATGGCGTATCAGGAAGGCCAAGAGCCGGAAGAAAATGCAGCGGCGATGCAAGAGGCGGCCGCCGGCACGCCGTACGGCGCGGTGACCCTGGCCACCCGCGACGCCACCGTGGACGGCGTGGCCGTGGCGCAAGGCCAGTGGCTGGCGCTGGCAAACAACCGGGTGTGCGCCGCGAACGATGATCTCGACGCCGCGTTGGCGGCGGCGATCGCGCGCATGGGGCCGGAGACCGCCGAACTGCTCACATGCTACCACGGCGCCGGCGTAGCGGAAGATGAGGCGCAGGCGCTCAGCGAGCGGCTCGGCGTCAAATTCCCGGCGCTTGAGATCGAGGTCGTCTTTGGCGGCCAGCCGCACTACCCCTACCTGCTGACCCTTGAATGAGGCGCTATGCTCCGTTCCGCACCGCGCGACCGCAGCGAGACCTTGCGCCGCATTCTGCGGCAAGAGGCGCGGCGGGGGTATGACGACGGCGCGGTGATTGGCGGCCTGGAGCGGTTTCTCGCCAATTGGGAAGCGGAGAGCGCCCGCGGCGGCGCGGAGAAGGCCCGGAGCCTCGGCGAGATCGGGCGCGCGCTGGAGGGCTACCAGGCGCTGGACCCGGCGGAACGGGAAGCGCGGGTCAAGAACGTGCTGCGAATCCTCGGTGGCGGCGCGGAATCTGCCGCCCCGCGCGGCGAGCCACAAGAGCGGGGTCCGCGTACGGCTGCCGCGCCCGCCCCGGCCAAGCCGCCGCCGGCGGCCCCTCAGAAAAAGGCGGCGCAGCGCGCCGCCCGCCCGCGCAAGCCGCGCGCCAAGTCGCCCCGCGCCGCTCTCGATTCTTCTCTCACCGTTGTGCCCATGCTAAAGACGGAAGACGCCAAGCGGCTGGAAAAGCTCGGCCTGACCACGTTGGGCGACCTCATCCACCACTTTCCGCACCGGCACATCGACCGCAGCCTCATCAAGACGATTGCCGATCTCAAGCCCGGCGAAGAGGCCACCTTCGTGGCGAACGTCATGCAGGTGGAAAACCGGCGCGTTACCCAGGGCCGCATGACGATTACCGAGGCGGCGCTGGCGGACAAGACGGGCTACATCCGGGCGGTCTGGTTCAACCAGCCGTACTTGCAGCAGAGCCTGACGAACAAGCGGCGCGTGACGGTGGCGGGCAAGGTGGAGATCAGCCGCTCAGGGTTGGAATTGCGCTCGCCGGAGTACGAGTTTGCCGAAAGCCCGGAGAAGGGGCTGCACGTGGGCCGCCTGGTGCCGGTCTACCCGCTGACGGCCAATCTCTCGGCCAAGTGGCTGCGCCGCTGGGTGCGCTCCGCGCTCGACATGGCGCTGCACGGGGTGGAAGAGGTGGTGCCGGAGGAAGTCCTGGTGCGCAATTCGCTCATGGGCGCGCAAGAGGCGCTGGGCCAGTTGCACTTTCCGGCTAACGAGCGGCAGCGGCAGCGGGCGGTGCAGCGGCTGGCCTTCGACGAGTTCTTCTGCATCCAGCTTGGGGCGCTGCTGCGCCGCCGGGAGTGGCAACTCGATCAGCCCGGCGTGCCGGTGGCGGTTGACGCGGAGCTAACCCAGGCGTTCCTCGAGTCGCTGCCCTTTGCGCTGACGGACGGCCAGCAGGAGGCGCTCACGGAAATTCTCGATGACGTGAGCAAACCGGCGGCCATGAACCGCCTCTTGCAGGGCGACGTGGGTTCGGGCAAGACGGTGGTCGCGGCGGCGGCGGCGCTGCAGATGGCCAAGCACGGATTGCAAACGGTCGTGATGGCCCCGACGGAGGTGCTGGCGGAGCAGCACATCGTCACCTTCAGGCGTTTCCTGGAGCCGTTTGGCGTGCGCTGCGCCCTGCTGACCGGCAGCACGCGCAAGAAACGGCGGCGGGAGATGCTGGCGGAACTGGAAGCCGGCGCGCTGCACCTGCTGGTAGGCACCCACGCCGTGATCCAGGACGACGTGGTGTTTGGCAACCTGGGTCTGGCAATCGCGGACGAGCAGCACCGGTTCGGCGTGCGGCAACGCGCGGTCTTGCGGCGCAAGGGGCGCAATCCCCACGTGCTGGTGATGACGGCGACGCCAATCCCGCGCTCGCTGGCGCTCACGCTCTACGGCGACCTGGACGTATCCACGATACGCGAGTTGCCCGCCGGCCGCTTGCCGATCGCGACGCGCTGGGCGCCGCAGGAGAAACGCAACGAGGTCTACGGCTTTGTCAACAAGCAGGTGGCCCAAGGACGCCAGGCGTTCATAATCTTTCCGCTCATCGAAGATTCGGAAACGCTACAGGTGCGCGCCGCCAAGAGCGAGTTCAAGCGTTTGCAAAAAGAGGTGTTCACCCAGTGCACGGTTGACTTGCTCCACGGGAGGTTGACGAGCCGGCAGAAGGAGAAGGTGATGCGCGCCTTCGCGGCCGGCGAAACCGACATCCTGGTGAGCACGCCGGTGGTGGAGGTCGGCATCGACGTGCCGAACGCGACGGTGATGATGATCGAGAGCGCCGAGCGGTTCGGCCTGGCGCAACTGCACCAGTTCCGGGGCCGGGTGGGACGCGGCGAGCATAAGTCATACTGCCTGCTGCTCTCGGACTCGGCCAATGCGGTAGAGAACGAACGGCTGCGCATCCTGGAGGAGAAGCGCGACGGCTTCGCGCTGGCGGAACAGGACCTGATGCTGCGCGGGCCGGGCGAGTTCTTTGGCACGCGCCAGGCCGGTCTGCCCGCCCTCAAAGTCGCCAAGCTCTCGGATCTGGCGACGCTGGAACTCGCGCGGCGGGAAGCCAAGAGGCTGTTCGCGGGAGACCCTACGCTGAGCAAGCCGCAGCACGCGGGGCTTGCCAAGCGCGTGGCCGATTTCTGGCAGGTGGAGAGCGAACTATCGTGAGCAATCCCTACTCCGATCCGGATGAGCTTTTCGACGTGTGTGATTCGCTGGGCCGTCCGCTGGGACTGCGCAAGCGCCGCGCCGACGTGCACCGGGACGGCGATTGGCACCGCGCAATTCACTGCTGGGTGGTGGGACAGTATGCTAACGGCACGCCGTACGTGGTCTTCCAGCGGCGGGCGGAGAACAAGGATACGTCGCCGGGGAAGTTGGACGCTACCGTCGGCGGACACCTGGCGGCGGGTGAGTCCGTGGAAGATGCCCTGCGCGAGTCGCAAGAGGAGATCGGCCTCACCCTTGCCATGAACGAACTCGTGCCGCTGGGGGTGCGCCAGGCCGCGAGCGACGTGGAGCCGGGCGTGCGTGACTACGAGGTGCAGTATGTCTTCCTGCACCGGGCCAACCTGCCGCTCGCCGCTTTCACGCCGAACCCGGCCGAGGTTTCTGCCTTGGTAGAATTGCCGGTTCCAAGCGCACTCGAACTCTTCGCCGGAAAGCGCGCTTACATTACGGTCAAGGCGCTCTGCAATCAGCGGTGCCATCCCAATGAGGCCTGGGTCGCCGAACAACGTATTCAGGCAGCGGACTTCGTCATCCAGGCCGACCGCTACTTCTACCGGTTGTGCGTGCAGACCGAATTGCTCTATCGAGACTTTCCGCACGTCTCGATTTAGGGCGACGCTGCTTCAGGAGATGGGGGCCGAACATGCGCGTCATCAGTGGAACGGCCGCCGGGCGGCGTTTGCGCGCCCCCAAGACGGCGCAGGTGCGGCCAACGCTCGATAAAGTCAAGCAGGCGATCTTCAATTCGTTGGGCGAGCGCGGCGAAAGCGGGCGCGTGCTGGAACTCTTTGCGGGCACGGGCGCGCTGGGGATCGAGGCCCTGAGCCGGGGCGCGGCGTGGTGCGATTTCGTCGACGCGCTGCCGGCCGCGTGCCGCGCAATCCGCGAAAACCTGCGCGCGGCGTCCCTGCACCAGCGGGCGCGGGTGATCCAGGGGCGCGTGCCGGGCGCGCTCACGCGCCTGCGCGAGCCGTACGACCTCATTCTGGCCGACCCGCCCTACCACACGGTGGCGCATGAAGACTGGCTGCCGGCGCTGGCTGCGGCGAATGTGATTCACGAGCACACGATAGTCGTCGTGGGACACTGGAAGAAGAATCTACCCGCCGAGCAGTGGGGCCGGCTGCGCCTGCTGCGATCCCGCCAGCACGGCGACTCGATGTTCAGTATCTATGCCGCGAACGAAGAGTAGCGCAATTTGTGGAGTGCGTTGATAGAGCGCCACTCCCACGCGGCGATGTAGACTGTTCCCGTCATTCCAAACGCAAGACTGCTGTCATTCCGAGCGCAGCGAGGAATCTAGGGTCCATGCCGCAATGCATCCCGCGGCACAACCGCACGAGATTCCTCACTGCGCTCCGTTCGGAATGACATGTGCCCGAGCCAGCCGAGGCGTTGTGTCTTCTTGCGCTTACCCAATCTCAACCGTCAACTTGGGCTTTTCCCATCTCAACCGTCAACGGCTTACCTGGCGCATGCAAGGATTGCGGAGTCGCTCTGCCGGTCAATTGCCCTGATGTGCCAAGGCGATCACGGCTTCCGCCAGGCGTTGCGCGGCGTCGGGCTGCGCGAGGTCTTTCGCGGCGCGCGCCATCGTTTGCAGTTGCGCCGGGTCTGCCAGGAGTTCGCCCGCGGCTTTACATAAGCGTTCACCGCTGAAGTCATCTTGTTCGATGACGACTGCCGCGCCGGCGTGCTGGGCGTGCTGGGCGTTGCGCCGCTGTTCGTCGCCGCCGGTCGGCACGAGGGGAATGAGCAGGGACGGTTTGCCCAGCGCGAAGAGTTCCGCCAGCGTGCCCGCGCCGGCGCGGCCGACCACGAGGTCCGCCAGCGCGTAGACGTGGCCGATCTCGTCCGTCACGAAGTCTATGACGTGGTAGCGCGGTTGCAGAGGCGGCGGCAGCGCGGCGCGGGCACGCTCCAGCCGTTCGCGCTCGGATAGGCCGCTGCTGGCTTGGCGGCCGCATTGATGAATGATGCGGCACATTTCAAGGAGGTCGGGCAGCGCCTCCTGCACGGCCCGGTTGACGTGCTGCGCGCCCTGAGCGCCGCCGGTGACGTAGACGGTCGGCAGGGCATCGCCGTCGGTGAACCCGCTGAGCGCGCGGGCGGTTGCCGGGTCGCCGCCGAACACTGCCGCGCGCACCGGGTTGCCGGTGAGCAGCGTCTTGGCGCGCAGGGGCGGCGGCAGTTCGTCACGCGCGGACTCGTAAGTCAAGGCAATGCGGGCCGCGAAGCGCGAGGCGATGCGGTTCGCCAATCCCATCTGCACCGTCTGTTCATGGGTGAGTACCGGCACGCGCAGCAGCCAGGCGGCAAGCGCCGGCGGCACACAGACGAAACCGCCGGTGCTCAGAACCACGTGGGGTCGAAAGCGCACGATTGTTAACAGCGCTTGCAGGACGCCCCAGGGCAGCCGCAGCGCGTCGAGGAGATTGCGCCAGGAGAAGTGGCCGAGCACATGCCGCGAGCGGCGCAATTTGCCGGTGGCGATGGCGGTGAAGGGTAGTCCGGCGGCCTCCGCCATCTGCCGTTCTACGCCCGCGTAACTGCCCACGTAGAGGAAGGCGGGCCGCCAGCCGCCGTCGCGGTCGGCCAGCGCCGCGATTGAATCGATGGTGGCAAGCGCCGGCGTGACGTGGCCGCCGGAACCGCCGCCGGTTACGAGGATGCGCACAGTGCGCCGGCTATTGGACATTGCTCGCCGTCGCTACCATGAAAACAACACTTCCCGCTCCGTCATTGCCATGTAAATATGCGCGCATACCGTTCGCCCCCGTATCGAGTACGGGGCAAGCTCTGAGCGTCGTCGAAGGGTGAACGGCGCAGGAAACGGGTAGAATATCTCCACACACATCTCTCCGTTCATGCTTCGACAAGCTCAGCACGAACGGAGAGATGTTCAATCACTCTTGATTCCCTTGTGTGGCCGGCGGACAGCCTTGGTGATTCCCGCCTCCGTCATTCCGGCGAAAGCCGGAATCCAGGGCGCTCGCGGTAAAGATGGATTCCGGCTTTCGCCGGAATGACGGATGGGAAGCCGTCCGCGCCCGCAGCTTTACAGTGTCAGAAAGCGCGCGGGGATTCAAGGGCGCGCGCCGCGTTCAGCGCGGGGCAAGGCTTTTCAGTCGAGCGAGCGCAGCGCCGCCGCCAGCCGCTCGAAGTCCCGCGCGGTGTTGAAGTACGCGGCCGAGGCGCGGATGCCGGGCGGCGTGGTGGTGTGGCGCGTGATGACGCCTTGGCGCCAGAGAGCGCGCGCGACGTCCGCCGGCTCCCGGCCGTCCAGGTTGAACGTGATGAGCCCGGCCGATTTCGCGGCGGCTCGCGGCGTGAGCACCGTGACGCCGGGTGTCTGCTCCAGAATCTCACGCGCCTGCCGAACGAGGCCCCGCACGTGCGCGTAGACATTCTCAATGCCCAGTTCTTCCAACCAGGCGATTGCGCTGCGCAGGCCGGTGTACGCGGCTTGGTTGCGGGTGCCGAACTCGAAGCGCCGCGCCGACGGTTTCAGGTCGTAGTCGAACTTCTCGCCGCGCCACGTGAAGCGGTCGAACGTGCCGGCCCCGACTGCGCTCACATCAAGGGTTTCGCGCTGGTCGGGGTGCACGTAGAAGATGCCGGTCTCCTTGGGGCCGCAGAGCCACTTGTGCCCGTTGCTGACGAAGAAGTCGCAGCCCAGGTCTGCCACGTCTACGGGAATCGCCCCCAGGGACTGCGCGCCGTCCACCAGCGACCACGCGCCGAGGTCGTAGGCCAGGCGGCAGATTTCCTTGGCGGGCAGCCGGATGCCGCTCTCGCAGCTTACGTGGCTGAACGCGATGAAGCGCGTGCTGGCGCTCAGGCGCTCCCGCACGTTCCGCAGCGTGACGCGCGGGTCGGGGTCAACGGTAAAGACGCGCACCACCGGCCCGCTCCGGTCCGCGAGATATGCGGCCGGATGGGTCAAGGCGGGATGCTCCTGGTCTGAGATCAGGAGTTCGTCCCCCGGCAGCCAGCCAAAGCCCTCCAGCACAAGGTTGTGCCCGTCGGTGGCGTTGCGGGTGAAGGCAATCGTATCGGTGTGCGCATTGAGCAAACGCGCCACCGCCGCGCGCGCGGATTCCAGTTCCGCGTAGCGCCACTCCAACGCTACGTGGCCTTCACGCTCCTGGCGGGCGATGGCCGCTTGGTACGCCGCGAGCACCGGTTCGGCGAGCACGCCTTCCGTGCCGGTGTTGAGATAAACCCGGTCACGGAGAATTGGAATGGCTTCGCGCAGGGCGGCGCAGTCATACGGTGCCATGGGCCGGTAAGGGGATTCCCGCCTTTAGCAAAGGTGAAATTGAGCACCCAAACGAAGAACAGCGTCACTAAGCCGTGCGCCCTGAGCAGCGTCGAAGGGCGAACGGCGGAGGAAGCGGGTCAAAATTCTCCACACGCCTCTCTCCGTTCATGCATCGACAAGCTCAGCACGAACGGTGAACGGCGGAGAAACGGGAACGCTTTCACCACTCTCTTCTCCGCTCATGCTTCGACAAGCTCAGCACGAACGGAGAGCTTGGCGTATACTTTCTTCCCGCATTTGTAACCTGACAAGGCTGTGGTGAGCAATTCCTTACGCCGTCCGGCCTAGTCATGCCGGCGCTGATTGAGGTTGACGCGCGAAGGTGCGCGGTTCAGCCGTCACCTGGCAGTGGACGCGGGTACCCGGCGCCAGCGGCGCGCCCAGCAGGCGCGCCTGGACGTGTTCGCCGGTTTCCAGGCGAATCGTCACGGTGCTGTCATGGCCGAAGAACGTGGCGTCCACCACCTGCGACGCGCCGTCCGGAGCCGCGCTCAGGGCGATGTCCTCCGGGCGAAACATGAGGTCGAGTTCGCCGTTGTGCGCGGCGCCGTTGGTTGAGAAGCGGCCCAGCGCGCAATCCGCATGGCCGTTGGCGGCGCGGGCATAGAGGAAATTTGCGCCGCCCACGAATTCAGCGACTTCCCGGCAGGCCGGTTTGCGGTAGAGTTCCGCCGGCGCGCCCACCTGGGCGATGCGGCCGTCCCACATGACGGCCACCCGGTCGGCCAGGCTGAGCGCCTCCTCTTGATCGTGGGTGACGAAGATGACGGTGGCGCCGGCGCGGGCAAGAATCTCCTGCGTCTCAGCGCGAATGCGCGCGCGCAAGGCGACGTCCAAGTTGGAGAAGGGTTCGTCCAGCAGGATCACGTCGGGTTCCGGGGCCAGGGCGCGGGCGAGCGCCACGCGCTGCTGCTGCCCGCCGGAGAGTTCGCCCGGCAGCCGCTCGCGGAGGTTTTCCAAACCGACCAGGCGCAGCACGTTGCCGACCTGCTCGCGCCGATTGGGCCACTTGCGCACGCCATAGGCCACGTTTTCGGCCACCGTCATGTGGGGAAAGAGCGCGTAGTCCTGGAAGACCATGCCGACGCGCCGCCGTTCCGGCAGGATCCAGCGCCTGGGGCCGGCAACGCGCACGCCGCCGATTTCAATCGTGCCGGTATCAGGCGCTTCGAATCCGGCAAGGAGCCGGAGAAACGTCGTCTTGCCGCAGCCGCTGGGCCCCAGCAGGCCAAGGAACTCGCCGGGCGCAACGGTGAGGTCAACCCGGTCTACCGCCACCACCGAACCGAAACGCTTCGTGATGTTCTTGCAGCGGATTGCGACTTCATTTATGCTCATGCGTCTATATTAAGGTACCTTACCTGCAAAAGCAAGGTGGGGAGGAGGGAAACGCCCAGCAGCACGAGAATCACGGGCGCGGCGGCGGCAAAGAACCCTTCCGCGGTCAGCGACCACACTTCCGTGGCCAGCGTCTTGAAGCCGATTGGCCCCAGCAAGAGGGTGATGGGAAGTTCCTTGAGCGTGGTGATGAAGACCAAGATGCCGCCCGCGGTGGCGCCGCCGCGCACCAGCGGCAACGTGACGGCGCGCAGCGTGCCGAACCAGGAGCGGCCCAGGCTGCGGGAGGCTTCCTCCAGCGCCGGGTGCACCTGCAGGATGGAGGCGCGGAGATTGCCGTACGCTTGCGGCAAGAAGCGGATCAAGTACGCCGCGATCAGCAGGTAGAACGTCTGGTAGATGCCGGGCGCGACATTCGCGCCAAAGAAGACCAGCGAGAGGGCGATGACGATGCCGGGTAAGCCGTAGCCAAGATAGACGGCGTATTCGAAGGGGCGCGTGAGGCGGCGGGGGTAGCGCGCGGTAAGGTACGCCACCGGCAGGGCCAGCGCTACCGCCAAGAATCCCGCCGCGGCGGAGACCCACAGCGTATTCCACGCCAGGCCGGGCAGCGCGCTGAAGTTCGGCGTGTGCGCCACGCTGCGCAGCAGCCAGTAGCCGACCGTGAGCGCGGGCATGACGACCGCGAGCAAGACGACGCCCAGGCAGAGGACGCTTGCCGGCAGCCGCCATCTGCCCAGCGGTACGCGGCCCTGGGCGGACGACCGGCCGCCGCGCGGGCTGCCGTAGTGGTCGGCGCGCCCCCGGCTCCGCTGCTCCAAGGTGAGGACCAGCAACGTGATGACAACGAGCACCAGCGCCAGGCCGGCGGCAAGGTGCCGGTCGAACGAGCCTTGGTAGTGCACATAGATAACGCGGGTAAACGTGTCGAACTGGAGCAGCGAGACCGCGCCGAAGTCGCTGAGGGTGTAGAGCGCCACCAGCAAGCCGCCGGCGGCGATCGCCGGCCGCAGTTGGGGCAGGGTTATGCGGCGGAACGTGGTCCAGCCGCTCTGTCCCAGGCTGCGCGAGGCCTCCTCCAGGGCGGGATCCATGCCTTGCAGGGCTGCGCGCACGACGAGGAAGACGTAGGGATAGGTGAAGAGCGTGAGCGAAAGCCAGGCGCCGCCAAAGCCGTAGATTTCCGGCAGGCGCTCCACGCCGAGTGGCTCCAGCAGGCGTTGCAGCATCCCGCGCGGCCCCAATGCACCGATGAGCACGAAGCCGCCCACGTAGCTGGGCACGGCCAGGGGGACGATCAGGAGTCCTGTCCAGGCGCGCCGCCAGGGCAGGTCGCTGCGCGCCACCAGCCAGGCCAGCGGCACGGAGATGGCGACGGCGCCGGCGGTTACCGCGGCGGCCAGGGCGACGCTATTGAAGAGAATGAGCGCGGTGCGCGGCCGCAAGAGCAGACGCCAGAGTTCATCGCCGGCGCCGGCCGCCCGCAGCGCCAGGTAGGCGAGCGGCAGCATGATGCCAATTGCCACCACGCCGCTCAGCGCCAGGAGAGGCAGCGGCGGGCCGGCAGACCGCAAAGTCCGCCGGCCGCCTTGCAGCGCTTCGTTCAGCGCCCCAAGGAGCCCCGTCTTCGACGAAGTCGCCATGTGTCCTTTCCGCGGCTAGATCAGTCCCACGTCTTGCAGGAGTTCCAGCGTGCCGCGCAAGTCGGCCAGGTCGCTGAGATCGATGTCCGGCGTCTCGATAGCTGCGAGCGGCGGCAGATCCGGATGGGCGGCCACGCCATGGGCCAGGGGGTACTCATAGGTGCTCTCAGAGAAGTACTCCTGGGCCGGCTGCGAGAGCAGGTAGGCCACGAACTCCTCGGCGGCCGCCACGTTTCGCGCGCCCGCAATCACGCCCGCGCCGGCCACGTTGACCAGCGAACCCAGGTCCCCGTTGGGCGGGAAGTAGTTCTCCGCCGGCACGGCGCCCTGCTCGGCGCGAATGCGGAAGAGGTAGTAGTGGTTAACGAACCCGGCATGGATTTCTCCGTCCACGGCGGCCTGCACCGTGGGCGTGTTCTTGGGATAGACCTTTGGCTCGTTGGCCTTGATGCCTTCCAACCAGGCGCGGGTCCGGTCTTCGCCCAGCGTCACGCGCATGGCGGTGACGAACGCCTGGAACGAGCCGTTGGTCGGCGCCCAGCCGATGCGGCCTTTCCACGCCGGTTCCACGAAGTTCAGCACCGAAGGCGGCAGGTCCGCCGGTTGCACGCTCTCCGTATTGTACACCACCACGCGGGCGCGGCCGGAAGCGCCGACCCAGAGACCCTGCGGCGAGCGGAAGCGGGGTTCGACCGCGTCGAGGATTGAGTCCGGCAGCGGGGCCAGGCGGTTTTCGGCTTGCAGCGCGCCCAACGCGCCGGCGTCCTGGGCGTAGAACACGTCCGCGGGGCTATTGTCGCCTTCCTCCAGGATGGTCGCCGCGATTTCGGCGCCGCCGCCGTACTTGACCTGGATTTCCGTGCCGGTATCCTGCGCGAACTGCTCCAGAAGCGGCCCGACGAGGTTTTCGTTGCGACCGGAATAGACGGTAAGCGTGGACGGCTCGGCCGCGGGCGTGTCCGCGTCCTCGCCGGTAGTGACTGACACTCTCCCGCAGGCTGCCCCAAGCGCAACCGGCGCCAACGCCAGTGACGACTTGAGAAGGGTACGACGATTCATGCGCACGGCAAATGATTCCTTTCCATGCAGCCAGGCTGCATACTGTTTGACTACTGTCGTGCGCGGCGGGGCCTCGGGGCACACGTGTCAGCTAGCAGGCAATTCAGCGAATGCCGCAGACGCGCGGGGGCGATGACGCCTCTCGCTCCGCGCACATAGCGCTGCAAGTTTATTCAACTGCCTGTGTCGCAGTTAAGGTACCTAAACCTCTGAGGGCGAGTCAATCTGATTTGGCTGTATTTCCTAGAAAGTTGCTAGGAATTAGGGACACTGGCATCTGCCGGATTCCGCGAACTGAGACCGAGGCCAGGTGCGCGACGGCCGAGACGATGATACAATCCTACGGGAGGCGGGTGAGACGCGCCTCTCTTCTTCCACTCTTCTTGGCTGGCGCCTCTCTGTCGTTGCGCGAAATTATCCCTATGGTCACCAATCCGGATTCTCTGTTGGCAAATCTCAACGAGCCGCAGCAGCGCGCGGTCGCGACCACGGCCGGGCCGGTGCTCATCCTGGCCGGCGCGGGATCCGGCAAGACGCGCGTGATCGTCCACCGGATCGCGTACCTCATGCTCGCCGAGCGCGTGCCGGTGTGGCAGATCCTGGGCGTCACCTTCACGAACAAGGCCGCCGGGGAGATGCGGGAGCGGGTGCGGGAACTGGTCGGACCCATTGGCGAAAACGTGCACGTGAGCACCTTTCACGCCTTCTGCTCGCGCATGTTGCGCCGTGAATTGCGGCGGCTGGGCTGGGAAGAAGGCTTCACCATCTACGACGACGCCGACCAGTTGGCGGTGGTGAAAGAGACGCTCAAGTCGCTGGGCATCGGCGAAAAGAGCCTCAGTCCGCGCGCGGTCTTGAACGCCATCTCCCGCGCCAAGGACGAACTCATTACGGCGCACCAGTTTGCCGAGCACGCGCAGGGGCCGTTCGAGGAGGCCGCCGCCAGGGTGTACCGGCGCTATCAGGAGACGCTGCGCAAGGCAAACGCGCTTGACTTCAACGACCTCATCATGTTCGCGGTGCGCATCCTGCGCGAGCACCCCGACGTGCTGGAGCACTACCAGGAACGCTTCCGCTACATCATGGTGGATGAGTACCAGGACACGAATCACGCCCAGTATGAGTTGGTGCGGCTGCTGGCGTCCAAGTACCGCAACATCTGCGTGGTGGGCGACGACGACCAGGGCATCTACAGTTGGCGCGGCGCCGACGTGCGCAATATCCTCAATTTCGAGCGCGAGTACCCCGACGCCGCCGTCGTCAAGCTGGAACAGAACTATCGTTCCACCCAGAACATCCTGGATGCCGCCCACGGCATTATCAGCCGCCTGCCGCACCGCCGCGAAAAGCGGCTCTGGACGACCCAGGGGCAGGGCGCGCCGCTGGTGGTGATGCCGGCGCTGGACGAAGAGGATGAAGCGCGCCTGGTGGTCAATGGCGTGCGCCGCTTGCAAGACGAGGGCCTGGGCCTGCGCGACTGCGTCGTGATGTACCGCACCAACGCCCAGTCGCGGGCGCTGGAGGACGCGCTGGTGCACTTCGGCATTCCCTATCAGTTGGTGGGCGGCGTGGCCTTCTACCAACGGCGGGAGGTAAAGGACACGCTCGCCTACTTGCGCGTGGTCTACAATTTGAACGACAGCGTGAGCTTTGGGCGCATCGTGAATATGCCGCCGCGCGGCATTGGCGCCAAGACGCTGGCGGCGCTCATGCTCTGGTCGGAGATGCAAGGCGCGCCGCCGGCCGCGGCGCTGCTGCGCCTGGGGGCGGGCGAGATCGAGGAGCCGTTGCCGGTGACGGCCCGGGCGCGGGCCGCCCTGGAGAATCTCGGCCGTTTGTTGAGCGTCTTGCGCCAGGAGATGGAGCGCCAGACGTTGAGCGCGTTTGTCAAGGTGGTGATACGGGAGAGCGGCTATCTGGAACACGTCCGCAAGAACGAGAATGTCGAAGAGGCGATTGAGCGGGAGGAGAACCTGGACGAGTTGGTTGCCGCCGCCGCGCGCTTCGACAGCCTCGAGCCGCCCGAAGGCGTGGGCTACTTCCTGCACGAGGCAACGCTGGTGGCCGACGTGGACCGCATGGAGGCGGACGGGGGGCTGACCCTCATGACGATGCACAACGCCAAGGGGCTGGAGTTCCCGGCGGTGTTCGTGACGGGCATGGAGGAAGAACTCTTTCCGCACATCCGCTCGTTCGATGATCCCGAACAGATGGCGGAAGAGCGGCGGCTCTGCTACGTGGCCCTCACCCGCGCCAAGGAGCGGCTTCACCTGCTCTACGCGGCGCGCCGCTACAGCAGCCAATCGCTGGGACGAATTCCTTCCCGCTTCATCACCGAATTGCCGCCGGAACTGGTGACCGGGCCGACTGTGCAGGCCCAGCCGCCGGTGGAGGCCGCCTGGCAAGGGTCGCAAGCCGCAGCCCGTCCCCCGCGCAAGCGTGACGCGGACGAACGAAAGTTCCGCGACGGCGAGCGCGTGCGGCACGCGGCCTTTGGCGAAGGGACGGTGGTGAGCGGCAAGATCACCGACTTCGATGAAGAGGTGACCGTTGTCTTTCCTGATATTGGCATCAAGCGCCTCTCCGCCTCATTCGCCCCGCTGGAGAAGCTGGCGTAGCCGCCCCACGTGCGTGTTGACGATTGGCTTGTCTGCTCGGGCAACGTTCGCCCTGAGCCTGTCGAAGGGTGAGCGTTGCCGCCGTACGTTGGCGGATAGCAGTTCATGCTTCGACAGGCTCAGCACGAACGGCTTCTGCTGGAATGTCCGCACTCTCCGAGGAGATCGCATTCAGGCGCTTAGAGCAGCAGGCTGGCGTCGCCGAAGCTGTAGAAGCGGTATCTTTCGTCAATCGCGGTTTGGTAGATGCGCTTCAGTTCGTCCAGGCCGACAAACGCCGCCACGAGCAGCAGTAGGGTCGAGCGGGGCAGGTGGAAGTTCGTCATGATGCCGTCCACGACGCGGAACGTGTAGCCGGGGTAGATATAGAGGCTCGTCTCGCCGGTGTAAGGCCGCACGAAACCCGGCGCGCCGGCGGCGCTCTCCAGGGCGCGTACGCTGGTTGTGCCGACCGCGATCACTCTCTTGCCGCGCGCTTTGGTCTCTTGAATCAGGCTCGCCGTTTCCAAGGGCACTTCCACGTATTCGCGATGAATGGCGTGTTGGAGCGGGTCTGCTTCCCGGATGGGCTGGAAGGTGTCCAGGCCGACGTGGAGCGTGATGAAGGCGAAGCGCGCGCCGTATGCCTCGATTTCCTGGATGAGCCGGGGCGTGAAGTGGAGCCCGGCGGTGGGCGCGGCGGCGGAGCCTTGCACGCGGGCGTAGGTGGTCTGGTAGCGGTCCGGGTCCGCCAGCGGTTCGCGGATGTACGGCGGGAGCGGCAGCGCGCCGTGGCGCTCGATGACGGCGGTGGGGTCTGCGTGAAAGCGCACGAGCCGCTTGCCGTGGGGCAGCCGCTCGCCAACCTCGACGACGTCCCGGTTCTTGCCGTCCGCGCTCTCCAGCACGATGCGGACGCCGGACTTGAGACGCTGCGAGGGCCGGACAAGGGCCTCCCACCAGCCGTGCTCGTGTGGACGCAATACGAGCGCCTCGACCTTGCCGCCGCTGAGTTCCCGTTTGCCAATGAGCCGCGCCGGCATCACGCGGGTATCGTTGGCCACCAGCAGGTCGCCCGGTTGCAGAAACTCGCTTAGACTAGCGACCCGGCTATGTTGAATGTCACCGGCGCCCCGCCGGTATACCAGCAAGCGCGCCGCGTCGCGCGGCTCGCACGGGTGTTGCGCAATGTAGTCCGGCGGCAGCGCGTAGTCGAGGTCTTCAAGCCTGATCATGATGCCTCTGCTATCATGGGGTGGGATTCCTCTCGTCTTTCGGGCACGCGCGTAGCATAGGATGCAAATTCATAGATGGCAGCGTTAACCGTTATCTTGTCCTTGTGGAGCGAACGCGAGGACATGGTTACCCAATTACGGCATAGATTCTCGCAGATTGAATTCGTCGTGCCAAGCGATGACGCCGCATACGCGGCCGTGATGCCGCGGGCGCACGTCGTGGTGGGACGCTTGCGGCAGGAGTTGCTGCCCCAGGCGCGCAATCTGCGTTGGGTGCAGAACCAGGGCGCGGGCGTCGACCGGCTGCTCACTCCTGAGTTAGTCGCCACTGACGTGGTGGTGACGAATGCGCAGGGTCAACACGCGCCGCAGATTTCCGAGCACGTGCTGGCGCTGATGCTCTGCTTTGCGCGGGACTTGCGCCGGGTCTTCCAGGCCCAGCGCGACCACGTGTGGCGTCCGCCCGACTTTGACCCGTTTTGCCTGGAGGGCCAGACTCTGGGCGTGGTAGGGGCCGGCGGCATCGGTTCCGCGCTGGCGGAAAAGGCGCATCACCTGGGCATGCGCGTCATCGGCCTGCGCCGCCGGCCGCAGGCGCCGCCGCCGTATCTCGCTGAACTCGTGGGGCCTGAGGGCCTGCACGACCTCTTGCGGCAGTCCGACCACGTGGCGGTGTGCTGCCCGCTCACTCCCGAAACAACAGGACTGATTGGGGAGGTTGAAATACGCGCGATGAAGCCGAGCGCCTACATCTACAACATTGGCCGCGGCCAGATCATCCAGGCGGAGCCGCTGCTCCAGGCGTTAAAGGAAGGCCGGATTGCGGGCGCCGGGCTCGACGTGACCGACCCGGAGCCGCTGCCGCCGGATTCCGAACTCTGGGATTTGCCCAACGTCATCATCACCCAACACACCTCGGGCACCGTGCCGCACAACGACGATCGCTTCTTCGACTTGCTGGAGGAGAATCTGCGGCGCTTCCTCGAGGGCGAACCCCTCTTGAACGTCGTCGACAAGCAAGCGGGCTACTAGGGGGCAGCCGGACAGCGAAGAGATGCCGTGATTACGATTGTCGGCACAGGCACGTGGGGCACCACGTTGGCGGTGCAACTGGCGCAGGCGGGCCGCGCCGTCCGCTGGCTTGCCCGCGACGGCGGCGAGGCAGCGGCATTGCGGCGGGCGGGCGAGAACAGGCGCTTCTTGCCGGGCGTGCCGATACCCCCTGCCGTGCAGATTATGAGCGACCCGGTGGAGGCGCTGGCGGATTGCAGCTTGGTACTGCTGGTGGTTCCCTCCGAAGCGATGCGCCGGAATCTCCGCTGGCTTGCGCCGCAGTTGCGCGCGCTGGCGGCGAACTCGGCTGACTTCGCGCTAGTCTCCGCCACAAAAGGCCTGGACGTCGCGAGCGGCGCGACCATGTCGGCGCTGATACGGGATGAACTGACGGAACTCCCGCCCGGTATGGTGTTGGCGCTCTCCGGCCCAAACCTGGCCCGCGAGATTGCCGAGGGCCGCCCCGCGGCCGCGGTGCTCGCCGGGACCGACGCCGCCCTCACCCGGCAGGCGCGGGCGCTGCTCATGCTGCCGCGCTTTCGCATCTACACCAGCGGCGACGTTGCCGGCGTCGAGTTGGGCGGGGCGCTGAAGAACGTGATGGCGATCGTGGCCGGCATCTGCGACGGCTTGGGTCTGGGCGACAACGCCAAGGCGGCGCTGCTGACCCGCGGCGTGGCCGAAATGGCGCGGCTGGGCGTGGCCATGGGCGCGCAGCCGCTCACGTTCGCGGGCTTGGCCGGCCTGGGCGACCTCATGGCAACCTGCGCCAGCCGGCAGAGCCGCAACCGGCACGTCGGCGAGCAACTGGCGCAAGGAAAGCCTCTTGATGACATTCTGTCATCAATGACCAACGTGGCCGAGGGCGTGCCCACCACCCGCGCCGCCGTAGGCCTGGCGCGGCGCTTGGACGTGGAACTGCCGATCACCGAGTTGCTGTACAACGTGCTCTTTAGCGGCACTACGGTGACCCAAGCGGCGGCGGAACTGCTGGAGCGCGCGCCCCGCGACGAACTCGACGCCCCTGCATTTTCGTAGGCGGCATTGTGGTAGCTTTGCAAGCAGTTCTGTATACTAGAGCGCGAGAGTGACGCCCCGCCGCGCACAGGAAACGCCATGAGATTCGGCTTTCTCATCGACAATCGCAAGTGAATTGGCTGCCATGCTTGCACCGTGGCGTGCAAGTCCGAGCATGACGTGCCCTTGGGCGTCTACCGCACGTGGGTGAAGTACGTCGAGACGGGACAGTTCCCCAATAACCGCCGCCACTTTACCGTGCTGCGCTGCAATCACTGCGACGACGCGCCCTGCATCACGGCGTGTCCGGTCACGGCATTGTACCGGCGCACGCAGGACGCCATCGTAGACTTCGATCCCGAGCGCTGCATTGGCTGCAAGATGTGCTTGCAGGCGTGTCCGTACGACGCGCTGCACATCGACCCGGACACCCATACCGCCGCCAAGTGCAATTTCTGCGCCCACCGCGTGGAGATGAACCTGGAGCCGTCGTGCCAGGTGGTCTGTCCGACGCAGGCGATCGTTTCGGGCGACCTGGACGACCCCACGACCTATATTTCGCAACTGATTTCGCGCGAGCCGGTGCAGGTGCGCAAACCGGAAAAGGGCACCGTGCCGAAGCTCTTCTACATCGACGCCGACGAGAGCACGCTCACGCCGTCGGCGGCGACGCCGGCCGAAGAATACGGCATCTGGAACGAGATGCCCAACGCCAACGGTAACGGCCACGGCGATGGCCGCAGCAACGGCCATGGCAGCGCCAACGGCAACGGGGCGTCGAGCCTGGCCGACAGCGAGACCTTGCTGCAAGACCTGGTTGCCAAGTCCGCCAAGACGGTCTACGACGTGGAACACCCGTCGCCGTGGGGCTGGAAGGTGAGCGCGTACATTTGGACGAAATCAATCGCCGCCGGCGCGTTCCTGCTGCCGGCCGCGGGTTTGGCGCTGGGCCTGGTGAGCGAGAATCCCCTGCTGGCGTGGGGCGGCCCCATCCTGGCCCTGATCTTTCTGGCGATTACGGCCGGCCTCTTGATTTGGGACCTCAAGCGCCCGGACCGCTTCTACACGCTGCTCACTCGTCCGCAGTGGCGGTCGTGGGTTGCGATTGGCACGTATATCTTGCTGTTCTTTGGGGTGGTGGTGGGCCTGAGCCTGCTGGCCGCGCTGGCCGGCGCAGGAGGCCTGACGCAGGTTCTCTGGTGGCCGGGCGGCGTGTTGGCGATATTGGCCGCGATCTATACCGGTTTTCTCTTTGCGCAGTCGAAAGCGCGCGACCTGTGGCTGAGTCCGGCGTTGCCCGTGCACCTGCTGGTGCAGGCGGCGTTGGCGGGCGCGGCGTCGCTGGCAATTCTGGGGACAGTCGTGGAGACCACCGCACAAACGGAAGAATTCCTGCGCACCGTGCTGCTGTGGAGTCTGATTGCCAATCTCTTCGTCATCGGGGTGGGCGAACTCTGGCTGCCCCACGGCACGCGCGACGCCGCCAAAGCGGTGCACATGATCGTGCGCGGCCGGTATTCTCAGCGTTTCTGGGTCGGCGTGGTTGGCCTGGGACACGCGGCGCCGGTGGCGTTGCTGATTGCGGTGTCGCTGGGACTGGCGCCGGTGGCGGCCGTTGCGGCCGGGGCGTGCGCACTGGTGGGGCTGTTGCTCTTCGAGGATATTTGGGTGCGCGCGGGACAGGCGCAGCCGTTGAGTTAGACGATTGAGCGAAGAGGCGGGGGACAAGCCCCCGCGCTACGGGATAGCGGGACGTGCCAAGAGGCGGGGGACAAGCCCCCGCGCTACGGGATAGCGGGACGTGCCAAGAGGCGGGGGACGAGCCCCCGCGCTACGGGACTGTCGGACGAGCGAGAGGCGGGGGACAAGCCCCCGCGCTACGAATTGCATGACACGTATCGAGGGCGCATTAGCGGTCTCACGTTAACTATGTCAAGGCGCTAAGCGAGAGGAGTTTTCTCGCAATGTCGATCTTCAAGCCACAGTTTCCGGAATCGGGCCAACTGGCGAACTACCCGCCGGTAGACCAGTGGGACGACTGGACCGAGTACGATCCGGAAGCTTGGCCGCGGCGCGTCTCCAAGAACTACATGTTGGTGCCGACGGTCTGCTTCAATTGCGAGGCGGCGTGCGGGCTGCTGGCGTATATTGACAAAGAGGACATGCGCATTCGCAAGTTCGAGGGCAACCCGGCGCATCCCGGCAGCCGCGGCCGCAACTGCGCCAAAGGCCCGGCGACCATCAACCAGGTGCACGACCCGGAGCGCATCCTCTACCCCATGAAGCGCAGCGGGCCGCGCGGGTCGGGCGCGTGGGAACGCACCACCTGGGACGAGGTGCTCGATACGTTGGCGGCGCGCATTCGCACGGCCTTGCAGGAAGACCGCCGCACGGAGGTGATGTACCACGTGGGGCGTCCCGGCCACGACGGCTATATGGACCGGGTGCTCCAGGCCTGGGGCGTGGACGGCCACAACAGCCATACGAACGTCTGTTCCTCCGCCGCGCGCTTGGGGTACACGCTCTGGCAGGGCGCGGACCGGCCCTCGCCCGACCACGCCAACTCCCGCTTCATGCTGCTGATCAGCGCCCACCTGGAGACCGGACACTACTTCAATCCCCACGCCCAGCGCATCATCGAGGGCAAACTCTCCGGCGCGAAGATCGCCGTCATCGACACCCGGCTTTCCAATACGGCCTCGCGCGCGGACTACTGGCTCTCGTCCTGGCCGGGTTCGGAACCGGCGATCCTGCTGGCCATGGCGAACGTCATCTTGCAGGAAGACCGCTACAACCGGGACTTCATGGAGAAGTGGCTGAACTGGCAGCAGTACATGCGCGCCGAGCATCCCGGCACGGATGCGACGTTCGACAACTTCATCGCCGCTATCAAGGAATTCTACGCCTCTTACACACCGGAGTTCGCGGCGCAAGAGAGCGGCGTGGACGCCGGCCAGATCGTCGCGGTGGCGCGCGACATTGCCGCGGCGGGCACGGCCTTTGCCAGCCACGTGTGGCGCAGCGCGGCCTCCGGCAATGAAGGCGGCTGGCAGGTCTCGCGCTGCCTGACGTTTCTCGGCGTGTTGACCGGCAGCATCGGCACGCGCGGCGGCACCTCCCCCAACAGTTGGAACAAATTCGCCCCCGCGCCCTATATCAAACCGCCGCCGCAGCAGGTGTGGAGCGAGCTTCTGTGGCCGCGGGAGTACCCCCTGGCGCACCACGAGATGAGCATTCTGCTGCCGCACTTCCTCAAAGAGGGGCGCGGCAAGGTGGACACCTACTTCACCCGCGTCTACAACCCGGTGTGGACGAATCCCGACGGCGCGTCGTGGATCGAGATGCTGAGCGACGAAGAGCAAATCGGCGTGCACGCCGCGCTGACGCCGGTGTGGAGCGAGACGGCGTGGTTCGCGGACTACGTGCTGCCCATGGGCAACGGCGCGGAGCGCCACGACCTCATGAGCCAGGAGACCCAGGCGGGCGCGTGGATCGCCTTCCGGCAGCCGGTGCTGCGGGTGGCGCGCGAGAAGAACGGCGATGCCGTCGAGTTTACCTACGAAGCGAATCCCGGCGAGGTCTGGGAAGAGGACGAATTCTGGATCGAGCTTTCGTGGCGCATCGACCCGGACGGCAGCCTGGGCGTGCGCGAGTTCTTCGAATCACCCTACCGCCCCGGTGAGAAGCTGACCATCAGCGAATACTACCAATGGATCTTCGAGAATAGCGTGCCCGGTCTGCCGGAAGCGGCGGCCGCTGAGGAGCTAACGCCGCTGGCGTACATGCGCAAGTACGGCGCGTTCGAGGTGAAGCGCGATACCTACGCGGTGCATGAAAACCCGCTGTCAGACGAGGACCTTGAGGGCGCTGAGGTCGACCCGGTGACCCAGCAGGTGCGGAAGAACGGCGAGGTGCTGGGCGTGGAAGTGGACGGCACGGCGGTTGAAGGCTTTCATACGCCCTCGCGCAAGCTGGAGTTCTTTTCCGATACGCTGCGGGACTTCAAGTGGCCGGAATACGCCGTGCCAACGTACATCAAGAGCCACGTGCACCGGGAGAACATCGACCACAGCCAGGGCGAGTACGTGCTGCTGCCCACGTTCCGCCTGCCGACGCTCATCCACACGCGGGCCGGCAACGCCAAGTGGCTCTACGAGATTTCGCACACCAATCCGCTGTGGGTGCATCCGCAGGACGCGGAACGGCTGGCGTTCGCGACCGGCGACCTGGCACGCGTGAATACCGAAATCGGCTACTTCGTCATTCGCGTGTGGGTCACCGAGGGCATCCGGCCCGGTATCGTGGCCTGTTCGCACCACCTGGGGCGCTGGCGGCTCTCCAAGGAGAGCGGCGGCGAGCGCTGGTCTACGGCGCACGTGGACCTGAAGAGTGTTGGCGCGGGGCAGTGGTTCATGCGTCAAGTCGAGGGCGTGGGGCCGTTCAAAAGCGACGACCCGGACTCCGAGCGCATCTGGTGGAAGGAATCGGGCGTGCACCAGAACCTGACGTTTCCGGTGCACCCGGACCCGGTGAGCGGCATGCACTGCTGGCACCAGAAAGTGCGGGTGGAGACGGCGGGCGCCGACGACCAATACGGGGACGTGTTCGTGGATACCGGCAAATCCCACGAGGTCTATTTGGAGTGGCTGAAGAAGGCGCGGCCGGCTGAGGGTTCCGATGCGCTGCGGCGGCCGCTGTGGATGCCGCGTCCGGTGAAGCCGGCGGCGGAGGTGTATCGCGTGCCGTGACCCCGGCGTGTAGAATGCGGGCTTAATGGGAAAACGTGGGACACATCGTTGTCCCGCGTTTTTCTTTTGGTGGTAGTGTTTTACCGGCTGTCTTTCCGAGCGCCCAATTGTCATTCCGAGCGCAGCGAGGAATCTACGGCGCCTGTACCCTAGATTCCTCGCTGCGCTCGGAATGACAGGTAGGGTAGCAATGACAGGGAACTCCGCACTGCGATGCTAGCAAGCCTGGGTCATCTCCTTCCGCGATGGACGCAGGTTGCAAACCTGCGCTACCGGAGTGGGGCATGCCCAATTGCGTCCCGCTAGAAGACCGGAATCCAGGTGAAGTAGCGCGCCAGTTGGGCGAAGGTATTCATGAACATCATCACGCCGATGACGATGAGCAGGCCGCCGCTGGCCACCTCGACCGTGTGGGCGTGGCGGTTTAGCCAGCGCAGGAGTGGGACCGCGCGCGACAGGCCGATTGCCGTGAGCAAGAACGGGATGCCGAGGCCGGCCGAGTAGAGCGCCAGGAGCAGCGAGCCCTCGCCTAAGGTCTCGCGCGTCCCGGCAAGCGCGATGATGCCGCCCAAGATGGGCCCGATGCAGGGCGTCCAGCCGGCGGCAAAGGTGACGCCCACGAGCCACGAGGTGAGGAAGTTGCGCGGGCGGCCGCGATCGACGTAGATGCGCCGCTCCTGGTTCAGCCAGCGCAGCCGCAGAATGCCGGCAACGTGGAGGCCCAGGATGACGAGGATGACGCCGCCAACGTAGCGCAGGTAGAAGGTGTACCCCTGTATCGCATAGCCGACCAGGCCGACGGACGTCCACAGCAGCACGAAGACGGCGGAAAACCCCAGCACGAAGCAGGCGGCGTGGGCCACCGTGCGCAGCGTCGCCTGGGTGTCCCGCTCTTCGGATACGCTTGTGCCCGCCAGGTGGCCGACGTAGGCCGGCACCAGCGGCAGGACGCAGGGCGAGAGAAATGAGGCGACGCCGGCGCCAAGGGCGATCAGGGCGGTAAGGATTGGCGTCACGCTGCTGCCGGGCCTCTCGCTGTAGTCTGATGCCGCTACTTGCTATGGTATCAGCTTTGCGCGCGGACGGGCGCTTGGGGACTCCGCCATTGCTCTGAAGATAGCGCGGCAGCCTCCGTCATTCCTGCGCACGCGGGAGTCCACCGGCTGGGGGGCGAAGATGGATTCCCGCGTGCGCGGGAATGACGGATAAGCGTTTGCAGGTCTGACAGGCGCACTAAACGCAACGAGGAGGGTCGTACGACCCTCCTCGTTCACTTGCCAAATCGAGCAGGAACTTAGTCCTGGCTGGCGTAGTACTCGTCCAGCACAGCCTGAGACTCTTTGCTTGCTTGCTGCATGGCTTCCTCGACGGTGACCTCTAGTGCCCACGCGCGGTTCATGTTGCCACGGAACGCGCGCCACCACTCAAGCCACACGCCGTTGACCTGCCAGTACTGGCCGCGGCCTTCCTTGAGCGGGGCCATGTAGGCTTCCACCTCGCGCGGCGGACGGCCGCTCTTCTCGAGCAACCGCGCATCGTCCCACGTGTTGGTGTTGGCCGGCAAGCCGTCGCGGAGGATAGAGAAGACCCCCACCTGAATCTCATGGTCGACCAAGGGGAACTTCATGACTTCCCAGGCCTCGTCGGGCACCTCGGTGCTGCCCCACATCTCGACCACGCGTCCGCCGCCCGGCACCTTGTTGTTCGCCGGACCTTGGATGTACTGTACCGCGACGATGGGCAGTTTTTCCGGTTCCGGCGAACCCCAGGAGCCGGACTGGCCGAGGCCGAGGTTCATCATGGCTGACCGCTGCCAGGCGAACGGGCCATGATACGTCGTGCCCTCAGGAATCGAAGCGTTGAACTCAGCGCGTTCATCGGGATCTGGCGCGACCCGATGTTTGAACTCCAAGTCCCACAGGAACTGGATAACGTCAATGAACTCTGCCTCGTGCGCTCTCGAACGGCGATAGTCATCGGAAAGGAAATTTGTGCCGTTTTGGAGCAGCATGCCGAGGATGTCGAACGTGGCCTGCTTGTTATTGAACCATCCCCAGATCCTGGGATCTTCGTTCTGACCCTTGGCGGTAATGTCGGAAGCGATTTCCAGCAACGTGCCGCCGTCGCCCGGGTTCCAATCAATGCCTTCAGCCGGCAATCGGTTGATGCCGTAGCGGTCGAAGATGTCGGTGTTGTAGGCGAACGCCGCGCAACCAACACCCATGGAGACGCCATACACGTCCTGCTTCTCATCGCTGAAGAACTCGGGGCCGCGGATGCCCTCAAGCTGAGCGCCGTCGCGCTTGGTGTACTCGGTCAGCGAGCGAATGTAGCCCACGTCGCGGTTGCGCGCAAAGAAGACACCGTCGTTGTGGAAGACATCGGGCGCGTCCCCGGCGGCCAACTGGGTATTGAGTTGGCTCATGGTGTCGCGGTAGGTGTCGCCCACCCAGTCAAGCTCGATGTTGTCGTAGTTCTCGTAGAATCGCGCCACAACGAGATTCTCGTAGAAAGGCTCAACCAGGGTAAGGTCGTTGGAGATCCACCTAACGGAAACCGTGACCTTCTCCATGGGTTTCTGTTCTTCGGCCTTGGGCGCCGCTTCTTCCTCCGCCGCCGGCGCGTCGCCGTCTCCCGTCGGCATGGCCGTGCCGCAGGCCGCCAGCGCGAGCGCGCCCAGCACCCCGCCGGTACCCGCCAGCATGTGGCGTCGCGTCATGCGATTACGAGTAAATGGCATTGCGTATCCCCCTCGTGTGATTAGGATTCATCGTTCCGGCACATCCAAGCCAACGCGAACCGCGCGGCGTGCCGAAGTGCAGATTTGCCAAATCCGTCTGCGTTGCCCCTCCTTCCGCTGCGTGCAGAGGTGGCGCTCTGCGGAACGCCGTTTCTCACACAGATAGTGTACTATGCGGAACGCTGCCGTCAAGTGGAGCCACGAGACTCGAGTGCGTGGATTGACGCGCTCTCTTGCACAGGCCATAGTGAGGGCACGCCTAGCCTTGCGAGGCCAGCGAGATTCGCTGGAAGAGAAGCCGTCGCCTGCAAATGAAGAGGAATACCGCCATGACGCCTGTGAATGACCCCCTATTTGAACAGCAGTGGGGGCTACACCTCATCGATGCGCCCCAGGCCTGGGAGATTACGCGCGGCAGTCCCGACGTGGTGGTGGCCGTCATCGAGAAGGGCATCGACGTGGGGCACCCGGACCTGGCGGGACAGTTTCTGCCGGGCTGGGACCTGTGGGACGATGACGATACGCTCGACGACACGTCGCGGCCCCGCACGCACAAGGACTCCACCGACCACGGCACGCACGTCTGCGGCATCATTGCGGCGCGGGCGGACAACGGCATCGGCATTGCCGGCGTCGCGCCGGAGTGCCGCATCCTGCCGGTGCGCGCGAACACCTACGACGACCGGGAACTGGCGCGGGCAATCCGCTTTGCGGTGGACGAGGGCGCGCGGGTGATCAACCTGAGCGACGTGGGCTACATGTACACCATCAAGCATGGCCTGCCCACGCTCTACAGCGCCTGGACGCCGCCGGATGCGGAAGACCTGCCGGAGGCGTGTCGCTATGCCCAGCGGCACAACGTGCTAATCGTTAACGCCACCGGCGGCAACCAGGCCCACAACGTGGCCAAGTACCCGGCGCTCTGTCCGGGCGTGGTCAACGTGGCCTCCGCCGACAGGAGCGGGCGCATGGCCGACTTCAGCGACTACGGCGACTTGACTGAAGTGGCGGCGCCGTCCGGCTGGCGCGACTACGACCTCGCCAATGATCCTTCCCGGCGCATCCTGCCTTTGGCGGAGGAGCGCGTGATGGCGGCGGCGCTCGGGGAGCACCCCCAAGCCGAATATGGCGTGCTGAGCACGATTTCAGCCGAGCACGGCGGCTACGCGGAGTGGTCCGGCGGCTGCATGGCGATACCACACGTGTCCGGCCTGGCGGCGCTCGTGTGGTCGCGGCAGCCGGGCTTGACCGCGGATGAGGTGCGCATGGCGCTGCGCAATACGGCCCATCAGCCGGGCGGCGCGGGCTGGAATCCGTTTCTCGGCCACGGCCTCATCGACGCTCACGCCGCCGTCTCCGTGGCACGGGTGGAGTGCGACCTGGAGATCGCTGATGTTGAAATATCGGAATTAGACCGGGGACTTGGACGCGCGCGGGTGACGCTGGCTAACCGGGGCGTGGCGGACGCCCACGACGTGGCGGTGATGGTCTTCGATGGGCCGTTGGACGCGGGCGGCGGCGTGCAAATCGGCCACGCGCTGGTTCCCACGGTGATCGGGCGCGAGCAGGCGGCGTGCGACGTGCTCGTCCGCATACCCGAAGGCACGGAGCGCCTGGTGGTGGTCTGCGATCCGCGGGGCCAACTCTCCGCGCGGCAGCGGCAGCAGGGCACGCTGTTCCTGGAGAGCGAAGTGCGTCTGGCAAGCGGGGTGGCCGTTTAGAGAGACGCTGGAATATCCGGCGGCAGCCCAGCTAGGAGGAAAAGCACAATGGCACTGGCGCATCGGGTCTTGGCCGTCTTTCTCATGGCCGTCGGGTTCCTGGCATGGGCCAACCTGATTGCGACGCCGCTCTACCACGACGGGTCTCTGGACTATCCGGTATGGAGAGTCCTCAATTACCCCATGGCGTTGGCTACGCTGATCATGCTGGTGAAGGGTTTACTGATGCGGCGCGACCATGCCGCGCGGGAGGCGGGCGACTCTAACACCATCGAGCATCTGCGCGTGAGCCTTGCCTTCTACGGCTCAATCGTCCTGGCGATGCTCTTCTATTGGGAGTGGTTCTGGAGCCTCAACATCGAAAGCGAAACCGGCGACGCGGTTACGTCCCACGTCATCTATTTTCCCATCGTGGACGCGCTCTTGGTGGTGCTTACGCTCTTAATCGGACGGCGCTTCTGGCAGGAGGGCGGCCGTTCGTAGGCGCTGCGGGCGCCGCGTCTTCCCTCACCCGAACTCTCTCCCAAAGGGAGAACTGAAGTGGGTATGCATTCAATAGCGGACTTCACTCGTCATTCCGAACGGAGCGCAGCGGAGAGAGGAATCTAGAGCACCGCCATGCAAATCTAGCATCTTTAGATTCCTCGCTCCGCTCGGAATGACAAGTGCCTACCCCTGTCAGCCAGGGAGAGGGAATCGAAGGCGCTGCTGAAAGGCCGTAGCGCGGGGGCTTGTCCTCCGCCGCGCGGCGGAGGACAAGCCCCCGCGCTACATTAGTGAACCATCATTGGGGACCATACCGGCGGTACGGTCCAGCGCCTAGTACAGGCTGTCCTTGTTGGTGGAATAGCACCACTGGGAGGTCAGCAGGAAGTGCACCAGGGCGTCCTGGGCCTCCGGCGTGCCGATGCGCTGGAGCGCGTGGACGGCCTTGCCGCGCACGTAGCGGTTCTCGTCGTTTAGGGCATGGGCCAGGGCGGGTGTGGCTTCCGCCGCCGGCGCGCCAATGCGTGAGAGCGCCAGGGCCGCGCCGCGCCGCATGAACTCATCCTCATCGCTAAGCGCATCGATCAGGGCCGGCACGCCATTGTCGGAATGCTGCAGGCAGATGCCGAGCGCGTCCACGACGTGGCGGCGCACCTCGATCGAGTCATCCTCCAGCGCCACGCGGAGATACGGCATGACCTCATTGCCGAGAAAGCCGAGGTCGGCCAGAGTCTCCACCGCCATGCTGCGCGTCCCCTCGTTTGCGTCCCGGCTGGCGTCCAGCAAGGCGGGCACGGCGGCGGCGCCAATAGTGCTGAGGGCGTAACTGGCGTTGCGGCGCACGGCTTCGTTTTCGTGCTGGAGCGTGTCGATCAACGCGGGAATGGCCGCCTCGCCCAGCGAGCCCAATTGGTAGGCGGACGCCAGGCAGGTAGTCTCGTCGTCCACCTTGATGTTGGCGATCAACTCCGGTATGGAGCCGTTGCCGTTGGCGGACGGCGCGCCGTTGTTGGCCGCGCCCGTGTACCAGCGCCACGTGTGGCTCCAGACGCCGTTGAGCGCGCTCTCGTCATCGTCGGCCCACGCGCTGTCCTGGCTATCCCAACTCGGTTCCCGCGGCTCTTCGATGCGGGCGAACATGAACTTCATCATGTAGCGCTTCTTGCCGGTGGTGTTGCCCATGCCCCGGTGCCAGAGGTCGTAGTGCACCATCAATACCGTGCCGGCCTCCACCACCACCGGCACCTCGCCCTCGGTGGTGTCCAGCCGCATGTTGCAGCCGATCGGGCCTACCAGCCAGTTGTAGTAGTGCGTGCCCGGCAGCACACCGGTGGGGCCCATCTCGACCGTCGTATCTTGGGGATAGTACATCGCCAAGAGCCAGCGGGTGCGGTGCCGCCGCCGGGTGAAGGAATCCCGGTGTATCTGCTGCCCCTCGCTGTGGGGCGGCCGGTAATGGCAGTGGCGGTGCGGGTGAACGAAGTAATTGTTGCCCAGCACGCCGGCCAGCGCGCCGTCCACGGCCGGATCGTCGAGGATCTGGCGGATGGCGGGAATCCTGGCCATCAGGTTGTTGCCGGGATTGCCGTCCTCCTCGAAGAGGGCCTCCGTCTGGTTCCAGACATCCTGATGGAACTCACGGGGATGCCCGGTCTTGACCGCGACGTACCCGTTGCGGATGAAGTCGCGCATCTGCTCGTCGGTGAGTCGTATCATGGTGAATCGTGACCTCCTCTAGTGCCGTAGAATGGCGTGGCTGGCAAAACTAAGTCTCTTGTCCTGCGCGCAAGCGTTGGCTGTTAGGTTGCTTTGGACGTAAAGCGGAATTGCTATGACTCTAGTACGGCAAACGCCGGTTGTCAAAGACTTGGCCGCAATCCACTCGCCTTTGAACGCGGCACGCGGCAAGCGGTATCATGGGCGTAGTTGCGGCCAGCGGGACCAAGCGAGTAGATTACATAAGGAGGCATGAGCATGTACATCATCGTCGCGCCGATACAGATCAAGGAAGGCTACAAGGACGCCTTCATCGAGGCGATGCTGGGTGACGCGAAGGGCTCGGTGAACGACGAGCCCGGTTGCCTGCGGTTCGACGTGGTCCAGGACGGCGGCGACCCGAACCGCATCTGGCTCTACGAGGTCTACGTGGACGAGGCGGCGTTCCAGGCGCACCTGCAGACGCCCCACTTCATCACGTGGCGGGATACGGTCAAGGACTGGATGGAGGAGCGGCCGCCGGGAGCCGGCGCGGGCGCGGGGAGTTCCAATATCTGGCCGTCGGACGACGAGTGGAAGTAAGAACGTGAGGTGAGCCAGTAGCCGTTCGTCCTGAGCCTGTCGAAGGATGAACGGTTACTGGCATAAGGTGTTTCAGCTCAAGTGCGGTATAGGGATGCAAATGTAGTTGCACCAAATATCTGGCTGACTCTTGGAATCGCTTGGTATTGTCAGTTACTGCACCCTCTCTACACCCTCTCTTCAGCGGGTGTCTGTGGCCGTGCGAAAGGTTGCAAGCGAACTTGACGGTCAACCAAGGCCTAGGGCTTGGTTGGCGATATTTCGTTTGACACGTCCTCGATGACGCACGCTAACTCATCGAACGTGGTCGCGCCCCCTTTTGTCGGCCGTCGCACGAGTGCCTTGAGCGGATTGAGAGCAATCTTCTTTTGACTCATGGACTTCTTGTCCAATGCCTCCTTGGCGAGCACGTAAAACTTCCACTGTCTTATGTCCATGGGGTCTGGATAGGGGCCGTCGCACTGGCCGAGTAGGCAGAAGACATAGACGTCCGCGACACGCTTGGGTGTGCAGAATTGGCAGTAAGTGTTCGTCTCTGGATCCCACATTTCCGATCGAGGAGCGATATCGAAGTTGATCTTTGACGGCTTGCGCTGTGGCCAACTCTGGGCGTAGGCTGCGCTCTTTATCTCTACTCTATGTCCGCTCTTGGTTCTGAGGTCGAACGCGCCCCACTCACGACGAAGCTTATTCGTTTGCCTGAGCGCATAGGCGACCAGGAACTCAGCTAGAACGCCTCGTGCGGTGTTATCCAACAAGTCGGAGTGTGCCCAGCGCCAGTAGTCGCGGATAGTGAATTCGACATTCTTGTCGCCCACGTGAAACGGTTCGCACCCGACCTTTCGAATTTTCGACTCACAGATTCTTGGCGACCAAATCTTCTCCTCAGACTGAGACGCTTGTTCCATTGCTGGTAACTCCTTTCGTTCACTTGATCGTTTCGCGGCAGTCCTGCCACAAGAGGGTGGTAGACTCACAGGTGAAGTGCAACATCATGCTAAGGTGTTGCCATGGGAAGATCATACACACAATTCACGTATGCAGAGCGGTGTCAGTTGGCCGGACTTCAGGCCGCGAGACTCACGCAAGCCAAAATCGCTACAGCTCTTGGTCGCTCGCCGTCGACGATTTCGCGGGAGGTAAAACGCAACAGTTCGCGGCAAGCAGGGTATCAAGCGGAGTATGCGCAGGAGCAGGCCGAAGCACGTCGCTGTCGCGGCATGCGGCTGGAGCGAGACGCGGAATTGCGGGAGGATGTGCTGGAGCGCTTGGCATTGGGGTGGTCGCCGGAGGAAGTGTCGGGGCGCTTGGCGCATGACAGGTGCGCGCCGGTGATCTCTCACGAGAGCATCTATCGCTTCATCTACGGGCAGATTGCGCGCACCAAGGACTACTCGTGGGCAGACCTGCTGCCCCAGGGGCGGACGGCGCGGCGGCGGCGCAAGCGCAGCAGACGCAGTCCGGCCTCGTTCATCGCGCACCGGCGGCCCTTGGCAGAGCGCCCCGCGGCGGCGGCGGACCGGCAAACACCCGGTCACTGGGAGGTAGACCTGATGCTCTTTGGCAGAGGCGGTCAAGCGGTCTTGACCCTGCACGAGCGCCATTCGCGCCTGCTGCTGGCCACCCGCACCAACGGCAAGGCCGCAGAGCCGATCGCCAGCGCCATGCGCGACCTGCTGGCGCTGGTTCCGCCGGACTGGCGGCAGACCGCCACTTTCGACAACGGCACCGAGTTCGCTCGCCATTACCGCCTCCACGACTTGGGCGTACAAACCTTCTTCTGCGACACGCGCGCCCCCTGGCAGAAAGGAGGCGTCGAAAACGCCATCGGGCGCCTGCGGCGGGTGCTGCCCCGCAAGACCGACCTGGCGACGGTCTCCGCAGACCGCTTTGCGCAACTGGTGCAGGCCTATAACCACACCCCGCGCAAGTGTCTTGACTTTCAAACGCCAACCGAAGTGTTCTTGAAACAGGTGTTGCACTTGCAGTGTGAATCCACCGGTAGCTCTTTCTCCGTTCCTGCCTTGCTTAGCCGGCTGCTGCGGCGACCGGCGCGAGCGCGCGGCTTACCTCTTCCCGGTTTGCCAATGTGGCCCAATGCTGGCCGACCAGGGCGGGGAAGAGGTGCTTACTCGTTTCACTGCCATAGAGGATGCAGTCCTCCAGCCAGAGCCGCTTTTTGAAGCCGAATTCCCGGCTTTGTATCAGGGAGTAGAAGACGCAGGCGCTGCCGTACTGGCCGCAGAGCGCCACGTTTTCGATGCCGGCTTGGCGCAGCAGGTATTCCAGGCCCGTGCCGGTAAAGACGGAGCCGGTTGTCTTGCGGATCAGGATTTCGCCGGGCAGGGGCGCTAACTGGTCGATCACCGACATGGCGGGAGTATCGAAGAGGTCATAGTCTCGTGCGCGCATGTGCAGCGGGGCGTCGCGTTTGTCCAGCGTCCACCGGGCGCAGACGGCGTGGACGATAAGCGCGCCGGCCGCGCGAAACGTGTGGAGCGCGTCGGTGACGTTGGGTATCACGCAATCAAGCTCGCGCGCGAACCACTCGGCTCTTTGGTGGTCGCCCTGCGCCAGCCACACCGGATTGCAGAAGCGGTTCATCATGTCGATGATGATGAGTGCGGTCTTCTCCGGTTCAAGCGTTTCGTCCGCAGCGATGCGCTGTGTGACGAAATCGTCGGTGTCGATGAGCATGCGACTGTCTCCTTTCAAGAAAGATTGCTACATCTGCGGCATCAGCTGTGAACCGCCGCGACAAGAGGGATCGGATCTCATAACCTTAGACGGTCTTTGCCACACTCGTTAAGAGGCGGGGGACAAGCCCTAATGCTGTCGCATTAAACAGCACGGCGGCAAAACTCGCGTCCAAATTCCCCGGTAGCGCAGGTTTGTAACCTGCGAAGCTGTTAGGGCAATCCTTTACGTGTCAGTTTCAATTGCTCCGGCGGTGGACAAGCCCCCGCGCTACGTTAATGCGACACCATTGGGGAGAAGCCCTCGCGCTACGGCTTTTCAGCGGGGCTCGCTCTCGCGCTGGCAAGAGTACATCGACCGAGCCCAGGTGTTCTGGTGGCGAGTCGGGGAACCTAGGCCTCTACCTCAGCCGGTTGCGCAGCCGCCTGCCGGCCCTGACCGTCTACCCAATATCCGTAGTCCAAGAGTTCCCGGTAGGTATCCGGCCGGCGGTGGTTCCAGGCGTCTTCACGGAAACTGGCGAGGCCCGTCGAGCCGCCCCGGTAGACCATGCGGGGGCGGTCGAGGTCGAGCGCGGCCATGGCCACGCCCCAGTAGCGGCCGCGGTCGGCCAGGGAGATTCCGTCCGGCCCAATCACGCTGCTGCGATTCAGGCACATGCCCGGCATCCAGGGCTCATGGTCGGTGAAGCCGTAGTTCACCGGACAGACGTAGAGGCAGTTGTCGATTGCGCGGGACTGTATGACGGCCTCCCAGCCCACCTCGCCGTACATGCTGTACATGGTGGGATGGTAGATGACGTCCGCGCCCTTGAGTGCGAGGATGCGGTAGCCCTCCGGGAAGAAGACGTCGTAGCAGATGGTGACGCCGATCTTGCCGAAGTCCAGGTCGAAAACCGGCCAGGAGTCGCCGGGGGTGATGCCCCACGCTTCATCCTCTGTGACCGTGATATGGACCTTGTTGTAGCCGCCGACGTACTCGCCGTTGCGGTCGATGACCATGGCCACGTTGCGGCGCCGGCCGTCTTCCATGCCGAGAATGGGCGCCACGACGTACATGCCGCGCTGCCGCGCCACCGCCGCCATGCGCCGGTAGGTCTCGCCGCCGGGCACGGGCTCGTACCAGCGTTCGTCAGTGCCGCCGGATGCGATGCCGCGCACGGGAAACGCCTCGGGTAGGCAGGCGATGTCCGCCCCTTGCGCGGCGGCCTCGTGGAGCAGTTCCTCCGCTTTACTCAGGTTGAATTCGTAACGCTCTTCGTCGCTCTCGCCAAGAACCGTATTTGGCGTGGAGCAGACCGCAACGTTTGCCAGGCGAGCCATGGTTCGCTTCTCCCTGTTTGCAAAGGTGCCAGGCGCAGTTTGGGCCCCTTTCACTCGCCGGCGCACGCGCGCCCGCAGGCCCAGTACGAGTATTGCATTAAGCAGAGAACCAGGGGAACACGGCCGTGTTCCCCTGGTTCTTTCGTCGGGTCTACCAGAGGCAACCGCGGTCGTCCAGCCAACCCTGGACCTGGTCCTGCGTCTTCTGTAGCGCTTCAGGCACCGTGATAGCGCCTTCTAAGATTGCCGGCCACGTCTCGTTGCGCCAGATGTCGTTGAAGTCGCCCTGTTGGATGAGCGTGGGCGTCGCGTTGGCGACTGCCGCCATCGTCTTATAGACGCTGGCGTCCTCATAGTCCTTGGTCGTAATCGGCTCGCGGCGCAGGTCCGCCGGGTAGCGGCCGCCGCCCTGCGGGATCCAGATCTCCTGCAGGTCGCCGATCACCGTGTGCTTGATGAACTCCCAGCCGCCCTCGGCGTTTTCCGCCTGAGAACCGAGGTGGATGGCGACCACGGCATAGGCGGCTTTACGCCCGCCGGGCCCATTTGGAGTCGGCGCCATGCCGACTTCGAACAGGTTCGTCGGCGTGACCTGCTCGTTGATGCGCCGGATCTGGAAGTGACCGGTGTGATAGATAGCCGTGTTGCCCTCGAAATAGTTGCCGCCCTGCACGCGATGCTTGGTGAAGGTATCCGCTTGGAACTGCACCGCCTCGCGGAAGGCATCGCTACCGAAGCCGGCCTGCGTGCAATCCGGATTCCAGAATTCGGCCCCCCACGCCCAGGAGTAGTACGTCAGCACAGAGGGAACGTGCGGCTGGGTGCCCATGCCGCCTACCACGACTTCATCGCCTTCGACCTTGGTCAGCTTGATGGCCGCTTCCAAAGCGGCATCCCAGGTCCAATTGCCCTCGGCCTCGAGCTCGGTCGGGGTCTTGAGACCGGCGTTGACGATCAGGCTCTTGTTGTACCAGATCTCCCGCGAGTTGATCCACCAGGCCACGCCGTAGTTCTGGCCTTTGTGGATCCACTTGGCGGCCTCGTGGAAGTTGGCGGGGTCGATTTCGGGGTCCGTGGCAATGATGGGATCGAGGGGCTGGACGATGTTGCCCGCGACAAAGGTGCCCACCCAGCCAAAGTAGCCGTAGATGATGTCGAACTTGATGCCGCCGGCCTGGGCCGCCGCCGCTTTGGTCGGCAGTTCGCCAAACGCAGAGTCGGCAATCGCGATCTTCTGGTCGGGATTCTTCGCCTCGAACGTCTCTACCACCTCCGCCCAGCCGTTGCGCCAGGTCTCGTTCTGGCCTTCCAGCACGTGCAGGAAGTTGATCGTCTTGGGGCCTTCGTCCTTGGGCGCGGCCTCCGCCGCCTTGGGCGCGTCGGGGGCTTCCGCCGTTTCCGTCGCCACCGGCACCGCGCCGCAGGCCGCCGCAAACGCGGCCGCGCCGCCCACCAGCGCGCCGCGCAGGATTGTGCGCCGAGAAAGTGTATTCGCCATCGTTACCCTCCTCTAAGAGGAATAGACCGTCTGTGGAAAGACACTGGTCTCTGTGCGGCCCACGCTGCGCTGTACGCCACCTCCTTCCGCTCCATCGAGCCGCTTCGCCCGCAGTATAGCAGCGACACTGAGGCCGGCGCAATTGTCAAGGACTTGACTAGTGGCGGCTGCGTGTCCTATGGGCGTTCATTTGGCAAGGGAAGATAGGATACTATGGAGTGAACCGGCTGCGCATTCTCCAAAGTTATGCGTTTGGACGCAATTGAGACTGTGCGCTCGATGGCATGCGGGTGGAGATAAGGAGGGACGATGCAGAAACTGACGCAGGCGGCATTTCAGCGAGCAAAGGCTTTCGTCAGGGAACAGGGAAGGGACTTAGACCGGGCGCTCTTGGCTTTCCACTTCGATGGCGGGGCTGCGGACGGCGTGCTCGCGGCGCTGGCGGCGTACCAGAACGAGGACGGCGGTTTCGGGCACGGTCTGGAACCGGATCTCAGGACACCGGCGTCGTCGGTGATTGCGACGACGGTGGCGTTTCAGAACTTCCGGTCATTGGGCGTGCCCGCGGAGCACGAGATGGTGCGGCGGGGAATGGCGTATCTGCTTGAAACCTACGACGAGTCCCGGCAGGTGTGGCCGATTGTGCCGCCGGAAGTTGAAGACGCGCCCCATGCGCCCTGGTGGGACTACGCGGCGAGCGCGGCGGGCTTTGGGGGATTCCTGGTGAATCCACGGGTTGAGATTGTGGGGTACTTGCACGACTATAGCGCGCTCGTGCCGCCGGCGCTAGTCGAGACGTTGACGGCGGCGGTCTTCGCGCACCTGGACTCGCTGCCGGACGAGATGGAGATGCACGACGTGCTCTGCTTTGCCAGCTTGGCGCAGACCGAAGCGCTGCCCCGGTCTCTACGCGAGCGCATTTGGGCGAAAGTGGCCGCGGCCGCGGAGCGCGGCGTCGCCCGGGAGCGGGAGCAATTGAGCGGCTACGTGCTCAGGCCCTTGGACGTGGCGCCGTCGCCGGATGCGCCGCTGGCGGCCGGGCTGGCGGATGCGGTGGCGATGAACCTGGACTACGAGCTCGAGCAGCAGGGCGCGGACGGCGCGTGGTCGCCCACCTTCTCGTGGGAAGACCAACCCCCGGCGGCCTGGGAGATTGCCAAACGAGAGTGGCAGGCGCGCATTACGCTGCGGACGCTGCGGACGCTGCGGGACTTCGGTCGAATCGAGACCGGGTGAGATAGTACAGGGTTGAGCGATCCGTAGAGAGATGTGCCTCCGCTCTACGAAGTTTGAGCGAGTTCTCGCTGAGGCTGTACGTGAAACGAATAGTCGCGCTTCTTCTTGATTTGGACGATACACTGCTGGACGGTAGCTCATTTCCGCAATCCGTCGTTCGCACGTGCGAGGAGCTTGCGTCGCTGCGGCCGGAACTAGAGGCCAAGCGACTGCAGGAGGCCAATCGCGCGGTGTTCAGCGCCTTTGGACCAGAGACCCATGGCGCTTGGACACTCGGCAGATTGAGCGGCGCCGAACTCACGCTTGAAACCTGGCGCAGGACACTTCAGGCGTGTGGCTACAACGAGGAATCACTCGCTCAATTTGCAGCCAAGACACACGTGCGCTTTGCCTGGGATTCTTATCAGCCATTCGGGGACGTAGCGGGACTGATTGCGGCAGTGCGGCAGGCACGGGTCCCAATAGCTCTGGTGACGAATGGCGCCGCCGACACACAGCGAAACAAGATCGAGGCTATGGGAATTGCCGATTTGTTCAGCGCCTTCTCCATCTCTGGGGAGACTGGCATAGCCAAACCGGACAAGCGTGCGTTTACTTTTGCGCTTGAGGATCTTGGTGTATCCGGCAAGCATGTATGGCACGTGGGGGATAGCCTGGCGGCTGACGTTGCTGGAGCGAATGGGGCCGGTCTTACCTCGGTGTGGCTGAATCGGGACGGTTCAGTACGTAACAAGAATGATGCTCAACCTGATTTGGAAGTCACATCGCTTTCTGAATTAGCTCCCTATCTCTTGCAATGAGCGCGAAGACTGGTTATCTCCGGCGCGACGTGGTCCGCAGCCAGCAATTACTGAACGGACAGAACACACAGCGAGTCTTCACAGCCCTAAGCTGTGGTACGCCACATCGTCTAGCCCATCGGCCCCTAAGGCACGTCCATGGTGCGCAGGCGGTAGAGCGCCAGCAGGAAGAAGACCACGATCACGGCGCTGGTGCCGACGATGGCGGCGGGAAATTCGATGACGCGCTCCGCCAAGTCGCTGAAGCCGGTCTCGTCAAGGCCGTGGAGCAGCGCCAGCGTATAGCCGCGCACGCTGAGGTAGCGCACGCCGCTCACGATGGTGCTCAGCAGGCCCTCCCACACCAGCACGTACACCAAGCCGTAGGCCAGCGCGCGCGGGGTGAGGAGACCGGCAAAGGTGAAGATTGTCGCGTAGGCGGTCACGCCCGCCGCCAGCGCGAGCGCGAGCGTGCCCAGGATGCGGGCCTCCGCGCCCACCAGGGCCGACGCCGCGACGCCGCTCGCCACCACCAGCGGCAGGGCAACCACCAGCACCGCCAGCAGCTTGGCCGCCACGATCGAAAGCCGCGCAACCGGCTTGAGGACAAGGTAGTAGAGCGTCTTGTCTTCCAGTTCGTTGCCAAAGGCCGCGGCGGCCAGCGTCATGGTCACGATGGGCATGATGCCGCCGGTGATCATGACGTCGATGATGAGGCCAACGAACTCTTCATGAAAGGCAATATCGCCCTCGCCGATCCATCTGATCAGCAGCACGAGGAGCGTTGGCAGCGCGGCGAGCAGCAGGATGACGAGCACGCGCCACCGCCCCATAAGCTGCCGCAGGGAGAGAAGAAATATCTCAGCCATCTAGCCCTCCACGATGTAGCTGAAGACGCTCTCGAGCGATTCGTCCAGCGGCTCAACCCGCTCGAGGCGAATGCCGCGGTCTTTGGCGATGCGGGGGAGCGAGCGTTGCAGGACAGCCACGTTCTTGCTCAAGACGATTACGTCGTTGTCTGCGCCCAGAGCGACCGATTCGATGCTCTCGAGCTCGATGAGCGCCGCCGCCAACCGGCGCGGGTCGCTGGAGACGATGCGCACGTTGTAAGGCTGCTCGTCCAGCTTGGCGCGAATGGCGCGGTAGTCGCCGGAAGCGGCCAACTTGCCGCTCACCATGAGCAGAATGCGGTCGGCGAGCGTTTCGACCTCTTCGAGAATGTGCGAGGAGATCAGGATCGTACGGCCTTCGTCCGCCAGTTGGCGCATGAGGTCGTGGAACTCGATGCGTTGGCGCGGGTCGGTGCCGTTCAGCGGTTCATCGAGGATGATCGCTTCCGGTTCGTGCACGATTGCCGCCGCCAGTCTCATGCGTTGCCTCATGCCGCGCGAGTAGGTGCCCAGCGGCCGGTCTTGCGCGTCGCTCAGGCCCACGCGCTCGATGGCGCGGGCGGTTGCTTCCGCAATGGCCGTGACGCCGTGCAGCTTGGCGGACCACGCCACAAATTGCCGGCCGGTCTGGAAGCCGTAGACCGCTTCATGCTCCGACATGACGCCGACGCGCCTAAACAGGTCCGGGTTGTTGCGCGGCGTTTCGCCAAAGATGGTCACCGCGCCGTCCGACGGGGCGGCGAGGCCCTCGATCATCTTGAGAAGGGTGGTCTTGCCGGCGCCGTTGGGCCCCAGCAGGCCGGTGACGCCCGGCTCAATTCCGAACGAAACCTCATTGACGGCCACAACGCTGCCGTACCATTTCGAAACGCTTTCCACAGAAATGACTGGGTCTTGCGAGGCGGTCATATGCTCATTCTCCGGTACCGCCACAGCAGCAATGCGCCCGGTCCGATAACCAGCAGACCGTACCAGGCAATGGGCACGGCCGGCGGCAGTTCTGCCACGAGGATGGAGGCGTCATCCGGGGTGTCATCGTCGAATATCATGTCGGCAAGATGCGTGGGCGCGCGGCCAACGTCGAGCAGCACGAACCATTTGGCGTAGTCGCCGGTTACGCGTCGGCACTCTTCTGCACCCGCCTCTTCGACAACCTCTCCGTTTTCGACGGCAAACGTGACCGAGCTTTCGCACCATTCGGTCGTGAGCAGTCCCGACATAGGCGTAGTGATCACAAAGGCGGCAATGACAAACGCGGCGGCATACGCGCGCCGCTCGGTAAACGCCGCCACCGCCATGGGAATGGTGGTAACGAAAACGGTAATGATGACGCCTGCCAAGATGAATCGCGGTATGTCGAGCCAGTTTTCTTGCAGGAATGCTCTTGCTTGTTCAGCCGCCAGTGAGTTAGCGATAAGTACGAGCACTTGCCCGAATAGCGTGACCAGAAGCGTTACCGTGAGAAAAGCAGACCAACGAGCAATGACGTAATCGAAGGCTGTGAGCGGTCGCACCAGGTAGAGGGTAGTGACACGATTTCGCCGATCAGGTATGAGCAGTTCCGGGGCGATGATGGCTGAAAAGAGCAGCAGTAGCATTGACGTTAGCGTGTAGAGATCGGCGTGGCTCACCTGTTCCGCTACGGGCAGCATTGCCGCTAGCACGAGCAAGACGGCCGGCGGCGCGATGACGAAGAGCGCCATGAGCGCCGGCAGGACCTTGGCGCGTCCGCCGCGCCCCAGTCCCAGAATGGTGCGAAAGCTGTTGACCCACAGCGACCGGAAGGCCTGCGTTCTGCCGCCGCGCGGCCCGTCGTAGTGCTGGTACCCAAGATCGTAGATTTCGGCTTGCGCTTGGCTCACCCCGTGTTCCTCCGAAAGATGTCTGAAAGCTCGCCGCGGCTGGGGGCAAGTCTGCGCAAGCGAGCCTGCGTCTGCGCGAGAGCGTCCCGGATGTCGTCAAGCTGATCTTCACTGCGCAACCGGACGGCAACCGACGCCCCGGCAATCCTCGACTGAATGCCCAGGTCCTGGAGCGCGGCGATCAACTCCTCCCTGCGGTCGTCCACATCGATGTAGAACGTCTCGGTTTCCTGCGTGAACTCAGACACGTCGCCCTGCTCGATGATGCTGCCGCCTTCGATCACGATGATGCGGTCGCACGTGCTCTCCACGTCGCCCATAAGGTGGGACGAAAGCATGATGTTGATGCCGAATTCCTGGCCGGTGCGCCGCACGAGCCCTAGCATCTCTTCCCGTCCGGCGGGATCGAGGCCGGCGGTCGGTTCGTCGAGTAGCACCATGACCGGGTCGTGCACCAGGGCTTGCGCCAGCTTGACGCGCTGCTTCATGCCGGTGGAGTACTCTCTGAGGTGGCGGTAGCGTTCCTCGTCCAGTCCCACGTGCCGGAGCATGTCCGCGGCGCGGGTGCGGGCGTGCTTGGGCGGGATGCCGCTCACCTGGGCCATGTGGCTGAGAAACTCGGACGCCGTGAGGAAGTCGGGCAGGCAGTCGTGTTCCGGCATGTAGCCCAGTCTCATGCGAATGGCCACGTTGTCGTAGGGCGCTTCTCCCAGCACCGTGGCCGCGCCGGCCGTGGGTCTGAGCAAACCCAGGAAGAGCTTCATGGCCGTGCTCTTGCCGGCGCCGTTCGGCCCCAGCAGGCCGGTGATGCCGGCGCGCACCCGCATGTCTACGTCGTGCAGCGCGATCGTCTTGCCGTAGTGCTTGGTGAGGTTCTGCGCCTCGATGAGGGGTTGACTCACGTGTGCTCCCGCCAATGGCTTTCAACTCAGCGCGCTCGCGCATTGCCAAGCGCACAATCCATCATAGTAAGTAGATACTTTATGATTATAAAATGTGCTATGAAGATACGTCAAGTGAATACGCGGTACATGGGGGTATTTTTCATAAGTTATTTTGTCGCGCCTTTTGCGAGACGCTTGACCGGCGGCCTCCGCGCGGGCGTCGGGGTAGGGTGCGGTCGTCAACTACCGCGCGCATGAGCGAGTTTGCGGCAACGCAGCCGGCGGACGCAGGTTGCAAACCTGCGCTACCGGAGAGGGCCGGGAGCGTTGAGCGCCGGGTTGTTCCCCGCTGTTGGGCGCTCCTGCGCAAATTGGAGAAAGGAAGTTGTCAGCGGTACCAACTCGCTTGCATGTCGTAGAGCGCGGCGTAGCGGCCGTTGGCGGCCATGAGTTCCGGGTGGGAGCCGCTTTCGATGATGGCGCCGTCTTCCAGGACGAGGATGTGATCCGCCATGCGCACGGTGGAGAAGCGGTGGGAGATGATAAGCGCGGTCTTGCCGGCGACCAATTCGCGGAAGCGTCGGAAGAGGTGGTACTCGGCCTCGGCGTCCAGGGCGGCGGTCGGCTCGTCCAGGATGACGAAAGCGGCGTCGCGCATGAAGCCCCGCGCCAGCGCCACCTTCTGCCACTCGCCGCCGGAGAGTTCCACGCCGCCGGCAAAACGCCGGGTGAGTTGCGTGTCGTAGCCCTTCTCTAGACTGGCTGCCACCTGGTCGGCCCCGGCCCACGCCGCCGCCTGGCGCATGCGCTCGTCGTTCGCATCCAGTCCGCCCTCGCCTACCGCGATGTTCTCGCCCAGGCTCAAGGCAAACTGGGCAAAGTCCTGGTAGACCACGGCGATGCGCTGCCGCAGGCTCTCCAAGTCGTAAGCATGCAAGGGCTGGCCGTCCAGCAGAATATCTCCATCCACTGGGTCGTACATGCGCGTGATGAGTTTGACAAGGGTGCTCTTGCCGGCGCCGTTGACGCCCACCAGGGCCGTCACCTTGCCGGCCGGCAGCGTCCCGCTGACGGCCCGCAGCACGTCGGAATCGCCCTCGGGGTACTGGAACGTCACGTCGCGCAGCGCAATACCCTGTTGCAGCAGGGCGGGGGCGTCTCGCGCCGCCGCGGGCGCGGGCAGGGCAATCTGCGGCCGGCTGTGGTCGAGGAAGTTGAAGATCGTCTCCAGCCGCAGGGTGATTGCGTAGAACCGGCCGGACCAGACGCTCACGAGGCGGAGCGCGGCTTCGGCCTGGACGATTGCCCCGAGATAGAGGGCAATGTCGCCAATGGTCAAGTTTCCCGCGCCGGCCTGGGCCGCCACGTACCAGAAGCCGCCGCCCAGGGCCGCGGCGTAGAGCGCGCCAAAGAAGCCGCTGCTGCGCAGGTGGACGAACCGCACCCGATCAAGTTCCCGCAGGGCCTGTATGCGCCGCTCCTCAAAGCGTTGCAGGAAGAAGCCGCCCAGGCCAAAGACCCGCACTTCCTTGGCCGGTTGGGGTTCGGTCGTAACCTGGAAGTAGTAGTCCATTTCGCGGGCGGCGCGCGAATACTTGGCCAGGGCCGTTTGGCGGCTGTCCGCCATGCGCCGCTCGCTGAGCAGATAGGGCACGGTTACGAGCAGGAGCGCGAGGGGAATCAGCGGGTGGAGCGGCACGAGCAGGAGGAGCAAACCCAGCAACGTCAGGGTGGGGCGCAGGCCGCTTTGCAGCAGCGGCGCCAGACCGGGAATGACGTGGCTGCCGAGGGTGACGTGCTCGAGTTTGTCCTGAAATGACGGGCGCTCAACCTGGTAGAGATCGACCAGGCGGCCGCCGGCGGCCAGGAGGCGGCGGTCGAATCCGCCCACCGCCCGGTCTTGCAGCGAGGCGGTGAGCGCTTCCTGCACGGGCTCCAGCGCCGACTGCGCGGCCATCGTCAACGCATAGAGCGCGGCGATCAGCAAGACGGCGGAGAGCGCGATCGCGGCGCCGCCCACTGCCAGGGCAAGCTGGTCCAGCAGCACTTTGCCCACCCACACCTGCGCCACGGGCAAGACCGCGGTCAGGAGCCCCAACGAGAGGTAGAGGGCCGCCACGCCCGGCGCCGGCGACAGCACCATGGCCAGGCCCCGCGCCAGGAGCACGGTGGTTGACCGGACGTCCTGAAGTTGCTTGCCGACCCTCACCCTGGTCCTCTCCCAGCGGGAGAGGGAGAAGAGGGCGGTGCAGAATTGCCGTAGTTTCCTCAGCAGCGTGTTCATACGAGCGCCATTCTTTGCAGCATGTTCACGCGGTGTCTTCCTTTTGCGCTGCTGCGGCGTACTGTTCGGCCTGCATCCGATAGAGGCGGGCGTACTCGCCGTCCTGGGCGATGAGTTCCTCGTGGCTGCCCGCTTCGGCAATGCGCCCATCGGCCAGATACAGGATGCGGTCGGCCATGCGCACCGTGGAGAAGCGGTGGCTGATGAGAACCGTAATCTTGTCTCGCGTGAGGTCGTGGAATTGCCGGTAGACCGCATACTCGGTTTCCACGTCCAGAGAAGCGGTGGGTTCGTCCAGCACGATGAGGGCGGCGTCGCGCATGAACCCGCGCGCCAGCGCCAGCCGCTGCCACTCGCCGCCGGAGAGTTCGCGCCCGCCGAACTGCCGGCCTACTTGGGTGTCAAGTCCCTGCGGCAGGCGGCTGACGACCGCGTCCGCGCCGGAGCGGGCGGCGGCGGCCTCTACGCGCGCGGCGTCGTGGAGCGCGTCTACCTCTCCCAGGCCGATATTCTCGCCGGCGGTGAGTTCGTAGCGGACGAAATCCTGGAAAATCACGCCCATCTCGCGGCGCAGGTCGGCCAGGTCGTATTCTCGCAGGTCGACGCCGTCGAGCAGGATGCGCCCCGCCGTGGGGTCGTAGAAGCGCAGCAGCAGCTTGATCAGCGTGGTCTTGCCGGCCCCGTTGCGGCCCACAAGCGCCGTGGATTGGCCGGGCTCCAGGTGGAACGAGACATCCTCCAGCACCGGCGCGTCGCTGCCCGGATAGGCGAAGCGCACGCCCTCGCAGACGATACCGCGGTGTATGGGGCGCGGGGCCGGTTGCGGCCGGCTTGGCGCGGGCAGGTCCGGCGGCGCTTCCAGCATCCGCAGGAACGGACGCAACGCGCCAAAGGCCAGGGGGAAGAAGCCCAGGTCGAGGCCAATTGCCAGGAGTTGCTGGTGGAAAAGAGCCGCCGCGCCGCCGTAGAGCACGAACGCGCCCAGCGTCTCTTCACCGAGATAGATGCGCCAGGCGAGCCAGAGCCAGACGCCGCCAACGGCCAAGGCCGCGAGCAAGCCGGCCAGGGTGACGCGCGGCACGAGCGCGCGGCGCAGACGGTCAAGTTCGGTCATCACGCGGTCGAAGATTGCCGCGTAGCGCCGGGTGAAGAACTCGTTCAAGTGGTAGAAGCGCACGTCCTTGGCGGGTTCAGGCGTGAGCATCATGTCGCGGTAGTACTGGAGTTGGCGCGCCTGCGGCGATTGCATGTAGAGGTGGCTGCCCATGCGGTCGCCATAGTCCCACCGTTGGGCGAGGGCGGGCAGCGTGCAGAGCGCCAGCAGGAGCGGCGCGAGTGGGTGAAGCGTTGCCAACACCAGCGCCGCGCCGGCGGCGGTGAACACGGCGAGCGCGGCGCGGGTGCCGTAATTCATGATCGTTATGCCGCTGCCGCGCACGTAGCGGCGGGCGTGGGCCAGGTCGTCGGCAATTGCCGGGTTCTCGAACCGCGCCAGCCCCTGCCAGCGGTTGGCGGTGCGCATGAGTTCGCCGGCCGCGAAACCCGTAATGCGATCGCTGGCGATGGATTGCAGCGTGGCGGAAAGCGGTTGGATGAATTGGACGAGCGCCACCGCTCCGGCCGCGAGCCCAATCCAGGCGGCCAAGGGCAGCCGGCGCGCCAGATCCGGGATCTGCGCGGTCAAGCCGAGGTCGAACGTGAGCCGCTCCACCAGGGCCTGGGAGAACAGGAGTTGCACCGGCGGCAGCGCCGCTTGCAGCACGAGCAGCAGCAACGTGAGGACGGCCAGCGGCGGATGCGCCCGCCACGCCAGCCATACGGCCAGGCGGCATAGCTGCAACGTTTCCGGCACGCGTTGGAAGAAGGATCGCCGGCGATGCTTTTCTACCATTGTGCGCTCCGTTCGCGAGATGAAGCCCGCGACTTTGGCCAAAACGGCGCTCCCCCGCGGTTTTCCATCGCTTTGGCACTGGAGTCGGGGTCAACTAGCGTTATGGTCTCTGCCTTGAAGTGCCGGCCGCGGCCGCGGACGAATTGAAAAGGAGGACGCTCACGAACGATGACCCTCATGCCGGGCATCCAGTATTTCTTGTGTGGTCATCGCTGCGCGCCGCCACCGCAGCCGGCGCTGCCGGAAGCGCGCCACGGCGGCCCGCCGCAATTCAGAGTCTTGCGCATGGGCAGGTACAAGATGGGCAATCGTATTGCCATGGCGCGTGATGGCGACGGTTTCGCCACGCTCGACGTTGCGCAGGAGAGCGGCGAGATGCGCCTTTGATTCTGTCGCTCGAATTTTTCGCATGATGGCTCATAGCACGTCAATCTATCCAACTACATAGTAGCACTATGGCAGTCTCAACAGCAAAGATGCTCTTGACAATACTAATGCGCGTGTGACCTATCAACTTTGTGAACATCGTTGAGGCGACTGCGGGACGCGAATATCCACCACGAAGGCTTAGGGGCACGACATGTCGTGCCCCTAAGCCTTTTGTGTGCGTGCCGGGTCGTTTCGGGGCAGGCGCGAGGCGCTGCCCCTACGGTGGCTACGTGGGCAGGCACAAGGCGCTGCCCCTACGGCAGAAACGGGGCAGGCACAAGGGACTGGCCCTACGGAGGGCAGGCACAAGGCGCTGCCCCTACGGTGAATACATGGGCGGGCACAAGGCGCAGGCGCAACGGGGGCAGGCACAAGGCCTGCCCCTACGGCTGTGGGTTGGCGTTGCGATTGGTGGCGTGGCGGCCGATTTCGTAGAGGCCCACGGCGGACCCGCCGGCGAGAATGCCCAGCACGAGGCTGGTGAACCACTCCGCGCCGGTGAGGTTGCCGCCGATAGTGCCGGCGATAGCGCCGAGAATCACCGCCGTAATCGGCGCGTAGCGCTTGGGCAGCCCGGCGTGCTTGAGGGCGGAAACCACGATGCGTACGCCCACGGTGATGCTGCCCAGGCCGGCCAATTCGAAACCAGTCATGTCTTCTCTCCTCTCTGTCGGATGTGGCGCGACAGGTTGTGTCCGGCGCGGCCCGCGCGCCGGACGTGCATGGATGTCTCGGGGCGCTCTCAGATCTTCCCGGCCCACTTCTCGTTCAGTTCCCGCAGCCGTTCGGCGCGGGTCATGCCGCCCAGGTCGTCGGGGTTCTCGCCGCCGTTGGCCAGGCGAATGGCGTAGGCCAGGTCGGTGCGGTCGGCCATCAGTTCCGCGTAGATTTCGGCAAGCATGGCGTCCCGCTGGGCGATGATTTGCCGCTTCTCGGTCTGCCAATCGGCATACTCTTTCTCCACCAGCGGCAGGTGCGCCTCGATGGCGTTCGCGATGCCCTCGGCGAAGCGGTCGGCGTGTTGCGCAAGCTGCCGCGCGTCGTGCGGGTGGTCGAGAAAGGCCAGTTCCAGCAGCGCGTCGTTGGCCAGTTGCGAGAAGGTGTACCAGTTGGTGCGGGTGGCGGCGCTGCCGGCTTTCAGGCCGCGGTTGGGCACCACGTCCACGTCTTGGATGCCCTTTTCCAGGGCCGCGGCAAAGGCCCGCGACGAATCGTCCCCTTCCTGGTACCAGACCTCGCAGCCCGTGCCGCCGCCGGCGTTGGCGTGGATACTGAGGTAGGCGTCCGCCTGCTCCGCCAGCGCCAGGCCGGTGCGGGCGTGCAAGGGCACGTACTCGTCGGTCTCGCGGGTCAGCAGCACGGTGTAGCCGCGTTCTCGCAGCAGCTTGGCGGCCTGGCGCGCTACCGCCAGCGTAACGTCCTTCTCGTGCAGGCGCTGCGCCGATTCGACGCCGGGCAATGCGCCCACCGCGCCGGGGTCCCGTCCGCCGTGTCCAGGGTCCAAGAGAATCTTCATGCGTATCGCGCTCCTCCAGCGCAGCCGGTCACTACATAGAGCCATTCCGCGCGGGCCGCAACGCCACCGATTCCCGCGCCGCGTCGCGCGTCCATTCGCATGAGTCGCGTTCGTTGCCCACACCGTTAGACATTCGCCGCTCGCCGCCGGACGCAAGCACCGCGCCCGCCGTCTCCGCGCTCCCGGCCCGCCGCGCGTTCGCCGAAATGGGAAATCTCGATAGCGAAAGCCACACGAGAAGCGAATTGTTGAGTATACTAGAAGTAAGAGCACATTAATCCAACACACCGTGTGGAGGTTATCTTGATCGCGTTCATCACCAATCTCGCCTTGCGCCGCCGTTCCGTTACGGTCCTTGCCGTCATTCTCGTGCTGGCGTCGGGCATATTCACCTATGGCCGCCTGCCGGTGGAGCTCTTCCCGGAGGTGGAGTTTCCGCTGGTTACGGTTACGACGTTCTATCCCTCATCCAATCCGGAGTCGGTTGCCGAAAACGTCACCGTGCCGGTGGAGAACGCGGTCGCGGGCATCGACGGCCTGGACACCATGCAGTCAATCTCCACCGAGAACCAGTCCGTCATCATCGCCACGTTCGAGTTTGGCACGGACATGGAGGAAGTGGAGAACATCATCAACTCCAGGGTGAGTGGACTGCGCTTCCCGGACGGCGTCAACCAGCCGATCGTCGGCCGCATCAACCCGGATTCTTTCCCGGTAATTCGCCTCAGCGTTTCCGGTGAGCGTGAAATCGTCGAGTTGCAAGAGATCCTCGAGACCGGCATCTTGCCGGAACTCACCGGCATCGACGGCATCGCGAATATAGAAGTTACCGGCGACGTCGAACAGCGCATTCTCATCACGGTAGACCCGGACCTCTTGTTGGAGCGGGGCGTGTCGCTCTTCCAGGTCTCGCAGGCGCTGCGGGAGAACAACATCACGTTTCCCGGCGGGGCGATAACGAGCGGCGGCCAGGTGCTGCCGGTAAAGACCACGCACAGGCTGGAGTCGTTGGATGAATTGCGAGAGTTGGTGATTCCGCGCGGTTTCACGGGACCGCCGGCGCAGGCTGCCGGACCGCAGCCGCCGGTGCGGCTGGCCGACGTGGCGGACGTGCGGCTGGGCGCGGGCCTGGCGCGCAGCATCTCCCGCACCAACGGCAAGCCCAGCATCAACGTCTCCCTATTCAAGGACCCGGACGCGAACACCATCGACGTGACGACCGCCGTTGAAGAAGCGGTGGCGAACCTGGACATCCTGCCGCCGGACGTGGACGTGGTGATCGTCTACAACGACGGCCCCCAGATCCAGGCCCAGATCGACACGCTGGAGCGCGAAGCGGTGTTGGGCCTGAGCTTCGCCTCGATTGTGGTCTTCCTGTTCTTCCTCACCGTGCGCCCCAGCGTGTTGCGGGGTGTGTTTCGCACGCTGCGGCCCACACTGGTGATCGTGCTTTCGATCCCGCTCAGCATCTTCACCGCCGTGTTGCTCATGAGTTGGCAGGGGCTTGCGCTGAACTTCATGACGTTGGGCGGCCTGGCGATTTCGGTCGGCAGGGTGGTAGACGACAGCATCGTCGTGTTGGAAAACGTCTACCGCAACATCGAGGTCGGCCGGGACCGCTGGCGCGCCGCGCTGGAAGCGACGGTGGAAGTGGGCCCCGCCATCACGGCCTCCACGTTGGCGACGATTGTCGTGTTCGCGCCGCTGGCTTTCATACAAGGTCTCGTGGGGGCGTTCTTCTTTCCGTTCGCGTTGGCGGTCAGCTTTGCGTTGATCGCCTCCCTGGTGGTCTCGCTTACCGCCGTGCCCGTGCTGGGCGCGTATCTGCTCCGGCCGGGAGACCTGCCGGAGGGCGTGGGCGAGGGAGAGGAAATCCCGGAGACGGAGACGTGGATGCAGCGCATCTACGTGCCCATGCTGCGCTGGTCGCTGAGGCACAAGGCGCTCACGCTGTTGGCCGCCATCGTGATTGCCGTCGGCAGTCTGGGTCTCTTGCGCTTCATTCCGATCAATCTCTTCTCTGCCGGCGATACGGAATTCGTCACGATCAACATGGTGCTGCCGCCGGGCACGCCGCCTGAGGCTACCCTGGCCGCGGTCAGCGACATAGAGAGCGAAATCGCGCCAGTAGCCGACGTCTACGACAGCACCGTGGGCGCGACCAACCGCTCCGGCGGTCAGAGTTTCGCGGCGAGCTTCAACCAGGCCGCAGTGTTCATCAGCCTGAAGGAGGACGCGCCCGAGGACATATTGGGGTATTTGCGTGAACGGCTGCCAAGCACGGATGATCGCCGCATCAGCATCAACGACGTAGGCGGCGGCCCCCCGGCGGCGGGGCTGGAGATTAGCATCACGGGCAACAACTACGGCGACATTGCGCCCATCGCGCTCGCGCTCGAGGCCGAATTGGCAACAATCGACGGCGTCGAGGACGTCAGGAGCGACGTGAGCGAGGCGCGGGACGAGGTGGTCGTGGAGGTCGATCCGGAGCGGGCCGCGGCGCTGGGCCTGAGCGCCCAGACCGTCGCCTTTCAGATCAACCAGTTTCTGGTGGGGCAGACGGTGACGCAGGTCGAGTTGGGCGGCAGTCCGGTGGACGTAGTCTTGAGCGGGGCCGCAAGGGGGATCAATAGCGTCGAGACAATTAGCGCGCTCATGATCGCCGGCCCGGCGGGGGTTGCGCCGCTGAGCGAGATCGCCACCGTGCGGGTGGCGCCGGGGCCGGTGACCATCACCCGCACCGACGGCCTGCGCTCGGCGAGCATCAGCGGCGACCTCACCGTGGATGACACGCAGGTGATTGGCGAGCAGATTCAGGCGAAGATCGACGCCCTGGACTTGCCGCCGGGCGTGACCGTGACGAACGCCGGCGTCTTCTCGCAGATTACGGAGGGTTTCGAGGACATCTTCATCGCCATGGGCGTGGGCGTAGTGTTGGTCTATCTGGTGATGGTCGGCAGCCTTGGCTCGCTGCGAAACCCGTTCGTGATCGTTACCAGTTTGCCGCTGGCCTTGATTGGCGCGCTGGCGGCGCTGGCAATCACCGGGCGCTCGCTGGGCCTACCGGGCATGATGGGCATTCTGCTGCTGATCGGCATTGTGGTGACGAACGCGGTGGTGCTGGTTTCGTTTGTCGAGCAATTGCGGGAGCGCGGCCTGAGCGTCTTCGAAGCGCTGATGCGGGGCGGGCGCATCCGGCTGCGGCCGATTCTGATGACGGCCATTACCACCAGCTTTGCCCTGATACCGTTGGCGGCGTTCTCCGAAGACACGGGCGGTATTCTGGGCGCGGAGTTGGCCACGGTGGTAATCGGCGGTCTGGTGAGTTCGACGTTCCTGACGCTGCTGGTGGTGCCGGTGGTCTACACGCTGGCCAACCAGAGCATTCCCGGGATCTTCCGCCGTTCTGAGCGGCGGAGGCCAACTATCGAGCGGTTAGAGGTGGCGGAATAGCGCTCTGAGCGCGCGGCATGGCCGCCGTCAGGTAGAGGCCGGCGAAACGAGAGCCCTTCCTCGCTGGAGGAAGGGCTCTCGCGCTTTCATGGCTGGGTTGGGGCCGCGCTGGGCGCGTTGCCCGCCGGAAAGCCGCGCTGCTATTCCAGCAGAGGATTGAGCGCCCGGACGTCTACGGCAAAGTCGTTGACCAAGTCTCCTCCGGTCAGGCCGGGCTTAGCTCTTGTCGTCGCTGCCCCGCGCCTGCAGGAAGTATCCTTCCAGCAAGCCTTCGATGCGCGAAACGCGGTCGGAGACCTCTGAGATGCGTCCCCCTAGCCGCGTCTCCACACCTGAGATGCGTTTCTCCAGGCGCGACTCCACGCCGGAAATGCGGGTCTCCAAGCGCCAAAGCAAGGCCGCGATGGCGCCGACGGTTACGACGAGCGTGACGATGAATTCTCCGTTGACTTCCATGATTCTCCGCCTTGCCGCGAGCCAATCGCCTTTAGTATAGCAGCCCGCAACGCCGATTCTCCTAGCGCGGCTTGGCGCCGGCGCGCCGGATTGGAAACGCCCGTTTCTCGCGGAGCGCGTGCGCCGTTCGTATTTCCTTGACATTCCTCCCCTATGCTCGAATCAGAGGCGGAACGAACCGCCCGGAGCACACAGGAGGTTTTCTGTGAGGAAGAAGCATTGGCTCATTGCGATAGTCGCCGTGCTGGCGCTGGCCGTTGGCATTGGCGGCGGCACGGCATTGGCGCAGGAGAACGGCAATGGCGCCGGAAAGCCCATTCGCGGGCTAATCACCCGGGTTGCCGACATCCTGGGGCTGGAGGAGCAACAGGTTCAGGACGCGTTTGACCAGGCGCGGCAAGAAATGCGCGACGAACGGTTCGAGGAGATGGTCGGCCAGCGGCTCGGGGCGCTGGTGGAGAGCGGCCGCATCACCCAGGAGCAGGCGGACGAACTGCGCGAGTGGTACGCCAGCCGCCCGGACTCTTTCTGGCTGGCCGGCGGGCACGAGCGCGGCAAGAAAGAAGGCCGGGCCCGGGGACAGAAGTTTGACGGCCGGGGGCACATGTTCCAGGGCCGGGGCGGTTTCCCAGCCATGGGGCAGATGGGCATGTCGCCGGAACTGATCGAAAAGCAACTTGACCAACACCTCGAAGCTCTGATTGAAGGCGGCCAACTCACCGAGGAGCAGGCCGGCGAGATTCGCGAGCGGTTCGCCGCGCAGACGGAGCGCTTCCACAGACGTGGCGGCTTCGAACGCGGCAAGGGCCATGGCTGGCAGTGGAGCCGGCAACACTCGATCCAACGGGGGTACTTCCACTATAGGGGCTTGGCGCCCGACCGGGACAAAGCCGTCCCGGCGGCGCCCGCTGAAGTCTCGCCTACCGCGGAGCCTGCGGGCAGTGACGACGGCGGTGACAGCGACGACAACGACGACGACGACAACTAGCGAAACGGTCTGTGGCGGCGTCTCCCCCTCTCACGGGCGTCACAGACCCAGCACAATCAAGCAAACCCCCGGCAATTGCCGGGGGTTCGCTTTTTCAGGCTGACTTCATATTTTCTTCATGGTTCTTGCTATGCTTAAGGGCAGGGAAGCGCGCGGCAGGGGCGAGAATCGGGCGGCAATGCGGTCGCATTAGAGTAGCGCGGGGGCTTGTCCCCCGCCAGAGCAAAAGAAAAGCACTCGCAAAGGATTGACCCCGCAGCCTCGCAGGTTGCAAACCTGCGCTACCGGAAGTCTTGTACGCGAGTCTTGCTGTCGCTCCGTTCGATGCGGCGGCATTGGGGTCGGGCGGATGCGCAACTTGGGATGGTGACGACTCTGCGGGCTTTAGAATAAGAACGTGTCGCGCAAGTGCGAAAGCGAGGAACGTATGCCAAGCACCGTGCTCATTGTCGAAGATGATCCGGACACCGTCAAGCTGGTCAGCCTCTACCTGCGGCGGGACGGGCACAAGGTTGTGAGCGCCCATGACGGCGTGGAGGGCTTGCGCCTGGCCCGCAGCGCCCGGCCCGATTTGGTGGTGCTGGACCTCATGCTCCCCAGGCTGGGCGGCATCGAGGTCTGCCGCGCGTTGCGGAAGGAGTCCACGGTGCCGGTGGTGATGGTCACGGCGCGGGTGGAGGAAGAGGACCGGCTAAAGGGGCTGGACTTAGGCGCCGACGACTACGTCACCAAGCCGTTTAGCCCCCGGGAACTGGCGGCGCGCATCCGCGCCGTGCTCCGCCGCACCGCGACCGGCGAGTTGGAACGCGGACCGGCGGAGATCGCCCACAGCGGCGTAACGGTGGACTTGCACCGGCGCACTGTCTACGCCAATGGCGCGAAGGCCGCGCTTACGCCGACGGAGTATAGAATCCTCGTCATGCTCATCAAGGAGCCGGAACGCACCTTTTCCCGCGAGCAGATCATCGACCGGGTATTCGGCTTCGACTTCCAGGGCTTCGACCGCACGGTGGACGCCCACGTGGCCAATCTGCGGCGCAAGATTCGCCCGGCGGACGGCCCGGGCCGCATTCAGACGGTCTACGGTGTCGGCTACCGGTTCAGCGTCTGGGACGAAGACCGCAATGGCTAGGTGGTTCTACAGCCTTCAATTCCGGCTCATCGCCGGCTTTGCCGCCGTGCTTGTGCTGGCGCTGGCGGCGGTGGGCACGTATAGCGGCCTGGCGGCGGAGCGCGAGGTGCACGAAATGCGCGCCGCCTCCAATGAGGCCCTCTTTGCCCGCATCCATGAAGCGTTCACGGAGTATTACACGGGTAGAGGCAGTTGGAGCGGTGTGGCCGGCATCGTCGAACGGGTGAGCTATCTCACTGGGCGCGACATCGCAATTCTGGATGAGCACGGCCATCTCCTGGTCGTTACGCGATGGGCCAGCGAAAGCGAGCATGCTTCCCGCGAGCGCTACTACAAGTCCGGCATTCGCGTGGGCGATGAGGACGTAGGCTACGTGCTGATCGGGCCCGTTGCCTCGCGGCCCACGTTCAGGCCGTATCGGGGGCCGGAGCGCATACCGGCTTCCGGCGAAGCGTGGCGGGAAATCCAGGAGCCTTCGCTGCGGCGCTTTGCCGAAACCAGCTTTCAATCGCTCTTGTGGTCGGGTCTCGTCGCGGGTCTGGGCGGCATTGTGCTCGTCTCGCTGCTGTCGCGCCGGCTGCTGGGGTCGGTGCGCCGGCTCACGAGCGCGGCGCAGAAGTTGGGCAAAGGCGACCTCTCGCAACGGGTGGCGGAAGATGCCGGGCGCGACGAAGTTGGGGAGTTGACGCGCACGTTCAATGCCATGGCCGCCGGTCTTGAAAACGCCGAGCGGCAGCGCCGCAACATGGTGGCCGACGTGGCGCACGAACTGCGCACGCCCCTCTCCAACATACGCGGCTACGTGGAGGCGGTGCGGGACGGCGTGCTGGAAGCCGACCAGGCGACGATCATGCACATGCACCGGCAGACGATGTACCTCTCCAAGCTGGTGGAAGACCTGCGCCTGCTGGCGGAGACGGAGGCGGCCGACTTCCGGCTCGACCTGGAACCGGGAACTTTGGCCGGCGTGATTTCGCGGTCGGTCGAGGCGTTTCGCCCGCAAGCGCAGGCAAAGGAGATCACGCTGGCGTGGGACTCTGGAGAGGAAGGGCGCAGCGGGCCAGGCCGATTGGTGCATATCGACCGCACGCGCATCGAGCAGGTGATGAATAACCTGTTGCAAAACGCGGTGACGCACACGCCGGCCGGCGGCCGCATCGACGTATCCGTCGAAGAAGAGGATGGGATGGTCTCAGTGACGGTAGCCGACTCCGGTGAGGGCATTCCCGCTGAGGACCTGCCCCACGTGTTCGACCGGCTCTACCGGGTCGACCCGTCGCGCGCACGCAGCACCGGCGGCGCGGGCCTGGGGCTGACCATTGCCAAGCAATTGGTCGAGGCCCACGGGGGCACAATCCGCGCCGAAAGCGCGCCGGGTGAGGGCAGCCGCTTTACGTTCACGCTGCCGCTCGCTTGAATGCGTTAGCTTGATTGCCGCAGAGCCTTTTTCTTGAGCGAGACAAGCCGTTCGCGCGCGGATAGCCTCAGCGCGAGCGGCTTGTCTTTGCTCGACTCTCCTAGGCCGGTTAATGGCAGCGGCTCCACCGCGGCCGCCATGCAAGGGCTTGTGGAAGTTCAATGCCTTTCACGCTGAACAAGCTTTCGGTAGCGCCTCTGCAAAGCGCGAGGGTGGTGCCCAGTAACTCAGTTCATTACACTTCTTGACCTTACGCTCGTGTTGTTAGATACTCAAGACAGGTGGTAACTCCCGCCCGGGAGAGCGATTCGCGAACAAGGAGAATACGCATGACTGCGGTGGGACCGTGTGCTTTGCTTTATCCAGAGGTTTTGGAATCACCGGAGGATTCGGCGACCCCGCCAACCGCGGCGAAGCTACTCACACGCCGTGCCTTGCTCGGCGGCGCTCTCCTTGGCGCACAGGCAGTTCTACTGGCCGCTTGCGGCGGCGATGATGAGGACGACGCGGAGCAGCCGCGCGCCGCGCCCACGGCGCCGCCGGCTGCGGCGCCGCCGGCGCGAGAGCCGACTACACTGACAATTGCCTCGATGCTGGTTGAATTTGCTCCGGTTGTTGGTCAAGCCGTCGATGCATGGAACCGGGGCGAGTTTCCCGGCGGGTCTCAGGACATCCGGCTGGAGCGCCTCACGATTCAGATCTCCTCGCGGCGCACGCCGATGGAGCTTCTCGCGCACATTCAAGAGCGAGTGCAAGCATTCCTGGCCGAGCGAGAGTCTGCCGGCGCGCCGCTTGACCTGCTCATGGTCAATCGCCTCTTCGATTATCCCTGGGCCTTCCGCAGCGGCATCATCCAGCCGCTTGATCGCCTTCTGCAGCAAGACGGCAACGAGCCATTGGCGAATTTTCTGCCGGCGGCGTTGGAATTGGTGCGCTTTCGGGGCCGGATGATGGCGTTGCCCGTTTCCTTGGGCGCCAGCGTCGCGCGGTACAACCCCAAGCACTTCGCGGACGCGGGCTTGCCGGCCCCGGACGACGGGTGGACCCGTGAAGACTTCGTTGCCGCCGCCCTGCGGCTCACGCAAGACACCGACGACGACGGCAAGGTGGACAATTGGGGTTTTCGTCCGATATACAACGTCGTGAACTGGCTACCCTTCGTCTTGCAGGAGACGGATCGGGACGTGGTAGACCTGAATACCGGCGAAGCGCGGCTCATGGAGCCGGCGGCCCTGCGCGGCTTGCGGTTCTGGGATGAGTTGGGGAAGACGCACGGCGTCATGCCCCATGGCCCCGACGTGACAGCGGCCACCTACCGGTTTGAATTCTGGTCTCGGCATCCCAGCACTTTCTTCTTCTATTTCATGTCCCCCGGCGCCGTCACTACGGGCAAGCAAGTCCCGCTCCCAGCCGGGCCGCGCGACGTTACGCCATTGACTTTGGGGGCTTCTTTGGCGATACCCGCTGGCGCCCGCGATACCGCCCAGGCGTACGCGGCGCTGGTCCCGCTGGCGAACTACCTCGGGGAGCGCTACTTGCTCCCGCCGGTGATTTCCGGACAAGAGTACCTTGAGAATCCGCAGTCCGGCCACATCAATCTCTTGCTGCCGGAACATGACCGGCAGCTTGCGTTCCACGTCTTGGAAACCGGCCGCCCATCGCCGCTTGCCAGTAGTTATATGATGCACTTTCAACTGTTCGAGAAGCTGACGCTGCCGCTTGCCCGCGGGGAAATGGTCGTAGAGCAGGCGGCGCAGGAGGCGCAGAACTGGCTGCAGTCGTATTTGAACGAGTAGCGCGCCGTGAGAGTTGCCGCACCCCTCCGGCTCAAAGGAACTGGTCTCAGAGAGGTGTTCACCAGTTGGCGTAGTGCCCGTAGCCGGGGTAGAAGCATCTAATATCAAAGCTGCAGCGGCAAAGCAAGGGTTCCATATAGACATACGGAGTCTCACCTCATGACGAGACGTGAAATTCTCGGTAGCACTTTGATTGGTGCGCAGGTCTTTCTCATCGCTGCCTGCGGCGGCGATGATGAAGATGACGATCAACCGCGTGCTGCGCCGGAGGCGCCGCAGGCCTCTGTGCCAAAGGTCTCGCGAGAGCCGGTAACGCTGCGGCTGGCCGCCACGCCGGACGGGCACGCCAGGGCTGTCGACGATGCCATTGAGCGGTGGAATGCGGGTGCAGTGCCAGGCGCGCCGGAAGACGTTCAATTGGAGCGCGTCCGGATAAACATCGCGAGACCGCGCGACCCATTGGAACTCATCGAAGGCGCACAGGCCGCACTCTCGGCGTTTCTGAGCGAGCAGGATTCTGCCGGCACGCCGCCGGACCTGCTCATGGTCAGCATCTTTCTCGACATTCCCTGGGTGTTGCGCAGCGGGCTTGTCCAGCCGATCGACCGGTTTGTACAGCAAGATCGCTCGGAGCCTTCAGAGGAGTTCCTTCCCCCTGCCCTGGAGTTGGTCCGCTATCAAAGCCAGTTGATGGCCCTGCCCATCGCGCTGGAGGCCGGCGTGGCACGGTACAAACCTAAGCAATTCGCAGATGCCGGGCTGCCTTCTCCTGAAAAGGGCTGGACCCGTGAGGCATTTGTCGCGGCCGCACAAAATCTGACCGAAGATTCCGATAGTGACGGCAAAGTGGACAAGTGGGGATTCAATCCGAACAAATACTTCGTGAACTGGTTGCCGTTTGTCTTGCAGGAACTGGACAAGGATATACTCGACCCACACACTGGCGCTGTGCGTCTTACGGATCCGGCGGCGCTGCGCGGGCTGCAATTCTGGGACGAACTGGGGCGCGTGCACGGCATCATGCCCCATGGCGCGACGGTGACGGCAGACCAATTCGATGTTGACTTCACAACCCTGCTCAACGGCATTCTCTTCTTTCGGTACATTTCTCCCAGCAACATGCTGGCGGGCCAACAAGCCCCATTGCCGGCCGGGCCGCGGGACGTAACGCCGCTATCAGTGTCACAGGCTGCGGCAATCCCGTCCCTTGCGCCCGATCCCGCCCTTTCCTACGAGACTCTAATGCCTCTCGCGCTTGATCTCGGTTCGCGTCTCCTCATGCCGCCCGTAATCGCGGGACAGCAGCACATTGAAAAACCCAGCACCGGCTACTTGGAGCTCATGTTGCCGCCAGAGGACCGGGAGCTCGTCTTCCATCTGCTCGATACCGCCAGACCATCGCAACTAGCGAGCAGCTTCTACATGACACTAGAACTCTTCGACAGGCTGACGTTGCCTCTCACCCGTGGTGAATTGGACGTGGTGCAAGCCGCGCAACAGGCGCAGGATTGGCTGAAGTCCTATTTGAGTGAACCATAGGTAGTCTTGACTGTCCTTTATCTGATCCTCTTTCAATGAGGCGCCAGGGTACTAATGTGCATCGGCTTCAAATGGGTTCCTGAACTCCCATGTGACGACTGAACGCACTTTGAGAAGTAAAGTTAGATCAGCTACTTTCGTGGCTATGCTAGCCGGAGGATTCAAGTGACTACAGCTAAACGATTGACAAGGCGAGAATGGCTCGGACGCGCGCTGCTCGGCGCTCAGCTTCTCTTGCTGGCTGCTTGTGGCGGCGATGATGAAGACGACGACCAGGAAGCGCGTGCTGCGCCGACTGCGCTACAGGACGCCGTACCGCAACCCTCAAAAGACAAAGAGACTCTTACGCTTGCCATGTTTCGCAGGCAGGGCCCGATGTTGGAGGCTATTCGTCATGTGAATGAGGGTAGAGTGGCTGATGTCCCAGCCAATATTGAAATGCAAGAGGCTAAACTGACGTTTTCTACCACTGGAAATCTAGAAGCCACACAGGATGCATTTGCTGCTGCCCTCTCCGCAAGAATCTCTGCAGGCACAGTGCCGGACCTGATGGTTTTTGCCTGGCAGGTTGACTTTCCGTGGCTTTTCAAGAGCAATCTCCTGCAACCCTTGGATCGCTTCATCCAGAACGACGCAAACCAACCTCTGGAACAGTTCTTCCCTCAATCCGTCAAGCTTGTACGATACCAGGGACAAACGATGGCACTGCCAACCAGGGTAACCGCTGGCGTTACCCAATACCTACCCGGCCTCTTCTCCCAGGCGAATGTTGCCCCACCGCAGCTGGGTTGGTCGCGTGAAGACTTTGTCGCTGCCGCGAAGCAGTTGACGCAGGATACGAATGGCGATGGCACAGTGGACCAGTGGGGCTTTGGCGTAAGCCACTTCTATGCTGACTGGCTGCCCTTCGTATTGCAGGAGACAGGCAAAGACGTAATTGACTTGGAAACCGGCGCCGTTCAACTGACCGATCCAGCGGCGCTGCGCGGTCTTCACTATTGGGATGAACTCGGACGGGTACACGGCATTATGCCCTATGGGCAAGTGATTTCATCTCACCCACCGGGAATTCGGCGCCCGTATCGTGCCAGCCGGACTGGCATCCTCTTTCAGACTGCCTTTGAGATCAGCAGTACTGGTGACCGTGAAGCGGCGTCAATCCCTGCAGGGCCGAAGGCAGGAACACCGCTTATGCTCTTCGATGTGACCGCTATTCCCGCAGGCGCAAGAGACCTTGATCTCTCGTACCAGGTGTTGGCTCCCCTGGCTCTGCACTTTGGTGAACGCAGTCGTTTGCCGACTGTCAAGTCTAGCCTGGAGCACATTTCCTCGCCGGGGTCTAGAGAACACCTCGATCTTCTCTTTCTCGAGCATCAGCGGGAAGTCGTTCTTGACATTCTCAGCACCGCGCATCCATCGTATGTGGCGAGTAGCAACGCCATCAATAGCTGGCTATTTAGAAACCTGACACTGCCCCTAGCGCGAGGTGAGATTAGCGTGGAGCAGGCCGCGCAGCAGGCGCAAAGCTGGTTGCAGACGCACCTAAATGAGTAGGGTCTCGCGCCGTGCCTGGAATTGCATCCAGGCATACGCGGCGGCTCGGTGGAGTAGAGGCCTCAGAATAGAGTCGAACTGAAGGATTCCGAGAGGAGGGTGGTCTGATGAGCGAACTGAGACAACGAGAAATACGGGCGGAGAGCCCGGCAGACGTCATGGCCATGGTAGCCAACACCCGTGCGACGATTCTGGCCGGGAGTGTGGCCGGCGCCGCGGTTGCCGCCGGCTTCATTGCGTCGCTAGTGCTGATCACCGGTCTTTGGGGCATTCTGGAGGCGTTTCGTTTCGGCATGGTTGTCGGTCTCACCGGTTTCGTTGTGCTTGCGGCGCTTGCCGGTCTCTTGGGCTTTTTCTACCCGGGATTCCCTACCACCAGGTTCATAGCCGGCAGCCTCGTGTTGACCGTTGCCGTCATCATCGCCGTTTCCGTCTACGTTTCGGACGTGGCGATTCTTGCGGAAGCGGGACGCCGCTTGCTGTGGACGGTGGGCGGGGCCGCGGTGCTCATCTTCCGCCTCTGGCACTTAGTGCTGGTGGGCGGTTTGTGCGGCGGGCTCATGGCCCTCTTGCAACGGCGCGGGCTCCAGCAAGACGTGCGCTGGGGTCTCCACTTTGGCTCTTTCCTTACGCTGCGCACGGACCCGCACGTCCTCTTGGCGGTCTTTGGCGTGCCGCTTGTCGTAATGTGGGCATTTGCCGCGGAATACTACCCAACGCACAGCCTGGCAGCCATCGTCTTCTTCTCGCCGTTTTGGGCGCCGTCGGGTTTCCTCTTTGTATACGGCTGGACGCTGCTCGCGCGGGCAGCGCTTGACACTCTGGTTGGACAGACGGCCTGGTTTCGCCAGAGTATGGGACTCGTCCAAGCGCTCCAGGGTGAGGACGTCCTTTTGCTTGGCGCGGCATTTCACGGGATTCGCGTTGATCCGACGACCGGCGCCGCCCGCATTCGGGGTAAGTTCCGGGATGCGGCCCAGCGCCGGCGCGTCCAGGAAGTTGCCCTGCGTGTGCGCGGTGTAACGCGCGTTGACGTGGAGGAGATTACCCAAAGCGCTCCTGTAGAGGTTGATCACCTCTCGTTGGCGCAGCGTGAGCGGTTGCTGGCGCAACGCTGCCCAGAGTGCGGCTCGCCCTACGAATCTGAGGAACTGTTCTGCCGCGCCTGCGATTCCTTCGTGCAAAACGAACTCGTGGGCAAGAAGGCCAATCTCTTGCCGCGCTTGCTGGCGGCTGCGATTGACGCCGGCATTCCCGCTGCGCTCATTCTCATGTTCATTATTCAGCCGGTTACGCCGTGGGCCGTTGCGCACCCGCTCAATTGGTTCTGGCGGTTCGTCTTCGCGCCGGCTTTGTACGCCTCGTTCTACGTGTCGGTGCTCCATAGCGGCACGACGCCGGGGAAGGCGCTGCTGGGTCTGGAAATAATCGACCTGCGGGATCACCGGTATCCACGGTTGCCGCAATTGCTGCTGCGCGAACTTGGCGGCAAGCTCATGAGCGCGCTTGTTCTCGGTATTGGGTTCCTCTGGGCATTCTGGGACAAGAACAGCCAAACGTGGCACGATAAGCTCATGCGCACGATCGTGGTGCGCAACCCGGACGTGTGGTAGTGTGTCCAGTCGGATTGCTCCCGCTGTTTGCGGACGAATCTGCGCGGATAATATCCCACAAAATGCGCAGAGCGCATTGAGGACAAGCGGCGCTTAGAGTACTCACCATGGCCGCCTGCCGGTCACCCAAAGCAATGAAAGTGTGGGACGGCCCCCTGATCGTCATTCTCGCGCACGCGGGAATCCACCGGCTGCGCGGGGAAGATGGATTCCCGCGTGCGCGAGAATGACGGAGGCTGTGGCGCTATTTTCATGGAAATGACGCACTCAGTTGCCCTACTTTCGTGGTAAGGTAAACGGTGAGCGTTTACAGAGCGCGGTGACGAACTCTGCATGGAGGGCGCGCAACGTGCGTGATTTCAATCGGCGAGAACTCGTAGCGGCGACCGAAGACGACGTGCTGATCATGGTGTCGGACATCCGCTCGACCCTGATTGCGGGGTTTGCGGCGGGCATCGGCGTCATGAGCGCCTTCATCGGCCTGGCCGTCGTCTTTGCCAGCCTGTGGGAACTCTTGCGCCCCTTCGCGTTTGGCATTCTCATTGCCGCCGTGGGCCTCGTGATCTTCATCGCGTTCTTGGGCATCACCGGGTTCTTCATCCCGGAATTGTTGTCGGCGCGCGTTGTGGGCATCTTCCTTGCCGTGATGCTCGTCGTGGTTTTCGCCATGGCGACGGTGATGGAGGATACGGGCGGCGCGTCCGTGCTGGGCAATGCCGGCGGCATGTTGCTTGGCATGGCAGTCGGCATTCCGGTGCTCATCGGCCGCATGTGGGTAGTGGTGCTGGCCGGCGGCATCCTGGGGTTGCTGGTGGCGGTGGTGCAGCGGGACGCGCTGCAGCATGAGAAGCGCATGCGCCTCTACTTCACCTCGATCTTCACGATCGACGTGGAGCCCCACACCTTTCTCTCGATTATGGGGGGCAACGTGCTGGCGATCAGCGCGATAACCGCCGCGTTCTCGCCGCCGCTTACGTCCGGGTTGGCGGCTTCCATCGTATTGACGCCGGTGTGGGTGCAGGCCGGTTTTCTCTTTCAGACGTACTCGCGGCCCCTCATGCTGCGCGTGCTGGACCGGCGCGTGGGCCAGCAGGTCTGGTTCCGCCGGAACATCGGCCTGATGGAACTCTTGCAGGGCGAAGACTCGGACCTTACCGGGGCCACTTTCATGTCGGCGGGCGTGAACTCGGAAACGATGGTGGCCCGTGTTAAGGGCTACTTCCGGCACCCCGACCAGATGAAGCGCGTGCAAGAGAGCGCCATGCGCATCCGGGGGCTGACGGCAGTGGAGGTGGAGGACCTCGCCGTTAAAGAGGCCGAAGAGAACGTGGCGTTGGAAGAGAGCGCGCCCGGCGTGCTGCGGTGCCCCAAGTGCCGGGCGCCGGTGCCCGACGAGCGCCTGTTCTGCGCGGAGTGCAAGACGTTCGTGCAGAATGAAGACCTGGGCCACCGGGCGCACTTCTTCCCGCGTTTCCTGGCGGCGTCGCTGGACTTGAGCGTGCCGGTAGGGCTAATCCTCCTCTTTGCGCTGACCGGCTTCAATCCGGCGGACGGCTACAACTTTCTCACCATCTTCTGGCAATATATCTTCATGCCCCTCGTCTACGGCTTGTTCTTCGTCTCGTTCTTGATTCGCGGCACTACGCCGGGCAAGTCGCTGTTCGGCCTGGAAGTGGTGCAACTGGAACGGCAGAAGTACCCTGATTTCAAGACCATGGTGCGGCGCGAACTGGTGGGCAAGTTCGTGAGCGGCCTGCCCCTTACCTACGGTTTCCTGTCGGCCTTCTGGGATAAGAACGGCCAGACCTGGCACGACAAGATGGTCGGCACCGTGGTGGTGCGCGATCCGGACGTGTGGTAGGCCGGTTCTCTTCGTCTATGCGCTGCGCGTTATTCCAGAATTGAGAGATTCCCTCTCGTGGGTTGACAGTGAAGGCGGCGCGGTGGTAGGGTAGAAAGAGATGGCGCTAGTCAGCGCCGGGCACGTTAACAGGTAAAGAGTGATGAAGGTAAGGGCAGCGGGAAGAAGAGAGCTGGGGTAGGTAGGGTGGTGGTGAGTTAGCAACTGAACGATAGCAGTTTTGTTGTGGAGAGTTTGATCCTGGCTCAGGATGAACGCTGGCGGCGTGCGTGATCAATGCGAGTCGAGCGCGTGTCCACTGGTGCTTGCATTAGTGGAACATGAGCGGCGTGCGGGTGAGTAACACGTAGACGACCTACCCTTGTGAGGGGGATAACCTGGGGAAACCTGGGCTAATACCGCATGAGGCCTTTGGCGAGAGAGTTGGAGGTGAAAGTTCTTTAGGGGACGCATGAGGAGGGGTCTGCGGTCTATCAGCTAGTTGGTGGGGTAACGGCCTACCAAGGCGATGACGGATAGCCGGTCTGAGAGGATGGTCGGCCACACTGGGACTTAGAGATGGTCCAGAGCCCTACGGGGTTTAGCATGAAGGGATCTTGCGCAATGGGCGGAAGCCTGACGCAGCGACGCCGCGTGGAGGAAGACGCCGTTCGCGGTGTAAACTCCTTTTCTTGGGGAAGAAGATGACGGTACCCGAGGAAGAAGCCCCGGCTAACTCCGTGCCAGCAGCCGCGGTAATACGGAGGGGGCGAGCGTTATCCGGAATTACTGGGCGTAAAGGGCGCGTAGGCGGTAGCGCTAGCCGCTTGTGGAAGCTTCTGGCTCAACCAGGAGAGGCCAAGCGGGACGGTGCTGCTGGAGGCAGGCAGAGGGTCGCGGAACTGGCGGAGGAGTGGTGAAATACGTAGATATCGCCAGGAACACCGGTGGCGAAGGCGGCGGCCTGGGTCTGTGCTGACGCTGAGGCGCGAAAGCGAGGGGAGCGAACGGGATTAGATACCCCGGTAGTCCTCGCTGTAAACGATGGGTGCTGGGTGTTGGGGGTAGGTGCAAATCTATTTTCAGTGCCCAAGGGAACCCGCTAAGCACCCCGCCTGGGGAGTACGGTCGCAAGGCTGAAACTCAAAGGAATTGACGGGGGCCCGCACAAGCAGCGGAGCGTGTGGTTCAATTCGAGGCTACGCGAAGAACCTTACCAGGGCTTGACATGTGCGTGGTACCGACCTGAAAGGGGAGGGACTGTGGGGGGAACCCCGCAGAGCGCAGACTGGTGCTGCATGGCTGTCGTCAGCTCGTGCCGTGAGGTGTTGGGTTAAGTCCCGCAACGAGCGCAACCCCTGCGGCTAGTTGAATATCTAGTCGGACTGCCGCGAGCAACGCGGAGGAAGGTGGGGATGATGTCAAGTCAGCATGGCCTATATTGCCCTGGGCTACACACACGCTACAATGGTCGGTACAACGGGAAGCGAGCGCGCGAGCGTGAGCGGATCCCCAAAAGCCGGTCGGGAGTACGGATGGGAGGCTGCAACTCGCCTCTCTGAAGACGGAGTTGCTAGTAACCGTGGGTCAGCATACCGCGGTGAATACGTTCTCGGGCCTTGTACACACCGCCCGTCACACCACCAAAGTTGGCAACACCTGAAGCGGCAGGCGCGAACCCTGTGAAGGGAGGCGCGTTGTGAGGGTGGGGCTGATGATGGGGGTGAAGTCGTAACAAGGTAGCCGTAGCGGAAGCTGCGGCTGGATCACCTCCTTTCTAGGGAAACGCCACCACACGACCACACCCGCTCTCCTTCCCCCACTTCCCCCCTTCATCACCCTTTACCTGTTAACTCCCCATCCAGCACGACAACCACCGGCGAGTGCCCCCCGTAGCGGGTCGGCATTCGCCGCTTTGTTTGCCCATGCCGTGTCCGGCAGCTTCCTCCTACGCATCCCGCCGCCCGGCCGCTGGCGCATTGGCATACAATACTTGGGGTGGACTCATCATGTATAAGGTCCATGCCCCGCGGGCGGCGCGCCCGCCCCGTGTTACAATGAGCGCGCGTTGGGGCAGACACCAAGGCAGGGCAAGCCGTGAGAGTTCTCGTAGCGGGCGGCGCGGGTTTCGTTGGCTCGCATCTCTGTGACTACATGCTCGCGCAGGGGCACGACGTCACCGCGGTCGATAGCGGCATTACCGGACGCGCCAAGAACGTCGCGCACCTGGCGGCGAGCGGCCGGTTTACGCTGCGCGAGCACGACGTCATCGCGCCGTTCGCGTGGCGGGGCGACGCGATATTTCACCTGGCAAGCCCGGCCAGCCCCGAGGGCTATCTGCGGCATCCGCTAACGACGCTGCGCGTGAACTCCGTGGGCACGGAGAATCTGCTGGAACTGGCGCGGGAAAACGGCGCGAAATTCCTGTTTGCGTCCACGTCCGAGGTCTACGGCGATCCGCTGACGCACCCGCAGTCCGAGACCTACTGGGGTAACGTGAATCCGATTGGGCCGCGGGCGTGCTATGACGAGGGCAAGCGGTTTGGCGAGGCGCTGACCATGGAGTACGTGCGCCAGTATGGACTCGACGCGCGCATCATCCGCATCTTCAATACCTACGGGCCGCGCAACGACCCGCGCGACGGCCGCGTGGTGCCGAACTTCATCGCCCAGGCGCTGGCCGGGCGGCCGATCACGATCTACGGCGACGGCGCCCAGACCCGCTCGTTCTGCTACGTGGGCGACCTGGTGCGCGGCATCGCGGCGGCGATGTTCACGCCCGAGACGCAGGGTGAGGTCTTCAATCTCGGCAACCCGGACGAGCGCACGATCCGCGAGTTCGCGGACATGATCGTGCGCTTGACGGCTACCAACGCGCCAATCGTGCACAAGCCGCTGCCCGCCGACGATCCGCAACGGCGGCGGCCCGACATCGCGAAGGCCCGCGCGCGGTTGGGCTGGAGTCCGGTGACGTCATTGGAAGAGGGCCTGCGCAAGACGATCGCCTACTTTCGGGAAGAGTTGGCGGCGCAGTCTTCGTGACGAATTTGGCGAACTTGACCAGGCGCGATGCGTTGCATCTGTAGGCGAGAGCCACTATCCTACATTGCAGGAATGCCCATACGCAAAGGAGTGTAGCACGTGAAGTTCGTTCGTTATCAAGATGGCTCGCGGGACGCATGGGGTATCGTCGAGGGCGATAGTGTCACGGCGGTGCACGGCGATCCGATTACCGGTTGGACGGCGCGGAACCGGACACTGGCGCTGGCCGACCTCCACATCCTGCCGCCGGCGGCGCCGACGAAAGTCATCTGCGTCGGCCTGAACTATAAGCTCCACGCCGCGGAGAGCGGCATGGAAGTGCCTGAAGAGCCGATGCTCTTCCTGAAGCCGCCCACGGCCATTATCGGCCCGGAAGAGGGCGTGATCTACTCGCACCTGACGACGCAACTGGACTACGAGTGTGAACTGGCGATTGTGATCGGCAAGACGGCGCACCGCGTCTCGGTGGAGGACGCCCCCGGCGTGGTGGCCGGCTACACGTGTGCCAACGACGTTAGCGCCCGCGACTTGCAACGCGCCGACGGGCAGTGGGCACGCGCCAAGGGCATGGACACGTTCTGTCCCCTGGGGCCGGTGCTGGTGAACGAGATCGATCCCGTGGGCTTGCGCATCCAGACTATACTCAACGGCGAAGTCAAGCAGGATAGCAATACCGCCGATATGGTCTTCAAGCCCGACTTCATCATCCACTACGTGTCGCAGGCGTTCACCCTGCTGCCGGGTGACGTGATCATCACCGGCACGCCCAGCGGCATCGGGCCGATGCAGGTCGGCGACCGGGTGGAGGTCGTGATCGAGAACATCGGCACGCTCGCCAACCCGATTGTAGCGCCAGAGTAGGCATCTTGGGTTGATTGGGAAGAGCGCGCCTTACCCTGAGATTGGCGCGATAGCCTCCGTCATTCCCGCGCACGCGGGAATCCACTGTGTTCGCGGGAATGACGGTCAAGCAGCCGGCCCCCAGTTTTCATTCCCCTGGGTGGCCTAAGCAGGGCCATGGCGATTACTCTACGATTACGGGAATTTGCTCAGCCAGCGCAGCGTGCTCTGTGGTAAGCGCGCACGTGTAGGCGAGCAGTTCCACGCCCTGCCGGTGAGCGTCTCGCAGGGCCGTGGCGAACGCGGGATCCGTCTTGCGATTGGCGGCCACGCTCCGCGGGTCGGCGCGTTGCACGACGAAGAGCGCAACCGCGCGCGCTCCGGTGCGCCGCAGGCGGATGAGTTCCGCGAGGTGCTTCCGTCCGCGCGCCGTGGGCGCATCCGGAAATAGGCTGCGGCCCTCTTCCACCAGAGTGACCGACTTTACTTCTACCCAACACGTCTCATTGGCGTTGGACAAACAGAAGTCCAGGCGGCTTTCCCCGCTGCGGCGTTCGCGCTCCCAGGTTGGGTAGCGGTTGAACTCGGGCAGGCTCCCCTGCGCCAGCGCTTCCTGCACGAGCAGGTTCGGCAGCCGCGTATCGAGCGAGACGAGGGTGCGGTCTTTCTCCACCAGCCACACTTGATAGGCCGTCTTGCGCAGCGCTCCCGTTTTCGGCTCCACCCACACGCGCACGCCGGGCCGCAGCAATTCGCGCAGGCGTCCGGGATCAGGCACGTGCGCCTTGGCGGGAGAACGCAGGTGCGGCAGTTGCACGAGGCAGGTGAACCGGTTCGGTCGGGCAATGAAGCGCGCCGCTTGCAGGGGAGCGGGAAACTTCACGGGTTATCGCTGGCGAGCGCACAGAGGTTGTCGGCGAGGTCTACGAACGCCTCTACGTCATCGAGCCGCTGCCACCAGCGGTCCGGCAGACGCGCCAGCCCGTAGGCCGCTCCCGCCAGCGCGCCGCAGACCGCGCCCGTGGTGCGGCTGGCGCCACCCAGGTTTACGGCTTCCACCAGAGCCGACTCGGCGGCCTCCGTGCGCAGCAAGCACACCAGGGCGGCTTCCAGGGCGTCGAACGCCATCGTGGACGGCTGGATATATGAACTCGCTTCCAGTTCTGAGAGGCGCTCCAAGATCGGCAGCGGCACGTCGAAGTCTTCCAGGTGATCAACGATGAGCCGGAGGGCGTCCTTGATGCTGTTGCCGGCGATGAGGGCGGAGATGATCAGGTTGAGGGTAACGGCGGCCCAACTCCACATGCGGTCGTAGTGGGTTAGCCGGGCGCTATTGTAGGTGGCGGCGATGTTCTGCTCGGGATGCTGGGCGTACAGCAGCGCCAACGGCGCGCAGCGGCCCACCACGTGGTTGCCGGTGGTCTTGCCGCCGCACTCCCAATACGTGAGCGACGACGCGTGCTCCCACATCATGCCGCTGGCTACCTTGGCCAGCGCGCGGTTGGTTACGTCCTGCGAGAGCACGCCTTGCGAACTGAACGACCAGGCGACCAGTCGCTGCAGCGCGTCCTCGGGATCATATTCTTCCTGGGCAACCAGGCTTTCCGCCAGGCAGCGGGCTTGATTGGCAATCTCACCGGCGCGGGCGTTGGCGTGCCCCCGCAGGTCGCGCAAGAGGCCAAAACGCGCGCGAATCTCCGCGGGCGTCAGGCCTTCCGTGGCTGCGCCGAGACACTCGCCGGTCGCGAGACCGACCAGCGTGCCGCGAAAGCGGTCGAGTTTTCCAATTGTGTCTGAGGCTGGCTTCGTCAATGACGCTGCTCCGTCTCGCTTCCAGTTGTCCCGTTCCGGCGATGCCCTCGCTAGTTTTCAGAGAAGTGCAGGCGAAAGACAATCGAGCGCAGGTCTTCTCTGCACAGGTCGCACAGCGCCGGCTTATCGCCTTTCTCTGCCGCCGCCAGGCCCATCAGTTCGTCCAGGGAGCGCGCTTCGTGCATGGCGCAAGGCGGCGCACAGGTCCGGGCAGGCGGTTTGCTTGCCGCGGGGGACTGCCCCGGCCGGACGCGGCTGGGCGCCGGCAGACCGCCGGGCAGGCCGACGAGGCGGCCGAAGTTGCGCATCACCAGGCTGCGCAGGCACTTGAGCCGCAAGTCGCGATCGGCGATCTGCGCCAGGTGGCAGGTTGAAATCACCGTAACCAGGTCGGGCTCGGTGCAGGCAAAGACCAAGGGGTACTCACGCTCGGTCTCCGCGCCTTCGGCGGCGCCGGCCATATCGTCGCGCAAATCGGTGTGCAGCAGGGCGAAGTCGAAGTGCGGCTCGGTTTGTTGCCAGGGTTCGTAGCGCACGATTTCGATGAAGGTGGCGGCGGAAACCTGGCCGGAGCGTTCATCCAAGCTTGTCTGCCAGTACCACTGAAACGAATGGTACGCTTCGCGGCCGGTGGCGCCTTGTATGATCCAGTTGCCGAAGGGCCGTACCGTGATGGGAGCGAGGCAGATGTCTTGTTCGAAACCGACGGCCTGCACGCAGCGCAGGAAGTCGCGCATGGCGGTGACGGCCGCTTTGACCTCGGCTTCGCTTACCCCGTCGGACCAGAGGATGGAGATTGGCTTCATGCGCGCATTGCCTGCTCGAAGGAGGTGATCGCGTCACGACCGTCTAAGACCCCGAACTCCAGGTGAAACTCCTGCGCCTCGCCCGGCGCCAAATGACGCAGCCGGCCCGCGGCCCGTTCGGCGGCGCGTCCCAGCGGCAGGCAGTTGCCGGGTTCCAAGCCAACGACGTACTCGTCGCTGTTCATCATCTTCCATTCGGTAAAGCAGGGGAGTTCGCGCGGATCGTAGCGCAGATATACGCCAATGCCGTCATGTACCGTCGGATTCACGATCGCGGCCTGCACGCGGCCCTCCGCGTTGGGCCGCATGTCATGGAAATAGACCTGCTCGGCAAAGTCCGGCGTGGGGTCTTCGAACCGGTCGTAGCGGTCGCGGCCGGCCGCGGCCGCCGCGTCACGCGGCTCGGCGTGCTCAGTGGGAGAGAGCAGCCGCGCTGCCGGGTGCACCAGGGGAAAGCCGATGTTGACGTGGTAGAGCAGCATGAAGGGACTTGGCTCCCGCCCCACGTTCTCCACGCGGTCGTGCACGAAGAAGCGCGACTCGCCCAGCCGCGCCCAGACGCAGCGTGTTAGTACCAACGTATTGCCGAAGACGGCGCTCTCGGTCAGCCGTCCCTGCACGCGCATCACGTAGTCGTCGCCCTGCCAGTCATTGTCGACCAGGACGTTGCGGGCGGCGGTGTAGGAGACGCGGCCGTGGATGCCAAGCTCCTCGCCGCAATCGAGGCTGGGCGCGCCCAGGTAGGTGAGGCCGCAGGTGGTGATGAGACCGCCAAAGAAACCGCGCAGCCAGCCCATGCCTTCGGGTTCGAAATAGGCGCTGTGCATGTCGCCGGTGCGGGAACGCCACGCGAGCGGGATGCCCTTATACTCGGCGTGCGCCACGTCCAGGCCGCGCGACGGCGCAATCCAGAGATTCAGGCCTGAACCGGTGCGCATCTCGGCGGCCAGCATGGCGTCCTCCGGCCCCTCCTCCCAGCGGAGTCGCCGCGCGCCGCCAAGCTGGTCCATGCTGCCGACCCGGCTGAGCAATTCTTCCCGCGTATAGGGTGTGTTCCACAGCGTTGGCATGGCGCTAGCGCTCTTTCAACTCAATCATGGAGTTTCTGGATTCCGGCTTTCGCCGGAATGACGGAATTACGCAAAGATACTCTCAGGGAGAGTGGACAGACTTGGAGCCAACCCTCTGACCGCGGGGACAGGATCAGAGCCAGTAACTATGCCCACTCTATCTGGATACGGACTAACTCCCCTCCACTGCGTTGCGAATGAGGGTGATCTCCGGGTGTGAGCCGGGGCTGCCGCATACGGCAACCACGTCTATGCGCCAGGCGGCGTCGCTCTGGGCGGTATCCTGCAGATAGTGCTGGGCCGCCGCGATGATGTGGGCCGCTTTGGCTGGCGTTACCGCTTCTTGCGGCAAGCCGAAACGCTTCGTGCGCCGGGTCTTCACCTCTATGAACACAATGGCTGCCGCGTCGCGCGCGATGATGTCCAGTTCGCCGGCGGGCGTCCGGTAGTTGCGTGCGAGAATCGCGTAGCGGCGCGTGGCGAGGTACTGGGCGGCGGCTTCTTCTCCCCACTTTCCAACGGCCTGACGGTATCGGCTCGGCCTCTTGGCGGAATTCCCAGTCTTCAACGACGTCGGACTCATGCGCCGCCGCTCCGCTGCTGAGGCTGCACGCTCGATGCGGCGCCGTTTGCGCCGCTCGCGACAGGATTGGGAGCGTGGATGTTGTCCCTGCCGTGGGCAGCAGGTTTCTCTTCGGGTGTAGACCGTGCGCGCACCGGACTGACGCGGCCGGACGGCGGCGAGAGCGCGGACGCCGCGCGCATGACGGGACGAAACGTCGCGCGGTGGATGGCGCACGGCCCAAAGCGCAGCAACGCCCGGTGATGGCTGCGGGTGCCGTAGCCTTTGTTGCGGGCGAAGTCGTAGTGCGGATAGACCGGAGCGAAGCGGCGCATGAGACGGTCGCGGTGCACTTTGGCGAGAATTGACGCCATTGCCACCGCCAGGCAGCGCTGATCGGCTTTAGCGTGGGCTTCTACCGGCACGGGCGCATTTGGGAGCGCGACGGCGTCGGTAAGGAGTACGTCGGGCGCTTGGGGGAACTTGGCGGCTGCTTCGCCGTAGGCGCGCCGGATGGCCAGGCGTACGGCCGCGCTCAGGCCGGCGCTGGCGATTTCGCGGGAGGTTGTGGCGCCGAGTCCCCAGGCGGCGGCGTGGGCCATGATGCGGGGAGCGAGTGCCTCGCGCCGCTTGGGGGCGAGCAGCTTGGAATCGTCGATGCCGCGCAGGTCGGCGGGCAGCGACTGGTAGAGGCCGGGGGCTACGGCCACCACCCCGGCCACGACGGGACCGGCCCACGCGCCGCGGCCCACTTCATCCGTACCGGCAATCAACGCGGCGCCGCGGTCCAGCCACGACCGCTCAATGGCTAAGCTATCCATGCGAACGGGTGTACGCAAACTTCGTCTCAGACGCATTGCACGCTAGTGCCCGCCGGAACGAAAGCAAGCGGGCGTCCCTTTCCCACGCGGCGGCTACCGGCGTTCCTTGATGCGCGCGGCCTTGCCCACGCGGTCCCGCAGATAGTAGAGCTTGGCGCGCCGCACCCGGCCGCGCCGCACCACGCTTACGCTCTCGATGCGGGGCGAGTGCACGAGGAAGGTGCGCTCCACGCCGATGCCGTGAGTGGTGCGGCGCACGGTGAAGTTCTCGTTGATGCCCGAGGCCCGGCGCGCCAGCACCACGCCCTCGAACGCCTGGGTGCGCTCGCGGCCGCTCTCCACGACTTTCACGTTTACGCGCACGGTGTCACCCGGCGCAAAGTCCGGCGGGTCGGCTTTCAACCGCGCTTGCACGATGTCGTCGATTGTCGTTGTCATCTTTGCTTCTCGTTACTAGCATTTGCTCACTCTTGCTACAGTAGCACACTATTCGGGCACTTCGCAATTTGCCTCGCTGGCGAGGAAACTCCGGTCTTCCTCGCTGAGGTCGGCCCGCTCGAGCAAGTCCGGGCGGCGCGCCCGGGTCCGCGCGAGCGACTGCCGCCGCCGCCACCGCTCGATCTGTTGGTGATTGCCGGAGAGCAGGATCGCCGGCGCGTCCATGCCCTGATATGAAGCCGGCCGCGTATAGTGCGGGTACTCGAGGAGGCCGGCGGCGTGGGACTCCTCGCCCACGGCGGTCGGGCCGCCGCCGAGCACGCCGGGGAGTTGGCGCGCCGCGGCGTCGAGGAGGACGAGAGCTGGCAACTCGCCGCCGCTTACGACGTAGTCGCCAATAGAAATCTCCTCGTGCGCCAGATGTTCCGCGACCCGCGCGTCCACGCCCTCGTAGCGGCCGCACAGCAGGATAAGGTGCTGCTTCTCGGACACGCCGGCGGCGTGCCGCTGCGTGAGCAGACTGCCGGCGGGGCTGAGCAGGATGACGTGCGCGCCCGGCGTCGTGAGTTCCGCCACGGCGCGAAAGAAAGGCTCCGGCTTCATCACCATGCCCGTGCCGCCGCCAAAGGTGTAGTCGTCCGTCACCCGGTGCTTCCCCGCCGCCCAGTTGCGGAGATTGTGCACGGCGACGGTGAGGCAGCCGCGCGCCACGGCGCGGCTGAGCGTGCCATGAGCGAGCGGCCCGCGAAAGTAATCGGGAAAGATGGTGAGAATGTCTACGCGCAGCATGACGCCTGCTCGCGGTTCGCTATGGTGTCCGGTTAGACACGCGCGCTCTGCGCTCAGTCCGGCAGGAGTCCGGGGATGAGGTGTACGGTGATGCGCTGCGCGTCCAGGTCGATACCGAGAATGACCTCCGCGATGGCCGGCAGCAGCAATTCCCCGCCTTGGCCGCCGCGCACGACGTAGACGTCGTTGCTGCCGGTGGTGAGTATCTCCGCCACTGCGCCGAGCCGCCGGCCGTCTTCCGTGTAGACGTCCAAGCCGTTGATTTGGTGGTGGTGGAAACTGCCGGTGGGGAGGGGAGGCAACTCGGCTTCGGGCAGCGCCACGTACGCGCCGCGCAGGTCAGCGGCCGCATCCCGCGAATCGACGCCCGCGAGTTTGAGCAGAACGCCTTTGGGGGTAAAGCGCGCCGCTTCCACCGCGCGCAACTCGTGGCGCGAGCCAAGATAGACGCGCTTGACCGATTGGAAGCGCTGCGGAAAATCGGTGAGGACTTCCACCCGCGCCTCGCCGCGTATGCCGTGGGGCGCGCTGATGCGTCCGATGATGAGCCAACCCGCGTACGCGTCGTGCTGCTCTACGTCACTCGCCCCTTTGCCGCTCAAGGCTAGATGATGTCAAGCGCGACGCGGCGGCTTCCTTCACCGGCCGCGGCGCGCATCACCGTGCGCAGGGCTTGCGCAATGCGGCCGTCCTTGCCGATCACGCGGCCTTTGTCCTCGTCGGCGACGCGCAACTCGTAGACCACCGCCTGGGAGCGCACGATTTCGCGCACTTGCACGGCGTCCACGTTGCGCACCAGGCCGTAGGCGACAAACTCGATGAGGCCGGTGAGCGCCGGCACGGCGCCGCCGTCACCGCGGTAGTCGCGCTCTCTGCCGCCGCGTTGCCGGGGACCGCGCCGTCCGCCGTCACGCGGCCTGCCGGGCCGTCGTTGATACATCGCTAATCCTCCAGTCCGGCGATTTTGAGCAGCTTGCGCACGCGGTCCGTGGGCTGCGCGCCCTTCTGGAGCCACTCCTGGGCGCGCTCCGTGTCGATCTGCACGGTAGACGGTTCGGTGCGCGGGTTGTAGTGCCCCAGTATGTCCACGTGGCGGCCATTGCGCGCCATGCGAGCGTCGGCCACGATGACGCGGTAATGGGGCTGCTTGCGTTTGCCAATACGAACGAGACGGATCTTAAGCAATGCGCCAATCCTCCTTAGTCTGTCTGGGCTGTCCTTGCGCTGCGAATTGCTGCCTGTGCATTCCTGGTGCGTACGGTTGTCGCGGCGGGGGACAAGCCCCCGCGCTACGGAAGTCAAGACGGTGCCTAGTCGTCCTTATAGTCCTCGCGCGGCGGCGAAAAGATGTCGAGCACGACCGTCGGCTCGTCCGCCGTCGCGGCATGGGGCGTATCGGCGGGAATGACGTACGTTTCGCCCGGTTCCAGCACCAGCAATTCCGTAGCGACCGTGAGCTTCAGCGTACCCTCGATGACGTATCCCGACTGTTCGTTGGGGTGCTGGTGCAGGGGAACGTCGCCGCCGGGGGCGAAGCTGATCTGGCAGATCATGGTGTTCTCGCCATACGCCAGCGTCCTGCGGTGCACGCCCGCAAACATCTCGATCGGATCGACGTGCGCGGCACGTGCGCGCATGAACTTCTCCCCTCCCTGACGCCGCAATGAATCCAGGACACCACAATGCAAAACCCACAAGCGGGCCAGTTACGTCTCATCGTAGCAAATTCGCTCACCAGCGACAAGTAGAGTTGTCACCGCAAGGGGTCGATGCTACGATGAGTCTGTCTGCTTACGCGCGATTCACCCCTTCTCCCGTGAGGTCTGCGTTGCTTGCCCAACTCGGTAATCCGGCGGTTTTCCTGGGTCTCTTGATTGCGCTTGTCGTGGGCATCTCCGTGCATGAGTATAGCCACGCCTGGATGGCGAACCGGCTCGGCGATCCAACGGCGCGCGATCTGGGACGGCTGACCCTCAACCCGTTGGCGCACCTCGACCTGTTGGGGACGGTCATGATCTTCCTCATCGGCTTTGGCTGGGGCAAGCCGGTGCCGTATAATCCGGCCAACCTGCGCAACGGGCCGATTTCGGGCGGCGCGATGGTGGCAGCGGCGGGACCGGCCGCGAACCTGGTGACCGCGGCCGTAATCGCGTTTGCGCTCCGCAACCTACTGCCCACAAGCGGCCTCACGGCTGACAGCACGAGCGCCACGATTGCGACGATATTCGCCTACGTGGTGTTTATCAACATCTCTTTGGCGGTGTTCAACATCATCCCGCTACCGCCATTGGACGGCTATCGCGTGCTGCTGCGCTTCCTGCCGCCGCACCTCGTGCCCTCCATAACCAGGTTTGAGTTGCAGGGCCCGTTCCTGCTCCTCATCATCGTGCTTCTAGACTCCTGGTTCCTGCGCATCGGCATCTTCCAGGCAATTCTTGGTCCTCCGGTCAACTTCCTCTTTGGCCTGCTCCTGGGTGGCTGACATGGGATCCCCGCTGCCTTCTGTCCGCCTGGCGATATTTCAAGGTCCGCTTGACGTCTTGCTGCGGCTCATCCAAGAGCAGAAACTTGACATAACAGAACTCTCGCTGGTGGCGGTGACCCGGCAGTTCCTGGCCCACGCGCAAGGCATGGGTACGGACGACGGCCCGCTGCTGGCGGCGTTTCTGCGGGTGGCGGCGCAACTGATGCACCTCAAGTCGCGGGCGCTGCTGCACGAGCCGCCGGAACCGGAGGAAGAGGCGGCCGGGTTATTGGAAGACCAACTGCGCGGCTACGAGCGCTTCAGGCAGTTGATGACGACTGTCGCCGCGTGGCAGGACGAGCGCGGCGCTTCCTATCAGCGCACCGCGCCGACGCCGCTGCCGGAATTCGCGCCGCCCGCGCTGGTCGGCTACGCGCCGGCAGACCTGGTGGGCGCGCTGGCGGCGGTGCTGGAAGAGAAGGAAGACGACCTGCCGACCGTGGCCCGGCGCACGGTGCACATCGAGACCTACCTAGAACGCATCGATGCGCTGCTGGCGGGGCGCGGCCGGACCGGATTTCGCGAGGTCATAGAACCGGCCCAGTCTTTGGAGGAGATTGTGGTAGCGTTCCTGGCGGTGCTCGAATTCCTGCGGCTGGGCAAGGCCGCGGTGCGGCAGGACGCGCTCTATGCCGACATTCGCATCCTGCCCGCGGACGCGGCGCGCGCCGCGAATTCTTCCGACTCCGCGAGCGCTGCGCCGCCGGTGGGCGTTGCGCCGGCCGTGCATGCCGCGCCGGCAACGGATCAAGGGCACGCCCGCGACGCTTTCGCGCGCGCGCCGTTGGAGGGAGGGTAGCGTCGGGATGCCGTTGCCGTTGACCGCCGTGCTGGAAGGCCTTCTCTTCGTCGCCGAGCGCCCGCTCACCGTGCGGGAAATGGCGCAGATTACGGGCAGGCCGGCGCGTGACGTGGCGGCGGCGCTGGCGGAACTCAAAGCCGCGTCACGCGAGCGGGGAATCCTGCTGCAGGAGCAGGACGGGGCGTTTCTCCTCGTCTCGCACCCGGACGCGGCGCCGTACGTTCGCGCGCTGCTGGGCGTGCACCGGCGGGAGAAACTCTCGCGCCCGGCTCTGGAGACGTTGGCCGTGGTCGCGTACTACCAGCCGGCGACGCGCGCCGAGATCGAGCGCGTGCGCGGCGTGAACTCGGACCATACGTTGGCCGTGCTGCTCAACCGCGAACTGATAGCCGCGGGCGAGCGGCGCCCCACGCCCGGACGACCCATCGAGTACCGCACGACCTTCGAGTTTCTCAAGCACTTTGGGCTTGGCAGCTTGGAAGACCTGCCGGAGCGGGAACGGTTCCTGGCCGCGTTGACCGGCGCTGAGGCTGAGCGTGATGAGAGCGCCTGAGCGGGCGCTTATAGGTTCGGCGCGGGCCGTTCGTATTTCGACAAGCTCACTACGAACGGCGCAAGGCTGCGAACGGTCTGCGGAGGGAAGCGGGATCGCGGCTGCTAACGATCCGCGGGTGTGCGGCGCCGCGTGTCTTGCGTTTAGCGCTTGGTGTACTGCGGGGCCTTGCGGGCGCGTTTGAGGCCGTACTTCTTGCGTTCTTTGACGCGGGCGTCGCGGGTGAGCAGGCCGGCCTTGCGCAGCGTGAAGCGGTACTGTTCGTTGGCGTTTACCAGCGCCCGCGCCACGCCGTGGCGGATCGCGTCCGCCTGGCCGCTGATGCCGCCGCCGACCACCTTCGCCGAGACGCGAAAGCCGGCGCCGACGAGGTCGAGCGGTTCCTGCACCACGTTCTGGTGCAGGATGCGCGGAAAGTAGTCTTCCAGCGGCTGGCCGTTGACTATGATGCCGCGCTCGCCGCTGTAGAGGCGGATGCGGGCCACGGCCTCTTTGCGCCGTCCCACGCCGACGTAGTACGCGGCCTCACCATCTTTACTCATCTGCGTTCGCTCCTGTTAGGCTCTCGAAGAGTGGCTGCGGCCGTTGGGCCTCGTGCGGGTGCTCGGGTCCCCCGTAGACTTTCAGCTTCTTGAACATAGCGCGTCCGAGGCGGGTATGCGGCAACATGCCGCGCACCGCATGTTCGATCGCCCGGTCCGGACGCCGCTCCAACTGGTCTGCCAGCAGCACGCCGCGAATGCCGCCGGGGTAGCCGGAGTGGCGGTAGTAGACCTTTTGCTCGCGTTTGCGGCCCGTAACCGCGACTTTCGCGGCATTGACGACGACCACGTAGTCGCCCACGTCCACGTTTGGGGCGTACTGCGGCTTATGCTTGCCGCGCAGCACGTGGGCAATGTGAGTCGCCAGCCGGCCGAGCGTCTGTCCGGCGGCGTCAACCACGTACCAGCGGCGTTCGACCGCGCCGGCGCGTGTCACGGAAGTTACCGGGGCTTTCATGCTTTGTGGTCCTCTTTCATCGTCTCCAGGGCGGGCGCGTCGGGGTACGAAACCCGAATGAGGCAGAGCCCTCTGGCCGGGGCCGTTGGGCCGGCCAGCGCCTTGTCTCCGCTGCGCACCACTCGTTCCAAATGTGCTGGGGGTTTGCGTCCTTCCCCAATTTCCAATAGTGTGCCAACAATGCGGCGCATCATGTGGCGCACGAACGCGTTCGCCTCAACGTAGACGCGCACCAATTCGCCCTCGCGTTGGCAGGCCGCGCGGATTACCGCGCGCACCGTACACACTGCCGCGTCTTCACCCGCGGCAAACGCCCGAAAGTCGTGCGTGCCCACCAGGAGTTGCAGCGCCGCGTGCATTGCGCCCGCGTCCAGCGGCCGGGCGCGGTGGAGCGTGTACCGTTGCCGCATGGGAGAGCGGCGCGGGCCGTTCCAAATGTCGTACCGGTACCGCCGGCTGCGCGCGCTGTAGCGGGCGTGAAACGCCGGGTCCGCTTCCGCCAACCCGGCCACGGCCACAGTCTCCGGCAGTACGGCGTTCAACGCGCGCTCGAGCGCCGCTGCCTCGTGCCGCCAGCCGGAGAGGAAGTGGATCACCTGTCCGGTCGCGTGCACCCCGGCGTCCGTTCGTCCCGCGGGTACAACGCGGGTGGCGCGGCGCGTAATGCGCTGCAGCGCCGCTTCCAATTCCTGCTGTACCGTGGGCCGGCCGGGCTGCGCTTGAAAGCCGCTGTACGGTGTGCCGTCGTATGCCACGCGGCAGCGAAACTTGCGCGCGCCGCCGGTTCCCGGGCGAGCCATTGACCCAAAGTCGTGCGTGCGTTTCTCTTGCGTTCTCGGCCTGCTCCTATTCTACATCATGCCGCGCCGGCGAGCGCCTGGCGCACGGTCGCGCGGCGTGTTACTCGACCAACTGCACCATCATCACGGGCGCGCCGTCGCCGCGGCGCGTACCCAAACGGAAGGTGCGCGTGTACCCGCCCGGCCGGTCGGCGTAGCGCGGGCCAAGCTCTTCGAAGAGATGGCTCACCGCCTCTCGATCGGGAAGGCGTGAGAGCGCCAGCCGCCGGGCATGCAGATCGCCGCGCTTCGCCAGAGAGATGAGCCGCTCCACGCGGGAACGAACCTCCTTGGCGCGGGCCGACGTGGTGTGCACCTGGCCGTTGAGCACCAGCGTGCTCAGCAAACTGCGGCAGAGCGCCTCGCGCTTGCCTTGCGCGCGGTTGAGCCGGCGTACGTAAACTCGCTTTCTCACACGGGCACCTCCTCTACTTCCTCAGCGCCCTCTGCGCCGTTCGATTCCGTGAGGAAGAGGTCGCTCTGCGCCAGTTTCTCCTTGACTTCGGAGAGAGTCTTCTCGCCCAAGCCTTGAATCTTCAGCAAGCTGTCTTCGTCCATGGCCAGGAGTTGCTCCACGGTGCTGATGCCGCCGCGCCGCAGGGCGTTGTACGCGCGGTTCTGGAGTTGCAGCGATTCCAGCGGTGTTGACGCAATCGGATCCGGCCGGGCGATCCCCACTTCGATGCGTTGCGCAAGCGGGTGAAAGCCGCTGATGAGCGCAAAGTAGTCGCACAGTATCTGGCCGCTCTGGCTCAGCGCCGTCTCCGGCGTCAGCGTGCCGTCGGTCCACACGCGGATGATAAGCGCGTCCAGGTCGGTTACCTGGCCGACGCGGGCGTGTTCCACCCGGTACTCCACGCGGCGGATTGGGGTGAAGATCGCGTCCACGGGGATAACGCCGATGGGCGTATCCTCCTGCGTATCGGAGAGCGTAAAGCCAATGCCCTGTTCCACCGTCATGTACATTTCCAATTCGGCGTCGTCGGCATCCAGCGTTGCCAGGTGTTGCTCTGGATTGACGATGTTGACCTCGGGCGGACACTGGATGTCCGCGGCGGTGGCTACGCCGGCGCGCTTGACGGAAAGGTAGAGTTCTACCGGCTGAGCGGTGGTGCACGTAAGTCGGATTCGTTTGACGTTGAGTATGATTTGCGTTACGTCTTCGGTTACGCCGAGAACGTCGGCAAACTCGTGGAGTACCCCGGTAATGCGAATTGATGAAATGGCGGCGCCCGGCAGCGACGAGAGGAGCACGCGGCGCAGGGCATTGCCCAGTGTATGGCCGTAGCCCCGCTTCAGCGGCTCGATGCGGAAATGGCCGGAGTTGTCTTCACGTTCAATGACTCTGACTTCGGGTTGTACTTCCTGCAGTTCCAACGGGAATTACCTCCCAGTACACAGGCGTGCGTATGGCTTTGCTGACTTTGTTGAAAACGCGAAAAGCGGCCCACTCCTTCCATGCGCCGGTGGAGCGGGCGGATCGCTTAACGACGGGAGTAGTACTCGACGATCAGTTGTTCCTTCAGGTCGGCGTCGATCTCCTGCCGCGTTGGCAAGGCGAGCACTTTGCCTTCCAGCTTCTCCCGGTCGGTGGCGAGCCAATTGGGCACTGCTACCGAGTCGAGCCGCGCGGTGACGAGCTTGAAGTATTCGTTGTTGCGGCTGTTCGACTTCACGCCTATCACGTCGCCTTCGGCAACCAGGGCCGAGGGAATGTCGCACTTGCGGCCGTTGAGGGTGAAGTGGCCGTGGCGCACGACCTGCCGCGCCGCGGCGCGGGATGAGGCGAACCCCAGGCGATAGACGACGTTGTCGAGCCGGCTTTCGAGCAACTGCAGGAGAGTCGCGCCCGTCACGCCCGGCCGGGACGAGGCAAGCGCGAAGTACTTGCGAAACTGGCGCTCGAATATGCCGTACATGCGCCGGGCTTTCTGCTTCTCCCGCAGGCGCATGCCGTAATCCGACAGCCTGCGCCGCATCTGGCCGTGCATACCCGGCGGATTCTTGCGCTTCTCCACGGGGCACTTGGGCGTGAAGCACTTGTCGCCTTTGAGGAAGAGCTTCTGCCCTTCCCGGCGGCACAGCCGACACACGGGGCCAACGTAACGTGCCATAGATTCTCCTCGAAACTCGTGCTCTGCTTACTTTGTCAAGAACGCCGATTTGGTCGAAGTCGCCGACTCGGTCGAAGTCGCTTCACTCTCACAAGAAGCCGGCTACACGCGCCGGCGCCGGGGTGGCCGGGGGCCGTTGTGCGGCACCGGCGTCACGTCGGTAATGCTCACTACTTGCAGGCCGCCGGCCTGGAGCGAACGGATGGCGGATTCGCGGCCGGAACCCGGCCCTTTCACGGAGATCTCCACCTGGCCCATGCCAAAGTCCGCGGCCTTGCGCGCTACCGTTTCCGCCGCTACTTGCGCGGCATAGGGCGTGCCTTTGCGAGAACCCTTGAAGCCGGCCGAGCCGGAGCTGGCCCAGCACAGGGTATTCCCGTTCATGTCCGTAATCGTGATGAGCGTGTTGTTGAACGTAGACTTGACGAATGCCTTGCCGCGCGCTACGGTGCGTCGTTCGCGCCGACGTGAACGTGTGCGAGTCTCCGGCATGAACCATTCCCTCTGTTCGAGCTTACTTCTTGACGATTGCGCGCTTGCGGCCGGCTACAGTCTTGGGCCGTCCCTTGCGGGTGCGCGCGTTGGTGCGCGTGCGCTGGCCCTGCGTCGGCAGGCCGCGCCGGTGCCTCATGCCGCGATAGCAGCCGATTTCGATGAGCCGTCCGATGTTTTGCTGTACCTCACGGCGCAGGTCGCCTTCCAGCGTGAGGCTGCCGACGGCCTCGCGAATGCGATTCACCTCGTCTTCAGTGAGGTCCTGCACTTTCGTGGCGGGCTCCACCTGTGCTCTCTCCAGTATGGAGTAGGCGGTGGTGCGGCCAATGCCGTAGATGTAGGTCAGCCCGACCCAGATGTGCTTCTCGCGCGGTAGGTCTACGCCTACAATGCGTGCCATGCTGCTCCTCCTCCTGTGAACAACGTGCGGCCCACTTTGGTCTCGCCGTCCCCGGTCTAGCCCTGGCGCTGCTTGTGCTTGGGATTCGCGCAGATGATGCGCACCACCCGTTTGCGTCGTACCACCTTGCATTTCTCACAACGCCGCCTGACCGACGCTTGTACCTTCATGAGGCTTACCTCCTCCCTCGCCACGTAATCCGGCCGCGGGTAAGGTCGTACGGTGAAAGTTCCACCGTAACCCGATCGCCGGCGCCGACCCGGATGAAGTTGAGCCGCAACTTGCCCGAAAGGTGGGCGGTGACTTCATGTCCATTGTCAAGCTCGACACGAAAGACGGCGTTTGGCAGGACGTCCCGCACCACGCCTTCAATCTCGATCGTGTCCTTCTTCTTCGGCACACCAAACTCCAAAAACCTGCGGCGCTAGGCAACGCGGGTCAAAATCTCCGGGCCGTTGTTCGTAATGACGATCGAGTGCTCGTAGTGGGCGGAGAGGCTGCCGTCCGCCGTTACGGCCGTCCAGCCGTCGTCCAGCACGATGACGCCCGGATCTCCCACCGCGACCATTGGCTCGATGGCAATCGTCATGCCGGGCCGGAGCTTGACCCCCGCCCCGGCCGCGCCGGTATTGTGCACTTCGGGAGACTCGTGCAGCGCCCGGCCAATGCCATGGCCGCAGAATCCCTGTACCACGGCGAATCCCTGCGCCTCCACCCAGGACTGAATGGCGAAGCCAATGTCGCCCAGGCGGTTTTCAGGCGACGCCGCCTCGATACCGCGCCGCAACGCTTCCCGCGTCGCGGCCATGACACGCTCGGCCTCCGCGCTGGGCCGGCCCACCGCGTAGGTCAGCGCCGCGTCGCCGTGCCAACCCTTGTAGATCGCGCCAACGTCGATGCTGAGAATGTCCCCTTCTTGCAGCCGGTATTCACCGGGAATGCCATGCACGATTTGCTCATTGACCGACGCGCAAATCGTACCCGGGTAGCCGTGATACCCCTTGAAAGACGGCATAGCCCCGCGCTTTCGTATCTCGGCTTCCGCCAGGGCGTCCAACTCCGCCGTTGTCGCGCCGGGCGCCACATGCTCGCCGAGAAGCGCAAGGACTTCTGCTACTATCTTACCCGCTTGGCGCATGTAGCGCAACTGGCGCGGGGTCTTGAGTTGTATTGCTTTCGTCATTCGTACACGCTTGGTCCGTTCTTCTTCGACGTGTTGTCAGCACACGCCAATGCCGTCCAACACGGCCTGGATACGCTCTGTTACCTTCTCGATGGGCCGGGCGCCGTCCACGCTGCGCAAGAGACCTCGCTCTCCATAGAAAGCGATGAGCGGTTGGGTCTCTGTGCGGTAGGTCTCGATGCGCGTGCGCACCGTTTCCGGCCGGTCGTCAACGCGCTGCTGCAGCGGCAGGTCGTCAACATCGCAGCGGCCGGCGGCGCGGGGCGGGTTATTCACCGTGTGGTAGGTATGCCCCTGGGGGCACACGCGGCGGCCCTGGGCGCGCCGCACAATCTCTTCGGTATCGCTGGCAAGCTCGATGACCGCGTCTACGCGCTGCCGGCGCTCTCGCAGGATCTGCTCCAGCGCCTCGGCTTGCGCCACGGTGCGCGGGAAGCCATCCAGCACGAGGCCGCTCTCCGGGTCGAGCGCCGCGAGTTCCTCGCGCACCATGGCGACCACGAGGTTGTCCGGCACGTACGCGCCGCGGTCGTAGTAGTCCCGGGCCTGCGCGCCAAGCGGGGTCCGGCGCCGCATGTGTTGGCGGAAGAGTTCGCCGGTGGCGAGGTGATGCAGGCCGAGATGGGCGGCGATGGCGCGCGCCTGCGTGCCCTTGCCCGCGCCCGGCGGGCCGAGGAGGATGAGGTTGAGCCTTTGCGCCACGTTCGTCGTGTGCGCTGCGGTCGGAGTCCTGGACGAGTTCGGCTTCGACACTACCGCAAGAACCCTTCGTACTGGCGCATGAGCAACTGCGCCTCCAGGTTCTTCATCGTGTCCTGCACGACGCCGACGACGATGAGCATGCCGGTGCTGCTCAACATGAGCGCCTGCACGCCGGTGAAACCCTGGATGATGAAGGGCGAAACCGCGATGAGCCCCAGGAAGAGGGCGCCGGCTAGGGTGATGCGAAAGATGACGCTATTGAGATACTGCGACGTTGGCCGCCCCGGACGAATGCCGGGGATGAAACCACCGTTCTTTTGGAGCACGTCCGGGATGTTTTGCTGCTGGAAGATGATGGCGGTGTAGAAGTAGGTAAAGGCAACGACCAGGAGGAAATAGAGCGCCCAGTAGAGCGGCCCCTGCGGGTCGAAGGCGTTCATGACGAAGGCGGAGACGCCGCGAATCCAGCCGGCGTCGGCCGCCTGAAAATAGCTGGCGACGGTGCTGGGAAAGATCAGGAAGGAGATGGCGAAGATGAGGGGAATCATCCCCGCGGAGTTGATCTTGAGCGGTATGTGGGTGGTTTGCCCGCCGTATTGGCGGCGGCCGTGCATGCGCTTCGCATAGTGGACGGGAATCCGCCGCTGCGCTTCATACATCACCACGATGCCGACCACGATGAGAATGGCGAGCGCGCCAATGATGAAGAGCGTGAGGGTAGCGGTGCCGCCGGTCTGGCCGAGCACGGCCTGGCCGATGGTGGTGGGCAGCCGCGCGACGATACCGGCGAAGATGATGAGCGAGATGCCCTGTCCGATGCCGTTCTCCGTGATGAGTTCACCGAGCCAGACGAGAAACATCGTGCCCGCGGTCATGCTGATGATCAGCGCCAGGCTGCTGAGAAAGGTCTCGCCGTTGAAGAGATTGAAGCCGCGAATGACACCCATCTGGGTAAAGATCGTGGCTTGACCAAACGCGGACAAGACCGCCAAAGGCACCGTGCCGATGCGCATGTACTGGTTCATGCGCTGCCGCGCGCTATCGCCGCCCTCGCGCGACATCTGCTGCAGGGCCGGTATGACCGGCGTCATAAGCTGCATGATGATGGTGGCGGTGATGTAGGGGTAGACCCCCATTGCGACGATAGAGAAGTTGGCCAACGCGCCGCCGGAGAACATGTCGAGCAGTCCGAGAAACTGCTGCTGCTGGAAGAGTTCCCGCAGCGCTTCCCGGTCTACGCCCGGCACGGGAATGTGCGCCACGAAGCGGAAGACGGCCAACAAGGCCAAGGTGAAGAGCAGCTTGCGCCGGATGTCGGGCAGCTTGAAGGCGTTGAACGCGGCTTGTATGAGCGACGGCGACTTCTGTGAAGGGGTCGGTACGGCCACGCGCGCTATCCTTCCTCAACGCTGCCGGCTTCGTTGCTCCCGCCGATTTCGTTGCAGGCGCCGCCGGCCGCCTCGATCTTCGCGCGGGCGGCTTGGGAAAACTTCGGGGCGTGCACGGTGAGCGGGTGCTCGATCTCGCCGCCGCCGAGCACTTTGAGTTGCGTGGAACGGGCGAGTCCCCGCGCTACGACGTCCGCCGGCACAACCGTGGCGCCGCTCTCGAAGACCCGCGCCAGGTCGCCGACGTTCACCGGCTGGTAGACAATGCGGAAGCGCGCGTTGCTGAAGCCCCGGCGATGGGGCAGGCGGCGGACGAACGGCGTCTGGCCGCCCTCGAACCAGGCGGGCACACCGGCGTGGGAGCGCGACTTCTGTCCCTTGGTGCCCCGGCCGGCAGTCTTGTGGCCGCGCCCGCCGTGCCCGCGCGCGACGCGCTTGCGCCGCCGCGTGGCGCCGTTCGGTGCGTGTAGGGCATGTCGTTTCATGCGTATCCGGTCCTATTCTGCGTCTGCGACGGCGTCGTCGCAGACGTCGACTTCCTCGACGCGCACGAGATGCGAGACTTTCTCGATCATCCCGCGCACGGCCGGTGTCTCGTGCTGTTCAACGGTCTGTTCGCGTTTCTTCAGCCCCAGGGCCGCTACCGTTCGCTTCTGGTCTTTGGAGAAGCCGATCGGGCTCTTGCGCAGCGTGATGCGCAGCGTTTTTGACGAACTCTGATCAGTCGTCACTTTCCGCCTCCGCCGCTGCGCTTGCTTCCGCCGCGGCCGGCGCGGGCTCCGGCGCCGCGCCGGCCGCGGCCGGGCGCCGCCGCCGCAGGCGACCCAGGCGCGCATACGCCGCGTCGGGACTCTGCAACTGCTGGAGCGCCGCCATGGTGGCGCGCACCACGTTGATGGCGTTGTTGGAACCGAGCGACTTGGTGAGAATGTCGTGCACGCCCGCGGACTCGACGACGGCGCGCACGGGCCCGCCGGCAATCACGCCGGTGCCGGGCGCGGCCGGCTTGAGTAGCACGCGGGAGGCGCCAAACTTGGCGGTGATGTCGTGCGGAATGGTCGAGCCGGCCAGCGGGACGCGCACCAGGGCTTTGCGCGCCTTCTCGCCGCCTTTGCGAATGGCCTCCGCCACTTCGCGCGCTTTGCCGATGCCAATGCCGACGTGGCCGTCACCGTCGCCAACCACGACCACCGCGTTGAAGCTGAAGGTGCGCCCGCCGCGAACCACCTTGGCGACCCGATTCACGCTCACCAAGCGCTCTTCGAGATTCAAGGCTGCCGCATCGATGGAAACCCGTTCCGGCATTTTCACCTATCTCTTTCCATTCCGCCATTCCGATTGCGGCGGAAGTCCATATCCATTTGTAGTAGCGCGGCTCTTCCGGTAGGGGCGCGACACGTCGTGCCCCTACCGGAAGCACGCGACCTGTCTGCCTCTACATTGATCAAAACTTCAACCCGGCCTTGCGGGCGGCGTCCGCGAGCGCGCGCACCCGGCCGTGGTAGCGGTAGCCGCCCCGGTCGAAGACGATGGTGTCTATGCCCTTTTCCTGGGCGCGCTCGGCCACGACCCGCCCGACGACTGCGGCCTGCGTCGCTTTCGTCGGAGACGCATCCTCGGTCCGCTCTTCCTCCAGCAACGCGCGCACCGCCGGATCGAGGGTGGAAGCCGCGGCCAGCGTGTGATGGGCCGCATCGTCTATCAGTTGGGCGTAGATGTGCTGGCTGCTCCGATAGACGTTGAGGCGCGGCCGTTCCGCCACGCCGCGTATCTTGGCGCGCACCCGGCGCTGTCGCCGCGCCCGCGCGTTCAGCGCTCTTCTACCTGGTATCAGCCGCATGTTGGTATCCTACTCGTGCTCTCACGTCGCAATTGTGCTCTTGCTCGTTCACGCGCCCTCGCCGGCGCCGATCTTGCCGGCCTTGCCGGCCTTGCGGCGCACGTACTCGCCGCGGTAGCGGATGCCCTTGCCTAAGTAGATCTCCACCGGCCGCGCCTTGCGAATGTCCGCCGCCACCTGCCCCACCAGGCGCTTGTCAATGCCGTCGACGTGAATCGTGGTCGGGTTTTCAACCTCGAGCGCGATGCCCGGCGGCGGCGCGAATTCGACCGGATGGGAGTGGCCCAGTTGCATGACCAGTTTGCCGCCCGTCATTTGGGCGCGGTACCCGGTCCCGTGCAGTTCCAGCGTCTTGCGGTATCCCTGCGTTACGCCCTGCACCATGTTTGCCACCAACGCGCGGGTGAGGCCGTGCAGCGCGCGGTCTTCGCGGCTCTCCGACCGGCGCTCCACGTGCACGGCGCTATCGGCCACCCGCACCGAGATGGTGGGCGCGGCGTCGATCTGCAACTCGCCTTTCGGCCCTTTCACGCGCACGGCCGCGGCGTTCACGTTCACGTCAACGCCGCTGGGAATGGGAACCGGTTGTTTTCCGACACGAGACATAGCGACTCACCTTACCAAACGTAACAGAGCACTTCGCCGCCGATCTTCCGCTGCCACGCCTCGCGGCCGGTCATGACGCCGGAGGAGGTGGAGATAATCACGGTGCCGATACCGCCCATGACACGCGGTATCTCATCTTTGCCCGCGTAGACGCGCAGGCCGGGCTTGCTCACGCGCCGCAGTCCCAGGAGCACCGGATCGCGTTCGTCGGTGTACTTGAGGCTGACGCGCAGCATGGCCTGCGGCTTCTCCTGGTCTACGATCTCGAAGCGGCCGATGTACCCTTCTCTTTCGAGAATGTTCAGGATCGCGGTTTTCATCTTGGACGCGGGTATCGTCACGTGCGTATGGCGCGCCTGGATGGCGTTGCGGATCCGCGTCAGCATATCGGCAATAGGATCGGTCATCGTCATGGTCGGTATTCTCTCGCCTGTTGTTACCAGCTAGACTTCGTGACGCCGGGCAGCAAGCCCTGCAAGGCGGCGGCGCGGAAGCAGATGCGGCACATGCCGAACTTGCGCATGTAGGCGCGCGGACGGCCGCACTGGTAGCAGCGGTTGCGGAACTTCACCGGATGCTGCATACGGCCTTCTTGCAGCAGTTTCCGCTGCTTGCGCCACTTGGCAATCTTGGACTTCTTGGCCACCGAATTGCTCTCCTAGCTTGCGATCTGCGCGGCTTCCTGCGCCAGCGGCATGCCGAGCGCACGAAGCAGGTAGCGGGCTTCTTCATCGGTCCGCGCCGAGGTCACAATCGTAACCTCCAACCCGCGCACGCGGTCAACTTCATCGTAGTTGATTTCCGGGAACACCAGTTGCTCGCGCAGGCCGACGGAGTAGTTGCCGCGGCCGTCGAACGCGTTGGGCGAAACACCCCGAAAGTCGCGAATGCGCGGGAAGACGACATTGAAGAGTTTCTCCAGAAAATGGTACATGCGGGTGCGGCGCAGCGTCACCTTGGCCCCGATGGCTTGGTCTTCGCGCAGCTTGAAGTTTGCGATGCTCTTCTTGGAGCGCGTGACGATGGGCTTCTGCCCGGAAATCGTGGTGAGGTCGCCGACGGCGTTGTCCAGGGCGCGGGCGTCTTGCAATGCCTCGCCGAGGCCGATGTTGAGCACCACCTTGGTAACCTTCGGCGCCTGCATCACGCTGGCGTACCCAAACTCTTCCGTCATCGCGGCGCGAATCTCGTCCTCGTACTGCTGTTGCATCTGCGCTTTATCCGCCATCGGAATTCCTTACTCTTGGCCGATTATCTCTTGGCATTGCTTGCACACGCGCGCCTTGCTGCCGTCTTCCAGGATGCGGTAGCCGACGCGGGCAGCCTGGTCGCAGTTTGGGCACACGATCATGACGTTCGATTCCGCCAGCGGGGCCGGCATCTCGATAATGCCGCCCGGCTGCATAGGGGGCATGGGCCGCTGGTGGCGCTTAACGACGTTTACGCCCTCTACCACGACCCGCTTGTCGGCCAGGAGCACGCGCATCACCCGTCCGCGCTTGCCCCGGTCCTTGCCCCGGGTTACTTCCACCTGGTCGCCGGATTGAATTCTCTGCACGGCTAGAGCACCTCCGGCGCTTGGGAGATGATGCGCATGAAGCCCATCTCGCGCAGTTCCCGCGCCACCGGCCCGAAGATGCGGGTGCCGCGCGGCATGTTCTGCGGGCCTAAGAGCACGGCGGCGTTATCGTCGAAGCGAATGCTGGAGCCGTCGGTGCGCCGGTACTCTTTGGCCGTGCGCACGATGAGCGCCCGCACCACTTCGCCTTCCCGCACCTGGCTGAGCGGCACCGCTTCCTTTACGGAGGCAACCACGATACTGCCGATGCCGCCGTACTTGCGGCGCGAGCCGCCGAGCACGCGGATGCACATGATCTCGCGGGCGCCGGTGTTGTCGGCAATCTTCAAGCGTGACGTCTCTCGTATCATTGGGCCGCCTCTGCGGCTGCCGTTGCCGACTGCGTAGACGCTTGCTCACCGCGCTCGAGCACCGCCACGACCCGCCAGTGCTTGCGCTTGGAGAGGGGGCGCGTCTCCTCGATGAGCACGCGGTCGCCGGCGCGCACGTCGTTGCGCGGGCTATGCGCCAGGTACTTCTTCGTGCTGCGCACGGTCTTCTTGTACAACGGATGGCGGCGCACGCGGGTAACGGCGACGGTGACGGTCTTATCCATCTTGTCGCTCACCACGATGCCCTTGCGCTGCTTCCGGCGGCCGGCTGGTCGCGCCGTTGCTGTCGGCTGGGTCGCTGATGCCATTAGGTATATCTTCTGCTCTCGCTCAGGTGTTGATGCCGAGTTCTCTTTCGCGCATGATGGTCTTGATGCGGGCAACTTCACGGTAGAGAATGCCGAAGCGCGCGGGATTCTCAAGCTGTACCGTGGCTTGCTGCGAGCGCAAGTTGAACAGTTCGTCTTGCGCCTCATCCAGCCGCTGCTGCAAATCTTCCGCGCTCAGCGCGCGCAATTCCGCCGGTTTCGCCATTCCTCGTCTTTCCTGCCGCTGCCTGCTTATACGATCTCCGGGGTATCCCGCGAGATGAAGCGAGTCTTTACCGATAGCTTGTGGGCGGCGCGCAACATAGCCTCTTCCGCGATGTCCGCAGGCACGCCGGCCAGTTCGAAGAGGATACGGCCGGGCTTGATGATGGCAACCCACTGCTCCGGCGGACCCTTGCCGCCGCCCATCCGTACCTCCACGGGCTTCTTGCTCAGTCCTTTGTCGGGAAAGATGCGAATCCACATCTGCCCGCCGCGCCGTATGTGATGCGTCACCGCGCGCCGCGCCGCTTCGATCTGTCTATTGTCAACCCAGCCGCCTTCAACCGCTTGGAGCGCAAAGTCGCCAAAGGCGATGCTGGAACCCCGGTAGGCCTTGCCCCGCCGGTGACCCCGGTGCATCTTGCGGTGCTTGGTGCGCTTAGGCATTAACATGACTGTCTCTACTCACTTGTTTCGCGCGGGCCGGTACGTCTCTCGCGTGCGCCGCCGCCGCGAGACCGGCCGGAGCCGCCCTCGTGCCCGGCGCGATCCGCGGCCCGCCGGGTGCGTCGGCGCCGTCTGCGCGGCGGTGGCGGCGGAGTTTCTTCCGGCGCCGCGGCTTCCTGCCGGGCATAGAACTCTTCCGGCGTCACGTCGCCGGTGTAGATCCACGCCTTCACGCCCAGAATCCCGTAGGTAGTCAGCGCCTGGGTAAAGCCGTAGTCGATGTTGGCGCGGAGCGTTTGCAGCGGCACCGTGCCGCGAATTTCCTTTTCGCTCCGTGACATTTCCGCGCCGCCCAGGCGGCCGCCGACCATCAGCTTCACGCCGATGGCGCCGGCGCGAATTACACGATCGGCCGCCATCTTGATCGCGCGGCGCGGCGAGACCCGCCGCTCCAACTGCTCGGCAACGGCCCGCGCCACCAGGTAGGCGTTCGTCTCCGGCTGCCTGATCTCCATGATGTTCGTGCGCACGTTCTTGCCGGTAAGTTCGCGCAGGTCCTTGCGCAGTTGGGCCTGGGCCGCGCCGCCGCGGCCAATGACGATGCCGGGGCGGGCGGTATGGATGTCCACCTTGATGGTGGTGCCGGCGCGCTCGATGTCTACCTGGGAGATGCCGGCGCCCATGCCGCCCCGGCGGCCGCCGGAGCGGCTGGTGCGGGTGTTCTCGAACTGGGCAAGCACCAACTTCCGAATCTTGCCGTCTTCTTCCGCCAGCGCCGCGTATTCTTTGCCGGCATACCAGCGGCTGCTCCAAGTGCGATTGAAGCCCAGGCGGAAGCCGACCGGGTGAACTTTACGCCCCACTACTCAAGCTCTCCTCATACTCAGCGTTGTCCTCGCTATCTGCGACGATAACGGTGACGTGGCTGGTGCGCTTCTTGCGCAGGCCCCACTGGCCGCGCGCTTTCGGATCCAAGCGTTTCATGGCCGGGCCTTTGTCCACGCGCACGCTGGCTACCGTCAACTCCGCCGGATCCAAGTTGTACGAATTCTCCGCGTTGGCCATGGCGGAGCGCACGACTTTGGCCAACGTGCGCGCCGTCGGGCTGGGCAGAAAGCGCAGGATCGCCAGCGCCTCCCCGGCGGAACGGCCGGTTACGGTGGCGGCCACGCGCCGCGCTTTGCGCGGCGAAACCCGCAGGTATTTGCCTATCGCCTGTACTTGCATCCGTCGTATCCTCTGTTAGGCGCGCACCTGGGTCGTGCGGTCTTCCCGCGAATGGCCGCGAAAGTTCCGCGTCGGCGCGAATTCGCCCAGCTTATGCCCTACCATGTTCTCCGTGACGTAGACCGGCACGTGCCGCCGGCCGTCATGCACCGCGATGGTATGCCCTACCATGTCCGGAAAGATGGTGGAGGCGCGCGACCAGGTGCGCAACACGCGCTTCTGCCCGCTGTCATTCATGTCCTGAATGCGCTTCAGCAGCTTTTCGTCGACGTAGGGTCCCTTCTTCAGCGACCGCGACATAGCGTGAAACTCCTCCTAGCGCGCGTGGCGGCGGCGCAAGATGAACTTGTCCGACGGCTTCCGCTTGCGCGTGCGCAAGCCGAGCGCCGGTTTCCCCCACGGCGTCTTGGGGCCCGGCAAGCCAATCGGCGCTTTGCCTTCCCCGCCGCCGTGCGGATGGTCGCGCGGGTTCATGGCCGAGCCGCGCACCGTGGGCCGCCGGCCCTTCCAGCGCGCCCTTCCCGCCTTGCCGGTGGCGGCGCCAACGTGATCTACGTTGCTCGCTTGGCCGACGGTTGCCAGGCACGTCACGTGCACGCGCCTAATTTCACCCGACGGCAGCCGCATCACCGCGTAGTCGCTCTCTTTCGTCATCAGTTGCACCGAAGAACCGGCGCTCCGCGCAAGCTGTCCGCCGCGCCCGGCCTGGAGTTCCAGGTTGTGCACCGCCGTGCCCGCCGGAATGTTGCGCAACGGCAGGCAGTTGCCGGGGCGTATCGGCGCATCCGGGCCCGTCTCTACCGTATCGCCCACGTTCAACCCGGCTGCCGCGAGTATATAGCGTTTCTCGCCGTCGCGATACGCGACCAGCGCGATGCGGGCGCTGCGGTTCGGGTCGTACTCGATTGCCTTTACCGTGCCGGGAATCCCTATCTTATCACGTTTGAAGTCTATCGTCCTGTAGCGGCGCTTGTGGCCGCCGCCCCGGTGGCGCACGGTCAGCTTGCCGCTGGCGTTGCGCCCGGCTTTCCGCTTCATGCCTTTGGTCAGCCGCCGCTCCGGTTTGGACTTGGTAATGTCGTCGTTCTCGACGGCGGCCATGCCGCGGCGTCCGGCGGAGGTGGGTTTGTAGGTTTTGACCGGCATCGGCTAATCCTTCCCTAGACACCGCTGAAGAGGTCGATGGTCTGACCGGGTTGCAAGGAGACGATCGCCTTGCGCCAGCGAGGCGTGCGATAGCGGTGCCGGCCGAAGCGCTTCTCTTTGCCGGGCACGTTCATGACGTTCACGGAGAGCACGGTCACGCCGAACGTCTGCTCTACGGCGCGCCGCACGTCGATCTTGGTGGCGTCCGGTGACACGGCGAAGAGATACTTATTCTGGTCGGAGAGCAGGGTGCCCTTCTCCGTAATCAGCGGCCGGATGAGAATCTGTTGCGCCGTCTTCATGACTGACTCCAAAGTATCTCGCAGGCGGCAACGGCGTCCGCATCGAAGATGACGTGCTCGAAGACCACTACGTCGCGCACGCTCAGCGTGTGCGGCGTGGACAATTCAACACCGGGCAAATTGCGAATGGACAGCCGGAGTTCCTCCGAAGGCTCTTCCGCTACGTAGAGCGCGCTCGCGGTGGCGCCAAGCGCGTCCAAGAACGCCGCCTGCCGCTTGGTGCTAATCGTGTCTTGCGGAAACGCGGCAACGACCAGCAACCGGTCGGACTGGGCCTTGGCGGAGAGCGCGGAGAACATGGCTCTGCGCCACATCTTGCGCGGCATTGCGCGGTGATAGTCGCGCGGGTGCGGGCCAAACGTGACGCCGCCGGTGCGCCAAATGGGCGAGCGCCGGCTGCCGTGCCGCGCGCGGCCGGTGTGCTTCTGGCGCCACGGCTTGCGCCCGCCGCCGCGCACCTCACTGCGGGTCTTGGTGCTGGCGCTGCCCAGGCGTTGCCCGGCCTCATCCCGGATGACGGCTTGATGCACGAGAGCCGCGTGCGGCTCGATGCCGAAGATGTGGTCGGGCAGCACGGCGTCTCCCGCCGGGTTGCCCTGTGTATCGAGAACTTTCACGTCCATCGCGTTCTACTCGCTTGCCTACGCCGCGCCGGGCGACTTCACCGCCGGTTGCACCGTCACGAGGCTGCCCGGCCCCCCGGGCACGGCGCCCTTGATCAACAGGATGTCCTGGTCGGCCACGACGTCTACGACTTCGAGGTTCTGCACCGTGACGCGGTCTTGCCCCATTCGGCCGGCCATGGGCTGGCCTTTCCAGACACGGCCGGGCGTTGTGCCCATGCCGACCGCGCCGGGGGCGCGCCAGCGGTCGGATTGGCCGTGGGTCTTCTGCTGTCCGCTGAAGTTATGCCGCCGCATCACGCCGGCAAAGCCCTTGCCCTTTGAAACGCCGGTTACGTCCACGGCCTGCCCGGCGGTGAAGAGGTCTACGCTGAGTGTCTGCCCGGCTTCGTATGCGCCCGGGTCCGCCACCGGAAACTCCCGCAGGTCACGCGGCACGGCGGCATCCTCGCCAAGATGCCTGCTAACGTGGCCGCGCGCCGGATTCGTGATGTTCTTCAGGCGTTCGCCCACGCCAAGTTGCACCGCGTTGTAGCCGTCCGGGCCCGCGGCGGTCTTGACCTGCACCACCGTACAGGGCCCGGCTTGGACAACCGTCACCGGCACGGCGGCGCCCGCGTCGTCGAAGACTTGCGTCATACCGAGTTTTTTGCCGATCAAGCCGATTGACATGCTAACGGCTTCCCTCTACATGGACTTCATTTCAATGTCTACGCCCGCCGGCAATTCCAGCCGCAGCAGCGCATCCATCGTCTTGGCATTGGGCTCGAGCACGTCGATGAGGCGCTTGTGCGTGCGCACCTCGAACTGCTCGCGCGAATCCTTATCGATGAACGGTGAGCGAATCACCGTGAACTTGTTAATCTCCGTAGGCAGGGGAATCGGACCCGCGACCCGCGCGCCGGTGCCCTGCGCCGCGCTCACGATCTGGCCCGCGGACTGATCGAGAACCCGGTGGTCGAATGCCTTCAAGCGGATGCGAATGGTCTGCTGCGCCATGGCTACTCCAGGATTTTGGTCACGACGCCCGCGCCCACGGTGCGGCCACCCTCGCGGATGGCGAAGCGCACGCCCTCTTCCAGGGCGACGGGGTTGATCAGTTGGATGGTCATGGTGATGTTGTCGCCTGGCATCACCATCTCCACCCCTTCCGGCAGGGCAATCGCTCCCGTCACGTCCGTGGTGCGCACGTAGAACTGCGGTCGGTAGCCCGGGAAGAACGGCGTGTGCCGCCCACCCTCATCGCGGCTCAACACGTAGACTTCCGCCTCGAACTTCGTGTGCGGCGTGATGCTCCCCTTTGCCGCCAGCACCTGCCCCCGCTCCACGTTGTCCTTCTCGATACCGCGCAGGAGGCAGCCCACGTTGTCGCCGGCCTCGCCGGAGTCCAGGATCTTGCGGAACATCTCGACGCCGGTCACCACCGAGGTCTGCGTGTCCCGCTGGATGCCGACAATCTCGATTTCCTCGCCGGTGTTGACCTGGCCGCGCTCGATGCGGCCCGTGACCACCGTGCCCCGACCCTTGATGTTGAAGACGTCCTCGATCGGCATCAGGAAGGGCTGGTCGATGGCGCGGGTCGGCGTCGGTATGTACTCGTCCACCGCTTCCATCAGTTCCAGGATAGAGGCGTACGCGTCGTCAGAGGCGTCGTCGCTGTCGCTTTCGAGGGCGGCGAGCGCGCTGCCGCGGATGATGGGAATATCGTCACCCGGGAATTCGTACTTTTCGAGGAGTTCCCGGACTTCCAGTTCGACGAGTTCGAGCAGTTCCTCATCGTCGAGCATGTCCACCTTGTTCAGGTAGACCACCATGGCCGGCACTTCCACCTGGCGCGCCAGCAGGACGTGCTCGCGGGTCTGGGGCATGGGGCCGTCGGGGGCGCTCACCACCAATATCGCCCCGTCCATCTGGGCGGCGCCGGTGATCATGTTCTTGATGTAGTCGGCGTGGCCGGGGCAATCGACGTGGGCGTAGTGGCGGTTGTCGGTCTGGTACTCGACGTGGGCGATAGCGATGGTGATGCCGCGCTCGCGCTCTTCGGGAGCGTTGTCGATGCTGTCGAACGGTGCGAAGTCCGCGCCGCCCTGGAGCGCCAAGACCTTGGTGATAGCGGCGGTGAGTGTGGTCTTGCCGTGGTCGATGTGGCCAATGGTGCCAATGTTTACGTGCGGCTTCGTCCGCTCAAATCGCTCCTTCGCCATCCTCTTGCTCTCTCCTTCTGCTCATGCACGAGTAAGGTTCGTTTGCGTAATGCTAATGCCGGCCGGCCCGCGCCACCATTTCCCGGGCGCTTTCGGCCACTTCCTGGTAGTGCGAGAACTGCATCGAGTACGTGCCGCGGCCCTGGGTGCTGGAACGCAGGGTGTTTACATAACCGAACATCGCGGCCAGCGGCACTTTGGCTTGAATGACTTTTGTTCCCAGCCGCGTTTGGATCTCGTCGATGCTGCCGCGCCGCGCGTTGAGCGCGCCCGCAATTTCGCCGAGGAATTCCTCCGGTATCATCACTTCCACTTCCATGATCGGCTCCAGCGTGACGGGCCGCGCCTTATCGAGACCCTCGCGCATGGCGACGACGGCGGCGTTGTGGAACGCCAGTTCCGATGAGTCTACCGGATGGAACGAACCGTCGAACACCGTAACGCGCACGTCCACCACCGGGTAGCCGAGCGGGCCCGCGAGCAGGCTGTCTCTGATGCCGGCTTGCACGGCCGGGATGTACTCCCTCGGGATCGTGCCGCCGATGATGGCGTTTTCGATTTCGATCCCGGCGCCGCTCTCGAGCGGCTCGATGCGCAGCCAGACGTGGCCGTACTGGCCCCGGCCGCCGGTCTGGCGGATGAAGCGGCCTTCCTGCTCCACCGGGTGTCGCACCGTTTCCTTATAGGCTACCTGCGGCGCGCCCAGCGAGGCTTCCACGTTGAACTCGCGCAGCAAGCGGTCGGCAATCACTTCCAGGTGCAATTCGCCCATGCCGCCGATGATCGTCTCGCCGGTCTGGGCGTCCTGGCCGGCGCGGAACGTCGGGTCCTCTTCCGACAGGCGCCGCAGCGCCGTGGAAAGGCGGTCTTCCTCCAGGCGGCTCTTCGGTTCGATTGCCATGTGAAGCACCGGGTCGGGAAAACTGATCGACTCCAGCGCAATGGGATGATTGATGTCGGAAAGGGTGTCTCCCGTAACCGTATCCTTGAGGCCGACGGCGGCCACGATGTCACCGGCAAAGATGCTGGAAATCTCTTCCCGTTTGTCGGCGTGCATCAAGAGCAAGCGGCCCAGGCGCTCCCGCCGGTTGCGGCTCGCGTTGAGCATCCCCATGCCGGCGTCGGCCGTGCCCGAATAGACGCGCAGGTAGACCAAGCGGCCGCTGAACGGGTCCGTCACCACCTTGAAGGCGAGCGCCGCGAACGGCGCGGTATCACTGGACTCGCGCGACTCTTCCAACCCGGCAACCGGCGCCACGCCCGTGATTGGCGGCACTTCGGTGGGGGACGGCAGAAAGTCCACGACGGCGTCGAGCAGGGGCTGCACGCCCTTGTTGCGCAACGCCGCGCCGCAGAGGACGGGCACCAGCGTCACCCGGCAGGTTGCCCGGCGCAACGCGGCCTTGAGTTCCGCCACCGAGAGTTCCTCATCGTTCAAGTACTTGAGGAGGAGGTCTTCGTCGTGTTCGGCGATAGCCTCGATCATTTCGTGGCGATGCAACTCCGCGTCGGCGCGCAACTCGTCCGGTATCGGGCCGACGGTGGGCTTGGCGCCAAGTTCGTCGGTGAAAACGACCGCCTGCATTGAGAAGAGGTCGATCATGCCCGTAAAGGTATCTTCCGCGCCCAGCGGGATCTGAATTGGCACCGGCTGCGCCTGCAAGCGTTCGCGGATCATCGAGACGCAGTTCCAGAAGTCCGCGCCAACCCGGTCCATCTTGTTCACGAAGCAGATGCGCGGCACACCATAGCGGTCCGCTTGCCGCCACACCGTTTCCGACTGGGCTTCCACGCCGGAGACCGCGTCGAAGACCACGACGCCGCCGTCCAGGACGCGCAGCGAGCGTTCGACCTCAGCGGTGAAGTCCACGTGGCCGGGCGTATCGATGATGTTGACGCGGTGGTCGCGCCACATGGAGGTCGTGGCGGCCGCCGTAATCGTGATGCCGCGCTCGCGTTCCTGCACCATGTAGTCCATGGCGGTGGTGCCTTCGTGCACCTCGCCCATGCGGTGGATGCGCCCGGAATAGAAGAGCACCCGCTCGGTGGTGGTGGTCTTGCCGGCGTCGATATGCGCAATAATGCCGATATTGCGGTAGCGTTCTATGGGGAATTGCCGTTCCATGCCTGTGTCTCTTGCTTGCCTCGCTTTGTGTTGCGGTACTTGACCTGTCGCTTACTTACTCTAGTCTCGTTTGCTTACCAGCGGTAGTGGGAGAAGGCCTTATTTGCCTCCGCCATGCGGTGCGTTTCGTCCCGGCGGCGGATGGAAGCGCCCTGGCCGTCGGCGGCGTCGATGAGTTCCTCCGCCAGCTTTATCGCCATGCTCGGCCCGCGACGTTCGCGGGTGTAGCGCACGAGCCAGCGCAAGGCCAGCGAGAGCCGCCGTCCGCTCGGAATCTCCATCGGCACCTGATAGGTAGCCCCGCCCACGCGGCGCGGCCGCACTTCGAGCAAGGGCGTGACGTTGCGCACCGCCTGGTCGAAGACGTCCAGACCGGAGCGGCCGGTGCGCGATTCGACGATGTCCAACGCGCGGTAGACGAAGCGTTCCGTCGTGCTCTTCTTGCCGCGCTGCATCAGCTTGTTGATGAACATCTGCAACGTGACGCTGCGATGCTTCGGGTCCGGCAGTATTCGCCGCTTTATCACTCGTCCTCGCCGTGGCATTCTCAACTGCCCCTTACGCGCAGCAGCGTTGTCAGCTTCGGTGTCGAGGCCAACAACTGCTGCAAGAATAACCGTTAGATTGTAAGTTGCGCCGCGCGTGGCGGCTGTTCCGCTATGAAGCGCTGGCGCTCGCCTGCGGCCGCGTGCGCCGGGTGCCGTACTTAGACCGGCTCTTGGCGCGGTCTTGCGGCGCGCCCGCGTGCGGGTAGACGCCCTCGGCGTCCAACGTGCCGCGCACGATGTGATAGCGCACGCCCGGCACGTCCTTTACCCGTCCGCCGCGAATGAGCACTACCGAGTGCTCCTGCAAATTGTGGCCTTCACCCGGTATGTAGGCCGTTACTTCCCGCCCGTTGGTCAACCGCACGCGCGCCACTTTGCGCAGCGCCGAATTCGGCTTGCGCGGGGTCAGCGTGCGCACCGAGATGCACACGCCCCGCTTCTGCGGCGAACCGTCGGTGCGCACGGAACGGTTCTTGAGCGCGTTGAAGTTCCAATGCAGGTCGGGGGACTTGCCCTTGACGGACTTGGACTTGCGTCCCCGCCTTACAAGCTGATTGGTTGTCGGCACGGTTCGAACCTACCAATTCTTGGCTTCTCATGCATTAACGCACGCAAAAGTAGAGTGTAACACTTGCCCATAACGGAGTCAACAGCAGCAAGTGGGAGAATTCGCGGAATTGGCAGACCCAGGCTTGTCGCGCATGCGGGCAACGGGTCCTGTCATTCCGAGCCGCCGGAATTCTTGACCGGCGTGAGACTGTCCTATGCCCCTTTGCAGTGTTTCCGCAGCGAATGTAGCCAGACCCGGCTGCCGGCGCGCGCCACGGCGTGCGGTTGCCAGCGTCCGGTCGGAATCGTATCATCCAAGACACCCGCAAACAAACGGGTTCATTAACGAGCCGTACCTGGGATGATGGGCTACGAGGGGCGGCGGTGATGCGTAGGGGGAACCACGTGCTTCGAAGTCATCCCGGCGAAGCCATCGAGGAAGCGCGGTAGCTGGCGCAACGAGAGGGAGAACGATGTCGGAAAGACCGCCGCTGGAATTGAGCGACATCCAAGAAGCGCAGCGGACCAGCGTTTCGCGCCAGGAGTATGGCGGCGCGGCGCAGATCGACGGTGTGCGGCTGCTGCCGCTGCGGACGTTCGCGGAAGACGGCGGCACGTTCACGGAACTGGCGCGCTTGGCGGACGGCGCGCTGGGGGAGCTTGACGGCTTCGTTGTGCGCCAGGTGAACTGCTCGCTGATGGCGGCGGGGGCGATCAAGGCCTGGCACCTGCACTTCAATCAGGAAGACCTCTGGTTCGTGCCGCCGTCGCAGGCGCTCCTCGTAGGCCTGTGGGACGTGCGCCAGGATTCGCCTACCGGGGGAGAGAAAATGCGCTTCGTCTTGGGCCGGGGGCGCAGCCAACTGCTCTACATCCCGCGCGGCGTGGCGCACGGCGCGGCCAATCTGGGTACGGACGAGGCTTTTCTCTTCTATTTCGTTAATCAGCAGTTCGACGCCCAGGACCCGGATGAGCGCCGCTTGCCGTACGACGCGCTGGGTAAGGAGTTCTGGGAGATGCGCCCCGGTTAGTCCGGCTCCAACACGCCAAGAACGCTGAGTGGATCGGCAATCACCGTGACCTTGTGCCGGCCACCCAGGGGAAGGAAAGGCGGGACAGCCACCTGTCCGTCATTCCCGCGCACGCGGGAATCCATCTTCGCGCGCAGCCAGTGGATTCCCGCTTTCGCCGGGAATGACGGAGAAGGCAATGATATGTGAACGCACATCTCTCCGTTCTTGCTGAGCCTGTCGAAGCATGAACGGAGAGATGTGCGTTGAGATCATTATTCCGCTTCATCCGCCGTGCACCCTTCGACGCTGCTCAGAGCAAACGGCTTGGTAAGGCTACTTTCAGAGCAATGACCGCTAACCGTGATAACCGCTAGCCGGCGGTCTCGCCGACCGCTTCCTTGACGCGCGCCGTCTCTTGCGTTGCCTCCGAAGCAATCGAGTGCTGCCCGGCAGGCCGTAGCGGACTCGTCCAGCGCATCACGGTCGCGCCCCAGGCCAGGCCGGCCCCAAACGCGACCATTGCCACCGTGTCATCCGGCTTGATGCGGCCTTCTTCGAGAGCCTCGCACAGAGCCACCGGAATCGACGCGGCGGAGGTGTTGCCGTATTTCTCCACGTTGGTGAACACCTTATCCAGCGGGAGGCCGAGGGACTGGGCGGCGGACTGGATAATGCGGATGTTTGCCTGGTGGGGAATGAGCAGGTCGATGTCGTCCAGCGTCACTTCCGCTTTCGCAATGGCGGCGCGCAGAGAGCCGGTCATAGCGGTGACGGCAAAGCGGTAGACTTCCCGTCCGTTCATGTGCAGTTTGCCGTCGGTGGGCAGCATGAGCAGGTCGCCGCCGCCGCCGTTGGAGCCCAGGTCGAAGGCCAGCGGCCCGCCCGGCCGCGCGGAAGCCTGCACCACGACGGCGCCGGCCGCGTCGCCAAAGAGCACGCAGGTGGAGCGGTCGCTCCAATCGACGTGGCGCGTGAGCACTTCCGCGCCGACGACGAGGATCGTCTCGTACTGGCCCGAGGCGATGAAGCCCTGCGCCACGGCGAGACCGTGGATGAAGCCGCTGCACGCCTGGTTGAGGTCCAACGCGGCGGACCGCGCCAGCCCCAGCCGCTCCTGGATGCGGTTCGCGATGCTGGGAAAGAGCGCTTCCGGCGTGCAACTGGCGGCAATCACCATGTCTACCGCCGCGGGCGCGACGTTGGCGACGGCCAGCGCCTCACGCGCGGCAGCCGCGCCCAGCGAGTGCGTGGATTCATCGCCGGAGACGATGCGCCGCTCGCGGATGCCGGTGCGGCTGAAGATCCACTCGTCCGCGGTATCCACCATCTTTTCCAGGTCGGCGTTCGTGAGGCGCTGCTTTGGCAGCGCCTTGCCCCAGCCGGTGATGTGGGCGTACATAGGCTGATTGTTCATGAGCGCGGGGCGGCTTACCGCTTTAGTCTTCCTAAAATGGGTGGGAGGCGTCTCAAACGAAGCAGGCATGACCGGGGAGACGGCGGCTGCGCCGGACGAGCCGCGTAACTCATAGTAGGGACTTTCCCTTGCAGGGTCAACTTTGCTGGCTCCCGGGCCAACCGCTGCCGCAGGCGCGCAGCGCGTGTGACAGGTCGGCGGCGAGCGGGGCCTCGAAACGCACCTGTTCGCGGGAGGCGGGATGCGCGAAACCCAGGCTGAGCGCGTGCAGGAACATGCGGGACAGCGCGCGGCCGCCGGGGCGTTGGCCTGTGGCCGCGCGCGGCCCGTACTGCGCGTCGCCGGCAACCGGCCAGCCCGCGGCGGCCAGATGCACGCGAATCTGGTGGGTGCGCCCGGTCTCGGGCGATACCTCCAATAGGGTGTGGGAACCGAGGCGCTCGAGCACGGCAAAGCGGGTAGTGGCCGGTTTGCCGCCGGCCGTGACGGCCATGTTCGTGCGCCGCGTGGGATGGCGGCTCACCGGTGCGTCGATCACGCCTCGCTCGACGCTGGGCGCGCCCACCACCAAAGCAAGGTAGGTCTTCTTCACGGCGCGGGCGGCAAACTGCGCCACGAGCCATTCATAAGCGGCAACGGTGCGGGACACCACGAGCGCGCCGGACGTGTCCCGGTCCAGCCGGTGCACGATGCCGGGACGCGCCGGCTGCCCAACCGCCGCGACTTCGGGAAAGCGGTCGAGCAGTTGGTTGACCAGCGTCCCTGCGGTCTGTCCGGCCCCGGGATGGACGACCAGTCCCGGCGGCTTGTTCACAACGATGAGGTGCTCATCCACGTGCAGCAGCGGCGTGGTAAGCGGCACCGGCACAAGCGCCGGCGCGGTTGTCTCAGGCAGCGTGACCGTCACCACGGCCCCGGCGCGCACCTTCGTGGAGGGCGCGGCGGGTTGTCCGGCGACGCGGACGCGGTGCTCGACAATGAGACGCTGCACCTGCGAACGGCTCAGGACCGGCGCGTTTCCGGCAATTGCCATGGCTGCGCCATTCGCCAGTGAAGCGGCAACAAAGACGTCGAGCCGCTGTCCCGCGTCGCTGCCGGTTGGTGTTAGTTCGATAGTTGGCATCTGTGAAAAGGCCGATATTCGCGTTGATTGCCGCTTGCGCGGGAATCACCCTGGCCGTCTGGCGTCCACACAAGGGAATCAGAACTGCAGTGAGCTACCTATCCGTCATTCCCGCGCACGCGGGAATCCATCTTCGCGGGCCTGCCAATGGGTTCCCGCTTGCGCGGGCCTCCCGCTGGATTCCCGCTTTCGCGGGAATGACGGAGTTTGTGAGCGCGTCAATCTAGGACGCGGGCGGCGATTCCGCTTCAGTCGCGGCCTCTTTGCGGTCTTGCCAGAAGAGGATGAAGGCCAGGCCGATCGCGCCAATCACGACGCAACTGTCGGCCACGTTGAACGCCGGCCAGTAGGGGAACTTCACGAAGTCAACCACGTAGCCCAGGCGCACGCGGTCGATCAGGTTGCCCAGCGCGCCGCCAAGTTCTAAGGTGAGCGCCAGCGTGAGCAGGAACGACTGGCCGAGGGTCTTGACCAGATAGAAGATGATCACGCCAATGAGGATGACGATGGGAACCATGAGCACGTAGGGAATGCCGGTCAACATGCCAAAGGCGACACCGGTGTTCGTGACAAAGGTGAGCCGCAGCAGGTCGCCAATGATCGAGACGCTGCCCTGGGGCTTGAGCCAATCGACGATGAAGGCCTTGGTAAGCTGGTCGCTAACGATGATGAACGCCACCACGAGCAGCGGCCAGATGATGCGCGTGCTCTTGAGGTTCGTGAGAAACTCGCTCACTGGCGTTTCCGTTTCCGGCGGCGCGCGCCGCTTGGAGAGATGTAAACTGGGCCGTGCCTATGCCGAGAAACCGAGGAGTAACTGCTGTTCCCCGTCTCCGACGTATTCTCAATAGCACTCATCGTACCATGCCGCGCCCGTGAGAGACAGTGCTCAACTCGACAACAAGCGGCCAACTCTGCCGTCACACTCGCATATTCCAGGTGCTGCTTCCTTTGGTATCGACGGAGCCCGGTGCGCTGACTTCGCGCTGATCACTGAGACCGTGCCGTAGACCGGAGTCGGGTGGGGAGGCGGGCGTGCTATAATGCCCTAGGCTCCTGTGCCGCGCTCTGCGAGCGCAAGCGGCGCGCCGTGCGGCTTACGAGGAGGCGCCATGCGGTTCACCGATGACTTGGTGACAACCACAACGACGCACACTAGTCGGTTCAAAATATAGATGGAGGGATGCGCGAACGATGGCGAAAGAGGCGGTTGCGGTTACGGAACAAGCGACAGAGCAGAAGTGGGTGTATCGCTTCGAAGAGGGCGACGCCACCATGCGCGACCTGCTCGGCGGCAAGGGCGCGAACTGCGCCGAGATGATGCGCGCCGGGCTGCCGGCGCCGCCGGGCTTCACTATCACGACGGCGGCCTGCAACGCCTTCTACGAGTCGGACGAGCAGTTTCCGGCCGGCATGTGGGCGCAGGCGCTGGACGCCCTGCGGGACCTGGAAGCGAAGTCCGGCAAGCGGCTGGGCGACGTGGCAAATCCGCTGCTGGTCTCGGTGCGTTCCGGCGCCAAGTTCAGCATGCCCGGCATGATGGACACCATTCTCAATCTGGGCCTGAACGACGCCACAATCGAAGGCGTCATCGCCCAGACCCAGAACGAGCGCTTCGCCTGGGATTCGTACCGCCGCTTCGTGCAGATGTACGGCAACGTGGTGCTGGAGGTGGAGAAAGACCACTTCGAGCACGCCCTGGACGCCATTAAGGAAGAGGCCGGCATCGAGCAAGACGTAGACCTCACCGTCGCCCACCTACAAGAGGCCGTGCGGCGCTTCAAGGAAATCGTGGCGCAAGAGGCGGACGCCGCCTTTCCCACGGAGCCCGTAGACCAACTGCGCGGCGCGATTGAGGCCGTTTTCGCTTCCTGGAACAACCGCCGCGCCATCGACTACCGCAATTTCCATAAGATTCCCCATTCGCTGGGCACGGCCGTGAACGTGCAGGCGATGGTCTTTGGCAACATGGGCAGCGATTCCGGTACCGGCGTGGCGTTCACGCGCAACCCCTCCACCGGCGAGCCGGCGCTCTTTGGCGAGTTTCTGGAAAACGCCCAGGGCGAGGACGTGGTGGCCGGCGTGCGCACGCCGCTGCCAATTGCAAAACTGCAAGAGGTGTGGCCGGGAATATATGAGGAATTCGCGGCGATCGCCCAGCGGCTCGAAACCCGCTACCGCGAAATGCAGGACATGGAGTTCACCATCGAGCGGGGCAAACTCTACATGCTCCAGACGCGCACGGGCAAGCGCACCGCCAGCGCCGCCGTGCGCATCGCGGTTGACATGTTCAATGAGGGGCTCATCAGCAAGGAAGAGGCGATCGCGCGGGTAGAGCCGGAGCAGATCGACCAACTCCTGCACCCCCGCATCGACACCGAGGCCGACGTGCAGGTTGTCGCGAAGGGCCTCAACGCCTCGCCGGGCGCGGCGGTCGGCATGGCCTACTTCGACCCGGACGAGGCCGAGAGCGTGGCGCGGCAGGGGCAGAACGTGATTCTGGTGCGGCCCGAAACCAGCCCCGACGACGTGCACGGCATGATCGCCTCGCAAGGCATTCTCACCGCCCGCGGCGGCGCGACCAGTCACGCGGCGGTGGTGGCGCGGGGACTGGGCAAGCCCTGCGTGGCCGGTTGCGATGAAATCCGCATCGACATGGAACACGAACGCTTCACGGCCGGCGACGTGACGATCAACAAGCGGGACTTCATCTCGCTCAACGGCAGCACGGGCGAGGTCATCCTGGGCGAGGTGCCCCTCATCCAGCCCGAAATCACGGCGGAAATGAGTGAGTTGCTCCGTTGGGCGGACGGCGTGCGCCGCCTGGAGGTCTGGGCCAACGCGGACTACCCCCGCGACGCCGCCCTGGCGCGCGAGTACGGCGCGCAGGGCATCGGCCTCTGCCGCACGGAGCACATGTTCTTCGAGGAAGAGCGGCTGCCGATCGTGCAGCAGATGATCCTGGCCAGCGGTTCCGGCGAGCGCCAGGCGGCCCTGGATAAACTCCTGCCCATCCAGCGGGATGACTTCAAGGGCATCCTGAGCGCCATGGACGGCTTGCCGGTGGTGATTCGCCTGCTGGACCCGCCGCTGCATGAGTTCTTGCCGGACTACGCCGAACTCCTGGAGGAAGTGGCAACGCTGCGCGCCACGGGCGAGAACCCGCAGCGCCTGGCGGAGCGGCAGGCGCTCCTGGAGAACGTGGCGTCGCTGCGGGAGGCGAATCCCATGCTGGGCTTGCGCGGCTGCCGGTTGGGGCTGGAATACCCCGCAATCTATGAGATGCAGGTACGCGCGATTCTGGAGGCGGCGCTGGCGGTCAAGGAAGAGGGCGGCGACCCCCACCCGGAGATCATGATTCCGCTGGTCAGCCACGCCAACGAACTGGGCGTGCTGCAAGGGCAACTGGAACGCACGGCGCAACAAGTGGCGGCGGAACGCGGCGCCAGTGTGGCCTACAAGTTTGGCACCATGATCGAGGTGCCGCGCGCCGCGCTCACGGCCGCGGAAATTGCGGAACACGCGGAGTTCTTTAGCTTCGGCACTAACGACCTGACCCAGACTACCTATGGCTACTCGCGGGATGACGCCGAAGGCAAGTTTCTCCTGAACTACGTCGAGAACGCTATCCTGCCGGAGAACCCGTTCCAGGTGCTCGACCGGGACGGCGTGGGCCGCCTGGTGTCGATAGCGGTGGGGGAGGGTAAGCGGACGCGCCCGGACCTGGAAGTCGGCATCTGCGGCGAGCACGGCGGCGATCCCAGTTCGATTCACTTCTGCCACGGCGCGGGACTGGACTACGTTTCGTGCTCGCCGTACCGGGTGCCGGTGGCGCGCCTCGCCGCGGCGCAGGTGACGCTGGATGCGCAAGGGCACAAGGACAGGTAGCGATCGGTTGCGGACTTGCCCGGGCCACGTGCCGCAGCAATGTAAGGGCCAGTCTCTTGACCGTCATTCCGGCGTCCGCCGGAATCCAGGGCGCGAGCGGCGAAGATGGATTCCCGCGTGCGCGGGAATGACGGACTTCTAGTCGGGAATGACGGAGCTCAAGTCGTTTAGGAGGGTCAACGTGACAGCGAGGACAGACGCGGAATTGCTGCGTGCCTTGGAGGAAGAGCCCGAAGCATGGGGCCAGGTGCGCATCAGCGTGCCGCCGGACACCGGCAAGTTTCTCCACGTGCTCGTGCGCATGGCCAAGCCGCGGCGCATTCTGGAAATCGGCATGTTTCACGGCTACTCGACGCTCTGGATCGGCCTGGCGGCGCGGGAAGTGGGCGCGCGCGTCACCTCTTTGGAACTGGAGGCCGAGCGGGTTGCCGTCGCGCGGGAAAACTTCGACCGGGCCGGTCTGGCGGACATCATCACTGTCATCCAGGGTGACGGCAAGCAGACCCTTGCCGGGCTGCCCGGCCCCTACGACCTCGTCTTCCTCGACGCGCAGAAGGAAGACTACGCGGCCTACTTCGACCTCATCTACCCGCGGCTTTCGCCCGGCGGCGCCATCGTGGCCGACAACGCGGTTTCCCACGGGGAAGACATGGCGGACTACTTCGCCAAGGCGCGCAACCACCCGCACTGCGTGAGCGTCTTGGTGCCGATCGGCAGCGGCGAAGAGGTGACGTACAAGAAGGGTTGAGCGGTGGGCGGGCGTGACGACTCGGCACATCCCCTCACGTTGCAGCGGGCGCGCTTGGCAGCCTCCTTGCGGCGCAAAGGGATCAGCGACACCCGCGTGCTCAATGCGATTGGCGCAGTTCCCCGCGAGCAATTTATAGACGAAGAACTCATTGCCGAGGCGTACCGAGACGGCCCGCTGCCCATAGGCGAAGGCCAGACGATCTCGCAGCCCTATGTAGTGGCGCTTATGACGGAAGCGCTGTCGCTCACCGGGCGTGAACGGGTGCTCGAAGTCGGGGCCGGTTCCGGCTACCAGACGGCAATCCTCTGCGGCTTGGCGCGGTTCGTGGTCGCGCTCGAACGTTTCGCCGGTCTCGCGCAGGCGGCGCAGGGCCGTCTGCGCGCCTTGGGGTATGAGAACTGTGTTGTGCACGTGGCGGACGGCACGGCAGGATGGCCGGACGAAGCGCCGTACGACGCCATTGTCGTGGCGGCGGCAGCGCCACGAGTGCCGGAACCGCTGCTTGCTCAGCTTGCGGCCGGCGGACGGTGTGTGATACCCGTCGGCGAGCGCCGGAGCCAGGCGCTCATCTGCATAGAGCGGCACGGCGAGTGCTTCCGGCAGCGCAATCTTGGCTGCGTGCGCTTCGTCCCGCTGGTAGGGGCGCACGGCTGGACGGAGGATGCGGAGTAGCGCCGGTATGCCTTTGCCGTGTGTGTTGCGCCACAGGCATACTGTTAGGAAGAGGCGAATGGCCCGGGAGCGCGCCGGGCGGGAGCGATAAGGGCCGGGCGTTCACGGAGAGAGTGTGGGCGGGGCGTGTTGGGCGTGCCCGGCGGCGTCTCCGCACAAGAGACGACCGTCTACGACGCAGCCGCAGCGGCGGGCGGTGCGCGCAGCATTCATTGCACAAGAGGATAGCGATGGAAGAGACAGTGGCCGCTTTCCTGGACCACATCACGGAGCAGCGCGACCTATCGGCAAACACGCAAGCGGCGTATCGAAACGACTTGTCCCAGTTGACGCGGTTTCTGCGCGGACGCGGCGAAGAGAGTTGGCAGGCGGAGCCCGCGTGGGTAGCGGCGTATGCCAATGATCTAATGGAACGGGGTTACAGCGCCGCCACGCGCGCCCGCAAGGTTGCCGCCGTGCGGACGTTCTACCGCTACCTGAGCGAGCAGGGAATCGTGGCCGAGGACCCGACACACGCTCTGGCCGGCGGGCGCGTCGAGCGGTCCGCGCCGACGGTGCTCAGCCGCGAACAGGTCGCGGCGCTCTTTGCCGCGGCCGCAGTGCGCACTACGCCTGAAGCCCTGCGCGACCAGAGCATCTTGCACCTCTTGTACGCGACCGGCCTGCGCATAACGGAGGCGCTGGAGCTTGACGTGGGCGACGTTGTGCGGGAGCAGCGGCGCGTCATTCTGCGCGGACGGAAGCGCCAGGCGGAAGCGCCGCTGGACGACGTGTGCCTTACCGCGCTCGACCGCTACGTTGCGCAGAGCCGCCCGCTCTTGCGGACGTCCCGGTCCGGCGAGGCGCTCTTCCTCAACCATCGGGGCCAACGCCTCACGCGCCAGGGGTTTTGGCTAATCTTAAAGGGCTACGCGCGCGCGGCCAACATTTCTGAGGTCACGCCGCAGACGTTACGCCACACGTTTGCCGCGCACGCGCTGGAAGGGAGCGTGCCGCTGCAGCGGGTGCGCTCGATGCTTGGGCACAGCAGCGTCAGTTCGACGCAGCGCTACACCCGGCTTGCGGGCGCCCATACCGGCGCGGAACCTGAAGCACGCAACGAGAGTGCGGAGCAGGAAGAGCGTGGATGAAAGCTGACGCCATCGGACACGCGAGCCGCCGGCGGCTTACCGCTCTGCTGATTGCCCTCGCGCTGCTGGCAGCGCTGTTCAGCGCCGCCTGCGGCCAAACGGATTCCGCCTTGGAGCCGCTCTATCCTGGCGGCGGAGAGAGTGCCGGGAGCGAACGCGCGGGCGGCCCCTACCAGCCGCTCGTCGCGGCGGCACAGGCGGAGCGGACGCTCGAACGTCTGCTTGCTACCGAAAAGCCTGAGCGCGATCTCTTCGATTTAGGCAGGCGCTACAAGGGATTGGCGGGCAACGTCGCGCGGGTGGTCAACGCCGAGCGGCCCGACTATGCGCTGGAAAGCGTGGACACGTTCTGGCTTGCGGACGATGAGAACGATACGTACTACCAGATTTCGGCGGTGCTGCGCGGCAAGTCGGAACACCTCTACATGTACGTTCAGGAGGGCCTGGACGTACGCCAAGCCGACATCGAGAAGACACTGCGCGTTTTCGAAGAGAATATCTACCCCACCATCAGACGGTATTTCGGTTCCGAGTGGTCGCCGGGCGTGGACAACGATCCGCGCATAACGGTGCTGAACGCGCGCATCCCCGGCTTTGGCGGCTACTACTCCTCGGCGGACCAGTTTCCGAGCGCGGTGAATCCGTTCAGCAACGAGCGGGAGATGTTCTACATCAACGTTGGCGCCAGGGGGCACAGTCTCGGGGCCGACTACTACCTGTCTACGCTCTGCCACGAGTTTCAGCACATGGTGCACTGGAACCAGAACGCGCCCCAGGAGACGTGGCTCAACGAAGGGGCCGCCGTGGTCGCGTCGCGGCTCTGCGGCTACGGCGTCGGCGCGCTTGCCGACTGGTTCGCGGAGAATCCGGACGTGCAGCTTACGTCCTGGAGCGACGACCCGAGTGCCGCGTATCCCCACTATGCGGCGGCCTACCTCTTTATGGAGTACCTTGCGCAGCACTACGGCGGCCACGAGAAGCTCAAGACCTTGATTGCGCTGCCGTTGCGCGGCCAGGCGTCCGTCGACGCCTACCTGGCCCAGGAGGGGTACGCTGCCACGTTCTACGATGTCTTTGCGGATTGGACGGCGGCCAACTACATAGACGACCGGCGCGTGGCCGACGGCGCGTACGCTTATGACGTCCGGCTCCCCGACGTGCGCCCCCAGCACGTCGTGCGCAAGCAAACGTTCGATAGCGACCTTACGGTCAAGCAATTCGGGACGCAATACGTCGACCTGCGCGTGCCGCACGGCGACTATACGTTGGAGTTCGCAGGCGCGCCCCAGGTGCGGCTCTTCACTACCACTGCCCCCAGCGGCACACACGTGTGGTGGAGCAATCGCTCCGACATGGCGGACACCTCGCTCACGGGCGCATTCGATCTGCGCAATGCGGCCGCGCCGGTGCTGCGGTTTCGCACGTGGTACGACATCGAACCGGACTTCGACTACGCCTACGTGGCGGTCTCCACCGACGGCGGCGAGACGTGGGCCACACTGCCGGGCGCGACCACGACCACTGAGAATCCGAACGGCAACAACCTCGGCCACGGCTTCACCGGCGCGAGCGGGGGCGGGGAGCGTCCGCAGTGGATCGAAGAAGAGATCGATCTCGGCGCGTACGCGGGCAAGCAGATACTGCTGCGTCTGGAGTACGTCACCGATGACGCCGTGAACGGCGTGGGTTTCCTGGTGGACGACCTGGCGATTAGCGGCATCGGCTTCAGCGACGACGCCGAGACCGACGGCAGGTGGGAGGCGCGGGGCTTCTTCCGCACAGACGGCGTCCTGCCCCAGTACTTCATCGTGCAATTGGTGCGGTATTCAGACGGCCTGCCAACCGTGGAGCGCGCAATGCTCATCGGGCAGGACGGGGTGGGAGTCTCGTTTTCGTTGAGCGGCTACGGTGATGAGGTGCAGCGGGCCGCCCTGATGGTGAGCGGCGCGACGCCGGTGACGACAGAGGCCGCCCGCTTCCACGTGCGCCTGGCGCCGGTTGCGAGCGGCGACGGTGAATAGCCACATTCCCCGCAATGCCGCCCGCGCCCGCTAACGCCCGCTAATCTCCACTCGCAAGCTCACGCAGGCGGCGGATGTACGCCTGCACTGCCAGCAGGAATTCGGCGTGGCTCCACGTGTACGGCGTTACCGAGAGCGGCGCGTGGGTGTAGGGGTGGATTTGCTCGGCGAGCATGCCGGTGGCGCGCGCATGGCCTTGCGCCCACCGCAAGAGTTCTGCGGCCGGCTTCAAGTCCGCCAGGGACTGGGCCTGCGCGGCGTGCCACCGGCAGAGCCACATGGTCGTCACGACCCACGGGTTGCCGGGCACGTTGCCCACGTCCGTGCTCACCTGGTGGTAGCGATCGTTCTCGAACCGCGCTAGGCCGCCGACTTCCGTGTGGCACCAAAGCTGTTGGCGCACGGCCGCCATGGTGCGCCGCATGCGCTCAGCCGCGGCCGGTATCATGCCGAAGAGGTAGAGACCGGCGATACTGGCATCCAGGGTCAGGTCCGGGATGGGCTCGCGATTGCCGTAGAGGCGCACGCGCGTAACGTAGCGCCCGGTTTCCTCATCATAGAAGAGCGTGTCGAACTGGCGGTGAATCTGCTCAGCGGCCTCCTGCGCGGCGCGTGTGAGTTCCGGCTGGCCGAAGGCCGCCGTGAACATGCAGGCGGCCCGCAGTCCGGCCCAGGTGGCTGCCAGCGTGTACGCATGGAGGCCGTACGTTTCTTCCCAAAGGTCGAAGGAAGGGAGCGGCAAGCCGGTTTCCGGGTTGCGGTGGCTGAGGAGAAAGTCAAGCGCCGGTTGCACCAGGTCGGCGTAAAGCGCGCGCACGAAGTCGAAGTCGCGATCCAAGGTGAAATGCTCGCCCAGCGCCCAGAGCAGCGTTGCCGTATTGTCGGCGGCGACCGGCAGCGTCTCCCTGCCGTCCGGCGCGACCCAGGCATGATCCAGGCTGCCCACCGCGCCAAACGTGGTGTACTTGGAGAAGAGATAGCCGTCGGCGGTGGGCAACTGGCCGCAGAACTCGTAGAAGTGGCGTGTGAGGTCCGTGAAGCCGGCCCGGTCCAGCGCCACCGCGGCCAGCGCCCCCACGCGGGGGAAGAGGTAGCTATAGGTATCGCCGGTTGTGCGGGCTACGTCGGGATCGCTGCCCGCGATAATGGCCCCGGTGTTGTCCACCTGCGTCCGCAAGGTGAGCAGACTCCGGTGGTAGAGGTCCCACGTCTCTTGCGGAATCTCCGGCTTGGGGGTGCGGTGCTTGCGCACCCAGAACGACCAGTATTCCTGCGTGCGGTGGATGAAGCTATCCGGCGTGCGGAAGCGAATGAGGCGGTTGTCGTCCAGCACGGCGTCGAGGCTGGTGTTGGCCGCGAGCCAGTGGTAGCCGGTGCGGGTCTCTCCCGCCGGCACGCGCCCCAGGGACAACATGCCCACGCAGTCCACGTCGCCGCGCGAGACGGCGTTTTGCGAAAGCCAGCCGTCTTCCGCGTCTTGCCACGACCCTTGCGCGCCCTCCGTAGTGTAGACGCCGGTCGCCCAATCCGTGATGCCCGGCTTGTCGCCGGTCATGACGTTCATCAGAAAGAAACGCTGCCCTTTATATGCGATGAGCGCCTGGGTAGGCGGGTGGTAGAAGACGGTATCGCCGATGTCCGGGCCCCAGAGTTCCCACTCGTACTGAAAGTAGAGGCGAATTTCGCGGGCCGGGTCCGCCGACTTCGTCGCAGACGTCGACGTCGTCGCGGACGCTGTGTTCGTGACGCGAAGCTGCCGCAGGAGGAAATTGCGCACGAAGTCCAGACAGTCCGTGAACGCGATTTCGATGCCGAGGTGCGGGTGCACGGCCTTGGCCTGGGCAACTAAGGAGTACGCTTGATAGCCGGGGGTTATCTCCCAGCCGGAGTCGCCGAACCAGGAGAACTGGTCGTCAACCCACACACCGACGCGGGAGGGCCGCGCCGCCAAGTGATTGTCGGCGCCGACGTTGGGGTAGTAGAGATCGCGGATGCGGTAGCGCTCGTCGAAGTTGACGAGCATGCTGCCGTTGCCGATGGTGAGCGCGCGCGGCACCCTGGGAACCTCCTCTGCTGGCACGTGCCACTCGCTCTACTATAGCAGCCTTGCGCGCGGTAAGAGACAGGGGGCTTCTTCCCGCGCGGAATGGCGGGCAGGGACGCGAGGACGGCGGCAGAACGATTTGACACGATAGGCTGTGAGTGCTAGGTTAGTGACAGCAACGCGAGCTTGGTGGTATGGCTTGCGTGCGCGTGTGTGTCAGGAGAGTCGCATCTTGAGAAGGAGAGCATCTCATGCGAAGACTTGACGTAGACGTCACTCGACGCAGATTTCTCGCTATTGCTGGCGGCGGCGCTACGGCCGTAGTGCTGGCGGCGTGCGGCGCGGCCGCGGCCCCGGCTGCTGAGGAAGAAGCTGAAGCCCCGGCGGAAGAGGCCAAGCCCGCCGCGGAAGAGCAGACGAAAGAGCAAGTCACGGTTGTGGCGTGGAACGCCGCCTGGGGCGAGCCGTATTCCACCATCATGGGCGCGTACGGCCCGGCCTTCGAGGCCGATACCGGCATCGCGCTGGACTGGCAGTTCATCAGCGACATCGAGGCCAAACTGATTGCCGCGATCGCGGCCGGCTCCCCGCCGGACACCCACTACACCAACTGGGTGTTTCAGGGGCCGTTCATGTTCAATCAACTCATTCGCCCGCTGGATGAGTACATGAAGGCCGCCGGCCACACCCGCGAGGAATTCACCAAGGCCATGTGGGACGATAGTTCCCTGAACGGCCAACTCTACGCGGTGCCGGGCGGCGCGGACTGGGTGGTCTACTTCTGGAACAAGGACATGTACCTGGCGTTTGGCGAAGATCCGGAAGTGCCGCTGAACACCTTCGAGGACACGGAGGAGATCTCGCTCAAGCTCCATCGCAATGAAGGCGGCAAGATCAGCCACCTGGGTTGGAACTGGCGGAGTTTCGGCCGGGAACGGCTTGCCTTCCTCTTTGGCGGCGAGTTCTACAACTACGAGACCGGCAAGGTGACGCCGGATCATCCCGCGAACATCGAGGCGCTCAATTGGTTGGCAGACTTGACCAAGAAGCAGGGCGGCTACGAGGCCATCAACGAGTTCCACGGTGAAGCCGGCAGCTACTACCACGCGGCATATCCGTGGTATACCGGCAACCTGGCCTTCTTCTCGAGCGGCTTCTGGGCGCAGGACCGCCTGGATGCCAATGGCGAGGGCTTGCCCTATGGCATCGGCCTGCCGCCGACGGTCGAGGGCGCGGAAGAAGGCATCCGCTTCAACTCGGTGCAGGGCTGGATGTACGCCATTCCGGTCAACGCCGCCAACCCGGATGAAGCGTGGGCATTCGACAAGTGGATGTTCATCGACAACTCCGGCAAGATGGGCTACGAGACCCTGAACGGCCCGTGCGTGATTGCCCAGTTGGGCGAGTTCAAGGAAGGCTACATCGCGAAAGTCGGCGCGGATAACCGCATCGTGCCGTACGTTGACGTCTTCCTGGCGCTGGCTGAAAGAGGCGAGACGTACTGGCCGCCGATCGCGACGGCGGGCGACTATCGCCGGGCGTACCTGGATGTCGCGGCCCAGGTCTTGCAGGAGCAGATCACGGCCGAAGAGGGACTCAAGACGCTGGCGACGACCCAGCAGGCCGAGCTCGATAGCGTAATGAGCGGCTAGGGCTATTCCTTAGCTTTGGGGCGAAGAGGCGCGGGCGATAGAGCCTGCGCCTCTTCTCTGTTTGTGTTTGTCTCGGCGAGACTCAATCCGGTTGACCGGCGGCTTTGCGCCTGCGTAGAATGAGACGTGAAGGGAGCGGAACGTGGCGGTCTTCAATACGCACCAGGCGTTTCAAGCGCTCATGGCGCCAGGCTTTTCGAAACGCCAAGCGCAGGCGCTGATAGACGTTGGCAGTGGCGGCTACGGCGCGTTGGCGACCAAAGCCGATATTGCGGACATGGCGACCAAGGCCGATATTGCCGACATGGCGACCAAGGCCGACCTACGGGAGTTGGAGTTGCGGATGCGACTGTACGTTGGCGCGTACGTGGCAATTGCGGCCGCGCTGACAGTGGCAATCCTGGGCTTCCTGCTGGCGCTCTTTACTGGTCAGTTCTCGCCGTAGTCCGCGCAAGGCGGGCTTTATTGCGGCTTAGATTGTTTTGAGTTAGTAGAGCTTTCGCACGGGGTGTGGCGCAGTCTGGCAGCGCGCATGGTTTGGGTCCATGAGGACCCCGGTTCAAATCCGGGCACCCCGACCCCAGTTTGTTGCAGTGTCGGCGCCGTTCGCTTATGTGCGCGCCGCACATTGCAGAGCCGTCTCCCAGTGACCGTCGTTGCCGCAATGATCATCGGAGTTTGCCAACTCACCTTTCAACTCTACGCCAGCGACTCCCTCAAGGAGAAGCGCCGCGTCGTGCGGGCCATCATTGACCGCACGCGGGCGCGGTTCAACGTGGCGATTGGCGAAGTGGCCGATCAGGACGTGTGGGGCACGTGCGTCATCGGCATTACTTGTGTCAGCACGAGCGTGCGCCACGCCAATTCGGTGCTGGACAAGGTAACGAACCACATCACCGGCCTTGCCCTGGAGATGGACATCATCGACCGGGAGATTGACTTCATACCCTTTCCCTAGTTGCCTGACCCGCCCGGCGCGGCGGAATAGCGATAGAGGAGCCGGCAGTTTCGCGCTATCTCATCATCGCCGACGTGCACGCCAACCTGGAAGCGCTTTCCGCCGTGCTCGCGGCCGCCCCGCCGTTCGACCGGATTTGGTGCCTGGGCGACCTGGTGGGCTACGGGCCTAATCCAAACGAGTGCGTGGACGCGCTCCGCCGGCACACACTCGTGGCGGTGGCCGGGAATCACGATTGGGTCGCTTGCGGGAAGCGCTCAGCCGCCGGCTTCAATCCTCATGCCGCCGACGCGGCGCGGTGGACGGCGGCGCGGCTCACCGCGTCAACGCGGGAATTCCTGCACGCCCTGCCGGAAACGCGCCAGGAGGGTGAGTTCCTCCTCGTCCACGGCAGCCCGCGCGCGCCGACCGAGGAGTATCTCTTCTATTCCACAGAGGCGCGGCGGAGTTTCCTGCACTTCTCAACGCGCTACTGTTTGGTCGGCCATACCCACCTGCCGAGCGCGTTCCTCGCCGCCGAACATGGGCCAAACGTGGAAGTGCTCCGCATCGTCCCGCAGCCGGAAGAAGCGCTGCCGCTGGATGGCCGCATGCGCATGATCATCAATCCCGGCAGCGTCGGCCAACCCCGCGACGGCAACCCGGACGCCGCCTTTGGCATCTACGACTCCGCCAGCCGCGAGTTCCAACTGCGGCGGGTGGCGTACGACGTGGCGGCTACCCAGCAGAGGATGCGCGCAGCCAATCTACCACGGCCCTTGAGCGACCGGTTGGCCTACGGCATATGAGGGCGTGGGCGCGCGGCGAGTACGGCGCAGCCTGCAAGGAGGTTCGCCCATTGCGACCGGAGGCGGGGGACAAGCCCCCGCGCTACGGGTTGAAGAGTAGAGTCGAGTGACTTCGGGGCCAGAGTACATCGAGGCCGTTACCGGCGCTTAGTTTCGGCGGAGGACTCTGCCGGGCAGCTTGCCGGTGTGCTCGCCGTTCTCCACCACGATCTCGCCGTTCACCATGACCAGGTCGATACCTGATGGGTACTGGTGCGGGTCGCCAAACGTGGCGTTGTCCGCGACGTTTACCGGATCAAAGAGAACGAGATCGGCATCCAGGCCGCTGCGAACAAAGCCCTTTGCAGCCAGTCCAAGTTTCTCCGCGCACGCGCCCGACATTTTGCGAATCGCTTGTTCCAAAGACAAAACGTTGCGCTCGCGCACGTAGACCTGCAGCATCCGGGGATACGTGCCGTAGTTTCGTGGATGCGGCACTCCCTGGCTGAGGGGACCGTACGGGGCCAGACTCGAACCATCGGAACCCACCATGCCGAGCGGGTGTTTCAGCATGAATTCCACGTCTTCCTCGCTCGTTGAGAATGCCAACATGGAAGCAGAGTTCTGGCTTTCGATGATGAGGTGAAAGGCGGCGTCAAGGGGATCCATCTGGAGGCTCTCCCCAATTGCGGTGAATTCCTGCCCTTCATACTGCCTGTAGGCATCGTTGCCAATCCAAACCAGATAGAATTTCTCCCACGTGCGGAACGATGCAGCGGCTTCTTGCCGCAATTGGGCGTATGTCTCCGGGTCTTTGAGGCGTGCGAGCATGGCTGCCGTTCCGCCTTCCTTCGCCCAGTTTGGTACCACTTGATCCAACCCGCCGCTGCCGGCCGTGTAGGGATAGACGTCGAAGTTGACGTTCACGTTGCGGTCCTGGGCGCGCTCGCTCTGCATGGTGGCGTCGCGCACCTTGCCCCAGTTATTCTTGCCGGTTGCTTTGTGGTGGGCAATCTCCACAGATACATCCGCGCGTTCGCCAATCTCAATGGCTTCCGCGACGGCGCGCAGGAGCGTATCGCCCTCGCCGCGAATGTGGCTGAAGTAGTGCGCGCCGAATTCGTGCAAGACGTGGGCAAGGCTGACCAGTTCTTCCGTATCCGCATAGGAGCTGGGCGGAAAGATGAGACCACTCGACATGCCAAAGGCGCCATCCTCCAACGATTGGCGGACGTGCTGCTGCTGCGCCTTGATCTCCTCCGGCTCGGCGTGACGTCGTTGGACTCCCATCGCCGCCATGCGTATCGGCACGTGGCCGACGAGCGGCACGACGTTCAAGGCCGCTCCATTTTGATCCATGGCGTCCAAGTATTCGCCGAATGTCAGCCATTCCCACCCTAGAGCTTCGCTCCCCTTGGCGAGGAAAGTGCTCATGCCGCGAATTTCCGGCTTCGTTATCGCGGTGAGGGGCGCCGGGCCAAAACCGCAATTGCCAATGACCTCTGTGGTAACGCCCTGGCGAATCTTGCTTTCGGCTCTGTTATTCACAAGTAATGGCAGGTCCGAGTGCGTGTGCATGTCGATGAAGCCCGGCGCGAGTACTTTGCCGCCGCCGGGCACGCGCCGCTGGGCGTCCGCGTGCGCAAGCGCGCCCACGGCCGCGATCGAACCGTCGTGAACGGCAACGTCCGCGACGAAACTGCGGCCGCCGCTGCCGTCTACCACCGTGCAGCCTTCGAACACTACGTCGTACATCGTTTGCTCCCTCTTGCGCGGACTATCGGATGCCTGAACTTGGCTAAGCGTCACCGCCCAATGGCCGGCGGCTCATGCAGGTTGAGTTAGGACGTATCGTCCTCATCTTCCTCTTCGATTGGGTCCCAGGGGTCCAGGTTGAGCCGCCGGGGAATGTACACGTCCTCGATCACGTACGTGCCGGCGGCCAGGTCGTGCCACGTGCGGCGGTTGGGCTCGCGGTACATCCAGAAGCCGCCCGCGCAGAGCGCGCCGACGGAGACCAGCATGGCGAGCGCGCGCGTGGCGGCCTGCCGCCAGTTCATCTGCTCTCCCGCCGCAGTCACAGCGCGCACGCCCACCAGGCGCATCCCGGCCGTGCCGCTGTATTCGGCGGGCACCTGGACGAAGTAGATGTACGGCGCGAGCGCAACTATGAGGATGGCCAGGCCAAACGGCACGATGATGGCCGCGTCGGGATAGACGGTGTCTTCCGTGACCTCACCTACCGACACGCCCAGAATGAGGACGCCCGTGATGACGGCGGTCACCGCCAGCATCGCCGCGGCGGCGAGGCCGAAGATGAAGAACATCAAGTCCCACAACGCCGCCTTGACGCGCTTTTCGAAGGGCGCTAAGGGCAAACCCGCCACTTGCTTGCCGGGGATCGTCTCACCGTTTGGCGTTGACACAGACGCCGCCTTTCCGGTTGTTGAATGCGCTCACCGCGAATCTGCGTACCAGTCGTTGAACGCAAAGAGGGCCGGCGTGCCGCCGGTGTGCAAGAAGACTACCGGCCGCGAGGGATCGAGTTCGCCGGCACGGATGTGGTCGATGAGGCCGGCCATGGCCTTGGCTGTGTAGACCGGATCCAGGAACAGCCCCTCGGTGCGCGCCACGAGTTCCAGGGCCTCGCGCGCCTCCGCCGTGGGCAGGGCATAGCCGGGGCCGATGTACTCCTCTTGGTTCTCAATGTCGGCCGGAGTCAGGCGCAGGCCGAGATCGAGGCGTTCCGCGGCCTCGTTCGCCAGATCTGCCACCACAGCCGCGGGCACGAGATCCGTGCGAATGGGACTAATGCCCACGATGCGCCAATCCAGACCGAGCGCGCGCGCCGCCAACGCCAACCCGCCTTGCGTGGCGGTGGCGGAAGAGAGATAGACCGAAGCGCGCAGCAAACCGAGTTCTTCCAGTTGCGCTTTCAGTTCCAATGCGCACTCGACGTACGAGACCGAACCCAAACTGGCGATGCCGCGCCACAAGTCGACCACGATGGGGTTCCGCCCCGCCTGCCGTTCCGCGGCGGCGGCTTCTTCGCAGAGGGCAATGAGATCGGGTAGTTGCCGCACCTGCACGAGACGCACGTCCGCCCCTGCCAGGTGGTCGAGCAACAGGTTTCCCTGCGGCGCGTCCGCGGTCTGGCCGTTCAGGATGAGGACGCAGCGCAAGCCCAGTTTGGCGCAGGCGGCGGCCGTCTGGCGGCAGAAGTTCGATTGAATAGACGCGCCGGTAATGATGGTGTCGGCCCCGCGTTGCAGGGCCTCGCCCAGGATGAACTCCAGGTGCCGCGTCTTGTTGCCGCCGAACGCCAGGCCGGTCAAGTCGTCGCGCTTGAAGAAGAGCGGCGGGCCGCCGAGCGCGTCGGAGAGGCGCGCCGCCTCTTGCAGCGGCGTGGGCAATTCCGCCAGGCGGACGCGCGGCAGCCGGTCGATGGCCTGGCGCAGTTGAGTCTCGGTGTAGGCCGCGGAATTCATACGCTCCTCGCGTTCCCTGCATTTCAGCGCGAATGCAATCTCCGTACCCATGATACGTTGTAGTTCGAAATAATGCTATCGCGCCAGGGTGGAGTGGCGTGCGCGCGGTTTCCCATGCCCCGCGTATGGTTTGCATCACTGTCATTCCGAGCGCAGCGAGGAATCTAGGGAGTTGGCGGTTCTAGATTCCTCGCTGCGCTCGGAATGACACCGATCTTCTACACCCCTCAAGCGACTAGTGGATTCTATCGACGAGACACTGGACACATAGGGGAATGCTAGAAGCATTCTCGGGTTGCATGAATCCGGTTGACAGCGTGGCTGCCTCCAATGAATACTGGATGTGGCGTTATCGCCTCCACGCGCGCTGCGGCTAGCGTCGGCTCTCCTGTGTATGCGGCCAGATTACCGAGGGGAATAAGAAATACGGCGATGAGTGCGGAGGCGGACAGCGAATTCTGTCTGGAAGGCGTTACGCTTGCCTACGCTCAGAACGTGCTGCGCGTCAGCAGCCGTGAGCCGCTGCGGGTGCTGGGCAGTCCGGACATTGGCGACGATCTCGCGCTGACGCGCAACATCGTAATCATGTCGCGCGCCGCGGCGCAAGCGCCGGGTGAACCGGAACGCGATCTCCACGACTGGGCGCTGCAAGCCGGTATCCAAGAGCCGTACGCGGGCGTGCTGACGGCCGGGAGTGCCGGGGAATACGCGCAGGCAACGGCAGCGACGGCGAAGTGGCAGGTGACCGTGCTACTATGCGCGGACCTGGGAGCGCGGAGTAGCGCCGGGCTGACGCGGCCCGGCGGGGAGTGCAGCGGTGGGAGTATTGACATAATTGTGCTCACCGATGCCAGCCTTGCCATGGGCGCAATGGTGAACGCCATCGTAACGGCCACCGAAGCCAAGGCGCGCACGCTCGCCGAAATTCGGATACGCACCGGCGACGATCACGTTGCCACCGGCGCGCCCGCCGACAGTGTGGTCGTAGGCTGCCTTAGCCGGGGCGAGCGCATCCGGCGGGCGGGCCCTACCACCCAAATTGGCCATTTGATCGGCAAACTCGTGCATCGAGCCCTAACCGACGCCCTGCGCGGGCAGCGCGCGTCCTAGACGCACTGGAACGATATGCAGATGAACGCGGGTGAAGCGCGGCGCGACGGTCTCGCCGCCCCGGAACAAGAGGCAGCGGATGCGGATGCGCCCATCGATACCGCCCGTATCGAGCGCGCCGTGCGGGAAATCCTGCTGGCCATTGGCGAAGACCCGGCGCGGGAAGGCTTGCGCGAAACGCCGCGCCGCATCGCCCAGGCGTATGCCTTTCTCTTTGCCGGGTTGTTTCGCGAGCCGGCCGCGGCCATAGACATGAGCTTCCATGAAGCATACGAAGGAATGGTCGTGCTGAAGGACATCCAGTTCTTCTCCATGTGCGAGCATCATCTCCTGCCGTTCTGGGGCATGGTGCACGTGGGCTACCTGCCCAGCGGCCAGATCGTGGGCGCGAGCAAGCTGGCCCGCGCGATCGAGACTCTGGCGCGGCGGCCGCAATTGCAGGAGCGGCTGACCGATGACGCGGCGGCTACGATCGCGGACGCCATCCGGCCCAAGGGCGTGGCGGTGGTGGTCGAGGCGGAACACATGTGCATTGCGATGCGGGGCATCCAGAAGCCGGGCTCGCGCATGGTAACGAGCGCGATGCGCGGCCTCTTCCTTTCGGACCCCCGCACGCGCAACGAGTTCATGGCCATCGCCACGGGACAGCGCTGAGCCGCGATGGACTACGCCCAGGCGCTGCAATACCTCTACGCCTTCGCGGATTGGGAGCGTGGCATCGGCTACGGCGCGGACGCGCCGCCGCGCTTTACGCTGGAGCGGATCAAGGTTCTGCTGCGCAAATTGGGCGAGCCGCACCGGCGCTTTCCCAGCGTCCACGTGGCCGGCAGCAAGGGCAAAGGCTCTACGGCGGCAATCGTTGAGTCCATTTTGCGCGCCGCCGGTCTGCGCACGGGTCTCTATACGCAGCCGCACCTGCATACGTTTCGCGAGCGGGTACGCATCGATAACGCGCCTATTGCGGCACATGACTTCTGCCGCCTTGTGGAACGGGTGGCGTTGGCGGCGGAGGCGCTCCACGGCGAGCAGCCCGCTCTCGGCAAGCCGACGACGTACGAACTGGCGACCGCCCTGGGCTTTCTCCACTTTGCCGAAGCGGCGGTTGACCTGGCCGTGGTGGAGGTCGGTTTGGGCGGCAGACTGGACGCCACAAACGTCCTTACGCCGCGCGTGTCCGTCATCACCACGATCAGCCTGGAGCACACCGCGATTCTCGGCGGCACGTTGGCGGCGATTGCCCGCGAGAAAGCCGGCATCGTCAAGGACGGCGGCGCGCTGATACACGCGCCGGGCCCGGCGGAGGTAACTGATGTTTTTCAGTCCGTGTGCGACGAGCGGCGCGCCCGGATCAATGCGGTTGACGAGCGAGTGTGCGCGCCGGTGGCGGCTCCTGCCCTTTGTCCTTGGGAGTACCCGGCGCAAGTCTGCAGGATCACGGCGCTGGGCGAGGAACGTACCGTGCGCTTTTCCTTGTGCGGCCCGCACCAGCGGCTCAATCTCGGCGTTGCGCTCGCCGTCGTAGAGGAACTGGCGGCGCAGGGCGTGCCGCTTGACATAAAGGCAGTATGCGCCGGCATCGAAGCGGCGCGCTGGCCGGGGCGGTTCGAGCAGTTGTCCGCCTGGCCGCCGGTGATCGCCGACGGCGCGCACACGCCGGACGCCATTCTCCGCTTGCGCGAGACCCTGGCGGCGCACTATCCTGGGCGCGGCGTGCACGGTATTCTGGGTCTGAACCGGGACAAAGACGTCGGCAGCGTGCTCGACGCCTTGCTGCCGGCGGTGAACGGGCTGATCGCGGTAGGGTCGCGCCATCCGCGCGCGCAAGACCCCGCCGTGATTGCGGCGGCCGCCCTCGATTCGCCCCACGCGGCGGGCCGGGTACCGGTGCGGGTGGTGCGAAACGTGAAGCAGGCTATCCGGCTGGGGCTGAACGACATGGAGTCAACCGACGTGCTCTGCGCCACGGGCTCGCTCTTCGTGGCGGCGGAAGCGCGGGAAGCATTCGGTTTGGCCGCCGCCATAGACCCGCCGCTCCCCGCGACCAATGCTCCCGGCGCGGCCGGCGGCGCGGGGGCATGAGCATGGTACGGCTGCTGCTCATTCGCCACTGCGAGTCAACCTGGAACAGCCAGGGGCGCATTCAGGGCCAACAGGACCCGCCGCTTTCCGCGGAAGGAGAAGCGCAAGCGCAGGCAGTTGCGGCGCGACTCTCAAGCGAGTCACTGGGCGGCGTCTATTGCAGCGATCTGGCGCGCGGCTACGACACGGCGCGAGCCATCGCCGCGCCCCATGACGCGGTGGCGGTTCGGGATGCCGATCTGCGCGAACGCGGCTACGGGGATTGGGAAGGCCGCCGGCTGGCCGACCTGATGGCCGACAAGGCGGCTTGGGAGCAACATCGCCGCGACCCGCACTGGGCGCCGCCGGGCGCGGAGGACGGTCCCACGCTCTACCGGCGCACCCAGGCCGCCCTGCGCCGTATCGTCCACCGGCACGAGGGGCAGACGGCAGTGGTGGTGATGCACGGCGGCGGGCTGCGCATGTACTTCTGCCACCTGTTCGACCTGCCGCTGGAGCGCTATTGGCAAGTCACCGTCGGGCACGCCGGCCTCTCCATCATCGAGTGGCGCGGCACGCTGCCGACGCTGATTCTGTGGAACGATACGCACCACCTGACCGGCATTCCCGCCGCCAGCACCATCTACTAGCGGTTCGTTCTTGATGACGTTAGGAGTCTCCCTTCACCCTAGCCCTCTACCCAGCTAACAAGGGCAGGTAAATGTCATTCCGAGCGCAGCGAGGAATCTAAAGATACCGGTCTAGTAAGGTTTCGCTCTAGATTCCTCACTCCGCTGCGCTCCGTTCGGAATGACACGTGAATTGGGCTATAGAATACACTCGCCTGTCAGCCAGGGAGAGGGAATCGTAGCGCGGGGGCTTGTCCCCCGCCTCTTGGCTGCGAGTACGCCTGATGTTACCGATTACACCGTAGCGCGGGGGCCTGTCCCCCGCCTCTTGGCTGCGAGTACGCCTGATGTTACCGATTACACCGTAGCGCGGGGGCTTGTCCCCCGCCTCTGCGCGCGAAACGTGCAGGTTGTCTTAGGCAGGACGCTTTGGGAGTACGACCATGCCGCTGGGCCTCCGGGATGCGCGCGCCGACACCGCCTTGTTCACCGATCTCTACGCCCTGACCATGCTCCAGGCTTACGTGCGCGAGGGCCTGGAAGAGACTGCGGTCTTCGACTTCTTCATACGCCGCCTGCCGGAGCGGTGGCACTACGTGATCGCGTGCGGCCTGGCCGACGTGCTGGATTACGTGGAGAATCTGGCTTTTTGCGGCGAGGCGTTGGACTACCTTACAGGACTAGGGAGCTTTTCTCCCGACTTCCTAGACTACCTGGCGGACTTTCGCTTCACCGGCGACGTGTACGCGCTGCCGGAGGGTACCGTGGCGTTTCCCGGGGAACCGCTGGTGGAAGTGGTAGCGCCGCTGCCGCAGGCGCAACTGGTAGAGACGCTGCTCATTAACCAGGTTCACTTCCAGACGCTCATGGCGTCTACAGCCGCGCGGGTGGTGCAGGCGGCGCGGGGCGCAACGGTGGTGGACTTCGGCTCCCGCCGGGCGCACGGCACGGACGCGGCAATCACAGGCGCGCGCGCGTTCCACGTGGCCGGCGTGGACGCAACGTCCAACGTGCTGGCCGGCAAGCGCTACGGCATACCGGTCAGGGGCACCATGGCGCACAGTTACGTGCAGGCGCATGACGACGAAATGGAGGCGTTCCGCCGGTTTGCCGCGCTCTATCCGGAGACTGTCTTGCTTGTGGACACCTACGACACGGTGGCGGGCGTGGCTAAGGTTGCCGCCTTGGCGCAGGAACTGGGCAGCGCCTTCCGGGTCCGGGCGATACGGCTGGATTCCGGTGAACTGGCAATGCTGGCGCAGACTGCCCGCCGCATCCTGGACGACGCCGGCCTTCAACACGTGGAGATATTCGCCAGCAACAGCCTGGATGAGTACGCCATTGCCGACCTGGTTGCGCAAGACGCGCCAATCGACGGCTACGGCGTGGGCACGCGCATGAGCGTTTCCCACGATGCGCCGGCTTTGGATTGCGCCTACAAGCTGGTGGAATACGCCGGCCGCGGGCGCATGAAGCTTGCGGCGGGCAAGTCGGCGCTGCCGGGCCGCAAGCAGGTCTTCCGCGAATGGGAAAATGACGAGATGGCGCGGGACGTGATCGGCTTGGCGGACGAACGCCCGGCTGAAGGCGCGCCGCTGCTCGTGCCCGTCATGCTAGGCGGTAAACGCCTGCCCGCCGGCCGTGACGGCCTGGCGGCGGCGCGGAAGCGGGCGCGACAGCAACGGGAAACGCTGCCGCCGCGCTTGCACGCCTTGGCGGCCGCCGCGCCGCAGTATCCGGTGCAAGTGAGTTCCGCGTTAGCCGCAGAGCGAGACAGTCTGCAAACAGCACTAGCGCGGCGGTGACAGCGACAGCGGCGGAATAGAAGAAAGAGCCGCTCCTGTGGTACACTATTAGCAACTGCGGAGCACTCTCTTCGTAGTCTTCTGTCTGAACGTATTCCTCTGTTGACCCCATCTCAGCCTCGACTGTTGCAACGTGCGTTAGCACGACCCTCTAGCCGTGACCGCCTTGCGTATCCGCGCGCCTCTCATGCCAACCGCGCGCGTCCCGGCACAATTGCCGTAATCAATGTCCCCGTTAGGCCGCCTCGCGCACAGATTCTTGCCCCATTGCTGAGGGCAGAGTGTGCCGCATGCTCTTGGCAAGACCGTTCGTCGAAATCGTAGTCCTCAATGCGCCACCAGGAGAGAAGTGTAACCATGGCCGCAACTCTCGATGCCACCGCAGGGAGCGAAGAAGCGGTTGCTCTCACGTTCCACCAGTTGACCGCCTACTTTGCGGAACTCGACGCCACCCGCAGCCGCATTCGGATGATGGAACTGCTGGCGGAGCTATTCACCAATACCCGGCCGGACGAGATGGACAAGACGATCTATCTCTTGCAGGGGCGGGTCGCGCCGCTCTATGCGCCGATCGAGTTTGGCGTAGGCGAGCAACTGACGGCTGAGGCGGTAGCGATAGGCACGGGCGCGGATCCGGAGGAGGTGCGCCGGCGTTTTGGCGAGCTTGGCGACTACGGCGCGGTGGCGGAAGAGCGAATCGAACGGGAGCAAGGCGCGTTGACGGTCGTGCAGGTCTTCGAACGCCTGACGGAGATTGCTCTGGCTGAAGGGGAGGGCTCCGTCGAGAAGAAGGTCTCGAAACTGGCCGATCTTGTGCGCAACGTAGGGAAGCAAGAGGTGCGCTACCTCTTGCGCATCCCCTTGGGCCGTTTGCGGTTGGGCGTGGGGGATCCGACGGTCATGGACGCGCTCTCGTTTGCGCGCACGGGGTCGAAGGAGCATCGCGCGCCGATTGAGCGCGCTTACGGCATCTGCGCCGACCTGGCGCGGGTGGCCAAGGACTACTGGCGCGCGGGCGTAGACGGCTTGCAGGACATCCGCATTACGGTCGGCACGCCGGTCATTCCGGCGGCGTCCGAGCGCGCCAACACCATCGAAGACCTGGTCGTGCGGCTGGGACGCTGCGCCGTGGAACCCAAGTACGACGGCATCCGCTGCCAGGTGCACTTCGACGGCGAGAACGTGACCATGTACTCGCGCCACCTGGAAGACTTCAGCGGCATGTTCCCGGACGTGGCGGCCGCGGTGCGGGAGCAGGCGGCGGGGCACACGTTCATTGCCGATTCCGAGGCGCTGGCGTATGACGCGGAGACCGGCGCGTTTCTGCCGTTTCAGATGACGACCCAGCGGCGGCGCAAGCACAACGTAGACGAGATGGCCGAAAAGCTGCCCCTGCGCGTCATCCTGTTCGACCTGCTCTATCTCGACGGCGCCGACCTGACACGCCAACCCTACACCGAGCGGCGACAGAAGATGCTGGGCTTTCTGCGGGAAGGGCCGGTGATGCAGGTTACGGAGAACCTCGAGACCGACAGCGTAGCGACTATCGAAGCCTTCTTTGCCGACAAGGTCGAGCACGGCCTGGAAGGGGTGATGGCAAAGAAGCCGGACTCGCTCTACCAGGCCGGCCGCCGCAGCTTCGACTGGATCAAGATGAAGCGCTCGTACCAGGGAGAGCTATCCGACACGGTCGATTGCGTGGTTTTGGGCTACTGGTACGGCAAGGGCGCGCGCTCGCAGTTTGGCATTGGCGCTTTGCTGCTCGGCGTCTATGACAAGGACCGCGATCAGTTTGTGACCATATCCCGTCTTGGCACCGGTTACTCGGAGGAAGAGTGGGTAAAGATTCGCGAGTTGCTGGACAAGGAAAGAGTTGAGCAAATGCCGGCGCGGGTAGCAGCCGAGATCGAACCGGATGTGTGGAGTGCCCCCACCCACGTGGTCGAGATCCAGGCGGATGAGATTACCCGCAGCCCCACCCACACCTGCGGCAGGGGGCAAGAGGGTGAATTGGGCTACGCGCTGCGCTTCCCGCGCGTGGTGGGGTTCGTGCGTCAAGACCGCCGGCCGGAGGACGCGACCTCGGTGCAAGAGGTCATTCGGCTCTACACGGTGCAAGCTGAGAAAGGGAAGAAGTGAGCATAGTGCGCGTCCATTGACGGAAGCCCTATCGTTGTGGGAGTGTGCAAGCGGCGCTCCGATATACGAGCAGTTTTACCGGGTAAGGTTCTTGCCGTTAATGAGTTTTATCCTTAGTGAGGAAGGGGACACATGACGGCCGATGCAGTCGGAGAAGCTCAGCTTGCTGAAGCGATGGCTGACCTAGAGAGAGCGAAGCAACGGCTCGTCGAGTTGCGCCGCCGCCTGCCGGTGGAGCCTGTGGCTGACTATGAACTCGCAGGTCCCGAAGGTAGCGTGAGGCTTTCCGCGATGTTCGGGGGCAAGTCCGATTTGATTCTGATCCACAATATGGGCGCGGGTTGTCCTTATTGCACCATGTGGGCTGACGAGTTCAACGGCGTGCTGCATCACATGGAGAGCCGCGCAGCGTTTGTCGTGGTGTCACCCGATGCCCCGGAAGAGCAACAGAGGCTGGCCAGCAAGCGGGGTTGGCGGTTTCGGATGTACTCGGCGGAAGGTACCACGTTCTTCGAGGACATGGGTTTTGGCTCAGAGGAGGCGCACTACGACTCCCACGCTATGCCCGGCGTTTCCGCCTTCCACAAGAGTCCAGACGGTTCGATTGTGCGCGCTGCCCATGACTACTTCGGCCCCGGCGATCTCTACTGCGGCGTCTGGCACCTCTTCGCTCTGCTGCGGGACGGCCCCGGTGACTGGGAGCCGCAATTCGAGTACTAAGGCCGTGGCCTAGTTCGGCGACGACGTCTTTGCATGGAAGCGCTACTTCAACGGCAGGCCGATCTCCTCCGCCAACCAGGCCCCGGCCAGGATGTGTTCGATCGCCTCTGCCAGCGAGTCGAGCGCGTTATCGAAGATCTCTGCGTAGCGCTCGCGCGCGGCATCGTCCGCGGCCTCGCCCAACTCGCGGTAGTAGCAACCGGCGTAGAAGCACTGGTAGGGGAAGTAGGGACATTCCGGCCGGGGCGTGAAGCCCATGAGGCGCAAGGCGTCCACCTCGCGAAAGCGCCGCCGCAGGGTGCGGGCCTGGGGGAGCAACCGCACGTGCAGCACGTAGATGTGCCGTTCGCCGGTATCGAGCAGGCTGAGCACGGCTTCGATGCGGCCCTGGCTGGCGCGCTTCAGTTCGTGATCGGCGTGGCCGACGTGTCCCTCCGCTTGCGAACTCATGACTCTCCCGCTTTCGTTGTGCCGGACGTGCGGAGCAGGCGCAGCCCGTTGGCCGCAACCACGAGCGTAGCGCCCACGTCCGCCAGAATTGCCATCCACAGGTAGGTCAGCCCAAAGAGCGTGAGCAGCAGCACGAGCGCCTTGATGCCCAATGAGAAGGCGATGTTCTGCTTGATGACGGTCATCGTCCGCCTGCTCAGGCGCAGGGCGTAGGGAATCTTAGTGAGGTCGTCGCCCATCAGCACCACGTCGGCGGTTTCCAAGGCCACGTCGGCCCCGGCGCCGCCCAGCGCGATGCCGGCGGTGGCGCTGGCCAGGGCGGGCGCGTCGTTCACGCCGTCCCCTACCATGAGCACGTTGCCGTGGGCTTTCACCAGGTCTTGGATTGCGACGAGCTTTTGCCAGGGCAATAGTTCCGCGGCTACGTCGCGAACCGGCAGTTGCCGCGCGATTGCCGTGGCCGTCGGTTGACTGTCGCCCGTGAGCATGACCAGGTGCGCAATGCCCATGTCGTGGATTGCCCGCAAAGCGGGCGCCGCCTCCGGGCGCAGGGTGTCCATGGTGGCGATGAGACCGGCGATCTCTTGATCGCGCGCTACCAGGAGCGCCGTCTTGCCGGCGTCCTGCAAGGCGGAAATCGATTCTTCGTAGGGAACCAGATCATAGCCGATCGAACGGAGAAAGTCCGGGCTGCCGCACACGTACACCGTGCCGTCAACGCGGGCGCGGACGCCGCGGCCGGCAATGGCCTCGAAATCCTCAATTTCTTCCGTGTGGACGTGGCCGCTGTTTTCTGCCGTAGCCGTGTGTCCTGCGCGCCGCAGAATCGCGGCGGCAAGTTGGTGCTCGGAGCGGTGTTCCAGCCTGTCAGCCATCTGGATGACGTCGGATTCGCTGTAGCCAGCCGCCGGGATGACGTCGGTAACTTCAGGCTGCCCGCGCGTGAGGGTGCCGGTCTTGTCAAAGGCCATGACCCGCGCTTGTCCGAGCAACTCCAGCACGGCGCCACTCTTCATCAAGACGCCGGAACGCGCGGAGCGGGCAATGGCGGCCACAATCGAGATGGGCGTGGATATGACGAGCGCGCAGGGGCAGCCCACTAGCAACAGCACAAGGCCGCGGTATACCCACTCCGCCAGCGGCTGCTCGAATGCCAGCCACGGCACCGTCGCCACCAAGCAGGCAAGAACGACGATGCCGGGCGTGTAATAGGCCGCGAAACGGTCGATGAACTGCGCGGTTGGCGCTTTCTCCCGCTGCGCTTGCTCCACAAGGCGGACGATGCGGGCAATGGCGTTGTCCGTAGACGGCCGCGTGGCGGCGATCTCCAGGTACCCTTGTTGGTTGATCGTGCCGGCATAGACACCGTCGCCACTTGTCTTGGCAACCGGCGCGCTCTCGCCGGTGATTGCCGCTTGGTCTATGGTGGACTCGCCGGCAACCACGTCGCCGTCTACCGGCACGCGCTCGCCGGGACGCACCGCAACAATCATGCCGACCGCAACCTCTTCCACCGGCAAGGTAGACTCGCGGCCGTCGATCTTGACGCGCGCCTCCTGCGGCGAAAGCTCCATGAGGGTCTGAATTGCGCTATGCGCCCGGTCGAGCGTGAAGTCCTCCAGCATCTCACTGAAAGAGAAGAGAAAGACGACCGCCGCCGCTTCCCACCACTGCCCCAGCAGGACGGCGCCAATGACGGCGACGACGACGAGCGAATCGATCGTGAGCCGCCGGTCTTCCCATAGAGCCTCCCACGCTTCGCGCAAAATAGGCACGCCCCCAACCACGATGGCGGTAAGGTAGAGCGCCGTCTGCGCCAACGGGGGCGCGGCAACGAGACTGGAGACGATGCCGGCCAGGAGGAAGACTCCGGAGACAAGCGTGAGCCGGGTCTCGGTCTCTTCAAGCAACTCTGCCCACGGCGGGTTAAGCATACCTGTCACGTGACGCGCTCCTGCGCTATTGCGTTTAATCTGTGCGCTGGCATACCGCAATTCTAGTCGCGCGCGGCGGCGGCGATGGTGTTGCTCAGCACTTGGAACTCGTGCTGGACGCGCTCGTGGAGTTGGTTGCAGAAGAAGACGGCGGTGAGCGCCTTGCCGGGATCGCACCAGGCGAACGTGCCGGTGGAGCCGGTGTGGCCGAACGCGCCCGGCGCCAGCAGGTCGCCAAAGTACATGGGATTGGCGCGGCGATAGAGGCGGAAGCCGAGTCCCCAACCCTCATCGAGTTTGGTGGCGGCGGGAATGCCGGGCATGGCGTCGGTCTGCTCGCTGAGCATGGCGGCGGCGGTCGCCGGACTGAGAATACGCGCGCCATCCAGCGAGCCGCCGTTGCGATACATCTCGATGAAGCGGCTGATGTCGCCGACTGTGGAAAAGAGTCCGCCCCACGGCGCGCCGAACTCGCGCCAGTAGCGGCTGTTGTGGTCGTAGTCTGAGCCGCCAAGATGTGGAGGCTGTGTGGCTTCCACGATGCGCGCTTCTTTGTCAGGATTCCAGCCGAGGGTCGTGTCACTCATGCCCAGCGGTTCGAACACCTCTGCGGCCAGCACGTCGCGCAGCGGCTTGCCGCGCACGCGCTGCACGATTTCGGCCGCCAGCGCCGTGCCCGCGCTCTGGTAGGAGATGTTCGTGCCGGGTGCAAAGAGCAAGGGCACCCGGCAGATGTGCTCGATGAACGTCGCAAACGGGGCGTGCTGCCGGCGCAGCAGGACGTTGTTCGGCACCATGTCCGGCAGCCCGGACGTGTGCGTCATTATGTGGCGCACCTGCACCTCATGCCTGTGCGGGGCCTTGCCGGACGAGAATTCGCCAAACTCCGGTATGAACCGCGCGACCGGATCGCTCAGGCTCACCAAGCCCTCGTCAACCAATCGCAAGAGCGCGGTGTAGGTAGTGGGTTTGGTGATGGAGGCGATGATGAAGATGCTGTCTGCCCGCGCCGGCGGCCCGCCCGGCGCCACCGTGATGCGGCCAAAGGCGCGCTGGGCGACGGTCTGGCCGTGCCGGGCCACGTGCAAGGCGGCAAAGGGCATGAAACCGCTCTCCGTCCACTCCGCGATGAGCGTATAGGCGCGCTCGAGTCGCGCCGGGTCTATGCCAACGGATTCTGGATCGGGAAGAACCGTGTCGGACATTGTGGTGGAATCCTCTCTAGCGATGCAGTAGTTCTGCCTTCCCGTACTTTGAGACAACGGAAGTGTCACTTGACCGCGCTAAGGACGCGCCGCTCCTGGGACACAGATGTGCACACCTCGTGGAGGCTAGGGATGCAGAGGACACAGTGTGCAATTCTTGAAGATACCATACACTAGAGTGGCATCCGACGTTGCGGCAAGACCCCGACACCGGCCCAAGTGAGGAGAAGATACCATGCCGACGCTAATCTGCCCGGACGTATTGGTCGATGGTACCGGCAGCGAGGCCCAACGCAATGCCTGCGTGGTGATAGAAGATGAGCGGATCGCCTTTGTCGGTTCACGGCAAGAGCTAGATTCCGCGTACCCTGACCGCTCGAATTGGGACGAAATCGACGGCGCCGGCGCTTCGCTCATCCCCGGCCTGATCGACGGTCATGCCCACCTCACCCTCGACAATCTCAAATACACGTCATATCCGCGCACGAGCCCGCCGCGCGAGGCTATCGTGCTGTACACATTGCAGGCCGCCCGTGAAGCCATGGCGGCGGGCATTACAACCTTGGGCGATTGCGGCAGTGTTGGCGATTCGTTGCTGTACGTGCGTGATGCAATCAATCAAGGCGCCGTGGTGGGGCCGCGTATTCTGGCTGCCGGTCCTGCCATCACGACGACGGCGGGCCACGGCCACTATCTGGGCATCGAGGAGCTTGCCGACAACGCCGACGAAATCAAAGTAGCGATTCGAAAGCTCGTCTTCCGCGGCGTGGACTTCATCAAAATCATGGCTACCGGCGGCGCATCCGATCCGCCCACCAACCGCTACCGCGCGCAATACTCGGAAGAAGAGATGCGCGTTGCGGTGGAGGATGCCCACCGGCTGCGCAAGCGCGTCGTCGCCCACGTCAATCCCACCGAGGGTATCATCAATTCAGTCCGCGCGGGCGTGGACGCGCTGGCGCACTGCAACTGGCTGGGCGCTGAGGAAGGAACGGTTGAATACGTGCCGGCAGTGGCGCAGGAGGCGGGCGAAAAAGGGATCTTCGTTGACCTCAACATCTCTGCCACCTTGGTACCAATAGCTGGGCGAGACGGCGTTGTATCGGGATGGGATGGCCCGGGAGAGGTGAACTACCGATTTGACCTCATTCGCGACATGGAGCGGCGCGGGTGCAAGTCGTACTTCTCCAGCGATCACTGCGGTCGCAACATCGCGAATTGGCCGCAGCGGCTCGTGCAGGCGCGCCATACGCTCAAAATCGATCCAGTTGAAGTGATATTCCGCGTCACCGGTCAGGCGGCCGAAGGGATGTGGCTGCAGGATGAGATTGGTACGATCGCGGCCGGCAAGGTGGCGGACCTGGTGCTGCTCAACGGCGACGTGGCTGACCGGATCGAGGCGCTGACCGACGTACGGGTGGTGATGCGCAGCGGCCGGCTTGCAATTCAGGAGGGATTGTGGGCGAAGATCTGACTTTAGCTGCTTCCGAAGTCGCGCACTTTGAGTCAGAGTGGTAGTTCCAAGCCCAGGGGTAGTCTCTAGGCAGAGCGATTCGCGCTCACATCGCTGCTAACGGTGGTTCGTGCCTGGAGGGGGCTCCTCGAAATCTTCGCCGCGCTCCCGCGCTGCTTCATAGCGTTCATGCCACAGCCGGTATTCTTCTCGCCCTTCCTCTCGCCCTTCCTCTCGTCCTTCCTCTCGTCCTTCCGCGAGTTTGTCCTGAAGTTGCTTCTCCAATATGCGGTCGGCGAGGTCCTTTAGCCCCCAGTTAATGAACATAGCTTCTGCTCCCCTTCTCAGCAGTCTACCCAGCAACACAAGAGCTTCCCCAAGCAGGCTCTTCGCCTCAACGAGCACGATGGCGATGGCGGCTGACGAGACCGTGATGGCTGCCGTCCTCTCCCAAAGAAAGAGCAAGAGGTCGAATTGCCCCGGCCCGGCGCTAACGCACTCCTTATGGCCTACGACGGCTATGCCCAGTACCGTCAGCCCAAGGAACAGCCGAAAGTAGAGTTGCCGCGAGCCAGCGTCAACACTCCATATTGACTCTCGCTCTGAAGTAATCCGATCGCCCTTCACGCTATAGTCCCACTATAATGTGCGCTCGGCCACATTGCAATCGCTGTTCTCGCAGTGACTGTCAATTGGCAATCGTCCGCGCCTGCCCGCTGCCTGGCGCCGCGAGCCAGTGGCCCGCGAAGCCTGGCGGATGGGGCGTCCCCCTGCGGCTATGGGTGGCAGAGTCTGGAACAGACAGAGAGGGAGGGCAGGCGCCCTCCCTCTCCTGAGTCTCTCCAACAGCGAGCGCGGTCAGCCCTACTCTGCCGGCTCGTTGAGGATCTGGTTGGCGAGCGTGTCGGCCTGCGCCAGCGCAGAAGCAATCTCAATCTTGCCCTGGTAGGCGTCGTTGAGTAGCGGCCGCACTTCCGCGTTCTGCTTCAGGAAGCGGCGGAACGGGTAGACGCCCGGCAGTTTGGCCAAGTCTTCGCGTGTTTGGAGCACGGGAAGATCCGCAACGCCGGCCGTCCACGCTTCATGGGCAAAGAGGTCGAGGCGCGGCGAAACGGCCTTGTTGACCTCAATCTTATGCAGGGCTACTTCAAGGCCGCAGAACCAGTTGAGGAACTCAACCGCGCCGTCCGGATTGCCTGCGCCCAGCGGCGAGACGCACGGGTTCATCCAGGACGCCGTAGCAAACTGACCGCCGTCCGGATACGCCGGGAAGCCAATCTGCCAATACTTGAAGTCGCGGGGCACTTCAAAGTACCGCAGTGTTGGGGTTGAGCTAATGTCGTAATGCATGCCGGCCTGATTGGCCTGCAGCAGTGCGTGGTGCCTGGGATCGGTGAGCGTGCCGCCGTCGGGCGACTTGGCGCTGACATCCTCCCTGTTCCAGAGATTGAACAGGAACTCCATCGTGTCGCGGGCCTCTTCGGTGTCGTACTGCGCCGTGAATTGCTCCGCGTCGTACGCGCCGGTGCCCGTCGTCAGCACCCACGCCGCCCAGCGCGCCAGGGCGATGTTGTCCTGCAAGAGGAAGCCAGACACCGTAATGTTGTCGCCTTCCCGCTTAGTCATGGCGCGGGCAGCGGCCACCAGGTCGTCCCAGTTCTCGATATCCCCGCCATTCTCATCAAGGCCAATGTCGATAAGCAATTGGCCGTTGACGACGATGGACTGCGACTCAGGCCCCATGACCGGTATGCCAAAGGTAGCGCCTTCAGCTTGCCGGAATTGGTTTGAAGCCTCGAAGAACTGGTCTTCCTGGATGTGGGGGTACTGGGTCAGGTAGGGCTCGTAGTCCATCAGCAGGCCCAGGTCCCAGTGGTCGCGCGCCCAGATGATTGAGTTGAAAGCCACGTCCACCGGCGTGCCGGCCGCAATCGTGGTGCGGAAGTGCTGGCGCAGGGGCTCGATTGGGTCCCGGCCCACGTCTTCCACCGGAATGCCGGTGCGTTCCGTAAACTCCGCCAATGCCCACGGTACCAGTCCGCCCGGGTCGATGCGGGAAATCCACCAGTGCAGGAACTGCACGGCAGGGGCTTCCTCGGCCTTGGGCGCCTCTTCAGCGGCCTTGGGGGCCTCTTCTTCCGCAGGGGCATCGTCATCCGCCGCGGGCGCGGCCGTGCCGCCGCAGGCGGCGGCCAGCAGCGCGCCGGCGCTAAGGCCAATGCCGGCAAGCACGCTGCGCCGGGTCAGTCCTTTGCGTTCTACCAAAGATTCCATTCGATTCCCTCCGTCTACTGGGCCTAGGCCCATGTTAGTACTTTCACACCGCCACAATCGTAGCTTGGCGTTGGAATCCTGTCAAGAATTGCGATGAGACTCAATGCAAAGAGGCGCACGTACGTGCGCCTCTTTGTTCGACATCTTCAGCTATGCGCTGGCAGGGCTGGCAATGCCTATTCCGCCGCCTCGTTGAGGATCTGGTTGGCGCGCTCATCGGCTTGGGCCAGCGCGGTGGCGATGTCGGTCTTGCCCATGGCCGCGTCATCGAGCATCGGCCGAATCTCGGAGTTCTGCTTCAAGAAGCGGCGGTAGGGGTAGACGCCGGGCAAATTGGCAATGTCTTCGATCGTCTTGAGCACCGGCTGGTCGCTGTACCCCTTGGTCCACGCTTCATTGGCAAAGAAGTCGTGTCGCGGCGCGACCGTCTTGATGAGCTCGAGCCTGACGATGGCTACCTCGAGACCGCAGAACCAGTTGATGAACTCAACCGCGCCGTCCGGGTTGCCCGCGCCGAGCGGCGTTACCACCGGGTTCATCCACGACGAGGTAGCAAACTGGCCGTCCGCGCCGTCATGGGCCGGGAAGCCGATTTGCCAGTACTTGAAGTCGCGGGGCACGGTGAAGTAGCGCAGGGTCGGCGTGGAGCTAATGTCGTGGTGCATGCCGGCCTGGTTGGCTTGCAGCAGCTTGTAGTGGTCGGGCACGGCCCCGCCTTCGGGATCTCTGGCGCTGATTTCCTCTTTATTCCAAAGGTCGAAGAGGAACTGCAGCGTATCCCGCGCCTGCTCGGTGTTGTACTGCGCCTTGAATTGCTCCGCGTCGTAGGCGCCGGTGCCCGTCGTGAGCACCCAGCCTGCCCAGCGCGCCAAGCCGCCGACACCGGGCCGCAACAAGAAGCCGGAGACGGCAATGTCGTTGCCTTCCTTCTTGGTCATGGCACGGGCGGCAGCGACCAAGTCGGTCCAGTTATTGATGTCCCCGCCATTCTCGTCAAGACCGGCGTCGATCAGCAACTGGCCGTTGACGACGATCGTGGTCGACTCCGGCCCCATCACGGGAATGCCGAAAGTCGCGCCTTCCGCCTGGCGGAACTGGTGTGAAGCTTCGAAGAACTGGTCGTCCTGCAGGTCCGGGTACTGCGTCAGGTACGGCGAGTAGTCCATCAAGATGCCCAGATCCCAATGGTCGCGCGCCCAGATGATGGAATTGAAGGACACGTCCACCGGCGTGCCGGCCGCAATGGTGGTGCGGAAGTGCTGGCGCACCGGCTCGATCGGGTCCCGGCCCACGTCCTCCACCGGAATGCCGGTGCGGTTCGTGAACTCTTCCAAGGCCCAGGGCGTAAAGCCATTCTGGTCGATGCGGGGAATCCACCAGTGCAGGAACTGAACCGGCTTGGCTTCCTCGGCCTTCGGCGCTTCTTCAGCGGCCTTGGGCGCCTCTGCTTCCTTCGGGGCCTCTTCTTCCGTGGCGGGCGCAGCCGCGCCGCCGCACGCCGCGGCCAGCAGCGCGCCGGCGCCGAGGCCCATGCCGGCGAGCAAGCGCCGCCTGCTTATGCCGTTCTCGTTGCGCAGAGCATCCATGAGGTACCTCCTCGGTGCGTGGGGCGAGCGCCCCAATGCGCCATTCTCCGTTCGTCACGGGTTCAGTATAGGTAACAGGCAGATAGAGCGTCAAGCCTATGCCGGCGTGGCTTGGTGTTTGGCTTTGCCTGGGTGTTCTGCGGCGCGCCGGCGCCCTCGCTCCCGCAATCCTGTACGTGATACTGCAAATCGGGTATAGTATACGTGTAAGCGGAATCCGAATGTTTCCGCGCATCCTGCCACCCTCTTCCTCGAATTGCCCGTCGTTACGCTATGGCACGCCCCTATTCAAGCAGCCGTATCATCTACGCCGGCCGCGGTGATGATGTCGCGGCCATCATCGAGAAACTCCAACGCGCGCCCGGGCCCTCCGGGGCGCTGGTAGCCAACAACTGCCCGGCCCTGCAGAGCCGTGAGAACTTGCGCGACCTGCAGGCCCAGGCGGCGCAACAAGAGCTTGAACTTACCCTGGTCTGCGGCGACCGCGCCGCGCGCGCCATGGCGGACGACCTGGGCATCCGGGTAGTTGCGTCGCTGGGGGCGCTGCACGCGCAGGAGCAACCGTCGCGCGGGGCGGCGGGGACGGCAAAGGCCGCCGGTGAGAAGGAGGCGCTGCCGGCGGCGGAGCGGACGATACATACCACGCCCGGCAAAGAGCCGGGAAGCGGTCTGGCGGAGCCAAGAGGCAGGAGAACGCCGCCCCCATTGGAGCGTTCGCTCGCGCGGGTTCTCGCGTGGGCCACGCTCATCGTAGTCGTGCTCTTCGGCATCTGGGGGGTGCTCTATCTGGTGCTGCCCAGCGCCAGGGTCGAGCTTACGCCGGTGCAACAGCAGTATACGACCGAATTGCAGTTGATCGCCGACCCGCAGGTGAGTCGTTTCAATGCCGCTACCGGCCAAATGCCGGCGAAATTGGTGGTCTTGGAAGAGACGGAAGAGTTGACCGTTGCCGCGACCGGCAAGAGAGACGTAGCGGTGGGACGCGCGGAAGGTTCCGTGGTCTTCCGCAACCGCATCTCGCAGCCGGTTTCCGTGCCCAAGGGAACAGTGGTGCTGACCGATGACAACCGACGCTTCGAGACCGCGGATAATCTAACGATTCCGCCCACGTCCGGCGCCAGCGACACCTACGGTATGAGGCGCGTTGGCATCGTCGCAATGGACTCCGGGCCCGGCGCCAACGTGGATGCCGGGGCCATAACCCACATCGACGATCAATCGCTGAACCAGCGCCTGGAAGTGAACAATGACTCGCCAATTCTGGGCGGTGGAATGCGCGCCAGCACGTTCGTGACCGAACAGGACCGGTTGCAACTCTACGACCAACTGCGCCATACCCTGCGGCAGCGGCTGTACGAGAAGATCGGCGAGTCGATCGATCCGCGGGAGTATGCGCTGGTAACCTGGCAAGAGGACGTTATCGTGGAGCAAGCGACGTACGATCGGGAGGTAGGCGAAGAAGCCGAGCAGGTGACGCTGCGCATGAGAATGAAACTGCGCGGCACGGCGTATTCGAACACGCACCTTGCCGAGATTGCGCCGCTCATACTGGCGAGAATCGTGGAGAATCAACTGGATTCATACATGCTGGTTCCCGAAACCGTGAGCCTCAGCACGCCGGAGGCCGTTGAACTCGCCGACGGCGTCTTTCAACTTAAGCTAACGGCGCAGAGCGACGTGGTCTCTACGTGGGACTTGGGCAAGGTGCGGCGCGAATTGACTAACGTGACGCGCGCGGAGGCGGAGGCGTACCTGGATGCGTTGACGGGGGTGGGCGACTTCGAACTGGAAATGGGCCCCGATTGGTACGAGCGCATGCCGCGCTTGTGGTTCCGCATTGCGATTGACGTGCAATCACCGCTTCAGTTTGCGGCTGAAGGGTAGTTACGGGAAGTCATGCGCGTACTCTGTCTCGATATGGGGAAGCGGCGCATCGGGGTGGCGCGCGGTGAGACTGGCGTCGGTATCGCAACCCCCGTGGCGACGATCTACCGCCGTTCGTGGCAACACGACGGCGCGGCGGTGCGGCGATTGCTGGCCGCGCACGAAGCGGAAGCGCTCGTCATTGGCCTGCCGGTGAGTCTCGACGGCGCGTTGCATCACCAGGGCAAACGCGTGCGGGCGGAGGGCGAACGGCTGGAGGCGCTGCTGGACGTGCCTGTGGTATTCTGGGATGAGCGGTTTTCCACCGTAATCGCGGCGGAACGCCTGCGCGAGAGTCCGACCGGCGCGCGCCGCAAGCCGTCAATCGACGCCGCGGCCGCCGCGGTAATTCTCGAATCGTACTTTGCCGCGCTGAGCGAGGGTGAGCCAAGCCTCAGCGCCGGAGGTGAGAGCGGCCATGGTGCAGAAGGGCGCGGATGAGGGCGTGGCCCGGCGAACCGTGCTGCGCGGACTGGCAGCGGCGGCCGGCGCCGGTCTCGCGGCCGGCTGCGGCCTGTTGGACGCTACCCTCGGCGGCGCGGAAGTCGGGAGCGCCGACGCCGGCGGAGAAGTGGCGCTCACCATAGCGCCGGGGAGCACCACGTCGCAAATCGCCGAACAGTTGCGGGAGGCGGGCGTGATACGCAGCGCCCTGGCCTTCCGGCTGCGGGCCAGGCAACAGGGCGTGGACGGCGCGTTTCAAGCCGGCGATTACGTGCTGCGGCGCGATATGAAGGTGGATGACGTCATCCAGGCGCTGCAGCGCGCCTATGCGGCGGAACTGTCGCTTACACTGATCGAAGGGTGGCGGCGCGAGGAAATCGCCGCCTACTTGCAAGCGCGGGGCACGCTCGACGGGAATCAGTTCCTGGCGCTCACGGCCGGCGGCGGGCAAGAATTCGCGCGCGACTTTCTGGCGGAGCGGCCGGCCGGGGCCTCGTTGGAGGGCTATCTCTTTCCCGATACGTATCGCGTGCTGCCGGAGACCACCACCGGCGACTTCATTGGCAGGCTCCTCGATCAATTTGGGAGGCAGGTTGCGGGCCCGGTCGGCCAGGGCCTGCGCGCAAGCGGCCTCACCCTGCACGAGGCGGTGACGCTGGCCGCCATCATCGAACGGGAAGCGATGGTAGCTGCCGAGCGTCCGACTATTGCCGGCGTCTTCTTCAACCGCCTGCGCGTCAATATGCCGCTTGGAGCGTGCGCCAGCATACAGTACGCGCTAGGCTATCAGGAGGCCGAGGGCAGATGGTGGAAGCGCCTGTTGTCCTACGACGACCTGGAAGTGGATTCTCCCTACAACACCTACCGGCTCGTGGGCTTGCCGCCGGGGCCGATCTGCAACCCCGGCCTCGGCTCGTTGCAAGCGGTGGCGGCGCCCGCGGCAACCGACTTCTACTACTTCGTCGCGACCGGCGACGGCTCCCACGTCTTTAGCCGCACGCTTGAAGAGCACAATGCCAACGTGCGCAAGTATCAGCCGTTCTCGTAGCTTGGCCGCGATCTGCCGGTTCGCACGTGAACCGCCTGCCCGCGCGCTTGCGCTCGCGTGTTTCCATCCCCGCCCGTGGGCGCTCTCCTTGGTTTCGCCGGAGCGAATCATCTTCGCGCGGAATCCCGGTGCGCGGGCACTCGGTGCCGGCGTCCCGGCGCGGAACGAGTGCCGATTTGACCATGAGTGAGACCATAGATGGTTATCTTCGATCAACCCTATCCTGAAGTCGTCGCCCAGTGGCGCGGCTTGATGACGCCCGGCGAAGAGACGCTGCTCGTCGCCACGTCGGACATCCGGCGCGACGGCCGCTTTGGCACGCGGTGGATCGTAGTGACCGACCGCCGCGTGGCCGTGTTGTCCGAGCCGGAGCCGGGGACCAACGGGGACGGCTTCGACCCGGAGGCCGTGAACCTGGAACTCTCGCAGATTTCCGACGCGCGGGCGGAGGCGCTGGTGGGCGGGGGACGCCTGGAAGTGCGGGTGAACGGCTACTTCACCCCCATCATCGAGTACTCCAGTTCCCTGGCCGCCAAGTTTACGGAGATTGCGCGCGGCATCCAGCAACTTGCCAAAGACGAGCCGTTCGCGGTCACCACCGACATTCCCCGCGCCCGCTGCCAACGCTGCCAGGCGCTCCTGCCGGATCGAGAGCGCAACTGCCCCCGCTGCGTGCGCAAGATGGCGGTGATGCTGCGCATTGCCAGCTACCTTGCTCCCTACAAGCCTCTGGCGGCAATACTCGTTCTCGCCACCTTGGGTCGGGCGCTGGTCCAACTCACGCCCCCGTTGATAACCCGGACGATGGTAGACGATGTCTTGGTGCCCAGGGAGAACTTTGGCTTGCTTGCCCTGCTCGTGGCGGCGCTGGTCGGCGCGCACGTTACAACCGGCGGGCTTGAAGTCGCGGGCAGTTGGGTCGGTTCGTGGTTGAGCACACGGGTTATCGCCAACATGCGCGCCCAACTCTACCAAGTGCTGGAGCGCATGTCGCTGACGTTCCACAACCGCAAAGGGCAAGGCCCGCTGCTGTCGCTCGTGACGCGCGATACGGAGAGTCTCAACTACTTTCTCATCGACGGCGCGCCCTATTTGGTGGTCAATACCGTCATGCTCTTGGGCGTGCTCGTCATCTTGCTTCTGATGAGTTGGCAAGTTACGCTCGTCGTGCTGATACCGGTGCCGCTGGTCGTGCTGGGCGGGACGGCGTTGGTAAAACGCATGCGCGTGCTCTGGTCGCGGGTCTCCCAGAATTGGGCGCTCTTGCACGGCCAACTCAACGAATCGCTCTTGGGCATCCGCGTCGCGAAAGCCTTTGCGCAGGAAGAGGCGGAGATCGACCGCTTCGACCGCCGCAACGAAGCGGTTGCCAGGGCCACGGTACACGAGGCGCGCTTCTGGGATAGCTCATTCGCCATTCTCAACTTCGTCACCGGCTCCGGCATCTTCATCGCGTGGTTCTTTGGCGGCAGCGCCGTGCTTAACGACTCTCTCTCGTTGGGCGACCTGATCGCCTTCATCCAGTTTCTCTGGATGCTCTACGGCCCCTTGCAGTGGTTCAACCGCATCTACAACTGGATGTCGCGGGCGTTGGTGGGCGCGGACCGCATCTTCGACGTGATGGATACGCCCACCGAACCCTACGCCGCGCCCGGCAAGCTGGAAATGCGGCCGCTGCGGGGCGAGGTGGAATTCGAAGAGGTTACGTTCGGCTACGACAAGACCAAGCCGGTGCTGAAGAAGATTGACTTGCAGGTGGAGCCCGGCGAGATGATCGGCCTGGTAGGCAAGTCGGGGGCCGGCAAGAGCACGCTGGCGCACCTGGTCTGCCGCTTCTACGAGTCCGACCACGGCACGGTGCGCATCGACGGCCACGACATTCGCGACATCGAGTTGACCTGCCTGCGCGACCAGATCGGCGTGGTGCTGCAAGAGCCGTTTCTCTTCAGCGGCACGGTCCTGGAGAACATCCGCTACGCCAAGCCCACGGCGGACGTGCCGGAGGTGATTGCCGCGGCGCGGGCGGCGAACGCCCACGACTTCATCGTCGCCAAGCCGGAGGGCTATGATACGCTGGTGGGCGAGCGCGGCAACCGCCTCTCGGTGGGCGAAAAGCAGCGCGTTTCAATCGCGCGGGCCGTGCTTAAAGACCCGCGCATCCTCATTCTGGATGAAGCCACGGCATCGGTGGATACGGAGACGGAGTTCGCCATCCAGCAGGCTATCAGCCGCCTGATTAAGGGGCGCACGACGTTTGCCATTGCCCACCGGCTCTCCACGCTGCGCAACGCCGACCGGTTGGTCGTCCTGGATGAAGGCGCGGTCGCCGAGGTGGGGACTCACGACGAATTGCTGGCCAAGCGCGGGATCTACCACAAGTTGGTGGAGATGCAGCGCACGGTCTCCCGCCTGCGGGCGGTGGAGCGGTAACAAACAAGCGGGACTTTAGGGTTGTACGATGGAAGACATAGCCGTCATCGACGCGGAACCGGTGAGCGTCGCCGACATTGGCGCGGGCACGACGGAGCCTACGCAAATCCGCCTGCTGCGGGGGCCGGGCGGCGAGTTGCGGGCGGAAATCGCCGGCGACCGCTGCCTCTTGCGGGGCAAGGCGGTATGGGCCTTTCCGCTCACGTCTAAGCAGTACGTGTCAATCCTCGATGGGAAAGACAAGGAGTTCTGCCTCATCGAGAACCCCAACGAGCTTGACGCGGAGTCCCGGCGTATTCTCTTTGAAGCGCTGGAGGCCTACTATCGCGTCTACCGCATCCGCACCGTGCGCGAATACCGCAACGAGTGGCGCACGTCGTTCTGGGAGGTGGAGACGGACCACGGCGTCCGCGAATTCGTGATGCGCTGGGAGCTTGACTCCGTGCTCGTGCCGAAAGAGAATGAGATACTCATCATAGACATCGACGGGAATCGCTTTCACATCCCCGACTTCGAGGCCATGGACGACAAGTGCAAGCAGATCTTCGAGTTGCTGCTGTGAGAGGTTGACATGAAACTGCTGACCATAATCCGGCACGCGAAGTCAAGCTGGCAAGCGCCCGGGGCGGAGGACTTCGCGCGCCCACTGAACCGGCGGGGCAAGCGCGACGCCGCGGCGATGGGCAAGCGCTTGGCGGCAATAGGATTTATGCCGGACGTGTTGCTGTCCAGCCCCGCCAAACGCGCGCGCAGCACCGCCAGGCGGCTGGGCAAGCAGATTGGGTACCCCAAGTCCCGCATCGCATATGACGAGAACATCTACCACGCCACGTCGGACCGGCTGCTTGCCGTCGTGCGCAACCTGGACGACGATGTGGAACACGCGGCGCTGGTGGGCCACAATCCGGGTTTTTCGGGGCTGAGCGACCTCTTGTCCACTACCCACGTTGGGGAAATGCCGCCGGGCGGCGTGGCGCGCCTGGAGCTTGACGTGTCGTCCTGGCGGGATGTAAACCGGAAGTGCGGCACGCTGCTGGATTTCGACTACCCCAAGCGGGATGCCGACGATGATGCGTCCGGGGCTGAGTAGCACTGGCTTCTAACACCGAGCGTTCGTGCTGAATTGCGCACACAGCAGAGGAGGAAAGCCGTGGCCGTAACGATTACTGACGTGGAACAAATCCTGCTCATGGTGCCGTTCACCGAGCATCACGACCTGCACATGACGCGCCTGAGCGGGGATTGGCGCTTGGTGGAGGTCTGCCGCATTCACACCGATGCCGGCCTCACCGGCATTGGCGAAACCGTGGTGGAATACACCTGGGGCCGCCCGCCGGACAATCTCAAAGAGCGGCTGATTGGCACAGACCCGCACCGGCACCTGTGGGACGCGGCGCTGGGCGCGGGGCCGGAAATGGCGCTCTGGGACCTGGCCGGCAAGATTGCCGGCGTCCCGCTGCACCGGCTCTTGGGCGCGCAGGTGCGCGCGCGGGTTCCCATTTCCTGGTGGTGCCTGGACATGGCGCCGGACGAGTGGGCGGCGCAGGCGCGCAAGGCGCTGGACCGCGGCTACACGTCCATCAAGCTCAAGGGCCGCCCCTGGCGCGACGTGCACGCGCAACTCCAGGCGGTGGCGGCGGAAATTCCGCCCACCGTGCACCTGGACGTTGACTTCAACAGCATGTTGGTGGACGCGGGCACGGCGATCCCGTTGCTGCAAGCACTGCTGCGCTACGAAAACCTCTCGATCATCGAGACGCCGATTCCCCAGGGCGACGTGGCCGGCAATGTGCAGATCCGGCGGCACGTGCCGCGGCCGCTGGCCATGCACTACGGCACGCCGCCGATCATGACGGCGCTGCACGCGGACGTGTGCGACGGCTTCGTGGTCGGCGGCAGCGCGGCAAGCGTCAGGGAAGCGGGCACGGCGGCCGCGCTCGCCAACAAGCCGTTCTGGCTGCAATTGGTGGGCCTGGGCCTGACCACCGCCTGGTCGGCGCACTTCGGCGCGGTGCTCTCCCACGCGCAGTGGCCGGCGATTTCGTGCATGCACATCTGGGAGCACGACCTGCTCGCGGAGTCGTTCACCGTCGCACGCGGCTACCTGCCGGTGCCCGACGGCCCCGGCCTGGGCGTGAGCCTGGATGAAGAGGCGGTGGCGCGCTACCGGGTGGACGGGAAGCCACCGCGGCCGCGCCAGGTCTTCCGCATCCACTGGCCGGAGCACATTGGGGAAGGCGCCGCCAGCGTATACGCGGGTTACGAGCACGACCTGCAAGAGGGTTTCGACCTGGCACGCGACCCGCGCTTCGTGCAGGGGTCGAGTATGGAGATCGAGAACGACGACGGCTCTTCGGATTTCGCGGCGGCGTATGCGGACGCTCAGGCCGAGTAGCAGGTAGCAGACCTCGAACTCGAACGCACATCTCCCCGTTCATGCCGACTTCGTCGAAGCATGAACGGGGAGATGTGCGTTCTATTCATTCCCTCGTGTGGCTGTCGCGCGCCGCGCCTATTGATCCGCGAAGAAGTCGGCGTTCAACTGGATGTAGTTGCGCCACTCGTCGGGCAGATCGTCCTCGAAGAAGATAGCCGTCACCGGGCAGACCGGCTCGCAGGCGCCGCACTCGATGCACTCTTCCGGATCGATGAAGAACTGGGCCGCGTCGTCGTCTGAGTGGATGCAGTCCACCGGACAGACATCCACGCACGAGTTGTCTTTGATATCGATGCAGGGTTCCGCAATCACGTACGTCATCGGGCTGTTTCCATTCCTTCCACAGTGCCGCCGGTCTTTACCGCAGGCGCATCCGTATGAGCCTAGCGCTCATCCCTGAGCGTCGGTAACTCTCAAGATTGCCAAAGAGCCCACAAACACGGCTCCTCTTCCTTAATTCTATGAAGTTGCGCGCCAGTCGTCAAGATTTGCCCCGCCGCCCGGCGGGAGTGGATGACTGGCGCGCACGCTTGCTTTGGTGGAGAGGGCGGGACGCATTGCCAGTGGCGGCCACGGCGCCATCCCGTACTTCGGTTGAGTCAAAAGTTAAAGAGAATCGGAGCAATGGTTGACATAGTATTATCGTTAACGGTACATTAAATCTTGCTTGACGACTTTTGCAGATAGTGTCACTACAATTAGCGATATAACAGACGTTGTGAGAACTGAAGCGGCGGATGCCCCTTCAGGCCCGGGTTTGGTCTGGCGGTGTTCTCGCAGAGGAGGCGCTGGGGCAACACATCCTGGAACTCCGCCAGGTCCTTGAACGTATTGCTTGCGCTCAAGTTTCGGTCAACGAGTTACCTGACACGTGCAGGAATAGCGGTGCTAGGCAACGTCCTTCATGGGAGGACACGCCACTATGGAGCGCATCGTAGGGCAGCACGGCAAACAGGTCCGGCTCTGGCGGCTCTTTGGCGCCGGCGGGGCCCGGCTTGCCCGTATCGCGGCGGTCTTGTTGGCCCTGGCCGTGGTCAGCATTGCGCTCGATAGAGTGTCGCCGCCGGCGCACGGCTCGTCGACGTGCACCGAGTCGAGCACGGCCGTAGCGGCGTACACGGGCGACATTGCCAATCTCGTTGCGGACTGCACGGCGTTGCTGGGGGCGAAGGACACGCTGCGGGGCACGGCGACGCTCGACTGGAGCGCCGACTTGGCCATGGCCAGTTGGACCGGCGTCACCGTCGCCCAGAGCTACGACAACGACAACGAGTACCGGGTCACCCGGGTCGTTCTCGTCTTCGCCAGCCTGGACGGCAGCATACCCGCCGGGCTGGGCAGCCTCTCCGCTTTGGACACGCTGGGCCTCTACGGCAACGCGCTGACCGGTACCATTCCCAAGGAACTGGGCAGCATCTCCTTGCTGCAGCAATTGGATCTCCGCAACAACAAGCTGACCGGCAGCATTCCCAAGGAGTTGGGCAGCCTTGCGAATCTTTGGAATCTGAACCTGAGCGACAACAAGCTGAGCGGCAGCATTCCGGTGGAGTTGGGCAGCCTTAGCAATTTGTCGCGGCTGCAACTGCAGCAGAATCAACTGAGCGGCAGCATCCCGACCCAGTTGGGGAGCCTCTCGAAACTCGTGTACCTCGTGCTGTACGACAACCAATTGACCGGCAGTATTCCGACCCAACTGGGCAACCTCTCGAAACTAAAGTACCTATTGCTCAATGACAATCAACTAAGCGGCGGCATTCCCAGCGAGTTGGGCAGCGCCAGCAAGCTGGTGCGCCTGTACGTGGACACAAACGCGTTGACCGGTTCGGTGCCGGCGGCATTGGCCAGTCTATCCCAATTGCAGATCCTGGAATTATGCTGCAATAAGCTGGGTGGCGCAATTCCCGCCGGGTTCGCCAGCATTAGTTCGCTCACGAAGATGACGGTCTACGGCAACGCGTTTACGGCGGATGACGTTCCCAAATCGTTGAAAGGCGTGGCAGTGGAAGAAGGCACGTGCACGAACGTAACGCCGCCGCCCCGCAGCCTGCCTGTCCAAGCGCCAATCCAAGATCCTCCCAAGCCCACTGCCACACCAACGCCGAAGCCTATCCCAACGCCCACTCCCCAATACTCGCCTGGGGATCCACTCCAGCCCACTCCCACGCTCACTGTGGCGGAGGGGAGGTTGGGAGACAATGGCAGCGACGGCGGGACTACGCCGGGTGGCGGGACAGTGCCGGGTGGCGCGCCTGCGCCGGGCGGCGCGCGCTGGCCGCCTGGGGCGCTGGCGCCGCAACTGACGGTCTTGGTGACCGGGCCGGACGTGCCGGTGCGCGAGGGCGTGGTGGTTCTCTACACGATCGAACTGCGGAACACGGGACCGGTGCGTCTCACGCACGTGGTCTGGTGGTCCGCGACCCTGGGTGAAGGCGTGCAAGGCGCGGGCGACGGCATTCTGGAGATTGGGGAATCCGTGTTCATTGACGTGCTCATCGAGTTCGCCAAGGGGCGCACGCCCGCCGGCGGGCTGACGGCGGTAGCGGCCGGCGATGATTTGCAATTGCCGCTGCCGGCGCTGCTGCCGTGGGCGTTCGCGGTTTCGGGCGCCAGCCTGGAGACGGGCGCGGTGGGCATTGCCCACGTTTCCGCAGCCGCGCCGGGCGTCTACGGGCCCGAAGGGGCGGACGAGTGCCGCGCCTATCCGTACCCCACAGTGGAGAAGACCAAGACCATCGCCGGCACGGCGCCGGGGAAGATGACCGACCTGCGCGTGGCGATGGCGGGACAAGCCACGCCAAGCGGCACCGGGCACGAACTAGCGTACACGGTGCGCGTCACGAACGCGGGCGCCAAGACGTTGACCGGGGTCATGTGGCAGTCGGATTCGCTGGGCGTGGGCTGGCGAAAACTGGGCGCCGGCGAATTGGCGGCCGGGGAGTCGGTATACCTGTCGCTGCGCCACGGCCCGTTCGAGGGGCGCTTTACCACGGCGCGCTACCGCTACCGCACCACGGCGGACGGGAAACAGGTCTGGATAGAGGCGGAAAACGTGCCCTGGCCGGACGTCCTGCCGTTCAACATCGTGGTGGGCAGCAACCAGACGGGGCCGGTCCTGGCGCGGCACGTGGCCGCGTTGGCGCCGCCGCTCGCGCTGCCGCCCCCGGATGAGACGGATAGCGACGGGCGGGCGGTGCGCGTGTGGCCGGTGGTCGTGAAGAAGGCACAGCGCGTGACGGGTGAGCGATTCTTTGCCTTCGTCTTCAACGATTGGTTCGACAAGTGGCGAGAACTCTACCGCACGACGGCGTGGCTGCTGTACGAGCCGGGTTTTCTCACGACGCAAGTAGAAGGGCCCGGCGCGGTTGCGGACGGGTCTGTGGGAACGATGACGGTCTGCTTGGTGGTGGCGGTACCCAAAACCGGGGAGGGAGACGTGGAAACGGAGCTCGAGCCGCAGGCGCGGGTGGCGGGCGTGAACGTGAAGCTGCGGGACGTGCATGAAGGAGGCGTGCGGCTGGTGCTGGGGAGCACGGTCACAGTCGTGCGGTTAGAGCAGGAAGGCGCGGCAGTAGCGCGGACGGATGAATCCATGGCGCTGCGGGCGCGGCTGATCGCGACGCCCATGCCGCGGGGCGTTGCGTGGACCGAGGCCACGTGGGCGCGGTGGGATGAGCGGGGACAGCGCTGGCAGCCGGTGGAGACGCGGGAAGAAGAAGAGCACAGAGTGGGGTATACCGACCGGCCGGGGCGCTATGCCGTGATCGCCGACGTGCCGGCGCACAGCCGGGACGTCGGCGCGGGCGCGCGGTACTTCTATGCCACCGGGAAGACGGTAGTTCTGGGGTTCCTGAAGTACTTCGACGCCAATGGCGGCTTGGCGCGCTTTGGCTATCCGTTGACGGATGAATATGAGCGAGGCGGGGTGACGGTGCAGTACTTCGAGCGGGCGCGGTTGGAGTACCATCCGCCGCCGGCAGGGACGCCAGGTGAAGGTGAAGTGCGGCTTGGCGACATCGGCGCGGAGTACCTGGCGCTGCTGGGGGCGGAACTGACGCGAGCCGCGCCGCCGGTTGGGCCGGATCCGCCCAGCCCGCGCTACTACGCCGAGACCGGGCACTGGGTCGCGTGGGGCTTCCTGAAGTACTTCGACGCCAACGGCGGGGTGGAGCGCTTTGGCTACCCGCTGACGGAAGAGGTGCATGACGTGCACGTGGGGCGGACGGTGCAGTACTTCGAGAAGGCGCGCCTGGAGTGGAACGCGGCGGCGGGCAGGACGGAAGAGAGCGGGGAGTTGACGCGGGCGCTGCTGCGCGCCGGTGACCCGCTGCGGTAGCCGGCCGCGACGCCTGCCGCCGGGAGATGCGCGCGCGCTCCCACCGTTCCAGCGCCCCCCGCGTGGCGCTGCGCCCGTGAATCTGCTACAATACTGGCCGACTCTTCCGGATACACGGCCAATACTCCCCCCACTCGTGTACGTGCGGCGTGCAACGGCGCGTTGGGTGGTAACGTCTCAGCGAGCGGCGCGCATGCGCGAGCAGCAAAGGAAACTGGCAGACCTGCGCCAAGAGATCGATGCCCTGGACCGCGAGATCGTGGCGCGCCTGCAACGCCGCGCCGCGCTTGCGATGCGCATAGGCGAAGAGAAGGGCGGGAGCGCCCCCATCTACGTGCCGGAGCGCGAGCGCCAGGTGCTGGAGCAGGTCGGGGCGGCGGCCAAGGACGGCCCACTGGAGGCCGCGGCGGTCGCGCGCATCTACCGCGAGGTGATCTCCGCCTGCCGCGCGTTGGAGAAGCCGCTCACCGTGGCGTATCTGGGGCCGGCGAACACCTTTACGCACCAAGCGGGGCTGCAAGCGTTTGGCGGCGCCGTGAATCTGCAAGCGGCGGCGTCCGTGGACCACGTCTTCCAGCTTGTGGAACGGGACGTGGCGGACTACGGCGTGGTGCCGCTGGAAAACTCCACCGAAGGGGGCGTGACCCCTACCCTCGACTCTTTCGTGCAGTACCTGGACTCACCGCTCCAGATTTGCGGTGAGAGCGTGCTGCCGATTGCGCACCATCTCATTTCCAATTCTCCCCGGGACGCGGTGCGCGTCGTGTACTCCCATCCGCAGGCGCTGGCCCAGTGCCGCGGCTGGCTGGCGGAAGAGTTGCCCCACGCCGAGACGGTGGAAGTCGTCAGCACGGCGGCGGCGGTGGCGAAGATCAAGCACGAGACGGAAGCCGCGGCGATTGCCAGCGAACTCGCGGCGCAGGCTGAGGACGTGCCAATCGTCGCGCGCAGCATTCAGGACCGCGTTGACAACGTGACGCGCTTTGCCATCCTCGGCAAGCAGTTGCCGGCGGCGACGGCGAATGACCGCACCGCGCTGCTCTTCAGCCTCATCGATCGGCCCGGCTCCCTCTACAACGCTCTGGGCATCTTCGCCAGGCACGACGTCAATCTGACGTTCATTCTCTCGCGGCCCTCACGGCGGCGCACGTGGGACTACTACTTCTTCGCGATCCTCATCGGCCATCCCGCCCGGGAGCCGGTGCGCGGGGCGCTGGAAGAGCTTGCCAAGGAGTGCGTGCTGGTGCGTGTGCTGGGCGCGTGGCCCGTGCTCGATTCTGCCGCAGGCTGAGTAGCCTGGGCGCGGGTTGGGTAGAGGTCTACTGCTGTCGCATTAAGCAGAACGACGGCAAGACTCGCGTCCAAAATCCCCGGTAGCGCAGGTTGTACAACCAGGTATCACGCACGGGGCAGGCACTGCAAAGTTGCTAGGTCAATCCTCTTCGTGTCAGTTTCAATGGCTCCGGCGGGGGACAAGCCCCCGCGCTACTTGAATGCGACACCATTGGCCTGGAGGTCCGGCGCGCGGCGCACGCCCGGCCCGGCGCTCCGCCGGGGGCGCGGCCGGGCGTCTGGGCGCTCGTGGGGCTGCTTCTACCGCTCGTAGTCAACCACCAGCACGTCATCGACGATCGGCAGGATGTACGTGTTGCGCGTTTCCTCGTGCGCGGGATGGGGAATGTAGGTGTCCAGCGCGGCCCGGTCTTGGAAGCGCACCAGCAGACCGTGGGTAAAGCCCTGGCTGCGCTCGCTGAAGTTGGCGCCTACCGTAATCTCCAGAATGCCGGGAATGGCCTCCCGCAGCCCGCGCAGGGCATCTTGCATGGCGTGTATCGCTTCCGCGCTGGTTCCGGGCTTGACTTTGAAAAGCACAAGGTGCTCGACCATGCTCATTGCTCTCCCTAGGTGATGGTGTACCTGGATTTACGGGAGCGCGTCCCGCACCCGTCATTATGCACCAATGGCGCCGCGCCCTCAATGAGCGCGCGTCGCGGCATTCGCAGGCCTGAAGTGGAAGAACGCCGCGGAACCGGTTTCACACCCTACTTGGCGCGGCGTGGACTCTACCCTTCTGTTTGACAGGCGAGAAATCACCTGCTACTGTGCAGGCACAGTGTGCGCAGCGCCTCGCCAAAGAGGCGCCGGAAGTGTGCGCCAAGAAGCGGGCGGCAAGTCCCCGCGTTACGGTCAGTTGGCGGGCAACGAGCACAGATTGACAAGACTTCAGCGATTGACTCCAGGCGCGTAGCCATACACCTCCGGTTACGCGGGCTGGGGCGCAGGGGCAGGAACGCTCACGGAGTTACCGGGACCGTCGCTCGGTCGGGGCCGCCGCCGCGGTAGAGACGAGGGCAGGGGGGGAATGCGTGGATGGCAGTTGACGTACTGCGCGACGAGACAGCCGCAGTTCGCTTAGAAGCGGCGTCCGCTGCCGCGGCGCAGCCGTTGGCCGCGGAGAAAGCGGCGCCCGGTTCTTGGGCGTTGCAACTCCTGGGCTTGATCTTCTTCTGCGGCGCGTACATCGTGCGGTTCCCGTTCATTGCCGCGCGGGCGTGGCGCAGCGAGGTTTTCACCCTGTTGGCGCAGCGGGTCGCTCACCGCGCCGCCGGGCACGTGATTGTGCTGACGCTGGGCGCGGCCGCGCTCTGGGCCGCTCCCCTTGCCGCCGGCGAGGCAGCGGGGCGCGTCTTCTCCGACGTGCCGGGATACTATACGTCCGCGACTGTATACGCGCGTGCCGCGGAGACGATCTTTCCGGACGTGATGGTGCGGCCGCCCTTGCTGGAGACGACGGTTGTGCTGCGGCCGCGGGATGAGATTCTCGCGTATCAGGTGCGCGGCAACGACACGCTGGTTGACATTGCCGAACGGAACGGCATTACCCTTGATACGCTGCTCTGGGCCAACGACATTGCGGCGGATTACTTGCTCCTTCTTGGCGATACGCTGCGGGTGCCGCCCATAGACGGCGTTATCTACACCGTAGCCGACGGCGACGTGCTGCATGAGATAGCGGAGGCGTACCGCAGCAATCCCGTCGACATTGCGGAGTATAACCGCATCGGCCTCTCCACCACGCTCGTGCCGGGCATGGAGTTGATCATCCCGTACGGCGTGCTGCCGGAAGCGCTGCGCAAGACGCCCAGCGCGCAAGGCGAATTAAGCGAACGCGAGCAGCCGGTGGCGGCGTTTGGGGAGTTTATTTGGCCTGCGGACGGGGCGATCACCCAGTACTATCACGGCCACCATCCCGGCCTGGACATTGGCAATCGTGTCGGCACCGCGATTGTGGCCGCTGACGCGGGTCAGGTGATAGGCTCCGGTTGGGACGCGCTCGGCTACGGCTATCGCGTCGTCATCAACCACGGCAACGGTTGGGTAACCACCTACAACCATCTGCACGACATCTACGTCGCCGTGGGCGACTACGTAAAGTCCGGTGAGACGATTGCGACCATGGGCAACACCGGGTATTCTACCGGGCCCCACCTGCACTTCGAGGTGCTCTACAATAACCGGTTCAGAAACCCGTTGACGGTGCTCGATTGAGCGGCAGCGGTGAGCGGTCTGCCTCAGCAAACGCCGCGTGACGTCTCCGCGCGCGTGCTTGAGCGCCGCAGCAGATTCCTCTCGTACGGGCTATGACGAGACCGCTTTCCCCAATCCGTCCGCGCCGTGCGCACATCGCGCCGTCCGTGCTGGCCGCCGATTTTGGCCGCTTGGCGCAGGACGTGGCCGCGGCCCATGCCGCCGGCGCGCACTCCCTCCACTTCGACGTCATGGACGCGCATTTCGTGCCAAATCTCAGCTTTGGACCGGCCGTCATCCGGAGCGTGCGGCACGCTTCTTCCCGGCCATTCGACGTCCACCTCATGGTGGCGGAGCCGTTGCGCCACTTGGAACTGTTCCTCGGCAGCGCGGGCGACCTGTTTACGGTGCACGTGGAGGCCTGCGCGGACGTGCGGCGGACTCTGCGCGCGTTCCACGGCGCTGGGAAGCGTGTCGGGTTGGCAATCAAGCCCGGCACGCCGGTGGACGCGCTCATCCCCTATCTGCCTGACCTTGATCTGGCGCTGGTGATGACGGTGGAGCCCGGGTGGGGCGGCCAGTCGTTCATGCCGGAAATGCTGGAGAAAGTCCGCGCGCTTCGCCATCTGATAGACGAGGGGAAGTTGAGCGTTCAGCTTCAAGTGGACGGCGGCATCAATGCCGAGACGGCGGTGGCCGCGGCCGTAGCCGGGGCCGACGTGCTGGTGGCCGGTTCTTCCATCTTTGCGCCGGACCGGACGGTGACGGAATCAATAGCCCGTATGGAGGACAGCCTCAGCCAGGCGGGAATCCTCCTTGCGCCGCTGGCGGCTGAGTGACGCGCCGCGAAGGCGATGACTCGGCTGCCTGACGGTTGCGTGAATGCGCGCGGTCTGTTTCACTAAGGCGGGAATGCGGAGGCCGCCTCCAATGCGGGGCGCGCCGCTACCGGTGTACGCATGAAAGCAAAGTTCGCTCTTTCAGAAAGGCGCAGGTAGATGCTCAAGTTCGGCGTATTTGGCTATGGCATGATTGCCGACGTGCACGCGGAAGGACTGGCGCACATCGAGGGTGTGGAACTCGTCGCGGTCTGCGGCCCGCGTGAGGCCGGCGCGCGAGACTTTGCGGCCAAGTTTGGCCTTGCTCATGCCTTTACGGATCCGGAACAGTTGCTCGGCCTGGACGAAATCGACGGCGTGCTGGTGGACGCGCCGGACGCCTTTCACCACGACTTGGTCATGCGCTCGATTCGCGCCGGCAAGCACATCTTCTGCGAGAAGCCGTTGGCGGTGACGGTGGAAGAGGCGCGCGAGATGTACGAGGGGGCGCGTGCGGCGGACCTCCGCACCGTCGTCGGATTCTCAAATCGCTGGAACGTCGCGGCCAACAACATCCGCAAGCTCATCGAAGATGACGTGATCGGCGAAATTGTGCACGTGCACGGCCAGAGCCTGAACCCGGCGCTGGTGCGCTCGCTTCAGCCGCGCTTCACGTGGCGCACCGACGCCAAGCGCACCGGCACCGGCATCTTGGGCGACCTCGGCTCGCATCACATCGACCTGACGCACTTCCTCGTGGCCGACATCACCGAGGTCTGCGCCAGCATGAAGACCTTTACGCCGCAAGTCTTTGGCGATGACGGCACGCCCCACGCCCACGACCTGGACGACGATACGAGTGTGCTCATGCAACTGGCCAACGGCGCGCACGGCACCCTGGGCTTGAGCCGGCTGGGCTCGGTGCACGCCGACTATCCGGTCGGCCGGCGCCACTTCATGATCAACGGCCGCAAGGGCGGCATTCTCTACGAGAACGGCCAGGGGCGGCTCTTCAAACCCGATGGTACGAATGAGCCGACGCCGGGCGAGCCGCCGACCGTGGACAAAGGCCACGGCGGGCAACTGCTGGCCGGCGCGACCCGGCAGATGGAGACGTTCGTGCAATCCGTCCGCGAAAACCGCGAGATTACGCCCACCTTCACCGAGGGGCTGAAAACCCAAGAGGTGCTGCACGCGGTGGTTGAGTCCGCGGAGAGCGGCGCGTGGGTGACGGTGCAGCGGGTAGACCACCGCTAGCGTAGCGGCGCGGGCACGGCGACGGCTGCGGGAGCGGCAAAGCGAAACTGGTGAGCGGTCGCTTACAGCGAGAGGGGAAATCACGCGCCATGCAGAACTATCGCTACGAAGAGCTCAAGTGGCCCGAGGTTGGAGAGGCTGCGTTGCAGGATCCGGTGGTGGTCTTGCCGGTCGGCACCATGGAGCAGCACGGGCCGCACATGCCGCTGATGGTGGACTACATCATCCCGCAGCGCATCGCCGCCGACGTTGCCGAAATGTTGACGCCCAACGTGATCGTGATGCCGCCGGTGGTCTACTCGTTCAACGAGCACCACATGGACTTCCCCGGCACGATTGCTATCAACATGTACACGATCATCGACTACGTGGCGCAAATCGGCTTTAGCCTGGCCCACCACGGCTTCCGCCACGTCGTGCTCCTCAACGGCCACGGCAGCAACGTGCCGGTGCTGGACCTGGCCATGCGCCGCATCAACAACGAGAGCGCGGCCATCAGCGTGCTGGCCAACTACTGGGCGCTCATCCGGGCGGAGGACCTGACCTGGGACCGCGAATCACACGGTGTGAGCCACCACGCCGACGAGGATGAGACTTCGCTCATGCTCTATCTCTACCCCCATCTGGTGGACATGGGCAAGGCGGCGCGCACGGTGGAGGAAGTGCAGCAGAGCGAGCACATTTGGGGCGCGTGGCCGGCGAATACCAGAATCCACTACCAGGAATTCTTCAGCCGCAATACGTCAACCGGCATTCAAGGCGACCCAACCGGGGCCAGCGCCGCAAAGGGCGAGGTACTCTACAATTCCGCCGTGAAGCGCACCGCTGAATTCCTGGAGGAGTTTCGCGCCCGCGAAATCCGACCGCAGCGGGACTTTCATCCCAAGCCGCAGGAATGAGGGAACCGTTCGGTTGCTGGACTGCACTGCTCGGTTGCCGGTTTTGGAGAAAGCCAGCCGTTCGTGCTGAGCCTGTCGAAGTACGGACGGCTGGCGAATCGTTGGCGTAGTAATTCCGTTCACCCTTCGACAGGCTCAGGGCGAACGGAATTGGTTCCAATCTCCTGGCATTTACTTGACGTAAGTTGGCGCCAACTTGATGGAGGATGGCTCCATCTTGATGCAATTCTGCTTACTCTCGATGGACGTTAGCTAATTCTCAATGGATGTTGGTCTGTCTTGATGAAAGCCGTATGTCTTGCGCAGCCTATGGCCTAGATTACGGCGATTTGCCCGCCGTCCACTACCAGCGCGTGGCCGGTGACGTAGCGGCTGAGGTCGCTGGCCAGGAAGACTGCGCAGTCGGCTACCTCCTCCGGCTCGCCTACGCGGCGGAAGGGGACGCGCTTCAGGTACTCGTTGATCCACGCCTCGTCGGCGATGCTTTCGTCAGTGAGCGGCGTGCGGATGTAGCCGGGGGCCAGGCAGTTTACGGTGATCTCGTGCTTGGCCAGATCGATGGCCGCGCTCTTCGTGAGCAGGGTGACGGCGCCTTTGGACGTGTTGTAGGCGGCCAATTCCTCTTCGCCCATGAGGCCGTTCACCGATGACATGTTGATGATGCGGCCGCCGTTTCCCTGCGCGACCATCTGGCGCGCCGCGGCTTGGTCGCAGAGATAGACGCCGTGCATGTTGACGGCGGCGACCCGATGCCAATCTTCATCCTCGATGTCCACGAAGTCGTGCTCCAAGGCGATACCGGCGATAGCGGCCATGACGTCGAGTTTGCCAAAGTCCGCTACGGCGCGGGCGACGGTGGCTTCCACGTCGGCGCGCTGGGTAACGTCGCAGCGGTGCGTGAGAAACGTGGGGCTATGTGCGCCGGCGCGGCCGGCGGTTTCTTCCAGTCCTTCCTCGTTGAGGTCGGCCCCAAGCACGTTGGCGCCTTCGCGCAGGAAGGCGAGGGCAATGGCTTGGCCGATGCCGCTGGCGGCGCCGGTTACGATGGCGCTCTTGCCGACAAGTAGATCCGGCATTGTGATGCACTCCTCTCTTGGTTCTAGTCTCGACTACGTCGCCGCGCCGCGTGGCCGCTGCCTCCGTCATTCCCGCGAACGCGGGAATCTATCTTCGTTGGCCTCCCGATGGATTCCCGCGTTCGTGGGAATGACGGGATAGGCGCGACTGTCTTGAGTGCGATGACGGTTGAGCGTGCGAGAGTGAGCATTTAGGGAACGCGCTACACTTCCCGCAACGCCTCTGCCACCGCGTCTACCGTTTGGCGCGCGTCTTCTTCAGTGTGCGCCGCGGAGACGTACCAGCGGCCCGAGGGGATGGCGCGCACGCCGTGAGCGATGAGCTTGCCTTGGAAGGCCGCGTACTTGCCCTCATCGCAGTCCCAGTTGTGGCGGAACGAGGCGATTTCCTGCCGCTCCGTGAACCAGGCAAAGAAGACCGGGCCGATGCCTTGCACCAACACCGATTGACCCGCTTGCGCCGCCGCTTGCCGGATGCCGTCCATCATGCTGCGGCCAATCGCGCGGATCTGCTCGTAGACCGCGCCGTCGTCGCGGGCGAGCACGTCCAGAGTGGCGTTGGCGGCGGCCAGCGTAATGGGATTGCCGTTGTACGTGCCGCCGTGCATCACGCCGCTGCCGACAAGGTCCATGATGTCGCGGCGGCCGCCGAAGACGCTCAGGGGAAAGCCGTTGGCGACGGCCTTGCCCAGCGTGACCAGGTCCGGCGTGACGCCGAGCAGTCCCTGCGCGCCGTGGAGGCCGGCGCGAAAGCCCGTGATGACCTCGTCGAAGATGAGCAGGATTTCCGCGCGGGTGCAGACCTCGCGCAGGCCTTCCAGGAAACCCGGCTGGGGCAGGATGAAGCCGCCGTTGCACATGATCGGCTCGGTGATCACGGCGGCCACGTTCTGCCCTTCACGCTCGATGAGGGCCGCAAAGGTGTCCAGGTCGTTCCAGGGCAGCACCAGCGTCTCGCCGGCCGCATGGGGAAGCTGCCCCTTGCTGCCGAGGACCGGCTGCGGAAAGGGCAGTTCTCCCGCTTCTTCCACTGAATGCGGATGATCGCTGATGATCTGGTCGTCCAGCCAGCCGTGGTAGTGGCCCTCGAAGCGCACGATCTTCGTGCGGCCGGTGTAGGCGCGGGCCAGGCGGAAGAGCGCGTGGTTGGCCTCCGAGCCGCTGCCGCAGAAGCGCACCACGTCCATGGCGGGAACCAGGTCGCAGATTTTCTCCGCTACGTCCACTTCGATTTCGTGCTGGCCGCCGTAGGTCTGGCCCAGCGCCACCTGCCGCTGCACGGCCTCTACCAATTCGGGGTGGCTATGGCCCAGAATGAGCGGCCCGTAGGCGGCCACGTAGTCGATGTACTCATTGCCGTCCACGTCGAAGAGATGGGAGCCCTGGCCGCGGCTGAAGTAGAGCGGCGCGGGGCGTTCTTGCAAGCGGATGTTGCTGCTCACCCCGGCGGCAAGATGCTTGCGCGCGCGCTGCCAAAGCTGCTGGGAGCGGGAAATGCGTTGCACTGATGAGGTCCCTTCTCTTGGATGACTTTGGAGCGTGCCGCTCAGTTCTACGCGCCGCCGTTCCCGCGCACGCTCAGCGCCTCCATCTTTTCCACCAGCCTCTTTACGCGTTCAATGCTCTTCTGCACGGTATAATCCGATTCCCAGCCCTCGTAGAAGTTCTGGTGCAAGGCGCTTGCTTCCTTGAAGAGTCCAAACAGATCGGAATCTCCTGTCTCGTCCGCAATGCGGGCCGCAATGTCGAACAGCAATCTATGCGTGCCGTGCTTCCAACCCCTGGTCTCGGCGGCGGCTTTCATGGCGTGCGCCGCCGAGACCCACGCTTTCTCCGAAGCCTGGAGCATGTCCCCTTTAGCCAGTTCAGCTTGGGACTGGGCTATGAACCTCAGGCTGATGGCGGCGTGCCGCTCGACGCGCCCATTCCTGCTGCTTGGCGACATCATTTCATCCTCGCCTCAATTCAGTTCGTCAATTAGCAACAATGACACTACACGCCCCCGTTCCCGCGCAAGCGTAGCGCCTCCATCTTCTCCACCAGCCTCTGCACGCGTTCGATGCTCTTCTGAATGGTATAGGCCGATTCCCAGCCCTCGTAGAAATTCTGGTGCATAGCGCTGGCCACTCTGAATATATCGTAGAATTCGGGGTCTCCGGTCTCGTCCGCAATGCGCGCCGCAATGTCGAAGAGCAGCCGATGCGTGCCGTGCTTCCAACCCCGGCTCTCGGCGGCAGCTTTCATGGCGTGCGCTGCCGCGCCCCACGCCTTTTCCGAGGCCTGGAGCAAATCTTCCTTCTCGAACTCTCCCTGGGATTGGCTGATAAAGCGCAGGCTGGTGGCGGCGTGCCGCTCTACCCGCTGTTGTCTGCCGTTTGGCGAAGACATCTCGCTTCCTCGTTCGTTTCTGTCCGCTGATTGCAGTATAGCATGTACGAACAAGGTGAAATCAGCGCGTTTCCAGGGTCAGGCAGTAGTTCCCGTGAGGCGCAACCAGGATGTGCTTTTCGCCGGCACTCGAGACCGAGAGCGCGGACTCATCGTCGGCGTGGATGATGTCTGACACGACCTCGTTGGGACGCGCCGGACACGTAACGGTTTGTTGCGTGTCCGTCCAATTGCGGAAGATGAGCGTCTTGCCGTAGCGGCGGGACGACGTGCCGTGCTCCCAAAGCTGGCGGACCTCGGGCATGGTGAGGAATACGTGCGTGGGGTGCGCGGACTCCAGCCAAGAGAGGTAAGAATCCCACACGGCGAAATTGTTGTCCACGTCGTCGGTGAAGGCGGTGAAGTTGCGGCGGTGGCTGCTGATGAACGCCGGCCGGTTGGCCTGCCACGCGGCGGCGGTCTCCGCTCGGACGCGGGCGAGGATGTCCTCCTGGTCTGCCGTCATGAACGGCTCGAAGTTGATAGCCGCGCCCGCGTACCAGAGAGCGGCCACCGGCGAGCGTTTGCCGGTCTGGTCCTCGCCAGTGCGGCTGGAGACGCCCACCCGGATGCCGATGCCGTGCGCGGCCCAGGCAATCTCGGCCTCATCCGAGTTGCGCACACTGGCGGGCGGGTAGCCAAAAGCGCGAATGAAGTAGCTAAGCGCGCCGCGCACCCACTCGTTGCGCTCCGGTTCCGGCATGTCCTCGTGCTCCGGCACACGCTCGCGCACCGTCTCGCACACGTACATGCGGTGGTCGAACATGCGTTGGGCCCGCGCCTCGCCGGCCCGCAGCCGCGCGAGCCAGCGATGGTGGCTGAAGTGGTGGGTGCGGCCATGATACTGGGGCGCCCAGACGCCGCGCTCCATGCCCTCACGCGCTTTGCCCACGATGTCGCCACGCTCCCAGCCTGGGGAAACGCCCTGGTCCAGGCCGACGTCCACGTAGTGGCGGAACGCGCTCGCGTGAATGGCGTCGTAGTCCGGGCCGCCGACGATGTAGTAGGGTTCGAAGACGATGGGTTGGCCGTCGCCGCCGTGGTGAGACTCCAACAGGTGAAACGTGCGTTCCAGGTCCGCCGGCGTTTCGAGGCTGCCCGACGACCAGCGGGTGCGCATGAGTTCTTCGTGGCGGGTGGCGTGGTACGCCTCCTCAGTCGGCGCCCAAGCGTTCATACCCCAGTCGTCGCTCCAGACGACGACGGCAGGATGTTCGTGCCAATTCACGGCGGAATTCATCGCACTTCCTTTTTCGGCGAATGTCAACTCAGGAGGCGTTGGGGTCGTTATGGACGCGGCTTTGCCCCGGCCCTAAGCGTCTTGCCTGAGGCGATGTTTGCAATCCGCGCCAAGCAGTGGAGGTCAAGCCCCAATGAAGCGGACTGTGTTCCGTGTGCTCAGGCGGGGGACAAGCCCCCGCGCTACGCCGAGCCAAGCCCAAACCGGGTAAAGGCCGGTGCGAGCACGCTGGCCGAGACCAGGCGCTAGATCCAGTCGATGAAGTGGTAGGCCCACGGTGCGCACGGAATCGCCTCGCAGACGCGCTCGATCACCTGGTCGCTGGCGCCGTACGCGGTCACGCTGCCTTCGGCGAGGCGGGCGCGCAGATCGAGCCGCGCCAGCAGCCAGCGGTGGAGCGTCTCTTCCTTCATTTCCAACGTCAGCGTGCACTGGCGCACTTCCGGCTCGATGAGGGGGTAGTCGTCCTGCGGCGTGCGCACGACCAGAGCGGTGTTATAGAGGTCGAAGCGCTGCTGCCAGTGCTTTTCGAAGAAGCTGGGCACGTCGATGACTTGCGCCATGATGATCGTGCCGCGCGGTTCGGGCGCGAAGCCGTAGGATTGGAGCAAGGGCAGAAACGGGTCGGCATCGGACACCTGGATGTCCACGCCGAGTTTGCGCTCGGCGGCCACACTCGCAACGCCGGTGAGAATGCGTTGTCCAATGCTCAGGTCCGCGCCCAGCGTCGCCATTTCCATAATGTACGCCGTGCTGTTGTGCCGCGTGGACCGCACGCCGCAGATTGCGTAGCCGAGCAGTTCTTCGCTCTGGATGATGTGAACGAACGAAAAGTCGGTGGGGAACTCCGCGTAGATGGAAGAGGAGAGCGCCCGTTGCCAATAGTCCTCGCCGCGTTGCGGGTAGCCGCCATGGCGCCCATACGTGCTATTGAAGACGGCTTGCAGGCGTTCCATGTTGAGAAAGACCGACTCTTTGCCCGCCAGCGTGATGCCTGGCGGCAGGTGGCCGGTCTCCGGCGAGCCGAAGCGGTAGTGCCGGGAATAGAGCAGGTCGTAGTGATTGGTGGTGGCATAGAAACGGTAGCCGTCGCTGCGTTCGTCGCCGCGATAGACGAAGAGCGCATCGGCGCGTTCAGGCAAGAATTCACGCGCCGTGGCGATCATGTTCCTGCCGATGCCTTGGCTGCGGAGTTCCTCACGGGTGCCCACCGAGTTCTCGAAGGCCGCCGTGATCGTCACGCCCGGGGCGATGACCACCTCCCGGAGCGCCAGCGGAATTGCCCCTACCACCTCACCCTCGAGCACCGCGATCGCCGCCAGCATTTCGTCTCGTTCCCAGTCTTCCTGGGTTACCAGCGCCTCGGAAAACACCTCGTTGCGGAGCGCTAACGCCTGGGGGACGTCGTCCGGCTGCATCTCGCGGTACTCAATCGCTTCCATCTGCGTACAGCCTCACGTTTTCGGTTCGTTCGATGCCGGCGCGCGCAGCGCAGCCTCTTCATATTGCGCGGCAAGGGCGCGGATGCCGCTGGTATTGTAGCATATATACGCTCGACCTGCTAAAGGACGTGGGAGCCGGCCACGCGGCGGGCCGTGCGGAGCGGAAACGCTCGCGGCGCGGCTCGCCGCCGCTCAGGGTGGTCGAACGGCGGTAGCGCAAGCCGCGCGGCGCAGGGAAGCTGCCGCACACGCCGCCTGGCGAACGTGCCTGCGACAGGCGCTTACCGGGAGCGGAGGCGCCGTGTGGGCCGGGGTTGCGTTTGCCGGGGCGATGCGCCCATTTCAATCAGCCGCGCCGACTTCGGCGGCGGTCTCAACCACGGACTGCTGCTCTACGAGTTCGCGGAGCGGCTTGGGGTACACTTTCCAGAACAGTGGAAGATACCGGTCGAAATTGCCGAGGATGGCTTTGCCGCGAGGGCTTTGGGTCAGGGTAACGTGCCGTTCCAGCAGGCGTTGGAGCGTTGTGATGTCTTCGCCGTCCCGCAGCGGTTCGATGTCCACCATCTCCGGGTTATAGCGCCGGGAGAAGGTATTGTCTTCATCCAGCACGTAGGCGATGCCGGCGGCCATGCCGGCGCCAAAGTTGTGGCCCACCGCCCCCAGCACGGCCACGGTGCCGCTGGTCATGTACTCGCAGCAGTGGTCGCCGGCGCCCTCAACCACGGCTTCCGCGCCGCTGTTGCGCACGGCAAACCGCTCTCCCGCTTGGCCGGCTACGAAGAGCGACCCGCCCGTCGCGCCATAGAGGCAGGTGTTGCCGATGATTACGTTCTCGTGGGGCGTCAGGCCGCTCTCCGGTGGCGGGAGAATGCCGATTTCTCCGCCGGTCATGCCCTTGGCCACGTAGTCCTGGGCCTCGCCGTGGAGCGTGAGCGCCATGCCGGGCACGCAGAAAGCGCCAAAGGACTGGCCGACGCTGCCGGTGAACGTCAACGCGAGCGAACCGGCGCTCAGGCCGGCGTTGCCGTGCTGAATCGCGGCCGCGCCCGCTACGCGCGCGGCAACGCCGCGCATGTGGTTCCGCACGTCATACGAGAGATTCATGCGCCGCCGGCCGGCAATAGCGTCAGCGGCCTCCCGCACGATCGTGTCATCGAGGACGGCGCCGTTCTGCCGGTCGTTTCGCTCTTGCACACAGTAGCGCCGGTCTGCGCTATCTGAATCGTCCTGGGCGAGGAGCGGGCGCAGGTCGATGGTGTTGGCCTTGTGATCGCCGGGCAGCGTCCGTTGCCGCAGCATCTCGGTGCGCCCGATCACCTCATCGAGCGTACGCACACCTAAGCTCGCCAAGATCTCGCGCACTTCCTGGGCAACGAGAGTCAGGTAGTTTACCAACATCTCCGGCGTGCCGGTGAACTTCGCGCGCAAGTCCTCCCGCTGGGTGGCGACGCCGGTGGGACAGGTGTTCAGGTGGCACTGGCGCGCCATGTCGCAGCCAATCGCCACGACGCTGGCGGTGGCAAAGCCAAACTCCTCGCCGCCGAGCATGGCGCCGACCACCACGTCGCGCCCGGTCTTGAAACCGCCGTCCACGCGCACGCGGATGCGCGAGCGCAGCCCGTTGCGCACCAGCGTCTGCTGGGTCTCCGCCAGGCCCAACTCCCAGGGCAGCCCGCTGTTCTTGATGGAACTCAGCGGTGAAGCGCCCGTGCCGCCGTCTTGGCCGGAGATGAGGACGTAGTCGGCGTAGGCCTTGGCCACGCCAACGGCTACGGTGCCGACCCCGGCCTCGGAAACCAACTTCACGCCCACGTGGGCGCGCGGGTTCACCTGCTTGAGGTCGTAGATCAGTTGCGCAATATCCTCGATCGAGTAGATGTCGTGGTGCGGCGGGGGCGAGATGAGCGGAATGCCGGGAATGGCGTGCCGGATCCTGGCAATGAACGGCGTCACTTTGAAACCGGGCAGTTGGCCGCCTTCGCCCGGTTTCGAGCCTTGCGCCATCTTGATTTCCAACTCTTGCGCCTGCGTAAGGTACTCGGTGGTCACGCCAAAGCGGGCGCTGGCCACTTGCTTGACCGCGCAACTGGCGGAATCGCCGTTTGGCAGCGGCGTGTACCAGTCCGGGTCCTCCCCGCCTTCCCCGGTGTTGCTGCGCCCGCCGATGCGGTTCAGCGCGATCGCGATGGTCTTATGGGCCTCGGGTGAGAGCGCGCCCAACGACATCGCCTGAGACGTGAACCGGCGGCGAATCTCTTCTACCGGTTCCACTTCCTCCAGCGGGATGGGGCCGCGCGGCAGAAACTCGAGCAGATCGCGTAAGCAGGTCGGCGGCCGGCCGTACACTATGTCGGTGTAGCGCCGGTAGTCTTCCATCGTCCCGGAGCGGGCGGCTTGTTGCATTGCCTGCACCGTGGGAGGACTGTAAGCGTGGTACTCGCCGTTGCGCCGGAAGCGGTAGAGGCCGTAGTCCGGCAGCCGGCCGTTCTTCTTGCCCACGAATCCCTCGGCGTGGCGGTTGGCGACTTCCGTGGCAATCTCCTCGAGCCCGAGCCCTTCGATGCGGGAGGGCGTGCCGGTGAAGTAGTGGTCGGACACGGCGCTGTTCAGGCCGACGATCTCGAAGATCTGCGCGCCCCGGTAGCCGCTCAGCGTGGAGATGCCCATCTTCGACATGATCTTGAGCAGGCCGTCTTCTACCGACTTGCGATAGTGCTGCCACGCCGTGAGCGCGTCCACCGTCTGCCGCCGGTCGGTCTCGGCCAAGAAGCGGATGGTTTCGAGCGCAAGGTAGGGATAGACGAAGCCGACGCCGTGGCCCAAGAGGCAGGCAAAGTGGTGGATGTCCCACACCTCGCCGCTCTCGACGACGATGCTCGCCTGCATGCGCTTGCGGGCGCGCGCCAGGTGCTGGTGCACGGCGGAGGCCGCCAATAGTATCGGCAGCGGCGCGTGGTCGTGGTCAACGTCTCGGTCGCTCAGAATGAGGACCGTCAGCCCGTTGTCGATGCTCTCCTCCGCTTGCGCGCAGAGATTGTCCAGCGCCTCTTCCAGGCCGGCGCCGCCCGCGGTCACCGGATAGAGCGTGGAGAGCGTAACGGAGGCAAAGGCGGGATCCGTCTCCTGCGCAAGCTCGCGAAACTGGCCGTGATCCAGCAGCGGGCTTTCGAACTGCAAGAGGTGCGCGTGCGCGGGTGAATCCGTGAGCAGGTTGCCGCGTCCGCCGACGTAGCTCCTGAGGGACATTACGAACTCCTCCCGCAGCGGATCAATGGGAGGATTCGTGACCTGGGCAAAGCGCTGCTTGAAGAAGTTGAAGAACGAGCGCGGCTGGGACGAGAGCGCCGCCAACGGGGTGTCGTTCCCCATGGACCACACGGCGTCCTTGCCCTCTTTGCCCATGGGGTCGAGCACCATGCGCAACTCTTCATTGCCATAGCCAAATACGCGGTGCAGCGTGCCCAGGGTCTCCTTGCCGTAGCCGAGGCTATCCGCAAGGGCGGGTGGGGTGTGGCTGGCGTATACCCGGCGCTCCTTGAGCCACGCGCGGTAGGGCGCTTTCTTGGCCAAGGCGGCTTTGATGTCGCTATTGGTAAGCAGCCGGTGCGCAGCGGTATCGACGGCCAGCATCTCACCGGGGCCCAGACGTCCTTTTTCGATCACGTCCGCGTCCGGCACGATTGCGGCGCTTGCTTCGGAAGCGACCACGACTAAGCCGGAACGAGTGACCTTGTAGCGCGCCGGGCGCAGGCCGTTGCGGTCCAGGCACGCGGCCGCAATCCGGCCGTCGGTAAACGCCAGCGCGGCGGGACCCTCCCAGGGCTCGGCGACGCCCGCGTTGTAGGCGTGGAAAGCCTGGAGATCCGGGTCCATGTCGTCAAGGTTTTCCCACGCCTCCGGCATCAGCATGGCGAGCGTGTGCAGTATGTCTCTGCCGGCAAGGTGGATGAGTTCCACGAGATTGTCCAGCGACGCCGAGTCGCTGCCCTCGGGATTGATGATCGGCAGGCCGGCGTCTATGCGCTTGTCCCACGCCGCCGCGAAGAGACTGTGCTCACGGGCGCGCGTCCAGTTGCGGTTGCCCCAGAGCGTATTGATCTCGCCGTTGTGGGCCAGCATCCGGAAGGGGTGGGCCAGTTGCCACGTGGGAAACGTGTTGCTGCTGTAGCGCTGGTGGAACACGGCCAGCGCGGTCTCATAGTCCGGGTCTTGCAGGTCCTGGTAGAACGCGGCAAGCTGGGCCGCGACAAGCAACGCCTTGTACACGACCGTGCGGTGGGAAAACGAAGGCAGGTAGAGAGCGTCAATACCCGCGCGCTGGGCCGCGCCTTGCATGTTCCTGCGCGCTACGTAGAGGGCGCGCTCGAACGCCAGGTCGTCCATGCCGGCGGGCCGTTGCACCAGAATCTGTTGGATATCCGGCATGCTGCGGGCGGCGATTTCCCCCAGCGCGGCCACGTCGACCGGCACCTGCCGCCAGGCGAGCAAGGGGATGTCGTGCTCTTCCAGAACGCGGTTGACGAGATCCACGGCCCGCGTCGCTGCCGTAGTGTCAGCGGGCGGGAGATAGACCATGCCGAGACCGACGTCGTGCTGGTCTACGTGCGCGATGCCGCGCGCCGCCAGTTCGCGCTGCAGCAACCGGCGCGGAAGTTGTGTCAGGATACCGGCGCCGTCACCCGTGCGTCCGTCGGCGGAGATTGCGCCGCGGTGGGTGAGGCCGACCACGGCCTGCATTGCCGTCTGGAGAATACTGTGCTCCGGCACGCCGGAGATACTCGCGACGAAGCCGACGCCGCAGGCGTCGAATTCGAATTCCGGGCGGTAGAGACCGGCCGGCTTTGGCTTTCGTTCAGGTGGTGCGAGACTCGAACTACTCGGTAGATCCATATCCACTTCTCATGATGTTCTCCGGGTGACCGCAGGCGCCGCCGCGCTGTTTGCCGCGTTCTGCAAAATGTGAGGCACGTCCCTTAAATATGAAAACGAGGGACTCCATTCAGGAGTTCCTCATACCTCATTGTACGCGCTCCGCGCTTCACACTGCAACAAGTGTGGTTGAATGATAGCGGAGCGAATGCGGCGCGTCAAGGAGAGAAACGGCAAAAGTCCGCGCGGCGGCGAGGGTCGTCGCGGGCGTAGCGCGGGGCGTTCGGCAGACTCTGTCGCAGCGACCCAACGCCGCGCTGTCATGCGACTGGCGGCGCGCGGAGAACCTGGCTGCGGCACGGCTGGGCAGCGCATTGATATGCTTGACAAAGAAACATAGTTGAATCTGGCGCGGGGCGGTGATACAATCGGAAAGCGTGGGTGATTAGCTCAGCTGGTTAGAGCGCTACTCTTACAAAGTAGAGGCCGCAGGTTCGAGTCCTGCATCGCCCACCAGCCTGCTGCCGAGATAGCTCAGTTGGTAGAGCACAGGACTGAAAATCCTGGTGTCGCCGGTTCGACTCCGGCTCTCGGCACCAAGCCGCGCGCTCGTCAAAGCCTCTGCTGGGATATCCAGGGCACCGACCGGTTGACGCTACAGTTCGCGAAGTGTAATCCCCGTGCCTAAAGCCATCGTCTCGCTCGACGCCGCTCTCCTCCACGACCTGGACGCCGCGATTCAGCGCGAGTGGCTGGTGACGAACGGCATCGGCGGCTATGCCAGCGGAACGGTGACCGGCATCAACACCCGCCGCTACCACGGCCTGCTGGTCGCCGCGCTGGAGCCCCCGCTGGGGCGCGCGGTCATGCTGGCGAAAGTGGACGAGGTTGTGACGGCCGGCGGTCAATCCTACGAACTCGGCGCCAATGAGTTCGATCCCGGCGTGATTCATCCCCAGGGCTTTACCGCGCTGGAATCGGTAGCCCTCGACGGTCAGATTCCGGTTTTCCGCTATCGCGTTGGCGCGAACGTGATCGAGAAGCGGATGTGGCTGGCGCATGGCCGGAACACCGCCTACGTCACGTACACCCACCGCGGCGGCGGCGAGCCGCTGGCGCTGGCGATTCGGCTATTCACCGCCCAGCGCGCCTTCCATGCGCTCAACCGCGGCTCTGACGAAGCGCGCCCCACCGTCACCGTGCACGACTCTACTTCCGCCACGGTGGCGCGCGCCGCCGGCGCAACTAACCTTGTGGAGCCGCCGCTCCACCTCTTTTGCAGCCCGCCCGCCGCGTTCGCGCCGCGAGAAGAGTGGTATTGGAACTATGTCTACCGCGTGGAGCGCGAGCGCGCCCTGGACTATCTGGAAGACCTCTATCATCCGCTGGACTGCGCGGTGGAACTTGCGCCCGGCGGGCACGCGTGCCTGATTGCCAGCGTGGAAGACCCGGAGAACGTAGAGCGCGACGCCGCCCGCGCTCTGCGCAGAGAGCGGGACCGGACAAGAAGGCTGGTCAAGCGCGCCGGGAGCGACCGCAGCGCCGACCAGGTGGGCGCGCAATTGGCAATTGCCGCCGACCAATGCCTGGTGGAGCGCACGTTGGCGGATGGCGAGAAGTCGCTCACGGTCATCGCCGGGTACCCGTGGTTTGGCGATTGGGGCCGCGATACGATGATTAGCCTGCCGGGCCTGGCGCTGGCTGCCGGCCGGCCGGCTGCGGCGCGCGGGCTGCTGCGCACCTTTGGCGCGTACGCCAGCCAGGGCATGATTCCCAACCGCTTCCCCGACGTGGGCGCGGAGCCGGAGTACAACACGGTGGACGCGACCCTGTGGTTCTTCCAGGCGCTCCACGCCTACGTGGAAGCGACCGGCGACGAGGACTTGCCGCGCGAACTGTTGCCTACGCTCGAGAGCATCGTCCACCACTACTACCACGGCACGCGCTACAACATCCACGTGGACCCGGCAGACGGCCTGGTTTGTGCCGGCGAACCGGGCGTGCAACTGACCTGGATGGACGTGAAAGCCGGCGATTGGCTGCCCACGCCGCGCATGGGCAAGCCGGTGGAGATCCAGGCGCTCTGGTACAATGCGCTGTGCCTGCTGGAACGGTGGCGTGAGACGATTGGCGCGCCGGCCGACGGCGGGGACGCCGCAGACGTGTTCCAGTGGCGGGAGGCTATCGAGGAAAACTTCATGCGCCGCTTCTGGTACGCGGAAGGCGGCTACTTGTACGACGTGATAGACGGCCCGGAAGGCGGCGACGATCCGGCGCTGCGCCCGAACCAGCTTTTCGCGCTCAGCCTGCCGCACGCGCTGGTGCCCGCGGACAAGGCGCGGCAGGTGCTGGCGGTGGTTGCCGAGACCTTGCTCACGCCGGCCGGCTTGCGCTCGCTGGCGCCCGGCGACCCGCAGTACCGGGGGCGCTATGGCGGCTCGCTCTGGGAACGGGAAGGCAGCTACCATAACGGCACGGTGTGGGGTTGGCTGGTTGGGCCCTATCTGGACGCGCTGCTGCGCTACGGCGGCGATAAGGCCGCAGCCCGGCTGTTGCTGAGCGGCTTTGCGGAGCAGTTGACAAGCGGGGCCTTGGGTACCATCAGCGAAGTATTCGACGGCGATGCGCCGCACGCCCCGCGCGGTTGCTACGCCCAGGCGTGGAGCGTGGCCGAGGTGCTGCGCCACTGGCGCGCGCTGGCCGCCGGTTGAGCGATAAACGGAGGAATGACGAGCATGGCACAACAGACCGTCACGCGCGGGCGCGAGGGCCTGGGCGAACTTGCCGTCAACGGCGGCGCGCCGGTGCGGGATACCGCGCGGCGTCCGTTTCCCCGCTGGCCGGTGTTCTGGGAGGAAGAGAAGGAAGCGGTGCGGGCCGTGCTCGACTCCGGCCGCGTGAATTACTGGACCGGCGAGCGCGGGCGCGAATTTCAGGCGGCGTTCGCCGCCCGCATGGGTATCGCGGAGGCGATTAGCGTAAACAGCGGCACGAGCGCGTTGCACGTGGCGTTGGCGGCGGCCGGCGTGAAACCGGGCGATGAAGTGATCGTGCCGGCGCGCAGTTTCATTGCCACCGCCTCGGCGGTCACCAACCAGTTCGCCGCGCCGATCTTTGCCGACATCGATCCGGCTACGCACACGCTTGCGGTAGAGTCCGTTGCCGAGCGCATCACACCGCGCACAACGGCCATTATTCCGGTGCACCTTGCCGGCCTGCCGGCGGACATGGACGCGCTGCCGGCGCTGGCGCGAAAGCGCGGGCTGGCGGTGATCGAGGACTGCGCCCAGGCCCACGGCGCGACCTACAACGGCAAGACGGTTGGGAGTTTCGGCATAGTGAACGCCTGGAGTTTCTGCCAGGACAAGATCTTCACCACCGGCGGCGAGGGCGGTATGGTGGGCGCGGATGACGCGGCGGCCGCCGAGATTGCGCGCGGCTTCCGCGACCACGGCTTCCATGAAGCGGAACGGCGCAGCGCGTTGGCGCGGGGCGCGCTGAACCAATACACCCACCACCGCGTGGGCTACAACTACCGCATGACGGAGATGCAGAGCGCCATCGGCCTCAAGGCGCTGGCGCGGCTGGACTGGCATCTGCGGCGGCGGCGCGAGAACGCGCGCTATCTTACTGCGGGTCTGAGAGACTTGGAAGCGGCGCTTCTGCCCGCGCCGGAGACGCCGGAGTCCGAGCACGCCTTCTACTGCTACTACGTCACGCTGCGGCCGGAAGCCTTAACCTGTTCTCGCGACGAATTCGTGCAGGCGTTGCAGGCCGAGGGCGTGCGCGCCGCGCGCGGCACCAGCGCCGAACTCTACCTGGAGCCGGTGTATCAACAGAAGGTTGGCTACGGCGATACGCCGCAGCCATTCGCCGCCGTGGACTACTCCCGTGTAGAATGCCCCAATGCCAGGGAGATCGGCCAGCGCTCGTTCCGGCTCGAGGTCTATCCAACGCTGCAACCGGAAGACCTCGACGACGTGCTGGCGGCGATTCACAAGGTAGCGGCGGCCTATCGGGCGTGAGAACGGGGTAAGTCCCACGCACGCGCCGCAGGTATTGGCCCGCAGAGATTTGAATTCTCGCGACCTCGGTTGCGGACGAGTGGCGACGCCACGACGCGCCCCGGTCTCATCCAAGACAGACATGCAATGAGTTGCCGATCAGCGACTAGCAGTTGCAAGCTTGCCGGCGGCCAGACCCGTGATAGACACTAGGTCTGCGCCAACTCTCAACTGTCATTCTGAGGAGCGCATGTCATTCTGAGGAGCGCAGCGACGAAGAATCTAGAATCGGGAGCCCTTTAGATTCCTCGCTGCGCTCGGAATGACATGCATGCTACTCGGAATGACATGCATGCTAAATGAAATGACTACGAAGCTGACTCCACTAATTGCGTACTGAATCAATGCTAAAGCCGGCCTCGCCACCACTACCCGCGGAGATCGCCCAGCAGGAGGTTCCCAGCTACCGCCCTTTGACGCTCTTGAACTACGCGCTCGTCATTCTCATGGGGCTTGGCTGGAACCTGATCGGCCCGTCCTTGCCGGCCATGCGCAACGAGTTCGGGCTGAGTCTTGCCAGCGTGGGCATCGTCTTTCCGCTGGCCACGGCCGGCTTCGCGCTTGCCGTCATCGTCGCGGGCTACGTGGTCGATAGCTACGGCCGGCGGCCGGCGCTGGTAGGCGCCAGTTTGATGCTGGCCTTGGGCTGCCTTGGCTGGGGCCTCGCGCCGCACTGGGCGATAATGGCCGCGTTCATGCTCTTTGCCGGCGCGGGACTGGGCTGCATTGACATAATTACCAACGTGACGGTCTCCGACGCCAGTTCGGGCAATCGCGTCGCCGACCTCAACCACTTGCACATGTTCTTCGGCCTGAGCGCCGTGCTCAGCCCACTGCTGATCGGCCTCTCACTTGACTTCAATTGGCGTCTGCCGATGGTGGTCATTGGCGCGCTTGGCCTTGCCTGCTTGCCCTTGGCCCTGCGCGTGCGACTGCCGCAGGCGGCCAGCATCGAGCGGCTGAGCCGGGCCAACGTGCTGCCGCTGGCGCGCAACAGCCTCATCGTGCTGATTACGGCGGTGCTTCTGCTCTACATATGGGTTGAAGTCTCGCTCATCGGCTGGGGCGTGACGTACCTGACGGTTGAGTTTCAGGAACCGTACGGCCGCAGCACGGTGCTGGTGTCGCTCTTTTGGGGAGCGATCTTCCTCGGCCGGTTGGCGATCGTGTGGCTGGCCCGGCGCTTTTCGGCTGAGCAGATACTGCAGATTCCTCTGATGTTGAGCGTGGCAATGGTTCTCGCGGTTGGACTCGCGCCTGCGCCGTGGGTGGTTTATGCGGCCGTCTTCCTGATTGGCCTGTGCGTCGCGCCCATGTTCCCCACCATGATGGCGCTCGCCTTGCAACGGTTTCCCCGCCGGCCGGGCACGGTTGCGATTGTGCTGCTGCTGGGCGCGGCAATCGGCGGCGTGCTCCCGCCCTACGTCATAGGAGTCGTGGCGGAGAATTTCTCTTTTCGCATCGCCATGCTAAGCCTGCTGCCGGCCGCCATCGTCATGCCGTTCCTCACCCGCGCCGCCTTCCGGCGCGCGCGGCCAGGAACCGGGGACGGCTGAAAGACGCAGGCGCGAGTGGCGGAGTGAGGTCGTGCGCTGGCGCGGCCTGCAACGGGTGAGGCTAGGCGAGGGCGTTCGCCACAGGCTCTGCGGCGGGCTCGGACGCAACAGCCGCGGGAACGCACCGCGAAAGAAAGAACGCGACCAGCGCCGGATCCAGCGCCGGCCCGGCCATGTCTTGTAGGATGTGCGCGGCCCGCATTTCCGGCAAGGCGGCGCGGTACGGGCGGTCGGCGGTCAGCGCGGCGTACACGTCTACAATCGCGACAATGCGGGCGAGAACCGGCACGGCGTCCCCCGCCAGCCCGTCGGGGTAGCCGGAGCCGTCCAGCCGCTCGTGGTGTCCGCGAATGGCGCCGGCGGCCAGCGCCAGCACTTCCGGTGTAGGCGACCCGTCGTTGCCGGATTCCAGCAACATACGCGCCCCGAGAGCCGGGTGCTTGCGGACCCGCGCGCGTTCTTCCGCGTCGAGGGGCCCCGGCTTGCGCAGCATGTACTCCGGCACGTGCAGTTTGCCAATGTCCCGCAGCATCGCGCCGGCGCGTACCGCCTCTTGTTCCACGCGGCTCAATCCCGCCGCCGCGCCCAGCGCTTCTGCCAGCGCGCATACGTGAGCCACGTGTCCATCGGCATAGCCGTCGCGCGCGGCCGCCGCCTGCGCCAGCGCAAGAACCACGCCCTCGCTGCCGCGCAACTCCATGGCGTAGCGCTCTTGCTCTAACGCGCCATAGACGAGGTTGCCCAGCAGCCGCACGCTGCGAATGACGTTCTGTGCGGTGGCGAGTTTGGCGGGCACGGTGCGCTTGAAGTAGAGATTCGCCACGGCGTAGGCTTCGCCCCGGTAGAGCAGGGGAATGGCCATGCCGTCTTGGACGCCGGCGGCGGCGAACAACGGGCGGAGATCATCCTGTATCGCGGCGGGCGTGGTTGAGGCGACAACGACGTCGCGCGATGCGAGGGCGTGCCGCCAGAAGCGCCCCTCGGCGCCAGCGGATTCCGTAGACTCATTGATCGCCTGCGCGTCATGCGCGGCGGGACAGGCGCTGACGAGCGCCGCCCGCGTTTCGGGACGCAGCCTGCCGTGCTCCGCGAAGTGAATGCAGACGTATTGCGCGCCGAAGTGCTCCCGCAACGTCTCGATGAGGAGCGCCGGCAGCGCTTCCCCATTGGTCTCGGCGACGTCCTCGGCCACAAGCAGCACGCGGTCCAACAGCCACTTGGGCCGCATGAATCTATCCAAGATACCCCAAGCCATGCGCTATGCCTCGCCGCATTCAGAGTCATCCACGCAGTCAAGAGTCACCCAAGAGCCGGCGCGTTGCCCAACGCGCAACCGAGATCATCCCCTCTCTCTTGAGGAGACCTTACCTGTCATTCCGAACGGAGCGTAGCGGAGTGAGGAATCTGGCGCACAGCCTTGCAGAGTCAGCATCTTTAGATTCCGCGAACAGGGTTCGACGCTGCGCTCGGAATGACATTTGCATACCCCTGTCAGCCTCTCCCCAGGGAGAGGGAGTAATTTCGTTTGTCGTCTTGAGTTATGCAATGGTCTCCTGAGGGAGAAGGCTAGGGTGAGGGTGAAACTCCCGGTGCACGCCGCTTGCTATACGGTCGCTTGCGCTTCCGCGGCCTTCTCCTGGGCAAGCTGCGCCTGCTGCCAGTCGTAGTCGATTACGGGATAGAACCTCTCCGGGTACTTCATGCGCCAGATTTGCTTGCGAATGACGAAGTTGTCCGGCTCCAGGCGCAGGGCGCGTCCCCAGGCGTCCAGGGCCGCGGCCGTCCGGCCCAGCCGGTGCAGCGCGGCGCCGAGGCCAAAGGCGGCGTTGGCGGAAGCGCTATCGAGTTCCAGCGACCGGGCGAAGGCCTCTGCCGCGCGCGCGTTGTCGCCCTCCTGGAGGTAGGCCTCAGCCAGGCCAAGCTGGAGGGCGGGGTCATCGCCGTTCGCCGCGGCTTGTTCCAGCATCACCTCAATCTCAAACGGCTGTTGCGCCACAGCCGGCGCGGCCGGCGCGTTCCCAAGCGGCGTTGCGAGCAGCGATTCAAGTTGCGCCACCGCGTCGGTGCGCTCGATGCTAAAGCCGGTGAAGAGTTTGAAGCGGATGACGCCCGCTTCATCCACGTAGACGCCATTGGGCACCGCGTGGAAGCCGTAGAGGCGGGAGAGGAGACCGCTGGCGTCCACGAGGGTCGGAAAGGTCACGCCGAACTCCTCTACGAACGCGCGCGGCTTCTCCACGCCGCCGCCGTCCATGGCCACGGAGAGCATCTGGAAGTTGTCATGCGCGTGCTTCTCGGCGAATTGTTGCCAACCTGGCAACTGGTCCCGGCAGCGTCACCACGACGCCCACATGTACAAAAGCGCGCGCTTGCCGCGAAACTCGCGCCACGACCGGCGCGTGCCGTAGACGTCCGGCAGGGTGAAGTCCGGCGCCGTCTGTCCAACTTGCGGTTGTGTGCTCGCCACGTTCACGTTCTTTCCTCCTAGGCTTGGGTCAATGCTCGGCAAATGTACGGTCTGCGAAACGCGCGCCCACTCTAGATGCCCATCACGTCCACCAACTCGCGCACGGCGTCCGCCGAATGGTTGAGCATGGCGCTCTCTGCGTCCGTAAGGTCGAGTTCGACGATCTCTTCCACACCGCCGGCTCCGAGTTGCGCCAGGACGCCGACGTAGACGCCGCTGATGCCGTACTCGCCCTCCAGGTAGGCCGCGCACGGCAAGACGCGCTTCTGGTCGAGCAGAATGGCGTCGCACATCTCGACCAGCGCGGCGCCGGGGGCTTCGTAGGCGCTGCCGAGCTTGAGCAGATTGACGATTTCGGCCCCGCCGTCGCGGGTGCGCTGGACAATCTCTGCCAACCGCTCGGGCTCTATGAAATCGGTAATCGGTTTACCGGAAACGCTGGTGTAGCGCGGCAGCGGCACCATCTGGTCGCCGTGGCCGCCGAGCACGTAGCCGGTCACGTCGCGCATGGAGACGCCGAGTTCCTGGGCCAGGAATGTGCGGTAGCGCGCGGAATCGAGCACGCCGCCCTGTCCAACGACGCGATTTGTGGGAAAGCCGCTCACCTGCCACGCCAGGTGGGTCATGGCGTCGACCGGATTGGTGACGACCATGATGATGCAATTGGGCGAATGCGCGACGATTTCGCCGGTGACGGCGGTGATGACCTTCTGGTTGACGGCCAGCAGGTCGTCGCGGCTCATGCCGGGCTTGCGCGGGCTGCCGCTGGTGATGACGACGAGATCGGACCCGGCCGTGTCGGCGTAGTCGTTGGTGCCGATGATTGCGGAGTCGTAGCCGACGATGGGCGCGGCCTGCTGGATGTCGAGCGCCTTGCCCTGCGGCAGCCCCTCAATGATGTCGATGAGCACGATGTCCGCGTAATCGCGCTCCGCCAGACGCCGGGCGCAGGAGCCGCCCACTTGGCCCGCGCCGACGATGGTTACCTTCTTGCGCATACGGTAGAATCCTCCGGTTTGTTGCTAGCTGCGTTCCCCCTCACGCCGGTCCTCTCCCCAACTGACAGGGGTATGTATTCTATGATCGACTTCACATGTCATTCCGAACGGAGCGCAGCGGAGTGAGGAATCTAGGGCACTGCAACGCAAAGTCGGCATCTCTAGATTCCTCGCTGCGCTCGGAATGACACTTAGATGCCCCTGTCACCCTCTCCCCAGGGGGTGTGGGACTCAGCCCGTGACGTCTCTCCCTGGGAGCGGTGAGAGGCCGATCCGCGAGCGACCTGCCGAAGAGTCGCGTCTAGCAAGTGTAGTTGCACGTATCGTTTCCCCGCAGGCTAGGCCAGCGGCAGCGCGTGGACGCGCTCGCGCACCGGATTGGTGGAGACCACGTGGCGGTTGAGGCCCAGGGCCGCGTCGTCGATGCCCAACGCCATGCCGATGAGTTGGGAGAGGTGGAGAATGGGCAGGTTGAGGGGCGTCTGCACGACTCTGGCGGCGTCGGGCTGTTGCGCGTCCAGATTCAGGTGGCAGAGTGGGCAGGGCGTGACCATGAAATCGGCGCCTTTGTCCGCGGCTTCCCCGACGTGGTTGCCCGCCATCGTGAGCGAGTTCGCGCGGTTCATGGTGATGATGGGAAAGCCGCAGCACTTCTTCTTGCCGGAGTAGTCCACCGGCGTCGCGCCGCAGGCCTCGATGATCATCTCCAGGTACACGCCGCGTTGGGGAAAGTCGTGGTAGCCCAGCACGTCGGTGGGGCGCGAAATGTAGCAGCCGTAGAAGGGCGCGACGTTGAGTTCGGATAGCGGGCGCTTGACCAGCGACCGCAGGTTATCCAGGCCGAAGTCCTCCACCAGCACCCACATGAAGTTGCGCGGGTCGGCCTTGCCGGAGTACGACAAACCCTCTTCCGCGAGCACCTCGTTGATCTCCGCCAGATACTCCGGGCGCGCCTTGAGCCGCTCGTTGACGCCGCTCATCACGCCCTGGCAGGTGCTGCAGATGTTCATGAGCGGCAGGCCGGTCTGTTCCGCCAGGGCGAAGTTGCGGGCGTTCAGGGCGTCGGCCAGCTTCTGGTTGCGCTCGCTGATGACGCCGGCCCCGGTGCAGGAGGCGGTCTCCATGAGCTCGAGTTCCATACCGATGTGCTCCGCCACTGCGGTGAGCGACTGCATCAGTTCGGGACACGCGCCCCGCGAGACGCAACCGGGAAAGAAGGCGTACTTCACGGTTAGGACTTCACTCCTTGCGCCGGCTGCGCTTCTTCCACCGCTTCCACCCGCTCGAAGAGGCGCTTGACGTTGTCGTGGCCGGGAATCTTGTGGTGGAACGGGCCGGATGCCAGCGGCAACTTGCCGGCGCGCAAGAGGCGCACGCCGCCGGGCACGTTCTTGAGCTGTTCGACCGGATTCATGCCGATTGACTTCAGCAAGACCATCGGCTCGTCCAGGATGCCGCTGTCGCGGATGATGCCCTCGAAGGCCTTGGCGTGGCGGGTGCCGGCGTTGTTGGTGACGCCGGCGTTCTGGGCGCGCTCGCGAATCTCCACGATGCGGTCCAGCGGCGCCACGTCTTTCGGGCAGACCTCGACGCAGAAGAAGCAATGGGTGCAGTCGTAGACGCCGCCGTACTCGCTCAGTTCTTCCAGCCGTTCCTGCCGCGTGTCGTCGCGGGGGTCGTCCACGAAGCGGTAGGCCTTGGCCAGCGCCGCCGGGCCGATGAAGTTCTTGTCCACCTCCAATGAGGTGCAGTCGGACACGCACGCGCCGCACATAACGCAATTCATGGCCACGGTGAGGTCGAGAATGGTCTCGTTGGGCACTAGGTACTCGCGTTCGGGCACGGGCTGCACCGGCTCCAGCCAGGGTTTCACCTGGCGAATCTTGTTCCAGAAGACATCCATGTCCACGATGAGGTCTTTGAGCACCGGCATGTTGCCGCCCGGTTCTACGGTGATCGCCGCGCCGTCCGCCTGCATGTCTTTGGCTTTGGTGGCGCAGGCCAAGCGCGCCTGGCCGTTGACGCGCATCATGCACGAGCCGCAGATGGCGGAGCGGCAGGAGCACCGCACCGCCAGCGTGCCGTCCACGTACTCGCGAATGTGGATGAGGCAGTCCAACACCGAGGCGTTCTCGGGCACGTCCACCTCGTATTCGCGCCAGTAGGGCGCGGGATTTTCCGCCTCCGGGTCGTAGCGGCGGACGTTGAGCGTGAATTGCATCTAATACGTCCTTTGCGCGGGTTGCCACTGGGTAATCGTGACCGGCAGGGTCTCCAGGCGCGGGCCCGTTTCGGCGTGGAAGACCAACGTATGCTTCAGCCATTCGTCGTCGTTGCGGTCGGCAAAATCGGTGCGGTAGTGCGCGCCCCGGCTCTCGGTGCGGAAGAGCGCGCTGGACACGATCGCCTCGGCCACGTCGAGCATCAGGCCGACCTCCAGGGCAAAGAGCAGGTCGGTATTGAAGACCTTGCCCGTGTCGTCAACGCGCACGTTGGCATAGCGTTCCTTCAGGCTTGCGATGGTGGCCTGGGCCTGCTCCAGCCCCTTTTGGTCGCGGAAGACGCCGACGTGCTCGTGCATGGTCTGTCCCATGGCCAGGCGCAGGGTGGCGGCGCGCTCGCCGTCGTCGCCGTTGCGGGCCAGGATGCGCTCGATGTGTTCCCGGTCTTCCTGCAGGCGCGAGTCCGGCACGTCCGCGAACGGGATGCCGTCGGCGTAGAGCACCGCGGACTCGCCGGCGCGCTTGCCAAAGACCAACGTATCCAGCAGCGAGTTCGCGCCCAGGCGGTTGCCGCCGTGCACCGAGACGCAGGCCGCTTCGCCGGCGGAATAGAGGCCCTTGACGAAGGTGGCCCCCTGGATGTCCGTCTTGATGCCGCCCATCATGTAGTGCATGCCGGGCCGCACGGGACACGGCTCTTCGATGATGTCCACGCCCTCGTACTCCAGGCCCAGTTCGCGGATCTGGCTGAGTTTCTGCAAGATCGTGTTGCGGTCGAGATGGCGGACGTCAAGAAGCACGCAGCCGTCGATGTCCCGGCCCTCGTTGATCTCGGTCTGCTCGGCGCGTGAGACCACGTCGCGGGAGGCGAGTTCCATCATGTTCGGGGCGTAGCGCTCCATGAAGCGCTCGCCGTCGGCGTTGATGAGGTACGCCCCTTCGCCACGCGCGCCTTCGGTCATGAGCGCGCCGTTGCCCGGCAGGGTGGTGGGATGGTACTGCACCATCTCCATGTCCATGAGCGGCGCGCCGACCCGGTAGGCCTGGGCGTAGCCGTCGCCGGTGCAGATGAGGGCGTTGCTGCTGGGCTCGTAGACCCGCCCCGCGCCGCCGGTGCAGAGGATAACGGCTTTCGCCCGTATGAGTTCCAGCGCGCCGGTGCGCAGGTCCAGGGCCACCACGCCGCAGACCGCGTCATTCTGGCGCACGAGTGAGGTCACGAACCACTCTTCGTAGACGTGCGTACCGGCCTTCATCAGTTGCTCGTAGATGACGTGGAGCATCACCTGGCCGGTAATGTCGGCCACGTAGCAGGTGCGTTTGCGCGCCTGGCCGCCAAAGGCGCGCAGGTCGATCTGGCCGCGCGAACCCCGGTTGAAGATGAGGCCCATGTGCTCGAGGTCGATGATGGTCTCTGGCGCTTCGCTGCACAGCACCTCGATGGCGTCCTGGTCGCCCAGGTAGTCGCTGCCCTTCACCGTATCGTAGGCGTGGTCTTCCCAGGGGTCGTCGTCTTCCATGGCGGCGTTGATGCCGCCCTGCGCCGCGTTGGAGTGGCTGCGCACCGGGTGCACCTTGGTGAGGATGGCGACGCTGACGCCCTGCCGCGCCGCGTGCAAGGCGGCCTGCATACCGGCCAGGCCGGCGCCAACTACGAGTACGTCATGCTCGAGCATGAAATTTCGCTCCGATGCGAAGAAATTCTATCCTCGGCGCTTCGATGTCGAACGGCAGCCAAGGGTCAGCGCAAGAGATGCCGGCGTTATTCCTTGCCGTGCGATTCGTCTATCAACTCACGCAAGAGAGGCTACAGACTCTCAGGCACTAGTATACCGTCCAGCTAGCACGAATGTTAAGCAACGGCGCCGTCTCCAAGAGCGGGCGCACAAAAGCGAACTCCTACCTCCCGGAGTTCGCTCATGAAACCTCTCGAAAGAGTCGCGTCCGCGGAGTCAAGTCCGCCCAGGGCCTAGCTCATTTGGTCGAAGAGGTCTTCCACCACGGTCATGGCGTTCTTCGTTACGTCCGGCTTGTTGTTCCTGATGTGGTCCTCGAACGTGGGTTGCTCGGACTGGTAGTAGAGTCCCAGGTAGAGCGGGTCTTCGCTGGCGGCGTACTGGAGGGCGGCGCCGAAGTCGGTGGGATCGAAGTCGGCCGGCAGGTCTGCCGTCGCGTCCCGGTAGTACTTGAACGTATGGACCGTATTGAACGTTGGGCACGGGCTGTAGGTGTCGATGAAGGCAAAGCCCGGATGAGCAATGCCGCGCGCAATCAGGTCCGCCAGATCCTTGGGCTTGCTGGAGAAGCCGCGGGCGACGAACGTGCAGCCGGTGGCCAGCGCGAGCAACAGCGGGTTCACCGCCGGGTCGCTGGCGCCCTGGGGCGTGGCCTTGGTGGCCAGGCCGCGCTCGGCCGTGGGCGAGGTCTGCCCTTTCGTCAGGCCGTAGACCGCGTTATCCATCACCACGTAGCAGATGTTCAGGTTGCGGCGGATGGCGTGGACCAGGTGCCCGACGCCGATGGCAAAGGCGTCGCCGTCGCCGCCCATGGCCAGCACCGGCATGTCCGGCTGCACGGCGCGAATGCCGGCGGCCACGGGCATGGCGCGCCCATGCACCGTATGGAAACCGTACGCGCCGGTGAAGAAGGGCAGGCGGCTGGAGCAGCCGATGCCGGAGACGATGATAACGTCCTCGGGCGCGAAATTGTGGTCGCTCAGCGCCTTGAAGACGGCGTTCAGGACGCCAAAGTCGCCGCAACCGGGGCACCAGGTGGGGCGTTCATCGCCCTTGTAGTCGGCAACTTTTCGCTTCTCTGCGGTTACCACGCTAGACATGCAATGCCACTTCCTCTCGTATCTTCTCCAGCAGCCGGTCGACGCGGAACGGCATGCCGCCGAAGATGTTGATGCGCACGAATTCGCGCGCGTACTGGCTCGCGATCATGTTGGCGAATTGGCCGGTGTAGTTGACTTCGGGAATGAGTATCAGGCGTTTGCTTTCGATGAAGGGGCGCAGTTGCGCGTCCGGCAGCGGCATCAGCATCTTGGGCGCGAGCATGTCGAGGCTCAGACCCTCCAATTCCGCGGCGCGAATGGCTTCGATGACGGAGCCGACGGTGGAGCCCCACGTAAGGATACCCACGTCGGCGGTGGGATCGCCATAGCGGTCCGGCGCCGGCGCTTCCAGGGCGGCGCGTTCCAGCTTGCGGAAGCGCTTCTGGGTCATAATCGTGTGGGTCGCTTCGTCATAGCGGTGCAGACCCTCTTCGTTGTGCTCGAGGCCCGTGGCGATGTACTGTCCGCCGGCCTGGCCGGGAATGGACATCGGCGAGACCCCGTTGTCGGTGAGCACGTAGCGGTTGTACTCGCCGTTCACACTGCCGCTTGCGGCGGCGCCGTTGCCGTTTTGGGAAAAGAGCAGGCGATCCACCACCTCGATCTCGTCCAGATTTGGCCGGGGTATGCTCTCGGAACGCACGTTGAGCAGGGTGTCGCCCAGCAGGATGACGGGGGTCTGGTACTTCTCCGCCAGGTTGAAGGCGTTGACGGTCTGGTAGAAAGCGTCGCCTACCGACGTGGGCGCGAGTACGATGCGCGGGCATTCGCCGTGGCCGGCGAACGCGGCCTGGTAGAGGTCGCCCTGCTCGTGGCGGGTCGGCATGCCGGTGGAAGGCCCGGCGCGCTGCGCATCCACGATGACGCAGGGGAGTTCCGCCATAGCCGCCAGGCCAAGCATCTCAATCATTAGGCTGAAACCGGGACCGGAAGTGGCCGTCAGTGCCTTTGAGCCGGCATAGGACGCGCCCAGCACCATGCCGATGGCGGCGAGTTCGTCCTCCGCTTGCAGCGCGTGGCCGCCCGTTTTCGGCAGATGGACTTCCAGGAACTCTTTGATGTCGCTGGCCGGCGTAATCGGATAGCCCGCCATGAAACTGCAGCCGGCGGCGACTGCGCCGAGGCCGATCGCCTCGCTGCCGCTCACCATGATTTCGCCCGAATGCGGCTTGTCCGGATGGAGGGCAAAGCGTTCACGGTCGGGAACGTGCGCGATGACGTAGTCGATGCCGGCCCGCAGCGCGTCCAGGTTCTTTTGGACGACCGCTTCGCCCTTGCGCAGCCACTTCTCTTCGATGAGGGTATCCAGGTGCTTGGTGGGCAGTTCGAAGAGTTCCGCCAACGCGCCCACCGCCACCACGTTCTTGGCAATGGGAAACTTGAGTTCGTTCTTGGCGATGTCGTTGAGGGGAAACTCCACCTGCACGAAATGGCTGTCGGCGGAGGGCGTGACTTCCGAGGGGTCGTAGACCAGCAGGCCGTCGTCCTTAGTCTCGGCCGCGTTGCGATCGTAGGCTTCCTGGTTGAAGGCGAGCAGAATGTCTACGGAATCGCCTTTGCTGTAGGACTTGTCCGCGCTCAGCCTGATCTGGAAGAAGGCGTGTCCGCCTTTGATTTCGGATGGCGGCTGGGAGTACGTAAGGATGTGAAAACCGGCCCGCAGCGCCGCCTGCGTGAGCAACTGGCCGGTGGAGAGAATTCCTTCGCCGGCCTCACCGGCGACACGAATCACGAGGTCGTTTCTTGTCATCGTTCGCGTGCTTTGCTTCCTGTGTCGTTCCACTGCCGCGCGGCGAGCGCCTTGGACAACCCGTGACGCGCGGCTGCCGGCGCGCTGCGCTTGCGCCAAATGAGTATTCTATCGCCTTTTCCAATTATATACCAACGGCGCGTATCAATACAGCAGACCGCGCCGGCCGAGCCGCTCCCCTAGCCAGAGGCGGCTGTCCCGCGCCGGCGCCGGCTGCGTCAGCCGGCGGCAATGCCGCGCTGCAATTCGAGCGCGGCGCGGACCAGTTGCTCGCCGGAGCCCGGCAGCACGCGGCTGGACGTTGGCTCGTACGCACCCTGCGGGTAGGCCGCTGCCGTGCAAATGTAGCCCAGATTGCCGTTGGCGAGTTCCGCCAGCAGGTTGTGGGCGAACGGCGAGTCCGCTTTGATGGCAAGCCCAAGTTCGACGAAGATCTCGCCGGGCAGCGCCGTGAACGCCACGTTGCCCACGGCCAGCACTTGGACTTCGGTATCGAAGTGTCGTTGGCCCAACTCCTGGAGCGCTAGATCGCGGTGCGCCTTGACCAGGTCGTCGCGGCCGGGTCCGCCGCCCATGGGCGCGGCGGCCACCGCTTCCTGGGCCCAGGCAATGTCCGCAGCGGTCGGCGCTACGGCCGGCAGCGCCTCGACGCGCTGAACTGCGTGCACGGTTTCGCCTTCAAGCGGCTCCAGTTGTGCAAGCGCCTGGGTGGCGCTTTCCGCCAGCGCGCGGCCGATGCGCTCGGATTCCGCGAAGCCCTTCAGTTGGTCGGGATCGTGCACGTTGACGTGGTTGATGTCGCCGCAGTAGCCGTTGGCGTAGAGGAGCACAGCCTCATCCAACTCCGGCGACATATTCTTGAGGTGCTTTTCCATCCAGCCGGAGTAGTCGGCGGAGATGTGGTCGCCGCCGGTGGTGTCGGCGTGGAGCGAATAGTTGACGAGCACGCCGAGCGGCTCGCCCTGGTTCGACTCCGCCAGCAGCACGTAGACGTCCGGGTCAATGGGGCCAACCGGCGCGACGACGTCCGGGTTGTTCTTGCCCGGATTCGTCTTGACGCTGCCGTCGCGCATGTGGAAGCGGCGGTTGAAGGCGATGCGGGTCTCCTGCGCCTTGCCGATGCGGAGCGTGCCCGGTTGCCGCGACTGCCACGCTTCCGTTACTGCTGCGGCGATTTGCCGCTCCAGGTCGGCCATGTACGATTCGCTCATGCTGCCAAAGGTGGCGGCGCTGCGGTCGCCCCGCGTGATGGGGCCGGTGTGCGTGTGCGTGCAGCAGATGAGCACGTGCGCGCCGGGGATGGCGGTGGCTGCCGCGATCTGTGCGCGCGCGTTGACGACGCTCTCTTCACGAATCGAGACCAGGTCGCACGTGACGAGCGCGATGGCAGTCGCGCCGTCGTCGATTACGAGCGCGCGGGCATAGAGATCGTCGTGCACGGCCGCCGCCGGGCGCACGTGGTAGTAACCGGCCATGTGCGTGCCGAGCGGCGGTGTGATCGTCCGTTGCGCCGCGCCAAGCTGGAGCGCCATTTGCTTTTTCCCTTCCAGTGCGTGAAGCCTGTATTTGCGGCTAGCGCCGGACCTGCGCCGCGGCCAGCAGCGCCGCCTCGCGGGGAAAGTCCGCGACCTGCACGCCGGCCGCCTGGAGCGCCGCGATCTTCGAATCCGCCGTGCCGATGCCGCCGGAGACGATGGCCCCGGCGTGTCCCATGCGCTTTTCCGGCGGCGCGGTGCGTCCGGCAATGAAGCCGACTACGGGCTTGGTAACGTGGGCCGCGATGAAAGCCGCGGCCTCTTCTTCATCGGTGCCGCCGATTTCGCCAATCATCACAATCGCCTCGGTCTGCGGGTCTTCTTCGAACAGGCGCAGCACGTCGATGAAGCCGGTCCCGACCACCGGATCGCCGCCGATGCCGATGACGGTGGACTGCCCGACCTCTTCCCCGGTGAGGTGCGAGACCACTTCGTACGTGAGCGTGCCGGAGCGGCTGACGACGCCGACCGGGCCTAGCATATGAATATCGCCCGCCATGATGCCCACTTTGGCTTTGCCCGGCGAGATGAGGCCGGGGCAATTGGGGCCGAGCAGGCGCGCGCCCTTGAGATTGACATAATGATAGACTTTCAGCATGTCGTGGACGGGAATATGCTCGCTGATGCAGATGACGAAGGGGATGCCGGCGTCAACCGCCTCAGTAATGGCATCGGGAGCGAACGGGCCGGGCACGAAGATGATCGAGACGTTCGCGCCGGTTTCCCGCGCGGCATGGGCCACGGTATTGAAGACCGGCGCGCCGCAGACCGTTTGCCCGCCGCGCCCCGGCGTAACGCCGGCCACGACCTGCGTGCCGTAGGCCACCATCTGCTCGGTGTGAAACGCGCCTTCGCGGCCGGTGATGCCCTGCACCAGCAGGCGGGTGTTTTCGTCAACCAGGATGCTCATGAACCCGCCACCCGCACTACTTCCTGCGACGCGGCCTGCATGGTGTCGGCGGCCGTCAGGCCCGCCTCCTGCAAGATGGCGCGTCCCTCGGCCTGATTGGTGCCAACCAGGCGCACCACCAGCGGCACGGAGCGCGAAAGCGATGGCAGGGCGCTCACGATGCCGCGCGCCACCTCGTCGCAGCGCGTGATGCCGCCAAAGATGTTGATGAGAATTGCCGTCACGTTTTCGTCGTCCAGGATGATGCGCAGCGCGTCGGCCACGCTCTCCGCGCGGGCGCCGCCGCCAATGTCGAGGAAGTTGGCCGGACTGCCGCCGCTAAGCTTGATGGTGTCCATAGTCGCCATGGCGAGGCCGGCGCCGTTGACGACGCAGCCAATCGCGCCGTCGAGCTTGACGAACGAGAGTCCCGCTTCCCGCGCCGTGCGTTCGGCGGGCTCTTCTTCATCGCGGTCGCGCAATTCGGCCAGCGCCTTGTGGCGGAAGAGGGCGTTGTCGTCCAGATTGATCTTGGCGTCGATGCACTGGATTGCGCCGTCCGCGGTAATGACCAGCGGGTTGATCTCGACTAACTCGCCGTCGTTTTCGCTGAGCGCCTGCACGAGCGCGCGGACGATGCGGGCGAAATCGCGGCTCAGGTTCGCGGGAATGCCCACGTCGAAGGCCAATTGGCGGCCCTGGTAGTCGGAGAAGCCCGCCAGGGGATGCACGTGGACGCGGTGAATCTTCTCCGGCGTCTCCCGCGCCACTTCTTCGATTTCCACGCCGCCTTCCGCGCTCGCCATGATGGTGATGGCTTTGGCCGCGCGGTCGAGGATGACGCCGAGATAGATTTCCGTGGCGATGTCCACCGCCTGCGCAACCAGCACGCGCCGCACGATGATGCCCTTGATGTCCATGCCCAGGATGGCCGCCGCCTGCGCCGCCGCTTCGTCCGGCGTGGTCGCCAGCTTGACCCCGCCGGCCTTGCCGCGCCCGCCCACCAGCACCTGCGCCTTGACTACCACCATGCCGCCAATTGCCGCCGCCGCTTCCCGCGCTTCATCAGACGTGCTCACCACCCGGCTGGGCGGTATGGGCAAGCCGTACTCTGCCAGGATGTCTTTCGCTTGAAATTCGTGAATCTTCATAGGACTGAACAACTGCACCTTGACCGGCTGTGAGAAACGCCAGCACCAGAATACCGGAAAGCCTGGCGGTGTGTCGAATGAGCGGAACTTCCGCATGGACTGCGGCTACGTGATGTATGAGAATAGCGCCAACAGGATTCTTTGGCAGAGAGGATAGCTTATGAAATACCGCACGCTGGGCAGAACGGGTATACGGATTTCAGAGGTGGGGCTGGGAACGTGGGGCATGGGCGGCGACCGTTACGGGCGCGCGGACGACGCAGAGTCGCGGCGCGCCATTCTGCGGGCGCTGGAACTTGGCGTCAACCACATCGATACCGCGCCCATCTATGGCAACGGCCGCAGTGAGGAGGTAATCGGCGCAGCCATCGCCGGAAGACGCCACGAGGTCGTGCTGGCGACGAAAGTGGGCATGTTTCCCGGCGGACGCCGGCACTTTGATTACTCCGGCGCGACGGTGATGCGCGCGGTCGAGGAGAGTTTGCGCCGCCTGCGCACGGACTACCTGGACATCTACATGCTGCACAGCCCGGACGCGGAACTCTACCGCGACGACGGCTTGGAAGCGCTGGTTCGCCTCAAGGAGCAGGGCAAGATCCGGGCGGCCGGCTTCTCCGTCATGTCGGTGGATGAGGGCATTCCGCCGGCAATGTGCCTCATCGAGCAGGGGCAGGTGGACGTCATCCAGCAGGCTTATCGGCTGTTGTACACGTTGCCGGCTCAAGAATTGTTCCCGCTTGCGCAGGCGCACAGAGTCGGTGTGATCGCGCGGGAAAATTTCTACTTTGGATTCCTTACCGGGGCGATAACGCGCGCTACGGTCTTCGACGACCATGACGACCGGCGGAAGTTCAGGAGGGACTTCATCGAGGCGGTGCTGGCGCGCGTGGAGAGGCTGCGTTTCCTCACGCAAGGGAGAACGATGACGCAGGCCGCGCTGCAATTCGTGCTGGCGACGCCGGGTGTGCACGGCGTGATTCCCGGGGCCATGACCGTAGCCGAAGTGGAGGACAACGTGCGCGCCGCGGACGCAAAGCCAATGACGGCGGAGGAGGTGGCGGAGATTATGGCGTTGGAAGCGCGCGACTACGATTTGCCGCCGGTTCCGCCGCCTGTGTGAGGAGGATGCGCGCGGTCTCCCACTAGGCGCCTCGTTCCGTTCACGCGCCACCGGGAACTACAGCGCAATGACCTGTCCCGCCGGTTGGGTGTAGCCGAGGTACATGCGGATCACATCGTGGGCGTCTTCCAGGGTGGCGGTTTGGGGCGGGGTGTTGGTGAGGATGCTTTCGGCGAAGGCGATGAGTTCCGGCGCGTAGCCGAGGAGGAAGAGGCCTTTGTTGGCCAGGCGGCCGTGGGAGAAGTCGGGCAGCCAGCGGCGGGGCGCGGCGGCGTCAGCACTGACGAACGTGTCCGACGCGCGCGGCGCGCCCGGCGGGTAGTAGGTGAGGTCGATGCCGTTCTCGACCACCAGCGACGCGCCTTCACCGTTGACTTCCACCCGGTCCCACGGGGCGTGCTCGCCCTTGCCGGCCGCCTGGTGCAGGCAGCCGATGCTGCCGTTGGCGAACGTAAAGACGCCCAGCGAACTGCCCTGCCGCGCTTCGTCGGCAAAGTAGAGCGTGCGCGGCGCGCCGAGCAGGAATTGCAGTATCGAGAGCGGGTGGCAGCCGATTTGCAGGAAGCGCATCATCTCCCGGCTGTGGGGCCGCTCGGCGGCGGGCGGCAGGTTCACGGCGTAGTGGACGTAGGCGGAGGTGGGCGCGCCGAATTCCGGTTGCTCCAGCAGCTTCCTGGCGTGTTGAATCGCCGGATAGAAGGGCTTCTTGAAGCCGACCTGGACGAAACGCCGCGCCGCGTCCCGGGCCGTTTGCATCTGTTCGATCTCCGCCAGCGTGGAGGCGGGCGGCTTCTCGATCCACACGTGCACGCCGGCGCGCAGCACGTCAATCGCCGCCGGCGCGTACTGGGGGCGGCCCGCGTCATCGTGATTGAGCACGACGAAGACGGCGTCAAGGTCTTCCTGAGCCAGCATGGCGGCGTAGTCGGTGTACCAGCGCAGCGCCCCAAATTGGCGGGCGCAGAAGCGGGCGCGCTCCTCGATGAGGTCGCAGACCGCTACCAACTCCACCGGCGCATACTGGAAACTGGGCAGGATGCTCTGATAGGCGTGCTTGCCGCAGCCGATGAAGCCGGCGCGTATGCGCTGGAGATATTCATAGTTGAAGGGCATAGTGCCTGCCTTTGGCTGACTGCGCGGCGCGGGGTGTTTCGCGCCCTGGCGTGGATTGGCGCACCCGCCTGTCGCCAAGAGGCGGGGGACAAGCCCCCGCGCTACGGTAATTTGAGGGGGGGGGGCAAGCCCCCGCGCTACCTAGTAGGATACCGGCACGCAAGGCGTAGACGGCGAGCGACCGTTCGGCCGCTACCGGCGCTCGCGGCTCTTGTAGTAGAGATTGCTGCGGCCGCGCGGCGGGCCTTCCGGCAGGCCGGAGGCGTCCACCTCGCGGCGGCGCTGCGCCTCCTGTGAGAAGAAAGAACGCCACTCGCTCGGCGCGTCCGGCTCCGCGCCGCCGTGGCGGGTGATGCGCTGCCGCACCCGTATGGAAAGCGGCGTATTGACGGCGGCGCCCGCCACGATCGCCTGGCCCTTGGAGAGCGCCGGCAATTCCGCCAGCAGGTCGCGGCTCGCGCTCTCAACGGCCGCGGCCACGCTGCTCTGGTCGTATTCGTTGACGATGCGCAAGAGAAACTGCGTCATGCACTGGGAGAGCACGTCGGAATCGAGCTTGCCCGGGCGCTGGCTGATGAGGCCGACGCCGACGCCAAATTTCCTGCCCTCGGCCAGAATAGTCTTCAGGATGTTGGTGGTCACCACGTCTTCGTTCGCCGGCGCGAAGTGGTGGGCCTCTTCCAACAGGATGAAGGCCGGGTAGTCCAGGCGGTCTTTGGGGTTGCCGGTCTCCTTGACGGCGTTCATGCGCGCTTTCCACACCATGCGGAGCAGCACGGCTACGATCACCTGCTGCTGGCGGCGGTCGATCTCGTTCAGTTGCAGCACGGAACAGAGGCCGGGGCGGAAGACATCCTGCAAGTTGATGCTGTCCACGTCATCGAAATTTGGCGCTTCGCTAAAGAGGCTGCGCAGCCGCCATTCCACCGCCCGCGCGCTGCCACGCATTTGGGGGTCCGTCCTGGCGTGGGAACCCTTGCGCTCGCCCCGGCCGGCGGTGTCGAGGAAGCTGAGCGCGTCGTCGCCAAAGGAATCCGCCGGGCCGCCCCCGTCGCCGGTGTTTTGAGCAGAACTGGCGGCTCTCTCGTCTTCTCCGGTTTGCTCATACTCAAGCGCCGCAAACAGATCGTTCTTCGTCCACGGCGTCTTGTCGCCCCGGTCTTTCTTGATGCGCTCGAGGACGTTTCCAAGCACGTATTCCATTGGCCCTGAGAAGCCGTACTGCGCGCCCAGCAGAAAGCGCAGGTCGAATTGCGAGAGTTCGGAGACGCGAATCTTGACCTGATCCTGGGGAACGGTTTTGACCTCCGCCTTGTAGCCGTCGGCGGCGCGGAAGGCCGCGGCGTTGCGGATATCTTCCAACGTGTCGTACTCGCCATGGGGGTCGATGACCAGGATGCTGGCGCGGTTGATGGGCTTCATCATCTCTTCGATGAGGACCGAGGCCAGGTAGCTCTTGCCGGCGCCGGTGCCGGCGATGATGGCCATGTGGGTGGCCGTAACGGAACGCACGTCCAGCACCACCGGCACGCCGCCGGACTCTGCCGCGTCTACGCCGGTCTCCGCGCCTTCCGACGCGGCGGGAAGAGCGGCGGCGGGCGGCTTGAACGCCGGGCGCGAGAGCAGCGAGCCGACGAACGCGCCGCCGCGCTCAGCCTCGCCGCGCTCCCAATCGAAGGCGACGCGGTTCAACACCGCCGCCAGCGCGCCGTCCGCGGCCAGGTGGATCTTCCAGCCGATGCGCGGCGGAATGCGCGGGTTGACGAAGGCGCTCAATTGGGCGTCGTGGTAGCCCATGATCGTGACGTGGATTTCAAATAGTTCAGCCGCGGCGGTTGCCGCGCCGGGGGCGCCGGGCGGGGAAAGCTCGTCTGCGGCCTGGTAGCCGACCAGCGCCGCCACCTGCGCCGGATCCACCTCCGGCTGGGCCAGAAACGAATCCGGATAGAGCCGCAGCGGCACGCGCCGGAAGACCCGCCCCAGAATCTGGCGCCGGGCGCCGTCCACGTCGGCTTCGTAATAGACGAATTCGCTCGTCTTCACCCGCCGCTCGGTATCCGGGGTGACGAAGGTGTATTCGTTCGGCGTTTCGCCGGGGCCTTTGGCAATTCCAATGATCATCGGTGTGCGCTCCCGGTTGCGCCCGGCGCCGCGCCGGTAGGGCGGCCTTTGGATTGGGGACTACGGCTCGCGCCGGATGACGGACAGTTCCTCGCTTGCGCCGGCGATGAGAAAGCGCTGGTCGTTGGCGAGGCCCAGGTAGCGAAAGCCCTGTTCCAACCGCTTGTTCAGCGCCCGGCCCGAACTCGTGTGGATGCCCGGCGCTACACCGTACTTCTGAGACACGGCCGCGACCTGGGCAACGGCGGCCTCGAAATCGGGATGGTCGCTGTCCGTGCTGGGCGGGATGCCCAGCGAGGCGCAGAGGTCGTTGGGGCCGATGAAGGCGGCGTCGATGCCGGGCACGCTCAGGATGTCGTCCAGCCGCCGGATGGCGTCGGCGTGTTCGATCTGGATGACGACCAGCAGTTGATCGTTGGCGCGGGCGAGATAGTCGGCCTGGGAACCGCGAAACGCATAGTGGTTGCGCCCGCTGCCGATGCTGCGGATGCCGGCCGGCGGATAGCGGCAGGCGGCTACGGCGCGCTCGGCTTCCTCGCGCGTGCGCACCATGGGCGCCACTACGCCGTACGCGCCGGCGTCCAGCACGCGCTTGATCCACACGTGGTCGTTCCAGGGCACCCGCGCCGTCGGCACGACGTCGGTGGTGTTGATGACCTGGAAGAGCGTGCGGGTCGCGCGCACGTCAATGGAGCCGTGCTCCATGTCCACGTTGAGCCAGTCGAACCCCATGTGCGCCAGGGTCTCGGTAGCCAGGGGATCGCCAAGGGTAAGCCACGCGCCGACGGCGGGCTTGCCCGCTGCGAGGAGTTGCTTTACCGGGTTTTCGCGCATGCGCCGTGTACCTCATCTTCTCCGAGCTAGGGATTTGCGTACTCCCTAGTGTACCAGAGCACTCGCGAGGCTAACGGACGGTGAGGCGCTCCTTGCTTGATGGTTTGAGTGGTACAGGCGCTGGCAGCCGATTGCGCGGCGCGGACGCAGGTTGCAAACCTGGGCTACTAAGACGCAGGTTGCAAACCTGCGCTACCAAGATTGTTGCATGGCGTTGAGAGGGAGCCGAACGGCTAGCCCAGGGGCGCGACGCGCGCTTGCCACGAGAGATGGGCGGCCAGCGTGTGGAGCAGGCGCCGGTCGCCGGGCTCGTCGAAGAGCGTGAGAAGATGCCGAATTACGCTGAGGCCGAGTTCGGTGACGAGCGGGCTTTGGTGGGAAATGAGCTGCGGCAAATAGCCGAGCGACAGTTGCCCGTCCACCTGGTGGAAGCGCCGCGTCTCGTCGTCGTCCATGCTCGCAACCTCGGCGTCTACGGACAGCGAATACGGAACCACGCCGTGCCTGGTGGCGCCGCCCTCTCGCAACCCGACGATGAGGATGCCAACGGCGGTGGCCTTTTCCACCAGGTAATCCGGCGCAAGCATGGCCTGGTCGCCCGGCGGATTCAAGCGGGGGCCGAGGCTGCCGTACTCCGGATTCAGGAGGATGGTGTCATAGACGATGCCGACGGCAGTGCGCTCGCCGCCGCTCGTCTCAGGACCGGCGAGTGACCCACTGTCACTCACATCACCGTCCGCGCCGCCATTCGTCCTGGGCGTGGCGGAAGACCCGCCATCGCTTACGTCACTGCCTTCGCCGCCGTTCGTCCTGAGCCTGTCGAAGGATGAACGCGCGGCGGCGTCGATTGGCGCTGCCACGAAACGGCCAAAGGCGTAATCCTCAGGCTTTGGATCGTACTCCCGCTCGTGGGGAGCAAAGACCTGGCAGACGTAATCCGTGTGGGAGTTGGACTTGACGATGCGCCCGATGACCGTGTCCGCCATAGTTCCCGCCTCTTAAGCCCGCCGCCGTTCTTTGCTGGCCTGCTTGGCGGACGCTTCCAGGGTGCGAATGCCGTGGCGCCGCCCAAACTCGTCCAGGGCGCGCAAGTAGCGCTGCCGGTCTTGGAACGAAATAACCGCCGCGGCGTCCGCCGCCTGAATGGCGTACGGGTAGCCGCCGCCCACAATCGACTCGGCGCGTACCCAGTCTACCACGCGGTCGAGCACACCGGCGCGCAGCAGCCAGGCCGGAAACTCCAGCCGCGCCGGCCGCCGGCTGCTCGTCTTGAGGTACGTGAAGCAAATCTCCTGGCTGTAGCTCTTGCCGGTCTCGGAGTCCGTGTAGTTGCCTGCTTCCACCACGTCCTCTCTCTGGCACAAGAAAGCGGGTGAGCGCCAGCCCCGCCACGGCGCGGGGAGCGGTTCATCGAGGAGCGCGGCATCGCTAATCAGAGCGTGGGTAGCCGGGTCGAGGTTCTGCAAGTAGCAGAGCATTCGCGCGAAATCGCGGGCGCGGGAATTGTCAATATACGCGATAAGCGGCACTTCGCACTCCTCTGAAGTACGCAACATGCGCACGGCGGCGGCGCGGTAGCGGTCGCGCACTTCCGGGCGCCGGCCGGCGGCGTAGGAGACGGCGAGCGAGCCGTCGAAGAAGACGAGCGCGCGCTCTTGGCCGTCCGCCTGCTCTCGCATGAAGTCGACGACTTTGGCCACTTCCCGCTCGTGGCGGAGCAGGTTCACCTGGCCGTCGGCTTCAGTCTCGCCCTCGCCGCTGCCGAGAGCATCGGGTGTCAGGATTTCAACGTCGGCTTCCTTGACGAATTCACCGTTGCCCGTATGCGGATTCACGTACCACGCCACTTGCACGGCGGCAAGGGGCAGGGGAGATTCTTTGGTGGCCGGCAACTGGCTGCCGTCCACGGCGCATACCGCAATCCGGTTGAGAGTCGCCGCGGCCCAGTGGCGCATCGCGGCCAGGTTGTCGTCCCAGGGTTCGTCGAGCGCAAGCCGCAGGCTGGGCGCGCGGTCGAATTCCGGTGTCGGGAGGGCGTCCGGCGCCGCGACCGCGCTTAGCCTGTCGCACACTTCGGCGGCCGTCATGGTTGCCAGACTATCCCGCGCCGCCTGCAGTTGCTGGAGGTGATCGAGTTGCGCGTCGTCGATCCGCATGAGGTCGAGGCGTTTCGCTTCAAGGGCGGCGATTACTTTGTCCCGATAGAACACGTCTTTCTCCACATTACATGGCAATCACTGTGACCGTGCGGCGGCCACACAAGGGAATGAAGACGACAGCGAGTTTTCTGACCGTCATTTCCCGGTAAATGTTGACTAATTCGTTGACAGAATTGCTGGATAAAGTGAGTGACCCGGGTGCAACGCAAAGCTGTCTTTCCTGTCATTCCGAACGAAGCGCAGCGCAGTGAGGAATCTAGGGTGCTATAAGGCGAGCGGCTTGTTGCGTGACGGCCCTAGATTCCTCGCTGCGCTCGGAATGACAGCGGCTACCACCGTTGCCTCGCGGAAGGCGGAATCTGTCAACGAATTACCTGACATTTACAGGAATGACACACTCATTTGCGCCTATACCGCTTCTACCGTGCTCACGCCGTTCTCCTTGCGCACGCGCAGCACCCTGGCGACCATCGGCTCGAACGTATCGTCGTGGCTAATGACGAAGAGTTGCCGGAAGCCTTTCACGCGCTGCAATTGCTCGGCCAGGTTGTGGCGGCGTTCGCTATCCATATTCTGGGTGGGTTCATCGAAGAAGGCGATGTCCAGATCGGAGATCTGGCGCAGCAGGCCGAGACGCACGGCCAACGCCGCGCTCATCTGCTCGCCGCCGGACAGTTGCATGAATCCTCGCCGGTGGCCGTGCTGCTCCAGGAGAATGTCGTAGTCCTCCGTGAGCGCGAGTTCGGCGCTGGCGTCGCCCATGATCTCGCTGAAGAGGGTGTTGGCCTCGGCGGAAACTTGCTGGATGAGGTAGCGCGCGACCTGCGGCCCGGCGTCGCGGATGACGGTGCGCAGAAAGCCGGTCACCGCGTGCGCCTCCCGCGCCTCGGTCAATGCCTGCTGCGCTTCCGCCAACGTCCGCGCCGCCGCTTCCAGTGCGGCGATTTCTTGCTTGGCCTGCGCAATCTGTTCGCTGAGATGGCGGGAGCGCTCGTGCGCCGCGCCCAACTGGCCTTGAGTCCGGCTCACGTTTGCGTTCGCGTCGGCTAGTGCGGCCGGCTCCCAGGCGGCTTCGCACTCCGCGAGCAGCCGTTGGGACTCCACGTGCGCTTGTGCGCTCTCTGTGACGTCTTTCGTTAGCGCCGCCACGACTTCCTGACGGCGCGGCAGGTCGGCGGCGGTCTCCTGGTAGCGCAAATAGGTCTGGTAGTCATGACGACTCGCTTTAGCCGCCTGCCGCTGCGCCGCCACGCGCTGCTCCAGGTCGGCGTACGGTGCGAGGCGGGCGGCAAGAGATTCCACTTTCGCTTCGCTCGCCGCGCGCTCGCGCCGCAACTTGGCGAGCGCCTGTGCGCGCTGTTCGTACTCGCGCGCGGGGCCGAACATGCGATCCGACTCTTGCCGCGGGTTGCCCAGTTCGCGCAATTCCTGCTGCAACCGCTCTTCCGCCGCCGCGAGTTGCGCCAGAGTCTCGGTGATCGCTGCCGCCGACCAGACGCCGCTCACGCGCTCGTCTATCCGCTCGGCATACCGTTCCCCTTGCCGCTCGATCGCCTGCAATTCCGTTTCCAACTGCCGCAGGCGCGGTCTCAAGTCGGCGAGGCGGTCTACCTGCTTCTGAGCCGCGCGCGCCTGGGCGACCGCTTGTTCCAACCGCTTTCTCTCCGCGCGCGCTTGTTCGGCCTGTTTCGTGTAGTCGTGGATGAGGCCCTCGAGGATTGCAGTGAGGCTGTTGCCATCCTCCACCTTGGGACAATCGTCCTTGAAGAACGGGCACAGGCCGCCGGCGGCCATGTCCCGCGACGACCGGCTAAAGCGCCGCTCAGCTTCGTAGGTGCTGACGCGGTTGCGGAATTCCTGCGCCTGCGCCTCGAGGCCGGCTAGCTGGGAGGCAGTTTCGGCGAATGACTTGCAATGGGCCACGTCATCAGCCGTCCGGTTGCGCGCCGGTTGCGTCTTGCTGAAACGATCGCGCAAGTCGGCGCGTTGTTCCAGCCACACGCCGACCGGCTGCAAGCGCTCGCGCTGCGCATCAAGTTGTGCGCACACAAAGGCGGCGGCCTCGCTCGGCGCCGCCGGCAGGTCTACTTCCGCCTGCCCGGGTGCGCCATTGCGCCCCGCTTCGGCAACCTGCCGCAGCATGTCGGCAACCAACCGCCCCGCTTGCCGGGCGTAGGCCAGGTCCTGGTGGAACTCCTGTGCGTGCGCTTCCAGCCGTTCCTGCCGCGCGACCCGGGGCGCGAGCGCCACCCGCTGCGCGCGGGCCGCTTCCGCTTCCGCCACGCTCATTTCCAGCGCCGCCTCCCGCGTGCGCAGGGCGGCCAACGCGGTCTCCGCGGCGTGCTGCTCGTCGCGGAGTTGCCGGGCCGCGTTGCGCTCAACCTCGAGTGCCGCCAGGGCCTCTTGCGCCCTCTGGTGCGCCTGGTGGCCCGCGGCGGCGCTCTCTACCTGGGCCTCGGCCTGCATGGCCGCGGCAACCTGCGCCCGCTCCGCCTGCAAGCGTTCTTGCAGGTTTTGCCGTTGCTGCGCCTGTTGGCGGACGAGAGCACGCTGTTGTTCCAGCGTGCGGCGCTGCGATTCCAGGCGCTGTTGTTCGTCTTGCAAGCGGGTTAGCTCCGTGGCCAAGGCGCGCGCCGCCGCCGTGGACGTGGCGTGCTCCGCTTCGTATTGGGCCAACGCCGCCCGCGCGCCCGGCAGGCGCGCCGCCTCGGGCTCCAGACCGGAGACGCGCCGTTCGTGCTCAGAGACCTTCCCTTGCAGCGCGTCCAAGACATCGCGCAGCGCTTCATAGACGCGGCGATAGACGTCAACCCGCAGCAAGGGATCAAAGGTCTGTTTGCGCTGGCGGGGCGTGAGCAGGAAGTCCGCCGTCAAGCGTCCCTGCGGCACACCCAGCACGTCGGCAAAGACGCGCCCGAGATCGTCGTAGTCGTCCAGGCCGATGTGCCGCCGCAGGAAAGCGTGCACGTCCTGCTTCTGCTGCGCCACACGCTGCTGGGTATCGAAGCTGTACACGTAGTAGGACGACGTAACCGTGTCGGCGCTGCCGGTGGCGCGTCTCAAGGTGCGCACGGCCTGGTATTCGCACTCGTCCAGGCGGGAGAGAAAGGTCACGCGCACGTCTGTTTCGGTGGCGTTGTGGCGCATGAACTCCCGCTGGTTGCGGTACGGCAGGTAGTCGAAGAGCGCGAAGCCGATGGCCTCGAGGATTGTGCTCTTGCCGGCCCCGTTTGGACCGGTAATGGCAATAGTGCCCAGCGGGAAGCGGATTGTGGCTTCCTCGTAACTCTTGACGTTCTTGAGACTTACGGCAGTGATGCGCATGAGGCGTTAATCCGGTGGCATGGAGTCATCCGCAAGGGCCGGATTTGCGGGAACGGCATCGTCACGCGCCGCTTGCCGCTGCGCGCGCAGGCGATTGCGCGTTTCCTCCGCAATCTCGCTGGCGGCAGCGCCGTCGAGCGCCATCTGCTTCAGAAAGGTAGCGACCTGGGCAAATTCCGCTGCCTCCGGCGCAAAGCGATCGTCGGCCCGGATGAGATTCTCGAAGACCATGCGTTCCAGCACGGGGCGGCTGAGCGACTCGCCGCCGTCGATGAGGTCCGCGGGCGCTTCTTGGAGCGACGAGCGGATGCGGACCGCCAGCGGCGCGAAGCGCTGCCGCGCCAATTGCTCGATCGCATCCGCGTCTATTTCAGTGCGGGAGAAGCGGGCGATGCCGGTGAGCAGCACTTCGACGATGGGGGCTTTGGCAAAGCGGTTGGCGGCGTCGGGCTCCGCGTCCGGCCCTCCAATGACTCGCGGCGGCGCGGCAGCCGCGCCTGGCAGAGGCTCGCGGTCCACTTTGTCCGCCAGCAGATCCAGCAGCCTCTCCGGCGAGGGGCAGGCGTCCATTTCCTGGCGGATGCGGATGAACGGGCGGCGGTGGGGATAGTCCAGCGCCGCGGCTGTGAACGCCGGCGTCCGGGCGGTGTCTACGTTCACCAGATTGGCGCCTTTGTCTCGATGCTGCCCCTCTTCGCTACTCCACGTCTCCGGGCAGCCGGGATTGAAGAGCCAGTCGCCGTCGCCGAGCGCGCCGCGATAGGGGGCGTGGACGTGGCCGAGAGCGAGATAGTCTACGTGCTTTCGCAGTTTGCTTAGTTCGTTGAGTTCGACGAACGGGTGTCCCTGGTCGAAGTACCCCTCCACGGAGGTGTGGCAGAGGAAGATGGAAAACTCCGGCTCCATCTCAGCCTGCGGCTCCATCAGAGTCTGTGCCTCCATCGCAGCCTGCGGCTCAATCGCAGTCGGATCCATAATAGTCTGCGGCTTCGCTTCCGCTTCCTCTCCCTTTGGGAGAGGGCCGGGGTGAGGGTCTGCCCTTGGCGCAGCCGCGGCACCAGAGGGCGCCCGCTCTTGCTCCCCATCCCTACGAGAGAGCGCGCCGCCAATCTCGTTCAACACTGCGCCGGTCTGCGCGCCGCAATACTTCAGGCCGTAGATGCGCGCGCCGGCCAGGTCAACGAAGCCGCCGGCGCGTTCTTCGTCGTCCCAGGGCCGGGGCAGCCAGCCGCCCGCGCCGCGGGCGCAGTCGAGAAGGTAGAGCAACTTGCTCTGATTCAGGTATTCCAGCCAGGAGAAGGTGTCGCCGTACGTGCGCTCGTGGTTGCCCTCGATGGCGACGACCGGGATTCCCGCCGCCTTGAGCTTTTCGAACTCGCTGACGGCAATGAGCAGCGTGCGCGGGTCGAGCGCGCGCTTCTCGAAGAGGTCGCCGGCCAGCACGAGAAAGTCAACGCGCTCCTCCAGCGCGGTATCGACGACCCACCGGAACGCCTCGGTGAAGTCGTCGTAGCGTTGTTCCAGGCCGTATTGCTGGTAGCCGAGGTGTATGTCGGCGGCGTGGAGAAACTTTACTCTCATGGCACTCTCTGCTCAGCGCATGCGGGGCAACGCGCCCTCACGCCGCTGACGCCGTGGCCTACCCGCTAGATGGTATTCATGGGAAACGGCTTGTCCGCCAGCGGGTCCCGGCTCCGGTCGAGCACCGCGCCGTTCGCAATGGTGAGGGTGTTCTCCAATTGACATGTGCCCTCACGCTCCACGCCTTGTGGATCGACGAACGTAAAGCGGCCGGTGTCGAGGCGGAAGACCGCGATGTCCGCCGGCGCGCCGACCCGCAATTGGCCGCATACGTCCGCGCGCCCCATTGCCTGCGCGGGCGTGAGCGTGCTGCGGCGCACGACGGTTTCGAGGTCCATGCCCAGGGCAAGAAACTTTGACATGACGTGGGGAAAGCTCTTGGCCGTGCTGCGGATGCTGACCTGGTGCAAGTCGGTGCTGATGGAGTCCGGCGGAAAGCCCTGCTCGATGGCGGCGGCGGTGACCGGGAACGAGAAACTGCTGTTGCCGTGGCCGATGTCGAAGAGCACGCCGCGTTCGCGCGCCGCCCAGGCCTCGTCGCGCACCCGGCCGCGCATCAGCACACCGCCCATCTTGCCGTGGAAGCAGTGGGTCACGATGTCGCCTTTTCGCAGCATGGGCAGCAATTCCTGCAAGGTTGGCGCCACGTTTGAGATGTGCACCATGAGCGGGATCGAGAACTGGTCGCAGACTTCACGCCCGATCCACAGCGGCGTCATGCCCATCTGCCCGGTGCTGGAACGGCCGGAACGGACTTTGATGCCGGCAATGAGGCCGCGATGCATTTCCAGCGTGGCGGCGGTGAGATCGGAATCGATGTAGCGAATGTCATTGAGTTCGCCAACCGCCAGGGAGTGCACCAAACCCTTGGCGCTCAAGTTGAGCAAGGGGATGACGCGCACCTGCGCTTGCTCGATGATGAAGCGCTTGAACGCCGGGAAGGTGGCCGCGCCGCTGCTGCCGGGGTCGATCCAGGTGGTGACGCCGTGGCGCGCGCCGACCAGGTCCGGGTCGAGGCCGACGCCGCCCACGCCCCAGTAGCAGTGCCCGTGCAGGTCTACCAAACCGGGCGTGACGATGTGACCGGCAACGTCTAGCTCCCGCGCGCCGCTGCCCGCGAGCGTGCCCGCGGTTATGGCGGCAATCTTGCCGCCGGCAATGCCGACGTCGCCGGTAAAGCGTTGACTCTCGCCGGGATCGATGATGTCGCCGTTGCGTAGAATCAGGTCATAGGCCATTGGGACTTTCTCCAGTGCAACGCGGAAGGCACTATAGCTACACCGCTGGGTGCTATTCTAGCAGCCCCTTGGAATGCCGTACTTGCTGGGCAAATAACTGACTGATTTCGCTCTCCACTATGCAGAGCGGATCACGCATGTCATTCCGAGCGCAGCGAGGAATCTAGAGTCCCACGGACCCTCACTCTCAATGTCTCAGCCCCGTAGATTCCTCACTGCGCTGCGCTCCGTTCGGAATGACAGGGAGAGAACTCCGTTCGTAATGACAGCGTGAGAATTCCGTTCGGATTGACAGAGCGGAAGCCGCGCGCAGCAAGCTGTACACTCAATGACGCAGTGCGTTCAGCGTCGCGATGCGTTTAGCCGCCGGAGTCGTCGCGCGCAGTATGTAGGACTACGCAGTTGCGTTCGATCTCGCGGTGAAAGCTCTCCGGCAAGCGCGCCCAGTCGTGGGCCTGCACCAGGATGGGTATGTTAGACCGTTCCAAGGCTGCTTTGAACTCCCGCAGCATGGTGTCCGGTATTGGCTCCAATGTCGGCGTACGGAGCGCCAGATCGAGGTCGCTGCCCGGATGGCTGCCGCCGGTTACGCGGCTGCCGTAGGCCCACGCCTCGACGCCGGGGAGGCACGCGCGCAGCAATGCCTCGAGTTCCCGCCGGTAGCGGCAGGGCAAGTCCAGCCGCTCAGTCATCGGTCTCCTCCCCGATGACCTGCGCCAGTGACTTGGCGTCGGCGATGAAAGTGGGCAGCAGCGCCAACGTGGCTTCGGCAAAGCCCGCGCCATAGCGGTGGGCCGTATCGTTGCGGGCGTCCCGGTACGTTAACCACCGTGCGCAACTCTCCACTGAGATCAGGCCGTGCTTCGCGGCATGGCGGAAACGATCTTTGAACGTGAGCCGATCGGCCTCCCGGTTGCTGGCGAAGTAGGGCCGCAGCCGCTTGCCCAAGAGGCTGCCGCTCTGCTCCAAGACGAGCTCGAACTCCTTGACGCACGCGGCGCGCAGGATGTCATACGTGATGCCGTCTTTCTCTTGCCGCCGCAATTGCGCAAACGCCGCGTCCAGCGTTTGGATGCAGCGCGTGAGGAAGCCGGTGTTGATCTGCATTGTGCCCTTCCAAGCGGCGCGCATACCGGCGGGCGTAGTGTTCACATTGCCAAAAAACTGCGGCTAGACCTCGACCAACGCTGATGCGGCCTCAGGTTCCCGTACCGGGTCGCCGTGCTCGCGGAGTAGTGCAACGTGGTGGGCAACTGCTTCTCGCATCAAAGCGGTCACTTCAGCCTGCGTATCCGCGGCGGCGACGCAGCCCGGCAAGTCCGGCGCGTACGCCGAATAGCCGTTGTCGGTTTTCTCGATGACGATTGTGTATTGCAAAGCCAGGTTCCTCTACGTAGTCCGGTCTGCTTCGTGATACGTTCCCACTTTCGGTCGCTGCGTGCGCCTCTAGCATAGCTGAGCGTGCATTAGGTGTCACCAGCGGTCTGAAAGGGCGAATTAGCCCAGAGGAGCTTAAGCCATGATTGCTTGGCGTGGCCGCCAAGGCTCAACGCGGCCTCGCTTCCTGTCATTCCGAGCGCAGCGCGGAATCTAGGAGGCGCCGCGCGCGAGATTCTTCGTCGCTGCGCTCCTCAGAATGACAGTCAGCGCGCCGTTTTAGGCATGAGCGCGTGCGATGATCGCATATTTGTGCGACCTACGTCCAAGTCTAAAACTCCCGCGCACGCCCACTTTTGAATTTTGGCACGGTGTGCCATACCATAGAGTAGTGCACGGCAGTCTCTCATAACAGGAGCAGTTGATGATCAGTACGGTTCCAGGGAATTATCCCAAGATCGCCAATAGACCCGGCGGCCAGACGTTGCGCCGCGCCATTGCTTCGTTCGATCGGGGGCGGATTTCCGCCGACGAACTGGCCGTGGCCGCGGATTACGTCACCCGCGAGGTAATCGGCGAGCAAGAGCGCGCCGGCGTGGACGTAATCACCGACGGGCAAATCCGCTGGCAAGATCCGGTGACGTACATCGCCGGTAAACTGCACGGCTACGAGATCGGCGGTCTCATTCGCTACTTCGACACCAACACCTTCTACCGCCAGCCGGAAGCCACCGGCCGCATCGTGTGGCACGGGCCGATGCTTGTCCGCGACTACCAATTTGCCCGCGACCACGCCAGCTGCCCAGTAAAGCCGGTGGTCACCGGCCCGTACACCATTGCCAAGCTCTCTCTGCCGGGCGTCTACGCGGACCTGAAGACGCTTGTGCTAGACACGGCGCGGGCGCTCAACCAGGAGATGAAAGCGTTGGCGGCGGCCGCGCCCCCGCTGATACAGGTGGACGAGCCGGCCATCGTCTGGCAGCGCTACAAAGACGACTGGGACATCTTCCGCGAGGCGATGGACGTGCTCGTGGACGGCGTGGACGCCAAGAAAGTCCTGCGCACCGACTTTGGCGACGCCGTCGGCCTGCCCGATTTCTTTGCGCTGCCTTTCCAGGGGTTTGGGCTGGACATGGTACAGGGCCGGCGCAACCACACGCTCTTGGACGGCTTTCCGGCGGAGCGCGACCTTACGCTGGGCATCATCGACGCCCGCAACGTGCGCATGGAGACGGAAGCAGCGGTGGTGGAGAGTGTGAGCCGGGCGGCGCGGCACGTGGCCGCAGACCGCATTGCGATTGGCCCAAACACCGGCTTGGAGTTTCTGCCGCGCGAAACGGCGTACGCCAAATTGGAAAACATGGCCCGTGCCGTGGCAAAAGCGCAGGAGGCTGTGGCATAACAATGGAAGGTCTATGGACAACCCAGGTGGGGAGTTTGCCCAAGCCGCCGGCGCTTACCAAGGCGCGCACGAGCTTTGCGCGGGGCAGATTGCCGCGGGAAGAATTGACGGCGCTGGAACGCGAGTACACGAAGTTCTGGATGGAGTATCAAAACGATCTGGGACTGGACATCGCCGTGGACGCCGAGATGTACCGGGGCGATATGGCAACCTACTTCGCCGAGATGATGGAAGGCATGGAGATTAGCGGTCTCGTGCGCTCGTACGGCAACCGCTACTACCGCAAGCCGATCGCGGTGGGGCCGCTCAAGCGCGTCAAGCCGTTCACGCTCGACTGGTGGCAGTACGCGCAGAGCCTGACCGACAAGCCCGTAAAGGGCATGATCACCGGCCCGTACACCATGGCCGAGTGGTCGTACAACAACTACTACGACACGCAGGAAGAGTTCGTGCTGGCCATGGCCGCGGTGCTGCACGAGGAAGTGGCGGCCCTGGAGCAGGCCGGCGCGCAGTTCATTCAGATCGACGAACCGGCGGTCTCCACCCGGCCGGAAGACCTGCCGCTGGCCATCGAGGCCATGGGCGTGGTGGTGGACGGCCTGACGGCAACCACCGGCACGCACATCTGCTACGGCGACTTCGACGCCATCTATCCCAAACTGCTGGACATCCCGGTGGACGTCATCGACCTGGAGATGGCGAACAGCGACTACGACCTGCTCGACCTCTTCAAGGAGCGGGCGCCGTTCACGAAGAAACTGGCGCTGGGCGTGGTGGACGTGCACAGCCACGTGATCGAGGACAAAGAACAGGTAAAGGCCGGCATCTACAAGGGCCTGGACGTCGTGCCCGCCGACCGCCTCTACATCGATCCGGATTGTGGGCTCAAGACCCGCACGGTGGCAGAGGCGCAGGCGAAATTGGCCGTAATCGTTGAAGCCGTCAACGAAGTCCGCCAGGAACTCGGCCTGGACAACGCCAGCGGCTAGATGGGACGGGCGGCAGCGCCCCGGAGAGAGATATGTCCAAGCTCGCCGCGCAACGGCGGCTGCGCGCCCGCGTGTACGGCCGGGTGCAGGGTGTCGGCTACCGCCAGTTCGCGGCGCGGGCCGCGGTGAGCCTGGGGCTTGGCGGGTACGCGCGCAACGAGGAACGCGACGGCAGCGTTGAAGTCGTCGCCGAGGGTCCGCGACCCGCCCTGGAAACGCTGTTGGAGCGGCTAGGTTGCGGGCCGCTCCTGAGCCGCGTGGCGCATGTCGAGGCTACGTGGGAAGACTCTTCCGGTTCTCTTGGGGAGTTTCGGATCCGGGAGTAGCATGGAGCGATTTGCCGCCACAGAGGCGATTGCGCCGACACGATACCGGGGCATGCAGCGGCTGGCGTGGGCGACGCTGGTGGCAGGATTCATCGTCTTCGCGCTCGCCGTCATAGCCGTTCCCCGCACCATAACCTGGGCAATCGAGCGCGTGCGGCAGGATGCGCCGGCGCCGGTGCTGGTCATCAGCGGACAGGTGTACGTTCTCGCGGCAGGCTCTCCCAACTGGGTCGTGCGCGCGGAGGCCACGCAACTCAACCCCGGGGATAGCATCAGCACCCACGAGACCTCCCGCGCGTTTCTCACGTTGCCGGACGAGAGCACCATCTTGATGTACCCCGATAGCGAGTTTACGCTGGTGGCGGCCAACTTCGTGCGCTACCGGCCGGAGAAGACGCAGATTGTCCTGGCGCAGAGCAGAGGCAAGATTCGCATAGCGGTCGCGCCGGTGGCTTCCTCCGCGGAGCGCCGTTTCCGCGTGCAAACGCCGGATTTTAGCGCCGCGCTGCGGGAAGGCAGTTTTGCCGTGGAGGTTAGCCCCGGCGTGAACGGGGGCGCGGAGTCGCGCAGTTCGCTTTCCGCGCGCCTGGGCAGCGCCGTCGTGACTGACGGGAAGAAGGACATCGCGCTTTCCGGTGGGGAGCGGGTCACCACGACGGGCGGACAATTGCCGGACGCGCCGTTGCCGGCCGCGCAAGACCTGGTGGAGATGGGCGACTTTTCCGCGCTGCCGCCAAATTGGCAAGATACGTGGCGGAAAGAGGATCGTTCCGAGCGCACGCCCAAGGGCATCGTTACGCCCCATCCGGACGGCCTCTACTTCACGCGGGTCGGCCTGGGCGCCGGCGAAACGGTGCTGGCGCAGCAGATCAACCGCGACGTCTGGGACTTCGAGGAGTTGATCCTGACGCTGCGGGTGAAGGCGATCTACCAGAGTCTGCCCGGCGGCGGCACGGCCGGGTCCGAGTACCCGATCATGGTGCGCATCAACTTCCGGGATATTACGGGCGGCGAGACGCGCTGGTACCACGGCTTCTACTACGCCGCGCCGACGGACGAGCGCTACTCGACGAAGCACGCAACGCGGATTGCGCAGGATAAATGGCTGCGGTATGAGATCAATCTCTTGCAATTGACGCCGCGGCCGACCTTCATCCAGACCATCGAAGTGGTAGCGACAGGTTGGTCGTACGAGGGCGCGATTCAGCGCATAAGCCTGGTTGGCAGATGATCATCATCTTGGCCGGCGACGCAGACGCGGGCGCGCAAGTGGGCTGCGCGCTGGCCTGCCACGTGCCGCGCGCAACGGTGCTGAGGCCGGACTACTTTGCCCCCATTGCCGCGCCGGGCGCGGCCGGCGGGCAGGATGGCGGCAACCGGCCGGAGGCCGCGCCGTGGCTGGCCGGCGCGCTGGCGGCAAGCGCGGAGCAGATTGCCGCCCAGGGCGGAACGAGCGTTGTGATCCTGCCCGGCTTGGCGGAGGCCGCGGAGTTGGCGGCGGCGTTCGGTCACACCGCGGCGCCGCTCTTCCTCTTTCTCCTGCGCGGGCCCGCGCCGCGCCGGGGCATCTTCCGCCGCGCCGCAATCGTCAAGAATAGAGACGGCGACGCCGCGGCGCGCGCGGCCGAAATCGCGGCGGACGCCGCGGCCGGACGCGGGCTCATTCGCCCGGCGCCGGCCGGCGTTGGCCCCGGCAGCGTGCTGCCGAGCGCGGGCGGGCCCAAGGCGGGTGTTGACATAATTGAGATCGCGCGGATCGCCCGCGTGGCCGAGCGCTACGGCGAGCGGTTTCTCCGGCGGGTCTACACCGAGGCCGAACAGGCGCTCTACCGCGGCCGCGCGCCGGAGTTGGCGGCGCGCTTTGCTGCGAAAGAGGCGATCTCAAAGGCCCTGGGCACCGGCATCTGGGGCATCCGCTGGCGAGAGATGGAGATTCTGCCCGACAAGCGCGGCAAGCCGCTGGTCTACTTGCACGGCGCGGCGGCCGCGCGGGCGCGGGCGCTCAACCTGCGGCACTTCGACGTCAGCCTGAGCCACAGCCGCGAGTTCGCGATTGCCGTAGTGGTGGCTACGTAGGTGACGCAGGACGGACTTGGGACGGTGAAGCGGCGTCGCAAGCGCGCCAGGACTCGAGGAGCGCGGAAGTGAAACTGGCCGACACCGCGGCCATGCGCCGGTTGGAGGCCCGGGCCGCAACAATCGGCATGGACGAGCATACCCTCATGGAATTGGCCGGCTACAGCGTGGCCGCGCTGCTCCGGCAACTGGGCCGGCTTACGCCGGGCCAGCGGGTACTCATTCTCGCCGGATCGGGCAACAACGGCGGCGACGGCCTGGTGGCCGCCTATCATCTCCACCGCGCCGGCATTCTGCCCCGCGTCTATCTGACCCGCGCTCGCCCAAATGACCCCAATCTCGCGCGCGCAACGTCCGTCGGAATCCCGGTGGCGGTCCGCGGCGAGGCCGACAGCGCCCAGCGTCTCCAGCAGTGGCTGGCAGAGGCGAACTGCGTGCTGGACGCGCTGCTCGGAATCGGTTCCGCGCCGCCGCTGCGGGGCATCGTCCTTGAAGCACTCACTGCGGCACAGCGGGCGGTGTCGCCGGATACGCTGCGGGTTGCGGTGGATATACCCAGCGGCATCGACGCGGACACCGGTGCGGCGGACCCGCAGGCGTTTCAGGCGGACTTCACGCTGGCTACGGGCCTGGCAAAACCCGGCTGCTTCGTGGGCAAAGGCGCGGACTGCGCCGGAAAGGTGCACGTGGCGGACATCGGCCTCCCGCCGGAATGGGCAGAGCCGCTGCCGCTCCAGCGTACGACGGCCGCGCAGGTGAAGGATTTGTTGCCAAGCCGGCCGCAAAGCGCGCACAAGGGCACGTTTGGCCGGGCGCTGATCGTGGCCGGGTCGCGCCGCTACGTTGGCGCGGCCTATCTGAGCGCGGCGGCGGCGGCCCGGGCCGGCGCGGGCCTGGTCACGCTGGCGCTGCCCGCTTCCATCCATCCGATGGTGGCGGTGAAAGCCACGGAGTGCACCTTTCTGCCGCTGCCGGACGCCGCCGGACACCTCACGCCGGATAGCATAGAGCCCATCATGGAAGCGCTGCCAAAGTACCGCGCGCTGCTGGCGGGTTGCGGCCTGGGCGATGACCCGCAGACGTTCGCGTGCGTGCGCGGGCTTCTACACGAACTCCGCAATACTGCGGACGCCCCGCCGCTGGCGCTCGACGCAGACGGCGTCAACGCGCTGGCGGGACTCGACGTGAGCAACGCGCTGCCGCCCGCCACGATTCTCACGCCCCACGCCGGTGAGTTTGGCCGTCTGCTCCGGCGGCCAGCAGCCGAAGTAGACGCGCAGCGGCTGCAACTGGCGCCGCAGTGCGCGGCCGATTGGGACGTCGTGATGGTGGCCAAGGGCGCGCCGAGCATCGTCGCGGCTCCCGACGGCACGGCCGCCGTCAACCCGCACCGCAATCCGGCGCTGGCGGCCGCCGGCACCGGCGACGTGCTGGCGGGCATCACCGCCGGCCTGCTTGCGCAGGGCGTTTCGCCCTACGCGGCGGCGGTGGCGGGCGCATTCATCCACGGCGAAGCCGGAGAGCGCGTGCGCGCTCGTTTGGGAGAAAGCGGCCTGCTGGCGTCTGACTTGCTCGGCGAAATCCCGTTGGTGATGAAAGCGCTCCGAGAGTAGCGCCTGCCGGCGGGCAGCCTTTCAGGACTCTATCAGACCCTCCTGCGGCACTACCCAGGGCACGGAAGGCAGGTGCGCTTGCAGTTTGGCGCGCGGCAACGGCATGTCTCCGACGGGAACGTCGATGACTACCGGCGCTTCACACGCCAGCGCGCGCGGCAGCAGCGTTTCCAGCTCCATCGGGTCGTCCGCCCTCATGCCGGCTGCGCCGAAAGACTCGGCAAACTGGACGATGTCCGGGTTGTGCAGGTCGGTCTCGTAGGTACCGGCAAAGAACTCATCCAGGTCCTGGGCAACGTTGCCGTAGGAGTCGTCTCTAAAGACAATGGTCGTTGCATTGATCCCGTACCTGACGGCCGTGGAGAGTTCAGTGGCATTGAACATGAACCCGCCGTCGCCGATGACGCTGATCACGGGACGGGCGGGTTGCGCCACCTTTACGCCCAGCGCCGCCGGGAAAGAGAAGCCGAGATTGAAAGAATAGCCGGAATCTAAGAATGTGTTGGGACAATTGACCGGGTAGTGGGTGCGGGCGTAATAGCCGAACTTCGTGCTGTCCCAGACGATGAAAGTGTCTTCCGGAATGCTGCCCCGCATCGCTTCCATAATCGAATACTGGGGTTCCTGGAGCCTGATGTCGTGATACGCGATCAGGCGCCGGGCGGCGCTGACCGCTGCGGCGGGCGACGAGCGACTGCCCGCCCCGGCCTCGATCAGGAAGGGAAGCAGGGCTTCGACGGTGGCGCCGGCGTCGCCATGCAACGGGATCGTATTGGATTGCACTCTTGTGATCTCGGAATCGTCGATGTTGATGTTTATCAGCGTTGACGATTCGCCGGCCGGATTGCCGAGCGAAAAACGAGCGCCGATGCCGATCACGACGTCGGCGGACTGCATCACGTCGAAGAGCTGATTCATCTCCGGCGTCTCGGCCGCCGGACTGAGACACGAGCCGTAACAGAGCGGATGGCGGTCGGGAATGGCCCCCTTGCCGCCAGCGGACGTAACTACGGGTATATTCGTCGCTTCCACCAGCGCTAGGAGGGCTTCTTCCGCGCCGGAAAGCGCCACCCCGCCGCCCGCGAATATCAGGGGCAAGCGGGAACGGGCGATAATGTGCGCAGCCTCCCGCAGGTGTTCCTGGCTCGGCACGATGCGCGTGAACTTGGCCGGATCCCGGAGTTGGACGTCCTCGCGCTCCACCCCGGCCTCCGGCGGGATCTCAAGGAGCACGGGACGAGGGCGGCCGCTGCGCATCTGCCTGAATGCTTCACACACGGCGTCCGGGATTTCCCGCGGCCTGAGCGCCTGCCGCTGCCACTTGGTAACCGGGCGCACCACAGAGGGTTGGTTGTCGACTTCATGGTAGACGCCGAGGTTCTTCCCGATCTGGCCGCGCGGAATTTGGGCGGCAATGGCGAGAACCGGAGAGGAACGGGCATAGGCCGTGGCCAGGCCCGTGGCGGCATTGTAGAGAGCCGCGCCCGGCACTACCATTGCTACGCCCGGTTTGCCGGATACGCGCGCATAGCCGTCGGCCATGTGCGCCGCGCCCGCTTCGTGGCGGGTAGTGATCATGCGGATGCTCGGCTCGTCCCGCAGCGCGGTGATGATGCCGGACATGTGAATCCCCGGGATGCCGAACACCACTTCAACACCCTCGCGCGCCAGGGATTTTACGAGGGCTTCGCCGCCGGTCATGTTCGCCATGCGCTATTTGCTCCGCTTGGTTCTATTGAGGCCCGCGGCAGGGCGCTATGCTTGGAGCGAACTGTTCGGCTTCAGCGCCACACACCGATGATCGCGCCTTGGATGGCGAGCGCAACCAGCACGTAGCCGTAGTCGATGGCGTAGAGTTTCTTCGAGATGCCGGAGTACATGTTGTTTTGAAAGGTCGCCGGGCCCACGAAGCCGACCCACGCCATAAGACCGACAATAAGGCCAATGAGAAGGCTCATCGCCTGGATGCTGGCGTTGACGTGGTGGATGAAGATGGAAAGCGCGAGCGCCATGAGCAACGAGAGCAGGAACGAGACCACGTAGATCATGGGGTTGGGATTCAGGTCGTCCGCAGTCTTGCCAATCAGTCCCATCCACTTATTGCCGAAGATTGGCCCGTACCACAGGAATCCCAGCACCATGTTGCTGATGCCCGCCGCCAGGATTGCCAGGTAATTGAGTTCGGTGACGAACAAATCTGACATTGCCTTTGCTCCTTATGCAGGTCGGACGAACCAGGACGTAGAAGACGCTCCAAAGAACTACGCTCACCTAGTAGAGGGCCTAACCAACTACGGCGGCGATTGCCTCTTCGAGAATGTCCGCGCCCAGCAGCGCCTCTTCTTCCGTAATGACCAGCGGCGGGGCGATGCGAATCACGTTGCCGTGGAAGCCAATTGGGGCAATCATCACGATGCCGCGCTTGAAGGCCTCGTCGACGATGGCTTGCGTGAGTTCCGGCGCCGGTTCGCGGGTGTCGGGGTCTTTGACCAACTCGAGGCCGAAGACCAGGCCGAGCCCGCGCACCTCGCCGATGACCGGGTACTTGTCCTGCATCGCGCGGAAGCGCGCGTCCAGCACGGCGCCGACGCGGGCGGCGTTGTCGGACAGGTTCTCTTCCAGGATCACGTTGATGTTCTCCAGCGCCACGCGGCTCGAAAAGGCGTTGCCGCCGTGGGTGCTGGAGACGGAGCCCGGTGTCAGGACGCTCATGATGTCCTCTTCGCCCACGACCGCCGATACCGGCACCGTGGATGAGATGCCCTTGCCCAGGCAGAGCAGGTTCGGCTCGATTTCGTAGTGCTCGAAGCCGAAGAGCTTGCCGGTGCGCCCGAACGACGCCTGCACCTCGTCGATGATGAGCACCGCGCCGTTCTCCTTGCACCACTGCGCGATGTTTTGCAGCCAGTCCTTGGGCGCGATGATCGAGCCGGCCGCGCCCTGGTAGGTTTCCACCAGCACCGCGGCCACGTCTTTCTCGGTTTCGGTCTCGATGATCCACTTGAAGTACTCGAAGCAGCGTTCGCTGCACTCCTCTTCATGGCCGCGGCAGAGGATGCTGCGGTAGGGATAGGGAAACGGCGCGAAGACCACGCCGGGCAGGAACGGCCCAAACCCCTTGATGCCGGGGCTGGAGCGCTTGCCGTTCACGGACATGGCGCCGAACGTGCGGCCGTGGAACGCGCCGTGGAAGGCCACGATCTCGTGCTTGCCGGTGTAGAGGCGCGCGATCTTCATGGCCGTTTCGATTGTCTCCGCGCCGGTGGAGAGCACAATCGCGCGGGAGAGGTTCGGCGGCGTGATTTCCACGAGCTTCTTGGCCAGTTGCGGCCGCCACTCGTTGAGGAAGTCGTAGGTGTTGACGGCGCGTTCCGCCTGCTCCTGCATCGCCTGCACCAGGCGCGGGTGGCTGTGGCCGGCGTTGGCGACCAGCACGCCGCTGGTGAAGTCCAGGAACGTATTGTCGTCCATGTCCGTCGCCCACACGCCTTCGGCGTGCTTCCACACGATTGGCACCTGCTCGCTGGAGGCGTTGGGCTCGTACTGCTCGGATATCTCCTTGATCTCGCGCGAGCGCGGGCCAGGCAACTCGGTGTTGATTACCGGGCCGCGCAATTGGGCGCTAGTCTTCATCATCTTTCCTCCGGTTCAGGTGTTCGTGACTTCGTTACGTATCTCAAAGTGCCTGCTCAAGCAGCCTCGTGCAACGCTTGTTGGCTACTCTTCTCACAAGGACACTTGCTCCATTGCCGCCATGTAAGCTGGCAAGTGGTCTAACTATCTCCGCTGTCTGGCGGCATAACGCGCAGCAGGAATTCATTGAACATGGGCACGGTAAAGTCGGTTTCGCCGTGCCCCGGGCTCCACACCATGCCCTTGCTGATGAGATTGCTGCGCAGCGGCGCCAGCGCCGAAACGGCCCGGCCGAGTTTCTGAGCAATCGCGCCGGAACGGTGCGGCCCTTGACCTAGCTCCGCCATGGCGCGCAGATACCGCCGCTCCGCTGGTGTTAGTCTATCAAATCTGACGCGAAAGAAACTGCGGTCCAGGCTCGAAATGGCTTGCTTGGCGGCAACGTCTACCACACAGGCGCTAATGGGAGAGGATACAGCCGCGTCCCACACGTGCTTGCCCCACTCCTGCAGGAAGTAAGGATAGCCTTTCGTTTGCGAGACGATGGCATTGAGCGCATCGTCCGCGAACGTCACGCCTTCGGCCTGGGCCGGTCTGGCGATGGCGCGCCTGGCGTCCGCGGGTGAAAGCGCCGCGACTTCGGGAAAGTCGAAGAGCCTTTCCGCGTAAGACTTGGCTTTGCCGGTGCGGCCGCGCACCTGCGGCAGCCCGGCCCCGATCAGGGTGACGGGCAACTGGCGCTGGGACGTGCGGTGCAGCGCAATGATCAAGGCCGCCAGTTCTTCTTCTCTCACGTATTGAATCTCATCCACGAAGAGCGCCACGCAGGAGTCAGCCGCTCGTGCCGCGTTGCCGACGACGCCGAACAAGTCCTGCAAGTCCGCTTCCAGGTCGCCGCTGTCCGCTAACCCGGGTTCGGGCGAGAAGTCCAGACCGACCTCGATATCCTGATACTTCACCTTGAGCGTGCTCACAAACCCGGCAACCCCGCGCAGGGCGCGTTGCGCGAGTTCGCGCGACGCCTCTCGCTTCGAGAGTTGTAGCACAATCCGCCGCAGATAGGGCGCTAAGGCGGCGGGCAGAGAACGCAGTTCCGGCGCTTCGATCTCCGCCGTATAGATGCCGCGCGCCGCGGCGTCTTCCTGGATGCGGTTGAGCAGCACGGTCTTGCCGACGCCCCGCAAGCCGACCATGATCATGCTCTTGCTGGGGCGTCCGCGACGGATGCGCTCCAATGCAATCAGCGCGGTCTCGCGGATTTCATCGCGGCCGGCAAGTTCCGGCGGCCGTGTGCCCGCGCCCGGCGCGTATGGGTTCTGAATAGGATCCATGCGCCTATTATAGCAAAGTTAGCCAGATTAGCCATATTAGCATTGTTAACGTAGTTTATCCCGAGTTAGGCGCATTCACGCCTGCCGCGTTGGCATCAAGCATCCAAGAATGCGCGCAAGCCCGCAGCCGCGCCGCTGCGCACCGGCGCGCCGTGGGACGTAACCAAAGCGTCGAAGGCTAAGTCCCGCAGCGGCTCCAGGGCGGCGCGCTCGTGCTCTACAAATACGCGCCACTCCGCATTGGGATGCGCCAACAGCCCGTCGCCAATCACGAGCACGCCGGGGCCGCGCGGCACGAGCAGGGCGGTCTCGCCGGCCGAGTGCGAGCCTTCCAGGTGAAACGCCCGGATGCCGCACGGCAGGTCTTCATCGCTGCCGTAGACCCGGTCGGGCGTGAGATCCAGGTCGGGCAATGCCGCCGCCGGCGCCCAAATCTCCGCCCGCAGCGCCAGCTTGAACGAATGCGCGTCGCGCTCGTGGTTGCCGTTGGTCAGCAGCACCACGATGGCTTTGCTCGGATGGCTGAACCGGCTCAGACCCTCTTCCGGCGTGAGCGGATCGATCAACACGTTCTCGCGTTCGCCCTCCACCCACACGCTGTAGGCCTCGCGGCCGGGACGAATCGGCGCGCGCCAGCAGTAGAAGCCGGGGAAGAGTTCATCCATTGTACAGCCAGCCTTACGCGAGCGACACGATCGCGCCGGTCTCGATGCTCTTGTGCACCGCCTCCGCGATCTTCGTGACCTCGATTGCGTCTTCGCCGCTGGGATAGCGGCCTTCCAGTTGCTCGATTGTTCCGCCCTCGCGCAGGAATTCCAGGTTGTCCGCGAAGTCCATAATGCTCTCGTAGCCGTAGCCGAGATAGAGCACGCGGCCGTGTTTGTCCTCTTCCTCGCGCATGAAGGCCTCGTTGTAGGTGCGCATGCCCTCGGCGTTACTGGCCGCTTCCATGCCCCGGTTCTGGCTGTCAACCTCGGCAAAGCCTTCCGTGCCGACGAGGCGGATGGACTGGTTCACGATGGCCTCGAACGAATCCGGCAGCACCCAGCCGGTATCGAAGAAGACGCTCGCGCCGCCTTCGAACTCAACTTTCGCCTGGATGGAATCGAACGTGTCAATTCCCAATGAGGCAAGTTTCTTCTTGTGGCCGGTGGCGTAGACCCGCGTCGCTTCCTTCTTGATGCACCAGCGCACGAGGTCGTAGAAGTGCACGCCCAGGAACCACGCCGGGCTGGTGGAACCCGCCCAGTGGGGGAACCAATCGCGCGGCACGACGATCTTGTCTTCCATGTGCACGTAGCCGTAGAGCACCTCGCCCAGCGTGCCGTCGTTGCACTTGCGTTCCAGGGCGATGTGGTAGGGGTCGTAGCGCTTGTGGAAGTCAACTTGCAGGAATACGTTGTTGGCGCGGCAGGCGTCCACGATCTCGCGGCAGCCGGCGCTGGTGACGTCGAGCGGCTTCTCCACGAGGACGTGCAGGCCGCGGTTGGCGGCCTCGACCGTCATTTCCCGGTGGAGATGGTCCGGCGTTACGACGGTAACGGCGTCCAGCGACTCTTTGTCGAGCATCTCCCGCCAGTCGGTGTAGATGGGGATGCCGAACTCCGCCTTGCGCTCGGCGTCCCGCGCCGGGTCGCGCCCGGACGAGCAGGCGGCCACCAGCGCCGTGCGGCCGGCGCGCTCGGCCTGCTGGAAGACCCGCAGGTGGCTAATCCCAAAGACACCGGTGCCGATGACACCGATGCGAATAGCGTCTGCCATGAGAATCCTTCCTCCTGGATGCGTTTTTTCACAGTGCAATGAGGCGCCGCAAGGGGGCGCTCTCAGGGTAGGGGCACGACATGTCGTGCCCCTACCCTGAGAGCCACTCGCCGTTAGTTGAGATGGAAACTCCGTAACTCCGTGAAGTGGGCCGTTTCTCTCATAGGAATCGTTCTCTTCACAGGCCGCGCCAAGCGACCGCCGGCGAATGCGTAGACGTCGGCTACGGCGCAGTCCGCGACCCCGTCGCAGATGCCCGCAGCAGGTCTAGCGCGACACTGCCGGCCTGCGCGCCGTACGGGCTCAGCGCCTCTTCCACGAGTTCCCGGTAGAAACCGTTGGCATAGAGCGCCTGGGCCAGTTTGCGGGCCAACTGTTGCCACGAGCGCCGGGCGGGGTCGCGCATCATGCGCCCGACCGCGGTGGCGTACTGCACTTCCAGCGGCGCCACGGGCACGAGCCAGTTTTGAAAGCGCACCCGGCCCACCACGCCCCACAGCGCGCCGCCCACGCCCTCTAGCAGTATACCTTGTTCATTCTCGCGGGGTTCGCGGACGAAGACGGTGACCGGCGCGCTTTCTACGTTAAGCGTGAGTTTGGCGTGGCTCTGATCGCGTGTGTCCGGCTCTTCGTCCAACCAGTCCCAGAGATGAAGCGACCAGGTGTCGATCGCGTCCGGCGTGGTGAGAATGCGCAGTTCGCTGGGACTGACCGCGATGTCCTGGAGCGCCGAGGCCGCGCTGCCAATGATGGCCCACTCCGCTCCCGCGTCTTCCAGGGGTTCATAGACGCGGTGCAGGATGAAAGCCAGGGCTTCCCAGATTCTGCGGCTGTCTTCGGTGTGTTCGTCTAGCGGTGACATAGTCCTGTGTTGACTCTCTTGGAATGAGGCCGTGATTGCCTTCAGAACTGCCAGTACGGCGCCTCAGAACAGCGAGGACAGCGCCTCGACTCTGTCATTGCCATGGATATAGCGCGTCGGTCTCCGTCATTCCCGCGAACGCGGGAATCCATCTTGCCGCGTGCACCCTAGATTCCTCGCTGCGCTCGGAATGACAGTAGGGTCAGTGCTGCCTTGTGCAGAGCGGATTCCCTCAATTGCCTTGCGGGGAACGGCTTCTGTCAACGAACTTCTCAAATCTAACGCTACGTCTTAGGTTCCGCAAACACCGTTCGACGCTGCGCTCGGACTGACTGGCAATCGAGGCTATGCGCAGCCTCTTGGAAAGTGTAGCCGCGTCCCGAGTAAGCGAGTGCCTATCCTATGTCGTTCCGCACCAATCTTGCACGAACTGCGTCAACACGCAGGCCGCGTCCACCATATCCGCGACCGCGAAGTGCTCGTTGGGGCCGTGCGCGGTGGCCAGGTCACCCGGGCCAAAGACGACGACCGGCAGCCCGCCGACGCGGGCGTAGAGCCGCGCGTCGCAGGAGACGTTCCAGCCGAAGACCTCGCTTGCCAGGCCGCTCTCCCGCGCGGCCGCGAGCAGCGCGGCGGGCAGGGGATGGTCGTAGGGAATCTCGAACGAATCGTTGCGCAGTTTGTCGAACGCGATCGTCGTGTTTGCGCGAATCCACTCGTCCGGATGGGTGGCGACGATGCGTTCCAGGTCGGCGCGCACGTCGGCCATGGCCTTATTGGGCAGGAAGCCGACACCGCCTTCGATCAGGGCTTCGCCCGCCACGGCGCTGGGCCAGTGGCCGCCCTGGAAGATGCCCACGTTGAGTTGCACCGGATGCTCGTAGCGCTCGAAGCCGCGATAGCCTTTGCTCAGCGCCACCAGTTCCTTCTCATACTCTTTGAAACTGGCGATGAGGGCGATGCCCTTATCGATGGCGCTGACGCCCTCGTGCATGCGCCCCATGTGCATGCTGACGCCCGCGATAGCGACTTGAAACCAGAGCGCGCCGCGATTTGCCGGATGGATTTGCGCGAGTGAGGGTTCCATGACCACGACGCCGTCGGCCCGGCGGCCGGCGTGGATGAAGGACAGCGCGCCGTTGCCGCCGACTTCCTCTTCGGTGACCAACTGCAACTCCAGGTCGCCGGCCAGCGCAATGTCGAAGTGCGCCAGCGCCCGCATGACGAGCAGGAGCGCCGCCGCTTGCCCCTTGGCGTCGTTGCTGCCGCGGGCGTAGATGATCTCGCCGCGTTCCGGGTCCTGCACGCGCTCGTAGCGCTGGCCTTCGCTCTCCGGCACGACGTCGAGGTGGGTCTGCAAGATGAGGCTGCGCCCGCCGCCGCTGCCGGGTTTTGTAGCCAGCAGGTTCGCGCGCACGTGATCCGGGTATTGCTTGAGTTCCGGCACTGGAATGTGATGCGGATTTGCGGCTATATCCGGCGGATATGGCGCTTCTGCCACGCTCAGGCCGAGGCCCTGAAAGGCATTCATCACCTCCGCGCGCGTGGGGGCCTCGTTGCCGAGTTTGCTCTCCTGGGCGCAGAGCGCAAAGAGCCAGTCGGCAACTGCGCCGGCTTCGCGTTCAATGAAGGCGCGTATGTCGTTGGAATGGGGTCTCGTCATGACGTGCCGCATACTAGCACACTTTGCCCCGCGTAACCAAGCCGTTGTATTCTCAGTGCACGACCTGGGTATGGCAACACGAATTCATTGCAAGGCAAGGAGACTTCTCATGGCAGTCTTGAGCGGGCGCGTGAACGGGGCGGACGAAGCCTATTTTGGCTATCTCATGCGGCAGGTTCGCGAGCACAATTGGCGGCGCAAGCGCAAGCTGCGTTCCTTCGATGCGGCTGAAGACTGGCAGGCGCACACGCGCACGGTGCGCGAGAACTTCCGCCGCTCGCTGGGGCAATTTCCCGATAAGACGCCGCTCGAACCGCAGCTTGTGGGCATCCTCGAGCGCGACGGCTACGTGGTGGAGAAACTTCTCATCGAGAGCCAGCCGGGGTTTCCGGTCACGGTCAATCTCTACCGCCCGCCGGAAATTTCCGAACCGCTGCCGGCCGTGCTCAATCCCCTGGGGCACTGGGCCGACGGCAAGGCCGAGACCGTGGTGCAGGCGCGCGGCATCGGCCTGGCGCGGCAGGGCTACGTTGCCCTGGTCTACGACCCGATTGGCCAGGGCGAGCGCAGCCAGCACTGGGACGCCGCGACCGGCACGAATCCGGTGGAGAGCAGCACCGAGCAACACGCCGGCGCGTGCCTGCCCTGCTGGCTGGTCGGCCAGACGGTGATCAACCACATGGTCTGGGATGGCGTGCGGATGCTCGACTACCTGGAGATGCGCAGCGACGTGGACGCCAGCCGCATCGGCTGCACCGGCGCGTCCGGCGGCGGCACGTACACCATGTTCCTGACCGCGTTCGACGAGCGTATCACGGCGGCGGCGCCGGTTTGCTCCACCGCCACCTACGAGCGCATGCACTCCAAAGGCCAGATCGGCGACCCGTGCCAGGACCCGGTGCGCAGCTATCCCGACGACCTGGAGATGGCCGACCTGCTGATGTGCCGCGCGCCGCTGCCCATGCAGATCATGTCCACGACCTACGACTTCTTTCCCCTCATCGGCGCGCGGGACGTCTATGCCGACGTGCTCGATTGCTATAGCGCGCTGGGCGTGGCGGAGCGGGCGAACATGGTGGAGACGCCGGCCCACCACGACTACAACCAACCAATGCGCGAGGCGATGTACGCCTGGTTCAACCGCTGGCTGAAGGACGAGCCGGGACCGGTCGTGGAGGCGCCCTTTGCACCGGAAAAGCCGGAGACCCTGTGGTGCACGCCTGCCGGGCAGACGCTCTTGAGCGAGCGCAACGAGACGGTCGTTTCGCTGAACGAGAAGCGTGCCCAAGAGCTTGCGCCGGCCGTCCCGAAACTGGCGAAGGCAAAGGACGCCGCGCGGTTTCAGGAGGAAACGCTATCGGCGGCGCGCTCCGTGCTTGACTACGAGGCAGCGCCGGCCGCGGGCGCGCTGCAAACGGTGGGCACGCGCACCGTTGGCGGCTTGCGCGTGGAAGAGGTGTACTTCGAGAGCGAGGTGGATTTGCCCGTGCCCGGCCTGGTCTTCCAGCCGCCGGGCGATGGCCCGCATCCCGCAATCGTCTACGCGCATGATATGGGCAAAGATGCCGAATCCCACGAATACGGTATTGCTGCCGAATTGGCCCGCGTCGACAGCCTGGTCTTTGCTATGGACCTGCGCGGCTGGGGCGAGACCCGCTGGAGACCGGAAGTTGAGTACCGTCCTGAAGACTCCGCGCTGCTGGGCAATGACTCGCGCCTGGCGTACTTGGGCTACTTCCTGGGCGAGTGGCCGCTGACCCAGCGCGTGGCCGACGCCGTCCGCTGCATAGATCAGATCGTGGAGCGTCCTGACGTAGATGCGGAGCGCATCGCGCTGCTCGGACACGGCGGGGGCGGATTGGTCGCGCTCCACGCTGCCGCCCTTGACCAACGTATTGGGTCAGTGGCGACGATTGAGACTCTCGCCTCGTATCGCCACGTTACGCGCTCCGGCGACTACACCGTGCCCGCCAGCAGTTTCCTGCCCGGCGTGCTCTTACGCTACGACCTGCCGAGCCTGGTGGGCGCGCTCGCGCCGCGTTCTACCGCCATTGTCAATCCGACCGACGCCATCGGCGAGACTTTAGACGAGCAGGATGCGGACGATACCTTTGCGCTTGCGGCTAAGATGTTCAAGCGCCTCGACGCGCGCAAGCGTTTGCAGGTGCAGTCCCGGGCGACGCGCACGGAGGCGCTGGCCGCGCTAATCGAATGGGCGCGGCGGACGTAAGGGCCTATAGCCGCACGCGTCATCACTGGTGGACTTGAGGGAGCGCGGAGCGGTGGCGCGCCGCCTTAGGGACGGAGCGCCGGTCTTCGCTATGTGGCGTCTTGACGTGAAAATAGCGCGACTGGGTGCGTCACTGACGTGAAAGTAGCCAAACTGAGCCGTTCGCCCTGAGCTTGTCGAAGGGTGTAAGGCGGATTGACCGTGCAGCAACGACGAACGCACATCTCGCCGTTCATGCTTCGACAAGCTCAGCACGAACGGCGAGATGTGCGTTCCTCTTCATTCTCTTGTGTGGCCGTCGCGCGGGCATGGTGACTACTTTGGCAGCGGCAGTGATACCCAGCGGTCTTCGTTGTGGGAAACCTCGGCGGCCTCCAGCACTTCCTGCGCGCGCAGGCCGTCCGCGAAGGTGGGAAACGCGACCGGCGCGCCGTCGAGAATAGTGTCCACGAACGGCGGAACGTGCGAGCGTGAGCCGCCGAGCAGTCGCTGCGGGACGGGCACGAGCGCTTCGCCGCCGTCCTTGCTGAACGGCTCCGCCGAAATCTCCAGGCGCGGCTCCGGGCCGTTCTGGTAGACCAGCGAGCCTTTGTCCCCGTAGATAGAAATCCGCTGGTGATTCTTGCGGCCGGTGGCAAAGCGCGTCGCGTCCACGACGCCGGTAGCGCCGTTCTCGTACGCGGCGAGAAACGTGGTGGCGTCATCCACGTCCACCTTGCCCATGCCGGAGCCGTCCAGCAGCGGGCGTTCGTGGATGAAGGTCGCCATGTGGCCGCGCGCGCCGGCAATGCCGCCGTTCAGCCAGAGGGCCAGGTCGGTGGCGTGTGAGCCGAGGTCCGCCAGGGCGCCGGTGCCGGTGAGTTTCTTTTGGAAGCGCCACTCCAGCCCGCGGCCCGGTTGCACCGAGTAGCTCTGGTAGTACTCGATGCTGAAGTGCTTCACGTCGCCAAAGATTGCCTGTTCCGTGAGTTCCTTGATGTAGCGGGCGGCGGGAAACGTGCGGTACGTGAAGTTGACGCCGGTCACGACGCCCTGCGCTTCAGCGGCGTCATGCATCTCAAGCGCCTGGCTGAAGTTCATGGCCAGCGGTTTTTCGCAGAAGACGTGCAGGCCGCGCGCGATAGCGGCCATGGCGGCGGGATGGTGGGCGTCATTCGAGGTACAGATGCTCACTACGTCCAGTTCTTCCTGAGCCAGCATCTCATCGACGCTGCCGTAGTGGTGGGCCAGATCGTGAGATTCGGCAAACGCCCGCGCCGCCGCCGCGTTCACGTCGCAGACGGCCGCGATATTGGCGCGCCCGGACTCCCGGTAGCCGGTAGCGTGCGCGCCGCGGGCGATGCCGCCCGCGCCAATGATGCCAACCCGCAGAGCTTGGTCGCCCATGTGCTGTACTCCCTTTCATGCCGGATACGTGCGCCTCAGCTACATTTGGGCACAGAGAAACCCAAAGCGGCTAGACGGCGTTGACTTGTCGAAGAAGCGGTACGCGCTTGCGCTGGCGGCCCGCGGTTAGCGTTGAGTCTAGAGAATCGTAGCCACCCGCTCGTCCAGCACCCGCCTGGTCATGCCGCCCACGACGAGAGTCCTAATCGTGCCGTCGCGGTCGATGAAGAACGTAATCGGCAGGCTGGTCACGCTGTAGCGTTCGACGGCGGCGAGATCGGGATCGAGCAGCACGGGAAAGTCCACGCCAAGCTCGCGCAAGAAGCCGACGGCCTCCTCGCGAGTCTCGCGCACGTTGACGCCCAGCACGACCAGGCCCGCGTCGCGGTGGGCCTCGTAGACATCCTGCAGGTGCGGCATCTCCGCGCGGCACGGCCCGCACCACGTGGCCCAGAAGTTCAGCACCACCGGCTGGCCGCGATAGTCGCTGAGCGAAACCGATTCGCCATCCAGGTTTTGCAAGGTGATGTCCGGGGCCGTGGCGCCCTGGCTCGGGGCCGGTTCCGGCAGGCCGGGCAACCGGTCGAGCAGCGAGTCCCGCCACTGCAGGAGAAAGGAGACCGCAATGGCGGCAACGAGAATCGCCAGAATCATGAGCAGCGTTCGCAGCGGCCCGCGTTTCATCCCAATCTTCCTTGTGTCTTCGTCCTGACACGTGCACGGAGCTGTTCGGCGCTTCAGTGTTCAAAATACCATACTTGCGCCGACTCTTGCGCAGCCTGCGTTGCCCCGGCGCGGCCGCCAGCGGCTCGTGCGCGTTCAAAAGTGCAGATGCGGTATAGTCAGCGGTAGGGCGTGGCGCAGTTCCACGTCCGCCGCGCGCTTCCCATTGCGAAAGACGCCCGGGTTGCATGAGCGCGGCCACTCCAACCGGACCAGAGATCACTAAGGAGAGGATGAACGAGAATGCAGACGCTTGACGGCAAGGTGGCAATTGTGGCCGGCGCCAGCAGCGGCATGGGGGCGGCCACGGCGCGGCTCTTTGCGGCGCGCGGCGCGGCGGTGGCGCTGGGGGCGCGCAGCGCCGACGCACTGCAATCGGTGGCGGACGAGATCCAGGCGGCCGGCGGCAACGCGCTGGCCGTGCCCACGGACGCCACCGACGGCGCGGCGGCCCAGGAGCTGGTGGACGCGGCGGTTGCGCGCCACGGCAAAGTGGACCTGCTCGTGAACAGCGTGGGCACTAATCTCAAGCAGCGCGCGCTGACGGTGCTCGACCCCGCCGACTGGGAGATGATGCTGACGGTAAACATCTCGGCGGCCTTCAATCTCACCCGCGCGGTGCTGCCGCAATTGCGCGCCCAGGGGCAGGGCCTCATCATCCACTACTCCTCCGGCGCGGTGCAGCGGCCGGACGTGTCCGGCGTGGCCTACCAGGCCGCCAAGCACGGCGTGGCCGGCCTGGCCTACGGCACTATGGAGGAAGAGAAGGAGAACGGCGTGCGGGTGACGGTGATCTTTCCCGGCCTCTGCAATACGCCGCTGGTGGAGAAACGTCCCACGCCCACGCCGCCGGAAGTCCTGGCCAAGGCGCTGGAGCCGGAAGACGTGGCGCAGGCGGCGCTGCTGGTAGCGTCGTTGCCGGCGCGCGCCTACGTGCCGGATATGCGGCTCCTGCCGAGCCAACTTTAAAGGCGTCTGTAAGTATCCAGTATCCGTTCGTGCTGAGCTTGTCGAAGCGCGGTCGGGAGCGGAGAATGGCGGTTACCGTTCGTGCTGAGCCTGTCGAAGCACGGTCGGGAGCGGAGAATGGCGGTTACCGTTCGTGCTGAGCTTATCGAAGCACCGGCAATTGCGTTTGAGGCGGCGCCAGCAACCGTTCATCCTTCGACAGGCTCAGGACGAACGGTTGCTGGCTTTTCGCACCATCAACTCTGATTGGCTGGCGCCACTTCACATACCCATGAGGGTCAGCGATTAGCCTGATACGAGTAAAGGCTTCCGGCGTACGTGCCAAGGGCAAAGCCGTCCGGTGTGAGGCACGGTGACGCCGATAGCGGCGCGCCAAAATTGGCGCGGTCGGCGCACGCGCCGGTATCGCTTTCCAGCACGTACAGGTGGCCGTCGCACGAGGGCACGAGCACGTGCTCGCCACGCGGCACGGGCGCGGCCAGCAGAGAACGGATTTTCCGCCGGTACGGCGTCATGTCCAGCAGGTCGTCTCCGCACTGGAATTGCCAGAGTTCAGCGCCCGTGCTCAGGTCGTGGCAGTGCGCGCTGCCGGCCGCGGTTGCGGTGTAGATGCGGCCGTCCTGCACCGCAACGCCGGTGGCGTAACCCGGCAGCGCGTTGGCGAAGTGGTTGACGACGTTGCCGGTGCGGGCCGCGAGCACGGCCAGGTCGCCCGCCCGCCCGCCCGTCAGGCTGGCTCCTGTGTGCGGCGAAGCGGAACTCACCACCACCAGGTCGCCTGCGAGCACCGGCGAGGCGCAGTAGTACTCGACCGGCAGATCTCGCTCCCAGACGATGCCTCCGTCCGCCATGCCCAGCGCCAGAATGCCGCGCCGCTGCACCAGCACGATGCAGAGTTCGTCGCGGTACACCTGGGGGTGAATGTACAACGGCCACTCGTCGCCGTCGGAAGGCGCGGCGTACCACCGCTGCGCCCCATCCGCCAGCGCATACGCGCCGTAGCCCGCCTTGGAGCCGGCTACGATCACTTCACCGTTGTGGGCCGGCGCTGAACAGACCCAACGGTGCGGATGCGACGGCAGCGCCGCGCTCCAGGCGCGCTCGCCGGTCGCCACGTGGATGAGATGGAGTTCGCCCGAAACCGTGAGGGCCGCGCACAGAGCCGCGCCGCCTGCGCCCGCCGCATCGCGGCTGCTCGTCACGACCGCGCAACTGTGCTTCACGGCGGCTGCCGTGGCGTACTGCCACCGTTCTTCGCCGCTGTGGGAATCGACGCACAGCACGCCGTCGCGGCCGGGATGGCGCTCGCTGTGCAGGCTAACCAGCACGTTGTCCCGGAACGCCACCGGCGCGGCGCGGTGCAGCGGACTGCCCAATGCGCGCGTCCAGGCCAGCGAGTGCGTCTCCGCGCCGATTGCGATGCGGGACGGCGGCTGCGGATTGGGCGCATCTGTCGCAGGGTTCGGCTTGCGTGCGCTCTTGGCGGAGCGGCTCTGAGCGTGGAGCGCCGTTTCCACGCCCTGGGGCGAGAACGATATGAGACGGCACCCTCGCGGCCGGGTGTCGATGCCGCCAAAGCAGAAAGACGGAGCAGAAGCTACCAACGTATCACCGGCTGTGAAGACCCGGCTGGAATGCCAGTGCCCGTGCAAGACGAGCGCGCCGCCGAGCCGGCTGAAACGCGCCAACAGGTCCGCGTCCGGCGCTGTGTGCAGCATGAGAACGGACGCGCGGCCGCTGGGCTGGCGCGCCAGATCGGCCTGGAGCCAGCGCTCCTTGCGCGCTCTCCCGGCAGCGGAGAAATAGTGATCTTCCGTCGCGTACACCACGAAGTGATAGCCGCCCCAATCGAAGCTGTAGTACGTGGGCCCGAGCGTGGCTTCGAAGTTGCGGGTGCAGACCGTGTCGGCGTTGCTGGACCGGCGTTCGATGTTGCCGTCGTGTCCGCCAAAGACCGATACCACCGGGATGCCTGCGGATTCCATTGCCGTCCGGTAGCCTTCCAGTTCCTCAATGGTGCCCATGTTCGTTAGATCGCCGGTGATTATGGCCAGATCCGGCGCGGCGGTTTGCACCAGGTCGTGAAGATCCCGCGCCAGCATCTCCTGTGAGACCGGCCCGCTGCCGTCAATGACCACGTGGGTGTCGGAGAGATGCGCGAGGCGGAACGTCGTTCTCGCCCGCTCCGGGGCGGCCAGCAAGGGAAAGTCGCACCCCGCCTGTGTCGGGCTGTCGTCAAGGAGTGCATAGAAGCGCTCACGGGGCCGATACCCCGCCGGCACGGTGATGAAGACGTAGCGGTCCTGCTGGGGATCGATGGCGAGCGTGTAGCGGCCGTCGGGCGCGGTGTGCACGATGGCGTCGCCGTTGGAGACGAGCACGCCGCCGATTCCTTCTCCAGACTCTGCCGCGTAGACTCGTCCGCTGATAGATGCAGTTGCCATAGTTCTCTCTCACCGGCGCGTTGCAGCGGCTAATCGAATCGCCGCGTTGCCGCTAGCACGCACAATACCACACTTTGGCTAGCGGGCTTGTCTTACATGGGGTAGTGTATAGGGAAAACGTGCCGGTTGAACACGCAAGAGTGGGTGATTTCAGGAACTGGCGTAGCTGTGCGCCGGAACAGGAGACCGCAAGTGGCACAGACAAACCTCGAGCGGCCAGCGCCTACCACCGAGTGGCGGGTAGAAAGACACTCCGCGCACGGCGTGGTGAGCAGTCCGGACGTGCTGGCACGGGAGGAGCCGCTGGAAATCCGCGTGAACGGGCAGAGCGTCGCGGTCACCATGCGCACGCCCGGCCACGATGAGGAACTGGCGGCCGGCTTCTTGTGGACGGAGCGGCTCATTTCCGCGCCGTCGGACCTGGTCTCGATAGGCCATTGCCCCGGCAAGACTGAGGAAGAGCGCGACAACATCATCCTGGCCTACGTCAACGGCGATCTGGACCTCTTGCAGCAGGGCTGGCAGCGCAACTTCCCGGCATCGTCGAGTTGCGGCATTTGCGGCAAAGCCAGCATCGACGCCGTGCGGCAGGCGGCGGAACCGCTGCGCAGCGAACTGCGGGTCGACGCGGCGACGATCTATCGCTTGCCGGAAACCTTGCGCGCGGCGCAGGACACGTTCGACCGCACCGGGGCCTTGCACGCCGCCGGGCTCTTCGATGCCGCCGGCGAACTCATGCTGTTGCGGGAAGACGTGGGCCGCCACAACGCGGTGGACAAGATGATTGGGGCCGCCCTTTTTCGCAAGATGCTGCCGCTGGACGACTACGTCGTGCTCGTCAGCGGGCGCGCGGGTTTCGAGATCGTGCAGAAGTGCCTGCTGGCGCGCGTGCCGCTGGTGGCCGCGGTCGGCGCGCCTTCCAGCCTGGCGGTGGAACTGGCGGCGGCAACGGGCATGACGCTGGTGGGCTTCCTGCGCGAGACCTCGATGAACGTGTACACCAGCCCCGAGCGCATCGTCACCTGAGATAGGCTTGGCCGCACCGCGCGTCGCCGGCGGTCGTGGAGCGGACCTCAAGAGGAATCCCCTCACCCCGTCCCTCTCTCCAGGGAGAGTTGACACGGGTGTGCATACTATTGCCGGCGTGACGTGTCATTCCGAACGGAGCGCAGCGGAGTGTCGAACCCTGTTCGCGGAATCTAAAGCGCAGCCTTGCAAGACCAGCATCTTTAGATTCCTCGCTGCGCTCGGAATGACATTCACATAGCCCTGTCGGCAGCGGGATAGAGGGCAATCCGCGCCTACTTCTTGGGCTGCTGCATGAACTGCCAGCCGAACCGCCCCTTGATGCAGAGATGCCCCTCGGTGACGTCGCTATCCAGCGGCGAGGTGACTTTCACAATCTCGTTGTCCTGGATGTGCAGGCTCAGGGTGCAGCCCACGCCGCAGTAGGAGCAAATGGTGTCGGTCTCGCTCTGGGCGTCCTCGTCCCAAGTCCCGGCCTGGCGCATCTCGTACTCGCTGTGGAACATCAGCGCGCCCGTGGGGCAGACGCCGATGCAGTTGCCGCAGTAGACACAGGCCGAGTCCGGCAGGGGCACGGCGAATTCCGTGGCGATGCGCGCGTCGAAGCCCCGGCCGGCCACCGCGATGGCAAACGTGTTCTGGGCATCCTCGCCGCAGGCTTCCACGCACTTGTAGCAGAGGATGCACTTGGCGTAGTCGCGGATGTAGAGTTCGTTGTCGATCTTCACCGGCTGCGCGACCGTCTCGGCCGCGTCGAGCGCGGGCGCGGCGTGGTGGCCGGGCGCGGCAGCGTCGCGGTCATGGGCAATGGCAGGCGGCGCCGCGGGGCCATACCGCTCCGGTTGCGCCTCGTACTCCGCCATGTACTGCTGCAACTCCGGCGCGGTCGATACGTCAACCGACGAGGCGAGAAACTCCAGCACCAGGCGGCGGCTCAGGCGCACGCGCGGCGAATCGGTCTGCACGTTCATGCCCGGCTCCACTTTGCGCGAGCACGCGGGCACGAGCGTACGCGAGCCTTCGAGTTCAACCACGCAGACACGGCAGACGTTTACCGGCGTCAGGTTCTCCAGATAGCAGAGGGTGGGGGTCTCCACGCCAATGCTCTCGGCCGCTTGCAGCAGGGTGGAACCGGCGGCCACCGACGCGCGCCGGCCGTCGATGGTCACCTCGACCTCAGGCTGCGGTTCCGCCCTGGGAGCCGTGGGCAGCGGCCCGCGCGGCACCGGATTGAGAAACTGCCAGGTCGGCGTCAGGGCCGCCTCAGTGGAATCCGAAGGCATCAGTTTCTCCTTCCGTTGAACTGCCCCAGGCGCGCCACGGCGGACTCGATGGCGCTCGACGCCGTTTGCCCCAGGCCGCAGATGGAGGCGTCGCGCATCGCCTGTCCGACTTCATTGAGCAGGTGGAGTTCACTATCTACGGAACCAAGCGGTTTCTCGGCCACCAGCCGGTGGAGAAGCTCTTCCTGCCGCACCGTGCCCACGCGGCAGGGGACGCACTGGCCGCAGGACTCGTCGCGGAAGAACGCCGCGATGCGCAGCAGGACGCGCTGCATGTCCACGGTGTCGTCGAAGAGCATGACAACGCCGGAGCCGAGCGTCGCGCCAATTGCCCGCGTGGCCTCGAACGTCAGCGGCGTGGCCAGTTCCGCGGGGGTCAGGAACGTGCCGGCCGCGCCGCCGAGCAGCACGGCCTGCAAATAGCCGCTGCCCGCCACGCCGCCGGCCATTTCGATTAGAGCGCGGAGCGTCGTGCCAAACGGCACTTCGTAGACGCCCGGCCGCGCCACGTGCCCGGAGAGGCAGAAGAGCTTGGTACCGGTGGACTGTTCCGAACCGACTTCAGCAAAGGCGTCGCCGCCCTCCAGCACGACGTCGAGCACGTTCAGCAGGGTTTCCACGTTGTTCACCAACGTCGGTTTGCCAAAGAGGCCGACCTCCGTAGGGAACGGCGGTTTGTTGCGGGGTTCGCCGCGAAAGCCCTCGATGGAGTTGAAGAGCGCGGTCTCCTCGCCGCAGATGTACGCGCCCGCGCCCCGGCGGATTTCGATGTCGAAAGCGTGCTCGCCTCCGAGAATAGCAGCGCCGAGCAGTCCCGCCGTCCGCGCCTGGGCGATGGCGCTTGTCAGGCGTTCCAGCGCCAAGGGATACTCGCCGCGCAGGTAGAGATAGCCCTGCTCACAGCCGGTGGCAATACCCGCAATCGTCATGGCCTCGATAACGGCGAAGGGGTCTTCTTCCATGAGCACCCGGTCTTTGAAGGTGCCCGGCTCGGATTCGTCGGCGTTGCAGACCATGTAGTGGGGCTGGGCCGGGGCGGAGGCGACGGCCTGCCACTTCACGCCGGCGGGAAAGGCGGCGCCGCCGCGCCCCAGCAGCCTGGAAGCGCTGACTTCCCGCACCACCTGTGCCGGCCCCAGCGCCAGGGCGCGCTCCAGCGCCCGGTAGCCGCCCGCGCTGCGGTAGCTTGCGAGATCGGCGGGGTCTGCGCGGCCAACGCGGCGCAGCAGCCGTAGTTCGTCGCTTCCCGCCTGCGGCGCCGAGCGCGCCAATGATGAGGGCGCGCCATTTCCCTTTACATAATCACTCTTGAAGAGAGTCTGCTCGATCGCGGCTGCGTCCGTTGGCGCGAGCGCAATTGTCGCGGGTTGTGCGCCCGCCACCGTAACCATAGCCGCCGGCGCGCGTTCGCACATGCCGAGGCAGGGACTGCGGTGCCAGGCAAAGCCGTCTTCCGCCGGCGCCCCTTCCGCGCCAAAGCGCCGCGCCATGTCCGCGCAAAGGACATCCGCGCCGTTTGCCAGGCAGGCGACGTCGTCGCACACGTGCGCCACGCGCGGCGGCCTGGGGTGGACGGAGAACAGCGCGTAGAAGGTCGCCACGCCGTATGCTTCCGCGGGCGGTATCGTGAGGCGTTGGCAGGCGTAGTTGAGCGCGCCGGGGCTGATCCAGCCGATGCGCTCCTGAATGGCGTGCAGCACGGGCAGCAAGAGGTGGCGGTTGGCTCGGGCGGCGTGCCCGCTGGCGGCCGCCCGGCCCTCGCGCTCCGCCTTGCGCTCTCCGCCTTCCCAGCCGGACGCCGGCGCGCCGAGAATGCTATCGACCGCTTCCGTCTCCGCCCCACTGGGCGTATCGTTGGTGAGGTGCAGATCCATTGCGGTTTCCTACTGGGGTCTCGGAGAAAAACGCGCTAGTCCGAACCGACCGCCGCCGCGAGCTTTTCCACGCGGATGGCCGTGGCCTTGAACTCGGCGGTGCCGGACTTTGGATCGGTGGCGTCGATGGTCAACTCGTTGGTGGCGACCTCGTTGGGGAAGTGCGGCGTCATGAACGCCAGGCCGGGACGCAGGGAGGGATCGAAGCGCACCGGCGCGCGCACCGCCCCCCGGCGCGAGCAGACGCGCACAGTCTCGCCTTCGGCAACACCGAGTCCTTCACCGTCTTCCGGTGAAAGGTCGATCGTTTCGCTCCGGCGCAGCGGCGAGGTGTAGCCGGCGGTCTGCACGCCGGTGTTGAACGAGTCCAGGCGGCGGCCGGTGGTCAAGCGGATGGGGAACTCGTCGTCCAGCCGCTCCACGGGCGGCGAGAACTCTACCGGCGAAAACGGCGCGCGCGGCCCCAGCACGGGCCGTTGCCACAGGCGGCCGTGCAGATACATCTCGCCCGGGTGCGTCTCGTCGTAGCAGGGCCACTGCAGGCCGTCCTCGCGCTCCAGGCGTTCATAGCTCATGCCGGCGTGGAAGGGGCTGAGGCCGCGTAGCTCATTCCAAAGCTCTTCGGCAACCGGATTGCCCACGTCGCCGCCCAAACTGCGCGCCACGTCGCACAGGATCGTAAGATCGTCTTTCACGCCCGGCGGGGGAGTCATGGCCCGGCGCACCCGCTGCACGCGCCGCTCGCTGTTGGTGGCCGTGCCCTCGGACTCGCACCAGCTTGCGGCGGCGGGCAGCACCACGTCGGCCAGTTTCGCCGTCGCGTTCATGAGGACGTCCTGCACCACGAGCACGTCCAGGCCCCGCAGCAGTTTCTGCGCGCGGTGCTGGTCGGCCTCCGATTGGGCCGGGTTCTCGCCCAGCACGTAGAGGGCGGTCAGTTCGCCCCGCTCCATAGCGTCGAACATCTCGGTCAGGTTCCAGCCCTTCTTGGCCGGCAGGGGCGTGTCCCAGGCGCGCTCGAACTTCTCCCGCAGGGGCGCGTTCTCCACGTGCTGGAAGCCGGGCAGCCGGTCCGGCAGCGCGCCCATGTCGCCGCTGCCCTGCACGTTGTTCTGGCCGCGCAGAGGATTGAGCCCGGAACCGTAGCGGCCCACGTGCCCGGTGAGCAGCGCGAGGTTGATGAGCGCGAGTACATTGTCAACGGCGTTGTGGTGCTCGGTGATGCCCAGCGTCCAGCAAATCTGAGCGCGTTCCGCCGCGGCGTAGGCGTGGGCGGTTTCGCGGATCGTCTCCGCCGGCACGCCCGTGACTTCCTCGGCGCGAGCCAGCGTGTACGGTTCAACCGAGGCGCGGTATTCCGCAAAGCCGGCGGTGGCGTGGCTGATGAACTCGTCGTGAGCCAAACCGGCGTGGATGATCTCGCGCGCCATGGCGTTGGCCAGGGCAATGTCCGCGCCCACGTCCACGCCCAGCCAGGCGTCGGCCCATTGGGCGGAACTCGTGCGGCGCGGATCGACTACGTAGAGCCGCGCGCCGTTGTGCACGCCTTTGAGGACGTGGTGAAAGAAGATGGGATGCGTATCGCGCGCGTTGGAACCCCAAAGCAGGATGACGCCGGTTTCTTCGATCTCGCGGTACGAACTCGTGCCGCCTCCCAGTCCGAACACGGTCGCCAGACCGGCGACGCTGGGCGCGTGTCAGGTGCGGTTGCAGCTATCGATGTTGTTGGTGCCGATGACGGCGCGCGTGAACTTCTGGGCGAGATAGTTGACCTCGTTGGTCGCTTTGGAGCAACTGAAGAGCCCGAACGTGCGCGGCCCGCGTTGCGCTACCGCGCCGCCCACGCCCGCGGCCACGCGCGCCAACGCCTCATCCCAGGAGGCGGGACGGAGTTCCCCGTTCTTCCGCACCAGCGGTTCCGTTAGTCGCACCGCGTTGCGTTTGCCCATGGCTTCCGGCCTCTTCCGGCGTGATGCTACTCCGATTGGCACAATTAGTATAACAGGAATGAGTGACGGTAACGCAGTTTGTACGGTTCAAGAGTGCCCGCCGGCTATCCGCGTCACAGCGGGCGGTGATACTATGGGCGGCGGGCAAGAGAAGGTCGCGAATTTGCGCATTGACCGGCGCACAAAGAGGGGCCGCCGTGGCAGAGGTTGGCGTAACCGGAATCATCCTGGCCGGCGGCAAGAGCAACCGGCTGGGAAGGGACAAAGCGCTTCTGCCGTGGCCGCGCGAAGAGAGTGCGGAGACGCTGTTGGGGCACGTCCACGCGGTGGTGGCGTCGGTGTGCGACGAAACTTTGGTGGTGGGAAACCGCGCGGATCTGACCGGCTTCACCGTGGTTCCCGATGTGTCGCCGGTGAAGTCCAGCCTTACCGGACTGGTGAGCGGCCTGCAGGCGGCGGCGACGCCCCTGGCGCTGGCGGTTGCCTGCGACATGCCGTTTCTGAACGGCGCGTTGCTCAGCGCGCTCGCCGCACGCGCGACCGACGAGTGGGACGCCGTGGCGCCGGTTGTGCGGCAGGAGCCGGAGACCCTGCACACGGTCTACCACAAGCGCTGCCTGCCGGCGGCCGCGGAGATGTTGCGCTCCGGCGACCTCAAGCTGGGCCGGCTCATGCAACGGCTCCGCGTGCGGCGCGTCACTGCGGATGAGGTGCGCCGGTTTGATCCTGAATTGGCCTCCTTCAGCAACATCAACACGCCGCAAGAACTGGCCCAGGCCCGCGCCAGAGCGCGAATGCGAAACCTCGAGCGGTAGACGCCTACCCGCATCCCTGAGAAGCGTCAAGCCTGCCGCTGATCTCGTTGAAAGGGGAAGCGGCTCGCGCCAGTGTTCGTTGGTTAGCCTTCCGGATCCACCGGCGCGGGAGGGTTGACCCGCCACGCGAGCCAGAGGGCCGCCAGCAGGAGCGCTCCGGCCGCGGCCACGAAAACCGCGCGCATGCCAAGCATGGCGCCAACGTAACCGCCTACGACCGGCCCCAGGGCATTGCCCAAAGAGGAGGCGCTGTTCGCGATGCCAAACGCCAGGCCCCGGCGCTCGGCCGGCACGCTCAAGCCTACGGTCGCGCTGTAGGTCGGCGCCCAGACGCCGTTGCACGCGCCCATGACGACGCGCGCGAGCCAAAGCTGCAAGAGAGAAGCAACAACGGCATGGCCGACGTTAACAAGCGCGCTGCCGACAACCGCGGCCAGCAGGAGCAGACGGACGCGGGAAGATTCGATGAAGCGGCCCGTAATCGGTGAGCAAAGAGTCGCCACCACGCCGGTGGTGGCGACGAGCAGCCCGGCAATGGTCGCCACGAAGTCTTGGGGAGAGACACCGGCGAGCGTCAGCATGGAGTCCGTCGCGGCCAGTTCGGCGACGAAGAGCGGAAAGATGGGCCTGGCCGCCATGAGCGCGAATTGCGCCATGAAGATCACCGGCGCGAGCATGAGGACCGTGTTGAGCGCGTTCTCGTCCGACGGCCGGCCTGCAAGGCGCGGCAGTCGCAGTTGGCGCGGCAGCCGCAGGCGTGGCAGGCGGAGAGACGGCAGGGGGTGACTCCCGTGTTTCGGTTCGTGGACGAGAGTCAAGACTGCGGCACTCGTGCTCAGGCAGACGGCGCTCGTGATGATGAATGCCGCGCGAAAGCCGACAGTGTCGGCAAGCACGCCGCCAAAGAACGGGCCGATGGTCGAGCCGGCAAAGATGGACATCTGCATCGCGCCCAGCACGCGGCCCAGATGTTCGCGGGGCGTAATGGAGGCGACGAGCGTATTGACGGCCGTGGTCGTGCCGGTGAGCGAGCCCTGGATGACGCGCAAGAGCAGCAAGTGCGCGGCAGACTGCGCAAAACCCATGAGTAGCAGCGTGAAAGTTGCGCCCAGGAGCGCGCGCTGCAACATGAGCTTGCGGCTGAAGCGGTCGGCCAGCGCGCCCCAAACGGGGGCAAAGAGCGCCATGCTGATGCCGGAGCCGCCGGCGACGAAGCCGGCCCAGAGGGCCGCGCGGCGGGGATCGGGAATGCCAAGTTCGAGGATGTAGAGGGGCACGAACGGGAGGCTACAGCTAAACGCCACCATGGTGGCAAACTGTGTGACCCAGAGAATGCGGACCGTCGTCTGCCAGTCTTGGGGGCGCTCGGTAGATTGCATACTGGTCATGCTATAGGCTTGGCGCGGGACGGCGCAACCGCGGCGCGTTTCATGGACGCTGCGGACGGTTGCCGTTTAGAATTAACGCGATACCGCCTCGCGCAACCCGCACGTCGTCTTGTGACCAGGAAGCAGTTTCTCGTGAAAACGCGCTTGATCGAACATGCTTCCCGCCTCTTGCACGCGCTCCTGCGCACCCGGCCGGCCGCGCCGCCGGTTGCGTCCGCGTCGGCAAACGTGCTCGTCATCAAGCCCGCGAGTCTGGGCGACGTGCTGATGAGCACGGCTTTCCTGGCTGCGCTGCGCGCCAACCTGCCCCAGGCCGACGTTACCGTTCTCGTGACGACCTGGGCCAAGGCGGCGCTGGCGGGCAATCCCCACTGCGACCGGCTGCTGGATGCCGGCAGCGTCGGCTTTCCCGGACGCTACGGCCTGCGCGCGTACCGCGCGTGCGTTGCGCGCGTGCGGCAAGAGGAGTTTACCCACTGTTTCGTGCTCGATCGCTCGCCGCTGATGGCGGTGTTGCCGCGTTTGGCCGGTATTCCCTGGCGCGCGGGCCTGAATAGCGCCGGGCGCGGCATAGCGTTGCACGTGGGCGTGCCCTGTCCCGACGAGCGCCATGAGGCGGAGATATACCTGGACGTGCTGCGGGCGGCGGGATTTGGCGTCGAACGGCCGCGCCTGCACTACCGGCTGCGGGCCGAAGACGGCGCGGCGGTGAAACGCCTGCTGGCGGAGCGGGACGTGACCCCGGCCTTCCCCTTGATCGCGCTGCATCCCGGCGGCGGCACGAATCCGGGCCAGGCGCACGTCGGCAAGCGCTGGCCCAGCGGCAGTTTTGCGGCGCTGGCGGCTCGCATCGCACGGGCGCACGGCGCGCGGATCCTGCTTGTCGGCGGGGCGGACGAGGCGTCTATCACCGGCGCGGTTCAAAGCGGCGCGCCGGCGGCCTGCGTGGACCTGGCCGGCGCGCTCTCTTTCGGCCAACTAGGGGCGCTAATCCAACGCTGCCACCTGTTCATCGGCAACGACTCCGCGCCCATGCACCTTGCCGCCGCCGTGGGCACGCCGGTGGTCGCGCTCTTCGGGCCTACCCCGCCGGAACGGTACGGGCCGTACGGCGTGGAGAGCGCGGTCGTGCGCTTCAATTCAAGTAAGGGCGACGTCACCGATGAGCGCGAGGTGCGCGCGGCGGCGGCGGCGGTGGCGCGCCTGCTCGACGCTAGCGCGTGATCCGCGGCAACGGTGAGTGGCGCGGTTGTGCGACCCCCCCTTTCAGGGGTGAATCCAGCATCATGCCGGCAATCCGAGATCGCCTACAGCGGATTGGGCACGTCGATGAAAACCGCGCTGACGCCGAACCGCTCTTCCAGGAGGCGGCCGACGGCCTGGACGCCGAGCTTTTCCGTGTTGTAGTGGCCAGCGCCGATGAGATTCAGCGAGAGTTCCGCGGCGACCGCGGGCGCGGGTTCGCTGAGGTTGCCGGTGAGGTAGGTCTCGCAGCCGCGCGCCGCGGCTTCCGTGACGTAGGCGGGCGCGCCCGCGCCGCCGGTTATCAAGCCCAAGCGAGACGTCTCCGCCGGCCCTGAGGGAAAGAAGTACGGTTCGCCGCCAAAGGCGTTTCGCACTCTTTCCGTCAGTTCCTTCCATGGCAGTGGTTCAGTGAAATCCCCTACGTATCCCACCGCTCCGAGCGGCGCCTCCACTTCAATTGGCGTAGCGCCCAGAGCACGGAGAGCGAGCACGTTGTTGCCGATCTCCGCGTGTTTGTCGAGGCAAAGGTGGTAGCCCAAGAGGCTCATGTCATGGTGAAACAGGGTTTCGAGGCGGCCCCGCATCACAGAGCCAACAACGCGGCTCTCGTTGTCCCAGAGGAGGCCGTGGTGGACGATGAGCATGTCGGCTCCGTGCGCCGCCGCCTGCGCAAAGCAGGCGTGGGAGGCGCTCTCCGCCACGGCGACGCGCTCCACCTGCTCCTTGCCGACTACCTGCATCCCCATGGGGCCGTAGTCGCGTATTGCGTGCACGTCGAGGTACGCGTCGAGAAAGGCGACGATTTCGTCCCGCGTGGCTGCCATGTTCCGTTCTCGGCCTCCTCACTTGCGCGGCGGCGTGCCTGCGGCTCCGCTCAGGCGCTCTCTTCGGCCACTGCGGCGCTGGTTTCGACGCCCACGTCGCCGCTGTGGCTGCGGCCGGCGCTGGGCTCGCGAAAGACCAGGTAGGCGATGCCCATGAAGAACACGATGCCCATGGCGGAGGCGCTGACCACGAGCGGCGCGCCCCAGTGGTCGATGAGGATGCCGAGCGGCCACGTGAAGAGCGTCATCAACGACCAGTTCATCATGTAGATGCTCATCACGCGCCCATAGTAGGCTTCTTCGGTGCGCAGCATCAGCAGCGCGCTGTTGAAGCCCGTGGAGGCGTTGCCGGCAAAGCCGACCAATCCCACGAATATCAGACTAAGGGTGAACGACGTGCTGGTGGCGAACGCCATGAGGGTGAGGCCAAAGAAGACGCCGGCGGCAAGCTGCCAGGCGTGGCTGTGCTTGCTTTCCGCCAATGGCGCAATGACCAGCGAGCCCAGCGTGCCGCCAACGCCAATCGCCGAAAGCAGCAGTCCCAATTCCACCGAACCCACGCCAAGCACGTCCGCCTGGAAGACCGGCATGAAGGATTGCAGGTGCATCCCGAAGAGGATGGGAATGAGCCCAAGCACGAGCAGAGCGAGCATTGGACGGCGCGACAAGATGTAGACAAAGCCGTCGATCATCTGCTGGCCGAACGCGGTCTGCGCCGGCGTGCTGCGGTGCGCCAGGCTCCTGGGCAGGCGCAGCATGAGCAGTGTCGCGACCACGTAGAAGAGCGCGGCAATGTCGAAGGCGCCGGCGGTGCCCAGCCACGGCATCGCGATGACGCCCCCGGCAAGCGCCGGCGCCACCACCGACATGAGGTTGCGGCCCGAATTGGTAAGGCCGATCGCGCTGGCAAGCAGCGGCCGGCCCACCAGGTGCGGCAGCGACGAGGAGCGGGCGGGCATGTTGATGGTGAAGAGCACGCCTTGCGCGAACCCAAAGAAGGCCAGGTGCCAAATCGCAATCAGATCCAAGTGGATGAGGACGGCAATGAGCAGGGATGAAACCACCATGAAGATCTGGCTGTCGATGAGGATGCGGCGGCGGTTCATGATGTCCGCCAGCACACCGCCCACCGGCGACAGCAGCAGCATGGGGATGCCCGACGCCACCGTGACGATGCCCAGCACCGTGGCGGAGCCGGTAATCTCGTAGGCCAGGTACCCCCGCGCGACCATCCCCATGTACATGCCGATGTACGAGGCGAGCATGCCGATCCACAAGTCGCGGAAGGCGGGAACCCGCAGCGACTCGAACATCCGGCCGGCGACGCGCACGCTGGAATGTGATGCCAATGACCTTCTTGTCGATGCCACGGAGGTTCCTTGATTGTGCGGGAATGGCGCTCTGTTAGCTATCCGGCGTGCCTGTGACGGGAGGCGCGCTTCCCGTCACAGTGCGGGGGACAAGCCCCAATGCTGTCGCATTAAACTCTATGGCGATGAGAACCACGCCTCGCATCTCCGGTAGCACAGGTTTGAAACCTATAAAGCCGTTAGGTCAATCCTTTGCGTGCCAGTTTCAATAGCTCCGTCGGGGGACAAGCCCCCGCGCTACGGTTTGCCGGTACCGTCGTATCGGCGAGCATGGCGCGTGCCAACGGCCTCTCGCGCGAGCGGATGGGAGCGCTTGGAGACCACAGCGCATGTGTTGCCGGATGTGCGTCTCCGGTTAGCTGTACGGTACATCTTTCGTGCCGTTCGCGCAATTGCGAGCGCATGTGTCCCTCGTGATGCCCTGCGGTTGGACCGAGCGCGTTGACCGGCTAGGATTGCGCGCGCTATGTGCTACCATGCAGTCAGGCAGCGGTAGCAGCTAAGCTGGGTGAACGACGGACATGCTTGCCAATCGGGGACGAATTCTGGCGGCGGCCGAAAGCGGTGATCGGGACGCATTTCTCGCGCTCTACGATCAGTTCGGCCCCATGCTCTACCGCTACTTCTTCTGGCTCACGGGGAACGAGAGCGAGACGCGGGCGCTCGTCGTCGCCACCTTCAGCCGCGCGTTTCGCGCGTTTCGCAAGCGGCCCCGCACCATGGTGCTGGACACCTGGTTCTACCGGATGGCGGTGCGGACGTTTCTTGCCACCGCGGTGCGGCAATGGCTCATGCGCCGGCCGTCCGGTCCGGTAGAGGTCGAGGAGCGCTCGCGCGCGTGGCGCACGGCCGTGGTCGCGCTCTCGCCGCGCTTGCGCGCGGTGTGGCTGCTGACTCTGGCGGAAGGGATGCCCCAGAGCCAGACGGCGGAGGCGATGGGCACGTCTCTCGAGCGCGTTGAATTGTTGCTGGAACGGGCGCGCAGGGACTTTCGTCCGCCGGACGCGGACGCCGAGCGCGCCACTATCGAACGCGCCATGCGCCAACTCTACGCGCCGCGTCCCAGCGCCACGCTGCGCGCCGACGTGGCCGCCGCCCTTGGCGCCGGGGACACAACCCTGCGTACCCGCATCATGCAGGTAGGCATTGTGCTCGTGGTACTGGCGCTCGCGGGCTCGGTGGCTTTTTCACTGCTGCGTGGTCAAGAGGAGACGGAGGCCGCGGCGGAACAGGCCGCGGCGGAACCAAAGACGATCGTCGTGCTGGGTGTTGCCGATACCGGCGCGCTGTTCGCGTACACGGCCAATGAGTTGCGGCCGTCGCGCGTAACCGGGGTTGGCGGGGAGCCGCGCGCGCTTGGACTTTCCGCCGATGGCAAGACGCTCTACGTCTTGCAGGCAGAGGGGTTGCTCACCGTAGACGCGCAGTCGCAGCAGTTGGGCCGGCTCATCCGCTTGCCGACTCACGACTGGAACAGCTTGGCGAGCGTGGGGCCGTACGTGGTCATGGGCTCGGAGGCTGCCACCGCGCTCATGGTGATGGACGCGAGTGACGAATTGTCGGCCGATATTCCGCTGCCGTGGGCGGTGGCCAGGCTCCTGCCGCTCGGCGATGACGCGGTTCTGGCCGTGTCGGTTGACCGCACCCGGATGGCGCGCGTGGCGTTGGCGTCCCGCAGCGTGGGAGAAACCATCACGATTGGCGCCGGCTTGGGCCTTGGCGCGGTGGTGTCCGCCGGCGACGGCGCTTCAGTTTACGTGACGACGCCGGCGACGGAAGAGCTTTGGCGCGTTGACGTGAGCACGGGACAGGCAGTGCGAGTAGCCGCGCTGCCGGCGGCCCGCGCCACCCGCGGCGCGCTCAGCGCGGACGGCACGGCCCTCTACCTGAGTATCGACAGCGGGCCGCTTCCCGCAGCGCCTACCGCGGAAAACTCGTCAACGACTAATGAGTCATCAAGCCAAGGCTCGTCGAAAGAAGAGACTTCAGACAGTGAATCCGAGGCTGGCGAATCGGAGGCGGAAGAGGCGGCGGCACTGACGCTGCTGAACACGGCCGACGGGAGCGTGGAGCGTGAGTTGTGGCAGGAGGGCGGCATTGCGCAGATGGCGCTCGATCCGGAGCGTAACATCCTCTATGCTCTCGCGCCGCGCGCGGGCGCCATTCTCGTGCTGGACGCGCGCACGCTGCACGTGCGCAACGCGGTGCCGCTCGCCGTGCGCCCGGTGGCGTTCACGCTCACAGCGGACGGGACGGAATAAGCCGCCGTAGGCCGCGCGCCTTGCCGCAAGCCACCACAAGACCGCCAACTCGGCAACGCTGCGCGGAGGCTCCTACCGGCGCGCAGCTCAGGCCGACTGCCAAACGCCGCGAATATAGGCGGCGCTCTCTTTCAGGCCGAATGCCGGCGAACCCCGGCGTGAGCATTCAAGCGCGAACGCGCCGTCGAATCCGCTCTGCTTCAACACGCGGAACGCGGGCGCGAAGTTCGTATGCCCGCGCCCAGGCAGGTCGCGGTTGCTGTCGGCCAGGTGGACGTGACTGACGTACGCCAGGTTCTGCGCGAGGCTGGCGCCGATGTCGGCCTCTTCGATGTGCATGTGAAAGAAGTCGGCCATGACGCGCACGCCGGGGTGGTCGACGCGCCGGCTAATCGCCGCGCCGTGCGCCAGGGTATTGAGGAAGTGGGTCTCGTAGCGGTTGAGCGGTTCCATGACCAGCGTGACGCCGTGATCGACCGCGATCGCCCCGATTGTTGGTAGAATCGTGTCCAAGAGGGCCTCTTCCAACTCGACGGCGGAGCGCCACGGCGTCAAGTCCGGCAGGCGCGGGCCGCCAAAGACCGGCACGATGACTACCGCGCGCACGCCGCACTCCTCGGCCAAGGCGCACACGCGCCGCAATTGCTCGATTTGGGCGCGGCGCGCCGACGGCTCCGCGGCCAGCAGATCGCGCGTGCGGCCGCGCATGCTCGGCGCGGCAATGCCCGTCTCCGCCATGGCCCGCTTGAGTTCCGCAGTGTGCCGGCCGGCGATATCGGGAAAGAGTTCGATGCCGTCGTAGCCGCTTGCGCGCAGTACGCGGAGTTTCTCGCTATAGCCCGCGCCAGGTATCATGTTCTCTGAGACGGCCAAGAGCATGGGTATTTTTCTCCGGTAGACAGTGTGCGGATTTTTGCGGCGCGGCGAAGATGGATTCCCGCGTGCGCGGGAATGACGGAAACCTTACGCTATTTTTCGGAGTGATGGCAGACCCCGACCGGCAAGCAGTGTAGCAAGTATGCCGTTGTGGAGCAACCGGATGTCGGAATCCGTGCTGTTGGAAGGTAGGGTGGCAATCGTCACCGGCGCGGCGCGCGGCATCGGCCGGGGCATCGCCCTGGCCCTGGCCGAGCAGGGCGCGCACGTGGTGGTGCACTACAATGCGTCGAAAGAACGCGCGGAAGACGTGCGCCGCGCGCTCGAGGCGCTGGGAGTGCGCGCGGCGGCAGTGCGGGCGGACTTGCGGCAGGTCTCGGCGGCTCAGCAAATCGTGGCGGCGGCGCAGGACGCTTTCGGCGGTATAGACATCCTCGTCAACAACGCGGGGGTCTTCAGCGGCAAACCCGCGTTGGAGATCTCGCCGGAGGACTGGCAGCGGGTGCACATGATCAACCTCCACAGCCCGTTCCTGCTCTGCCAAGCAGCGGCGCGGGTGATGCAGGCGGGGCGCGGCGGCGTGATGCTCAATATCGCCTCCGGCGGCGGCCTCAGCCCGCATCCCGCCTACGCCACCGGCGCGCACTACGCCACTGCCAAGGCCGGCTTGGTGATGCTGACCAAGCGGCTGGCGCACGAGTGGGCGCCGGAGATTCGGGTGAATTGCATCGCGCCCGGCGTGGTCGATTCCAAGCCGCCGCCGCTGCCTGAGAGTTGGAAGCGGAAGGTCATGCCGCACGTGCCTCTGAACCGTATCGGCTCGGTGGAGGACATTGCCCAGGCGGCGGTCTTTCTCTGCTCCGACCGAAGCGGGTACATGACGGGACAGGTCATCAACGTGGATGGTGGCATCCTCATGTCGTGAGGCCAACAGGGTCTTGCCGGAATGTGCGCCTCAGCGACTTGCCGGGACGGTTGGTTTCGTTCGAGTCAAGCTGCGGGGGACGAGCCCCCGCGCTACGGTGTGCAAGTGAAGAGAAAGGCATTGCCGTGGAAGACGAACGCACGATCGCGATCGAGGACTTGGAAGCGTTTTGCGCCACGGCGTTCGCGGCCTTGGGCGTAGCGCGCCGCAACGCGCGCCTGTTGGCGAGCATCCTGGTGGAAGCCGACCTGCGGGGCCACGCCAGCCACGGCGTGCGGCTCGTTGCCTACTACGCGCCCATCGTCAAGGAGGGAACCATCAACGCCGCGCCCAAGGTGCGCATGTTAAGGGAATCGCCCATCAGCGTTGTCGTGGACGCCGACCGGGGCTTTGGCGCGATCGCCTGCACGCGCGCTCTGGAGCGCTGCCTGATCAAGGCGGGCACAAGCGGCATCGGGCTGGCCGGCGTCTACAACTCGAGCCACCTCTTCATCCCGGCCCACTACGTGCTGCGCGCCGCCCGCGAGGGGTACATTGCCATTTGCACGTCAGTGGCTGAGGCGGTCATGGCGCCCACCGGCGGGTTGGGCCGGATGCTGGGCAACAACCCGTGGGCCTTCGGCGTTCCCGTCGGGGAGGGCGACCCGCTGGTGCTCGATATTGCGCCCTCGGCCTCGTTTGCCAAAGTGCGCATGCACGCGGCGGAAAATTCCCCCCTGCCCGCCGGCTGGGCCTTGGATGAGGAGGGAAATCCTACGGTTGACCCTCACGCCGCGCTGACTGGCACGCTGGTACCCCTTGGCGAGCACAAGGGCTACGGCCTGGCGATGGTATCCGAGTTGTTGGCCGGCGTGCTCACCGGCGCCGACTTTGGCCCGGAGAGCGGACAGAGCGGCAAAGTTGGGCACTTCCTGCTGGTACTAGACCCCAGCTTGTTCATGTCGCGCCCCGACTTTGCGCGGCGCACGGCGGAGTACGCTGCCAGGATCAAAGCCGCGCCGCGCAAGCCCGGCGTGGCGGAGATCTTCTACCCCGGCGAACGCGCCGGCCGCCTGGAGAGTGAAGCGCGTGCCCGCGGCACGCACGTCCTGCCGCGCATCGTGTGGGAGCCAATGCTTGCGCTAGCCGGGGAGCTTGACATAAACCTGGCGCTGGGCTAACCGCGCACCCGCTTGCCGTTGAGCAGCGTGCCGATGGGCGTGTAGCGCACGCCAAACTGGTACGTGAGCAGCAGGACGGCGGTCGCCGCCGCGCAGAGCAGCGCGAAGTTCAGGTGGATGTTGAGCCGCCACGCCAGCGTCAGCCGGTACAAGACCACGATCAGCGGCAGGTGCCACAGGTAGAGCCAATACGACGAATCCGAGACGTAGCGCACCCAGCGCCGTTCCCGCGCCGCGAGCCAGCGGAACAGCCCCATGAGTCCAAAGCACATTAGCCAGGCGAAGGCGTTTTGGCTAACGGCCCAGGCCGGTTTGGCCCACGCCGCGTCGCCGCCCTCCATGAGCGCCAGCCCGCCTATGAAGACGGCCAGCGCGGGCAGCAACAGAAGCGTCCACCAGCGGCTCGCGGTGGCGTTGCGCTGGTAGAGGAACGCTCCGAAGGCGAAGAAGAGCGCATAGTAGCCGAGCACCACCGGATTGGGAATCAGCCCGTCGGACGTGTCCGGGCCGAAGACCGGTTCCGCCATCAGCCATTGCAGCGCGCACGTGAGCGGCAGCGCCAGCCACCAGACGTACGGCCGGGTGAACGTGACGCCCAGCTTGGCGGCGGCGCAGAAGGCGGCGGCTAGCCACAGCAGGAACCACAGGAACCACAGGTGGCTCCACGTGCTCAGCCAAATGAACGGCCACCAGGACAGCCGGAATCCCTCCGCGTCGAATGCCCACATGAACGCCCACGTAGTTACGGGAATGACCGTGAACGCGCCGATGGCGAGCGGCAGGGCGATGCGTTGCAGCCGCTGGACGATCAGGCCGCGCAACCCGCGCTTCCGCCAGAGCATGGCGGTGAAGAAGCCGCTCAGCAGGAAGAAGACGTGCATGCGAAAGCCGTGGAGCGCAAAGAAGAGAAGGGCGTAGAAGGTGGTGGCCTCTGCCGGATAGTTTTCCGCGGCGTCGGCTTCCGCCCAGACGCCGGGAATGAAGAAAAGGCCGGCGTGCAGGACGATGCCCATGAGCATCGCAAAGGCGCGCAGGGCGTCCAGGTCGTGGAAGCGTGGACTTGCGGTTGCCGTGGGCACGAGCCGGGGCGCGACGGGAGCGGACACGTCCGCGCTTTCGCCGCCAGCGTCCGCGGCCGGCGGGATCGCCGCGCCGTTAGCCGCGGCCAAGTTCCCGCTCCACCCGCTGGCAGTGCGCCCGCCCGGCGCGCAGCGCCACGATCGCGTCCGCGCTGCGCTCATGCTCCAGGCCGTGGGCGAAGAGGCAGAGCGGCTCGGCGTAGCCAATCTCGTTCAGCGCGCGGAACATGGCGTGGAAGTCGAGCACGCCGCTGCCGGGCACCTGCTCCTGCGGGTCTTTCCAGTTCTTGTCGGCCGTTGGCCCCCAATCCCACGCATAGAAGAGCGCGATGCGGCCGCTAACCGCGTGGATGGCTTCAGCGATGTCTTCTCCGGCCATGTGGACGTGGATGGGCGCGAACGCGATGCCCAACGCGGGGCTCTCGACGCGCGCCACGAGTTCCCGCAGGGAGGCGATGGTGTTGATGACCATGTTGCGATGGTTCTCAATGGCGATCTGCACGCCCAATTCCTCGGCGCGCCGCACGAAGGGCGCGATCCAGTCCGCGAACGCCGCCACCGTCATCTCTTCCGGTCCGCTGGCACGCACCAACGCTCTGCCGCCCAGCGCGGCCAGGTGTTCCAGCCGCGCTAGCAGCATCTCCTCGGAATCCTTGCCGTAGGCTGAGATGGCGCGGCAGGTGAGTTGATGTTCGGTTAGCGTGCGCTTGACGCTTTCCAGATCCGGGTTCGGCTCGCCCGGCGGCAGGTGCGCGCACCAATTCGCCACGGACCAGATGTCAACCTCTTTGCAGCCCGCCTCGCGCAGCGCGGCGCAGGCTTCCGCGAACGGGCGTTCGGCAAAGGCCACGCTGGCGGCGAAGTAGTCAAACATGGGCGTCCGCCGGTTTCAGCGCCTGCATGGGCGAGTGCTCCCAGGCGGGCAGCGGCCAGGTGACGATTTCCCGGGTCTGCGTGGACGCGCAGAGCGCCTCGATCATCTCGAAGCTGTAGAGCGGCCGGATGCCGCCGGCCGGCGGGTCGTAGCTGGGGTCTTCGTGGGCGCGAATGACCGATTGGGAGAGTTTCATCTGGGAGGCGGCCAGATTAGCCGTGTCCGTCCAACATTCCGGCCAACTCGTCGGCTCGGATTCGCCCTTGCGCCAGACGCGCGTGCCGATGGGCAGGTCAACTTGGCCGCGCCCTTCAGAGCCCCAGACCCGCAGTTGCAGGCGCATCCACGAATCTTCCCGTCCGAGCAACTGGGGCGCTTCGTCTCCCATTTGCACGTACGCCGTGATGTCGTTGGGGAAGCGGAACTGGCCGAGCGTGTAGCGCGGGCCGGCGTGGGCGCCCACGTAGTCGCGCCAGCCGACGCTCTGCCCGATCGCCCAGAGCGGCTGCATGTCGCCGCCGAACTGCAAGACCATGTCCAGCACGTGGGTGCCCTGGCTGGCGAGGTTGCCGTAGGACGAGGCCTCGATACGCTCGATCGCGCCGAGTTCGCCACGCGCGCAGATGGCCGCCAGCCGTTGCCACTCGGTGAGGTGGCGCTTCTGGTGATTGATGACCAACGGGATGCGGTTTGTAGCGCAGGCGCTGTGGATGCGGCGGGCTTCGCCCAGGCTGAGGGCCATGGGCTTCTCGCACAGGATGCCCTTGATGCCGGCCGCCACCGCCGCCTTGACCGCCGGTTCGCGCACTTCGGGCTTGGTGGCGATGGAGATGAAGTCCAGGTCGGCCCGCGCCAGCATGTCGGCGAAGTCCGGGTAGCGCTGCGCCTGAGAGACGCCGTATTGCTCGCCCAAGGCGTCGCGCCGTTCCGGGATGGGGTCGGCAACCGCCGCGATGGCCGCGCCGTCGTTGGCCGCCCAGCCCGCGGCATGGGCGGTGGACCGCGCGCCGCAGCCGACAATGCCAACCCGGTACGTGGTAGACGATTCCGCAGACGGCATCGCTCGCTCCTGTGTGTGGTCTATCGGTGAATTCAACGGGCCGCGTATGTGCGGTATTGTAGAGTTGCTAGGTTCTGTGCGCAAGCGCGTGGGAGATTTGGGGCGCGAACGCTTGGTTGTCTTTCCGCAACGGCGCTCGATACTGCCGCTTGCCAGTATACTGTGCGTTAGTGGTTTTGAGTGGAAGACAGGGAGAAGCGCGTTGTGGCGCGGAACGTGATACTGAGCATGGGCGAGGCGCTGGCGGAGTTCGCGCAGGTCGGTTCGCACGCGCCCTTGACGGCAGCGGGAACCTATCGCGGCCCCTTTGCCAGCGGCGCGCCGCTCATCTTTGCCACGGCGGTCGCGCGCCTGGGCGGCCGGAGCGCTTTTCTGGGCACGGTTGGCGACGACGCGTTTGGGGATGCGATATGCGCTTTTCTCGAGCGCGAGGGCGTGGAACAGAGCGGCGTCGCGCGCACCGGCGAGTTGCCGACTTCCGCGTCGTTCGTCGTCAATCACCCCGACGGGACCCGGTCGTTCTTCTTCCACATGCGCAACGGAGCCGCCGGCCGGCCGCCGCCGTTGCCAACGCCGGCTTTCCTGCGGCAGGTGGCGTGGGCGCACGTCAATGGCTCGTGCTTGGCCATGAACGACGCCTGGTGGAAATACTGCATCCTGGTGGCGCGCCTGGTGCGGGAGTCCGGCGGGCGCGTGAGCCTGGACCCGAACATCCGCGCGGAACTGGCAAGCCCGGCGCAGATACGCGCCCTGGTCGGCCCGATTCTGGACATTGCCAGCATTGTCTTTCCCAGCGGCGAAGAGGCGCAGTTGGTAACCGGCGCTTCCACCCCGGCCGCGGCGTGCGCCGTGCTGCGCAAGGCTCCCTACAATGAAGCCGTCGTGCTCAAGCGGGGCGCGGACGGCTGCACGGTCTACAGCGACGCAGGCGCGGCGGCGGCGCCGTCGTTTCCGGTCGATGAGGTTGACGCCACCGGGGCCGGCGACACCTTCGATGCCGCGTTCCTGTGGGCATTGCAGCAGGGAGTCTCGCTGGAAACGGCGGCGCGCTGGGCAAACGCGGCCGGCGCGTTGTCCGTGACGGTGACGGGCCCGATCGACGGCGCGCCGGAGCGGGAACAGGTGGCCGCGCTGCTGCGCGCCCACGGGCGCTGCGGCGGAGAGATGCAGCGGCTGCTACCCGGCTGAGGCGCTGCGGACTTCGCTCCCCCCTCCCAGCGGGAGAGGGGACAAGAGGCTTGCGGCGGCGGTTACTTGTCGTCCATGGCGGCGACGCGGTCCACGGACTCCAGCAGGGTCTCCACGTCGAAGGGCTTCTGGAAGATCTCCTCCACCTCGTCCCGCACCTTGTAGTTGACCCGCGTGGAGTAATTGGACATCACGATGACGTGGGTCTTCTTGGCTTCCCAATCGCCCTTGATCTCCTGGAGCAGGGCGATGCCGTCGGCGTCGGGCAGGGCCACGTCCATGATCATGGTCTTGGGTTTCTCGGCCTTGAGGAATTTGATGATGTCCCGCGTGCGGCGGACGAGAATCGAGTGGTAACCGTGGTCCCGCAACCGGCGCTCGATGGCGTCGATGAGCTCGGGGTCGTCTTCCAGGATGACTACTTTCTTGCTGTCCAGGTCGTTTACTGCCATTGTGGTTCCTTCCTTGTTGCAACCGGCATTGGCGGCGGACTTTGTACCGACGTGTCGTAATTGCCGTTAACTATTGTAAGAAAAGTGAGGCTGTTCTTCAAGAACGCGCGGCGGCCGGCTTTGGCGGGGGTGGCGGCTAGCGTTCGGCCTGCCACTCAAGCTCCAAGGGGCCGATGATGACGGTGCTGCCGGGCCGCGCGCCGGCGTTTTCCAGCGCGGCGGTGACGCCCAATCGATCGAGGCGGCGCTGGAAGTAGAGCACGCCGTCGAGCGTGGAGAGGTCGGCCATCGCGGCCAGGCGTTCCACCGCTTTGCCCGTGACGACGTAGGCGTCAGCGCGGCGCGCGACGGCAAAGTCCTCGTGGACGGGGACGGCGACCGCGGGGACGGCAACGGCAACCGGTTCCGCTTGGGGGAGCGGCGCGTCTTGGTGGGCGCGAAAGACCGTGCCCATGAGTTCGTCGAGGCCCTGGCCGGTAACGGCCGAGATGCCGGCCACGGCATAGCCCGCGGCCTCGATTGCCGGTTTGGCGGCTGCGAACCGCGCCCGCGCCTCGGTAACGTCCAGCTTATTGAGCGCCACGATCTGCGGCCGGTCCAGCAGGGTCGGGTCGAATTGGCGGAGTTCGTCGTTTACCTGGCGAAAGACCGCGACGGGATCGTGGCCCTCCGGCGAGGCGCAATCGACGAGGTGCAGCAGGAGGCGCGTGCGCTGGATGTGGCGCAGAAAGGTGTGTCCGAGGCCGGCGCCGCTATGCGCCCCGGCAATGAGGCCGGGGATGTCGGCAAACACGAGCGTCGCGGCGCCGCGCTGCGCCACGCCAAGCTCCGGTTGCAGCGTGGTGAAAGGATAGGCGGCGACTCTGGGCCGCGCGGCGCTAATGCGCGCCAGGAGCGACGACTTGCCGGCGTTGGGCATGCCGACGATGCCCACGTCGGCAATGAGTTGCAGTTCCAGGTCGAGCCAGCGTTCCTCAGGGGGCTCACCCTTTTGGGCAAAGTGGGGCGCCTGGCGGGTCGAGGTGGCAAAGTGCACGTTGCCCAGCCCGCCCCGGCCGCCCCGCGCCGCCAGCACCCGGTCGCCGGGGCCGCGCAAGTCCGCGATGACCTCGCCGGAGGCCGCGTCGGTCACGATTGTGCCGGGCGGCGCCCAGGCCTGGACGTCGCGGCCGGCGGCGCCCTGCTTGCGGTTCGTGCCGCCGGGCTTGCCCGGCTCGGCGACGAAGCGGTGTGTGCGGTGCAGGAAGAGGAGACTGTTGAGGCTGGGGTCGACTGCCAGGTAGACGCTGCCGCCGCGCCCGCCGTCACCGCCGTCCGGCCCGCCGCGGGGACGAAACTTCTCGCGGTGGAAGTGGGCCATGCCGTTTCCGCCCTTGCCGCCTTTGACGAATATGCGGGCTTCATCGTAGAACATGGTCTGGAGGCTCCTTGGGCGCATTGGCGGCAAACCGGATGGAAGAGCGCGGAAGATGCGGGCGCACCCTCAACGTGAAGCTGCCAGTCAGCGAAACGGCTGCGGCGAGAAGCCGCATAGAGGCGGCACCAGTACGGCCCGGCTCCATCTTTCACGCAGAGGATCGGGGCGCGTCCTCCGGCAGAGACGGCAGCGGGAAGCGCGTGACGCCGGTGGGGCTGACGAGCCAGAGTGACGTTTCTTCCGCGTTGACATACAGATCTACCGCGTTGGCGATTATGCGGTTGGGCGCGAGGAACTGCCGCTGGAAGACGCCCTCGGTTGTCACTTGCAGGATGCGGTCATTGTCCCCGTCGAGAATGTAGAGCGATCCCATGCCCTGGCTGATGAAGATTGCGCCGGGCGTGCCCAGAGGCGAGGGGAGGCTCGCCAGAGAAAACTCAGAGCGCGCCCCCGAAACGTAGCGGTTGACGGCGCCGTCGCTGAACAGAATGAAGACGGAACCATCGATCGCAAGGTCGGTGGCTTGCGCCAAGTCCACCCCGCTGTTGACGCCAAAGTAGCCTTCAGGCTCGGCGTAGACGCCGCTGCCAACCGGCCGGAAACGCAGCACGTCATTGCCAACCGTATCGAGGACGTAGAAGTTCTCGTCGTAGGTCGCCGTTGACTGCGTTTGCCCCACGGAATCAGTGGGCAACTGCACAGGCTGCGGCGATTCTTCTTCGTTTGTGACGTGGAACAGCCGGTTGGCGCTATCGAGGATTTGGATTACGTCGTCTCTGCCGGTAATGTGCCGGGCGGCGCTGCCGGCGTCGCCCGTGGGCTGATAGGCGAAGTCGTTGCTGCCGTCCGAGCCGATGCGATAGACGGCGCCGCTGGCGCGGTCGAGGACGTAGACAGTGTTAGCCAAGCCGTAGATTTCCCCGGGCTGCTGCACGTCCGGCTCGAAGCGCACGAGGTCTTGCGACGCCGTGAGGAGCACGCTGCCCGGTTCGGGAGTGGCGGGCGGCGCCGGCGTGGCTGCCGGTGTCGGCTCCGCCGGCGCGGGCGAGGCGACGGCCGTAGGCTGAGCCGGCGAGGCCGTAACCTGGGGCAGGGGTGTAGTTGCCGCAACTTCGCTTGCGCTGCTCGACGTGTCCCGGTCGCCAAAGAGCGCGTTTGCGGCAATGACAAGGGCAATGAGCAGCAGAATTACGATCGCGCCGGCGGCAAGCCGGCTGAATCTCTGGCCGCGGGCCCGGCCCGACGGGGCGCGTCCCGCGATCGTCGACTCCGTTGCCACGGTTGACGTCCTACCGGATGATGCCGCGGCCCGGGAGCGAGGGCGAAAGGGCGACGCCACGACCGACCACGCCAACATTACGAGGGCAAGCAAGAGTCCCAAGACCGTAACGACCGGATTGCCGCTCTTTTGCGGTCCGGCCCGGTCCGGTGTCTGCTCGGCGGGGGCTTCCGCGGCCGGTTCAGTCTTCTCTTCGACTGCGACGAAGCGCAGCAGGAGAACCGAGGCAAACTGCTCGCCGCGCTGCCGCGCGGTATCGACCAGGTTCTCGGCCGCGGACTGGATGCCGCCACGGCCAACGATGTCTCGCACCTCGCCGTCGCTCAGCGCCGCGCCGATGTTGTCCGTGCAGAGGGCGGCGACGTCCTGGGCGTCGGGGGTGGCGCGAAACATCTCAACCGGCGGTTCCCACTGTGGATAGCGGCTGTCTGGGGGCGGCGGCTGACTCGCGGAGCCGGGCCCGCTCAGGCGCTCCTGGGTATCGGGCAAAGCGGTGATCTGTTCGTCTTGTATCAGGTAGAATTGCGTGGGGAGCGCCTGCGCGATGGAAGCGCGGTCATCCAGCATAAGGACGGCAGTCAACCCGACTTCGGCAAGCGGGATGTCCACACCCGCCTCGTAGAGGTGGCGGTACGCGTGCTTTACACTGCGCAGCAGCGCGGTTTCCGTGCTTACGGACACGCTCTCGAAGTAGACGCGCGCGATTTCCTGTGTTACGGCGTGCGCCGTTTCTTCATCGACACCCTCAATGTTTAGGTAGAGAGCGCCCCGGTCTACGTCCGACGAGGCATCCTGGAACGTATGCGCCCATGGGCTGTTCGCCAGGCGCCGATCGCCAACCAACGCAGCCTGGCCCATCTGTACGGTCAGCACGAGAACTCTGTACCCTTCTGAATGAGCCGTACCGCGTACGTAGTGCGGCGTCTACTGGCGCATCACTATACCAGATGTATTGCTCTCTATCAAACCCGCAGTCTCGTTGGCAGACCTGGCGCAACCCCACGTGAAAGCGGTACAATCCCCCTTTCTAACGTGAGAGCGGGCCGGGGTGAAAGCGGGGGTTGCTCTTTCCCCGGGTGCGGCGGGAAGGTGCCGCCCTCTTGCCGAGACAGGCATGTGTAGGTACCATTGAGGATGAATAGCCGGACACGTGGGTAAGGCGTAGCAGACCTAGAGGCGGAAACTATGGAAACAGGTACGTGGCGAGTTAAGAGCGGCATGGCGCAGATGCTCAAGGGCGGCGTCATCATGGACGTAGTCACGCCTGAGCAGGCGCGAATCGCCGAGGATGCCGGCGCGGTAGCCGTGATGGCGCTGGAGCGGGTGCCGGCCGACATTCGTGCCCAGGGCGGCGTTGCGCGCATGTCCGATCCCGAGCTCGTGTCGCAAATCAAGCATGCGGTCACCATTCCGGTCATGGCCAAGTGCCGCATCGGCCACTTCGTCGAGGCCCAGGTGCTCGAGGCCCTCGGCATCGATTACATCGACGAATCGGAAGTGCTGACGCCGGCCGATGAAGAGCATCACATCGAGAAGCACAGTTTCACCATTCCCTTCGTCTGCGGCGCGCGCGACCTGGGCGAAGCCCTGCGCCGCATTGGCGAGGGCGCGGCCATGATTCGCACCAAGGGTGAGGCCGGCACCGGCAACGTGGTGGAGGCCGTGCGGCACATTCGCGCCGTCGGCGGCGCCTTTCGCCGCCTGCAGAACATGCGCACGGAAGAACTCATGGCAGAGGCGAAGGAACTGGGCGCGCCGTACTCGCTCGTCGTGGAAGTGGCGGAACGCGGCGCCCTGCCCGTAGTCAATTTCTCGGCCGGAGGCATCGCCACGCCGGCCGACGCGGCGCTCATGATGCAACTCGGCTGCGACGGCAACTTCGTCGGTTCCGGCATCTTCAAGTCGGAAGACCCGGCAATCCGGGCCGCCGCCATCGTCAAGGCCACGACCCACTATCAGGATCCGCAGATCGTTGCCGAAGTCTCGCGCGGTCTGGGCGAGCCGATGTCGGGACTGGACGTGCGCTCGATGCCCAGTGAAGAACTGCTTGCGGTGCGAGGGTGGTAGGGACGGCATGAACGTCGGTGTGCTGGCGCTTCAGGGCGACGTGCGCGAGCACGTGACCGCGCTTGCCGACTTGGGGGTAGAAGCTCATCCGGTAAAACTGCCCCGAGACCTGGCGGACGTGCAAGGGTTGATCATCCCCGGCGGTGAGAGCACCACCATCCGCAAGCTGATGGTGCTCTACGACTTGGTGGCGCCTATTCGCGAGCGCATCCTGGCTGGGCAGTTGGCGGCGTGGGGCACCTGCGCCGGCATGATTCTGCTCTCGAAGGACATTGGCGCGCACGAACAGCCGCTCCTCGCGGTCATGGATACGCGCATCCGGCGCAATGCCTACGGCAGCCAGGTGGATAGCTTCGAGGCCGACGTGCCGCTGCGCTGCCTGGACGGGGGGCCGTTTCCCGCGGTCTTCATCCGCGCGCCGGTGGTGGAGGCCGTTGGGCCGAACGTGGAGGTGCTGGGCCGCCTGCCGTCCACCGGCGGTATGGTCGCCATTCAGCAGGACGCCGTGCTCGCCACCGCTTTTCACCCGGAGATCGTGGCCGACCGCCGCTTGCACCGCTACTTCCTGACGCTGTGCGCGCAGGTGAGCGCGTAAGGCCCCGGCCGCCTGGAGGAAAGCCGCGGCAACTCGCCGCGCCGTCGCGAAACGTGGCATGAGATGGTTCATACGGCTGAAGTCAAACGACACGATGCTCTCCGGTTCCTGCAGGCCTGGCGCTTGCAGCGCAACGCGGGAGCGTCGCTCGTTACGGCGGATGCGCCGTGGTCGCCAACAATGGGGTTGCTGCTGGGCACGGTCACGCCGAAATCCTGCACGGTGGCAGTATGGGAAGGACGCCGGGCGGTGGCCGTGGCGCAGGTGGCGCGGCAGTCCGGGCGCGAGCAGTGGGAGATGATGTTCGTGGCGGTGGCCGGGCTGTGGCGAGAGGCGCCCGCTCCCACCGGCGCGGCCAGCGCGTGGCTCTCGCCGCTCCTCGATGAAGTGTGCCGCGTTGCCGGGGCGCAGCGCATTACGGGTATTGTCGCGCGCGTGCCGGCGCGCGGTTGGCTTGCGGCCTCTTTTCAGCGCGCGGGGTTCTCCGTTGTGACGGAGGAGCGCACGTTTGCGCGGCCCGTGCCGCGCGCCGCATTGGCGCCGGACGTGCCCGGCCTGCGCTTGCAGGAGAAGCGAGACGCCTGGCCGCTGCACCAACTCTATCTGCGCGCAACACCGCAGATGGTGCGCCTCGCGGAAGGGCGCACGGCGCGAGACTGGCAATTGGGCCGGAGTTCGTCGCGGCTTTCGTTCCAGGCTACCCGCTGGGTAGTCGAGGGTGAAAACGGCTTGACCGGTTGGCTCACGGAGTCACGGAGCCGAAATAGCGAACTTCGCGCCCAGATAGGCGTGGCGCCGGGCCAGGGAGACCTGGCGCGAGACCTTGTTGCTACCGCGTTGAGCCACGCCCATGACCGCGGCAGCGCCGCCGTGTGGTCCAGGGTACCGGTCCACGCGGCGGACGTTACCCAGGCGCTCATCGGGTGCGGTTTTGGCGAAACCGAGCGCGGCCTCGTGCTGAAGCGCGCGCTGGCCGTGCGGGTGCGCGGCGCGTTTCCGGCGCAGGCAAGGCCCGGTGAGGCTCGCGGCGGCCTGCCGGCAACCCAGGGCCGCGCGCTTGCGGTGCGGTCGAATGACGCCATGCCGGCCGGGAGCGCGGGAGCCGGGCCTCGCAGCCGCGCACACTAGCAGGGCACGGGGTCTTGCTTCTTGACATTTCGATATGGTATATTCCTGCGAGACTCTGGTAGAAGGTATCGAGGAGGAATGAACTATAGTCAAAGAGGCGCGCAGCAATCGCGAGATTCGGGCACGCGAAATCCGCGTAATCGATGAAGACGGAGAGCAAGTCGGCATTCTGGCGCTCGAGCAGGCGCTTGCGCTGGCTCAAGACCGGGGCGTGGACTTGGTCGAGGTTTCGCCAAACGCTTCCCCGCCGGTGTGCCGACTCATGGACTACGGGAAGTACAAGTACCGCCAGACCAAGGAGGAGCGCAATTCACGCAAGAATCGCGCCGCCTCCACGTTGAAAGAGGTGCGGTTCAGCCCGGTTATGGATAAGCACGATATCGACTATCGTGTGGACCGCATCACCAGGTTCTTGGCAGAGGGCCATAAGGTCAAGGCGTTCGTGCGCTTTCTCCGGCGGCAAATGGCCCATCCGGAGCACGGCCACGACGTGTTGCGCCGCGTCCTGGAGCGGGTGGAGGACGTGGCCGTGGTGGAGCGGAGGCCGATCATGGAAGGGAATCAGCTTACGACCTACCTGAGCCCGCGGCCCCAAGCCCGGCGAGCGCGTGGCGACGGGACGGCAACCAAGGCGAAAGAAGAGTCGGAGGAGTAGGAAGCGGCGGCACGGTGCCGGATTCAGCGCGCGAGAACGTCTACATAAAGTGGGTGCCCGAAGCCATCGCGGGACGGAAAGAGACTAATCTCTGGGTCGCGTGGCTGGTGCGGGACATCGTTGATGACCTGGGCACCCGCACCCAGTTCTTGGCGTACCTGGGCGAGCGGCCGCGCGTCACCACCGATCTCCAGCTTGAGATGTCCGAACTCTACCCGCACCTGGAGATCGACTGGGACAGTATTCGCCAGAATCTCGAGTCGCGGCAGCCACAGACCGAGGTGCACGGCTTGAGCGACGATGAAGTCGTGTTGCGCTTCCGGGAATTGGCCCAGGAGCAAGGCCTGTCGGTGCAGGACATCGCCAGCCGGGTGCGCATCGCGCCGCGCAACATCCTGCAGGAAACGGAAACGCTGGTGCTCACCGCCGGGAACAAGGAGCGGTTCGAACGGCAGTCCGGTTCGATATTCGCCTACCTGGCGGAGAACCATCCCGAGTACGCGTACGGCGTCATGAAGGTGCGGCTCTTCCTCCAGGGAGACCACGCGCGCCTGGAACGGCTGTTCGCCGGCGAGCCGGCGGGGTTTAGCCCGGAGGCGGCCCGCCTGCGCCGCGCGCACTGGGCGAGCGCGCTGCTGGCGCACATGGACGCGAGCGGGAAGAGCGCGGACTGAACGGGCGGGCTGTGTTTCCCGGCGGCGTCCGACTAACCGGGGCAATCCCCCGGTTCTTTTGTTGGCGGTTGGCGCAATCCGGCGAACGTCCGGTGCCGGGCCGCACAGGGAGAGGCGAACTATGGCATTGCCGAATATCGTGCTGCTGCTGGCGGACCAGCAGAAAGCGACCAGCCTCGGGCTCTATGGGAATCCCGACGTCGAGACGCCGGCGCTGGAGGCGCTGGCGCAGCGCGGCGCGCTCTTCGAGAACTACTTTACGCCGCATCCCTTCTGCCTGCCCGCGCGCTGCATCCTGATGACGGGCCGCTACGCCCACGCGCTTGGCGTGCACGGCAACGGCTTTACGCTGCCGCACTACGAGGTCACGCTGGCGGAACTGCTGCGCGAGGCGGGCTACCAAACCGGCGCGGTGGGGCACTTCCACGGCGGGCGCGGCGGCGGGGGCCGCGGGTTCGAGTTTCAACATGACATAAGTAAGGGCGTGCTGGGTGAGCGCAGCCGGTTGCGGCGCGAACTGGTCCAGCAAGCGCCGGCGCGGGTGCAGCACATGTTCGCCGAGGTGCCGCTGCCGCCGGACGAAGACCTGAACGGCGCCATGACGACGATTGGCATGAATTTCGTCGCGGCGTGCAGCCGGGAAAGGCCGTTCTTCCTGCACGTGGCCTACATGGATCCCCATCCGCCGTTCTTCGCGCCGGAGCCGTATTTCTCCCGCTACGACCCCGCGCGGATTTCCCTGCCGCCGGTGGAAGGCCCGGACGCCGGCAAGCCCCCGGCCCAGGAACAGACCGCGCGCGACGGCGGCACGTGGGACGCCGGCGAAGAGGAGACGCGCAAGGCGCTGGCCGTCTACTACGGCATGGTCAATCACCTGGACGACCAGGTGGCGCGCCTGCTGTCATTCCTGGAAGCGCGCGGCCTGCTGGACAACACGGTGATCATCTACTCGTCCGACCACGGCGACTACGCCGGCGAGCACCGCATGTTCGGCAAGAGTTGCACGCTCTACGACTGCTTGGTGCGCGTGCCGGCGCTCATCGCCGGGCCGGACACCCTGGTTCCCCAGGGCGAGCGCATAGCCGAGATTACCGACTCGACGAACGTCGCCCCTACCGTGTTGGACTGGGTGGGCATTGAAGCGCCTGAGAATATGCACGGCCGCTCGTTCGCGCCGGTCTGGGAGGGCAAGGAGCGCCCGCGCGGCGTGGCGTTTGCCGAGGTCGGCGCGTTTCCCGCCGGCATGGTGGACGATCCCGCGCGCGGCAACAATCTGCCGTTCGGGCCTCCCGCCAGCGGCCGCCAGACCGAGATTTCCACCATGGTGCGCACGCCGGATTGGAAACTGGTCTACACGCCGGGGCATGAGCACAACGAACTCTACGACCTGCGCGCGGACCCGTGGGAACTGCGCAACCGCTACCATGACGCCTCGCTCCGCGGCGTAGTGGCGGCGTTGGAGCGGCAACTGCTGGATTGGCATCTCGGCCATCACTAGGCGGCTCCGCATCTCGGAATTCCTAGTTGTGCGGTATACTATACGTACTACGTGGTCGAAGCCTATGCATCCTGCCGCCGAGAACGCGAGGGCCTCATGCCGCTAGAGCCAGATGAATTCCGCGCCGTGATGCGCCGGGTGGCGCAGCCCGTCACGGTGGTAACCGTGCGGGATGCGGCGGGGATGCACGGCATGACGGCAAGCTCATTCACGTCGATCGCCCTCGAGCCGCCGCTCATCTTGATAAGCGTTACCGAGCGCAACGCGACGCGCCGCCGCATAGAGGCCGCCGGGGCGTTTGCCGTGAACGTGCTTGGCACGGCGCAGCAGGCAATCGGCGCGGCCTTCGCCCGCCCCGGCAGCGCCAAGGACACGGCATTCAGCCACGTTGCCCACGAGACCGCCGTGACCGGCGCGCCCATCTTTCCAGAGTGCGTCTGCTGGCTCGATTGCGCCGTCTATGACGTGCATAAGGCCGGTTCGGGCGTGGTCTTCATCGGCCGGGTGGAGGCAGCCGGCGTGGGCACGGCCCAGGTTCCGCTCCTCTACCGCGAACGTGAGTATGAGGCGTATGAGCCGGATCAGCGTCACGGGGCGGACTTCGCCGGCAGCGCCGGTTCCGGCCGCCGTTCTCAGTCTGAGCAGTTGCGCCTGGGGCGAGACCCCTAGCCGGACGCCCACGGCGCAACGTCCCTCCGCGCAACGCGCGATTTGCTAAGGAGCGTGGGAGACACCACATGGATTCGCTCTCGCTGAACCCGGAAGATTACCGTCCCGGGCCGCCGCCCGGCGTTGATCTGGCGCAATACGGCGTCGGGTTGGTCGGCTGCGGCGGCATAGCCAACGGCGCGCACCTGCCGGCGTATCGCATGGCCGGGTATCACGTCGTCGCCTGCTGCGACGTGGATGAAGAGGCGGCGCGGACGACGGCGGAACGCTGGCGGATTCCATTCTGGACCACGGATATCCACGCCTTGCTCGCGCGGGACGAGGTGCGCGTCATCGACATGGCGCTGCATCCCGCCGCCCGCAAAGAGACGCTGCAGGCCATTGCCCACGCGCCGCGTCCGGTGCTCACCCAGAAGCCGCTGCACATGGACTACGGCTTGGCTGAGGAATTGATCGCGGTTGCGGAAGAGGCGGGCATTCTGCTGGCGGTGAACCAGCAGGCGCGCTGGGCGCCGGAGCACAAGGCCTTGCGCGTGCTGATGGACCGAGGCGTTGTGGGGCAGGTGTACGGCATCCAGCATTTGCGGCGCTCGTTTCAAGACCAGCCGGGCATGTGGTGGACGAACCTGGCCGACTTCAACATCGGCGACCACGGCGTGCACTACCTGGATCTCTGCCGCTACTTTGCCGCGTCTCCCAATGCCGGCGCCCGCGAGTGGACGCGGCTCCACTGCACCACCGCTATGCTGCCGGACCAGAACGGCCCGGACCCGCTCACGTATGCCGCCAACGTCGAGTTTGGCGCGGTGGGCGGCCGGGTGGAACTGATGGCGAGCATGCAGTTCAACAACATCGTGCGCGCCACGGGCGCGCACAGCTACACATGGTGGCTGGACGGCACGGAAGGGAGCGTTTGGGGCGGCAGCAGCGCGGTATTCGCGGCGCGCGTTGACGAGCCCGACCGGGTGCATCGCTTTCCGCTGGAAGGCCGCTGGTTCCCGGACGCGTTTCAAGGGCCGCTGGGCGACCTCATAGCCGCGACTGCCGCGGGCCGCGAGCCCGCAGTGACGCCGCGGGACAACCTGAATACCATTGCCATGACCGCCGCCGCGATTCGTTCCAGCAAGAGCGGCCGGGTGGTGGAGCGCGAAGAGATCATAGTCTAAGAGCTTATTTGAAAAGTGGCTTGAGTGATAAGATTCAGTCCTTCGACAAGCTCTCGGATAACGACAGGTAGCTTGTAGAACCGTATTTTCGGCATTCTCTAGCGCTAGAAGTTACGCTATTCAGCATATTCAAATAGGCTCTAAGGCAGAATAATCTACCAACTCAGGCATTGTCTTGGAAACAGCCAAACCGAGCCGGTCGCACTGAGCAGCGTCGAAGGGCGTACGGCGGAGGAAGTGGGTAGCAACTCCGCACACGCCTCTCTCCGTTAATGCTTCGACAGGCTCAGCACGAACGGAGAGTGCGGGGTTCACTCTCATTCCCCTGTGTGGCCGGCAGATGGCCAAGGTGATTATCGGTAATTGGAACTGCATGGAGGAGCGCAAGCTATGGCGGCGTTGGCGAAACGGGCAATCGTAATCGGCATCGACGGCGCGAGCATGGAGATCGTGCGGCACATGGCGGCGCAGGGCGCGACGCCGCATCTCAAGCGCCTGATGGACACCGGCGCGTGGCGGCCGATGCTGGGAGTCTTTCCCACCCTTACGCCGCCCGGCTGGACGTCGATTGCCACCGGCGCGTGGCCCGGCACCCACGAAGTGATGGATTTTAACATCCGTGTGCGCGGCAAGCCGCTGACGGAAACGGAGTGGGGCGTCAATACGGAATTGTGCAAGTCTGAGTACTTTTGGAATACATTGGAGCGCGCCGGCAAGACGCCAATTTTGGTGAAGTGGGAGATGTCGTGGCCGCCGACCGTCACCACCGGCGTGCAGGTGGAAGGCACCGGGCCGGGCGTGGCGAACCACCATCAGATTGCCGGGTACCACCTCTGGGTCTCAGGAAACTGGCGGCCCCGTCCGATTGGCGGCGGCGTGGACGCGGCGGCGGTGGATCCCAGCACCTTGCAGGCCGGTGAAGACGTTGACCGGGTTGCAATGCGCCCGGCGGATCTTGCGCAGTGGGCGCACGCGCCCGCATCGGCCAAGCCGCCGCTGGAAGTCGAACTGGTCGTCCGGCCCCTTGCCCGCGGCCGCTCCGACCTCACCGCCTGGGGCACGGAAGGCGCCGAGCCGCGCACGTTCTACGGGCTCATCTATGCGCAGACGGACGCGGGTTACGACCGGGTGCGGGTGTGCGCCGGCCGCGACGGCAGCCAGGCGCTGGCCGACCTGGCCGTGGCCGATTGGAGCGAGTGGTCGCGCCAGCAGTTTAGCATTGGCGGGCGCGCGCTCACGGGCTACGCGCGCTTCAAGCTGATAACGCTCACGCCCGACGCCGACACCTTCGAACTTTTCATGCCCCAGGTGTGGGCCACGGAAGGCTACACCCATCCCGCTGAGGTCGCGGCGGAGATCGATACGCACGTCGGCCCGTTCCTGCAGAATCCGGGACGGGACACGTTGGGTCTGGTGGACGACGAGACGGTCTTCGAGTTGATGGACTTTCACCACGACTGTCTGGCGGACGTGGCCCACCACCTCTGCGCCACGCGGGACTGGGACGTGCTCTTTACGGAGGTGCACTCGCTCGACTACGGCAACCACTTCTTCATGGGGCAGACCGATCCCCGCTGCGGCGCGCCGGAGAGCGTGGTGGCGCGCTCGCATGAGGGCATGACCCGCATCATCGCCTCGGTAGACCGCTGGGTTGGCCGCCTGCTGGAATTGCAGGATGACGAAACGGTGGTGGTGGTGACGTCGGACCACGGCGGCACGCCGGACCTGGCGCCGCCGATCGAAGCGGCGGACGTGCTGGAGAAGGTGGGACTGCTCGTGACCGATCCGGCCAGCGGCGAAGTCGACCTCAGCCGGAGTGCGGCCATACCGGTTGGCACGATTCACGTCTTCGTCAATCTCAAGGGGCGCGACCCCGGCGGCATCGTGGAACAGGAAGACTTCGAGAACGTGCAGCAGCAAATCATCCACGCCCTGACGACGTTCGTAGATACGAACACCGGCAAGCAGCCGTTTGCCCTGGCGGTCACCCGCGAGAACGCGGAAATGCTCAATCTCTGGGGCGATCTGGTCGGCGACGTGGTGTGGGCGGTGCACCCGGAATACGACGCCTGCCACGGCCGGCACCTGCCCGCGGTCAGCCTGGGCATTGGCGGCCAGCACACGACGTTCATCATCAGCGGCGCCGGCGTGCGCAGCGGCGTGGCTTTGCAGGGACAAGCGCGGAGCGTGGATATCGCGCCGACGCTGGCCTATCTTCTGGGCGTGCCGCAACCCCGCGACGCCGAGGGGCGCGTGCTCATGGAGGCGTTGGAAATCTAAACGGGTGTTTGCTAGTTGAGCAGCCCCATTTCGATAAGCGCCGCGCGCACGCCGGCTTCCTCGTCGGGCGTGACTTCCGGCAACGGGCCGCGCACCGGTCCGGCGGGCAGACCCAACATGCGCAGGGCGGCTTTGCACGGTCCCACGTAGCCGGGGTCGTACTCCAGATAGCGATTGAGCGGCTGCAGGTTCAGTTGCAGTTGGCGCGCTTCTTCAAATGAGCCGGCCCGCGCCAGGTCGTAGATCGCCACCATCTCTCGTGGAATCACGCAGGCGGCGGTGGAAAAGATGCCGGTCGCGCCGGAGGCGAGCGCGGCGTAGAACTGGCTGTCGATGCCGGTGAGAACGGCAATCTTGTCGCCGTTCATGCGGATGTTCTCCATCAGCACGCCAAAGTCGGCGTTGCTCTGCTTCAGCCCAATCACGTTGGGCACTGCCGCTAGGCGGTCGATGAGCGCCGGCGTAATCTCGTTGCCGGTGTAGAGCGGGTTATTGTAGAGCACCAGGGGCAGGTCCACCGCGGTGGCGATGGCCTCATAGTGGACAAAGAGCGCGTCTTCCGAGACCTGGAAGTAGTGCGGCGCGGTGACGATGAGGCCGTCCGCGCCGACTTCAAGCGCGTCCTGGCCGAGCAGCACCGCCTCCCGCGTGCCGGCGGCCGCGGTGCCCGCAATGATGGGAATCTCCCCGGCCGCTTCTTCCACGATCGCGGCGGTTACGGCCTTCTTTTCGTCAGGCAGCATGTGCGGGAACTCGCCGTTGCCGCCGGTGGTCATGATGCCGTGCACGCCGGCGTCGATGAGAAAGCGCGTGAGTTGCTTGGCCCCGGCCAGGTCTACGTCGTGATTGTCCAGGAACGGCGTGACGATGGCGACGTTGACGCCGCGCAGGGTATCGGCGGTGAGTTTCATGGGTCTGTGCCTCGCTTCTCGATGGGGTTGATATAGAGCGAGTATACACGTCTCTGCGGCGACAGGACGAATGCCCAGGGCTCGATGTGCGTTGCCGGAGATGGGTCGGGACGTTGTGCGCCAAAGAGCGGGGGACAAGCCCCCGCGCTACGTCCGCAAGCCAAGAGGCGGGGGATTGGGTCGCACGGTAGGTAACGAGCCAAGAGGCGGGGGACAAGAGCGCACGGTGCGTCACAGGCCAAGAGGCGGGGCAGGTTCCCACAGTACGCACAGGCTAGGAGGCGGGGGACAAGCCCCCGCGCTACCGGGGTGGGTCGCTTTCGTGGCCCAGCATGGGACCGTAGAGGTCCGTCCGCCGGTCGAGCCAGGTGTGGTTGAGGTCGTTGCGCTGCTTGGCGCGGCGCGCCGTAGACAGGTTCATCTCCGCCACCAGCACCTCGTCGCCGTCACCGCTCGCCGGCCCGGCCAGCGTCTCTCCGCCGGGAGCAAAGATGACGCTGCATCCCAGGAACTGGATGCCGCGCTCCGCGCCCGTGCGGTCGGCGCAGGCCATGAAGACCTGGTTCATAGCGGCGTTCGCCATTGCCACGTAGTTTGCCTGGCAGTAGCCCTGGGCGTCATAGAGTCTATCCGGCGTCATCATGCTTACCCAGTTGGTGGGCACGCAAATGACGTCGGCCCCCTTCAGCGCCAGGATGCGGCTGGCCTCGGGAAAGCGCAGGTCGTAGCAAATCAGCACGCCGACGCGGCCAAAGGGCAGGTCGAATACCGGCAAGCCCAGGTCGCCCGGCCGGTAGTAGAGTTTCTCCTCGAAGAAGAGGTGCGTCTTGCGGTACGTGCCGATGATGCCGCGCGGGCCGATGACGAGCGCGGCGTTGTAGAGCGCCGTGTCGCTGACCTTCTCGCCAAAGCCGGCCACGATGTAGGTTTCGTGCTCCTGGGCGAGTTGCAGCCAGCGCGCTACGGCCGGGCTCTCGTCCGGGTATTCCGCCAGCGCCCGCGCCTCGGCGCCGGAATGCACCACGTAGCCGCTGTTTGCCATCTCCGGCAGGACGATGAGGTCCGCGCCGCCCGCGGCCGCCTGGCGGATCGCCGACGCGCTCTTCTCCACGTTGGCGGCAAAGTCTCCCAATACGGGCGCGTACTGGCAAACCGCGGCGCGGATGACGTTGCCGCGTTCCGGCGCCGGCAGGGAGTCCGGCGCCGCCAGCGTTTGGGGGTCTACTTTCATGCCCGCGCCTAGCGTACCGTGTGCATCGGCATGATCACGTGGACGTAGTCGGTGTCGTCGGTGGGGCGAATCACGCCCGGGCTGGTCGAGCCGGTGAGTTCGATCTTCACGTCCGGTGAATTGATGGCCGCAACGCAGCCGTTCAAGTAGGTGGCGTTGAAGGCGATGAGCGTCTCTTCGCCGTCTATTTGGGCCTCGAGGTCGGAGCGGTAGTCGCCGAGTTCGGTGGCCGTGGCCGAAATCGTGAGGTTGCCCTGCTCGTCGCCGGGCTTGACGTCCAGTTTGATTACGTTGGCGCCGTCGCGGGCGAAGAACGCGGCCATGCGCGTGGACTGCAAGAGTTCGGCCGCGGGCACTCTGATCTGCGTCTGGGACTCCGGCGGAATCATCTGCGTGTAATTGGGAAACGTGCCTTCGATGAGGCGCGAAACCAGGTGGATGTCGCCCGCGCTGAATATGACCTGGTTGCGGTTCTGGGTCAGGCGGATTTCCACCGGATGCTCGGCATCGGCCAAAATGCGCGAAAGCTCGGTCAGGCCGCGGGCCGGCACGATGAACTCCGTCTTTTCATCCACGCCGGTTTCCACCGTCAGGGTGCGCACCGCCATGCGGAAGCCGTCGGAAGCCACCAGCACCACTTTGTCCGGCTCCATGATGACCGCCACGCCCTGGAGATACTGGCGCGGATCGTCGCTGGCCGCCGCCATGGCCACCTGCTCGATGCTCTCGCGCAGGATGTCGGCGTCGATGACGAGGGTCGGCTCGCCTTCGCCCAGGGGAATGGGCGGAAATTCCTCGGCCGCGATGCCCTTGACGTTGGCCTGGTAGCGCCCGCAGTTGAGGTGGAGCGTGAGTTCCGCGGCGTCCAAGCGCAGGTCTACGCGCTCGTTGGGAAGCGAGCCGACGAACTCGGTCAGCAGCCGCGCCAGCACGGTCACTTCGCCTTCGCCCTCGACCTTGCAGCCAATCCAATGGACGATGCCAATCTCCTGGTTCATGGCCGAAAGCTTCAGGCGTCCGTTGTCGGTGGCGAGCAGCACGTTGCTCAACACGGGCAGCGGGCTGCGCGTGGCAACGGCCCGGCCGACGACGGCGAGGCCCTTGGCGAGGTTTTCCTGTAGGCACGAAACTTGCACGATAGACGCTCCGGCAACACTGTGAGAAAGCCTGCGCGCCGCCGGCAATTGCTGCCAATCGGCTCTTTGGCCGCAGGTGAAACCCATAGTATACTGAGCACAGGCCTCTGTCAACGAACGGAGTGGCGCGTTGCCAACGCCGCGGCGCGCGGGCGCAGCGGGCGTGAATAGCACTGCCGAATGCGAGAGTATGGACGTGTCAGGCATTTCCCCCAGGCGGACAACGCAGCGGCTGATCAACGATCCTTCGCTAGCGTTTGGCCGCGTCTACGAACCGTTTGACGTGGTAGAGTCCAATATCGTGCTCTTGCAGGCGAGACTCTCCACCTTGCCGCGAACGCAACTCACGATTTCCTACCTTGAGTCGCAGTACACCAGTCTCCTCGACCGCCTGGAAGACTCCGGTGAGACTGTGATCACGGCATACGGGCAACCCATCATGCCCAAGGACGTGTGGCTGGCGTGCCAACTCTCCCGCATCGAGAAGTTTCGCGAGGAGGCGGGGTAGACGCGCCGGTGCCGGGCGCGGCAGGTACGGTCGTTGCGCATGATTGCGCTATGGCGCGGAGAGAGCAATGGTGAGACGAGTCTTGACGATTGCGGGCTCGGATTCCGGGGCCGGGGCGGGATTACAAGCGGACCTCAAGACGTTCTGTGCGCTCGGCGTCTACGGCAGTACCGTAGTCACGGCGGTTACGGCGCAGAATACGCAGGGCGTCCAGGACTGGCTGGCCTTGCCGGCCCGCTTGGTGACGGCGCAGATTCAATCCGTGCTTACGGACATCGGCGCGGACGCGATCAAGACCGGCATGTTGGCTAACGCCGAGATCATCGCGGCGGTCGCCGGCCGATTGCGCGCCGACGCGCCCCGGTCGCTCGTAGTGGATCCGGTGCTGGCCGCGAAGAGCGGCGATCCGTTGGTGGACGAGACCGCGGTGGCGGCTTACCGGGAGACTCTTATTCCCCTTGCCACCGTGGTCACGCCCAACTTGCCGGAAGTCGAGCGGCTACTGGACAGGCGGGTGCAGGGGGAGACCGCGATGCGCCAGGCGGCGCAGGACATCGTGGGCTTTGGCTGCCGCGCGGCGCTCATCAAGGGCGGCCACGCCGCGGGCGCGGCCCGCGACGTGCTCTACGACGGCGCGGACTTCCATACGTTCGCGCGCGAACGGGTGCCCACGCGGAACGACCACGGCACCGGCTGCACGCTGGCCGCCGCCATAGCCGCCTATCTGGCGCGGGGCCTGGCGCTGCCCGAGGCGGTGGGGCAGGCCAAAGACTACCTCACCGGCGCGCTGCGCCATTCCTATGCCGTTGGGGACGGGCACAGCCCCGTCAATCACTTCTGGCGCGGCGTTGCTGCCAGCGGCGATTGATCCCATGGCACGGACACGGGCGCTATCGATACTTGAGGCATAGGGCCAACACGCCAGGAGAACGAGACTCCTTGCCCCTCATTCTCGCAGGAGCAAGGTGATGCCGAACGCAGTACGCGCGTCATTATATTCCTCGCTGCGCTCGGAATGACGTTGAAGGTCCGCAGAGCTTGGTCCTTGTCGGGTCAGTCCGGCAGGAATGCGAAACTTTCCTCCCGCGCTTGTTGTGTCATTGCCACCACCAGTTGCAGCGTGGCTGCGACGTCATTCAGATCGACGACCTCTATAGGGGAATGTGAGTAGCGGCGGGGAATGGTGACGGCGATTGCCGGTATGCCCGTGCGGGAGTAGTGGATGGCCGTGGCGTTGGTGCTGCCGCCTTCCAGGATCGCCTCCTGATGGGGAATGCCGTGTTCATCGGCGACGCGCACCGCGAACGCCAGCACGGACTCAGGCGTGATCATGCCGCCGTAGGAACTGCTGCTGGCCGCCTGCAGCACCGGCCCGCGTCCCAGAGCCACGGGCAGTTCGCTGTGGAATTTCATCTCCGGCGTATCGCCGCAGGGCACGGTATCGATGGCGATTGCCACGTGCGGCGCGAAGTTGAACGCGGCCGGGCCCGCGCCGTGCAGCCCGGTCTCCTCCTGCACCGTAAACTGCGCCGCCAGCCGCACCGGCGGCGGTGAAGCCGCAAGTTGCCGCAGCGCGGCGAGCAGCACGGCGCAGCCCACGCGGTTGTCGATCGCCTTGCCGCAGAGGCGATCGGGATTTGCCAGCGGTTCCACTTCGCTCACGTACGTCACCGGAGCGCCCACCGCGATGCCTGCCTGCCGCACCTCGGCATTGGAAGAGAACCCCAGGTCGACGTAGAGGTCGCGGACGGGAACCACGCTGCGCTGCTCCTCCGCCGACTGCAGGTGCCCGGCTTTGACGCCGATCACGCCGCGCCGGCCGTTGACGCAGACTTTGCGTCCCACGAGCAGGCCGTCCAGAATGCCGCCCACTTTGAAGAGGCGCAGGAAGCCGTCCGGCTCGATGCTGCGCACGAGGCAGCCGATCTCATCGACGTGCGCGTCCAACAGGACTAACGGCGCGTCCGGCGGCCCGCCGCAGTCGGCAAGCAGATTGCCCATCCGGTCCACCCGCAACGCTTGGGCGAGTGGACGCACGCGCTCCGCCAAGGCCGCGACAACCGCTTGTTCCCGTCCCGAGGGGCCGTGCAAGGCGGCAAGATCGGCAATTTCCGCCCGCAAGCGGTTCTTCAGTGATTCAGGCTGCGGTGAAGAAGGCGGCATCGGCGCTTTCCCTTCTCTGCTCTGCTGGCGCGGGTGATTGGCGGCGCGGCGGCGCTGCGGCGCGCAATGCGAAACTGTGAGCATGGTAGCATAGCCTGGACAGGCGGTGATTCTGAGCGGCCCGCGCCGCGGTGGAGAGGCGCAACCCGTCGGTGAAACTGCGCCGCGAGCAAGAGGAGGTTGCGGCAAGTGCGGGCGCTATCAACCGATCCGGCAGAGGTTAGTTGCCCGTGTGCGATACGCCTGTTATTCTGAACGCGGTTGCGTGTACGTCGCGGAGGGAGAATGGCCGTAAAGCTCGCAGAAATTGGTGAGTTCGGACTCATCGAGGAAATCGCGCGGAGCGTCTATACGTCAGCGGATATGGCGTTGGACTTTCAAGACGATGCGGCGTTGTGGACGCTGCCGCCAAAGTCGCGGCGCAGTACCGGCGGGTTGATCGCCACTACCGACGCCCTCGTGGAGGACGTAGACTTTCGGTTGCGCACGTTCGGTTGGGAGGACATTGGCTGGAAGGCTCTCGCCGTGAACTTGAGCGACGTCGCGGCGATGGGCGGGCTGGCGCGGGGAGTACTGGTCACGCTCTGTCTGCCTCCTGCGTGCCAGGCGGCGGACGTGACGGCGTTCTACCGGGGTATGTCCACGTTGGCGGAGGCGGCGAGCGCTCCCATTATCGGCGGCGACCTTTCGGCAAGCGCACACGTGATGGCAAGCTTGACGGTGATTGGAGAGGTTGAGAGCGACGAGCGGGTGCTGCGGCGCGCGTCGGCGCGCGTCGGCGATCAGGTAGCGGTGACGGGAGCGCTGGGGAGCGCGGCGGCCGGCTTGGCGCTGCTGGAACGGGGCGAGATTGCGCGGGAACCGCACGCGGCGCGCTTCATAGCCGCCCAGCGGCGGCCCGTGCCGCGCTTGCGCGAAGGCCAGGCGCTCGTTGCCGCCGGCGTGCGCTGCGGCATGGACGTAAGCGACGGCCTCGCGGCCGACCTGCGCAGGCTCTGCGCGGCGAGCGGCGTGGCGGCGGAAATCCGCCTGGCGGACGTTCCCACCGATGCGGCGCTCCCGGCTGTGCTAGGCGGCGGGTATCGCGCGCAGGCGCTCACCGGCGGCGAGGACTTCGAATTACTCTTCACCGCGCCGCCGGACGTAATGAAGCGGGCGCAACAGACCCTGGCGAACGCGGGACTGATAGGGAGTACGGTTATTGGTACAATTATAGCGGGCCAGGCCGGGACCCTAACCGTGCGCGACGAACGTGGAGCCGCCGTGGCGGTTCCGCACGAGGGCTACGATCACTTTGGCGCCGCGGCGGCGCGCCCGCATGCCGGCGATTGAGAGGATACGCCCGTGTCAACCAGCAAAGACGTGGAACAGAAGCTCGAGTGCATCAGCCACAGCGAGACCCAGACCCAGCGCCTGGGTCTGCGGCTGGGCACCCTGGTCGCGCCGGGCAGCGTGGTGTTGCTGGAAGGCACTATGGGAGCGGGAAAGACCGTTTTCGCGCAAGGGGTGGCGCTGGGCCTGGAAGTAGAGGAACAGGTAACCAGCCCCTCCTACACGCTCATCAAAGAGTACCGTTCCGGCAAGATACCGCTCTACCACGTCGATCTCTACCGCATTAGCTCGAGCGACTCCCTGTGGAACCTCGGGCTGGAGGAGTACCTGGAGGGCGACGGCGTCTGTGTCATCGAGTGGGCGCGCAAGGTGCGCGACTTCCTGCCGGAAACGTGGCTCATGATTAGCATCGAGATTATGACGGATACGAAACGCGTTCTTCACTTCGAGTCGGAAGGCGAGCGCTTTCAAAAGATCCTCCACGAATACCGCCGGCACGCGTTCGGCTTCTAGAACGTTGAGGTTTGCAAGCTACCAATGCTCTTGGCGATTGACACGTCTACGCGGCAACTCGGTGTGGCGTTCTACGCGAACGACCGCATCGTAGGGGAAATCAACTGGGTGGCGGGCTACCATGCCACCGAGCAACTCATGGAGACCATCCAGCGCCTCTGGACGATGATTGCCGCAAGCGGGGACGTCCCGCAATCCGCCGCGCCGGCCGGCGCGGAGGCGGCCGCGCCCCGGGAAGGGTACGTGGCGGCGGGCCGGAGTCAGATTCCCATTAGCGCCGTGGCCGTCGTGTCCGGGCCGGGCTCGTTCTCCGGCCTGCGCGTGGGCATGGCGACCGCCAAGGGATTCTGCCTCACGTTGGGCGTGCCGCTTGTCACCGTTCCCACGCTGGACGCCATTTCCTACCCCCACCTGCAAGCGTCGAACGCCCACGTGTGCGCCGTGCTGGAGGCCGGACGCGATGAACTCTACGTGGGCTGGTATCGTTCCGTTGCCAGGAAAGCGCGCCGTCTGGAGGACTTCGCGATTCTGGGCGTGCCGGAGATCTGCGCGAAGATCGTGAAGCGGACGATCATTTGCGGTGAAATCTCGCCGGCGCACCGGCAAGAGATCGAAGCGCGCGTGGAGAAGAAGCTGACGGTCTTTCCATCCAGTCTCGCCAGCGTGCGCCGCGCCGCGTCGGTGGCGGCGCTGGGCGCTGACTATCTTGCCAAGGGCGGGACGGTAGACCCATTGACTGTTGAACCGGACTACCTGCGGCGGCCGGCGACCAAAGTGCCGCGCCACCGCATACACCCGTTGATTGGCGAACCGGCGCCGTAGTTGCCAGGATGTTAATCAAACGCCGAGTGGAGTAATGGCACAAACGGAAATCGTTGCCGCGGAGCGCCCCCGGCAGCAGGCAATGCGGCTGCGCATCGAGCCGATGCAGGTGGAAGACGTGGCCGAAGTGCGCGGCATCGAAGAAGCCTCGTTTACCCTGCCGTGGCCGCGCAACGCCTATCGCCGCGAAATCAAAGAGAACAAACTGGCGCGCTACCTGGTGATTCGCGACCTGGATGCCGTGGCGGACGGCGAAAGAGAGGAAGAGGCGGCCCCGGCGCCGCGCGCCAGACCCTTCCCGTTCTCGCTCTTGCCCTCGCTGGATCGGGAAAGCGAGCGGCAATGGCGCTACGGGCGGCCCACGCTCGTGGCGTACGGCGGGCTCTGGCTCATGGTGGACGAAGCCCACATTACCACCATCGCGACGCGGCCCGACGTGCGCGGCCAGTACGTCGGCGAGTTGATGCTCTCCGCCCTCATCGACGTGGCGATCGGCCTGGCGGCGCGTTGGGTCACGCTGGAGGTGCGCGTTTCCAACGGCCTGGCGCGTTCGCTCTACCGAAAATACTCGTTTCGCTCCACCGGGATCCGGCCGCGCTACTATAGCGACAATCACGAAGACGCGCTGGTCATGTGGAGCGACGACGTGAACGTGGCGGACTTTCAACGAATGTTCCAGGAGCGGGTCGCCCGGCTGCGGCAGAAGCATACGTGGACGACGACCTACCCGGAAACAGGAGGCTTCCTTGGCGACTTCGTCGAAGACACTGCTCGCGATTGAAACGTCGTGCGACGAGACGGCGGCGGCCGTGGTGGAAGACGGCCGCTACGTCCGGGCCAACGTCGTCGCCTCGCAGGTGGAGATTCACCAGAAGTACGGCGGCGTGGTGCCGGAACTTGCGTCTCGGCAGCACCTGGCGACCATTATGCCCGTTGTCAACGAGGCGCTGATCGAGGCGGACGCCGCCTGGGAAGACCTGGACGGCGTAGCGGTCACGTACGGCCCCGGCCTGGCGGGCGCGTTGCTGGTCGGCCTCAATTTTGCCAAGTCCGTTGCTTTCTCGCTCGGCATCCCGTTGATTGGCGTCAACCATCTCGAAGGCCACGTCTACGCGGCGTGGCTCTCGCGCTCGCGGCGCGCGCTCCGGAGCGAAGAGCCGGATGACTTGCGGTTTCCCTTGCTTGCCCTGGTGGTCTCCGGCGGCCACACGGAGCTTGTGCTTATGCGCGGCCATGGGGACTACGCCCTGGTAGGCGCTACCCGCGACGACGCCGCGGGTGAGGCCTTCGATAAAGTGGGCCGCATTCTCGGCCTGCCGTACCCGGGTGGGCCGGCCGTGCAATTGGCCGCGGAGCAGTTGTCGCGGTACGGCCTGCGGGGACGCCGCAACATGGTGGAACTGCCGCGGGCGTGGATGCAAGGCACCTACGAATTCAGCTTTAGCGGCGTAAAGACCGCTGTGCTGCGCTACATGGAGAGCCGTATGCGCGATCAAGACCTCTCCGAACCGCTGAGTGTGCCCCCCGGCGGCATGGTCGGCATGGACGTGCCGCTCTACGTGGCTCAGGTGGCGTCCAGTTTCCAGCAGTCAATCGCGGACGTCCTAGTTGCAAAGACCGTGGAAGCGGCACGGGAATTCAAGGTCAAGATGATACTTGTGGTGGGCGGCGTGGCGGCAAATAGCCTCCTGCGTGAGGAGATTACCGCCCACGCGCCGGTGCCGGTGCGGATTCCGGACCTGGCCTTCTGCACCGATAACGCCGCGATGATCGGCGCCTGCGGCTACTACCGGCTCCAGCAAGGACTGGTCTCCGGCATGAACCTGGACGTGGATCCGGGCGCGCGGCTGGCGCCGCCGTCTACGATCATCCCCTCGGAAGGGTATAGCGGCAGAGGCCGCAGAATCTGAACCGCGCCGCGCTAGACCGCTGCCGCCGCCGGTTCCGCGACGTAGGGAATGGTCAGCGGTCCCATGGGCAGCACGCAGACGCGGGCATCCGGCCCATGCGTAGCGCGCAGCAACGCCACGGTCTCCTCGATCGAGCGGCACGGCGTGAGGTGCGCGTCCTGTATGGCGGCGTCTGTGAGGTTCTCGGCGTAGAGGTGGACTTCTGCTTTCAGGAGGATTTGCGCCAGGATTTGCGCTTCCCACTGGTCGAAGCGGGAGAAGCCGGGGCTGTTTATCAGGTCCAGCAGCGCGGCCGGTGTCTCGCGCTCCTGCAAGAGTTCTTCGAAGTGCCCGTGCCCGATGCCTTCCGCGCACTCCGCCGCAATCACGATCGCCCCGCCCGGCTTGACCACCCGGTACGCGGCGGACATACCCTTCACCGCCTGATAGAGATTGAGGTCGAGGGGATAGCCGCTGTTCGTCGTCACGACGATGTCGTACGGTTCCGGCACGGGACGCATGACCGAGCGGCGAGCGAACGCGCAACCGGCGTCGTGGGCTTGCAGCATCTCCCCGGCAAAGACGCCCGTGATCTCCTTCTGCTTGTTTAGCGTCACGTTCAGGCTGAGGTCGGGCGGGCAGAGGGCCGCCGCCTCGCGCTGTTCGCAGTGAATGGGGTTGTCCTCTAGCCGGCCCCAGGTGGCGCCGGGATGGCCGATCATGGCCGCGTTGTGGTTGTGCATCACCGAGTCCGCCCCGGCGATGCCGGGCAAGATCAGCTTGGCCCCGCCGCTAAAGCCCGCGAAGAAGTGCGGCTCGATGAAGCCGGTGAGAATCTTCACTGATGCGTCGAGATAGTGAGTGTTGATCCACACGGGCCCGCCGGTGGACGTCTTTCCCAGGTAGCGCAACTGGGACCGATCCGTTGAGTCGTGATTGACGATGCGGTAGTTGGCCACAATGTCGTCGCCGAGCATTCCGCGCAACTCGGCGTCGGTGTTGGGGCGGTGCATGCCGGTGGCGTTGATGAGAACGAAGTTCGCCCGGGGCACGTGCGCCAGTTCGGCCAAAATCGCCGGCAGCATGAGGTGATTGGGCGCGGGACGGGTGATGTCGCAGAAGACGATGGCTACGGAGTCATCCGCGCCTGCGAGTTCGCGGAGCGGCTTGGTTCCCAGCGGAGCGCGCAAGGCGTCGCGCAGGGCGTGGGAAGAGTCCGCTACGCCCGGCAGATCGACGGGCTCCACCACGTCCACGTTGACGTCAGGCAGCGTGACGCGAAGTCCCGTGCGGCCGTAGGCGAGATCAACTTGCATCGGGCGTACTCTTTCGTTGTGATTGTCATGGATTGAACCTGTCTGAGCACAATTGTAGCGACCGCGACCCGCGGCGGCAAGGATTCATGCTCTGAAGCCGGCGCTTGGGCCCAGACGAAACGGAGAGGAATGCTATCGCACTAAACAGAGTGACAGCGAAACTCGCGTCCAAGTCTCCGGTAGCGCATGTGTGTAACCTGCGAAGTCAGTAGGTCAATCCTCCACGTATCAGTCTCGATGGCTCTGGCGGGGGACAAGCCCCCGCGCTACCTAATGCGGCACCATGGGGGCTACTCGTTGACAGCCGGACGCGCGCTCCGGTAGCATTGGTAGGTGCGACTGTATCATTGGAGTCTGCGTCGCGCTACGGCGTTGGCGCTCACGAGGAGATGGCGAGTAGTGTATCGTACGAGCGCAGGCCCGCTGCCGCGACGATGCATTGCGCCTATCACCACGCGCGTCCGCTCCCAGTGCAGGTAACGAGGGGATTGCGCTAGGTACCGCGTTAAATTTTCAATAGCATTTGGCCGCCTCTCGTATGTGCCTGTCGCGAGAGGCTTTTTCTATGCCTCTGACAATAGCGCCGCGGCCTCGGTCATTCCCGCGAAAGCGGGAATCCACTGGCTGCGCGGCGAAGATGGACTCCCGCGTGCGCGGGAATGACGGAGGCTGCCGCGCTGCCTACATGGTAATGCAAAGCAAACGGAGTATCACTTAGGGAGAACGAAACATGCCGCAAGCGGAAGGAAGAGACGAGAGCGAACGGGCGGAGCGGTTGGAGCGCCTGCGCCACTCGGCCGCCCACGTGCTGGCCACGGCCATGCTGGAGTACATGCCGGAGGCCAAACTCGCCATCGGCCCGCCGATCGAAGACGGCTTCTACTACGACTTCGATCTGCCGCGCACGCTGACGCCGCAGGACCTGGACCAGTTGAACCGGCGCATGAAGCGCATCATCAAGCGCAACCAGCGGTTCACGCGCTCTACCCTGCCGGTAAAAGAGGCCCGGGCCTTCTTTGGCGAGCGGGAGCAGGCCTACAAGGTCGAATTGATCGACGACCTGGAGCGTGACGCGCAGGTTGAAGACGTGAGCATCTACCAGAACGGGGACTTCATCGACCTCTGCGAAGGCCCGCACGTGGCGTCGACCGGCAAGGTCGGCGCGTTCAAGCTGCTGCGCACGGCCGGCGCGTACTGGCGGGGCGACGAAAACCGGCGGCAACTCCAGCGTGTCTACGGTACGGCCTGGGAGACGCAGGCGGAACTCGACGCGTACCTGCACTTCCTGGAAGAAGCCGAACGGCGCGACCATAGGCGCTTGGGCCGGGAACTCGATCTGTTCAGCTTCTCCGACGAGGTGGGTCCCGGCCTGGTTATCTGGCACGCCAAGGGCGGGCACGTGCGCAGCGTGATGGAAGATTACTGGCGGGATAGCCACCGGGCGGGCGGCTACGAGTTCGTCTACACGCCCCACGTCGGCAAGGCGGGCCTCTGGCAGACCAGCGGACACCTGAACTGGTTCGCCGACAACATGTACGCGCCCGTGGAGATCGACGAGCAGCAGTACTACCTGAAGCCGATGAACTGCCCGTTCCACATCCAGGTCTACAAGAGCCGCACGCGCAGTTACCGCGATCTGCCGCTGCGCTATACGGAGGCGGGCACGGTCTACCGCTACGAGCGGTCGGGCGTGCTGCACGGCCTGCTGCGCGCGCGCGGTTTTACCCAGGACGACGCGCACCTCTTCTGCCGTACAGACCAGATGGGCGGCGAGTTGCTGCGGGTGCTGAAGTTCTGCCTGGAAATCCTGGAGACCTACGGCTTCAAGGACCTCGAATTGGAGTTGAGCATGTGGGAGCAGGGCGAAACAAGCAAGTACGCGGGGGAGCCGGCGGACTGGGAAATGGCCGAGGCCGGGCTGGTCAACGCGCTGGAAGGGCTGGAACTGCGCTACAAGCGCATGGAGGGCGAGGCGGCGTTCTACGGGCCAAAAGTTGACATAAAGATTGTGGACGTGCTGGGCCGCCCCTGGCAACTCTCCACCATCCAATTCGATTTTTGGCTGCCGCAGACCTTTGGGCTGGAGTACATCGGCGAAGACGGCGCGGCGCATCGTCCCTTCATGATCCACCGGGCCCTCTACGGCTCCATCGAGCGCTTCTTCGGCATCCTGCTGGAGCACTACGGCGGCGCGTTTCCGGTGTGGCTGGCGCCGGTGCAGGCGGTCGTCATCCCGATTGCCGACCGGCACAATGAATATGCACAGGCAGCGGCGGCCGCGCTCGCGGAGGCGGACATTCGCGTTGAGGTGGACACGCGCTCGGAACGGATGAACGCCAAGATTCGCGACGCGCAAATCCAGAAGATTCCCTATATGGCGGTGGTGGGAGACCGCGAAATTGAGGACGGCGCGGTGAACGTGCGCCTGCGCACCGGCGAGAATCGCGGCGCGCTGCCGCTCGCGGAATTTCGCGACACGGTGCGGCGCTGCGCTGACTCGCGCACCGAAGAACTATGATCAGGTGAATCGTTTGTACGCGTGCTCCGGGTTGACGCAGCCTTGACGCGGCGCGGTGGAATTTCCTCAATCTGCCATAGGGTGTAGGGGCACGACATGTCGTGCCCCTACACCGTCATGTTGCGCCCCTACGCCGTCACGTTGCGCCCCTAGGCCGCCATGTCAGGGAGGATGTCTGCGGCGCGGTCCGGGATGAGCGGCAACACTCGCACTGTGGCTCATGCCGGCGCAGGTTTTCAACCTGCGCTACCGGGGAGTCGCGGCGCGCTGCTCTCACGCGGGCGCGGGAGTTGGCGGAATCCGCGATGGCGAGCGGTGAAGAGACCTAGTCGGCATTCGAAGTAGAAACCGCGTTGGCGTTTGAAGTAGAAGCCGCACCTGCGTTCGTGGTATTCTATAGAGGAGACAGCGCAGTTCCAGCCTGGGCCGCGGTCTCGCCTTCCTTTTCCCGCGCCGAAGCTATGGTATGCCGAGCATTACCCCGCTGGACTTCTATCGGATTCACGGCCGGCTCCAACCCTTTCGCTATCTCTATGGTTTGGATGTCTGCCGCTACCTGGAGTATTCCTGGACCGCCAATGCCTTGCAGCCGCTGGCTGGCAGGCCCGCGCTGGACGTAGGAGCGAGCCGTTCGCCGCTCACGATCTTGCTGGCGCGCCAGGGGGCGACGCTTACGGCGCTTGACGTAGACCCGCTGGTGATGGACCTGCCAACGCTGGCGACCCGCGCCGGCATGACGGCCGCGGCACGAAGCATTACGCCGCGTCTGCACGAAGCCCGGGCCTTGCCGTTTGCGGACAGGTCGTTTGCGCGGGTATGCGCCGTTTCGGTACTGGAGCACATTCCCGATGAAGGAGATAGCCGCGTCACGGGTGAGATGGCGCGTGTGCTTGCGCCGGGGGGTCTAGTGGCGCTCACGTTGCCATACGGCCAACACTACCGGCCGCCGGTGCGGACCCCGCGCAGGAACGGTATCAGCGCATCTACGACAGTGCCGCTTTGACGGCGCGAGTCGTCGAGCCGACGGGGCTGGAAATAGTGAAGCGGGAGCACTTTGGCGTGCGCCGGCCGCTGCTGTTCGCGCTCTTGCACGCGCCGACGACCAAGCGGCTCAGTCGCCTGGCCACCGGCTGGGTGAACGCCGTAATGCCGTCCGCAGTCTACGGCTTTCTCGGAGACGACGAACAGCACAAGGCAGGCGGTGTCTGCCTCCTGCTGCGCAAGCCGAACGGGAAATAAGAGGAGAGTAAGGTATTGAAGGGCAGTGTTGCAATGAGTTGTGCTGATGGAAGGGCGTATCGCCGCTATTGCTATCGCGCGGGGCTATTGGCCGCGCTGGTTCTGCTGGCCGTCTTGTGGCCCCAGGCTCTGCACGCCGACGAACACACCCGGTATTTCCCCGAGACCGGCATGTCCGTCTCTTTCGGGTTCAAGCGCTACTTCGAGCAGCGCGGCGGCGTTGAGATCTTCGGCTATCCCATCACGCCGGAGATCCAGGAGAACGGCTTTACCGTCCAGTACTTCCAACGCGCGCGTTTCGAGTACCATCCCGAGCACGCCGGTACGCCCTATGAGGTAGAACTGGGGCTGCTTGGCGACATTCTCACCGCAGGCCGGGAGTTTCCCAAAGCGTCACCCGTGCCTGAAACGCCGACCCAGCGGTACTTTCCATTGACGCAGCACATCGTGCGAGGGTCTTTTTTGCGCTTCTACGATACGCGCGGCGGCCTGGACATCTTTGGCTATCCGATCTCGGAGGCATTCCTTGAAAATGGGAGGATCGTACAGTACTTTCAACGGGCGCGCTTCGAACACGATCCACACTTGCCTGAGAACCAGCAGGTCACGCTGGGCCTATTGGGTGAAGAGTTAGCGCAGAAGATGGGGCCGCGCGGGCACTTCCGGGTGGCGGGAATGCCCAGAATTCTGCTGACGAATCAAACTATTCCTCTCCGCGTGTCCGTGCAAAACGTCGGCATTATGCGCTGGCCGGAGAGGGGGCGCGGGGCCGTCGGCGTCGGCTATCGTTTGCTGGGTCAAGGAGGGCGCGTAGCGCTCGTAGCTTCGCACGTCCCGTTGCCTCATGGGGTGCCCGCCGGCGGCGTGGCCGTTGTTGACGTTTCGCTCAGCACACCGTGGCAGGGAGGAATCTACACGCTGCAATGGGACTTGTGGCAGCAGGGCCGCGGCTGGGCGGCGGCGCGGGACCCCTCCGCCGCCACCCGGCAGACAATTGTCGTGCAAAGGCCGACTCCTACGCCGCCTCCGATTCCAACGCCGCGCAGGCCCCAGCCTACGCCTACCGTCGGCAGCGGCGCTGACGGCATGATCATCCGGGTTGGCGTCTATTCCACGACCGAGCAAAGCATGAGGATATCGGGCAGCGGCGGGTTCCGCGCCGTAGATGAGAACGGCAGAACGGTCTACGCCTTCAGGGCTGATCAAGTCGTTACGGTAACTCACGTCCCGGCCCGGTCACGCTATCGCTTGACGCTCGAGAATAACGACGTAGCGGACATAGCCAACTTCGTGCGGTTCGAGGCACAGGACAGTACCATTCTGCAGGTGCTCAGCATGCCCCGCTTTCGGCAATATCGCCGGGTGGTGGAGGTCCGCTACTCGACGTATTCGGAGCGTCTGTGGGCTATCAACGAGTTGCCAATGGAGTACTACGTGAAAGGGATTGGCGAAGAGCCGGAGTCGTTCCCAGCCGAGGGCTTGAAGGCGGCGACCGTGGCCTACCGCACCTACGCGCTCTCGCACATGGACCCGCAGTGGCGCGGGCTGGGCTGCCTCTGCGGCAAGGAACCGTTCGACATTGGCGCTTCCCACCAGTTCGTGCCGCCGTACGTGGGCTCGCACCAGTGGTACCTGGGGTACTACCGGGAAACGCTGGGCAAGAATCTGGAAACGGCTGCCAACGCGACGCGGGGGCAGTTCATGACCTACGACGGCAAAGTAATCCGCGCCGCCTACTACTCGCGGGCGGACGGCAAGACTCGCTCCTGGCAAGAGGTGTGGGGCGGGCCGGGCTTCCCCTGGGCGGTGAGCGTGCCGGATCCGGTCAGCGCGGGTTCTACGCTGCATGGGCACGGCGTGGGCATGCCGCTGCAGAGCACGTACGTGCTGGCGAAACAAGGCAAGACCTACGACCAGATATTGAAGATGTACTATACCGGCGTCAGGCTGACCAAGCTCTATTGATGCGCGGTGGAAGCGGGTGAGCGGCGCATTGGCGCACTATCAAAAGGCGTGGGGGCTCGACATGTCGTGTCCCCACGCCTTTTGATAGATTGCTATGGCTCTCAGCCGGGCGGCCTATTTCTCAATGGGCACGCCGATCATGCTGCCCCATTCGGTCCACGAGCCGTCGTAGTTGCGCACGTCCGGGTAGCCGAGCAGATACTTGAGGACGAACCACGTGTGGGAAGAGCGCTCGCCGATGCGGCAGTACGTGACGATCTCTTTGTCGGGCACGATGCCCTTGCCGCCGTAGAGTTCACGCAATTCGTCCACGGACTTGAAGGTGCCGTCCTCGGCGACGGCCGACGCCCAGGGAATGTTGGCCGCGCCGGGAATGTGGCCGCCGCGCTGGGCGGTCTCCGGCAGGCCCGGCGGCGCCAGGATTTCACCGGTGAACTCCTGCGGCGAGCGCACGTCCACCAGGCCGACGTTCGGGTTGTCCAGGCGTTCCTGCACGCCGCTCTGAAAGACCCGCAGCGCCGCGTCCGGGTCTTGGGCCGCGTACGTAGTTGCCGCAATATGGGGAATGTCGTCGGTTAGCGGGCGGCCCTCTTCCAGCCACTTCACGCGGCCGCCGTTCATCAGGCGGGCGTCCTTGTGGCCGTAGATCTTGAGAATCCAGTGGGCGAACGCCGCGAACCAGTTGTTGTTGTCGCCATAGAGCACCACCGTGGTGTCCGGCGTGATCCCGCACTGGCCGAGCAATCGCTCCAGGTCTTCCTTGCCGATTAGGTCGCGCCGCACCGGGTCATTGAGGTCGGACTGCCAGCCCCAGTCCACCGCGCCGGCGACGTGGCCGGTCTCGTAGGCCGTGGTGTCGACGTCTACTTCTACCAGCCGCACGTTCGCGTCGCCGCCGTGCCGGGCTACCCAATCGGTTGAGACGAGCACCTCGGAATTCTCGTATTTTGCCATAGTGCAAACTCCTTGCCGCGCGTAAGTTGATAAAGTTGACCGAGTTGGTCTACATATTAGCACTGTCATGTAGATTCCGTCAACAGAAGTGCGCCGGCTGTGCATGGCCCCGGAGTCACAAGTGAGGACGCCATTGGCGTCCTCACTTTCAATCGTCCTGCTTTGCCGTGCGACCCAAGTTGCGCCTGCCCAGAAGGGCCATTACCAGAACCGCCGGACGCTAGATCCACTTGCGCGGGAAGACCTCCAGGTACACGGAGACCGTCTCCCACGTGGTGTAGTAGAGGAAGAGCGCGAGCAGCAGCGCCAATATGGCGGCCGCGTAGAAGACCGGCCGCAGTTTGGCAAAGCCCGGCGGCAGGTCGCGCGTGCCCACCAGAGACGGGATGATGGCGTGCGCCAACAGGAAGGAGACGGCCATGGCCACCATCATCAAGAGCGCCAGCCAGAAGAAGATGAAGCCGGTGTTCAGTTCGTCCCAAATCGGAAGCGCAAGGGGATGGTCCATGAGTCGCTATCTCCGGTCGTTAGCCGCTTGACTGCTGTTCCGCTGCCTGTAGCGAGCGAATGTAGAGTATGAGTTGCCACTTTTCTTCGGCGGTCAGCAGGTTGCCAAACGAGGGCATGTTGCCGGTGCCGTTGGTGAGAATCCAGTAGATTGCGCCGTCTGAGCGCTCGGTAACGCGCTCGCCCTGCATCGGTTGCGGCGTCGGTTCGAAGTAGAGACCGGCCGGGCCGTCGCCCCGGCCTTCCCCGCCGTGGCAGTGTTTGCAGTTCGTCTGGAACAACTGAGAGCCGGCCTTGATGCCTGCCGGCGTGCTGGCGAGCGGGTTCGCTACTTCCTCGGCTTCCGCAAAGCTGTACTCCCGCGCTCTGCCGGTCACCGGCACGGACTCCGTGGGCGGCAGCCGCCGCGGCGGCTCCTGCAGCCGGTAGGACTGCTGGTAGTGCATCTCCGGAAAGACGTCCCAGAGGTAGCCGTAGCAGGACGAGAGCAGCCCGGCCAGCAGCACGCTGGAGACAACGCTCAACGCCAGCCAGCGCGCGCGGGAGTTTTCCCGCACCGCGCGGAACAGGCCATGTAGATGGAGCCGGTCTGGCATTCCGGTTAGCTCTTTTCTTGGCGCTTTACCTCTTCAGCGCCCGCTTCGGTAAGAGTTGTCTGGGCCGTCTCGGCTTGCGCGTCGTCCTCGCAGCGCACCACCAGCCCCACATAACCCTCGGTAATGCGCGCGTCGTAGAGGTCGTTGGTGAGGTTAGGCAAGCGCGACTCGAAGATCACGCCCATGATGGTAAAGATGAGCGCCCCCAGCATCGTGCCTTCATACATGATGATGAACATGGGCGGTATGCCCAGGATGGGCTTGCCCGCCGTAACGAGCGGATAGGAGAGTTGCGTGCCGGCCGTCACCATCAGGCCGACGGCAAAGCCGATCATCGCGCCGCCCAGGGGGAAGATGAAGAGACGATGGTCTCCCGAATCTTCGCCAAAGGCGCCTTCCGGGTAGGGCGCGCCGGTCAAGACCTCATAGTCCGCCGGGCCAAACCCAGATGCCTGCAAGCGGTCCGCGGCCGCGGCCGCGGTGTCCGCCGATTGGAATAGTCCCATTACGCTGGGCATGGTTGCCTCCCTATTCTCTCACTATTGCGGGCAAACGCAGTTTGCCAATGCGGAATTCACGTTTCCAGATGTGCCCCTCTTTCTCTTCCCAAATCGGGATGACGGGGAATACCTTGGAGAAGAGTAACAGCAGTAGTCCGACGTTGGCGAACGAGAAGATTACCAGCGAGATCTCGACGAGACTGGCGGAGTAGTCGCCCCAGGCGAAGGCGTCGGGATGCCGCCGCTGCAAGGTGGGAATGATGATCAAGAAACGCTCCAGCCACATGCCGATGTTGACCACGATGGCCGTCCAGACCATGATGCCGATGTTGCGGCGGAAGCGCCTGAACATCCAAATCGGCACCGGCAGGAAGACGTTGCAGACGATCATCAAGAGGAACAGGTAGAGGTACGGCGGCGAGAGCCGCAGTTTCATCACCTCATACTCCGCCTCTTCCTTGCTCAAGAGCGCGAAGATGACGTCGATGAAGTAGAAGTACGCCCAAGCCAAGGCGACGACGATGAGCAGCCGCCCGATCATGTCGAAGTGTTCCGGGCGAATGTAGTCGTGGAGGCGGAAGAGGGAGCGCATCACCGCCATCAGGGCGATCACGGCCGCAACGCCCGAAAGCACCGCGCCGACCACGAAATACGGCGCGAAGATGTGCACGTGCCAACCGGGCACCAGCGACATGCCGAAGTCCCACGACACAATACTATGGACGGAGACGAACACCGGCAGGATGAGCGCCGAGAGCAGCAGACCCGTCGCGTTGAGCAGTTTCCACTGGCGCGCGTTGCCGCGCCAGCCCAGGCAGAGCACGCCGTAGACCAGCCGCCGCCAACCGGTCGTCTTATCGCGCGCCAACGCCAGGTCGGGGATCAAGGCGGCGTAGACGAAGAGGATACTGCCGGTAAGGTACGTAAAGATGGCGCTGGGGTCCCACACCAGCGGCGAACGCACGTCGGGCCAGATGCCGCGCACGAAGTCGTAGGGGAACGCCCAGTAGAGCGTGCGCCACGGGCGGCCGGTGTGGAGCACCACGAAGAGCGCGGCGGTCATGAGGGAGAAGACGGTCATAACCTCTGCCGCTCGCACCACGGGCCGCCGCCATTCCGCCGCCGATAGGCGCAGGATGGCCGAGATCATGGTGCCGGCGTGGCTGATGCCGACCCAGAAGACGAAGTTGATGATGAAGAATCCCCAGAAGACCGGGTGGTTGAGGCCGGTGACGCCCAGGCCGTAGGTCACCAGCAACGTGGCCGCAACCACGCCCAGCCCCACCAGGCCCATCAAGAGCAGCAGCAGCACGTAGAAGACCAGCGGCGTCTCCAGGCACGACCGGAGCAGGTCTCGGTTTATCTGGATTGGCGTGAGCCGGGGGCGCTCATGCATGGGGTCTTGTCTCCTTGATATGCCGCACTGCAAACGGCTGGCGCAGCGCGTGCGGTGTCCTACTGCGGCTTGATGACATACGGCACCTCAGCGTTCAGGAACTTCTCATTGCGGCGCAGGATGACGCCCTCTTGCATCTCCCAGTTCGAGAGCGGCCCTAAGGCTTTGACCGCCCACGTTACGAGGAAGACGGCCCCCGCGATGCCGCCGACGATGATGAGCACGTCCGGCAGACCGGGCCAGGGTATCGCGATTGCTTCGTGCAACTCATGGTCCAGGGGGTCTTGCGTATTGAGGTAGGCGGGCACGTAGTCGATGATGCGTTGGATGAAGATGCCAATCAGGGAAAGCACCGCCACCACCGTCGGGCCGGCCACGCTCTTGCGCCAGGGATTCCACATCAAGATGAGCAGCGGCAGCACGAAGCAACAGAAGAAGGCGGCGACGAAGAGCCACACGTTTTCGCCAAAGCTGCGCGTGCCGATGATGACCACCGTCTCACGGGGCACGCGCCCGTACCACGTGGTGAGGAAGTCCGCCCACCAGTGGTAGGCCCACGCCAGATTGAGCGCGAGCATGATCTTGGCCACGTTCCAGAATTGATCCACGGTGATGTACCGCTGGAGCCCATAGAAGCGGCGAATCACCGCCATGACGACGATGGTCATGGCCGTCGCTGCGAGCAAGCCGTTGATGCTATAGAAGGCCGGGAACATCGAACTCTTCCACCCCGGCACGAGCGTCATTACATAATCGAGACTGATGAGGGACTGCACGAAGATGAAGTTCATCACGTAGCAGCCGCCCAAGACGGCCAAGCCGATGCGCTGCACTTTCCACTGCTTGGGCGTGCCGATAAACGAACCGGAGAGCAGCCGGGCCAAACGGTGCGTGCCGCCGCTTTGCACGCGCAGGGCGGCGAGGTCCGGTATGGCCTGCACCCAGAGGAAGGCGAAGCCGTTGACCACGAGCATGAGCACGAAGATCGTGTCGTAGAAGTGCGGCGCGCCCCACGGCCAATCGAACCAGACCGTGGTACGTACGGCGCTGGAGGGCACCAGCCAGAGCAGCGGTATGAAGAGCAGCACGTTCAGCAGTCCGGCGACGGCCACCACCTGCGAGGCGCGGGTCAGCGGCCCGTGCCAGCGGGCGCGCGCCAGGCGCGGCACGAACGAGACCATGGGCGCCGCCTGGCCGACGGTGAAGAGGAAGCCGAAAACGGCGGCGTAGTAGCCCCACGGCCCGCGGTCTTCCAGGCCGGCGCCCAGCCGTATGGCAAAGCCGGCGACGCCGCCGAGAAACAGCACGAACAGGACGAGCAGCGTGAGCCGGTAGGCCCCGCTGCTGCCTAGCGCCCGGCTGAACGTGTCACGCGCTATTTCTGCTGGTGTCGGCAGCGGATCCAGCGTGTGCTGGTGCTGTCTCGCTTGCATGCGGATCAACCTTCTTCAAGTAGATCACGTTGGTATCGGTGCCAAGGTTTTCCATTACGCGGTAGTGGCGCTTGTTCTGCGCCAATTTGGCGACCCGCGAATCTTCATCTTCCAGATTGCCGAAGACGAGGGTGTCGGTCGGGCAGGCCTGCACGCAGGCGGGCTGCACGTCGCCGTCCTGCAACTCTTCGTCGGCCTGCCGCCGCTCCCACTCGCTCTTGCGAATGCGCTGCACGCAGAACGTGCACTTCTCCATGATGCCCTTGGTGCGCACGGTGACGTTGGGGTTCAGGTACTCGGCGTGGGAGTCCTCCAGGTCGCGTTCCCAGAAGTTGAAGAAGCGCGCGTGGTAGGGGCAGTTGTTGGCGCAGTAGCGCGTGCCGATGCAGCGGTTGTAGACCTGGACGTTCAGGCCTTCCTGGTTGTGGTAGGTAGCGTACACGGGGCAGACCGGTTCGCAGGGCGCGTTGTTGCAGTGCTGGCAGAACATGGGCAGGAAGCGCGCCTTGACGTTGGGGTATTCGCCTTCCCAGTAGCGCTCGATGCGAATCCAGTTCATCGCCCGCTGCTGGAGCACCACGTCTTCCAGATTGAGCGCGATGTTGTTCTCCGCGTGGCAGGCAACGACGCAGGCCTGGCAGCCGGTGCAGCGGTCCAGGTCTACCACCATGCCCCAGCGGCGGCCAATGCTCGCCACCGGCTTATCGGTGTCTTGTTCTGTTCCTTCTACGGCCTGTCTCATGATATGCTCCGCATTTCGCGCCGTCTCTCCCCGTTGCTAATGGGTCTCGTTCGTGATTTGGAACGTCTGCTCGTCGGGCATTTGCACCGGCGCGGTGATACCCTCGATGCGCGGCAAACGGGTACGCCGTCCCGTGCGGGCGATGCGCACGCGCGTCGCCGACCAGGCTAGGGCCCCGGTCTGCTCCTGAACTACCGGCGCCAGGATTCGCAGCGCGTTCTCCCCGCGATTCTCGGCGTAGCGCCCGAGTTGGCTGTGACCCTGGCCGAGCGGCACGCTGACCACGCCTTCGCCAATGCCGGGATACGGGTACGCGGGCGCCAACAGCGAGCCGGCAACGGACGTGATGCGCACGATGTCGTTCTCCGCGATGCCCAGCGTTTCCATCGTCTTGGGGTTCAGGGCAATCCACGTACTCCAGACACCGGTGGTCATGGGGTCGGCGGTTGATTGCAGCCACGGCGACGCGGCCAGGCTGCCGCTGCCGTCACCCAGCAAGACGGACGGTGTCACGATCAGGTGATACGGATAGTCCTGGGCGGCACTGCTGAAGTCCGGTTCCGCCAGCGCCACACCGGTCAAGTCCGGCTCGTTTGCGGGTACACTCTCGGCCGGAATCCACCAGCCGCCGCGCTGCAAGACGGAAATCCAGAATGCTTCCGGGTCGTCGCTGGTCACCGAGCCGTCGCCGCGGGCCTGCAACTCATCGACGCTGGCGCGGATGGCGTCACGCATCGACTCCCACGGCAGCGCTTCGGCAAGCGACCCGCCTATAGTTTGCGCGAGGCCAAGCAGCACGTCGGCAAAGGCGCGCGTACCGGCCGCGCCCTCGAATTCTTGGTGGTACGGGCGGACAACGGGCTGCTGGATGCCCAGGGTGGAGTATTCCGCGCCTACAGGCGGCACGCTGCTGCCCCAACTCTCCAGGTAATGGTGGTCCGGCAATATGAGGTCCGCCAAGGCCGTGGTCTCGTCCAGCACGTTGGAGAAACTGACGATATAGGGAATCTCTCCCAGTATGTTGGCCGCGTTCAAAACCCCCGGTAGGCCGAATACGGGATTGGCGCCATGTATCAAGAGAACCTGCGGTACCTGGCCCCGGTCTATCTCACTGAGAAAGGCCTCCCACTCTTGGAACGAGGTCACCGGAGTGTCGGCGGGAATGTCCGGCAGCGGCGACGGCGCGTTCAAGAGCACGCCGCCTTGCCGGCCCACGTTCTCTTTCAGCAGGTTGAGGGCGAAGACGGCGGTCATATTGAAGAGGCCGTTGGTATGGCCGGCGGCGCTGCCGCCGCCCATGGCGACCGCGGTCGGCGCCGCGGCAAAATCGTGGGCCACACTCTCGATAACGTCGGCCGGCACGCCGGTTATGTCCGCGACGTTCTCGGCCGCGTAGGCCGCGAACGTACCCTCGCCGCCGGTCAGCGGCCGGAGAGCGGGGGGCACGGTCCCGCCGTCGAGGACGGCGTGGGCGATGCTGAGCGCCAGGATGCCCTCCGTGCCGGGGTTCACCGGATGCCATTCATCGGCGTTGGCCGCCGTCATGGTCAAGTGCGTGTCGAAGTGCGCGAACGTGCCCCGGGAGCGGCCCTCACCCTGCCTGAAGTGGCCGTAGGCGCGGCCGTAGTGCACGGGAGAATCGCCGCCTTCCAGGAAGGCGCCGCCAATGGAGAGCACGTAGTCGGTGTGCGCGACGTCGAACTGCGGCACACGGGTGGTCCCAAACACTTGCGCGCTGGCCTGCCGCACGGCGGCTTGCTCCAGCGGCTCATACGTGAGCCACCGCGCGCCGATGTTTTGGGTGAACCGCTCGAGGATCATGCCCAGGTGCCCGTTTACGGGCTCCGTAATCATGACAATACCGCCGTCTTGAGCAGCGCTGAGCTCTTCCTGAAATTCGGGCAGCACGTCGTCCCAGCGCATGAAGCGGTAGCGGCCGGAGCCGCGCCGCTGTCTGGGGACCATGGGATTGGGAATTCTATCCGGATTGTAGAGGGTTTGCAGGGCCGCCTGCGCGCGGGCGGAGGACTTGCCGCGGTTCAAGGGGTAGTCCGGATTGCCCTCGATCTTGCGCGCGCGGCCGCTCTTGACCCGTACGATCACACCGCAGCCGTCGCCGGAATCCTGGCAGATGCTGGCGTACCAGGTATCCAGACCCGTAATCGTGTCTTCCGGTATGTCCACCGGACTCTGAATGTGGTACTCGCGTTCCGGCGCGCCGCAGCCCACGAACGCCACGCCGCTGCCGATACCCAAGCCCGAGGCGCCGGCCAATTTCAGGACATCGCGTCGTCGCATGACTCTCCTCTAGCGGTGACAGATCGTGCAGTCGGTGGGCGCGTTGTTTTCCCGGTGGCAGGCCACGCAGTCGCCCATGTTGAGCGAGCGCACCTGCTTGACCCGTTCCATGGAGCCCACGTCACCGTGGCACGTGGCGCAATCAAATCCCGCCTTGATGTGGGCGGCGTGTACGAAACGCACGTGGTCCGGCATCACGTGCACGCGCACCCAGTCGATCGGTTCTCTGTTTTCCCAGTGTGCTTGCAATTTGGCGAGTTCGGCAATGTGCAGCGGGTTCGTCACCTTGGGATTCTCACCGTTGATCACGCGGTGACACATCATGCACTGTTCGACCGCCGGAATGGTTGCCTCCGCGCCGGTCTCCACGTTGCGGTGACAGAAGACGCAGTCGATGTCGTTCTCTTCCACGTGCACCGTGTGCATGAACTCGATCGGCTGCTTGGGACCGTCGGAAGCGAGGCTCACCCAGGAAACGGCCCCAATGGCAAGGAGTCCAACGACGACAACCAAAGCGCCAATCGTAATGCGCAGCGCGCGAGGGGTCATGCCCGGTCTCCTCGAATACGACAAGCGTTCGCCGAGAGGGATTGTCCCAAATCAACGGAGAAGACGTACAGGCCGCGCGCGCGTGCGCGCGCCTGCAAGGTGATAGTGGACATTAAACTCCCTGGCGAGGCGCCAGGGTAATCGTGGTGTGGCCGTCTCTGGTATGTCCGCTCTGTCACGAATTGGTGCTTTCTCGAGTAACTGGCAAGCGTTACGGCAACTGGACTACACTAACTGGCAGACAATTCGTTCTTTCGCCTTCCGGCGCTTCTCGGTCTATTATACCGATGCCCGCGCAAGATGCAAGCAACCGACGCAGCGCTGCCGTGGTTCAATGGCGAGCGCGAAAACCCGGTACAATGCTTCTGCTCATGCGTTCGTTCCCGGCCGTGGCAGACCGCGAAAACGCGCGGCTGCGCAGCGCCACGTAAGTTAACATAGTCCGGCATTGCCTGGCAACTCTCTCCGGCGGAGTGACGTGGCGTCGGGGCTTCTTACCTGAAGAAGCCGCGCGCCGCCCGGTCACGGAGAGATGGGAGCAGCGCCGAAACTGCGCATGCGTTCCTGTGCTGGCGCGGCGCATTAACAGGCCTCGGCTTCTTGAAAGGGGACGGCTAGTGTCCAAGTCTCGACCAAATCTACTGCTCATCATGTGCGACCAGTTGCGCTTCGACGCGCTGCGCGCCTATGGCAACCCGCACGTCCAGACGCCGAACCTCGACCGGCTCTGCGCCGAGGGCGTGCGCTTCGCGTACGGCTACACGGAGTCGCCGGTCTGCGTCTCGGCGCGGGCGATTTGCATGACCGGCCAACTGCCGCACCGCACCGGCAGCTTCGATAACGGGTACCCGCTGCCCGCGGATCACCCGACGCTGATGTCCAGGCTGCGCGCGGCCGGATACTTCACACAGGCGATCGGCAAGATGCACTTCTCGCCGGTGCGCGAGGGGCACGGCTTCGACCGCATGTGGCTGAGCGAGGAGGTTCCCCGCCGGGTGGCAGACGACGAGTTCCTGCAAGACGTGCTGGCGGCCGGCTACGGCCATGTGGAAGAGCCGCACGGCATCCGGCACGAACTCTACTACATCCCGCAAATTTCACAACTGCCGGAGCGCCTGCACACCACCGCGTGGACGGCGCAACGCACCATCGACTTCATTGAGGAACGCGCCCATGCAAACGCGCCGTTCTTCTGCTGGACGTCGTTCATCAAACCGCATCCACCTTTCGATCCGCCGTCACCGTGGCACCGGCTCTACCGCAGCACCGACATGCCGCTGCCGGTGCGGAGCAAAGGCGAGATTGCCTGGCACACGTGGTTCCAGCGCAGCCAGAACCGCAGCAAGTGGATGGACCTCTTTCCCGATGACAACCTGCTGCGCACGATGAAGGCCTACTACTTTGCGTGCGTATCGTTCGTGGATAGTTGGGTCGGCGAGATTCTGGAGGCATTGGAGGAGACGAACCAGCGCGAAAATACGTTGATCATGTTCGTGGCCGACCACGGTGAGTTTCTTGGGGATCACTATGCGTTCGGCAAGCGCAATTTCCATGAACCGGCCTGCCATATTCCCTACGTCGTCTCGTGGCCGGACGCGCTGCCGCAGGGCGTGGCGCGCGAACACCTGGCGGGCTTGCAAGACGTTACCCCTACCATGCTGGCCGCCGCGGGCGTGGAAACTGAACGGAGCGAATTTGACGGCGCGCCGCTGCTGGACGCGGCCCGCTGTGAGGATGCGCCGGGGAAGCCGTATCTCTTTGGGCAAATCAAAGAGAAGAATCTTGGCATGTACTGCGCCATGAATGCAGAGTGGAAGTACATCTACTGCGCGCCGGACCGCCTGGAGATACTGCTGAATTACCGCGACGGCGGCCGACTTTCAGTCGAAGGCGGCGGCGAGTTGGTGAATCACGCCCACGAGCCGGGTCTTGCCGACGTAAAGCGGGAATTGAAGGACGCCCTCTTTGCGCACTTCCGTTTGGCGGGGTACACCGCGCCGTTGGACGGGGACGATTGGGCGCTCTTCCCGCAGCCGAGCCACGCCTGGATCCGTCTGGATGAGATGGAGAACAAGGAGCGCGTGGGGCGCGGCTGGCAATACGCCAGATGGACGGCAAACTACCCGGTTGACGCCCGCCAGCGCGCGCAACTGCGCAACTACCGCTTCGTCGGCGGGGAAGAATAGTGCGGGGCCAGGGTCGAGCCGCGCTGGGCGACATCATGCGCTTTCGCGTGCTGCCGCTGGTGGTGGCGTTCCTGCTCGTGATTCTCTTCATCGTCGTGCTCGTGCGCCTGGCGAGTTCCGGCGCGGACGTGGTGGCGGAACGCGAGCGCGCCATCGCCCTGGCTCAGGAAGTCTATGCGCAGCAGAAGGCGGATGGCATGGACTTCTCGTCCGGGCCGTGTCTTGCAGAAGATCTAATGAACGGCTGGGCGGCCGACATTGTGCACAACCCCCGCCGGCCGGTGGACGACGCGCCGGAGAACCAGTGCCAATCATTCCGGGCAGGAAAGGCGTTTCGCCAGGTGGAACTCGACCCGGAAGGGAACGTGATCCGGGCGCAGTAGCTTCCTAAATCCTTCAGTTGGCGGCGCGCTGTGGTCATTTAGAGAGTGCGGTATACTTGGGGCAGCTATAGCCGCCGGCCGTCGCGATACCATATGGCCATAGACTGGAGCGCTGGTTGGTTCCTTGCGGCGCTGGCGCAATATCGCAACGTAGGGAGCGCTGAAAATGCTTTCAGCTGGGAGCAGAAACGGGAACGTGGACAAGTACACGGCCTTGAGCCGGCGGCTCATCCGCCAGGCGCAGGAAGAGTTCGATAAGGGTGACCGGCTTCAGGCGTCTGAGAAGGCTTGGGGTGCGGCCGCACACGCCGTGAAAGCCGCCGCCGAGCAGAGAGGCTGGCGACACGATTCTCACGCTCGGCTCTTTCACGTCGTCAGTCGGATCTCCCGCGAGGCAGACGACTCCGAGTTCCTGGCTCTCTTTCAAGTGGCGAATTCGATGCACCAGAACTTCTATGAGGACTGGCAGACGGATGAATTCGTGCAGGACGGCATAGAGCGAATTGAGTTGCTCGTTCAGAAAATGGGCGCGTTGAGCCGCTAGCACTCTGCGAGGACATCACAAGAGTCCCGGATCCCGCTAGAGGGCCTGCAGCCGCCGCAGACTCGCTGGTAGATACGGCCCGCCCGCGGCCCCAAGCGGAACTTCGAGAGACAACTGGTCGTTACGTACCGCCTCAGGCCGGAGTGGGGCCATGAGCGCCCGCTACGCGCTGGCGATGATCGTATCCAAGCTCGTGCTGATGTCCAGCAGGCTCTTCTCCGGAAACACCGGGTGCAGCGGTATCTCCGCCGATAGATAGCTGTCGTAGCCGACGGCGCCCAGTGCCTTGCGCACCGCTACCCAGTCCACGTCCCCTTGCAGGAGCGTCACGAAGCCGTCCATGTTGCCTACCTGCACTTTGAAGTCCTTCACGTGCACCTTCTTGATGCGGTGGGCGAGAATCTCGATCCAGTGCTGGGGAATGGCCCAGCCCAGGAAGTTGCCCACGTCGAAATAGCAGCCGACGTACGGGCTGTTCACTTCGTCGAGCAGGTTGCGCATCTCCACCGGCGAGAGCAGGAACTTATTCCACACGTTTTCCACCGCCACGTGAACTTGAAGATCTTCCGCTATGGGCGCGACTTGCTTCAGGCCTGCCAGCGTGCCTTCCAGCGCGACGTCGTAGCGCACGCTCTCGCTCACCGTGCCCGGGACGACCAGTAGGCTCGTGCCGCCCAGCGCCTTCACGATGCGCAGGGCCTTGGCGATGTTCTCCACGCCCTGCCGCAATTGCGCCTCATCCAGCGTGGTGAGCGGCGCGCTGCGAATGGCCGGTCCGCCCATCAGGCCATGAATTTCCACCGTCTTCTCCGCGTGGTCGCGCAGCCGCCGGAGGTCGTCGTCAGAGGATTCCGTGGTAAGTATTCCTTCCAGCGTCAGGCCCGGTTCGATGCCCTCGAAGCCCGCCTCTTTCGCCATTGTCATCGCGTCGAACAGCGAGACGTCCCGGCCGAAACTGTTACCGCAAACCGCTTTCTTCATGGCTTTCCGCCGCCTTTCTCAAACTTGACTAATCCGCGTGGGCTCCCCGCGCGGGCCGATGCGATCCTTCGCCAGTATAGAGCCCGCGAGAGGCTTGAAGCCTAGTATACAAGAATTCCACGCCGAGGCGCGTTTGCGCGCGGCCGCGCGCTCTGCTAGCCTACCGAACACAAGGAGCGGACGCCAATGATCATCGATGCGCACGTGCACGTGGGCGTTTCCACGGCCTATAACTTCAGCGCCACTATCGACGACCTGCTGCGGCTGGCCGATGACAACGGCATCGACAAGCTGTTCGTCACGGATTTCACGGCTCTCATCCACGACATGCGCGAGGGGAACGACACGTTGGGCAAGGCGCTGCGCCAACACCCGGACAGAGTTCTCGGGTACGTCAGCATCCCCACGATGAACTTCGACAACGGCGCGTTGGAAGAGATCGACCGCTGCGTGGAAGAATTCGGGATGCGCGGCATCAAGATCTATTCGTACCCGATGACGCCGCTGGTGCGCCCGTCGGTCTTTCCCGTGCTCGAACGCGCGGCCGCGCACCGGATGCCGATCCTGGCGCATTCCACCGCCGAAGAGTGCGAAGTGATGGCCGCGCGGGTGCCGGAGGCGTTTCTGATGATGGCCCACTCCGGCAATACGGCCCTGGCGCGGGGCGACTGGCTGCGCGCGGTGCAGGCCGCGGAACGCCATCCGTCGCTCTTGCTGGAAACCGCCAGCAGCGCGGTGAACAACGGCTCGCTGGAGTACACGCTCGAGCGCATCGGCCCGGAGCGGGTCATCTTTGGCACGGACATGCCGCTGCTGGAGGTGAGCGTGCAGATGGCGCGGGTGAGCGGAGCCGCCATCAGCCAGGCGGACAAAGACCTGATATTCGGCGGCAACATGGCGCGGCTGCTGCGGCTCGGGCCGTAGCGGCGGGAGAGGAACGGCACACACGATGACGGTCTGGGACTTCTCCGGTTTTCTCGGCGCGTGGGGCTACTGGCCCCTGCAGCAGCGCACCGCGGCCGACGTGCTGGCGCTCATGGACGCGCACGGCATCGAGCGGGCGGTGGTGGGCTCTACGCGCGCGCTGGAGAGCGACTGGCGGCTGGGGAACGCTGAGATTCTCGAGGCGGCAGCGGAGTCCGGCGGCCGGCTCGTGCCGTTCGTCACCATCGACAGCACGCAAGGCGGCGAGGCCGAACTACTGGGAGAGTATGCGGCTGCCGGCGCCAAGGGCGTGCGCTGCTATCCCAGCCACCACCACAACACCTTGCCGGCCCAGCTTGCGCCGCTCTGCGCCGCGGCCCAGTCCCATGGCTTGGTGGTGACGTTGGTCATGCGCGCCATCATGGACTGGTCGTTCCCGGTTGCCGCGGTAGAGGCGTTCGAGGACCTCATTTCGCAGCAGCCCGGCGTGCAATTCGTGTTGCACGGCTTGAACTACGGCGCGGAAGCGTGGCACGGCATTCGCCTGGCCAATGCGCACCCCAACGTGTGGCTGGAAACTTCATGCCTGCAAGGCCTGGGCGCAATCGCGCAGGTAGTGTCCCGCGCCGGCGCAGACCGCGTGCTGCTGGGCACAGGCATGCCGCTGCAGTATCCGGCGTGCGGCATCGCCAAGCTGGAGATGGCGGAGGTTTCCGCGGCCGGCAAAGAAGCGATTGCGCGCGGCAACGCCAGGCGGCTGCTTTCCCCTTGAGGGACCTTTGCATGATTCCGTCATTCCGGCGCAAGCCGGAATCCAGAGGCGCTTGTTACGTTACAAGCGGAACTTGCCAAGCTATTTCACCCCCATCCCGGCCTTCCCCCATCGAGCGGCGCAAGGGGTTATGTAAGGGTCTCAGGCGGCTAGCGTAGGTTCCCGTTTGCGCGGCGCTCGAGTCCCCCCACTGCTTGCTTCGCTCTCCCGCGTCATGGCCGCGCTTCTATTTCCAAAGGCAAAGCGTTCGCTCGTCCGCCCGTTGCCGCGCGGCTGAGCAGGAGGCGGAGCGCGTCGCGCGCGTGCTGGAGGACCGCGCCAATTATCTTCCCGCTTATTGGGGATGATGCAGAAGGCGGCGCCCGCGCCGCGGCCGGCGCGACGTAGTGCACGCGCAGAATAGCTCCCGCGCTGCGCCATTCGATGATGCCGTAGAAGACGACGGCCCCGGCGGGAACCGCCGGCGTGCGGGCATCCAATAGGATGTTGCTCGGCGTAGCCCGAAAGCGGGTGTTTCCCGCACTGTCGTGCGCCCGGACGATCGCGCCGGGCGCGAAAACCCGCGTGCCGCTGGGGGCGCGTCGGGCGATGGCATCGTCAAACGGCATTGCCGGCGGGAGCGGCCCGGCCGGCAGGCGCGCGAGCGTAGCGCCGGCATCCAGGTAGAGGTCGATTTGAGTCTCGCTGCGGGCGCCGAGCGCGGTGAAGCGTACGCGGCTATGCACCGGCGGGGGCGCGTCTTGTAACGGCAGATGGAGAATAGCCCCGCCGCACTCGTCAGCGATGAATACCTGGGTCTCGCCGGGCAGCCGCCGCGTTTCCGTCACGCTGCCGGAAACGCGCACGCGCCGGGCCGGCTCGTGGGGCGGAATGTCCGTCAGGCACGCCAATGCTTCAACGGTCGGAGTTGGCGGCGGCGGAGTGGGCGGCGCTGCCGTTGGCATAGGCGTGGGCGTGGGTGTCGCCGTAGGCGGCGTTGCGGCCAGCGGCGCGGCGGTGGGCGTCGGCGCGGGAGTTGGTGATGGCGTGGGCGCGGGTGTAGGTTCCGCCGTTGGCGTGGGGACAGGCGTTGAAGTCGGTGTGGGCACGGGCGCAGGCGTGGGCGACGGCATGGGCGTGGGTGAAGGAACCGGCCGCGGCGTGGGCGTGGGAGTGGGTGGAATTGTCCCCGGCGAGGGCGCGTCCGCCTGGAGGCCGTCAGGCGTGAGGGCGTCGGTTGCGCCGTTCGTGTCGCGCCGCAGCGATTGGCCGTCCGCCGCCGACGGGAATTCTCCTTTCAGGTCCAGAGCGCCGCCGGGATCATGCCCATAGGCCACGGCGTCGAGCACCATGCCGTCGTCACCCAGCAGGGCGACGGTCGCGCCGGTGTTGGCCAGCGCCCAGGAGCGGCCCGATACGCGGCGGTCGTGCACCAGATTGCGCACCGCCGGTGAATTCGCGTAGCCGGTCCCGGTGGCGCGGGCCTCGTAGCTTGGGTCGGAACCGAAGCGGTCGGCGAATTGCCGGGCATTCTTGGCCACGACCAGGATTTCGCCCGGGGCGAGCGTGGCGCCCGCGGGAAAGCCGTAGGCCACGGCGCTGCGGGCCGCGGCGCTCTGTATCTGAATGCGCACGCGCCCCATGCGCGCCACCGCCGCGCCCTGGTTCTGTATCTCGATGAACTCGTCACCCTCAGTGCGCGGCACTTGGCCGTCGTAGTAGATCTCCGTGATGCGCAGTTTCTGCGGCAAGGGCCGCTTCGGCGTGGGCTTTGGAGGGGGTGGTGGCGGTGGTGGTGGCGGCGGCGGAAAAGGTGTCGGCGTTTCGTTTGACTGGCCAATGGTAGATGCCGAAGTACCTGCCCAATCGCCGCTGCCATCTGGAATCCTTGCAAGTCCCGTTGACCCGGTGCTTTCAATGATCGTGACCTCGTCGGTCTTGATTCCTTGATAGTCGAAGAGATGAAGTGGTCTAGGTACTGGAGTCCCCGATGGATCTGTAATTGGGTAAGTCGAGAACTTTAGGCAACCACTTGGAGGTACCGTACCTGTGCACTCCGCTATGACATAGAATCCTCTAGGTTCGATCGTAGCGTCGTTTGCAAAGGAGCTTTTGAGTCTGTCAGAGCCATCGACTAATTCCAATCCCCAGCAAGCCAAGTTCACGTTTGCAGATTCACTGTTGAATAGCTCTACCCAGCCATCCCGCTTTGTTGGACTGCCGAAATAGACTTCGTTCAAGGCTATACCGGAGTCCAAATGCTGGGAGCAACCTTCCGGTGGAGGCTCTGGAGTGGGAGTTGGTGTAGGCGTAGGAGTGGGAGTCGGTGTAGGAGTAGGTGTTGGGGTAGGAGTAGGTGTTGATGTAGGCGTGGGCGTGGGTGTTGGTGTAGGCGTAGGTGTGGGCGTGGGCGATTGTGTCGGAGTTGGTGTAGGTTTGGGAGTCGGTGTCGGGGTAGGGACGCGGATCGGCGACGGCGTGGGCTCAGGCGAGTGACCAGGTGTAGGAGTTGGCACAGGTGTAGAGATTGGCGTAGCGGTTGGCACAGGCGTCGCGGTCGGTGAGGGTGACGGCGTAGCAGTGGGTGTTGGGGTAGGAGTGGGCCTTGGAGTTGGGGTGGGTGTCGGTGTGGGAGTTGGCGTAGGCGTTGGTGTTGGCGTAGGTGCGGGAGTTGGCGTAGGCGTTGGTGTAGGCGTCGGCGTCGGTGTGGGAGTTGGCGTTGATGTGGGTGTGGGTGTAGGCGTTGGCGAGGGAGTTGGAGTTGGCGTTGGTGTTGGTGTAGGCGTCGGTGTCGGTGTCGGTGTGGGAGTTGGCGTTGATGTGGGTGTGGGTGTAAGCGTTGGCGAGGGAGTTGGTGTGGGCGTGGGATTGCCGTTTGACTGGCCCTTGGTGGGCGTGGACACGGCTATCCAGGTGGGCGAGCCATCCGGCACCCGCGAATACGAGCTTCCATCTTCAGAAACCGAATATTCGACGCTATCCACGTCACTGTATTCAAATGTATCGAGGTCTAAAGAGACAAGACGGACAGTGCCGCTCGCTGCGATAGCGAGCAGTGTAGTGCTTCTATCGAAGACTAAGTAACCATCGGGGGCAATCGACGTGCCAAATGGTATGTCATAGTAGGGATCTTCCTCACCCGTACCCAAAACAAGCTGCCACAGATCTAACTCGACAGCCGTTGTAGTACTGGTGTTGTGCAGTTCAATCCAGCTTGTCGGCCCGCCCGCGTAGTCCGGATAGACCTCGTTGATTACTACCGTCCCATCGGCACGCGCAGTCTGAGAGAATGAGACGCCCACGAGCAGCGACGCGAGCGCAACCCTTGCCCATAGACTTGGCACATGCCGCCGCGCCACTGCGGGCCTGTCCCCTCATAGGCTTCACATTTCACTCCAGTTTGCGCCCCGCTTAGCATAACATATCAGATACGACAAACAGTGCTTCCACAGATATTGCTAATGATTCAGTAACCATCGAACCACTCGTTCGGTGAAATCCGCGGTCGAATTGGCGCGCGCCAGTCCGGCGGGCAAGAGGCCAAGCGGGCTGGGCTGAGAAGATTCCAACGTGCGGCAAACCTGCGCGCCGTAGCCGCCAAGTTCGTCGAGGCCCCGTCGCGCGGTTTTGCGGCGGGAGTGTTTGCCAAGCGGCCGTCTGCAACCAAGCCGGCTACATCAGCCACCCAAGCTCGGAGAGCGGCGCGTGTCGCCTTGGGGTTACCGTGTCGCGGGTGTCGCGCATACGGCGCAGTTCTTCATACCAGCGTGCCGAACAGGGTTCGACGCTGCGCTCGGAGTGACATTTACATACCCCTGCCGGCGCCGGGGCACGGAGTGGAGTTTCGCATGGCTCGGCGCTGGCGGACGGTTTGCGTCATATTCAGTTGCGGGAAAGGCGCTCCGCACGGGTCTCGTGCCTCTTATTCCCCGCCTCGAGTACGCGGCTTGAGATCGAATTTTAGAAGTTTCCGCGTTTTTCTGGGGATAATGGGGGTAAAAGGTAGTGAAGCCGCTAGTCGTTGTGCTATAGTAAGTACGTGCATTGGCTCTGAACTATCCCCTGGTTCAGGTCACGCAGCGCACTGCTGCCGGTGTTCTATGCTTCCGTAAACCATACCCCGCAGGAGCAGTACGCCCGCAGTTAAAACTTCTCATTGCTTGCCGCACGCGCGCGTCGGTTCACGCCTGTGTGCGGCAGTAGCACCCTATCTGTGAGAGGGATAGTGATATGGCACAGATCATTGGCGCTGAACGCAGCCGTTTCAAACGGTACTGGGAGCAACAGGCGATCCAGTGCGCGGCGGATCACCGTTGGGCCGAGGCCGAGAAGATCAATCGCTCGATTGTCAAGCTCGACCCGCAGGACGTTGACGCGCGCAATCGTCTCGGCAAAGCGCTGTGGGAGCTTGGCTTGCTGCAAGAGGCCAAGCTCAGCTACCAGCATGCGCTGGAGCTTGATCCGGTCAACGCCATTGCCGGACGCAACCTCGTGCGGCTGGAGTCTTGGTTGGAAGCGCCGGTTCACGCGGACGTGGCCGACGACGTGCAGCGCGTCCCGGCGGACATCTTCATTGCCGAACCGGGCAAGACGAAGATCGTCAAGGCGCTGCCCGTGCCCGGCAAGCAGAGCCAGGCGCTGCCGTTGCCGGGAGACCCGCTGCGCCTGGAACGGCGCGGCAGCGTGATGCGGGTGCTGAGCCGCAGCGGTCAGCCGTTGGGGCAATTGGCCGCATCGCTGTCACAGCGGCTGATCTACCTGATAGAATCCGGCAACCGCTACGCCGCCGCGGTGCTGGGGATACAGAGCCGCGACGTCTACGTTGTGATAAAGGAGACCTATCAGCATCCCAGCCAGGCGGGCCAACACTCATTCCCCGGCGAGAACGGCCAGCAGTTAGAGGACGAGGAGTATTGGCAGGACGTCGCGCCGGGCGCGGAGAGCGACTTTGCCGAAGAGAGCGGTGACGCATACGCGTGGGCCGATCTGGAAGGCGAGGACATCGACGCGGAGGGTGCGCTGGCGGTGGAAGACGACTTCTAGCGGAGCGAGTTCCGGCTGATGCGGTGGTAGAGGTTGGCGCCATGATGAGAGCAGGCGGCGTGGGGAGGGCACTGGCTCTCTGTGTGCTGCTGGCCGCGTTCGGCCTCGGCTGCGGCGGCGCGGCCCCGGCCGCGCCGCAGGCCGCCGCCCCTGACGAGCCGGCAAGCCGGGCGGAGCACCGCATCCCACAGATTGCGCGAGACGTCATTTTCGTCATCCGGCGTCTCAACGTCCACAACCTGGCGTACTTGCAAGAGTCGCTGCCGCCGCACAAGTACCGCCAGGCGCTTGATTTTCTCATCCCCGAGATCCAGCAGTTGGCGCAGCAAGTGGTTGACGTCAACGCTGGCGGAGCCGTGAACGGCGCCGCCGGCCTGCTGGCGGCAGTCGATCCCCTCGCGCGCGCGGCCGGCGAGTTTCGCCAGTACGTCGACACAAGCCAGGATGATGCCCTCGCCGCGGCGTATGCCCAGCTTGCGCTGGCGGAAGCTCAACTCGAATCATTCCTTGCCAACACCGCGTTGGCCGACGGCCCGGCGCTGCGCGAACTCTTCTATCAAGCCGGGCAACTCGAAATCACGGCGGAACCGATCGCGGTATCCCGCGTTGCGCTGGGGCCGTTTGCGACTGTTGAAGAAGCGCAGCGCGTACAAGAGGCGGCGGCCGCCAACCGCGCCGTGCTCAGCCGGGACGGCGCGCCCGTGGTGCTGCTGGGGCCGTTTCTCTCGGCCGCGGAGGCGGGGGCGGTTGCGGCGCAGTGGCGTGAGCGCAACGTCGAGGCCGGCATACGCGAGGAGACGGTGCACGTCTTTCGCGTTGCCCAGGTATCGCCGATCCAAGGCCGTACCTGGCGTGAACCGGTCTGGTCGCACGCCTTGACGACGCCCGCTCACTTCATCGCAGTGTCGCCGGAAGGCAGCGCTGTGCTTGGCAGCGATTCCAGTGGTGTGATACAGCGCTGGAATGGAGAGGGAGAACGCCAGTGGCTCCGAAGCCTCTCGCTGCCGACGTATGACCTTGCGGTAGCGCGAGAGGGCACGGCCGTCTTTGCAGTGGGCATTGGCGCACAGGCCCTCGATCAGGACGGAAGTCCGCGTTGGAGCAAAACGCTGGCTGAGCATGCGGTCATTCTGGAGAACGCCGCCATCAGCAGTGACGGGCGGACGATGGTTGCCTCCACTTCGAATGCGGAGGGATTGGGCCGCGCGTTCGGATTCAACGAGTCGGAACTAGCCTGGTTTACGTCCCTCGATTACCACAACATTCCCGGCCTCAATAGCTTCCATCTCTCACCAGACGGCGATCGGGTCGCGTTGGGCGGCGTCGGCGCGGGCCGGTTTCAGGTAATGGTGGTCAACGAGCGCGGCGAGAAGCGAATGGGCTCGGACTTTTCCGAACCTGTCGTAAGCGTCGCGCTTGCCGGCCTCAACCGGAAGGTGGTTGTGCTCACCGAGCGGCACGTCAGCCAGTTCGATGTTGAAACGGAGCAGGTCGAATGGCATGCGCCGGCCCGCGGCCGCGCGCTGGCGGTCTCCCAGCCCGGCGACATCATCTACGTCGGTGGGGTGCACGGTATCGCGGCTTACTATCAAGACGGCTGTCAATTGTGGCAGCAAAACGCTCTGCCGGTGTCGCAGATCGTAGCCAATCGAGACTATCTCATCGGCGTTTCTGAGAATATGCGCTTGGTCGTGTTCCGCTTCGACGGCAGCATCCTGGGCACGGTGAGCCCGCTGGCGCCAATCCGCGACTTTGCCGTAGCCACGGACGGCGATCTGTTGGTCACGCTCGATGAGGAGGACACGCTCACCGCATGGCGTCTGCCGCCGCCTGAAATCGTCGGGGTAATGAATCCGTGCCGTTAACGACCGCAGCGTGGTCAGCCCGGCGTCCGGTAGCGTGCGCAGATGAAGAGGCCCTCTACCTTCTTGACCGTCAAGTTCTCGGCAAACGGTTCCAGTATACGGGAGAGCCCGCTCGCGCCGTAGTAGACTTTGAGGGCGGGATGCAGCGAACCGTCGCGCAAGGGGCGCTGCTGGACTTCGGTCTCCACGTCGTCAAGCGCCGGCAAACTCGAGTCGATGATGAGCACCTCGCCCCCGGGACGGACGGCACGATTCACCGCGCCCAGCAGTGGCCCGACGTCTGCGTGGGGCACGTGGCTGAAGAAGAATCCCATGAGGCAGCCGCTCACCGCGCTATCGGCGAAAGGAAAGGCGTAGGCGCTGGCGCGCACGAGCGCCGCGTCCGCCTCGTTGTGGGCCAGCCGCTTGCGGCACTCGGCCAACATGCGCGGACCGTAGTCGAAGGCGATCACCTCCCGGCCCGATTGGGCAAGCAGCGAAGTCCACCAGCCGATGCCGCAGGCGACTTCCAATATGCGCCCCGCGCCGCGTGCGCCCAGGGCGGTGACCTCCTCCTCCAGTTGGCGCAGGCCGCTGAGAAACGGCGCGTTCGTTTCCGGCCGGTCGTAGAGACCGGTGCGCAGGAACCAGTCCACGTACTCGCCGGCGCGCTCGTCGTAGTAGACCTGCATCGACTGCTTGAGGTTCTCGTCGTCCAGGTCCTCGTGCCAGGCCGGATAGTCGAAGCCCGTGCTCTTTCCTGTCAATGGCTGTTCAGACATGGGGCAGTGGCTTTTCGGCTAGTTCGTGCTCCGCTTCGGATAGATCTTTGGCCGTGTCGATTGCGCGCCAGTAGGCGGTCGCCTTGAGCGCGCCCAGCTTGCCTTGGCCGGCAATCTCGGGAAATGTGCTCCGCTCGTGATCGCCCTTATCCGGCAGGAGTTCCCGGATGGCGGGCGAAAGGGCGTAGACGCCGGCGCTCAGCCAGTAGGGCAGGAGCGGTTTTTCGCGGAAAGCCGTCACCTTGCGCGCTTCATTCGACTCGACGATGCCGTAGGGACTTTGCAATTGCGTGAGCGTGATGGTTGCGAGGTTTTCGTCCGCCTGATGCAGGTTCACGATGGCGGCGACGTCCAGGTCGGTGAGAATGTCGCCGTTGGTCGCGAGGACGAATGGTTCAGCCGGGTCGGCGCCACCAAGGGCAAGCTTCAACCCGCCGCCCGTGCCGAGCTTTTCACGCTCGATCGCGTATTCGATCCGGACGCCGAATTGCTGGCCGTCGCCAAAGTGAGCTTGAATAACGTCGTGCCGGTAGCCGCACGAAATGATGAATCGGTCTACGCCGGCCGCGCGCAGCCAGGCAAGCTGATAGGCGAGGATCGGCGCGCCGCCAACTTCCACCATCGTCTTCGGCCGGTCGGCGGTGAACGGCCGCAGCCGCTCGCCTAATCCACCCGCGAGAATGATCGCCTGCATCGGTGTATGCTACGCTTCCTAAATCGTTGCGTGATGAGCGAGTCTCTGTGTCGGCCGGCAAGCCTACATGGTTGCGCGTAATCGAGGCAGTCGAAATTGCGCCGACGTGTCTGGTGTGGGTCTCAATTGTATAGATAATCGGTACGGCAGGCAAAAGGCATCCTTTGGAGATCTCATGACCGCATGGCTGTGGCAGCGTCCGCTTTCCCGCAGGAGCCTTCCATAACCCTGGCGCCGCGCTAGGGGGCGCCGGCGACGTTCCGTCGAAGTCGGCGACGTACCGTCGAAGTCGGCTACATCAACCACTCTAACTCGGAGATCGGCGCCTGGCTGCGCCGTTCTTCCGTGTCGATCATCTCCGCGGCGGAGAGGCGCAGGCCGGAGGGCACGCCGATGGGGAAGGGCAGGAAGGCTTCCAGCCGCCCCTCGCCGGGTTCGGCGGACGCGCCGGCCCGCTTCAGGCGCGACCCGGGGCCAAAGCGCGTCCAGGCGTCTTTGGGCGCGAGCGAGCGGATGGGCAGGATGAGCAGGAAGAGGTGCTGGTCCGGCCGCGCGACCACGGTTGCCCAGGAGACCGGCTGCGCGGTGAGGAGTTCCCAGAGCGTATCCGTCATCGCCTGGCCGCGAAAGCCCTCGGTGAGCAGCAGCGGCGGGCCTTTCCACGTGTGCGAACTGGGGCGCGCCAGCGGGTCCATGCCCAGGGCCGCCATGTCCGCGCGGACGGCGGACGGGGCCACCACGGCCGCGGCCTGCAACTGGTAGGCGCGGCGCAGCGTGTCGATGGTTGCCGGTTCGCGGGAGACGAGAATGAGGCGCTCGTCGCTCTCGGCGGATTGGGTGAGCACGGTCGTCAGGTTGCCGGACGCCTCGCCGCCGATGGCGTAGACGCCGCGCACGACCACGGCCTCGGCTTCGATGACGACTTCCCGGCGCGGCGTGACGTCGATCACGCTGCCATACAGACCGGCGGGCAGCGCGACCGTGTGGCTCTCAGTCTCGAACCACGCGAGGCCGCTGCGCGACGACAGCGCCGCGACGTGACCTGTCAGCGGAGCCGTTACCGTGCGCGTGCGCAAGCCGAAGAAACGGCGGTGGACGGCAATCAGCGTGCCCTCGGCGCAGCCTTCACCCTGAGCGACCACGAGAGATTCTTCGATGCGGTCGGGCGGCACGCCGAGCAGGCTCGCCAAATCCAGCACCACCCGCTGCGGCGTGAGCGCGCACGTGCCCACCAGCGTGTGCGGTTCCACCTTGTCGCCCGGTTGCACGGAGATCTCACCGTCGGCCGGCAGCACCCGGTGCAGCCGCAGGAGATAGCGTCCGACCTGGGGTGTCGGCGTCGGCGGGTTGGCGGTACCGCGCAGCGCGAGCATGGTGGCCATGGCTAGTTCGTTCTCCCGGAGAAGGAGAGGGTGGGGTACGCGCCCGTGGACTGCATCCATTCGAGCACCTTGGCCTGGCGCTTGTCCTTGTTGTCGGCCAGGTCCAGGGGGCGTCCGCGTGCGTCGACGATGAGCCCGATTGCGCCGCCGTAGAGATGCGCGCGCGGCTCCGCGCCGCGGCCGCGGCCCACGCCTAGATTTAGCCTGGTAGCGGGCCAGGCCTCGAGGGTGGAGCCGCTCCCGCCTTCCCAGGGTATCAACTCCATCGCCCCATAGTTGACCTGCACTTCTTCAGGGGAACGGGACGGCATACCGGCGCGCAGCCGCAGAGCAGGGCGGTTCTCCTCCATGCGGCCGCTAGGCGAGATGCTGACGCCCAGGCTCAGCAGGACGTCCTGCTCGAGCAATGGATCCCCTTCCTCGATGGCTCTATCCAGGAGGAGCGCCGGCAGCGCGCCGGCCCGGTCCAGGGCAAACTGCGTGAAGCCGGCCGGCTGCACCGCGTCGAGCATCATCGAGACGGCCTGGATCAGGCGCGGCGCGCTGCCAAGCGTCGCGCCGCAGCCAATGATGACGTCCGCGGCGGCGCAAGGCGCCGACCGCTTGCCGTCCACGGTGTAATCGTCTATGAGTTCCACCACGTTGCGCAGCGCCTCCCGGGCAAAGGCGTGCTCCAGCACCAGGCTCTCGATCGTGGTCGGCAGCGCGGCGGGATGCGCCAGGCGGTGCAGGAGATAGGCGTCCAGCCGGCTCTCGTCCAGGTCGTACGGCAGCCAGCGTTCGATCGCCTCGCGCCCGGCCTCCAGCAGGATATTCTGCGGGCTGCGCAGCGCGCCGAAACCGTCCAGGGAAGCCTGGCGCACCTCTCCGTTCGGCAGACTTGAGACTGCCGCTACGTGGCTCGCCCCAAGATCCAAGGAGAGGACGTGGATGCTGTAGCGCCGGGCCAGTTGCTGGGTGACGCGGCTGAGGGCGTCCTGATAGGCGGTCGGGTCCGTTCCCGCCCACTCGCTGAAGCCGTCGTAGTTCGGCAGGCGGCCCCGGCGCTTCGCGCGCGCGAGTGACTGCACGAGCGAGTCGAGAGCGGGAAGGTCGAGCCGGGTAGACTCGTCTGCCGCCGGAGTCATGTGGTGGAGCGAGACGCGCTCACCCAGGAACGTCCGCAGATACTGCGCGTGGGCGCCGGAGCCAATGAAGACCAGGGTTAGCTGCCACGCGCTGCGGTGCGCCGCTACGACGCGCAGCACGATCTCGCCCAGCCGCGCGATTTCGATCTCCCAGTCCTTGTCCGCGTCATTGCCCAGGATTACGAGCGCGTCCAGCGGGGAATCTATCAGCCGTTGGTAGACGAACTGGTAGGCGTCGGGCGGCCGGTGGTTGAGATCGAAGATGTCTACGGGCGTGATGGGCAGCGTTTGCAGCGTTTCGAGCAGCCTGTTCAAGGCTCGGTTGTCGCCCAGGCTGAGCACGCTCGTCACCACCGTCAGGCTGACGCTGGTGACCGCCAGTTTGCTCACCTGCTCCCGTGCGGCAGACCAGCCGGTGGTGCGCTCCAACTCCGCCAGGGCGCGGGAGACGCCCAGCATCGCGTCGGAAACGGGCGGTTCGATCGTGCTCGGCACGCGCGCGACACCGGCGAGACGGAACGCGCCTTCCACGCGCTCCAAGAGCGAGACGCGCGTGTTGAAGGCGCCGACGTCCGCCACGAGCGTTGGGAGCGAACTGGAAAGGTCCGGCGAACCGGAAGAGTTCGAGGAATCGCTGGTCTCTGCCATGTGTCCGGTTGTGTGCGTGCAGGGTTGCGGCGCGTGCCGGCGACTGGGACTCTCGGTTAGAGACTCCGGCTGCCAATAGGGAACCGCATAGTGAGAGTCGCAGACGCCACACATGGTCATGGTAGTTTTGCGCTTAGCCTGCTGTCAACCGATGGCGCTTGGCGCATTGCCGCGCGGAAACGTGGCGGATACGCGCGCCTGCCCGCTTGCGGCCGGACTTTGACGCTGCCGCCGCCGCGCTGCTAGACTCAAGTGGCAGAGGCACGTGCGCGCGACGCATTGCCAAGGCGCAGTGGAGAGGTAGCCAAGTGGTCGAAGGCGCTCGCCTGGAGAGCGAGTAGGCGCCACAAGCGCCTCGTGGGTTCGAATCCCACCCTCTCCGCCACGATTTTTTGCGCACGGGGCCGCTAAAGCCGGGGTGACGTCCACTTCCGCCCTAGCGTAGCGCGTGGGCTTGTCCCCCGCCTGCACGAGGAACGCGCGCGTGGTCTTCCGACGAAACTTTGCGAGGGTAGGTTGCGCAATCGATTCACCGGACATTGTCGCAGGTTGCAAACCTGCGCTACGGTGATCGGACATAGCAGAGGAAGAGCATGGGAAATTCCGTCCGGGTGCGCATAGCGCCCAGTCCGACCGGCAGTCTCCACGTGGGCAATGCCCGCACGGCGCTGTATAACTACCTCTTTGCCCGCCAAACGGGTGGCGTCTTCATTCTCCGTATCGACGATACCGACGCGAAACGCTCCTCCGACGCGGACATCGAGGGTGTGCTCTATAGTTTCCGATGGATGGGCCTGGACTGGGACGAGGGCTATGGCGCGGGCGGCGCGTGTGGACCCTACCGCCAGAGCGAGCGGCTGGGGCTCTATCAGGCTCATGCTGAGAAACTGTTGGCGGACGGCCACGCGTACCGGTGTTGGTGCACGCCGGCGGAGCTTGACGCGCTGCGCAAAGAGGCCCAACGGCAGCGCCGCGCGTTCCGCTATCCGCAGACTTGCCTGGGCCTCACGGCGGCGGAGCGGGCCGCGCGCGAGCGCTCCGGCGCGCCGTACGTTCTGCGTTTCCGTTCGCCGCGTGAAGGCAGCGTGGACTTCAGCGACCTGGTGCGCGGCGACCTCAGCGTGGATGCGACTGAACTCGACGACCTGGTGATCGTGCGCGCCGGCGGTATGCCGACGTACAACTTTGCCTCGGTTATCGACGACAGCCACATGGCGATTACCCACGTCATTCGCGGCGCCGACCATCTCTACAATACCCACCGGCAGATTCCCATTGCCCAGGCGCTGGGTTTCGACTTGCCCGCCTACGCGCACCTGCCGCTGCTGACGAATCCCGACCGCTCGAAACTGGGCAAGCGCTCCGGGGCGGTGTTCGTCGGCGATTATGCCGCACAGGGGTACCTGCCGGAGGCGGTCGTCAACTTTCTGGCGTTGCTCGGCTGGAATCCCGGCGATACGCAGGAAGTGTTTAGCTTGGATGAGCTTGTCTCGGCCTTCAGCCTGGAGCGCGTGAACAAAGCGAACGCGGTGTTCGACCTGCAGAAACTCGCCTGGCTCAACGGCGTGTATATTCGCGGCGTGACGGTGGAAGATCTGGCCGCGCGCTGTGTGCCGTTCTTGACCGACGGCGGGTTTGTCGCACCGGACGACGTCGACCGAACGTACCTCCGCGACGCGGTGGCGCTGGAGCAGGAGCGCCTGAAGACGCTGGCGGAAGCGCCTGAAGCGCTGGATTTCTTCTTTGCCGCGGAGGTGACGCCCGCGCCAAAGCTCCTCATCGCCAAGAAGCAGTCTCCGGCGGGCTCGCTCGGGGCGTTGCGGCAGGCGCGCGAGCGGCTCGCGCAACTGGCGGCCTGGGAGCATGAGACAATCGAGGCCTGCCTGCGCGGTTTGGCGTCAGATCTAGGCTGGAAGGCGGGGCAACTCTTCATGCCGCTGCGCGTGGCAATCACCGGCAAGACCGCCACGCCGCCGTTGTTCGAGACGATGGTCGTGTTGGGCCGCGCGCGCACGCTGACCCGGCTGGAAGCGGCGGCTGCGGCGTTGGCGGCGTCAATCGAGTAATGTGCGTGAGCGCCGTGAACACCGCGGTGCGGACGTGGGATCTCAACACTGTCGCATAGGAGCGGATGGATTCGGATCTCTCCGTTCGTGCTGAGGGCTTCGCGCAGCCCTTGTCAAAGCACAAACGCAAAGTAGAATGTGCGAAACCGATGAACTGCTCCTCCAGCCGTTCACCCTTCGACGCCGCTCAGGGCGAACGGGGTGTGCAAGGGAAAGCAGGGAGACCGTGTTTACGACGGTGAAGGCGGCGGCGATCTCGCTGCTCCCCAAGAAGTGGGACAAAGCTCACAACGCCGCCAAGATGGAACACTTCATCCGCCAGGCGGCCGCCCACGCGCCGGACGTAATCGTCACTATCGAGGGCGCGTTCGAGGGCTACGTCGTCTACGACGTCATCGAGGGCCGGCGGTCGGCCGCTGAAATGGTGGCGATCGCCGAACCGCGGGATGGGCCGTACGTGCGGCGCTTTCAGCAACTGGCTCGTTCAATCGACACGTGTCTCTGCTTTGGCTTTGCCGAGAGAGTAGGCGGCGACGTCTACAATACGGTGATCTTCCTCGACCGCCGGGGGGAGATTTGCGGCACGTATCAGAAGAGCCAATTCGCCGAGGGCACGCATCCGTCGTGGAACTTCAACCGCATCGGCACGAAGTTGCGGGCGTTCGACACGCCGTTTGGCCGCGCCGGCGTGCTCATCTGCAACGACCGTTGGAATCCCCTCATTGCGCGCGCCATTGTGCTGGACGGCGCGCAAATCCTCTACATTCCCACCTACGGCAATACGAGCAAGGCGCAGAACCGAGCGGTGCTCGCGCGGGCGCGCGAAAACGGCGTGCCGATCGTGCAGGCCAACGTCGGCCAGAGCCTCATGGTGAGCAAGGGCGAGTCCGTGGCCTACCAACGCGGGTACGACAAGATCACGGTGGCCGACGTAGAGATACCGGCGGCGGCGTCAACGGCGGCGGCCCGCGCCCAGGAACAAGAGTACGTGCGGCTGCAAGGGCCCGAGATGGAGAAACGCTACCGGGAGACGATGGCAAAGCGCGGGCAATCCGGGAGCGAGTAGCCCGTTCATGGTTCGACGGGCTCACCACGAACGGGCTACTCGGCCTTCTGCACGAACGGGCTACTTGCCCTTCCATTGGTATTCGAGAACGTCGTTAGCCTTCGAGAAAGTTATTGGTCGTCGAAAACGTCAGTGGTCGGCGAAAACGCCTAGGCGTAGCGAACGGCTCGGCGTCTAGTCGTCGAGGACGGCGGTCGCTTCCACCTCGATCAGGATCTCGTTCATCTGCACGCCCACCGTGGTGCGGGCCGGCGGATACTCGCCAAAGAACGTCTTATAGACCCCGTCCATCTCGGAGAAACCGTCCATGTCCGCCAAATAGACGTTTACTTTCACCACGTTGCGAATGTCGCCGCCGTGGCCTTCCACGATATTCTTGATGTTCTGCAACGTGACCTGGCACTGTTCGGCCAGCGTTTCGCCCGTGATCTCGCCGGTTTGAGGATCGAGCGGGCCCTGGCCCGCGATGAAGAGCAAGTTGCCGGCGCGCACCGCCTGCGAGTAGGTGCCCGCGGGCCGCGGTCCTTTGGGACTGTACAAACGATCGACGCGCATCTGAGAACTCCTTTTCACGATTGCGTTGGCGCGGAGGGTCGGCGCCGGATTTCGTGCGAGGAACAGTGTACCACAGCGCAATTGGCCTCCAACGTTAGCGGCAGTGGGCCGCGGGCGTGGGCTTGGCGTCTCCGTGCGCGCGCTTCCGCCGGCGCGGAACGGCATACCCCCTCGACCTGCTGGCAGGCTATGTGTATGTTAGAATGTGCTGGGTTCGGTTCGGTAGTGAAGCGTAGGACAGCGTGTGCGACGGCGGGCGCGAGCCGTGCCGCCGGGAGCCGCCGCGGCTCCGCCGGAGCGCGTACGCGCGTGGGGTAGGCGATGTCGTTTTCTTCCTGGCGCTCGAGCATTCTCGGGCCGTTCAGTTCGTTCCTCGGTCTCTTCTCCCAAGATTTGGGCATCGACCTGGGTACCGCGAACCTGCTGGTGTACGCCCGAGATAAGGGTGTTGTCGTATCCGAACCATCCGTCGTGGCGATGGACTTGCGGACGGATCGGGTGCTGGCCGTCGGCCAGGAAGCGAAGCGGATGGTGGGCCGCACGCCGGCAAACATCGTAGCGGTGCGTCCCCTGAAAGACGGCGTGATTGCGGACTTCGAGACTGTTGAGACGATGCTCCGCTACGTGATCGACCGGGTGCACACCAGCGTGCAATTGGTGCCGCGGCCGCGGGTCATCGTGGGCATTCCCAGCGGCGTGACCGAGGTTGAGAAGCGCGCGGTGCAAGATGCCGCGATCAACGCCGGCGCCCGTGAAGCGTATTTGATCGAGGAGCCGATGGCGGCGGCCATTGGGGCCGGTCTGCCGGTTGACGAGCCCGCCGGCAACATGATCGTGGACATCGGCGGCGGCACCACGGAGGTGGCGGTCATATCGTTAGGCGGTATCGTGGTGCGGCGCTCGGTGCGCATCGCCGGGGATGAGATCGACGAGACGATCGCCGACTACGCGCGGCAGGCCTACGACCTCTTGATAGGCGAACGCACCGCCGAAGAGACGAAGATCGCGATTGGCTCCGCACATCCCTCTCCCGACGACCAGGAAAAGATGTATGAGATGCGGGGCCGGGACATGCTCTCCGGCCTGCCCAAGACCGTGCCGGTGACCCAGGGGGAGATGCGCGAGGCAATCGAAGGGCCGGTGCACGACATCGTCGAAGCGGTGAAGATTTCCGTTGAGGAAACCCCGCCGGAACTGCTCGGCGACGTGGTGGACCGGGGAATCGTGCTCACCGGCGGCGGGGCGTTCCTGGGCGGCATAGACAAGCGGATCTCCGAGGAGACGCTGGTGCCGGTGGTCGTCGCCGAGAACGCGCTTACCTGTGTCGCGCTGGGAACCGGCGAGTGCCTTGACGACATCGAGTCGTACCAGAAGCTCTTCGTTTCCGATTCACGTGAGTACACGCACGCAACCACCTGATCTTGGTGTTGGCGACGACGCCGGAGACGCTGAGACACGATGCGTGACTTGAACACTCGCCCGCAGGCGCTCGTCATCAGGCTGGCGCTGCTGATCGTGGCGGCGGTGGTGCTCGTCTTCCTTTCCCGCCAAGGCTGGCTGCGTCCGGTGGAGAACGCCGTGTCTTTCGTTGCCGCGCCTATCCAACGCGCGCTCGATACCTCTACCGGCGCGGCGGCGTACGTGCTGGGGTCGTTCCAGGAGACGAGAAATCTGCGTGAGGAGAACGCCGCGCTGCGGCGCACGGTAGAAGAACTGCTGCCGGAGGTCGCCAGGCTGCGCGGCGCGGAGATCGAGAATCGCACGCTCCGCGAGCACCTGGGCTACGCGCAAGCGCACTCCGATTGGAATCCCGTATCGGCGCAGGTCATTGGCAGAGACCCGACTCATCTCCTGGACGTCATCATCATCGACCGCGGCAGCAGCAACGGCCTGGAAAAGGGAATGGTGGTAGTGACCCATCTCGGCGTGGTGGGCAAGATTACCAAAGTCGCCTCACACTGGTCGAAAGTGCAACTCATTACCAGTCCTTCCAGCGTGGTAAACGCCGTGGTGCAGGGCGGGCCGCGCCGAGCTTTCGGCAACGTGTACGGGTCGTCTGAAGGGCGCTTGCAGATGCGCTACATCCTCCAGACCGAAGAGCTAGACGTGCACGACCTGGTTGTGACGAGCGGGCTGGGCGGGGGTCTGCCCAAAGACCTTGTGATCGGCAGGGTGGTAGAGGTGAAGCAGGCGGACTACGAACTGTACCAGACCGCGGAGATCGAGCCGTTTGTCGATTTCTCGCAGTTGGAGCACGTGATGGTGGTGGCGGAATTCGTGCCGCTGCCGCTGGAAGAGCGGGAGTTCACGGGGCAATAGCGATGAACGACGTCTCGCGCCCGGCCGTCTTCGTCCTGATGGTCTGCACCGCCTTGGTGCAGACGAGCGTGGTTTGGCACTTTCCGCTCTTTGGCGTGGTGTGGCTGCCCATGCTGCAAGTCGTCACCTTCTTGGCGCTCTGGTACGGGCCGGCCGGCGGCGCCGGCTGGGGCTTTGCGGGCGGACTCCTGGTGGACGTCTTCTCGGACGCGCATTGGGGGCTGAGCGCCCTTGCGCTGACCATTGCCGGCTGCTTGGGGGGATTCGCCGCAAGCGCGGTGCAACCGAACCGGATCGTGTTAGCGGTCGTAACGGCCTTTTGGGTAGCCATGGTCTACTTCGTCTTGATAGGCGCGCTCTTGATGACGTTCGAGTACCGGTTTTCGTTCGGCGACATGCTGTGGCAAACGGCGCTGCCGGCGGCGCTCCTCAACGCGCTCTTTGCCCCGCTCGTCGTCCTGGCGGGCTTTCGCATGTTGGAGGTGACGTCGTCGCAGACGGCGCGGCGTTCGAACCCGAGGAGGCGCTGATGGCCGAGGAAAAGCGGAGGCTTACGCGGCGCGAGGCTATTCGCTTCTACCTGCTGCGCATCGTCCTCTTCGGTTCGTTTGTCGCGCTTGTCGCCCGCCTGTGGTACATCCAGATCGTCCGCGGGCCGGAGCTGCGCGATCAGGCGCAAAACAACAGCCTGCGGGTGCTCTCCGTAAAGCCCTTGCGGGGCGTCATCTATGACCGGCGCGAGCAGCGCGCGGCCATCAACGCGCCCAGTTTTAGCGTGGTAGCGCGCATGATCGATCTGCCGCGGGACGAGCGCGAGAACGTCGCGCGGCGGCTGGCGGCGCTGCTTGACGTGTCCGCCCCGACGCTCATGGGGCTGATGGAGCAGGGTCTGCAAAGTCCGTACCAACCGACAATCCTCAAACGCGACGTGCCGCGTCACGTTGCCTTGATCGTCGAAGAGGAGCACCCGTATCTCCCGGGCATTTCCGCCGAAAGCCGGCCGGTTCGCGAATACGCGCTGGGAGATAGCAACGGTCACATTCTGGGGTACACCGGCCCGATCCCGCACGAGCGCACCGAATTCTACCTGAATCGCGGCTACGAACGGGACGATCAGGTGGGAATTACGGGTCTGGAGTCTGTCTATGAGACGGATTTGCGCGGCGAAAAGGGTCAAAGGAGAGTGGAAGTGAACGTGTACGGCCGCACGGTGCGCGTTCTGGATGAAACGCCTCCCCGGCCCGGCAAGAATCTTGTGTTGGGTCTCGACCTGGACTTGCAAGAGGCTGTCACCGAGATGCTGCGCGACGGACTGGCGGCGGCGGAGTCGACGTCCGGGGCCGTCGTTGTGCTGGACGCGGCGACCGGGGCGGTGCGCGCGCTTGTGAGCCTGCCGGGGTTCGACAATAACCTCTTTGCCCGCTCTATTTCGGATGACGACTACGCGCAATTGGCGAACGATCCGGCGCGGCCGTTGGTCAACCAAACCATCGGCGGTCTCTACCCACCGGCTTCGACGTTCAAGCTGGTGAGTCTGGGGGACTGGCTGGAGCGGCACGACATGGACTTGGAAACGCGGTTCGAGTGCCGCGGCAGCCTGATTCTGCCGGGCGGCTGGGAATTCGGCTGCTGGAAGCGCAGCGGGCACGGTTTCCTCAATGCTTATGAGGCCCTGGTGCGCTCCTGCGACGTCTTCTTCTACAACCTTGTGGGCGGCAACCCCTATACCGGCTTCGACGGGCTAGGGCCGGAGGCGCTGGCGCGCGCCGCTACCGCCAGCGGCTTTGGGCTGCCCACGGGCATCGACCTGCCCGGCGAACAGGAGGGCCTGATGCCAACTCCTGAGCGCAAGCTGCGCCTGAAGCAGGAACAGTGGTTTCAGGGCGATTCCTACAATACGGCCATTGGGCAAGGCGACGTCTTGTGCACCCCGTTGCAGTTGGCGAATTTTACCGCGGCCATTGCAAACGGAGGCAATGTGATGTATCCTAGGGTGGCCGCTGAGATACACGGGGCCGACGATGCGCAGGCACGGCCCATCGAACCGCGAGTGGCGCGCCGTTTGCCTTTCTCTTCAAATGTGCTCGCCGTAATCCGCAACGCGATGCGCGACGTGGTGGTGGGCGGAACGGCAATTCGGATCAAGGCCAATCCGCACGGCATCGCCGGCAAGACCGGTACGGCAGAGTTTCCCGGGCCTCGCGACGCGGAGGGATACCTGCCGACTCACGCCTTGTTTACCGGGTTTGCGCCGTTTGACGAACCCGAGATTGCCTTTGCCGTGGTGCTCTACGGCGCCGGTGAGGGTTCCGAATTCGCGGCCCCGATTGCGGATGAACTGACCCGCCACTACTTCACTTCCGCCAGGAGCGCGCGGCAATAGCATGATTGCCATACGCAAGTGGAGACTCTACGACTACTGGCTAACGGCCGCCGCGCTCGCGCTGGGGGCAGTCGGCGTCGTGCTCATTCACAGCGCGACGCTTGACGAGTCCGGGGCGTCGGTGGACGTCATCAAGCAGAGCGTGTTCCTCGGCGTGGGCGTCGTTATCCTCACCGTGGCCCCACGGCTAAACTACCGGTGGCTGGGCGGCTTGGCATGGATTGGCTACGGCGCTGCCGTCCTCCTGCTGCTGGCGGTGCTCATCGCCGGGGTCTCTATCGGCGGTTCCCAGCGGTGGTTCTTGCTGGGCCCCTTCTCCGTGCAGCCTTCGGAGTTGGCGAAGATTGCCCTGATCGTGGCGCTGGCGCACTACCTCAGCGCCGGACCGCACCGCGTGCAAGACATACGGTACTTCTTTGGCTCCATGGTCATTGCCGCCGTGCCGGCCTTCCTGGTTTTCCGAGAGCCGGACCTCGGCACCACGGTGATGTTTCTCGGGATTTGGGCGGGCATGGTCTTCATGGCGGGAGTGCCGCTGCGGTATCTGGTCGGCGTGGCCGTCGGCTTGCTGTCCGCCGTCTTCCTGCAAGTCATCACGATACGCGAGTACATGTGGGAGCGCATCGCCACGTATCTCGATCCGGCGGCAGACCCGTTCGGCGCCGGCTACAACGTGCTCCAGGCGCAGATCAGCGTAGGGGCGGGGGAACTATGGGGCCGGGGACTCTTCCAGGGCTCGCAAACGCAACTGGAGTACCTGCGCGTGCAGCACAAGGACTTCGTCTTTGCCGTGCTGGCCGAGGAACTGGGTTTCGTGGGCAGCGCGCTCGTGCTGGGGCTGTTCTTGGTGCTGCTCATGCGCGCGACGTTGATTGCCACAAACTCCCGCGACCACTTCGGCCAGAACCTTGCGGTTGGCGTGACGACGCTCATATTTTTGCAGACGTTTGTCAACGTGGGTATGATCATCGGGCTCCTGCCCGTGACCGGGATCCCGTTACCGTTCTTGTCATACGGCGGCAGCGCCCTGCTGGCGCTCTTCATTGGCATCGGCCTGCTGCAAAGCATCGCGGTGCACAGCCGCGTGAAGACCTACGCCATGCCGCCGGTGATTCGCGTGCCGGCGCGGGCGCGGTTGCGCGTGTTGCCCTGGAAGACGCAGTCGGCTGAGGATAGCACCCGCTCTTGAATGAACCGCGGGATTGTGGCGCGGCACTACGTGCGGCTGCTCCCCGTTCCGCGCTGCGCTATAGATTCCTCGCTGCGCTCGGAATGACGTGAGTTGTCATTACCGGCCGGGAAGCGAAGAATCTGGAAGCACGGATTCAGGTAGCCACCGGTAGCCGCGGCCTAGCCGTTCTCCAGCACCTCAGGATTGAGGATGGTGGGAGGCCGTTCCCCGGCGAGCGCGGCCAGGATGTTGTTCGCGGCAAGTTCGGACATGTCGCTGCGGGTGTTGAAGCTGGCGCTGGCGATGTGGGGCACGACCAGGCAATTGTCCAGCGTCAGCAGCGGGTCGTCCATCGGAATCGGCTCCGGCTCGGTAACGTCCAGCCCCGCCGCCCAAATCTCGCCTGACGACAGCGCCGCGTAGAGCGCCTGCGGGTCGACGATTGCGCCGCGCGCCGTATTGATCAGCACCGCCGACTGCTTCATAAGGGCAAGTTCCGCCGTGCTGACGAGATGATGCGTGGCGGGCATGTAGGGCACGTGCAGGCTCACGAAGTCGGATTCCTTCAGAACCGTCTCGAAGTCGGCGTACTCCAGGCCGAGTTCCTGTTCCAGGTCCTCCCGCCGCACGATGTCGTTGTAGAGCACGCGCATGGAGAAACCCTGCCCGCGCCGGGCCATTTCCGCGCCAATGCGCCCCAGCCCAATCAGGCCGAGCGTGGCGTGATGGATGTCCTGGCCCATGAGGAGCAGCGGGCCCCACGTCGTCCACTTGCTCGCGTGGACGTACTCGTGCGCCTCGCGGATGCGGCGCGCCGCCGCCATGAGCAATGTGAACGCAAAGTCGGCGGTGGTGTCGGTGAGGACGCCCGGCGTGTTGCTCGCCATGATGCCGCGCTTGGTGCACTCCGGCACGTCGATGTTGTCGAAGCCTACCGCCATGTTGGCGAAGATCTTCACGTTCTTGGCCACGTCCATGGTCTCGGCGTCGACTTTATCGGTGAGCAGACAGAGCACGGCGTCCCTGCCGGCGACCGCCGCGAGAAACGTGTCGCGCGGCATGACCTCGTCGCTATCCCAAATCTCCACGGCGCACGACTGCTGGAGAAGCTCGATACCGGACTCCGGTATCCGGCGGGTGACGTAGACTTTCGGCTGCATGGTTTCCTTGCTCTTTCTAGGTGCTCGGTCGTGTCTAGAGTTGCGCCCAGGCCGCCTGGAACGTCCGCTTGGCGTTTGCCATGAGGGAAAGGGAATCCTCGCCGGGGGCGGGTTTCAACTCGAAGGTGCAGAGCGGTTTCTCCGTGGGCACGTCCATGTCGAAATAGCCGATCTCGAACAGCGTGCGGAGGAACTCAGTAAGCTCCGCCGTGTCGTTCTCGCCGTCCTCGTGTCCGAAGCGGGGATGTTGGTCGCCGTAGAGGGCGTGACCCGGCTTCTTGACGCAACTGCCCAGGTGGATGTGGCCCAGATACTCGCGCGCCGCCGAGAGCGTGCCTTGCGGCGTTTCGCCCAGCAGCGGCAGGTGTCCTTGGTCCACCAGCAGCCCAAAGTTGCCGCACTGGGCGCGCACGTCCTGGCAGAGGGGCAGCGTGTCCTCGATGGGGCCGACCAGGCTCTTCTTGTCCACGTCCCGGTCGAACTGCTCCAGCGAAATCCAGAGCGTGTAGTCGGTGCGCTGCCGCTCGGCGTAGGCGCAGATTTCCTTGAGCGACTCGGCAAACGCGCGCAAGGCCTGGTCTTTATACTCTTCGCCGGGGTACGATGAAGGACCGTCGAAGAGGCCAAGCACGCGGGTGCCCATGGCGTAGGCTTCGTCCACGGCTTCTTTGACGCGCGTGACCACGGCCTGGCGGTGCGATTCATCCAGGCTGGCGAGGTTTAGTTGATTGCGCAGGAGGATGGGCTGCACGCCAAAGCCGAGGTTGAGCTTGGTTGTTTCGCTCAACGCCTTGGCTTCCTTGGCGACGGCGGGATCGGCGATGTGGGTAATCTCGGCTACCTGGAAGAAGTCGTCTGCCGTAAGGTGACGCAGCGATTCGATTATGGGTCCGTCACCGCCCATCACCTCCGGAAAGAGCATGAAATGCACGAATCCCAGGTGCATGTAGTAGCTCCAGTGTCTCTCCATGCCGGCGCGATCCCTCCGTTCTGCAAGCGGGCAGATTTGGCTCGTGGCAAGTGTAGCAATGGACTTGCCCGGCTGTCAAAGTGCGCAGGAAGAGGAACGAGACGGCGTCTCATGAATACGTCGTTCCATGCGGAGCCGCTGTTCGACCCTTCGATACGCTCGGGGCAGGCAGACGTAGAGCGCACGGAAGGGCCAAGAATCCATTTGTGCGCCTATGTCTTGCCAAGAACTTTTCTACTCGCTATAATGGGGGCGAATGAAGCAATGCGGAAGTGGCTCAGTGGTAGAGCATCACCTTGCCAAGGTGAGGGTCACGGGTTCGAATCCCGTCTTCCGCTCCCGGCGGCTCACAAAACGCCGACGTTGGTGAAAGAGAGCGCTGCTCCGGCCGCGCCTCTTTTTTTGCCATAGATGCGTCGCGGCTGAGGCCGCGAGAGGTCGATGCCTGCGCGCGCAGCGGCCTTTCCCGTCTCCGGCAGCGCGGGGTTGGTTCCCTGCGCCTTGTGTTTGCGCGCAGCGGTGTTGCGGTAAGGGAGAGCACACACGGCAATGGAGATTACGGTAACGTCGGAAACGCTTGAGAAGAGCCAGGTCAAGCTTACGGTGGAAGTGCCGCTGGCAGAGGTGGAAACGGCGTATAAGCGCGCCGTGCGCCGTGTCAGCGACAAGGTCAACATTGCCGGTTTCCGCCGCGGCCGCGCGCCGCAAGCCTTGGTCGAGCGCCACGCCGGCGTGGAGACGGTCTTCCGCGAGGCCCTCGATCGACTTGTGCCGGCGGCGTACGCGGAAGCGCTGAAGCAGACGGAAGTCCAGCCGGTTGGCGCGCCGCAACTCGAAATGCTGCAAGCCGAAAGAGAGCAGCCGGTGTCGTTCGCCGCCACCGTGCCCGTAAAGCCCACGGTTGAGTCCGGCGACTACCGCGCCATTCGCATTACCAAGGAGAAGCGGCGCGTCACCGATACGGACGTCCTGACGGTGGTCGAAAGCCTGGAGCAGCAGCTTGTCCAATGGGATGACGTGGAGCGTCCGGTCGCGAGCGGCGACCGCGTGAAGCTGGACTTGCGCATCAGCGTGGAAGGCCGCGTTATCAATAATGCCCCCGGCTCCAGCATAATCATCGGTGAAAACACGCTGCCGGAGGGTTTCGACGAAGCCGCCTTGGGTATGGTTGCCGGGCAGGAGCGTTCTTTCATCCTCCTGCTGCCGGACGACTATCCGGTGGAAGCCGTGCGCGGCCGCTCGGCCGACTTCGAGATTGCGGTGCGCGGCGTCAGCCAGAAGCGGCTCTTGGGCCTCACCGATGAACTGGCCCAAGCTACGGGGGAATTCGAAACGATCGCTGACCTGCGCGCGGACGTGCGCAAGCGTTTGGAAGAACGCGCCGCGCAGGACGCCGAACAGCAGGCGGAGAACACCTTGGTGCAGGAACTCGTCAACGGTTCCACGTTCGAGGTGCCCGACGTGCTCATCGAGGAGCAAGCGCAGCGGCTGGAGCAGCGCGAAGCCTTCGAGGCGGCGCAGCGCGGCATCCCCAAGCAGTACTACCTGCAGATGCTCAACCTCTCTGAGGAGGAGTGGAAGCAGCGCTTGCAGGAGCGGGCCGAGAGTATGGTGCGCAACTTCATCGCGCTCGACGCGGTAGCGAGCGCGGAGGAAATCTCGGTGCCGAAAGAAGAGATCGACGGCGAAGTCGAGCAAAACATGGCGAACTACCGCTTCCAGATGGCGCAGCAGGAACAGCCGACCGGGCGAATCGTCACCGAGAAGCAGCCGTCGAAGGATGAAATCCAAGCGCGCTTGCAGCAGATGCAGCAGTACTTGAACAGCGATGCGTCGCGGACGAACATTGCCATGAACCTGCGCATGCGCAAGACGATCGACTTCCTGAAAGAGACGATTACCATAGAGGAAGTTACCGTGGACGCGGAACCGGAGGCGGCGCCATCGGGAGAGCTCTCACCGGAAAAACCGGCGGCGCAATCTTCGCCGGTGGCCGAAGCCTAGCTGCGAGCCGTAGCCCCATGCGCGCGCCGTCACCCTTCACTGACACGAGACCGACATCCGCACCAGGATGCCGGTCTTTTTGGTTCTATGCCGCCTGTGCGCCGCGCGGCGCGGCGGGCGCGGCGCAATGAGCGCCGGGCGCGGTCACCGGACTCACGAGGGCACAGTCCTGCGGATTGCACGCGGGGAATGCCTGGTTAAGACCGCCGGCGGCACGTTTCGCTGCACGCTGCGGGGCAAATTGCGCAAACAACTGGTCTACTCCACCAGCAAGAGCCGCGCGCCGCGCGTGCAGCGGGTGCAGCCCACCCAGACGCGCTCGCCGGTGAGCGTCGGCGACCTAGTGCGTATACGGCCGCTGGGGCCGGACACGGGCGTTATCGAAGAGATCCTGCAGGAGGGAGACGAGACGCGCGGCCTGGTGCGCCAGGCGCCTGAGAGCAAGCGCGTCCACGTGCTGGCGGCAAACGTGGACCAGGTGGTGATCGTGCTGTCGGCGGCGGAGCCGCCGCCCGACTTCACGCTGCTCGACCGCTACCTGGTGATTGCCGAGCACCACACGCTGCCCGCGCTCATCGTGCTGAACAAGAGCGACCGGGGCGTCCCGCCTGAGATTGCGGAAGAGCTAACGCGATATGAGCGCCTCGGTTACACGACACTCACCACCAGCGCCCTCACCGGCGCCGGTATCACGTCCTTGCGCGCGCAGGTGCACGGCGCGCGTTCGGTCTTCAGCGGCGTCTCGGGTGTTGGCAAGTCCTCCCTCATCAATTGCCTGGCCGCGGACGCCGCGCTGCCGACCGGGGCGGTTGACGCGAAAGGCGAGGGCCGCCACGTCACGACGCGGGCGGAGACCGTGAGCCTCGACGCCGAGACGTTGGTCATGGATACGCCCGGTCTGCGCAAACTGGCCGTGTGGAACATCTTGCCTGAGGACCTCGCCCAGTTCTTTCCGGAAATCCGCGCGCTCTTTGGGCAGTGCCGCTTTCGCGATTGCTCCCATCGTGACGAACCGGGCTGCGCCGTGCGCGCCGCGCAAGCGGATGGGGCCATGTCTCCGCGCCGCTACCGGAGTTACGTGCTGTTCTACCGCGAATTTGCCGAGCAGAACCTCGCGGCCTGGGAACAGGCGTGAGGTCTCTTGCCTGGTCCCTGGTGTGGTGAGTTCGTCAGTGGCGCGCGCTGCGAAGTATCCTGCGCCCGATGGAGTTGGGTTCTTGCGCTAAGAGGCGGGGGGCAGGCCCCCGCGCTACTGCGGACGCTGTGGGTCGGCTAAGGGGAAAGCGCTGTACTTACTCGCTGCGGCGTCTTGCCAGAAGCGCGACGTTGACCGGTGCCAAGTCTGTCGCGTACTCTAAATCGCGTAGCAATTGCGCAGCAGACGGAGCGTGTGTGGCGGTGGACGCTCTCCCGCAGCCGGCATCTCAAGCAGCAACTCCCGGCGTCGAATTGCCGCGAGCGCGACTCTTCGTGCTCTCCGGGCCGTCGGGCGTCGGCAAGGACGCGGTCATCGGCGGTCTCGCCGCGCGGGGCGTGCGCTTCTACCGGGCGGTCACGGCCGTCACGCGTCCGCCGCGCCCCGGTGAAGCGCACGGCGCGCACCACCACTTTCTTACGCCGGCTGAGTTCGCGCAGTGGGAGGCGCAAGGGAAGTTTCTGGAAACCGCAACCGTCTACGGCCGCCGGTACGGCACGCCGCTCCTAGAGGTTACGGGCGCGCTGGAGCGCGGGGAGGACGTGCTGCTGCGGGTGGACGTGCAAGGCGCCGCTTCGATTCGCGAGCGCATGCCCGCGAGCATTCACGTCTTCATTGGGCCGCCTTCTCTGGAGGCGCTGCGCGAGCGCCGCGACCGCCGGGGCACGGAATCGCCCGCTGAAGAAGCCACCCGCGACGCGCTGGCACAGCGTGAACTGGCGGCAATTCCACAGTTCGACTACCTCGTTGTCAATCAGCCGGGCAAACTAGAGGCCGCAGTCGAGCAACTCAGCGCCATCATGACGGCGGAAAAGTGTCGGATTTCCCCGCGCCGGTGAACCCACCCCCTCTCGAGACGCCGTACGCCGAGGTCGCGGTGGACGTGCTCAACGTCCCCGCGGATCAGACCTACCATTACGCCGTACCCGCTCACCTGCGGGAACGAGTCGCGCCGGGCGTGATGGTGCTCGTCGGCTTTGGCGAACGCATCATCGAAGGCCTGGTGGTGGCCGGCGCGGAAGAATCTCCTGTGCCGCTGGAAGACATCCGCGAAATCATGGACGTCGTCGCCGACGGCGCGCTGCTCACGCCGGCGCAAATCGCCCTGGCGCGCAGAATCGCCCGCTACTACTTCGCTTCTCCGATGAAAGTGATTGCGCCCATGCTGCCGCCCGGTTTGCGCGGGCGCGTGCGGCGCTGGTCGAAGTTGGATCCGCAAGTACCCCTGCCGGAGGACATTGCAAAAACAGAAAGCGGTCAACTCATACTCTCGGCATTGCGGGAGGGAGACGAAGTATCGCACAAGAAACTCGCGCAGTTGGTTGGCAGCAAGGAGTACAAGCCTATTCAAAGGCGGCTGGAACGCGCCGGCGCCGTGCACGTGCGCGTAGAGGTTCAGGCGGCGCGGCCGCCATCCCTGAGAGAGCAGTGGGTTGCGAGTCTTGCTGGGCTACAGGATGCGGAAACGCTCTTGCGGCGTTCGCGCTCCCAACGCCGTCTCATGCAAGCCCTGGAAGACCGTAGCAGGCGCGCTCCCGTTGACGCGCTGCTTAGGGAAACGGGCGGGAATCTGGGTTCATTGCGCAGGCTTGAAGAGAAAGGCTTGGTGCGTTTTGACGCCGCGCATCAGATTCGGCTTGGCCACGCACCAGCGGGCCTGCCGACTCTCGATGACCCCGCTGAGGCGCGCGCCTGGGAAGCAATTGCCCCGACCATGTCTGATGGCGAAAGTACGGCTCGCCCTCGCCGCACCGTCGTGATGGTCAATTCCTCACCCGAGCAACTGTACTGCCATGCCGCGGCGCGCACGCTCGCGGCCGGCGGCCAGGTCTTGCTCCTTACTCCCAACCCAGCCGTGGCGCGGCGGGTTGCCGAGACTCTGGAATCCACGTTCCCCGGCGCAGCGCTAGAGTGGCACGAAGCGCTGCGAACGGCGAAACGCCGGACTACTTGGGAGCGTGTGTACAGCCGTGATCCGGTTGTAGTGGTCGGCACACGGACCGCGGTATTCCTCCCGTTTCAACAACTGGGACTGATACTTGTCGATAGTGAACACGAGGACTACTACAAGAATCCCGAAATCCCGCGTTCAGATGAAAACGTCGACAAGAACCTCAAGGGCCTGCGCTTCCACGCCGTTACCGTCGCCGAATGGCTTTCCGAGCAGTTCGGTGCGCCGCTGCTGCTCTTTTCGCACACCCCGCGTGTGACCACGTATGCGGAAGTTGAGAGCGGAAACGCCCAATTCGTCCGCGCCACGGACGTTACGCCCACCGCTCGCATCATAGACATGCGCGCGGCCCGCCACGTGGGGCCGCGGCAGCTTATCAGCCGTGAGTTGCGGGACGCGGTTGCTAAAGCCCTCGATGACCGGCGGCCCGTGGTGCTCTTGCAGAACCGGCGCGGCGCGGCGACCCACGCGCTCTGCCCCGCGTGCGGCCACGTGGTCGAGTGCCAAAATTGCAGCGTGCCCTTGGTGCAGCACCGGGCGAGCGGCGTCATGCGCTGCCACCGCTGTGCAGCGGAAGCGCCGATTCCGTCGCAGTGCCCCGTGTGCGCAAAGCCGCTGCGTTTTCGCGGCGTCGGCGCGCAGGCCGTGGAACTGGAGATGCAGCGCATCCTGCCCGACGCCCGCATCGCGCGCTGGGACAGCGACGTCATCAGCGCGAAAGAAGGGGCTAGCCCATTCGCCGCCCTGCGGGAAGGCAAGCTGGGTATCCTCATCGGCACCGCGGCCGTGCTGCGCGAGCCGTTGCCGGTTGCGCTCTACGCCGTGGTGTCCGCGGATACGGCGCTCCACCTGCCGGACTTTCGCGCCTCTGAGCGCACGTACCAACTCTTGCGGCGCATAGGGTTCATGGCGGCGGCAGCCGGGGCGGATTTCCTTGTCCAAACCTACACGCCGGAGAGCCTGCCCCTGCGCGCGCTTGAGATCGGGCGTTACCTGTGGTTCTACCGCAAGAGCATGGAAGAGCGCGCGGGGGCTTTCCCGCCAAGCGTCGCCATGGCCGTGCTCCTCTACCAAGACCGCAATGCCGAGCGCGCCGCCGAGGCGGCCGTGGCTTTGGTACAATGTCTGCAAGAGGCCACCGCGCGCGACGGCCTTGCGGTTGAGCTTCTGGGGCCCGCACCCGCGTTCCCGGAGCGTGTGCGCGGTCTCTACCGCTGGCACGTCATCGTGCGCGGGAAAGACATTCACCGCCTGTTGGTTCACGTGCCCGCGGGCTGGACGATCGACGTAGACCCGGTAAGCGTACTATAGGACCCGCGAGACTAGAGGCAAGAGAGCAACCGTGGCGGCTCAAGAGATCCGGCAGCTTGGCAACGAGATTCTGCGCAAGAAGGCGAAGCCCGTCCCCAAGGGCATGAGAGGGCTGCGCAAGCTCACGGACGACATGTTCGACACGATGGACGCGGCCGCGGGCGTGGGCCTGGCCGCGCCGCAAGTCGGCGTTCCCCTACGAGTGATCGTCGTACACGCTGACGAGAAGCGCATGGCGGTGGTCAACCCGGAAATTGTCAAAACGTCCGAGGAGGCGATCGAAGACGAAGAAGGGTGTCTCTCGTATTCGTCCTACTACGGGCCTGTGAAACGCTACCAGAGCGTGGTCGTGAAGGGTCGTTCCCCGGAGGGGAAGAAGATCCGCATCCGCGCCGAGGACTTGCTCGCGCGTGTCTTCCAGCATGAGATCGATCACTTGGACGGTGTCATGTTCGTGGACCGCCTGGAGGACCCTGAGCAGTTGTACCGCGTGGAACCGGAGTCTGAGGCGGATGCCCTGCCGGAAGATGCCTAGGAGTCTTGGATGCGTGTCGTCTTCTGCGGCACCGCCGCCTTTGCCGTACCCAGCCTGCACGCTCTCGCGCAACGCCACGCGGTAGCCCTGGTCGTGACCCAGCAGGATCGTCCCGCGGGACGGGGCCGCAAGCCGCAGATGCCGCCGGTAAAGCAAGCGGCGCTGGAACGCGGTCTGGCGGTTTCCCAGCCCCGCACGCTGCGCTCGGCCCGCGTAGTGGCGGAGTTGGCGGCTGCCGCCGCCGACGCAATCGTGGTTGTGGCTTACGGCAAGATCCTGCCCGCAGCCATTCTCGCGCTGCCTCCGCACGGGTGTCTCAACGTGCACGCCTCTCTTCTGCCCCGGCATCGGGGAGCCGCCCCGGTGGCGGCGGCCATTCTGGCCGGTGACGCCGCCAGCGGCGTGACGATCATGCGGATGGACGAAGGGCTTGACACCGGCCCCATTCTACGGCGGCAAGCACTCGCGCTCATCGGTGACGAGACGACCGCAAGCCTCACGAGCGCCCTCGCGCAATTGGGCGCGGCGCTTTTGCTGCCAACGCTGGACGATTGGGTCGCAGGCCGCACCGTACCGCAGCCCCAGGACGACCAGAGCGCAACCTACGCGCCGCTGTTGAAGAAGGAAGACGGATTCGTGCGGTGGGAGCAAGATGCCCAGGCAATCTGCCGCCGCGTGCGTGCCATGCAGCCCTGGCCGGGCGCGGTGACGTTCTGGCGCGACCGCCAACTCAAGCTCCTGCGGGCGCATCCGCTGCCGGAGAGCGGAGAAGGCGTGCCCGGCACGGTGTTTCCCCACGGGAAAGGCCTGGCGGTCACGGCCAATGACGGCATCGTCGTGCTCGATGAGGTGCAACTTGCGGGCAAACGCGCGCTGCCGGCGGCGGACTTCCGGCGCGGCTACGGCGCGATGCTCGGCGCGGTGCTCCACAGCCCGCGCGTGGTATCATGATGGAGGCGCGGAGGGCGAACGGCGGCGTACGATGACATCGCTGGTTGGCGTAAGCGCCGCTGGCAGCGAATGGTCTACGGTAATCTTGGCGTGAGGCGAATGCGTATGGATGAGCCGGTAGCCACCAGGCTTCCATTGACACAGACGGAGATTCAGGTAACGGACGACATCGCGGCGCTCGTGCGTGTCATGCCGCCGCGCATACAGGGCTCCCTGGAAGCAATCGAGGACGCCTCCGATCTGCTTGAAGTCGTCCTGGATCTCGGTCGCAAGCCGGAGGCGCGCTTCCTCACCCGTGAGGCAACCCTCGACGACAGAGAATTGAGCGCGGACGACCTCGCTTCTGTCGTTTCCAAGCTCGGCGCGTTCACCGTGGATAACCGCGTCGGCATTCCCCGCACGCTCCACCGCATTTCGGCCATGCGCAACCGCGCGGGAGAGATCGTCGGGCTGACCTGCCGCGTCGGCCGGGCCGTGTTCGGCACGATCGAGATCATTCGCGACCTGGTTGAATCCGGCAAGAGTCCGCTGTTGTTGGGCAGTCCGGGTGTGGGCAAGACGACGCTGCTGCGCGACGTGGCGCGCGTTCTGGCCGACGAAGCGCACAAGCGCGTGATCGTGGTAGACACCTCCAATGAGATTGCCGGCGACGGCGATATTCCCCACGCCGGTATCGGCCGCGCCCGGCGCATGCAGGTGCCGCACGCAACCGACCAGCACAAGGTGATGATCGAAGCCGTTGAGAATCACATGCCCGAGGTCATCGTGATCGATGAAATCGGCACCGAATTGGAGGCCGCCGCCGCGCGCACCATTGCCGAGCGCGGCGTGCAACTGGTAGGCACGGCCCACGGCAACACGCTCACCAATCTGATGCAGAACCCGACGCTCGCCGACTTGATTGGCGGCATCCAGACCGTCACGCTGGGTGACGACGAGGCCCGGCGGCGGCGTTCGCAGAAGTCGGTGCTGGAACGCAAGGCCCCGCCCACGTTTCACGTGCTGGTGGAGATCAAGGGTTGGCACCACATGATCGTGCACCACGACGTGGCTGAGACCATCGACAATCTCCTGCGCGGGCGGCCGATCGTGGTGGAAGAGCGGGTGCGCGGCGACGAAAACAGGATTGAAGCAACAAAACGCGAGATTGCGCCGCCGCAGGGAATGCGCGCGCAGGAACTCTGGGACCCGCAGGAAGGCGAGGTGAGAGCGTGGCGGGAGCGGACGGGAACAAGCCGCAATGGCAGGTCGCGCGGCCCGGATTCGCGTTTCATTGCCCCCCACTGGCGGAATGACGGCTACGACGAGGACGGTCAGGAGGACGGCTTCCAGGAGAAGCGTGCGGAACCGCCGCCGCGCAAGCCGGTCTCGATCTTCCCCTTTGGGGTGAGCCGCAAGCGCCTGGAGGAAGGAGCGCGGCGTCTGGGGGCTCCGGCCTGGATTACGGAAGACCTGGACGCGGCGGACGTGGTGCTGACGCTCAAGAGTTGCTACCGCCAGCGGACGGGGCCTTTGCCAATCGCGGAGCAGCGGCAGATTCCCATCTTCGTGCTGCGGAGCAATGCGCAAACGCAGATTAACCAGAGCCTTGCCAGCATCTTCGACCTCGATACCCGGCAGCCGGCTGACGCGAGCGAAGACCTCCGCCTGGCCGAGGCCGCCGTGCAGGAGACGTTGCACACCTCGCATCCCGTGGACCTGCCGCCGGCCAATTCCTACATTCGCCGCCTGCAGCACGAGCTTGCGCACAAGTTCAACCTGGGCTCGCGCAGCTACGGCAAAGAGCCCAACCGCTGGGTGCGCATCCACAAGCCGTAGGCTGGCGGATGTGTGTTTCCTCTAGCGGTCTGCATACTCTATTCCGGTAGATGACCAATCTCGACGACCCCCAGCTTCTCGCCAGGCTCGACGCCGGCAACATGGCAGCCCAGATTGCCGGGTTTCCCGACGCCTGCACCGCCGCGTGGCGGCAAGCGCAGCGCGTGCCGCTGCCGCCGTCCTACCGGCAGGCGCGGTCGGTGGTGGCGCTTGGCATGGGCGGCTCGGCAATCAGCGGCGATCTTGTCCGCACGTTGGCCGCGGACTCGCTTGCAGTCCCTCTGGAGGTCGTCCGCGACTATAGTTTGCCCGGGTACGTGGGCAGCCGCACGTTGGCGCTTGCCGTCAGCTACTCCGGCAATACCGAGGAGACGCTGGCCGCTTTCGACGAGGCGCTCAGTAGAGGCGCGTCGCTCATCGCGGTCGCCAGCGGCGGCGCGCTGGCGGCGCGCGCCCGCGCAAGCGGCATTCCCCTGTTTCCCATCGAGGCCGTAGCGCAGCCGCGCGCCGCCCTGCCGCATCTCTACATGCCCGTGCTCCATGCGTTGGCGGCGCTGGGCTTCATTCAATGTCCGGCTGCGGATGTCCTGGCCGCAGTCCGCTTTATCGCGGAGCAGGCGCGGGCCTTTGCCGTCACCGTCCCTGAGACCGCGAATCCGGCCAAGCGGTTGGCGCGCGCCCTGCACGGGCGCATTGTGAGCATCTACGCCGCCGGATTTCTCAGCGAAGCGGCGCGGCGCTGGAAGACGCAAATCAACGAGAACAGCAAGCAGTGGGCGGAGTTCGAGCGCCTGCCGGAGGCCAACCACAACGCGGTCGTGGGGTACGCCCACCCGGCCGGAGGCGCCGGCGTCCTGCGCGTGGTGCATTTGGCGTCAGACTTCTACCCGGAGCGCACGCGCCTGCGGTTTCGGGTAACCGGAGAGTTGCTCGAAACCGCGCACATCGCCACGGAGACGGTGAACGTGCCGGGCCCCACCCCCTTGGCGCAGCAACTACTTGCCATCCTCCTGGGCGATTACGTCAGCTTCTACCTGGCTATGCTCAACGGCGTAGACCCCACGCCGGTAGCGCCGATCGACCACCTCAAGGCGCAACTGGCGCGAGCGCGTCAAACGAGCCCGGATGCCTAGTGCGGCGGGCCGTATTTTGCCAGCGTATAGAGCGTACGAAAGCCCATGCGCTGATAGAGGATGTCGGCGCCGTCTCCTTTCCCTGTTTGTAGGCAGACCGGAGCGCGGTCCTGCGCCGCGGCATCTGCCAGTATTCTGGCGATGATTGCGGAGGCCGCGCCTTGGCCGCGCGCGCTGGGAATGGTGGTTATGGCGTGAATCCCCGCCAGTTGTCCGGTGCGATTCATGAGGCCGGTGCCGACCCAACGGCCGTCAATTGTGGCGAGATAGCACGTGAAGTCGCCGGCGGCAACCCCGCTGGAGACAATTGCTGAGACGACGCGGTCGAAGTCTTGCGGGAAGCGCGGATGCCGCCAACTCTTCAGGGCGACACGTACCCACGCTTGAAACTCAGCCGGCTGTGTGACTTCTTTCACTCGGACGTGAGGCGATGCTATCCGCGGCATACGAGTGAGATCGTGCACAAGTATCAGCCGCTCACTAAGCGGTGAGTAGCCGTGACTCGCAAAGAAGGCTGCAAGGTCTTGCGGCTCCTTGGGGCCAAGGAAGAGGCGGTGGGGTAAGGATGGAGCGCCGTAGTGTTGCTCGATGTGGTCGAGCAAAGAAGCGCCTTCAGGGAAGCGCCACAACCTCGTTACGAAGTTGAACAGGTGCGTCGGTAGGACATGGCTGCGGTAGAAGCGTACGCCGTGGAAGTCCGTCACCTCGCACCAACGCGACACATAGGACTCTTCGTTATCCAGCAGATCGGCAAACGTCGGGTACGCGTCGTCAGCCGGCATGAGAGTCTCTCCCGTGCAACGCGAGCGCCGTATCTTCATGTTGACGTGAGTAGTATAAATCTCTGCGTCCTGAGTGTCAAGAAGTGAAAGAATCTAAGATAGTAAGGCGTTTGGGGAACGAACCCAGGAAACTGGGTGAATCGGGCAGCACGCGAATCCAACACAGGCTGTGCCGAGGGGTTGTGGTATGCTAGTCGGGAGTTATAGGGGAGGTCGCACATGGCGCAAACGGAAAACAGCGACGCACGCAGAGCAGTCATGCGCGCGTGGCGGGATGCAGACTTCAAAAGCCGGTTGCTGCGCGACCCGCGTGCAGCGTTGCGGGAACTCGGCATCGACGTGCCGGCGCAGTTGGCCGTGGCCGTCTATGACAACACCGGCGCCACGCACCACATGGTAATCTGCACGCCGTGCAGTTGCTATCCCTCATTCATCGGCGCGGCGCCTGCCTATTGGAAAGACCCGGACTACAAGGCGGTCATCATCCAGGATCCCGCCGGGTGGCTGGAACGAATGGGCACCGAACTAGGCCCTGACGAGGCGCTGCAAGTGGTGGATACCGACGTGCACCGCCGCGCGTTCGTCATTCCCAAGCAGCCTGAAGGCGAGATTACCGAAGATGTCGTGGCGCGGGTAGTTACGGCTACGAGCCTGGTGGGTCACACGCGCTGAATGGACGTATGCAGTTTGGCGCGCACGGGGAAAGCCAAGAAATGAATCTGTGCATGGTAGGTTACGGCAGCATTGCCGACGTGCATCGGCGGTCGTTCGCGCGCATTCCGGGCGTGGAGATTGGGGCGGTGGTGGGGCGGCTCCTGGAACCGACGCAGGCGTTCGCCGCGAAATGCGGCGCTTCGCTGGCCACCGTGGACCTCGACGAAGCGCTGGCGCGGGACGACATAGACGCGGTCGTAATCACGTCCCCCAGCGCCAAGCACGCCGCGCAGACGGAGGCCGCGCTCGCGGCCGGCAAGCACGCGCTGGTGGAAATCCCGCTTGCCCTTTCGTTAGACGAGTCGGAGATGCTCACGGCGCTCGCGGCGGAGCGCGGCTGCCTGATGATGGTGGCCCACACCATGCGCTTCTGGCCCACGTTGGCGGCGGCGCGGCAGTTCATTGCCGAGGGCGAATTGCGCGCGCACAGCGTCTTCATTCACTACGGCTTCCTGCGCCGGGAGAACGTGAACTGGCAAGGCCGGCGGCGCTCGTGGACGGACAATCTGCTCTGGCACCACGGCTGCCACGCGGTGGACACGGCCCTGTGGCTGCTGGGAGAGCCGGCGCAAGACGCGGCGGGCTACATGGGGCCGCCGCATTCTGAACTCGGCATCCCATTGGACCTGGCGGTATCCCTGCGCACGCCGCGCGAGCAGGTGGTTTCCTGCGCGCTCTCCTACAACACGATGCGCCCGTTGCTCGAAATCCTCATCATTGGCGAAGAGACGACGCTGGCGGTGCGGGACGGCAAACTGGTTGACCCATCAAGTCGGATCATCGCCGCCGGCGGCGAGAATGAGGAAGCCAGCGCGGTCTACTTGCAGGACATCGAGTTCATCACCGCCATCCGCCAGGAGCGGGAATCCACAGTCTCCGGCGCAGCCGTCTTGCCCACCATGCGCGCCCTACAAGCGGTGCAAGACATGAACCCCCAGAATCCCCGCCAGCAGTAAGCGCGCAATCCTCCCTCTTGCAACCCCGTTGTTGCCCCAGAGAAATCGTGGTATCGTGCAACCACGGCAACGCCCGGCGGCACGGCGCCGCTTCGTGTGACTATCCGCAGCGCATCCAGGAGGACCTCCAATGAATTACTCGACGCCGCTCGACTTGACGGGCGCGCGGAACGCTGGGCGTCACGACGACCTGGCCTCCTGGGATGCGCCCGTGGCGGCGGAACTGGCGAAACTGCCGGAGGGAGAGCAAGCGTTCTGGGGAATCCCCTTCGCGCTTGGCGGCTCGGACGCGCCCCAAAGCTGGATTCGCTTGACCGAGGCCGGCGTTGACGTGCCGGTTGGGCGCAGCGGCATTACCTATTTTGTCTTTGCACACTTCTGTGACGCTGAGCCTGGGGTGTCAGCGCAGCCCGGTATGAGCGGCATGGTGCTGAGCCCTGGCGAGCAGCTTGCCGCCTACACGCTGCGCTACGCCGGCGGCGAGCAGCAGGTGCATCCCGTCCGGCGGCGGTTTGAGATTAACTCGACCGTTGCCTGGGGACAGATGGCCTTTGCCGCCCGGCCGCAGAGCGGCATGGCGCCGGCGGACATCAACGGGCCGTATCCGCGCGGCGCGTGGGGATACTGGCAGACGGGCCTCCAGATGCGGCGGGCTGGTGCGGCGTCGAATTTCTGGATCTACGCGCTGCCCAACGCGCACCCCGAGCAGGTGGTGGATTCGTTGCATCTGGCAGCCACGAGCACAGCCAACGTCGTGGTTGCGGGCATTACGCTCTACACCGGCCCGCACCATCCCCTGCGCCACAATCGGCTGGAGAGCTTTCGCATCGCGCTGCCGCCGGAACTGAAAGACGGCTCGCCGGAAGAGACGCCGGTGACGGTTGACCTGGGGACTTTGGCGCGCAAGTACGCGGTGCCGGCCTTCGACCCGGAAACCTGGCTGGCGGATGAAGCGCCCGGCCTGGGTGAAGCGCCGGACGGCGAGGCAGAGCGGTCGCTGGTCGTTGACGTGACCGCCAGCCCCGACGCAACCTTAGACGTGGCCGGACGCGCGGTGCCCATGGAGTCGCTCTACGACAGCGGCGCGAGCACAAGCGGCGACGGCAAAGTGCGGGTGGAGGTGCTGACGCCGGAACGTACGTGGGTGCACATGCGCCTGGAAGACGCCGCGAGCGGCACGCCGACCGCGGCCCGCGTCCATTTCCGCGCGCCCGACGGCCGCTATTTTCCGCCGTACGGCCACCGCCACGAGGTAAACGCCAACTGGTTCGAGGACTACGCGGGCGACCTCAAGCTGGGCGAGACCCAGTACGCCTACGTGGACGGCACGTTTCAAATCGAACTGCCGGTGGGCGAGGTCTTCGTCGAGATCTTCAAGGGCTTCGAGTACCAGCCGCTGCGCACACGCCTCACCATCGCGCCGGGGCAGCGGGAACTCACTCTCAAGTTGGCGCGACCGCTGAACTGGCGCGCGCAGGGCTGGGTCACCGCCGACACCCACGTGCACTTCATCTCGCCCCAGACCGCGTGGCTGGAGGGCCAGGCCGAGGGCGTCAACCTCATCAATCTCCTCGCTTCCCAGTGGGGGGATCTCTATACGAACGTGGCCGACATCACCGGCGAGGTCTCCGGCGTGAGCCGGGACGATACCGTGGTCTACGTGGGCACGGAAAACCGCCAGCACCTTTTAGGCCACATCAGCCTGCTGGGGGTGAAAGGCGAACCGGTCTATCCCATGACGACCGCCGGGCCGGGCGAAAGCTACCTGGGCGATCCAGTGCTGAGCAGCATGAGCGAGTGGGCGGACCGGGCGCGGGAGCGCGACGGCCTGGTGGTCATCCCGCACTTTCCCAATCCGTACACGGAGGCGGTAGCGGAGATCGTGCTGGGCAAAGTGGACGCGGTCGAACTCAAGTACTTTACGCCTACGATCGATAACTTTGGCATACACGAGTGGTACCGCTTCCTCAACAACGGCTATCGGGTCGCGGCGGTGGGCGGCACGGACAAGATGAGCGCCGCCATTCCCGTGGGCGGCGTGCGCACGTACGCGCTCCTGCAGGATGACTTCTCCTTTGGCACGTGGGCGCAGGCCGTACGCAGCGGGCGCACGTTCACCACCAGCGGCCCGTTGATCGACGTGCGCGTGGAAGGCAAGCAACCCGGCGACGAACTGAAACTGCCGGCCGGCGGCGGCACGCTGACGGTCGAGGCCTGGGCGGAATCGGTGCTGCCGTTCCAGGAACTGCAGATCGTTTGCAACGGAGCGGTGGTGGCCACGGAAACCGTGTCCGACGGCGGGAAGAGTTGCCGCGTTAGCCGGGACGTGAAGCTCAGCGGCAGCGGCTGGATCGCGGCGCGCTGCGTGAGTTCGCTGGAGGTGCAGCACACGTGGGTGGTGAACGTGGCGGCGCACACCTCGCCGGTCTACGTGGTAGCCGGCAACCAGGAACTCTTCAATCCCAGCGACGCCACGTACATGATGACCATCCTGGACGGCGGCCTGACGTGGCTCGATACGCTGGCGACGCGCGCGGACGAGGAGCGCCACGCCGGCGTGCGCCAGGTGTTCCAGCACGCAAAAGCGCACCTGGAAGGGCGCTTGCACAGCCACGGCCACGGGCATGGCGAATGACGCCGGGTACGCAATCGTGGAGCATACGGCCGACGTCGGCGTGCGCGCCTGGGGGCCGACGCCGGCCGCTGCCTTTGCCGCCGCCGCTCAAGGCATGTACGCCATTACGCTTGGCAGAGACCCGGCTGACGTGACCGGGCCGAGAGTCGCGCGCTCCGTTACTGTCTATGGCGATACGTGGCCCGACCTTCTGGTCAACTGGCTGGCAGAGTTGCTCTTCCGGTTCAGCGTGGAAGGTCTGGCGGCGCAAGCGTGCGACATCGCCGCGTGCGTCCCGCCGCAATGCTCCGCCACCGTCCATGGGGTTATTCTTGAAGATGAAGATGCGGCCGAGGGCGTGGAGATCAAGGCGGTGACGTACCATCAACTCGATGTCGCGGTAACGCCCGCCCGCACGACGGTACAGGTACTCTTCGACATCTAACTAGGTGAGAGAGCATGAAAGAGAAAGCGCCGCAAAACTGGCGCAGCGTGCTGCGCCGGCAGGACGCGGTCCGCTGGGAACTGCCGGCCGAATACATGGACGGTATGAGGGTACCGGGGCTGATCTTCGCCGACGAGGCCATGATCGACGCGATGGCCGGCGACATGGCGATGCAGCAGGTGGCAAACATGGCGACGCTGCCGGGCATCGTGGGACACGCGCTCGCTATGCCGGACATTCACTGGGGCTACGGCTTTCCCATTGGCGGCGTGGCGGCGATGCGGCTCGAGGACGGCGTGGTCTCGCCGGGGGGCGTGGGATTTGACATAAACTGCGGCGTGCGGCTGCTGCGGACGAACCTGCGCGAAAGGGATGTGAGCGATCGGCTGCCGGAGATTGTAAACCAACTCTTTCGCGACGTGCCCACCGGACTTGGACGCGGCCGCAAGAAGAAGCGCGGCCCATCTATAGACGTAGAGGGCGCGCTCGCCGGGGGCGCGGCGTGGGCGGTGGCGAACGGGCACGGCAGCCGTGAAGACCTGGACGCGATCGAAGCCGGCGGGAATTTGCCCGGGGCGGACACGTCTATGGTCAGCGACCGGGCACGCCAACGCGGCGCGCCGCAGCTTGGTTCGCTGGGCTCCGGCAACCACTTCCTGGAAATGCAGGTGGTGGAGACGATTGCGGACGAACAGGCCGCCCGCGCGTTTGGCATCACGGAACTTGGCCAGGTGATGGTGTCCATCCACACGGGCTCGCGCGGGCTGGGGCACCAGGTCTGCCAGGAGTATCTCGGCGTTATGCAACGCGCCATGCAGGAGTACCGCATCACCCTTCCCGATAAGCAGTTGGCCTGCGCGCCTATACGGTCGCCGGAGGGCCAGTCGTATCTCGGCGCAATGGCCGCCGCCGCGAATTTCGCCTTTGCCAACCGCCAGGCCATTACCGAGCGCACCCGGCGGGCGTTGGGGCACGTGCTGGGCCGCTCGGGAACCGGCGTCGAGGTCGGCGTGGTCTACGACGTGGCCCACAATATCGCCAAGCTGGAACGGCATCGCGTGAACGGCGCGGAGCAAACGCTCTGCGTCCACCGCAAGGGCGCAACGCGCGCTCTGCCCGCGGGAGACCCCGACGTGCCCGCCAAGTACCGCGCGGTGGGCCAGCCGGTGCTGATTCCCGGCGACATGGGCCGCTATTCGTACGTGCTGGTGGGCCAGGAACGCGCGCGGCGGGAGACGTTCGCCTCCACGTGCCACGGCGCGGGCCGGCTGCTGAGCCGGGGCGCGGCCAAGAAGAAACTGGCCGGCGTAGACCTGACGCGCGCATTGCGGGACAAGGGCATTGTCGTGCGCGCCCAGAGCAAGGCCGGCTTGGCCGAGGAGGCGAGCGACGCCTACAAGGACGTGCGCGAGGTGGTGAACGTGGTCGAGCAGTCCGGCATTGCCCGCGTGGTGGCGCGGGTGCGGCCCATTGGCGTAATCAAGGGCTGAGCCAATGCTCCAGGGCAAGCTGCCGCCGGACCTCTTGCGGGAATTGCTCGCGGGCATTCCCATTGACGACCCGGACGTCATCGTCGGGCCGCGCTTTGGTGAAGACGCCGCCGTGCTGGACATTGGCGAGCGCTATCTGATTGCGAATAGCGACCCGATTACGTTTACGGCGCACCGCATCGGCTGGTACGCGCTGCAAATCAACGTCAACGACGTGGCAACCATGGGCGCGCGGCCGCGCTGGTTTCTCGGCACGTTGCTCCTGCCGCCGAACTGCACGCCGGAAACCGTCGCAGAGATATTCACTGACCTCAAGGAAGCCTGCCGCGCGCTCGGCGTCACGCTGGTTGGCGGGCACACCGAGGTGACCGACGGCGTGGAACGGCCGATCCTGGCCGGCACGCTCCTGGGTGAGGTCGCGAAAGACCGGCTGGTGGTGAACGCGAACGCCCGGCCCGGGGACGTGATTTTGCTGACACAGGGCATCGCGCTCGAGGGCGTCGCCATCCTCGCGCAGGACGCCAGCAATGAACTCGCCGCCCAGGGCGTGCCGACCGCTGCCATTGCCCGCGCGCAAGCCTATCTGGACGACCCCGGCATTAGCGTCGTGCCCGCCGCGGAGGCCTTGTGCCGCGCCGTGCGTCCGCGCGCCATGCACGATCCCACGGAAGGCGGTCTGGCGGCGGCCCTGGCGGAACTGGCGGCGGGAGCGGCATGCGGACTGTCCGTCGACCTGGACGTAGTTCCAATTCTTCCGGAAACAGCGGTAGTTTGCGAGGCGCTGGGGCTTGACCCGCTGGGCCTGCTGGCGTCGGGGGCGTTGCTTGCGGCGGTTGCGCCGGCAGACGTGGTCGCGGCGCTGGCGGCGCTGCGGGGCGCGGGCATTCCCGCCGCCGCTATCGGCCGGCTGACGGAACCCGCGCAGGGTGTGCGCATGCAGGTGGACGGCGCGTGGCACGAATTGCCGTCGTTTCCGCGCGATGAATTGGCGCGATTCTTCGAAGAAGGCGCGGGTTGATTCCCCTACGGTGTCCGTCTCCCGCGCCGGTAGGGGCACGATATATCGTGCCCCTACCGCGGCCGGGGGAGACGTGTGGGCCGGAGCGGTCTTGCGCGTGTGCAAAGGTGTTGCCTTCGATGCGGGCCAAGAGGCGGGGGACAAGCCCCCGCGCTACCGGGTGGCGGTCGTACCAATGCCGGTAGAGGCACGATGTGTCGTGCCCCTACCGCGCAGGTGCGCCGGCCAAGGGATGAATCTATACTAGAGGGTAGAGCACGCTTATCTGTTCAGCCGGTCTTCCGGTCCGGCGCGGCAGGCCCCGAATTTCCGTGCGGGCAGTGGCGAGTACGAGCCGGCAAGAGCATCACAATGGCAATTCAGCAACTCTGGAGCGAGGGAGTTTGACAATGTCCCGGACAATCGACCTGCGCAGCGATACCGTAAGCATGCCGACCGCCGAAATGCGGGAAGCCATGGCCACGGCGGAAGTCGGCGACGACTGCTATCGAGAAGACCCGTCCGTCAATCGCCTGGAAGCGATGGCGGCGGAGGTCACGGGCAAGGAGGCGGCGCTGCTCGTAACGAGCGGGACGCAGGGCAATCTCGTCTGTCTGCTCACCCACTGCCGCAACGGCGACGAGTTCATCGTGGCGGACGAGGCGCACATCGTCACCACCGAGGCCGGCGACTTCGCGTGCGTAGCGGGCGCCTCGCCGCGCATCGCGCCCTCTGAGCGCGGCATTCTCACCGCCGACGACATCCGCAGCGTGCTGCGGCGGCCCTACGACGCCTTTTCGCCGACGCGCCTCATCTGTCTGGAAAACACCAACAATCGCGGCGGCGGGGCCGTCTTTCCGCTGTCCACGCTGGCGGGCATCCGGGACCTGGCGGACGAACTAGACATAAACGTGCACATGGACGGCGCGCGCGTCTTCAATGCCGCCGCCGCGCTCAACGTGCCGGTGTCTGAAGTCGTGCAATACGTAGATTCCGTGACCTTCTGCCTTTCCAAAGCCCTGAGCGCGCCGGTAGGCTCGATCATCTGCGGCGACCGGGAGTACATCGAGATGGCGCGGCGTTTCCGGCGGATGCTGGGCGGCGGCCTGCGGCAGTCGGGCGTGCTGGCGGCGGCCGGCATCGTGGCCCTGGAGACGATCCCGCAGAAACTGCCCCAAGACCACGCCAACGCGCGGCGGCTGGGAGAAGGGCTTGGCGCAATCGACGGCATCGCGGCTGACCCGGTTGAGACCAACATGGTCTACATCGACGTTGACCCATCGGTGGGCGCGGCGCAGCACGTGGTGGACGGGCTGGCGGAACGCGGCGTGAAGTGCAGCGCGGTCTCGGAAGACCGCATTCGCCTGGTCACCTACCATCAAATCACGGCGGAAGACGTAGAGACGGCAATTGGAGCGGCCCAGGATGCGGTGGCGGCGCTCACGCACGCGCGGGCGCCCGCGCACGTCTAGCCATCTTCTCGCTGCGCGCTCTTCAGCCGCGACTGTATTTCGTCCGGCGAAAGCGCGCTCTCGGTCAGGGTTAGGGTTGCGCCCTCCGGCAGCGCGGACTGAGCGAAGAGATTCCGCGCGCTCTGGGCGTCTATGCCCGATATCGTGACCACCACGCTGCCGGCCGCCGCTCCCGCTGCTTCATCTGCCGCCGCTTGTTGCGTCGCGTCGTCGCTCACATTCCGAGAGCGGGGCCGGTGTTCCCGGCGCAGGAAGCGCACGTGGTACGGGAGCGCCGCGGCGGCAACGAGCCCGGCGCTGAGATTGACGTTCAAGGCATTGACTAATTCGTCGCCCGCGCTGATGCCGAGGATCGAACGCAGCCCCTGGTAGAGCAACGTGCCCGCCGCGACCACCAGCGCCAGCACGCTGGCCGAAGCTGCCAGGTAGAGATAGATGCGGCGCACCAGCGAGCCGCGCTCTGCGCCGCTGACGTCCGTCTCGACGAGGCCCTGTATCTGCCGCCAGTACCATACCCACGCGCCCAGGCCCACCAGCAGCAAGGTCACGTAGAGGCTGAGTTGTTCCTGCAGGAAGTGCTCGGGCAGGTCGAGCGCTCCGGCCTGGCCGGTCAAGATGCCAATAATCAGGCGCAATATGCCAAAGACGCCGGCCGCCAGCAGGGCGATGCCGATTGCGGCGAGGATATACGAGTAGCCGCGGCGGATGGCGGCCTGGCGCGGCAGTTCGGTTACCATGGCGGCGTCCCGCTGCAGGTGATGCCGGTGGTAGAACCAGCCGGTGGCGGCCACGAGCGTCGCCGGCAAGACCCACGTGAGTTCATCGATGAAACCCAGCCGCTCGTCTACCGCGCCCATGGCCTCGAGCAGGAGCAAATAGAGAATGCGCCCGGCTGCCAGCAGCGCGCCCGCCGCGCTGGCGCCCACCAGGGCGTAGAGATAGACCTTGCGCAAGATGGAGCGGAGTTCCGGGCTTTCAGCGTCCGCGACCTGGCGTTGGATGACGGCCCAGTGATACGTCCAGCCGATGCCGCCCACGATAAGCCACGCGGCGTTGTCGGCGAGCGGCAGTTGCCACCAGCCGGCGTCTACCGAATCCACCCCTATCAGCCGTTCGAGCATCGCGGAGAGGGCGGGAATGACCGCGCTTACCACTACCCCCAAGCAGCCGAAGGAGGCGGCGTACCAGTACCAGCGGGAAATGGTTGCCGCCGCCCCCGACTGGGCCACCGGCGCGGGCCGCTGGCGGATGTGGTACAGCCAGAAGACACCATAGACGAGAAGCTCAGCGAGGTTATCGAGCGGCGCGAGCGCGCGGAAAGAAGCGCCGGCGAGACTGGCCAGCGGCACAAAGAGAATCTCACCGGCCGCGCCGGCGGCTTGCACCAGCGTAACGACGAGCACGCCGAGAAAGTAGAGGGCGCGGAGGGCGCTGCCCGCTTCCTCTCGCTCTCCCCGCTCGGCGGCGGCGCGCGCCAGCCGTTGTGCCCAAATCCAATGTCCAATCCAGAGCGGCGCGCCGACCGCGACCAGGGCCAGGTTCAAGCTCAGGCGCTCCAGCCACCAGTCGTCGCTCACGCCAAGCGTGGATTCCGGCGCCAGCGCCAGGATGACCAGCCGCAGCAATTCGGCGCTGCCCGCCATGAAGAGCAACAGGCCGATGAAGGCGCCGGCGAACATGTAGAGCCGCCGTAAGTTGAGCATCGGCTGGACCTCGCTTCAGATAGAGCTTCTGAATGTCACCGCCGCCGCGGCCACCTGTTAGCCAAGCAGGTAGTGGTCGAAGGGTCGGACGATACGCCACGCGCCGTCGAATTGCCGCAGGCGTACCTGGTGCTCATGGGTATACTGATTGGCTTCGAATATGCTGAACAGCCCGAATGCCGATGGGCCTGCGTTAATCCACGTGATGTGCACGTTGACGGTAGCCAACCCGTCCTCCACGCCCTCTTCTTCGATTACCACGCGCATGCCGTCTCTTGCGGAGCGGGAGCGCGCTGCCAACGGCGAGTAGAAATACCCTTCGTCGTTCCGCTCTTCTATGTCCGCCAGCACGTCCGGCGATAGGTACGACTTGGCGCGTTCCACGTCGCCTTTCGTGACCGAAACGATGTAGTTGTGCACCACGTCTTTGGGTTCGGCGCCGGCGCTGTACTCCAGGGCGATGCCGGACGGCGAGCGCCACACGAGCACGACGGCGGCAATGACGATCAAGAAAACGGCCGCCAGAATCGCGGCCAAGAACCGGTCGATTCCTCTAATCATTTCGTTCACCTGCGCTCCCGGCGCGCGGCCCCTCGTCTTTCCTCTCTACGGCCAGTATAGCAGACTCTTGACGGTGCTGACAGTAGAGAGCGCTATAGTATGACGGGCGTGCGGGCCTTGCATGCTGGGTCTTGCGTGCGCGGGACTCGTGCCCTGCCCGCCGCCGCCGTATAATTGGAGAAAGATAGAGGCAACGGCGGCGCATTGCCGGAGGCAGTCATTCATGCGTATTCTATTCTTGCGCAGCCTGGCGGTGCTGCTGGCGGTGCTGATTGCCGGCCGCCTGGCGCTGGTTGAGTTCGCGGACAGCGGCGATTGGCTAACGCTTATCTTGTTTGCCGTCGGCGTGGCCCTCATCAATGGCGTTATTGGCCCGGCGCTGAAGTTCATCTCGTTTCCGGTTACCATACTCACGCTGGGCCTCTGGATACTGGTCTTGAACGGCCTGCTCTTCTGGCTGGGCACGGCGCTGCTGCCGGGGGTTGAACTGGCCGAGTCCGGGCGGCCGACGCTGCTGTCGGCCATGCTCGTCGCTCTCATCATTAGCGTCGTGAGTTTTGCCGTCAACAAGATCGTGCGGGAAGATGAAGAAAGAGAGTAGCGCGCGCGGCGGCGGCGGTTGCCGTGCTCCCAGACGCGAAAGAGAAAGCAAACCGAAATGAGAGTATTGGTGGCGGGCGCGGCCGGCTTCATCGGCAGCAACTTCGTGGGCTACGTGCTGGAGCGCTATGCGGACGCGCACGTGGTGGCGCTGGATACGCTGACGTACGCCGGCAACCTGGCGAATCTTGAGGAATTCGAAAGCGACCCGCGCTTCCGGTTCGTGCATGCCGACATTTGCGACGCGGAAGCGGTTGAGGAAGCGCTGGCGGGCTGCGACGCGCTGGTGAACTTTGCCGCCGAAACGCACGTTGACCGCGCGGTGATGGACCCGGCGGCGTTCGTGCGCACCAACGTGGAGGGCGTGCGCGTGCTCATGGAGGCGGCCCGCGCCCACGGCGTGCGGCGGCTCGTGCACGTGAGCACGGACGAAGTGTACGGCCACGTGCCGGTTGGCGCCGCCACTGAGGACGCGCGTCTCGCGCCGCGCAATCCCTATGCGGCCAGCAAGGCCGGCGGCGAATTGCTGGCGCTCTCCTACTTCACCAGCTTTGGCCTGCCGGTGATGGTCACCCGCGGCGCAAACACCATCGGCCCCCGCCAGTACCCGGAAAAGGCGCTGCCGGTCTTCGTGACCAACGCCATCGACGACGAGCCGTTGCCGATCTACGGTGAAGGCCGGGCGGTGCGGAACTACATGCACGTCGCCGATCACTGCGCCGGCATCGACCTCGTCCTGCGCGCTGGCGAGCCGGGCATGGTGTATAACGTTGGCGTGGAGTTTGAGGTGAATGCGTTGATGCTTGCGGGGAGCATCTTGGACATACTTGGCAAGCCCCGCTCATTGCTGCGCTTGATCGAGGACCGGCCCGGCCACGACTACCGCTACAGCCTCGATTCTTCCCGCCTGGAGGCGCTTGGCTGGCAGCCCCGGTTTGCGTTTCCCGAGGCGCTGGCGGCAACGGTAGCGTGGTACGTGGCAAATGAGGACTGGTGGCGCGCAATCAAGTCCGGCGGCTATCGGGACTACTACCGGCGCAATTACGCCGAGCGGCTGGCGCGTTCGCGTCCCGTGGCGGTTGAATAGACCGCCCAAGCGCCGAGGCTCGATTGGCGTTGGCTTGCTCCGTGTGCGTTCGACCCGCTCCACTGCCGCAGCGCGGGGTTTGCCCTCAATGGTGTCGCATTGACGTAGCGCGGGGCTTGTCCCCCTTACTCGCCGCAAGCCGTAGCGCGGGGGCTTGTCCCCCGCCTCTTGGCGCGAAACGTACACACCGTCTCAGGCAAGGCGCTTAGCGGCGCGGGCTGCGTTGCTCAGTCTTGGAGCGTAACCTCGGCGCTGCCTGTGACAAGTTCGGCGCCTTCCTCATTCCGGCAGCCAACCGCAAGCTGAATCCTGCCGGATTCACCGTCCACGCGCTTCACCGTGCCCCACACCTTAACGTCGCTATCCACGTAAGCGGGACTGCGGAACCGTGCCTTGAGTTTTCCCGACGCAATCCAGTCGGCGCCGAACGCGGCTGTCAGCATCTCCATGACGTAGGCGAGGAGCAACATGCCGTGGGCGATGGGCCGCTCGAACGGCGTGGTGGCGGCGAACGCCGGATCGGTGTGAATGGGATTGTGGTCGCCGCTGGCCGCCGCATAGCTTCGCAGCGTCTCCAGCGTGATGGTGTGGGATTTGGCGGGTAGTTCCGCGCCTTGGCGCCAGCGCGCGCTTGCGCTCATTCCGATTCCTCGTTTGTACTCTTAGGTTAGGAGGCCGGCATCATTAGCATCGAGCGTCCCGATAGCACTGGCTGCTCCGCGTGCGCGACCCGAATCTCGACCACAATGACGTCCATGCCGCCCCGCGTGCCGGCTTGCACCACCTCTGCCGCGGCGTTAAGCGAGCTGCCAACTGGCGCGGCAGCCATGAACGTGAACTCCTGGCTGGCGTGCACGGAACCGGGCGGCAACCCAATGGCGTCGATCAGGCCGGCAAGCGCCCAGGCGGCCACGGCAAGCGGCGGCGCGGCATTGCCCGCGCGGTAGAGCGGGTTTTCCTCCGCAACTGCCGCGAGATATTGCCGCACCCGCGCGGGCGCAAGGTGTACGGTCTGCTCCGGAAAACGATGTCCGACGGCGAAGCGAGGCATAGTTCGTGCCGCGTGACGCTGATTTCTTGACGGGGAGTCCCGGCGCGCGCTTGGCGTTCCGGCAACTCACTCTCGGCACATTATAGCGGTTCCTGAGACATGCGTTCCCGCAGAAGCAGTCAGGTCGCTCTTGGCAATTCAAAGTGGAACAATGGGCGGCGGCAAAACCCGCAAGCCTGCTACGCGGCATTGGTGTACAATGAGCAACGACGCTGCGGCATGGCGGCCACATTGGTGGTGGAGAGGCGCAATGGAGATTGCAGAAGATTCTGCGTTGGCGCAGGGAAGCGCTGCGGACACGACGTCGCCGGACGCGCCGGGCCACCACCGCTATCAGGCCGAACGGCAGGCGCTTCTCAACCGGCTGCGGCGGATCGAGGGCCAGGTGCGCGGCATCCAGCGCATGGTGGCCGAAGACCGCTACTGCGTGGACGTGCTCCAGCAGACGGCGGCAATTACGGCCGGACTGCAGGAAGTTTCGCTCATCGTGTTGCGCGGCCACGTCGAGGGCTGTGTGGCGGAGGCGATTCGCTCGGGTGAAGAGGAAGAACTGATCGAGGAACTCATGCACGCCATACGAAATGGAGTTGGCCGCTGGGTTGCGGCCCCGCACGGCGGGCCGGGAGCGGCGGCAAGCGCGGAGTTAGAGCGCGTGGAGGAATAGCGCATGGCACCGGTTGGCTGGGGTATCGTCGGCTGCGGCGACATCGCGAACAAGGCGGTCGCGCCGGCCGTCAACGAAGATTCCAATAGCGCGCTGGTCGCGTTTGCGAGCAGCAGCCAGTCGCGCGCTGAGGACTTTGCCGGGCGGCACGGCGCGCGGCGGGCGTACAGCGACTTTGCGGCCTTCCTTGCGGACCCCGACATCGACGTTGTGTACGCGGCCAGCCGCGTCTACGAACATCTGCCGCAGACTGAGGCCGCCGCCGCGGCCGGCAAGCACGTGCTCTGCGAGAAGCCCATGGCGCTCACGGGCGCGGAGTGTGATGCGATGGTCGCGGCGTGCGAGAAGGCCGGCGTCAATTTGGCGGTCGCCTACTACCGCCGCTACTACCCCAAGAACATCAAGATCAAGGAATTGCTCGACCGGGGGGCCATCGGCGCGCCGGTGCTGGTGCGCATGGTCTTGACCGGCAACTACGACCCTACGCCGGACGACCCCAAGTTCTGGCGCGTTGATCCGGCCAAGAGCGCGGGCGGCCCAATTGCCGACGTCGGTTCGCACCGCCTGGACCTGCTCTGCCACTGGTTTGGCGAACCCGCGGCCGTGGCCGCCCGCAACGAGACGCTGGTGCATTCGTACGCGGCGGATGACTCCGACGTGCTGCTCATCAAGATGGCCAGCGGCGTGCAGGTGACCGCTTCCTTCCACTGGAGCATCGGCGTTGGCCACGATACGTTTGAAATCTACGGTACGGAGGGCGCGTTGTTCAGTGCGCCGACCGACGGGCCGCACCTACGCTTACAGACCGCCGCCGGAGCCGAGGAGTTTGATTTGCCCCACGCCGACAACCGGCATCTGCCGCTGGTGGCGGACTTCAGCGCGCGTGTGCTGGCGGGGGAACCGCCGCTCTACACCGGCGAGGACGGCGCCAAGACCACGCGCATCATCGAGTCGTCGTTCACGGCCAGCCGCAGCGAGAAATGGGAGACGATCGCATGATGAACATCATTGGCCGCCCCCTCGAGGACATCGACACCCCGGCGCTGGTGGTGGATCTCGACATCATGGAGCGCAACGTCGCGCACATGGCGCGCGTGATTATCCAGGAAGCCGGCATCAACTGGCGTCCGCACAGCAAGGGCATCAAGTCGCCCGCGATTGCCCATCTGCTTCAGGATGCCGGCGCGATTGGGGTGACGTGCGCCAAGCTGGGCGAGGCCGAGGTGATGGTTGCGGGCGGTATCCGCAGCATTCTGATTGCCAACCAGATCGTGGGTCCGCAAAAGGTCGAGCGGCTCGTGAACCTGCGCAAGCACGCCGACGTGATTCCCGCCGTGGACAACGCGGACAACGTGCGCGAGATTGCGGCAGCGGCGGAACGCAAGGGCGTGCGCCAGCGCCTGGTGGTCGAAATCAACGTCGGCATCGACCGGGCCGGTGTGCTGCCAGGCGAGCCGGTGGTGGCGCTGGCCAAGCTGGTCGCTTCCTTTCCCAGCCTTGAGTTCGCCGGCGTGATGGCGTGGGAAGCGCTCGTGCTCCGCGCGCAAGACGACGCGGAAAAAGGGCGCCTGGTCAGGAAAGCAATTGGGCAACTCACGGAGAGCGCGGAACGCTGCCGCGAGGCGGGCCTGCCGGTGGAGATCGTCAGTTGCGGCGGCAGCGGCACGTACTGGCACACGGCGTTCCAGCCGGGCGTCACCGAGATTCAAGGCGGCGGCGGCATCTTCTGCGACATCACCTACCGGGAAAAATTCGGGGTCAAGCACGACTACGCGCTGACGATCCTCTCCACGGTCACGAGCCGGCCCGCGCCCACGCGCATCATCTGCGACGCCGGCAAGAAGACCATGAGCACCGACGCGAGCACTCCCCAACCCCGCGACTTGCCGCACGTGGCATCCTTTGGCTGTTCGGCCGAGCACGGGACGATTCTACTCACAGAGGGTTCCGATACGCCCCGCGTCGGCGACAAGATCCAGTTCATCGTCGGCTACGGCGATACGACGGTCTTCCTGCACGACAACTTCTACGGGGTCCGCGACGGGCGCGTGGAAGTGGTGTGGCCGATTCTGGGACGCGGGAAGCTGCAATAGCCATAGACAAGGCTAGAGTCTACCGAATTAAGGGGCAAGAAGCCGTCTTTCCACTCCCGCCGCACAAACCTGGGTGCGGCGCAATCTCCCGGCCAGGGGCGAACACGGAATTATGGTCTGGGGTGGTTAGGCCGTAGGGATGCCCATCTCGATCAGCATCACGGGAATGTTCTCGTCAATGCGGTAGACCGTAGCGCCGTCTTCCGTAATCAATCCCTCCGCCAAGGGCGAATCGACCGCGCTGCCGTCTTGATACGTCACCGCTTCGTTCTCGATGCGGGCATTGAGCGCCGTGATTTCCTCGTCAGTTAGCGGCCGCAGCGCCGCTTTGGTGGCCGGGCAGCGCAGGATTTCGAGTAGCTGTTCGCTTATGGGCATGAAGGCTGTACTCCGTGACGCAACTTGACTTTCCCTTAGTCTACGGAGCGGCGCGAGAGACTGTCAAACGGAAGGGGCACGCACTGCGTGGGGCGAGGGTTTGCGGAGCCTCACGAGCAAGGCGGGGCCAAGATTGAAGAGCGCGAGGTCGGCGATGAAGTGGACGATGATCGGCGTGAGGATGGTGGTCGACACCAAGAAGAGGAGGCCGAACAGGATGCCGCCGCCGGTTGCCAGGAGCAGAAACGGCATCGGAAACCCGGCCAAGCGGTGGTAGAAGCCAAAGAAGAGCGCGACCACCGCAAACCCCACCGCCGGCGGCACGAAGCCGAGGCTCATGGCCCACGATTGCAGCATGCCGCGAAAGAAAACCTCCTCCGCCGGGGCGTTGAACAGCAGAAAGTAGCCGTCCTCCACCAGGTGCGCGCGGGGAGAGGCCAGGTCGCGGATTGGCCAGTAGCGCGCGCGAAAGAGCGTGCACGCGGCGAATACGGGGATGCCCGCGCCGAGCATAAGGGCAAGGTCTACACCCGTAACGCGCCACGTGAGTTTGAGCGTCTCCGCGCCGTCTGCCAGCGCGTAGGCCCACACGAGGGCAACGGCCGCAAAGGGAACGAGCCGGAGCGGGACGTCCCAGCCGATCCAGCGCATCGAGTCGCGCACCGTGCGTTGGGGCAGAGCAGGCGTGCGGTTCATTGACTCTGTCCTGCGGCGTCTGCTCAGGCTCACTCGAAGAGGCGCGGCTGGTCGTCGTCCGCCGCCTCCGGGCCGGCAATTCCCAGGTGCTGGTACGCCGCGTTGAGCACAACCCGCCCGCGCGGGGTCTTGGCCAGGAAGCCGAGTTGCATCATGTACGGCTCGTAGACGTCTTCGATGGTTTGCGCCTCGTCGCCGATGGCTGCCGCCAGCGTGTCGATGCCCACTGGGCCGCCATCGAACTTTTCGGCGATGGTGCGGAGGATCGTGCGGTCCACCGCGTCCAGTCCCAGGCCGTCGATCTCCAGGCTTTCCAGGCAGTCGCCGGCCAGGGCGGCGGTGATGCGCCCGTCGCCTTTCACCTGGGCCCAATCGCGGATGCGGCGCAGCAGGCGATTGGTGATGCGCGGCGTGCCGCGCGAGCGTTGCGCGATTTCCCGGATGCCCGCTTCGTCGACGTGCACGCCCAATATCCGCGCGGAGCGTTCGACGATCTTTCGCATCGCTTCCAGGTCATAGTACTCCATGTGGAAGTGCGCGCCAAAGCGGTCCCGCAGGGGCGAACTAACGAGGGCGAGGCGCGTGGTGGCGCCAATCAGCGAAAATTGCGGCAGCGAGAGGCGAATGCTGCGCGCCGCCAGACCCTTGCCCATGACGATGTCCAGGGCGAAGTCTTCCATGGCCGGGTAGAGAATTTCCTCTACGGCGCGGTGGAGGCGGTGCACCTCGTCGATGAAGAGGATGTCGTGGGCGCGGATGTTGGAGAGGATGGCGGCCAGGTCGCCGGGGCGCTCGATGGCCGGGCCGGCCGTGACCTTGATGTTGACTCCCATCTCCGTGGCGAGCACGTTGGCAAAGGTGGTCTTGCCCAGTCCGGGCGGGCCGTGGAAGAGGGTGTGGTCCAGCGGCTCGTCTCGCTGTTGCGCCGCCGTGATGGCGATGCGCAGGTGCTCCCGCACCTTGTCCTGGCCGATGCACTCCTCCAGGGAGCGGGGCCGCAGCGAGAGCGCGGCTTGGCCGTCTTCCGGCCCTTCTTCCGGGGCCACGATGCGGGTCTCGCTCATGCGGTCTGTCTTTCCAAGAACGTCTGAAATCCGTGCAAGGCACTCGCGGCGAGTTTCTCAAACCATGAACTGCCCTTAGACAGGCTCAGGGCGAACGGCTGATACTGCAAGATTTCACCTATGTACACATCTGCTTAGCTGCCAAGCTGCCGCAGCGCGGCGGCCACGCGCTCTTCCACCGACGCGGCGGCTTGTACCTCCGGGCGGGCCAGCGCGCGGGCGACTTCGGCGGCGGAGTAGCCCAGCGCCGCCAGCGCGTCTGCCGCATCGTCACTGGCCGCGGCCGCATCGGGCGGCGGCGCCAACTTGCCGCGGAGTTCCAGCAGAATGCGGCTCGCCGTCCGTTTGCCCAGCCCGCTCACGCGGGTGAGTTGCGCAACGTCTTCGTTCTCGAGGGCCGCGGCAAACTGGTCCGGCGTAAAGGTCGAAAGTATGGCGAGGGCCAGACGCGAGCCGACGCCGCCCACGGTCTGCACCTGGTCGAAGAGCGCCGCCTGGCGTTCGGTATCAAAGCCGTAGAGTTCCAGCCGGTCGTCGCGCACCAGTAGCCGCGTAACCAGCGTAACGCTATCGCCAACCGCGCCGAGCTCCTGGATGATGTTGGTGGGAACGAGCGCGCGCAGGCCAATGCCGCCATCCCTTCCGCCCACGCGAATCGTGACGGACTCCGCGTCGGTGCTGGCAAGTTCGCCGCGAATGAAGGCAATCATGTCTGGGCCAGGAGTTGGCGGGCGGTGCGCGCGTGGGCGTGGCAGATGGCGACGGCCAGCGCGTCGGCGGCGTCGTCAGGCGTGGGCGCTTGCGGGAGCGCCAGCGCCATGGCGACCATCGTCTGCACCTGGCGTTTGTCGGCGCGCCCGTAGCCCACCAGCGCCTGCTTGATCTGCAGCGGCGTGTAGTCGCTCACCGGGCAGCCGGCCTGCGCCGCGCGCAAGAGCACCACGCCCCGCGCTTCGCCTACGGCAAACGCGGTGGTGATGTTCTGGTTGAAGAAGAGCCGCTCCACGGCGACCTCGTCCGGCGCTTCCGTGCGAAAGATGTCGCCAAGCTGCTCGTAGAGTGTTTGCAGGCGGGTCGGCTGGCTTTGTTTGGCGGGGGTCGTGAGGCAGCCGAACGACACCAGTGAGAGGTCCGGCGTATCTTCGATGACGCCGTAGCCGAGGCGGGCGGTGCCGGGGTCGATGCCGAGGATGCGCATAAGGTCAGCCTACCCTGCGTAAGCGGCCATCACCTCGTCGGTGAGTTCAAGGTTCGTGTAGACCTTCTGCACGTCATCCAGGTCTTCGACGCTCTCGATCAGCCGCATCGCCTGCGCCGCTTTGGCGGTTTCAGGCTCAGACATGGTCTTGGGAACGCGCGTAAGCTCGGCGCTCTCCACGGCATAGCCGCGCTCTTCCATGCCGCGCCGCATGGCCTCAAGCTGCTCCAGCAGCGTGAGGATGACCAGCGTGCCCTCTTCTTCCTGCACGTCTTCCGCGCCCAACTCGATCGACTCCAGCATCGCCTCGTCCGCGTCGCCGCCGTTAAGTTCGATGAGCACTTGCCCGCGCGTATCGAACATCCACGCCACGCTGCCGGACTCGCCCAGATTGCCGCCGCCTCTAGTGAGGGTGTTGCGGAGTTCCGCCACGGTGCGGTTGCGGTTGTCGGTGAGCGCCTCGATGAAAAGAGCCGCGCCGCCGGGGCCGTAGCCCTCGTAGACCATGTCTTCCAAGCGGGCGGAGTCTTCCAGTTCACCGCTGCCGCGCTTCACCGCCCGCTCGATGGTGTCGGCCGGCATGTTGGCGTCCTTGGCGCGCTGCACGGCCAGGCGCAAGCGAAAGTTGGTCTCCGGATCGCCGCCGCCGTCCCGCGCGGCCACGGTGATTTCCCGGCCCAGCTTGGTGTAGAGTTGTCCGCGCTTGGCGTCGTTGGCCGCTTTCTGGCGCTTGATCTGCGCCCACTTGGAATGTCCCGCCATGCTGATCCTCCTTCAGTCACCGCGCACGCTGCCGCGAAGAGCCTTGCCGGTTTCACGCAGCGTTGGAGTGGCGCTTGTCAATGCGCGCCGTTAGCCGTCAATGCAATACCGGGCGCAAGTGGGAGTTCTATACGCGCCGTGAGCGAGACTTCAGCCCCTGAGCGAAGCGGCGGGAGCAAGCATTCGGCAGCATAGCGGACTAGCTAGTCGTTTTGCTTGTCCGAGCCTCTGCTGCTGGAGAAGTGACCTTCCAGCAGCCCCTCGATGCGGGCGAGGCGCTCGCCGAACTCCACCATGCGGTTCTCAAGGTTGGTCATGCGGCTCTCAAGATCGGATACACGAGCGTCAAGTCCTGACACACGGCTATCGAGGCGCGATACGCGGCCTTCCAGCCGCAAGAGCAGCACGCCAACTGACACGGCCGCTATGATTATCGTAGCGATGGTTGCGATTGCGTCATAGTCCATGTTCCGCTCCTTCCCGCGCGGCACTCTACCATAATTGTAGCACTATACCGCATGGCATGGCATCACACCAGCGAGCGGCATCCGCGAGAAATCCGGCGTTAGCGGGTAGTATAGAGGCTGCGCTTGAGCGCGTCGAAGTATTGCAACGCCACACCAGTGCCGAGCGCGACGCAGGTCAGGGGGCTGTCGGCAACGTAGCAGGGGATGCCGGTTTCCTGGGTGAGCAGGCCGTCCAGATTCCGCAGCAGGGCGCCGCCGCCGGTCATGATGATGCCCCGGTCGATGATGTCGGAGGCAAGTTCCGGCGGCGTCTTTTCGAGCACGTCGCGGACGCACTTGACGATGATGCCTACGGTCTCTTGGATCGCCTCGGTGATCTCATCGGAATTGATCGAAATGGTCCGGGGGAGGCCCGCTACCTGGTCTCTCCCGCGCACTTCGAGCGAGAGCGGCGGCTCCAACGGCAGGGCGCTGCCGATGGCGATCTTCACCTCTTCGGCCGTTCCCTCGCCAATGAGGAGGTTGTAGTGCCTCTTGACATAATTGTAGATGGTCGTGTCTATGCGATTGCCGCCCACGCGCACCGAATCGGAGACGACAATCGCGTTCAGCGAAAGCACCGCGACTTCAGTGGTGCCGCCGCCGATGTTCACGACCATGCTGCCGCTGGGCGAGGAGATCGGCAAATTCGCCCCGAGGGCGGCGGCAAGGGGTTCGTGGATGAGATAGGCGTTGCCCGCGCCGGCGGAGATGACGGCGTCGTGCACCGCGCGCCGCTCGACGCTCGTAACGCCGGTGGGCACCGAGACCATCACGTCCGGCTTGAAGAAGCGCACCCGCCCGCAGACTCGCCGGATGAGGTGGCGAATCATCTCCTGGGTTACCACGTAATTCGCGATGACGCCTTCACGCATCGGGCGCACAACGGCGATGTTATTCGGCGCGCGCCCGATCATCTGGCGCGCTTCGTCGCCGATAGTTTCCACGTGATCGTCTTCGGTCGATACGGCAACGACCGACGGGCCGTTGACGGCAATGCCCCGCCCCGGCACGTACACCAGCACGTTGGCCGTTCCCAGGTCGATGCCGATTTGCTGTGCGCCAAACATGAGCGGTGCTATTCCATCATTACGTGCGCGCCGAGGCGGTTAAGGTCTTCCGGCAGCGACTCATACCCGCGAAAGACGTGGTGCATGTCCGTGACCCGCGTCGTGCCTTCCGCTGCCAGGCCGGCCAACAGCAGGGCGACGCCGGAACGGATGTCCAGGGCGCGCACGTCCGCGCCGTGCAACCGCGTGGGCCCGCGCACGTAGGCTTTCTCGCCGGCGACGCCAACGTCAGCGCCCAACTTGCGCAGTTCCTCCACGTAGTTGAACCGCGCTTCGAAGACGCGCTCGTGGATGACGCTCTCCCCGCGGGCCTGGGTGAGCAGGGCGCAGACCTGCGGTTGCAAGTCCGTGGGAAACCCGGGAAAATGAATGGCTTGCACCTCCACGGCCCGCAAGGGACGGTCCGCGGACACGGTGATGGGGTCTTGCGTGCTCTGTATGGTAACACCGCACTGCGCCAGCTTGTAGAACACCGGTTCGACGTGGTCGTAGTTTACATTGTGGATGGTTACCGCGCCGCCGGTTATAGCGCCGGCGAGGGCAAAGCTGCCGGCTTCGTGGCGGTCGGGAATGACGTCCCACTCCGCACCGTGGAGCGTGTCCACCCCTTCGATTTCAATGGTGTTCGTGCCCGCGCCGGAGATACGCGCGCCCATGCGGTTGAGGCACTCGGCCAATGCGACTACCTCCGGCTCGGCGGAGGCGTGTCGAATCACGCTCGTCCCCTGGGCGAGCGTGGCGGCAAGCATGAGATTTTCGGTGCCGGTGTGGCTGGGATAATCCAGGTAGAGGCGCGCGCCGCTGAGCCGCTCGGCGGTCAGGGTGTACTCCAACTCTTGACGCTCGACCGCGGCCCCCATAGCCTCGAATCCGAGCAAGTCCACGTTTACGGGACGCTCGCCGATCTTGCAGCCGCCGGGATGCACCGACGAGGCCTGCCCCGCCCGCGCCAGGAGCGGACCGGTTACGAGGAATGAGGCGCGAAAGCTGGCGGCAATGGCGCTGGGGGTTCGCGTTGAACCGATCGCGGCGGCAGTGATGGCGATGGTACGCCCGCGCTCGTCCATCTCGACGCGGGCGCCCAGGCTGGTAAGCAAGTCGGCCATTGCCTGGATGTCGCGAATGAAAGGCGGATTGTGGAGTACGCACGTCTCTTTGGTGAGCAACGCCGCGGCCATGAGCGGCAGCGCGCAGTTCTTGGCGCCGCGGGCGCGTACCTCGCCGGCCAGGCGCCGTCCGCCATGGATGACAGCCGTTTCCGCCCGCGTTCGTTGTTCCAACGCCGCGTCTTCGACCACGTCGGCCATTGTGATCTGCTCCTGGGAGGAGTTCGCATCCATTGACTACGCACAAACGCCGCGACACAGGAAATGGCCGATCTCGCCGCGCACGCCGCTCGCATGGCTTCAAAGCCTCTGGCGGTCTTGCCGGTAGTACGCGCGGCGCGTGCGGTGGACAGCCGACTGTCGCCGCCGGGCGGGGTGCACTTAACTCTCGGGCGCACGTCCGCCAATTTCGCTTGCAACGCCGCCGCTACCGCGCCTGAGAGGAACCGCGCCTGCGCCGCGCTTGCTGCGCCAAGCGCAAGCGGATCAACGCCCGGCGCAGGGCTATTTCGGCGGCTACCAGTTGTGACTTGTCCCTCTTTTCGCTGAGTACGGCCTCGGCGCGGCGCCGGGCCTCTTCGGCGCGGGCAATGTCGATCTCCTCAGCCCGTTCGGAAGCATCCGCCAGGACGGCCACGTGGTTGTTGCGTACTTCCAGGAACCCCCCGGTAACGAAGAAGGACTCGATTTCATCGTCCTTGCGCAGGATGAGTTCGCCGGGCGCCAGCGTTGTCATCAACGGCGCGTGGCGCGGCAGGATGCCGACGCGCCCGTCCGCCGCCGGAACCTGAACGGACGTGATTGCCTCCTCGCTGAGGACAATCCGTTCGGCGGTAATGATCTCGAGGCGCAGCAACTGTGTGGAAGTGAGCGCGGCCATGGCTAGGACTCTCGCTGCATCTCTGCGGCGTTCTCGATTACTTCATCGATCCCGCCAGTCATGTAGAAGGCTTGCTCCGGCAGGTCGTCGTGCTTGCCTTCCAGGATTTCCTTGAAGCCCCGCACCGTTTCGCCAATGGGCACGTACTTGCCGGGCCGGCCGGTGAAGGCTTCCGCCACGAACATGGGCTGGGAGAGGAAACGCTCCATCTTGCGCGCGCGGGCCACGGTGAGCTTGTCCTCTTCGGAGAGTTCCTCCACGCCGAGAATGGCGATGATGTCCTGCAAGTCCTGGTAGCGCTGGAGCACCTGCTGCACCTGGCGCGCCACCTGGTAGTGCTCTTCGCCCACCACCGCCGGGTCCAGCACCCGGGAGGTCGAGCCGAGGGGGTCGATGGCCGGATAGATGCCGCGTTCGGAGATGGCGCGCTCGAGGCGAATCGAGGCGTCCAAGTGGGCAAACGTCGTCACCGGCGCCGGGTCCGTGTAGTCGTCGGCCGGCACGTAGACGGCTTGGAGGCTGGTGATGGCGCCGCGCTTGGTGGAGGTAATGCGCTCCTGGAGTTGCCCCATCTCCGTGGCCAACGTGGGCTGGTAGCCCACCGCCGAGGGCATGCGCCCCAGCATGGCGGAGACTTCCGAGCCGGCCTGGGTGAAGCGGAAGATATTGTCGATGAAGAGCAGCAAGTCCAGGCCCTGGCTGTCGCGGAAATACTCGGCCACGGTGAGCCCGGTAAGGCCGACGCGCAGGCGCGCGCCCGGCGGCTCGTTCATCTGGCCGAAGACCATCACAGTCTTATCCAGCACGCCGGCTTCGCGCATCTCGTTCCAGAGGTCGTTGCCCTCGCGGGTGCGTTCGCCCACGCCGCAGAAGACGGAGTAGCCCTGGTGCTCGGCGGCGGCGTTGCGGATGAGTTCCATGATGATGACCGTCTTGCCGACGCCGGCGCCGCCAAAGACGGCGATCTTGCCGCCGCGGCGGAAGGGGCAGACGAGGTCCACCACCTTCAAGCCGGTCTCGAAGACCTCGGCCTCGATGCTCTGGTCTTCCAGGTTGGGCGAACTGCGGTGAATGGGGTAGTCTTCCTCGGTCTCCACCGGCTCGCCGCCGTCCACCACGTCGCCGATGACGTTGAAGATGCGCCCCAGCGTCGCTTCGCCGACCGGCACCCGTATCGGCCCGCCGGTATCTTCCACCTCAACGCCGCGGCGCAAACCTTCGGTGGGGCCCATGGCGACGCAGCGCACCCAGTCGTTGCCCAGGTGCTGCTCGACTTCGAGCACCAGCCGCTCGCCGTCCGGGGTCTCCAACTCGATTGCGTTGTGGATGGTGGGCAGTTGCTCCGGCGGAAACTCGACGTCCACCACCGGCCCCAGCACCTGTACCACCCGTCCTTTCGTCCTGGCCTGCGCATCTACTGCCATTGTATTCTCGCTCCTCGGTTGCGTCCGCAGCTATACTCTATCATGTCTAGGCCCCGGCTATGGCGCGCGCCGCCGTGGCAATCTCGATGACCTCGTTGGTAATCGCGGTTTGCCGCACCTTGTTGTAGGTGAGGGTAAGGTCGCGGAGGATTTCTTCCGCGTTCTCCGTAGCGTTGCGCATCGCGATCATGCGCGCGCTGTGCTCGCTGGCGATGCTTTCCAGCAACGCGCGGTAGATTTGCGATTCGATGAAACGGGGCAAGAGCGTGGAAAGCACGTCATCCGGGTCCGGCTCGTAGATGTAGTCCACCTGGCGGTAGGCCTGCGCCGCGGCGGACTCGATTTCGTCCGGCGCGATTGGCAGAATGCGCGTCAGCGTCGGCTCCTGGCGCATCAAGTTCACAAACTGGGAGAAGCCCACGTAGACCTCATCGTACTCCGCGCCGGTGAAGCCGTCGACCACGCTGCGCGCAATCGGCAGAATGTCCGCTAGGTTGGGGTAGTTGCCCAAGTCTTGGTACTGGGCGGAGACGGAGCCGCTGAGGCCGACCGAGCGCAGCAGCGCCGGGCCTTTTGTCCCCACGGCAATGATGTCAACCGGTACGCCGCGGTCAACGGTAAAGCTGACCGCCGCCCGCACCATGTTGGAGTTCAGGCTGCCGCACAGTCCCCGGCTGGTGGTGAACAGGATGAGCGCCGCGCGGGAAAGCGGTCGCACTTGCAGTAGAGGATGGAGATCCTGCGCGCCGCTGACCGCGGCCAGGTTGCTGATGACCGCCCGGATACGCTCGGCGTAGGGCCGGGAGGCCAGCACGCGCTCCTGCGCGCGGCGCAGGCGGCTGGAGGCCACAAGCTCCATCGCGCGCGTGATTTGGCGGGTGTTCTGGACCCCGCGAATGCGCCGCCGCAGTTGGCGAATGCTCGGCACTTACGCCGCTCCTGTTTCGACCGATGGCTGGAAGACGTCCTGCTTGAACTGCTGGATCGCCGCCGTCAACTGCTCTTCTCCCTCATCCGAGAGGGACTGTGATTCCCTAATCTCGTTCGTCAAGGCGGGGTGGCTCGCGGCGAGGAATTGGTGCAACTCGCCCTCGAAGCGGCTAACGTCCCCAACGGTAACGTCGTCGAGTTCACCGGCGTTGAGCGCGAAGATGGTGACTACCTGGCTTTCAACCGCCAGCGGCACGTACTGCGCCTGCTTCAGGATTTCCATGGCCCGCTGGCCGCGTTCCAATTGCTGCCGGGTGACCCGGTCGAGATCGGAGCCGATTTGGGCAAAGGCGGCGAGTTCGCGGTACTGCGCCATGTCCAGGCGCAGGCGGCCGGCCACCTGCTTCATGGCCCGGATTTGCGCGTCGCCGCCCACGCGGGAGACCGAAATACCGGCGTTCACGGCCGGGCGCTGCCCGGCGTAGAAGAGGTCCGGCTCCAGGTAGATTTGGCCGTCGGTAATGGAAATGACGTTAGTGGGAATGTAGGCCGACACGTCGCCCGCCTGCGTCTCGATGATGGGCAGCGCGGTAAGAGTCCCACCGCCGTAGTTCTCATTGAGGCAGGAGGCGCGCTCCAGCAGGCGCGAGTGGAGGTAGAAGACGTCGCCCGGGTAGGCCTCCCGGCCCGGCGGGCGTCGCAGCAGCAGCGACACCTGGCGGTACGCCCAGGCGTGCTTGCTCAGGTCGTCGTAGATGACGAGCGCGTCCTGGCCCTTGTCGCGGAAGTACTCGCCCATGGTGCAGCCGGCGAACGGCGCCAGATAGAGCAGCGCGGCCGGATCGGAAGCGCCCGCGGCGACGATGATGGTGTGGTCCATCGCGCCGTGGCGGTCGAGGATCGTCATCACGTTGGCGATGTCCGACTCTTTCTGGCCGATGGCGACATAGATGCAGATGACGCCCGTGCCCTTCTGGTTGATGATGGTATCCAGGGCAATGGCCGTCTTGCCGGTCTGGCGGTCGCCGATGATCAGCTCGCGCTGGCCGCGGCCGATCGGAATCATCGAGTCGATGGCCTTGATGCCGGTCTGCAACGGCACGTTCACGCTCTCGCGCGTGACTACGCCGGGCGCTACTTTCTCGATCACGCTGGTTTCCGCGGCGTTGATCGGCCCCTTGCCGTCTACCGGCTGGCCCAGCGAGTTGACCACGCGGCCGACGAGTTCAGGGCCGATGGGCACCGACATGACGCGCCCGGTGCCCTGCACCTCGTCCCCCTCGCGTATCTCTTCGTAGGGGCCCATGATGACCGCGCCGACGGTGTCTTCCTCCAGGTTCAGGGCCAAGCCGAGGACGCCGCCTGTAAACTCCAGGATCTCGCTGCTCATGACGCCGGAAAGGCCGAAGACGCGGGCAATGCCGTCGCCGGCTTCGACCACGGTGCCTACGTCAACCGCCTCGCTGGGACGGTCGAACGCCTCGATCTGCTGGCGCAGCGCGGAGGCGATGTTTTCTGATTTGATGCTCAAGAGGCCCTCTTCTCCTTTCGGTGCGCGCGCTCGCGCTCATGAATGCCGCGCGTACGCGTGGGCTGTGCGCAGACGCGGACTGCGCGTCAGACGCGCGCCAGTTGCTCCTCCATCGCTTTGAGCGACGCTTGGACGCTCAGGTCTAAGAGGCGGTCTTCCTCACGCAGGATGAAGCCGCCGATGATTGCGGGATCTACCGTCTCTTCCAAGAGAACCGTGCGGCCTCTGCCGATGGACTGCCGCAATTGCTCGCGCAGGTCGTCGGTCAAGGGCACGGCGCTGGTGACGCGGACGCGGGCGATGCCATCAAGCCGGTCCGCCTCGCGCAGGACGTGGCGCGCAAGCTGCGGCAAGACCCGCACCGCCCGGTCTTCGATGAGAATGCTCAAGAGGTCGAGGCCGGCGGCGGAGACGCCAGCGCCGACCGCGCGGCGCACGACCGCCATGCGCTCCGCCAACGTGAGGCGTGGGTCTTCCAGGAAGTGGCGAATGGCGCGATCCTCGCCCACTGCCAGCAGAACCGCCAGGTCCTGCCGCCACCGGTCGAGCGTGCCGGTCTGTTGCGCATAGTTCAGCACGCCGCGCGTGTAGCGGCGCACGTTGATGGAACTGCTCACGAAGTCCGCTCGCTAGAGACTACTACCACTTGATCCAACTTCTCTCCGCGCTTCCAACCCTCACCCTCGCCCTCTCCCTCAGGGAGAGGGACAAGAGCGGAGCCGCCTAGGACTATTGCCTAGATTGCCGCCAAGTATGGCTGCCTTAGGATGAGTCATCCAGGTCCGAAACGAGGCGCGCGGCAAGCTGCCGGTTCTCTTCGGAATCGAGGCTCTCTTGAATGAGTTTGCCGGCCACTTCTACGGACAAAGCGGCCACCTCCTGCCGCAGTTCGCGGCGGGCGTGGGCAACCTCCGCGCGGAGTTGCTCTTGACCGCGTTCCAGAATGCGCTCCGCCTCCTGCTGGGCGTTTGCGACGCTCTCTTCCCGCAGGCGCTCCGCGGCGGCGGTGGCGTCCTCGATGATCTTGCGGGCGTGCGCGCGGGATTCCTCAAGCTGGCGCTCATACTCTTGCCGCATCTGCTCCGCGTCGGCGCGCGCGCGTTCCGCCGCCTCCTGGCCTTCGCGAATGCGCTCCTTCCGCTGCTCCAGCATGTTGAGAATGGGGCGGTAGAGCAGGCGGTGCAGCAGAAAGACGAGAAGCAGAAAGTTGACGATCTGAAAGGCGAGGTACGTCGGGTTGATGCCCAACTCGCCCATAGCGAAACCTTCTCCCTATGGCTACCGGTTCTCGTGTCTACCCTGACGTGGCGTTCCGTCGCCCACGCGCGCTACCCCAAGAAGATGAGCAGGATCGCGGTTAGCAACGAATAGATGGCGATGGCCTCGGCCAGGCCCGCGCCGATGATCAGGGTGTTGCGAACGTCATTGGCGGCCTCCGGATTGCGCCCGATTGCCTCCATCGCGCCGCTCACCGCGATACCGATACCCAGCCCCGGGCCAATGGCCCCGACGCCCATCGCGATGCCCGCGGCCAACTTTGCAGCAGTTTCCGGATCCATGGATGCCTCTTCTCCTTACTGTGATCGCTACTGGATCGCTACCTGTGACACAACTGCTCGTACTGTTGCGTTCGTACGCTTGAACTTCTGGATTCCCGCTTTCGCGGGAATGACGGACTCCGTCTTTCTAGCAATGACGGACCCCGGCTTCCTAGCAATGCCGAACTCCGTCGTCCAGTCTACCTTGAATTGACCGGTCTTATAGTGACGGGTCTTGCATTGACGGGTGCGTGCAACGACTTCTCTGGGACTCTCCGATAGCTCGCTCCTTAGTGCGCTTCTTCATGCTCGCCGCTCATGGCGATGCCGAGGAAGATCAGCGAGAGCATGGTAAAGATGAGCCCCTGGATGAGACCGAAGAGCACCTCCAACACCATGAACGCCGCGCCAATCACCGGCGCGCGCATGACCAGAAGCAGGACTTCACCGGCAAAGATGTTGCCAAAGAGCCGGACGGAGAGCGACACGGGCACGAAGGACTCGATTGCGACGTTGATGAGAATCAGGATTGGCAAAGGGCCGGCCAGATGCTTCAGGTAGCCGAGCGGCTTGTGGACGATAAGGCCGCCGGCGTGAATGAGAATGAAGGCGATGAGCGCCATGCCCAGGGTCATGTTGAGGTCGCTGTTGGCGGCGCGAAAGATCGGTATGAATATCTCGTGGCCCTTGCCGTCGTCTCCCCAGACGCCGAGGCTGTTGAAGCCCGGCAGGAGTCCCATCCAGTTGGCCACGACGATGTAGATGAAGAAGGTGGCGATGATGGGAAAGACGACCCGGGCGCGGGCGCCCACTACGCCTTCGACGATGTCGTAGAGCATCTCCACGATGGCTTCGCCGAAGTTCTGCAAGCCGCTGGGCACGAGTTGCATCTTGCGCGTGGCAAGGAACGAGGCGATGACGAGGAGCGCCATCACGATCCAGGCGGTGAAGATGGTATTGGTAATGATAACCGGGCCGATGTGGAAGAGCGGCTCGGCTGCAAGCGAGATGTGCAGCCCCTTGAAGCCAATGACTTCCAGGAAATCCATAGCCCTTCCTAAATCTGCATGCGGAAAAGCCGGTACAGCGTTCCCGCGCTACACAGCAGCCCTACGAACATACCCACGATGACCAGCGCCGGCCCGGTGCCGAACCGTTCATCCAGGTAGGCGCCGGCCCAAACACCGCCGAGCACGAACGCGCCAACCACGAAGCCAAACTGGAGCGCGAATAGCCCCGCGCGCAGGGGCCCAATCTCTATGCGCTTCTTGGCCTGCCGCGGCATCGTCTTCCTTCTTGCGCCACGCAAGTATAGCACACGCCCATGCGCGCAACCAAGCTCATGTGCATTATTTCACAATCTCTTGGGTTTGTCTACACAATTGGGTGATTCCGCGGACTAATCCTGCTCTCCGGCGCGGGCGTCGTGTAGCAATTCCGGGATGGACACTCGTTCTCCATTGCGAGCGGCGGAGACGTTTGCGCCCAACACGGCCGCCAGACTGCGCAGCGCGTCGGCGAACGGGCTGCGGATGAGTGAGGGATCGGCCTGCGAAACCGCCTGCGCGAACGCGCGGCTGGCTTCCAGCGTCGAATCGCCCCGCTCTCCCACGGGCAGCGGGTGGCGAAGGGCGTCCGGGGCGGGAGGCGTAGCGGGCGGGTACGCGCCGTCGTGAAAGTACGCAACCGGCCCGGACGCTTCCACTCCCAGATGGCCGTGGTCCCAGAGGACGTGCAGGTAGTTCTCCTGATGAAAGACTCGCGCCAAGCGCGACATAATGAGATGGCCGACGGCGCCGTTGGCAAACGTGTACGTCACGCTGTATGCCAGCGGATTGTCGCCCTCGGTCGCGGCCAGGTCCGGCGGACGGGGCACGTAGCGCGCCTGCACCGCCTCGATCTCGCCGCACCAGTAGCGCAGCAGATCGGTCTGGTGGATGCCCGCTTCCACGACGGTGTTGCCGGACCACGCCTGGTAGGCGGTCCAGATGCGGCTGGCCGGGCCGCCCAGGGCTTCGGTTGGCGTGTGCTTGACGGCATGGCTCTCTACGTTGCCGGCGCGCACCATGGTGGCCATGACCAGGCGCTTGCCGCGCAGGTAGTCGCGCATCGCCGTATGCCAGGCGTCGTAGCGCTCCTGGAAGCCGACGGCGGAAATGACGCCGCCGCGGTCGATGGCCGCGTTCATGGCCTGCGCTTCGGCCAGGTCGAGACTCATGGGCTTCTCGATGAAGAGGTGCAGGCCGCGTGCGGCGGCGGCGATGACCTCGCCGTTGTGGAGGTTGGGCGGAATGCAGACGTAGAGCGCGTCAAGCTCTGCCGACGCCAGCAGCACGTCGAAGGCGGCGTAGCGGCGGATGCTCTCCTGGCGATAGCCGGGCACGAAACGGCGAATCTTGGCCTCTTCCAGGTTCGGTTCGTGCGCGTCGCCAAGGGCGGCAATGCGTACGAGTCCCATCTCCTGCAAGCGCCAGAGGGCGGCCAAGTGCTGCAAGCCGCGCTGACCGATGCCAAGAATGCCGATGCGTGGTGTCCCAGACATGCGCTCCCCTAGTAAGGTAGTTGCGTTTCGGGATTCTCTTGCACGTACCGCGCCAGGCGCACGCCCAGATTCTCCTGCAACTGGATGCTCAGGCCGCCGTCTACCACCAGGGCGTGGCCGGTAATGAAACTGGCCTGGCCGGAGCAGAGGAAGGCAATGGCGTCGGCGATCTCCGCGGGCTTGCCGCAGCGGCGCAGCGGATACTGTTCTGCGAAGAAGGCGTAGCCGCTGGGATTAGCGTCCCACATGCGCGCCTGGATATTCTCAGTCACGATGTGGCCCGGGCAGATGGCGTTCACGCGAATGCCGCGCGGGCCCAGTTCGACGGCCATCTGGCGCGTCATGCCGATTACGGCGCTCTTGCTGGCTTCGTAGACGAGCATTCCAGGCGCTTGCAGCAGACCGTGGACAGACGAGATGTTGATGATGCTGCCGCCGTGGTTCTTCTCCATGTGAGGCACAGCCTGTTTGGCGGCGAGAAAGAGGGCCTTGGCCATCACCCCCACGCCGGCGTCCCAGGCTTCTTCGGAAGTCTCAAGAAGGACCGTGTCGCGCGCCGCCATTGGGGAGTACGCGTTGTTAACCAGAATGTCCAACCGTCCCCACTTTGCCACGGCGCGGTCGATCATCGCGCGAATGTCAACAGGGCGGCCCACGTCTGCCACCACGACCGCAGCCTCGCCGCCCGCCTCACGGATGCCGGACGCATTGGCGTGCGCCGCCGCCTCATCGATGTCCGCAATGAGCACGCTTGCGCCGTCCGCCGCCAGCCGCCTGGCGGTCGCGCCGCCGATGCCGAGCGCGCCGCCAGTGACCACGGCTACCTTTCCCGCAAAGTCATACATGGTCTTTTCCCTCTTCCATTGCACAGTTCATGGTGTGCCGGCCGCGCGCAGCGCTACCCGCTCCAAGACCGCCGGATTGACCACGCTTTCCGGCATAGCGCCGTGCAGAACGTGGGCGACCGCCTGCGCCGTGCGGGTTTGGAGTTCCGCCAGCGACTCTTCGCTGTAGAACGCCACGTGCGGGGTAACGGTGAGGTTCTCCTGCCGCAAGAGCGGTTCCGCGCTGTCCGGCGGCTCTTGGGGCAACACGTCGATACCGGCGGCGGCGAGGCGTCCGGCTGCGAGCGCCTCTTCGAGCGCGGCGTTTTCAACCAAGCCGCCGCGAGACGTGTTGATGAAGATTGCGCCCGGTTTCATCAGGCTAAAGCGCCGACGGTCGAACATCTGCGCCGTTTCCGCCGTAAGCGGCAGATGGAGCGTAACGAAGTCGGATTCACGCAAGAGTTCCGCGAGACTCACCGCCGTGCAACCCAGTCCGGCGGCTTCTGTGTGCGACAAACGCGGGCCGTGGGCCAGGACGCCCAATCCCAATGCCTGCGCTTTGGCCGCCACCCGCCTGCCGATCTGCCCAAAGCCGACGATGCCGAGCGTCTTGCCCTGAATGCGATAGAGGGGCATGCCCTCTTTGCTGTTCCAGCGGCCGGCGCGCACGGCCCGGTCGTAGCGGGTCACACGGCGCGCGCAAGCGAAGAGGAGCGCCAGCGCGTGCTCGGCCACTTCCTCGACGCAGTACTCTGGCACGTTCGTCACCACCGCGCCGCGGCTCGTGGCCACGTCTACGGCGATGTTGTCCACGCCGATGCCGTAGCGCGCCACGACCTTGAGTTGCTCGGAGGCGCGCACCACCGTGGGCGTTACGTCCGCGAAGCAGGTCATGATGCCGTCCACACCAGCAGCGAGACCCGCCAACGTCTCCTCGTCGCCGCTCGGCGAGGCGATCAACTCCACGCCCAGCGGCTCGAGGATTGCCCGCTCGCGGTCGAGCGTCGGCCAGACGTAATCGGTAATGAGGACGCGGTACGGCATCGTTACTCCTTGGGCGCAGTCGCCGCTTTCGCCTTGCCGCCCCGGGCGACGACTACGAGCAGAGCGACCACGACAAAGCCGAGAATGCCAAGCGCGTAGACTTTCTGCACCGGCGTCGGCAGCAGCAGGGCGATGGCGCCGAGAATCGCGGACAGCGACCAATAGACGATGGCAATTCCCAACGGCGGCAGCCCAAGCTCCGCCAGGCGGTGGTGCAGGTGGCTCGTATCGCGCTGGTAGAAACGGCCGCCGCGCAAGGTGCGCCGGATGATCGACCACGCCACGTCGATGGCCGGCACGCCAAAGATGAGCAAGGTCGTGGCCAGTTTCGCGCCGCCGATGATGGCGATCGTGCCCAGCGCAAAGCCCAAGAAGTGCGCGCCGCTATCGCCCATGATGATGCGCGCGTTATACACGTTGAAAGGCAGGAAGCCGAGGATTGCGCCCGCGAGGATGAGCGGCAGAAAGGCGATGCTAAATTGCGCCAACGACATGCTCAGGAAGAAGAGCACGCCGGCGCCGATCAACGAGAGGCCGCCGGCCAGGCCGTCGTAGCCGTCTACGAAGTTGATGGCGTTCATCATGCCCACGATCCAGAAGAGCGTGATGGGTATCGCGAGCCACGCCGGGAAGTGGATGTGGCCCTCCATCGAAGTCGCGAGCCAATCGGGAAACGCAACGCTCCCGTTGAAGGGATCGCGGATGAACTCGATGGAGATGCCAAAGGCAATCGCGATGCCGGCCGCCGCGACCTGCGCGGCGAACTTGGGCAGCGGCGGCAGCCCGCGCACGTCGTCGATCAGCATTACGAGCGTAATGAGTCCCGCGCCCAGGAGCAGCCCGAGATACTTCGTATCGAACGTGAGGTCTTCGCGCAGCCAGAGCGCCGCGAGCAGGACGGTCGTAAATGACCCAAAGATGGCGAGACCGCCGATGCGCGGCACCGGCTTTGCGTGCACGCGCCCTTCTCCCGGCTGGTCGAGCCAGCGCAGACGCCAGGCAAGCCGCCGTGCCGCGTCAGTGAGGAGCAGGGCAATGGCCGCAGCGGAGAAGAGCACAAGCAAGAGTGCGCTTGTTGCCGGTTGCACAATCCTAACCAGACTAACTGCCGCAAAGGTGGGTTGGTCTCCGCGAGACAGTATACCATCACCAGGCGCGGGACTACTCGTTTGGACGGCAGCGCGGCGGCGGCGGTACAATGAGAGAAAGGCGCCGCCGAGCGATACGCGAACAGCGAGTGCGATGGAAGATACGGAGCAGGGCCCACAGCGGCTTCCCGATCACCGCCCGGAGCATCAGGTCGAAGAGAGCGATCCGTTGGGCTTTCTTGGCGGCTGCGTGGGCGGCGTGATGTGCAGCGCGGTGGGCTCGACGACGTGGCTCTGGTCGCTGGGCACACTCCTGCTCAGCGTCGTGCCGCAACTGGAGCGGTTTACGCAACCGACCCGGCCGCTCCTGAACCTGGACCGCCTCCTCGGCGGAGGCGCCGAGGACTACGCCTTTTTCATCCTCATCGGCGGCCTCTTCTTCTCATTCTTGCCCATTGCGCTGGCGCTCTCCATTAAGGAAGGCGTGCAGACGTTCAATCTGCGCAACGGCCTCTTCGTCGGCTGGATGTTGGGTCTCTTCTCAATACCGATCATGGTCTTTCAGGCCTTCACGGAGTCCTTGGGCAGACTCCCCAGTCTCTAGGTTCGCCCATTTTCGATAGCCGCGGCGCGCGGACGCTCGTCTGCGCGGACCCGCGCAATCGTGTAGGATAGGTCTAGCTTGAAACAACTTGCTTTCTTGGATTAGAGACGATGTCGCAAAGTCCTTCTAACCCGGAAATGAGTTCGGTGCAGGGCGACTACCTGATTCGCGTGTACACCACCCTGCGGGAAGGCTCGCGGGTGGTTGGGTCGCACCTGGCCCAGCGCCTGGGGGTATCCGCTTCGGCGGTGACGCAGGCCTTCCAGCGCATGGAGCGGCAAGGCCTTGCGGTCGTAGACCAGGGTTGGGGCGTGCAGTTGACGCCCGAGGGGCGCCGGATCGCCGAGTCGATAATCCGGCGGCACTACCTGATCGAGCGGCTCTTGGTGGATACGTTGGGCTTCGACTGGGCCGACGCCGATGATGAAGCGGAACGCCTGGAGCACTCGCTCTCGCCCAAACTCGAGGCCTACTTGTATGAGAGTCTCGGGCACCCGACGACGTGTCCGCACGGCAACCCGTTTCCGGGCTCGCCCGATGAGGAGCGGCTGCTGGGCGCGCGCAAATTGACGGAAACGCAGGCGGGCGAGCGTGTGACGCTCCTGCGCATTACCGAAGAGGGCGAGGACGAAAACGATCTGCTCCACTTTGCCCATGATCAGGGCTTGCTGCCGGAGACGACTGTCGCCGTCGCCGAGATCGACCTCAGGAGCGGGCACCTGACCTTGGAGGTGGAACGGCGAATGGTCAACGTACCCGCGCGGTGGGCGCAGTGCATCCGCGTATCCGGGCCCGTCTCCGACGCGGAATCCCTGCAAGAACGCGCGCTCTAGCCCGCTGCCATCCGCCATCCACGCGGGCGGAGGATTGAAGGTACGCCTCTTGCCATAACGCTGAAAGACGTGACTGCCGTCGGACGACCACGTGCCGGCACGGAGCAGCCTACCTTGACGTCTCTTGCAGGTAGTTTGCCAGCGCCTCGTGCCAGGGACGCAGGTCGTCGTGGCCGAGCGCGGCCAGGCGTTGGCGCGCCAAGACCGAGTAGGGCGGGCGGACCGCGGGTGTAACGTATTCCGCGGACGTGGTGGGAGAGAGCGCAGCGTCCACGCCCGCTAGGCCGAAGACGGCTTTGGCGAACTCGTACCACGTACATGAACCGGCGTTGGTGACGTGGACGAGACCGAAGACATCCTCCGTAATCAGCAGCGCTACCTTCTCCGCCAGGTCGCGGGTTGCAGTGGGTGTGCAGGTCTGGTCGTCCACGACGCGAAGAGCAGCCCCTTCCTTCGCCTTGCGCAGCATGGTCTGGACGAAGTTGCCGCCCGTGCCGCCCGCGCCCGCTGTGCCGTAGAGCCCGCACGTGCGAATGATCAGAGATCTCTCCCACGTTAGGAGAGCCAAGTGCTCTCCGGCCAGCTTGGAAACACCGTAAACCGAGAGCGGGGCGGGCGGATCTTCCTCAGTTAAAGGGGCGCGCTTTTCCTGGCCGCCGAATACGTAGTCGGTGCTGAAGTGCACGAATAGCGCGTTCTGTTCCGCGCAGAGTTGAGCCAGGTGGCGCACGGCGAGGGCGTTGGCGGCAAAGGCTGCCTCCGGCTCGGTCTCGCAAGCGTCGACCCGGTGGAAGGCCGCCGTGTTGATCAACGCGGCGGGCTTGAAGGCGCGCACGGCCGCGGCGGCTTGATCGCGGTCGCAGATGTCGAGCGCCTGCCGGGGCAGCGGTTTCACGTCGTGGCCGGCAAGCGCGGGAATCAGGTCTTGCGCCAATTGCCCGTTGCCGCCGGTAATGAGAATGCGCATTGCAACCTCGTGGGGGAGTTGCCCCCCGGTATGTCGCGAGTAAGCGCTTGCGGCTGTACGCTGCGAGCGCATGCGCTGGTAAGTGTAGTCCGTGCGGTCTACGGCGGCAATGGCGCGGAGCGGCGCGGGGATCTGCGAATTCCCTACCTTCCGGCGACTAGCATTGCCTTCCTTCCGGCCAAAAGAGGAAAATAGAGGCGCAGCATTTGCTGAAGCGAATGCAAAGTCAACCCCTTTCACCCCCATCCCGGCCTTCCCCCTCAGGGGAAGGGGCCAACGCAAGAGTCTCCTCGAGGGTGAAGGGGTCTATGCTAGAGCCTCTCTTGGGCGGCGATTTGGGCGTCAATTGACACGGCGCGTATGATTTGGTAGGGTTGTGTGGCATGCTGCTAGGTATGCCGTGGGCGGACAGAGCGGCGCGTATAGCGGGTGGCTCGATAGTTGCCAGTGCATGAAAGACTTCCAACCGGCCCAAGGTATTTGCAAATTCCCCGTTGGCGAGCATTTTCCGCCGGAGAATGCTATAGTATCTTACGTAGGTTGGGAGCCGGCGCGAGTAGTTCAACTCATGTGCCTGGCGGTATCCGCGCCAGGGGCGCTGGCGGAAGAGACTCGGCACAGCCGGCGCGGGAGCCGATGGTGTCGTTCGAGCATAGCGGTTAGCAGGAAGCCAAGTCGCAGCTTTTCAAGGAGACGTACCCAATGGGAGTTACCACCGAGCGGCAGGACAACACGCTGATAGCCAAGACCGAGGGCCGCATCGACGGCGCCAATGCCCGGGAATTCCAGGATGCATTGGATGCCGCAATCGACGCGAGCGAGCGGGCTGTGGTTCTGGATCTCGAGGAAGTCTCGTACATTAGCAGCGCCGGCCTGCGCGTCATCTTGCTCACCGCAAAGTCCTTGCAAAAGCAGGGCGCCAAGTTCGCCGTCTGTTCGCTTTCTGAGTCAATTCGCGAGATCTTCGAGATCAGCGGCTTCGATCAAATAATCCCCGTCCACGACTCTCCGCCTGACGCGATTGCCGCTCTCCAGGGTTGAGCGCCCGCGCGCTCTTGCTCTACCAACGGCTGGCAGCGACTTCACGCGCGGGAGCCGGCGACCAATTGCCGCGCGCTGAGGAGCTACGTAACCGGCCGGATCTAGGACCGCCTTCATGAGGGGAAATATGGAGCCACCTTATAAGATCCTCGTTGTCGACGACGAGCCGGATCTGGAGCCGCTCATGCTGCAGCGGATGCGGCGCCACATTCGAGCCGGGCGCTATACGTTCGTCTTTGCGCAGAACGGCATCGAAGCGCTGGAGCGGCTGAATGAAGACGACACCATCGATATGGTGCTCTCCGACATCAACATGCCGCGCATGGACGGCTTGACGCTGCTGGAGCAAATTCCCAAGGTCGATCCCAACATCCGTTCCGTAATCGTGTCGGCGTACGGCGACATGAAGAACATCCGCACCGCGATGAACCGCGGCGCGTTCGACTTCGTGACCAAGCCGCTGGACTTTGCCGACCTCAAGATTACGATCGACAGAACGCTCAGCCACATGACCGAGTGGCGCGAGGCGCTCTCCTCCCGGGACAAACTGGTGGCGCTGCAGAATGAACTTAACGTCGCCAGCCAAATCCAACAGTCGATCCTCCCCACCGAGTTTGCGCCGGGTGAAGGCTACCGGATTTACGGCAGCATGGACCCCGCCCGCAACGTCGGCGGGGACTTCTTCGACGTTATCAACATGGAAGAAGACTTCGTCGGCCTGGCGATCGCCGACGTTTCTGATAAAGGCGTGCCGGCGGCGCTCTTCATGATGTCCACGCGCACGCTGCTAAAGGGCTCCGCAATCGGCATTGGCGACCCCGGCAAAGTGCTGGGCGAAGTCAACGACTTGCTGGAAGAGGACAACGACGCCGGCATGTTCGTTACGGTCTTCTATGCCACGTACGATCCGGCAAGCGGCCAACTTGCCTTTGCGAACGGCGGGCACAACAGCCCGCTCATCGTCCGTCCCGACGGCAGTTCCACGTTCCTGCCTTTGACCAAGGGGATTGCGCTGGGCGTGATGCCCGGCTTGCCCTACTCGCAGCAGTCCGTGACCCTGGCGCCCGGCGAAATGGTGTTTTCCTATACTGACGGCGTGACGGAGGCCATGAACGCGGATGGCGAGGAGTTTGGCGAAGATCGTCTCCAAGAGGTGTTCACCACCACTGTTCCCCAAGACCCGGAAGCGGCAAACGAGGCGGTCTTTGCCGCCGTGCGCGAGTTTGCGGGCGAGACGCCCCAGTCCGACGACATAACGTGCCTCGCACTGCAACGCAGCACGTAGAAGAGTAGCAACCTTGAGCAAGAAACTTCATCTAGAGATCCAGACAAGGCACGAGGAGTTGGAGGGCGTCGCGGCGGCGGTAGAAGAGTTCGGCATGGAGGAAGACTGGCCGCTGGACCTGGTGTTCAAAGTCAACCTGGTGCTGGAAGAAATCGTGATCAACGTGATGAACTACGCCCACGACGAGGGACTTCATCCGATCGAGATCACGCTGACTTCGGCGGCGGACGCCCTGACAATCGACGTTGTCGACGACGGCCGTCCCTTCGACCCGCTGACCGACGCGCCCGAACCCGATACGACGGCGGAGTTGCAAGATAGGCACGTGGGCGGCTTAGGCGTCCACTTCGTGCGCGAGATGATGGATGACGTCAGCTACCGGCGGGAAGACGGCAAGAACCGCCTCACGATGGTGGCGCAACTCGCAGACGGCGCGAACAAGAAGAAATGAAACGGGCCCCAGGTTTGCTAGCTTCTCCCCTCTACCGGCGAGCGTATCTCCGCATGGCACTGGGGGTTGGCGGCGCGCTTGCCGCCGCTCCGTTCGTGGCCGCTTGCGCCACGGACTCGGCAGAAGATGGCGGCGAGGCCACCGCCGCGGAGGCAGTCACGGCGCCGGACGCCGAGGCGTCAACGACTCTGTCTGTGCCAGGGGTGACCGATACGCAAGTGCTCTTCGGCCAGTCCGCCGCATTTAGCGGCCCGGCCGAGGAACTTGGCAAGAACATGGAGTTCGGCATCCGGGCGGCTTTTCAAGAGGTGAACGAGCCCGGCCAGGTCGATACACCCCGCGGGGTTCACGGCCGGCAGCTCAATCTCCTTAGCCTGGACGACGCTTACGAACCGGAAGCCGCAATCTCCAACACCAGACAACTCATCCAGAAACACGGCGTCTTTGCCCTCATTGGCGCCGTCGGCACGCCGACGTCCCGCTCCGCGGTGCCGGTCGCTTTCGAGGCGGGCGTTCCCTACATCGCGCCCTTCACCGGCGCGGAACTGCTGCGCAACCCGGACCTGGTCAACGTCATAAACCTGCGCGCTTCCTATTATCAAGAGACCGAGGAGATGGTTGAGCGCCTGACCACCGACCTGGGCGTGACGCGCATTGCCGTGCTCTATCAGGACGACTCCTACGGCCGCGCCGGCTATAACGGCGTGCGGCTGGCGTTGGAGAAGCGCAGCATGGAAATGGCCGCGATTGGCGTCTATACCCGCAACACCACCGCCGTCAAAGCGGCCCTGCTCGACCTGCGGCGTGGCGACCCGCAAGCGGTGATCATGATCGGCGCGTACCAGCCGGTGGCGTCGCTCATCAAGTGGGCGCGGCAAACGGACTTCAATCCCATCTTCATGACCGTCTCATTTGTGGGCAGCAACGCCTTGGCGCAAGAACTTGGCCCGGACGGAGCGGGCGTGTTCGTGACCCAGGTGGTCCCGTTTCCCACGGACTCGACCCTGCCCATCGTCAAGGACTATCTGCGGGCCACGCGCGAGTTTTCGTCGTGGCACGAGCCCGGCTTCGTTTCGTTGGAAGGCTACCTGGCCGGCAGGCTTGCAATCGCCGCCCTGGAGCGCGCCGGCCCGCAGCCGACGCGCGCCGGCTTCCTGGACAGCATCCGCAATACCGGCATGATCGACCTGAGCGGCTTTGAATTGCTCTTTGGCGAGGACAATCAAGGCTCGGACGAGGTCTTCCTGACGATGATCGGCCAGGACGGCACGTATCAGTCCGTTAGTTCGCTGCGGGAAGTAGAGCGGTGATCGAACGCTTCAAGGGCCTACTCGAGACCCGGTACCGCATCTCCACCCAACTCTACCTGGGCATTGGCGGCGCGGTGGCGCTGGTTCTGGCCGCCAGCTTGGTGGCCTGGTTTTCCTTTAATCGCGTGGGCGAGTTCCAAAGCCGCGTAAACGACGGCCGCGTGCCCGAAATGGTGGCCGCTTTCCGCGTGGCGCAGCACAGCAGTTCGCTTGTGGCCGCCGCCCCGCGGCTGACGACGGCCGCCTCCACCGCCGACTTCAACAACGTTGCCGCCGGCATCGACGAGACGCATGACGCTCTGGAAGCGCAGTTGGCGGTCTTGGAGCAAGCCGACGCCGGCGACGAGCGCTTTGCCCGGGTGCGGGAGCGTGCCGACGCCCTCATCGCCAATATTGGGTCGGTTGAGGACGGCATGTCCGAGTCGTTCAAGTTGATGGAGGAAAGCGTCCAGTTGCGTGACGAATTGACCGCCTTGAGCAGCCGCCTGGACGACATCTTGATTCCAAACATCGACGACCAGATCTTCTACACGATTACGGGATTTCGGGTCATTGGCGAGGCGGCCGCGCCCCGCGACGACCACTTTTCCGAAGAGGAAGTCTACCGCTACTATCACTTGACTAACCTGCAAACGCAAGCGAACATCGCGACCCAGCTTCTGGCCAACTCCTATATCCTGTCCGACGCCTCATTCATCGAGCCGCTGAAGGAGAGTTTTGAGTCCGCCCAGAGCCGCATCGAGCGCAGCCTGTTCGCACTTACGGACTCGCCGTTCCATGCCGAACTTGCGCCAATGTTCGCGGAGTTGTTCGCGTTGAAGAGCGTGCTGGAGGTGCGCGCCATGCAGTTGCGCCTGGAAGCGCACCAGAACGACCTGCTGGCAAGCAATAACGACCTGGCCAACGAGCTTCTCGGCGAAGTGGAAGGCCTGGTGAACGCGGCGCGGGAGAGCGTGGCGGATGCCAGCCAAGCCTCCACGCAGGCCATTCTCACCGCCCGGCTGCTGCTGCTCGCCATCGGCGTGGTCAGCATCGCCGGCGCGCTTCTGATCGTGTGGCTCTTCGTGGGCCGGGTGGTGGTGCACCGCATCGAGATGCTCTCCAATTGGATGCGCAACATGGCCGGCGGCGATCTGGAGGCCCAGGTGGAAATTAGCGGCCGGGACGAGGTGGCGGAGATGGCCGCGGCCCTTGAAGTCTTCCGCCGCCACGCCTTGGAAGTGCAACGCCTCAACCTGGTAGAAAAGCTGGCAAACGAGTTGCAGGATAAGAACGGTGAACTGGAAAGCGTGCTGGCCGACCTGCGCAAGGCCCAGGACCAGATCGTCATGCGGGAGAAACTGGCCGCGCTCGGTGAACTCACCGCGGGCGTGGCGCACGAAATCAAGAACCCGCTCAACTTCGTGAAGAACTTCTCGGAGGCCTCCGAGGATCTGCTCGATGAGTTGAAGGAAATACTTGAAGAGAGCGATGGCGAATTGAGCCCGGACGACAAGTCGTACATCGAGGAAATATCGGGCGACCTTTCCGGCAACCTGGAGCGTATCCGCACCCACGGCGAACGCGCCAACCGCATCGTGCACGACATGCTTTCCATGGGCCGCGGCTCCAGCGGGCAGATTCCCACAAATATCAACCACCTGCTCGACGAGCACGCCCGCCTGGCCTACCACAGCAAGCGCGCCACCGATACAAACTTCCAACTGGACCTGAAGCAGGACCTGGACCCGGAACTGGGCGAGGTGGAAGTCGTGCCCCAGGACATGGCGCGCGTGTTCTTGAACATGGTAAGCAACGCCTGCGACGCCACCGACGAGCGGCGGCGCGCCATCGAGCAGGCCGACGGCGGCGCGGACTACAGCCCGACCGTCTGGCTTTCCACCCGGCGCGGCGACGAGTTCGCCGAAGTCCGCATCAAGGACAACGGCACGGGCATTCCGCCGGACGTAATCGAGAAGATCTTCAATCCCTTCTTTACCACCAAGCCCACCGATCAAGGCACGGGCCTCGGGCTTGCGATGTCCAGTGACATCGTGCGCCGGCACGGCGGCTCCATCCGGGTCGAATCCGACCCCGGTGAGTTTACCGAGATGACTATTGAGATACCCCTGACTCCAGTGGTCATGTCAGAAGACGCTGAGGAAGCGCCGGTCGAAGTATAGCGCGCTTGGCTGGCATCCCGCGTGCGCGCGCAGCGCCAATTGCCTCTTGGCACATGGGTTATTGCCGTGGACTTTGAGAACTATAGCCTCGACACCGACATCTACGATGAGATGTTCTTGCCGGACGGCTCGCCGCGGGAACACTGCCAAGACCTCTATGATTTCCTGGCGCGCCTGCCGGCCGAGGAACTGAACAGCATCCAGGAGCGAGTCTCGCGCTCCTTCTTGAATGAGGGTATCACCTTTACGGTCTATGGCGATGAGGAAGCCGAAGAGCGGATCATACCAATTGACTCGTTGCCCCGCTTGCTGTCGAACGCCGAGTGGCGGCACATCGAGGCGGGACTGACCCAACGCCTGAAGGCGCTCAATCTCTTTCTGGATGACGTCTACGGGCCTTCCCGCGCCAAAGACCTCTATGGCGAGCCCGCCATCGTCCATGACGGTGTCATCCCCGTGGACATGGTGCGCGGCTGTCCCCAGTACCGGGTCGAGATGCGCGACTTTTCCGCGCCGCACGGCACCTGGGTGGCAATTTGCGGCACCGACATCGTTCGCACGAACGACGGCTTTCGCGTGCTGGAAGACAATCTGCGCGTGCCTTCCGGCGTTTCCTACATGCTCGCGAACCGGGAGGCGGTCAAGAAGAGCATGAGACGCTTCTACCGCAGGTCTCGCGTGCGGGAGATCGAGAACTACGGCCAGGTGCTGCAGACGACCCTGCGCGAACTCGCGCCCAACGGCCAGTCCGACCCCACCATCGTGCTGCTGACGCCCGGGGTCTATAACTCCGCCTTCTACGAGCACATGTTCCTGGCCCGCGAGATTGGCGCGGAACTCGTGGAGGGCCGGGACCTGCTGGTCAACAACGGCTTCGTCTACATGCGCACTACCACCGGACTGCGGCGCGTGGACGTGGTCTACCGGCGCGTGGACGACGACTTCATCGATCCGTTGGCTTTCCGCCCGGACTCCCTGTTGGGCGTGCCGGGCCTGCTGCACGCCTATAAACTTGGCAACGTCGCCCTCGTGAACGCCCCCGGCACCGGCGTGGCGGATGATAAGAGTGTCTACGCCTACGTGCCGCACATGATACGGTACTACCTCAACGAGGAGCCGATTCTGGCGAACGTGCAGACCTATCTCTGCCGCCACCGCGAAGACCTGGAGTACACCCTGGACAATCTGCAAGACCTGGTGGTCAAGCGCGTCGGCGAATCCGGGGGCTACGGCATGTTGATCGGCCCCCATGCGACGCCCCAGGAGCGTGAAGAGTACGCCGAGCAGGTGCGCGCGGACCCCGCCGGCTTCATCGCGCAGCCCGTGCTCGCGCTCTCGCGAGCGCCGTGCTTCATCGATGGCCGCTTCGAACCGCGCCACGTGGATTTGCGTCCTTTCGTGCTGCATGGTCGCGAGACTCGCATCGTGCCCGGCGCGTTCTGCCGCGTTGCCTTGCGCCGGGGCAGCTTGGTCGTCAATTCTAGTCAAGGAGGAGGCGGTAAAGACCTTTGGGTGCTGGAAGAGTAGATGGAGTAGTATCGGAGTAGTAGCCGGCGCGGCCGCGCGCCCGTAGCAATAGGAGAAGGTAGCTCATGCCCATTACGGACGTACTTGCACGTCACCGCCGCATCGCTGTTGTGGCGGTGGTGATTCTGGCGACGTTTCTCTATTTCTTGGCCCGACCGGCCGTCGCCCACGCCGCGACTGACGGTGAGACCGCCTTTGTCCTCAATACGTTCGCGTTCCTCATGTGGGGTGTCCTGGTGATGTGGATGGCCGCGGGCTTTACCATGCTCGAGGCCGGCGCGGTGCGCACCAAGAACGCCTCCATGATTTGCTTGAAGAACATCGGCCTCTACTCTATCGCCGGCATTGCCTACTTCTTCGTCGGCTACAACCTCATGTACGTAGACGTGAGCCCTGACCGCCTCGGCGGTCTCATCGGCTCCTTCAACCTGCTCTACGGGCCGTCTTCCGATGAGCTCGCCCTGCTGGACGGTGACAGCGGCGCGTTGGCGGCGGTGGTCGAGAGCGGCTATTCGGTCATGTCGGACTGGTTCTTCCAGATGGTCTTCGTCGCCACCACCGCTTCCATCATTTCCGGCGCTTTGGCCGAGCGCGTCCGCATGTGGTCGTTCTTCCTCTTCATCTTGATTCTGACTGCCCTCATCTATCCCATCGTCGGCGCGTGGACGTGGGGCGGCGGCTGGCTGGCTGAGATGGGGTTCCAGGACTTCGCCGGGTCCACGATTGTGCACAGCACGGGCGGTTGGGCCGCGCTGGCGGGCATCATAATCCTCGGCCCGCGACTGGGCAAGTACCGCAAAGACGGCTCGGTCAGGCCCACGCCGCCTTCCAACGTGCTCCTCGTCACGCTGGGTGTCTTCATCCTGTGGCTTGGCTGGTTCGGATTTAATGGCGGCTCGCAGTTGGCGCTGGGCAGCGCGGCCGATGCGGTTGCAATCGGCCACGTGTTGGTCAATACCAATCTCGCGGCGGCCGGGGGCGTGATAGCGGCGCTGGTCATTTCGCGACCCCTCTTGGGCCGCACGGACCTCTTTGCCGGTTTGAACGGCGCCATTGCCGGGCTCGTCTCGATTACGGCCGGGCCTGACATCACCCAGCACTACTGGGCCATCATCATCGGCGCTATCGGCGGCATTATCTGCACGCTCGGCCTCAAGCTGCTCGAAAGTGTCAAGATCGATGACGTAGTTGGCGCCATTCCCGCCCACTTGTTCGCGGGAGTCTGGGGCACACTTGCGGTTGCGATTGCCGCCGGCGGCAACGTTGGCGTGCAACTGATCGGCATTCTCGCCGTTGGCGCGTTCGTCTTCATCGTCTCGCTGATCCTCTGGAAGATTCTCGAGATGGTCCTCAGCCTGCGGGTATCGGCCCAGGTCGAGCGTCTGGGTCAAGACACCGCGGAGTTAGGTCTGGAGGCCTATCCCGAGTTCGTGCTCATGCCCGAAGAGCACGACGAAGATTAACGCGGCGCGCGAGGAGACTACTCCGCATGCTCTCACGGAGCGCACAAGGCCTCTACTGGATGGGGCGGTACTTGGAGCGGGCGCAGCACCTCTGCCGCCTGCTGCGCTTGCAGACCGCGGCGCTGGTGGACCGCCCCGTCCAGGAGATCTACTTTGGCTGGCGCCGCATTTACATAAGTGTAGACCGCCTGCCGCCGGGGGGAACGCTCGAGAGCGCCGACGGCGAGGACGGCATCTTGGAGGAAGACTTCACGCTCGCCGATTCCTATACCCTCGCCGACGACCTTACGTTCGAGCGTTCCAATCCCGGTTCCGTCTGGAGTTGCTTTGCCCTGGCCCGGGAGAACGCCCGCCAGACGCGCAACGGCATCGGCGCCGAGATGTGGTCGCACCTGAACCGGGTCTACCTGCGCCTCCAGCAGCGCGACATTCAGAGTATCTGGACGCCCTCGCCAGAGAGCTTCTACGCCGAGATGACGGCGGAGATCGATACGTTTACGGGCGTGGCCGCCGCCACCATGTACCGCGACGAGGGTTGGCACTTCCTGCAACTTGGCCGTTTCATCGAACGCGCCCAACTTTCGGTCGCCCTGCTCCACGCGCAATCCGCCACCGCGGCGCAATCGGAAGAGCACTCCGAAGCCGACTGGATTAGCCTCTTGCGTGCCTACCATGCGTTGGAGGTCTACACCCGCAGCTATAGCGTGGAGGTGCAGCCGCAGCAGGTCATAGATCTGCTGGCCACGGATCCGTTGCTTCCCGATTCGCTCTGCCAATCCCTGGACGTGGCGGCCGCGGAACTCGCCGCTATCGCGGCCGGCCCCAATGCGGATTCCAGCGCCGCGGTGCGGCGGCTGGCCGGCCGCTTGTGCTCCCTCATCCACTACGATTGGCCGGATCGAGAAGACCGCGAGGAACTCCTGGGGCAAATCGGCGACTTCTGCCGCGACCTCCACGATCTGGTGACCGCCACCTACTTCGATTACCAGATCGAAGACTCTCCCGTGCGCTGACACCATGGCCGGTCCGATGTCACGCCGCGATGCTCAGCCCCCTTCCGACCGTGCCGCGGATCTTTCCTGCCGTTCCGCAGACCCTACCTGTCATTCCGAGCGCAGCGAGGAATCTACAGCCCCTCCCCCCGGCGCGCGCCGCTACGCTATCCAGCACGTCTCCCACTACCGCTACACCGCGCCGGTGCGCCACTCCGTGATGTCCCTCTGTCTGCAGCCGCGTCACGGCCAAGGCCAGCGGCTGCTCCATTTCGCCCTCGACACCGACCCTCCGGCCCACCTGAGCGCCGAGACCGACGCCTACGGCAATGCCAAGCACGTCTTCAGCGTCCATCAGCAGCACGAAGCCCTGAAGATCACGGCCCGCTCCACGGTGGAAATCGCGCCCGCCGCGCCGCTGCCGGCTGCCCTCTCCACCGGCGCGTGGGATGAGATTCACGCCCAGCGGGATTCGTTCGCGCATTGGGACTTCACCCACGAGAGCCCGTTCGCGCGGTCTTCGCCGGCGCTCACCGCTTTCGTCGCCCGGCACGGCATCGCGCCGGCCGGCGATCCCTTGGGCTCACTGTGCCGCCTCTCCGAGACGCTGCACGCTGTCTTTGCCTACGTCCCCGGCAGCACCTCGGCGGCCTCGCCCATCGAGCACATCCTGGAAACCGGCCGCGGCGTCTGTCAGGACTACGCCCACGTGATGATTGCCATCGCCCGCTCCTGGGGCGTGCCCACCCGCTACGTCTCCGGCTACGTCCACGTGAATGGCGGGGAAGACGCGCACGCGCCGCCTCAATCGCAGGCGCAGACTTCGTCGCAGACGCAGGCTTCGTCGCAGGCGCAGGCTCAGTCACAGACGCAGGCGCCGCAGACCGCCACCCACGCCTGGGTCGAGTGTCTCCTACCCGGCCTCGGCTGGGTCGGCTTCGATCCCACCAACCGCGCGCTGGCCAACGTGCGCCACGTCGCCATCGCCGCCGGACGCGACTACGACGACGTCTCCCCCTCCCGCGGCGTCCTGCAGGGCGTAAGCGGCAGTTGGCTGGAGGTGGACGTGCGCATGAGCCTGCTGGAGGAAACGCCGAAATAGGGGTCCTTGTCCGTCATCAATTGGAAATCAGCGCCATCGCCTCCGCAATTGCCGCGCAAGCGCCCTCATCCGTCATTCCCGCGCACGCGGGAATCCATCTTCGCCCGTCCCCGTAGACTCCCGTAGCCAAGTGAGTGACGGTCAACGGCCCGCCGCCGCCTTCTACGGCCCGTCCGCGGCCTTGCCCCTGCCGCCTGCCCGTGTGGTCTCCACCCGGCAATCTTGGTACCATACCCTCACCGCGGACGCTTGGCAGCCGCGCGTTGCCGTTACGCACAGGGATAACCGCTCATGCCCAAGCTCCTCAAAATCGCCGTACACGCGCTGCTCTTCCTGCTGGCGCTCGTCGTCTTCTACGCCGGGTTGGGCGTAGGCTTGCAGGTTAGCGCCACCGGCGGCACGGTGCTGGTGCTCGCCGCCGCCGCCATCGCGGTACTCAATCTGCTGTGGATTCTGCTGCCGCGTTTGCGCCGAGACTGAGCGCCCGCCGGCGCCCGCTGCCCAATTACCGCCATGAACGGCCAACTCTTCACCCAATACTTCCTCACCGAGGGCATCCGGGACACCCCTGCCTGGCGCCAGTCCGTGCAGAGCGTGCAGACCTTTGCCGCTTTCAGGGGTTCTCTCAATGAAATTCTCGGCGCGGCGGCGCGCTCCAACGACCCCAACGAGTCCGTCACCGAGCAAGACGTCGTGCGCCCTATCCTCGACCTGCTCGGCTGGCGCGACTACCTGCCGCAGCAAGGCTCCGGGCGCAACGAGGACATCCCCGACCACCTGCTCTTCAGCGATGCCGATGCCAAGGCCCGCGCCGCAAAACGTCGGCGTTCGGCAGACCGCTACCAGGACGCGCTGGCCGTATCGGAGAGCAAGCGGTTCGGTCTGCCGCTCGACAGCCGCGACCGCAGTGACGCCAGGCGCGCCGGCACGCCCCACGGCCAGATTCTGCGCTACCTCGCCACGGCGGAGGCCGCCACCGACGGCCGCATTCGCTGGGGCATCTTGACCAACGGCGCGGTCTGGCGGCTCTACGACTACCGCGCCCGTCCCCGCGCCAGCGGCTACTACGAGGCCGACCTCCAGGCCATCCTGCAAGCCGACAACACCGACGCCCTCCGCGCCTTCTATCTCCTCTTCCGGCGCGCGGCCTTCACGCCCCAGGCCGGCGCCACCGCCACCTTCCTTGAAGACGCCATCGCCGAGGGCAAGCGCTACGAGGAGCGCGTGGCGGCAGACCTCTCCCAGGTGGTTTTCGACCGGGTCTTTCCCGGATTGGTGGCGGCGCTCGCCGACCGCGCCGGCCCGTCCGCGGCCACCCTGGCGGAGGCCCGGCACGCCGCGCTCATCTTCCTCTACCGCCTGCTCTTCGTGCTCTATGCCGAAGATCGCGGCCTGCTGCCGGTCAACGACCCGCGTTACGACGACTACGGCCTGCGCAAGCGCGTGCGCGACGACGTTGCCGGCCGCATGGCGGTAAAGGACGCCTTTTCCGTTGTCGCCACCAACTACTATGACCGGCTTGCCACGCTCTTCACGCTCATAGACCAGGGCGATCCCTCAATCGGCCTGCCGCCTTACAACGGCGGCCTCTTTGCCCCCAATGCCGCGCCGCTGCTGCGGGACGTCCGCCTGCCGGATAGCGTCGTCGCCCCTGTCATCTACGACCTCAGCCACACTGAGGTCACGCCGCGCGGCAAGACCGAACGCCGTTTCGTCAACTATCGCGACATGTCCGTCCAGCAGCTTGGCTCCATCTACGAGCGCCTGCTGGAGCGGGAGCCGGCGCGCGGCGCGGACGGCGCGCTCACGTTGCGCCCTAACGCCTACGCCCGCAAGGATAGCGGCAGCTTCTACACCCCGCAGGAGCTTGTCGATCTGATTGTGGAAAAGACCCTGGAGCCGCTGCTGGAGGAGCGCCTACGGGCATTCGAGGCGAAAGCACGCGAACTCAAGAGCGACCGCCGTCCCAAAGCGGAACGCCAAGTCGAACTGGCGGCCCTCGACCCGGCCCTGGCCGCGCTTGACCTGAAGCTTCTTGATCCCGCCATGGGCAGCGGTCACTTTCTGGTCACCGCCGTGGACTTCCTGGCCGATAACATTGCCGATCTGGTCGAGTACGCGCCGGCCGTTCCCGATTGGCTAGACGAGCCCTACGAATCGCCCCTGGTGCGGCGCATCGCGGACATCCGGGCGGAAATCCTGGAGCGCGCGCGGGAATCCCAGTGGACGCTGGACGAAGCGCAACTCACCGACCAGGCCGTCATCCGCCGCATGGTGCTCAAGCGCTGCATCTACGGCGTGGACAAGAACCCGCTGGCGGTGGAATTGGCCAAGGTTGCGCTCTGGCTGCACAGCTTCACCGTGGGCGCGCCGCTCTCGTTTCTGGACCACCACCTGCGCTGCGGCGATTCGCTGCTGGGGCTGCGCGTGGCCGAGGGCGTGGACGAACTGAACCGGCTGGGCGGCCTGGGCGCGTGGACGGCGATGCAGGGCGCCGAGAACGCCATTGATTTCATGCAGGATATCGAGGCGCTCTCCGATTCCGACGTGGCCGAGGTGCGCCAGTCCGCGTCGCTCTTCCAGAGTGTCGAACAGTCAACCGCCGACCTACGCGGCCTGCTGGACGCGCTCTGCGGCCTCCGCTGGCTCACCGCGGGCATGAAGAAGAAGGAACGCGAGACTTTCGAATCCCCGTTCTTCGACATCCTCCAACAATCGCCCAACGCTGCCTTCAAACTCCTCGCCAACGGCCCGGAGTCTATTCGTCCTGCCGGCGAAAGCCAGAGTGCATCCGATTCCGACTCCATCCGTCATTCCCGCGAACGCGGGAATCCATCTTCACCCGCCACCGTAGACTCCCGTTTTCACGGGAGTGACGACCAAGCCGCCGCCACCCCATCCGGTAGCGCAGGTTTGGAACCTGCGCCGGCGTCCGGCTCCTCATCCGGTAGCGCAGGTTTGCAACCTGCGTCCGCGTCAGACTCCCCATCCGCTGCCGCAGACGCGCAACCCGCGCCCACGCCCGCCTTTACCACCCTTTGGCAAAACGCCCGCGTCATTGCCGAGCGCGAAACCTTCCTCCACTGGGAGGCCGCCTTCCCCGGCGTGTGGCGCGGCTGGCAGGACGCCCAACCGCGGGGCGGGTTCGACGCCGTCATCGGCAATCCGCCGTGGGACCGCATCAAATTGCAGGAGGTCGAGTGGTTCGCCACCCGCGCGCCGGCGCTGGCTCGCGCGCCCACCGCGGCCGCGCGCCGCCGGGCCATCGGGGATTTGCGCGCCCAGGGCGACCCGCTGGCGGCTGCGTTTGACGCCGCCAAAGCCCGCGCCGACGGCCTGGGCAAGCTGGTGCGCGCCTCCGGCCACTATCCCCTGCTGGGCGGCGGCGACGTCAATCTCTATTCGCTCTTCGTGGAGCGCGCCCTGCGCCTGGTGAAAGCCGGCGGCCTGGTGGGGCTGCTCACCCCCTCCGGCATCTACGCCGACAAGACCGCGGCCAGGTTCTTCCAGAGCGTATCGACGCGCGGGCGCGTGGCGGGGCTATACGATTTCGAGAACAAGAAGATATTCTTCAAGGACGTGCACGCCTCGTTCAAGTTCTGCGCCCTCATCGTGGGCGGCACGGCGCGGCAATTCGACGAGACCGCCTGCGCCTTCTTCCTGCACGATACGAAGACCATCGAACTTTACGACAAGAAGACCGTCAATGATGACGACCGTTGCTTCCCCCTCACACCGGAGGACTTCGCCCGCGTCAATCCCAACACCGGCACCGCCCCGGTCTTCCGCACCCGCCGCGATGCCGGCATCACCCGCAACATCTACGCCAATCACCCGGTGCTTGTAGACCGCTCCGACGGAAATGAGAAGAAAACCTGGCCGGTCAAATACGTGCGCATGTTCGATATGACCAATGATTCCCACCTTTTCCGCACCGCCGCACAATTGAACGAGGAGGGCTTCTACCCCGTCCAAGGCAACCGCTGGCAACGCGGCAAGGAACTCTACTTACCCCTCTACCAAGGCCGCATGATCCATCAATTCGACCATCGCGCCAACTCCGTTCGCGTCAATATGGAGAGTACTCACAACCCATACTTGAGTGAAGAGGTCAGTGAAGAGCAACATGCCGACCCTGACTTCCTTCCGCAAACCCAATTCTATGTTCCGGCCGCGGAGGTAGAACCAACACTTTCCGATTCACACGGCTGGACATTGGGCTTTCGAAACATAGGTCGCCCAACGGACGAGCGAACCATTATCGCCACCATATTGCCTTACGCAGGTTGTGGAAACTCGGTTCAACTCCTGCTGTCGGACTCGGATGCGCTCGATATGGGTTGCCTCGTAGCTAATCTTTCCTGCTTTGTGCTCGACTATGTCGCGGCCACAAAAGTACAGGGAGCGAACATAAACTGGTTTATCGTCGAGCAACTCCCCGTCATCGCCCCCGCCGCCTACGACCGCAAATTCGGCCCCACCACCGCCCGCGACCTCATCCGCGACCACGTCCTCCGCCTCACCTACACCGCCCACGACCTGGGCCCGTTCGCCCGCGACCTCGGCCACGCCGGCCCGCCCTTCACCTGGAACGAAGAAGAGCGCCGCCACCTCCGCGCCCGCCTCGACGCCTGCTACTTCCACCTCTACAACATCTCCCGCGCCGACGCCGATTACATCCTCTCCACCTTCCCCATAGTCCAACGCCAAGACCAAGCCACTTTCGGAACGTACCGAACCCGCAACCTAATCCTCGCCTATATGAATGCCCTATCTGCTGGGGATACGGAGACTGTGGTCGACCTCTAGTATCAAGCATGATTCAGCGGTGGAGTGGAAGATGTACGGGAGGGGGTGACCTTCTACCAAACTGGCGAGAGATAGAGACTTGCCCAATTGTAGTTGGACTTTGTAGCCTACGGTTTGCTTGATGTTTCCCGCTCAAGGAAGTCAATCAGCCGCTCCGCAACCATGTCCAAGTCCTTCAATTGACACTCCCAAACTACCGTGACATCCCAACCATCTTGCTTGAGCAACAATCGGTTACGTTCATCCCTCTCCCTATTGCGCGTCAGCTTAGGTTGCCAATACTCCCGATTGTCGGCTGGTATGTGTGAGTCTTCGCATCCGAGATGGTAGTGCCAAAAGCATCCGTTCACCAGAATTATCTTGCGGCGTGAAGGGAAGACCAAGTCTGGCCTACCGGGCAAGTCTGTTCGGTGCAGCCGATACCTGTAACCGAGGCCGTGGAGCAGACGCCGCACTACAATCTCCGGCTTCGTGTCCTTAGACATAATCTTGGACATGATTCGGCTGCGCGTTGCGGCTGTTACAGTGTCAGGCATTCTCCACTCTCACAATAAGCTGGAACTTGCCGCGTGTGTCAGAAGCTCTGATAGAGGTTGTCATTTAGTGTCTGGAAGACTAAAGCCAAGCTCGCCGGGGGATTGTCGTACTCAAAGAACCTTGACTTTTCCAGCAGTCGGCATAGCCTAAAGCGGTCGCAGAGAATACAATTTCCTGTCCGCGCAGGGTCTTCGCTCCACTCTTCTAATTTGTAACGAGGGAAGTGTGGAATCATCAGGAAATTAGAATGGTTTGCGTTGAGATTGACGAATCCCCTCAATTCGTTCAGTGCGATAGCCTCATGCTTCTTGCTCCACCACTCTTGCTCTATTGTGCATTGGGCGAAGGCAAAGAAAGGGTATGGTGAATGGTCGTCAAATGGACAGACCGCGACAAGGTCAATGCCAAATTCACGCTGAGTATTGCTGAGTCGATCGGCATCAGTCAACTTGGCATTGAGCATACTGGCGAGTTTGGGAACTGCTTCGTTCGCTGCCCACCCAAAATGGGTCTTTCTGTCCTCGCTCTTTTGACTGAACAACAGGACTCTTGCCCACTCAGGGAATAATGAGCGGAGTGCCTCTTTGCAAAGGCTTTCAAATTGCACTGGAAGAGTACCCTTAATTGAGGGTACTTGGCTGCCGTTGGAACAGGCCAACAAGAATAGATACGGGAGGCACTTCTCAATGGCGGTCGGCGGTGAGAATTCTACTTCGCCAGCCACAACTCTAAACGGATAGAAGACCCCAAGCCAGGATGCGCGCTTCCCAATGAGGGTGCGTGCCTCTTCAAAGTGCTCAGTACGCTCGTCCGCTTCATCCCCGGTGGGAAATGACATCTCGTCGTCGCTTAGGATTTCGCTGGCTGCAAGATGTTGGAAATCTGCCCTCGTAAAGCGACCGTTGTAGTCGTCTTTCGCGAAAGCAACAGCAAGCTCTATGGCGTCCGCCAAGATGAGCGGGTCTTTGGTAGTGTCTGAACTCCAGGTCAAATCAAGCATCAGATGCAACACCTAAGCGATCTGAAGCCAAGCGGACTATCTTAAGGGCTTCGCTGACCAGGTCTTTTGCTTGTTGGTCATCCTGCTCCACGGCGTAGAGGTTTGCATTTGCTTGCTTGAGTTCTTCGATGGCTTGATTCATATGGCGCTCAAAGTCATCCCGCCCACGAGGTGTCATTCTATATGCTACTTCTAGCGACTGACCTGAACGGAAGGCCTGCAGTGAACCAGGATTAGATAGCACTGTTCCAAGCTTGCCGATGTTGCGGGAATCACCGAGCCTTGTAGTGCCTCTGGGGCCCCTTTCAAACATGAACTTGACGAGTTCTTCAAGCTTCCCAGTATCAATAGCATCGACATTCGTAATCGGATGCCGAGGGGTTCCACTATCCCTAATGCCGATAAAGTTTGCGATATCCGGATTGCTTACCGCCGTATAAAACCTGCCAAATTGGAAGGTCTCTTCCTCCATATCCGCGACATCGAAGAAGCCCTTCTCTTCAATTATCTTGTAAGCTGCCAGGGCGTCTAAGTTCCTTTGCACTGCTGTGCTAGTGCTACCTATCTCACGGGCGACAGAGACGTAACGCAGTTGTGGTTCACCTTGAACTCTTTCATACAATGACTCCAAGTACCTTGCCTTTGCCAGTGGATCCCATCGCTGAACCCCCGAGATGTGACGGAATCCCAGGTACTGCAACGTGTCTCCCCGAGATTGCACGACGAACACAGGTACTTGGGTTGGCTTATTGACAGCATCACCTGCCACTCGAAGTATCCTTGGGGACTCTGCTAGAGATGGATCTTGTAGAAGTCGCAAAGCCGCCAACCGGCGGTTCCCTTCTATTACGGTATACTTTGAGTTGTGAGGGGTTACTACTATGGCTTCACCAGAGAAGAAGCCGTTTTCGCCAATAGACGTCATCAAATTCTCGATTCTCGTTTTCGTCGCAAGGTAATTCAGGATAGTAGCGTCATCACTATTCCTGACGCTTGTCGGCAGCCGTGGGTTTTCTTTGTCGAACTCAAGCAGGCTGATGTCCAATTGCTCAAACTTATTCATGAGAAAACCTCCTTTGGAATCGCCTCGGCAATTTGCCGAAAAATTACCGGAGGCACGGCATTGCCAATGACCTGGTATTTCTTCATCAACCCCACCGAGTCTGGAAAGTCCCAGCCAGCCAGATCCTGAAGGGCTGCTGCTTCCCTGAATGAAAGGCGTCGCGCCCTGTCCGGGTCTCCATCGAATGTCCACTCGTCTCTGCCCACCTTCACCAGAGGAGGGCTCATTGGGTGCAACGGCATGTGGCGAGCATTAGCAAGAATCGTCTTGCTAGGCTCGTCCCAGCCACGGTAGCGGTTGCGGGAGAGATAGAACCAGTGGAAAGCTTGATCGTAGAACTCGCCTGTTGGCCACTCGTCCTCTATACCAGCCAAGACTTCCCTTTGTGCCCTAATCTGTTGCACGCCCGGGCCGTGAGTGGGAGTTGGGAATTCAAACTCCAATCCAATATCAGAGCGGATGCCAACGATGAAGATGCGCCGGCGCTCTTGCGCCAAACCGTAGTGTGCTGAATTGATGATCATAGGTTCTGCAACTCGAAACCCTGCTGAACGGAATCGCACGAGCTGGTCGTCCAAGAGATGACGGTTGTTGCTTCTAGCCATCCCAGGAACGTTTTCTACAACAAATGCTCTTGGGCGCATTTGCCTAAGGGCACGGTCAAACTCCCGATAGAGTTGGTTGATGTTGCGGTTGGCGTCCCTTGCTCCGCCCTGGCTATAGCCCTGGCACGGATAGCAACCAATAAGGAGATCGGCTGACGGGAAGCTTGTGATTTCTTCGATGCTGGTAGTTCTGAAGTCGGTTTCAGGCAGGTTCGCTTCGTAGACTTCCTTGGCATACGGTAGGTTGTCGTTCGCCATGACAATGCGCCAACCAGCGTCGATTAGGCCCTGGTCGGAACCACCACATCCCGTGAAGAGAGAAACTGCTTCCATTGATAGACTCGTCTCAGCCCATTTTGCCGTTCAGACAGCGGGACACGGACCCGCACTTCCTGCAGCAGAAGGTCCTTGGTACTTGTCTCATTCCAGTTCCAACGCGACCAACTCTACAATTCTCAAAGTTGTACACCAACGAGCGTAGGCTGACATCCGCAATTCTAATGTAGTGGCTCTTGTAGAACACCGCCTACGCTGTAACTCACAGTTCCGGGAGTTCAGTGAGTTTGCCATCGCTCATCCAACCAGACTTTACCATAACTAACGCAATCACCGCAGCGCTCACTGAGATCGAGTGGGCGCGAGGGTTTCTGAAGGCGGCGGCGCTGCGTTCGCGGCCTTCGCCATTGCCCTGAAACTGCCGATTGCCGTAGAGTATCGGGTGTAGGCGAGTGCCTTCAAAAGTTAGGTGATACGAGATGACGACGCCTGTCCGACGTTCCCGCGCGGAGACGGCCCGCCTGGGGAAAGCGATCTACGAGCGGGACATCCGGCCCCAGGTGGAGGCCGACCATAGTGGAGAGTACGTCGCCGTTGACGTGGAGAGCGGAAGCTGGGCCATCGCCGCTGACGTTCTGGCTGCGGCGCGGCGTCTGCGAGCGCAGCAGCCGGCGGCTAGCGACGTTTGGCTGCTGCGGGTCGGGCATCGGGCGTTGCACCACTTCGGGGGCAGACCCTGGCGGAGAGCCGAATGATAGAGGGCGTGGTGAACGCCGCCTACGAAGCCGTGATACCGCTCTCCCTGCGCGGCCCGGCGGGACAGGCGCAGGAGGTCGAGGCCGTGATAGACACCGGCTTCACTGGTTTCATGACACTGCCGCCCTCACTCGTGGCGCAGTTGGGATTGGTCTTCATGGGTACCAGCGAGGCGACCTTGGCCGACGGCAACGAGGTGACATTCGACGCCTACGAGGCCACGGTACTCTGGGAGGGCCAGCCGCGAGATATTCTGATCGACGAAGCGGACACCACGCCACTCGTGGGTATGCTGCTGCTAGACAGGCACAACCTGAACATCGACGTCGAGAACGGCGGGCGCGTTCTCATCGAGGCCATAGCGTAGCCAACGCTTCGGCGCCTCCTACTCTTCAATTCCCTCAGTGGCACACCAACGGGCGTGGCATGGCTACCGCTGGGTCTGACTATGCAGTTTCAGGCGCGCTCAAGAGCTCTGGACTCCACCCGTTATGCTGAGGGCAGCAAAACCCAGGCATCCAGTGAGTGTATCAATGGCCTATGCGCCGCGCTTCACCATCACGAACGCAATCACCGCGGCGCTTACCGAGATCGAGCGTGCGCGTGGGTTTCTGGAGGCGGCGACGCTGGCGGAGGCGTGGGTAGACGCGATGCGCGCAGAGGCATTCGTGCGGGAGGCGCATCACACGACGCACATCGAGGGCACCCGGTTGACGCTGGCGGACGCCGCCGGCTTGTTGGCGGGGCGTGACGTGCCGGGGGCGGATGCCGACGACGCGCGCGAGGTGTTGAACTATCGGGACGCGTTCGAGTTTGTCAGCGCGCAGTTCGACGTTGGCGGGCCGCCGGGCGAAAGGCGGCCGATCACCGAGCGGCTCATTCTGGAAACTCACCGGCGCTTGGTGGCCGGCGTGCGCGGCGGGTCGGCGGCGCCGGGCGCGTACCGGCGCGTGCAGAACTACGTCATCGACGCGGCCACCGGTGAGACGCTCTACACGCCGCCGCCAACCGCCGACGTGCCCCGGCTCATGGCCGAACTGGTGGCGTGGCTGAGCCGTCCCAGCGACATACACCCGGTCATTGTCAGCGGCATCGCGCAATTCCAACTGGTGCACATCCATCCGTTCCTGGACGGCAATGGGCGCACGTCCCGGCTGCTCTCGACGCTCTGTCTCTACCGCGCGGGATATGACTTCAAGCGGCTATTCTCGCTGAGCGAGTACTACGACCGTGACCGGCCGGCCTTCTACCGTGCCCTGCAGGACGTGCGGCGGGCGCAGATGGATCTGACCGGCTGGCTGGAGTACTTTACGCGCGGCCTGGCAACCCAACTGGCGGAGGTCAGGCAGAGCGGTGAGGCGGCGCTCCAGCAGGATGCGCTGGCCCGCCGCCACGATCTAACGGAACGACAGGCGCGCGCGCTGGGACACGCGCTCCGGCACGGCAGGTTGACGATTGGCGAATGCGAGGCGCTCTTTCCCAAATTGTCGCGGCGGACGCTGCAGCGCGACCTGCGCGCCTTAGTGAAGAAGGGACTGCTGCGCCGCACGGCCGGCACGAACCAGCTTGAGTACGTGCTGGCGGATGGATTGGGCTGAACTTGCGACAAACTTGCGCCATAACTTGCGACAACCAGACTCGCCAAGCCTACTGTGGCGCTCGCACACCGGGCCTTGACCCTCCGCCACACTGGAATGTGCGCTTCTCCACCAGCTATGTCCTGGGCTCAATGATCACGCGCCCGCCACGCTCCACTTCGATGTTCAAGCTGTGCTGATTGAGCAGCAGCATACCCACGAGCGGGGTGCTGCCGGTTGCGTCGGCCTTGATGCGCCGCGGTTGGCCGTTCCAAAGTACTGTTACGTCGTGGACGTTGAAGGTCACTTCATCATCATTGGCCAGGAAGGCCCGGCTTACGTAAACGAAGGGCAACCCCAGTTGCATCACCAACGCGGTGGGCAAAGTCAGGAAGCCGTTGTAGCCGGTGTCAATGACGGCTTCTATGTCCTGGGATTGCCCGGCGGGGCCTTGCAGGGAAAGGGTCACAACTGCTTCGTATGCGTCGTTGACCTCTCCCTCTATCACCTTGCCCTCCGCAGAGACCGGGCGCCAAAGCTGCGCAGCGCCCGGTATCCGACCCGCTCACACAGCACATTGACGGCGCTGGGGCGAATCTCCCGCAAGCGGTCGACTGCGGCAATCTCGCCGCTCGCGACTGCCCAACTGCCGCTGTCCACGTCGATGGCGACGACTTCGCCGTGGTGGTCGGCTTCGACCTGTTGGCGGATTTTCTGCTCGTACAGTTCCTTGCCAAGGCGGGCCGTCTCTTCGTGAGGGCGGCGTGGAGTCGCGGCGGCTCTTTCTCCGAGCGCCTGCGCGGTATTCTCTGTATCTCTCATTGGTTGCGCTTTTCTAGGCAAGACTTGTGTAGTTCGTATCTTATCGTTTCGCGGCGGATACCGGCAAGGGAACACGCATCGCGGCAACGTACACGCCAGTTAAAGGCGGCAGGTGAACGTGCGACAAACTTGCGACAGGGTGCGACGCAAGAGGCGCAGGTTGCAAACCTGCACTACCGGAAGAGAAGCTACCGGCAGTGAGGCTGCCGGCAGTGAGGCCGCCGGCGAAGAGGCGCTTTGGGGTGTGTCCGCTCCGCTTGCTTGTGGGTGGGGACGGCGGGACTCGAACCCGCACGCCTTGCGGCACATGATCCTAAGTCATGCTCGTCTTCCAGTTCCGACACGTCCCCTGTGGGTTCTATTCTAGCAGCGGTGGGGCGGGGGGACTAGATGGGCGTGGTGTGTGCACTTCGACGGGCTAGTGCGAACGGATGTTAGGCGGTGTGTGCCACTTTTGCCAAGAGGCGGGGGACAAGCCCCCGCGCTACGGTCTGTTGGCGGGCTAGATTCCTCGCTGCGCTCGGAATGACAGTTGCTTTGGCGTGGGCACTTCGACAGTCTCAGTGCGAGCGGAATGTTAGGATATGCGCGAGCGGAGAATAGCGGTCACGATCCGTTGCGGGCCGCTACCTGTTCGGCGATTTCTTCGGCGGGATAGGTGAGGATTTCGGCCAGGGTGGGATGGTAGTGGGGGATGCGCATGAAGTCCTGGGCGGTGGCGCGGTAGTGGAGGGCGACGATGCACTCGTGGATGAGTTCGCCGCCTTCGGGTCCTAGTACTTGGTAGCCGAGCAATTCGCCGGTCTCGGCGTGTCCAATCATCTTGACAAACCCGCGTGTCTCGCCCAGGCAGAGCGCCTTGCCGTGGTCGTCGAACGGGTAGGACGCCGTGACGATGGGCAGCCCCTTGGCGCGGGCCTCGCGTTCCGTCATGCCCACGCGCCCGTACTGCGGCTCGGTGAAGACCACGATGGGCACGATGCGGTAATCCATGTATTGCGGCGGGCCGGCGCTCAGGGCGTTGTGCGCGGCGATTTCGCCCTGCTGGATGGCCACGTGCACGATGTCGAACGCGGCGGTCACGTCGCCCACGGCAAAGACGTTTGGGTTCGACGTGCGCATGGCGGTGTCGGCGCCGATGCCGCGCGCAGTACTCTCAATACCGGCGGCGGCCAGGTTCAGCCCGTCCACGGCCGGCGCGCGCCCAGTGGCGACCAGGATTTCGTCCACCTCAACCACGCTCTCCGCATCGTCTTGCCAAACGCGCAGCGCTTTCCTGCCGTTGCGCCGCTCCACGGCGAGCAGGCGCGTGCCGCAGCGGACGTCCATGCCGTCTTCCCGCAGGTAATCCGCCAGCGCCGCGCCGACGGCCTCGTCCTCGCTGCTGAGCACGCAAGCGCTGCGCTGCAGGAGCGTGACGCGCGCGCCGAGGCGCGAGAAGAATTGCCCCAACTCCAGGCCGATTGCGCCGCCGCCCAGCACACAAAGCGATTCCGGCAGGGTCTCCAACTCCAGGGCCTCGTCGCTGGTGATGTAGCCGGTTTCCTCCAACCCCGGCACTTTGGGCACGAACGGCACGGAGCCGGTGGCGATGACGAATTTCGGCGCGGCGAGGACGCGCTCGCCAACCTGCACCTGTTCGGCGGAAAGGAAGTGCGCGGCGCCTTCCACCAGCGTGATATCCGGTGAGTTGAGTTGCTCGATCCGGTAGTCGGCAAATTCCGCGACCAACCGCCGCTTGCGGGCGATGATGGCGGGCAGGTCGGCGCTCGTTCCGCTCACGTGGATGCCCAGTTCCGCCGCGTGCTGGGCATGGTAGAGCCGATTTGAAGAGGCTAAGATGGCTTTGCTGGGCATGCAGCCGCGCAGGATGCAGAGTCCGCCCAGCGGGCCGCGCTCGGCTACGGCGACGGTGGCGCCCAGTTCGGCGGCCGTGCGCGCGGCGGCGTAACCGGCGCTGCCGCCGCCGAGGACGATGAGGTCGAAGCGGTCAGCCAATGTTTTCGTGCCCTCCTTTGCGTAAGGCGCAATCACCACGGCGTAGTGTCGTCAAACGTGCCAAGAGGCGGGGGACAAGCCCCCGCGCTACGGCCTGTTGAAGCCTTAGATTCCTCGCTGCGCTCGGAATGACAGTTGCTTTGGTGTGTGCACTTCGACAGGCTCAGTGCGAACGGGTGGTGCGCGGTTTGTGCCACTTTGCCAAGAGGCGGGGGACAAGCCCCCGCGCTACGGGGATAACCGCTTGAGTCCCTCAATTGACTTGGCGCAAGGCGGTATGGACCGCATTACCCGCCGGGCGTGTGCAGACCGCCCACGGCCGTCATTACCGCTTCGCTGTCTTTCAGCCAGGCGTGCGCCGGATCGTCGCGCGGGGCCAGCACGCGCTGGTTGCCCGACAGTACCCAGAGATAGTAGAGTTGGTAGCCCGGCGCCGCCGCCACGGGATGGTAGCCGCGCGGGATTGCCACCACGTCGCCGTCTTCCACCGCGTAGGCGTCATCCAGCGAGCGGTCGTCGGTGTAGACGCGCTGCATGCCAAAGCCCCGCGCCGGGTGCAGGCGGAAGAGGTAGGCTTCCTCGTGCATGGACTCGTGGGGCAGGTCGTCCACCTCGTGCTTATGCGGCGGCGCGCTGCTCCAGAAGCCCGGCGGATTGTAAGTCTCGCCCAGAATCATCGTATGGGCGGGAAAAGGCGCGTCGATGATGTCGTAGATCGTGCGGTACCAGTTTCCTTTTCCGACCCGGCGCAGCTTCAGTTGGTCGGCCGTAATCACCTGGGAAGCCATGCCCGGCTTGCCGGGCGTGCTGCAGACAACCAGTTCCAGCGTCGTGTTGCCCGCGGCGCGCACCTCCCACGTCTGCTCGGGCGCGACAAAGACCGTAGAAGACTGGCCGCCGAAGACGTTTTGGCGCGAGCAGTGGTGGGCAATGCCATGGGATTCCACGACGATCGTCCCTTCGCCTGCCTGCAGCACGAGAGCGGATTCCCATACGCCGGTCTCGCCGGCATACGACTCGCCGGGCGCCAGCCGCAAGACCGCCATGCGGATGCGCTTTAAGGCGGGATGATCGTCTGCGACAATGGCGTGGTAGCCCAGGCCCTTGGGAGCTTTGTGGAGAAGATTCATCGCATAGTCCTTTCGCGCAACAACCGAGCAACTGCGCACAACGGGATTTTTTCCAAGAATGGCGCCACATGCACAAGAGCGCCGTACGGTATGCTATACCGTACCTAATGCGCCGCTGCGCCGCAATTGCCGCGTCTTGCCAAACTCCTTGACTCTGCGGGCTGCCGGTTACTATAATCTTTTCAATCAGGCAGTTGCGCTCAGGCAACCGGCTGAAGCGCGCGGAGGAGCCGGTCAGACGGTTCTCCCGCCAAGAAGCAGTTGAATTCCGAAGCGGTCCAGGCCGCGCGAGCCGTTGGTGTAAATCGAGAATCCGAGGATAGAGGCATGCCTGCGCTTACAATCGTGTTTGGTGTGATTGGCGTCATACTGTTGGCTGCGGGAATAGTTGGCAAATTTGCCGGCCGCCGGCCTGGCGCATCCGTGGGCGCCATAGGCGCGGGAGTCGTTTTGCTGCTCATAGGCGTCGCGAGTTTCATGTTTTCCAGCGCCGCGGAAACGGCGGCTCCGGAAGACGCAAGCGTCACCATCAAAGTGAGCAGCACGGCCACGGCGGCAGCCAAGGGTGATGAAGAGGCGGAATCCGCCGCCGAGACTGCCGAGTTGCCGGTCATCGAACCCACTGCCACGCCGGAGAGCGTTGGCGCCATGGAGGTCTTCTACGAGGCATTCCAGCCAGCCGCAAACTTCGATGCCTTTAGGCTCGTGGAAATGACGGCGTACGGCCCGCCGGGGCATGGCATCGAGGGCGACAAGAATCCCTTCAAGGTGGGGCAAGAGATTTACATCGAGTTCACCGTGCAAAGCCTGTGGGCCTCGCCAATCGAGCTAAAGCGGACGTTCGTTTCCGTGCAACACCCTACGGGGGAGGAGAAGGACTTCGGGCTAGTGCATGAGGGGGTTGAAGTTGCCAGGTACCAGAAGTTCAAGACTGGCGTCATAATACTGCTCGATGAACCGGGCGAATGGGAAATCTGGCCCTGCTATCAGATGGTGCAAGACGACGACACGCTCCGCGACAGTTGCACGACCAGGTGGCAGTTCTTCAGCATCGAAGTTGAAGAGTAGTCCGGCTGGCGGGAGAGGCGGCCCCACAGCCCGCCGGTGAGTTGCCCTGGCAATCGTTAGCGCGCGGCGATTTCTTGACCCGCCTTGACGAAACGTTTATAATTTTGGTAAGCCTAGCCGAATAGTGCGTTGGTTTAGTTTGGGTATGGCAAGAACCTGTAGCGTGGCTGGGCAGGTGATCGCACGTTGAGCGTGGTCATGCATACGCAGGTTCTATTTGGGGTAGAGCCAAGAAGGAGGAGTCCCCCATGACGTTTTCGAGACGATCGCTGCTCGGCGCTGGCGCCGCAGTAGGCGGCGCAGCGTTGCTGGCCGCGTGCGGCACGGCGGCGACGACGGGCGCGCCGGCGGATACGACCGAGGCGCCCAAGGCTGAGGAAAAGACCGAAATGGCTGAGAAGCCGGTGCTGAAGATCTCCAACTACCACGCGGAAGAGGATCCGCGCTGGAAGGCGCTTTCGGAGACCTTCAGGGTTGGTGAGGAGGCTCTCGACATCACGATCGAGGCGACGCCCGACCGCACGTTCGACGGCGGTGTCTTTGCCAAGCGCAACACCGAGTTTGCGGCCGGTGAAGCCGGCGTGGACATCACTTACAACCAGGTGAACTGGGCGCTCAAGTGGGGTCTCACCGGCGTCATCGAGGAACTTACCCCCTATTTCGCCAAAGGCCCGCGCAGCAAAGAGGACTACTTTGCCGGCGAGCTGGTGAACTGGAGTTGGGGCCCGAGCCTCTATGGCGTGCCCTTCCAGTCAGGTGGCGAGGTCTTCCACGTCAACAAGGACCTGCTCACCCAGGCCGGTGTGGACATGCCGCCGCCGGACTGGAGCTACGACGACCTGCTGGACATGTCCCGCAAGCTTACGAATGCGGATGAGAACAGATGGGCGCTGGTCATCTACCAGAACTACGTGTTCTATATGATGGGCACGTGGATGTATAACTTTGGCGGCCAGATTCTCAACGAGACCAAGGACAAGGCGGTCTACGGCACGGATCCGCTGTCTCTGGAAGGCGCCCAGTTCAACATCGACCTGGCGCTCAAGCATAAGGTGATCGCGCCGGGCGCCAGTGAAATCGGCGTCGAGTTCCCGAAGGGCACCTATCACATCGAGAACCAGTTCGCGGCGATGGAGAACAACGGCATCTACCGCCACAACGGCATTCGCCCGCACCTGGGCGAGGCCTTGGACTTCCTGCCCCCGCCAAAGGGTCTGGATCAGCGCGTAACCGTGCTGGGCAATGCCTACTCCATCCTGAGTCTCTCCGAGGCCAAGGACCTGGCATGGGACTTCCTCATGTGGTTCCACTCCGACGAGAGCATGCTGGAGACCCCGCACTTCGGTTCCATCGCGTGGCCGCCCGTCATCGAGTACGCCACGCATCCGGTATGGCTGGAGCCTTTCAAGGGCACCCGCGTAACGGACGTGGTGGACGTTTGGATTTCCGGCGGACACGATGCCATGATCGTGCCCGAAGGCACCGAGGCCTGGGGTATCGACATTGAGTGGACGCGCAAGGCGATCTCCGGTGAGGTCACCGTGCCTGAGGCGTTCCGCTCCTCCGCCGAAGAGATGAACGTGCTCTTCAGCCAGCGGCCGGATGAGTGGAAGATGCAGATGTAAGAGCGTTTGCCTGATACCGGGCACGCTTGGAATTTGCCGGAAGAGACAGGAGGCAGCATTCCCGCTGCCTCCTGTCTTTGTCTGTTGAAGCGTGATACACTTGGTGAGACCGTCTGCCTGGACCGTCAGGTGGATCTGTGAAGACAGCTTCTTGTCCCCAAAGGAGTATGCGATGGCAAAGGTACTGAGCAGAGAAGCGCTGGCGCTCGAGGGCGGCCCCAGGGCCGTGACCGCGTCGAGCGGCGACACGTGGGAGCGCGTCAGCCCGCTGGAAAAGCAGTACGTGAACGCGGTGCTGGACGACTACGGCAGCGCCTATGACGAAATCGAGAAGTTCGAGGCGCAATTCCGGGACTTCGTCGGCACGCGCTACGCCCTGGCCCACTGCAACGGCACGTCCACCATCCACGCGGCGGTCTTTGCCGCCGGCGCGGGGCTGGGCAAGGAAGTCATCGTGCCCTCCGTGACCTGGCACGCCAGCATTACGCCAATACTGCACTGCAACGCTACGCCGGTCTTCTGCGACGTCGATCCGGAGACGTTCTGCGCCGACCCGGCCGACGTGCGCCGCAAGATTACGCCGAACACCTGCGCCATCATCGTTACCCACGTCTACGGCAACCCGGCGGACATGGACGCTTTCCGCGAAATCGTGGCGGGCACCGACATCACGCTGATCGAGGATGCTTCGCACGCCCACGGCGGCACGTGGAACGGCCAGCAGGTCGGCGCCATTGGCGACATTGGCTGCTTCAGCCTGCAGGGCAGCAAGGCGGTCACCGGCATCGAGGCGGGCGTGGCGACTACGGACTGCCCGGACCTCTACGACCGCATGTTGGCCCTGGGGCACTACGGCCGCACCGAGCGCATGTGGCAGACCGAGCGCTTCACGTCGCTGCACAACATCGGCCTGGGCGTCAAGTACCGCGCCAACCCGCTGGCAATGGCCATGGCGCGCGCGCAGCTTGAGCGCCTGCCGGAACTGAACGAGAAGCGCCGGGCGTGGTTCCAAAAGCTCGATGCTCTGCTGGAGCCGATACCGGGCATCTACCCGCAGAAGACCTATCCCTCAGCGGTGCGCGGCGGACTGTTGCTCTACGCCGGCGTCATCGACCCGGCGGAAATCGGCGCGCCGGTGAACACGGTGCTGAAGGCTCTTGTGGCTGAGGGGGTAAGCACGACTCCGGCCATAACGCCCTTTGGCTACGGCGTGATGCACCTGGAGCCGCTCTTCAACGAGTTCTCGTTCGACGGCCTGGGCGGCCCCTGGGGCGACTTGCCCGCCGATGCCCGCCGGCCCCTGCGGCGCGGCGCGCTGCCGGTCAGCGAGCGCGTCCACGACACCTGCTTCTGGCTCTCCACGCCGGTTGACCCCAGCGACGACTGGCTGGAGCAGAACGCGGCGGCCTTCCGCAAGGTAGTGGAACGCGGCCCGCGGCTCGTCGAGGTTCTGGCCAAGGCCAGTTGAGGCCGACCGGAGTCGCGTGTTTGAAGTGCGCAGTCGTTGCTTTGGGTTCTTCCCAAAGCAACGACTGCATTTTGCCGCTCTTGGCAAGACCTTGGCGCAAACGGCGGACGCGGCAAGCTCCCGCGCACTTGAAGTCCCCGCCTGCGCAGTGTAGCTTAATCTATAGGACCTGATTTACAAGGGAAGCACAACCGGGCATGGCAACGCAAGAAGGCGTTAGTTCAGACAAACCGCAAGAGGAGCTGCCGGATGGGCAGAATCCGGATGACGTAGCGGATCTCGACTTCGAGATGACGCTGGGAGAGCACCTCTCCGAGTTGCGGCGGCGGCTATTGATTGCGGCGCTCTCGGTGCTCTTCTTTACCATAATTGGCTTCATCTTCATCGATCCCATTATGACGTTTCTCAGGCAGCCTGCGCCGGAGGAAATCCAACTCTACCAGTTTTCCCCAACCGAGGGTCTATTCACGTACATGCGGGTAGCGCTCCTGGTCGGCGTCGCTGGCGCGATGCCCGTGCTTGTCTACCAGATTGGCGCCTACGTGTTGCCCGGCCTGACGCGGCGCGAGCGGCGCTATCTCTATATGCTGGTGCCTACGTCGTCGTTTGCGTTTCTGGTGGGAATGGCCTTTTGCTACTACATCGTGCTGCGGTTCGCGCTGAACTTTCTCATTGGCGCGGAGGCATTCGTCTCCAATCAGGTGGGTAGTCTCATATCAGTCAAGTTCTACATCAACTTCATCACCCGCATGATGCTCGCGCTCGGCCTAGTCTTTCAAACGCCTATATTCATCTACTTCTTCTCCGCGATTGGTCTCGTGGACACCAGGCGTCTCTCCCGCTGGCGGCCCTTTGTGATCGTCATCTGCGCGATCGTTGCCGCCGTGATTACGCCGACGCCGGACCCCTTCAACCAGGCGTTGGTGGCTATTCCCATGTACCTGCTCTACGAGGTTGGCATCCTGCTTTCGCGGATAACGGGTGTCGCGACGCGCCGCCGCTCGCAAGAGGATAGCTAGGCCGTTAGGAGACCCATGGGGAACCCTTCCCAGGAAGGGATATTTGTCCTGCTAGAGGTCTGAGCTTTGCGACTGGCGCTGTTAGGGGGTGGTCGCCTGGGAGAGGATGTATGCGAGGATGTCGCGCACCTCTTGGTCCGAAACCTGGCTTTCAAGATACGCTGGCATATTGTCGGCCGGCACGCGCACGGAGGCGAGGAACGTAGGAAAGTCGCCCCGGAGATCCGCCAACGCCGGGCCGATGCCGCCCGCCGCTTGCGCGCCGTGGCAGAGCACGCAACCGGCCGCCTGGTAGAGCGCCGCGCCCGACTCCGGATTGCCAAAGGCAAACGGCGGTGACGGGGCCGCCGCCGGGGCTTGCGCGGAACGGGGAATGAGGTAGAACTCTTTCGCCAGGTCGCCCCCGTTCACCACCACCACCTCTCCCGCCTGCGCCCACGGCGTATCGACTTTCCAGTGCTGGAACGCGCGCCGCTGCGCGCGCAGCACGATTACGGCGTCGTATTCCCGGATGCTCATCGGCAGGCCGCTCAGGGTGATTGGATCGTGTCCCTGCTCCCGCACTGCGTAGTACGCGGCCTTGATTGCCGCGTCTTCTTCCAGCAGCGCCAGGTGGTTGGCGACGACGACCGTCCACGGTTGTCCGTCGTCTTGCGACCACGGCTCAGGCGGCGGAATGAGCCGGTGGATCTGCAAGAACGGATCCGCCCCGGCCGCGGAAAGTTCGTCGAAGAGATTCATCAGCGAGACGCTTTGCGTGCGCGCATCCCACAGCAGAATGCCCTTCTGGAATCCCTGGGCAACCAAGCCGTGGTAGTGGAATCGTTGCGAAATCGGATAGCCGAGCGCCGAAAGGCCGCCAAGCCGCTGAAACGATGTCCAGAAGCGCGCTTCGTCGTCATCGACTACGGCGTACCCTAGCCCGTCCGCCCGGCCGCTGCCGGCCGTCTGCGTGTAGAAGTGTCCCCACGAGATCACCCAATCGGGCGTTACCGGCGCGTCAGCGTGGGCGCGGGGCGGCGCGGAAGTTGCGGCAAGCGCGAGGCACATGAGGATGAGAAGCGGTCGGAGCACTCTCTTGGGGGCCATCTTCGGAGAACTCGTCATTGGGTATAGCGATAAGGGGTTCAAGCGCGCGGCCGCGCAATGAGATGCAGGTAGCGCGCGAGATATTTGTGGGGCGTGCGCGTAATCAGGGATTGCTCCAAGTCAAAGGCGGCATCCCAGCCTTCCGGCTGCTCCAGGCAGTCTTGGGAGAGATAGTCGCAGGCCACCCGCACGCCGCGCACGGCCGCGCACGAGAATCCCGCCTCGTCGAGCATAGCCACGAGTTCGTGCAGCGCAAACACCCGGCGGTAGCCGCCAAAGAGCGTGGAAGGGTGAACGGTCTTATCGAGCAGCCGGCCGGCGGCGCGCGGGTCCTGTTGATTGATCACGGTGCGCAGCGGCTCGGCGTCGCGATTGGCGGCCACGACCGATACCAGACCGTCGTCGCCGACCATCTGGCGCATACGGCTGAGGACATCCTCCGGCCCCACGGCGTATTCGAGTATATTGTGGCAGAGAACGAGCGAAAACTTGCCCGCCAATGAGCGCGCGCGGAGGTCGGCGATCGTGCCCTGGCGCGCTTGCAGGCGCTTGCGGGCCGCGGCGGGCAGGTCGCGCTCCGCTTTTGCCGCCGCCAGCTTGAGCATGGCCTGGGCCGGATCAAGCAATAGCACCCGGTGCCCCAGAGCGGCGAGACGGAGGGCAAACGCGCCGGTGCCGCCGCCTACGTCCAACACGTGGTGCGACGCGCCCGCCTGCGGCGCCAGGGACGCCAAGCCGGACCAGATCAACTCCGTGCGCAGCCGTCCGAGCGGACTCTGCAAGTACGCCTCGAAGTTGACCGCGTCGCGGTCGAACAATTCTACTTCGCGGGCGGGCGGCGCTCTCACACCGTGCATCCCTTTCGTAGCCATGCTGCCCCGGCCGGTTGGCCGGCGCTATGGGCGTTCCGCTTGTAATTCTACAGGATAGCGGGCTGGCGCTCTATAGGTGGAACACGCAGACAGGATTTGCGCCGTGCACTTTGCGGCGGCGTAAGCCCTCGCGGACGCGAGGGATCTCCCACTGTCATTCTGAGGAGCGCGGCGACGAAGAATCTAGGGCGCACGCCGCGAGGCCGTTGAGACCGAACCGCCAATTTGCTAAACTGCGGACACGACGCAGAACCGCGTGTATGCGGAAGACGGCGGCAAACGCGCGGCAACCGGAAAGGACGTGAAGTTCATGGCAGCGTTGCAGGCAGTAGTCGGCATTCTTGGTCTTATCGCGCTGGCGTGGGCCATCAGCGAGAATCGCCGGGTCTTTCCCTGGCGCACGGCCATAGTGGGATTGGCGGTGCAATCCGGTCTCGCGTTGCTGCTCTTGAAAGTCCCCAACTCCCAGATCGTGTTCGTGTGGATTGGCAACGGCGTTAACGCGCTGGTGCGCGCCACCGAGGCCGGCACGTCGCTGGTCTTCGGTTTCCTGGGCGGCGGGCCGCCGCCTTTCGCGGAGACCTTCCCGGGCGCGTCGTTCGTCTTCGCCTTTCGTTCGCTGCCGCTGGTGGTCGTCATCGGGGCGCTCTCGGCGATCTTGTACCACTATCGGATTTTGCCCTGGGTGGTGCGGGGCTTTGCCTGGGTCTTGAGCAAGACGTTAAACATCGGCGGCGCGACCAGCTTCGCCACCGCCGCCAACGTCTTCGCCGGCATGGTGGAAGCGCCGCTGCTCGTGCGGCCCTATCTGGAGCGCATGACCCGCTCGGAACTCTTCATCGTGATGACCGGCGGCATGGCCACCATCGCCGGCACGGTCTTCGCGCTCTACGTGACCCTGTTGGAAGGCATCATTCCCGATCCGGCCGGTCACGTGTTGACGGCCTCCATCATCAGCGCGCCCGCGGCCATCATGCTGGCGCTGATACTCGTGCCGCGGACCGGTGAAGAGGTAGCAGAGACCAAGATAGAGTTCAAGCGCCTCTACGAGAACGGCGCCGACGCGCTTACCCGCGGCACGTTCGACGGCCTGCGGCTGTTTGCCTACATCATCGGTATGTTGATCGTGCTGGTGGCGTTGGTGGAGTTGGCGAACATCATCCTCGGCCTCGCGCCGCTGGCGGCGGGCGAAGCGCTCACCTTGCAGCGCATCCTTGGCTGGATACTCGCGCCGGCGGTCTGGGCGCTGGGCGTGCCCTGGGCGGAGGCGGCGACCGCCGGCCAACTGCTTGGCACGAAGGTCATCCTCAACGAACTGGTGGCGTACGTGCAGATGTCGCAACTGCCGCCGGGCAGCTTGAGCGAGCGCAGCGCGGTGATCATGGCGTACAGCATTTGCGGTTTCGCGAACTTCGCCAGCCTGGGCATCATGATTGGCGGCATCGGCGCAATTGTGCCGGAACGGCGGCTGGAAATTGCGAACTTGGGGCTGAAGTCCATCCTGGCCGGCACCATGGCCACCTGTATGACGGGCGCAATCGCCGGCCTGCTGTACTGGCAGCCGTAAAGCCTCGCTTAGGGTGTGAAAGGCGCGATGGCGTGGCTCCGCTTAAGCGCCGCGCGCCGCCAGTCGAATGGAATCTGAAACTGTCATTCTGAGGAGCGCAGAGACGAAGAATCTCACGCGCGGAGCCCCTAGATTCTTCGCTGTGCTCGGAATGACAGACAACCGCTGCAACGATGCGGTAGACTTTAGATTGCCGCGCCGAGCGCCGTTGAGAACGCACGCCGGGGTTTGCTAGACTGAGAGTACGACCCGGTAGCTCAGTTGGCAGAGCACCTGACTTTTAATCAGGGTGTCCTGGGTTCGAGTCCCAGCCGGGTCACCGCCGTTTCCCTCAGCTATTGCCCGTACCCCACCGGATTTCCCACGCATGGTGTTTGCCGGCCGCATAATCGGCGGGCAAGAGAACCTGCGGGCGTCCTTCCAGGCCGCGTTCGTGGATAGGTAGCGGCTCTCCGTTCACTGCCGCGCTCTGCATGGGCGCGCCGCGAAAGGCAAAGGGCAGCACAAGCGAGAGGGCGTGCGCGGGGAGCGCCGCTTCCAGAGTGAACCGCAGTGTCAGGGACACCGGCTCAAACTCATACGCCGCCAGTTGCAGCGCGCGCCGTCCATCGTTGAATTTGACCCAATCCACGCCGCTGACGAAGTGAAAACCGCGTTCCCGGCAGTGTCGCAGGACGCCTTCCAGCCACGATTGTGAGGAAGTCGGACCCGCGCGGGTGCGGAGCGGATGGAAGTATGGGTGGTAGACGGTGTGGTAGCGGTCGATGGCGTCGTCGGCCTGCTCTTTGGAGAGCGCAGTGCACTCGGCCATGCTCATTGGATGAGCGAAGACCTTGTCGGTGGTCCAGCCGTCGTCGGTGGACATGGTGGTCTGCTCGTAGAGGTCGATGAGCCGGCCGTCCTCGTCCATGAACTTGACGGGCAGGCCGCTGCCGTTGACATAACCCGCGTGGTGGTAACGCCCCGGCGCAAAGTTCGTATCCAGCCGCACCTGGTTCTCCCGCAGGTATTTCGCCATCTCGGTCCAGCCGACCCAGATGACGCTGTGACCCCGGTACGTGACGGACTCATGCCCGTAGCGGGCGCGAAAGGCGTCCATCTCGTAGCGGAGCCGGCCGCGCATTTCGTCCAGCGTCGGCAGCGCCCCGGCAAAGGCGTGCTGGCCGAAGTCATGTCCCTGCTGTCGCAGCGCGTGTTCGTAGTTCGGCGACACCTTTGGATGGTCGTCCATCTTGAGGTACGCGGTATAGGGAATCTGGAACCGGTCGGCGGTGGCGATCGTCTGCACCAGGTCGGCTAGCGCCATGCTATCGCCGTCGCCGTTGATGAAGGCCGCGGCCGGCGCGGCTTTAGGAAAGTGCCAGAGGCGCGGCAAAGGCTGCGTCAGTGACGTCATCCACTCCAGAATCCGCACCAGCACGTCTTGCTGCAAGTCGGCCTGCGGCAGGGCGCAGAGCGCGGGGTCGAGGTGATTGACGAAGAGGTCGTTGGGTTTGAAACTGCGGTCGCCGTCGTGATCCGGGTACGTTCCCGTGCTTGCCTGCTCGCGCCGCCCCTGGTGCAGGAGCACCGTGCTCTCGGCAAGGTCGTAGGCAAAGACGGCCCACGCGCCCAAGCCGCGCTTGCCCACGGTAATTGCCGGATGCTTGGTAATGAAGTCGGGGGACGCGGCGAAATACGCCATGACGTGCGCCGGTTCGCCGGGCCAGAGATAGAGTTCGGCGCGTCCGTGGAACTGCAAAGGCGGCAAGTTCACGCCGTCGTTCAGAGCGCAGAGCGGGTTCAGGGCGAGATAGCGGTCCGCAAGGTCGCGGTGGAAGGGCGCAAGGCCCAGCGCGGAGGCGAGTTGCTCAGGCGGACGCAGCGCGATCAGCGCGCCGCCTTGATCGACGTAATTGAGAATGACGCTCTGCGCCTCTTCTGGCACGGCGACGTGGCTCAATATGACGATGGGATGCCGGGCAAGCCGCGCGCGTGTCAGAGGGGCGGCCGCTAGGTCGTGCACCGCGAACCAGTTGTAGCCCTCGACGTGCAGTATTTCGGTAATATAGCCCGAAAAGCGCGCGTCGGTCTGGCTATCCCAGACTATCAGGATGGGCGAGACGTTCTGTGACATGGTGTATGCGCCTTGTGGTGTGTACAAAGGTCAGCGCGGGTAAGTCGTGTCTTTGGGAACCTATTGCGCAAGCACGCCGGCCTCAGGCCGGCGAGGCGAACGCAACGGATGGGCTGCCCGCAGGACCGAGCTCGCGCTCCGTTCGGTTCAGCTTACAGTGACACTAGGCGTCTGTCCACACGCGCCGGAACGGGATTGAACATCTCGCAACGCTGTCCACCGCAGCCGGGCCGGCCAGCCGGTCTGGAGCGAGATATACTGGGCTCGCCTGCCGGGCGCCGACCATCGCATTGACGGTTTTCTAACTATCAAGTAGCATAGAGTTACCGTGCGTGTGCGCGGCGGCAGAGGAGCGTAGCTCAGTTGGAAGAGCACTGGTCTCCAAAACCAGCGGTCGGGGGTTCGAGTCCCTCCGCTCCTGCCAAGCGACAACCAACGGCGAGTATCTCCAAGTGGATACTCGCCTCCTTGTCTCACTGACGTGTCCGCGTGCCCGGCGTGCGCAGCAGCAGCGTTGGGTGCGCTTAATTGCCGCACAGCGGATCGCATATATGGTCAAAGGTCATGGCCGACGCCCGGCCCGAGGAGCGGAGAAATGAAACTGGCCCTGTACGGCGGCGTCGGTTGGCAGCACCCGTTTGGCTTGGCGAAAGTCCTGGCGTGGGCGGGGAAATATGACTACCACGGCATTAGTCTGCGCGGCTATACGCTCGACGTGCCCCGGCCGGTGGAGCGCCACTACAACGCGGTAGGCTACGACATGGTCAGCCCGCGGCTTATCAACGAGCCGGGGAGGGCCGAGTTTGTGCGCGTTCTCAAGGCCAAGAGAATCGAAATAGCCTGCATTTCCTGCTACTGCCCGCTCACCTATCCGCCGGGCGAACTGCGCGACCGCAGCCTGGCGCTCAACCGGGACTACATCGACCTGGCGGCTTCTCTGGACGCGCGCTGGCTGCGCAGCATCGGGAACGTGCTGGCGCCCGCGCCGGACATCGCGCTGTCGCCGCGGGAAGCGTTCGACCTGCATGTCGTCGCGCTTGCGGAACTCCTGCCGTATGCCAAAGAGCGCGGCGTGCGGCTCATTGTCGAGACGAATGAGAACACCACGACTTCTAACGCCGAAGAGTTGCTGGCCGTGCGTGACGCGGTAGGGCCGGAACTCGATCTCGTCATGGACGGCGCAAACCTCTACATGGAAGGGCGGGACGTTCTGGCCGAAGCGCGGCTGCTCGCGCCGCACGTCGCCATGCTCCACGTGAAGAACGTGCGCCGCCGCGAACCGGGCACGATCGACTACTTGCCCAAAGAGGACTACGGCTACGAGTGGACGGAACTGCCGGACGGCGATATCGATTGGTGGGCGGTGATTGCGGAGTTGCGGCAAGGCGGGTTCGACGGCTACGTGCTCTACGAGTACGTCAATCCGTTCAAGGGCATGCCGCGGGCGTACTGGCGCTACTTGCCGGATCCGGAAGCCGCGGCAAAGTCGGCGGCGGCGTACCTGCGGTCGTTGGGCGGAGTCTCGCCGTAACCGGGGTTCGTTCGCCACGCGGCGGCAGATAGGAAATTGGCAATGCTGCGCAGCGGCGGGTAGGGAACCGGCAACGCCACGCTCGCCGGGAACGCGTCGCCGCCAGGGAACAGAGCGCTCCCGGCAGATTGCGCAGCGTGTCCGCGCGCGCATACGCGGCGAATTGCTTTCATTCCCACTAGACAACTCACCTCTGATCCGGCAAGATTGACGCTTCTAGTCCATTCACATACGCTAATAGCATTCAACCACGAGTTTGCCGGGGTCATGCGCGCATCCCGCTGCGCTGCACGGTTCCGCGAACGCGTTTTGGGCGGGCCTTCTTTGCATTCGTGACAACGGGCGCGCCACGGGAGAAACATGGCACAAGCCATACACACACGTTGGCGGCAATTTCAAGATAACCGGCCGCGCTGGCGGCCGGGACGGCTGCGCGCACTTCAGGCCAGCGCGGGCCTGGGATTGAGCGCGGTTCTGCTCTGGCTTGCGCTGCGCGGACTTGACATGGGCCAGACGTGGGCGGCGTTGCGCGGCGCCAACTTTTGGTTGCTGGCGCCGGCAATTCCGCTCTACTTCCTGGGCGTGGCAGTGCGCGGCCTGCGCTGGCAGCGCCTCCTCTTGCCCGTGGAGCGGATTCCGGTGCGCCAGGCAATTGCGCTGCTCATCGTCAGCTATACCGTCAATAACATCGTGCCGGCGCGCATGGGCGACGTCATGCGGGTCTTCTTGCTCGCCCGCGAGACGGGGATTCGCAAGAGCGCCTCTTTGGCAACCGTCTTCCTGGAGCGGCTCTTGGACGTGCTGGCGATCCTTGCCGTCATCGTGGCGTGCACGGTGTTCCTGCATTGGCCCTCGCCGTTGCTCACGGCATTGCGCGTGGCCGCAGTGGCGGCGATCGTCGCGGCCGGTTTGCTGATACTTGTCGCCACGCACCGCTCGCGGCGCGGGCTCAGCCGCGCGCGCATCATGTGGCGCTCTCTTGCGCTTACGGCGCTGCTCGGCATTCTGCTCGCGACAGCTTTTGCCGAGTTTGGGCAGTGGATTCCCGATGGTCTCCTGCTGCCGCTGGCCGGAGCGAGCATCGCGCTCTTGGTCGCGGTCTTTGGGGCTGCCGTCATCGCGCGGGACTATCTCACGTCGTTGCCCTTGCGTCTGTCGCTCTTGCTGCCGGGGAGACTAGGCTACCGCATCGTAGGCATGTCGCAGTCGTTCGTTGCCGGCTTGCAGAGCCTCAGGTCGCCGCGGCGGCTTGTGGAGATGGCCGTCTTGAGCATGGTTTCCTGGATCGTGGAAGGACTCACCTACTATGTGGTTGGGCGCAGCATGGGACTGGATGAGTCGGTGTTGATATTCCTCTTGACGATGGGTGTCATCAACATATTTTCCGCGCTGCCGTCGTCGCCCGGGTACATCGGCCCCTTCGAGTTTGCGGGGAAGTTGGTGCTCGTGCAGTTTGGCATTGGGGCCGAGTTGGCAATAGCCTACTTGCTACTGATGCACGCGCTCCTCTTGCTGCCCGTAATACTCTTGGGCAGCGTTCTCGCTTGGCGGCGCCGGCGGCGCTGGTGGCCGCTGCAGGTGGCGGATGCCCCGCGAACTCCGCTCGGCCAGGCCTCAGCGTCTGCGCCGGAGACATCATAGGCAATTCATAGGGAAGCACACGGAACGGGAGACGTTGTTGAAAACCGCCATAGCGTCGAATTCGATGCAGTTGTCAACACAGACTGCCGCAGCGTCTGCGGCGAAAGCGTCCGACGCTCCGCTGCGCATTGCCGTCGTTGGCGGCGGGTTCAGCGGCCTGGCCGCCGCCGAGGCGCTGCTTGCGGGCGGCGCGCAGGTACACGTCTTCGAGAAACAGTCGCAGCTTGGCGGCGAGGTAGCCACGCGCGCGATCGGCGACACGTTCGTCGAGTACTACTACCACCACTGCTTCGGCAGCGACCGTCACCTGCTGGCCGCCGCGGAACGCCTGGGCGTGGCCGACAAACTGACCTGGGTGGACTCCACGATGGGCTTCTACTGGGGCGGCCGGTTGCTCCCGTTCAACGGCCCGGTAGACGTGCTGCGCTTCCCGCCGCTCAATCTTGTGCAGCGCGTGCGGCTCGGCCTCTCGGTGCTCTATCTCCAGCGGCGCACGCGCTGGCAGCCGTTCCAGGACGTGAGCGCCGCGGATTGGATGCGCCGTTTCTGTGGCGACCGGGTGTTCGACACCATTTGGGGCGGCTTGCTCAAGGCGAAGTTTGGCGAGGACTGGCATCGCGTGAGCATGGCGTGGCTCTGGGCGCGCATCCACGTGCGCGCGGCCTCCCGCTCCAAAGGCATGGCGAAAGAGCAACTGGGTTACTTCCATAACTCTTTTCGCACGTTGGTGGACGCTTTCGGACGCCGCATCGAGGAACTGGGCGGGCACGTCCACCTGGAGACGCCGGCGGAGCAGATCATCGTCGAGAACGGACAGGCCCGCGGTATTGTCACCGGCGGAAAGCGACGCGACTTCGACCTGGTGCTGGCCGCCGTGCACACGCCCATCTTCCTGCGCCTGGCGCCGGACTTGCCCGACGCGTACCGCCAACGCCTGGGCAGCATCGAGTACAAGGGCGCTTCCTGCTTGCTGCTGGAACTCGACCGCCGCATGTCACCCTACTACTGGCTGAACATTAGCGCGGAAGACTCGCCGTTCACGGCTTTGGTGGAACAGACGAACTTGGTCTCGCCGGCTGCCTACGGCGGCAGCCACCTGCTCTACGTGGCCCGCTACATGTCGCCGCGGGACCCGCTGATGCGCATGGATACGCCGGCGCTCTTCGCCCACTACCTGCCCTACTTGCGGCAGGTGTATCCGCAATTTTCGCCGGACATGGTGAAGAACATGTGGTCCGGCGGCGATCCGTTTGCCCAGCCGTTGATCGAGGTGGGCTACCAGCACAAGAAACCGGACCTGCGCACGCCGGTTTCCCGGCTCTACCTGGCCAACACAACGCTCATCTATCCGGAAGACCGGGGCATCAACTATAGCATCCGGCTGGGGCAAGAGGTGGCTGAGAACATCCTCGCCGACGCTGCTCAAGACCGGAGGTAGTCGATTCAGGCCTATTGGCCTCACGAGCTAGGTTTCATGTCATTCCGAGCGCAGCGAGGAATCTAGCACGCGATTATTGACATAAATAGATGCCTTGACCGCAGTGAATTTCATACCCTAGAATCGAAATAGATATGCCGAAGTGGCGGAACGGAAGACGCGCTGGTCTCAAAAACCAGTGGGGTAACACCCGTGCGGGTTCGAATCCCGCCTTCGGCACCATGCTACGCGCACGTTCCGTTATCACATTAGCGGACTTTCCGATTCCCGATTGCCCGTACTGATCATGCTTCTGAACTGTGCGCACAAGAGGCATTAAGAAGAGCCATGACGAGCGTGTTTTTCGTCGCGCTGGGCGGCGCTTTTGGCGCAACGCTGCGCTATCTCCTCTCCGGACTTATCAGTCGTTACGTGGAAAGCGCTTTCCCGGCGGGCACCCTGGGCGTGAATCTGCTTGGCTGCCTAGCGGTGGGACTGCTGTGGGAACCGCTCGCGCAGACCTCACTGCCGCCCCACGCGCGCACGTTCTTCTTGGTCGGCGTGCTGGGCGCGTTCACCACGTTCTCCACGTTCGGGATAGAGAGCGTGAATCTCCTGCGGGCGGGCGAACTGCGTCTCGTGTTCTTCAATCTCTTGCTCAGCAACGTGCTGGGGATCACGCTCGTGCTGTTGGGGCTGGGTCTGAGCCGCTTGGTCTACAACCCTTAAGGCAGGCGCGTCCAATCGAAGAGCACGCCCATGGCCTGAGAGCGATCTTGCGTCAGCATGGCGTACGCCGCGGCGGCCTGACGCGGGTCGTAACGGTGCGTGATGAGGTCTTCCACGCGCATCGCGCCGCGTTCCAGATAGGTGAAGAAGAGTTCGGTCATGTGCTCGTGGGTCCAGTGGGCGTAGTCGCTGGCAATTGGCGGCGGATTGGTGCTGTGGGCGCCGATGAGGGTCACGCCGCGCCGGATGATGTCGCCCGTTAGGCGTTGCTCCGAGGGAGCGCCGGTGTCGCCCAGCAGGATGACTTTGCCGAAACGCCGCGCCAGCGGCAGGGCCGTGGGCAATACCGCCGCATTGCCGGTGATGTCGTAGACCACGTCCGCCAGCCTACCGTGAGTGATCTTCGCCACGGCAGCCTCGGCAGTGTTCGACGAGACGGACAATGTGTGAGTCGCGCCGTGAGACTCCGCCAGCGCGAGCCGCGCCGGCGCCGGGTCGATGACGATGACCCGCCGCGCGCCCAGCAGACGGGCGTACTGCGTGACAAGCTGGCCCAGGATGCCGGCGCCGATCACCACCACGTCGTCGCCCAGCGCGTGCTCCGCGCGGCGCACGGCATTCTGCGCGATGCACGCCAGGTAGAACCAGGCGGCGGCGTCATCCGAGACCGCCGCCGGTATCTTGACGGCGCGTCCGGCGTCGAGAACGGCGTACTGTCCGTGCTTAACCGGCATAGCGACCCGATCGCCAGCGGCAATCCCGGTTACGTCTTGCGCGGCCTCGACCACATCTCCCACCGCGCTATACCCCGGCCGATAGGGGTATTGCACCCACTGGTCCCAGTGCGTGCCCGGCGCGAAATTGCGTTGCAGGCAGATGCACTCGGTCCCGGTGCTGATGAGGGAGCGCCGCAACCGCACCAGTATCTCCCCGGACTTCAGGTCCGGGACGGATTGGCGTTCCACGGCGACCGTGTCTTTGGCCGTGAAGAAGATATCGAGGGAATCCATGGTTCAGTCACCTTTAATGTAAACGTGTCAGCGTACGCTTATGTTCTCGCTGCCAGGCTGTAGCGTCGGCGTTCGTCCCTATTTCCATCGCATTGACGTAGCGCGGGGGCTTGTCCCCCGCTTCCTAGTGTCGGAGCACGTGCGGCACGAATGACAAACGCAATCTCGGTCAAGACGCTACGTTACAGTATGACAGTCTCAGAGAGACAATACGAACGCTTGCCGCCGCGCGGCGTGCGGCGTACGATGTGGATGACGAGCGCCTGCGGAAAACGCTAACGCGAGGCGGATTGAAATCTACATAACATAGAGGAAACTACACATGGGACAAACAGAGCGCTATCCGTTCTTCGCGGTCGCGGGCACGCCTCGTGAGCTTGGCCGCCAACATGGTGAGGCCTGCCGCGAGCAAATCCGGCGTTTCCTGGAACACTCGTACCAGTCGATTGGGGAACATAAGAACCAGGATCGGGCAACGCTGCGTGCGCGGGCGGAGTCGTTCGTGCCGTCGATCCGGGGATTCATACCCGATGCAATCGAAGAGATGGAAGGGATCGCGGCCGGCGCGAACGTCTCCTTTGCGGAGGTGGTGCTGCTCAACGTGCGCACCGAGCTAACTCTAGGCGACGCTGGGTTGAGCGGCGCGTTGGAAACACCCGCCGACGGGTGCAGTTCGCTCGGCTTTCTCACCGGCCGCACGGACAGCGGCAGCACGATCATCGCCCAGAACCAGGACGTGGCCGACTGGATGAAGGACGTGGGCGTGGTGCTGCGGGTGGCGCCGCGCGGCAAGCCGGCGTTCATCATGTTCACGTGGGCGGGCGTCATTGGCTACCCCGGCTTCAATGAGCACGGCGTTGCGTTCGTGCAGAACCAACTCTACACCGAGGGGTGGCGGGTCGGCGTCTCCCACTATCCCCTCAAACGGCGCATCCTGGAGTGCCGCAACCTGGCGGAAGTTCTTGACATAATGAGCAAAACGACGTTCTCTTCTGCCGGCAACTACCTGATGGTGGACGGCGAGAACCGCCTGGTGGACGCCGAGATCGCCGCGCCCCACGGCGTAGGCGTGATCGAGACCGCCGACGGCACGCTGGCGCATACGAACCACATTCGCTCGCCTGAACTGCTGGAGTTCGATACCTTTCGGGAGCAATTGCCGGATTCCGCGCCCCGCTGCGAGCGGGCGGACGCGCTGGCCGCGCGCAACAAGCGGGTGTCCGCCGCCGACGTGAAGGAGATGATGTCGGACCACGCGGGACACCCGCACAGCATTTGTAGACATAACGACGGCACGGCGGAGAGCATCGAGACCGTGGCCTCCTACGTGATGGAGCCGCTGCAAGGGCGGCTGCACGTGAGCTACGGCAACCCGTGTGTCAACGGCTACAACGCCTACACGCTGTGAGCGGAAAGAGGCCGTGCGCTGACTGTGGGATCCAGCGCCTAAACCTTGGCGCGTAACGTAGCGCGGGAGCCTGTCCCCAGTGCTGCCGCATAGACCCCGATGGGTTCTGCGTCTTTGACGAAGTCAGTCCACCCCGTTCGTGCTGAGCCTGTCGAAGTACGAACGGGGAGGACGAGCGCCACAACCGCTGCTCTGCATTCCCGCCGTTGACCCTTCGACGGCGCTCAGGGCGAACGGGGTGCGGAAGTGCAAAGCCCAGGTGGAAATGAGGTCCGACCGCTAATAAGTTCCGAGAAGATACATTCTCGGAACTTATTTCTGATCTTCATTCAGTGAGATAGCTCTGGAGCCAAATGACCGCCTGATCGATCGCTTGCTCGACGACAACCTCGCCTCGCGCCAAAGGTAGCGTGACTTGCTGGAAGAGGTGATACGGAATTGCGGGGCTACTTGCTGCGTAAGAGGCTTTCCCTCTGGCCAGGCCTTCTAGCGCCGGTTCTTGCATCGACTTGGGGAGTATCAAGTCAAAGTGGTCCGTATCGGGTTGCTCGATGTATTGCCAACCGGCGGTAACAGCGGGCAAGACCCGCCGCTCTCCAATCCAATGAGCGAGCGGAACTAGCGCATCATATGCGCTCTCATCCGTTACGTCCGCAGGCACGGCCAGCACTTCCTCGAGGGACAGCGGCAAAGTCTTTTGGTTTCCCTGTGGAACGAGCGCATAGTCGGGCCAGTTGTGCCACGGACTCTTCAAGAATTGAGAAAAGCGCATGCCGCTCTTCAGGGTATCCTCGAAGCCCAGCAGCTCAATGTCCGTGATATCGGGCCCATAGGGGTGGATGCTATGCACTCTGCCCAACTCATCCCACGCGGTGAGCGCGCGGACGCTGGCCGGTCCATCCATGCCAATTCTGCCTGTGTCCAGGTCTACGATCTCGCCACCCTCTTGAAGCAGGAAGGGCAGCCAATCGGGGAAGTCCCAGGTCGCAGTAAACCCCCATTGCTCAGGATTTCCGTCGTCGTTGGTATCCACAGTAAGACTCTTGGCTGCCTCGATGAATTCTTGCCAGGTCCAATTGGAAGCAGGAGCAGCCACGTTGGCGCGTTCAAAGCGGCCTGCGTCATAGCCTACGACACCAGGAGCAATCGCCAAGGGCAAGGCGCGTGTTTGGCCTTTGAGCCGTACGAGGCGGCGGGCTTCTTCCGAGAATGCATCCAGCGGGTTACGTGCGTCAGTTTGCAACCAGCGATCAAGCGGCGCAAACAGGTCAGTTCTTAGAAGCTCGATGATTTGCGCATAGGGCGGAATCCAGACCATCTCCGCTGCGGGAATCCCGCCGGCCGCACTCGTGTTGAGATACACAATCACCGATGGCGCTCCAAGAAACTGATGGTTCTCGTCGGTCTTGTGAGGTATATCGACGAGTGCGAGCGTTGTTCCTTCAGTCATACCTGGGATGTCACCGCTGTTCCACCCCTTAACCACTTCCCGGGCAAGAATGCTTGGCTTGGGAGGATTAGCTGCGGTTGGATGTTCCAAGTACGCCAACTTAAGCTGCCGGGGTTCTTTGGTGATCTCGACACCGTTTCCCGCTCGGGGACTTGGTTCCATCCGTGACGACTGCTCGTCATCTTCATCACCACCGCAGCTTGCCAGCACTACCGCGCTACTGAAAACCGCAAGACTGAGCCATTCGCGTCGCGTCACGGTATTTTCTCCTATTGCTCACTAACCCCACGTTTTCGCGCTGACAGCCCAACGGCAGTTCTCTACTCGTCAATCTCCACGTCTTCGTCAGGTGTAGCAAGAGTATCTGCGCCCAAAGAGAGCCACGATGGTTCGCCCGCGTCCGTCTCTGTTGAGTGTACACCCACATTATGTAAAAGGCAATTCCATTACCTCAAGGGCTGCGCTCAACCTCATAGATAATATGGTCTAGTGCAGTTTTGCCACCCAAGGCCGTTTGACCAAGTGGTATTCCTATGCGATACTTGAGGAAACGTCACGTACGGTTGAAGGAGACCCCGGCGGTCACCGCACCGGAGGAAAGTGAATGGGTGTCTTTTCGCGGATGGGCGTTGTGCTCAGCGCCAAGATAAATGCGTTGCTGGACCGGAGCGAAGACCCGGCCGAAACCCTTGACTACGCCTACGAACGGCAGCTTGAGCAGTTGCACAAAGTGAAGCGCGGCATCGTCGAGGTGGTTACGTCCAAGCGGCGCCTGGAAATGCAGGCGGCCAAGCTGGAGAGCAATGAAGCGAAACTGACCGACCAGGCCCAGCGCGCCATCGAGGCCGGACGCGAAGACCTGGCGCGCATCGCGTTGCAGCGCAAGCAACTTATCGTGACGCAGGCCGAGGGACTGCGGCAGCAGGTATTCGCCTTGGAGCAGGATCAGGAGCGCCTGGCGTTGACCGAGCAGAAGCTGGTGGCCAAGGTAGAGAACTTCCGCACGCGCAAAGAGGTTATCAAGGCCCAGTACAGCGCCGCGGAAGCGCAGACGCGGATTAGCGAGACCGTTTCGGGTCTCTCGGAAGAAATGGCAGACGTTTCGCTGCTGGTCGAGCGGGCCGAGGAGCGCACGGAGTCGCTCCAGGCGCGGGCGCTGGCGATCGATGAACTGGTGGATACCGGCGTGCTCGAGGACTCCACCGGTTCGCGTTCCGACTTCGTGGACCGGGAACTGAACAAGCTCAGCGCAGAAAGCGGCGTGGACGATGAGTTGGCAATGCTGAAACGGCAAATCGCAGGCAAGGATACGAAGCAACTGGAGGACCGCGCATGATCGTCCGCATCGCAACGTTGGGTCAGTTCCGCCTTGACGATGACATCATTTCGGAACTACAGGAATTCGATGACGCGATTGAGCAGGCGGTAGCCGGCTCCGACAACGAGGCGTTTCAACAGTTGCTCCAACAGATGCACGACCTGGTGAATCAAAGAGGCGCCCCACTGCCGGATGACGAGATCGTGCCGTCGGACGTCATTCTCCCGCCGCCGGATGAGACGTTGGAAGAGGCTCAAAAGCTCCTCGGCACTGAGGGTTTCGTGCCCGGCCGCGCGGACTAGGCGCGGCGCACTATCCGGTCCTATTGCTCTGAAAGCAGCCGCAACTGAGCCGTTCGCCCTGAGCAGCGTCGAAGGGTGAACGGCGGATTGCGCGTTTGGCCACTCCGTACGCACCTCACTCCGTTCATGCTTCGACAAGCTCAGCACGAACGGGGTGAGGCGCGTGCGCGACAAAGATGGATTCCCGCGTGCGCGGGAATGACGGTCGGGGGCCGTCCCACGTTTTCATTCCCTTGTGTGGCCGGCAGACGGCCATGGTGATTACCCGCGAAATCGCAATAGAGCCTGCCGCACACGCGGCAGGCTGTCTTATGTCAAGTGATGCCTGGCGGCATGTGCCTAGGTTTAGTCGTTGACGTAGCTTTCAAGCCAGTTCGTCGCCTGCTCGATTGCTTGCTCGATGCTCACCTCGGCCCGCGCCAGGCGAAACGTGACGATATTGAAGAGCGCCTGGGAGAGACCGGGGCTGCTGGCCACGTGGGAGGCCTTGGCGTCGGCCAGCGCCTGTACCAGCGTGTCCTGCACACTCTCAGAGAAGACCAGGTTGAAGTGTGCCCGGTCCGGGCGCTTGATGAATTGCCAGCCGGCGGTTGTGGCGGGCAGGACGCGGCGCTCGCCAATCCAGCGCGCCAAGGGCACGAGCGCGGCGTAGGCGCGCTCCCCGGCCGCGGCCTCCGGCATAGCCAGCGCTTCCGTCAGCGCCAGGGGTGTCGCGCGCCGGGCTCCGGCGGGCAGCGGCGTTACGGCGCGCCAGTTCTGAGGCAATTGGTGGAAGAACAGCGAGAAGTGCATTCCTCTTTGCGTATGGTAGCTGTAGCCTTGAAGCCTCTGCACCGTAACGCCGGGCCCATAGGGCAGGATGCCGTGCACGCTTCCTAGTTCATCCCACGCGGTGAGGGCGCGCAGGCCGGCCGGCTCACCCATGCCGATCGTGCTGGTATCGAGGTCCGCCGCCATGCCGCCTTCTTGCTGCAAGAGAGCCAGCCACTCCGGAAACTGCCCCGGCGCCATGAAGCCCCAGCGGTCCGGTGCGCCGTCGCCGTTGGTATCCTCCGTCAGGCGTTTGCCGGCCTCGATGAAGTCCGCCCACGTCCACTCGTGGCTGGGCGGCGCCACGTTGGCGCGCTCGAAGCGGACCGCGTTGTGGGCGAGGACAACCGGCGCGATTGCCAGCGGCAGCGCGAGGGACTGCCCGCGAAACCGCACCAGGCGGCGGGCCTCAGCGGCGAAGGCCTCCAGGGGATTAGATTCATCGAACTGCAACCAGCGGTCAAGCGGCGCCAGCAGCCCGCTCTTGAAGAGATCGGGGACATCCACCCAATGCGGCAGCCAGATCACGTCCGCGGCAATTCCGCTCGCGGCTTGAGACGCCAGGTAATCCCGCGCGCCGCCCTCCATTGGCGCTTTGAGAAGCCGCAAGGGCGTTTCCGCAGGTGCGCCGGGGACATTGCCTTGCTCCCACTCATCGATGGCCTGCTGGCCGGGCGTGACGGTGAGGGGATGATCGAGAACCGCCAGCGTGAGCGGCTGGGGCTCCTTGGCCGCGTCTGCGCCGGTTCCCAGGCGGGAACCAGGCTCAGCCGGCGCAGAAGGCTCGGCCTCATCATCGCCGCCGCAGCTTAGCAGCAAGACCTGAGCCCCGACCAGAACGGAACTGAGCCACGCGCGCCTCGTCATGAAGCCAACTTGCTCACTTGCTGTGTGCGGCCCGGTTGAGCCGTTCGTTCGTCTTGGGGCTGCCGCAGACACTACGTTCCGCTCGGCAGGCGCTCGGTTGGAGCAAGCGGCGCCGCGGCTACGTCAACCTCGCGCACGCCCACCACCCGCAGGCCGATTTCACGCACCCGGCGCGCGTGGTCGGGCGTGGGGAAGTGGCCGCGTACGCGCGCCACGCCGGATTCCGCGTCGATGCTGACCGTCTGCAAACGGCATTCGAAGAGGTACGAATCGTCCTTCAACAGGCGAAAGAGCGCGGCCTCGCGCAGCAGCCACCTCATAGGCTCCGTTGCCCGCGAGCGCAGCATGGGAAAGAGGAGCGCCTCCCACGCCGACTCGTACATGAGCCCGGCCAACATCCAGGCCGGCGGAAACATGAGGAAGAAGACCGGCGCTATGCTCACCGTAAAGCCGCCCACGACGCTCACCGCATGGAGCGCGGCCACTATCAGCGCAGGCGCCGCGACCAGGGCAATAACCGAGTGCGGGCCCGGATGCGATGAAAAGTAGTGGCCGACCAGCAGCTTCCACAGAATCCCCCGGCGCACGCTCCAGCGGCGCACCGCTCCCATGACCGCCCCCAGGCTGCCGCTGCCGACGACTACGAGCAGGAAGACGAACGCCGGCGTCAGGAAGCCGGTAGATGCGCCCGTGGAGAGCGCGGCAAAGTCAATCGTCCCACGGTTGAAGAGAAGCGTAGCGGCGATGCCAACCGCGCCAAAGAGCGCGAAGGGAATGCAGGGCACCAATGCGCCGGCCGCAAAGCCGGCCGTGATAACGGCGCGCACGGAGACAACGGTGAGAAAGGCGTTGGCGTCAAGCTCGTCCGGCAGGTCGCCGCCCACCTGCGGCATCTGCGGGTTACTTTGCGCGTGCCCGCCCATGGGGAGTTGGTTCATCATGGCTTATTGCTCCTACCCAGCATGCTACCGTTGCCGTGCGCGCGGCGGGCGGGAGCGGCCAGGGCCTGCCACCGTGTGCGCGCCGTTCAATCTTCCGGTCTTTCGCCCAGGGTCGCTACGACTTCGAGTGTCTCGTCGCCACGGTATACCGTAATCGCGATCGACTCACCCACGCTCTTCGTTTGGAGGTAGGCGATAACGTCGTCGGTGGTGTTCGTGGCCACGCCGTCAATTGCCATGATGATGTCCGCGCTGCGCAGGCCGGCCGCGGCCGCGGCGGTGCCCGGCGCAACTCTTGTCACCTGAGCGCCGCGCCGGATGGCGAGATTCTTATCGCGGGCCTCCTGCGGGTCAAGCGTAGCCATTACGACTCCCAAGAAGGCGCGGCGAATGCCCTGACCCGCGATGAGTTGCGGCAGCAGTTGCTGCACGAGATTCGAAGGAATGCTCAGGCCGATGCCCATGAAGCGTTGGTTGTTCGTGAGGATGGCCGTGGTGATGCCGATCACCTCGCCGTTGGCGTTAAGCAGCGGCCCGCCCGAGTTGCCGGGGTTGATCTCGGTATCGCTCTGGATGAGACCGCTGATGCGCCGTTCTTCGCTGCGGTGGGTCCTGCCCACCGCGCTCACGATGCCGGCGGTGATGCTATGTTGGTAGTTGAACGGCGCGCCAATGGCGAAGACCGGGTCGCCCGGTTGCACTGCCCCGGAATCGCCAAAGCGCGCGACCTGCAACGTGCCCGGCGGAAAGTCAGCCCGGATTACGGCCAGGTCAGTCTGCGGATCGCGGCCAACGACTTCCGCGAAGAGCGTGCTCCCGTCGAGCAAGCGCACGCCTACCCGGTCGGCTTCGCTGATGACGTGATTGTTCGTCAGGATGTGGCCGCGTCCATCGACGATCACGCCGGTGCCAACACCCAGGCCGCGGGGCAGATCGCTGTCTCTCACAAAGACGGTGACTACGCTGGGGGCAGCCGCCTGGTAGACCGCCGCCGCGCTGGCCTCGGCCTCTTGCACGTAGGTGACAACGGGCGCCTGCGCGACCGGAACCGGCTCCCTCTGCGCATCGCGCAGGATCAACCAGGCCGCAAGACTGCCGGCGACTACGCCCGTCAGCATCGCCACCCCCACGCTGAGCAAGATGATTTGCCCTAGCCCCGGCCGCCGCGGCGCTTCACCGGCGGCGCTGTCGTTCTCTGAACCGACGGAGTAGGTGGACATTGCCGTCACCGTGCCCTTTGCTCTTGTACGCCTCCTCCTTCCAGTGTACCGCACCTGGCCGCAAAATACCCTTGCGGGAGTTGGCGCAGGCGCACAGATGCCGCGTGGAGGCGCTAAACGCCTTGCCCGAGCGAGTCTGCGTTTCTCGCGCCAGGAGGCGGGGGACAAGCCCCCGCGCTACGGTGCGTGAGCCAGCGGGCTAGGGGCAAGCCCTGCGCTACGGTGCGTGAGCCGGCGGGCAAGGGGCAAGTCCTGCTCGTGCCGTTCACCCTTCGACCTGGCTCAGGGCGAACGGCAGAGCACCGGATTGGTGCGACAGCATTGGGGACAAGCCCCCGCGCTACGGTGCGTGAGCCAGCGGACAAGGGGCAAGCCCCGCGCTACGGTGTGTCCGCTGCCGAGGGATTGGTGTCCACCGCCACCGTGTCTGTTTCCGCACTCGGCGCATTGCGGTGGAGCGTAACCGCTACTGTGGTGCCCTGACCGGGGGCGCTCTCTATGGCAAGCGCGGCGCCGTGAGCCTCCACAATCCACTTGGCAATCGAAAGCCCGAGGCCAAATCCCCCGGTGCGGCGAGCCTTGTCCGCCTGGTAGAAGCGGTCGAAGGCGCTGGCAATGTCCGCCTGCCTCATGCCGATGCCGGTGTCTTGCACCGTCAGTGAGACGGTATGTCCCACGCTGGCGGTGCTCACCGTGACCTCACCCCCGGCGGGCGTATACTTCAGGGCGTTATCGAGCAATATCAAGACCAGTTGGCGCAGCAGGTCCGGGTCGCCCCAGACGTACGCGGTATCGTCTGCGGCTCGCATCCCCACCGAGACCATGGCATTGAAATACGGCGCTTGGCGGCACACGTCCGCCGCGATTGCGTTGAGATCGACACGCTCCCGGCGCACGGTCTGGCCGGCGTCGGCCCGCGCCAACGCCAGCATGTCGGTGATCAAGCGGCTCATGCGTTCCGCCTCGGCGGCAATGTCGTCCAAAGCCGCTTTGCGTTCGTCCGGCGGCAGGTCGGGAATGTCGCGCAAGAGGGCCACGTTGCCGCGAATGACCGTCAGCGGCGTGCGGAGTTCATGGGACACGTCGGCCACCAGGCGGCGCTGGGCCGCCAGCGCCTCGGCAACGCGCGCGTAGCTGCTTTGCAGGCGGTCCAGCATGGCGTTGAACGTCACGGCCAGGCGGCCGACTTCATCATTCGCGCCGGCCTGGGGCACGCGCCGGCTGAGGTCTTGCGTCTGGCCGATCCGCTGCGCCGTCTGCGCCAGGCGTTCCAGCGGAAAGAGGCCGGCGTGCGCGACCAGGTACGCCAAGCCCGTGGCAAAGAGCACGATGACGCCGCCGCCAATCAGGATGATGGCGCGCAATTGGCGCAGGCTCGTCTCGACGTCGGTAAGCGAGCGCGCCACTTGCAGGATGCCGAGCAGCCGCCCTCCGTCCACGTAGGGATGGTGATAGATGCGCAACGGCGTGCCGTGAACCGGCACGGTTTCGATGAAGGGTTCGCCGCGGCGGGCGCGCTCCAGCGTCTCGGCGCCGCTGGGAAGGCGCTCGTCGATCAGGCTTGCCGAGCGCGCAAGCACCGCGCCGCTGCTGCCGACCACCTGCACGAACGTAGCGGAGTGCACGAAGACGTCGCTATACTCCGGCCGCGGCGCAATTTGCAGTCCCTGCAGCGTGGGACGCGGCTGGATGTAGAGCAGCAACTCGCGCACCTGGGTCTCCAGGATTTGGTCGATCTCGGCGTAGATCGCCCGCGAGATGAGCACGTACGTGAAGAAGTAGTAGATGACGAGCGTAATCGCGAGGACGCCGCCTGCGAGTATGGTGAGCCGGAGCCGCAAAGACATGGGTCACGTCTCGCGCAGCACGTACCCGACGCCGCGCACCGTAAAGATGATGCGCGCATCTTCGCCCGCCTCGAGCTTCTGCCGCAGGTAGCCGACGTAGACTTCCAGGACGTTCGATTCGCCCTCGAAGTCGAAGCCCCACACTTGCTCCATGATGTAGTGGCGGCGGAGAACGCGCCGCGGGTTTTGCATGAAGAGGAGCAGCAGTTCGTACTCCGTGGTCGTGAGTTCGATCGCTCTGGCACCGCGCGCCGCGCGCCGCTCCACGGTGTCCAACGTGAGGTCCGCGAAGTTGAGCACCTCGTCTTCCGGCGAGGTGCTGCGGCGCAAGAGCGCGCGGATGCGGGCAAAGAGTTCTTCCAGTTCGAACGGCTTGACCAGGTAATCGTCGGCGCCGCTATCCAAGCCGACCACGCGGTCGGAAACTTCATCCTTGGCGGTGAGCATGAGGATGGGCACCTGGCTCTCCTGGCGGATGCGCTTGCAAACGCCCAGGCCGTCCAGACCCGGCATGAGGATGTCGAGGACGACAAGGTGCGGCCGGCGCTGCGACACGAGCGAGATAGCCTGAAAGCCATCGTGCGCCAGTTCCACCTCGTAGCCCTGATGGGTCAACGCGCGGTTCAGGAGCGCGGTAATCTTCTGGTCGTCGTCCACGACGAGGATCCGCATGGCCTACTCCCAGTGTGCCGCCGCGTCAACGCGCCGGGGCCGCGTGGGCGTATTCGTAGGTGCGCGGCTTACTCAGCAGTTCCAGGGCGTCGTCTGCGGTTGCGCGGGCGGTGCGCGCCGGCACGCCGTTCTCCGGTCGCGACACGCTGATAAGCTCATACGGCGGTTCCAGCCAAAACGGCTTGATCTCATGCTGTTTGGCGAGCGCCCGCCGCACGCCCTCTTTGATGAGTTTTCTGGCCTTGGTCGGATGCAGGTGGATGGCGGCGCCGTTGAATTTCCGGTTCTCGTCCCCGGAAAGACCCGCCGCCGGCCCGTGCCGGAGCCCGGCCTTGACGGCGGCGGTCTCGATGTTGGGCACGAGCGCCTTGGCCTCGTCGCAAGCCGCTTGATCGCCGCTGAGGAAGATGCTCGGCACGCCGAAGTACCCGGCAAAGAGGAAGTTGCACCCCATCTCGCCCACGGAAACGCCGTTGATGGTAAGCTCTTCCACGTTGAACGAGCCGGTGTGCGCCAGGTGGCCGCCGTCGGTGTTGGACTTCGCGTGCTGGCCGATGCTCAGCGCGGCGTCGAAACTGTCGTCGCACCCGAACGGATAGCCGATGGGACGACCGGCGAGGAGCTTGGCCTCCGGGTGCAGGAGCACCGGGTCGATCGCTTCGTGGCCGTGCCCGTCCACGACGAGGATCTCGGTCGCGCCCGCCTCCAGACAGGCCTCGATGGCGGCATTGGTCTCCAGCGTCGTCAACTCGCGGCCGCGCTCATAGTAGCGGGAGGCTTTGTTGCAGTAGTTCTCCGAGTCGACAACGCCCGCTACCGCTTCCATGTCGGTCATTATGTAAATCTTCAAGTGGCTGCCTCCGTAGAGTGTTGCACGTTGTAACTCGCTTGGAGCGGCCAATTGAAAGACCCGCGCCCAAGCGGTGAGCCGGTCCCTTACAGAGTAAGCCTAGCAGAGAACGATTGGGGAATCCAGATAGCCCCTCTTATCCAGAACGCGGCGCCCCGCATTCCCGCACCGGAGTCTTCCGGCCCGCTGCCGCGCAAGCGTACGCGCGGCAGCGGGCCGTCTCGACGCAGTTACCTTGGTAGCGGCGAGTGTGGCGCGGCCGCCTACTCTTTCCGCGCGCGCAACGCCAGGTGCACCTCGCTAAGCTGTGCCTCGTCAACCGGCGACGGCGCTTGCGTCATGAGGTCCACGGCCTGCTGGTTCTTGGGAAAGGCGATGGTCTCGCGGATGCTCTCCACGTCGGCGAAGATGGCGATGATGCGGTCGAGCCCCATGGCAATGCCGCCGTGGGGCGGCACGCCGTATGAGAAGGCCTCGAGCATGTGGCCGATCTGTTCGTGAATCTGTTCCTTGGAGTAGCCCATGGTCAGCCAAATCTGCTCGAGCAACTCTCGCTGGTGCGCGCGGACGCTGCCCCCGCCGATTTCCCAGCCGTTGCACACCAGGTCGTACTGCAACGAGCGGGCGCGTCCCGGATCGGAGACAACAAGGTCTGCATCTTCCGGAAACGGTCCGCAGAAGGGGTTGTGGACAAAGCTCCAGCGGTTTTCGTCGTCGTCCCACTCGAAGAGCGGAAAGTCCACGATCCAGCAGAAGGCGAGGGTGTTTGGATCGCGCAGACCGAGCCGGTCGCCAATCTCCAGGCGCAAGCGAGAGAGCACGGCGTTGGCTACGTCGGGCTGATCCGCCACGATGAGCACGAGGTCGCCCGCTTGTGCGGCAAGCGCCGCGGCCATGCGCCGCGGCGCCTCCTCGCCAAGATGCCGCAAGACCGGCGAACGCACCTGGTCGTCTTTCAGGGCGATTGTGACCATGCCTTTTCCGCCCAGCGAGCGGACGAGGTTCGTCAACTCATCCACCTGCTTGCGCGAGTAGTGGGCGCAACCCGGCGCGCGCAGGCCTTTGACAATGCCGCCCTTGGCCACCACGTCCTTGAAGACGCGGAAGTCCGACTCCCGCGCGATGTCTGAGACGTCCACCAGTTCCAGGCCGAAACGCAGGTCCGGACAGTCCGTGCCGTATTTTGCCATGGCCTCCGCAAAGGGGATGCGCGGGATCGGCCGCGCCTGCACTGCTTTCTCAGTGAGGGTATCGGCCAACTCCAGGTAGAGGCGCTCGATGACGCCCATGACGTCATCGCGTTCAACGAAGGCCATTTCTACGTCAAGCTGCGTGAATTCGGGCTGGCGGTCGGCGCGCGGGTCTTCGTCCCGGAAGCAGCGGGCAATCTGGAAGTAACGGTCCATGCCGGAGACCATGAGCAGTTGCTTCAATTGCTGGGGCGATTGCGGCAGGGCGTAGAACCGGCCCGGATGGACGCGGCTGGGCACCAGGTAGTCGCGGGCGCCCTCGGGCGTGCTCTTGAGCAGGATGGGCGTCTCGATCTCCCAGAAGCCATCCGCGTCCATGAAGTCGCGGATCGCCTTGATCAGCTTGTGCCGCAACTCCAGCGTGCGCTGCATCTCCTCCCGCCGCAGGTCCAGGTAGCGGTAGCGCAGGCGGATGGCCTCGTCCACCTCCAAAGCGGGGTTGTTGAGGTCGAACGGCGGTGTCTGCGTGACCGAGAGGATCTGCAGCGACGCGGCGTGCACCTCGACGTCGCCGGTGGGCAAGCTGGGGTTCCGCGTGCCTGCCGGGCGCGTTTGCACCGTGCCTGTGAGGCTGAGCACGAACTCATTGCGGACCTGGGCCACGGCGGCCAGGGTGTCCTCTGAGGCTTGCGGGTCGATGACGACCTGCGTAATGCCGTAGCGGTCGCGCAGGTCGATGAAGACGATGCCGCCGTGGTCGCGGCGGCGGTGGACCCAGCCGTTCAACGTAACGTCCTGCGCGACGTGTTGCTCGCGCAACTCGCCGCAGGTATGGGTGCGCTTCCAGGGTGCGCTCACGAGAATAGGCTCCTTCGGTCAAGTCAAGCGGTTGCCGCATGGCGGCGGGGGACAAGCCCCCGCGCTACGGTTAACGGGCAACCTGGGTGGTTCTGAGAAGAGTCTCTGCTGCCGCCCAACGCCTGAGCGTCGTGGACGCGGGTGTAGGCGGCCACGGCGCTCCAGGCGCCACGTGCGCCGGCCGCGTGCAGCCGCGCCGCGCCGGATTGAGGATCGGGGCAGCAGATGGCCTCCGCTTAGCGGAGAACCGGCGGCGCGTTACTGCCACTGCCCCAGTAGCGGGAACTACGGGGCAGCGCGTGATCAACCTCGCTTGTGCGTTTCATGTGATTGCCATGAAGATTGTGACTACTATGAGAAAAGCGATCTACAGTCCGTCATTACCGCGAATGCGGGAATCCATCTTCGACGCGCACACATTGGATTCCCGCTTTCGCGGTAATGACAGTCAAGCCATCAGCTCCTACTCTCAATCCCTTGTGTCGCCGTCACACGACCATTGAGAGTACCAATCCGATGCGTGTGCACGTCGGCCCGCTAGCTTACGGCTGACTTTGTCTAAGATGCCGCCTCCAACGCGCCTTCGGTTTCCGGTGACCGCGACTCCGCCGAATCCGCCGCGGAAGCGCCGAAGCGCAGCGTTTCTCCTTCCAGATCCACCGTCACGCGGGAACCTTCCGCCAGTTCGTTACTGAGCAGCATCTTGGCGAGCGCGTTCTCGATCTCGCGCTGCACGAACCGGCGCAAGGGCCGCGCGCCGTAGTCGTGGTCGTAGCCGTGTTCCACCAGCCAGGACTTGGCGGCTGGGCGTACCTCTAGCGTAACACCCCGCTCCGCCAAGCGCAGCCGCACTTCCGCCAACATGCGCTCCACCACGTCTTGCAGTTGGCGCTTGTTCAAGTAGTGGAAGACGATGATCTCATCGATACGGTTGAGAAACTCGGGCCGGAACGCCTGCCGCAACTCCCGGTGCAGCTTGGCCGTGGTCGCTGCGTAGTCTTCCCGCTCTTCATCCGTGCCGCCGGGCTGGAAGCCGAGCACGCCGTTGGCGCGCAGCACGTTGGCGCCGGCGTTGGAGGTCATGATGATGACGGTGTTGCGGAAGTCCACCACGTGGCCGTGCCCGTCCGTCAGGCGGCCGTCCTCCATGACCTGGAGCAACGTGTTGAAGACGTCGGGGTGCGCCTTCTCGATCTCGTCGAAGAGCACCACCCGGTAGGGCCTGCGCCGTACGGCCTCGGTCAACTGGCCGCCCTCCTCGTAGCCGACGTAGCCCGGCGGCGCGCCGATGAGACGGCTCACGCTGTGCCGCTCCCGATACTCGGACATATCGATGCGCACCAGGGCGTCCTGGTCGTCGAACATGAATTCGGCGAGCGCCCGCGCCAGTTCGGACTTGCCGACGCCGGTGGGGCCGACGAAGAGGAAACTGCCAATCGGACGCTTCGGATTTGCCAGCCCCGAGCGCGAGCGGCGAATCGCTTCGGAGACCGCTGCGATTGCTTCCTCTTGATTCACGATGCGCTTGTGGAGTTCCGCCTCCATCTGCAAGAGCTTTTGCGCTTCCTCTTGGAAGAGTTGGGCAACCGGGATGCCGGTCCACTTGGCCAGCACCTGCGCCACGTCTTTCGCGTCAACCTCGTCCCGCGTCTCTTGGCTGCCAAGCCACTGCTCGCGGGCGGATTGGTACTCGTCTTGCAACCGCAAGCGCTCGGTGCGGCAATTGGCGGCGTGCTCATAGTCGCGGCTCTGCCAGGCGGCTTCTTCCTGCGCTTCGGTCTGCTTGAGCCGCTTCTCAAGCTCCTTGATGTCCGCCGGCATGTTGAAGATCTCCATGCGCACCTTGGCCGCCGCCTCATCGATGAGGTCGATCGCCTTATCCGGCAGGAAGCGCTCGGTGAGGTACCGGTGCGATAGCTTGGCGGCCGCGGTCACGGCGCCGTCATGGATCTTCAGGCCGTGGTGCGTCTCATACTTCTCGCGCAGCCCCCGCAGAATGGCTATCGCGTCCTCTACGGTCGGTTCTTCGACGTAGACCGGCTGGAACCGGCGCTCCAACGCGGAGTCTCTCTCGATGTGGCGGCGGTACTCGTCGAGGGTAGTGGCGCCGACCACCTGCAACTCGCCGCGCGCCAGGGCCGGCTTGAGGATGTTGGCCGCGTCGATTGCGCCCTCGGCCCCGCCCGCGCCGACCACCGTGTGGAGTTCGTCGATGAAGAGAATGACCTCGCGCTTGGCCTGCTGCACCTCGTCCACGACGCCCTTCAGACGCTCCTCGAATTCACCCCGGAACTTCGCGCCCGCCAGCAGCGCGGCCATGTCCAGAGCGATGACGCGCTTTTCGCGCAATTGCTCCGGCACGTCGCCGCTCTCGACGCGCTGCGCCAAGCCTTCCACGATGGCGGTCTTGCCGACGCCGGGCTCACCCATGAGGACCGGGTTGTTCTTGGTGCGGCGCGAGAGGATCTGCATCACGCGGTGGATTTCCTCATTGCGGCCAATGACCGGGTCGAGCTTGCCGTTGCGGGCGAACTGCGTGAGATCGAGACCGTAGCGCTCCAACATGCGGTACTTGGATTCCGCCTCCGGGTCGGTGACGCGATGGGAGCCGCGCACCTTCTCCAACGCCTGGTAGATCTTCTCTCGATCGACGCCCGCTTCCTGCAGAATGCGGTGCGCGTGCCCGTCTTCGGCCACGGCAATGGCAATCAAGAGGTGTTCAGCGCCTATGTACTCATCCTTGAGGCGGTTCGCCTCTTCCTCGGCCAGAGCGAACACGCGCTGGGCGCGCGGCGTGAGGTAGTACGACGCCTGCCCGCCTTGACCGAACGATACCTGCGGCCGGGGCCGCAGCGACATCTCCAGGCGTTGCTCGAGCTGCGCGGGCTCGACGTCGAGGACGCCCAGCATCTGCGGTACCAAGCCGTCGCTCTGCCGGAGAAGGGCCAGCAAGATGTGCTCGGTGTCAAGCTGATTGTGCTTGTGCTGGAGCATTATCTCCTGGGCTTTGCCCAGCGCTTCCTGTGCCTTGGTGGTGAAACGGTCATTCCATGCCATGTACCATCATCCTTATTCGTTGCCGCAAGCAGCCGGCGGCGCAGGGGCCAATGCCAAGCGCGCAGCCTGTCACTCCGGCGCCTCATCCGTCATTCCGGTGCGCAGCCCGTCACTCCGGCGCATTGTCTGTCATTCCGGCGAAAGCCGGAATCTATCTGCGCCACATGCCGCGCAGGTGTCCCAAGCGGGGGACAAGCCCCCGCGCTACGCTGTAGTTCCAACTGGGGACAAGCCCCCCACGCTACGTGTAGATTCCGCGCTGCGCTCGGAATGACACTGAGTGTCAACAATGCCTGATTGTTGAATGCCTAGTAGTTGCGGGTCACCCGTTGCAAAAGGCCCTTGAGGCGCGCAATCTCCGCTTCATACTGCTCGCGCTGCGCGGCAAGTTTCTGATCCATCTCATCTTGAAGCCGTTCCATGCGCTCGGTGAGATTGAGGATGACTTCGACACCGGCGAGGTTGACGCCCAAGTCATTTACCAGGCGCTGGATTTGCTCCATCCGTTCCAGGTCCGCCTGTGAATAGAGACGAACATTGCCCTTGGAGCGGCGCGGCTTGACCAACCCCAGGCGCTCGTAGTGCCGCAGCGTTTGCGGGTGCACCCGCAGCACCTCGGCCACGACGCCAATGGCAAAGAACGGCCCCTCGCCTTCAAAGCGGATGTTCATGCTATGCTCAATCTCCCCCCACTGCGGCCTTGCCCGATTCCGAGACGCGCGGCCTACGCCGTTACCGGGCTGCCCTTGCGAATTTGCGCTAACTCGGCAAAGAGTTCCTTCTCTCGCGGCGATAGTCCTTTGGGCAGTCGCACGTGGACGCGCACGAACAGGCTGCCGCGCGCGCCGCCCTTGAGTTGCGGCATGCCTTGGCCGGCCAGGCGAAACACCTGTCCATTTGGCGTTTCAGCGGGAATGCGCATCATGACGCTCTTGCCGTCCGGCGTCGGCACGTGTATCTCCGCGCCCAGGACGGCGTCCACGAGATCCACGTGCGCGTCAACGTGCAGATCGTCGGACTGCAACTCGAAGCGCGGGTCCGGCGCAATCTTCACAGCCAGATAGAGGTCGCCGCGCTGGCCGTTTGTGCCGGGATGCCCTTCACCCGCGACGCGAATGCGGGAGCCTTCACGCACACCGGCCGGAATCTTCACTTCGAGCCGCCGCTGCCGCAAGCGGCTGCCGCTGCCGCGGCAACCGGTGCATACCGTGCCGGCGGCGTGGCCGGCGCCGCCACAGGCGGGGCACGTTCCAGGTACCTGCGCGTTGAACGTGCGGCTCGTGCCGGCGTAGGCCTCGGCCAACGTGACCTCGAGTTCCTGCTCCAGGTTGCGGCCTTGCCGGTCGTCCGGCTGCTGCGTGCGGCCAAAGAGCGATTCGAAGAAATCCGAAAAGCCGCCGGACCTCGCATTGCCGCGCCCAATTCCCTCGAAATCGAGACCGTCCAGACCGCCAAAGTCAAACGGAAAGCCGCCGGTGCGCGCGTTGGTATTGGTCTGCCAGGCGCGCCCGGACCGGTGCGCGGCGCGCGCCTGGTCGTAACGCGCCCGCTTCCTCTCGTCCCGCAGCGCCTCGTACGCTTCATTGATCTCCTTGAAACGCTCTTCGGCCCCGGCATCGCCCGGGTTCACGTCCGGGTGGTACTTGCGCGCGAGACGACGGTACGTCTGCTTGATCTCCTTCGACGAGGATTTTGGCGAGACGCCAAGCACCTTGTAGTAGTCCTTGAACTCCATCGCATTCTCTCTACAGCGCGCGGCATAGCTGCCGGCGAGGAAACCCACTGCCGTTCAGGACGTGTCCGCTGGGTCTTCACATGAAGTGCGCTCTTGCGCCACGCGCACGCGCGTGGGACGAAGCACCACGTCGCCAAAGAGATAGCCGGGCTGTATCTCTCCCACCACGGTGTCCGCTTCCACGTCACCGGCAACGGGCTGCACCTCCACCGCTTCGTGGTAGCGCGGATCGAACGGCTCGCCCAGGGCTTCGATGCGCTTGACCTCTTGCCGCTCCAACACGTCGTGGAGTTGCACGAGCGTCATGCGCACGCCGGTGAGCAGGTCTTCAACGGCATCCGTCCGGTGTTGCTCCTGGTAGGCCACGGCTCTCTCCAGGTTGTCTACCACAGGCAGAACCGCCTCGAATACCTGCTTCTGCGCATCGCGGACGCCCTCGGCCATGAACTGCACCGACCGTTTGCGGTAGTTCTCCAGGTCGGCGCGCGCGCGCAAGAACCGGTCCTTGTACATTTCGGCTTCCTGCGCGGCGGCGGCAAGTTGCTCTTCAAGCGAGGGATCGGAAGCGGACGGCTCCACGTCCAAGCCGGCAGCGCCGCCCGCCGCTTGCGAACACGCACTCGCCTGCTCCGGCGCCACGTCCGCGGCGCCGGCCTCGCTCTCCGCGCCAACCGCTTGGGCGGTCTTCTTCACTCGTGCCACTAGTCGCAATCCTCCCGTGGCGAGACGGCTCGATGAGCCGCCTCTTGCCTAGCGCTTCTCGCCGCTCGGCGCATCTTCCTTGCTATCGGCGTCCGACTCTTCAGTGGCGCGAAACTCGGCATCGACCACCGTGTCGTCGCTGCCGGCGGCGGCGTTGCTTTGCGGTCCGGCGGCCGCGCCGACCGGATCGCCGTCTTCGCCCTGGGCCGCGCCGGCCTTAGCGTACATGGCCTCGCCAATCTTCATCGAAGCCTGCTGCACCTCTGCCACGGCCGCCTCGATGCTGGCGGTGTCGTCGCCCTTCAGGGCCTCCCGCAGCTTCTCGAGCGCGGCTTCCACGGCAGCGCGGTCTTCCGCCGGCACGTCGTCCCCCAGGTCATTCAGGGAACGCTCTGTCTGATACAAGAGGGTATCCGCGCGGTTGCGCAGTTCCACTTCCTCCGCCCGCGCCCGGTCGTCGTCGGCGTGCTCTTCGGCCTCCTTGACCATCTGGTCCACCTGCTCCTTGCTGAGCGTCGTGGAGGCATGGATCGTAACGTTCTGCTCCTTGCCGCTGCCCAGGTCTTTGGCGGTCACGTTCAGGATGCCGTTGGCGTCGATGTCGAACGTGACGTCAACCTGCGGCACACCGCGCGGCGCGGGGGGAATGCCCTCCAGGCGGAACTGGCCCAAGAGCATGTTGTCCTTCGCCATGGGACGTTCGCCCTGGAAGACCATGATGTCCACCGCACTCTGACCGTCTTGCGCCGTCGAGAAGATCTCGCTCTTCCGCGTCGGCACGGTGGTGTTGCGCTCGATCATCTTCGTGAAGACGCCGCCAAGCGTCTCCACGCCCAGGCTGAGCGGGGTTACGTCGAGCAGCACCACGTCCTGCACCTCGCCGCCCAGCACGCCGGCCTGAATGGCCGCGCCGACGGCGACGACCTCATCCGGATTGACACCCTGGTGCGGATCTTTGCCGATGAGTTTCGTGACCAGTTCCTGAATCACCGGCATGCGCGTCGCGCCGCCCACCAGCACCACTTCATCGATGTCGTTGGGGCTGAGACCGGCGTCATTGAGGGCCTGTTGGAAGGGACGCTGCGTGCGGTCGGTCAGCGTCGCGGTCAGGTCTTCGAAGCGGGCGCGGGTCAACGTGTGGGAGAGGTGCTTCGGGCCGTTCTGGTCCGCGGTGATGTACGGCAAGTTGATCTCCGTCTGCAGCATGGTGGAGAGCTCGATCTTGGCCTTTTCCGCCGCTTCGATCAAGCGTTGCAGCGCCTGCCGGTCCTGGCGCAGGTTGATGCCCTCGTCATTCTGGAACTGCTCGGCCAGATGGCTGACGATCTTATCGTCGTAGTCGTCGCCGCCCAGATGGGTATCGCCCGCCGTAGACTTGACCTCGAAGACGCCGTCGCCCACCTCGAGAATGGAGACGTCGAACGTGCCGCCGCCCAGGTCCCAGACCAAGATGGTTTCCGTGGCTTTCTTTTCGAGGCCATACGCCAACGACGCGGCGGTAGGCTCGTTGATGATGCGCAGCACCTCGAGGCCGGCGATTTGGCCGGCGTTCTTCGTGGCTTGGCGTTGGCTGTCATTGAAGTACGCCGGCACGGTTATCACCGCCTGCGTCACTTCCTCACCCAGGTACTTCTCGGCGTCGCCTTTGAGCTTCTGCAGAATCATCGCCGCGACTTCCTCCGGGGTGAAGTCCTTGCCCAGCGCGGGCACGGCCACCCGCGCCTCGCCTTTCGGCCCCTTGGCAATCGAATAGGCGACGCGGTTGCCTTCATTTTGGACTTCATCGTGGCGATGGCCCATGAAACGCTTGATGGAAGAGACCGTGTTCTCCGGGTTCAGCACGGCTTGCCGCCGCGCCAACTGGCCTACCAGACGCTCTTCACTCTTCGTGAACGCCACGACCGAAGGACAGAGGTCGCCGCCCTCCGCCGTGGGAATCACTACCGGGTCGCCGCCTTCCATCACTGCGACCACGGAGTTGGTTGTACCAAGGTCTATGCCAATTATCTTACCCATGCGCTATGCCTCCTCAGCTATGGTTGGTCCGATGGGTGTACCGACTGGTTGATTGTCCGGCGGCGGCGCGGGCAGGCGCTTCTTTCGCCGCAGCCGCCGCTTGGCCTTGGGACGTTTCGCCTTGCTCTTCCCGCCGGCGGCTTGCAAGAGCGCGGCGTCGAGCACGTCGTCCATCGTGTCGGCCCAGATGATGCGCAATTGCTCCAGCGCTTCTTGCGGCACGTCTTCCAGGCTGTGCCGGTTCTTGCTGGGCAGCACCACCGAGCGCACGCCGGCGCGGTGGGCCGCGAGCAATTTCTCTTTGAGACCGCTCACCGGCAGTACGCGGCCGCGCAACGTGACCTCACCGGTCATGGCGACATCTTTGCTGACTGGACGCTGCGTGAGAACGGAGACAATCGAAGTCGCCAGCGCCACGCCGGCGGAGGGCCCTTCCTTGGGCACGGCGCCGGCCGGCACGTGGACATGGAGATCGTTGTCCGCGACGACGTCCGCCGCAATGTTCAGCGCCCGCGCCTTGGCCCGGGCGAAAGAGAGCGCCGTCACGGCGGACTCTTTCATTACTTCGCCAAGCTGGCCGGTCAGGATGAGGTTGCCTTTGCCTTTCATGAGCGCGGCTTCTACGGTGCTAATCTCACCGCCGGCCGCGGTCCACGCCAGACCGGTGACCACGCCGACTTCGTCTGCGCGCTTGTCGAGTTTGGTGTTCAGCTTCTCCGGGCCCAAGAGATCTTGCACCCGGCGCGGGCCGACGCGCACCGTTTTCTGTTCGCCGGCCGCGATCAGGCGCGCCACCTTGCGGTCGATCGTGGCAATCTGGCGTTCCAGATTGCGCACGCCGGCTTCTGCCGTGTAGCCGCGGACAATCTTGCGCAGGCCGTCCTCCGTAATCGTGCACTGCGCGCGGCCCAGCCCATGCTGCTTCAACTGCCGCGGCACCAGATACCCGCGCGCAATGTGGAGCTTCTCCTCTTCCGTATAGCCGGAAATGTTGATTACTTCCATGCGGTCGCGGAGCGCGGGCGGAATCGTCTCCGCCAGGTTTCCCGTCGCGATGAACAGCACCTGCGAGAGGTCGTAGGGCGCTTCGAGATAGTGGTCGGAGAAGCTGAAGTTCTGTTCGGGGTCGAGCACCTCCAGCATGGCGCTGGAAGGATCGCCGCGGAAGTCGTACCCCAACTTATCGATCTCGTCCAGCACGAAGACCGGATTGATGACGCCGGCCTGGCGCATGCCTTGGATGATGCGCCCCGGCAGCGCGCCAATATAGGTGCGGCGATGGCCGCGTATCTCGCCTTCGTCCCGCACGCCGCCCAAGCTGATGCGGACGAACTTGCGGTCCAGGGCGCGCGCGATCGAACGGCCCAGTGAGGTCTTGCCGACGCCTGGCGGGCCGATCAGGCAGAGTATGGGTGTGCGCGCGTGCTTTGCCAGGCTGCGCACCGCCAGGTATTCGAGGATGCGGTCTTTCACCTTGTCCAAGCCGTAGTGGTCCGCATCCAGAACGGCCTTCACTACTTTTATGTCTACTTCTACGTCTGTTTCCTGTGGCGCAGCGCTGACCCAGGGCAGGGCGAGCAGCCACTCGAGATACGTGCGCACGATGCCGACTTCCGGTGAGGCCGACGGCATGTTGCCCAGCCGCCCGGCTTCGTGGCGCGCCTTCTCCTTGACCTCGTCGGGCATGTGCGAGGCTTCGATCGCCTTCTTGATCTCCTCGATTTCGGCCAGTTGCGGGTTAGCCTCGCCCAACTCCCGGTGAATTGCCTTCAATTGCTCCCGCAGGTAGTACTCGCGCTGGGCTTTTTCCATGCCTTGCTGGATTTCACCCTGAATGCGGGCCTTGACCTCGGAGATCTGCAATTGGCGGGCCATGATGCGGTAGACGCGCCGCAGGCGCTCCACCGGATCGAGAATGCTCAAGAGCCTGCGGCGCTCGTTCAGCGTGAGTTCCGGCGCGTAGCCGAAGAGGTCGGCAAGCCGGCCCGGATCATCCATCCCCCGCGCTACCGCGACGGCGTCGCGCGGCACCTGGGGCTCTTTCTCAACGTAGGCTTCGATCTGATTGATGACGCTCCGCACGAGCGCCTCGGTTTCCAGGGTGGTCTCCGCCACTTCTTCTACAGGTTCCACCTCGGCGACCAGGTGCTTCTGCTTCCAAATCTTGAGCAGGCGGCCGCGCTTCTGGCCTTGGAAGAGCGCCTGATGCTTACCGTCCGGCAGGCGAATGACCTGGCCGACGCCGGCGATGGTGCCAACGGCCCCGGCGTGCTCGCGCTTGGGGATGTGCAGTTTGAACTCCTTGTCCGGCGTAAGCAGCAAGACCTTGGTCTCCTGCTCACGCGCGGCCACAACCGCCCGGTACGCGGCCTCGTCCTCAAGACGCAGCGGCACCGTCATGTATGGAAAGACGACAGAGTCCGTAAGGACGACCACCGGCAGGCGCAGTAGTTCTTGCCCCGCCGGCGTCTCTTCCGCTTCCCGGCTTCGTTCAGGCTGCTTAGCCATACGAGCGTGTCCTCGTAGATTTGCTATGCATGGGATCTACCACCTCCAGCATATAGGTTGAGTGTCAGCGTGTCAACTTTACTATAGTAGCTGAGATAGCCCCATTATACACAGGCGTGGAAGATAGCGCAAATAGCGCGCTGCCCGCTGTGGGCGGACCGCTAGATCACAGTTTCGCAAGGCCGCGGCGCCGGTCATTCCGAGCGCAGCGAGGAATCTATGGTGGGCGCACGAGATTCTTCGTCGCTGCGCTCCTCAGAATGGACAGGTTCTTGCGCCGTGGGGTAGAGTTCGCGGCGCTTCGCTACACAGGTAAACCGCACGCTGGGGGCGCGGCGTTTAATATGACAAGCCGCCCGGGCGTACGAGCGGCTTGTCATCAGGAAAATGGAGGAGGGAAGGTGTACGCGCGTAGTGCGCGTACGCGAATTCAGGGATTAGGAGAACAGGTGCATCGATAGACCTCAGTTGAAGAGCAGTGCCTTCTGACGCAGGATCCAGTCGCCCAGGAGGCCCAGTTTTACCTCATAGGGCGTGCCGGCGTGTTGGGGGTGATACTCGAAACGGGCGCGTTGGAAGTACTGGACGTTCTTGCCATTCTCACTCACCTCTTGGGTGATGGGATAGCCAAAGATGTAGATGCCGCCGTGCTCGCGGAAGTACTTCAGGAACGCGAAGTGCACGGAGTGCCCGGTCTCCGGGAAAAATTGCTGCGTATCCGTAGTGGGCAGCGGCGCTACGGTCTGCGCCGGCGGCTCACCGTTGCGCATCTCAATGCCCAGCAGCGTCAGTTGCACCTCGTACGGCGTGCCCGCGTACTCCGGGTGGTATTCGAAGCGCGCACGCTGGAAGTACTGAACCGTCATGCCGTCTTCCCTGAATTGCTCCGTGCGCGGATAGCCAAAGATGTCAATGCCGCCGTGCGCTTCGAAGAAGGCGCGAAAGACGCCGAGGACGTTGTGTCCGGTTTGCGCAAAGTAGAGCGCGTTGGGATTGTTGCTCGGCGCTACCGGGTCGGTAGGCAGTGGCTTGCGCACGCGAATACTCACCCAGAGGTCATCGCCAAGGCGCAGTCCGCCCGGACCCTGCAGGGTCCAGACTCCCGTGCACTCGCCGCACACATGCGGCGCTCGAAGTTCGAGGCTCACTGCGCCGGTCTCGCCGGGCCGCAGGTGCGGCAAGGGCACGCTCTCGGGCCCGCCAAAGCGGTTGCGGCCTTTGAAGACCAGGCGATACTCGCCGTTCCACGTCATCCCACCCGTGTTCATGATCTTCCACGTCTTGATGAAGTTGCTTCCCGCCAGAATTGCGGCCCCGTCCGGTATGGTCAGGTCCTCGACGAAACGGCCGTCGGGATTTATGAAGTAAGCCAGAATACCGCTGTAGAGGGAGTGCGCGACTTGCTGTTGGTAGAAGGGATCGCTGAGTCTGTGCGCTTCGGTGAAATTCGTCAACGTGCCTATTTCCGCAATTACGGCCGGCATGCCAATCTTACCCAGAAGGTAGTACGGCGCAGAGTGAACGCCGCGATCATCGGCTTGGGCGACATTCATAAGACCGTCACGGATGCTGGCGGCGAGATTCCGACTCTGGGCCACGAGTTCCGGCGGGCGGGTGTCGGGATAGACGTAGCCATTGGCGGGTCCGTAGTAGACCACCGCGCCTGTCCGGGAAGCGTCGATCACGGAGTCGGCGTGAATGGAGATGAAAATGTCCGCCCGCGAATGATTCGCGATTGCCACACGCGCGTCCAGATCTGAGCGGCGGCTTTGCGCGCTGTTCCCCAAGGTGGAGTCGTCGAGCCGCGTGTAGACGGTGGCGGCGCTTGCCGTTTCCAAGAGTGACTTGAGCTTGAGGGCCACCGCAAGATTGACGTCTTTTTCCCGGAAGCCGTTGACCACGGCGCCGGGGTCTTCACCGCCGTGGCCGGGATCGATGACGATGACCCTACCCGCCAGCGGCCCCCGCGCCTGCGCGAGGCTAGCGGGGAATCCGACCGCGGTGACCACGAAAGCTACGAGAATCAAAGAAACCGAGACGCGAATAGACTGCATACGTCTTTCGCCAAAGTGAGAAGAGTGCAAGCGAGAGTGAGACAGAAAAATGAGGACGGTGAGGTCGTACGCCTCTACTATAGCACGACGGCCGTGAACGCGCAAGGGTTTGAGAGGAGTTTCTCTCAGGAAAGTCCGGGCAGCGACAGGCGGCGCGCCCGGCAGGGCCTGGGACTCCCAGCGGACGCCTGAACCCGGCTCTGTCTAATTCGGCACTTCCAGCGCACGCGCGCGACTTGAAAGGGTGATGGTATCGACTTGTAGATTCGTTGCCGTATCGATCACGTGGAGCACCGGCCTGCTTCTCTCCGCAATGTAGAGGTGGCGGCCATCGCTCGAGAGCGCCATGGCGCGCGGCTGCTGCCCAACCGGTATGGTGTCTTGCACGGTCAAGGTCTCTGGATCCAGCACCTGGCAGTAACCGAGCACCTGGTTGAGCACGTAGAGCCGCGCGGCGGTTGGATGCAACGCCACGGCAATCGAGCCGGCGCTGGTGGTTGCGCCTTGCTCCACCGTGCCGTCGCGAATGTTAACGATGGCGAGCGTGCCGGACTCTATGAGAGTCGTAAAGAGACGCGCCCCATCCTGGGCCATGACGCTGCGCCCCGGATTCTCCCGGACTTCAATTGAACGCACGACGGCGAGGGGATTTGTGCTCAGCACGGTGATCGTCTTGCTCTGATGGCCGACGTGGATGAGGCGGCCGCCGTCGGAAGAGAGGATGAGTTGTCCGTACGAGGGAATGTCGGTCACGGCCTTCGTCACGCGCAGTTCCTCCATGTCTATCGCCACAATGCGATAGACACGCTCGTCATTGTCCCCCTGAAACCGAATGAGCCCGAAGATCGTCTTCTCATCGAAAGGACGCAGGAAGAGGAGTGTCGGCTGGGTGTAGTCGCTCTTGATGTCGAACGTCTGGTCCACTTTGCCGGTGGCGGCGTCGAAGCGGACAATCGAACTGCCGTACCAGCCGCTGTAGAGGTAGCGTCCGTCCAGGCTGCGGACAAGATTGAACGTGGGCGAGACGTCCTCCAAGCGCGTAACCGGCAGATTGCTGGCTGTGTCGATCAGGGTAAGTGAATTGTCGACGCCACCGACGAACAACCGCCCCCCGCTCCGCGGGCGCAACGAAACCGGCACTTCGGTCTCTCGCCGCGACACCGCTACCTCTGCGCGGGCAAGCGCGTAGTCTAGCTTGCGCACGCCGATGATGTACGCGCCAAGGGGCACGTCCGGGATGGTGGCCGTGCCGTCTTCGCGCGTAAACGCTTCCGCCAGCAACTGGCCGATGTTGTCGTAGAGCGAGACGTGCGCGCCGGCCACCGGCTCATTGTTGTCACCCGCGCTGGCTTTCACCACCAGCGGCCAGCCCGCGCGCGTCACCTGCAACGGGCGTTGGTGGAGGTGCTCATTGCCGCGCGGCGTCTCGCCGCGCGCTTCCACGATCAGGTCGTTCTCTCCCAAGAGCGGCAGGTCTACGGGTAGGACGAACGGCACGCGAAACGTGCCGTAGGCGTTCGCCCACACGTGACCGACGGTAACCGCCGACTCACCGTCCGGATAGGTCAACTGGAGCCGTATAAGCGCCCCCTCCGGCCAGTGGGCGCCGGTGATGAAGACCGTCGCGCCCAGTTCGGCGCGCCCCGGCAGCACACTCACCGTCGGTTCGCCCTCTTCACTCATCTCCAGCACGGGTGGCGCGTATTCCGGTACGCCGCGTATGCGGTTTACGAGCGCGCCGGCAAATCCCAGCACGAGGACAAGCCCCACGACGGAGAGCAAACTCAGAACTAAGGCGCGCGTGCGATTTGTCGAGAGGGCCATGCGTGCTCCTTTCCCATGCTACCGCTCATCCCAATGGTACTCCGCCCCACGGCGCGCGGCAATGGGGCGGGCGGCTGGTAAGCGCGCTCGGGAACGGCGGCAGTCCGGCCCTTCGTCCACTCGCCGGAAGCCTTTGTAGAGAGATAGGCGAGTAGCGTATAGTTTCACTATCTTCTTGAAATGGGTGGCGAGCCGGCGCGCGAGCCCGGACCGGGGAGACGGAAACAGGCCGGCGCTCGTTACGCGCCTCTCGACGCAAGCGAATCAGTGAGGTCAGGCGAATGAGGTTCTTGGTCTTTTCGAAGCGTTTCGAACACCTTTCCTTGGAGGAAATGGCTGCGACGATAGCCGGATTGGGCCTTGACGGTTTCGAGCTTGCCGTGCGCGGCGCCGGTCACGCCTTGCCGGAAGCGGCGGCGGGCACGGCCGGCCACGTGACGCCGGACCGGGTGCGCGCGGACCTCCCCCGCGCGGTTGCGGTATGCCGCGCGCATGGACTTGAAATCGGTTGGATTGCGACGGACATTACCAGCGCCGCATCCCCGCACGCCCGCGAGGTCATTGCGGTTGCCAGTGAATGCGGCATCCGGCAGTTCAAGCTCGGCTACCATCACTACGACGGCTTCGGCCACCTACGGCGGCAACTGGACGAGATGCGGCGCGACCTGGAGAGCATCGAGCGGCTGTGCCTGGAGTACGGGATACAAGCGGGCGTGCACGTTCACGCCGGGTACTGCTTGTCCGCGGAGGCGATGCAGGCGGAGCGCGTGGTGGCCGATTTCGAGCCGAACGCGCTGGGCATCTACGCCGATCTCGGCCACATGGGGCTGGAAGGCGCGTACGGCGGTTGGGTGCAGAGCCTGGACCTGGTTTCAGAACGCCTCATCATGCTCTCGCTCAAGAACGTGGGGCTCTTTCCCTATACCGGCCAGGACGACGCGGGCCGCCGCTCGCACGTGCGGCCGGGCCTGGACGGCACGCGCGCTGAGCCATCCGCCGGCGTCGTTTCCTGGGAGAGCAAGTTCGTACCCTTAAAGGAAGGCATCACACCGTACCGCGAGGCGTTCCAGTACCTCAAGCAAATCGGCTACGACAGCTTTGCCAGTTTTCATACGGAATACCAGGGCGCGTGGAGTTGGCGGGAACTCTCGTACGCCGAGCTTGTCGCGCAACTCCAAGAGGACGTGGCGTACGTGCGGGAGATCACGGCTGAGCTTGGCATGTAACCGGCGCGGCAAGCCGAACCAACGGCAGTGCCTCTTTCGTTCGACGCAAGCTAGCCAAGGGTTGGATTATGTAAAGTTTCTTCTGCCGCCATTTGGCAGCGGACAACGAGAAGCAGGAGGCGGCTATGCCATACCGCATCGGACTGATCGGACTTGAGCAGCACGTTGAGCGCGTATTCGGCGCCGTGGACAACGACCCTGAAATCTCGCTCGCGGCGGTCGCCAATGCGGGCGAACAGGCCGCGGCACTGGCGGAAGAGTACCAGGCCGCTCTCTGTGACGACTACCATGCGCTGCTAGCGCGGGACGACATCGACGTCATCGCCAGCTTTCAGTTGCCGGTCCACCAGGGCGAGACCGTGGCCGCGGCGCTGGAGGCCGGCTATCCGGTACTCTCGGAAAAGCCGATGGCGGCGAGCCAGGCGGAGCTTGACCGCATCATCGGGATTCTCCAGCAGAATACCGGTCTTCACGTTGGGCAACTCTTCAGCCGGCGGGGCAATCCGGTCTACCGCGCCGTGCGCGATGTAGTGCAAAGCGGTCGCATTGGCGAGGTGGCGCTGGCCTACGCGCTGATCGCGGCCACCGAGCGGCGCGGCGTGCGGCCGGAGTGGTTCTTCGACCGGCGGCTCTCCGCCGGGCCGGTGCTGGACCTGCTCATCCACGACATCGACATCGTGCGCTGGATCACCGGCCTGGAGTACCGGAGCGTGATCGGCACGGAAGCCAATATCGGCCGCCCGGACGATGCGCACTACCACAACGTCGGGCAGATGCTCTTCCGCATGGACGGCGGCGTGAGCGCGGTGATGGAGCACCACCGTCTGGTGCCGCCCAGCCTGGGGCGCATGGACAACCGCCTCAAAATTCTGGGCACCGAGGGGCAGGCGGAGATCACGCACGACGGCAGGGTGTGGCTCTATCGCTGGGACGAGGCGCAGGAATTCACCGATCTGCCAGAACAGCAAGACATCTTCGCGAACTTCGTCCGCACCGCCTGCGCGGGACATGACCCAATCGTGAGCACGCAGGACGCGATTGAGAGCATGCAGGCGACACTCTGCGCCACGGAAGCCGGCTTTAGCGGGTCCCTGCAGCAGGTGCCGGCCGTGCCGGTACTGCCGGAGCGCACCGCGCCATAGCCGGCGCGCCCGCTCCAGCCGCGTTCTTCAGCTTTGTGGAGTACTCTCCAATGTGGATGTTCGCCGTTCACCTGGCGGAGAGAAACCGCGCGCGAACATCGTCCATTATGCCGGCTGCGACGCTGGCCAAGGGATGAAGTATGAAGTTCATGGTCGATGTCAGCCCGGCGATGCCGCACCAGGGCACGACTCTTGCATCCTGTCTCTGTCCGTTGCTGCAAACCGCCGGCCGGCCGGGGTGGACCATGGCGCGCTTGCAGGGCGTACTCGGTCACGCCTTCCAATTCGACATGAAAGAGGGCGGCAAACACGTCAACCACGACCATCTTGACTGGGGGCCGGCCTTGGACTTGCTCCCGCAGATTGCGCAATTCCGCACGTTCATGTCCAGCGAACAAGATTCGGACGCCGACTTGGCTGCGCTGAAGCGGAACGTGAGAGACGCTGTCCTGGCCGGTCTGAAACGCGGCGTTCCCGCGCTGGCGTGGTCGCCAATGAGCCGGGAGCTTGCGGCGAGCCATCACCATGGCGTGTGCTGGGGCCTGATTGTCGGCTACGACGAGGCGGACGAGACGTACACGATCCGCCACCCGTTCGTAGATGGCGCTTACGAGGTGCGGTACGACGAAATCGGCCACGCCGAACCGGAAGAGTCGATCTGGGTTATGGTCTATGACCGGCCAAGCGCCGCGGACGAGCGGGCAACGCATCTGACGGCGCTGCGGAACGCGGTTGCTTGCGCGCACGCAAAGAGATACGCGGAAGACGACGCACGCAATGCCAATAGGCGGGCAACTCCACACGGATTCGCAGCCTACGAAGTCTGGCAGCAGGCCTTCACGTCGGCGGACGTGCCGGTCAATGGTTCGCACCACCACCTTGAGATGCTCATGTACCGGCGGGTTGCCGTCGCGGCCTACCTGCGCGAAATAGGCACGATCTTGCCGGAAGCGAACGAGCAACTCGAAGCGGCGGCAGACCATTACGACCAGGAAATGGAGTCGCTGAATCCCCTGCACGACCTCTGTGATGCGGCCTGCGCCAGAGAGTCGTGGCTGGCAGTGGAAAGAGCACAGGCGGGCACGCTCATCGGGCACGCGCTGAAGGCGGAGCGCAATGCAATAGCCGGTATCGAGGCGGCGCTCGCGGTACTGGGCAGGTAGCAGCGTAGAAGATTTGACAGTGTGCGCGAGGAATGCATAAACTAACCGCGTGATGCTTGTGTGGGTGGTCCGGTCGGGGGAGGATGCGCGGGTGATCATCGACGTTCATTCCCACGTCAAGAACGACCACGAGATTACGGTCTCGTTGCGCAAGGCGCGGCGGCTGGGCGTCATCCTCTGCATCAACGTCCTCAACTCCAACAACAACTACCCGCCTACGCTGCCTACCCCCGAATACGTCGCCGCCTGCAACGACCTTACCTTTAAGGTAGCTTCCGAAAACACCGACTGCGTGATACCCATGTGGTATCTCAACCCCTACCACCCGGAAGCGATGCAGGCCGAACTGCTGCGGCGCGTGCAGGCCTGGGACGGCCATCAGGGCGCGAAGCTTTGGACCGGCGTGAAAGCCAACGACCCGCGCCTGGAAGGCATCTATGCCCTTCTGGCCGAACACAAACTGCCGGTGCTCCAGCACACTTACATGGCGGTGACCGGCAACATGCCCGGCGAGACCAATCCCTTCGAAATGCGCGAGGCCGGGCTGCGGCATCCCGATGTCAGCTTCTTCTTCGGCCACTCCGGCAGCGACATGGAATACGGCGCCAAGGCGGCCCAGGGCGTGCCGAACCTCTACATGGACATCGGCGGCGGCGATGCCACCAACGGCTATACCGAGACCCTGGTGGAACACGCCGGGGCCGACCGCGTGGTCTACGGCAGCGACCTCAACGCGCCGCGCTCGTTCATGTCCCAACTGGCGAAGGTCTACGGCGCGGCAATCTCCGATGAAGAAAAAGAGAAGATACTCTGGCGCAACGCTCTCGGCATCTTCACGCGGCAGACGGTCGGGTGGAGCCAATTCGACCGGCGCCGGGAGGTGGCTGCGCCATGATCGACGCGAACGCCTACGTCGGCGAATGGCCCTTCCGCCGCCTCAATCACGCGACGCCGGACGCGCTGCTGCGCAAGATGGACGCGCTCGGCATCGAGAAGGCGGTGGTCTCGCGCCTGGAGAACGTCTTCTACAAAGACGTGATGGTGGGCAACCGCGAGTTGCATCGCATCGTGCAGGGGCGCCCAGACCGGTTTGTGCCGGCCTATACCATCAATTCGGCCATGCCGTGTTGGGAGCAGGACTTTACGCGCTGTGTAGAGGAATTCGGCATGAGCAACCTGCGCATTCATCCCAACTACCATCAATTCACGCTGCTGGAACCCCACACCACCCGCGTCATGGACGCCAGCTTGGAAGCGTATGCTCAGTACCACATGCTCACGAGCAACGCGCTGGCGCTGCTCGAACGCGCCAAAGCCGAAGACCTCGTGGTGCTCCTCACGCTGGCGCTGGAGGACTCGCGCTGGCATCACTGGCACGTCAAGGTGCCGCCGGTTACCACTACTGACGCCGTGGAAGCCATCTGCACCTTTCCCGGCGTGCGCTTTCTCGTGTGCACCGGGCGCTTCGCGCACATCGCGGACATCTGGCGGCGGGCGTACAAGAACGACAACCTCTACTTCGACGTTTCCCGCGTGCAGGGGCCGGTGGACGACATCGAGCAACTCTGCGCGCAAGTCGGCGCCGACCACCTGCTTCTGGGCACGAACTGTCCGATCTTCTATCCCGAATCCGCCAAGCTCAGCATTGAGCACGCCGAGATCAGCGATCAAGAAAAGCAACTCATTATCTCCGCCAACGCGCAACGACTGTTCGCACTGTAAAGGACGTGCCCCATGGCCAGCGCCACCAAGCTCGACGTTTCCCGTTCCGTTGCACTCTATGAAGAGGCCGTGCGCCTCATGCCCGGCGGCTCGCAGACCAAGGGCAAGCGGCCCAATCCCGCGTCCTATGGCGCCATGCCCATCTTCATGTCCCATGGGCGGGGCTCCCGGTTGTGGGACGTGAACGGCAACAGTTACATCGACTACTACGGCGCTTCCGGCGGCGTCTTGCTGGGGTACTGTCACCCGGACGTCGACCGGGCGGTGGCGGAGCAACTGCAAAGCGGCATGCTCTTCAGCACGCCCTCCGAGCCGGAGATCGAGTGCGCCAAACTGGTGATCGAGACCGTGCCGTGCGCCGAAATGGTGCGTTTCTTGAAAGGCGGGGTGGACGTCAACCTGTGCGCCACCCGCATCGCGCGCGCGTACACCAAGCGCGAAATCATCCTCAACAACGGCTACCGCGGCTGGGCGGACGAGTGGAACTACTGGCGCAACGACGGCGGCATGCCGGCCGCGTTCCATCATTTGAATCAACAGTTCCGCTTCAACGACCTCAACCACCTGGAGGAACTCTTCGCGCTCAACGACGGCAAGGTGGCCGCCGTGTCGTTCGATTGCGCGGAACCGCTCAAGGAGCCTGAGCCTGGTTTTCTCAGTGACCTAAAGGATCTGGCGCACCGCAACGGCGCGCTCGTCATCTACGACGAGTGCATGACCGGCTACCGCTTTGCCCGGGGCGGCGCGCAGGAGTACTACGGCGTGGAGCCGGACATCGCCACCTACGCCAAGGGCATGGCCAACGGCATGTCGCTGGGTGCGGTGGCCGGCCGGCGCGACATCATGGAGAAGACCGCCGACTGTTTGATCAGTCTCACGTTTGGCGGGGAGACGCTCTCCCTGGCGGCGGGCATCGCCACGCTCCGCATCTGCCGCGACGAGGACGTGGCCGGGCACATCAACCGCATTTCGCAAGCCGTCATGGACGGTGTGGAACAGGTCTCGCAGCGGGTGGGCATCCCCATGGCGTCCTTTGGGCCGCCGGCGTTGTTCGGCATCCGCTTCATTGGCGGTGGCGAGCCGCTGCCTGCCGACGCCGGCACGTTCTTCTATACCGGCCTCGCCAAGCGCGGCGTAATGCTCAAGGGCAGTTGGAACAACGTGCTCTACGCCCACAGCGACGAAGACGTGGCGGAGACGCTGGAAGCGGTGGAGGATACGCTGCTGGAGTTGCGGCGAGCGCGGGACGCCGGTCCCGGTCGCGTGACCGAGGAAGTGGCGGCGGCAACGGTGCCGTTCAATCGGCCCTATTAGGGATGTTGAGCAATGGGCGGACACGCGGTTCGATGAGCACGTTTCACATGCCGGTGCGCTCGTATCGCGTCTACCCGCTGCCCGGGCAGGCGTACGACGACCGCAACTACGGCCACGTGCACAAAACCGTAGAACTCGACACCGCGAACACGGCTGTCATTGCCATCGACATGTGGAATCTCGGCGCTGACGGCGAGCCGGTGATTCCCGGTGTGGAGAAGTACTGGGAGTACAACTACATGGGCGGGCACGGCGTGGCCAAGCGCGCGGGCAGAATCATGGAAGAAGAGATTGTGCCCGTGCTCCAAGCGGCGCGCGACGCCGGGGTGCCGGTCGTTCACAACGAGCCGCCCCAGATTCTCGCGCGCTATCCCGGGTATGCGCCGCCGGAACCGTCGGCAAAGTCCGACGACGACACCCCCGATTGGCCGCCGCCGGAATTCCGCCGGGAATTACTGGCCGAGTACTACCGCACCGTCTTTGGCGAGGGGTACGCAGAACCGTGGCAAAAGATCCGGGACAACTACGACTTTGCCGACTGCGTCAAACCCGACCCCCGCGACTTTCTCTTCTCTCAGCCTCACCAAATCGAGCGTTTCCTCGCAGAGCGCAAGATTCTCAATCTCGTCTACGTTGGTTTCCTGTTGAACTTCTGCCTGCTCATGAAGCCCGGCGGCATCTTGCAGACCCGCAACCGCTATCGCGCCATTGTGCTGCGGGACTGCACCGCCGCCTCGGAAACGGCATGGTCAACCGAAGAGAACCTGATGACCAAAGCCTTCATTCATTGGCTGGAAATCGGCGGCGCGCTTACCGCCACCGGGGAAGAGTTCAGAACTGCTCTCTCGCCCGCTTAGCCAGGCGTAGGAGAGAAAGGAGGCCATGCCGGCAATCGCTTTGGGGGCGGGGGCGTAAGATAGTGTACGCCAAGCAAACGCATCAGGAGGACCGATATGCGTAGCGCATTCAGCAGTTTGAGCAGACGGCGGTTTCTCGCCGGCGCGGCAGGTTTCGGTGGGGCCGCCCTGCTGGCCGCCTGCGGCGTGGCCCAGGCGCCGACCGATGCGCCGGTAGCCGATGACGCGCCGCAGTCTGAAGACGCTCCTAAGGCGGAGCCGGCAACCGTCAACATACGTTGGATCGTGAACGTCGCGGAGAACGCGCAAGCGTTCGAGGACGGCGTGATCAACCGGTTTCGGGAGATGCACCCCGACATCGACCTCACGTATGAGGGCTCGCCGTACCGGGCGCATTATGACAAGATGCTGGCCGAACTGGCCGCCAACGAGGCCATTGACATCCTCACTCCCGATCCCACGCGCTGGATCGAGTGGACGGACAAGGGCTTTGTGCGCGAAGTCACCGACCTCTACAAGCGCGACCAGAGTCAACTCGGCGACACCGTGGCGCTCGATTGGATCGTCGACCCGCAGGGGCGCTTCTGGTCCATGCCCTACACGGCGCTCGGCACCATCCACATCTACAATACGTCCATCTTCGACAAGTACGGGATCAGCGAGCCGCCCCGGCACTGGAATGCCAGCGACGGCGGCGAGTACATTGACGTCGCGCGGGAGATTACGAGCAGGGCCAGCAGCGAACCGGACCCGATTTGGGGCATTTACACCGGCGCCGACTACACAACCGAGTTGAGCACCTACGTCGTGCAGAACGGCGGCAACTTCCTCTCCGATGACCTGAGGCGGGCAACCATGCACGAGCCCGAGTTCATCGAGGCCATACAGTTCATGTACGACCTTGAATTCAAGTACCGCGTGGCCCCGACCGCTGAAGCCAAGGCTGCGTTCCGAGAGACCCTGGGCGAGGGCCGGCACCGCGACGCGCTCTTCGTGCACGGGCGCGCGGCCATGAACAACACGTGGTTCAACGCCGAGAGCGGCTGGACGCACCCGGACGTGGAAAACCTGCCCATGAAGGCCGTTCCCATGCTGGAGAGCAGCAAGGGCGGGCCAAATGCCGGCAAGGTTGCCGGTTGGACCGCGGTGCAATACATGTGGTCCGGCGCGAAGCACCCGGACGCCGTCTGGGAGTTCATGAAGTTCGCCATGTCGGACATCGAGTTCGGTGTGGCGGTGACCACGCTGCTCAACTACGGCCTGTCGGCGAACGCAAACGCGTGGGACGATCCCCGCCTGGTGGCGACCAAGTCCCGTCCGCCGCGCGAGATTAGCGCCATTGCCACGCCGCTGCGGGAAGGCCGCGGCTTCATCACCCAGATCTTCCCCGGCTGGCGGGAGCATCTGGGATTCTTCAACGAGCAGAAGGCACTGGTGTGGCAGCAGGAGCTCACCGTAGAGGAAGCCATGCAGAACGCCAGCAAACACACGCAGGCGGTGATTGACGCGTATTGGGCCGATAAGGAGTAGCGGTGTCGGCAGGGGGCAATTGTCAACAGTCGCCCCTTGCTCTAGAATTGACACAGCGAAGTTTAGCGGATACCAAGCCCAGTGTATGCTGGCCGGAAAGGAGGCAGGAGTGGTCGAGCGGTGGATAGCGTCCGCAGCATGCGGGTGACCCGGTGTGCGGACGCCAGTTTTGTGTTGGTGCCACATCTGGAGGAAACGAAAGATGAGCGGACAACGAACAAGCATCACGCGCCGCGGCCTCTTGGCGGCGACGGCGGGCGCGGGAACCGTAGCCGTGTTTGCCGCCTGCGGCGTGGCCCAGGCGCCGGCGGCCGCGCCGGCAGCCGACGATGCGCCCACGTCCGATGACGCGCCCAAGATGGAAGAGGCGACCGTCAACGTCAACTGGGTCGTGAACATCGCGGAGAACGCCGGCGCTTTCGAAGATCTCGTGCTCGGCCCGTTCGCGGAACTGCATCCCAACATCACGGTCAACTGGCAGTCCATGGCGTATCGGGCGCTCATGGATAAGCAGGTCACCGAACTCGCCGCCGGTTCGGCGCCGGACATCCTCGGCCCGGAACCCACCCGCTATCCTCAGTACCGGGACGCCGGCTATATCGCCGACCTGACGCCCTTTGTCCAGCGCGATGGAGCCGCGCTCGCCGACGTGGTGGGCATCGATTGGCTGCAGGACCCGGAAGGCAAGCTGTGGACGTTCCCCTACGGCGTGCTGGCCACTATCCAAATCTACAACACGGCCCTTCTCGATAAGTTCGGCATCAACGAACCGCCAAAGTCATGGAATCCCAGTGACGGCGGCGAATTGCTCGAGACGGCGCGTGAGATTACGCAACGCTCCAGCGCCGATCAGAATCCCATCTGGGGCTTCTACAGCCGCAACGACTCCACCACCGAAGTGCCGACGATGCTCATCCAGAACGGCACGAACTTCGTCTCCGACGACTATTCCCGCTTCCGGCTGCACGAACCGGAGTTCATCGACGTCATCCAGTTCCTGTATGACCTCGAGTTCAAGTACCGCGTGAAGCCGACCCGGGAAGACGTGGTGGCGCTCAATGACACCCTGCCGGCGGAACAACGCCGTGATTCGCCGTTCGTGCACCAGCGCGCCGCGGTATTCCACACGTGGTTCAACACTGAATCCGGCTGGAACGTGCCGGGCGTCGAGGAATTGCCGGTCAAGGCGCGGCGCTTCCCGGCTCACAGCGTAGCAAGCGAGCACTCGGACGCGGTGGGCAGCTACACGCCGGTGCAGTACATGTGGTCCGGCGCCAAGTATCCCGACGCTACGTGGGAACTGATAAAGTTCGTCAGCACCGATCTCGAGGTGCAGGTCGGCGTCACCACGTTGCTGAACTACGGCATGCCCGTGGTGAAATCGGCGTGGGACGACCCGCGCCTGGCGGAACAGAAGGCGCGTCCGCCGCGCGAGTTGACCCCAATCACGGAGCCGATTGGCGAGGGCAATGGCTTCATGACGCAAATCTACCCCAACTACGTTGACATTCGCCGGGTCTACCTGGACCACGTAAACATGGCGTGGAAGCAGGAAATGACCGTCGCAGACGCCATGCAGAGCGCCGGCAAGATCATGCAGGCCATGATCGACGAGTACTACGCCAATAAGAGCTAAGGCCATTTCTTCCTGGCGTGGCATTGGTCATACGTTCGCCCCCTCTCGCCGAAGAGGGGGCGAATGCTTGTCGGCAAATGCCGCTTGCTTGTTCGCGTGTGTTTGTTTCGTGTCATTCCGAGCGCAGCGAGGAATCTAGAGCGTCCGAGAGTGAAGCAAAGGAGTAGCGCTTTGAAGAAAGAGACTATCCTCGGCGAGGGCGTCTGCCCGCCGTTCAGCAACTTTTCGCAGGGCCTGATGATCGAAGGCGGCAAGCGCCTCCTCTTTATCGCCGGCCAGTTTCCCGTGGACGAGAACGGCGACCTGGTGGGCAAGGGCGACATCGAGGCGCAGGCGCGCAAGGTCTACGCCAACATCGAGGCGCTCTGCCGGGCGGCGGGCGGCTCGCTGGCAAACGTGGCGCACCTCAACATGTACGTCACCGACATCCGCTTCCGCGCCGTCGTCACCGGCATCCGCAATGAGATCTTCGCGCCGCCGTACCCCACCGCCACCATGGTGCAAATCGGCTCCCTCTCCGGTGAGGATTGGCTGGTGGAGATTGACGCGATTGCCGTTTTCGACTAGAACGATGCCCCGCCGATAGTGGCCAGAAACGAGCGGCAAGACACTCTAGCTCCCTAGTGCTATACTATAGGGGAGTAAGAAAGCCGCGCAGGCGCATTTGCTGTGGGGTTCATAGACCATGCAACGACGATGGCCTTGCTCGCCCCGAGATTTCTCTCCTGAAGTGTGTGGCGCCGCACCTTCGACGAATCCGGCAAATGCGCCAAATCCTTCTGGCCGCTTTTCACCTTCCGAACGTGGCCCCGCTTTGCCTTCATTGCCAATCGGAATACACGTTTTTGCTCTTTCGTTCAGGCGCAAAGCAATGAGACATACTGCATTGCGAAACAAGGGCGCCGCGCCTCGCGCGGATTTCCCGCGGAGCCGACTCTGCCCCACTTACGTGAGCCGGCGACTTTTCGCATTAGCTGCTTGCGAGCGGGTTACACTACGCGCAGAAGCGGCAGACAGCTTTCCGGAGCCTTGACATGCCTATGCAGTCGCGGTTCGCTTGGAAAACCGGTTCACGGTTCGTCACCCGGCGCGTCCTCTTGGGGATGGCGGCCGTACCTATCACTGCTTTAGCCGGCGGGTCGGTATCCGGCGTGTTGCGTTCCCAGGCTGGCGCGTACGCCTTGCCCGGCACGTTCGTCGGCTCCGTGGACATCTCCGGCTTATCCCAAGCGGAGGCCAGCGCGCACGTGCACAGCCTGTGGAATGACTATCTCCATAACCCGGTCGTGTTCGCCCACCAGGAGACCAGGTGGGCGCCAACGGCATCTGAAATCGGCATCCTGGTGGACATCGAGCGCGCGATCGGCAGCGCGTTTGACTCGCAGAAGCGGCGCATGTGGACCTGGTTCCTTGGGTTGAGCGCGCGCAATCAGGTCGCGCTGCCCGTGCTCTTGGATTCCGCGGTGGCCTTGCGCTTCCTGAACATGATTGCCGCCCAGATCGATCGTTCCCCGGTCAGTTCGCTCCTCGAGCGCCAGGCCGACCGGGTGCGTATCGTGCCCGGCGTAGACGGCAAGCGCCTCGACCGGGAAGCGATCATCAATCAAATGCGGCTGCCGGCGGACCCGCCTTCACGCCAGAGCATCGCGCTGCCCGTCGTTACCCTCGAGGCGCCGATCACGCTGCGCCGGGCGGAACAGGTCAAGGCCATCTTCGAACGGCTGGTGGCGGAAGGGCTGCGCTTCGGACTAGGCGGCAAGTCGTGGCAGCTTTCCGGGAGAACGCTGACGCCCTGGCTGGAGATCCAGCAAGACCCGGACCAAGGCCGCCTGGAAGTCATTGGCGAGCGGCAGCGGCTGCACGACTGGCTGGAACCGATTGCCGCCGAGGCCGCCCGTCCCGTCAAGAACGCGCGGTTTACCGTGGATGGCGACGACGTGACCGTGGCAACACCCGCCGCGGTCGGCTATCACACGGATACGGAGACGATTCTGGCCACGGCCCAGGCCGCTATCCGGCAGGGCGTCACGGCGCTCTATCTGCCGGCGGACGTGGAAGAACCGGTCTACACGGCGGCAAACATGCGGGACTGGGGCTTTGAAAACCTGATTGCGGAAGGCGTCTCCCTCTTCAAAGGTTCGCCGCCGGAACGCGCCTACAACATCGCCTTGGCTGCCACCAAGTTGCACGGTTACGTGATTCCGCCCGGCGCGACGTTCTCGTTTCTCGAGACCCTCGGCCCCATTAGCAAAGAGACCGGCTATCAGTCGAGCCTCATCATTTGGGGTGACAAGACCGTGCAGGGCGACGGTGGCGGTGTCTGCCAGGTTTCCACCACCATGTTCCGCGCCGCCTTTTGGGCGGGGTTGCCGATAGCCGAGCGCAATCAGCACACGTACCGCGTGGGCTACTATGAGCGCGACGGCAGCCCGCCGGGGTTCGACGCCGCCATCTATAGCCCAGGCGTCGATCTCAGGTTCGTCAACGATTCAGAGCACCCCATCCTGATTCAAACGCACGTTGACGAGGAATCCATGGAACTCAAGTTCGCGCTGCACGGGCGCAGCCTGCAGCGCACCGTGCGCATGCTGCCGGCCATTGCCAAGAACTGGGTGGAACACGGGCCGCCGCTGCCGGACAAGCCGGACCCCGAGCTTCCTTTCGGCGAGCGGAAGCAGATCGAATGGGCGGTTGACGGCGTGGATGCCGAGATCCAGCGCGAGGTCGTGGCAGACGGTGTGCCCCGCCTCGACCGCTTCCGCAGCAAGTACAGGCCATGGCGAGAGCGGTGGGTCATCGGCACGAAATTGGACTTGCCGCAGGAGCAGGCGGGACCGTAGACGCAGCCACGGGATGAGCGACCCGCTCGGCGTGCGCTCCGTGCTGCGCGCAATACACCCACTCCCCGCTAACCGCTTTTGCCTTGGCGCGTCTCTCCAACTTGTGAGATGCCCTTCCAGTTGCGCGTGCTGGGAGCTTGTGATATGTTTCACGTGGCTAGTGCCTCTGGAACGGGGAGCGCCCATGTCTGGCACACCGCGGGGAAAAGCGCCGCAGATGGCGATCCGGCGCCTCTCTATGTACTATCGTACGTTGGCCGCGCTGCAGGAGCAGGGGGTAGAGAGCATCTCCTCCGAGCATCTTTCCACGTTGACCGGTTCCACTGCCGCCCAGGTGCGCCGCGACCTGGCGTATTTTGGCAGCTTTGGCCGGCGCGGTGTGGGGTACGAGGTCCAATCGCTGCTGGCGCACGTGCAGCAGATCCTGGGGATTGGCGAAGGCTGGCCGATGGCGCTCGTCGGCGTGGGCAATCTCGGCTCCGCGCTGCTTGCCTATGACGGCTTCCCGCGTCAGGGTTTCCGCATCGTCGAGGCTTTCGATTCTGATCCGCGCCGCGTTGGCGCGGTAATCCGCGACGTCATCGTCAAGCCGATGGATCAGGTAAAGGATACCATCCAAGAGCGCCAGATCTTCATGGCGCTCGTTGCCGTGCCCGCCAGAGCGGCGCAAGCCGTTACCGAACAGCTTATCGAGGCCGGCGTGCGCTGTTTGCTCAATTTCGCGCCCGTGACGCTGCGGGTGCCGTCCCACGTCTACTTGGCAAGTGTTGACCTTTCAATCGAAGTAGAGTATCTGTCGTATCTCTTGCGGGAGAGCGTCACCGGAAGCGCCGATTTTGCCAACGATGCCGCGCCCAATGGCAGTCCCAGCGGCGTTCAAACCGTGGCGTCCGGCTGACGAATGCCGCGGGACGGCGCGGCCTTGTAAAGAGCGGCGAAATCGGTCATCATAAGACCGCAGCGCGGGGAGCGCACGGCTGGCGGCAAGCCGGACGCCCAGAGGAGAGGACATGGAGTACTACGTCGGGTACATTCCGTTCTTGGTGACCTTCGTCGCGGCGTCCGCCTTTGGGATCATCACGCTCGCGCTCGCCTCCGTGCTGCGGCCCAAGTTTCGCCCCGGCCCGCTGCGCACGGTGCCCTACGAATCGGGAATTGGGCCGAGCGGCGTGGTGGGCGATACCCGCGGCAAGCACGGCATCCACTTCTACATGGTCGCGATCGTCTACGTGGTCTTCGACCTCGAACTCGCGTTCCTCTTTCCGTGGGCCGTCATCATTGCGTCGCTGGGTCTCTTCGGCCTGGTTGAAATGGCGATATTCATAGGAATCCTGCTCGTAGGCTACGTGTACGCGTGGAAGAAAGGAGCGTTCGATTGGGGGCTGTAGAAGATACCCTTACCTTGCCCGGGGCGCAAGCCGCCGGCCAGAAGACGGGCGCTTCCGGCTTCGTGCTGGCCTCCGCCGATCAAATCCTGAATTGGGGGCGGGCGAACTCGCTGTTCCCGATGACGTTTGGCCTGGCGTGCTGCGCGATCGAGATGATGTCGCTCTTTGCGTCGCACTATGACGCGGACCGCTTTGGCATGGCCTTCCGCGCGACGCCGCGGCAGTCGGACGTGATGATCGTCGCCGGTACGGTCACCAAGAAGATGGCGCCCATCATTCGCAACCTCTGGGAACAGATGCCGCGGCCGTGTTGGGTAATCGCCCACGGCAATTGCGCCACGTGCGGCGGCCCGTACCGCTCGTACAGCGTGCTCCAGGGCGTAGACCTGGCGGTGCCGGTTGACATCTACGTCCCCGGCTGCCCGCCGCGGCCGGAGGCGCTGCTGGAAGGGTTGATGCTGCTCCAGCAGAAGATCAAGCAGGGCGAGTGGGCCGGCGCGGAAGAGGCGCTGCTCACCGCGCGCGCCGCCGGCGCCAAGGAGTAACGGCATTCGTGAGCATTCCGCCGCCGGTTGCCGCCGACAGTCTCCACGAGCGCGTGCGTGCGGTCTTGGGAGATAAGGTCTCCGCCGCCAACACACGGAGCAATCTGCTGACCATTGAGATCGCCGCATCGGATCTACTGGCGGTCGCCACGGCGCTGCGCGACGAGCCGGAACTGCGCTTCAACTACTTTGGCGACGTGACGGCGGTGCATTGGCCGGGCGAAACGCAAGAATACGAAGTGGTCTACCACCTGCGCTCGATTCCGGAAAACCGCAGCATCCGGGTCAAGACCCGCATTGCCGCCGCTGAAGCGGTGGAGTCCATGGCGCAGGTCTGGCCGGGGGCGGATTGGCCGGAGCGCGAGGTCTACGACCTGATGGGCGTGCAGTTTGTAAATCATCCCGACCTGCGGCGCATTCTGATGGATGAAGACTACGAATACCACCCGTTGCGCAAGGATTTTCCCCGAGAGGGGCTCTAGCGCGGCAGCCACTGTCCAGAGGAGTAGCGAGAGCGGCTGATGGCAACGGTTGAGATCGAACGCATTGCCGGTGAAGATGATTCGGGCCTCATCCTGAACATGGGGCCGCAGCATCCCAGCACCCACGGCGTGCTGCGGGTCGTGCTCAAGATGGACGGCGAGTACATCGAGGAAGCCGTGCCCATCATCGGCTATCTCCATCGCGGCACGGAAAAGATCGCCGAGAGCGAGACGTACACCCAGATACTCGGGTATACCGACCGCATGGACTACACCGCCGCGGCCTCCAGCAATCTGGGTTGGCTGGTGGCGGTCGAGGCGCTGGCCGGCATCGAGGTACCGGAACGCGCCCAGTGGCTGCGCTGCATCGTGGGCGAACTGGGCAGGCTGGCGGGACATCTGGTCTGGATCGGCACCCACGCGCTGGACATCGGCGCCATGTCCGTCTTCCTCTACGCCTTTCGCGCCCGCGAACGTGTCCTCGAACTATTCGAAGAGTTGTGCGGCGCGCGCATGACCCACAGCGTGATGCGCCCCGGCGGTTTCCTGGAAGAACCCCGCGAGCCTTTCTACGAGAAGCTGGAGAGCCTCTTCGACTACTTCGTAAAGGAAATCGACCAGTTCGACAAGTTGCTCTCCAAGAATGACCTTTGGATTGGCCGTACGGTGGACGTGGGCGTGATTACCGCCGACGACGCGATCGCCATGGGACTTTCCGGCCCGTGCTTGCGCGGCTCGGGCGTGGAGTGGGACATCCGCAAAGCCGAACCCTATGCCGCCTACGACAAGGTGGAGTTCGACGTGCCCACCGGCACCGGCAAGGGCGACGTCTACAGCCGGTACATTCTGCGCATCGAGGAGATGCGCCAGAGCGTGCGCATCATGCGCCAGGTAATCGAACACATGCCGCCGGGGCCCGTGATGACTGACGACGCGCGCGTCGGCCGGCCGGATACGCCGCGCCTCTATACCGACATGGAAGCGATGATCAACCACTTCTGGATGTACATCCACGGCTTTCCGGTGCCGCGCGGCGAGACCTACGCCGCGATCGAAGCGCCCAAGGGCGAACTGGCCTTCTACGTGGTCAGCGACGGCAGCGGCAAGCCCTATCGCATGCACGTGCGCTCGCCTTCCTTTGTAAACTTGCAGTCGCTGCCGTACCTGGTAAAAGGGCGGCTGCTGGCCGACGTGGTGGCGGTGATTGGCAGCATTGATATTGTGCTTGGTGAGATAGATCGCTAGGCGCGACAAACAGAGCAGGCAAATGGTCTCCGACACTTGCGGCGGGTGAGAAGAGGAAACGATGCCGGTAACACTGACAGTTGACGGCCAAGAGGTCACGGTGCCCGACGGCGCGACGATTCTCGATGCGTGCCGCCAGGCGGGCATCTACATTCCAACTTTGTGCTTCGATACGTTCCTCAAGCCGTACGGCGCGTGCCGCATGTGCGTGGTGGAGGTGGAACGCGCGCCCAAGCCGCTCTCTTCCTGCAACACGGCGGCGATGGACGGCATGGTGGTCAGCACCAAGACCGAACCTGTAGTGCACGCCCAGCAGGGCATCATGGAGATGACCCTCCAGCACCACCCGCTGGACTGCCCCTACTGCGATAAGTCCGGCGTCTGCGACTTGCAGCACACGGCCTACGAGGTCGGCGTCTATCGCAGCAAACTGGGCAGCGATAACCCCAACGAACCCGATCACGAACTCAGTCCGCTGATCGAATGGGACCCAAACCGCTGCATCTACTGCGGCAAGTGCGTGCGCGTGTGCGACGAGCGCGTCGGCGACAGCGCGCTCACCTTCAACCTGCGCGGGTTCCACAGCTACATTGGCACCCAGTTCGACGAGCCGCTGGACTGCGTGGAGTGCGGCGAGTGCATCGAGGTCTGCCCGGTCGGCGCGCTGCTCAGCCGGCCGTTCATGCACAGCGGGCGCGCCTGGCAGGTCCACCAGAGCGAGTCGGTCTGCAACCACTGTAGCGTCGGCTGCCAGATGCACGTGGAGACGCGCATGGGCGAGGTGCTGCGCACGAAAGCCAATCCGGCGCTGCGGGACCAAACGCCGGTCAACACCCGCGACCGGGGGCCGGGCGACGGCATGCTCTGCACCCGCGGCCGCTTTGGCTACGACTATATTCACGATGATGGCCGGGTTACGCAGCCCCTGGTGCGGAAGGACGGTCAACTAGAGCCTGCGAGTTGGGATGAAGCGCTGAGCCTGGTTGCGGCCCGGATTGCCGCTGCCAAAGCAGAAGACGGTCCGGATTCAGTTGCGGCGATTACGTCCGGGCGTCTCTCGGATGAAGAAAACTACCTCATTGCGCGCCTCATGCGCGAGGTGGTCGGCACGAACAACATCGACAGCGCCGAACGCTGGACGCTTATTCCCACGCTGCACGCGCTTGGGCCGGCGGCCTTCGACTTCACGATCTCCCAGATGGAGCAGATGGACGCCTTCCTGGTAGTCGGCGGCGACCTCATGGAAAGCCACGACGTGCTCGGCATGAGAATGCGCCAGTGGGTGCGCGACGAGGGCAAGTTGCTCATTCAGGCCGGCAGCCTGCCGAGCCGCCAGGACGACCGCTTCGCCCGCCGCGTGCTGCGCGTGCGCCCCGGCGCGGAGCAACATTTGCTGCAAGGACTTGCCGCCGAACTCGCGCGCCAGTCCGCGGACGGAAACGCGCCGGCCGATCTGCGCGGCTATAGCCTGGAACGGGCCGCGGCCGACACCGGTATCGACGCGGCGGCAATTGGCGAGGCGGCGGCGCAACTCGCGGAGGCCGGCAACGTGGGTATCGTGTGGGGCTTGGGCAGTTGGCTGATTGGCGGCGCGGAAGCGTTGGCCCAGGCCGCGGCTAATCTCACGCTTGCCCTGCCGCAAGCGCGCCTCTATCCCCTGGCGAACAAGGCAAACTCGCGCGGCCTGGCGCAGATGGGAGCAGGCGCCGACATCTTGCCCAATTTCCGCAGCGTGGACGACGCCCAAGCCCGCAGCGCCCTGGGCCGGCTGTGGGACGTGGTGCTGCCGGATGCGGCGGGCCACACACTCGACGCGCTCATGGCGGGCGCGGACGTGTCCGTGCTCTACGTCATTGGCGAAGACCTGGCAACGAGCGCCCGTAACCGGCAGCAGGCGCAGGCGCTGCTGGAGCGCGCGGGCTTCGTGGTGGTGCAAGATCTCTTCGTCAACGCCACGGCCGCAGAGTACGCCGACGTGGTGCTGCCGGCCGTCAGCTTTGCCGAGAAGACCGGCACGTTCACCAATATGGAAGGCCGCGCGCAGCGGGCGCAGGCGGCAATTCCACCAGTGGGCGAGGCCAAGCCCGATTGGCAAATCTTCACCGAACTCGCGCTGCAACTCGGCGCGCGCTGGGCCTACCGCAATTCGGACTCCGTGGTCCAGGAGATTGCTGCCGTGCTGGCGGAAATCCCCGTCACCCACAGCGCGCCGCGTTTCGCCTGGCAGGAACCGCCCGCGCTGCCGAGCGTGAACGGCGACGGCAAGTTGCTCCTGGTTACCCAGGACCATCTCTTTGTCCCCGGCGTCACGGGACGCTATAGTGGCAACTTGCGCCGGCTGGTTGAAGCGCCAACCGCCGAGATTCATCCGGCGCAATTGGCGCGCCTCGGCATCGAGGACGGCGAAAGCGTGGGCATCCAGGCCAACGGCGCCGACCTGACCGTTACGGCAAAGGCGAACGACAAGCTCACGGAAGACGTGGTCTATCTGCCCGGCGGCTTTCCCGATGCGCCGGTGGGCGCATTGCTCGGCGCGGAAGCCACGGTGGCGGTGTCGGTGCGCGCCGCGGCGGCGGAGCCGGCGGCAGAATCGTCGTCGGCGATGGAGGGGGCCGAGTCGTAGACCAGGCAAAAATCCCATGACAGAACTCGTCATCACCGTAATCATCAAGTCCGGTATCGCGTTTGCGATTCCGCTTATGATCGTGCCGCCCCTGATTTGGGCCGAGCGCCGGGTCCTGGGCCGCATCCAGTCTCGCGTCGGCCCCAACCGCGTCGGTCCCTTTGGGCTATTCCAGACCCTTGCCGACGCCATCAAGCTCATGGGCAAGGAAGACATGCGGCCCGACGGCGCGGACCGGGTGCTCTTCGTGCTCGCGCCGTTCTTGCTGCTGGTGCCGTCGTTCATGGCGTGGTCGGTGGTGCCGCTGGGCACGGAAGTGGAAATCTTCGGCCGCACCATCGGCCTCTATCCCACCGACTTGAACGTGGGCGTGCTCTACATCGTGGCGCTCACGTCCGTTGCGGTCTACGGCATCGTGATGGCCGGCTGGGCCTCCAATAGCAAGTACGCCTTGCTGGGCAGCCTGCGGTCGAGCGCGCAGATGATTAGCTACGAGATCATGCTCGGCCTGGCGCTCGTGGGCGTGGTGGTGCTGGCGGGTTCACTGTCGTTGCCGGAAATCGTGCGGCAGCAGCAGGTGCCCTATGCCATACCCTTGATAATCGGCGCGTTCGTCTTCGTCTGCGCGGCGCTGGCGGAGACCAACCGCGCGCCGTTCGACCTGCCGGAAGCGGAAACCGAGCTAGTTTCCGGCTATCACGTGGAGTATTCCGGCTGGCGCTTCTCGTTCTTCTTCTTGTCCGAATACGCGAACATGGTCTTGGCGTCGTTCCTAGTGGCCGCGGTCTTTCTGGGCGGCGGCTGGCCGGCGCAATTCCTGGAGCCGTACATCGGCCATCTGCCGGCGGCGTTGCTGGCGCTAGTCTTCATGGTAGGCAAAGTGTTCCTATTCCTCTTCTTCTACTTCTGGCTGCGCGCGACACTGCCGCGCTTCCGGTACGACCAAATGATGAACTTCTGCTGGAAAGTGCTCCTGCCACTGGGTCTGCTGAATCTTGCCGTAGCAACCGTACTCAAGTTGACTGTCTACGCTTAGGGAAACAAGCGGGAAAGGAGGCGTCGTGAGTTTTCGGTTCGGGTCGCTGGTACCGATCGCCAGGGGGCTTAGCGTCACCTTGCGCGAGTTCTTTCGCCGGCCGGTGACCATTCGCTATCCCGAGGAGAAGCGGCCGCTCTCCGCAATCTACCGCGGCGCGGTCGGCATGAGGCGCCGGCCGGACGGCCGGCCCAAGTGCGTGGGCTGCGGCCTCTGCGAGACCGCCTGCCCGAATGAGTGCATTACGATCACGACGGAATCGAATCCCGCGCAGCCGACGGATAAGGTCGTGACCTCATATACGCTCGACGTGGGCCGCTGCCTCTTCTGCTCGCTCTGTGTGGAGGCCTGTCCGGTGGAAGCGCTGGAGATGACGAACGCGTATGACTTTGCAACCGATGACCGCAGCACGCTCATCTACGACGTCGACCGGCTGATGGACCTGGTGGACAAACAGGGCAAGGAGGCCGCGACGCTTGAATAGCGAGACCCTGCTTACGCTGATCTTTGCCTATCTCGCGCTGGCGTGCGTCGTCTTTGCCGTGCTCGTCGTGCTGCTGCGCAATCCGGTGCAGTGCGCGCTGGCGCTGGTGGGCGTTGTCTTCCACCTGGCCGGCATCTTCATCCTGCTGCGCGCCGAGTTTCTCGCGGCGGCGCACATCATCATCTACGCCGGCGCGATTATCGTGCTCTTCCTCTTCACGATGATGCTGCTGAACCTCAACGTGGTGGAACGCGCGCGGCAGTTTCACATGCAAGCGCCCTTTGCGGTCGTGATTGGCGCTCTGCTCTTCGTTGAATTCATCGTCTTGACAGGGGCTGCCATCACGGTCGGCGCGCAAGGGCCGCACAGCCCCGCGTGGGTTGCCGGACAAGGGGGCAACGTGCAGGCGTTGGGGCAGGTATTGTTCCGCGACTACTTGCTGCCGTTTGAAGTTGCCTCAGTGCTGCTCACGGCCGCTGTCGTAGGCGCAATCGTCTTGGCGCGGCAACGGCCGCGGCGGCCGCGTTCGTCCTCGGAGATGGGCGTCGGCGAGTGGATGGCGGAACGGTACGCCAAGGCGGAGCGGCGCGCGCGTGAGCCGGCCAATCCGGGCCAAGGGGAAGGGCCGCAGCAATGATCATCCCGGCCTTGGAGTACTACTTGGTGCTGGGCGCGGCGCTCTTCATCATCGGACTGCTCGGTGTGCTGGTGCGGCGCAACTTGCTTATCGTCTTTATGTCAATCGAACTGATCTTGCTCGGGGCAAACGTCACGTTCGTCGGCTTTGCGGTGGCCCTGGACAACATGCTGGGGCAAGCCTTCGTCATCTTCTCGCTGACGGTCGCGGCGGCGGAAGCGGCGGTGGGACTTGCCATCATCGTGGCGCTTTCGCGCCACCGGGATTCGCTCAACGTCGATGAAATCAATACGCTCAAGGGCTAAGGGCCGCAAAGCGCATGACTGAAGTTGCCTGGCTCGTTCCACTGCTGCCGTTCGTCGCGTTCGCGATTAATGGGCTCTTTGGACGCGCGTACCTCAAGAAACACACCGGGCTCATCGCCAACGCCGGTGTGCTCGGCGCGTTGGTGGTCACCGCGGCCCTCTTCATCTCGCGGTTGGACCACGCGGAACCGGAGACGGTCGCGCTCTGGACGTGGGCCGTATCCGGTGACTTTGCGCTGGACGTCACGCTGCGCGTGGACGCGCTGACGCTCGTCATGCTGCTGGTGGTCACGAGCGTCTCGTTCATGGTGCACGTCTACTCGATTGGCTACATGGCCAAAGACCCCGGCTTCTGGCGGTTCTTCACCTACCTGCCCCTCTTCGTCTTTGCCATGATCATGCTCGTGATGGCGAATAACCTCTTGGTGCTCTTCGTCTTCTGGGAGGCCGTCGGCCTGTGTTCGTACCTGCTCATCGGCTTCTGGTTTGAGCGGCAGTCGGCGTCCGCCGCCGCCATCAAGGCGTTCTTGACGAACCGCATCGGCGACGTGGGCTTTCTCATCGGCCTCCTGCTGGCCTGGTACGTCTTTGGCACACTGAACTACGACGAAATCTTCGCCCAAGCGCCGGCAGTCGCGGCGACGAAGCCGGGGATGCTGACGCTCATCTGCCTGATGCTCTTCGTGGGCGCCATGGGCAAGTCGGCGCAGTTCCCGCTGCACGTCTGGCTGCCGGACGCCATGGAAGGCCCGACGCCGGTGAGCGCCCTGATCCACGCGGCCACGATGGTGACGGCGGGGGTCTACATGGTGGCCCGCTTCAATCCACTCTACGTGCTCACGCCGACCGCGATGGTGGTGGTGGCGCTTGTCGGCGCGTTCACCGCCCTCTTTGCGGCAACCATCGGCCTGGCGCAGAACGACATCAAGCGCGTCCTCGCCTTCTCAACGGTCAGCCAACTCGGCCTCATGTTCATGGCTCTGGGCGTGGGCGCTTTTGCCGCGGCCATCTTCCACCTGGCGACACACGCCTTCTTCAAAGGCCTCCTCTTCCTTGGCTCCGGCTCGGTAATTCACGGCACGGACGAGGAGCAGGACATGCAGCGCATGGGCGGCCTCTTCGGCAAGATGCCCGTCACCGGCACAACGTATATCATCGGCGGCCTGGCGCTTTCCGGCATCATTCCGCTGGCAGGCTTTTGGAGTAAGGACGAACTGCTTGGCGCCACGCTGCTCTCCGGCGGGATTGGCTACCTGCTCTACGCCCTGGGCGCGTTGGCGTCCCTGCTAACGGCCGTCTACACGTTCCGCATGATCTTTCTTACGTTCTTTGGCACAACCCGCATGGCGTCTGACCGGTTTGCGCACGTGCACGAATCGCCCCGCGTGATGACCGTGCCCCTCATCGTGTTGGCGGTGGGGGCGGCGTTGGCGGGGTTCGTCGGTGTGCCGCCGGAGCACGGCCTGATCCACAACTACCTGCACGATACGTTTCTGGCGGCGGAGCTTGCCGGGCTGGTCCACAAGCCGTCTACCGCGTTCGTGGTTACGTTGATGGCGGTTTCCACGCTGGTGGCGCTCTTCGGCATACTCGTTGCCTATGGCGTCTACATGCGCCGGGCGCCTGCGCCTGAGGCCGTCGCCGGGAAGATGCGGCCCATCCACGCGCTCTTGGCTAACAAGTACTATCTGGACGACTTCTACGACACTATCCTGGCCGGCGGCACCCGCGCCGTGGGCCGGCTCTTTGCCTGGTTCGACCTGAACGTCGTGGACGGCGTGGTGAATCTTGTCGGTTTGGTCATTAGCGGCGTTGGCGGCGGCCTGCGCCGTATGCAGACGGGCCGCCTGGAAAACTATGCCTTTAGCGTGGTGCTGGGAACGGCCCTCGTGCTGGCGTTCTACATCTTCATGATGCGTTGAGGCTGACGTAGTGGAGTCATTCCCCATTCTCTCTCTCGTGCTCTGGCTGCCGCTCCTCGCAGCCGTAATCGTGCTTTTCCTGCGCGAGCGCCGCGCCATGTTCGCGGTGGCGATTGCGGGAACGCTGCTGTCGCTCGCCCTGAGCGTGGCGGTGTGGGCCGGCTTCGCACCCGGCGCGGGCATGCAGTTCCAGGAGCGGTTCGACTGGCTGCCGGCCCTCGGCATTCAGTACGCCCTCGGTGTGGACGGCATCAGCCTGCTGATGGTGCTGCTCAATACGTTCCTCTTCTTCCTCTGCATCGTCTATGCCTGGGCGTCCGTGCACGAGCGGGTGAAAGAGTACCTTTTCACCATGCTCCTGCTGGAAGTGGGCATTACCGGCGTCTTCCTGGCGCTGGACTTCGTGCTCTTCTACGTCTTCTGGGAGATCATGCTCATTCCCATGTACGTGCTGATTGGCGTCTGGGGCGGCGAGCGCCGGGTCTACGCCACGATCAAGTTCGTGCTCTACACGTTGTTCGGCAGCCTGCTCATGCTGGTGGCCATCCTGGCGCTCTATTTCGTGCACGGCAATACCACAGGGGTCTACACGTTCGACATTCTCGAATTGACCCAGGGTACCTACGGCGAGCGCTTCCAACTCTGGGCCTTTCTCGCCTTCTTCCTGGCGTTCGCGATCAAGGTGCCCATGGTGCCGTTTCACACGTGGCTGCCGGACGCCCACGTGGAAGCGCCGACAACCGGCAGCGTGATTCTGGCCGGCATCCTGCTGAAGATGGGCGGCTACGGCTTCATCCGCTTTAGTTTGCCGCTCTTGCCCGACGCCAGCCACGTGGCGCAGACCGCCATCCTTGTGCTTTCTGTGATTGCCATTCTCTACGGCGCGTTGGTCGCCCTGATGCAGACGGACCTGAAGAAGCTTATCGCCTATTCCTCGGTCAGCCACATGGGATTCGTGACCCTGGGCATTTTCTCGTTCACGCAGCAGGGACTTGACGGGGCGATTATGCAGATGTTCAGCCACGGCCTGGTAACCGGCGCGCTCTTCCTCTGCGTGGGCCAACTCTACGAGCGCACCCACGACCGGCTGATCGCCAATTTGGGCGGGCTGGCGCACCGGTGGCCGGTGTTCGCCGCGCTCTTTCTCTTCTTCTCCCTGGCGTCGATTGGGTTGCCGGGTTTGTCGGGTTTTGTAGGCGAGTTCATGGTGCTGCTCGGCGCGTTCATGGCCGGCACGCGCATCTTTGGCGTGCTGGCGGTCCTGGGCATCATCCTCTCCGCCGCGTACATGCTCTGGATGTACTGGCGGGTGATGCTGGGTACACTGAGTGATGCCCATCGCCGCCTGCAGGACCTTACGAGACTAGAAACGGCGGTGCTGGCGGCGCTGGCTCTCGTGGTCGTATGGGCGGGCGTGGAACCGCAGACATTCATCGAACTCTTTACGGCCGACACGAGCGGTATCGTGCAAGCGATAACGGAGTCCGAGACGGCGGCCTTGTTGGCGGAGTAGTGAAGGCATAGCGCGTGGAAACGGCAGACCTCATCAGCATATTGCCGGAAATCATCATCACGCTGGTGGCGGCGTGCGTGCTGTTGGTCGACGCCTTTGGCGGCCGGCGCACGCATCCCGGCCTGCTGGCGCTGGTGGTGGTCGGCAGTGTGGCCGCCATCGTCGTCAGCGTCGTGGCGCGGGCGGACGGCGCGACCGCATTCAGCGGGGTGTTGCTGACGGACGGCTACGCGGTCTTCTTCAAGGTGCTCTTCATCGCCATAGCCGCTTTGAGCATTGTGCTCGCCTTCGCGCAGGGCAAGGAGATTCCGTTCGCCGAACTCGCGGCGCTCATCTTGTTTGCCACGGTCGGCATGTTGCTGCTCGGCGCGACCGGCGATCTGATAACGCTCTACCTCGGCGTTGAACTCACGTCGATTCCCGTCTACGTGCTCGTGGCGATCAAGCGCGACCGCTTTCGCGCTACGGAAGGCGCGCTCAAGTACTTCCTGCTCGGCGCGTTTGCCTCCGGCGTGCTGCTCTACGGCATCGCCTGGCTCTTCGGCTTGACCGGCACCACGAACCTGCAGAACATGGCGTTGTACGTGCAGAGCCAAGGGGCGACCGACCCCTGGTTCCTGCTAGGTCTCGGGCTACTGCTGGTCGGTCTGGCGTTCAAAGTGGCCGCGGTGCCGTTCCACATGTGGACGCCCGACGCCTACCAAGGCGCGCCCACACCCTCAACCGCGTTTCTGGCAGCCGGCGCCAAGATGGGCGCGATGGCGGGCCTCTTGCGGGTGGTCGTGCACGGGCTTGAACCCTGGCAAGACATGGTGGTCCCGGTGGTGGTCGCCATTGCCGTGGCCAGCATGATCGTCGGCAACTTCGTTGCCATCTGGCAGCGAGACGTGAAGCGCCTGCTGGCGTATTCTTCAATCGCGCATACGGGCTACATGCTGGTTGGCGTGGCGGTGGTGCACGCGCAAGCCGCGGACGGCGGCCTCATGCGCGACGCGGTGGCGGCGGTGATGTTCTACGCGGTGGTGTACGCCTTGATGACGCTCGGCGCGTTCGCCGTGACCTTCGCGGTGGAACGGCGCACCGGCGGCACGGAGATGGAAGACTTTCAAGACCTGGGCCGCACCTCGCCCCTCTTGGCCGCCGCCATGGTCATCTTCATGATTTCGCTCACCGGCATTCCGCCCGCCGCCGGCTTTTTCGGCAAACTCTACCTATTGCAAGTGGCCGTGAACGGCGGACTCACCTGGGTGGCGGTGGTCCTGGTGCTAACCAGCACGGTCTCGGCCTATTACTACCTGCGCGTCGTCGTGAACATGTACATGGTCGAGGGCCGGCCGCGCTTGCTGCCGGTTCCCGCGTCCACGGCCATCGGCGCGGTGGTTGCGGTTGGCGTCATCGGCACGCTCGTGCTCGGCGTCTATCCCGCCGGGGCCGTGGAATGGGCGCAAGCCGCCTTTGAAGAGGCCGGCAAGCTGGCGCTCTCTCCCTAGGCCTGCCACGCGGATACCCGGACCTGCCGCGCGGCCAATTAGTCCTGCCACCCAGGCGCCCAGACCTGTTTTGCACTCTTCTAGGCCTGACAATTCCCCTACAAGGCATGTCGTATTCATGACATGCGTTTCCCTCACCCTGTCATTCTGAGGAGCGCAGCGACGAAGAATCTAGGGCGCGCGCCATCGCGGAACCCTCGTTTCGCTGGATTCTTGGCCGGGCCAGATGCCTCCCGGCACTAGATTCCTCGCTGCGCTCGGAATGACAGCAAATGGGGCGCTGCTAGGCAACTCAGTCCTCCTTTGCTGTCATTCTGAGGAGCACAGCGACGAAGAATCTAGGGCACGGGCATTCGAGGACTCTTCCTTTGGGTGGAATCCTCGACGCACGAGATTCCTCGCTGCGCTCGGAATGACAACCGGCGCGGCACTGTGATGCTACAAGTGCGCACGCCGCCAATTCGACTCGCACGTTGTCGCTGTGCGCCGGTCTGGTATCATAGAAGATGACAAGCCCCCATAGCTCAGTGGATAGAGCACTGGCCTCCGGAGCCAGGTGCGGGCGTTCGAGTCGCCCTGGGGGTACCATGTTTGCGTACCATCGTGCCCGACTGACGCCGTCCGGCCCCTCGATTGACCGGCATGCGCACCAATCCATGCTTGGCTTGGTCCGGCTAGCTGTGTCACTGCGGAGAACGGCGTGAACGATTGCGAACCGGGGCAGATCGTCATCCTGAACGGCCCGCCGCGGTCGGGTAAGTCGAGCATTGCCGCGGTGATTCTTGACACGTTCGCCGGTGTTTGGATCAATTTGGGTGTAGACGGTTTCAAGCGACTGACGTCACAACGTTACAGTCCGGGGATCGGTCTGCGTCCGGGCGGAGAGTTGTCTGAGACAATCGAACCGATCGTGCCCGTGCTGTACGCGGCAATGTACGAGTCGATTGCCGCCCACAGCCGCTTGGGCGTGAACGTCGTCGTGGACGTCGGCCATCACGATGCGTACTCGGCGCCGCGCGGCATACTTTGCCATAGCGCGCGGCTTTTGCGCGGCTTGCCCGTGCTATTCGTAGGAGTGCGCTGCCCTCTGGACGCTATCGTCGCGCGGCGAGAGAAGACCTGGGGCCCCAATCGCGGATTGGATGAGCACATACAACGCTGGCAGCGCGAGGTGCACGTCCCCGGCATCTACGACATCGAGGTCGATACTGGGCAACTCATCCCGCAGGAGTGCGCCGACGCCATCCGGCGGCGCCTGGAAGAAGGCCCGGCGCCAACGGCATTCAAACGACTGGCAAACATGCGTTCTCGGGACAGGTAGGGCCTCGATAGAATCCAATGGTGGGTGTCAGTTCACGATTGCGCTGCCGCGGTCAATCTCCAATCCTGTTAACTGAGAGACATTCCACGAGAAATGAGCGAGAATCAAAGTCCCTTACTCAAACTCCACGACATTAGCAAGTCCTATTTCGAGCATGGACAGCAGCGCGTCGTCTTGAACAGCGTTCGCCTGGCAGTCAACCGCGGCGAGTTCGTTGCCTTACTCGGAAGCAGCGGCAGCGGCAAGACAACCCTGCTCAACCTGATCGGCGGCATCGATACGCCGGACAGCGGGTCTATCGTCATCGACGGCAACGAACTTACCCGTCTCAGCGACAGCGCCCGCACCCGCTTTCGCCGCCGCCACGTCGGCATGGTCTTTCAGTTGTTCAACCTCATTCCCACGCTCACCGTGTGGGAAAACGTGCTTTTGCCGGCTGAACTCGAAGGCACGGTGGACAGCGCGTTGCGAGACCACGCGGCGGCGCTCCTGGAACGCGTCGGCCTCAGCGACCGCCATGATACGTTTCCGGATCGGCTGAGCGGCGGCGAGCAGCAGCGGGTGGCGCTCGCGCGCGCCCTGGCGCACGAACCGCTCGTGGTGCTTGCCGACGAGCCGACCGGCAACCTGGACGCCGAAAACAGCCAGCGGGTGCTTGCCCTCCTCCTGGAACTTACGCGGGAGGCCGGGCGCACCCTGTTGATGGCCACTCACGACCATGAAATCGCGCGGCAGGCCTCCCGCGTCTGCCGGCTCCACGCCGGCGCGCTTACCGCACAGCCGGCCTCCGCCGCCGCGCTTTCGACCCCATGATACGCGCGGTTGTCTGCCGTCTTGCCTACCGCGCCCTGCAACGGCGCATACTGCAAAGCGCGCTCTTCATCTTTAGCATTGTGGCGGGTGTCGCGCTCGTGGTGGGCGTGGACGTAGCCGCCGAGTCGGCCCGCCGCGCGTTTGCCCTCAGCGCCGCGAGTCTCCAGGGCAATGCGACCCATGAAATCATCGGCGGCCCCAGCGGCGTGCCCACTGCCCTCTACCGCACGCTGCGCGTAGAACTTGGCATTCGCACCGCCGCGCCGGTGGTCCAGAGCACGGTCCGCGCGGGCGCAAACGGCCTTACGCTGACGCTGCTGGGCATAGATCCTTTTGCCGAATCCCAGATGCGCCAGTATTTGGCGGAGGCCGCCGTCTCCGGCGTAACCGGCGTATCGAGCCAGGTGTTGCTCCGGCTTCTCACCGAGCCGAATACCGTTCTGGTGTCAGAATCCGTCGCTGCGCGGCTCGGCGTTGCGCCCGGCGATACCTTCGAACTCGCTACGACGCAAAACCGACGAAGGGTCACCCTCGCTGGCACAATTCGTCCCTGGAACGACCTGAGCCGGCAGGCGTTGGCTTCCCTCGTGATTGCCGACATTGCGACCGCGCAGGAGTTTCTTGGCGCTCCGGGAGTATTGACGCGCATCGACCTGATCCTTGCCGATGCCCAGACGCTGGCGCACATCCAAGCAGCGCTGCCGCCCGGCGTAATCGTGCGGCCGGCCGAGAGCAACCGGCAGACCCTCCAGCAACTCAGCGACAGCTTTACGCTCAATCTGCAAGCGCTCAGTCTCCTCGCCTTGGTGGTCGGCATGTTTCTGGTCTACAACATCATGTCGTTTAGCGTGGTGCAGCGGCGGGTGCAGATCGGCATGTTGCGCGCGATTGGCGCAACCCGCCGCCAGCTCTTCGCGTCGATCCTGCTGGAGGCGTTCGTCTTCGGCGTCGCGGGCACGGCGCTGGGCGTGGCAGCGGGCTATTTTCTCGGCGGTTTCCTGGTGGGAGCGGTCACCAGAACCATTACCGACCTCTACTACCGGGTGGAAGTGCAGGCGCTGACGCTTTCAACGTTCACCATAGCCAAAGGCGTGCTAACGGGTCTTGCCGCCAGTGTGGGCGCGGCGCTGCTGCCCGCGGTCAGCGCCACGCGCGTCACCGCCGCCAGCGCGCTGCGCAGCGCCGATGCCGAGCAAGCCACGCGCACCCGCGTGGACGTGGCGGCGGCGGCGGGTCTTGCCGCTCTCGCCGCCGGCTATGTCCTCACCCAACTGCAAACGCGCAGCTTGTTCGTTGGGCTTGGCGCGCTCTTCCTCATCCTCATGGGCAGCATACTCTTTACACCGGCCGCTCTCCTGCTGCTGATGCGCGCCGTGCAGCCGGTAAGCGGCCTCCTCTTTGGCACGCTTGGGAGGATTGCGCCGCGCGCCGTCGTCCGCTCGCTCAGCCGCACCGGCGTCGCGGTAGCGGCGCTGGCGTTGGCCGTGAGTGTGATCGTGGGCGTGAGTGTGATGATCGGGAGCTTTCGGGGGACGGTCACGGCGTGGATCGACGGCGCGCTCGCCGCCGACGTCTATATTACCGCGCCGTCGAGCGGCCTCCTGGAAACGACCAACATCGACCCAAGTCTTGCGACTCTCCTGCAAGCGGCGCCGGGTGTGGCGCACGTCGCTACCGCGCGCAGCGTGCCGGCGCTGGCGCCGGACTACCCCGAGTTGCCGCCGGTCAATCTGGTGGCAATCAGCACGGACCCACAGCAAGTGACGCCAGCGCGCCGCTTTGTCTGGCTCGCAGTGGAACAAGACAGGCTGTGGGAAGCCATGCGGGACGGCGCCATCATCGTGACGGAGTCGTTCGCCTATCGCCGCCAGATAACCCCGGAAGCTAACACGCTCACGCTGCTCACGGACCAAGGCCCCCGCTCCTTCCCTATCATCGGCGTCTTCTACCACTACGGCACCGACCAGGGTATCGTGCTCATGGCGGATGCCGTCTATCGGGGCCTCTACGCCGACCCGTGGGTATCGTCGTTCGCGCTCTTCCTATCGGACGAGACGAGAAGCGAAGAGGTCATCGAGAACGTCCGCCGCCTGGTGGCCGACCAGGGGTTGAGCGTGCAGGGCACGCGCGCCTTGCGCACGGAGGTATTCGCCATCTTCGATCGCGCCTTTAACATCACAGCCGCGCTGCGCAGCCTGGTGGCGATTGTGGCCTTCATCGGCATCCTGAGCGCGCTGATGGCGCTGCAACTCGACCAGAAGCGCACGCTCGGAACCATGCGCGCGCTGGGCCTTACCGCGGGGCAATTGTGGCGGCTTACGTTCCTGGTCACCGGCTTGATGGGGCTGGCCGCCGGTCTCTTTGCGTTGCCCATTGGCTTGCTCTTGGCCAGGCTGCTCATCGACGTCATCAACGTGCGCGCGTTTGGCTGGACCTTCGCCTATATCGTTACGGCAGGTTCTTTGCTCCAAGCGGTAGTGATCGCGCTGGTCGCGGCGTTGGCGGCCGGCGTCTACCCGGCGTGGCGGGTCGCGCGCCTGGCGCCGGCGGAGGCGATCCGCAATGAATAAGACTTATGTCAAGAACTTGCTTCCCTTCCTCATGGTTGCGGGCGCGGTCGGGCTGCTGTTTGCCGGCGTCGCGTGGGCTCTCAACAGGCCGGCGGAGCCCGTGGGAGCGGAAATCGCCATGCTGCCGCCGCGGTTCGCAGCCGACGGCTTTGCGCAGGCCGTAGAGCCCTGGCAGTGGGAATTTCCCTCCGACCACGGACCCCATCCGGCATTCCAGACCGAATGGTGGTACTACACCGGCAACGTGACGACCGCGACCGGGCGGCGGTTTGGGTACCAGTTCACCATCTTTCGCCGCGCCCTGACGCCAAGCCCACGAAACGCCCAGTCGGAGTGGTACGCGAACCAGATATACATGGCGCACGTTACCGTAAGCGACGTCGCGGGCGGCGCATTCTACCAGGAAGAGCGGTTTAGCCGGGGCGGGGCGGGCCTCGCGGGCGCTGAAGTCAACCCGCGCTACCGCGTCTGGCTGGAAGACTGGTCGGTACAGGCCGGTGACTCGTCGGCTGCGCAGATGCGGATTCGCGCGCAAGCCGGCGGCTTTGCCATTGACCTGGCGCTCACTGCCGCCAAACCGCCCGCGCTGCACGGCGACAACGGCCTCAGCCGAAAGGGGCCGGAGCCCGGGAACGCCAGTTACTACTATTCGCTCACGCGCCTGGCGACGACGGGCACGGTGACAATTGGCGATGAGGTGTTTACGGTCAGCGGCGCAAGCTGGATGGACCGGGAGTTCGGCACCAGCGCGCTCAGCGCGGGCGCGGTGGGTTGGGACTGGTTCGCGGTGCATCTGGATGACGGCCGCGACCTGATGGTGGGGCAGATCCGGCGGCAAGACGGCAGTACGGAGCCGGTCTTTGGCGGCTTGCTCGTCATGCCCGACGGCACGACCCGCTACCTGCCGTCGGCGGCCTTCACGATCACGCCCACGCGCACGTGGCGGAGCAGCCGCAGCGGCGCTGCGTATCCCGCCGGCTGGGAGATTACGGTAAATCTTGACGACGTGCCGCTGCGTCTCATCCTGGAACCGCTGCTGGCGGAGCAAGAGGTCCGCGGCAGCGTGACCTACTGGGAGGGCGCCGTGCGCGTGAGCGGGGACGCGGCCGGCTACGGCTACGCGGAACTCACGGGCTACGCGCGGCCTCTGCGCGGATTGTTCTAGCGAGGGCGCGAGACCGTCAATTCGTTTCCTGATCCCGTGACCGCTTCTCGCCCTGCCTGTCTTCCCCTGCCATTTGCGTGCGGCGCGCCGTGTGTTCGTCCGGTCGTGCTCGCAGCGCTTGCTCGAAGCCAACCGTTCCGGGCTCGTAGTAGCGCTGGCCGTGCAGAGGCTCAGGCAGGTATTCCTCGGCTACCCAATTGCCCTCGAATTCGTGGGGATACTTGTAGTCCTTGCCGTGCCCAAACGCCGCCATCAGCCCCGTGGGCGCGTTGCGCAGGTGGAGCGGCACGCTGAGGTTGCCGGTTTCCTGGATGGCGTCGCGGGCCGCGGCGTAAGCCCGCAGCGCCGAATTGCTCTTGGGCGCCGTGGCGAGATAGAGGGTCGCCTGCGTGAGCGGATAGATGCTCTCCGGCATGCCGATGAAGTGCGCCGCCTGTTGCGCCGCCACGGCGACGCTGAGCGCCCGCGGATCGGCGAGGCCGACGTCTTCCGAGGCGAGAATCACGATGCGGCGCGCGACGAAGAGCGGGTCTTCGCCGCCCTCCAACATGCGCGCCAGCCAATAGACCGCGGCGTCGGGATCGCTGCCGCGCACGCTCTTGATGAAGGCCGAGATCAGGTCGTAGTGGAAATCCCCCTTCTTGTCGTGGGGGAGCACCCGCCGCTGGAGGGCTTTCGCGATGTCGTCTTCGCCTATCGAGCGCGCGCCACTGTCGTCCGCAGCCGCCAGGGAGGCCGCCAGTTCCAGCGCGTTCAAGGCCACGCGGGCGTCGCCATTTGCCATGCGCGCCAGGTACGCGAGGGCTTCCGGCTGCGCCGCTACCTGGCGCGCGCCAAGCCCGCGCGCGTTGTCTGCCAAACTGCGCTCGACCAGCGACATGACTTCAGCGTCAGTGAGCGGTTCCAGCTTATAGACGCGGGTGCGGGAGAGCAGCGGCGCGTTGACCTCGAACGACGGATTCTCTGTCGTAGCGCCAATCAACGTCACCGTGCCGTCTTCCACGTAGGGCAAGACGGCGTCCTGCTGGCTCTTGGAGAAGCGGTGGATCTCGTCGATGAAGAGAATGGTGCGGCGGCCGGTGAGTTCCAGCCGTGTTTGCGCCTCTTCCACCACCTTGCGCAGGTCGGCCACGCCGGCGCTCACCGCGCTCAAACCGGCGATATTGGCCTTGGCGGCGCGTCCAATGATGGCGGCAAGCGAGGTCTTGCCGGAACCGGGCGGCCCCCAGAGAATCATGGATGGCACTCGATCCGCCGCAATCGCCTGCCGCAGCACGCCTTTCTCGCCGAGAAGGTGGGCTTGGCCGACGTACTCGTCCAGTGTCAGCGGCCTCATGCGCGTGGCCAGCGGCGCGGCGGCGCTTGGCGCCGGACCGGCGGCCGCGCCCGCGCCGGCGCGGGCCGTAGCATCCGGAAAGAGCGATTGAGCGGGAGGCTCTTCTCGCGAGCGACGCTTCATTGCCCTCAGCGCCTTTCTCCGCCAAGCGCGTCCCGCACGCAGCCCCGGCGGACCATCGAGCGGCGCGGCCAGGGGCGGCGTTGGCGCGCGCTAGCGCACAAACCGCTTCAGCACCGTGCGCAGCGCGCCTTCTTTCTCCGGTGGGATGTAGAGCTTCTGCTGGAACGGGCGCTCACCCTTGCCTTCCAGCTTCACGACGCCGTTGGCAACTTCGTAGCGGCGAAAGCTCTCCCAGCGGTGAGCCTGCCCGTTGCTCAGCGAATACCCCTCAGTGGTAAATACGTACGAGATTGGCACCAGCGCCGCGATGACGGTCGCCAGCATGATCATCAGTTCGGTGCCCGGCAGCATGAACGAGAATTGAATGCCCGATACCGGAATCTGGTTTATGAAGAGGAGCAACAGGAGGGGAATGAGCGTGGGGCGAAAGATGAGGATTTTTTCCCGGATGCCCAATCTGATCTTGCCAATCGGTTGTCCCGGCCGCTTCGGCGCAAAGGGGAGGTAGATACGGAGATAGAGCAGCGCCAGCAAGAAGCTGGCGAGAGAGGTGCCGATGATCTGCGAGAGCGTCGTGCCTTGCTCGAACATACTATCCGTCGCACGGGTTGGGGCGCGCTGTGTTCAGCACAGGCGCGCAACATTCGTTGGAAATTGCGCCGCTCCGCGGCGTTGCGCAGGAATAGCCGGCGTCCTTCTCACGGCAGCACGAGCGTTAGCGCAATACGATGGTGAGGATCACCAGCACGACGACCATGCCCAAGGAGAGCAGGCCGATCCGCGCCAGGTCACCTCTGACGTGGTCAAGCTCGTGAATGGGAAGTTCCACGCGCTGCGATCGTTTGCGGCGGGTAGGCCATGCCGCCTGCCCAGGCGTTGCGGCTATGCTCGCCCCTGCCTGGGCGGCGGTTGCGATTGGCGTAGCCGCGGCAGCCGGAGTGGACGGAGCGGTGGAGACCGGGGCGCTATCCTCCGTCTCTCCGTTGGCCTCACGCCGGCTGGCCGGCGCTGCGGCAACGCGTTCTCTCGCCGCGCCGCGGGAGCGCGCCGGTCTGCGGCGCTGGTTGCTTGATCTTCGCTTCTTGCGTGCCATAGTAGGGCGTGGAGCAAGACGTCGGAACCACCTGCAGTCCTCCCCAGGATGGCGGCGACGCCCAATGCTACCGGCCCGGCCCCCTCTCTTGAATACGTCAACGTCGCTTGCTTCTCAAATTCACGTGAGACCGCGCGCACCGCGACCATCCCCAATTATACCGCGTTCGGAGAATTACAACAGTGCGTGAACGCCCACAACGCTCCCGCGCGCCTCTCTATCCGCCCAACTCGTGGAAGAGCGCCCGGTAGTAGTGCAGAATGGTGAGCGGGTCGGCTGAAGCCTGGATCTCGGCGCAGAGCCAGCCGGCGTAGTCGTCTTCCTGCAAAAGGCGAAAGAGTTCGCGATACGGATAGTCGCTATAGAGCCGGTTGACGTGGACGTGCCGGATCTTCTCTCGCACCAAGGCGTAGCTCCTGGCGACGGAACCGGCTTCCACGTCCTGTGGATTCGAGTTCCAGCAGACGAACACGTTGGGGTGCGCGGCGCGCTCCATGATCTCGCGGATGTTCTCCGGCTCCGCGGTAGCGGGGCCGTGCATCTCAAGCCAGACCGCGACGCCGAGGTCCTGCGCGGCGGCGCCGACCGCCTGGAGCGCGTTGCCAATCTGCGCGAGCGTCTGTTCTTTGGGAATTCCGGCCTCCAGTTGCAGGCCGTTTGGACGCACCTTGATGCCCGCCGCGCCGAGGTCATGGGCGAGTTGGGCGAACTCTTTGGCGGTTTCTACGTTCTCGCGCACGGTTTCTTGTTCCAGCGCATGGAACTCGCACGTAGTTCCCAAACCGATTATCGTGACCGGTGAATCAGCGAATTGGGCGCGCGCCTCGCGGCGCTCGTGCGCAGAGAGTGAGGGTTCAACGCCGTGCGCGTGGGTTGTGCGCAGCTCTATCCCATGGATGCCCACCGCTTCACAGTTAGCCAGAATGGCCGGTATGTCCCAATCGGCCGCAATGTTGTAGGTCACGATTCCCAGACGCATGGCGCGCTCCGCTCCTCATAGCAAATGCCGCGATTAGCCGCGAGTAGTTGTAGCATCCATGCTAGCATGAATGCGGTCGGCAAAACAGCCTTCGGCGTGAACTCAACGTCACCGCGCGCGTGAGCGCAATTCGCGCCCGCGCGCTACAATGGGGAAATGAGCAGGTAACGCGCTTGGTGACGCGTGGCGTAGTTCGAGGTTCAGGCCGTGAGAATTGGCATCAATGCCCTGAAGCTCTACACCTCCCGCGACTACCGCAATGCCGGCATCAGCCGCTATATTCACCAGTTGACGACGCACCTGCTCGACCGCGACGGCGAGAACGACTACACGCTCTTCACCAACCATCTCATGCCCGCGTGGCGGGAGCGCACCCGGCGTACGCCGACAGTGGTTTCGAGCCGTTTTCCCACGGCGCGCCCGGCCCCGCGCATTCTCTGGGAACAGACGGTCTTGGCATGGCACACCGGGCGTGGTACACTAGACGTACTGCACTGCCCGCTCAACGTTATGCCGATGGCGGCGGCGTGCCCCACGGTAGTGACGATTCATGACCTGGCCTTCTTACGCTACCCCCGGCTCTTTCCCCGGTATAAGCAATGGTATCTCCGATTGTTCACGCGTTTATCGGCGCGCCGCGCGCAGGCGGTCATAACGGACTCCGCTAGCACGCGGAACGACGTGGCGCAGATGCTCGACGTGCCGGCGGAGCGCGTACACGTGGTCTACCCGGCGGCGGACGCCGACTTTCAGCCGCGTTCGCGGGACGAAATCGAGGCGTTTCGCGCGGCAAAGGGATTGCCGCCGCGCTACGTGCTCTATGTTGGGACCCTGGAACCGCGCAAGAACGTTGACGTGCTGATCCGCGCCTTTGGAGACACAGCGCGCAAGGAGCGCCTGCCGCACAGCCTCGTTGTAGTCGGCGGCAGAGGCTGGATGACGCAGGCGATCGAGACTGCCATCGCGGAGGCGGGGATTGGTGAACGCCTCCTGATGCCGGGGTACGTGGCGCGCGAGGAGTTGCCCATGTGGTATAGTTGCGCCGACTTGCTTGTCTATCCCTCATCGTATGAAGGATTTGGCTACCCCGCGCTCGAAGCGATGGCCGCGGGCGTGCCGGTGATTGCCGCGAACACCTCCTCACTGCCCGAGGTAGTTGGTGACGCCGGTGTGTTGGTCGCGCCGCGCGCGCAGGCCCAGCTTGCCGCCGCCATGGCCCGTGTACTCACCGACAGCGCGCTGGCGGCCGACCTGCGCGGGCGCGGCCTGGAACAAGCCGCGCGTTTCTCGTGGTCTGACTCAGTGGACGTCTGCCTGGACGTGTATCGTGCCCTCGGTACTGGAGCGCCGTTTAGATGAAGACGATGACTGCAACCAAGATTCCACCGCCGCACGTCAAGCGCAGCCGCCGGTTTACGGCGAAACTGCTTCTCGGTTTCATTGATCTGTCCCTGGCCGGCCTCGCCGTCTACGTTTCCTGGTGGCTGCGGTACGAGATGGGCATTGGGCCGGATCTGACAGAGTTCCAGTACTTGGACTTTAGCTTCTACCTGCCTGTCCTACTCGCGCACCTCGCGTTGGTGTTCGTCGCATTCCAGATCGCGCGCGTCTACCGTCTGCGCGCATCCACCGGACTGCTGGAAGAACTGGGCCGGATTTGCCTAGGCGCAACGCTCGCGGTCTTCTCGCTCATAGTCTTGTCCTACGTTGTCCGTCTGCCCGGCTGGGCCGGGTATTCACGTGGCCTGTTCTTGCTGCTTTGGCTGAGTACCCCATTCATCATCAGCCTTAGTCGAATCGTGATGCGCATTGGGGTCGATGTGCTCAGGCGGCGCGGCCACCTGCTCGAGCACCTGGTCGTGGTGGGCGGCGGCATGCACGGCAAGATGATCATGCAGCAGGCGCTCACGCGGCCGAACTTGGGCTACCGTCTCGTCGGCTTCCTGGACGACACGCACTACCACCGGGGGGCGCACTTTGGCCGCATCGAAGTGTTGGGCCCGGTGGAACGGCTGGCCGACGTTGTCCGGACCCACGGCGTAGAGCGCGTGATCATCGCGCTGCCCGCAACGGAGCACCGCCGCATCGCCGACGTAATCGACCAGTGCAAGGCGCACGGGGTGGGGTTCCACCTCGTGCCGGACCTCTTCGAGATTCAACTCAACACGGTAGACGTCGATTCTATCGGCGGCATTCCGATTCTCGGGCTCAAGGACGGCGCGATCGTGGGCTGGGACTTCTTCTTGAAGCGCCTGCTCGATAGTATCGTCTCGGCCGCCGTGCTTCTCATTGGCAGCCCGCTCTTTCTCCTGATTGCGCTCGCCATCAAGTTAGAGTCGTCCGGCCCGGTGTTCTACACGTCGGAGCGCGTCGGCCAGAACGGCAAGCCGTTCACCATGTATAAGTTTCGCTCGATGCGCGAGGACGCGGAGCAACTGCGCGCTGCGCTCGCGGACCGCAATCAGGCCGACGGGCCGCTCTTCAAGATGGCGAACGACCCGCGCCGCACAAAGGTTGGCGCGTGGCTGCGCCGGCTGTCGCTGGACGAACTGCCGCAGTTTTGGAACATCCTGCGCGGCGACATGAGCCTGGTCGGCCCCCGCGCGCCGCTGGCGGCGGAGGTGGCCCAGTACGAGGAATGGCAGAAGAAGCGGCTCAGCGTGAAACCCGGCCTCACCGGCCTCTGGCAGGTGAACGGACGGAGCAACGTCCCGTTCGAAGAGATGGTGATGATGGACATCTACTACATCGACAATTGGTCCTTCGGCCTCGACGTCAATCTTATCCTGCGCACGATTCCCGCAGTCATACGGCGTGACGGCGCGTATTGAGGGCCTCCCCGAAGGGCCGAGGCCCATGATGCGCATTGCCATTCTCCACGACTATCTCAACCAGATGGGCGGCGCCGAGCGGGTGCTGCTCACGCTCCACGAACTCTTCCCGGACGCTCCCGTCTACACGTCGTTCTACCGGCCTGAGGCCATGCCGGCGGCCTTCCGCGAACTCGATATTCGCACAACGTTTCTGCAGAAGTTCGGCCCGTTTACGCGCTATCCCCGGCATCAGAGGCTGCTGCCGCTCTACCCGGTCGCTTTCGAGCGCCTTGACCTTCGCGCGTACGACATCGTAATCAGCAACAGCAGCGCGTGGTGCAAGGGCGTCATCACCCGCGAAGACACCTGGCATCTCTGCTACTGCCTGTCGCCGATGCGCTTTGCCTGGAACACCCACGAGTATCTTGCCGGCGAACAGGTGGGTTGGCTGGCGCGCAAGCTGCTGCCCGCGACGCTCACCTGGCTTCGCGCCTGGGACGTAACCGCGAGCGCGCGGGTGGACGAATTCGTGGCGATTTCGCGGGTGGTGGCCGCGCGCATCCGCAAACTCTACCGGCGGGATTCGACCATCCTCTTCCCACCGGTTGACACGACGGGGTTTGCGCCCGCCGACCAGGTCGACGAGTATTTTCTGGTGGTCTCGCGCCTGGTGCCGTACAAGCGGGTGGACCTGGTTATTCAGGCCTTCAATCGCCTCGGACTGCCGCTGCGCATCATCGGCGAGGGCCGCGACCGCGCGCGTCTGGAAGCGATGGCGCAGCCGAACGTGCGGTTTCTCGGCTACGTGGAAGACGCCGAACGGCGCCGCCACCTTGCCCAGTGCCGGGCGCTGATCTTCCCGGGGGAGGAGGACTTCGGCCTCGTGCCCGTAGAGGCGCAGGCTTCCGGCCGGCCGGTCATCGCCTATGCCGCCGGCGGGGCGCTCGACACTGTAGTTGACGGTGAAACGGGTCTCTTCTTCTCGGAGCAGACGCCGGACGCTCTCTGCGAGGCGGTGACGCGCCTTGGGACTCTGACGTTTAGCACGGAACGAATCACCGCGCACGCGGCCACGTTCGACACCGCCGTGTTCAAGGATAGAATGAGGGCTCTCGTTGCCGCGTCTGCGACGAAGTCAGCCGCAGCGGCGCGGCCGCACTCTCCCTGAGGTTCTGTAACCACCATGCCAGTTCGTGGTGGCTAATCTGCTATGATGAAACGGAATGAGGTAAGCAGCCGAGAGCATCTATGGTCATTCAATACTATCTCAGAGTCCTTGCGGCGAGAAAGAAGCTCATTCTCGGCGTGACGCTGGTGGCGCTCATCGGCAGCGTGCTCTTGGCGCTCATATGGCCGAATGCGTATGAGTCAACGGTCCGGGTGCACGTGCAGCCGGTACCGCCACCGAGCGGGCAAGGAGCCGGATTCTACTATTCGCAGGAGTACTATCGGCAACTCCTGGCCCAATACAACATCGAGGACTTCTCCGAGATTGTCGAAGGCGGGGCGTTTGCGGCAAACATAGGCGCAATTCTCGACGAGCGGTACGGACTGCAGTTGAGCCCGCAGGATATTTCAGATTCACTCAGAGCGACCCACAGTCACCGCATCCTGGAACTGACGTTCACGAGCAGTGATCCTATCGTTGCCCAAGCCTTGGCCGATGCGGCGCAGACTATCTTCGAGACGAGAGCGGGAACATACTCCGCCAGCGTCAGGCAAGGACTGGTGAGCGTGCAGATCGTGGATCCGGCCTCTGAGCCGGAGGCCACCTCGCTGGCGCGCCTGGGCCTGGATATTGTGGTCCGGACGCTGGTTGCGTTCTTGCTCATTGCCGGACTCGCATTCGTCTTGGAGATACTGGCGAGCCAGTTGCGGTCGCGAGAGGACGTTGAAGAAGCGCTGCGCGCGCCGGTGCTTGCGACCATCCCACCCGTTCCCAAGGCTGGCAAAGTCGCTTCACAACCTGCGGACGCCCCTGCCGAGTAGCGCGCGGGCGCGTGGCGGCGCAAGGCATGACAGATGCTTGAAATCGTCCCAATCAGACTACGAGACTATGTCGGCGTAATCCGTCGGCGGTACTGGCTCGTGCTTGTGCTCGCGCTTGTCGCCGCTCCCACCGCCTACGTCTACAGCAGCCGCCAACCGCCACTATACCAAGCCGGTGTGAGTGTTCTCGTTACACCGAACGTCATCGACTATTGGACGATGGAAGCTGTGGAGCGGCTGCTCAAAACCTATGTAGAGCGTGTGCGCACCCAGGAGGTGGCGCAAAGCGTTGTAGACCGCAAAGAGCTTGACGTGTCGCCCAACGACGTACTCGGGGGCTTGCGGATGGTCATTGTCCCGAACAGCTACCTCGTAGTGGTCCAGGGTGAGAGTTCCTCCGCGCAGCAAGCAATTCACGTGGCCAATGGGTTTGCAGACGAGCTCGTGCAACTCGTACAATCGGAGCAAAGCAGCGGCCCGGGCGGTGATCTCTTCTTGCGAGGGCGGGTGCTCGACCACGCAAGCGGCGCCGGGCAGATCGGCCCGCGCCTGCGGTTCAACGTAGCCGTTGCGCTCGTCCTTGGCACAATCTTCGGCGTCTTCCTAGGGCTCGCCATCGAGTTCATCGACACGCGCGTACGGTCGCGGGAGGAAGCGGAGCAGATTCTGGGCATGCCCGTCATTGCCTGCGCGCCGCCTGTGCCCAACTCCGACACATGATCGTGATGACCCGCGAGCGCGGTCTCTGGGCGGCGCTTTGCGAGATGAGGCAAGGAGAGCTATGACGGTACCGTCTGTTCCGCTTCCGATACTGAGCCAGGCCGCAAGTCCCGCGGCCGAGGCCTTTCGGGCCCTGCGCACCACCATCCGCTTCCAAGCGGAGGAGCACGGGCAGAAGTCGCTGCTCGTAACGAGCACGGCGCCGCAAGAGGGCAAGAGTCTCGTGGCCGCCAACCTCGCTTCCGCGCTCGCGCAAATGGGTCTCCGCGTCGCGCTCATCGACGCGAACGTGCGCACCCCCAGCCTGCACGCCGCCTTCGCCGTCTCCCAGGAACCGGGTCTGGCCGACTACTTGGATGGGGCGGAGGGCGGACCCGCCTTTCACGAGCATTGCGGCGCGCGCGGCCTGAATCTGCTAACCGCCGGAGCCGTGCCCGAACACGCTCCTGAACTGCTCGCTTCACGCCGTATGGCCGCACTCATTGCCCAAAGCGCGCGTGACTGCGACCACGTCATTCTGGATACGCCGCCTATTCTCCTGGCGGCGGATGCCGCGGCAATGGCGCGGTACGTTGACGGCGTGCTCTTGGTTGTGCGCGCGAATCAGACGCGGCGCGGCCAGATAGAGCGCGCCAAAGCGATGTTGGAACAGATCGACGCGCACGTAGTGGGCGCAGTATTCAACGATGATCCTCATGCCGCGAAATCACTTGCCGGATAGCTTGCGGCGCTGCGCTGCCAGCGTCCTCCTGGCTCTATCTCTTGCGCTTCTCAGTGTGCCGCCGCTGGGGGCTGCCGCTAGTGCCCAAGAAGATTCGCCTACGGACACCCAGCCGGCACAGGGCTTCTATAGCGGAGCCTCCGGCTACGGCGAGGGATTCGGCTACGTTGTGGCCGACGTGCCCGACGGTCCTCAGTTCTACACCGTGTATCAAGAATTGGGCGGCCCGGCGGTGCTGGGTTACCCGGTGGCGGCGGTGTATATGGCTGCGCAGGGTGGCGACATGTACTTGCCACTGCAGCGCGCGCTCCTCCATTGGCACGGCGCTACCGGCGAGATTACGCTTGCCAACGTCCTCGAGTTGATCGACGCGACGGGACTTGAACTCTGGCTCTATCACCGGGGCATACCGGCGGCGATCGAGGATGACGGCGGCTCCACGTTCGCGGAATCCCGCCTGATTCGCCTCTCCTGGATGCTCGACGAAGGGATTGCCGCGCGCTTCATGCAGAATCCATTAGATCCGGGCAATCTGGAAGTCTCGATTCTGCTCTACGGTCTGCCGATGTCCCTGCCGGAGCGTATCGGCCCGTTCGTGGTGCAGCGCTTCCAGCGCGCGGCGTTCCAACGCTGGATCGAAGAGGTGCCAGGCTTGCCCGTGCCCGGCACGGTGACCCAGGTGTTTGCCGGAGACCTACTGAAAGAGGCCGGCCTCATTCCGCCGGCGGCGCTGCGCCCGCAACCGGACCCGGCCACCGCGCCGGATGACACGGCGCTTGCCGAGATCAAGGCGCTGCTTGCCGGAGAAACCGTTACCGCGCATCTCGTGCCCTACCTGGACGGCGTGATCATCGGCTACGCCCCGGACGTGCTGGACACGGCGGCCCTGTATGTCGGCAATTGGGTGTTGATCTACCTCCATCCGGCGCTGCGGGAAGGCAACGTGGAGGCAATCGCCGCCGTGCTGGCGCACCTCGCCACCTATCTGGAAGCGCGGTCGCTCTCCCCGGTACCGCTGCAACGCTCGCCGGAAACGTGCAAGCGGCTGGTCGCCGGCGGACTGCGCGTAGAAGCCGCATTCTGGGAGGCGCTCTGGGGCCCCACGGGCCGCTGGAATGACGTTGGCTACGGGGAAGTGCTCAACGGATACGTGTCGCAGGCCCAGCAGTACGCGGGGTGGGCGGACTTTCTGGCCGACATCCGCTGCCAGTGAGCGGGCCGCCACGGCGTTTGAAACGGAGCCCTCCACGTGTGGCGCACGATCGGACATGAGCGGGTACAACGCTTCCTCCAGCGCGCAATTGCGCAGCGCGCGTTGAGCCACGCTATTCTGCTCGTGGGCCCGCAAGCAATCGGCAAGACCACGCTCGCCCTTGACCTGGCCGCAGCGCTCCTGTGCGATGAGCGCCGCGAGGATCCGTGCTGGGAGTGCCTGGCGTGCAAAGGCGTCTCTCGCCGGCAGCATGCCGACTTCCATCTGGTGCAGTTGGAAGAAGGCCGCAAGTCCATCCGCATGGAGCAGATCGCGGCCTTGCAGCAAGCGGTGGCATTGCGCCCGTACCAGTCGGCGCAGCGCGTCTCGCTCATGCTCGAGGCGCATCTCTTGCAGCCGGAAGCGAGCCAGCGGCTCCTCAAGACGCTGGAAGAGCCCCCCGCGCACAATACGCTTGTCCTCACTGCCGAATCCACGCACCTTCTGCCGCAAACCCTGCTCTCCCGCTGCCAAGTGTGGCGTCTTACGGCGCTCCCGCGCCGGGTCGTGCAGGACGTGTTGGAAGCGCGTGGCACGCCGCAGCAGGAAGCCGCGTTTCTGGCGGCGGCCAGCCTGGGACGTCTGGGCTGGGCGTTGCAGGCCGCCGCGAATCCTGAGATTCGCGCGCAGGAAGAAGCAATGGTGCGGGCGCTTGTGGAGAGCCTCCAGGCAGACCGGGCCGCGCGCACCGCATGGGTAGAACAACTGCTGGATGAAGCGGCCGACCTGGAGCGCCTCTTCGATCTTTGGATCGAGTGGTGGCGCTCTTGCCTTCTGGGCCGCACGGGCGCGCCGCCGGAAACGGACACAGGCAGCGATGCGGAGGAAGGCGGCGCCTCCAACGCAAGCGGTCAAGCGTTTGGCCGCGCCGCCGGTCTCAGTTTCTCTCTCCAGGAGTGCGTGACCGCAATCAAGCGCATCCACGAGGCGCGCGACTGGATCAGAGCCAACGTCAACCCCCGCCTGGCCCTGGAAGCGCTCGTCCTGCACCTGCCGGAAACGTCCGGCTGAGCAAAAGCGCCGTTGAAGAATGTTATACTTGTGAGGGTGCGCCGTCCGCTTGGCGCGTACGTCTAAGGACGGATTGTGTGAGCGCCCCAGCGCGCCGGCCTGCGTCTTGGCGGGTCTATGGTAGTGTTGATTGAAATCGGATATTGCTCGCGGAGGTACGAAGTTTCGATGCCGGTGTACGAGTACGAATGCGACGATTGCAGCCATCGTTTCGAACGGCAACAGCGGTTCAGCGACCCGCCGGTCACAAGTTGCCCGCAGTGCGCCGGCGCGGTGCGTAAGGTCTTCCATCCCGCCAGCGTGATCTTCAAGGGCAGCGGCTGGTACGTGACCGACAACCGCCCGAGCAACGGCAAGAGCGAAAAAGAGGGCGGGCCGAAGCCGTCGGAGAAGATGGAGAAGAAGTCCGACGAGGCCAAGGCGGCCGGCACGGCCAAGTCAGGCTCAGGCGACAGCGCCAAGTCCTCGTCCCCCAGCAAGCCCTCGTCGGCCAAGAAGAAATAGCAACCTACCGGGCATGGCCTTCGCGCTCGCGCGCGCCTTCCGCATCAAGTAACCTCTGCGCAGGCGGCGCCAAACTGCATCCTAACTCCCTTTCCCTGGGGAGAAGGCCGGGGTGAGGGGGCAATCTTCACCGCCCGCTCTGCTCACCCCGCGCCTGCCAGAGCCCTTGCGGCATTCCCACAACGCAGAGCCGCGCAACCGGACACAGCGACCCATTGTAGAGCCGCCCCCTCCTTTGCCCTGCATTCCCCACGCGGCCGTTTTCCACTTGCAAACAGCCCATCCGCTTCGCAGGGCGGTCACGTCATCTTCACCAGCGGCTGTCCCTTCAGCCATTGGGCAAACCCGGCCGATGCCAGAAAGGCCGCGCTGAACAGCCCAAAGATCAACTGCTCGCTGCCAACCAAAGTAATGATGGCCGCTCCCGCCAGAATCGCAATGCCGACGCCAAGGTCGCGCCAGACGAAGAGCGAGGCAATAGCGAGATGCCGGTTGCCGAAAGCGGTCAGGTCGCCAATCATGGCGTTGGTCGCCACCGGCACGGCGCTATTGAGCAAGCCCATGGCGAGCGCGGCGATGCTCATGGCGAGCGCTCCCCCGACGAACGTCGGTAGCAGCAACCCCAGACCCGCCACGCCGAAGGAGAGGATTAGGACGTGCTCCCGTCCCAGCCAATCCGCCATGAAACCGGCGGCATAGCTGCCAACGATGCGCACCAGCCAATAGCCGGCCGTAACCAACGCCAAAGCGCCGTGACCCTGGGAGCCGCCGATTATTTGGCTGAAACTGCCCAGAATCAGGCCAAAGGCGAGTGAGGAGAGGAACAAGAAGAGCGCGGCGAGACCGGTCCGCGGCGCCGTGAGCACGCGAAAGATGGGCGCGATGCGGGGCTTGACGCGCTGTTTGGGCCGGTTGGGCAAGAGCAGGAAGGTTGCGACGCCAATTGCCGTGATGGCCGCCGCGACCGGCGGGCCGAGTCCCACGCCCGCCACGCTCATGAGCGCTCCCAGTGCGAGCACACCGATGGCCTGCCCGCCGGTGGTCGCCGTGTAGAGCAAGCCGCTGGCGCGGCCATAGTGGGTATCGGCCGTCGCGTCCAGGAGTTGGGTGGTACTGGAAATCCACATCGCCGCCGCGCCCCAACCCCACATCGCGGCCGCAACGAGCAGCAATTCGAAGCGTTCGAGCGCAAACGCGCCGACGGCAAAGAGCGAGTACGTGGCCGCTCCCAGCACGGTACTCCAGTACTCTCCCAGGTAGTAGAGCGTATAGGCAACGACGGCGCGCCAGAAGAGAAACGAGATGTAGACCACGGCCAGCACGGTTGCGGCCTGGAAGGCGGTCGTGGCCCCTTTGCCGGTGAGATAGGGAATGAGAAACTGCTGGAAGGCGCTGGCGCCCATGAAGACGAAGAAGAAACCTGTGCTCAGGATGAGGGCCGCGTGCGGCAAGCCTGCGGCGGGCTTGGCGAGAAGTCTCAGTGCCTTCACGCAGCGCCGACTTTCCGGTTGAAAAGGATCGTGCTCATGATCGTCTGCAATCCTGGAGGCACTCCTTCCCACGCCCCGACACAAGGCTGCGGGGGACAAGCCCCCGCGCTACGTTGATGCAACAACATTGAGGACTAGCTCTCGCGCTGCGATGACCGAAACTCAAGCGCGCTTGGCGACGGCGGGCGCTTGCAGGCGGGCGTACGCCGGCAGCGGTTCACCAAGCAACGGCCGCGCGTAGTCCAGGAACGCTGGGGTTACGAAGTTTCCCGCATGATTCAGAAAGGCGTCCGGCAGCGGGCGTTCCTTGCCGGCCACTTCAGCGACGCTGACCAGACCGGTGCTCACTGCGTATTCCGCGCCGGGAGCCCGTTTCAAGGCAACCATCTTGCCCGTCTCGCCGGCCGTTGCCGCCGCTACCGCCGCTTTGCCGACGCGAAAGGATTCGTCTAGGTCTACGCTCGAAGCCAGGGAGATGCAGGCGCGCTGCATGGTACCCGGTTTGTCGGTGCGGCTCTTGAGTCCCAATTCGCTCGCCACCAACTCCGACAAAATGCTGCTCACGCCGCCAAGCTGGCCGCGGCCAAAGGCGTCCTGGTCTACGGCGCGCTCCGAGGCGAAGAGCAGGCTGCCGTCCGGGCGGCGCAGTCCCTCGCAGACGGCGACGTGCGCGTAGCCATAGCGGTCATAGGCCTCCTGGACGTCTTGCAAGAACCGCTCCGGCGTCAGCGGGCGTTCGGGAACGAAGATAAGGTGCGGCGGATCCGCCTCGTCGCGCTTTGCCAGCGCGGTCGCGGCGGTGACCCAGCCGGTGTTGCGGCCAAACGTCTCGAGAATCTTCACCTGGTCGTGGGTACGCAGCGCCCAGGAATCGGCGCCGCCGTCCATGGCGGCCAGCGCCGCGAACCGCGCCGCGCTGCCGTAGCCCGGCGTATGGTCAGTGCCCCAGAGGTCATTGTCAATCGTCTTCGGCGCGGCAATGGCGTGCAACTCGTAGCCGCTCGCGTCCGCCCAGCGCGTGACGGACTGCACCGTCAGCGCCGAGCCGTTGCCGCCAATATAGATGAAGTAACGCACGTCGTGGGCGCGCAGCACGTCCATTGCGCGCTCGGCGTCAGATTCCGCCAGCGCGTAGCGGCACGAACCGAGGGCGGCGGATGGAGTCCGGCGAAGCGCGCGCAAATCCGTTGCTGAGACGTCCGTTATGTCAATGAACTCTTCCCGCAGCACGCCCTCGATGCCATTGCGCATCCCGTAGACGCGGTCAATGGCCCCGCTCTGCGACGCCGCTTCGAGCACGCCCGCCAGCGTTACGCTCAGCGTGGCGGTGGAACCGCCCGATTGTCCGACGAGTATTGTGCCGCTCATAGTGCTTGCTCTGCCGCCGAGCCGCGCTCGCGCACAGCGCCGTGATTCGGTAGCGCGGGGGCTTGTCCCCCGCCTCTTGTTCTGCCGTCGCGCCGCGCTCCCGCGCTGCCCTGCTGTTTGGTGGCGCGGGGGCTTGTCCCCCGCCTCTTGCGCCAAGGCAGAAGTCCGCTCCGGCAACGCCTATCGGCCGCCTGCCTCGAGCGCGGGTTCGCTCCAATGATTTTCTGACTGCCTGGCGCCGCCTCACAACGGGACACTGCCCCTAACGTCCCAGGCGGCGCTCTTCACTCTGAATGCTACTTGCCGCATTGGCGACCGTCAATTGCCGCTCGCTCCCGTACCGGGTGCGCGTCGTGGCAGAGAACCCCAACCGCTATAATTGCGCAAGAGGAATTGCTACGGCTGCGCCAGGCTGATACGGCAGCGCACAGCAGCCAATCTATCCAAAGGAGCATCGGAATGCGATTGCGGGACAAAGTTGCACTGATAACCGGCGGGGGCAGCGGCATTGGCGAAGCCATGGCCAAGCGCTTTGCCGCGGAGGGAGCGGCCATTGCCATTGCCGACCTGAACCGGGAAGGCGCTGAAGGCGTTGCGGCCGCCGTCCGCCAGGCGGGCGGGCGGGCGCACGCTATCGCTGCCGACGTTTCACGCGAAGACGACGTGCGCGCTATGCTAGCGGACACGCATGAAGCGTTTGGCGCGCTGCACATTCTCGTCAACAACGCCGCGATCTTCGTAGACAACGACGTTGAAGACACCACCGAAGACGAGTGGGACCGCATCATGGACATCAACGTCAAGAGTCTCTTCTGGACGTGCAAGCACGGGCTGCCCGCCTTGAAAGAGACGAAAGGCGTCATCCTCAACGTGTCCTCGATGGTCGGTGTGCACGCGCAGCCGCACTCGATTGCCTACTGCGCCTCCAAAGGCGCGGTGATTGCTTTCACCAAAGCGTTGGCGCTGGATTGCGCCCCGTACGGCGTGCGCGCCAACACACTCTGTCCCGCCAGCGTCACCACGCCGTTGATGAATTACTTCATCAATTTGCAACCGGATCCGGACGCCATGCGCGCCAGCGTGGCGGCCCGGCATCCCCTGGGCTACATTTCTACGCCGGAGGAAATGGCCAACGCCGCGCTCTTCCTGGTCTCGGATGAGGCGTCGTTCGTGACCGGCACGGAACTCTACGCCGACGGCGGCGGCACGCTGGGCTACAAGACGGCGTAGGGGATTGCTTGCCCTACCGTTCGTGCTGAGCCTGTCGAAGCACGCTCGGTAGAGTCTGCGCACCGGGCCTTGAGTCTGCTGATTGGACGCTTCGACCCTTCGACAGGCTCAGGGTAAACGGTAGGGTCTGTGCGCCGGGTCTAGATTCTGCGGGTTGGACGCTCCGACCCTTCGACAGGCTCAGGGTGAACGGATTTTCGATTTCGACAGCGACTTGGCAAGTATGCTCAGATTGAGTGCAAAGTGTTTCGATAGGCGTTAGCCATCACCGGCCGGCAAGATGTACGCGCCAACGCGGATTTTACCTTCCGTCAGAATCTCGGCGCGCAGGCCGCCCCGGTGCATGAGGTGATTGATGATGTGTGCGTGTCCGCTGGTTTCCGCCAAGTTCGCGCAGGGCTCGCACAGGAGCAGCCCTCGCAAACGTACGCCCCCAATCGTAAACTCACGCTCGATGAGGTGGTTGAGGGGCACGCCGGAAACCAGGACGTTGCGGCGGGAGAGTGCCGGCTCCAGGCGATACCCGTATTCCCGTTCCAGGGCATCCAGGGTTTCGCTCTCGATCAGCGTCAATTCCCGGTGCGGCCCGGCGCGGTCCGAGTACGTTGCGTTGCCAATGTAGTAGCGGTCACCCTCGATGCCCTTGCCCGGCACCACCCGCACCTCCTGGTGCGCAACCATCGGCTCCTTACGCGCCGGAGCGGTGTAGATAGCAAGCACTTTGCCCTGGAACATGCGTTTTCTCCTCACTCGAAAACTGAGAAATAGTGCGCAAAGAATCGTGCGGCGTCCACGGTGTCCGCCACTTGATGGCAGCCGGACTTGTCCGGCTGCCAGTGCGTGAAGCCGGCCAGGCGCCGGCTTTCCAACTCAACTGCCGCGTTGCCGCTCGCGTACGTGCAGATACTGTCATCGAAGATCGTCGTTGCCGCCAGCGGATCGTGAAACGTGATTTCGTCGCGCCGCTGGAAGAAGACTTCCGCAAACGCGGCCACCGGCCGCAGCGCGGGCGCTTGAAAACGGGCGCGCACTTCAGCCGCCGGCATTCGTACCTGGCTCGTGACGTCGAGGCCATGCGAGCGATGACTGGCAACTGCGCTCCGGTAGACAATGGCCGCGGCATGGGGATCGCAGGAGGCGTTCCACTCCACTAAGCCCCGTCCCGCCGCGCGCCCAAAGAACTGTCCGCACATGAGCGCCAAGCCCTTGAGCAAGCGCGGAATCTCCGGGTCCGCCCGAAAGAGCAGCGCGACGTTGGTCAGTGGGCCCACGGCGAGCAGCGTGACCTCACCCGGATGTGCCCGCACGGTTGTGCGCAGAAACTCCACCGCCGCGCCTTGCGGAAACGCCGTGTCGTGCGGCAACTCGCCAAGGGCATCCGCTTGCTGCGCCTTGGGTTGCTTTTGCGCAATCAGCAGCGGTTCTTCCGCGCCGGGGTAGATTGGCACGTCTCTGCCAGCCGCCTTGCACACGGCGCTGGCCAGCATGGCGCGCTGCTGCGCTTCACCGCTCACGGTGGTGATGCCGAGCAATTCGCACGCCGGCTGCGCCAACAGGTACGCCAGGCACACGGCATCATCGATGTCGGTGCCGATGTCCGTATCGAACAACACCTTTTCGGGCATACTGCGGACTTCCTTGGCACGCTTCCCGGCCGCGGCGCGCTACAAGCCGGGTAACTCTCCCGACCCACGTTCGATTATGCCACAACCCCTACGCGCGCAAGCCAAGGGCCATGGCGAATCCACTATAATGGTGAAACAGCGTAGCGCGCGAGCACAACACACGATATTCGCGGCAAGGGGGTAAGCGGCGAGGTGAAAGCATACGACGTCGTCATTGTCGGCGGCGGCATCATCGGACTCATGACTGCCCGCTCTCTGCGCGCTGCCGGTCTCGGCGTGGCCCTCCTGGAGCGCGGCGAGGTCGGCAAAGAGGCCTCGTGGGCGTCCGCCGGCGTGCTCATGAGCCGGCCCTATGCCTACGAGAGCATTGCCGACTTTGCGCTGCGCGTAGAGGGCAGCGAGATGCTGCTGGCCTTGGCCCCCGTTCTGGCCGACGAAACCGGCATTGACGTAGAAGCGGTGTGCCATCCCGCGCTCCACCTTGCCTTTACCGACGAAGACGAAGCCGCCATGCGCGCGTTGCAGCCTCAGTTGGACGGCGTGGGTCTCGGCTGTGAGTTCATCGATGCCGGCGAGGTTCAGGCGCGGCAGCCGGAGGTTACGGTACCGGTAACGCTCGGCATGGTTACCTCGTGCGCGAACATCGAGAACCGGCGCGTGCTGCGCGCCCTGGATAGCGGCGTGCGCCGGGCAGGAGTGGACGTATTCACCGGCTGTGACGCCCAGTCGCTTCAGGTCGAGCGGGGCAAGGTCACCGGCGTGCGCACGGCAAACGACGTTTTCAATGCGGGAGCGGTCGTCAACGCGGCCGGCAGTTGGGGCGGCGCGCTGCGGGGCGCGCCGGAACACATTCCGGTGGAACCGGAGCGCGGCCAGATGCTCGCCCTGCGCGCGGACTCCGTCGCGCTCAGCCACCTCGTCAACCTGCCGCAGTACATCATCATTCCGCGCAAGAGCGGCCGCATCGTGCTGGGGGCGACCACCGAAAAGGTGGGCTACGACCGCCGCAACACTGCCGGCGCGATACAGGGGATGCTCCAGGCCGCTATCCAGGCCGTGCCCGCGTTGGCGGACGGGACTATTGAAGAGTTGTGGACGGGATTTCGCCCCTTCAGCCCGGACGGCTACCCGCTAGTCGGCCCGTCGGCCTTGCCCGGCTACTACTACGCCGTGGGCCATCACAAATTGGGCATCCAGCAGGCGCCCATCACCGCCGAAGTCATAGGGGATCTGCTTACAACCGGCCGCACCGACCGCCCGGTTACGCGCTGGGATCCCACCCGTTTTGGGAAATTCGCTAGCTGAGCGCAAGCGGCAGGTCACACGGAGCGGCAGTCGCTTGCCCACCGCGCGCGGCTCGCGGCCCCCAGTGGCTGAGCAGACTCCACGCTACTCGTTCAAGCCGTAGACGCGCGTATCGGGCTTGAAGACCGCCCAGGCGAACCAGAAGTGGTTGCCGTTCACGATGGTCTGAAGCTGCTTGCCGGTCAGCGGCCCCGCAACCGCGCGGCCGAGCACGTTCCACTGCGACTGGGTCTCCGTATCCACAATGTGCCCCTCGTCGTTCACGGTGAACCGCAAAGTTATGCCGTCAAGCGTTGGCGCAAAGACACCGGCTGCCCCAACGTCCCTGCTGCCGGCAAAAGGCGACACCGTGCCCGGCTGGTGAAAGACTACGATTGGCTGCCCGCCGACGGTGTCGGCAACGACCTTCCGCTCCGCTAACACGTTGAAAGGGTAGGCGGCCGCTTCAGCATCGATGGAGACGGTGACCACGCGCTCCATTGCGGGCAGGCGGCCGTCCACCGGCTCGTGAAAGAGAAACGGTGAACTGCGAATGTCGTCGTAGCCGGGGTAGGGGTTATTGCCGTACCTCCAGTGGTAGTCGGGATAGCCGGTTTCCCGGGACAGGACCACGCCGGCCGGATGCGTGCCGCGGAAATCGGCAAGAGAGACGATAGACGCCGGCAGGGCAGTCAGTCGTTTGCCGGTGAGTTCGCCCACGATGGCCCTACCCGTGATCTGCTGCCACCAGCTTTCGGTCTGGCGGTCGTACATGATCAAGTCGCTGTAGCGCAGGTTGCCGCTCACGCCAAAGTCATAGACAGTGCCGTCGAGGCGGCGGTCGAAGGCAATGGCGGTGTTGCAGAGCGGGCAGAACGTCACCGTCACCGGCACGCCGCCGATGATGTCATTCACAATTTCGTGCCAGATTAAGATGGCGATGGGATAGGCTTTCGCTTCGCCGTTCACCTCTACCACAACGACGGGCTTGGTGTCGCCCAGGTAAGACGCCGCCTCGTCGCTTGTGACAAAGCGCGGTTTGTCTATTGAAGGGATACCGTCTTTCCCCGGGCCGCCGGAACTGATCTCGTCCAGCGGCACGCTGTGTTTGGAAAAATCCGTCTTCCAACCGGACGTGGAGAATTTGAGATTGGCGGGAAGCGCCGGCGAGGGCGAGGGCTGCGCGGCTTCCGCTGCCGGCGTAACGGCGGGCGTACTTTTCTCTTTGGCGGTCTCAGCGGCCGGCTGGCCGCAGGCTGCGGCGGCCGCGAGCCCAACCGCGGCCATGCCGGCCGTTAGCAGAAAGTCTCGCCGGCTTGCGTGATTGCGCGACGCTCTCTTCATCTGATTGAAACTCCTGATTCGCGGCGTTGTCGCGCTCGCCTTGCGCCTTCCCTACCAAACACGGCAAGCGGGTACGGCGGCGCGCTCAACATGAAGTCCGCATCTCCCTTACGCGCTTGAATCCGCGCCGCTTCTTCGGTTTGGTCAGTCGAAGAAGGGATTGTGCGCCCGTTCTTCACCTACCGTGGTGGCCGGGCCGTGGCCCGGAAAGAGGCCGGTGGACGGCGGCAAGGCGAGTACTTGAGCGCGAATGGTTTGCAACATGCCGGCATAGTCGAGGCTGCACCGCCCCATCGAGCCGGCAAAGAGCGTATCGCCGGTAAAGGCGGCATTGCCGATGACGAAGGTCGTGCTGCCAGCCGTATGGCCGGGCGTTGACACGACCCGCACGCTAAACCCGTCGCAGGCGAGGGTTTCGTTGCCCTGCAACGCCTGCAGGCCGGCGCCAAGCGCGCCTTTGATGAGGCGCGCGTCGGCGGGAGCGGCGTACGCGGCGGCGCCGGTTTGCCGCTGGATCGTGCTTGCCGCTTCCGTATGGTCGCCGTGCCCGTGCGTGAAGAGGATTGCCAGCAGCCGCACTCCGACCTCGTCCACCCGGCGCGCCACCTCCTCGCCCAACCCGCCGGCGTCTATAAGCAAGGCGGTCTTAGTCTGCGTGTTGACCAGCAGGTAGACGTTCGCGTTGTACGCCTCCACCAGGAAGCGCTCTATGGCAATGTCTGCACCGGCCGCAAGACTGCTCGGCGCAGGCTCCCACTCTTCCCGCGCAATCGCGCCCAGCCGCTCGGCGTGCAGACCCAACGCGTCCGCCAGGCGGCCAATCACCGCCTGGTCCGGCGTGAGCGCATAGCTCTCCATGCTCTCGATATCCCCGGCGCTCACACCCACCCGCTCCGCCACCGCGTCTACGCTCAACCCCAACCCCCGCCGCGCCTTGCCAATGATGTCACCAAATTCGTCTTCCAACGCATAGGGCATAGCTGACACTCCTCAATGGCATGTATTCAGTCAACCGAAAACCGCTAATCCTGCTCGATTCGCTCGATTGAGATTTGGGCGCCGCTGGCAACCTGCTTGAAGAAGGTAGCGTCACCATCTATTGCGCCAAAGACGTTAACCGGTGAGGCGGCGCGAATCTCATTGCCCCGGCTCATAGGCGTCGGGCCGAAGAAGATGCAGAAGGCATTGCCCGGCGGCCAGTAGCCGAGCGCGCCGAGCGCCACCACTTCCTGGGCATCGTCATCTTCCGCGAGCGCTACCGGTATGCGAAAGTAGATTTCGTCGCCCCACACGTTGGCGCTGCCCGCAAGCGGCAGCGCGTCCCAGATCGCTTGGGCGGAAGTAGAGGCATCGAGGGTTGCCGTAACGCTTAGCTCGCCGCAGCAGATACGTATACGCTTCGTCATGGTGCCGTTTCTCCGCCATGCTCTGCTTGCTCGCCCTCTCTCTGTATCATGAGTGGGAGGCGGTTGGCAAGCGGGGCGCTATCCAGGATGTGCTGAAACGCAATGTCAACCCAGATAGAGTGAGACTTCCGGGGGTCACTCCGTCCGCTCTCGCCCCGCGTGAACGACAGCAAGGCCAAGTGATAGGGGACTGGTCTCGCAGACGCAGGGACAGTCGGCGAAGTGTCGTAGAGCAAACCGGTTGGCGCTACTTGTACATCTGAATCGACTGCATCCGATACCCATGCCGCTCGTAGAACCGAAGGGTGGCTAGCCAATCCACGTTGTTCGAGCCAACCATGGAGCGCACGATTCCTTCCGCTTCCGCTTTGTCCAAGAGTGCCTGCACGAGTCGCGTACCAAGGCCCTTATCGCGGTGGTCGGCATGCACGTAGACTTCATCAACGTTCAAATACTGCTCGCCCTCGGGCTTGAAGAGGTAGCCTTTGCCAAGTTTCACGACTCCCGCGGCGTACGCCACGACCTCGCCCTGAAATTCGCCAACGAAGAAGTAACCACCGTCGAGCCATTGTTGAAAGTGCTCTAACGTGCAGGCGACATAGCCGTCGGTACAGCCTTCTTCCGCCCAAAGCCGCGACAGACGCAATACTGCCTGCGCATCGCTCTTGCCCGCCGGTCTGACTTGATAGGGTATGGTACCGTTAGCAGCTTCCAAAGGACTCTTGCCTGCGCCAACCGAATTCTAATAGGCTAGAAGTCAGCAGAGTCGGACACCTCCTGACGGACTTGCTCGATTAGCGATAGCAGGCTGGTATATGTTCCGGGGCCGCCGATATAGTCCCACAACTCGCTGCCAATCAGTACCTGCTTGTCCATGTCCATGATCCTCTTCGTAAAGGGATGCTTGTACTGGTCGCGCGTGATAAAGGGATTGTACGTCAGGCCGAGAAACGCTTTTGACTTGCTCACTCCCCTTCTGCTCATTATGGTCAAGTAATAGAGGAGCTTTCTCTTTGACTCGGCGGCAATATCCAGATTTGGGAGCGGACTCTTCAATTCAATGAAGAGGGGACCGTCATCGAAGTCCTCTACAAACAGATCGGCGGTGACCGATCTGTTTGACTGTCCACCACCTCGCGAGTACAGAATGTCGCGCAGTTCCCCGTCATGGTCCGGTTCTCGACCTGTCTCTCGTTTACTTGGAGATGTCCGAAGTTCAGTCACGATTTGCTCGATCATGTTTACGGCCGCATCGTTGACCGTGCCTTCAATGACGTGCTCAACAAACACCTTCCTATAGTGACTCCCGGCAATGGCTTCAGCCAAAGCTGGGTAGAGTTTCGTACCCATCGACGTGACCACGCTTCGTTCAACTCTCGCCGCCAGGATAGCTTCTTGAGGAAAGAAGAGTTGGTGAAATGGATACGCTTGCCCAATGTCAGCGAGGCTCCATTTGCTCAACTTTGGAATCTGGCTAAAGGCAAACTCTCGTAGTACCTCGAAGACAGCTTCCTGTGTCGCTGATTTCACTTCACCTATCCCTTTGCGGCCCAAACGAGAATGCTCTCGAAGAAGTCTCCGGCCCTTCTTCCCGTCCTTCTGTTCACGTGTCTTTCCAATCTCGTCTCGAGAGTCATACCGACTCTCTCTTGGATTTCGTCATAGAGGCCGGCTTTGTCGTTAACGATCACGACCATCCGCCCCTGTTCCGAGAGACTCCGTTTCACGTTATTGAAAGACTTCGTCATGCTGTCAACGTATTCGGCCTGCGCGCGAAGTGAGTTGCCTTTTGCCGCCGGCCCGATTTCTTCGTCAGCCTTCCACTCCAACCCCAACAATTCGTATGCATACGTGTGTTGCTTATGATAATCAATCAGTCCAACGTAGGGCGGCGAGGTGACGACAAGATCGAACTTGGGGAACTGCGCTGTTCTGGAATCTTCGGTCATGGTCAAAATGGCCACGTCTCTGCGCATGGCCGTAAACTCACGTATCCGCTTCAGCGTGTCGTTGCTATACCGCTTGAGAAACTGCGCCGCATTCTCTGTTGGCTTGCATGTCCGGCCATGCTTGTAGCAGTAGTAGGGTTCAGTCTGAGGCTGTTTGGGGAAGTCAAGGTCAAAGTGGGTTGTGCGGCGTGCGGACCTGGCCGCTCGTGACAGGATCAGTCTCAGTACGTCGCTGTACGTGTATTCTGGAATAAGCTCACGGTAGGCGAGGAGTGACGCCAGCGCCTGTGGCGCGAACCACGACTTGAGGTAGTCACTCGCATGATACGGCGCCCTCTCTTCCCGTAACGTCAACTGTGGTGTGGACAGTACTTTGCCAAGAATATCGTTGACTTCAGACTCGAGCAGCCTGAGGTCGTACTTGCCCGTCTTAACTCGGGTCATGAGCGTGTTGAATTCGGAAATATCGCATCCTACCGCATTTATCCCCAGTGTTGCTGCTTCTACGAGCGTTGTGCCCGAGCCGCAAAACGGGTCGCATACGGTCGTCGGCTCAAACTTGCGCAGGAAAATCTCGACTAACTGTGGAATGAACTTGCCAAGATATGGGTGCAGCCGGTGAACGTGTTTCGTCCGAATCCGCTCCGGCAAGTCTGTCTCCCGCCAGTTTAAGTTCAGTGACTCCAAGGCAGTATTAGGCGTTACAGAGTTGAAGTCTGTGAATGGTGTTTCCGGATACTGGGGGGAGTATCCGTGTGAGTCTGCTATTTCTTTGGCGGAAGCTGTTTGGTGTTTGTGTAAACGCTGTGTCACTTTAGAACTGGAATCCACTCGATTTCTTCCCAACAGTTGGAGTCTGCTACTCTCAGTACCATGTCCCTATTAGAGCCTGGGAGCCGGCCCTCTCTTGGAACTGAATGCTACCAGCTTGGGCCAGTCTATTGAGCCGTCCTTTGCGCAGAACCCATCGACGAACTTCCTACTCATCTGATTCACTACGGCCCCGTACTGGTTGGCGAAGTCCTGGTTGCGCTGCTTGGCTTCATGACCCAGCGGCTCGATGATGCGCTTGTAGAACTTAGGATCTCCAGAGATTAGTTCCCAGAATTCCTGGCCGCAGTACTTGAAGTACCCCTCCTTGTCGGGAGAAGAGTCTCTACCGTAACAGCACCCGTTTACGGCAATGACGTTAGCAGTACGATTCCCTTGCCGAATCAGGCGAGTGGCAGCAGCAAAGTTGTCCCGCATTTTCGCAACCTGTGAACTGTTGCCCCAGTTGGGTCCGGACTTGATGGAAACGATATAGCGAACATCCTCCAAGGTGAACTCCAGGTCTATGCCTGTGGCAGCGGACTTCTGCCCACCATGAACAACCTCCGCTACGTAGATTGCGAGACCTTCCAGGAAGTCGCCGAATAGAGTTTCTTCCTGAGAACTGAGGTGCGCTGACAAAAGGGAGCGAATAAGGTCAGAGGCTACGGTTATGTTCTTGCTCTTGAACAAGTAAGGGTTCTTGCGACGGAGCAATTTTTCGAGACGCAGTTTTTTCAGAGCCTCTAAGCGTTTACTGTGGAACGTCCCTACATTGGCTTTCACGTAGCCAGTAACTTGCGCATCGGTTATTGCACTCATATTGTGAGTGCGCCAAGCGGAGATAGTTGTTCCTGCAGTTTCTCAAAATATGGCTCATGAATCTCTATTCCAATTGCATTGCGGCCCAAGTTTAGAGCAGCAAAGAGCGAAGTTCCGGAACCGGCAAAGGGGTCCAACACCGTGTCTCCTGGGTCCGTGAATAACAAGATGAACCACTCCGGCAGCCAGTATGGGAACACCGCACTGTGTTTTCGGTTACCGCACTCGGTGGCGCCATGAAGAACGTTAGTAGGGTATACGGATTCGCGGCCAATCCAATTCTCAACTTTCTTGCCAAAGCCACTGCCCACCTTGGATTCGTCACGTGTCTTGTCCGTTTCGCTCAAGTTGCTCATCCGGTTTTCGTACCAGTCACCCACAGGTACCATAACGGCTTCCTGATTCATCTTGAACTGACGATGTTTGTTGAACTGGTAGAGTCGCTCCCAAGCGTCGCGGAATCTGTTAGGCCACTTGCCGGGATAGCAATTTTTCTTGTGCCAGATAAACTCCTCAGTCCAGAGCCAGCCGTGCTTGCGCATTGCAAGCACCAACTCTAACGTGCACGTGTGCCGCTCGCCACTGATCGCGGGCTCTTTGATGTTGAGGATGAATGTGCCAGTTGGTTTGAGCACGCGATGCAATTGGTCGATGATGGGCAAGAACCAATCCACGTACTCATCAGGCTTGATGCCGCCATAAGTGGCGGAGCGTTGATTGGCATACGGGGGAGACGTGACGATTAGATCAACGGAACCGGGCGCAACGGATGTCAGTTGTTCTCTGCAATCGCCTAAGAGAACAGTTGCCTCAGGCAAGGCTAACCACTTTTCTACTACGCCTGTCCTGATGGCATCATAGCAACAGGAATAGGGCTTTTTCAAGTCAACGTCTTGCTATTCCACCTATCACTTCGCTTGCCTTCCATTTCAACCCCAACAATTCGAGTGTATACATGTGCAGGTCATACGGGAGCCGGGATCCATCCAAGTTCCTCTCGCCAGTTGGGGCTGACGTCGCCGAATCTGCCCAGCCTGAGGCCGCTGATGTCAACGCTGGACTCGCCGTGGAGCACCAATTCGCTCACGACTTTGCCGGTGGCGGCGGCGATGGCGAAGCCGTGCGCCGATGCGGAGACGAAGACGAAGTTGCGCGGCCGTTCCAGGATGTCGATGATGGGCAGGGAGTCCGGGGCCTGTTCTATCACCCCGGCCCAACTGCGGATTACCGGCACGTCCGCCACCCCGGGAAACAGGTCCGCAAGCCGCCTGGCGATGTTCCGTATGAGCGGTGTGTTGGGCTTCCCGGGATCGGCAGTCAGTTCCACGTCGATCCATTCGTGGGGCCCGCCGCCGTAGAGCAGATTACCCTTCCTGGCCTGGCGCCCGTAGAGTCCGTTCCCCACGAGGGCCATTTGAAAGAGCGGCTCTAAAGGCGCGGTGGCAATAATCTCGGCCCGCGCCGTCGCCAGGGGCACGCGCACGCCCACCATCTCCAGAAACAGCGCCGTCTGAGGCCCGGCAGCGCACACCACCGTGTCGGTTTCGATGACACCGGCGGAGGTTTCGACTGCAGTGACTCTCCCGCCAGCGAGCTTGAAGCCCGTGGCGGCGGTGTGTTGGTAGAGCTTGCCGCCCCGGTCTTGCAAGGCCCAGGCAAAGGCCTGCACCGTCCGTTGCGGGTTGGCGTGAGCGCCATTTGGGAAGAAGATCCCGCCGAGGTTCCTATCGGTGACGAAGGGCGCCAACTCCTGAATATCACCGCGATCCAAGACCTGCACGTCCACGCCGAAGCGCTCCCCTACCTCACACTCGGTCAGGTAGCGGCCCATTTCCGCTTCCGATACGGCAACCTGGAGCCTGCCTGCCTGCACGAACTCGGTGGGGTAGCCCAACTCATCATCCAAAGTCGGCCACAATCGCACAGATTCAACCGCCAACGGCACCAAAGCCGGCTCGTCAGTGCGCTCGCTTATCATCCCGCCGTTGCGCCCGGAAGCCTCGGCGCCGACGACGCTTTTCTCGATGACGACGACGTCCTTGCCCGCCTTGGCAAGATGATAGGCCGTGCTGAGGCCCGAGACGCCGCCCCCAATGATGACTACGGCTGCGCTGTTACTCGGCATACTGCCACTCCGCTGAACGCTGCTCGCTGCCTATCCCAACACTCTACTCACGGGAACGAACCACTTGACCCAGTTCTCGCGCATCTGCTCCGTCTCATCGTGCGGCCACATGACATTCAACGGCAGAGGACGAACCGGCGGCCGGTAGGACATGAGCGGTACTTTTGCTATATCGGCGCCGGACTCCGCGGCCAGCAGAAGCGAAACTTGCTCACGGCACCGCCGGCCCTGGCAGTGGCCCATGCCGGCCCGCGTCAAGCGCCTGACCTGATCCGGTTCGACCGGGCCATCCTGCAACTGGGTCTGGAGACTCCGGTTACTCATCTGCTCCGACCGCCAATCCAAGTAACGGGGCGGTTGCAGGTCTATGAGTTCCGCGCGGGTAACTTCCTCGCACTCGCAGGCAAAGACGTCCGGCCCGCCCACGTTGACGAAGGACTGAAGCCATTGCTGCCAAGCCGAATGAACTGCGACCGGACGTGCAGGGGCGGCCGCGGCCTGGATCTCGGCCCGCCGGGCGCGCGCCTGCGCACTGTCGATGGCGCCCAGTGACTCGGCAGCGGCAATGCCAGCGCGGCGGCCTTGATTGCGGGCCGTATCGGCGTCCAGGACCATGCCATCGTGGCAACCCGCAACGTCACCGGCAACAAACACGTTCTCGACGCTGGTGCGCATGCATTCGTCATGGTCCGGCACGTAGCCGCCAAGCCCGGATTTGAAAGCAAGGTCGCAGTCCAGAAGATTGAGGAGTTCTATGTTGGGCACGAGGCCGATTGCTTGGCACACCGTGTCGGCGGCGATCGTCTTCTCGGTACCGCTGACCGGCTCGTTGCTTTCGTCTACCGCGACGAGCGCGACAGATTTGATACCGTCTTCACCGCCGACGGCTTCCTTTACGGTATGGGAGCTATACAGGCGCACACCGTCTTGCTGAAGTTCCCGCATGAGGGACGTGTCGCCGCGCACGGCCGGCGACACGTCCACAATGGCAACGACCTCTATGCCGTTATTCAGCGCCAGCCTTGCGGTCGTGAGACCCAGGTTGCCCGAACCCAAGATCACCATGCGCCGCGAAGTGAGCGCCTGGTAGCGACTCAGCAGCGCGTGAGCGCCGTTGGCTCCCATGGCCCCCGCCAGACTTGACCCGGCAAAGGACAGGGCACACGTCCCGGGAGCCGGCTGCCACGATCAGGCGCTCGTACTTGACAACCCACGACCGCGTGTCGTCGGCCAAGCCGAGTTGCGGACCGTCG
>CAXXVD010000004.1:0-267365 GCA_963662335.2 Chloroflexota bacterium | reverse complement strand
CTAGCAGGTGGTGCGCGTAGTGCGTCGTCTCGCTGCGCAGGATGGGCACGTCGAGCAGGATGGAGTCGATGGTGATGACGCCCCTGGGGTATCAGGCTGACCCGGAAGCGGCACATGCCGTCGTAGCTGACGGTCACGCGGGTCTGCGCGATCAGGTCGCCGGCGTTGCCCCGCGCCAGCAATTCCACGTCCGTGGCGCTGAGGGAGACGGTGCGCGCCCGCTGCCAGACGAGCAGTTCGTCCTGCACGCGCACGTCCAGCTTGACCCCGTCGAAGAGGAACTCCGCGCCGTCTATTTCCAGGCTGGAAGGGAACGGCCCGGCGTCGAAGCGGTAGCGATGGCCGGCGGTCTCGACCGCCGTGCCGCTTACGACCAGCGGCTCCCAGGGCGGCGGCAGCGGCGCGGCGGCCAGGCCTTGCTGGATGGACTTGAGCGGGTCCCGGCCGCGGGCCGGACCCCCGCAGGCAGCCAGACCGAGGGCGGCCCCGCCGGCCAGCACTGTGCGGCGGCTAAACAGAGGGTTGGGTGGCTTCATGGGGCGTTACCGTTATCGCTCTTACAGCAAAACCGCTAGGCGGCTGCATGGCAGGGAATCAGCCCACTTCGGGATGGGCGCTCCAGGTCGTAAAGGGCGCGTCAGTCGCAGGAAGGGTGATGTCAACGACTTGACCGGGCGCGAGGTCAACCGGCGTCGTCGGCCCCAACTCAGTCCCATTGGAGAGATGCACTTCGACCCGCACCTGCCGGAGCGTCGCGTCGGTCGTGTTCTGGACGGAGCCGGTAAACGTGTTGGTTTCGGCGTCGTAGGCAAGGATCAGCCGCGCCCCGGCGCGCACTTCGTCGAACGTCTCGTCCAGGCCGAGTTGCGTGCCGGCCTCTTCACCGTCTTCACGGGACTCAGCGCCTTCGGCATGCTCGCCCGCCTTCGCCGCCGCCCGCGCAGCCCGCGAAAGCCAGCGCCATGGCGATGCCGGCTACCGCGAGGAGCGTTGCGCAAAATCTCATGGAGATGAGCCTTTCGTGTGGGGCGGGCGCATAGCCAAGAGGAAGCAGCATCGCCTGCAACCTGCCTCACTCTGGGGAAAGTTCGTAGTTCAATTGCCAGTTGATGCCGAATTTGTCGGTGCAGGAGCCAAAGTACGCGCCCCAGAACGTCTCTTGCAGCGGCATCGTCACCGTACCGCCTGCGGCGAGCGCGGCAAACAACCGGTCGGTCTCCTCTCTGCTCGACGGCGTATAGGAGAGCGAGAAGTTGCTGCCGACGGTTGGCGGCGGCGCGAAACTGGAGGGTGTATCGCTGCCCATCAGGGTGCTGTCTCCGATTGACAGCGTGGCGTGCATAATCCTGTCGCGTTCCGACTCCGGATACTCGAAGTCGGCGGGAGCGTCGCCAAACGTCTGCATAGTCAGGTACTCGCCGCCAAAGACCTCACGGTAGAAGTCGAAGACTTCCCGGCAGTTGTCTACGAAAGTCAGATACACGTTCAAAGGCATGGGATCCTCCGGACTGCGAGAAATCGAATACCGCGCCGGCCGTTCCGCGCGGCGTTGCGGTCAACGCGGCAAGGCTGCGGATAGCTATGACGGGCAGCGCGAAATCGCGGGCACTCGCGGCCATCGCAAGGACGCTGACTTCTTGCGCCAAATCTCCCTGGTGGCTGCGCGCGGCACAGAGAAAGCGCAACCTCCCCACGATTCAGTGTACCGCATATGGCGCGCTTGCGCGAGACGGGGGCCGGAGTGAGAGCAAGTTCCGCGCGCCCGCGCGGCGGACGGGCTTTCGCTGGAATGACGGCGTTGGGCAGCGGTCTCTCAAGGGAGTATGGACAGGCCGCGCAGGATTGCATACCATAGGGGTGTATGTAGGTATGAACCGGACCCGACACGCAAAGGAGCGCGGGCAATGTCTGAACAGGCGGCAGAATCTTCTTACACAATGGGGTATGGAGAAGAGTTCCTCCAACTGCTCGAGCGGCGGAGCGCCCAGACCAACGCCGCGGGGCTGCTGCCCCACCTGAAGCCGGGACAGCGGCTGCTGGACTTCGGCTGCGGTCCGGGCACGATTTCCATGGGCCTGGCCAAGGCGGTGGAGCCCGGCGAGTTTCACGGCATCGACATGGAAGAGTCCCAGATCGCCATCGCCCGCTCGGTGGCCCAGGCCGGCGGACACGCGAACGCGACCTTTCACGTGGGTGACGTTACGGAAATGCCGTTTGAAGACGACTACTTCGACGTGGCGTTCTGCCACACGGTGCTTACGCACGTCCCGAATACGGCGGCGGCGCTGGGCGAGGCGAAGCGGGTCTTGAAACCGGGCGGCCTCATCTTCAGCCGCGAGATCATCGTTTCCTCGTCGTTCATCGAGCCGGGGGAAGAGAAGACCCGGTCCGCGTGGGATACGTTCGGGCGCTTGCTGGCCGGCAACGGCGGCCATCCTGAGATGGGCAAGCAGTTGGCAAGCCACTTTCTGGCCGCCGGCTTCACGGACGTGCGCGCCAAAGGCTCCTACGATTCGTTCGGCACGCTGACGGACGCCGCCTTCTTCGTCAAATTCGTGCTGGAGTGGTTCTGCGCCCCCGCCGTCATAGAGGCGGCAACCAAGTTCGGCGTGGCCACCCACGAGCAGTTCGACCAATGGCGAAACGACCTGGAGGAGTGGAAAACCCTCCCCGGCGGCTTTGCCGGCATGGCCTTCGGCGAGTGCATGGGCACGAAGCCGTAGAACGCGACCGCCGCATGGCGACAGAGCAGAGCGCGGGGCCGCTGCGTCACGGACTCTGGGAGCGACTACGGTGGGTCAATTTGCAGGCGCGCGCTCAGTCTTCCCGGGGTAGAGGGATGGGCGCTGCCTTTGGCTGCGCGGCGTGACGAAGTACCGCCCTAACCTGCCATTCTTCCACACCCTGGAACCAGTCCAGGAACTGCCCGACGGAAGCACCGCTCTCGAGGTTTTCGAAGAGGGCGGCTATGGGCACTCTGGTCCCGGAAAACACCCACGCTCCGCTTCGTCTATCGGGAACGCTTTCTACTGCCGGGCAATCTTCCCAGTCCGTCACGGGAGTCTCCCTTCGCTGCGGTTCCTCGCCCCTTCACCGCCCGAGCGGAGCCAAGTCCCTTTACTTCCTGCTAGCTGCCAGCGGGATGCAGCCTTCTTTCGGTACTTTCCTACGCCTCTTGCGGCGGTCGTACAACTGTTGCCCGCTTCTGCTCTTCCCAATCAGGCTCCGTGCCGGCGCCCCGCCGCCTATCGCAGGCCGCGAAGAACCGCCGTAGTTCGTCCGGGGATGCGAACCGTTCTACGCGCTTTCGCGCTTCGAGCCGCTCGCGCGCGGCAGCCAGCAGCCACGCGCTTAGGGTCATCCCCTCCCTGCGCGCCTGTTGCACGAAACGGTCGCGGCCCTCATCGGAGATTATCAACTGGACTCTGGCCATTGCCGCGTTACTCCCAAGAGTTGATGATGAGTATGAGTGATTGACACCATCGCCTCGGACTTGAAGTTACTCTCGCAATCTTCCCGGCGTGTCACCGCGCCATTGGCACCGAAGAAATCAAAACCGCACAATTGGATATTGCTTCAAACCATGGTACGTTTGGGTCAACTCTACCCCAGAGACGACAAACTTGGCGCACATAGGGGCGAATGTTTCTAGTCCTCAGGCGCGGTGACGCGGACGGTGATGACGTCGTTGTCCTGGTATTGCTTGTGTTCTACGGAGTCGGCGAAGCCGCGGAGCAGGCGCAGGGAGAGTTCCTGTTCGATAGGGGTTTCCGAATCGTGTTGTTGGAGTTGGCGGATGCGGTCTTCCAGGTTCTCTTCGTCGCCGCCGCCGATGAACTCCAGGTCCGCCACGGGGCCTTCGCTGGAGGCCAGGACGACCAATTGCCTCCCGTCTTGGGCTTCATCGTCGTCGCTATCCAGGTCCAGGTCGAGCGGCGCCAGGGTAAGCAGGGTTTCTTCGCCAACCGCCATCAGCCGGTCGGTCATCGTCTGGCTCCAGCCGCGGCTGGCTGAGAACCTGGTGATGAACTCATTGAGTTCCGGTAGCGCGTCGATGTGAAGTTGCGACATGAAGCGCATGCTGCGGTGCGTGGTGAACTCGAGAAACAGCAGCATGAGAATGGCGGCAAACCCGCCGGTGGAAATGCCGCTCTTTAGTAGCGTATCCCACACCGGGCCCAGGGCCGGCAGAGCGAAGAGCTTGAACTGGAAGGCGGCGCCAATCCAGAATGAGACGCCGGCCACGATGACCTTTTGGCGGTTTTGCTCGCTTTGTATCACTAGTTGCGCGCCGTCGACGAAGAGCGTTCCCGTCACCAGGGTCAGGTAGCCCGCCATGACCGGGCCGGGAATGGTGCTGAGCAAACCGGAAACCTTGGGCAGGAAGGCCATGGCGATGAAGAGCGCGCCAATGAGATACCCGACCCGGCGGGAAGCAACGCCGGTGACTTGCGTGAAGGCAACTGTGCCCGGATGGATGATCACGGGCACCGCGCCGATGAGGCCGCTGAGGATGTTGCCAATGCCGCCGCCCGCCAGCGTGCCCTGCACCTGCCGGAAGTCGATCGCCTGATCCTCGCGGCTCGATACCCGCTGCAGGGCGATGGACTCGCCGTTGGCCTGGATCGAGATGATGATGCCGAGGAATATGAACGAAGGCAGTATCGTCCAGAACGGTATGCCAAAGTTGGGCGTGAGGTCCGGCCATTCGCTGGGCAGCCCTACCCATGGCGCCTGGATGACTCTCTCCATGTCGTAGACGCCAAAGGCGGCAGCCACCAGGCAGCCAAACACAATGCCGATTGGGGCGGCCCACAGGCGCAGCACGGGATTCCCGCGAAACGTGAGCACCGCCACGACGAGCAGCGTTGCCAGCGCGGTCACCGTCGCGGACGTGGGCTCGGCAGTCGATGCTTCATCCAGGAGCGCAAAGACGACGGAGGCCAACGTGATGGAGAGGATCATCATGACCGTGCCGCCCACCGTGGGCGTGACCAGGCGGCGCAGGATGAAAAGCCACTTGGAGATGATAAGCTGGCAGACGCCGGCGACCACTACCAACATGCCCAGGGTCGCCGGCCCGCCGTCTTCTACCGCGGTAATGCAGAACGGGATGGAAAAGGCCGCCGTGAACATGGGCAGCACGGCGCGGCCGCCCACCGGGCCAATGGCGCGCACTTGCAGCAGCGTGGTGACGCCGACGACGAGCAAGGAGGCAAAGACCATCCACACCAGGTAAGAGTCTTCCCGCCCCGAGGCTTTCGCGACGATGACGGGCGTGACCAGCAAAGTGGCGGAGGCGAGCAAGCTGAATTGAGACCCGTATCCCAACGATGCCAGCAGGGGCGGGTTCTCATGCGCCTCGTAGCGCGGATTCTGAGCGGGGGCTGCTGCTATGGGCTACTCTCCAAGCCTCTTGCGAACGGCGGTCCGAGTCATTATACACGCAGGCGGCGGTGTCACGCAGTTGCGCTGCCCATCCCAACGTTCCTCCATGGAGGGCTGACAGGGGTAGGTATACAACAATCGACTTCGCCAGTCATTCCGAACGGAGCGCAGCGAAGTGTCGAACCCTGTTCGCGGAATCTAAAGCGCCGCCCGGCAAAATCAGCATCTTTAGATTCCTCGCTGCGCTCGGAATTGTAAGTGTTGACTAATTCGTTGACAGAATCGCTGGATAAAGTGAGTGACCCGGGTGCAACGCAAAGCTGTCTTTTCTGTCATTCCGAACGAAGCGCAGCGCAGTGAGGAATCTAGTGTGCTATAAGGCGAGAGGCTTGTTGCGTGACGGCCCTAGATTCCTCGCTGCGCTCAGAATGACAGCGGCTACCACCGTTGCCTCGCGGAAGGCGGAATCTGTCAACGAATTACCTGACACTTACAGGAATGACAATTGCCTACCCCTGACAGCCAGCGAGGGGGAAGGAGTCTTGCAGAGGTCTCCGGTAGCGAAGATCTACGCTTTCCGCACTCCTGCTACCCCGCTGCACGCACTGGCCGGGACGGACTGAGCCTACTTCGGCTCGGTGTCCCGCAGGCGTTCTTCCAGCCGGAGCAGCGCGTCTTGGGTGGAGCGGATCTCCCGCAGCAGTTCCTCTCTGGATACCGGCGTTTCCAGGTCGCGCAGGCGCTCCAGTTTGGCCTCATCCAGGTTGTTGATGATGATGGCGATGAAGAGGTTGATGACGACGAACGTGCCGACGACGACGAAGCTGACGAAGTAGATCCAGGCGAGGGGATGCAGTTCCATGGCCTTGAACATCACCACGGTCCAACCTTCCAGCGTGATGATGTTGAAGAGCGTCAGCACGGCCATGCCGAGGCTGCGCCAGTTTTCCGGGTCGTGCGCGCTGAAGAGGTGGTAGCCGATGATGGCGTAGATGTAGACGATGATGCTCATGAGCATCATCACGTGCCCGACGCTCGGTATGGAGTGCACCAGGGCCGTGACGATGAGCCGCAATTCGCGGATGGTGGAAACGAGGCGCACGATCCGCAGCAGCCGCACGAGTCGGGCGACGGTGGCGAATTGCCCGGCCGCGGGAATTAGCGCGAGCACGATGATCAGGAAGTCGAAGATGTTCCAGCCGTCGCGAAAATAGCCGGTGACCCGGGGGCTGGACGCCGTCATTTTGAGCAGCGCTTCCAAAACGAAGATCGCCAGCGCGACTTCGTTTGCCCGGCGCATCCAATCGCCGTACTGTGCTTCCAACGCGGACGAGGTCTCAACTCCCAGCAGCACGGCGTTGACGATGATAACCGCCAGGATGCCGAATTCGAACGCGCGCGCGTTTGCTATGCGTTCTGCAAACTCTGTAAATCTATTCATTGCCGAGTGTTGTTGCAAATTTCATCCGAGCAGTCAGAACCGCTAGCGCCCAGGATAGCGGACTTGTATCCCACGTACGCCCAAATACGGGGCTCTCTCAAAGGCAGAGCAGACCCTGCGGGATTAGAGTTAAGCGGCAGCGCTCACGTCGCTTGCGCCAGCATTATGCCACACCTACGGACGACTCCACCCAACCATGGGGATCATGCGTTCCCCCAAAGCGTGGATCAGCCCGCCTTGACGCGGTGCAGGGGCAGCGCCTCAGTCTCCAGCGTGTGCAGATCCAGCCGTTGCGCCTAACCCGCGCCAAATCGGACGTATGGGTCTCTGCCGATGAGGTACTCGCATTACGTGGTTTCACAACGGCAAAACCCGCACACGGCTCCGGCGCTCGTTAACCACGACCAAGGCTCCAGCGAGCAAGTCGGCTTCATGCTGGCTGAGAGCGGCGATGACCGGCCCTTCCAGATAATCCGGCAGCGTGTCTTCCGCCCGGACCTGAAGCACACTCGGACCCGCTTCGTGCGAGAGCGCCAGCATGGCGCCGAAGTCCAGATCGTGGGTGAACACGACCAACTGGTGACCGGCTGCCCAACTCATGATCTCTTTGTCGCTGGCTCTGGGGTCGCCGACGGTAGACCAGTGCACCGCGTGCCAGCCGTGCTTGCGCAGAACCGGTATCCATGCGGGTGAGAGGTTCATGTCAACCAGGAGTTTTGTCCTCATGGCGTGGAGAGAGGAACTTCCCGTTCCTCCAGCCTCCAGGCGGCGTAGGCCAGAGACTGAGCGATGTCCTCCCGCTCAAGATACGGATAGGCCCGCAGTATCTCCGCGGGTGAGTGGCCGGCCGCCAACAGCCCCACCACCGTACCGACCGTTACGCGCATACCGCGCACGCACGCCTTACCCCCCATGACCGCGGGATCGATGGTAATCCTGTCGAACGATTTCATAGCGTATCTCCACTAGAGTAAGTCCAAATGGTTGGCACTCTAGACTTCGATGAGTTCGTAAGGTTGCGGCTCAGGAACCGGTATGCCGTCTTCCTCCAGGGCCTCGACGTAGAGGCGTATGGCCTCGCGGATCAGGGCGCACACCTCTTCTCTGGTCGCCGCGGCCGCCACGCACCCGGGCAAATCCGGCACGCGCGCGCCGTAGCTGGCGGGGCCTTGCTCTATCACCACAGCGTAGCGCATAATCGCCTCTGGTGTGCCGCGCCCCGCCGCCGCAAGGCGAATTCGCAAACCTGCATGGGCACGGACTTCGGCGCTGCGGCGCGCCCCCGCGCCAGGCGCCGCACCTTCTCGGTAGTCTCGCGGCTAAAGGAGCGCTCGCCGCACCGTTCGCACACCGTGCACGGCACGCCCCCAACCAGCACGTACCGCCCACCGAGGGCATGGTAGGGGCGTGCGCTTAACTCGCCTGTCTTTCAATCAACCGCGATGGAGTACGGTCAAATAGAAACTCCGCTAGAAGCCGGCCGTGGAGGTAAGTGAAGTAGGGAGGGAATGCCTCACCAATCAGATTCCTTATGATGTAAAGCGTTTTGCTCCGGTGTGCGCGGGTCCAGTCATAGAACCTTGGAACGGTCTGAAGGTCGGCGCATTCGAGGATGCTGAGCACCCTATTCTCCCAAGGGTGAATCTTGAAGTCGCTGCCAACGTGGCTTGAATTGGTGGTAATGGTATAAGCGGGTCGGTCTGGACTCATGCGTCGATAACTTGAGTGAAACCCCTTGATCAAGGCCGGTTTACCGTTTCGTTCCACGTAAGGCCTGTTGCGCATTACATTGCCGCAGGCGGGGCACGAAATCATGCCCCTGTCAACTGGATGTTTTCCGCACGATGGACAGGTGTCGTTCTCGTAGGCGCTGCGGCCCGAGTATGCGGGGATTTGGCTGACCTGCTGATAGCGGTCTGGGCCGTAAACCGGAACAAAGTGCAGAGGATGCGCGCCACAAGCAGAATCCTTTGACTTTGCGTCCAGAGTTTCGTAGGCCATCACTTCTGCCCATTCTCGAATGCTGACCCACGGCGACTCTCCGTTGGTGGGACGTTCGGCATGAGTTTGCCGTGGCCTGCTACCCGATGTCGCCACGGCCTCTAACCAGGTCTCACTCTTGTTTACTGCCACAATTAGAGCGCGCTTTCTCACTTGGGGAATCCCGTAATCGGCGACGTTCACCACGCCGCAAAAGACGTGATAGTCTGGTAGCCCAGCGCCGAGCAGATCAACGAGTTTACCCTTGGATCCCTCGTGCTCCACGTCAAGAGTCAAGACCTGACGCACGTTTTCAATTACAATCAGCCGTGGTTTCAGCAGGCGAGCCACCGGGATTACTTCCAGCATCAGTCGGTTCTTGTCTTCAAGCGCTCTAGCCTTTGGCGTTTGCCGCTTGCCTCTGCTGGGGTTTGAACTGCTCATGCCCTGGCACGGGGGAGTCGCAACCAGCAAGTCAAGGCGCTGCGAGGTGGCAGCGCGGTAGGCTGCGGCAATCTCGTCTCCGCTCGTGCGCACGTCCGCAGTGACCCACGTTGACGCGGGAAAGTTGTCTGACCCAATGGCGGCCCGCCGCTCGTCCCTCTCCACCTGGACGTGGAAGTGGAACCCGGCCATTTCGTAGCCCAAGTCACTGAGACCGGCCCCGGAAAACAGGGAAACGGCAGTGCCGCGCGCAGCAGACGCCGGCCTCTCCTGCATGATGAAGTCGCGAATCGCCTGACCAGCCACCTTGCTCTCCAATTGTGACCACAACGTGTTTTCAGGACGCAGCGCGTATGCGTGGCACGAGACCCTCGATAGTATCCGCAAGCGCCGCCTTTGTGCGAACGTCGTGCTCGAAGACACGGAGAACCGTCCATCCTTCGCTCTCTAGCGTGATCGTAACCCGCCGATCGCGTTCTCTAGTTCCCCGTATCTTGTTCACCCAGAAGTCACCGCTCAAGCCAGCGTGTTTTTGGCACTTCGGACACCCGTGCCAAAAACATCCGTCTACGAAAACTACTACTCTCTTTCGCGCGAAGATCAAGTCCGGGTCGCCCCGCAGGCGCTTGCCCGTGACAGACGTGTACCCTTCGTGAGTGAAGTAGCGGAGTCCGCGACGCCACAGCCCAGAGGCCAAGGCGCGCTCCGGTTGCGTTCTGCCCCGGTTGTGCGCCATGGCGCGGTAGCGCTGCGTGGGTGTCATTATGTCCATTGCTTAGAGTCGCCCACTAGAGCAAAGTGTCTTGTTGAAGATTCAACTCTACCTTGGGTGCGCTTGGGTAACTTCCAACCATCCAGTATGGAGTTTTCGGGTGTTGTCAATCACACTGTCCCATGTTCTGAATTCTAGTTTGACGTCCTGAAGACTTTCCAGACTCCTCCTTTTTCTGCCAGCGCGTTGTGAATACCGATTTGCAATCATCAGTCCACTCACAGATGGCGCGCTGGTGTTGCCAGATCGATAGTGATCCTGGACGCTTAACACATAGGAATAGAACTTGTCGACCTCCGGCTCGCTAACAGAGTGTATCTTGCCATTTGACTTTCGTCCTCGTTTGATCTCTACGACAAGTAACTCGTCAGCGGGTGCAGGATCCTTAGGTTGAAGTATAAAGAGGAAGTCCAAGACTTGCCCCGTCTCACCATCGACTGTGGGTTCGTATTCCTCGGCAAACGTAGAAATGTCAACTTCATCGCCAAGAAGACTCCACCTAGGATCAAGGATCCAAGGGAATTCCTTGATGGTCTCGTGTATGTGTGGAACTTCCGTAGCTCCGGCCTTGATCGCGGCGTCCAAGCGGTCAATTGTCTCGAGCCTAGCCCGGACGATACTCAGGGTTCTTCTGGCGTCGATGAGTGAAAACTCTCGAACGAGCCCCCAAAAGCTGCTCTGAAATCCAGATTCCTCGACTCGGACCCTTTCCATCAGTTCGCGAACCGCCTTGTCCTTAAACCCGTTGACTACCTCCGCCATGAAGTCGCGGACAGAGGCAGGGTCCGGATCGCCAATCTGAGATGCTTTGTTTGCTATCTCGCTAAGATGGTGCCGCTCTGTAGGGGTAAAGTCTTGTAGGAGATCCTGGATGTCTGGTTCCTCTACTGTCTTTTCGGCTCTATCTCGACGACGCCGGAGTCGTTGGGACAATGCCCAATCCAATCTGCGCCGGCCCCACTTGAGTAACTCTTGTACTCTTTCGTCCTCAAGTTGAAGTTGGTCACGGTTGGTCTGGACTAGGTCATCTTCAATATCTACACCGGTATCCAACCAATCGGCACTTACTTCGCCCACCACGTACTCTTGGCCCAGTTGCCCCTCCACTCCTTGAGCACGCTCGAACATAAACGGTCGCTGGAGCATCTTGTTCCGTGCCAAGATTGAGATTCCCCGCAGGTATTCAGCTTCAAGCGGCTTTGGCGTAAAGCCTATCCACCATCGGACTTCCTTCCCATCGGGCAACGATTCAGTTCCCCAGCCGTCTTCTCCGACAATCACCTTACTACCCTCAGGCTTGCCATCTTGGGGGAACCGATACTCTACCTCCATATCAAAGCGTTGCAATTGACGTCCGTTGATTGAAACCTGCATGTCTGTCTGGTCGATTGCAAATCTGCGCGACATTGACTTCATGAAGCGACCTTCCGAAATGGCCCTCTTCAGTTTGAGGTTGGACAAGCGTATCCTAGTTCCACTCGAAAGGGGCATGTCTTCCGGCGAAAGCAGAGGTTCCTTGTCCACGTCCTCTTCGATTCTGCACTCTTCATCAGGTTGACATCTTCTAATACGCTCGTAATCTAGCCGGAATGATAGCTCGCTCCCGCTTCGAAGGCTGTAGCAGTCAAGAGTATTAGCAGTACCAAATGCCGCTAGCTTTCCGATGCCCTTACGCCCGTGCACAAGCCGTCCGCCGGGAGTGTAATTCCCACCTTGCAGCCTGCGCTTGCGACCGACCATCAGATACTGTTGTTGCGCTTCTTCTCTAGTCATTCCATGGCCGTCGTCGAGAACCACTATCTCATCATCGGATGTCCACGACGTACCAAAGGGAATCTCAACCCAAACGTTCTGGGCGTCTGCATCCCAAGCGTTAGAGATGAGTTCGGCAACAGTGGCCGTAGCACTAGGGTACAACTGGGCACCCAGCTGCTCCACCAATGCGCCGAGGAATTTCAGCGTGAGCGGTTGTTGACCCACAAGTTCCCCCTGACCGGGCGTTTTTGGTGCACCAAAGCTACCCACTCCTTGCTAGAGTATACCAACTTGCGTGAAGGTAATCGCACTTGGGGCCTACTTGATTGCCATGCGATACTTGATGTCGTAGTTGATTATGAAGTCTAGCTCTTCTTCTGTGAAGCCGTAGTGGTGGGCGAGGGTTTGGTCGATTTGGTCTACGATGAGTTTGGCGGGCTTTTGGTCGAACTCGTCGTAGATTACTTTGCCGGTGGCTTTGTAGCGGGTTTTCGTGCGCTGACTATGCTGCCGGAACCGCAGGTGGGTCGAGGACAGAGACTCCGGTGTCGCTGCGTTCGCGGTTGCCGTAGAGGGCGTGCCGGAAAGCGCGCAGGAGTTCCGGCGCTTTGCTTTGGGCGATGACGTCTTTGGCGAACGGCTCGCTGTCCAGGCGCCAGCGGTAGCCGTCGGAGAGGTCGAAGACCCGCTTGAAGGCGGCGTTGGGAATGGAGATGTCGGGGTTGTCACGTTCCAGGTCGTGCACGTTGGGTGGGCTCGCTCACGGGACCCTGAAGAGTATCACCCCGTATTCCGTTTTCGCCCGCTCGCTCGGATAGTCGCCCTCACCCGCGTACGTCACGTTGGCGATGCCGAAACTCGCCATGTCCTCTATGGAGAACGTCCAGCCGTCAATATGGGCCGGCGCATTGACGTAGTAGTCCTCGAATTGGTCCGGCAAGAACCCGTAGACCAGGGCGTCAACGCTCACGCCGATCTTCTCCAGGAAAGCCTGCTCCTCTGCGACCGCGGTTGGCCGTGAGGAGAGAACAGCCTGGACGAATTGCTTGCGTCCTTCGGGTGAGGGGGTCTCACCCCACTCTGCGGCGGACCGGTCGTATTCCCGCGCCAGCAGTTCTGCAACAGATATCCCCAGGCCCCGGGCGATGTGTTCGTCCTGCTGCTCCGAGCTGTGCCAGCCGACTATCGAGCCGGCCAGTATGGTCTTGTTCCTTCCCGCCGTGAAGATATAGTTTGCGCAGGAGGAGAAGCACAGCCCGTCAACCACCACGTCGACGTTGTGCTCGAATATCCATTCGCCCAGCTTGCGGCCCTCATCGGTGACGCCGCCGCCGGAGTTGACGCGCAGCGTGGTGATCTCGTCTTCCCTGCCTCGCACCACGGCGAGAAAGCGCTCATAGAAACCAATGTCCATATCGCCTTCCACCACTACCGTCGAGCCTGCGATCGCAAAGGTTGCCTGGGGTGCTTGTTCCAGTGGGCTGGGACCTTCGGTCGACTCGGTGGTGGGTTCGGGGGCCTGCGCCGGGGCGGCAGTGGAGCATGAAACGCTCAGCACTAGGAGCGCCACCGACACGGCGAGCACATTCCGCAGCAGAGAGAAGCGAATCTGAGATTCAATCATATTCCACGGTCAGTTGCGGGGTGATGGGAAGAGCCTGGCAGGTGAGAATCGCGCCGCTGGCGATCTCGGCGTCCGTCAAGGCCATGCGTGCCCGGAGGTGGACCCGGCCCTGCCGGAGATGTGCCCGGCAGGCTCCGCAGACTCCCGATTCGCAAGAATACGGGGGAGTTGCATTCGCGGTCCGCACCGCGTTCAGCACCGTCTGTCCTGCTGAGACCGCTACCGGGAACGTAGCGCCTCTGAGCCGCACCGTGGCTTCCGCCGCGGCTCCCGCCACCGAGTCGTCCGGCGGCGTTACCGGGCCGTAGTTCTCCACGTGGATGCGCGTGTCCGGCACGTCAAGTCCCTTGAGCGCGCCCCGCACGGTGGCGTTCATGCCATCCGGTCCGCACACGAAATACCGGGTGTCCTGGGCGTAGGGGGGATGCTCGTCGATGAAGGCGGCCACGCACGTGGCGTCGATCCGTCCCTGCCGCCAATACCGGAAGGATGAGAGCCAGGAGGGGGAAGACAGGACGTGGCGAACCGCGAGACGGCACCGGGACTCTTCCTCCAGCCGGGCCAGTTCTTCGCGGAAGATGGCGGAGTCGGCGTTGACGTTGCCGTAGGCCAGCCTTGCCACCGAGTGCGGCTCGGCCGCCAGGGCGGAACGGATCATGGCGTAGAGGGGCGTAATGCCACTGCCCGCGCCGAAGAAGTAGTAGGTGCGCCGCGCTCTGGGATCCGCGTCCAGGAAGAAGCCGCCGAAGGGCGGCATCACGTCGATCAAGTCTCCGGCGGCCACGTGCTCGTTGACGTGATTGGAGACCAGGCCGTTCTTGTGCCGCTTCACGGTGATTCGCAGCGGGCCTCCGCCCTCCGGCGCGTCGGATATGGAGTAGGGGCGTCTGACCTCTTCACCGCCAAGATTGAAACGCAGGGTAACGTGCTGGCCGGGCTTCCAGCGAAAAGCGTCGCTCAGTGAGGACGGAACTTCAAAGAGCACACTGGTCGCCTGCGTGGTCTCGGCGCGGGTCTCCATAACCCGCAGCCGGTAGAACTCGCTGCTCACCCCTCGCTCTCCATCCAGGTGCGCACCAGTTCCTGATGGCCGCGCACGCCGGCCTCGCCGAGCGACGAGGGACCGTGCTCGAAGTAGGGGCTCTTCAGGGACTTCTGCTGCTGCTCGCAGGCGTAGATGTCCTCTGCCATGAAGTCGCCCGAGGCCATGGGATCGTCCTGGCCGCCTTCGTACTTGCCGGTGACGCGCTTGATCCAGAAGCTCCAGGAGCGGAACTCCTGCCGGGCGAACTGCCACGACGAAGCGTTGGCCACCTTGGTGCGGGTTACCACGCGCGTGCGCTCGGGGGCGAGAGGGATCACGTGAAAGAGCGACCAGGAATTCTCCGTCTCCGCCAGCCCGATGCCGGGAAAGAGCATCGGTACCCACGCGCCGGCCTGCTCTGCCGGAATGACCAGGGGATAGGGAGAGTTCTTCTCCACGTCCTGGGCGTACTCCGGCGCAAGGGGTTCCCGGAAGGCGAAGTGGGGCCCCACGAAGCCCGATTCGATGCGCGCATGGTCGTACATCGCCAACGTGCCGGAGTGGAGGTGCGCCAGGTGGTAGCCGTCGATGTAGTTCTCCACCACGATCTTCCAGTTGGCCTCGATGACGTGGTCGGTGCGGCCTTCCGCATACTCCGCCAGGTCCTCCACCTGGTGGGGGCCCAGGTGCGGCTCAACCGCGCCGAACCACTCCATGATGGAGCCGGCGTTCTCGTCGGGATGCACCCACAGCATCCCGCGCCACAGGTCCACAGACGCCTTCTTCAGGCTTACTCCATCCAGGTCCACGCCGGGGAACTGGCTGTCTTGGCTGGGCACGGAAATTAGGCAGCCTTCCAGGTCGTAGGTCCAGTCGTGGTAGGGGCAGACGATTGCCCGCTGGGTCTTGCCCACGGCCCGCAGCAGTTGCGTGCCCCGGTGGCGGCAGATGTTGTGAAAGGCCCGCAGCCGCCGGTCGCGACCCATCACGATGAAGATATTGTTGAGCCCGGCTTGCACCGCCACGTACTGGCCGGGTTCGCTTACGTCCTCGGCAAAGCCGGCGCAGGCCCAGGTGCGGGAGAAGATGCGCTCCTGCTCCCGGTCAAACCACTCCCGCGAGGTGTAGGCCGCAACCGGCAGTATGGGCATCCCTCTGCGGTCAGCCATTGCCATTTCCCAGCAAGAGGGGAGCGGTTTCGGGGAAGAAGTCGTAGAAGATGGTCAGGCCGGAAAGGATCAGCCACGTGACGCTGATCAGCCAGAACAGGACGGGGTTTTCAGCGCGTTGGACGGTCTGCACCACAAAGGCGTGCCCGGTTACGATGCCGGATACCGCCCAGTACAGGAAGAGGATGCCCCAGACCCATTGCCAGCCCATAGGGGTGGCGAAGAGCAGCACGGCCAGAGCGACCACCGTCGGCAGCTTCGATTGGGTCACAAGATTTAAGTGATGGCGCATCTAAGGCTCTCGTGCTTCCCAGGCCGTCACCCAAAGGCCGCGGAATGCGAGAGAGGCGCCCGTCCTTCGTTTCGCCACGTTCTGTGCGCATGGCTAAAGCTAACTCAATTGGACGGCAGCCGGCACTTCGTCCCAGGCTCGAACTATTCGCGTATCGGGTCTACACCGCCAGCTTGAACCTCGATGTGAAACTTCTTGATTTTTGTCAAGTCTGGTGGACCGAGGGGGATTTGAACCCCCGACTTCTGCGATGCGAACGCAGCGCTCTCCCACTGAGCTACCGGCCCTGATGGTGCCCTCACCCTAACCCTCTCCCACGGGGAGAGGAAACAAGAGCGGAGTCTCGTTGTTCGGCAATTCGCCCGGAAGTTGCCTGCTGAGTCGAAATGACGCAAGTCCGTGCGAAAACGGTACTAGACCTGAGGCACGATGACGGCGCGCTTGGAGTCGCGGCCAAAGCTCTGGTAACTGACGACGCCGTCCACTTTGGCGAAGAGGGTGTGGTCTTTGCCTATACCGACGTTCTCTCCCGGCTGAATTGGCGTGCCGCGCTGGCGCACCAGGATGTTGCCGGCGCGGACGAACTGCCCGTCGGTGCGCTTGACGCCCAAGCGCCGCCCGGCGCTGTCCCTGCCGTTGCGGCTGCTGCCGCCGGCTTTCTTTTGTGCCATGTTTCCTTGCTCCTCAGTTGCTCGTTGCGGCGCGCAAGCGGTCTGGCGCGCGGCGGCCTGTCTTGGGCCGCCTCTAGGTGTCGATTGAATCGATCTCCAGAATCGTGCGCGTGTGCCGGTGGCCGGACAAGCGCCGGTACCGGTTCTTGGGCTTGTACTTGAACACCAACACCTTGTCGTCCTTCTCTTCCCGCACCACCTGGGCGCGGACGCTGGCGCCGGCCACCACCGGCGCGCCCACGGTGACGCCCGCAGGCGTAGACGCCAGAAGGACAGAGTCCAGCGTGATTTCACTGCCCGGATCGGCATCCAGCCTCTCCACGGCAATGCGGTCGCCTGGACTGACGCGGTACTGCTTGCCGGCAATTTCAACGACTGCGAACACGGCGTTCCTCTTCACTCTGCTTTGCGCGTCCGGTTGTTCATCCAAACACGGGCTTAATGCGCGCCAAATTGAGGGGCGCACACTGACCCGCATTGCTCAGAATAGCAAGGGCAGCGCGCGGCTGTCAACCGCGTCCTGCCGCGCGCCACGCAGGCTACCGCGACTACGGCAGCGGGTGGTGGAGCGATTGGAGCTTGTCCGGGTCGAGGGTCACGCCCAGGCCGGGGCCGCGCGGCACGCGCAAATGCCCGGCATCCCATTCCCACGGCTCATTCAGCACGTCGTCGGTGTACATCAGCGGCCCGATGAGGTCCGAGGGCCAGTCCACCCGCCAGGACGACGCGGCGAGCGCCAGTTGCGCCGCGGTGCCGACGCCAAGCTCGACCGTGCTGCCGAGAAGGACGTGCAGACCGGCGGCCTCGGCGACCGCGATCACCTTCTTGGCGCGGTAGATGCCGCCGCAGCCGACGGTCGAGACGTTGAAGACGTCCACCGCCTCGTGGCGCACGAGTTTCAAAGCGTAGTCAAGTGTGCTCACGTGCTCGAGGATCGGCGTATCCACCGCCTGGCGCACCTGCGCCATGCCGCTGACGTTCTCCTTGTCAATCGGCGTCTCGATGCCGGCCAAGTTGTACTTTTCCAGGCGGCGCAGGTTTGCGATTGCCTCATCCACGTCCCAGGCGGCGTTGGCGTCCAGCTTGAGGTTCAGGTCGTCGCCGCCAATCTCGCGGAAGAGCTTGATGCGCGCTTCGTCCAGGTCGATGTCGCGTCCGACTTTGAACTTGAAGGCGTTGAAGCCCTGCGCCAGTTTCTCTTCGATTTCCGGGGCCATGGCCTCGGGCGCGCGGATGTAGGCCACCCAGGAAACCCAGACGCTCTCGCGCAGGCGTCCGCCGGCCAGGTCCGTAGCGGACGCGCCGTAGGCCTTGCCGAGGATGTCGTAGCAGGCGGTGTCGATAGCGCAATTCACCAGGCCGCCAAAGTCCACCTCCAGCGATAGCCGCTCCATGCCGGCGGGGTCGCGCCCAACCAGCAGCGCGCGCAGTTTGGCGGTCAGGTTTTCCAACTCCAGCGGGGAGCCGTCCGGCAGGCGCGACCCGAGAGCGAAGTCGGAAACCTCGCCCAGGCCCACGATGCCGTCGTCGGTCTCGACTTCCAGCACGTAGAAGTAGGAAAGCTCGACCGGCTGGGCGTCGGGATTCTGGCGGCCTTCCTGGCCGCCGGAGGTGAGGGTGCCGTACGCGCGGGAGACGGCTACGGGATGCACGCGAACGTCTACGATCTTCATATCGATTTGTCCTCGCTCTACGCTTACGCTTCTAGCCAGATCGGGTTGCTCCACGCGCGCCGCCCCTGGAAGTCCACGCATTCCAGGCGCACGTAGGTGTGTTCGTTGCGCAAGGAATAGCGGGCGGACGTTATGGGGTCGCCCTGCGGGGAACGGATTGCCAGGCCGTGGGAACGTTCCGACATGAAGGCAATGGTGCGCACCGGCGAGGTTCTGGCGGTGGCCACGCCGTTCTCCAGGCGGAAGTCATGAATCTCCGGCCCTTGCGAGGCGTAGAAGTCGCCGTCAGCGATTGCGCCGAGCAAGGCCTCCGGGGTGCAAGAGGCGGCCTTTGCCATCACCCAGCCGCCGCCGGCGTCGGGCAGTTTCCAATGGGTGTCGTCCACGGCCAGACCGAAGAGCGGCCGCTTGCGGTCGAGCAAGCCGTCCCACAGATAGGTGCTGTCGCCTTTGTTGATGCTGACCTGCGTGCCGTAGTTGAAGACTTCCAGGCCGGTGGCGCCTTCCAGGTGCGCGAGGTCGGTGGTTACGTGCCCCAGCCAATAGGGATGCGCCAGCACGGCCAGCCCGCCGTCGGCGCGAATGGCGTCGATGGCGCCCTGGGCGTCCAGGTCCGGCGGTTGTTTGTGCATGTCGTTCAGGCCAAGGCCGACGATGTGGTAGCCGCCGCCGGCGCGGGCGTCGTCGCCGTTGAGTTCCATGCCGGGAATCAGCACGGGACTGCGGGTTGGCGGCTCATCGAAGAGGGTGAGCGTGCGGTGGTCGGTGATGGAGAGGAAGTCGTAACCCATCGTCCAGTACCACAAACACACCAGTTCCGGCGTGTACAGGCCGTCGGAATTGGTGGAGTGGGTGTGCAGGTTGCCCTTGTACCAGTTGCCGGGCTTCTGAAAGACCGTCTTCGCCATGGGTGCTCGCTTTCGTGCTGTTTGGTGAGACTTCGATGCTGCAAACAGGCGCCGCCCCTATTCTACCGCATTGCCGCTTGCGCTATTGGAACCGGACTCTGTGCGCGCTATGCCACACGGTACTCCGCCAGGGCTTCCTCGTTCAGCGCAATGCCAAATCCCGGCCGGTCGGGGGGCGCGAGCATGCCGTCGGCGTCCAGCATGAGCGTATCCTGGAACGTCTTGCCCCACATGGGATCCACGGTATCGCGGTAGTACTCGAGGATGAGGCCGTTTGGAATGCCGGTGACGAGATGAATGTGTACGTCTTGCGAGCCGTGCGGAGCAATCACGAGATCGTGAGCGGCGGCCAGCGCGGCGATGCGGCGGAACTCGGTCACGCCGCCGCAGATATTGGCGTCGGCATTGAGAATGCTCGCGGCCTGGTGCTGGATCAGGTCGCGGAAGCCGTAGCGCGTGTACTCGTTCTCGCCGGTGGCGATGGGGATGCTGGTCGCCTGGGCCACACGGGCGCAGCCGGCGTAGTCGTCGGCGCCGACCGGCTCTTCAAACCAGTAGATGTCGTACTTCTCGATCTGCGCCGCGATGCGGATGGCCTCGTGTGCGGGATAGGCGTTGTTGGCGTCCACCATGACGTCAACGTCCGGGCCGACCGTCTCGCGCACCACGCGCACGCGCTCCACGTCTTCGTTGATGGGCGCGCCGCCGATTTTCATCTTCACCGCCCGCGCGCCCAGCCGCAGGTTCTCCTCCATCTCCTCCGCCAGTTCCGCCAGTCCCTTGCCCTCTTCGTAGTAGCCGCCGGCGATGTAGACCGGGATGCGGGCCGCATAGCCGCCCAGCAGTTGGTGGACGGACATGCCGGTCGCTTTGCCCAGCAGGTCCCAGAGGGCGATGTCCAGGCTGGAAATAGTGCGGGTTTCCGTGCCGCGCCGGCCCACCAGCTTGGGCACCCAGAGGGCGTGCCAGAGCCGCTCCACGTTGCGCGGGTCCTGGCCGATGAGCAACGGCGTGAACTGCGCCAGGAGCGAAGGGTTCACCCCGCCCAGACCGAGGCCGACAATACCGGCGTCGGTCTCAACCTCCACCACGGCAAGCGTGACGTCGGTGTAGGTGAACATGCCGTTGCGGATGGGCACGCGGCGGGGCCACTGGTACTTGCGATGAGTAATGCCGGTGATTCTCATGATTCATCCTTTCCAGGTTGACGGTAGCGCGGGGGCTTGTCCCCCGCCTCTTAGCGAGCGCGCCAGCCCTGTCGTGCGTGCCTCTCAATACGCCGGTTGACGGTAGCGCGGGGGCTTGTCCCCCGCCTCTAAACGAGCGCGCCAGCACTGTCATGTGTGCTTCTCAATACGCCGGTTGACAGTAGCGCGGGGGCTTGTCCCCCGCCTCTAAACGAGCGCGCCAGCACTGTCATGTGTGCTTCTCAATACGCCGGTTGACAGTAGCGCGGGGGCTTGTCCCCCGCCTCTTAGCGAGCGCTTGAGCCCTGTCGTGTGTGCTTCTCAATACGCCGGTTGACAGTAGCGCGGGGGCTTGTCCCCCGCCTCTTAGCGAGCGCGCCAGCCCTGTCGTGTGTGCTTCTCAATATGCCGGTTGGTTGAAGATGGCGATCAACGTGCGCAGCAGAATGCGCACGTCGAAGAATATCGACCAATTCTCCACGTAGTAGAGGTCGTACTGGGTGCGCTGTTCGATGGGCACGTCGCCGCGCAGGCCGTTCACTTGCGCCCAGCCGGTCATGCCGGCTTTCTCGCGGTGGCGCTCCATGTAGCGTGGGATCTCGGCGCTGAACCGGCGCACGTACTGCGGCTGTTCGGCGCGCGGCCCGACCAGGCTCATGTGGCCCAGCAGCACGTTGATCAGATTGGGCAACTCGTCGATGGAGAAGCGCCGCAGAAACGTGCCCAAGCGAGTGCGGCGCGGGTCGTTGGGGATGGTCCAGTCGCGGCCGTTCTGGCCGGAACTTTCGTCCACCATCGTGCGGAACTTGATGATGGGAAAGGCCTTGCCGTCGTGTCCCACGCGCTCCTGGACGAAGAACGCCGGGCCGGCCGAGTCGAAGCGAATCAGCACGGCGACCAGTAGCATCGGCCCGGAAAGCATCACCAACGTGCCGGCCGCAACCACCACGTCCATGGCGCGCTTGGCCGCCCGGTGCCAACCGGCCAGGCGGGGTTCCTTGACCGTGAGCAGCGGCAGGCCGGAGATTTCGTCCACCTGGACGGTGGTGACCAGAAACTGAAAGAGGTCCGGGTGCACCCGGATGTGGACGTTCTCGGTAGGGCAGAGATCAAGTATGTTCAACAGTTCTTCGGTATTGAGCGTTGGCAGCGTGATGATGATCTCGCGCACGTCATGTTCCCTGATGACGTGCGGAAGCAGGTCCACTCTTCCCAGCAACGGATAGCGCAAGCGGTGCAGGTGTCCGTCAGGGTCGTCATCGCCGCGGATGTCGTCATCCAGAGTGCCGATCACCTCATAGCCGAGTTGAGGCAGACGTCGGAGGTGGTCGTGCACGATCTCGCTGCCGGCGCCGTGTCCCACGATGACGGTGCGCACCGTGCCGATGTTGCGCCGGTGCAGCGCGCCGCGCAATAGAGAAAGAACGACGCGCTCGCCCGTGAGGAAGAGAACGCTGAGGACTGCCGCGTAGCCGATGAGGAGCCGGGAATAGGCGAAGCCCTCCCGCCAGAAGAAGGTAGCGATGCCGACTGCGATGACCGTGCCCAAGATGCAGGCGGCAAAGATCTTGAGGAAGTATTCTTCCGCGGGCACCAAACGCTCCGGGCGGTACAGGCCGTAGATCAGCATCAGGGCCATGTAGGTACCGGTCAGGAGGAACCAGAACCGGAAGTAGACCGCCAGGGAGTGGATGTGCTCCGGCGGCGGCCACCCCAGCGTGAAGCGGACGTAGTAGGCGCAGAGGACGGCAGCGGCGACCGCCAGGGCGTCCCACAACAACCAGAGGGCTACGAAACTGAAGCTTAGACTTCTTCTTGACACGCCGCGTCACCTCCGCTGCGAGAGCGCCGTGAGCCGCGGCGGTTGCCGGGGGCCCCGCCGCAGCCGGAGCCGGAGCGCGGCCAGCAGGAAGAAGAACCAAATTGCCATGATGACGAGGACATTCAAGATGAAAGGATAGCGCGGCGCCTGGTGCTTGGCGTAGAACACGTGCATCGCGCGAAAGAACTCGAACGTCACGCGGCCGGGCCGCTGGCGGCTGCTCTCGCCTTTCAGGTGGCGTACGGCAACCGCCGGCCAGTACCACACCTGCCATCCAGCTTGCTTCATGCGATAGCAAAGGTCAAGGTCTTCGCCGTACATGAAGAAGACATCGTCCAGCGGCCCTGCTTGGGCGAGGGCTTCGCGGCGGATGAACATGAACGCGCCCACTACCGCGTCGAGGGGGTAGCTTTCATCGGGATCCAGGTAGGTGAGGTTGTAGCCGGCCGTGAGGCGCGAGTGGGGGAAACGTCTTGCCAGGCCCGCGGCCTTCATGAGCGCGTTCCACGGCGTGGGAAACGAGCGGCGGCAGGCGAGGTCCAGGCTCCCGTCGGCGCGAATGAGTTTGGGGCCGACTATGCCCCACTGCGGATGCGCCTCCATCACGTCATAGAGTTGCGAGAGCGCGGTGGGCGGCAGTTCCGTATCCGGGTTGAGCAGCAGCACGTAGCGGCCGCGGGCGTGGGGCAACGCCAGGTTGTTGCCGGCCGCAAAGCCAATGTGCGGTGAGCCCAGAATACGTTTGGCGTCTGGAAACGCGGCGGCCACCATTGCGAGGGAGTCGTCGTCGCCGTTGTCTACGACGAAGACCTCAAAGCCGTGCGCGAAGTCGCTGGCATAGAGCGAGGCGAGGCAGGCGCGCAGTAGCGCCGGGACATTGTGCGTGACGATGATGATGGAAAGCGCCGGAGACTTCGCGCTCAGCGGTTGCGCCATCGCCACCACACTCCTACCGGGTAGCCAACCATCTTGGCAATGTCACCCACGATGCGTAGCCACAGAATACCGGCGAGCGCGGTCGCGGGGCGCCCGCGGCCCGGTGCGGGATCGGTCAGGACGCGCATGAGCGGCTTGCGGACGGCGGCAACGGCTGCGCCGCCGAGCACGGCCCACCAGAGCGGATTCCGCCGGCCGCGCCCGAGCAAGAGGCCGCCGAGCAGGTAGGCGGCATAGCGGAGGGCGTGGCGTTCCGGCCAGAGGTTCGCCTTGCCGTCGCCCCGGGCGTAGCGATAGTACTGGATGAAGTACGCGCGCAAACTTGAGCGGGGACGGAAGCGCACGCTCGCAGCCGGCTGAAAGACGATGTGCGCGCCTGTCGCCTGGCAATTGCGGTCGAAGACCACGTCTTCGCAATAGTCGAGCCACTCCGGATAGCCGCCGACTCTTTCCCACAGCGCGCGGCGGAAGGCGGCGCTGCGGCTGGAGGCGAGGTATTCCGCTTCCCGTACTTCACTCACCAATGGCAGCGTTGTTGCCGCCAGGAGTTCTTCGAAGGGCGTCTGAGGCGCCGCGCGGGAGTAGCCGCCGACCATATCGACTTCCGGCCGCTCTTCCAACGGGCGCACCAATTCGGCAAGCCAGTACGAAGGCAACGTGACACCGGCGTCGGTAACGGCAATGACGTCCCCGCAGGCGGCGCGAATGGCGGCGTTGCGTCCCTGGGCGATGTTGGCGCCCGGCAGTTCGAGCACGATGACGGCGGGTTCCCGCTTGCGCGGGAATGACGAGCTAGCGGGCCGTGGGTTTCCCGCTTGCGTCGAAACGGCGGAGCGCGGCCGGCTTGCGGCAAAGGACCGCAACAAGGGTACGGTGCCATCGGTGGAACCGCCGTCGGCGATGACGATCTCGTCCGGCGGGCGCTCCTGCGCTGCCAGCGACGCCAGCAGCGCGGGCAGCGCCGCCTCCTCGTTGCGCACGGTGATGACCAGCGAAACGCTACACGTGGGCATGGCGCGGTTCCATGAGGCGCTCGTAGAAGTCAAGCAGGCGCGGGCTGAAGCGCCGCCAATCGTAGAGTTCCTCCGCCAGGCGTTTGGCCGCTTGGCCTTGCTCTGCGGCCAGGAGCCGATCGCGCAGCAACTCTATTGTGTGCGCGGCAAAGGTTTCCGGCGTATCGCCGATGCGCACGTGTTCGCCCGGCGCGGCGGCGATGCCCTCGATGCCGACGCTGGTGGTTACGACCGGCTTCGCCCACAGGAAGGCCTCCAGTATCTTGACGCGCATACCGCTCCCCGCCCGCAGCGGCGCTACCACGACCCACGCGCCGCCCAGTGCCTGCGCGAATTCCCGCTCGTCCAGGTAGCCGAGGAGGTGTATCCCCGGCTGACGGAACCATACGCTGCCCCGGCCCGCGCCTGAACCGGCAATTATGAATTCAGCCGTGGGCGCTTCGGCGCGAATGAGCGGCCAGACGCGCGTGCAGAACCAGCGCAAACCATCCCGGTTCGGGCGGTAGTCTAGCGTGCCGGCAAAGAAGAGACGCGGGGATCTTGCCAGGGGTTTCTCCGGGGGCGCATGGTCTGCCGGAGCGACGCCGATGGGAATGACCGCGTGAGGCTTGCCGGCAGAGAGGGGCTTCAGCACGGTTGCGTCTCTCTCGGAAACGGCGATCCAGCCGTCGCTCGCGGCGAGCGCTCTTGATTCATACCCACGCAGCCGCCGCGCTTGTTCGCGTGAGTACCAACGCCCCACCGTGTGGGAGACGGCGGCTATGCGTTCTTGCAAGAGGTACTCGACGTTGTACTCGTCGAGCACGAGGCGGCTCTTGAGGCTCTGCGCTTTCGCCACGGCGAGGTAGGGAGCCATCTCCAAGCCTGCGCATTGCACGATGTCGAAGCGCTGGTGCGCCAGGATGAAGCGCAGGCGCTCGGCGAAGGGCTCGCTCCACAGGCGGAGCGCCAGGTCCGGTTCGGGGCTGCCCAGCAGGCGCCGGATGCGTTTGCGAAGATTCGGATGGGGCCGTGCTACCCACCCCGCCCAGCTGCAGAGTTCATCGAGCGCGCTGAGGTCCGTGTCGGCATCGCCAAAGCAGAGCACGTAGACGCTGTGGCGCGCGGCGGCGCCGGCAATGAGTTGGTAGTTGCGGACGGCAGGACCGGTGTGCGGCGGCCAAGGCGGTTGCGGCGTGAGGAAGAGCACGCGCATCAGTGAACCTCCGCCGACTGCGTCGCGGCCGCCACCTGCCGGTAGACGGCGAGCGTCTTCTCAGCCGTGGTGCGCCAGGAGAACTGCCGCGCGCGGGCAAAGCCCTTCGCCACCAGATCGTCCCGCAGCGCCGGCTGTTCCATGAGTGCGGCGATGCCCGCCGCGAGCGACTCCGTGGAAAGCGGATCCACGAGAACGGCGGCATCACCGGCGACCTCCGCCATGCTCCCGCAGTTGGACGTAATCACCGGACAGCCGCAAGCCATCGCTTCGAGAATAGGCAAGCCAAAGCCTTCGTAGCGGGAAGGATAGAGCAGACAGAAGGCCCCGGAGTAGAGCAGCGGCAGGTCGGCGTCGTCAACGTGCCCGAGAAAGCGCACCTGATCCTCCACGCGGTACGCTTGTACCGCTTCGAGGACTCGCTCGTACTGGTAGCCTCTGCCGCCGGCAAAGACCAGGTGGGGGCGATCTCGCCGCGGCAGCGAGGCGTACGCGGTGATAAGGCGCTCAAGATTCTTGCGCGCTTCGATCGTGCCAACAACGAGAAAGTATGGATGGGGAATCTCAAGGCGTCTTCTGAGACGTGCGCAAGCGGTTTGGGGGCGCGGGTAGTAGGCCGGGTCTGCCGCCAAGGGGACGGTCTCCACCCGCTCCGGCGCAATGGAGACGCGGTTGAGGACCTCGTGCCGGGTGAAGTCCGATATAGTAATCACCTTGGCCGCGTGACGCAGCGTGCGAAAGACCTGCGCGTAGTAGCGAAGGCTCTCAGGACTGTGGGTCTCCGGATGCGCCAGGAAGGTGAGGTCGAGTATCGAAACCACGCTCTGCCAGCCGCGGCGATGCGGCGCAACGTGGTCGGGACTGTGCAGCACGTCCACGTTGCTCAGCCCGATCTCCGCCGCCAACAGCCACCGTTCCCAGCGGTGATGCGCCGGCGTCAAGACCGTGCGACGGCGTATCGCCGGCGCTTGCATGAGCGCCTCCCGTTCCCGCCTACTCTGGAAGAGAATCAACTCCACATCGGCTGCGGCGCAGTGTGGGAACTCCTGAACGAGGTTGCGAATGTAACGGCCGATACCCGTGCGATTGTAGTAGTGCAGGCGGCAATCGATGCCAATCTTCATGCCTGATGCTGGGTTTGGGTGGGATTCTCCGTGCTTCACGCGGCTCTGCGGGATTCTGTGAATGGCGACTTCGTCGTAGACGGCAAATCCCTCGTTCGACGCGGTCAGCACTCATCATAGCATCATGCGGCAGTATCTTCGACGAAATTGCATTAAGTGGTGTGTTTCGGGTCTTGCCGCGCCTGCGACGACGTCGACACCCACGCAGCCGCGGCGCCAAGTCCGGCGACGAGCCAGAAGAGTGTTGCCAAGTGCGGGAAGACGACATAATGATGATCGAAGAGTCCGGTCACGAGCGCGCCGAGCAAGCCGGCAATGGCGCCCAGCGCGACCCACTCATTCGCCGGCGCCCCGTGCGCGCGCCAGCCCTGCCACGTGCTCCAGAGCGCGGCCCCAACCGCCAGGCAGAAGGCGGCAAGGGTGAGTACTCCTCCCAATTCGGCGAGTTGCAAGTAGATGCTCGAGACGCCGACGAACGTGTCTATGCTTGGCGCCGGGCCGAATCCCACGCCAAGCACCGGAAATTCCTGGATGAGTTGAAAGGACTTGGCATACTCATCGAGACGCATCGCCGCCGCCCGATCCTGCGCGCGCAGCCCGGAGATAAGGTGCAGGAGCATGGCGCGCGTTTGGGGGAGGGCGACGATTGCCAGGCCGCCGACGGGGTAGAGCCATAGCAGCCAGCGGTAGCGCAGTACCGTGAGCGCCGCGATGGCCGCGCCGCTGCCCAGCAAGGCGGCGCGCGACCGGGTGAGGAGGAGGCAGAGCAAGAAGAGGCCCACCAGTCCGAGCACCCACCAACGCCGCGGTTGATGCGCCCAGAGCGCCACGCCAAACGCAATGGCGAATACCAAAGCGCCGCCGAGCATGTTGGGGTCGATGCTGGTTCCGGTAGCGCGGAGCAAGGGCGTGCCGGCAATGTAGCGCAGTACGGCGCCGCCGGCCGGATAGCCGAATGGATCCAGTTGCGAGAGGATTCTGATCGTGTGCGCCGCGGGCAGGAAGTAGAACAGCACGCCAAGCAGCGCTTCGCCGGCGGCGCACGCGAGAAACCACGCGGCCGCGCGCCGGATGGCTCTCTCCGTTTGCAGCCAGGTCGTGAGCATGACGAACAGGAACGCGCTCGAGGCCAGCTTGAGCGAGTGCGTGACGGCGTCTTCGGTCAGGCCGAAACGCAGACCGTTGGCGGCGGCCACGAGGAGCAAGAGGGCGTAGAGCGCAACGGCGATAAGGGGCGCGCGCGGCGGGAGACGCAAGCGGCGCGTGCACACTTGCCACGCGAAGAGAAAGAGCAGCGCGCCGGTCGCCAGATCCAGAAAGCTAAAGCGAAAGCCGATGCGGAACGGCAGCGTGCCGAACGGCAATACCCACACGATTGCGATCAGCCCGATGAGCGCGAGGCCCGGTTGGAAGGCAACCGCGATACTCCCAAGCAGCCCGGCAAGCAGAAAGAGTAGGAAGAGCAGCGCAAGCGGCGAGAGGTTGGCCGCTCCCCAGCCGATGACGACGCCGAGCAGCACGACAGCGACGATGAAGAGCGGGATCCACGCGGTACCGGCGAGCGTGCTGCGTCGCGGGGGAGCGGCCGGCAGTCCTGGGTTCATCGCGAGTTCTCTCTACTCTTCGGCGCGCGCGTCTCCATCGGCGCCGGCGTGGTACTCTTCAGCCGTGATGAACGTGCCACCCTCGATGTGCCGGCTTTGCTCCTCATACTGTACGTTATAGTGAATCTCGATCCGCATGTGCTGGAAGCACGTATCGCTGCGGCCCATGGCGTCCTTATAGAGGCTGTAGCCGATGGGCGCGTCGGCGCCGCTTGATTCATCGCTTGATTCCGCGAATTCTTCAACCAGGTCGTACCCCTTGCGCGCCATGATCGCAATGGTCTCGCCGCACCGGTTGCAGCGAACGTAGTACCACAGCAGGTTCGGGTCGGCGCCTGGTTCAGCGTCTTCCTCCGGGCCGCCGAGGAGGCGCTTGAGAAACTTCATGGGCATGATCGCTCCTTTGGTTGCGTTGGATGTGCGTGCTGTTGCTCGTAGTATAGGGCAGCCGGACTGTCTTGCAAGCGTATTGGAGCAAGCTGCGGTGGGGACTCCTTCAGATTGGCTGTGACGGCCGGCAGGCACATGCCAACGCCGTTACTGCTTGAGCGGGAGTATCCACGGGCCCATCAACTGCTCGATTCGCGCCAGGTCTGCCGTTGCCTGCCCTTGTATGGCGCGGCGCTTGCGCAGCATGGCGGGAATGAGCATGAGACCCGCAAGCTGTCCGCGCAGCCGCGCGCGCGCGGCCTCGCCCCGAAAGCTGCGCGCGGCGTCGAGCGCGAGCGTCAACTGTCGCTTGGCTATTTGCCGCCAGTGTCGCCGCCACAACGGCCCAGGCATGTCTTTGACGGCAACCGCGATGATGTTGCGACCGCTATAGTAGCTTGCGAGCGGCCCGCCGCCGGTGGCGGAGACGTGGTGGTAGACGCGGGCTTCCGGCACGTAGAGGCAGCGATAGCCCCGCAGATTGGCGCGCCAGTTCAAGTCTACGTCCTCGCAGTAGGAGACGAGGCCTTCATCGAAGAAGCCAATAGTCTCCAGCAGGCTGCGGCGGTACGCGCAGGCGGCGCCCTGCGCCCCGAACACCCAGCCGCGCTCGCTGAAGGCGGGGCCGTCCTCTTCCCAGACGCCGCGGTTTCCCGGCATGCCGTCGGAGCCGCAGTAGTCGCCGGCCGAGTGCAAGCGTCCGCGATCCTGATGTAGGAGGATCTTGCACGCAAAGGAGGCGGCCTCCGGATGGTGATTGGCTGCGTTCACAAGCTCTGCCAGCCACGTTGGCGCCGCTTCGGTATCGTTGTTGAGCAAGACGATCAGGTCTCCTTTGGCGGCGTTGTACGCCGCGTGCACGCCGCGCGCGAAGCCAAGATTGCGGTCGAGAGGAACGACGCGTACCCAGGCATACTCGCGGCGCAGCATGTCGAGCGTGCCGTCGCGAGAGCCGTTTTCCGCCACGACCACTTCGAAATCACGGAACGTCTGCCGCGCCAGCGTATCTAAGCAGGCGCGCAGCAGTTCTCTGCCGTTCCACGTCGGAATGAGCACGCTTGCGGCTACGGCAACGGTGTCGCAGACGGCGACCTCGTCGAAGACGGTACCGCCGGGGCCCGCGCGCGGGCCGGTGTCCGGTGAAGCGCTTCTCTTGCCGCGCATAGTGATTCCGTTCCGATGCTCTACCCTCATCAACGTATAGAGCGCAGGGCAGGTTCTGCTCCTCTCCCGCAGCGGCCTAGGAACATGCCTCGAGCAAACCGTCTACGGCGTAAAGAGCGAGGTGCGTATCGAAAAGCCGGTGAACATGCCGGGGCGCGTGACGTGTACCGTGATTTGGCGTTGGTCGCGGTCGGCGTATTCCACGTCGGCCGTGATGATGTACTCGTAGGTTGGCTCAACCGTGAAGGCGTCCAGCCACAGCGGTTCGTTGGCGCGGATGCGCACGCGCGTGACCGTGTAGCGCCGGATGGGGAAGTAGCGCACGTAGGTGGGCAGGGAGTTCTGCGCCTCGATGATGTCGATGTCCTGCTTGGGCAGGCCTTCGGCGCGGGCAAGGATCGCTTCCATGATGTCCTGCGGCCGCGTGGTCACGATCGCCGTGTTGCGTTCGTCGATGCGCGGATCGTAGACGTGGTTGCGCGGCGCGGTCATGAACATGATGCCCAGGCCGATAATCCCCGAAAAGGCGAGGACGAAGAGCCACGTGAGTTTCTGCTTCATAGTGCGAGTGCCTTGTATCTATGCGCTCGGGTGGCCGGCTCGCCCGTGGCAGCCGGCTGCGGCGCCTGCGCCGCGGCCCCGGCGAATGCGTATTCTGGCGAACCACGTAGTCACAGTATATAATGCGAGGGAGGAATAGCAATTGTGCGACGTGTGAAAACGGCGCGGGCCGCGTACGAACTGAAATTTCCGATTGAACAGGAGAATGCTTGGTGGCGTATACAATTACCCTTATTCCGGGCGACGGCGTGGGTCCCGAGATTACGGAAGCGACCTGCCGCGTGGTCGAGGCGCTTGGCCTTGACATAACGTGGGACGTGCAAGAAGCGGGTTTGCACGTCTTCGAAGAGACCGGCGAACTGCTGCCGCAGTCAGTTATCGACTCCTTGCGCCGCAACAAGGTCGGAATCAAGGGGCCGATTACCACCCCGGTGGGCACCGGCTTTCGCAGCCTCAACGTCACCCTGCGCAAGGAACTGAAGTGCTACGCCAACTTGCGGCCCTGCAAGAGCTACACCGGCGTGCAATCGCGTTTCGACGACATCGACATCGTGGTGGTGCGCGAGAACCTGGAAGACTTGTACGCCGGTATCGAGTTCGAGGAAGGCGCGGGCGACGCGCTGGAGCTTATCCACTTCATCCGCGCCCACCACGGCAGCAGCATTCCCCTGGATTCCGGCATTACCATCAAGCCGATCTCCGTCGAGGGTTCGCGCCGCATCGTCAAGTTCGCTTTCGAGTACGCGCGGGCGAACGGGCGCAAGAGCGTGCAGGCCATCCACAAGGCCAACATCCAGAAACACTCGGACGGCCTCTTCCTGCGGGTGGCCCGCGAGGTGGCGGAAGACTACCCGGAGATCGAGTTTTGGGACATGATCGTGGACGCGACCTGCATGCAACTGGTGCGCCGGCCGGAGCAGTTCGACGTGATGGTGATGCCCAACCTGTACGGCGATATTCTGTCCGACCTATCCGCCGGCTTGGTGGGGGGGCTGGGCGTGGCCCCGGGTGCGAACATCGGCGACCAGGCGGCGCTCTTCGAGCCTATTCACGGCAGCGCGCCCAAGTACACCGGCCAGAATAAGGTGAACCCGATGGCGCAGATGTTCTCCGCCGTGATGATGCTCCGGCACCTGGGCGAGCAGGATGCCGCGAACCGGATGGAAGGGGCGCTGGCTGACGTCATCGCCGAGGGCACGCACGTAACGTACGACATGAAGCCCGACCGCAACGACCCGACGGCGGCCGGCACGTCGGACGTGGCCGATGCCCTCATCGAACGCCTGCGCTAAACCGGATGTTTGCTGTGGCTGCGGCTGGGTTTGCGAGAACCTGTGGCGGGGAGTAATACGGCATGGACAAAAGCATGAAACTCGTCGTGGCAATCGTCCAGGACGAGGACGCGGGCAACCTGGTCGATAGCTTGGTGCAGGCCGGCTTTGGCGCCACGCGCATCAATACGGCGGGCGGTTTTCTGCGGCACGGCAACGCGACGGTGCTGGTGGGCGTGGAAGAGGAGCAGGTCAGCGAGGTGCTGGTGGTGATCCGGCGGAACTGCACCACCCGCATGCAGTACGTCAACCCGATGCCGCCGGCCATGGAACCCGGCGAATTCTACATGCCCTATCCGGTGGAAGTGCAGGTGGGCGGCGCGGTCATCTTCGTGCTGGACGTGGAGCGGTTCGAGCGGTTCTGAGAGCAAGTAGCTTTCCTATCCGTCATTCCCGCGAAAGCGGGAATCCATCTTCCACGTGAGCGACAAGATGGATTCCCGCTTTCGCGGGAATGACGGAGGCCGTGGCGCTATTTTCAGAGTAATGACGGCATGAGCGCGGCGGAGATGAATGCCCGCAGGCGCGGGATTGACGGGAGTGTGTCGCGTTGTTCTCACGGTGCAAGCGCCGCTGGCGGTGAATGACGAAATCGCGGATGAAAGAGGACGCTCTCTCCCGCTTGCGCCGGATTCTGGCCGTGCAACTGGCGAGAGGCGCCGGCCTCTTTTCGCGCCGCCTGCGGCAGGGCGGCGGCACGGCGCTCCCGGGGCTCGTGGCCGAGCACGTTGCGCCGGGCTTGCTTGGCTTCCTGTTGCGCCAGATACCCGGCGGCACGATCTTCGTCACCGGCACCAACGGCAAGACGACCACGGCCGCCCTGCTGCGCAACGTCCTGGCCGCGGACGGCCGCTCGGTTTTACATAACGCCACGGGCTCGAATTTGACCCGCGGCGTCCTGAGCGCGCTGCTCGCGCACGCGGCGTGGGACGGCCGGCTGCGCCTCGCGCCGGCGAGCATTGGCGTCATGGAGTTGGACGAGGCCGCGATCGTGCCGGCGCTCCGGCAGCATCAGCCGTCCTGCATCGTGGTGACCAACCTCTTTCGCGATCAACTCGACCGCTACGGCGAGGTGCAGACGATTGCCGCGGGCTTGCGCGCCGCGTTTGCGGAGCTAGGCCCCGCCACCGCGTTGCTGCTCAACGGCGATGATCCGCTGGTGGCGAGCCTCGGTGAGGGCTATGGCGGTCCGGTGCGCTACTTTGGCGTAGACGCTCCCGGCTTGGCGCGCGCCGACGTCGAGTTGGCGGCGGATTCGCACTACTGTCCGCAGGACGCTACCCCTTTGACGTACACGGGCGCGTACTACGGACATCTGGGCGCATACGCCTGCCCGGCGTGCGGCTGGCGGCGGCCAGAGCGCGAGGTGCGCGCGACGAACGTCGTCATGCGCGGCCTGGAGGGCGCGGGACTCACCGTCGCGCTGCCGGAGGCCGACCTGTCCCTCCGTTTGCGCGTGCCGGGGCTCTATAACGTGTACAACGCGCTGGCTGCCGTTACGGCCGCGTGGCACGTGGGCGCGGCCGCGGACGCGATTTCCCAGGGTCTTGGCGCCACCATTCCCGCCTTTGGACGCGCCGAGCGCATCGAGACCGGCGGGCGGCAGGTCTGGCTGCTCCTCATCAAGAATCCAATCGGCGCGAACCAGGTGCTGCGGCTGCTCGCCGCTGAGGAAGCGCCGCTGCACACGCTTGTGATTCTCCAAGACCGCGCTGCGGACGGGCATGACGTCTCGTGGATTTGGGACGTTGACTTCGAGAGTCTTGCGAGCGCGTCGATCACGACGGGCGGCCGCCGGGCGGAGGACATGGCGGTACGCCTGAAATACGCCGGCGCGGAGTCCATCACCGTGATGCGCGACATCGCGGGCGCGTTCGACCATGCGCTTGCCGGGACGCCCGCCGGGGGCACGCTCTTCATATTGGCTACCTACACCGGTATGCTGGCAATGCGCCGGGTTTGGACCGAGCGCGGGTTCGTACGAGACTATTGGGAGACGCAGGCGTGAAACTGGTAATCGGCCATCTCTATCCACGTCTCATGAACATGTACGCGGACCGCGGCAACGTGATCTGCTTGGCGCAACGCTGCCGCTGGCGGGACATCGCGGTGGAAGTGCGGAGCCTTGGCCCGGGACCCCTGGTTAATGCCGCTGAACTCGATCTGCTGCTGGTCGGCGGCGGGCAAGACCGCGAACAACTGCTCGCTTCACGGGACCTGGTGGAGACGAAGGGGCCGGCGCTGCGGGACGCTATCGAAGACGGCCTGGTGGCGCTGGCGGTGTGCGGCGGCTATCAACTCTTCGGCGAATACTACCGCGATGCGAGCGGCAGCGAACTGCGCGGCATCGCGGCGCTGCCGGCCTATACGCTGCATCCCGGCGCAGGCAGCCACCGCTGCATCGGCAATATCGTCACTGTGTGGGAGGGCACGAAACTCGTTGGCTTCGAGAACCACGGCGGCCGGACGTATCTCCACGAACCGGCGGCCGCGCTCGCGACCGTGGTGAGTGGCTTTGGCAACAACGGCGAGGACGGCACGGAGGGCGCGCGGTGGCGGAACGTGTACGGCACCTATCTCCACGGCTCGCTGCTGCCCAAGAATCCGGCCTTCGCGGATCACTTGCTGCTGCAAGCCCTGCAGCGGCGGCACGGGGTCTCGTCACTGCCGCCGCTGGATGACGACCTGGAAACAAGCGCGCACCACCGCGCGCTTGAGATTGCGGGCGGCTAACGGGGGGCGGTCGCGCAGCGGGAGCAGAGTCCGCCCACCTCAAGTTCCACGTTCCGTATCGTGAAGTCGTGCTCCTCTTGCAGGGCCTCTTTGAGGCGGTCGACGTGGGGGCTGCTGAACTCGATGACTTCCGCGCACGAGACGCACACCAGATGGTGGTGCTCTTCATCGCCGGCGGCCTTGAAGTGGCGGTGGTCTTGCTGCAGGTTGGCCGCTTCCACGAGGCCCTGTTCGCGCAACAGGTCGAGCGTGCGGTAGACGGTGGAGAGGCTCACGCGGTGACCGCGCTGGCGCGCAATTTGAAAGACCTCGTCGGCTCCCAGGTGCCCGGGTTGCTCGCGGATGATCTTCAGGATGGCCTCGCGCTGGCGGGTGAAGCGGCGGCCGGACGACCGCAGCAGCCGCTTGGCATTGGAGGTTGCGAGTTGCGAACGCGCTGCGGCCAAAGTCACTTCCTCTTACGGTAGGCGCTTGGTTCAGAATACGCTGGCATCGAAACGCCAGGCGCGGCTAATTCCTACCGCGCTGCTGGTAATTCCATCATAGCACACTGGACGCGTATCGTACTCCGCCTCAGCCTAACTCCCCGACCGTCCAAGCCCCTGCGTGATGAAGTCGGCAATGTCTATCCACTCGCCGTCGCGCCGGATCGATTCTTCCGCCGCCAGGCAGATGACCGTGCTTTCCATGCCGGCTTCCGGCGGCGCCGGGGCCGGCTTGTCGTGCGCGACGCAATCCAGGAAGCGGAACGCCTGCGTCAGGTCGCCGGAATGCCCGGGCATGTTGCTGTCGCGGCTGACGTGGTAGACGGCGCGGTCGTTGAGCGGCCGGCGTCCGTAGACCTCCACCGAGCCGCCTTTCACGATGACGCGCCCGTTCGCGCCCACCAGGTCCAGGACCGCGCCCGGGCCGGTTGACGGCGGCGAAAAGAGGCAGAGTTGCAGGCAGCCGCGCGCGCCGTTCGCGTACTCCACCAGCACCCAGGCGTGGTCGATGATGTCGTTATTCTCCGTCAGCACGTGCTGTCCGCCAACGCCCATCACGCGCCGGGGCTTGGAATCGACGAACCAGTTGAAGAGGTCGAAGCTATGGCTGTTCTTCTCGTTCAGCGCGCCGCCGCTCTGCGCTTGACTGTAACGCCAGGGCGTGGGCGCGAACGGGGGACGAATCGAGCGTGACAGCACCATTTGCGGCTGGCCGATCTGGCCGGTGGCCACGATTTCGCGTCCTTTGGTCACCGCCGGATTGGAACGCTCGTTGAAGCCCATGAAGAGCTTGCCGCCGCTGCGATGGGCGGCGTCCACGATTGCCTGGCAGTCTGCTACCGTCGTCGCCAGCGGCTTGTCGCACAGCACCCACGCGCCCGCATCAAGCGCGGCCACGGCAATCTCGCGGTGCGTGAAGTTGGCGCTGACCACAACCACCGCGTCCAGCGCCGCTTCATCGAGCATCCGACGATAGTCGCTGTAGGTCTGCGGGGCTTCCCGCCCAAGCTCCTCGGTGAGAATCTGCCGCGCCATCGCCAGATGGTCTTCCTGCACGTCGCAAACGGCTACGATGTCGGCCTTCAGGTTGCGCGTCTCGACGATGCCGTATTCCTCGAGGCCGCGCGCGTACTGCTTGTACATCTCCTCGGGAAAGGCGATGTCCCGCGATTCCCGCAGCACGGTGCCCCAGTACGAGGTGCGCTTGGTGTGGCTCCAGTGCCGGTCGGCGCCCAGGTAGGCGCGGCGGTCAACCTCGCTGAGCCACCGCAGGTAGTTCTGCCCGCGGCCGCCAATGCCGACGACGCCGACGCGAATTGCGCTCATCAATCAGAAACCTCATCTTCCGCGAGAGTGCCCGAAGGCGACAATGATCCAACTAAGGCACATCTCCGCAAGCGCGGGGGCCTGCGGAGATGTGGATTCAAGCCAATGGCGTTCCGTTGCAACAGAACGAACGCTAGCCCTTGAGCCTGCCCGTTTCCTCCAGCCGCGCCACCCACATGGCGTCCAGTTCCCGCGCCACCTCTTCCACGGACTTCGCGCCTTCCCAGATTTGGGGCAGCGCCGCGCGCGAGCTTTGGTCGAAGAACCTGCCGTCCCAACTGCCGCCGAACGGCACCACGGCAAAGTCGGGATTCTTCAGGAAGCGCGTGCGGTTCTCCGGCGTGGTGAGGTACTCGTTCCAGAAGTACTCATTGGCCGCGATCAACGCGGTTGGAGAACCGGCCGGGAAGGAAATTGCCCGCGCCATCCCCCACTCGCCGCCGTCGTAATTGCAGAACCACTTCAGCACCTCCCAGGAAGCATCGTGGGCATCCGACGTGCTGAACATGGACGCGCCGCCGGAGCCGGAAAACGTAAATCTGCCCTCCGGGCCTTGCGGCATGAGGCCGACGTCGAAGTCAAGCCCCTCGACGCCGGCCAGCCGCACCGCGGCCCACTCCGGCAAGAAGGAAATCGCGATCTTGCCCTGGGAGAACCCGTTTCGCCAACCCAACGCCGGGTACGGGTGGGTGCGGTCCTTGAGGATCAAGTCGGCAATGAACTGCAGCCCGGCGATCGACTTGGGATCCGTTATGACCGACCGCGTGTTGTCGTCGGCCAGAAAGCCGCCGCCAAACGAGCGCAGCACGTGGTCGATGCGCACCAAGCGGAATTCGACGCCCCACGATTCCGGTTCGCCGTCGTTGTTGGCGTCCTTCGTCAGGACACGGGCCATCTCGCGCAGATCGTCCCACGTCCAGTCCTCGCTCGGTTCATCCAGGCCGGCCTCGGCCAGCAGCGTCTTGTTGTAGTAGACGCCCTCGGTGGCGTGGTTCCAGGGCAAGGCCCACTGCCCGCCTTCCGGCACGCGGTAGAACTCGGTGACGCGCGGATAGTAGGCCGCGATATCGAAGTCAGCGTCCGCCTTGATCAAGTCATCCAGATTGACCAGCACGCCCTCGGCGGCGTAGGTGAAGTGCCCGCCGGACATGTGCACCACGTCCGCGTTCGCGCCGGCCGCCACGAACGTGGCGATTTGCTGCTGATAGTTGGTGCCCGCTTCCGCGATGATCAGCTTGATCTGGATAGCCGGATTTTTCTCATGGAAGTTGGCCAGCCACGCTTCTATGGCGTCCGGGCTGCGCCCGGCAAAGGGGCCGATCAAGAATTCCACGTCGGTGGGTTCGGCCGGTTCGGGCGCTTTCTGCTCTTCTTTGGGCGCCGCGGCTTCCTGCTCTACGGGGGCCTCGGCGGGGGTTGTGGCCACCGTGCCGCACGCGGCCAAGGCCAGCGCGCCTGCCGCCCCGCCCATGCCCTGCAAGAGCCGCCTTCGGCTGAGACTCTCTAGATTCGCCTTCATGTTCGTGCCCTCCTAGGTCTGCCGCTGAACGGACGCAACACGAGACGCGGCAGCCAGTCTTCCGCCTGGCCAAGCATTCCGATCCGGCGGTGACTGTCGCGGCTGCGATTTATGCCGTTGGTAGCTTACTCCAATCCAACAAGGCGGGCAAGTCATGCTCGTGCCGCACATACAGTTCCAACAAGAGATACGCAATCCTCTTGCGGGGTTACGCTAGAGAGCCCGGCGCGCGGCCGGATCGTCATGGCCACACCGGAAGCGTCCATTGGCGGCGTCACCGCGCCGGGCGAAACGGGGTATACTTGGGAAAGTTTCTCACGACCGCCGCCAACCGCGCGCGGCGCAGAGTTAGACGCCAACCACGCATGAATCGACAAGAACCGGCGCAAAGGCCCAGAGCCCGCGTGCGCGCGCAGACCGCCGGGGCGTGCGCCGGCGAGACGCCGCCATGACCCTGCTTGCGCTGGCGCTCGTGCTGGCGGCGGCTCTGGCCCACGCCACCTGGAATCTGCTGCTCAAGCGCAGCGGCAGGCCGCTCATCTACACGTGGAACATCTGCGTAGCCGGCACTATCGCCACGCTGCCCATGGCCCTTTACGTGCTTTCCGGAGCAACGGTCTCCCTCATTGGCTGGGGTTTCTTTCTCGGCACCGCGATCATCCACGCGTTCTACTTCGCGCTGCTCGCCCTCGCCTACGAGCACGGCGACATGTCGCTGGTCTATCCGCTCGCTCGAGGCATGGGCGTGGCGCTCACGCCCATCGGCGCGGTGCTCATCCTGGGCGAGCACATCACGTTGGCGCAGGGGCTCGGCATCGGCGGCATCGTGCTGGGACTGCTGATTCTCCAAATTCCGGCTGACTTTTCACGGCAATCCCTGGCAGCCCACTTCCGTCCCGCGGCCGGCCTCGTCTTCGCCGCCGTAACCGGCGTGACCATTGCCACGTACTCGCTGTGGGACAAAGTGGGCGTTTCGCACGTGCCGCCGCTGCTGTACGTTACCGGAGCGTTCCTCGGCCCCGCCATCGCCATGTCGTGGCTGCTGCGCCGCCGGGTGGACGCGCTGCTCGGCGCGTGGCGCGCCTCCCCGCTTACGATGGGCGCGGGCGCGGTGCTCTCGCCGCTGGCGTACAGTCTCGCGTTGGTGGCGCTCTCGTTCGCCCAGGTGAGCCAGGTAGCGCCGCTGCGGGAAGTGGGCGTGGTGATTGGGACGGTGTTGGGCGTGGTGATATTGCGCGAGCCGTCGGCGGCGCCGCGCATTGGCGGCGCGGTGGTGATTGCGCTGGGCGCGGTTCTGCTGGCGTACAGCAGTGTGAACGTCTAGGCGCTTTTGCCAAGACGTGCGCCTTCTTGCCAAGAGGCGGGGGACAAGCCCCCGCGCTACGGCATGGCAGCAAACTTAGCCGTAAGCGCGCATGAGAAGAAACCGCCGAGCGCGGGGGGTTAGGCGCGGCTGGACTGCGCCGCCTGTGCCAGCACCGCGTCGAGCGCCTGCTTGGCGATGCGCACGGCAACTTCGCGTTCCTGATTGCGAAACGCGTCGTCGAAGATCTCGATGGCGACATAGCCGTCATAGCCTATTTCGGCAATGGCCTTGAACCACCCGGTCAGGTCAATCACGCCCTTGCCCGGCAGCACACGGTCGGTGTCTTCCAACGTATGCACGTCCGCGTGAGGCGCGTCGTTCACGTGCACGTGCACGATGTCCTGCGCGCGCAAGGCCTGAATCTGCGCCAGGTCGCCGCCGCTCGTGAAGTAGTGGAACGAATCGAGAATCAGGCCGACGTTGGGCCGGCCGGTCTCGTGGAGAAGCTCCATGGTGTCGGGCACGTTGCTGATGAAGGCGTGGGGGTCGTCCAGCCGGAAGGTGCGCACGCCGAGAAACTCCAGCCCGATGGCAATGCCGTGCGGCTCCGCACGCTCCGCCAGGATTGCCGTGCGCTCCTTGAGGATGCGCCGGGCTTCGTCCGGCGGCAGCGCGGTGCGATTGGGAAAGTAACCGCCGGTGCGTTGGCAGCCAACCGACGCCGCAACCGCACAGTTATCGGAGAAGAGAGCAAGCGACCGCGTGAACTCATCTTCCGGCGCGTAGATGCCGGCCGGCAGCAGTCCCATGTACGACGGCGCCGTATTGTGCGCGGCAAAGAGATCGCGCACGGCCGCGGCCGACGTCTCTTCCACCAATGCCCGCACTTCGTTGAATGAGCAGTCTACACCGGGAAACCCAAAGCGCTTGGCGAGCGCGAGCATCTCTGCCAACGAAAAGCCGGGTTGCAAGATAGAGGCGTGCAGCGACGGGCGGGGCATGGACATGTCAGTCATCTCCAGGGTAATGCGGTTGAAGACCCAGTTTTGTCCGGCGTGTTGCTCATGCGCCGGTATTGTAGTCAAACTCCCAGAACGGCTCCGCCTCCAACAGCGCGGACGGCACGGTGGGCCAATGTGCGTCCTCGAATCCTACCGCAAAGGCGGCCAGCGCGCGTTGCTTAGCGGCCGGGGCGGTCGCGAGAACGCGGCGGTCCGGGGCTTGCCGCGCGTCCGGCTCGCGCGCGTAGACGAACACCCGCGCGTCGCGTGGCGCAACCTCGCGCAGCGAACGGGCAATGAGCCTTCCCGCCGCAGCCGCAGTCTCGTCCGCGCTCGCGGGCGAAGGCAAGTATATCTCGCTGGGGTTCAGTTCCACAAGCACGTCGTTCAGGTCGTGGAGGATTGCGTTGAAGGTGTAGGGCACGCCTTGGCCGGAGCGGGCGATGCGATACGGTGTGACCGCGGCGTCATGGACACCGTCCTTGCCGGTGTACGGCGAGCGCACGACCCGGTCCGGCGTTGCGCTTTGCAGTTCATGCAAGGTGCCGTCGGGATACCCGAGGAAGATCACGGCGCTCACCTCCAAACCGGCGGCATTCACCGCAACCTCCAGCGCTCGTTCCTGGAGAATCGCCGCCGCGCGCAGATACTGCTGCGGCGTAGGCGTCGCGTCGGCGGGCAGCGCCGCCAGGGCCTGGGCCGCGCTGGTTTGGGCATCGCCGTTGGTCACGTAGACGATGACCACGCGCTGTCCCTGCGCCGCCGCCTGGGTGATCAGCGCGTAGGCCGACACAAGGGCATCTCCCGGCCTGGCCGCAAAGACCAGCACGTCCGCCTTGGCGATTGGGTCCGCGCTCACGGTTGCTTGCGGTGGCGGCGCGTAGTCGGCAGGCGGTTGGAGTTGCGGCTGCGCGCGGACGGCGTCGTACAGGCGCGCGGCGCGCTGTTGGACGTTCTCCGCCGCGCAGCCAACCGGCAAGAAGAGAAGCAAGAGGCAAATCGGCCAGAGGAGTATGCGCCGCGCCATCACATTTCGCCTAGCAGTTCGATGAGATTTTCGCCCCGCAAGCAGAGCGTCGTGCCATCCTCCCGCACGCGGCGCTCGCCGTCGCAGGCGCGGGCGTCCAGGTACGCCGCAGAGGTGTACTGCACGCAGAGTTCGTACGGCGGCGCAACGACGAACGGCGTGAACTCCCGCGCGCGCCGCACTGCCCGGGCCGCGGTCCGGCGAATGAGCGCGTGCTGCGCGGCAACGGGCAAGAGCGCGGCGGCATGGCGGCCGAGTCCGGTCTTTACCGTGACCGCCTCTATTGCCGGTCCCAGCAGCGCGCGGGCTTCGGCGCAGACTTTGTCGTCGCCGGCCACCAGACCCACGGGAACGCCGTGCACACCCGCGCAGGCCGCGCTCAAACCCAGTTCGCCCATGGCGACGCCATTGAGCCGGACGTCGCTCCAGCGCGATGAACTCACGGTGTGGTCGCGAAAAGCGTGCAATGCGCCCTGCGCGGCGTGGTAACCCAGGCAGAAGTAGAGGTCCACGTCCGGTTCTAGGAGCGCGTAGCGCGGGTAGGGCAGGTTGCCCATGAACACGTGCACGCGGGGATAGAGCGCATCGATTTGCAGGTTCATGCTGCTGCCGTGGTTGTCGTGCACGATGACCGCAGTCGCGCCGCCGTCGAACGCGCCCTGCACCGCCGCGTTGACCTCCGCCATGACCAATCTGCGCCCCTGCTGATAGTGGCGTCCGCCTAAGTAGCGGGAAATCTGCTCGCGCAGGGCGACCCCGGCCAGACCTTCCATATCAACACTGAGGTATACCCGCACGAACTGTCTCCTTACAGCAAGCGACTTGCCCGTCTAGTATCGCCTATGCCGTCGATCTGCGCTACACTGAAGGTACGAGCGTCGCGGGACATGCCATCACGTCGCGGCGCGGCCGGCATCTCCCCTCGATTTCTTGGATGCAGTATGATGATTACCCCGGTTAGCCGTGTCCGCGCCTGCGTCGTTGGCGCGGGCGCCAGCGCGCGCAAGCACATCAGAGGCTGGCAGTCGGTTGCCGATTCTCAAGTGGTTGCGCTGGTTGACGTAGACGAAGTTCGCGCCCACGAGCTGGCGCAGGAATTTGGCATAGGCGCCGTGGACACCGACTACCACGCTGTCCTCGCGCGGCCTGACATCAACGTCGTCTCGCTGTGCACGCCCTCGCCTCTGCACGGCCCGCTGGGCATCTACGCCACCAATCTCCACAAGCACGCCTTCTGCGAACGCGGCATCACCCACGCGCTGGACGCATGTGACTCGCTGCTCGCGACGGCGCGCGGCAAGCGAGTGGCCGTGGGGACGTGCTTTCCCCGGCGCTACCAGGCGCGTTTCACCCACATCCGCAAGCTGCTCGACGGCGCTGAACTCGGCCGCCCCGTCGTCTACCGCGTCCATCGCCTCATGCCGGTGTCTGCGAACGCGGTGAGCCGGAAGTCGTCCCATGACATGCACGTCTTCCTCGATTTGTTTGCCGACCATTACGACCTGTGGGCGTGGCTCTTTCGGAGCGAAGCGGTGCGCGTAACGGCGCGGGGCGCAAACTGGGGCGGCTTGCACACTGGCCGCCACGCCGAGCGCGGGGGCGCGCCCGATACCGGCGCCGCGCTCATCGAATACGGCAGCGGCGACATGAGCGTCATCACGACTTCCTGCGGCATGGCCCCGGGCTTCGCGCCGGGCCGGACGCTGGAGGAGGAGCTAATGGGCCCTCGCGGTGTCATCGCCGACGTGCAAGCCAATCAATTCGTGCACAGAGACGAGCAAGGGCAGGAGCGGGCGCACCGCTTTCCGCCGCAAGACGCGTACACCGAGGCAATTCAGGACTTTGCCGCACGCATCCGCCGCGGCGAACCGCCGCGCGTGACCGGCGAAGACGGCAAGCGCGCCCTCCGCGTGGGCTTGGCGGTGTGCGAGTCGATGGAAACCGGTAAGACGATAGACCTTTGAAGCGCGGCGGCACACGCCGTCGCGCGGGGGCTTGTCCCCGATGGCGTCGCATTTGGGTAGCGCGGGGGCTTGTCCCCCGCTCCGGCGCACCGGCATAGCATGCGAACAAGATGGACTCCCACGTACGCGGGAATGACCGGCCGAGGCGCCTTGGCGTAGCGCGGGGGCTTGTCCCCCGCCTGGCGTTCACCTGACACCACACAGAGAGCGAGTTACCGCCAATGTCAATCGAAGAGAGCCGACCACACGTAACGCACGACATGCTCGTAGACGGCTTGGGCAGTCTTGGGCTGGCGGAGGGCGACGTGGTCATCGTGCACTCGTCGCTTTCGCGCTTTGGCTACGTCGAGGGCGGCGCGGATACCGTTGTGGACGCGCTGCTGGCGGCGGTGGGAGACGCCGGCACTGTTGCCGTGCCGACCAGTCCGGTCATCTGGCGCGGCGGCTCCCACTTCCACTACATCAAGCACGACCCCATCCTCGACCTGCGGGTCACGCCGTCGAAACTGGGCGCCATCACCAATGCGCTGCGCCAGCGGCCGGAGGCGCGGCCATCGCTTTCCGCCTGCCATACGCTGCACGCCATTGGCGCACGGCGCGATTGGCTGCTGGCCGGCGCGGAAACCGCCATCTATCCCACCGGCCCCGGCACGCCGTGGCACCGCAATTGCGTCGGCGGCGGCAAAGTGCTCTTGCTGGGCGTCGGCCAGAATAGCAATACGACCATCCACACCATCGAGGAGACCGGCGGCGCGCCGATCTTGAGCAAAGAGGTCTTCTACCCCATGGTGATAGATCTGGATGGCCGCATCGTCACCGTACCGACCCGCGCTCACTTGCCCAACCATCCCCGCGCGTACGAAAAGATGGACGCCGTCTGTCTCGAACACGGCATCATGCGCGTGGGCACGATCGGCGACTCCACCTTGCGCCTCATCGAGGCCAAGCCGTTTCTGGAAATCGGCGTGCGAATTCTGGAGAAGGACCCGCTCTTCCTGCTGGCTTGATGCGGCGGCATTTCGCACTGTCAAGAGAAGAGACGCCGCCCGCCCTCGTCCGTTCATCCTTCGACAGGCTCAGGACGAACGGACGGGGGCGGGGCTCGTAACTTGCCTCTTGGCGATAAGAGCAGTGTCGCGCGGGGGCTTGTCCCCCGCTTCTCTATACCGTAGGCGAACGCCACGTCGGGCTGGTAGCAGCGCACTTCGTTATAGTAGTAACCGGGAAAGACGAAGTAGCCTAGGAGCGAACTTAATGCCAAAACGCCCAAACATCGTCGTTATCGTCACCGATCAGCAGCGTTCAGACTGCATCGGCTACGCGAATCCGGTGCTTGAGACCCCGTATCTCGACGACCTGGCGTCGCGGGGCGTCAAGTTCACGCGGTGCTATACCGCTTCGCCGTCCTGCCTGCCGTCGCGGGCCGCCATGATGACGGGCATGGACCAGTGGAGCCACGGTCGCTTGGGCGGCGGCGCGGGCTACGACGCGCTGGACTTTCCCGCCACCTTGGCGGGTGAGTTGATGAAGGCCGGGTACCACACTGTCAGCATCGGCAAGTCCGACCAGTTCCCGCGACGGGCGTTGTACGGGTACTACGAAGCCGTGCAGGACAGCACCGGCCGGGGTCTTTGGACCGATTACATGTCCTGGCTGCGAGAACAGACCGCCGGCAAGTTCGGCGACCTGGACCACGGCTTGGAGTGGAATAGCTGGATGGCGCGTCCCAGCCACCTGCCGGAGCACCTGCACGCTACCCATTGGACCGCGAGCGAGGCAGTCAAGTTCGTCGAGCGGCGCGACCCCACGTGTCCTTTCTTTCTGTGGCTCTCGTTCACGCGCCCGCACGCGCCGTACGACCCGCCGCCGGTCTATTTCGACATGTACAAGGACAACCCGGACATCCCCATGCCGCCCATGGGCGATTGGGCGGCGGAGTTCGATGAGCCGATCACGAGCACGACGACCTGGCGAGGGCGGGCAACGGCGGCGCAGGTGCGCCGCACGCGGGCAGCCTACTACGGCAGCATCTCGTTCATCGACCACCAGGTGGGCCGGTTCCTCTATGAGTACGGTTGGCGGCAGCGCGAGGCGATCCGAAATACGTTGTTCATCTTTACCTCCGACCACGGCGACATGCTCGGCGACCACTGCCTGTGGCGCAAGGGCTACTCCAACGACGGCTCCGCGCGCATTCCCTTCTTCATCAAGTACCCGGACACGTGGGATGAAGAGCGCGGCGGGGTCTGCGACGAGATCATCGAGGTGCGCGACCTCATGCCGACGGTGCTGGACGCGGCGCGGGTGGAAATACCGGATTGCGTTGACGGCAAGAGCCTGCTGCCGTTGGCGCGGGGTGAAACGGCCGGCTGGCGCGACTACCTGCAAGGCGAACAGACGAACCTGCACGGCCGGGAATTCGGCATGCAGTTCATCGCAACCAAGCGGGAGAAGTACACCTGGTTCCACCACACCGGCAAGGAACGGTTCTTCGACCTGGTGGAAGACCCGCAGGAGTGCCGCAATCTGGCCGGCAACGCCGCGGCGCGCGGCCGCATAGAAGAGGCGCGCGCGCTCTTGGCCCGCGTGAATGAGGAGCGAGGCGATCCGCGCGGGCAGAACGGCCAACTGGTTCCGCAACCGGACGGCGCATTGCTGCGCTCGCCCAACTACGCCAAGTGGAAGGCGCGGGCGGACGAACGCATGAGCCTGTGACCGCCGGCGACCGCCGGATCGTCATCACATTGATAGTGGCGTGAGGTTTTCGTCATTCCCGCGTGCGCGGGAATCCACTGGCTGCGCGGCGAAGATGGATTCCCGCGTGCGCGGGAATGACGGAGGCTGACGCGCTACTTTCTTGGCAGTGACGGAAGGTCCGCAAAGGCATCTACAAAGAGGCCTTTACAAGTAGTAGTCCAGCGCCTTCAGGAAGTTCTTGTAGACGCACTGCTGCTCCCAGATGATGCCGTCCACGCCCAGGCGCCACCATTCGTCGGGCATGAAGTAGACCGACACTTCCGCTTCCGAGCCCCAACGCCCCCACCAGTTGATCAGGTGCAGGTTGTCCGACTGGGTCAGCCAGAGGGCCAGGTCTAGCAACTCGTCGTTGCCGGTTAGCTTTGCCTTGTTGTAACACGCGGTCATGAGTTGGAAGAGGGCGCGCTGCGGATCATTGCCCAGAAAGAACTCGGAGCCGCCGGAACCCGCCCACGTGCTGGGAAACGGCGGCAGCGCGAGGTGGTAGGCTTGGCCGCCGTAGGCGTCGATCACATCCGTGGCCGTGGCCGGCGTGACGCCTTCGCGCTTCAGGTAGCGCGGCAGCGCCTCCATGAACTCGAAGACGCCGCTATCGTAGTACTGGTGCTCGCCAAAGGTCTCGAAGTCCCAGCCGACCATGACAAATGGCCCGTGGGCGCTCCGCACCCAGTGGGCGTAGTCGTCCGCCATCAGGGGCCAGCCGGCCCACTGACGTTGGGAAAAGCGGTAGCCCACGTCATCGCTGAGTTCGTAGTGCCGCGCCAGCAGCTTGACGCCGGGGTGGTGATAGTAGAGATGCGTCGGCTGCCGCCAGTCCAGTATCCATTCCCGGCCGTCCATCAGCGCGCCGCGAAAGCCGGCGGTCTCCAATGCGCCGGCGATGGTCTCAGAGATGAGCATCTCGGTGGTGTCGGTCACCTGGGGCCGTTTGCCGAATAGCTGGGTCATGGTGTCGGACATGGAGCGCATCCGCGCCGTGAAAGCGGGCAGATCGATGAGCATGAGGAAGGAGTGATACGGCTCGACGCCGATCAGTTCCGTGTTGGGATGGGCGACGATGCGTTGGAAGCCCTCGAGCACGGTTGGATCCCACCGCCGCGCCTGCTCCACCAAGGAGAGCGAGATGCCAAAGCAGAGCTTGACGCCGGCGTCCAGCAGCCGCAGCCACAGCGCCGTGGCCGGCGTGTAGCAGTAGCGCGCCACCTTGCGGAAGTACCGCTCGTTCATCTGCTCGTCGAAGAGCAGCGGCGCCATCTCTGCCGGCGCCGCGCCGGCCGGGATAACCTTGGCCGGCAGGCGCACCCGCCGGGGTTGGTGCGCAATGACGTAGATCACAAGATTGTCGGCCATCTGCGCCGCCTTAGTTCAGGACGGGAAGCCCATTTGCGCTGGGGAAGCTGAGGCCCTGCTTGGCGGCCAAGTATTCGACCTTGCCCACCAGATCGCGAATGGCTGATTCCCAGGTAAAGAGCGCCGCCGTCTGCCGCGCGTGGCGCTGCATCTGCCGCATCACGTCGGGCTGAGCGTGCACGAGGCGCAGATAGCTGGCAAGTTCCGCGGGGTCGTCGGTCTCGACGGAGAGGGCGTTGTGCAGTTGCACCGCGTAGTCTTCGCCGGTAGTGCCCGTCACCACCACCGCGCCGCAGGCCATGGCCTCGAGCCCCACCAGGCCGAACGGTTCGTAGCCGCTGTTGGCCAATACCGCGTCGGTGGCCGAGTAGAAGACCCGCTGCAAAGCCTCCGGCACGAAATCGCGGAGGTTCAGCACGTCCGCGTCGCTGGCGGCGAGCATGGCGTCGAGGGCTTCATCAAGTTGCGAGTTGTCGCTGTGCACGTCGCGCACCACCAGGCCCACCTCTGCCGCCCGGTGCAGCACCTCACCGCCGTGGTCTTCAAGTCCGCCGCGGGCGATGAGGCGCACCCGGTGGCCGGCGTGCTTCAGGTGCGCCGCCGCCTCTATGGCTTGGAACCAGCGCTTGTCCGGATCGAACCGGCCCATCTTGAGCAGCAGAAAGTCGGCGTCCAGGCCCTTGCGCAGCTTTGTGACCGGCCGCTGCGGCACCTTATCCAGCAAACGGCGGGGAATGCCGTTGGGCAGCACCAGCGGGTTGAGGCCCCAGTCCCAGAGGCGGTGCTTCATGAACCGGCTCACGGTGGTAGTGGTGGCAACGAAGCCGAGGCGCGGCAGGTCGACGTGGCCGAAGCCAAACTCGTTATTCGCGTTCCACAGCAGCACGGCTTGTTGGCGCAGGCCGTTGAAGTGGAGGGAGTCGCTCAGCCGCGCCAGGGTGTCGGCCGTGTGCCACTCTTCCGCCATGATGACGGTGAGCTTGCCTTGGTCGGCGGCCGGGCGCACGATGCGGTCCGTAACGAACCAGGGAACGCTGTTGCCATAGTCCGCCAGCTTTTCCCATTCGGCCTCGTACGCGCCGCTGGGATGCGCTTGGCTAATCCATTGGCACCAGCGGTAGAGGCGGAGGTTGCCGTCTTCCCGCGACTCCACGCCGGGCAGATTGGGATCGCCGACGAAGATCAGGTGGGTGGCAAAGCCGGCCTGCGCGAGGGCGCGCGAGAGTTCCGTAACGCGCGTTCCCAGGCCGCCGGCTTGCGCGTAGCGGTCGGGCCCTTCGAAACTGAGCACGACGAACTGCGTGTTGTCAGGGCAAATGTTCATGGCGACGCGGCTCCATTGCCTTAAGGATGCATCTTTGAATCCTTGCGGTCGTGTGTCAAGCTCTCAGCAGCGCGCCGTGACCTTTTCGGTCACCACCGGGCGCCGCTAAGTCGCCCCATGTGACTCAGTATACGGCATGAACGCTCATACGTCGAGATGTTGTACTTCCTTGGCATGGGCTTGGATGAAGCGTTTGCGCGCCTGCGGGTCATCCCCCATGAGGCGGTCGAACACCCCACTCACGGCCGCCTCGTCTTCCAGCATGACGTGGAGGAGCTTGCGGCGCGCCGGATCCATGGTCGTCTCCCAAAGCTGATCGGCGTTCATTTCACCGAGACCCTTGTAGCGCTGGATGGCGACGTTCGTCCGGTTGAACTGCTTGAGAATGCGGTCGCGCTCCGCGTCGTCCCAGGCGTAGTGGACGTCCCGGTTGCGGGCCACGCGGTAGAGCGGCGCTTGGGCGATGTAGAGGCGCCGGTTGGTGATGATGTCGCGCATGTAGCGGAAGAAGAAGGTGAGCAGCAGCGTGCGGATGTGCGCGCCGTCCACGTCGGCGTCGGTCATGATGATGATCTTGCCGTAACGCAACTTGGCGATGTCGAAGGTCTCGCCGATGCTCGTGCCCAGCGCCGTCACCAAGGCGCGGATCTCCGCATTGGAGAGCATGCGGTCCAGGTTGGTGCGCTCGGCATTGAGGATCTTGCCCCGCAGCGGCAGAATCGCCTGGAAGCGCCGCTCGCGTCCCTGCTTGGCGTTGCCGCCGGCAGAATCGCCCTCCACGATGAAAATCTCGGCGTTCTCCATGCTCCGCTCGGAGCAGTCGGCCAGTTTGCCGGGCAGCGTTGAGACGTCCAGGTAGCCCTTGCGCGTCACCATGTCGCGCGCCTTTTGGGCGGCCACGCGGGCGCGGGCGGTATTCAGGCATTTCTCGATTATCGACTTGGCTTCACTCGGATGCTCTTCCAGGTACTGGCCCAGCTTTTCGTTGACCGTCGATTCGACGAAGCCCCGCACTTCGGAATTGCCCAATTTGGCCTTGGTCTGGCCTTCGAACTGGGGATTCATGAGCCGTACGCTGATCACCGCAGTCAAGCCGGTGCGCACGTCGTCGCCCGTGAGTGAGAGGTCTTTCTCCTTGATGAGGTTCTGCTTGCGCGCGTAGTCGTTGAGCGTGCGCGTCAGGGCTGAGCGAAAACCGGTGAGGTGCGTGCCGCCGTCAACGTTGTTGATGGTATTGGCGAAAGCGTAGATCCGTTCGTCGAAGCTCTGGGTATATTGCAGCGCCGCTTCAAGTTGCAGTGATTCCGCGCCGTTGGCAGCTTCTCCGGCGCCGGAAAAGAAGATCTCCTCGCTATTGATGACGGTCTTGCGGCGGTTCATCTGGTGGACGAAGGCGCGGATGCCGCTCTCGAAGTAGAACGTCAACTCGCGCCCCGCGCGCTCGTCGCGGAACTCGATGCGCAGCGCCGGGCAAAGATACGCCACTTCACGGAAACGCTGCGCCAGGGTGTTGAAGTCGTAGTCCAGAGTTTCCATGATCGCGCTATCGGGCAGAAACCGGATGGTGGTGCCGTTGCGCTCGGTATTGCCGACGCGCTCGACCTGGCCCACGGGCGCGCCGTTGCGGTACTCCTGTTGGTACTCGCTGGGGGCCTGGTAGACCGTCGCCGTCAGCCACTGGGAAAGGGCGTTGACGATAGAGACGCCGACGCCGTGGAGGCCGCCGGAGACCTTGTAGCTCTTGCCGCCGAACTTGCCGCCGGCGTGCAGCCGGGTGAGCACTGTCTCCAGAGCCGAGACGCCGGTCTTCTCGTGCACGTCCACCGGAATGCCGCGGCCGTTGTCCTCCACCGTGACGCTGCTGTCGGCGTGGATTGTGACGCGAATGCGGTCGCAGAGGCCGGCCAGCGCCTCGTCAACGCTGTTGTCCACTACCTCGTAGACAAGGTGATGCAGCCCGCGCGCGTCGGTGCTGCCGATGAACATGCCCGGGCGGGTGCGCACCGGCTCCAAGCCCTCGAGCACCTGGATGTCGGCGGCGGTATAGTCGTTTGTGGGGATGGCGGCCGATGCGCCCTCAGGCAAAGGCGGGCCGTCGGTGGCCAGTGTCGCTGCGCTGCCGCGGTCTGCGATAGTGTCTTTTGCCATAGGTCTCCCTTCGCGAAGAGCTGTCCGTCACGTTTGGGCGGGAGAAGACTCCCCACGGAAAATGAGAATGCGGCTCCAGATGTAGAAGAAGGCCGTTAGCGTCATGCGCGTCCCGATATAGGCGTTGCCGACGATGGCGAGCATTCTACCAATGCCGAGGATTTGCAGTTCCAGTAGGCCATTCCAAAGTAGACCCGTCAGGAGTATCATGACCCAGTAGATGAGGAAGAACGCGGCGAACGACCATAGATTGCCATGCACGAGCCGGAGCGAGAGGCGGATTACCCGCAGCAGGCCCTGACGCGCCAACGCGACGCTGCTTACAATGAAGAATGCGTGAAAGCCAATCCAGAACAACAGGGCCAACAACACGAATGACAGGAGCAGCCCCAGCGGGGGAATGAGGGCCGACGCGACGCTGGTTATGATGAGAGGAACGAAGATCAACGCTACAATGATGGCGGCAAGCCCGGCCAGGCGGCGCGCCAGCCGCATCACCCGCAGCGCGAACAGGTCCCACGTCAACGCGGTCTCCTGCACGGCCGCGGCATTCAGCGCGAGAAAGGCGCTGCCATACACGAGGCTCACCGCGAGGAGCACGGCCAGGATGAGCGAGAGTTGGCCCAGCGACTCCACCTCGACAATCGTGCCCGAGCCGTCGCCGGTGACCGCAACGCCCAGAGAGGGCACCCAGAGGCCGAGCACGGCGGAGAGGATGTTCCACTGCTGGACGAACGAGAGCAAGCCCTGTTCTTCAGCCGAGAGGCCATCGGTAAAGACGAGGAGTCCCGTCCCCGGGGCCACCCGGGGCGAAAACCAAATGACGATGTCCAACCCGATTGGCAGAAGAAGCAGCCAGAGTCGTCGGTGGAGCAGATTGCCCGCTTTGATGAAGGCTTGGATCGGCCTCAGTGGTTGCGATTCATTCACAACTTCCAGTATACCAGATTCAGGCCGTCCGGCTCAATTTGCCGGATGCTCCCATGCCAGTATTGACGGGAAGAAACGGGTATCGACGCGATGACGGCTGCCTGGCGGCGGCACAACGGAGGGAGGCTACGATGCGCGTGATAATCGGCGGCGGCAGCGGGTTGATCGGCCGCGCGCTCACCCAGTATCTCTGCGCTCAGGGACATGCGGTCGTCGTCCTCAGCCGGCGGCCCTACCGGGTCTCCGGCTTGCCGGACGGCGTGGAGGTTGCCGGCTGGGACGGCAGCAGCAGCCAAGGGTGGGAGGAACAGGCGGAAAGCGCTGACGCTATCGTGAATCTCGCCGGCGAGAGCATCGCGGGTCGTCGCTGGTCGTACGCGCAGAAACGGCGGCTGCGCGACAGCCGGATTCAATCCACCAACGCGGTGACAGCCGCCATTCGCGCCGCCGCGCGCAAGCCCGCGGTGCTGATTCAGGCTTCGGCGGTAGGCTACTACGGGGATACCGGCGACCGGGAAGCGGACGAGCAGTCGCCGCCGGGGACCGACTTTCTCGCCGACGTATCCCAGGAGTGGGAACACGCCTCGGCGGCGGTCGAGGCGGATGGGACGCGGCGGGCGCTGCTGCGTTTGGGCCTTGTGCTGAGCGCCGCGGGCGGCGTGCTGCCGCGCGTGGCCCTGCCGTTTCGCTTCTTCCTGGGTGGCGCGCTGGGCAGCGGGCGGCAGTGGGTGCCCTGGATACACGTGGAGGATACCGTGCGGGCGATCGAGTTTCTCTTGACGCATGATGAAGTTGCCGGGCCGGTTAATGTCTGCGCGCCCAATCCGGTGCAGTTTGCCGCGTTCGGTCAGGCGATTGGACGCGCGCTGGGGCGGCCGGCGTTCATGCGCGTGCCGCCGTGGGCGCTCCGTCTGGCAATGGGTGAAATGGCGGACATCGTCTTGCACGGCCAACGCGCCCTGCCGCGCCAACTGCTGGCTGCGGGCTTCGCGTTTCGCTATGCTACGGTGGAGGATGCGCTGCATGCGCTGCTGCGCGGCTAGCCGCTCAGCAATTAGCGAGCGTCAGCGCTGTGTGTGTAACCGACACTCCGAGCGCAGTCCGTCATTCCGAGCGCAGCGAGGAATCTAGGGCGCGCAGCGGGACGTATTCCTTGCGAGAGGACATGTGTTCGCGTGAAGAGGCGGAAGTTCTGCCAGTGAAATTCATAGAGGAGTAGAGCGTAGACAATGAGCATCCAATCCCCGGATTCGAGATTCATCTATGTCGGCACGTTTACGGGTGAGACCGAACTTGGCGGCGGCGCGGAAGGCATCTACGTGTGCCGGATGGATACGGCCACCGGCTCCGTAGAGCTAGTGCACACGGTAGCGGACGTGCCGAATCCGTCCTTTCTGACGTTGCACCCGCAACGGCCATTTCTCTACGCCGTCAACGCCGTGCCGGAGATCGACGGCCACGACGGCGGCGCGGTGAGCGCATTCGCGGTGGATGCGGCCACCGGCGGCCTGACGTTCATCAACCGCCAGTCGTCACACGGCGGCGGCCCCTGCCACGTGAGCGTGGAACAGACGGGCCGGTACGCCATTGCCGCGAACTACGGCACCGGCAGCGTGGCGATATTGCCGCTTGAGGCGGACGGCAGCGTGGGCCCGGCGACCGACTGGGTGCAGCACGTCGGCTCCAGCGTCAACCCGGACCGGCAGCAAGGACCCCACGGGCACTCGTTCACGCCGGACCCGGCAAACCGCTTTGCGCTGGCGTGCGATCTGGGGCTGGACAAGGTGCTCGTCTACCGGCTGGATCTGGAAAACGGCAAGCTGCCGCCCAACGACCCGCCCTTTGCGGCCGTCCACCCCGGCGCGGGGCCGCGCCACTTGGACTTCCATCCCAACGGCCAGGTGGTCTACGTAATCAACGAGATTGGCAATACGGTGACGGTCTTCGCCTACGACCAGGAGCGCGGCGCGCTGTCAGAGTTGCAGACGATTCCCACGCTGCCGCCGGATTATTCCGAGACCAGCCATACCGCCGACGTGCATGTGCACCCATCGGGCCGGTTCGTGTACGGCTCCAACCGTGGGCACGACAGCATCGTCATCTACGCGGTGAACGAGGCGGACGGCACGCTGACTCTGGTGGGGCACGAGTCAACCCAGGGCGAAGTGCCGCGCAACTTCGTGATCGATCCCAGCGGCGCGTTCCTGCTGGCGGCAAATCAAGATACCGACTCGATTGTCACGTTCCGCATCGACGGCGAGGCCGGGACGCTGGAGCCTACCGGACACGTGGCCAACGTGCCGACGCCGGTTTGCTTGAAGTTCTCGGCGTGGTGAAGCTGACTATTCACCCAATACGTTGATTAGTTCGTTGGCAAACTGTCATTCCGAGCGCAGCGAGGAATCTAAGACGCAAGCCGGAACCGGCCCATTCGACGCAACACTCTAGATTCCTCACTCCGCTGCGCTGCGTTCGGAATGACAAGGACTATCTCCCAAGACTTGCAAGTGAATCCTCGCACCCGGCAATTCGTGCGTGTTGCGCAACGCTGCGCCGGGACCTGGGATTACGGGCCGCCGTGCGCCGGTCTTGAGACGATTTCCTGGTGCAGGTCGCGCAAGGCAAACACCGGGCCGTCGCGGCAGACGCGTTGATAGCCTCGCGGCGTGGTAACGACGCACCCTAGACAGACGCCCATGGCGCAGCCCATCTGGTTTTCCAGCGAGACCTGGATGGGCTTCTTGCTCTGCCAGCCCCACGCCCGCGCCTGGTAGGCGGCGTCGACGGCGGCGAGCATGGGCCAGGGGCCGCACACGTAGACGGCGTCGCTCCAGAGGAAGTAGTCGGCGATGAGGTCGGTGACCGGCCCGTGGTAGCCGGCCGAGCCGTCGTCGGTTGCCAGCACGTACTCGACCGCCGGCGGCGCGAATTCGGCCGGCAAGTGGCGCGCGGCCGTGCGGGCGCCGGCCAGCAGCGTCACGGCGTAGCCTTTCGGAATCATCATCTCCGCCAGAAAGAGCAGCGGCGCGATGCCAATGCCGCCCGCAACCATCAGCAGGTTGCCTTGATTGGGCGGAACGGTAAACGTCTTGCCCAGAGGGCCAAGCTGGAGGATCTCGTCGCCGGCGCGCCGCTTGGCGAGGATCTCCGTGCCGCTGCCGACCACCTGATAGAGAATGTCCAGCGTGCCCGCCTCACGGTCGACGGTCAACATGCTGAACGGGCGCAGCAGCAGCGGCTCGATGCCGTCGCCACAGCGCACGTGCACGAACTGCGCCGGCTGGCACTGCGCCGCGATCTGCGGTGAGTGCAGGCGGATGATGTAGAGCCCGTCGGCCACCGCTTCATTCGAGACGACCGTGGCGCGCTCTTGGACGATGGGCATGTGCAGCGAACTCTCCGGTGCTCGTTCGTTGTTACGCTCTGCCGCCAGCGGCGCACATCTTCGGGCGAGGAAGCGGGGGACAAGCCCCCGCGCTACGGCTTCTTTCCACTATGGTTGTAGCAAGGGAGCGGGGGGCAAGCCCCCGCGCTACCAGTTGCGCGGCGCAGGATGCAAACCTGCGCTACCGCCAATTGACCCAAGGGGCGCAGGTTGCAAACCTGCGCTACCGGAAAAAGAACCCCACGCTCCGCACTCAGCTATCGTCGCGATACGCCCGCAGGGGCCGCACGTCGTAGGCGTCCTGTTGCAGCGAGAGCGCCGTTGCCAGAGCGCGGGACGTATCCAGCGACGTCAGGCAGGGAATCTGGCGCTCCACGGCCGCGCGGCGAATGTAGAAGCCGTCTTGCAGCACGGAGCGGCCGCCGGTGAGCGTGTTGATGACGGCTTGCACGGCGCCGTCCTGTATGACGGAAACCACGTTGGGCGTGCCTTGCAGGCGCTTGCTGACCATGCGCACGGGGATGCCCATCGCCTCCAGCATGGCGGCGGTGCCCTCGGTCGCCATGAAGTTGAACCCGGCGGCGGCAAGCTGGCGCACGATCGGGCGGAGCGCGTCTTTGTCCGCGTCGGCAATGGAGAGCAGGAAGGTGCCGCCGGCGGGCACGTTGAGGCCGGACGCCTCCATAGCCTTGTAGAGCGCCGCCTCGAACGTCACGTCCACGCCCATCACCTCGCCGGTGGATTTCATCTCCGGCCCCACCGAGGTCTCGACTCCCCGCAGTTTCGCCATGCTGAATACCGGCGCTTTCACCGCCACGAGCGGCTGCCTTGGCCGCAGGCCGCCGCCGTAGCCCATCTCGGCGAGCGGCGTGCCCAGCATGGCCAGCGTTGCCAGGCGCACCATGGGCACGTTCGTCACCTTGCTCAGGAAGGGCACCGTGCGGCTGGAGCGGGGATTGACCTCCAGCACGAACACGTCGTCCTGGAAGATGACGTACTGGATGTTGACCAGCCCCAACACGCCCAGTTCCAGACAGATGCGCGTGGTGTAGTCTACCAGGGTCTGCTCGATGCGCTCGCGGGAGTCGCGGGGCGGGTAGACCGCGAAACTGTCGCCGGAGTGCACGCCCGCGCGCTCGATGTGCTCCATGATGCCGGGTATGAGCACCTCTTTGCCGTCGCAGATAGCGTCCACTTCCATTTCCACGCCCTGGAGATACTTATCCACCAGCACGGGATGGCGTGAAGAGAGCCGCACGGCGTTCGCGACGTAGCGCTTCAGGTCGTCCGGCGTATTGACAATCTCCATCGCCCGGCCGCCGAGCACGTAGGATGGCCGCACGAGCACGGGAAAGCCGATGTTGGAAGCCACGGCCAGCGCGTCGTCCACGCTGGTCACCGCCGCGCCGGGCGGCTGGGGGATGCCGAGCCGGTCAAGAAAGGCCTCGAATTTGCGCCGGTCTTCGGCCAGGTCGATGGCGGCCACGCCGCTGCCGGCCAGCGAGACGTTCTCCAGGGTGAGCGGTTCCGCCAGGTTGATCGCCGTCTGCCCGCCGAACTGCACGATGGTCGGCGGCACGCCTTCGTTGTCCAGCACGTTCAGGACGCTCTCGGTGTCGAGCGGCTCGAAGTAGAGGCGGTCGGAGGTGTCGAAGTCTGTGGAGACCGTTTCCGGATTGCTGTTGACCATGATGCTGCGTACGCCGGCGCGGTCCAGCGCCCAGGCCGCGTGCACGGAGCAGTAGTCGAATTCGATGCCCTGGCCGATGCGTATCGGCCCGGAGCCAACCACGGCGGCGCTGGTTTCCGCCAGGGCCGGCGCGTCATTTTCGCTTTCGTACGTGCTGTAGAAGTACGGCGTCTGCGCCTCGAACTCGGCGGCGCAGGTGTCGACCATCTTGTAGACCGGCAGGATGCCCCACTGCTTGCGCATTTCCCGGACGCGGGTGGGCAGCACGTCCGCCAACGTGCCAATTTGGGAGTCCGCGAAGCCCAGGCGCTTCGCCTCCCACAGCAGGCCCGGCGTGAGCGACTCGCCGAGAAGGCGCTGCTCCATGTCGCGGATGTTGGCGAACTTGTGCAGGAAGAAGGGGTCGATATGCGAGCGGCGCGCGATTTCGTCTACGCTTGCCCCGCGCCGCAGCGCGCTCATGATCGCCCAGAGCCGCGCGTCGCTGGCCGTGTCGATGTGCCGCCAGAGGGCGGCCGGGTCGCGTTGCCACTGCTCGTCTTCCCACATCAGGCTGCGGTCGCCGATTTCCAGCCCGCGCACCGCCTTCTGCAAAGCCGCTTCCAAAGTGCGGTCGATGGCCATCACCTCGCCGGTGGACTTCATCTGCGTGCCCAGCGCGCGGTCGCCGGAGGGAAACTTGTCGAACGGCCAACGCGGGATCTTGACCACGACGTAATCGAGGGCCGGCTCGAACGCGGCGGTGGTGCGCTGCGTAATGGGATTCGGCAGCTTGTCCAGCGTGCGGCCAATGGCGATTTTCGCCGCCATGCGCGCGATCGGATAGCCGGTCGCTTTGGAGGCGAGCGCGGAGGAGCGGCTGACGCGCGGGTTCACCTCGATGACGCGGTAGGCGAACGAATGGGGGTCCAGCGCCAACTGCACGTTGCAGCCGCCCTCGATGCCCAGCGAGCGGATAATGTTGAGGGACGCGGTGCGGAGCATCTGGTATTCCCGGTCGCTGAGCGTTTGGCTGGGCGCGACGACGATCGAATCACCGGTGTGGATGCCCATGGGGTCGATGTTTTCCATGTTGCACACGGTGATGCAGTTGTCGGCGCTGTCGCGCATGACCTCATATTCGACTTCCTTCCAGCCCAGCAGGTATTCCTCCACCAGCACCTGATTAATGGGACTGGCGGAGAGGCCGCCCGCAACCACCGCGCGCAGATCCGCCGCCGTGTGCGCGATGCCGCCGCCGGTGCCGCCCAGCGTATAGGCGGGCCGGATGACGACCGGCAGGCCGGTTGCCGCTGCGAACGCTTCCGCTTCCGAAACGGTGTTGACCGTCTTGCTGGCCGGGATCGGTTCGCCGATCTCGGTCATGGTCTGGCGGAAGAGTTCCCGGTCTTCGGCCTTTTGAATCGCCGATAGCGGCGTGCCCAGCAGGCGCACGTTGTGTTTCTCCAGCACGCCCGCTTCGGCTAAGGCGACGGCCAGATTGAGGCCGGTCTGCCCGCCGAGCGTGGGGATTAGTCCTTGCGGGCGCTCGCGCGCGATGATGCGCTCGACCACCGGCACGGTAAGCGGCTCGATATAGACCTCGTCGGCGATGTCCTCATCCGTCATGATGGTGGCGGGATTGGAGTTGACGAGCACCGCCGTCACGCCCTCTTCACGCATGGCCTTGCAGGCCTGGGTGCCGGCATAGTCGAACTCCGCGGCCTGGCCGATGATGATCGGGCCGGAGCCGAGGATGAGCACTTTGGTAGGTTTGGCTGTCATCAGAGCAATCTTGCGAATTCGTCGAAGAGGTACTGGTTGTCCTGCGGCCCCGGACACGCCTCCGGATGGTACTGCACGCTGAATACCGGCAATTCCCGGTGGCGGAGGCCTTCCACCGAGCCGTCGTTGAGGCTGACGTGGCTTACCTGGAAACCGCTCTGCGCCGGAATGCTGGCGGCGTCCACCTGGAAGCCGTGGTTCTGCGTGGTGATGTGCGCCTTGCCGGTGGCGAGGTCTTGCACCGGATGGTTCGCGCCGCGATGGCCGAACTTGAGGCGGCTGGTGCGCGCGCCCGCCGCCAGGGCGATGATTTGATGTCCCAGGCAGATGCCCAGCATGGGGTAGCGCTGCATGAGCTTGGCCGTGGTCGTCACCGTGGCGGCAACCGTACCCCCGTCCGGGTCGCCCGGCCCGTTGCAGATTACTATGCCGTCCGGCGCGAGCGCGCGCACTTCCTCGTAGCTGGCGCCGTAGGGAGCCCACACCACCTCCGCGCCGCGGCTGGTGAGCGAATGGGCGATGTTGTGCTTCGCGCCGGTGTCGATGAGGACGAGGCGCTTGCCCACCGCGTCCCGCGGCGGCGGCGCCCACGGCTGCCAGGGCGCGGGCGCGGCGTACGTTCCCGCATTCACCGACACTTCCCCGACCACGTCGTGATCGGAGAGCGGCGTGGCGCTCTGGGCGCGGGCGATGCAAGCATTGACATAATCCTCGATGCCGGGGGCGCGGCCGCTCAGCCAGAGAAAGGAATCCCGCGCTTCTTCCGGCAGGACGCCAGGCGGCGCCACCGCCAGCGCCGCTCTTTGGAAGCCGTGGGTGCGGAGGCGGCGCGTGACGGCGCGGGTATCGAGACCGAAGATTCCGGGAATTGCCTGCGCGGCCAGGAAGTGGTCCAAGTCGTGGGTCGCGCGCCAATTGCTGGGATGCGGACAGAGTTCGCGCACCACTAAGCCCGAAAGCCATGGCCGCACCGACTCCATGTCGGCCGGCGTGACGCCGTAGTTATCGATGAGCGGATAGGTCAGGGTGACGATTTGCCCCCGATAGGAGGGGTCGGTGCTGATTTCCTGGTAGCCGGTCATGCTGGTGTTGAAGCAGAGTTCCCCGGCGGCGTCTTGGCGCGAGCCAAAGGCGTAGCCAAAGAAGACCGTGCCGTCTTCGAGCGCCAGCAGCGCGTGGGGATAGGTGTTCGCGTTTGGCACGCCTATCGCGTCCCTCCTTGGCCGGCTTCGCCGCGGACGGCGCTCTCGTCGGAGACGCCGCTTTCGTCGAAGACGCCGTAGCCGTCTGCCGCATGCAACAACCGGCCGTCTACGAACGTCATCGCCACCTTGCCGGGCAGGGTTGCGCCGGCAATTGGCGTATTCTTCCCTTTGGAAGCGAACGTCCGCGGGTCTACGGTCCACGCCGCCGCGAGATCGAGGATGGCCACGTCGGCCGGCGCGCCCACGCGCAACGTGCCCGTTGGCAGGCCGAACGCCCGCGACGGCTCGCACGTGAGTTTGCTCAGCAGCGTAGCCAGGGGCACGCGGCCGTCTCGCGCCAGTTGATAGACCTGCGAGAACGCCGTTTCCAGGCACGAAATGCCGGATGCGGCTTCACTATACTCGCAGAGCTTGTCGGTCGTGCTGTGGGGCGCGTGGTCGGTCGCAATGGCGTTGAGCGTGCCGTCGTTAAGGCCCTCGATCAGGGCTTCTACGTCAGCTTTTGTACGGAGCGGCGGATTGACCTTGGTACGGGTGTCGTAGCCAAGCGCCGCTCCCACTTCCGTCTGCGGACTCTTGGCGACGAGCGCGTCGGTCAGCGTGAGGTGATGGGGCGTCACCTCCGCCGTGATGCGAATGCCCTGCCGCTTGGCGGCGCGAATGATCTCCACGCTGCCCTGCGTCGAAACGTGCGCGATGTGCACGTGCGCCCCGGTGCGGCGGGCCAGCAACGCGTCGCGCGCGACCATCGTCTCCTCGGCTTCCGCCGGCGTCCCGCGCAGGCCCAAGCGCAGCGAGGTCAGTCCCTCGTGCATCACGCCGCCGTGCGCGAGCGCGGGATCTTCACAGTGATTCACGATTGGCTTGCCCACGAGCAGGCTGTATTCCAGCGCGTGGCGCATCATGCGGGCGTCGGCTACCGGCATGCCGTCGTCGGAGAACGCCACCGCGCCGGCCGCGGCCAGGGCCGCCATTTCCACCAGTTGCGCGCCGTCAAGTCCCTGGGTCACGGCGGCCAGGGGATAGACCCGCGCGGCAGCGGCTGCCCGGGCGCGCTCGAGAATGTAGGCTACGGTCGCGGGCGTATCCACCACCGGCTCGGTGTTCGCCATGCTGCACACCGTGGTGAAGCCGCCGCGCACCGCGGCGCGCGTGCCGCTGGCGATGGTCTCCTTGTACTCGAATCCCGGTTCGCGGAGATGGCAGTGCAGGTCCACAAAGCCGGGCGCGACCACCAGGCCGCCGGCGTCTATGACCGGGACATCTGCCGGCGAGAGTGATTCGCCAATGGCCGCGATTCTGCCGTCCCGCACGTGCACGTCCCGCGCGGCGTCGAGGTTGTTTGCCGGGTCGATTACCCGCGCGCCCTGTATGAGCCAGTTGTCGTTCATGCCAATCGCTCCGCCGTGCCCGCGAGCAAGTAGAAGATGGCCATGCGCACGGCCACGCCGTTGGTAACCTGTTCCTCGATCACGGCCTGCGCGCCGTAGGCCAGTTCGGGTGTGATCTCCACGCCCTGGTTCATGGGGCCGGGGTGCATGATGAGCGCGTTGGGACGCGCGCGCCTCATGCGTTGGCCGGTCAGTCCGAAGCGGGCGCTGTATTCCCGCGCGGAGGGCAGCAGCCCGCCGGCCATGCGCTCGCGCTGGAGGCGCAGCATCATAACCACGTCGGCGTCCGCCAGCGCTTCATCCAAGTCGTAGGAGAGCGAGAGCCACGGCGGGTCGCCGAACGCGCCCAAGAGCGTGGCCGGCAGGAGGGTTGGCGGCCCACAGAGGACGATCTGCGCGCCCAGTGCGCCAAAGCCCCAGAGATTGGAGCGCGCCACGCGGCTGTGCAGGATGTCGCCAACGATGACGAGCTTGATACCCTCGATCGTGCCCAAATGCCGGCGCACGGTATAGAGGTCGAGCAGCGCCTGGCTGGGATGGGCGTGCCAGCCGTCGCCGGCGTTGATGACGGAAGCGTTCAGCCAGGAGGCGGCCAGGTAGGGCGCGCCCGCTTCCCAATGGCGCATCACCAGCATGTCGGCGCCGAGCGCTTGCAGCGTGCGCATGGTGTCGATAAGCGACTCACCCTTTTCGACGCTGCTCTGGCTGGCGGAGACGTTTACGAGGTCGGCGGAGAGATTCTTGGCGGCCAGTTCGAATGACGAGCGCGTGCGCGTGCTCGCCTCGTAGAACATGTTGACGATCGTCTTGCCGCGCAGCGTGGGCACGCGCCGGATGGGACGGGAGAGGATCTCCGTCATGGCGGAGGTGGTCTCCAGGAGCAGCATGAGTTCGTCGGACGAGAAATCGTCCAGGTCCAGGAGGTCTTTGCGCGCCAGTGGCATCTAGGCATCCTCCCGCGGCGCGGCGAGCAGGATTACTTCGTCCCTGCCGTCGGTTTCCCGCAGGCGCAGTTCGATCTCTTCCGCGCGCGAGGTGGGGATATTCTTGCCCACGTAGTCGGGGCGGATGGGCAGTTCGCGGTGGCCGCGATCGATGAGCACAGCAAGCTGGATCGTGCGCGGGCGGCCGAAGTCCATCACCGCGTCCATCGCGGCGCGAATCGTGCGGCCGGTGTAGAGCACGTCGTCTACCAGCACGACGTGCTTCTCCGATAGATCGACAGGGATTTGCGTTTCGCCCACGTTGGGGCGGAAGTGCTCGCGGTCGAGGTCGTCGCGGTAGAGCGTGACGTCCAGCCTGCCCACCGGCACAGCGACACCCTCCAGGGAGACGACGGTGGCGGCCAGGCGCAGCGCCAGCGGCGCGCCGCGGGCCGGGATGCCGATCAGAACGACGTCGCTTGCGCCGCGGTTGCGCTCCACGATCTCGTGGGCAATGCGGGAGAGCGCCCGGCGTATATCCGCCGCTTGCAGAAGTGTCTTCCCGGTGGGGGTCATACGCGCCTCGCTGCGCGGCGGCGCGCCGGTTGCCGCAGTATCGGAAGAGCGGCACGCACAAAAAAACTCCTCACCGGCAGGCGAGAAGTATCCACGTGCATCTGGACCTCCCTTACCTGCCTCGCGGGACGGGTTTAAAGAGAAGCATGACTCTGCTTCTAGGATAGCAGACCTTGCGCGGCGGCGCAATCGGCGACCGAACCGGAAGCTGCCGGTCTCGGCGTGGGCCGCGCCGGCAGACGAGGCTTGGCGCAAACATGAAGAGCGACGCGCGTCTGTGGGGTTTGCCTTGCCTGCGCGTCGTTGGTAGAATAGCGCAAGGCTGACGTGAGAAAGCCGTTTACCGGATTGTGCGTTTGCGGCCGTCGAATGACGCCACGCCTTTCCGGCGTTTGTATTAATTGCGAGACTGTCTTAGCCTGTGAATAGCTTGAGAGAATGAGAGTAGTACGCGGAAGGCTGGAAATATCGTGCGCGCAGCGCTCTATCCCGGGAGTTTCGACCCGGTAACGAACGGCCACATAGATATTATCGCCAGGGCGTCCCGGCTCTTTGATTCTCTCTTCGTCGGAGTCTATGCTAATCCTGAGAAGGACGTGCTCTTCTCTTTAGACGACCGTGTGAAGATGCTTACGACGGCCGTCCAGCGGTGGCCGAACGTTCAGGTGAGGAGTTTTGCCAATCTCACGGTGGAGTGCGCGCGCGACCTTGGGGCGCAGGTACTCGTGCGCGGCTTGCGGGCAGTCACGGACTTCGAGTACGAGTTTCAGTTGTCGGCCATGTACCAGCAACTGCGGCCCGAACTCGAAGTCGTCTGCCTGATGACGTCGGTCAAGTACTCGTTCTTGAGCGCCAGCCTCGTCAAAGAGGTGGCGAAGCTCGGCGGCAACGTTGACGCTTTCGTGCCGGCAGTGGTGGCGGCCCGTCTGCGCGAGATACACGCTGCATGAGTCTCTGTCCGTGCGAATCGCAACGGCGCGGTTTGGTCTGTGATGAATAGCCTAAGGTGGCCTGGAAGGCAATAGGGGGTAGCCGCAATGGACATATTCGCACTAATCGAACGTCTGGAGGCGCTCGTCAACACAGGCCAGAGAGTTCCATTCGTCAATAAGATCATGCTGGACGAGCAAGAGTGCTTGGACGTCATCGCGCAGATGCGCATGTCGATACCCGATGAAGTGCGGCAAGCGCGGCGCATGCTTCAAGAGCGCAGCCGCATCCCGGAGCAAGCGCGCTTGGAGGCCGAGCGCATCGTGGAGATCGCCCACGAACAAGCGGAGGAAATTCTCTCCGAGCACGGTTTGGTGCGGGCCGCGGAAGATAATGCGCGCCGCATCGTGGAGGAAGCCCAAGACCAGGCGAGTGAGGTGCAGCGCGAGTCCGACGAGTATGCGGTGCGCTCGCTGACGGACTTGCGCACGCGGCTCGAGCAACTGCACGAGCGCGTGCAGATTTTCATCGAGGCAATGGCGGACTCGGAGCCGGAAGAACTGCCTTCGGCCCGGGGCCGGGGCGAACGTGCTTCGCAGGAAACGGTAGAGTAGAATAGACTATGGAAGGTTTGACGATTAACGTGGCCGGCCTGCTGCAGGAAGCAACGGGTTCTTCGCGCCGCGTCGTCGTTGACGGTTTCTATCCGGCTTGGGAGGACGTGACGCCGGTCGCTCCGCTGACGGGGGCAATCGAACTGGTGCGCGCCGGCAAGGGCATCGTGGTGCGAAGCGAGCTAGCGATAACGCTTGAACTTACGTGCTGCCGCTGCTTGGGCGCGTATGCGCAAGACCTGCGCGTACGCTTCGATGAGATGTTCTATCCGCGCTTCGACTTGGCGACCGGCAGCCCCTTGCGGCTGGAATACGATGACATCGACGAAGAGTTGCTTATCGAGAACGTCGCCCGTTTCGATCTGAGCGAGGCGGTGCGGCAACACGTGGAAATCAGCCAGCCGCTCATGCCGCGCTGCCGGCGCGACTGCCGCGGCATTTGTCCGGCGTGCGGCGTGAACCGTAACGAAACCGTCTGCAACTGCGCCGCGACGGAAGCCCTGGATCCGCGTTTCGCTCCCATCCAGGAGATGCTGCGTCAGACCCGTCACGACCGTCCGGCATAGTCGAATAGACATAATTAGTCACACATGATTACGCAGAACTGAGAGGATACGATGGGCGCTCAACCGAAGAAGAAGATTTCACGCTCGCGGCAAGGCAAGAGACGTTCGCACTTGCACAATCTCAACGTGCACCTGGTAGCGTGCCCCCGCTGCCGCCAACCGGTGCCGTCCCACACGGTCTGCTCGTTCTGCGGGTACTACCGCGGCCAGGAAGTGCTGGAGATTGATACGCCCAGCGCGTAGGCGCTCGCGCTGCCAACGAGCGGCGTGAGGGCTCTTCCGGTTCCGCTATTGCGGTCCCCCGGCGGTCCGTGTCTTGCGCTGTCCGGCGTTCGCACCCACCGGCGAGCGGCGTTCACTTCTGCGGGTCCCGCGTAGACGTCCTGCTTGATCCGGCATTTGTGGGCGTGCCGGCGCGCGGACTCCGCTGCGGTTTTGGCTTCGAGCGCGGTGAGGTAACGGAGCACATGGGAAACAGAGCCTTCGTCTTTCCGGGGCAAGGGGTGCAGCGCATCGGGATGGGCGCGGACGCGGCGGAGCATTCCGCTGCCGCCAAGCGGGTGTACGCCACGGCAAATGACGTGCTTGGCATGGACTTGGCGGCGCTCAGTTTTGGCGGCCCGCTCAAGACCCTCACCGAGACGCGCCACGCGCAGCCGGCGATCTTCACCGCCAGCGCCGCGTGTCTGGCGGCGTATCTGGAAGCCTGCGGCGCGGATTCTGCGGTGGACTTGCCCGAGGCGCTGCGGCCGGCGCTCGTGGCCGGTCACAGCATTGGCGAACTTACGGCCTTGTACGCGGCCGGCGCGCTCTCGCTGGCAGACGGGCTGCGCCTGGTGCAGGCGCGCGGCGAACTGATGCAGCGCGCCGTCGCGGACGCGCCGGGGGGCATGGCGGCGGTGATTGGCGTCTCGCCCCAGGTGATCATGCAGGTCTGCGGCCAGGCGCGCAGCGCGGATGAGTCCGGACGCAGTACGGTTGGCATTGCCACCTTCAATACGCCGCAGCAGGTTGTCATCGCCGGCGACCGCGCGGGACTGGAGCGCGCCATCAGCCTGCTCAAGGCGCGGGGCGCGCGGCGGGTAGTCCCGTTGCGTGTCAGCGGCGCGTTTCACACCCAAGCAATGGCGCCGGCGCAAGACGAGTGGCGGGCCGCGGTGGAGGCGGCGCACATCGAGCCGCCGCGCATTCCGGTGGTGGCGAACACGACGGCCAACATCATCACCACCGTAGACGCCATCCGGCACGAACTTATCGTGCAAATTACCGCGCCGGTGCGCTGGTCCGCGACGCTGGACATCCTGCTGCGCCGCAACCTCGCTCCCATCTTCGAGTTTGGCCCCGGCGCGGTGCTGACGAAGATGATTGGCAGCGTTTCCAGCCGCGCGACGGCTCTTGCCGTCGACTCCCATCGAGCCGCGCGGCAAGCGGCCGCGGCCACTCGCCCGGCGGACTAGACCCGTTTGGGCACGGCGGCGCTCCTTGTGATACTATTCCCGCAGCGGCCGCGCGCGCGGCGCTCTCAGATTCCATTATGCGGTAGGCGTTGGCTTAGATCTCAATGCCGCGGCCACGGCCGCCAGACCAAGCGGTAACGCCGTGCGCAACTAAGACAGTCACCATGGCCTTGCTTAGGCCACCAAGGGAACGACAACTGGGGGCTGGCTTCTTGACCGTCATTCCCGCGAACATGGGAATCCATCTTCGCCGCGCACGCAGTGGGTTCCCGCGTACGCGGGAATGACGGAGTTGATATTGCTGTTTTCATGGTAAAGGATGATACATGAAAGGGCGGGTAGCGCTGGTTACCGGCGGTTCCGGGCACTTGGGGGCGGCCATTTGCGCGCGGCTGGGCCGTGAAGGCGCGCACGTGGTGGTGCACTACCACAGCGGCGCGGAAGCGGCTGAGCGCGTGGTGGCGGAGATCGCCGCGCAGGGCGGCAGCGCCAGCGCAATCCAGGCCGACGTGACCGACGCTTCCCAGATCGAAGCAATGGTGCGGAGCGTCCACGCCGAGCACGAGAAAATCGACATCCTGGTAAACAACGCCGGCATCACGCGGGACACGCTCTTCGTGCGCATGACCGAAGCGGATTGGGACGCGGTGGTGGATACGAACCTCAAGTCGGCGTTCCTGTGCACCAAGGCCGTGGCGCGCAATATGCTGCGGGCGCGCTACGGGCGCATCATCAACGTTTCCTCAATTGGCGGCTACATGGGCGCGCCGGGCCAGGCGAACTACTCCGCCTCCAAGGCCGGGCTGTGGGGCTTCACCCGCTCGCTCGCGCGCGAGGTGGCGTCGCGCAACGTGACCGCCAATTGCGTGGCCCCGGGCTACTTTGGCGGCCCCATGACGGATTCGATCCCGGCGGACATGGTGGAGACGATCCTGAAGATCGTGCCGCTCGGTCGTTACGGCGAACCGCATGAACTCGCGGCGGCCGTGGCCTTTCTGGCTTCCGAGGACGCCTCGTACATTACCGGTCAAATACTGATCGTCGACGGCGGCATCATGATGTACTAGGTGAAGGGCCGGTTGCGTCGCTCTGCCGCGCGTGCGGGAATGACGGCAACGGTCAACACAGCCGAGGTAGTGTGTGGTGTTCCAGAAGATCCTCATTGCCAACCGCGGCGAGACGGCCTTGCGGGTCATTCGCGCCTGCCGTGAGATGGGCATCGCGACGGTTGTTGCCTACTCCGAGGCGGACCGGGATTCCCTGCCGGTGCACGCCGCCGATGAAGCGGTCTGCATCGGCCCCGCGCCGGCCAGCAAGTCCTACCTGAACGTGCCGAACATCATCAGCGCCGCGTTCATTACCGGCGCGGAGGCCATTCATCCCGGCATCGGCTTTCTGGCGGAAGACACGTACTTCGCGGAGATCTGCGACAAGTACGGCATCACCTTCATCGGCCCCGGCCCGGACGTCATCCACGCCATGGGCGACAAGACCAACGCCAAGGCGGAGATGCGCAAGGCGGGGCTGCCCGTCATCCCCGGCCCGGATACACCGTTGCGCAGCGTGGCGGACGCGCTGGAGGCCGCGGCGTCGATTGGCTATCCGGTGGTCTTGAAAGCCGCGGGCGGCGGCGGCGGACGCGGGATCCGCTTCGTGGCCGATGAAGAGGAGATGGCGGGCGCGTTTCCGGTGGCCCAGGCGGAGGCGCAGGCGTCGTTTGGCAACGCGCGGCTTTACGTGGAGAAGTACATCTCGCCGGCGCGCCACGTCGAGGTGCAGATTCTCCGGGATCACGCCGGCAACGCGGTGCAACTGGGCGAGCGTGACTGCACGATTCAGCGCCGTTACCAGAAGCTCATCGAGGAATCGCCGTCGCCGGTGCTCGATCCTCTGGCGCGGAAGGCCATCGGCGCGGCGGCCTTGCACGGCGTCGACGCGATCGACTTTACGTCGGCGGGTACCGTCGAGTTCTTAGTCGATGCGCAGCAGAGTTTCTACTTCATGGAGATCAACTGCCGTTTGCAGGTGGAGCACACCGTATCGGAGAGCACGACCGGCATCGACCTCGTGCAAGAGCAGATTCGCGTTGCGGCGGGCAAGTCGCTGGCTTTTCGTCAAGCCGACGTGGAGTTTCGCGGCCACGCGATCGAGTGCCGCATCACCTCTGAAGACCCGGAGCATGACTTCCGCCCGGAGAGCGGCGAGGTGACGAACTTTCTCGCGCCGGGCGGCCCTGGCATCCGCGTCGATTCCCATCTCTACAGCGGGTACGCGATTCCCCCGCACTACGACTCGCTCATTGCCAAGCTCATCGCCTGGGGGCCCGGCCGCGCCGAGGCGATCGAGCGCGCGCTGCGGGCGCTGGATGAGTGCGTGATCGAGGGCGTGAAGACGAACCTCGACTTTCATCGCAGAATCCTTAACGCCCAAGGCTTCCGCGAGGCCAGTTTCGACGTGAATTTGCTGAACATCGTCTAGACGGCCCGGGCTCTGGGCGCAGGGCATTGAATTCTTCGCAGTCGAAAGAGGAGCGGCGGATGACGGCCGGTTCGGCCCAACTCTCCGGCAGGCGCATCCATCCCCGGCGGCACGCGCGCGTGGCCGCCATGCAGGCGCTCTTTGCGCTCGACGCGACCGGCGCGGCGCCGGCCTCCGTGCTGGAGCAGGTGGCGCGTATGGCAACGGTCAAGCCTGAAGCCCGCGAGTTCCTCCACCAGCTTGTTCAGGGCGTCCAGACCCACCTGGCGGTGATCGACGAGCGGATAGAGCAGGCCGCGCCAATGTGGCCCATGGGCCAGATGGCGCTGGTGGACAAAGCCATCATGCGGCTCGCGGTCTACGAACTGCTCTTCGCGCCCGAGATACCCCCCAAAGTCGTCATCAACGAGGCGGTGGAGCTTGCCAAGCTCTACGCCTCGGATAGTTCGCCCCGCTTCATCAACGGCGTGCTCGGCACGATCTACGAGAGCGGCACGCCAGAGCGCGCCGAGGAAGTCCCCTCGTAGCGATTGCCTGAACCCTCTTCTCCAGGATAGGCCACCGGAGCCGCTAGTCCGCCACCTCTACGATAATCTCGATTTCCACCGGGATGTTGTTCGGCAGCGCGCCCATGCCCACGGCGGAGCGGGCGTGCTTGCCCTTGTCGCCAAAGACCTCCACCAGCAGGTCTGAGCAGCCGTTTATCACCTTGGGCTGGTCGGCGAAGTCCGGCGTGCTGTTTACCATGCCCAGCACTTTCACGATGCGCGTGACCTTGCTCAGGTCGCCGGTCGCGTCCTTCAGGGCGCAGAGCAGATTGAAAGCCGTCTGCTGGGCGGCCTGGTAGCCTTCCTCGATGCCGTAGCGTTCCCCCACCTTGCCGTCGTAGACGTGGGCGCCCGCGTCGCCGGCGCGGTTCGGCCCCTGGCCGGACAAGTAGACGAGATTGCCGGTGCGCACCCAGGGGACGTAATTGGCAACGGGCGCGTTCGGCGGTTTCAGTTCGAATCCCAACTCCTTGAGCTTTTCTTCCGGTGACATGGCGTTCCTTTCTGATGCCGCTGGAGACGCGGCTGCAATTGCCAAAGGGTGGATACTCGTTCTGCATTGTACGGCGGCGCATCGGCGAGGTCAAAAGCCACGCCCTGCCGCCGGCGCTCGTTGGGTTCGCTCAAGGGATTGGCGCCGCTACTCGCTTACGGGGAACGTGACCGGCGCGCCCCCGTGGGCGGCGGACTGCGCGGTGGCGATGAGCGCTTCCACCACCCGGCGGCCGTCGTACGGCCCGGAAATCTGCGGTGTGGTACCCCGTCCTTCTACCAGCGCGATGAGTTCCTCGATGGCGGCGGCGCTGCCGGAGACCGTTCCCGTCTCCGGCGCCAGCGCCTGTACGCCCTCGGCGGTCTCGATCTCGGCGCCAATGGAATTGCCCAGGCGAATGCGGCCGGTTTCTCCCGTAACCTCTACCTCGAAACCGGTGGCGGCGTTCTGCGAGCCGATGTAGAAGCCGCGCACACCGTTGTCGAACAACATGAACGTGCAGACGCCGGGGTCGGTTGCGGGATCGTGCCCGCCGTCGCCGGCGTAGCGCGGGCCGTAGTCGGCAAAATTGTCGTCGTAGCGCGCCGAGAGCCACTCAGGCTCGCCGTCGGCAAAGAAGCAGACCGCGTCCATCAGGTGCGTGCCGTTGCGGAAGAGCATGGCGCGCGCGCCGCCGAGTTTGCCGATGACCGTGCGCACCGGGCCGATCGCGCCGTTGCGAATCGCCGCGCGCGCCTCGTGCCACTGGGGTTGCCAGCGGCGGCTGTGATCGACGGAGAGGAAGACCTTGTGCTTCTCGATGGCGGCGATCATGCGGTCGGCGTCGGCGAGCGTGGTGGCGAGCGGCTTTTCGCAGAAGATCGCGCGCGCGCTGGCCTCCGCCGCGTCCACCGTGATGTCGGCGTGGCGGTGGTCTGAGGTCACCACGCTCACGATGTCCAGGCGCTCGTTGGCCAGCATCTCGCGGTAGTCCTGGTACTGGCTGATGCCCGGCCAGCGGTCTTGCCAGGTTGCGGCGGCATCTTGCGTGCGCTCCGGGATGAGGTCGCACACCGCCACCACTTCGGTGGCGGGCACGCACGCATAGCCCGCCGCGTGCGAGTGCGGCGCGGCCGCGCCAAAGACGGGATGAGACAACGCGCGCGCCGGGGCGCTGGCGATGCCGGTGCAGCCAACGATACCAACACGGTAGGTAGCCATTTTAGAGCTCCTTATGCAACGCGCCCGCCAATGTGCGCGCGGCGCATTTACGTGACACCCGCTTCAATGCTACAATTATAATCGAATGCGGGCCCGTAGCTCAGTTGGGAGAGCGCGTGAATGGCATTCACGAGGTCGTCGGTTCGACCCCGATCGGGTCCACCAAACTAAGAGAAGCCCAAGACCTGCACGCCGTGGTTCCGGTTTGCGGCGTTCTTGGGTGTTTTGCGTTGTGGCCGTTGGGGGAATGCCCTGCGGTCATTTTTCGCTGATGCGCTTCGGTGCGAAGCGCATCGGTTTTATCGTTGCACGCGCCGGCGCACTGGCGGCCGCTCACGGTCTGCCTCAGCGTAGCGCCGCCCTGCCTGGGCGAACGGGGTCCAGCGCGCAGCGTTCTAAGGCTTTGCGCTTGCGCCGGTGATTCCCAGCGAACGGACTGCGTTGCACGTGCGCGGCGTTGCCAGCCAAAGTATGGGAGATAGAGAGGAATGCTATTGAAACTGACGGAATTGATCGCCCGCGCGCCCTGGCGGGAGGCGGTTATGTACCGCGATACGTGGCCCCACGAGTACGTGATGTCCGAGAGCGACGGCCAGCAGGAATTGCTGGCTGCGGTGCGCGAGCGCTTCCGCGCCGGCGAGGGCGTGGCCGGCCGCTTCTTTCGCATGAACAACACCTACCTCTTCATCGGCGACCACAAGTACTGGCTGATGACCCACTACGATGAACTGCAACCCGGCGTGAACTACGTCATAAACCGCGCGCGCCTCTACCGCGACCGCCGCGACTTCGTCATCCAACCCGGCGACACGGGCAAGCCGGAGGACTATCCGGTGAATCCGGCCCGCCGAAGCCCGTCTCTCTAGTATCGCGTTTGGAAGCCAACATGTGCCTCACTACTGAGGAAATTGATGATGAGGAGATGGTCGCACTGGCAGACATCGCAAAAACAAGGAGGAAGGTGATGGCCGAAGACCGCCAGGACGAATCCATCTATGACCCCAAACTATCAGACATGGAGGTTGAGGCCGGATACCAGCGTTGGCTCGAGCGCATGGATGACCCCCAGTTCAAAGAAGAGGTAGTGGCCGATTTCCGGCGTCGGCGGAAGGATGACACCCGGTCAGATGAGGAGATATTTGCTGTATATCTTCGTTTCTCTGATCCAGGCCCGTTCATTGGGGAAAGGTACGATGCCAACGGCAATCTGATAGTTGGGGAAGGCTATGTTGTGTATAAGCCGGAGATACGCCGTGTACATCAAGCGCGCGCCATCGCCACTAACCATTACTTTAGCGTTAGCGGAGATGACTTTTGCCGCGATGACAGGCTCTTGATCGCGATTGGCTTACATCCTGAGCCGGAAGATGAGAGTGACGAGGAGCGTGCTAAACGCGAATTAGAAACGCGAATGCTGGCGTATGCGCTAGCGGGGCAGGGCGAGTTTTCCGTAGCAATCGAGGCGGGGTACATACCGAAGCCTAGAGTAGAGCCCCAACCGCGCGTCGTCGATTCAGACGGAAACCTGGTGCAAGAAGAGATTGTTATTGAGTTCTAGTTAGCGGGACAATAGCCGCATGGTGACGTATTGATCGAAGTCGCCCGGATTTAGTTGGATTCGATGAAGCTGGAACGGAGTGGGGGCCAATTGAGGTGAAATCCAGGGCTGCGTCGCTGGGTTGGATTGGTCCGTTGTATTGTGGAGTCACCATCCACTAGCTTTGCTCTTCAGCTTCGTATTCGCGTAGACAGTTGACTATGACCTCGTTCATTGCGGGGAATTCATTTGCGGCGAAGCACGCTATCCACGCTTCAAGCTTGGCGCGTGTGCTGCCGTCATCCCAACCAACCCCGCAATCGGCCTCATCCAGGATAGATTCGGCTTCCTGATGCAAATGCGCCCAACCCTGAGGCAGCGTGGCGGGTTTGGGCTTGAAAAGGCGGGGATGTTGTCGCACTGCTTCGAACAGCCTTTGTCTCAGGCGATTGTTATCCTCGTTCTCAGGAGAGAGCGCAAGACCAAACCAAGGGCGGTCGGAGTAGATCGAAAACTGGAAAAGAAACAAGGCATTTGACGGGGCAAACCCGGTTCCTGTCTGAGTTGCTTCGAACTGGTCCCACTCGGTTGACTGGAAACGAACGTAATTTGGATCCTCTTTGTCTAATTTCCACTCGCGTTGTTGTGCGATGGCTTCCTTGAGCCACTGCTTGGTCTCATCCACGTACTTAGGCTTATGGGCGACAATTTGGTCTATCGCCTCCCGGTGCTCCAGATAGATTCTCCGGGCCAGTTGTGGAATGCTGGTGTCGGGCATGATATTTCTCCTCAGTGCTGTTGCGTATTGGCGCAAGAATGCACGGATGTCCTCGTTCGTTGAATTTTCGGTACTCTCGAGTATCTCTTGGACGATGTCGAAAACCGTGGAGTACGTGAGAGGTGTCCAGTACGCCTTCTCTTCATCTTTGTAAGCCAGGTCGCCCCGCGGTGTCAAGAACACGTGATATCGGGCGAACGTCGAGTAGGCGGTGTCCAACGCTAACCGATAACGGGTCAGTTGCTCGCTGTGTTCAGCGGAGAACACTTTGTTCTCAATGGCACACAGAACCTGATGAGCCTCATTGACGATCAGAATGTCCAAGTATCCCTTTTGCCCCGCGACTACGTTTTCCCATTCCCGGATCACTTCTGTCTGCGACCAATCGAGAGAGTGTCCGGCCAGCCGCACGCCGGCGCGGTTTAGGAATTTCTTTAGGAACTGGTCGCCGTGGCCGTGGTTTTGCTTTGGGTCCAGCAGCCAGGCGAGCACGTCAGAGTGGAACTCCTCCGAGCCCCAGAGGTCGCGGCCTCTTCCAAACCTCAATTGACCAACAAAATCAAGCGCATCAAACTCTGTGCGTTGCTCTGCGGCAAGTTTCTCAAGTCTTTCCAGAGTCTCATGTGCCTCGAAGTCGTCGAGGCTTTTCAGTAGTGCCGCCTTATCCGCCGCAAGCACGTTCTCCAGATGTTCCAAATCAGGGAATACGTTGTGAAGGGCGATAATTGCGTTTTCCTGCAATTGCCCCTGCCCGTCTGGTTTCCCGTTGTCCGTTGACATAGTCCCTCCGCAATGAGCCAATGTGAGATTCTGCTGCAGAGCCTATTGAGAGAACCTGCGTGGTAGGATGAGAGGTACCTGCCAAACCCACCTCCCTGGCAGAAGGATACCATTTTTGCACAGGGAGCGGAGATACATCAGTGATCTGGCGGATCGGCAGCGGGCAGTAGTGCGCCCGCCGTTCGTTCGGGAGTGGAATGTGCCCGATTGCCCGTGCGCACTGAACTTGAGATTGCTTGGAGACAGAGTGGCAAACGAGATGCCGAGAGAATTAAGAACCTGACGCGGCCGAGTGAGACAAGAGATTGCTAAGTTCCACAGTCGGACCCGCGATGGGTATTGCAACCTTGCTGGGCAAAGACCCAGCTTGAGCATCTGATGGGCCATCGTACCGGCCCAAGAAGCTCGGAATGAGAGTCCTTAGAGCGGTTTGCGCGCCAGGAAGCAGTACAGCGGCGTAAAGATGCCGGTCTGGCCGCCGGCGACGTAGGCGTTGGCGGTGCGGTCCAGCAGCCTGACGACGCGGGCGGAGCCTTTGGGGAAGACGCCCAGCGTCTCGGCTAGCCGGGATGCGCCGAAGATGGCCTGGCGGCCCAGCGGGATTCTGATGAGGGCGCTGCCCAGCGTGCCGTGCCGGGTTACCATGGGCTGATACCACGGCGTGGCCGCGCCGTTCTCCGCAATGCCTCGGTCGATCCCCTCGATGACCTCAAACCCCGCCGTTTCCAGGGCGCGGACTACCTCGCCGAACGTCGCGGCCTCTTTGAGCGCGATGCCGTGCAGCAGTTCTCTCTTGATGGCCCGGTGCCGCTCGTCGGCAGGATCGAACGTGTCCGTCATGCACATTTCCTGGCCCCAGAAGAGCGCCCCGGGTTTTAGCACGCGGTAGATTTCGGCAAACGCGCCCGCCTTGTCCGGCGCGTGGCACGTCGATTCGATCGCGTATGCGCGGTCGAACGTCTCGTCGGCGATGCCGTCCATGTCCATGAAGCTGCACGCCAGGTAGTCGATCATGTGGTCGAGTCCCGCCTCGGCGTCCAGCGACTTCGACTTTGCCAACTGGATTTCATTGGTGTTGACGCCGAGGACCTTGACACCCGCCTCCCGCACAACACGGCGCAGCGGGCCGCCGATGCCGCAGCCGACGTCGATCACACTCATGCCCTCGCGCAATTCCAGCTTGGAAATCATCAGCCGCTGGTGCCGGAGTTTGGACTCTTCCAAAGTCTCCTGGGGCGATAGCGGCGCGAAATGGAGGGATTCACCCCAGCCGAGCACCATGAACTCGCCGCACAGGTCGTAGTATTCCTTGACGGTGGCGGCGTGATCGTAGCCCGCCGCGCCGCCGTCCGCGTCCCGCGCCCGGTCCATCCAGCTATCGAAGCGACTCACGCGGCTGTTGACGTCCGTGCCCCGGTACGCGGCCTTCAAACCGCTGGATAGCTTGCGAAGCAGCATGTAGCCTTCTTCCTTCCGCGCCGCCCTGCCTCGGCTCGCGGCTTTCCGCACACCTTACCGTCGTTCTAATCCCATGGTTCAAATTCGCGTACGGCGCTGCCGGCCAAGGTCGCGGGCATTGCCTTTGCCTACCGGATTGTATCACGACTGCGTTGCGATCATCATTGGCGAGTTTGTGCCGTCACTGCCGGCGTCCGGCACAATCGCCTGCCAAGCATTGCGCGCCGCAGGCGCGTTTACCGGCCCCCGCGCCCGTGGTTGAAGGCGATCTGAGTGGCGGCCGCAACGAGATTCGACACATGGGCGCAATGCATGGACACTAGGAGCCAAGGGCGGCGTGGGCAGCCGCACGTCAATTTCCCGCTGCCGCATAGCTAGGACTGGCGCAAGCCGGCGGAGCGCAAATGCGGGCCGCTCTTTGCCTAGCGGAGACCGTCGCACGCGAAAGAGAGGCGAAATGGCCGAAGCAAAACTTAGGGTGGCGCTCATTGGCTGCGGCCGGATGGGCCAGGAGTACGCGAAGTTCTATAGTTTGCTCGACGATACTGAGATCGTCGCCATTGCCGAGTACAACGACGACCGGCGTAAGGCCGTTGGCGAGCGGTTCGGCGTCAAGAGGTTGTACAAGGACGCCGAGGCGCTGTACCAGCGGATGGGGGAGGTTCCTGATCTTGCCGTTACCGTGCTGCCCGGCGCGTTCATCAAGGACGCGGTGATTGCCTCGGCGGAGGCCGGTGTGCGCGGCGTTTCCACCGAGAAGCCCATCGGCGCGCGGCTCAGCGACGCGGACGCGATGATCGACGTGTGCGCGGAGCGGGGCGTCGTCTTCCACGGCGGCAACTTGCAGTGCGCGCGCGCGGACGTGCAGGAGGCCGCGGGCTGGCTGCGGCGCGGCGACTTTGGCGCGGTGTGGGGCGCGGCGGTGCACGCCTGGGGCGGCGAGATTTCCGGCGGCGGCTGCCAGCACATCGCCGTGCTCAGGCTGCTCACGCAGGCCGAGATCACTGAGGTCGTAGCGTGGGGCAAGTCGCGAGAGGCGCTGGAATCCGATGAGGACACCGGGCTGATCATCAACGGCCGCTTCACCCTGAGCACCGGCATAACGGTTCCGGTATTTGGGGAGCCAACTCCCGCTCGCGGCGTGGACGTCTGGACGGCGGACGCGCTCCTGCGCTGGGACTGGAGCGAGGTGATGGACATCTACCAGGGCTTCGATAAGAGTGGCGCGCGTGTGAAGTCCGACCGGACATTCACCCCGTTCGCCTGGCCGCAGTACGGCTACCTGGCAAGTTCTATTCTGTCGTTCATTTCAGCCGTGCAGAACGGGACCGAGATGGCCATTTCGGCCCACGACCTGCGCCAGTGCCTGGAGGCCGCGATTGCCGCGAAATACTCGGCCCTGTGGGGCTCCGTGCCCCTCTCGCTGCCGCTGGCAGACCGCTCGCTCACGCTCTACCCGCGTCCCTACCGCTGGCTGGGCGGCGACCGCGCAACTTTCGACGCATCACGAGCAACGGAGGCTAGCCACCGCAACGCTCCTTAAACCGCTAGATAAATCCCCGTCAATCATTTACCATTGTCTTAACAACATCCAATCTGGCGGCGGCAATGCCGGTGTACTACAGTCGCGCACGCCGGCTGCGGATAGGGGGTATCCGCCGGCGGTTTGGGAGGCTTGCGATAAGCGGATCGGCGGCCTGCCGCCGTGGAAAGCGCGTAACGAGGAGGAACGGTGATGAAGAGACGCTTTGCGACGATATTGCTGATGCTGGTGGGGGCGCTACTGCTTGCGGCTTGCGGGGCAGCGGCGCCGGCGCCGGCGGCGGAACAGAGCCGCGCCCCGGCGCAGAGGTCTGAAGCCAAACAGGAGGCGGCCCCCAGGGCGGAGTCGCAGCAAGCGCCGCAAGCTGAGGCCAAAGAAGCGCCCGCCGCCGAACGCGCGCCCGCGCCCGCGGCCAAGTCTGAAGCCGCGCCGGCATCCCGCGCGCAGTCGTCCCAGACCTCCCGCCAACCGGCGGTAGCGCCGCCGCAGACCGCGGGCGCCACCACGTTCCAGGACTATCCCCGCGCCACGTTCGTCAACACGGCGCGCGACGCGGTGGCGACCTTCAGCCTGGATACCGACCGCACGTCCTTCCATCTGGCGCTGAACTGGGCGCGCTCCAACTACCGGGTGGAACCGGATTCCGTGCGCGCGGAAGAGTGGATCAACGCCTTCAACTACGACTACGCGCTGCCGCTGCGGGACGATAGCTTTGCCATCGCCACGGACATCTTCCGGCATCCGCTGGATAGCGGCCTGCACCTGGCGCGCATTGCTTTCCAGGCCGCCGATTTGGCCTACGACGACACGCCGCTCAACGTGACCCTGGTGCTGGACGCCTCGGGTTCGATGCGCGAGGGCAATCGGGTGGCCATCGCGCGGGAGGCGGCCGAGGCCATCCGGCGCAGCCTGCGTCCCCAGGACCGCATAGGCGTGGTGCACTTCACCACCCACGTCATCGAGAGTTACACGGTCACACACCGCGAGCCGGACGACCGGGCGGTGCGGCGCTCCATCGACCTGCTTTCGCCGCACGGCTCCACCAACGTGCAGGCCGGTCTGGACCTGGCCGTACAGCTTGCCGACCGCATCCGCTGGGAGCGGCCGGACGCGTACAACTACATCATCCTCATGTCGGACGGCGTGGCCAACGTGGACGCCACCGACCCGTTCTCGATTCTGGAGACGGCGGACGACCGGGACGACACCAATCCGCTGCGCCTCATCACCATCGGCGTGGGCATCGAGAACTACAACGACTACCTGCTGGAGCAATTGGCGCAGCACGGCAACGGCTGGTACCGCTACCTGAGCACGGTGGAGCAAGCGCGGGCAACGTTCAGCCGCGAAAACTGGCTGGCGCTCTCGATACCCTTTGCTGACCAGACCCGCGCCCAGGTGACGTGGGACCCGGCGATGGTCTCAGTGTGGCGCATCGTGGGCTACGAGAACCGCGTTACCTCCGATGAGTCGTTCACCGAGGCGCGGAAGGAGTTTGCGGAGATACCGGCGGGGGCCGCCACCACGGTCTTCTTCGAACTGCAACTCACCGACGCGGGTAGGCGCGACACCGCCCGCCTGGGCGAGGTGGAAATCCGCTGGGTCACGCCCGCCACCGGCGACTCCAACCGTCAACACGCAACGCTGCTGAGCACGAGCGCGGCCATGGAAAGCGGGCTGGACGAAGCCTACCTGCGCTTTGGCGCAATCGTCGCGCTGGCCGCCGACCGCTACAGCAATCTGGACTACGCCGAATCGCCGGTAGACCGCGACCTGCAGATCCTACTGGAGGAACTCTGGTCCCTGGAACGCCAGTTGGGCGAATTGACGGCCTACCAGGACTTCAGCTTCGTGCTGGAGTTCCTGACGCAGACGGCCCAGCAGGAGCGGCCGGACTCCGGTTATAGCCGTTAGGGTGGGTTTTTCGAACACTCGGGCAAACACCAATGGCACAGATGCTTACTCTACTGAGACAGGAGACATCACTTCAGGCCCTCTGTTTCTGACATTATTCACCAGTCGGGAGACTTCGAATGCCTCTATGTCATCATCGGGGTATGGGGCCAGTGCGCTGCTTAACGCTATGGGGTCATCAATCTTCTCATTCAGCCAGAACGACTCCATGTCCGGGGGCAATATCACGGGCATTCGATTGTGAATGGGTCTGAGGGTCTCATTCGCCGACGTGGTGATGATAGCGCAAGACTTTATTGTACCGCCCTCTGGGTCGCTCCAGGTCTCCCATAGGCCGGCAAAGGCGAAGGGTTCGTCCGACTTGAGCGTAATTCGCATTGGTCGCTTCTGTTTGCCGCCTAGCTTCTGCCATTCGTAGAAACCGTCGGCAAGAATCAAGCAGCGGCGTTTGCGCAGCGCGGTGCGAAAGCTGGGCTTCTCCGCTACGGTCTCGCCTCGCGCGTTAATCATGCGGTAGCCGATTTTCAAGTCCTTGGCCCAAGATGGGATGAGTCCCCAGCGCATGTGCTCGGCCCTGCGCTCACCGTCGTTTGTGACTGTGAGCACCTGTTGTGTGGGCGCGATGTTGTAGGCCGGTTCGTATGTAACTTCGTCGGCGGCGAATTCAAATCGCAAGGCGAGTTGCGCGATGTCCGCTTTTAGGCTATATCTGCCACACATGCTCCCCTCCGTTTTGTATGGCATTGAGCGGCTGTATGCAGTCGCATTATCCCACATTTGCGTAGCGTGTTGGGGGGGTGATCTATGCCTAATGCCAGTCGTGGGAGGCGGGCATAGGCACCGAGGCGTCTAGCGCCTGCACCGCTGAGACGATGACGTTTGTGGTGCCGTCCCAGCGCGACACCTTGCCGGTTGCCAAAATCACCTGGCTTCCTAGCGCTCTCCGATGGCGGGCAAAGACCCGCGGCCAGAGAATGAGTTGGACACTGCCCACCTCGTCCTCGATGGTCACAAACACCGTGCCGTCCCGGCCGCGCGGATGCTGCCGCGCCACCGGCCATCCGGCTACCTGGATCCGCTCGCCTTCTGCCACGTCCTCTATCGCGACAGTGGGCAGCACATTAGGCCCCAGTGAGGGCCGGAAGTGTTCCATCAGGTGCCCCTTAGGATGGATGCCCATGACGGCATACTCGCCCACCATGCGCTCAAAGTCGTTGAAGTCTGCCAACCGTGGCACACTCTCTGCCGTAGCCACAGCAAAAGCGTGTTGCCCGTGCCTGCCGGGGCGAATGGCGAGACCTGAGTCCCATAACGCCTCTCGACGATTCGGCGAAATCGCGTCGAATGCGCCTGCTTGGACTAATGACTGTACCGTCTGGGATTTCACACCCGTCCGCCTCACAAAGTCACTCGCTCCCGTGTATGGGCCGCCGCTCTCCCGCTCGGCCACGATGCGCTGCGCCATCTCCGCGCCGACGTTATTGACGAACTGCAAACCCAGCAGCACGGCGTCCTCAGCGGGGGTGCAGCGTACCTGACTGTGGTTCACGCACGGATTTAGAAAGGACACTCCAAAGCTCTGCGCGTCCTGCTTGAGCGTTTCCAGTGGATAGAAGCCCATGGGCTGGTTGTTCATCAAGCCAATGAAGAATTCCAGTGGGTAATAGCGCTTCAGCCAGGCAGCCTGATAAGCGGTGATGGCAAAGGCATGGCTATGGCTCTCCGGAAACATGTAGTGGCCGTTGATCTTGCCGAAGATCTTCTCCGCAATCGGTTCCGGCACTCCTCTACGCTGCGCGCCTTCCAAGAATTGCTGCCAGTGCATGGCGATCAGGTGTGCGTTGTTGGGCTTAGTGAACGCCCGCCGCACTTCGTCGGCTTGCGCCGCCGTCATGCCGGCCACGTCCATAATGAGTTGCACCACCTGCTCCTGCCATACGATGATGCCGTAGCCCCGTTCCAGTGCGCGTTGCTCCAAGGGATGGTCGTAGTCCCACGAGACGCCGTGCCGATACCGCTCTACGAACTGCGAAACAGCGCTTCCCTGTACGCCCACACCGGGACGGATGAGCGCCACTTGATAGGCCAAGTCGAGCAGAGTCCGCGAACGTAGGCGCTGGCCCATCTTGAGTTGCGCAGGCGATTGGAGCAGGAAGATGCCGATAGACCGCCCCGCGTTGATCATGTCGTACACCTGCGGGTCCTCAGGATCAATGCGGCTTAGGTCCGGCCGTTTTCCTTCTCTGGCTTCAATCAGATCCAGCGCCTCCTCGATCTGGTCGAGGACGGGCAGCGAGAGTAGGTCGATCTTGGCAAAGTTGGCATCCGCCACGGAGTCCTTGTTCCAGTCCATGATGTAGCGGCCTTCCATGGCGCCGGCACGGATGGGCACGAGCGCAGAAATAGGTCTATCGCTCAGGATCATGCCGCCGACGTGCTGGCCGATTCCTTTGGGCGCATCCATGAGCGCAGGCCCAAGCTGGATGAGATCACGCCACCCCGCGGCTGTCACCTTATCCCGAAAGGCGGGCAGCGCCAGCATTTCTTCTTTGAGATTGTCGGCATGGTGCGAGTGGAGTTGTTTGGAAAGGAGCGACAGGTCTTCCTTGAGCAGCCCCAGCGCTTTTCCCAGGTCTTGAATGATGCCCTTCACCGAATAGGTAGCGATGGCGCTGGCAAGCACGGCGTACTCCGACCCAAAGTGGCGGTGCACCCGCTCCAGCAGCGCGTCCCTGATTTCACGTGGAAAGTCCAGGTCGATGTCCGGCAGCATGGTCATGTCGGCAGATATGAAGCGCTCCAGGGTGAGATTCCACTTGAGCGGGTCTACGTGACTAATACCGATGAGGTAGCCGACGAGGAGCGCCACCGATGAGCCGCGCCCTCTCCCTGGAGGGCGCTCCTCTAGCGGTGTCTCGGGGTCTACTAGTCCACGCTCCACCATGATCTGCTGTGCAACGCTCACAATCTCCCGGTACAGCAACAGGAAGCCTGCCAGATTGTGCTTCTCGATCAGGTCAAACTCCTCGTCGAGCCGCGCCTGCACCAATGCGGTTAGCGCTCCATAGCGCCGCACTGCCGCCGCTTCGCAGAGCGAGCGCAAGTGCTGTGAGGGTGTGAAGCCCTCCGGCACAGCGGGATCGGGGAGGGTGTAACCAAGATCGGTGCTGAGATCGAAATCGCATTGTTGCGCGATCTTCACGGTGTTAGCAACAGCTTCAGGAACGTCTTTGAAGATGTGCTCCATCTGTTCAAAGGGCTTCAAGTGGAGGTGATGATTCGGTTTGAGATGCGGGAGGGCCTGGTCGATGGTGATATTGCGCTTGGCGGCTTCAAGGGCGTGCTGCAGCCGATAACGCTCCGCTGCGTGATAATGCACATCATTGGTAGCCACCACAGGCACGCCTGCGTCGCTGGCAAGTCGCGCTAGCTCGCAATTGCGCTTGGTGTCGCCGCGCAGGAAGTTCTGCTGCAACTCCACGTATACGGCGTCTTGGCTGTACCATGTTGCGTATTCATTCAGCCGTGTCAGCGCCGTTTCGTGACAGCCAGCCTCCCCCAAGCGCGCCAGCGGTCCATCGCGACCACCGGTGAGCAGAATCAGGCCTGTAGCATGCGTAGGAAGATGCGCGGGATCCAAACGTGGCTCTCGGCGGTCGACGGCGTTCGCCAGCGTGAACAACCGCGCAAGGTTGGCATAGCCTTCGCGCGTCCTGGCCAGCAAGACGATTCGCGAACCATCCAGCAGGGCAAACTCGCCGCCGGTGATGGGCCGAATTTCCAAGCTGTTAGCAAGGCGCGCGAACTCCAGAGCCCCGCAGAGGTTAGTGTCGGACAGGGCGAGCGCACCATAACCGAACGCTTTGGCTTGGGCGAGCAACTCGTGAGTGTGAGAGGCTCCTATCCCGAAGGAGTAGAAGCTCTTGGCATGCAACTCAACGTATCCGGCGGACTGCGGTGTTGTGGAAGACATCGGGCTGCTCTATGAGACTTGCCGATACCAGCAGCCATCTCTCCAGTCACGGAACAGGGTGAGCGGGACCCCATCCGCCCGCCGCACCCGATAGTAGGCGCGCGTAAGCGGCGCGGCCAGCCACCAGAGGTCGAAGCACCACTTATCGTCGATGCTGGCTACCTGATGCCAGCGGTTCTTCAAGCGTACTGCTAGGGGTTGGTTATCCTCGCTTACTTGCACCTCTACAGCCGTAGGATTGGCAAGCGGTCTCAAGCTGTCCTTCGCTGCCGGATCGATAGGTATCTGTAGCGCGCGCAACTCCGGCGCCGGATGCCAGGGCGCGATGTTCACCACGCGGAACAGCGCCCGCCTGCCCTGCATACGGGCTTGGAATTGCCTGTCCGCCTCTACCAGACGGTCATTTCTATCTTTGCGGACATCGCGGAGCAGTCCCATTTGCGTGGCGGACTCGCCCGTGAGATTCGCTACGGTAAGCGTGATTTCTTCAATCGGCGCGGGCGGATAGTCGGCTTCCAGACGGCTTCTGATAATGCGCGCGGCCCCCTCACAGCCGACGCCGTGCTTGAAGTTGACCACTTTCTCCCACGGCTGCGACCGAAAGAGGCTGCACTGTATGATGGCTTGCTCTGCATAGCGTCCCCGCATCTGCGGCTGCGCGTAGGCACTCTTCAGCAGACCTTCCAGCGTCACCAAGAAGAGTTCCAGAGAGGTGGAGACAAATGGCAAAGTAACGTGGGCGGTGACGGACTCCTCATGCTTCAGCGGGATAAACAGTTCCTCGTCAATGCCGTGGCAGAGTTGCCAGGCCTTGGTACCGTCAGCGCCAAACTGGTTGCTCAATTGGTCCACGCGCATGGCCGCCACATCGCCCAAGGTGCGTAAGCCGAAGCGTTGCAGACGCTCGTGCACTGCGGGAGCGAGCGGCAGCAGCGTAACGGGATGTGGCGCTAAGAACGCGGCCGCATACTCGGGTACTCGCGTTACCTCACCCGCGCGGCTGGCTTGGGCCGCGACTAGAGCGGGAAATTTAGCGTCTGCCACGCCCACGCGCGGCGTGAGATCCGCGGGGATGGCATTCAACAGCGCAGCGACGACCCGCTCTTCACCGCCATAGAGGGTTTCAAGTCCGTCAAGGCGCACGTACGCAACGCCCAGCGCCGCATGTTCCACCCGATCACTGACTTGCTGGAGGGAGGTAAGCACCTGCCGGAAAACCCGCCGGTACGCCGGTTCATTGGCTTCGATGACGACGGTATCGGCATTGTGGGAGAGTGCCTCCTCCAGCGACATACCCGCTGCCACCCCGGTAGCGGCCGGGAAGACATCGATAACCTGCGGGCTGCCTGAAGAACGATCTACGATAACAGCCGGGACTGCTGCCAGTTCCGGCTGCCGCCTCAGTTCGCACTTGGCGCGCGGGTGGGTAATGAGTATACAGGCAATCTTCACGATGCCTCACCGCTTGTTTCCACTCCCATGTCTCCTTAAGAATTTCCTTCTTACTCAGAAACCGCAATGGTGCAAGTCTACGTCTACTATTTTTGCCCCCCTTTTCCTTGACAGCGTGGGACGATGTTTGGTACATTAGGGGATGCGCCCTTGCGCGAGTGGGGGCGGCACGTTAACAGGTGAATATGCGCAAGCAGAACTTCAATTTTGCCGGTTCGAAGCAGGCTAAGTTACTAAGGGCGTGCGACGGATGCCTTGGCGCCAAAGGCCGATGAAGGGCGCGGTTGACTGCGAAAAGCTGCGGGGAGTCGTCAGCAGATTTTGATCCGCAGGTGCCCGAATGGGGAAACCCGGCGAGGGTGATGCCTCGTCACCGCAGGTTGAATTAATAGACCTGCGGGGGGAACCGCCCGAACTGAATCATCTTAGTAGGGCGAGGAAGAGAGAGTATTCCCTGAGTAGTGGCGAGCGAAAGGGGATGAGCCTAAACTCACGCTGTGCGATAGGTTGCAGCCGTTGCAGCGTGAGGGTTGGAGGCCGCAACAGGGCCCTCTGCAAGGGGCCCGGAGAGTTGGAGAAAAGCTGTGGTTAGTAGAAGGGCCTGGAACGGCCCGCCAGAGAGGGTGAGAGCCCCGTACACGAAAGCCACGGCTCTCTCGTTGCTGTGCCTGAGTACCACGGGACACGTGTAACCCTGTGGGAAGCTGGGGAGCCCACTTCCCAAGGCTAAACACCTTTGGCGACCGATAGCGAACGAGTACCGTGAGGGAAAGGTGAAAAGAACCCCGGGAGGGGAGTGAAACAGAACCTGAAATCGTACGCCTACAAGCAGTCAGAGGGCTATGCCGCCTTGCTGGGACGGCGTGCCCGCAAACTGCGCTTCTTTCGGGAGGCGCGGCGCGCGGGGGCGTTGAGCCCGCATTATGAGGCGGAATGCCTGATGGCGTGCCTTTTGGAGAATGAGCCGACGAGTTACTATGCGTGGCAAGGCTAAGGTCGGAGGGCCGGAGCCGTAGCGAAAGCGAGTCCGAACAGGGCGATCCAGTCGCGTGGAGTAGACCCGAAACTGAGTGAGCTAGCCATGGCCAGGGTGAAGAGAGAGTAATATCTCGTGGAAGCCCGCACCCACCAGTGTTACAAAACTGGGGGATGAGCTGTGGCTAGAGGTGAAATGCCAATCGAACTCAGATATAGCTGGTTCTCCCCGAAATGCATTGCGGTGCAGCCTCAGGTTTAAGTGTCGCGGAGGTAGAGCACTGGATGGGCTAGGGGCCAAAACGGTTACCAAACCCAACCAAACTCCGAATGCCGTGTACACGTTGCCTGGGAGTGGGACGGTGGGGGATAATCTTCATCGTCAAAAGGGAAACAACCCAGACCCTCAGCTAAGGTCCCTAAATCCGGACTAAGTGGGAAAGGATGTCGGATAGCCCGGACAGCCAGGAGGTTGGCTTGGAAGCAGCCATCCTTTAAAGAGTGCGTAACAGCTCACTGGTCAAGCCGTCTGGCGCCGAAAATTCAACGGGGCTTAAGTCTGGTACCGAAGCTAGGGCGGCGGCAATCCTACGGGAGCAGCCGCCGGGTAGGGGAGCGTTCCCTGGGCGGCGAAGCCCGACCGAAAGGACGGGTGGAGCGCAGGGAAGTGCGAATGTCGGCATGAGTAGCGTTAGCCGGTGAGAATCCGGCTCACCGTAAGCCCAAGGTTTCCTCAGGAAGGTTCGTCCACTGAGGGTTAGTCGGGCCTAAGCCGAGGCCAATATGGCGTAGGCGATGGACATCCGGTTGATATTCCGGAACCGCCCGTGTTCGTTATGAGCGAAGGGGGGACCGGGCAGGGTAGGAGGAGCGTGTTCTTGGCTATACACGTCCAAGCTGGTAGGCGGGAGCGGCAGGTAAATCCGCCGCTCTACCCCAAACGCCGAGAAGCGATGGAGAGTCCGCGACAATCGTCAAGGGCGATTCCTTTGAGCCCAGCCTGCAAGAAAAGCCTCTAGCCAGAATATGGGCGCCCGTACCGCAAACCGACACTGGTGGGCGGGGGTAAATGTCCCAAGGTGAGCGGGAGACCCTCTGCTAAGGAACTCGGCAAATTAGCCCCGTAACTTCGGGAGAAGGGGTACCGCGGCGCGTGCTCCGGCCTTGCGCCGGCTAGCGAGCCGCGGTGGCACTGAAGAGGCCCAACCGACTGTTTAACAAAAACACAGGTCTCCGCGAAAGCGAAAGCTGATGTATGGGGGCTGACGCCTGCCCGGTGCCGGAAGGTTAACTAGAGGGGTTCACGCCCTGACGGGAAGCCCCGGTGAACGGCGGCGGTAACTATAACCGTCCTAAGGTTCACTTCGCGAGCCTTAGTAAAACCGGACCATATGCGGGAAACTCCTCGCACAGCCATCAGGTACTCGTTTGCAGGCCGCGCTTCCGCGCGGCGCGCAAGCAGTAAGAAGCCTGGCGGACATGGGGACAATCCGCAGGGAAGGCTCTCGCATGACCGAAACGAGAGAACCCTCAGAGACTTTACGTCCGGCCTCGTCTTCACGGTTGACGGCGCAATGGATCTGCGGTTTCGTCGATGGAGAAGGGTGCTTCTTTGTGGGCATCAATCGCCACGACGAAATGACCTCCGGTTTTCAGGTGCTGCCTGAATTTACCGTGGTGCAGCATGAACGCGACGCGCAACTGCTCTACCAACTCAAGGCTTTCTTTGGGTGTGGAGTAGTGCGTAGAAACCACGGTGACCGCATGTGCTATCGGGTGCGCAGCGTGCAACACCTCCGGGAACGGATTATTCCGTTCTTTGAGAAGCACGAACTGCGCTCCAAGAAGCGTGTGGACTTCATCAAATTCCGGCGCATCCTGCTGCTCATGGAGCGTGGGACGCACGTGACGACCGAAGGCATAGCCGAGATCCGCGCGATCGCCGGCCAGATGAACAGAGGACGAGTGAAGAGAAAGTCCGGCCCCTCTGGAAACAGAGTGGGATAAGTTGCGGCGGAGACGCCGCGATGTACCGAGCGAAATTCCTTGTCGGGTAAGTTCCGACCCGCACGAATGGCGTAACGAGTTGGGCACTGTCTCAGCAGGGGACCCGGCGAAATTGAAGTACCAGTGAAGATGCTGGTTACCTGCGGAAGGACAAAAAGACCCCGTGGAGCTTTACTGCACCTTGGCATTGGATCGGGGCCGTCGATGCGTAGGATAGGTGGGAGCCTGTGAACCTTTCCTCTTGGGGATTGGGGAGGCAATGGTGAAATACCACCCTTCTACGATCCTTATTCTAACCCCTTGCCGTGATCCGGGAGGGGGACAGTGTCAGGCGGGCAGTTTGACTGGGGCGGTCGCCTCCCAAAAGATAACGGAGGCGCCCAAAGGTTCCCTCAGGCTGGATGGAAATCAGCCTTAGCGTGTAAAGGCACAAGGGAGCTTGACTGCGAGACATACACGTCGAGCAGGGACGAAAGTCGGGCTTAGTGACCCTACGGTTCCGAGTGGAAGGGCCGTGGATTATCGGATAAAAGTTACCCCGGGGATAACAGGCTTATCTCCCCCAAGCGTTCATAGCGACGGGGAGGCTTGGCACCTCGATGTCGGCTCAGCGCATCCTGGGGCTGGAGCAGGTCCCAAGGGTTGGGCTGTTCGCCCATTAAAGCCGCTACGCGAGCTGGGTTCAGAACGTCGTGAGACAGTTCGGTCTCTATCCTCCGCAGGCGCAGGGAACTTGCGAGGAGCTGCCCCTAGTACGAGAGGACCGGGGTGGACGCACCGCTGGTGTACCAGTTGTCTCGCCAGAGGCATAGCTGGGTAGCTACGTGCGGAATGGATAACCGCTGAAAGCATCTAAGCGGGAAGCCAGCCTCAAGATTAGGTTCCCCACTCTCGACCGCTTTGCGGCGAGAGGTAAGACCCCAGAGAGATGATCTGGTTGATAGGCCGCAGGTGTAAGCGCGGTAACGCGTTCAGCCGAGCGGTACTAATGGTCGAGGACTTAGCCGCGCGTCGAATCGGCAAAATTGGAGTTCTGCATTTCCACGACTTGCGCATTGTTCACCGGTGCACGTTCACAATGTGCGCCGTGCGGTTTGCCGGGCCCGCTTGCGGGCTGCGGTCAACACCAACGCGGCAGCACTTCATACCTGAGTCAAATCTCCTTGGGTGACAAGGCGAGGGGGGTACACCCGTTCCCATCCCGAACACGGTAGTTAAGTCCCTCAGCACCGACGATACTGCACGGGCGACTGTGTGGGAAAATAGGCCGTTGCCCAAGGATTTTTGTTTTTTTTGGAACGACCAGTTTCAGGCACGCCCAGCCGGATCTCCCTTGTCCCCTCTCCTTTGGGGAGAGTGTTAGGGTGAGGGGCTAGTCTTGTCGCATTAGTGTTCTCGCAATAGCGTAGCGCGGGGGCTTGTCCCCCGCCCGGACGTGAAGCGCTTGGCGTATGCTCCGGCGGCCTGACACGATAAGAGCCGGCCTTGGATAATTGACCGCACAGCGGCGCAGGTTGCAAACCTGCGCCGCATTAATGTCGATTAGAGCGGCGCGTCCTGCCACGCGACGGCTCGCCAAATAACCCGACACGTACTCCCAACCCTGGCGGGGGACAAGCCCCCGCGCTACTATGCGTGCCCATCGATGTCTTCTTCGCAAGCCGAGTCCGATCACACGCTTGACCTTCACGGCCAGACCTGGCACGAGGCCCTGCCGGACTTCATCGCGTTCTACAACCAGGCGCTAGCGCGCGCCGGTGGCTTCGCCCCGGAAACACTAGACATAATCCACGGCTACGGCTCTACCGGCAATGGCGGCGTGTTGCGCACACGGCTGCGCCACTTCCTGGCGGAACACGCGGCCCAGGGCCGGCTGGACTTCACCCCGGGCGAGAATATCGGCGCCAACCCCGGCCACACGCTCGTTACGCCCATCCAACCGCTCCCGGCCGCGCACGAGATGCTTGCGGAAGAGGTCTTGGCCTACTGCGCCCGCCCTCGCACCCTCAGCAAGATCAGCGGCAAGTTCCGCCGCCACGGTGAACCCGCCGTGAAAACCGCCGTCGACACCCTTGTCAGACAACGCCGCTTGCGCCCGGTCGCCAGAGGCACCCGCAAAGCGTATGCGGCAATCCAGGATTCTTCCACAGTAGAGGAAGGGGCTGGTAACAGTCCCCGGACGTCCGGGTGATGACTTGGCGGGCGGATCGTGGCACAGTATCCTAAAGCAAGCGAGGTGAGCGATGACGTATGCCGTGGTAATTGAAAAGACGCCGCGTAACTTCTCGGCGTTCGTGCCGGACCTACCGGGGTGTGTGGCCAACGGTCAGACGCGAGAGGAAGTCATACGGCACATTCAAGAGGCAATTGAGTTCCACCTTGAGGGTATGAGGGAGCAGGGGGAACCCATTTCAAAACCACAAGCGTCAACGGAACTGGTAGAAGTCTAGCTGCTGGGCCGCTGGCAAGAGGCTCAACCGCACAAGCCCGCAACTCGGTTACGTGGCCGGCCAAGTCTCTTGCCAGCCGGCAGGAAGGGAGCAAATATGGGTGACTGCCGGTACTGCGGCAAGCCCGCCGGGTTCTTCCGCAAGCAGCACGATGACTGCGCGCGGCGGCACGAGCAGGCCGCCGCCGCGATCGACGAGGTCTGCGCGGCGGCCGCATTGCGGGGCGAGGGCCTTGACGCGTTGCCGGGCCGGGTGCGGGAACTGGCGGCGGCCGGCAATGTCGCGCTGACCGAGGGTCAGCTTGCGCGCAGGCTGGCTGCGGCGTGGGGCAACGCTGTGGAGTCCGCCATCGAAGACCGTTCGCTCTCCGGCGCGGAGAAGCACGGCCTCGACCGCTTTCGCGCGCACTTCAACCTCAGCGCGCAAGAACTTGATGCGGAGGGCCACTTTTCCGTCTACCGCATGATGGTGCTGCTGAAGGCGGTGCGCGACGACGGCGTGATACCCCGTTACGACCGCCGGGCGGCGCGCGCCCGCTTTGGCCCCCTGCCGTTCAACCTGATGAAGAGCGAAGCCCTGCTCTGGGTCTTCACGGACGTGGGATACTGGCAAGAGATCACCCGCCGGGAATTTCGCGGCCGCTCCCTGGGCCTGAGCATTCGCGTCATGCCCGGCGTGTACGTGCGGCCGGGGCAGTTTCGCGGCAAGTCCGTGGAGACGAGCGCCATGGAACACGTGGACACCGGCCTGCTGGGCATCACCACGAAGCACATCTACTTCACCGGCGGCGCCAAGAGCTTTCGCGTCCGTCTGGAACGAATTGTCTCGTTCGAGCCGTACAGCGACGGCCTCGGCATCATGCGCGATACCGCCCGCGCCAAACCGGAAGTCTTCATGCTGGAGGCGACCCACGCCTGGCTGCTCATGAACCTCATCGACGCCGTGTTGGACATGGACGACGTCACGCTGCCCAAGAGCGGCTCCCCCACGCTTGACGAACTGGTGGATGAATCACTGCCTGAAGATGGCGCCGATAGCGGGATTCTCTTTGGCGCTTCCAATTGATGTGCATGCGCCCTATTGCGGCCTAATGCGCCGGCCTTTGGCCCTAATGTATAATGTGCAAGCCTTTCCGGGATTAGACTTTCCGATATTGGCTGTTGCCCTCAGACTGGTAGAGAGTAAGCGACAAAGAAAAGGCAGTGAGGCTCACATGAGCTCGAGCGCGAAAGAACGGCTCCACCGCTTGGTAGATGCCTTGCCCACCAGTGAACTTCGTGCGGCTGAAGGCTTTCTGGAGTATTTGCAGCACAACGGCAGGACTTCGCTATATCAGCGGCTGATGGCGGCGCCGATAGACGACGAACCCGAATCACCGGCCGAGGCGGACGCAGTCCGCGAGGGGTTGTCGGACATACAAGCCGGGCGCGTAGTCAGCCACGAGGAAGTCAAGCGCGAATTCTGTCTGGCATGAACTGGCGTGCTATCTGGTTCATCTTACTTGCCAGCGCAAAGCAGTACCCGCTTTACTCCGTTCCAGACCAAGGACGCAATTACGCATGTGGCAATCGAGCACGTCAGCGCACGGTGTGCACTTGGGGCGTTCAGTAGCGCATCCACCAGATTCCACGCACGGGAAGTACGCGCTGGGGCGGGTCTTGGAAGTAGATACGGCCCAGGTTCTGCGCACGTGCGGCGCGCGGCGGCCGCGTGACTACCGGCGTCGTGGCGAAGCCGCGCCTGCCGGGGATGGCGCGGCGCAGGGCCGGGAATCGACCGGCGGGAGCGGAGACAGCGCTCCGCCCGACGTGCGGCGGATGCTCTTCCTGGATACCGAGACCACCGGCCTGGGCGGGCCGGGCACGTATGCCTTTCTGGTGGGGTTGGGATTCGTGGAGGACGACGCCTTCGTGGTGCGGCAGCACTTCATCCGCAGTCCCGACGAAGAGGCCGCCATGCTGCACGCGGTCGCGGAGACGCTTGGCGAGTGTCCCACCATCACCACCTTCAACGGCGTCAGTTTCGATGTGCCATTGTTGCGCACCCGTATGCGGGCGCTTGGCGTGAAGTTCAGCTTTCGCGACATTCTGCACTGCGACCTGCTCTACGGCGCGCGGCGGCTCTGGCAGCGGCGGTTGCCCAACTGCCGCTTGCAGACCCTGGAAGAGGGCGTGCTCGGCTTCAAGCGGCAGGGCGACGTGCCTTCCGGCGACGTGCCGGGCCTCTACTTCGACTTCCTGGAGACCGGCGACCTCGATTCCCTTGAGGGCGTTTTCCACCACAACGTTCTCGACATAATCTCTCTGGCCGCGCTCATGATTGCGATGCACGACGAAGCGGCGCAGGCTTGACGCCGCGCCCGCCCGCCTCCGTGCCGTAGCCGGGTTTTGAATTCGCATGAATGGCGGCTCGTCATTACCGCGTAGGTCGCGCCTGCGCGCCCCGCGGATTGCCTGACCGCTTTTGACAGAATTGGCGCTCAGGACTACACTACGTTCAGGATGAGCTAACCGCTAGTTCATCGTCGATTGCAAAGTAAGCGTGTGCTTCAAAGGAGGCAGAGATCATGCGCGCAGAGCAGGAAGAAACCAAACTGACCGGCCTGACGCGGCGGCGTCTGCTGGCCGGCATCGGCATTGGCGGTTTGGGCGTCGGTCTGTTGGCGGCGTGCGGCACGGCGGCCACGGCCCCGGCGGCTGAGCCGGAAGCCAAGGAGGAAGCGGAGCCGGAAGCTAAGGCGGAAGAAGCGCCGGCGCCGGAGGAAGTAACCATTCGTTACTACTCCTGGTTCTCGGAGCGCGACCTGGGCAACGTGGAAAGCGTCATGCTGAACCCGTTTGCCGAGGCCAACCCGGGCGCGACCGTAGAACTTGTGGTCGCGCCGGGCAGCCTGGTGGGACAGGGCATCGAGCTTACCACGATGTTGGCCGGCGGCGTGCTGGTGGATTGCTTCATGTGCCTCGCGCCGCCGTTGTACGTGCGCAACGGCCTCGTCCAGCCGCTGGATGACCTCATCAAGCGCGACAACTACGATATGTCGCAGTTCGCCAGGGACGGCCGCACGACGTTCTCCTCGTTCGAGGGCAAAGTGTACGGCCTGACCACGTACCATCACGGCGAGGCGATCGCGCTGCTCTACAACCGGCAACTCTTTACCGACGCCGGTGTCGATGAGCCGTCCGAGGACTGGGCCGACTCGTGGACGTGGGACGAATTCCGCGACACCATGCTGCAACTCACCCAGGAGTCCGGCGGCAAATTCACACAGTACGGCCTGGACCGCGTGGGCATCAACTATTATCCCAACACGCCCATGCTCTGGGAGGGCGCGTGGATTTCGGATGACTTCCAGTCGATCACGTGCGATTCGCCGGAAGTGATCGAGGCGTACGAGTCGTACATTGCGCTGCAACTCCAGGACCGCTCCTGGCCCTCGCGCGACCAGGCCAACGAGAATCTGGGCGAGCCGCAGCGTGGCTTCACCCACTTCACGCTGGGCAAGACCGGCGTGATCAAGATGGGTTCCTGGCAGCTTGGCGGCTACCGCGACACGACCGACATCGACTGGGCGTTCACCCCGTTCCCGAAGGCGGCGGTCTCGCTGCCCGAGTTCAAGATTTGGGGCTACGGCGTCGGCACCCAGTCGCAGGCAACGGATCTGGCCTGGGAGTTTGTCAAGTTCCACATTCCCGAAGACCGCTGGGCGTTGCTTACCAGCAATATCCCGGCGCGGCTCGCGGGCGCGGAGAAGTTCCTGCGCGAACTGTATGAGGAACGACCGGGCGTGCGCGTGGACGCTTTCATCAACTCGCTCCCGCTGGGCGGCAACGGCGGCGACCCGGTGCTGGTTACCTCGGCGTGGCCGCGCATGATGGAAGAAGCGGTCAGGCCGCTGTGGGGTGAGATGATTTCCGGCACGGTGGCGCCGGCCGACGGCTTGAAGAACGTCAAGCCGATTCTGGAGAACATCCTGGCGGAAGAGGCGGCGAAGTAAGGAAGTATTCCCTTACGCTTGCTGCATGACGTAGCACAGGGTGAAGAAGAGAGGAGCCGGTTCCCTCGGGAACCGGTTCCTCTCTTTTGCGCAAGTGGCGGCAAGAACGCGGCTGCTAAGCAAGAGGCGGGGCACAAGACCCCGCGCTACGTGGTATGCGGGCAGCGGCGGGGAGGCTGCGGCGGCGCAAGAGGCGGGGGACAAGCCCCCGCGCTACGGGGAGTGGCGGTTTCCTTTTGGATTTTACCAGCATTAAGCGGACGGGAGCCCCACGTACGCCCGGTGCGCGCGCTAGCTCACCGGATCGACCCGATGGCGCACGGCGTCAGCCAGGGCGCGGTTCACCAGGTGGGTGTAGATTTGCGTGGTGGAGAGGCTGGAATGGCCGAGAAGCTCTTGAATTACGCGCAAGTTCACGTCGTTGCGCAGGAGGTCTACGGCAAAGCCGTGCCGCAGCGCGTGGGGCGCCAGGTGCCCCACGCCGGAACGCCGGGCGTGTTGCGTGATGATCTTACGCACCATGCGGGGTGAAAGCCGCTTCTCCGTGTCCTGGGCGTCATCCTCTGCCGCCATGCCGGGGCGGTAGCGGATGAAGAGCGGGGAAAACTCGTCCTCGCGGGCCGCCAGGTATTCCCGCACCGCAAGCTGCGCGCCTTGCTGCAGGAAGACCGGCCGGTCTTTGTCGCCCTTGCCCCGGATGATGATTTGCATGAGTTCCTCCGCGCCCAGGCGCTCCTGAGGTAGGTCGGCGCGGTCGAGGGCGCAGAGTTCCGCCAAGCGCAGACCCGTCGAGAAGAAGAGCATCACCAGCGCCCGGTCGCGCAGTCCTTGCGGTGAATCCTGCGGGATGGCGCGGAAGAGGCGCACCACGTCCTCGGCGGTTGGCACGTTGCGCGGCGCGTGGCGTTGCAATTTGGGCAACTGTACCTTGTCGTATGCCAGCACGGCGCGGTCCTCGTGCAGGCTGAAGTAGCGCAACATGCTGCGCACGCACGAGGCGTACTTTGCCAACGTGGACGCGCTGGTGTGGGTGCGCTTCCACGCCAGGAACGCCGTGACTACGGGCAGCGTCAGGTCTTCCACGCGCGCGACCGGGCGGTTCGTCTTCTCGCAGTAGCCCACCAGTTCGTCCAGCATCTGCGCGTACGTCCGCACCGTCTGCGGCGAGCGGTTGAGGTAGCCGCAGTAGTCCAGGAACTGGCGGCAATCCTGGCTGAGGGGATGCGGGTTAGCAGTCTGCGATGGAGTTAGGGTTTTCATGGAGGCTCCTGGAATAGCGGGATATCGATAGCAGATTACGCAGGGGTTTGGCCGCGCAAGCGACCTGTCTGAGAGGGAGGGCGTCATTTGGCAAGCAGCGGGGGTCAGCCCCCATGCCGTCGCCTAAGACATAATGAGGAACTACACCGTGCCTGATTTCTCCGGTAGCGCAGGTTTGCAACCTGCGTCTTGCTATGGACAAGATGTGGGCGTCGTCTACCGGAGAGCAACCATCGGCAAGCGCCCTCCGCGCCTTGCGCACCGGCGGGGGACAAGCCCCCGCGCTACGCAAACGCGAAACCACTGGGGTTTGTCCCTCGCCGGCGCCATTGAGACTGGCACGCACCAGATTGAGCAATCCGCTTCGCAGGTTACAAACCTGCGCTACCGGAGCATCCAGAGGCGAGTTCTGCTGTCGTTCTTCCAAATGCGAAACCATCGGCGATCCCCCTACGCGCCATGCACACCGGCGGGGGACAAGCCCCCGCGCTACGCGGATGCGAGCATTGGCGCGACCATTGCGGTTTGGGGCAACTGGACATCGGACTTCCGGCGCTTAGACCAGGGATTCCTCGTCCAGCAGCGAGCGCGCCAGGTCGTTGTCGTCGGTGGTGACGGCGACGAGGGCGTGTGCGGCAAGGCGGTGCAGAATGTGGATGGTGCGCACGTTCACCTGATGCTGGCCGAAGCGCTGCGCCACGCGGGCGAGCGCGCCGGGCTCATCGGGCAGGGAGAAGACCACGGCATCGGACGTTACCGCGCGCAGGCCGATCCGCAGCAGCGCGTGCAGCGCCGCGTCGTCGTCGCTGGTGCGGAGCGTGATGACGCCGAAGTCGCCGATCTGCCGCCCTTCAATCGACTCGATGTTGATTTGCCCTTTCGCCAGCGCCTCGGTTACGCGCGCCAGCGAACCCGGCTCATCGGGTACCATCACGATGATGCGGCGCTCAGGCGCCGAATTGTCAGTTTGACTTTGGTTCATCTCTTGCCTGCCACTCCAGGATATCGGCGATAACCTTGTCGACTATCTCTCGTGTTACGTGCGGCATGGTAATGATGTGCGCGATGTCTTCCAGCGGCGCCAACTGCCACCCAAAGACGACGGCGGGCGAAGGGCGCGGGATGACGACCGTGACGCTATTCTTGGCGCGCCAGGCGGGAATGCCGTTGGCGTTGAACTGCCGCACGGCGTACGCGGCGGTGTCTAGGGTCTGCGCCACCACCCGGCGGTAGCCCTCCCGCCCGTGCTTAGTCAGCGCCAACCAGATTATCATAGGCGAAATGGCGCTGCGCGAGCCGAGAATGGTGGTGTCCAGCACGCCCACGTATTCGATGGCGCGGCCAACCTGCGCCGAGTACTCCTTCTTCGTCACGACCACGCCGCACGGCACCGGCGAGCCGATCATCTTGTGTCCCGAGATGGCGATGCTGTCGATGCCGCTGTCGAAGCCGAACGGCTGCGGGTCGTCGACGAACGGCAGGATCATCCCGCTCAACGCCGCGTCGGCATGGACGTAGTAGCGCGGCAGCAAGAGTTCTTTGGCAATGGCGTGGATGCGCTCCAGGTCGTCCACCGCGCCCTTCATGGTCGTGCCGATGTTGGCCACGATCAGCGCCGGCGAATCGCGGTTGATGCGCATCGTCTCGCGCAGGTCGTCGTAGTCCAATTCGCCGTTTTCCTGGCTGCGGATCATGATGTTGCGAATGTTCAGCACGTGCAGGATCTTGAGCACCGAATAGTGGGTGTCCTGCGAGAAGTAGGCAATCGGGTTGCCCAGCAACTCCCGGCCCAGATAGATGCCGTACATGTTGCCTTCGGTGCCGCCGGTGGTCACGTAGCCCCAGGCCTCGTCCGCCGGCAGGCGCATCAACTCCGCCACCTCGCGCACGACCTCGCGCTCGGTCTCGTGGGTGTTCGTCAGATAGCGCGAGAAGCCGAACGGATCGCCGACGTTGTTCGCCGAGAAACTCAGCAGGGGGTAAAGCGACGAATAGTCGAAATCCTGATTCACCGGATAGCCCGCAAAGTACGGGCTGTGTTGCTTGAACTCAGAAAGCACCTGGTGAATGCGTTCGTCGATTTCAGCTTGACTCACGGAAGACTCCCTGGCGGACTGTGCCATCAGCAATAGCCATAGTGGGGCCGCCTTTACGCGCGGAAACTCTGCGGCCCGGATAGAGACAGCGCATCCTACACCTATCCTCCGCCTAGTCCCAGCGTGCCGCCCGGCGCATTGGTAAACCGGGCGCTGTGCGCCCGGCTATTCATCTTCCTGAGGGAAGAGCACCACGCGAATGTAACGGTCGAGCGTGAGGTAGCGCTCGGCCGCGCCGGCGACCTGCTCCAGGGTCACCGCGTCCAGGCGGTCGTAGTACTGGTTGATCACGTCGAAGTCATGGCCGCGCTGCAGTACAGCCCGCATCTGGTTCAGCCAGAAGGAGTTCTCCTCCACTTGCTCTTCCCGAGAGGATCGGAAAAGCTCTTTGGCGGTGTCGAGATACTTCTGCTCACCGCCGTCGATGAGCCAGTTCAACTCCCGCTGGATGGCGGCAAAGAGTTCTTCAACGCGCTCGGGATCGCTGCCAAAGTAGGCATACACTTGATACTCTGAGTCTGGGATTGACGAAGTCGAGGCGCTGACGCTCACGCCGTACGTGCCGCCAAGTTCCTCGCGTATCTCTTCACGCAGCCGGATGTCGAGGATTCTGCCCATGAGCGCTACCGTAAGCGCCTCCTCCAGGCTCCAATCGAGGTCGCCGGCAAAGATCAGAATGGTCGTGCTCCGCGGCTCGATGCCGAAGTAGACCTCGTGGTCTTCCAGGGTGGCGGGCGGGTCGATGTTGGGGTTATGCCACTGCTCGGCGCGCCCGGTGACGGGCAGACTGGCCAGGTATGTCTCGGTGAATGCGCGCAGCGCATCCCAATCGAAAGCGCCGACGAAGACGAACGTCGAGTCGCCCAGGTCTGCGAAACGGTCGCCATAGACCGTCAATGCACGTTCCATGTCCAGTTCTTCGAGCAGTTCGACGGTGAGCGGCCGGCGCCGGAAATGGTCCTGGAAGAGAATGCGCCGCACCTCATCGAAGAACAACGTATCCGGGTCAAGCAGGCGGTTCTCAGCCGTGTCGCGCAGCCTGTCGACGTAGGTGTCAAAGTACACGGGGTCAATGCGCGGGTCGGTGGCATACAGGGTGAGCAGTTGGAACAGCGTCTCCAGGTCTTGCGGCGAGGCGCTGCCGCTGAAGCCCTCGAACTGCGCGGCGATGAACGGCGAGACCCCAACGCGCTTGCCGGCCAGTAGCTTATCCAATGCCACCTGATCGTGGGGGCCGGCGCCGCTGCCGGCAACGAGCGTGGCGGCGTGGGTGGCCGAAACGTAGTCCGCGTCAGCTACGAGGGACGTGCCGCCCGGACTGAAGGACCGGAAGAGCACCTGGTCGTTATTGAAGTCGGTCTGCTTGGCGACCACGGTGATGCCGTTGGAGAGCGTCCAGTGCACGGCGTCGATGGATTCGATCTGCTGCTCGTCTATGATCGAGCCGGCGGCGGGAATGTCCGCCAATAGGACCTGGCCCGCGGCTTCATCCTCATAGCCCGCCACTGCCAGCGCGGGCGCGTTCACAAGCTGCTGCGTTACGGCCTCTTTCAGTTCGTCTTTGGTGCCGGGCCCGATGTCTTCGGGACCGGTGACCAGCAGCACGGTATTGCCGGGTTCGGTCCAGAACCTCGCCAGGGCGTCCACCTCGTCCAATGTAATCTGGGGCAGCAGCAGTTGCGTCAACTCCCACTCCATCTCGATGCCCGGCGCCACCGTGGCGCTCAAGAAATGCTCGACGTACTCCTGGGCAAGCGCGCGGGACTCCAGTTGGCCGCGCCGCTCATAGTAGCTTTCCATCTGGCTGAGCAGATTGGCCTTTTCCCGCTCCAACTCAGGAGCCGTGAAGCCGTGCTGGCGCACGCGCTGCATCTCCTGGAGCATGGCATCGAGGCCGGCTTCAACGCCGTCTTTTTCAACACCGACCCCAAAGACGAGGATGTCCGCCGTATCGGCCAGGCCGCTGCGATAGGAGTTTGCGCCCAGGAACGGGGGGTTCGGCGTGCGGCTTAGTTCGAAGAGCCGCCCATTGAACATCATGAAGGAGAGCCGCTCGATGAGAATGTCGCGATAGGCCGCCAGCGTGAAGCCGTAGCCGGACGAAATCGTGCGCACGATGAACGTGCTCGTCCCGGTTGCTTCGGGGTCGGTAAACACGGTCACGCGCGGTTCGGCGTGGCTCGGCACGTCGTAACGGGGGCGTACCGTCGGCGGCTGCACGGCGGCGCGCGCCTGTGTCGCCTCGCCTTCCGGCGGCGGCGCGAAATGACGCTTCACCGCGGCCTCCATTTCGGCAACGTCGATGTCGCCCACGACCACCACGGCCATCAGGTTCGGCCGGTACCAGCGTTCGTAGAAGCCCCGCAGGTCGTCAGCCGTCGCGGTCTCCAGGACTTCCAGCAAGCCGATTGGCAGCCGTTCGGTATAGCGCGCGGCGCCAAACACCAGGGGAATCCAATGGTTGAGGAAGCGGTCGCCGTAGCCTAGCCGGGAGCGCCACTCCTCGATGACCACGCCGCGTTCCTTCTCGACTTCCTCCTCGTCGAACGAAATCGCGTAGGCCCAGTCGCTAAGGATTTGGAACGCGGTTTCCAAGACCTCGGCGTCGTCTGTCGGCACCTCAAGATAGTAATTCGTAGTGTCGAAGCCGGTGGAGGCGTTCAGGTCCGGGCCAAAGTCCACGCCGAGTGATTCGAGATACGCGACGATCTGGTCCTTTTCGAAGCGTTCGGTGCCGTTGAAGGCCATGTGCTCGACGAAGTGCGCCAGGCCGCGCTCAGATTCTTCTTCCAACACGGAACCCGCCCGCACGACCATCATCAATTGCACGCGGTTGCGGGGCTCTTCGTTGTGCCGGATGTAGTAGGCCATGCCGTTGCTCAGCGTGCCGTACGTCACCACGGGGTCAAGCGGCAAGACGGAATCGGACGTGAGTTCCGCAGCCGGCACAGGAGTCGGGGCAACCGGCTCGGGAGGCGGTGTGGGCGCGGGGACTTCGGTTGCGACCGGCGCGGCCGCTGGCTCTGAAACCGGCGCAGGCACAGGCTGAACGCTACACGCTACGAGGACGGCGGAGAGCAATGCGAGCAAGACGCCAATGAAAGTTGACTTCAATTGCTTGGGCATTGGTAGCTCCTTAGCCGCGCTGCTGCTTGCGCCCCACGTGGTTCACGCCAATCATTTGGAGAGATGATTCACATTGCGAGCAGACTAGAGGGTCTAACGACGTGCAATTCAGCGTCCGCTGCCAAGACTTCACTCTTGGTACGAGGGATTCCAGGGAGCGAGCGTAGGTTCGTTGAACGGACAGAATTGGCCTGCGCAATCGCCGCGAAACCGCATACGTCTCAATACCGTTGCGCCTTGGGCAGCCCAGCGTAGCCGGAATGTGCACCCGCTCAACTGAATTACACTTGCATACTATCGTAGCATAGTGCGACGATTCTGGCATCGAAGCCGTGCAGGCAATAGATAGATTTCGGCTTGAAGTCTTTGCAGGCAGCGGTTCTTGTCATTCCGGGCGCAGTTGTCATTCCGGGCGCAGTTGTCATTCCGAGCGCAGCGAGGAATCTACGTGACTCCCGCTCTAGATTCTTCGTCGCTGCGCTCCTCAGAATGACATATGGGAGTTGGCTCAGACTTGGAGACGGGCACGTGTCTTGCCTATGGCCGGTCATCCCGATCCCAGTTCTACCAGTTGCGACTGGCAGCCAGTTGCGACTGGCAGCGTACCTAGGCTACTCGCCGCCGAGGCGGAGGCTGCGGTCTGTCAACGGCAACTCCAGGCGGCGGCCGCTGCGGTAGGACTCGCGGATGGCGATGCCAATCTCCAGGGCCTCGCGTCCAAATTCACCGGGGCACGACTCTTCGACACCGGCCTCAATGGATTGAGCAACACCCTCAATGGCGTCGGTCATGGAACTGCGGGGGCGCCACGGAAAGGGGAATTGCCGTTGATGTTCGCCATCCAATTCCTCTTCGCCAAGGCCCCACAATTCAAACCAGGCATGGTGGTTGCGGGTGTAGACCCGGCCGCGCTCGCAGTTGAACTCCATGGTCCAGCTCCGCCAGGGCGCGTGGGAGTTGAGGAACCCCAACACGCCGTTCTCGTAGCCGATCATGCCGGAGCCTCTTTGGTCTTCATCGGTTTGCGCCAACTCCGGGTCGTCCATGTGACCCTGCACCCAGCGCGCGGGCGAGCCGACGAACAACGCAAAGAGGCACAGCACATGGCTATAGATGTTGGAGAGCGGCATGGGACTCTGGCAGACCATCGAGCGCAGGGGTCCAAGTTCGCCGCTGTCGATGAGGGCTTTGGCGTTGGTATAGGGCGCGTACCAGTTGAGGTGGGCGGCAATGGCGAGGATTGTGCCCGTGCGGCGGCACGTGTCGATCATGGCGTCGGCCTCGGCGAGGGTGCGGCACATGGGTTTGGTGGCGTAGATGGCCTTGACGCCGGCCTCCGCCAAAGCCGTGACCGCCTCCGCGCGATCTACCGGGCCCGTGGTGACGCACACGATGTCGGGCTTTTCTTTAGCCACCATCTCGCGCAGGTCGGTGTAGAGCGCCTTTACGCCCCAGCGTTCGCGAAAGTAGGCCAGCCGCCGGGTGTCGAAGTCTACGCCGGCGACGAGTTCCACGTTGCGCGCTTCCATGATCGCCGGCGCGTGCGCCCACGGCCACGGGTAATGGGGCTTGCCCACGTGCTCGTCGTCGATGGTGCTGCCCATGCGGCCGCAGCCGACCACGGCGGCGCGGTAGTGGCCTTTGGGGGCGCTTGCTGCCGCGACAAGATCGGCGCGCGGCCCTTCCCAATCCGGGTCATTCGAACGAATTCTCATGGTCTGGCTCCTCTCGACTCCTCAGGCAGAAACTGCGTGTAACCTGCCGTGGCTGAGTCGCGTCCCGTCGCTGGCTGGCTTCAAGCGGCGGCGCGCTCGCAAACTGCCCACTCAGTGCCGCCCCGCCAGTCCTTTCAGGCGCACGGCCGGTAGCCGCTTCAAACGCTGGCTTACGGGGTCAACCTCTATACCGACCGATGCCAGCGCCGTTAGGCCGAGCAGCGGTTCCGCGTCAGGTTCGCCAAAGACTATCGTGCCGCCGACGATTTCACCCATGAACTCGATTTCAGCGATGGTTGCGTCCAGTATGAGTTCACGGCCGTCCGTCAGCCTGCGAATTCTCCGCCCCTTCGGCTCGAGACCAATTGCTTCCAGGTGCTCTCTGGGCACCAGTGAATCGGTGGCCCCGGTATCTACTAAGAACAAACCCTCCCAGAATCTCTCCGGATCCGCGGGGTTCGTAATCCTGACCGTTACGTGCGTAGCGCCCATTGCTTGCCGCCTCCCGCAATCATCGATTTCAGCGCCAATCGAAGCGCTGGTTAGACGCATCTCTATTCTACCCCTTCTTCCGCTTGTTGGGTTTGCATGATTGATGGTATAAAGGGGCGGGGAGTGGAAAGCTCAATCACACCAAGGAGAAAGAGAGAATGCCGTACATTAGATTCGTCGCCGCGTTCGTCGTCTATGCCGTAGTCGATATAGTGTGGAATATCTCGCCCATTGCGACCGGCATGTACGCGAACCTCCACGAGGAGAGCGGCAGCAAGGCCATCCTGGACACGTTCGGCAAGCAGATGGACACGTGGGGCGGGACCGAGCTACTCTCCCTGCTGGCGTTCTTCCTGCTCATTGCGCTGGCCAACAGCTATCTGGCGATCGAACCGGCGCTGCGAGAGGGAAGCCTGCGCCGGGCGGCCCTAAGTAGCTTCGTGCTGGGCTGCGCGGCGTACGCTACCTACATCGCCCCCCTCTACGTGACGTTTGCCACGTGGCCCACGGCGCTGGTGCCGATTGACATTCTGATTGGCGGGCTGCTGAGCCTGATTACGTCTACCGCCGTCACCTTCGTCGCCCTGCGCCGGCGGAGCGCGTAGCGTTTCCCGCGAATTCCGGGGATCACCATAGCCTAGCGATGGCCACCCAAGGAAATGAAAGTGGGAGGCTGGCCGTCTGACCGTCATTCCCGCGCACGCGGGAATCCACTGTGGCGGCGGCGAAGATGGATTCCCGCGTGCGCGGGAATGACGGATTTAGTCGCGCTATTCTCATGGTATTGTCGCACGGCCTAACGCAGCCGGCGGGCGGCAGCGTCCGCGCCTCACGTGGACTCCGCTGATTCTCCAGTGTAGAAGGCGCTCGTTTGCCGCGCCGCCGCGTGGGCGGAATCGGCATCCGTACCCGATTCTATGGCCGCTTGCGCCCAGCCCTCGCTGCTGCCGATGATGAACGCTCTGCCGTCAGGGGACGTGGCGAACGCGGTTTCGTCCGGCCTGGGCGCGTCCGGTTGCGCCAGGTGGAAGGCGAGTCCCAGAAATCCCATCTCCCAGCCCACGCCGGCCGCGCCTGGGCCATACTGGTCCCAGAACGGCGAGAGGCGCGCGGTATGCGTGAGCGTGAGCCGCGCGCCGCCGGCGCCGGCGCCCGCCAGGCGCACCGCAACCCAACTCACGTCTCCGGCGAACTCCCAGGTGACGGCATAGTGTGACAGCGGCTCGCACTCGATGATCGACCCGCTCGCGTTGCCTTCCAACTGAAAGCGCCCGCCAAGCTCCAGGTTGCCGCTAATCCCCGTGAAGAAGCGCGGAATGCGCTCGGCGTTCGTCACGGCATCCCACAAGTTTTCAACCGCGGTCGCGTAACTGCGGGAGAGGGTGACGTCGCTGGCGGGATTGCCGTCCCTCTCAAGGTATGACACGGTTCGCTCTACCGCGTTGAGGTGGACATTGGCATCGAAACGCATAGTTCCTCCTTGAAGCTACCTATCGTGCTGACAAGCACGTATAGTCCGGCACCATCACTGGACAAGAGTTGCGCAGAGCCGACTTTGCCCGGAGTCACCGGCTCTCAGCGCGTTAACTCGGACTCTGGAGTTCTCCTACATACCCGCTCTCTTGAAGACCTCCAAGAGCTTGCCTCTCAGGGGCCGCTCGGCTAGGAGAAGTCTGCATAGGCTTTCCTCAACTGCGCTCTTGTCTGGGAGCTTCCAGTCTGGGTATTCGAACACCCTAAAGTGGACGTACGCTCTCAGTCCGTCCTCGTCCACTATCTCCTTGGCTGCCAGGAACTCTTGGAGCAGTCCCCGCTGGTGCGCGTAGCCATGTGCTCTGCCGGCGCGCTTGTGGCGGATTTCGGTGTGTTCGTGGAGCGCGGCCAAGTCGGCGGCTAGTAGATTTGCCCGCACCTGTTCTGCCGGGAGGAATATATTGCCGTCGTGATCATACATAGCCGGATCCATGCCATCGGGCCATGGGTCGCAGATATTGTAGGTCACCTCGACCCCGGCGACTACGGTCGTTCGCATCTCTTGCGCGGCATCCTTTATTTGGCGTATGAGACGGTCGATCTCTTCGCCTTCATGTGGCAGTCGAAGCCTCGCTCGCATGGCCCACGTCTCCTGCGGCGCCGTGTCGCCGCGTTACCCTATCTAAGATGTCGGTCGTCCACCAATACTGCATTGCGCCGCAACTTCCGCCTTACACTCGACGGCATGACGTAAAACGCTATCAGTCTGGTCTGGCTAGTCGAATTTCGACCGGCGGCCTTCCATGTCGCTATGCACATCCAACAGCACGGTCTTGCCGTCCGCGTTTAGTTGCTGCGCCTTCCTGAGCGCGGGCGCTATTTCAGCGGGGTCTTTCACGGTGATGCCCACCGCGCCCAGGCCCTCGGCGATCTTGGCGTAGTCGCCGCCCATGGCGGTGAGGTCGAACCGTTGCCGCGAAACCGGATAGCCGCCCGGATAGGTGGCCATGTCGCCGTTGTTGAGGACGACGGTTGTAATCGGGGCATTGGCGCGCACGGAGGTCTCGATGTCGAGGCCCGACATGCCGAAGGCGCCGTCTCCCATGAAGTTGAGGCAGAACTTATCGGGCTTCGCCAGTTTGGCGCCAATCATCAACGGGATGCCGAAGCCAAGGTGCGTGGTCTTGCCCCAGCCAATGTAGCTGTGGGGGACTGTGGCGGTGTAGAAGGGCATGATCGAGTCCCGGGGCGCGCCGGCGTCATGGGTAACGATGCTGTTTTCCTTATCGAGAACTCTGTCGAGTTCGCCGATTACCCGGTAGGTGTTGATGGGCGCCTCGTCGGATTCCAATAGCGGCCGCCACTCGGCGAGCCATTGCTCTCTCAGCGCGCTGATTTCCGTGGCAACCTGACAACTGCCCTTTCGCCCGGACTCGCCGATTTGCCCCTTTACCTCCTCGATCATCATCCGCAGGGTGAGTTTGGCATCCCCCGGCAGCCCCACGGCAACGGAATAGTCCTTATTGATGTCTTCAATGCGGTCCACGTTATGGATGATGGTCTTGCCGTCGGGGATGGCCTGGCCGTACGTTGTTCTGGTCATGCTTGAGCCAACGGCAAAGAGGACGTCGGAGTCTTGCAGCCAGCGCCAGGCGGGCAAGGTGGTGGCGAGGCTGCCGGCGCCGAGCGCCAGAGGATGGCGCTCATCAAATGAAGACTTGCCGGGCATAGTGCAATACACCGGAATCTGGGTAAGCTCGGCGAACTCCCGCAATTCCCCGGTGGCGCCCGCAAACAGCACTCCCATGCCGGACCAGATGACCGGTTTCTTGGCGTCTAAGAGTAGCCTGACCGCATCTTTGACCGCGCCGTGTGACGGTTGTTGCGGAGAGCTATGGGGCGGTTGATAGTCTGCCGCCGCCTCCGGGACTTCCTGTTCGTCCATGTCAGAGGGGATTTCGACTATCACCGGACCGGGAGGGCCGTTGCGGAGGGCATGAAACGCCCGCCGCATCGCGCTGATTACCTGGCTGGGATGCATAATGACTTCGCCACGTTTGCAGACGCTTTGATAGGTGCGGACCGGCGAGAAATCCGGGCGCACCGCGTACCGGTTCAACGGTGGTCCCGCGGTAAAGTAGAGAATGGGAACGTTGTCGGCAAACGCCTGCGCCAGGCCGCCCATCGAATTTTCCCCGCCGGGGCCGCCCTGGGTAATGACTACCCCGAACTTCCTGCGGTCGTTAACCCGGCTGAAGCCGTCGGCGGCCATCAGCGCGCCGCGCTCCTGCCGGAACATGATGGTGCGGATGCCTTGCTCGGCCACCGCCTCGATCAGTTCGTTGGAGGGGAAGCACGAGACCCACTCTACGCCTTCCGTCTTCAGGATTCTGGCAACCGCCTGTAACACGTTCATGTCGTTTCTCCTTGAGGGGGCTATGCCGGGCCGCTCCGGCGCGTTGGCGAGGTCGAGATTGAGGCGCGCACTTTACCCCTGCCCGCGTGCGGCCGGCCGGCGGCTAGGTCTGCCACTCCAGCAGGCCGGAGCCGGCCAGCACCGACGGGTTGACGCACGAGAGCGGCCGGCGGCCTTGCAAAACCAGCGCGACCTCCAGGCCCACGCGGCGCCGGCTCACTCCCACAACCCGTGAGGATGCGGAAGCCACGTGGCCGGTCAGGGTGACGTTCTCCATGCCGAGCAGCGGATTGTCGGGCTCCGGCGGTTCCTGTGCCAGCACGTCCAGCGCGGCGTGGGCAATCCACCCCTTTTGCAGCGCGCGAATCATGGCGGCCTCGTCCACGGTCGCGCCCCGGCCGCAGTTCACGAAGATTGCCTGGGGCTTCATCAGTTTGAATTGCCTTTCCCCAATCAACTTAGCCGTGCCGTTCGTCGCCGGCAGATGGTTCGAGACGATGTCCGACCGTTGCAGCAACTCATCCAATCCGACCGGCTCCACGCCGTAGCGAATCATCGTGGTCTCTTTGACGAACGGATCGTGCGCAAGGAGGCGCAGGCCAAACGGCTGCACCAACGGCGCAACGGCCCGGGGGATGTTGCCGAATGAGATGAGGCCCAGAGTTTGTCCGTAGAGCCGGGGCAGCTTGCGCAGCAGCGGGTGTCCGCCCCACCAGTGGCCTTGCCGGACGATAGCGTTCACCTGCAGCAGGCGGCGGTGGGCGGCAAGAATGAGCGTGACCGTGTGCTCCGCGACTTCCTGGATATTGATGTCCGGGCAGTTGGTTACGGGAATGCCCTTGGCCGTGGCCGCCGCGACGTCGACCAGATCGAAGCCGACGCTGTCCAGGGCGATGAGCTTGCAGCGGGTGAGGCCGTCTATCACCGCGCCGGAGAGTCTCATGCCCCGTCCCAGGATGGCGTCAGCGTCCCGCGCTCCCTCCAGAAACGCGGCATCGGAACCGGCGGGGACTTCCACAAGCTCAACGTCAAGGCCCCGCAATTCCTCCAACTCGTACGTGAAGTCGCCGGTCCCGTCGGGACGCCCCTGCGCTACCACCTTGTATTTCGGCACGTTGCCCTCCGGCCAGACCGGGCCTCGCAGCCCGGCCGCAAAGCCATCACCGCAGTGGCGCGCTCATTCCGCCATGCCCAGGCTCGCCAGGATGAAGGCGTATTCCTCGGCGAATTCGCACCAGCGGGCAGACGGGACCGACCGGTCGCCGTGTCCCAGAGTTCCGGGGCTGGATTGTTTACCGTCCACGTCAGGGACGCGCCAGCACTGGCCCTGGAATGCGGCGGTCGGAAGCGGTGGGTTACTATCGTATGGCGATGCAAACCATCGTGTCAAATGCAACGCGCTGCACGGGGCGAGCTTTGCAGCTTAGGAAGGAAGCCCATGAGATGTGGTAGTCGAGGTGTGTGCGTGGGAATGCGGCGCGGCGCGGGCGGTTCTCCGGCGAGGGGCGAATGGGCCGATCGAACTCTTCATCCTCTATCGTGCACAGCAGGGGCTCTGCGCGCACGCCCAACTTCGCCTGGCGGGTCTCTCAGGTTACGAATTGGGGTCCGCAACGTGCTGGAAGCCATCCCAACCGGGCAGGACGGCGGCTTGCCGCACCCACGCCGCCAACTCTTCCTCGTTGAATTCGCCCTCGTAGATGTCAATCCAGCGGGCGTCCGGGTCCTTGCCGGAGCCGGGTGGCGCGGGATGCAGTAACGCGCCGTTCAGGAAGGTCACTTTGACGTAGCGTGTGAAGACGTGGTAGCTGAGGAACCAGCCCCGGCCCACGATGCCGTACCAGGGCGAGTTCCAGCGCACCGCCTTGCGTACCTCCGGAACCTCGCGCACGATGAGCGCGTCGAGCCTGCGGCCGAGGTCGCTCTTCCACTCAGGCATGGCCGCGATGTAGGCCCGCACGGGCGCGTCGCCGTCGGCCTTGGCGATCTGCGGGTTGCCGCCGGAGAGAAGAACCGGCTTCGCGTCATCCTTCTGCGCGGCGGCCTTCTCTCGCTCCCGCTTTACCGACTTGGACGTCTTGCCGGCCATAGTGTGCACTCCAAATGCGCGTCTGCGCGGCTGGCCCAGATAGTATTGTAGCTGAGAGCGGTTGAATTGGCGGGCCAAGGCGTACCGAATTGCGAACTCTTCGGTGGGAGATTCGACGTCACACGGCTATTGCCAGCGAGGGGCTATTCCAACTCTATGACCAGCGCCGGAGTCACGGTCGGGGACCCGGTGAAGCCAGTGTCTACCACGGCCGCGATACACTTATCTGTCCCGATGGACTTTGTACGGCAAGGGTTACCACCGCTCATGGGCGGCGTTCATAGCACCCTCTATCACTCGGCTCTCCGTGGAGGCCGGTCCCAGCGCCCCGGCGGTGGACATCAAGTGAGCGCACGTTAGCGGACCCGTCGGGCTGATGGCGCTGCATCGGCTACTTGCAGCCTCACACGAATTACAGTATGGTACAACGGTAAAGAAAGTACGAAGGTCTGGCTTTATGAACGTTTCGCTCAATGGGTTCCGTATCGCCGTAGCGGTGGGCCTTCTGTGGAACCTGGAAGCGATGCAGAGGCCATGTATCCCAGCCTCTTTCTCGGCGGCGCGAGGACTGCCTCGGCAAGGGACTCATTCTCCTCGTCTGCAAGGTGGCTATCCTAAAGCTGATTCAGTACGGTCGAATACGCCCGCAAAGTCCAGTCTTATCGCAAGACCCGCTGCCACACTCGTATCCAGAGGGTGGCCTCAGGTATCACGTAAGACCCGACTGAGCAGCTGAATCTGTATGCATGTGCGCAAACGTTCACCGCATTGGAGGGAGAAAATGAGCAACTCGAACGAAGATGCGGCGCGGCTGATCGAGAAACGCAGGTTCCGGGACGCTCTCGAACTGCTGAGCGCGCAGATTGACGCGGACGCCGATGGTGAAACTCACGCCCTCGCCGGGGCCGCGCACTACGGTCTGCAGCAGTATGACGAGGCTGCCGACAGTTACCGGCAAGCGTTGAAGCTCGATCCCAACAGGCGCACGTGGCAGGACATGTTGACGCAGGCCCGCGTGAATGCGGCGGCTGAAGTGAACGTGCACGTACCGGACATATCCTACTTCGACCGCGACGCGTTGCTCGCCAGGCCGGTCGTAGAGGATGGCTCTATACCCTCTACTCCGATGGCGGCGCCGAGGCGGAACTTCTTCCAGTGGGTTCTGCTAGCGGTGGGGAACGCGGGAGGGGCGTTTGTGTCGCTGGTCATGAGCGTATTGACCAGTGTTCTAGGAGGTCTGACCGGCTACCGCGACGAGGTGTGGACAAACTGGTACCGCCGGCCGTACTTCATCGGGATTCTCACCCTGGCCTACATGCGCGACCAACTCAACAAGAACAACCTCAAGAGCACCTATCCACCCGGAGCCTTGATAGGCTTTCAGCCGGAGGGACAGTCTCCACCTCCGGGCGTCAGACACTTTCGCACGGCCGATGGAAGTTGGAACAACCTGGCCGATCCCAAAGAAGGCGCCGCAGGCACTCGCTTCCCCCGCAATGTGAACAACGACGTAATTCATCCAGAGACGGGTGAAAGCCTGATGACGCCGAACCCGAGAGAGTTAAGCCGCATCTTCCTGGCCAGGGGCGAGCAAATGAAGGAGGTGCCTTTCCTCAATCTGCTGGCTGCGTCATGGATCAACTTCCAAAACCATGATTGGGTTCACCATGGGGAGCCTCTCATCAACGAGGTGCACGAGATTCCGCTGGCCGAAGACGACCCGGCTCGGAAGAAGCACTGGCAGACCAGTATGTTCATCGGTAAGACACAATCCGATCCCACCCGAATGCCCGATGGAGAACGGACCCCGATAACGTTCATCAACGAAGTCACCCACTGGTGGGACGGTTCTCAGATATACGGCAGCAATCAGGAGACTCTGGAAAAGCTCCGTACCAAGGTCGACGGCAAGCTTCGGCTCAACGATGCGGGCAATCTACCTCTCGACGATAAGGGTATCGAGCAGACTGGCTTCACCCGGAACTGGTGGATAGGCCTGACCATGCTGCACACCCTCTTCACGCGAGAGCATAATGCCATCTGCGACAGATTGAAGAGCGCCCATCATGATTGGGATGACGCACGCCTGTTCAGCGTGGCGCGCCTTATAAACGCGGCCGTGATGGCGAAGATACACACCGTGGAATGGACGCCGGCAATTCTCCCGAATCGCGGACTCGACTCAGGACTGAATGCCAACTGGTATGGGTTGTTCACCACCTACAGGGCCGCTGAGAACAGGAAGACGGTTGCGGACATCAACGTGCGGAACCCGGAGATGGGCGGTGTTGTAGGCAATCCGATCAACAAGCACGGGCAGCCCTACGGCCTCACCGAGGAGTTTGCCGAAGTCTATCGCCTGCACTCGCTTCTGCCCGAGGCAATCCGAATCAGAAGCCTCGGCAACGACAATGCGGTCGAGGACGTGCCGTTCGGTCAGACTCGCCAGGCGGGATCCGGCAGGCTGACCGCCAGAACGTCAATGGCCGATCTGTTCTTCTCATTTGGCGTCCAGCACCCGGGCCAACTGGTGTTGAACAACTACCCCAGCTTCATGCGAGAACTTAGTGTACCGGGCAACCCGCTCTTCGATATGGGTGCGGTAGACATCCTCAGGGCGCGCGAAAGGGGCGTGCCACGGTACAACGAGTTCAGGCGTCAATTGGGCCTCAACCCAATTCGCACGTTCGACGACCTTACCGACGACGTCGAACAGGTACGGAAGCTCAAGGACGTGTATGGGGACCAGCCGAGTGACGTGGAGAAGCTGGACTTGCTGATTGGTACACTCGCTGAGGGGCATCGCCCCACCGGATTCGGGTTCGGCGAAACGCTGTTCCAGATATTCATCCTGAACGCGACTCGCAGACTCCAGGCGGACCGTTTCTACACCGACGACTACAATGAACAGACCTACACGAAGGAGGGGCTTGCCTGGATCGATGCCGCCGACCTGAAGACCGTTATACTCCGTCACTTCCCGGAGCTTGGCCGAACGGGACTGGGGAACATCAAGAACGCCTTCGAGCCATGGGATACCGGAGAGAAACTCGACCCCGACCGCCACCCACTTCGCGAGTTCGACAGGGACCTCAGGTCGGATCCGTGGCTGGGCGATGCCTACAGGTAGCCTGGGGACAAGTAGAAGCACCCGCTCTATGATCGCGAGACACGACATATCGGTCCCCCGCGTTGGAAGAGCCGCATGAAGAACATCGTCATCTGCTGTGACGGGACCGGGGCTGAACATAGTCGCAACAGTACCAACGTGGTCAAGCTGTACCAGCGCGTCGTACGCGATTCGGATCAGATCGCCTTCTACGACCCTGGTGTCGGAACCTTCAGTTTCTTGGGGCGGGAAGCCGGCCGCCGAGTGGGTATCCTGTTGGGCAAAGCCTTTGGCGCGGGTCTGCAGCAGAACGTGGAGGATGCCTACAGATACCTAATGGACCGGTATGAAGCGGGGGATAGGGTGTTCCTCTTCGGATTCAGTAGAGGAGCCTTTACGGTTCGCGCGCTCGCGGGCATGTTGCACAAGTGCGGCCTGCTGCAAAAGGGCAGCAACAATCTCATTCCATACGCTACGAAGATTTACAACAGACGTGACAATCACGATATTGCCGCCGGGTTCAAGGAAACGTACTGCCACGAATGCAAGCCTTACTTCATTGGTGTATGGGACACCGTCGGTTCTATGGGCTGGTTTTGGGGGAGGAAGTTCTTCGATACCGTCCTGAACGAGGACGTGACCTATGGCTACCAAGCGGTCTCAATCGACGAACGACGCAGACACTTCCCTGTGAGCCTTTGGAACGAGAGTCGCAGGAGTGAGCGCCAGATCATAGAGCAAGTCTGGTTCCCGGGCTTCCATTCCGACGTGGGCGGGTCGCATCCTGATCCTAGAATATCGGACATTTCACTAAAGTGGATGTTGGAGAACGCGCGGGACAAAGGGCTGCGCTTGAGAAATGGTTGGGAGGACAGCCTTAATCCGGATCCACTAGGCGCAATCCAGGAGTCCCGACGAGGCATGTGGCGCGTCTGGCGTCCGGTACAGCGGCGCATTCCCGAATCGGCGAAGATTCATTCGAGCGTGCCCAGACGCATGGAGAATTCCGGCAACCCCTACAGTCCCAGTAACTTGCCTGCCAAGTACCAGGTGGTAGATTGACAAAGCAGCCGTTGATTGAATGGAAGTGGACATACGGTCCTGCTCCACGTCATCAGCCTCACCGACTGATCCGGCAAAACTAACCTGCTTGCCCGCACACGGCGACCCGCAGGTCAGGAGTCCGAGTCCCCCCTCAAGTCTCAGATGCAAATTGGTGGAGACGAGGAGACTCGAACTCCTGATCCCCTCTTCTACAAAGAGGTGCTCTCCCAACTGAGCTACATCCCAGTGCGACGGCTAGTATAACAGGGCGCTGGCTACTAAGTGCCGGCGCTGCTCTTGGTGGAGGGCCACTGGGAAATTGGACCGGCGATGCATGAAACAATGCAATACCAGAAAAGGGAGAATAGAAGGCGGGGTATACCGTACGAGTGTATTTCATTGCTCCGCTCTGGTTGGCAGTTCAAGAAACTATGGGTCACGGGTGTGGACGGTCGTTAGCAAGGCCGCTATACGGACCGAGGAAGGGACCCCTGGGGGTCGCTGGCAAACATGGCGAGGACGTTTACCCCCAAACGTTGCGGGCGGTCTCGGCGACGAGGCGCAGTTTTGCGTTCTGCTGCTCGATCGAGAGAGGATTGCCGACGATGGATGAGCCGAACCCGCACTGCGGACTGATGGCGAGTTGCTCGAGCGGGAAGTGGCGGGCGGCCTCGGCGATGCGAGACGCAAGTTCGGCTGGGGTCTCCGCGCGCGGCGACTTGGTCGTGACCAGTCCCAGCGCCACGAGCTTGTCGTCGGGCACGCCGCGCAGCGGCGCGAACGAGCCTGAGCGCGGGTCGTCGTATTCCAGCATCAGCCGCTGCGCGTGTATGCGCCGGAGCACCGGCTCAACAAGCCGGTCGTAACCGCCTTCGACCAGCCACCGGCCGCCCTGGTTGCCGCGTCAGAGGTGGAACGCGAACACCACATCCGAGAAACCGTCCATCACGGCGTTGTCCAGTTCGACGCCCTGGGCGATCCAGTCCGCCGCGGACCACCCCTGCGCCTCGTAGAACGCCGCCCACTGCGGATCCAGCACGAGCGGGTAGTGCGGCGCGTCGAGTTGGATGTAGGTCGCCCCCAGCCTGATCAGCTCTTCGATCTCCTCGCGGAGTATCCGCGCGACGTCGGCCAGGAACGCATCCAGTGTGGGGTAGGCCGCGGCGGACTTCACCGGCGACCAGAAGTTGGCGAACAAGCTGGGGCTCGGCAACGTCACCTTTGCTAGGCGCGTGGTGCGGCCGCGCAGGTAGGTGAACTCCTCCGCCGACAGGTGGCGCTTCCGCTGGAGGCGACCGACGACACCTAGGGTCGCGGGACGATCCGTGCGCGAGTCGCCTACCCGCTCGTCCCCCCGCCAATCGCCCCAGAGAAACGCGTCGAGATCGAACTCGCCAAAGCCCGCGACAGCCTCGGGCAGCTGGCTCTGAAATGAGAGCCGGCGTATTTCGCCGTCGGTGAGGATCTCAAGGCCGGCCTCCTCCTGGGCGGCAATGGCGCCATCGACGGCGGCATCCTCGGCGCGCTTGAATGCCGCGGGCGAGATGCGCCCGCCCGCGAATTCCGCGCGCGCGGCGAGGAGTTCCGGTGGTCTAATGAGGCTCCCAACGACATCGGCATGAGGCAGATTCAGCATGGCGTATAGACCCGCGCATCTTGGTGGCCATAGACAGGCCAGCCAGGCCCATCGGGCCGGTGGATTCTCAAGAAGACCTGGACGGCGGCGACTCGATTGCCAACTCTTCGGTGGCAAGCCCAACGGTAAGGAGGCCAATGCGATGGGCCTGGCGCATAACCGCTGAGGCCCAAGGTCGGGCATATGGGGAATATTCCACACATGCCCGAGTGGGACTCTTCAGTTCTTACCTCAGGATAGAGCGGGATGCGGAGAACGCAAGTCCACCGCGGAGAACGGCCGGCAATCGCTGGCGCCCACCTCATTTTGTGATGGGATAACGACCCGGGAGGCGGAGGTCAGGCGTCGTCGTCTACCTCCGCCGCTGCCAGATTGCCGAAGTAGAACACCGAGAAGACGAGACCGTCGTGGCGGACCGACCATACGTGGGCGGGCACACCGTCAGACGCCATTGTGCTTTGCCACAAGAAGCTAATCCAATGGCCTTCCGCCGTCGCCTCCATGATCAATTCGCCAACGGGCTCGCCCTTCAAGGGTCCCCGCAGAAACGCGACATTCAGACCAATCAACGCCGGTCTTAACTTGAACGCCAGGACTTCGCCTTCGCCGCTGACCAAGAGCAGATTGTAGGAACTCTCTTCGCTCGCCTCGCTGTTGAAGTGGTCGACCGTCGCCTCCAGCCCATTTGAGTCATAGTAGTCCATTGCCTGCCGCGCAAAGGCTTTCACGTCGGCGGCGGGGTCTTCCGGCGCCGGGTAGTAGCCCGATGCGAAGATCATCCCGTCTCGCCTGACCGCGTACCCGACCTTGGGCACTTCCTGCAGCGTAATCGGATGCGGCCACAGGTATTCCACCCAGATCCCTTCCTCCGTCGCCTTGGCCAACTCCTTGCCCAGTTCGAATCCGTCCGATCCAACCAAGTCCTTGATGTCCGTCCCTAGCAGGCGGGGAAGGAGTGAATGAACGATGTACAGGTCATTTTCGTCCACCGCGAACAGATACCACTCGCCCTCGAAACTCGCCACGCTGTTGTAGTACGTCTTCATCGCCTCAAGGCCGTCGCGCTCGTACCGCTCTATCGCGCGGTTCACGTAATCCACCGTGTATTCGCGCGGGTCCGCGCCCTCCCAGGCTGGCGAAACCGCCTCCTCGACGGATGTGTAGTAGCCCGAAGCGAATATCAGCCCATCGTGCCGGACCGCCCAGGTGGTCTTCGGCTCCTCTACCCGGGTCACCGGATTGGGCCACAGGTATTCAACCCAAATCCCGTCCTCCGTCGCTTGCGCTATCTCCTTCCCCAATTCCTGGCCGTCCGAACCCACAACGTCCTTTACGTCAGTGCCAATCAGGTGCGGGAATATCGGATGCGCCAGATAGTTGTCGTCCGCGCCGATGAGGAACAGGTAGAAGTGCCCCTCCAGGCTCTGCTGGCTGTTGTAGAAGGCAACCGTCGCGTCAAGCCCGTCGCTCTGGTAGAGAGCGATCGCGCGGCTCACGTAGTCCTGGGTGGCTTCCGCCACGTTCTCGTGCAATACGGAGTGTCTGGATACGAAAACCAGGCCGTCGCGCAGAATGACGAAACTCCTCAGCGGCTCTACCCTGAGGATGTTCTCGCCAGCGGCGGATCGGGACGAGAGCATTCCCCGGTGATCAAGCCAGATTCCCTCAGCCGTAGCCGCCTCCAGGTATATGTCAAAGGCTTTGAGCCTGGTTCCCAATGCGTATTGGAAGTATGGCATGGCCAGGGAAGTGCCGTCTTCCTGGCGGAGCAACGTCAAGTACCGCTCGCCCTCTACGCTCTCTTCGCTGTTGTAGAATGCGACCGTCGCCTCAAGCCCCTCGCGCACATAGCGTTCAATCGCCTTCTCCACGTAGGCGCGGGTGAGGGCGTCGGCTTCATCCTGGGGATCGGGAACTGCCGCAGGTTCGGGAGCCGGAGTCGCCGTGGGCATGGAGATCGCGGTAGGGTAGTAGCCGCAGGCGCCGGCAAGTGTGACGAGGGATGCCAAGGCCAGGAGCAAGAACGAAACGCCGAGGCCTTTGCGTACTTGACTGGCAATCAGTCCCATACGGCTGGTCTTTGGATACAGTTCTTGCTCGGTTCGCATCGCAGCGCTCCCCTCCTTAGATGTGGCTTGCGTTGACCAGGCCGCTCGGCTCCAGTGACGATGTCTACGCGCCGCAATTGTCGCGCGGAAATTCCGTTGTGAACGTTGCGCGTACTACGGCGTCTAGCTCGCAGCGGCGAGGCGGCAAGCGGCCACACGGGTCGGTGCAGTGTACGGGCGCAGCCGATGACCGTGGTCAGATTGCCGCTACCGCACCATTCTACCGTATCTGACAAAGAGTGTGAAGCCAAAGAGATACACTGCAACTAAGCGCGGCGAACCGTGGAGAGGCTGCGAAGGTTCCCCCGAAATCCGCCCGGTGGCGCTCGGGAATCAACCAGGCGAGCGGCAATGAGCGCGGCGCCGAACGGCGACTGCTCTGGTGGAAAGGAGGATCGACCGGAAACTACCCTTGCACCGGCGGCTCATACAGATGGAATCGGGGCGTCGCGCTCGCAGTTTCTCCACCGCCGCGCGGGGACGAAGCGACTGTGGTGAATCCTGGGGTCTTGCCCTTTAGTGATCCGATCCAAGCGGAATGGCGTACGCTGAAATGGAGTTCGATTCCTCAGATGAGTCCGGGCGCAAACTGGTGGAGATGAGGAGACTCGAACTCCTGACCCCCTCCTTGCAAAGGAGGTGCTCTCCCAACTGAGCTACATCCCCAGGGGCGGCTGACCGGGCAGCCAGACACCGCCGCCAGGTGTGTTGGCAACGGAAGTCTAACGTATGGACGCTGGCGGACCGTGTAACGAAGGTGGGCCACTGTGGATTTGAACCACAGACCTCGCCCTTATCAGGGGCGCGCTCTAACCAACTGAGCTAGTGGCCCGGCAGCGCGCATGGCTGCGCGACAGTTACCGCCATTGTACCACGCGCGGCCTCGTCTGTCCGCCAGAGCGGGGCGCAAGAGGAGACGCCGCCAGGTCTATTCACAACGGGAATATAGCGCAGTGGTCGCCAGGGCGCAACATCAGCGGGGGACAAGCCCCCGCGCTACGCTTGTGTGAAGAAGCACGCTGGGGCGCGACAAGAGCGGGGGACAAGCCCCCGCGCTACGCAGATTAGGAGGGAGCGTGCCGGGGCGCGGCAAGCGCTCAGCCGGTCTTTTCGGCGCGCAGGCGTTCGAGGGTGTCCGCCAGGTCGGACGCCGCCACGTTTTCTTGCGTGCTAGAGGCCAGATCCCGCAGCAGCGCCTGCCCGGCGTCCAACTCATCGTCGCCGATGATCACGGCGTAGTCCGCTTGCTGGTTTCCCGCCTGGCGCAGTTGCGCCTTGAGGCTGCGCGGCCGGTACGTCGTGAGGGCGCGGATGTTGCGCTGCCGCAGGTCGTGCACCAGGCCCGTGCCGTACGCGCCGGCCCGCTCGCCCAGCGTCGCCACGAAGACGCTAAACGGCCGCTCATCGTCGGGCGCAATCCCCTGGCGCTGGAGGTTGAGGATGATGCGCTCGATGCCGGTGCCGAAGCCAATGCCGGGCACGTCGCGTTTGCCGATCTGCCGCGCCAGACCGTCGTAACGCCCGCCGCCGCCCAGGGCGCTCTGCCGTCCCACCGTCTCCGGCCAGACCTCGAACACCGTGCGCGTGTAGTAGTCCAGGCCGCGCACCAGCGTGTGATTCAGCGTGTAGCTGATGCCCATGGCCTCTAACGCGCGTTTGAGGACGCCGAAGTGCGCGTCACAATCGCCGCAGAGGTTATCCAGCGTGTGCGGCGCTTTCGCGATGAACGGCTGGCACGAATCCTCTTTGCAATCGAGCAGGCGCAACGGATTGCGTTCCAGGCGCGTTTGGCAGTTATCGCACAGGCTCTGCACGTGCCCGCGGTAGTACGCCGCCAATTCCGCGATGTACTGCGGCCGGCAGGCGGCGTCGCCAATGCTGTTGAGTTGCAGGGAGACGCCGGTCAGCCCCACGCTGCGGTAGAGGTGCAGGAGCAGCCCAATCACCTCGGCGTCGATACCGGCTTCCGCTTCACCCAGGGCCTCTATGCCGAACTGGTGGTGCTGGCGCAGCCGCCCGGCCTGGGGCCGGTCGTAGCGAAAGATCGACGCCACGTAGCTGAGCTTGACCGGCTGCGGCAGCCGGTGCATGCCGTGCTCCAGATAGGCGCGCACCACCGGTGCGGTGCCTTCCGGTCGCAGGGTGAGGCTGTCGCCGCCGCGGTCCGCGAAGGTGTACATCTCTTTCTCGACAATGTCCGTGCCCTCGCCTACCGTGCGCTGGAAAAGCTGGGTATCCTCGAAGACGGGCGTGCGGATTTCGCCATAGCCGTAGGTGGCGCAGATGCGCTGAAAGTGGGCGGTAACGTCGCGCCAGTAGGGTTGCTCGCCGGGCAGGAGGTCGGCGGTGCCGCGGGGAGTTTGTAGCACGTCCTACGCTCCTTGCCGCATCGACGAGATGCGGCGCGCCGCAGCGGCAGCGGAACGGCCGCGCACTGTCACCACTTTGCGGCGCGAGGCAGCGCCGCGCCGTACGGCAACCGCCGCTTTGGGCACGCCAAGCTCCTGTGCCAGAAACCCAATCAACTCGGCATTTGCCTTGCCGCCTATGGGCGGCGCGTGCACGCGCACGCACAGCGCGCCGTCGTGGGTACCGGCGAATTCCGTGCGGCGCGCGCGCGGTCTGGCGAGGATGGTTAACTCGCAGCCGTCGGCGCAGTCCTGGATGTAGGGGACCGGACGCGACATTCGTCAACAGCCGATCAGCGAGCGCAAGACGGTGCGCAAGATCTGGAGGAGAAGGAGCGCTACCAAGGGTGAGAAGTCGATCATGCCCGTGTTGGGCATGAAGCGGCGCACCGGGCCCACGACCGGCTCCGTGATGTCGTTGAGCATCGCGATGATGGGATTGCCGGGATCCTGAATGAACCACGAGGCCAGGGCGCGCGCAATGATGGCAAAGATCAACGCGAGCGTGAGAAAGTGGATGAACTGGCAGATTATTTCGATCATGCTCTCTGGATTTCCACCTCGGTGCTAGGCGCTTCGACTCTCGGCTCCGGCCGCGACTCTCTGCGGCAGCGGCGGGCGCTCGCCAAATAGCGCCCGGCCCACCCGCACGATGGTTGCGCCCTCCTCGATGGCGATTGCATAGTCGTTCGTCATGCCCATGGAGAGTTCCGCGCAGAGGCGACCGGGCACACTGGCCTGAACCTCATCGCGCAGGCGGCGCAACGTCCGGAATTCGGCGCGGAGCGTGGCCTCATCGTCCGTGAAAGACGCAATCGCCATCAGTCCCTCCAGGCGGAGATGCTCGTGCGCCGCCATGTCACAGGCCGCCGCGGGCACGGCGGCGGGCGGCAACCCAAACTGGCCCTCTTTGCCGGAGACGTTCACCTGAAGCAGGATCGGCAGGCAATGGCCGTGTTCCGCCGCACGACGCGCCAGCGCCCCGGCCAGCCGGACGCTGTCCACGGCCTGAACGCAGTCGAAGAGTTCTACCGCTTGCCGCGCCTTGTTCGATTGGACGTGCCCAAGCATGTGCCACTCCAGCGACGCGGGAAGCGCGGGAATCTTCGCCGCGGCCTCCTGCACGCGATTTTCGCCGAATACGGTAAGTCCGGCCGCGGCCGCTTGGGCGACAACCTCCGCGCCAAATCCTTTAGACACCGCTACCAGGGTTACGTCTGCCGGGTCGCGCCCGGCGCGCGCCGCGGCCGCCGCGATGCGCTCCCGTACCTGCGCGATCCTGTCCGCAATGTTCATGCCGGCCACAATTCGGCTCTCCGCGGCGCCCGCAAACCCGTCACAACGGCCTCGACGCCTCTACTGTAACAAATTCCGGGCGAGTATGCATTCGCGCCGGCGCGAGAGCGGGTCAGGGCGCAGGAGCGGTGTTGCTCTATGGTCAAAGCGCCGGGACTGAAGTATACTGGAAAAGAAGAGCAACGCCGCGCCCGGCCGCGTTCTCTCGCGCGGTGTGCCGCATTACGACGCGAGCTTTACCCGATGTAGAGCCAAGTTTTCAAGCGCTTCAGCGAAACCAGGAGTACACTCATGCAGCGAAAGTGGATTGGCGATGGCGGGCTGCAGGTGCGCATGCTCGTTACCATCTTTCTCCTTGGCGCGGTCTACGTCTTCTTCTTGGCCGCGCTCTGGTCGCTGGGGGCCGGCGCAATGACGATGGTCGTCTTTGCGGTCATCTTGTTGGGCGCGCAGTACTTCTTTAGCGACAAGATGATCCTCTGGTCCATGGGCGCGAAAGAGGTGACGCCGGAGCAGGCCCCGGATCTGCACGCGATGGTGGAACGGCTCGCGGCCATGGCGGACATTCCCAAGCCGCGCGTCGCTATCGTGGAACACGCGATGCCGAACGCCTTTGCGACGGGGAGAGACCCCAAACACGCCGTTGTGGCCGTGACCACCGGCCTGGTGCATCAGTTGAATCGCCAGGAATTGGAGGCGGTGCTGGCCCATGAATTGAGCCACGTGAAGAACCGCGACGTTATGGTCATCACGCTGGCGAGTTTCTTCTCCACCCTGGCCTTCATGATCATGCGCCTCGGTTTCTATATGGGGCTGTTCGGCGGCTTTGGCGGCCGGGGCCGCGATAGCTCGGGAATGGCCATCATGATGGTATACTTCGTGGCGCTGCTGGTCTGGATCGTGAGTTTCTTCTTGATTCGGGCGCTCTCGCGCTACCGGGAGTACGCCGCCGACCGGGGTTCCGCCGCGCTTACCGGCGCGCCCTCGCATCTATCTTCCGCCCTGCTGAAGATCAGCGGCCGCATGCAGCGCATCCCGCAGGATGACTTGCGGCAGGTAGAGGGCGCCAACGCGTTCTTCATCATGCCCGCGCTCAGCAAGAATTCCTTGATGGAACTCATATCCACCCATCCCTCGCTGGAGAACCGCCTGAAGCGTCTGGCGGCGTTGGAGCAGCAGATGGAGCGCGCGTAGTGAAGTTCTTGGACGCGCTGCTGGGCCGCAGCCGGCCGGTGCGCTCCCACCTGGAAAGCCTGATGAGCATCTCCACCGCCGCGTTCGCGTTCGCCGCCAGCAACGGGCTGGAGAGCACCGGCAGCGCCGGCATCTGCTTCCGGTCGCTCTCGTCAAGCCAGTTTGCCGGATTGCAGCGCGAACTTGCCGACTTGCTGCACGTCAGCGGCAAAGAGACGGGCACGGATACGCTCATCAAAGAAGACTCGTTCGGCTACCACTGGGTGGTGCTGGAAGACCCCGATTTCGAGGACCTGGTGACCACGATTCACATGGTGAGCCTGACGTTGTCCGAACACGGCTACCGCGACCAGTTGCTGGCGGCGGCGTTCCACTTCAAGGACATGGAGAATTCCGGACTCTACTGGCTCTACAACTACAAGCGCGGGTCGTTCTACCCATTTGCGCCGACGGGTGCACGCACGCGGGATAATGCGCTGGAACTGCGGATGCAGGCCGTTGCCGACGGCGAACTGCCGCTGGAAGGGGATCAATCCAAGTGGTACGCGCTCTGGGAGTTGCCGGTATAGCCGCGCCGCGCACGTATGCAAATCAAGAGAGGAGGCAGGAATTCCCGCCTCCTCTCTCTTTTTCGGCTTAGTTGCGCCGCCGGTGCAGCACCGGCAGGCAGCGGATGTTGCCTGAACTAGAAGATCGACTCTTGCGTCCGCATGTCGAAGGCGTGGCACTTGTCCACGTCAACTACCATCTCGATGTCGCGGCCAACGATGGCTTCGGCGCGCGGGTCGAGCCGGGCCACGAAGTCGATGTCGCCGGCCAAGCAGTAGACGTACATCTCGGAGCCCAGGGTCTCCACCACGTCTACGCGGGCCGTCATCGAGTTGCCCTCGGTAACGTCGAGCGCGGCCGGGCGGAAGCGCGGGTCGAACATGTCCTCGGGCCGCCAGCCAAAGTAGACCCGGTCAGCCTCGGCCTTGGCCAACTTGGCGGCCTTGTCGGGCGGCCAGCGGAGCTTGAAGCCGCTGGTTTCCACCCACATCTCGTCGGCGTCGCCGGAGAGCGTCGCCTCCTGGAAGTTCATCGCCGGGCTGCCAATGAAACCGGCTACGAACATATTGGAGGGGTGGTCGTAGATGTTCTGCGGCGAGTCCAGTTGCTGCAAGACACCGTCGCGCATCACGGCGATGCGGTGCCCCATCGTCATCGCTTCCACCTGGTCGTGGGTAACGTAGATGGTGGTGGTCTCCAAGCGGCGGTGGAGCTTGATGAGCTCCGCGCGCGTGGTAACGCGCAGTTTGGCGTCGAGGTTGGAGAGCGGCTCGTCCATCAAGAAGACGGCCGGGTCGCGCACGATGGCGCGTCCCAACGCCACACGCTGCCGTTGGCCGCCGGAAAGCTGCCGCGGCTTGCGGTTGAGCAGTTCGCCGATGCCGAGCATTTCCGCGCTCTCACGCACCCGGCGGTCGATCTCTTTCTTGGGCGTGCGGCGCAGCCGCAGACCGAAGGCCAGGTTGTCGTACACCGACATGTGCGGGTAGAGCGCGTAGGACTGGAACACCATGGCGATGTCCCGGTCCTTCGGCGGCACGTCGTTGACCAAGCGGTCGCCGATGAAGAGGCTGCCCTCGGTGATCTCTTCAAGCCCCGCAATCATGCGCAGCGTGGTCGACTTGCCGCAGCCGGACGGCCCGACCAGGACCAGGAACTCCTTGTCCTTCACTTCCAGGTTCATGTTGCTCACCGCGACAACTTCGCCAAAGCGCTTTGTCACGGCTTCAAGGGTTACGCTAGCCATCTGCGGCGCCTCCTTCTGTGCGCTTGCGGTTCTTGCCGCCCGGTGTCGTGCTTTCCAACACGACGGATATTTGCTGTCCTCCTGCGCCTGAGCGGGTAGACGCGCAAAGCGGCACGCCTGCGCCCAGCACAGCTTACGTGAAGTCTACGCTATGCCCGCGATGCCGTCAAGTGCGGGCGCGGGTGCTACCGCGGAAAGACCGCAACGAGCAGCACAATGAGGATTAGCAGCAGGCTGGCGCAAACGATGGCGACGTTGACCGGCGTCCAGAACGTGCCTGTGCCGGTCGGCGGCGGCTCGCCAAAGCCCTCTTCGGCGGCTTCGGCATGGCAGTCGCGGTGATAGGCGCCGAACGTGCGCGGCGCGGTGTAGCCCACCGGCGCGATGCGGGCCGGCACGCCGGTCTCGTTCTCGGCAACGACCAGGTCGTCTTTTGCCGTAATCGCGCCGCCGCACCACTGGCAAATGGGAAAGCCCTCGGCCGTCCTGTCTACGGGACCGGCCGGTCCGGGCGCTTGCGCCTGATGTTCCGGCGGTTCCTCGTGGGCCGCGGCGCGGTTGCGTTCATCGTCCATGGCACGTGACCTATGTGAGAATAGTGAGCATGAGCGCTACGGAAGGCGGGACTACGCTCCCTGTCATTCCAGTAAGTGCTGACTAATTCGTTGACAGATTCTCCTGACCAATAGCCATCGTTGGCAACGTATGTCATTCCGAGCGCAGCGAGGAATCTATGCGCGCCCGCACCTAGATCGTCAAGAAATCCGCGCTTGCCTCAAAGAGTTGGTCGGTCATGGCGCGCACGTCTTCCAGCGAGCACTGGGTTGTGGTGAGCGGGTCGAGCGCAATCGCCTCGTAGACGCGGCGCCGGTCTTGCTCCACGAGCGCCTGCACGGTCAGTTCTTGCACGTTGACGTTGGTGCGGTTGATAGCGGCGCACTGGGCGGGCAAATCGCCGACGTAGCACGGATGCATGCCGGCGCCGTCCACCAGGATTGGGACTTCCACGTTGCAACCCGGGGGAAGATTAGTAATCAAGCCGGTGTTTGGGACGTTGCCGTTGAAGCGATAGGGCGAATTGGTCTCGACGGCGTGGAGTATGAACGAGCAGTACTCGTGGGTGCGGTTGAAAGGCAGCGGTTCGGGGCTTTCCAGGTCTTGGCGCAGCTTTGCGAAGTAGTCCTCCCGCCGCTCCTGCCGCGCGTACATGAAGGCTTCGCGTATTTGCGCTTCCTCATCCAGAATCCGCCCGCGTTCGTCTCGCGCCACGTCATTCTGCTCCGCCCAGCGCCTCAAGTGTACGGGCATGAAGCGCGCGCGGTCCGCGGCCGTGCGGCGAAACCACGGCGTGTACTCCGACATATGGTGGCTCGACTCGGTGACGAAATAGTTGAAGTGGCGCAGAACCTCGAAGCGCACGCTGTCTTTGGCGTATATTTCCGGGTCGTCCAGCGCCGCGCGCAGGCGCGGGTAGAGGTCATCCCCGCGATAGGTGTCGCGGCGGAGTTGCAAAAACCACGCCTGGTGATTGATGCCGGCCACCCAGTACGACACGTCATCCGGTTCCAGGCCCAGGTAGCCGGCAAGCTGGCCGGCCGTGCCCTGCACGCTGTGGCAGAGCCCTACGGCGCGAATGCCGCTGGTAGCGCCGATGAGCCACATGTTGATGTTCATGGGGTTGGCGTAATTGATGAGCAGGGCGTCGGGGCAAAGCTCCTCCATGTCTTGCGCGATTGACGCGAGCACCGGCGCGGTGCGCAGACCGCGAAAGACGCCGCCGGGGCCAAGGGTGTCGGCTACCGTCTGGTAGACGCCGTATTGCGCGGGAATCTGCCAGTCCTTCATGCGCAGCGGCTGGCCGCCCACGTCAATGGCCGTAATCACGTAATCGGCGCCGGCCAGCGCTTCCCGCCGGTCGAGTGTGGTCGTGACGGTTGCGCCAAGATTCTGCTCGCGGATGAGTTGCGCGACGAATTGACCCGTGATCGCGAGTGTCTCGGCGTCGACGTCCATGAGGGCCAGCGCGCTCTCGCTCTGTTCCGGCCAGGTGAGGACGTCGGTCAGGATGCGTCGCGCGAAGGTCACGCTGCCGGCGCCGATGAAGGCGATTCTGGCCACTGCCAATTGCTCCCAGGGATCGAAGAAGTGTACGCGCGCATGGTAGTGTACGCCGCACTTGCGGTCAAGCGACGCCTTCGCGGCCAAGCGACGCCCTCGCGGTCAAGCAACGGCCAAGCGCGGCAAGATCTAGCGGAGAAGGCGGCGGCGCAGCCGCCAATACCGAGGCATGACCTGTGTTAAGGCGTAGTAGAGCGGGCGGTTCAACACACGGTCGTACGCGCCGAGACCCGGCGCGTAGCGCGCGCCAAAGCCTTGTTTGAAGCGGTAGACGCCCCACAGTGGATCGTCGTCATCCGACACGTCGGGCGCGCCCCACAAGTCATACCGGCGGTAGCCGCGCGCGCTGAGCCATTGGATGGCGTGCCACTGGAGCAGGTAGTTGGGCATTTTCTCCCGCTGTCGCTGTGAGGAAGCGCCGGTGAAGAACCAGCCGGTGTCGCCGGTATGCATGAGGAAGAGTCCGGCCACGGCCTCGCCTTCAACGCGCGCCACGAAGGCTTCCCCCTGGCCGGATTGCTGGAAGGCAGACCACAGCGCGTGGTAGTAGCCCTCTTCGCGGATGGCAAAGCCGTCGCGCCGCGCGGTCTCCGCGTAGAGCGTGAAGAGCGTCTGCCAGTCGGTCGTTGGCTCGATTTCCACGCCCCGGCGGCCCGCCAAGCGGATATTGTAGCGCGTCTTCGGTTTCATGGTGGCCAGCAGCGCCTCCGGCCCGGGACTGAGGTCGAGCACGGCGGTGTGGGGAAACTGAATCTGCTCCTCACTCGCCCGCCAGCCGCGCCGCCGGTAGATGCGCTGCGCCTGCCGGTTTTTGGCGGAGAAATCGGGATCGACTTTTACGTACGCGGCCCGCGCCGCCCCGGCGACGGCGGCAACGTGCTCGAGCACCGCCTCGAACAGGGCCGTGCCGGCGTAGTCTAGCAGGGGGCCTTTGGGGACGTAGGCAATGGTCCACGGCAGCGGAGCGAGACGGCGGGTGAGCACTGTGCAGGCGGCAACGACCTGGCCGTCTCGCTCATAGAGGAAGCGCTGGACGCGCCAGCCGTAGCGCGCCTTGAGCGCGCCCCACTCCCAGGTTTGGAGGAAATGCGGGGGCGGCAGAGTCGACAAGGCCTCCGTCCACGCAACTTGGGCGACGTTTGTGATGACGTTGAGAGAGGAAGACTTCAAAGCGTTGCAACCAACGAGGCGCGTCGAGTGTGAAAGGTCTCTAGAGCCCGGGCAGGATTTTGCGCGCCAGCGGCGCGAGCCGCTGCCAAAGCCAGAAGCGGCGCGCATCGAGCGCGGCAACCGCCGTGGGGGCGTAGCTGACAACCTGGGGCGAGAACCCTTGCTTGAAACGGTAGACCCCGGCGAGAGGAGCGTCCGCGCCGGCTGCGGCCGGCATACCCCAGAGATCGTAGGTGTGGCAGCCGCGTTCCTTAGCCCAACACATGGCGCGCCACTGCAAGCCGTGGCCCACCCGCAGGTCTCTCGCCTGCGTGGCGCTGGCGCCAAAGAGGTAGGCGGCAACACCGCCGTACACGGTCAGCAGCAAGCCGCCTACGGGTTTGCCGCCGTGCTCGGCCAAAAATAGCGTGGCAATCCCCGGCTCCTCCAGGGTCTCGCGCATCGCCGCGAAGTAGGGCCACGTATGAATGCCGAATTCGTCGCGCGCGGCCGTCTCCGTCAAGAGCGCGTAGAACTCGCGCCAGTCGCTCTCGCCGCTTCCTTCACGCACTTCCAGGCCGCGCCGCACGGCCAAGCGGATATTGCGGCGCATACTGCCGTGGAATCCGCTGAGCACGGCGTCGCACGGCGGACGGAGATCGACGAGGCCGGTGGCCTGGGGCTGTATGTACTGGGCAGTGGCGGCATACCCGGGCGGTAGCGCCGGGCCGCTCTCTTTCTCCCACGGTGGTTCGAGCCACAGGCCGAACGCGCCCGCGCGCCGCGCAGCCAGCGCGACTTGCCGCAGCAACGGCGCAACCAGCGCGAATTCGTCCCGCGCCACCACCGGCCCCCGGGGCACGTACGCCAGCGCGCCCAGCAACGGCACGCGCCGCCGCAGCCACTGGGCGGCCGCGACGGGCCGCCCGTCGCGCAGGCACACCATGCGCGCCGTTTGCCATCCGGTGCGGGCCTTGAATTCGCCCCACGCCCAGCTTTGGAGCAGTTGACCGCCCCCGGCGCTGACGAATTCGTCCCAGGCTTGGCGGGAGGGAGCGGAGTCGAAGGTGAGTCCCGCCGCCGTGCAACCGGCGGCGGCTACTCCCTTCCGCACAAGGCCTATCCTTCAGCCGGCGCCGACCCGGCCCGCGCCGGCTCCTGGCGCAGCCGGCCGAGCGCCACCATCAAGCCGCCCAAGCCGAATATCGCCACCAGCAGCGGAATCCACGCGCCGACGTAGGGAATGAAGCCGAGCGCGAAGAGTATTATCAAGCCGAGCAGCAGTCCCACAAACTGAATGAGGCGGCGATTGGCGTCGGTGAAGAAGCTGAAGATCAGCCTACCGATGGACATGCCCACGAACACTTGACCCGAAAAGAGCGCGATGCCGTAGAGCAGCAGCGCAACAATTCCCAGCGGAATGCCGACAACCGTAATCATCACGATCACGGAGAGTATCGGCACCACGATGAGGAAGACCACGCCCAGGCCCAGGCTCAGCAGCGGGCTGCCAATCAACTGGTTCGAGGCTGCCACCGTGAGTCGGGGGAAGCCGAAGAGCAGCACAGTGCCGTAGACCACCGCCATCAGGAGGCCGATGACGGCGGGCACGTACGAGTCAAACGAGAAGCCCTCTTCCACGTCCGTGACGGCCGATTCTTCAGCCGTAATCTCGCCGCCGATTTGCGCGCCGGAGGCAATTTCGGCCGCCTCGTTCGAGCGATAGGTGAGGTCGCGGCCTATGCGTGCGCCGTCCGCAATGACGAGGCTGTCCACGTCGATGTCAACATCCGTGCCCACGGCGCCGTTCAGGTTCAGCGTTCCCATGCCGCCGCTCAAACGCCGCTCCACCGCGCCGTCCAGCGTCAGCGTGTTTGCATACGCGATCAGGTCGCGGCCAATGCCGGCGTCGGCGCCGATTTCCGCGGTGTTGGCGGCCAGCAGAAGGTCCTCGCCAATGGAGCCTACAATCGTCACGCTATTCGCGGCTGCGCGTACGCTCTGTGAAACCACGCCGTTGACCACCAGGTCTGTGGCGGCAATGTCGGCGGCGCCATTCACCGTGCCGTTGATCTTCACCGTCGTGCCGGCGACGATGACGTTGCCGTTGACCGTGCCGTCGATGACGATGGTGGTGCCGAAGAGGTAGAGGTCGTCGTCGATGACTTCGCCCTTGGCGATCGTAATATCGGTATCGACGCGAAAGTCGGCCGCAAACGCGGCCGGCGCGGCGATGAGCGCAAAGAGGAAGGCAAGAAGTGCCGCCAGGCTGAGGCGTCGTTTCATGGGTTCATTCTCCTTTTGTGGGTAGGCGGATTGCTCGTCAGTTCAGTCTCCCGCTAGGATACCTTACTTGCGCTGTGCACGGCTACTGTGCCCAAGCCAAGGTAGCGGTACGAAACCTCCGCGTAGCCGGCGGCGCGTAGGACTTGCGCCAGGGCGGGCGCGTCCGGGAAGGGTTGCAGCGACGTGGGCAGGTACGTATACGCTTCCAAGTGGCGCACCAGCAACTTGCCCAGCAGCGGCACGACGTTGTTGAAGTAGAGTTGGAAGGCCTGGCGAAACCCCGGATACGGTGGGTGGGTAATTTCCAATGAGATGAGCTTGCCGCCGGGCCGCAGCACGCGCTCGCACTCACTGAAGAACTCGTGCAGGTCAACCAGATTGCGCAGCAGAAACGCGTTCGTCACCACGTCAACGCTGGCGTCCGGCAGCGGGAGCGCCAACCCGTCCGCACACATGAACGTGATGGGAAAGCGTTGTTCCGGCAGGCGCGCGTGCTTCCGCTGGGCCAGTTCGAGCATGGGACGTGAGAAATCCGCGCCCAGGATCGTGCACGGGGCCATGGCTTCCCGCATGACGGCAAAGCTGAGGTCGCCGGTGCCGCAGGCCAGGTCCAGTACGACCTGGGGATCATCTTCTACGATCTGGCGCGCCACCGCGCGCCGCCAGAGATGGTGCGCGCCGGCCGTCATGACCGTGTTCATGAAGTCGTACGTCGGCGCGATGGCGTCGAACATGCGCCGCACGTAGGCCGGCTTCTCGTGGCGTGAAATCATCGCTCCGCCTTTCGCGCCGCGCGGGAGGGCGCTCGTCCCGGCTTCCGCCGGTTACCCGGCGCGCAAGTCAGCGGTAACGTCGTCATCCAGCGGATAGATCGGGCGCACACAGTGTTCGTAGGGCAGCGACTCGAGATTGAGGCTGGCGGAGCCGGGCGTGTCCAGATGCACGATGCGGGCTGCGATCTCCTCGTACCAGGTGCGAAAGCCGTTAGGGGATTTCGCGACCACTAAGGAGAAGTCCTGCGGCTCCAGGCCGAACGCCTGGAACACCCGGCGGCCGACGAACAGAATGAGGCGTTCGGTGGTCAGCACGGAGACGTTGCCAATCGTGAGCACCGCCGTGCGGCCGGCCTGTTCGATGACGCTGTTTTCATAGGCGAATTCGCCGTCGTGCAGGCTCTTTACATAAACAGTTGCCGTAAATGGCGCGTTGCGGCCGGGATCCATGGTGCCGCCCAATGGCAGGGTAACGGTCTCGCCGACGCCGGCCGCGAACGCGGCCGCCACGGCGGGCGCGTCGATGAGCGGGATGAGGGCCTTGCCGTCATAGTCCTGCGCCAGCAACTCTTTCAACACGGCGTTGCTGTCGCCCGGCGCGCCGGAAGAGGTGGCGTCGGCGGCATCGGAAAAGACGGTCAGGCCGGGCGTGGCCCGCGCCAGGGCAACCGCTTCGGGGAGCGGCGTCAACTCGGCCATCCACAGGTCGCGATTCTCCCACATGAAGCGCGCAATCCGTTCGGCTTCCGCATTCGCCCGCTCCTGGTCGCCGTCCGTGGTTACGATGACGTAGGACTGGAGATCGGGCACGTCGGTGAAGGGATTGGAGAGGTAGATGTTGGCGGCTAGCCCGCCCGGGGACTCTTCGAGGGCCTGGCACATGCGAATCGCCTCGCCAAAGCGTCCCGTGTCCGTGAGCAGTTCGTCGCCCCGCGCCATGAGCGGGATCTTGACGCGGGCCGTGGCCGGCGCGGCGTTCTCCTTAAACATGCGCACCAGGTTGCGCGCGGCCCGCACGCCGGTCTCGTAGAAATCCGTGTGGGGATACGTGTGGTAGCCGACCATCATGTCGGCGTTTTGCAACATGCGGTCGGTGATGACGGCGTGGAAGTCCAGCGAGGCGACAAGGGGAATGGCGCCCACCCGCGCCCGCACCGCTGCCAACAGCCTGCCTTCCGGGTCGAATTCGGTCTCGCTCGCCATGGCGCCGTGCAGCACGAGCAGCACCGCGTCCACGCTGCCCTCCGCCTCCATGGCAGCGATGATCTCTTGAATTAGCCGATCGAGTACGGCGTCCGCGACGGGACCATGGGGCACGGCCCAGGCCGCCATGGTGGGAACGACCGCAACGTCGGGGTGTTCCGCAAAGACGTCGAGCGCGCCCGCAATCTCCGTATTGGTGCCGCGCAGTTCCTCCACGATAGCGGCGCCGCGCACGACGCGAAAGTCCTCGTACTGGGTCAGATGCGGGTTGAACGTTGCCGTCTCCTGCTGCAATTCCGCGATAAGCACGCGCGCCATGGGACCCCCCTTTGCAATTCGCGCGGGCTTTCCGCGCAGAAAGTCAGCTTCTCCGGTTACTGCCGCCGCTCGATAACGTAGTCTACGAGCAAGTCCAGGGAGCGACGGCAATCGGCGCCGCGCGGGCTTGAGTCGCCGGCTGGCAGGGCGGCCAGCGCCGCGCGCGCCCGCTCGCCATACTTGCGGGCCTCGGCATAGGCGGCGTCGAGGGCCTCGGACTGGCGAATGGCCGCCACCGCTTCCCACAGCGCGCTCTCATCATCAGACTCCCGCGTGAGCAGCCGGGCAACGGCTGACTGGGCCGGAGCCGATTTCGTCGCAGGCGCCGCCCCATGTGGCGGTTGCTGGCGCAAGTAGATGATGATGGGCAGCGTGATGGTGCCTTCCCGCAGGTCGCCCCCGACCGGCTTGCCCAACTCCTCTTCGGTGCCGGCGATGTCGAGAATGTCGTCCACGATTTGAAAGGCAATGCCCACGTTCTCGCCGTAGGCGCGCAGGGCGTCGCGCTGCGCGGCGGAAGCGCCGCCGACCAATCCGCCCGCCTCGCAGCACAACTCCAGCAGAGAGGCGGTCTTGCCCCGCACCTTGCGGTAGTACTCGTCTTCAACCACGTCGATGTGCTCGATGCTCGAGAATTGGGTTGTTTCGCTGGCGACCATGCGCATGACGGTGCGCGCCAGGATGCGCACGAGTTCCGGATCGCCCAATTGCGCTACCACGTGGGAGCACTTGGCAAAGAGATAGTCACCGGAGAGCACGGCGAGGGCATTTGACCAGCGGGCGTTGGCGGTCGGCAGGCCCCGCCGCACGTGCGCGTGATCGATGACGTCGTCGTGAATCAGGGTGGCAGCATGGAGAATCTCAATCGCCGCCGCCACGTTCACGGCGCGGGCATCCGGGGGCGCGCAGGCCGAGGCGCAGAGCAGCGTGAGCAGCGGCCGCAGTTTCTTGCCGCCGGCGGCCATGATGTGGCGCACCAATTGCGATAGCGCGGGGTTGGGCGTCTCTTCCCACATCGCCGAGAGGAAGGCTTCCACTTCCTCGAGCCTGTCCGCCACCGGCGCGCTAATCCGGGCGACGTCGGCCCGCGCGCCGTCGAGCGGCGCCGCATCCAGGGATGCAGCCGCGTTACTGTGTTCCGCCGCGGGCGGTGATTCCGAAGAACGTCTGGGCATTGCGGTCTGTGATCTCTTCCAGTGCTTGCGGCGATACGCCGCGCTGCCGCGCGACAAATTTCAACGTATAGCGCACGTACGCCGGTTCGTTGCGCGTGCCGCGGTGAGGAACCGGCGCGAGGTACGGGCAGTCCGTCTCTATCAATAGTCTATCCGATGGTACCATCTTTGCGACCTCGTGTAACTTCGCCGCCGTGCGAAACGTCACCGGCCCGGCGAGCGAGATCATACAGCCAAGCGCGATAAAGGCCGCTGCCTGAGTTTCATCGCCGGAGAAGCAGTGCATGACTGCCCGCGGGCGCGGCTGCGCTGCCGCCAGCGTCCGGTGCACGTCCGCGTAGGCTTGACGCATGTGGACGACAATGGGCAGCCGGCATTGCGCCGCCAACGCTAGTTGACGCGAAAAGGCGTCCTGCTGCGCGCGCTTGGGGGCGAGCATCCGGTAGTAGTCCAGTCCGGTTTCGCCAATCGCCACTACCTTCGGCGCGCCCGCCAGCGCCTCCAATTCGCGCCACGCGGCAGGCGTGCCGGCGGCGGGTTCGTGGGGATGCACGCCAACCGTTGCCCAGCACGCCGGATAGCGCGCGGCAATCTCGACGGCGGCGCGGCTCGACGGTATATCCACGCCGACGACAACAATCGCCGTGACGCCGGCCTGGGCGGCCCGCTCGACCACGGCGGACAGGTCGTCGGCAAAGCGCGGCGAGTTGATGTGGGCGTGGGTATCCGTCATAGAGAGGCCGCAAGCGCCGGCTACGTGCTCTCCGCCAACTCCGGCGCTTCCAGGCGGGGGAAGAGCGGCGCGCCCCTGGCGATAGCGCGTGCGGGCGTGAGGAGTCCCCACGACAGGCGGGATTCCCACGCGCCGGCCGTAAGCGGCGGCTCGCCCAGCCGCTCCAGTATCGTGCCGGCGGTTTGCGGAATATAGGGGCCGAGCAACAGGGCCAGGATGCGCACGGCTTCAGTCACGTTGTAGAGCACCGTGCCCAACCGTTCGCGTTGCGCAGGCTGCTTCGCCAGTTCCCAGGGCGCGTTCTCTTCGATGTACTGATTGGCCCGGGTGACCAGCGTCCAGACACTATCAAGCGCCGCGTCCAGATCCCAGGACTCCAGCCCGCGCTCCGCGCCCGCGATCGCGCCTTGCGCGGTTTCCCGCAGGGAGGCGTCCAGCGCGGCTTCCGCGCCAGGGGCGGGCAGCGCGCCATCGAAATAACGTCCGAGCATGGACGTGGTGCGGTGCACCAGGTTGCCCAAGTCGTTTGCCAAGTCGGCGTTGTAGCGGTTGTAGAAACTCTCCCAGGAGAAGACGCCGTCCTGGTCGAACGGCACCTCCCGCATCAGGTAGTAGCGCACGGCATCGGCGCCAAAGTCGTCCACCATCTCGAAAGGGTCGACGCCGGCGCCGCGCGACTTGCTCATCTTCGCGCCGCGGAACATGATCCAGCCGTGCGCCCACACGGTCTTGGGCAAGGGCACGCCGGCGGACATGAGCATTGCCGGCCAGTAGACGCAGTGAAAGCGGATGATGTCCTTGCCGACCACGTGGGCGTCGGCCGGCCAGTAGCGCCCCAGCATCTCGTCGTCTTGTCCAAACCCAATGCCGGTCAGGTAGTTGGTGAGGGCGTCGAACCAGACGTAGATAACCTGCCGCTCATCGAACGGCACCGGGATGCCCCACGTCTTGTTGGCGCGCGAGATGCTGAAGTCACGCAGGCCGTTGCGCACCATGTTGACGACTTCGTTGCGGCGAAAGTCCGGCAGCACGGACTCCGGGTGTTCTTCGTAGAACGCCAGCAGCTTGTCCTGATACTTGGTCAGGGCAAAGAAGTAGTTGTCTTCTTCCGTCCACTCCGGCTCGGCGTCGTGCACCGGGCACTTGCCGTCTACGAGGTCTTCATCGGCGTAGAAGGCCTCGCACGGAAGGCAGTACCAGCCGGCGTAGGTGCCTTTGTAGATGTCGCCGGCGTCGTAACACTTCTGCAACAGGAGCCGCGCGGCGTGCTGGTGGCGCGCTTCGGTGGTGCGAATGAAGCCGTCGTGGGAAATGTCGAGCTTCTGCCAAAGGTCTTCGAAGAACCCGGCCATTTCGTCGCAGTAGGCCTGCGGCTCCTTGCCCTGGCTGCGGGCCTGCCGCTCGACGTTGAGGCTGTTTTCGTCGAGGCCCGTGAGGAAGAACGTATCGTATCCCCGCAAGCGCCGGTAGCGCGCCTGCACGTCGCAGCCGATAGTGCAAAAGGCCGTGCCGATGTGCGGCTTGGCGTTGGGGTAGTAGATTGGTGTGGTAACGTAGTACTTTGCCATGGCGGTATCGTCGGTTTCCGCGACTGGGAGCGCCGCAGATTGCGGTTGGTTCAATTCCGTGCCACCATGATACCATGCGTGGCAGCGAGACCCAACTTGCCGAGCGCTTCGACAGGCTCAGCGCGAACGGTCTCGGTTCTTGCAAGTTGTAACGGCAGTCTCTTGCCATATCGAGGGTAGATGGCTCGCGCGACCAGGAGACGGCTAAAGGCCATCTTTGAGGAGTCTGGCATGGCTGTAAAAAACGGAATGAGACCTGTCCACCCGGGTGAAATCCTGGCTGAAGAACTTCACGAACTTGGCATGTCAGCCAACGCGTTGGCCAAGGCGCTGGGCGTGCCTGCCAATCGCGTGACAGCAATCTTGAACGGCCAACGCGGCATCACGGCCGATACGGCGCTGCGCCTGTCCCGCTACTTTGGCACCACGCCGCAATTCTGGCTGAACCTTCAGCAGGGCTACGAACTGCGCGCCGCGGAGATTGAATCGGGAGAGCAGATTGCCGCGCGTGTGCGGCCCCGAGAGGGCGGACGGCAGATTGACGCGGCGCAGCCGCTTACGTAGTTTCCCGCCGCCCGCCGACGAAGAAAACTCAGTAAAGCGCTTCACTGAAAGAGGAGTTACGCGCCATGTCGATAATCCGGACCATGGTTGACGCGAAAGTGCCAATGCGTGACGGGGTGGCGTTGTCCGCCGACGTCTTTCTGCCGCCCCAGGCGGAGCCGGCGCCGACGGTGCTGGTGCGCACGCCGTACGGCAACAATACGGATTTGCACATCGAGAAAGGGCGCAAACTGGCGAGCCGGGGCTACGCAGTGGTGATCCAGGACGTGCGCGGCCGCTGGGATTCCGACGGCGCGTACTACCCGGTGAACAATGAAGCGGACGACGGCCACGACACGGTGGAGTGGGTTGCCGCGCAGCCCTGGAGCACCGGCAAGATAGGCATGGCCGGCGGCTCGTACCTGGGCATCACCCAGTGGACGGCAGCCTGGCGCGGCAGCCCGCACCTGACCTGTATCGCGCCCCGGGTCGCGCCGTGCGACTTCTACGATTCACCCGGCTACACCAACGGCGCCCTGCAGCTTGGCGTGCTTGCCACGTGGGGCTCGCGCACCCATGGCCGCACGGCGCAGAATATCGAGTATGAGGACTGGGTTCGCGTCTTCCGCACGCTGCCCGTGGCTGACGTTACTACCGAAATCGGGCGTGACCTGGACTTCTGGAAGGACTGGATCCGCCATCCCAATTACGGCGAGTACTGGAAGCCATCCAGCAACAGCGAGAATTGGGAGACGGTTACCGCGCCCGCGTACAACATGGGCGGCTGGTTCGACCTCTATTCCAAGGCCACGTTCGACAATTGGAACGAACAGCGACTGCGCGGGGCCTCGGCGGAAGCGCGGCAGAGCCGGCTCATCATGGGCGCTTGGCCGCATGGGCTATCCACGTCGCAGGTCACGGGGCAGGTGGACTTTGGCCCGGACTCGCTGGTTGACCTGGACGGCGAAGAGTTGCGCTGGTTCGACTACTGGCTGAAAGGCGAACAGAACGGCATCGTGGACGAACCGCCGCTGCGTCTCTTCATCATGGGGCGCAAAGAGTGGCGGGACGAGCACGAGTGGCCGCTCGCCCGCACCGACTGGCAGAAGTGGTACTTCCACTCCGGCGGCGGCGCGAATACGCTAAACGGCGACGGCGGCCTATCGGTCGATGCGCCGGCGGACGAACCGGCCGACGGCTACACGTACGACCCAATCGCGCCGGTGCCGACGCTCGGCGGCAACAACTGCTGCTCGCCCCACATCGTGCCCTGGGGGCCGTACGACCAGCAGAACATCGAGATGCGCCAGGACGTGCTCTGCTACACCGGCGAGCCGCTGGCAAGCGATCTGGAGGTAACCGGGCCAATCACGGTCGCGCTCTACGCCGAGAGCGATCAGCCGGACACCGACTGGACCGCCAAGCTGGTGGACGTGCATCCCGACGGCCGCGCCTTCAGTCTCTGCGACGGCATCGTGCGCGCCCGGTACCGGGAAGGGCGGGAAGCCTCGTCACTCATCGAGCCGGGCAAGGTCTACGAGTACGAGATCGACCTGTGGGTGATCGGCAACGTCTTCAAGGCCGGACACCGCATCCGCGTGGAAATCTCATCCAGCAACTTCCCGCGCTTCGACCGCAACCTCAACACGGGCGCGGAGAACAACGGCCTGGAGGACAAATGGCAAGCGGCGCGGCAGACTGTCCACCACAGCCGGGCCTATCCTTCCCACATCCTGCTGCCCGTCATTCCATCGGCGCGGTAGAGCGGTGCGATAGTCTGTCCTATAGGCGGTGTTGATGCGCTGGGCGAGCATGAAGCCTGCGCTGGGGTTGGCGCGAGGCGTGCTCGCTGCGAGACCTGAACGTTCAGCCCTGCCAGGGGATACGCGGGACTCGGAATCGGCCGGCCGCGGCCAACTTCACCGGAGGCGCAGCAAGAAAAAGGCAGCTACTGGCCGCGCCGGTTGATGCGTTTGCGCAGGAAGGTGGGCACGTCGAGGTCGTTGTCGGCTTCCATTTCCCGCACCTCTTCCTGATCGATCGGAATCACGGACGGTTGCTGCGGATCTTCCAGTCCTCGCGGTTCGGGGGCGGAACGCATGTTTATCCGCCGTAACTCTTGCTCATCGAACCCGGTTGCGATGATCGTAATCTTGAGGTCGGCAGTCATCGAGTCGTCCACAACCGAGCCGAAGATGATCGTGGCGTCCGGGTCGGCGGCTTTCGAGACGATCTCAGCCGCCTGCGAAACTTCGTGCAGGCTCATGTCCGGCCCGCCGGTAAAGTTGAGCAGAATGCCCTTGGCCCCGTCGATCGACATCTCCAGCAGCGGATTGGCCAGTGCGTCGCGCACCGCGTCGGAGGCGCGGTTTTCGCCGCTGCCGTAGCCAATGGCCATGTAGGCGGTGCCTGAATTCTGCATGATCGTCTTGACGTCGTTGAAGTCCAGGTTGATGAGCCCGGGCTGCGTGATGAGGTCGGAGATGCCTTGGACGGCCTGGCGCAGCACTTCATCCGCCAAGCGAAAGGCTTCCGCGATTGGCGTGTTCTTGGGGGCGATTTGCAGAATGCGGTCGTTGGGTATGGTGATGAGCGTATCCACGTGCTCGCGCAGTCTGCGGATGCCCTCTTCGGTAATGCGTCTGCGGGGCACGCCTTCCCAGGTGAACGGCTTGGTAACCACGCCGACGGTGAGCGCGGCAATGCTGCGGGAGATTTCCGCAATTACGGGTGAAGAGCCCGTGCCCGTGCCGCCGCCCATGCCGACGGCGATGAATACCATGTCCGCGCCGCGCAGCGCGTCCTGCAACTCTTCGTAGGCTTCCTCTGCCGCCTTTTCTCCAACCGCGGGGTCGCCGCCGGCGCCGAGGCCCTTGGTGAGCTTGTCGCCAATGCGCAGGCGCACCTCGGCGTCGGAACTCATCAAGGTCTGCGCATCGGTATTCACGGCGATGAACTCAACGCCGCCCACCCGGCTCTGGATCATGCGGTCGATCGCGTTGCCGCCGGCGCCGCCGGCGCCAACCACCTTGATCTGCGCCCACGACTCTTGCCTTTGCCCATGGTCGGATCTGTCCGGCTGATCGGACGGTCCCGGTGACAAGCGGGAAATGCGGTTTTCTGCGCCTTGTGCCATGTGCACCACCTACATTGCGTTAACTCATCGGTATGAACGGCCGCATGAGTGACCCAACTCTCGCTGCCACCGCGCCGATGGCAGTACTGAACGGGCGCCGCCTCTGCGCTCGCTGCATACGAGCGGCATAGATGGACAGCCCGACACTGGTAGCAAACTCCGGTCGGCAGACATCTTCGTCCATGCCGTGCAGCACCGGCGGCACTCCCTGCCGCACCGGCAAGCCCAGCACGGCGGGCGCCAACTCCTCCAGCCCGTGCAATTCAGAGCCGCCGCCGGTGAGCACGACACCGGCCGGCAACACGTCGAAGTACCCCGTGCGCCGAATCTCATCCTTGATGAGTTCCAGGAGTTCCTCCATGCGCGCGACGACAATCGTGGCAAGGTCCCGGCGCGGGATACTGGTCCACCTGCCGGGATGGAGGCCGGGCGCATTGAATTCCGTATTGTCTTCCAGTGCGCCCTCTCCCACCGTGCCGCAGCGCAGCTTGATCTCCTCGGCTACGTGCTGCGGCAGCCGCAGGCCGTAGGCAATGTCCTTGGTTATGCTCATGCCGCCAACCGGTATGCTGGCAGTATGCCACGGCAAGCCGTCCATATACAGCGCGATGTCGGTCGTGCCGCCGCCAATGTCCACCAGCGCAACGCCAAGCTGCTTTTCGTGCTCCGTGAGCACCGCCTCGGCCGCCGCGAACGCCTGCGGCATGATTTCGCCGTCCACCTCGAGTTCCGCCGCGTTCAGGCACGAAGTCAGGTTGCGAACCGCTCCCACCGCGCCCGTAATCAGGTGAACCTCGGCGCCCAGCACGTGCCCATACATGCCGGCAGGGTCTCGGATGCCCTCAGTGCCGTCGAGGATGAAACCAACCGGGAATGCCATGAGAATCTGACGATCTTCCGGCAGCGAGATGCTGCACGCCATCTCCATGACGTGGTCGATTTCGGCCGGTGTTATCGAACCTCTGGATTGCTTTACGACCGTTTCGACCCGCACGATCTGCGAGCTCACGTTACACCCGCTGACGCTAAGCTGCGTTGCAAGCGGCTTCTGGTCCAGCGACTGCTGGAGACTACGCATGCAGGTAGAGATCGAGCCGGTCGTTGCCTCCATGTCGATCACGGCGCCGCGCCGCAGTCCAAACGTTGGCGCTATGCCGGCGCCAATCATGCTCAAGCGGCCGTCCGGCGCGGCTTCACACGCCAGAGCGCGGGTCTTGGTGGTACCTACGTCGAGGCTGACAATGACACTCTTCTTGGGCACTCCCCTCACCTATCTACCTTTTGGAAAAGGATTGCTACATTATACCGTGAAGGACCGTTTACGGCAAATCCCGAAATCGATGGTTGTCAAGTACCTTATGTCCACTTCCTGTGGCTCACGCGCGGAACGTTGGACTTCTGCTTGGTTGGAGGTCGATGACGGTGAGCGCGATTTGCTGCTCGCGGGCGAAGTGCAGCACCGCCAGCAATTCCTGCGTCTTAGCCAGGATGCGATCGGCGCTGCCATACTTCGCTACCCAGCCGTCCTCGGCCTCGACGGACAAACCCTCTTGCGCCGAGTAGCGGAACGCTTTGACGCGCAGCCCGGCGTCTGCCAAGAGGTCACGGAGAGAGAACGCCATCTGCACGGCGCTCGCGTCAACGCGATCTCCGGTGCCGAGCGGGATGCCGGTCGTGTCGATGATGGTGATCGGGAGTTCCGGCGCATCGCCGCTGCCCAGAATCTCGCCGTCGTCCGATACCAAGAAGACGTGGCCGCTGGCAATCCAGCGGGCCTTGGGCTGCCGTTCGGCCATTTCCACGATGGCCTGACCCGGCAGAACCAGAAAGAGCCGCGCGTCCGCTACCGCCGGCAGCCGGGCAATTTCCCGGCCGAGTTTTCCGGGGTCGAGCAAGAAGATCGGCCTCCCCACGAGACCCGTGAACGACTGAATGCGCACCAGCGAAGCGTCTCCGGCAAGCGTGGGCGGTGTGATGCGGCGAATTGCGATTCTGGATACATAGAAGTCAGGCGAGGTGAGCAGTCCCCAGAGCGCACAGCCAAGCAGCGCGCCCAGCAGGAGCGAGAGCCAACGGTGGCCGAAGCCAACCACGCCCTTCACCACGAGGCGAAAAATCCCGCGCCGCGGACGACTCTTCCGCCCGCGAGTTCCGGGCGGCTGCGTCGCAGACGGCGGCCTTGCCGAAGACTGCGACTGTGTCGAAGACGGCGACTGTGTTGAAGCGGCGGCGCTCCGTGTGAATCCGTTGTTGGCTGCCATCGGCCTACCGCTCCCACGACCCGATGAACTCGACTTCACGTTGCAACTCGACGTGCAAGCGGGAGCGTACCGCCTCCTCGACTGCTTGCACCAACGCCTGGACGTCGTTTGCCGTGGCCGTGCCGTCGTTGATGATGAAGTTTGCGTGCTTGTGCGAAACGTACGCTCCACCTACTGCCTTGCCGCGCATTCCGGCCCGGTCGATGAGTTCCCATGCGCTGCGAGCGGGTGGATTCCGAAAGACCGAACCCGAACTGGGAGCGGTAGGCTGCGTGCGGTGGCGGGTCTGCAAGCGCTCATCCACCGCGGCGAGAATGCGGTGCGCGTCGCCTGGCGTGAGCAACATCTCCGCGCCCAGCACCACGGCGTACCCCGGCCGTTCCTTGATGGCGCTCGTGCGGTAGGCGTAGCGCATTTCAGCGCGCTCCATCCAGCGTTCGCCGTGGCGATCGAGCACCTTGATGCGCGTGACGGAATCCGCCGCGGTCCAGCCGTACGCCCCGGCGTTGTTTACCACCGCGCCGCCTACCGTGCCGGGAATGGTGGCGGCGCCTTCCAAGCCGGAGAGACCCATGCCGGCGGCCCAGCGGGCGGTGCTGATGAGGGAACATCCCGCATCGGCCCAGATTGAGACGCCGTCGGCGCAGCGATGCCGCTCGCCGCCGTGGTTGCGGATTACCAACCCGCGAATACCCGCCGCCGCGGCAATGAGATTCGTGCCGTCTCCCATTACGCGGAAGGGCAGGGACTGCCGGTAGGCCGCGGCGGCAATGGCGCGCAACCCCTGCCGGGAACGCACCCGGATAAGCAGATCCGCTGGGCCGCCTACCCGCACGGACGTATGCTTGGCCATTGGTTCCTGCCACGCCGGCCTTAGCCGGAGGCGCGGACTCGCGGCCATAGCGGCAATTTCCGCCAGATTTTCGGCACATTGCTTGCCGTGCGGCGCGCCTGCGCGCTGTGCGGTGTTGGCGGTCATGACGTTCTTCCTACCGGCCGACTCGAGCGCAAGGATTCGAGGAGCGGGTCGCACAGGAGCGTGACGTCGCCGGCGCCCATCACTATCACGAGATCGCCGGGTGCCACGACGCGCATGACCTGCGCCAGCGCGTCGGTGAGAGTGGCGGCATACTGAGCGCCGCTCGGTTTGTCGATAGCGTCGGCCAGGTCGGCGCTTGAAAGCGTGAGCGGCTCATCCCGTCCGGCCGGCTGGTAGATCTCTTGCAGTATAAGTGCGTCCGCGCCGCGAAACGCCGTGCTGAACTCGCTGAAGAGGTCGGCCGTGCGGCTGCGCAGGTGCGGTTGATAGACGCAGACGATGCGCCCGGCGTGCCACTCGCGGGCGGCGCGCAGGGACGCGCGGACCGCGGTGGGGTGGTGCGCATAGTCGTCGACGACGGTGACACCGCCGGCGCAGCCGCGCATCTCGAAGCGGCGGCGGACGCCCCGGAAGTGGCTCAGCGCCCGCGTGACCGCAGCGGCCGGCACCCCAAGCGCGTCCAGCGCCGTTATGCACGCCAAGGCGTTCAAGACGTTGTGAACGCCGGGCACGGCGAGCGCGAGGCGGCGGCGTTCGCCGGCGGCGCTCTGGATCTCCGCTTCGATGCCGTGGCCGGGCAGCGGCGTGACCTCTCTGCACACCCAGTCGGCGTTGCCGCGCAGGGACCAGGTCGCGATTCTCCGCTCGGCGGCAGCGTCCCCGGCGGATTCGGCGTCCGCGGCGGCGCGCCGGCACGCGGCGCTATCCGCATGAATCGCCACGGTTCCGTCGCGGGGCAGCCTGTTTACGAACGCGCGATAGGCGCTTTCGAGACTGTCTACGGTGCCGTAAGTGTCGAGATGATCGGCTTCGACCGCCGTTATGACGGCGACGGTTGGGTAGAGCTCGAGAAAGGCGCGGTCGAATTCATCGGCCTCCACAACCAGGAGTGCGCCCGTTCCCCAATGGGAGCCGTGGGGCGCGTTCAGCGGATCGCCGCCTATCATGTAGGACGGGTCGTGCTGCGTGAAGCGCAATGCGTGCGCGAGCATGGCGCTGGTGGTGGTCTTGCCGTGGGCGCCGGCTACGGCGATCGTGGTCTTGCCAAGCGTGAACGCGCCTTGGACGACCGCGCGCTTGACCGCGGGCACGCCCTGTTGCGCGGCGGCGGCGAGTACGGGATTATCGGCCGCTATTGCCGAACTGTATACCACCAGTTCGGCGCCGGCCGCGTTGGCGGCCGCGTGCCCAAGCGCCACGGCAACGCCCTGAGCGTGCAATGCGGCGAGGGCAGGCGAGTCAGCCGCGTCCGAGCCGCTGACGCTATGGCCTTGCAACGCGAATATGCGCGCCAAGCCGGACATGGCGGCGCCGCCCACGCCGACCAGGTGTACCCTGCGCGGGCCGATTTGCAGAAACTTGTGCAATTCGTGAGCGTTCACGCCGTTGTCCTCTAGCTGCCGCGCGGAGACTGCCGCGCAGCCGACTTATCCGGTCCGCTATTCCAGCGGCGCTCGCGTTTCCGTTTGGGCGCCTTGACGGTCTGGGTTGAGATGTTCAGGAGCAAGCCCATGGCGATTGAACTCGCGAGCAGCGAGGAGCCGCCGGCGCTCACGAAGGGGAGCGGGATGCCCGTAAAGGGCACCAAGCCGGTCACAACCGCCATGTTGAGGAGCGCCTGTCCAAAGAGCCCGCACGTGAGTCCGAGGGCGAGCAACTGGCCGAACATGTCCGGCGCGTGGGCCGCGATGCTGAATCCGCGCCAGGCAAGCAGCACGAAGAGGATCAACACCGCCAACGTGCCGATGAGCCCCAACTCTTCGCCGATGACGGCGTAGATGCTGTCCGTGTGCGGCTCCGGCATGTAGAAGAACTTCTGCATGCCCCGGCCGAGGCCGACGCCGCTAATGCCGCCTGAGCCGAAAGCGAGGAAGATCTGGTACATGTGGTGGCCGACGTTATCCTGGTACGCCGGATTGAGCGGATCCAGAAAGGCGGTGAGCCGTTGTACGCGGTAGGGATACATGGTGACGGCGTACCACACCGCGAGGGGCACGGTGGCAAACAAGCCAAGCAGGTAGAGGACGGGGATGCGCGCGCTGATGAGAATCGAGAGGCCGATGAGGGCGAGCATCAGCGCAGTGCCAAGGTCCGGCTGCTGCGCCACCAGGGCGGCGACCACGGCAAGGATGCCGATCGGGAGCAGGAAGTAGAGGTAGGCGTTCCTCCCCGGTTCGCGTTTGGCCAGAAGCTGAGCCAGATAGAGCGCAATGACCGGCTTGGCGAATTCACTGGGTTGCATGCTCACCGGCCCCAGGCGAATCCAACGCGCTGAGCCGCGCGCCACGTGGCTGATGTCGGTAACGGCCATCAACACCAGCAGAAGCACTATGCCGGCCAACAGCCAGAAGGTGAGGTTGATTCCGCAAATCTGGATGCGCTCAAGCCAGTGATAGTCAAGGCGCACCAGCATGAATGCCGCCGCCAGGCCGACGACGAAGTACATGATTTGACGCCGAAAGTAGTAGTGCGGGTCGCCGGTTTCCGCATAGGCAACGGCAATGCTCGCGCTATAGACGGCCAGCAACCCGACGAGGGGCAGCGCTAGGACGAGCACCGTTAGCGGCACGTCCGGCCAGCGCACCCGCTGCGCGTCGTCAGTCGCGGGCGCGGATATAGCTCGCGGCAGGATGCGTATCATTGGCGTTGGCCTACGTTCTCGCGCTTGACCAGGGTCTGCGCGGCGGTTGAAGGCGGAATGTGATAGTAGAGGAAGAGTTCGGAAGCGACGGCCCGGAACACCGGCGCGGCCACGAGCGAGCCCCAGGGCTCCACGGTCGGACGGTCGATCTTCACCAGGATTACAAAGCGCGGGTCTTCCACGGGGCCGAACCCCACGTACGAGGCAATCGTGAACTCCTGGTCGTAGCCGCCGGTTTCCAGTGGGATAGAGGCCGTGCCGGTCTTCCCGGCAACGGTGTACCCCTCGATCAGGTGCATGCTGCTCTCGGAGCGCGTGCTCGCCTCCACGAGCATCGCGAGGAGCGTGCGCGCGGTCTCTGGGCGGACGACGCGGCGCACGGCCATGGGTTCGACACGCCGGACTCCTTCGGGCGTGTGTATCTCCTGGACCAGGTGCGGCCGCATCAGCACGCCGTCGTTCACGATGGCGGAGACTGCGGTGACAAGCTGGAGCGGCGTCACGGCGATGCCCTGGCCGAAGGCGTTGGTGGCGAGGCTGGAGGGATACCAGGTCCGTGAATCGGGATTGGGCACGAAACCGCTCACTTCGCCCCACAGATCGACACCCGTTGGCGTCCCAAAGCCGAAGGCGGCCACGTACTCGTAGAAGAACTCCTTGCCCAATTGGCTGCCCACGAAGACCGCGCCGACGTTGCTCGAATGCGCGATCAGGTCGGTGATGTCGCTCTGGCCGTGGCCTTTGCCGTCCCAGTTGCTGAACTCCTCACCGCCGTAGCGGATAGAGCCGCCGTCGTAGTAGGCGGTGTGCGGCGAGATGCGGCCGGAGTCGAGAGCCGCGGCCAGCGTGATGACCTTGAACGTGGAGCCGGGCTCATAGACCTGGCTGATGATGGGGTTGGCAAAGGCGTCGCCATCCGGACTGTGCGCCTCTTGATAGGCGTTGGAGTCGTACGTGGGCCGGCTGGCCATCGCGATGATCCCGCCGGTCTTGGGGTCCATGACGATTACGGAACCGCTCGACGCGCCGAAGCGCTCGAGCGCCGCTTCCAGTTCCCGCTCCACGACGTGCTGCACGGCGCTATCCAGCGTGAGCACCAAGTCCGCCCCCGGTTCCGCGGGCTGCAATACTTGGGATACGCCGCCGGTTTCCTTGCTGAACGGCGCGCCGTAACTCAGCCGCCTGCCCGGCTCTCCCCGCAGCAACGCCTCGTAATACCCTTCCAATCCGTACTGGCCGCTGCCGCTCTGGCTGTAGAACCCGAGCGCGTGCGCCGCGAGCATGCCGAGCGGATAGGTGCGGTGCGCCATGGGCGCCAGGGTGATGCCGGGCGCTCTCCCTTCTCGGATGAGCTCCTTTACACGATCGCTAACGGCCGGCGTCACGCCCTTCGCCAGCAGCGTGTAGCGCTTGTCCGGCTGGTCGAGCAGCGCGGCGATCTCCCCCTCGGACTTGCCCAGAAGCGGCGCCAGGTCGCGCGCCATTGCCTGCACGGGCATGCCGCTGCCGCGCACGGCGTTCGGCGCTGCCTCCACGTTGTCGCGGTACGTTGCGGTTGCCAGCAGGGCGTGGTTCGCGTCCAGGATATTGCCGCGCTCGGGCAGAATCTGTATGTCATCCTGGTATTGCGCCTGCGCCCGCGCGGACAACGCTTCGCTCTCGATGGCCTGCAACCACACGAGCGAAAGCGCCACGAGAAGAGCGCCAAGCATCGCGATGGCTTGTATAACGCGAACGTGCGCGGCCCGGACGGTTTCACGGGGCATCGGCGCCCTCCTCAGCAGACGGCGCGCTGCCGCCGATGAGGTCGCGGAACTGTTCGCGAGCGATGTCCCAGCGGCTGCTGAAGGGGTATTGTTCCTCCGCTACGCCGCCATCCGGCGGCGCTTGCAATTGCTGGGCGCTTGCCGGCACGTGCGCGAAGTGCACGTACCGCGCCGGGACCATACCATACCGCTTCCTGGCGGCCGCTTCGAGCGCGCGCAGGTCGCCGGCTTGGGCGATCTTCATGCGCAGCGACTGGTTCTCGCGTTCGATTTGCGCTATGCGCCGCTCCAAATACTGGATGCGGAAACTCGCGTCCGCTACCTGTCCGGTGGGCATCAGATAGAGCATGGCGACCAAGAAGAGCACGAGGATGCCCATGTCCAACGCCACCAGCGGGCTCAATTCGTAGTACCACGGCCGGCGCTCGGCGCCGGCGGCCCGCCTGGCCGGCCGCGGCCGCGCGTCCGCGGCAACGTCGGCGTCTGCGACGAAATCTGCGCCCTCGGCGAAGTCTGCGCCTTTGGCGAGGTCGGCAGTTTCTGGCTGCGCCACGTGTCGCTCCTGGACTGCTAGATACGCTCGGCTATGCGCAGGCGCGCGCTGCGGCTGCGCGGATTGCGCGCGATTTCCGCCCTGTCCGGGCGGATGGGCTTTCGCGTGAGCACCCGCAGCGTCTCGCGGGGGTTGCAGACGCAGTCCGGCACACCCGCGGGGCAGATGCACGTGCCGGCGGCGCGCCGCATGAAGCCCTTTACGATGCGGTCTTCCAGGCTGTGGAAGGCAATCACCACCAAGCGCCCGCCGTGCAGCAGGAGGTCGCGCGCCTGCTCCAAAGCGGTTTGCAGATGCTCAAGTTCCCGGTTCACGGCAATGCGCAAGGCCTGGAACGTCCGCGTTGCCGGATGGATGCGGCGCCGGCCTTTGCCATAGGCCGCGCGGGCGATTTCCGCCAAGTCCGCTACCGTCGCCAGCGGCTGCGTACGCCGCCGCTCGACGATGCGCCGCGCGATGCGGCGCGCGTGGCGTTCTTCCCCATACTCCCAGAAGAGATTGGCAAGCTCTTCCTGACGCCAGGTGTTCACGATCGTCGCCGCGGTGAGGCGCTGGGTCGGATCCATACGCATGTCGAGCGGGCCTGCTCGCTGCCAAGAGAAGCCGCGCCGCGGATCCGCTATCTGCAGTGACGACAGGCCGAGATCGAACACAATCCCATGGGCCTTGCCAAACCCGACGTGCGCGGCGGCTGCGCGTAACTCGCCGAAGTTGCGTTGCAGCAACTCTATCCGGTTGCCAAAGACTCGGATGCGCAGCCGGCAGCGCGCCAGCGCCTGGGGGTCAACGTCCAGCCCGAGCAAACGCCCGGTAGGCGTGCTGTGGGAGAGGATCGCCTCCGCGTGCCCGCCGCCGTTTGTGGTACAGTCGATGAAGCGTCCCCCTTTGCTCGCCTGGAGCCCGGCAAGCACCTGCGAGAGGAGGACCGGTGTATGGCTGGGCAGGTCCTGTGACGACACGAGACGTATCCTTACGCCGCAAGGCAACCTGGCGGAAGAGGAGCGGCCGGGCGCGTTCGACGCTGGGAACCGCGCGGCATGGCAGCGTGCCTTTTGCCTGCTGGAGGATCGGTTCAGATGCCGAGGTCCGCGAGTTGTTCGGCCAGACTGCCGCCGTCCGCCTCGGTAGCGGCTTTGACGGCGTTCCACGCTTCGAGTCCCCACACCTCGATACGCTGGTGGAGACCAATGACCGCCACGTCGGTCGTTATGGCGGCGTACGCGCGCAGGTACTGGGGCAGCAGCGTGCGCCCTTGGCTGTCAAGCGTAAAATCCACCGCGCCGGAGAAGAGCAGGCGGCTGAGCGTACGGACGTGCGGCTGGGTTTGCGGCAAGCGGCTCACTTTCGCGGCAAGGGAGTCCCACTCGCCGCGCGGGTAGATGACAAGGCACTTGTCAAGACCGCGGGTGACCACCGCGCCGGCCGCCAGGGCTTCACGGAACTTGGCGGGGATGGCAAGGCGGCCCTTCTGGTCCACTGTGTGCTGAAATTCACCGAGGAACACGGCAGGCCTTCCACAATGCGGGACTTCTCCACACTTCACCCCACTTTTCCCCACATTTATCCACACGTGAAATTATAGCGGCGGCAGGCGGCGGCGACAAGACCGGATAATGGCTCTCTGAATTGCGGGTTTTTGGCGGTATGACGCGGGTCTGCCCCTTCTCGCAGCCGAGAAGGCCGTGATATTTTCTGCTAACTTTCTCCTATTGGAGACATTTCCGTAACCCGAGCCGCCACAGGCAATTGCTCCCTCTCCCTGGGGCGACCCTTGCGTAATTCCGTCATTCCGGCGGAAGCCGGAATCCAGTAGCGCTTTTACGACTACTTATCGTGTATTGTCACGCCATTGATCCCCTCACCCCGGCCCTCTCCCCAGGGAGAGCTGACAGGGGTAGGTAAATGTCATTCCGAGCGCAGCGAGGAATCTAAAGATGCTGACTTTGCAAGGCTGTGCACTAGATTCCGCGAACAGGGTTCGACACTCCGCTGCGCTCCGTTCGGAATGACAGGTGAAGTCGGTTGTAGAATACACAGCCTTGTCAGCCCAGGGAGAGGGAGTGATTTCGTTTGTCGGCTTGAGTTATGCAAAGGTCTCTTTTGGCTCTATTCCGCGTGACCGGCGCGCATTCTATTCTTCCCGCAGCGACTGGGTTTCTCGTGATCGTTTTTTCCGTGCGCCCCTGCGGGCACGCCGCACCCGGGCACGGTGGCAGAAGGCAGCGGGCCCTCGAGGCCGTAAGAAGAACTCCGCGCCCGCCTGCGCTACACTATGACGTGAACGCGGCGCCGAAACGCACGCGGCGAATGGTCAAGCCGCGTGGGCGTCTGTCGAATGTCAAGCGGAGCCGGGCATGTCGGTAACGCAGGAGATCGTAGACTACGCGCGGGAACTGGGCTTTACGCCGGTGGGCATCGCTCCCGCGCATCCCTTCACGGAGACTCGCGCCGCCGCTCTGGCGCGGCTCAAGGCCGGCCACCTTGAGGGCATGAACTGGTACACTGCCGCGCGCGTCGAGCGGGGCACGCGGCCCGCCTGGCTGCTCGCCGAGGCAAAATCCATCATTGCCCTTGCCTTGCCGTACAACGTGGACGCGCGTGCGCAGAATGCGTCGCGTCCCGGTGAACCCCACGGCGTCGTGTCGCGCTACGCCTGGGGGCGGGACTATCACAACGTGCTGCGCAAGCGGCTCAGGAGACTGGTTGCCTTTCTCGAGTCCAAGCACGCCGCCGCGCGCTTCTTCGCGGATACCGGGCCGGTGCTCGACCGGGCGGCGGCATTTCGCGCCGGCGTCGGTTGGTACGGCAAGAGCACGATGATACTGACGGAGGAGCAGGGCACGTGGGTCTTCCTGGCGGAGGTGATCACCGATCTCGCGTTGGAGTACGATGCCCCGCTGAAGAAGAACTGCGGCAGTTGCACGCGCTGCATCGACGCCTGCCCTACCGGCGCGATCGTCGCGCCGTACCAGGTCGACGCGCGGCGGTGCATCGCCTATCTGACGATCGAGAACCGGGGCGGCATCCCGCGCGCGCTTCGTGCGCGGCTGGGGACCCGGGTCTTTGGCTGCGACATCTGCCAGGAGGTGTGCCCGGTCAATCGTTACGCTCCCGCCGACGCCGACGAGGATTTTCTGCCGCGCCCCGGCGTTGGCCCCAGCATTCCGCTGCTTCCGCTGTTGGAGATTACGGAAGCAGAGTTTACACGCCGCTTTCAGGGCACGCCGCTCATGCGCGCCAAGCGGCAGGGACTGCGGCGCAATGCCATCGTTGCCCTCGGCAACGCCGGAGACCCGGCGGCGATTCCGGCACTGCGCCGGGTGCTTCTCGCTGTCGGCGAGCCGCCCATGCTGCGCGGGCACGCGGCCTGGGCGCTAGGGCGGTTCCGTGAATCAGCCGCCACAGAAGTCCTGCGGCAGGCGCTGCGGGAGGAATTGCCTGCCGGTGTGCGCGAGGAAGTCGAGCATGCTCTAGCTGGGCATCACGGGGATGGCGTCAGGAGTCGATATCATCGTTCCAGCGAATAGACGCGAAGGGATCGTGGACGAAGTGTTCCACGACGCGGTTCTTGTCAAGGTGTTCCGCCACGATGGTGCGCACGTCGCGCGGCAAGATCTTGCAGTAGAAGGTACCCTCGGGATAGACTTGCACCGCCGGGGCACGCAGGCATTGACTGAGGCAGGTCGAGGTGTAGACATCAACCCGGTCCTTGAGGTTGTGCTTTTCGATCTGCTTCTTGAACTCCGTCAGGATGCCGCGGCTCTTCTGCTCGCTGCAAGAAGAGCCGATGCACACGAAGATGCGTCGCGGGCTCTCGATGGCATCGTCATGAAACGCGTCGGCGGCCTCGTCGTCGCGCACGACGGCGCTTGCGGAGAAGCCGGCGCGTTCGCGCCGCCTGCGTCCCGATGAGTCGGCGTATTCATCGTCTGTAGCGGGTTCGTCTTTGTCCATGATTGCGTAGCCCGTAGACCCCCATTGACAAGCTCAGGGCGGACGTTTCCATTGCTCCTCCGCCGGCTGGCGCGAGGCGTTCACGCCCGGCGTGGGGGGCGAGGTTCTCCCTTCCCACGTACCGCTCAAAGTGTGCGATTCTCATGAGGGAACTTCACGGCGCCCTGCTGAGCGGCGCACGTTCCCCAATTCAAGTATAACGCTCACGTAATGGACTGTAAACGGGCGCAGTTGAGAGCGGCATCGTGGTCAAGTATCCTACAGACATCGCGGCCCGCCGGCGGTCATTGTGGGAGAGGCCATGATCACGTACGACTATATCGTCATTGGCAGCGGGATTGCGGGACTCTACGCGGCGCATTATGCGCGGCAGTATGGCTCCGTGCTGATTTTGACGAAGGGCCGCCTCTCGCAGTCGAACACCCGCTACGCCCAGGGCGGCGTCGCGGCCGCGGTGGCCGCGGAAGATAGTCCCGCGCTGCACTGGCAAGATACGATGGTGGCCGGCGCCGGGTTGTGCGACCCCGGCGCCGTGATGATTCTGGTCTCCGAGGGCCCCGCGTGCGTGCGCGAACTGATGACGCTCGGCGTGCACTTCGACACATTGCATGGCGAGATCACCCTGGCGAAAGAAGGAGCACACTCGGTGCCGCGGGTGCTCCACGCGCGCGGCGACGCTACCGGCGCTGAGATCGAAGGCGCGCTTTCGCGGCACACGCGCCGCTCGGCCGTGACGATTCGCGAAGGCCACCTGGCAACGAAACTCCTGGTGCAGGGCGGGCGCTGCGTGGGGGTCGAGGCGCTGGACGAGCGCGCGGGCGCGTTCCGCGCGTTTCGCTCCCGCAACGTGATTCTCTGCTCCGGCGGCGCCGGTCAACTCTTTGCCTACACCACGAATCCCGGCATTGCGACGGGTGACGGCGTGGCGCTGGCGTTTGCGGCCGGCGCGGGCATTGCGGACCTGGAGTTCTTTCAGTTTCACCCCACCGCGTTGCGCACCGCCGGCGCGCCGTCGTTCCTGATCTCCGAAGCGGTGCGCGGCGCGGGGGCGTACTTGCGGAACAGCCGTGGCGAACGCTTCATGCCCCGCTACCACGCACGTGCCGAATTGGCGCCGCGCGACGTGGTGGCGCGCGCCGCCGCGCGCGAAATGGCGCGTACGCGCGGCGGCGACCTTGTCGAAGACAACTGCGTCTACCTGGATCTGCGGCACTTGGACGCGGCCGAGACGCGGACGCACTTCCCCACGATCCATGCTCGCTGCCAAAAGTACGGCCTCGACATAACGCGCGACCTCGTTCCCGTCGCGCCGGCGGCCCACTATATGACGGGCGGAGTGCGCACGGACGCGCGTGGACGGACCGCGGTGCCCGGCCTCTACGCCTGCGGCGAAGTGGCCTGCACCGGCGTGCACGGAGCCAACCGCCTGGCGAGCAATTCGTTGCTGGAAGCCCTGGTCTTCGCGCGGCGTATCGTGCTGGACTCTCAGGGACTGCCCCTGTCCGAATACGCGCCGCCGCGAGAGCAGGAGCCCGCGCTGGCGGCGGACACACGCCTTTCCCTGCCACTGCCGCCGCCGGCCGCGGGGCGCAAGCGCGCCGGCGGCGCGATGCCTGCGCTCAAACGACTGATGTGGCACAATGCAGGCATCGCGCGCGACGAGCGGCGCTTGGCGGCGGCGGAAGAGCAGTTGCGGGATTGGCTGGCGCGCGCGCCGGCCGGGGCGACGCGCCGCCGCCACGAGTACCGCTCGGCGCTGGCGCTGGGACTGCTGTTGACCGTTGCGGCGCGCGCGCGCACCGAGAGCCGGGGCGCGCACTTCCGGGAAGATTTTCCCGAATCCGGCGACGCGTGGCGGCATCGCGTGGTTATCTATCAGGAGAAGAACGGCGACTATACCCCGGCGCGGAAGAGCTGAATCATGCGCGAGCATACCCACGGCAGAGCAGTGAGCGGGAGCCGCTCATGACAACGCCCGCCGTGCCTTTCTCGCTTGACGTCGTTGACGCTCTCCTGCGGCGCGCTCTCGAGGAGGACGTGGGCGCGGGCGACGTGACAACCCTGGCGCTCATCCCTTCCGACCGGCAGGGCACGGCAGTCGCGCACGCCAAGCAGGCGGGCGTGCTGGCGGGCGGCGCGATTGCCGCGCGGGTCTTCACGCTGTTGGACGCCAGCGTGCAGACGACCCCGCTGCTCGCTGACGGCGACGCGCTCACGCCGGGTGCGCAGTTCCTGCGGGTCACGGGACCGTTGCAGGCGATTCTCACCGGTGAGCGCGTGGCGCTGAACGTGGTCAGACACCTTTCCGGCGTTGCCTCGCTTACCCGCGCGTTCGTTGACGCCGTAGCGGGCACGGGCGCGCAAATAGTCGATACGCGCAAGACGACGCCAGGGCTGCGGCTCTTCGAAAAGTATGCCGTCCGCGTGGGCGGCGGCCGCAACCACCGGATCGGCCTCTTCGACGGCGTGCTCATCAAGGATAACCACATTGCCGCCTGCGGCTCTATCGCCAATGCCGTAGAGAGAGCCAGGGCATCCGTTCATCACCTGCTCAAAGTTGAAATTGAGGCAAAGACGTTGGAGCAGGTGGCGGAGGCGCTAGACGCCGGCGCGGACGGCATCTTGCTCGACAACATGCCGCCTGAGACTATGATGGAAGCCGTAGGCATGGTGAGGGGCAGAGCCTTTACGGAGGCTTCCGGGAACATTACGCTAGAAACGGTGAAAGATGCCGCGCGCAGCGGCGTAGACCTCATCTCGGTGGGTATGCTCACGCACTCGGCGGCGGCATTGGACATCAGCCTGGATATAGAAGGATAGAGCATGGCCGCGGCGCTGGTTTTCGAGCGGCAGTACCGCACGCCTTCTTCGGAGGGCTATCGCGCGCTCAGGAACGGCGCGCGGCTGGCGCAGGTTGAACTGCACTTTGCGCACGCGGTCGTCTACTGCACGTTGATCCTCTTCGAGGACCTGACCGAACACGAGCAGTTTGCCGTCATCGAGGAAATTGACGAGCGCCTGGTGCTCTCGGCGGAGGCCCCGCGCGAGGACCTGATGGTGACTGTGTTCACGGGCCGGGAAGTGGGGTTCTATAACGACGACATGTTCGGTCACGCGCACGCCGAAGCGGAAGGACGAAACGCGCTGACCCAAAGAGATGATTCCGGTTCTTTCGCAGGTTGACCACATGCGCTCAATGAATGTTGGCCGCTGGAATCTCCGGTAGCGCAGGTTTGCAACCCCGTATCACGTGCGGGGCAGGCTCTGCGAAGCTGTTAGGTCAATCTCCTGCATGTCAGTTTCAATGGCTCCGGCGGGGGACAAGCCCCCGCGCTACGTTAATGCGACAATAATGGGCTTGTCCCCTGTTTCTTGCGTTAAGCGCAGATTCCGCGTTGGGTCGGCAGTTGTACCGGATGTTGCTCAAGCAACGTCCGCGCTTTCGTGCACGGCTATTTCACGCGCACGGAAGCAAGAGAGTCTTCCAACTCGAGCAGCCGCTCCTTCCAGGGAAGACCCCGCGTGTAACCGCCAAAGCTGCCGTCGCTGGCGATCACGCGATGGCACGGCACGATAACCGGCAGCGGATTCTGCCCCAGAGCGTTGCCGACCGCCCGGTACGCCTGCGGGCGTCCAATGCGCGCGGCGATGTCCCGGTAGGTTGCGAGTTCGCCGTACCGGAGCGTGCGCGTCTCTTCCCACACCGCTCGCTGGAACGGCGTGCCGGCTACGGCGAGCGGCACGCCAAAGCTCGTGCCCCGGCCCGCAAAGAACGCGAGCAGTTCACGCACTGCGGTTTCGACTATCTCCTCCGCGCCGGCGCCGGCGCTCGCGCCGACCGTCTCCGCGGGGAAGTTGCCTGCCTGCCAAGTCGCTTCCAATGTCTTGCCCGCTTCCAGGAAGTTGTCGTGTCCGAACGTGGCGGCACAGACGCCGCGCGGCGTGGCTGCTAGTGCGAACCATCCCCAATCCTGCTCTGCTTCCGCCAGACGTAGTGCATACCCGTCAACAGTGAGGTGGCGCCAGTTGTCAACGTGAGAACTCTGTTCGTTAAGCGGCTGCGCGGTGATGACTTCCATCGTGATCCTTTCAGAATGCATGATCCTGTGAAGCAATGAACGTGTGTGGGAGTATGCGGAGACGACCTTACACTCTGGCCCCAGGCACCGGCACGGATTCCAGCAGTTCCAGCACCACGTCATTCGTGCTGGTGTTGCGGACTCCCGCGCCGGGGCTGACGATCAAGCGGTGCGCCAGCGTCGGGACGGCCATGTACTTCACGTCGTCCGGGGTGGCGTAGTCGCGGCCCATCAGCGTGGCGCGGGCCTGGGCGGTGTGGTCGAGGGCAAGGCTGCCGCGCGGGCTCGCGCCCAGGTAGACGTCCGGGTGCTGCCGCGTGGCGTTTACGAGTTCCACGATGTACTCCCGCACCAAGCGGTCTACGTAGACTTCACGGGTGCGCTGCTGCATTTCGATCAGTTCGCTCACCGCTACCGCCTGGCTCAGTTCGTCGAGAGGCTGCGACCGTTGCTGCGTCTCGAGGACCGACATCTCGTCGGCCCGGCGGGGATAGCCAAGCTCGATGCGCATGAGGAAGCGGTCGAGTTGCGCCTCCGGCAAGGGGAACGTGCCTTCGTATTCGATTGGGTTCTGTGTAGCCAGAACGAGGAAGGGATTTGGCAACGCAAACGTCTGCCCCTCCACCGTAACGTGCCGTTCTTCCATGGCTTCGAGCAGCGCCGATTGCGTCTTGGGCGTGGCGCGGTTGATCTCGTCCGCCAGCACGATCTGCGCCATGATCGGCCCGGGGCGAAACTCGAATTCGTTGGTCTTCTGGTTATAGATGAAGACACCCGTGATGTCGCTGGGCAGCATGTCGGGCGTAAACTGAAGGCGTTTGAAACTGCACCCAATCGAGCGCGCCACGGCCTTGGCCAGCGAGGTCTTGCCGACGCCGGGCACGTCTTCGATCAAGACGTGACCGCCGCAGAGCAAGGCGATGAGGGTGAGTTCCACCTCCGCGTGCTTGCCAATGATGACCCGCTCGACGTTGTCGATCACGCGTTCAGCGAAGTCTTGGATGCCTTCCATGTGTGTGCCTTCACCCTTCTCGATCCGCTACACGAGACTCTTGTTTCAGTATACACGCTGCGCGCGCCGCGCTCGCTGCCGGTGGCCGCGCTAGCCACGGCGCCGCGCGAGACCGCACCTGGGCGCGGCAGCGTTCGGCTTGCCTAGCTCTATTGTAGCCACTATCCTGAAGACAAGCTGAGAATCTTCCCTAAGGAGCGGCATTGTGACCCTTGAGCAAATTGGCCTGCGGCGCAGGATTGCGCGCAACGAAACCCTATTTGGCGTCTTTGTGGACGCGCCGACGATCTCGCACGTGGAGACTCTCGCCATTGCGGGCTTCGACTTTGTAATACTTGATCAGGAACATGGGCACATCAACGCCGAGAGTCTCGTTCACTTGGTGAGCGCCTGCGATCACTTTGGCATCGCCTCGCTGGTGCGCATTCCCACGCTGGCCTCCTGGCTGATCGGTCCCGCGCTTGACTGCGGCGCGTCCGGAGTGCAGGTGCCGTTCGTTTCCAGCGCCGAGGAGGCCGCGGCCGCGGTGGCAGCCGCGCGGTTCGCGCCCGACGGCGAGCGCGGCGTGCACGTCTTCTTGCGCGGCGGTCAGTATGGCGCGCTGGGCGCGGAGGGCTTCTTCACGACCTGCAACGAGAACCAGGCCGTCGTGCTCCAGGTGGAAGGTACGCGCGGCGTGGACAATCTGGAGGCTATCGCCGCCGTGCCCGGTTACGATTCGATCTTCATCGGGCCGTACGACCTCTCCCAGTCGCTGGGCGTGCCCGGCCAGACCGGACATCCACAGGTCGTGGATGTGATCGAGCGGGCGGTTGCTCTCTGTACGCAGCACGGCAAGGTTGTTGGCACGTTTGTGAACACGCCGGAGGATGCGGCAAAGTGGGCGCAGCGCGGCGTGCAGATGGTCTCCGTCTCGTGCGATACCAACATCTTCTACCGGGCCTGCACAGACCTGCGCCAAGCGATCGCCGCGGCCGCGGGCGCGTAGGCGCAACGCCTAGAGCGGTATGCGCGAGAACTCTCTCCCCAGGATAATCTCGCCATCGAATGCGCTGGCCACCTCGGCTATGACGCGCTCGGCCTGTCCCGGTCGCGGCACGCCCAGCGTTTCCGCGCCAATGGCGTGGGTGTGGTGTACGAGCGCTAGACGCTTGACGCCTGCCGCTTGCGCTACCTGGCCGGCGGTGAGCGTGCCGAGATTGGAGTCGCGCTCCTCTTCTCGCACCTCCGACCGGGTCTTGTGGCACATTGCCACCAGGGTATCGGCGCCTCTCGCCAACTCTATCAGGCTCTCACCGGGACCGGCGTCGCCGGTGAAGACGATGGAACCCTCGTTGCTATTCAAGCGATAGGCGAGAGACTCGAGCCAGGGCTGCACGTGCCGGGTGGCGGCGCAGGTTACTTCCCAGTCGTCGCCGCGACAGACAACACCTGGCGCAACGTCCTGAACGGATACCGTCGGCGGCCGGCGCGGCAGAATCCCGCCGCGCTGTTGGAAGCCGCGCGCGCTCACCGGGTGCTTAATGCGCGCGCGAATGTCGGGCGCAAAGGCGCCGGTGTCGGGGTCGATGAGCCGCGCCGTAAACTGCTCGGTGTACGTGGGGCCGTAGACCCGCAACTGCGCCACCTGACCGTAGCCGGTGTCCCAGCGTGAGAGCAGAAAACCGGCGTAGTCCGCGTTGTGGTCGTAGTGGTGGTGCGTGAAGAAGAGGTAGCCGATCTCCGCCGGCGCCATGCCCATTTTGAGCAGCTTGTACGTGGTTGCCGGGCCGCAGTCGAACAGCAGGCGCTCCGCGCCCACGCTCACCACATACGCTGAGCCATATTGAGTGGCGCTCAAACCGGGCGTGCCGCACCCGAGAATCGTCAACTCCATCTCCGCCTCCAAGCGCGTTCCCCGTATCGCAAGTGCGCTGCGGATGCTCCTGGACGCGAACGTGCGCGGACGCCGGTCAAACGGCCTGCCAACGCGGCTACCGGGCTAGGCGCGGAACGTGACCCGCGCGTTCGTGCCGCCGCTTGGCGCGTTCTCGATTTGAAAGGCCCCGGATAGCTCATGGGTCACCAGTTGCTCGATGATGCTCAGGCCAAGCCCGGCGTGGTTCTTCAAAGAAAAGCCGGGGGGCAGGCCCTTGCCACTGTCCCACACGTCTACCGTGACCGCGCCCTTCTCCTGCTTGGCGGTCATGCGAATGTGCCCGGCGACTTGACCGGCAAGTCCGTGCGTCACAGAGTTCGAGACAAGCTCATTCAGAACCAGCGCGAAGAGCGTGGCGCGCTTGGAGTCGAGCTTTATCGGCGCGGGCGCGACCGCGAAGTCTATGCGCTGGTTTGGCGGCGCCAAATCGTTGACCTCGATCTCCATGATGCGCTGGGCAATCTCTTCTATTGTCGCCAAGCCGATGTCCCCGTCCGATAGCAATTCATGAACCGCGGCAATGCTCTCGACGCGGGTCGCGCTGAGTCCCAGGAGCGCGGCGGCTTCCGCGGATTCCGCCCGCCGCATCTGCAAAGAGAGCAGCGACGCCACGGTTTGCAGGTTGTTCTTGACACGATGATTCAACTCGCGCATGAGCACCGCCTGCGCGGCCAAGGCGCGTTGCGCTTCCTGATACAATCGCGCATTCTCGATTGCCAGCGCGGCATCGTGGGCAAAGGTGGAGACGAGTTGGATTTGCTCTTCGCTGAACTCGTGGCGCTCCCGCGTGTACACGCTGATTCCGCCCAGTACCCGCTCCTGAAATAAGAGCGGCACGCAGAACATGGAGCGAATGCCCTCCGCCGCAATCTGCGGATAGACCGTTGCCAGCACCGGATCAGCCAACGCGTCCTCCACGCGCACCGGTGTGCGTTCCGCCACGGAACGGCCGACCGCGCCTTCGCCCACGGCAACGCGCATCGTCTTGTACTGCTCGCTGAGGTTGTAGCCCGCGACGATCATGAGGTTCTGCGCTTCTTCGTCCACCTGGAAGATTGCGGCCTTGTCGGCGCTGGAAAGCTCCGCCGCGTGGCGCGCAATCATCTCGAGCACCTGATTGAGGTCGAGGCTGGAAGCAATGGAGGCCCACACGCGCTGTAGAGTCGTGAGTTGGCTCACCTTCTCCCGCAGCTTCTCGTCGGTCTGTTCGTAGAGCCGGGCATTGTCAATGGCAATGGCAACTTGCCCGCAGACCGTCTCCACAAAGCCAATCTCCTCGTCCGAGAACTGCCGCGGTAGGCGTGTCTGCACGTTGAGCACGCCAAGGAGCTTGTTCACCGTAAAGAGGATGATGGGGACCGAGAGCATGCCGCTAAGGGATTCTTCCATGAGATCCGGAACGTGCAAGAATCGCGGGTCTTCCCACGCGTTCTCCAGCGCCACTGGCTCGCCGTGCTGCGCCGCCCAGCCGGTAACGCCTTCGCCCAGATTGAGAGAGACGCGACCGACGGCGTCAGGGTTGAGGCCGGTCGTCGCGCGCAGCGTGAGACGATCCAGCCTCTCATCGAACAGGTAGATGCTGCAATCGTCGAGTTGGAGCGCTTCATTCACGGCCTGCACGGTCAAGTCCAGCACCTGCTCCAAGTCCAGCGTCGAATTGGCGACGTTATTGACGCGCTGGATCGTGAGAAGATGACCCACGCGCGCCCGCAGCATCGCAACCGTAGACTCTTCATCCGCCGCATTCCGGCTTGCGCCGGCATGGCGCGCCGCCGGCGCGAACTCTCGCAAACGTGCGAGCAACGCGCTATTGACCGTTTGCGTGAGTGCAAGCAACGTTACCGCATTTCGCTCGGCGCAGTGCGCCGCGAGCAGCGCGGTCCGTTCGCCGAACGTCTGTAGCGCGTCAGTCACGGCGGCTGCGTCGGGAAGAGCGTCTATCGCGGCGTTCAGGCCGAGCGCCGTATAGGGTTCCGGCGCGTCGTCGAGCGTCTCGATCAGCGCGCTAAGCTCGGCCGCGGGCAGCGCGGCGGCGCTTGCGAAGAACCAGTGCGCGTACGCAGTTGTCTGAATTCCCAGGCTCATCGTGCATTGTGCCTCGCTGAGGGACGACACGACCGCGTCTGCCGGCGTGGAGACCCGTTCTCGCGCGCGTGAGCGCAACCCAGCGCCGCCGTGCCGGTGACCGTGTGGGAAGGAGGAGCGCCGCCGCTTCAGCCCTAATCTGATACTATCATGCCAGTATTCGGGAGCGTATGTCACGCTTGGCAAGCGGGCCATTCCGCATGCGACCGCAGCGTACCTGAGGAAACCACTATGGGCCGGGGCTTTGCCTGGGAGCCGTATGGCGACTATCTTGCGCATTCGCGCGTGCGCGACTTCATGGAGCGCCACGACATTCCAACCTGGCAGGCATTGCTCGAAAGGTCGCGGCAGGATATTGCGTGGTTCTGGGACGCGGCGCTGCGTCACCTGGGCGTCGAGTGGACGACACCCTATGACGCCGTCTACGACGATTCCAACGGCATGCCGTGGACGAAGTGGTTCCCCGGCGGCAGGCTCAACATCACCCACAACTGCATCGACCGGCACGTGCGCGACGGACGCGGCGCGGAGTTGGCCCTCATCTGGGAAAGCGATGATGGGGAGGCACGCGCGGTCACGTACGGAGAACTCTCCGCGAGCGTCGGCGCAGTCGCGGCCGCCATGCGGCGCATGGGTATCGCTGCCGGAGACGTGGTTGGCCTCTGCGCGCCGATCTCGCCGGAAGCGGTAGCAGTCATGTTCGCGGCGCTGAAGATCGGCGCGGTCTGCATGCAAGTCGCCGCCCGCGCCGTGCCGCGCGAGGTGGTTGAATGCCTCAACCGGGGACGCGCGCGGCTGCTCTTCATGGCCGACGCCTATCCGCGCGGCGGCAAGTGGACCGATTGCGCGCCGACGCTCCGCGCCGTTAGCCAGGACGCGCCTACGGTGGAGCGCGTGGTGCTCATCCCCCGGCGCGGCGTGTCCGGTAGTCTACCGCACAAGGCCATGTGGTGGTCGGATTTCGTTGCGCACGGCGGCGCGCAAGCGCTCTGCCGTACGCTGGCGGTGGACGCGGAACACCCGAGCCTCATCCTGTTCTCCTCCGGCACCACCGGCACGTCGAAAGCCATCGTGCACACGCACGGCGGCGCGCTGGCGCAAACCGTGAAAGAGGTAGGCTACGCCTTCGACTGTCGCAGCCGAGACCGCTTCTGCTGGTTTACCAACTTTGGGTGGATGATGGCCCCGTGGGAGCTTATCGGCGTGCTCTTCTTCGGCGGCACGGTCGTGCTCTACGAAGGCACGCACCTCTATCCCACGCCCCACCGGGTCTTCGAGTTGATCGAGAAGCACGGCATCACGGTTTTTGGCTTCGTGCCGACGGCGCTGCGGCAACTCGCCGCTTTGGACGAAGACTTCAGCGCGCACGACCTTTCGTCCTTGCGCATTCTCGGCTCCACCGGCGAGATTCTCGATAGCGAAACGTGGTCGTGGTTCTTCACGACTTTTGGCCGGAGCCGCTGCCCAATCATGAACATCTCCGGCGGCACCGAGGTCATCGGCTGTCTGCTTTCACCGCTGCCGGTGATGCCGCTCAAGCCGGGAACCCTGGGCGGCCCGGGTCTCGGCATGGATCTGGCCATCGTAGACGACGCGGGGAGAGCGGTCACCAGCGGACCGGGGCACCTGGCGTGCCGGCAGCCGTTCCCATCCATGACGCGCGGGTTCCTGGACGAACCCGCGCGGTACCTGGAGACGTACTTTCCGCACGGGCCGAACCTGTGGCTCCACGCCGACCGGGTGGAGGTCGACACGGACGGCATGTGGTACATTCTGGGCCGCAGCGACGACCTCATCCTGCGCGGCGGCATCAACCACGATCCCGGTAAGATCGAGCAGGCCTTGCTTGGCTTTCCGGGTCCGCCGCGCGTGAACGAGGCTGCGGCGATTGGGCCGCGCGATCCGGAACTGGGTCAGCGCGTCGTCTGCTTCGTGGTGGTGGAGAGTCCGCCCGCCCCGCTTGCGGCGGATGCCCTCGTTCAGGCGCTGCGCGAACACGTGGGCACGGCCTACGATAGAGCGGGTCGGCCTGACGAAGTCTACTTTGTGGAGGCGCTGCCCAAGAATCTGGCGGCAAAGATTCCGCGTGGCTTGATCAAGCGGGCGTATGAGGGGGAGCCGCTGGGGGACGTATCCAAGCTCGATAACCCGCAGGCGCTGGCGGCAGTTCAATTAAGCAAAGGGTAAGGAAGGAGCGCGCGATGCAAGCCGACGCGATACGCACTGCCACCATCGTCGGCGCCGGACTCATGGGCGCGGACATTGCCGTGGTCCTCGCGCTCGCCGGCATGGCGGTGACACTTGTAGACATAAGCGACGAACAGTTGGCGCTGGCGAACGTGCGCATGAAGACAAGCCTCACGACGCTCAGCGAGCACGAGATCATAACCGGCGAGCAAGGCGCTCGCGCGCTAGAGAACGCGAGCGGAACGACCGACCGGGCCGCGGCGGTGAAACGGACGGAATTCGTCGTCGAGTCGGTGCCGGAAGATCTGGCCTTGAAACAAGCGATCTTCGCCGCGCTGGATGCTGAAGCGCCGCCGGCGGCGATACTCGCCAGCAACACCTCCTCGCTCTCGATCACCGCTCTCGCCGCCGCTACGCGCCGGCCGGAGCGCGTGGTGGGCAGTCACTTCATCCTGCCTGGCACCGTGCTGCCGCTGGTTGAGGTCGTGCGCGGCGACCGGACGAGCGACGAGACGATGCAGGTGACCTACGACGTCTGGCAACGCGCCGGCAAGCAGCCGGTCAAAGTTGAAAAGGACATCCCCGGGTTCATTCACAACCGGCTGCAGCACGCCTTGAGCCGCGAGGCGGTCGCGCTCTGGGCCAGCGGCGTGGCTACCGCGGAGGAGATCGACGCGGTGGTTGTTAACGGTTTCGGCCTGCGGCTCGGCCGCGTTGGGCCGCTGGCGCAGCGCGACCTGGGCGGCATGGTGATGAACCTTGCTATTGCCGCCGAACTCTATCCAACCTTAAGCGCGCTCACCGACGCGCCGGCCGCCATGAAAGACTTGGTTGAAGAGGGTGCGCTGGGATTGGAAGCGGGTCGCGGCTTCCACGATTGGCGCGAAACCGATCCCCCTCGGAAGCGGCGCGAGGTGGAACGCAATCTCCTGGCAGACCTCTTGCACCGCCAACGCACGCAAGAAGAGCCGCCCCGCTAGCCCGGCAGGCAGGAGTGAAACTCGCCCTAGCGATAAGCCGTAGCGCGGCGTCTTGTCTTTGCGGTCAACCGTAGCGCGGCGTCTTGTCTTTGCGGTCAACCGTAGCGCGGGGGCTTGTCCCCCGCATCTTGGCGTGAAACGCGCGGCCCATCGTGGGCAAGCGCTTCGGGCGCTTAGATGTCTGCGAGCGCGGCAACGCCTGGGAGTTCAATGCCTTCGAGAAACTCCAGCGTCGCGCCGCCGCCGGTAGAGACATGGGTAATCGCGTCGGCTACGCCGCAGGCTTCGACCGCCGCGACCGTTTCACCGCCGCCGACGATGGTCACCGCCGGCGCCTCCGCAAGCGCCAGCGCAATGGCGCGGGTGCTGCCCGCGAAACGCTCCTCTTCGAACAGGCCCAGCGGCCCATTCCAAAGCACGGTGCGCGCGGAAGCCAGGCACGCCTGGATTTCCGCAACCGTTCGCGGCCCGACGTCGCCGATCATCAGGTCCGGCGGCACGGCGTCGCTGCCGACGACTTCCGCCGCGCCGGCAGGTTCGCCAGGCGCGCCTACCACAACGTCGGCGGGGAGCAACACGCGCACGCCGCGCTCTTTCGCCCGCGCCAGGAAGTCCGCGGCAACCCCAAGCTGTTCATCCTCGACTAAGCTCCTGCCTACCGCCGCGCCTTGGGCTTTCAGCAGCGTATTGGCGATGCCGCCTCCCGCCACCAGCACGTCGAGCGTATCCAACAGGTGCGTAAGCACGCCGATCTTCGTAGAAATCTTGGCCCCGCCGACCAGCGCGACGAACGGGTGCGCCGGACTCTCCAGCAAGCGCGAGAGCGTGGCGATCTCCCGTTCCATGAGCAGCCCGGCCACGCTGGGCAGGAACGCGGTCACGCCAACCGTAGAGGCGTGGGCGCGGTGCGCGGCGCCGAACGCGTCATTGACGAAGAGGTCGGCGAGCGATGCCAGGCGCCGCGCGAAGCCCGGGTCGTTCCGCTCCTCCCCGGCATGGAAGCGCACGTTTTCCAACAGCAGCACAGCGCCTGGCTGCAGAGCCTGTACCGCGGCTTCCACCTCCGGCCCCACACAGTCTTGCGCCGTCTGCACCGGCAGGCCGAGCAAATCGGCGAGACGCTCTGCCACCGGCGCTAGGCGCAGATCATCTACAACCGCGCCTTTGGGCCGTCCCAAATGGGAGACGAGGATGATCTTTGCCTGACGCTCGCGCAGGTAGTGAATGGTCGGCACCGTTGCCCGCAGCCGCGCGTCATCGGCCACCGCGCCGTCCGCCAGGGGCACGTTGAAGTCTACCCGCGCCAGCACGGTCTTGTGCGCCGCATCGATGTCGCGCAATGATCTCTTCATCATGCCCCTTGGTTGGCGGACTGAAGCCGCGGTGCAGCCTGTGCACTCCCAAGAAATAAAGAAGCCGTGGATTGCCCAACCCACGGCTCGCTCTTTGCAAAGCGCCCGGACACGCCCGCGTATCCCTTAAGGCGTCTACACCGCAACCTCTTGCGGGATGGTCTGCGCTACCCTGGCGGTCAAGTCCGCAATGCGGCAGGCGTAACCCCACTCGTTGTCGTACCAGGAGAGCACTTTGACGAGCCTGCCGGAGACCTGCGTAGACGGCAAGTCGATGATCGAACTCCGCGAGTCTTTCTTGTAGTCCATGCTGACGAGTTCCTCAGCGGAGCAGCCGAGAATGCCGTTCAAGGGTCCCTGCGCGGCGGCGGCAAAGGCGTCGTTTACGGCTTCGACCGTCACGTCCTGCGCCACCTGGCAGGTAAAGTCAACCACGGACACGGTCGGCGTTGGCACGCGCAGGGCAAAGCCGTCGAGCCGGCCCTTGAGTTCGGGAATCACCTGCACCACGGCGCGGGCCGCGCCGGTGGTCGTAGGGATGATATTGAGCGCGCCCGCGCGCGCCCGGCGCAGGTCTTTCTGGTCGAGGTCGAGGATACGTTGATCGTTGGTGTATGAGTGAATGGTATTCATCAAGCCTTGCTCGATCGTGAAGGCGTCGTGCAGCACCTTCACCACGGGCGCGAGGCAGTTGGTGGTGCAGGAGGCGTTCGACACGATGTGATGCCGCGCCGGGTCGTACGCGGCGTCGTTTACGCCCAAGACCAGCGTAACGTCTTCGTCGGTGGCCGGGGCCGAGATGATCACCTTCTTCGCTCCCGCCGCCAGATGCTTGGCGGCCGCGGCGCGATCGGTGCCGACGCCGGTCGACTCGATCACCACGTCGATGCCGAGTTCGTGCCACGGCAACGCCGTCCAGTCGCGTTGCGAGAGCATCGGCAACGCGCGTCCGTCGATTGCGAGCGTATCGTCGCTTACTGCGACCTCACCGTCGAAGCGGCCGTAGTTGCTGTCGTATTTGAAGAGATGCGCGTTCGTTTCCGCCGCCGCCAGGTCGTTCACCGCGGCCGGTTCCACGTCGGGCGCGCGCTCCAAGAGGGCGCGGAGCGCCATTCTGCCAATTCGACCGAAACCATTGATCGCTACTCGTGACATGTCCTTCTTCCCTAATGCTAACGTCGTGTCGCCACGCGGCAGTGTACCTCTCGCTCAGGACGCCTTCATTGCGTTCGCTTCATCGGGCACGGCGTGCACGCCGCGTTTCCGGTCGCGCTTGCTTGTGCCGGAGTCGTGATAGACGTGCATCACCGCTTGGGCAAGTTTCTCCGCGTCATGCTGACTTGGCACATTCACGTCGATCACGTCGGCGGTAGCAATGGGAAGACCGTAGATCTCGGTTGGCAGACCGTTGATGTCATTCCGTTGCCGGGACAGTTCCACAAGTTCGTACGTGCCGTTTACCGACGGCACGCTGGTGTGGTCGTTTACCAACACAACCGAGCAGACGCCGGCCGGGGCGTGCAGCTTGAGGGCCGCCAGATGCTCTTCCACGCCGTAATGCGTTGTTTCGCCAGGCTCGGTCGCCACGTTGCAGACGTAGAGTTTGGCGGCTTTCGCGTCCGCCAGGGCGCGGGAGATTTCCGGCACGAGCAGGTTGGGCAGCAGGCTCGTGTAGAGACTGCCGGGCGCAAGGATGATGTAGTCCGCTTCCAGAATGGCCTGGCACGCTTCGCCAAAGGCGGTTGGATGCTGCTTATCCAGGTACACACGCTTGATGGACGACCCGGCCTCCCGTATCGCGGATTCGCCGGAGATGGTGCGTCCGTCCTGGAGTTCGGCGCAAAGCCCAACGCTTTCCAGGGTGGAAGGCAGAATCTGGCCGCGCACGGCCAACACCCGTGAAAGCTCGCGGATGCCGGATTCGAAGTTGCCGGTGAGATCGGCCATAGCCAGCATCATCAGGTTACCCAGGCTGTGCCCTTCCAACCCGCTGCCCTTGCTGAAACGGTAGTTGAGCAGCCGCGTCATCAGCGGCTCCGCAATCGCCAGCGCGCCAATGCACTGGCGCACGTCGCCGGGCGGCAAGGCCCCAAACTCGCGCCGCAAGCGGCCGGACGACCCGCCGTCGTCCACGACCGTCACGATGGCGGTCAAGTTGTTCGTGTACTCTTTCAACCCGCGCAGCAGGACGGACTGTCCGGTGCCGCCGCCAATCGTGACGATCTTGGGGCCGGTGTTGAGAATCCGGCGCGCGTAGACTAAGTCTACCAACCGCTCACTCTGGTTTGGCGCGCCCACGACGTCCATGAGCGAGGCGTAGAGCCGCCAGACCGCAATAACGGTAAGAATGAGCCCGACACTGCCGACGAGAATCTCCCGGTAGGGGTGCGGGATGAACTGGAGCGTTACGGCTTGGACGGGCTCGGAAAAGGGTTGGACGAAATCGACGTTTCGGTAGACCCAGGCGAGGGCCATGGCGCAGGCCAGGGCAAAAGCCATGAACCCGATTATGAGCAGCGCGATCCACCGCTTGACGTGCATGCCCGGGTAGAGCCACTTGCGTGAGGGAAACATCTCGGTCTTTGACCTCTCGTTGCGGTGGGAATGAGAGCGCTGCCAACCTCATCCCTATGATACAGAAGCGGCGCGGCGCCGCCAAGTTGCCTAGCAGCACATTGAGAGCAATCGTTGCCGGAATGTGAGCGAAGAAGAGTGCGAGGAATCCGAATGGGATTCTGTATCGTGAGAGCGTCTGCGCTTTGGCTGCGTCAGCGTAGCCGCATGTGGAGCGCGTAGAGGCGCAAAACCGTCATCCTTTCGATTTGAGTGACGCTAACAGGCAATCACGGACAACCTACAGCGAAATGGAAATCTGCCTGAAAAGTAGATAGGCGCGGCCAACTCTGAAGGCGCTGCTACCTGGAACCATAGCTCGCGAAAGGGAAACTGCGCTCGAGAGTGGCGCGCTGACGAGAGCCGGCCCGCCGGGCCACGGCGCGGCTAACGGACGTAGTCAACGGAAGCGGCGAAACAGGGCGAATCGCTATTCCCAGCGTGGAGGCGGCTTCATCTGCAATGAAACCGGCTGAGGGTGTGATTCGTCCTCACAGGCGCGGTCGAGAGGGACGCCCGTCTCTTCGTCGCTGGGTTCAACGTAATTGTGCGCAATGAGCCACGCTTCCACTTCCTCGCCGGAAACGTCGCTGAGCACGTGGTCGTCTATGGCAACGCAGGGCTGCATGGTCTGGCCCGTGCGCTGCACCATTTCATTGAAGTGCGCGGCATTATTGATGATGTCGCGGTCGTCGAACGCAAGGCCGTACTTCTGGAACACGGCCCGCACGCCGTTGCTCCACCCGCAAAAGGGCTTCATCCACGCGACAATCGTCGGTTGTGCGGTCCGGTTCTGTCGCGCTTCCACGTCTGCCTGAGCCATGTAACGTATCCTTCGTTGTCTACGCGCCAACCGCCGGAAGGCTCTCTATATTCTAGCACATCGGCGTACGATACTCCAAATGTAACCGCCGCTTCCGTAGGAATTCAGGCTTCTCGGTTCTCAATCCAGACCGGACTCGACCACGCGGCGTTGCCGTCGGCCTGGAGCACGCGGGCATAGTAGTAACCCGGCTGTTCTGCCGGGCAATCGCGCCACGTGAATTCGCAGGCAGCGCCTTCACCGGCGACGGTGTGCGCCTCTTGGCCGTCGCGGATCACGTCAACGCGCGCGATCTCCCCGGCGCCGATCACCGCCACATGCGCCGTGAAGGCTGCGTCCGGCGCCGCGCCGCTGCCCATGAGCGCGCCGTTGACGCTGAAGTCGAGCAGAATGCGCTCGCAGGTGGTGGCGTACGTGCGCCGCGCCAGCAGCGCCTCCCACAGCGAATCTCGTGTGCATTCGCGCGCCAGCACGGCGGTGATGCCGCCCAGCGGGCGCAACCGGAAATCGATGCCGCCCATGGTGTCCATGCGCGAGCCCGGGTGGCCGCGGTGGTTGTCCGTGCCGCCGACGAAGCCGAGCCGCAGCCCTTTCGCGAGCGCGCTGCGCGCGGATGAGCCATTGCCGCCGAGCACCACGGCCCCGCCAATCTCTTCGACCTCGAACGAGCCGCGCAACTGGCAAATCTCCACGTGCCGTTGAAACTCAGGATGGTGCACGCTGTAGTCCGTGGGTTGCCAGCGGCCGCGAGTGGTGCCGCCTTCCGAATGCGTGTTCGGATGATGGGGAATGACCAGCGCGCGCCCCGGCGGCAGTTGCGCCCAGAGTTCGTTCGGGTCGTCGGGCGTGGGACAGGGCATGTCGTCGTCAAGGTAGTAGACGTTGCGGTGCCCCGCGAAGCCGGCCAGGCTGTACTCATACGCCAAGAACGTCGTGAACGCGCCGGGCGCATTGTATTGCTTGGCGCACGCCTGGGTGCGCTCCCAGTCCTTGCCGCCTTCATGGTCGGTAATGGCGACGAAGTCCAAGCCGCTGATGTAGCGCGCGTAGTGGTAGGCGTCGTCGATGTCCCGCACGCCGTCGCCGGAGAGATTCGTGTGGTTGTGGATGTCGCCCCAGTAGATGTTGTAGCCGCCCGGTTGAAAGTGCGGCGCAATGGGACGGCTGCTGCCAATGACGCCGCTGGCCTCGTCCCGCGCCCGCACGCGATAGACGCCCGACTGCGCGGGTACGTCGATCCGCGCGTGGGCGAGGCCGCGGTCTGCCGTCGGCGCTTCCGCTTCGGCGTGAAGCGCGCCGTCGTTGCTGTCAACGGTTTCAAGTTTGAGCGTACCTTGAAAGTCGTCGCACACGTTGCCGAAGGCGTCACGGGCGTGGATGAATACGCGTGCCGGGCCTTCATCCGCCCGCGTGTGGGGTACGATGACGCCAAGCGTTGCCGGCGCGGCCGGCAGAACGTCAATGGCGGGTTGCGCTTGGAGCGGAAAGTGGCGCCCCCCGCCGCGCACCGGGTAGTCCGGATTGCTGTAGTCGGTGTTGCCCTCGATGTCCACGCCCACTTCGAAATAGGTGTCCACGCTGATGATGTCCTGCGCCTGGGCCGGCTGGCGAAAACCGGAGACGTAGCTGCCCGGATGCCCCAGCGTGACGGTCAGCGTATCGCCGCCGCGCAGCGGCTTGCCTTCCAGCACGGCGTAGACGACCGGATACTGCGAGTGATGAAAGGAGAGCGGATGGCCGTTAACTACGTTCACGCGCACGTTAGCGCCGGCCACGCTGGTCGTCGCCACCACGTTGCCCACGTCCCACCGCTGCTTCTCCCGGTGCGGCGGCGCAATCCGCACCCCGCCGCCAATGGCAATCCCTAGCTCGCCCACGGTAAACACGATGTCCCATGTGCCCCGCTGCCCGACGGTGACAGGCTCAGACGGCGTGATGTGCGCCGTATAGCCGGCCGGCGCGTGTCCGGCGGTCAGTTCATGTATAGAATCGGATTTCACGGCAGACTACTGCTCCTTGGGAATCACCGGCAGCACGATGTGTGAGGGGCGGCTGGGTTCGTGGAAGACCGTGTTGTGCGCCACTTCCAGGCGCGTGTGGCGGCCCAGGGGTTCGCCGGTGTTGGGATTGACGTCGAAGCGGGGGAAGTTGCTGCTGGATACGTCCAGCCGGATGCGGTGACCCCGCGCAAAGACGTTGCTGGTGGGGTACATCTCGATCGTGATGGGCGTGGGCACGTCCGGTTCGAGGAACTCGGCCCGTTCGCGGCTGTTGCGGTAGCGGGCGCGCTGGATGCTGTCCGTGACGTTCATGGCGAAGCCCTGGGGATAGTCGCCGTTCGGCGGATGCACGTCGAGCAGCTTGACCGTGAAGTCGGTATCGACGGCCGTGGAGCTAATCCAGAGCTTGACGGTAAGCGGCCCGGTGACTTCCACGTCCTCTTCCAGCGGCGGTGTTTGGAAGACCAGCACATCGGGCCGCGCGGCCAGCGGCAGGCTGCCGGTGTAGCCAAAGAAGCGCTCGTCGCCGCGTTGATCATACGCGCCCGCAACCAAGACCGGGTCACCGGCTGAGAGATTGCCGCCAATCGTTGGCACCGGATTGGCTGGGTCGAAGGTGAAGGCGCTGGCCCGCGCGCCGGGAGACGGCGATTCCGCGCTGAGGCCGCCGTCGGCGTGCAAATAGTAGGGCCTCCACTGCGTGCGCGCCAGGGGCCATTCGTCTTCCGCGCGCCACTCACCGCCGTGGTCCAGGCGGCCGTCGCTGTTGCGCATGCCGCTGCCGCCGCCCATGACGAAGATCTGCACCGGCTTGGTCTGCGCCGCGCCGGTCTCCTTGCCCTTGAGCCAGTAGTCGAACCAATGCAGCCGCAGTTCGTTCATGTCGTAGATCGCGGCCTCGCGGCCGAAGTCTACGTCGCCGGCATGGGAAACCTCGGCGCTGCCGGTGCCGTGGGTGAAGGGGCCCATGATGAGCGTCTGCGGCGACTCTTTGCGCTCGCTTAGCTCGACATAATTCGTGCAGGTCGAGCGCGCATACGAGTCGTACCAGCCGCCAAAGTAGACCGTCGGCACGTCGGCGTGCTGGTCGTAGAAGAGTTCCGGCCCGTAGCCGGGACGCCGCCAGTATTCGTCCATATCGCCGTGGGTGAGCACGTCCAGGTGCCACTGCTCGTAGCTGGGCAGTTCGGCCAGCGGCGACGCGCCTTTCTTGAGCGGCGCGTTCGCCACCCACTGCGCGACGTTGGCGAAGGCGCTATCCAGGCTCTGGCGCAGGCGCGGGTCGCTGAGCGCCTCCTTGCTGGTGGTGGCCATGCGGAAGGCGTAGATCATGAAGCGCATCTCGCAGGCGCCGTTGTGGCGCATGGAGGCGGTGTGGTAGTTCCACGGCCCTTCCTCCACGAACATGCCCGCCAGTCCGGGCGGATCCAGCGAGGCCAACGCGCTCTGGGTGCACCCGGCATAGCTGCACCCCGTGGTGGCGATCTTGCCGTTGCTCCAGGGCTGTTCCACAATCCAGGCGCACGTGTCGTAGCCGTCCGGCCCCTCGTCGCCAAAGGCGTACCACTCGCCCTCGGACGCAAACCGCCCGCGCACGTCCTGTATCACCACCACGTACCCCCGCCGCGCGTAGTAATGCCCCTTGCGCCGCAGGCCGAGACCAGTCTTGTCATACGGCGTGCGCTCGAGAATGACAGGGAACGCGCCGTCAACGGCCACTAGCCCTTCCCCGGTCAATCCAACACTGCCCCGGCCGCCATCCGCCGGCAGCGCCGGGCGGTACACGTCCGTGCCGAGCTTGATGCCGTCACGGGCGGTCATCATCAGATTACTTTGTACGTCAACGCTGTAATGCTGTGGTGCGTAAGGCTCTTTCGTCACGGTTAAGTCCCTTCTCGAATGCTGCAGTGTTTTCGCCTTTTCAACTTAGGAAAGTCCACTCTGTCGGTATACAGTGTGCCAGATATCGCAAGCCACGTTTGAGGCAACGCATGCTATGGCGAGTCTTGGCCCGGCGTATTCTCACTTTGGAAAGCATCCAGAATGCTGACTAACTACGTTTCATCTGACTTCGTCACCCACACCGGGCTGCTCCAAGCCTGTGCCACGCGGCCGTGGACCAGGTCGCGTTGGCGTACGCGGACGTAGTAGACGGCGCGCGCGGGCGGCGCGGCGTCGGTCCACTCCAGGCTGAAGTCGAGGGGCGCGCTGCTGCCGGGGAACCACTCTTGGTGGACGACGTTGAAGCCGGCTTCCGGCCGGTCCAGGTCGGCGCGCAGGACGTGAATCCAGCGCAAGGGGCCGGTTCCCAGGGCCTCCACGCGCACGTTCGCCGGCTGACCGGCGGCAACGGTGGTCTCGCCGCCCATGGGTTCGCCGTTGACCGAGAACTCCAAGTAGATGCGCGAGCCGGTGCTGCCGTAGGTGCGGCGGTTGCGGATGGCGTCGAAGGCCGCCGCGCGGGTCAGCGCCGGCGCCCAGACCGCCATCGTGCCGAAGCCCTCTTTGCCCGGCTGGGCGGCATGGTTGTCGGACGAACCGATCGTGCCCAGTTTGAGACCGGCCAGCCAGGCGTCTACCGTGTAGTTGCCCGGGTCGCCGGGGCCGTTGAAGGTAAAGTCGGAGACGTCCATCGAGAGCGGATGATCCGGCGCGTACTCCTCGCTGAGGCCGTGTGAGGAGTAGATTTCGATGGCCGGACGAAAGCGCCGGTCGTGGATGCGCCAGTCGTGCTTCACGCCGCCGCCCGGCCGGGCAAAGCCGCCGGTGTGGTGGGGAATGGTAAACATCTCCCCTGCCAGATTCTCGCGCGCGCCCCGCTCCCAGATCTCTTCCGGATTCTCCTCGTCGTGGTAGAGCAGCGCGGCCTCACCGCCGCGATAGTAGACGTTGTGGTGGCCGTAGGGCGCGCCAAAGCTGGCCTCGTAGCCGAGAATCGTGGCGAATTCGCCCGGCGCGTTCCACTTCTCGGTGTAGGCCACGTTCTGCCGCCAGTCGTCCCGGCTCATGCTGCGCCGGTCGTTGTGGTCGGTGGCGCTGTAGACGTCCAGCAGGGAGGCGTAGCGCGCGTAGCGAAAGTGGTCGTCCCGCGTGCCGGTGCCGTCCCAGGAGTACTGGCTGTGGGAGTGAATATCGCCCCAATAGAGGCCCGTTTCAGTCACATTGCCTGACGCCTCTGCGAGTGAAACCACCTTGCTAGGGTTGGAGAGGCCGTAGAGTTTGCCGTCATGGGACGTGCCGCGCACACGCAGCGCGCCCGCTTCCGTAGGCGTGACCGTGAACTCCCGGCAGCCCCAGGTGGTGGCATCGCTGAGTTTCACCGGGTTGTCCGGCAGCGTTGCCGCGCCCGTCTCGACAACCAGATAGACGGCGGTTTCCGGCGCGGGCACGGGATTCTGATATTCGTCCAGCGCTACCATGCGCGCGCGCATCTCTTTGCCAACGACGGCGCGAGATTCCAGAACGACCAGCAACTCCACCGGCGGCCCCGGTTCGCTACTGAGCCAGGGCAGGGCCGCGTCGGGCAAGAGCGCGAATTCACCGCCGCCCGTGGGATCGACCGCCGCGCGCACCCGCTCCGGCGAGCCGGTCCAGAGCGGCGGCGTGAAGCCGCGGCCTCCGTGGCGCATATCGCCATAGACCACGTTGACGGTGTCACCGGCGTGCAGCGCGCCCTCTGCGATCGTCACAGCAATCGTCCAGGAATAGCGGCTGCCGGGCGGATAGCCCACGTTGGCGCGGAAAGTCTTGACGTACTCGGCACCGCTGGCGTCCACTACCTCGCAGCGCAGACTCGCGCCGGGCCGGTCGGTGTCAGCGGTAACGTAGAAGGGCGCGGCCGGGTCCACGCTCTGCACACGGCGGGCCGAGTTGCGCCACCATTGGTGCCAGCGCTCCGGCAGCGCGACCCGCACGCCGCCGCCGGTGGCAATACCCGCCGCGCCAACCGTGTAGGTCACCACCCACGTGCCCCAGTCACCGGCCCGGCCGCTGTTGGGCGTAACGGCAAGCGTGCCGGTTTCCGTTAGTTCTTGAGAGTTCTCCATAAATTGCTTGCTTTCCTTGCTGTTTGACGGACAGGGGAGTGCACACGCGGCACGTTGTCCGCGCCGCAGCGGCGTTGACGCCCAGTCATTTGACATTCGCCGACCACTTAGCACAATAGCAAGTAGAGAACGTTCGCACAATCGCAAGCATCGTGGAGCGTTTTAGTTAAGGAGGCGTACAACGGCCGTGACAGAGCATACGCTTAAGGCAGTCGTCGCCGAGTTCGTTGGCGCGTTCTGCTTCATCTTCATTGCCGCGGGCGCGGTCGTCACGGATGCGTACATCGTGGCGCGCGGCGGACAGGGCCTGGGCCCCGTTGGCATTGCGCTGGCGAGCGGGTTGGGGCTGGCCGCCTTGGTCAACGCTCTCGGCCACATTTCCGGCGCGCACTTCAATCCGGCCGTCACCGTCGCCGCTTTCGTGGGCCGCCAGATTGACGCGCTGCACGGCGCGCTCTACGTTACCACGCAATTGTTGGCGGCAACCCTGGCGGGCTTTACGCTGCGCGCGGTTTTTCCTACCGACGCTTGGCAGTCCGTCAATCTTGGCGCCCCCTCGGTCGCGGCGGACATTGCGTTTGGCACGGCTGTCCTCATCGAGGCAGTCCTTACCTTCATTCTCGTGATCGTGATCTTCGGCGCTGCCATCGAGCCGCGCGCCGCCAAGAGCGGCGGCTTTGCAATCGGTCTCACGGTTGCGGCCGCCATTCTCCTGGCCGGCCCGCTCACCGGCGGGTCGCTGAATCCGGCGCGCACGTTTGGCCCGGCGCTGGCGGCCAACTACTGGGACAGCCACCTGGTCTACTGGCTTGGCCCGCTCATTGGCGCGATTCTCGCCGGTCTGGTGTACGGCTGGTTCCTGATAGGTTCCGCGCGCGACGAGGATGCCGCGTAACCGGCGGGGCCGTTGTGGTAGAATTCAGTCGAGCGACATTGTGAACTCCCGCACAAGCAATTGAGAACTGGGGCCGACCCTTGGCTAAGACGCTAATAGAGCAGGCATCTTCGGAAGAGGCGCAGGCGGAGCGCCAGATCGTCATCTACGACACGACGCTGCGCGACGGCGCGCAGGCCGAGGGGCTTTCGTTCGCGGCTGCCGACAAGCTCAAGATCGCCCGGCGGCTGGACGAACTCGGCGTGCACTACGTGGAGGGCGGCTATCCGGGTTCCAATCCCAAGGACCAGGAGTTCTTCCGCCTCGCCCAGGACATCGATTGGAAGAACATCACGGTTACCGCCTTCGGCAGCACACGGCACAAGTCTACCAGCGTTGAGAATGACGCCAGTGTCAAGGCCCTCATCGGCACCGGCACGCGCGCGGTCTGCATCGTGGGCAAGGCGTGGGACCACCACGTGACGGCGGTGCTCGACACGACGCTGGAAAACAACCTGGCGATGATTGGCGAGACCATCGCCTTTCTGAAGCGCCACAACCGCGAGGTCTTCTTCGACGCCGAGCACTTCTTCGACGGCTACCGGGCGAATCCTGAGTACGCGCTGGCCGCCCTGCGCGCCGCCCAGGACGCGGGCGCGGATTGCCTGGTGCTCTGCGACACCAACGGCGGCAGCATGCCCAATGAAGTCCGGGAAGTGACGCGCCGCGTGCGTGACGCATGCGACGCGCCCATTGGCATACACGTGCACAACGACGCCGACCTGGCTACTGCCAACACCCTGGCGGCGGTGGAGTGCGGCGCAACCCACGTGCAGGGCACGATCAACGGCGTGGGTGAACGCTGCGGCAACGCCAACCTGTGCACCGTTATCCCCAACTTGCAGTTGAAGCTGGGCTACGCGGCAATCGAGCCGGATCAGTTGCAGCATCTTTCCGACGCGGCGCGGTACGTGAGCGAAATCGCCAACATGGCGCTGAATCCTTTCATGCCCTACGTCGGTCATTCCGCCTTTGCCCACAAGGCCGGCTACCACGCCGACGGCATGGCCAAGAGCCGGATTGCCTATCAGCACGTCGATCCGGCGCTGGTGGGCAACGAGATGCGCGTGCTCATTTCCGAATTGAGCGGCCGCAGCAGCGTGCTTTCCCGCGCCGAGCGCCTGGGTTTGCGCCTATCCCGCCAGAGCGAAAACCTGCACGGCCTGGTGGAAGAAATCAAGGACCTGGAACAGCGGGGTTTCCAGTTCGAGGGCGCCGAGGCGTCGTTCGAACTGCTCATCAAACGCCGCCAGCCGGACTACGCGCCGCCGTTTACGCTGCTGGACTTTCTCGTCCTGGTGGAGACGCGCGGCGGACAGAGCATCCTCTCGGAAGCCACCGTCAAGATTCAAGTGGGCGACGAGGTGCAGCACACGGCCGCGGAGGGCAACGGCCCGGTGAACGCCCTCGACGCCGCCATGCGCAAAGCGCTGGTGTCCGCGTATCCCCAACTGCAGCGGGTGCGGCTGCTGGACTACAAGGTGCGCGTCCTCGACGAGAGCAGCGCCACCGCCGCCGGCGTGCGCGTGATGATCGAGAGCACGAACGGCCACACCGAGTGGAGCACGGTGGGCAGTTCCACGAACATCATCGAGGCCAGCTATTCCGCGCTGGCCGATTCGCTGGAATACGCCATTCTCGTGACAGACCAAGAGCCTCAGCAATAGCGCCGGCGCATGTCACGGGCTCAATCACAATACCGCTACGCTGAAAGCACGGGCGCGCCTTCCCCTGAGACCGTGGAATGCTTCGACCTGGTCGTATACGGGGGCACGTCGGCCGGCGTCGCGGCTGCCGTCCAGGCCCGCCGGCTGGGCCTGTCGGTAGTCATCGTGGCGCCGGAGCGCCACCTGGGCGGCCTGTCCGCCGGCGGCCTCGGCTATACGGATACCGGCAACAAGGCCGTGATCGGCGGCCTCGCCCGCGAGTTCTACCACCGCATCTGGCAGCACTACGAGTCGCCCGACGCCTGGCAGTGGCAGCGGCGCGCGGAATACGGCAACCAAGGCCAGGGCACGCCCGCCGTAGACGGCGCGCAACGGACGATGTGGGTCTTCGAGCCGCATGTGGCGGAGAAGGTCTTCGAGAACCTAGTCGCGGAAATCGGCGTCGACGTGCGGCGCGGCGAATGGCTGGACCGGGAAAACGGCGTGGCGCTTGAAGACGGCCGCATCCGGCGCATCACGGCTGTCAGCGGCGCCACCTACGCAGGTTCAGTCTTCATTGACGCCACCTACGAGGGCGACCTCATGGCGGCGGCGGGCGTCTCGTACCGGGTCGGACGCGAGGGCACGGCGGAGTTCGGCGAGGAATGGGCGGGCGTGCAAAAGGCCGCCCGCCACCACGGCCATCATTTTCCCGATGGCGTTGACCCCTATCGCGTCCCCGGCGACCCGTCGAGCGGCCTGCTGCCGCGCATCAGCCCGGAATCGCCGGGCGCGGACGGGCAGGGAGACGACTGCATCCAGGCCTACTGCTTCCGGCTGTGCCTTACCAAGGTGGCCGAGAACCGCGTGCCCTTCCCCAAGCCGGACGGCTACGACCCGCGACAGTATGAACTGCTGCTGCGGGTCTTTGACACGGGCTGGCGCGAAACCTTCCGCAAGTTCGACCCCATTCCCAATGCCAAGATCGACATGAACAACCACGGGCCGTTCAGCGCAGACAACATTGGCATGAATTACGCGTATCCGGAGGCTTCCTACGCAGAGCGGGAGCAGATGGTTTGGGAGCACGCGGACTACCAGCAGGGACTGCTCTACTTCCTGGCCAACGATCCCCGCGTGCCGGGGGACGTCCGCGAAGAATGCGCCCAGTATGGGCTTGCCCGCGACGAATTCACCGGCAGCGGCAACTGGCCCCACCAACTCTACGTCCGGGAAGCGCGGCGGCTGGCGGGCGCATTCGTGATGACCGAACACGAGTGCCTTGCCAAACGGGACGCGCCGCAGCCGGTTGGCATGGGCTCGTACGTCATGGATTCGCACAACGCGCAGCGCTACGTCACGGCCGCGGGCTACGCGCAGAACGAAGGCGACGTCGGCGTGCGGCCGTTGCGGCCGTACGGAATAGCCTACGGGTCGCTGACGCCGAAACGGGAGGAAGTGACGAACCTGCTCGTGCCGGTCTGCGTCTCCGCGTCGCACATCGCATTTGGCTCAATCCGCATGGAACCGGTGTTCATGATTCTGGGTCAGTCCGCCGCGACGGCGGCGGCGATTGCTATCAGGCGCGGCATCCCGGTTCAGGACATCGACTACGCGGAGTTGCGCGCCCGGCTAATCCAGGACGGCCAGATTCTGGAATTCACGCCCATGCCGTGACCGCACTGGATGGGTAAGGTGCGCCGCTGCCGGTTCCGAATGAGGCGGTCAATCCAATTCCTTCATGTCCGCGCCTGACTTCACGCGCATACGCTCCACCCACTGCTCAGGAGCGTTGATCTCAGCCAACGTGGGCATCGCCTCTTGGTCTTCCCAGACGCGGTTGAGTAAGCCCATGTCCTCGTGTTCCACCACGTAGCGCACGAAGCGCTCACCCAGGCGGTATTGGGCCAGTTTTAGATCGAAGCCCAGCAGCCGCATCAGGGCGCGTTCCAGCGAACCGCGCTTGCGCGCCTCCAGCCGCTGGCGCATATCGGGGAAGTTGGCTATCAGTTGCTCGCCCAGGGCGTCCATGACGTAGTTGCCGTAGCCCTCGACGAGGCTCATCACGCCCTGCACGCGCGCCAGCAACTCCCGCTGCTCCGGCGTGGTGAGCAGTCCCATCAGGCCGCCCATGCCGTCGCGCTCCGCCGGCTCTTCCGCGCCGGGCGCCAGCATCGCGCGCAGCGGATGCGGCGAATCGCGCAGTAGTTCGCGAAAGCTATCCACGTACGACTCGATGAGGCTGCCCAGGTACGCCGCCAGCCACGGCGCTATCTGAAATTGGATCGCGTGGGTGGTCTCGTGCAGCGCAATCCAGAGCCGGAAGGCGTCCGGTGGGATCTCAAGCCGCTGCTGCAGGCGGTGGATATTGGGTTCTACGAAGTAGATGCGGTTCAACTGCGCGGATTCGGCGCTTGCGCCAGCCGGCGGCGCCAGGAAGGGCATGTCGAACTGGCCCAGCACGTGCCGCGACAGAAAACCCAACACAATGCCCATCTGCGCGGAGAGAGTCAGTTGCACGCCGCCTTGGGCCAGCCGGAAGAACGTACCGCTCGTCGCGCCGACGCTCTCCAGGTATGCGTCTTCCAGCGGCGAAAGCAGGCGCTGCACGTTGCCCAGGTTACGCTGCACCCAGAGCGGGCGGTCCAGCACCTCCACGACGTGATTGTCGGAGGCTGCGGTGAGTTGGATGAACGGGACGATCCGTTCGTGGCTGAGGGCCACGAGGGCCTGATAGTCGTCCTGGAGCGCGAGGCGGGCGTGGGAGGGCAGCACGCTGCCGGCGTTGCGGGCGGCAAGACGCAGCGCGATGTTCTCGGCGCGCTGCCAATCTATGATGTCCGGCCGCACGCGCGCCGCAATGCGGCGGGCCAGCACGTAGCCGCCGCCAAGCGCAAGGCCGATTGCGCCGCCGATGAGCGCCGCCTTCTGGCCGCGCGTCACCGTACGGCCGCGGGCGGCATGGGCGTTTGCTGCGAGACGACGTGACGGTAAGTTTTCAAGAGTGGGCCTCCCAAGTCCGACGCGCTCCCAGAATATACCACACCCGCGCACTGCGCGGGTGTGGCTTTGCCTTGCTGTGGCTCTAACGGGCATGGTTTTGCGTTTGTATGGTTCCGAGTTTCCAATGAGTGTCAGAGAGAAATGAGTGTGAGCATATGACAAGCATGCGCAATGAAAGCGTAAGCGTAAAGTATGAGCGAGCGCAATGGATAGATCATGCGCAAAGAGTGGACGAGGGTGAACAATGAGCGGCGCGTGAAGCGTGGTCGGGGCGTGAAGCATGGTCAGGGCGTCAAGCGTGAGCGGAGCGTGAAGCGTGAGCGGCGCAAGAAAGCCCCAGCCGTTCGTCCTGAGCTTGTCGAAGGACGAACGGCTGGGGCTTCCAATTTCACTCTAACCGTAGACGTTTCCGTAGACTACGCCCGGCGGCTTGGCAGGACGCGGTGGAGCGCATCGCGCACCGCGCCGACCAGAATTGCGCTTCAGGCGGGCGCGGCCACCGTTTCCTTGCCGGAGGCGGCCTTCACCTGCGCCGCCAGTTCGCTGTCCGTGGCGGCTTCAACCGCGATCTGCGTGAACGCTTCCGCGCTCAGGCCCAGGTCGCGCAGCACTTGCTGGTCCATGGGGCACGGGTAGATGTACTCGCCGATGTAGCCGCCATGCTCGGCGCGGGCCTTGTCCGCCATGCGGCCCACCCACTCCAGACCGTCAATTACGACCTCGCGTCCGCGGGGCTTCCATTCCTCTGCCATCGGACTCTCCTTTCACTAAGAAAATCAGCCAATCATTCGCAAAAAACTGCGGCAATGAGCGCGCGCACCCGTTCCGCCGGTGTGCCGTTTTCTAACGGACAAACGGCCAACGCCAGCGCCCGCTCCAGTTGCCGCCGTCGCGGTGAATCTTGGCGCTCCGGCGGGCCGCTCGTTGCCTCGAGCAGCAGCCGCAGCGCCTCGCTCCACAGCAACAGATGATGCACGTCCACCATTGCGCTTTCAATGCATCCGCCTTCACCGTACCACTGCGGTTCGGCGTGGGTCAAGAGGGACTCCGCTGGCTGGGCCGGGTCGGTTTGGTTGAAGACGGCGGCGTACTGCGCCAACCGCGCTTCCGGCCAGTCGAGGCCGACCACGGCGAAATCGACGAACCAGATAGCGCTGCCGTCGGTTAGCACGTTGCGCGGCGTGCAGTCCCGGCCCCCAAAGGTCAGGCGACCGGCCGTAAGCGCTTCCGCAAGTTCCGCCCAGGCGTCGCGCAGTGACGCATCCCAGCCCGGCGGCGGCGACAGACCGCAAAATGTGGCAAGTTGGGCAAACGTCTCCGGCGCTTGCCGGCACCGGGCGCGCGCCTCCGCCTCGCGGCGCCGGCGTTCACCCGTTTGTTGCAGCGGCAGACGCGCGGCAAGCCCTGCGAAGGCCGTTTCAAGGGCAGCAGCTCCCTTGACGAGGCTATGCGACAAGCGGCGCAGGCCGCTCTTTCGCCGGGGCTGAGGGGGTTGCGCCCGCTGGATCTCCTCCGCAAGTGTGCGCATTCCCGCCCATGCCGTTATCAAGATGCGCTGGCGGGAGTCCCAATGCAGCGGCTTGGGCACGGGCGCGCCGAGCCGGTGGAGCATCCGCAGCACGCCAAACTCCACCTCTCCCGCGCCGGCGTGGGCGTGACGCTTGACCGCCGCCTGCGCGCCGGTAGCCAGAACCACGTGCCACACTGCCGCGCCCTGCGCGCCCCCGCCGCCTACCGGCCGCAGCGAGCGCACCGGACCGACAGCGGCAGCGATGTGCTCCCGCAGAGCTTGGAACCGGTTCGTCTGCTCTCGCACGGTTAGGCCGCTCCTGCTGAATATCCGAAGCGCCGGAGCTAGTCCCCAAAGGTGTCGCACACAAGTAGCGCGGGGGCTTGTCCCCCGCCGGAGCCATTGAAACTGACGCGAAAAGGGTTGACCTAGCAACTTCGCAGGTTACAAACCTGCGCTACCGGGGATTTTGGACGCGAGTGTTGCCGTCGTTATGTTTAATGCGACTGCATTAGGGCTTGCCCCCCGCCTCCAGCCGCCAAGAGCAAGCGAAATCTTGGCAGACCGCTTTCGTGCCCTTTTGTGAGCCTATTTGGGCTATGGTATCATCACAGTGATGAGCTTGGCGGAAGCATGAAGACACGATTCGAGGGTAGGCGGCACGGCATGGAAACGCGCGAACTCGTTGAACGATTGCAAGCCATCGTGGGGGCGGAGCACGTCGTGTATCTGCCGGAAGACCTCATCGTATTCGAACGCGACGCCTCCATCGACGCCCAACTTCCCGCCGCCGTCGTCTTTCCGCGCACCACGGCGGAAGTCAGTGGGGTTTTGGCGGTTGCCAGTGAATTCAAAGTCCCAGTCGTGCCCAAGGGCGCCGGCACCGGACTGTCCGGCGGCGCGGTGCCGGAAGAGAACGGCATCCTGCTCTCCGTCAGCCGGATGCGCGAAATTCTGGAGATCGACGCGGAGAACCGCACGGCTCTGGTAGAGCCGGGCGTCGTCAACCTGGAACTCTCCGACGAAGTGGCGCACCTTGGCCTCTACTACGCGCCGGATCCTTCCAGCCAGAAGGCCTGCACGCTGGGCGGCAACGTGGCCGAGAACTCAGGCGGCGCGCACTGCCTGCGCTACGGCTGTACGCTCAATCACGTCCTGGGCTTGGAGGTCGTCTTTCCGGGCGGTGAGACGGCCTGGATCGGCGGCAAGGCGCCTGACGCGCCCGGCTACGACCTGATGAGCGCAATCATCGGCTCCGAGGGCACCATGGGCGTGGTGACCAAGATTCTCGTCAAACTCCTGCCGCTGCCGGAAGCGGTCGAGACCTACCTGGCAATCTTCGACGACGTGCCCGCCGCGTGCGAGGCGGTTTCCTCCATCATCGGCAACGGCATCATACCCGCCGCCCTGGAGATCATGGACCAGGTCGTCACGCGCGCGATCGAGGAAGCCTATCACATCGGCTACCCGCCGGACGCCGGCGGCGTGCTCATCATCGAGATCGACGGTATGCAGGAAGAACTCGACGAGCAGCGCGAGCCGATCCTGGACCTGTGCCGCCAGGCGGGCGCGCGCACGATCAAGGTGGCGCAGACGGCTGAGGAACGAGAGACCGTCTGGGCCGGCCGCAAAGGGGCGATCGGCGCGCTGGGCCGGCTGGCGTCCAGCTACTACATCCAGGATTGCGTCGTGCCCCGCACGAAACTGCCGGAGATCATGCGCTTCGTTGAGGACGTGGCGGAGCGGTACGACATCATCATCGCCAACGTCTTCCACGCCGGTGACGGCAACCTGCATCCCAATCTGCTCTTCGACGTGCGCGACGGCGAACAGGTGCAGCGGGTGATCGCGGCGGGCGAGGAGATCATCCGCGCCTGCATCGACGCCGGCGGTTCGCTCTCCGGCGAACACGGCATCGGCACGGAAAAGCAGGAGTACATGGGCTGGCTCTACAGTGAAGAAGACTTGGAGGCCATGCGCAAGCTGAAGCGCGCCTTCGACCCCGATTGGCTCTTCAATCCCACCAAGGTTTTTCCAACCGGCGAAGGCCCTCATGCCGCCAAGATCCACATTGGCAAGGCCCCGGCGATTGCGTCGCAGGCGGGCCACGCTACCGCTGACGCGGTCTGGAAGTAGGATGCAGGCACCCCTTGCTGACTGAGACTATCCACACCCAACTCGCGCAGGTCGTCTCACGCGAGGCGGTCAGTGCGGACGCGCCTACTGTCGACGGCAGGCGGCCCGCGTTTGCCGTGACGCCGCGTTCGGTGGAGGAGTTGGCCGCCGCAGTTGCGGAACTGGCCGCGGCCGCGACGCCCACAATCCTCGTTGGCGGCGGCACTATGCTCGAGCTCGGCATGCCGCCGTCTGCCGCCGACGCGGCGCTCCGCACCACCGGTCTCAACGCGATCACGGAGTACCAACCGGCGGACCTCATACTAACCGCCGAGGCGGGCGTGACCCTGGCGGTTTTGCAGCAGGCGCTGCGCGAGCACGGCCAGATGCTGCCGCTGGAGGTTCCCCGCCCGCAGCAGGCAACGGTGGGCGGCGCGCTGGCGGCGAACGCGCACGGGCCGCTGCGCTACGCGTTCGGCACGGGCAAGGACCTGGTAATGGGCATGCGCTTCGTCCAGGGCGACGGCACGGTCGTCAAGAGCGGCGGCGAGGTGGTCAAGAACGTGGCGGGCTTTGGCCTGCACAAGCTCCAGGTGGGCGCTCTGGGCACGCTGGGCGTCATTGCCACGGTGACGTTCAAGGTCTTTCCGGCGCCCAAAGCGGACGAAACCGTGGTCTTCGCTTGCGCGGACGCCAGTGCGGCGTTTGACCTGGCCTACGCGGTGCGCGCACACCATCCCGCCGCCGCGGTAATCCTGAATGAACCGGCGCAGGCGCGCGTGCTGGGCGAGACGCGGGGCTCCCACGTGTTGCTGGCGCGCTTCATGGGGGCGCAACGCGCCGTGGCGCGGCAAGTGCGGGCCGCCTCAGCCGCTGCCGCCGGAGTGGGCGCTGCGGCAGGTGAAGCCGATCTTGCCGCAGGCGGAGCGTTGTGGCAGAAGTGCGTGGACCTGGGGTGGGAGGCCGCTGCGCCGCCGGTTCTGTTCAAGGCGAGCGCCGTGCCATCGGAGTTGCGCCACGTCTATGCGGACCTCATGCGCTCCGCCGAGACGAGCGACGGCACGGTCGGTGTTGTAGCCGATCCGCTCAGTGGGTCGCTCCGCTGCGGAGTTTGGCCGCCGGCGGAGCATGAATGCGCGTTGGATGCGCGGCAGTCGCCGTTGGCGCAACTGGTTCCCTTGTTGCAACGCGCGCGCACGATCAGCCAGGAGCATGGCGGCAGCCTGGAAGTGCAGCGGGGTTCTGTGTCGCTAAAGACCGCCGTAGACGTTTGGGGGCCGCACCCGCAGGGATTGGCCGTCATGCGCAACCTCAAGCGGACGTACGACCCCGGCCACATACTCAACCCCGGGCGTTTCGTCGGGGATATGTAGCAGGAGTCCGCGGTAATACCGAGTCCAAGTCGAGCGAGCAAAGCCAGCGTGAAAACCGATGTCGGCCAGCCCGGACTGGTCATTCCCGAGGATGAGAACGGCCGCGTACGCTTCGAGGGTCTGACGGACGACGACCTGGCGCAATGCGTGCACTGCGGCCTCTGTCTCAACGCGTGCCCGACCTACCGCGAGACCGGCCTTGAGATGGAGAGCCCGCGCGGCCGCATCTACCTGGTGAAGGCGGCCAAAGAAGAGCGCATTACTATCAATGACACGTTCTTGCGGCATATCTTCCTCTGTCTGGACTGCCGGGCGTGCGAGACCGCCTGCCCTTCCGGCGTCCAGTACGGCAAGATCATCGAGGCGGCGCGGGGCGAAGCGATTCAGTCGCAGCCCGGGAGCGCCCTGCCGCGTTTCTTGCGCTGGCTGGTCTTCAAGCAACTGTTTCCGTTTCCCGCGCGGCTGAAACTCATGGCAAGAGTGCTCCGCTTCTACCAGACGTCCGGTGTGCAGTCGTTCGTGCGCCGGAAGGGCATTCTGAGGTTCTTCGGCAAATTCGGTGAGACGGAGTCGTTCCTGCCCGCGCTCTCGGAGGCGTTCTATGCCGCGCCGGACGCGGAGGTTGTACGCGCGCGCGGCGAGGCCAAGCGGCGGGTGGGATTCGTGACCGGCTGCATCATGCCGTACTTCTTTGCCAGCACGAATCGCGCCACCGTGAGCGTGCTTACCCGCAACGGCTGCGAGGTCGTCATACCCAAGAGTCAGCGGTGTTGCGGCGCGCTGGGCGTCCACGCCGGCGCGCGCGAGACGGCAAAAGACCTGGCGCGCCGGAACATCGATGCCTTCGAGCAGCATAATCTGGACGTGATCATCAGCAACGCCGCCGGCTGCGGCACCGCGCTCAAGGAGTACGACGTCCTGCTGGAACACGACCCGGCGTACGCCCAGCGCGCGCGCGATTTCTCCCACAAGGTGAAGGACATCAGCGAGTTTCTGGCCGAAATCGACGTCGACACCTCATTTGGGCAAATTGCGGAGCGCGTGACGTACCAGGATGCCTGCCACCTGGCGCACGGACAGCGCGTGCGCGCCCAGCCGCGCGCCCTGCTGCGGGCAATCCCGGGACTGGAATTCGTGGAAATGAAGAACTCGGACCACTGTTGCGGCAGCGCGGGCGTCTACAACATCGTGGAGCCCGAAATGGCCCAGCGCGTGGTCGCGCCAAAAGTCGAGAACATCCGCGCCACCAGCGCCGATTACGTGGTTGTCGGCAATCCGGGCTGCATGTTGCAGATGGACAACGCCCTCGCCGCGGGCGGGGTCGCCACCCGGTCAATTCACACCATGGAACTGCTCGAGGCGGCCTATCGCGCGGCAGAGACAAACGGAAACGCGGAAGCGAAGCCGGACGGGGACGCGAAGGCGTGAGCGCCTGCGAACACACGAGGGCTATCGCGGGCCGGCGCGTACCGAAGACGAGGGGGATTGCAGGAAGGAGTCTTATGAAATGGGTGAAGCGAACAAGAATGGCGTAAAAGACCTGACGATCATTGGCGGCGGGCCGACTGGTCTGTTCGGGCTTTTCTATGCCGGCGTCCGCGGCCTGGATACGCAACTCGTGGAAGCGATGGACGAACTGGGGGGCGCCCTCTCCGCGCTCTACGCGGAGAAGTTCGTCTACGACATGGCCGGATTTCCCGCTATTCTGGCGAAAGACCTGGTGGCCGTCATGTACGAACAGGCCGACCAGTGGCAGTATCCGATACACCTCTCGCAGAAGATTCTCGAATTCGAAGAGCGGGACGACCACTACGTGCTCCACGCGCAGAGCGGTGAAGAGTTCAAGAGCAGGGCCGTGCTCATTGCCAACGGCAACGGCGCGTTTGCGCCCCGCAAACTCAGGCTGTCCGGCGTCGAGCCGCTGGAGGACAAGCAGATCTTCTATACCGTCAAGAACATGGATCTGTTTCGCGGCAAGCGCGTGTTGGTCATCGGCGGCGGCGATTCGGCGCTGGACTGGGCGCTGGCGCTGGAAAAAGAGTGTGAAATGGTGACGCTCATACACCGACTGCCGGTGTGGCAGGCCCACGCGGCTACCGTGCGCCAACTCATCATGTCAGAGGTAGACGTGCACTTTCCCCGCCATGAAGCCAATGAACTGCACGTCACCGACGGGAAACTCACCGGGGCCACGATTATAAACCTGCAATCGCAAGAGACGTTCGATATAGAAGTGGACATAATTCTGATTTGCATCGGCTTCTTGATGGATACGACCGTGATACGCAAGTGGGGCGTGGAACTGGCCGGCAAGAAGGGCATCACGGTCGACCCATCCACCATGGCGACCAGCCGGCCCGGCGTCTATGCCGCCGGCGACATTGCCGCCTACGAAGGCAAGATCAACCTGATTGCGTGCGGCGCGTCCGAAGCGGCAATGGCAGTGAATCAAGCGGTGCGGTATATTAACCCCGACGCGCGGCTGGCCCCAGGCCACAGCAGCGACATGGACATCTTTACCAAGCGGGACAATCCGGACACGTAGCGAGCCGTGACGGACGGCACAGTGGAGGAACGGCCTTGGCCACGCAACCGGCAGAAGTAGCGGCAGCCGCGTACGCGGCGCTGGCGCGCGACATCGAGGCGTGCGCCCGCGAGCCGGGCACCACCCTGGACATGCTCCACGCCGTGCAGCGCCACTTTGGGTACCTGGAACCCCGGGCGGTGGGCATGGCGGCGGACGCGCTGGGAATCACCAAGGCCCAACTCTACGGCGTGGCGACGTTCTACACGATGTTCTTCTTCGAACCCAAGCCGCCGGTGATTGCCCGCGTGTGCGTCAACCTCTCGTGCCACTTGCGCGGCGCGCAGGAAATCTTGCACGAGTTGGAAGAGGCGGCGCGGCCGGATACGTTCGAAGTGGAAGAAGTGATGTGCTTGGGTCTCTGCGAGCAAGCGCCGGCGCTCTTGGTCAACGAGGAGGCCGTAGGGCTCGTCTCACCCTCGGAGGCGCTGGCAAAGGTGCAGGCACAGGTAGACGCGAGCAGTGACGGCGAGTAGAAGGCAACCGTAGCCCGGCGGCCACAGGGAACGAAAGGCAGCGAACGGCATGGAGCAGGTCTGTCTGCGGCGCATCCATAACGAGGATTCGCACGACATCGAGACGTTCATGGCCCACGGCGGCTATGACGCGCTGCGCAAGGCGCTGACCGAAATGACGCCCGAGGCCGTGCACGACGAGGTGCGCGCGTCGGAGATGGGCGGCCGCGGCGGCGCCGGTTTCCCCACGGCGATGAAGTGGAACTTCCTCGTAGGGGCTAAGGGCGAACCGAAGTACGTGCTGTGCAATTTCGACGAAAGCGAACCGGGCACCTTCTCCAACCGCATCATCGGCGAGGAAGACCCGCATCTGCTGGTGGAAGGCTGCGCGCTGGCGGCGTACGCCACCGGCTGCTCGATTATCTTCATCTACATTCGCGGCGAGTACTTCCTGGCGCACGAGCGTGTCAAGCGCGCCATCGAGCAGGCCTACGCGCGCGGCTTCCTGGGGCAGAACGTGATGGGCACGGGCTTTTCCGTAGAACTCTACCTGCGGCGCGGCGCCGGGGCGTACATTTGCGGCGAAGAGACCGCCATCATGAACTCGCTGGAAGGCAAGCGCGGCTATCCCCGCGCGCGGCCGCCGTTTCCGGCCAACGAAGGCCTCTTCGGCAAACCGACCCTCATCAACAACGTGGAAACGCTTTCCAATCTACCCGATATCGTCCTCAATGGCGGCGAGTGGTGGAAGAATCTCGGTGTCAACGAGGGGGCCGGTCTCAACATCTACTGCGTCTCCGGCCACGTGGAGCGCCCCGGCGCGTACGAACTGCCCATGGGCACGACCGCGCGGGAGCTGATCTTCGACCACGCCGGCGGCGTCTGGCAGGGACGAGAACTCAAAGCCTGGAAACCCGGCGGCGCTTCCAGCGCCATTCTGCCGGCCGACATGCTCGACCTGGTGCTCGATTTCAAGCCCGTGATGGCCGCCGGCACGATTCTCGGCACGGCGGGCGTGGTGGTGATGGACGACCGCACCTGCGTGGTGGACGCGGCGCTGCGGGACGCCGGCTTCTTCGAAGAGGAGTCGTGCGGCTTCTGCTTCCCCTGCCGCGACGGCACGCGCGTGCTGCGGATGCTGCTCGAGCGGGTGCGCCGCGGCGTGGCCGCGCCCGACACCATGGACCTCATCGAACACGCTTCCCAGGACATGATGGGCGCGTCGTTCTGCGGTCTCGGCCAGTTCGCGCCGTGGCCCGTAGTCAGCACCGTGCGCAACTTCCCCAAGGAATACGAGGCCCACGTCCTCGGCAAGGAGTGCCCGGCCGGCGTCTGCCCCATGGACGGTGCGGAACCGGACGAACACGTGGACCGGCGCACGCTGCAAGAGATGCTGGTGGCCCAAAAGGGCAAAGCCCTCGCCTAGCCAGTCTTCCGCACAACCGCCACCAAAGTAGAATAGTCGCCCTTCCCCAGGCGCGGCTGGATCGCAGGCAGTGGCATCCACGCCTTGCAAAGAGTCTCTAGAATTTGCGCACGACGACGTAGGGGCACGACATGTCGTGCCCCTACGCCTATTGACAGACTGATAGAGGGGATAGGCCCGGCCTACGGCAAAGCAAGACTGTGGGGGACAAGCCCCCGCGCTACCGCTTACGCGCCAAGAGGCGGGGGACAAGCCCCCGCGCTACGGAAGAGAAGCCGGTTTCCGTTCGTCCTGAGCCTGTCGAAGGATGGACGGATACCGGCTTCACCATTGTCACAGACCCCACCTGCGCCACAGCCGGAGCACTTTCCGCAAAGCCGCACCCCGATCCAGGCGGGGGACAAGCCCCCGCGCTACCGCTTACGCGCCAAGAGGCGGAGGACAAGCCCCCGCGCTACGCTTCGGACTCCGCCGGCAAGCGCGTGTCCTCGCTGGCATTGCCTTCGGCGGCCGTTTCCTCGCTGTAGACTTTCGGCACCTTCAGCATGATGACCGCGCTCAGCGCGAAGAAAATCGCCATCATCACGAAGACTGCGGGATAGCCCATCAGCGGCTCCACGCGGTTGAACGTGTCGAGCACGATGCCCGCCGATAGGCTGCCCAGCGCGTCGCCGCCGGCCGTGGCGAGATTGGTGAGGCCCATGTAGAGGCCGGGCGCGCGCGGATCGGGAATGAGTTCCAGCGCCAAGGCCCAATCGGCGGTAACGAAGATGCCCACGGCGGCGCCCAGCACGGCAAAGCTTACCAGCAGCATGGGATAGTTGGTCGTAAAGATCAAGATCAGCGAACCCACCACGCCGATGCCGCAGGATACGAATATCAACTGGCGCCGGTCGGTGCGGTCCGAAATCCAGCCGGCCGGCAGCGTGACGATACTGGATACGACGATGAAGACGCCGAGCGCCACGGTAACGGCGGCGCCGGGGTTGTCGATGATACCCAGCCGTTCGCGCACGAGGAAGAGCAAGATCTGGTCGCCGGCAAGCAGCCCCATAAAGAAGAAGAGGCGGGAAAAGAGCACCCAGGTGAACCCCGGCCTGGTGCGCAATTCGGCCAGGCGGGTGCGGAGTTCCTTCACGACGCCGGCGAATTCGGGTTTCTCTTGCAGCGGATCTTCGTGAATTGTCAGGGCGGAAATGAGCGCCACCGCGACGAACACGCCGGCCGCGGCGTAGAGATAGTAGTCCGGCACCGCGCGATCGAGAAACACGCCGGCCACCAGCGCGCCGACGAGAAAGCCGATGTTCTTGGCCATGCCGAGGAAGCCCGACGCCCGGCCCCACTGCACTCTGGGCACGCGGTCGGGCATGATCCCCTGGTAGGGTCCAAGGGCGCTGTTAGCGGCAATCTGAATCACGATGATCATGGCGAAGAGCCACGCATACGAGGCGTCCGCCGCGATCAGCAGGATGAAGAGGGCGGCAATGAGCGAGCCGACGAGCATGAAGGGACGGCGCCGGCCCCAGCGCAACGTGGAGCGATCGCTCACCGCGCCCATGACCGGCTGCACGATGATGGCCACCACCAGGCCGACGGCGAGCATGATGCCCAGGTAGGTGCCCTTCATCTCCGTGCCGACCTGCATCTCCACCCGGTCGGGCAGGTAGATGAGGTTCATGCCGCCCCACACGATGTTGAGGCCAAGCCAATAGATGCTGAGTTGGGCAAGGTAGAGAAGCGGCACCCGGCGGGACGTATCAGCCGACATGGCCGCTCCTCTCAACGCGAGTCGCGGCGGCGGACCCGCGCTCGCGACTGTCTCGGCGGTCTTCGTGCAGCATATTCTCCTCGTATGGCGCGCGGCACTGGGCCGCGCCTGCTAGATGGCCTCTGTTTGCTCAACCGCATGATTTAGTTCGCGCGCCGTCTCTTCGCGCCGGTCGCGCAAACGGCGGCCGCCGCAATAGAAGAGGTAGCACGCGCCCAACTGCATGAGATGATAGAGGTCGTTATGATTGAAGTGGCGATGGAGTCTTACTCCGCGCTGCTGGACGAGTGCGGCGATTACCGACGCGGCAACGCCTCCTACAATACAGCCTGAAGCCCCCGCCTCATCCGGCCGGCGCAGCGCCGGCGCGTGCAGCGCCACGACACCGGCCATGGCCGAGCCGTAGTCCATGATCACGTACCGGAACCGGTCGTGGGACGCCATCCAGCCGCAGTAGGCGGCCAATTTCGCCGCCGTACCCGCCAGCAGCCAGCGCCGGTACGGTCGCGGCGCGGCGGCCGCCACCGCGCTGGCAAGCATGGCTGCGCTCGTGAAACCCGTTGCCAAGAGCGTTCCCTTCCACAGCGCTTGTCGCGCGGCCGGGGCCTGCTCGCCCACCGCGTGCGATGCGCCGCCCAGCAGTGCCGCGGCCGCGGCGGCAATGAAGCCCAGTCCCCAGAAAACCTGCGAACGCTGCCGCCGGGCGCGCCCGCGCCGCAGCAAATCAAGGCCCCACCACGCCGTACAGACGCCAAGCAAGACGTCGGTCAGAACCGTCATGGGTTCGTTGATCTTGATCGCGTTGTGCTCCTCAGAAGGTCTGGCGCTCTCTACGACTAGATAATACCACTTACCCCATCAAATCCGAAAACAACGCGGCGTAGTGGCGGTACCAGTCGCTCTGGAAGCGCTCGTGCGGGTCGTACTGGCGTTTGAGGCGCAGAAACGCCGGAAACTGCGGATAGCATTGCTCTACTTGCGCCCGTGTGGCGTGCTTGTGATAGGTCAGGTAGTAGCTGCCACCGTATTGGAGCGCGCGGTCGATCAACCGCCGGAACGCCGCGCCCGCGCGCTCTTGGCCGGCCGGCGTATGCTCCACGTGCAGGTTGAAGATCACGCACGCAAAGCTTTCCCGCGCCCAGGCCAGGAAACTCTCGTCATCCCGCTCCACCAGGCGAATCGTGCCGTAGATGACCTCGGTCTCGTGCCGCCGGAAGTCCTCCCGCGCGCCGCGCATGAATGGCGCCAGGGACTCGCGCGGGACGTAGATTTCGGTGATGACCTCCGTGGCCGTGGCGGCGGCGCCGCGAAAACTATCCAGCGTGTGGTGGTAGCCCTCCTCGTAGTAGCCGAGTTGGTGCAGGTCCGACCAGTACATCTGACCGTTTGTAGCCAGATAGTGGTCGACGTATTCGGCAAAGGCTTGGGGCTTGTTGACGTGCGCGTAGAGAAGCAAGCGCCGCCAGTCGTCGACGGTAAGTTCGCGCTGGCCGTCGGGGATGGGCGTCTCCGGCGCAACCGGACGATAGCAGGAAAACACGCCCGCAGTCAGAAAGTCATTGGACGTGTCGTCGATCGAGTACTGGAAATCGCCGTAGAGAAAGCCCTCAGCGATGCTCTGCTGAAATGCGGGTATGAGTTCCTCGATGTCGATGACGCTGACAACGCGCTGGAGTTTTCGGCGCGGTACCAGGCGCAGCGTGACACTGTAGACCACGCCAAAGAGGCCGTAGCCGCCTATGGCCAACCGAAAGAGCTCCGCGTTCTCTTGGCGGCTGCACTGACGGACGCTGCCGCCGGAGTCCACAAGCGTGAAAGACTCGACGTCGGCGATGATGGGCCTCATGCGCAGGCCGCGGCCGTGGACGTTGGCCGCCAGCGCGCCGCCGATGCTCATGCGGTCGCCGCCGGTCTGCTTTTGCGCGATCGCCCACTCCTGCGCGTTTCCCGGCGCGGCTTTGCGGCAGGCGGCGATGAGGTCCGGCCAGTGGATGCCGGCTTCGACCGTGATCAGGCCGGCCGCGGCGTCGAAGTCGAGCACCCGGTTGAGGGGGGCCGTATCCAGGAGGATCGTGCCGCTGCCGAATTGCTGGCCGCCCATGGCGTGCCGTCCTCCGGCGATGGACACGGGCATTGCTTCTTCACGCGCGGCGGCGAGGGCCGCTTGAATGGATTCCAGCGAGTCGACGGGCGCAACCCGGTCGACGGTGATGGGATTGAGTCGCGAGTGAATGTCGTTGACGAGGACGCCGGACATCGCCGCGTCGCTACCTTTCAGCCGCTGCCGCGAATGAGCGTGGGCCTGAAGCCAGGAATCTCGGCGACTTCCGGGAAGTAGGGGCGCGGGACCTTGTGGTACGTAAAGCGCCGCAGCGAGGGCGGCGTGGCGCCGGGGGTATCCAGGATGAACTCGCTCTTTGCTATTTCACCGTAGGTTTGACGGTAGTTCATGGGATTCTTCGCCACGATGAACTTCGCGCCCTCGATGTCCATCGCCAGCGCGCGGAATTGCTCATCGCGCCACTCGTACGTGCCGTGGGTCGCAATCAAGATGCGCGCGCTGCCGCACTCCAGCACCGCCGACGGGCCCATGGTCGCCCATTCTTCCGCCCAGATGCCGCCGGTGTATTGAAACTGACCGTCGCTGAGCGTTCTCACTGTGCCGGTCAGGGTGAGGGGGCTGCCCCACTGAGGATCGAGCTTGTGTCCCAACGTTAGCGTGACGCTATTGCCTTCACCGGCCTGGTGACAGCGGGCCGCCGCTTCAGGATCGACCACCGGAATGATGGCAACGCCCTTGCTCAGTTTCATAAGAGCGGGAATCGTAGCGACGCTGTCCCCGGCCGCGCCGCCGCCAACGCAGTCGGCGCACTCGACCAAGACTACCGGGCCGCCCGCAATCTTCATGCCCGCCTCTACTGCTGCCTCGGGCGTTAACGTGTCCGGCTCGAGGGCAAAGCGCTTCTCCCACATGAGGTTGGCAATCCGCGCCGCAAGTTCCGCTGCTAGCTCTTCGTCGCCGTCGGTAATCACCAGACCGCCGCCGCCCATTTCCGGCACGTCGAGCGTGGCGTGGGCGTGAAAGGCGCTGGTGGAGAGGATGCCCGGCCGCGCTTCAAACGACTTCGCCAGACGCATCACGTCGGCAAAGGGGCCTTCACCCACGGTGCTCGCATTGATGGCGCTGGTGAGAATGGGCGTTTTGGCCATGGCCATGGCCGGCTTGTGCGACCCGTCCAGCGTTCCCAGCAGCAGCCGCGCGCCGCGCACGCCGGTGGTGAAGGGGTCAACGTGCGGGTAGGTCTCCCAGGCCACGAGGCCGTCGGCATGGCGCATCATCGGCGTGGTCACGTTGGCGTGCAGGTCGAGCGTGCCGACAACCGGCACGTCCGGGCCGACAATTGCGCGCGCCGCCGCCAGCAGGTCACCCTCCACGTCGTCGATTTCCGTCGTGACCGCCGCGCCGTGCAGCGCCAGCAGCACGCCGTCCACCGGCAGGGCGTCGCTGAGGTCGGCGAGCAGGTCGGCTTTGAGTTGCGCGTAGCATTCCTGCGCTATCGGCCCGCCGGGATAGGCGCTGGCAACGACGAGCGGCACAATCTCGGCCTCTTGCTCGCGCAGCGTGTGCAACATGCCGCCGACTGCGCCGCCGGAAATTGACATAACGTCCTGGCCGCGGGCAAGCTGGCTGCGGGCAAACTCGTCGCGCTCGATCAGCTTGCCGCCGAACTGGTTGCATTCGGTCAGAATCGAGCCGACGGCGATCCGGGGTGATTGCCTCATGGTGTTTCTTCCCTTGCCGTCACAGTTCCATGACATCAGCGAGAGCGCCGATGCTCGGCTCTTCCAGGTGCGGCGCGGCCGGCGCAACCTGATTGATCACGTCCGGCCACTTGACGCCGGAGCCGGTAATGACGCACACGACGGTCTCGCCCGGCGTAAAGTAGCCTTCTCCGTGCAGCCGGAAGAGGCTGGCGATGGTGGCGAGCGAGGCGCTTTCGAAGAAGAAGCCGCGGCCCGCCATGCGCCGGATCGCCTGGCGCAACTCGTCCTCCGTGACCGCCGTGGCCGTGCCGCCGGAGGCGCGGAGCGCGCGCAAGGCGTGCACGCCGCAGCGCCCTTCGATGATGGACGTGGCAAGGGATTCCGGCTCCGGCTGTGGCTCGATTTCGCTGCGGTTGTGCGTGAGCGCGTGCAGCAGCGGGTGCGTGGCCGCGGTCTGACAGCCCACCAGGCGCGGCAGGTTTTCTATAAGGCCCATTGCGCGCAGATCGGTAAGCCCGCGCCAGACGCCGTAGAGGCCGTCCCCGCCACCGGTGGGCACGAGGATGGCGTCAGGCGCCGCGCCGAGAGCGCTCGCGATTTCGTAGCCGATGGTCTTGTAGCCCGTAACGCCGTAGGGACTGGCGAGCGGATTGGGGTCGGACGAACCCACCGGCAACCAGCCGTGATTCTCGACCAACTCGCGCATCATGCCGCCAATCTCGCGCTTGGGCATGGTGACAACACTTGCGCCGTGGATCTGCATCACGCGGCGGAGCAATTCCGACGAGGTGGGGTAGCCGATGATGAGCGCGCGCAGTCCCGCCAGCGCCGCGTAGGCCGCCACCGCCTGGCCGGCGTTGCCGGTGGATGAGGCCACCACCTTTTCAAAGCCGAGTTGGCGCGCCAGGGTGACATTGACGGCGGCGTGGCGGTCCTTGAACGACCAGGTGGGGTTCATGGTCTCGTTCTTGACGTAAACCCGGAGACCGAGTTCGTCGCTCACGTCGGCGAGAAGGGTGAGCGGTGTCCCGCCTTCGTCCAGGCTCAGCGGGTCACCTGCCGCCGGCAGCAGGTCGCCGTAGCGCCAGACATTGTGCCCCGGCCCGGCGTCCCAGGCGGCTTGAAAGCCGGCGGGCACGCCGTCTGCCAGATCCACGCGAAAGTCTAGCGGGCCTTGCCGCCCCTCTTGGAAGCACTGCGGACAGCCAAATTGGTACGTCCCAATTGCAAAGCGCGCGTCGCACCGGACGCACTGCAACCACTGAACGTCTGGGTCGATGGCGGTCACCCGACTACCCTTTCTGCACGCGCTTTACCGCACACGAATCACTATAGAGGATACGATACTTGCGCCAATTGCGGGCAGGACGCGCGGCCGCCGCGGCAAGCCAAGCGAGACTTTGACGGCAGGCCGGCGGCGCATTGCCCTGAAACCTACCGGCTTGCCACGATCTGCGCTCAGGCCGCCAGCACGACGTCGTTGACCTGCCGGTTGGTGGCGACCCAACAGCCGCCGGGCTTATCGAGCGCGCGGCGCAGCACGGTGTTCAGCATATCACAGTGGGGATCGCGGGCGGCGAGATACGAAGGATGCGCTAAGAGGCTGAGGGTCTGACCGTTTTCGTGCGCGTGATCAACCGCAACGGTCGCCAGGTGGATGTACTCCCAGCGATCCAAGTCCAGGGAGCGGAAGGCAATGGCGTCGCTCATGCCCATCATCGGAATTTCCGGCAGGCCGCTGGGGTAGCGGTAGGGCTGAAGGGTGTCGAGGCTGAGGCGCACGGCGGCTTCCAGTTCCGCGCGGGGCGGACGCCAGGCGCGTTCCGTGGGGCACTGGTAATGCGCGGAGGCAAACCGAAAGCCCTCTTCTTGGAGGAGCGCCTGCACGGCCGGCGTATCCTGTAGGCCGTTGGGGAAAGCGCCCGGCGTGCGGAAGCCGGTCGTTTCAACGCCCAGCCGCTCGCGCAAGCCGCTGCTCGTCTGCCTAATCTCATGGCGCAGGCACTCTAGTGGCGAGAGGCCGCCGGCCCGCCAGGGGGCGCGCTTGTACGACGGGTGCAGGTTCGCGACCCGTTGCGCCTTGACGTTTACGTGGCTGTACGTGTGGTTGTCGAGCGCGTGCCCCTCGGCCACCAGCCGCTTGAGATAGTCCACGTCCGGGTCTTCCAACGCGCTGCCTACCACGAAGAACTGGAACTTGACGCCGTACTTCTTGGCCACGTCGAGCATTTGGTGGACGTACTGCTTGACGTGGGGGTCGATCGCGCCGTAGTCCGGATAGTCGGACGTCCAATAGGGAAAGTTGTAGGACATCTCGATGTCGAACGTCAGGCTCAGACAAAACTGAGCGCCGTTTGGGTACATGCGCTTAGACCCTTTCCACTGCAATGCCCGCGCTTCGACAGGCTCAGCGCGAACGGCGGGCGGCGTTGCTCACCGCTTGCGCTTCGACAGGCTCAGCGCGAACGGCGGGCGGCGTGGCTGCCGCTCTTGCTCTTTCCGTTTTCCTCTTTCCGTTCGCCCTGAGCTTGTCGAAGGGTGAACGGAACGGACCCTTGCGAACAGAGCCAGCCAACGCCCACCGGCGGCGCTCCCATAGGCTCAGCGCGAACGGCTGGCGGCGCGGCTTCCGCTCTTGCTCTTTCCGTATTCGCTCTTTCCGTTCGCCCTGAGCCTGTCGAAGGGTGAACGGAGCGAACTCAACCGAACAGAGCCAGCCAACGCCCACCGGCGGCGCTCCCATAGGCTCAGCGCGAACGGCTGGCGACCGTGCTCAACCCTCGCGCTTCGACAGGCTCAGCGCGAACGGCGCTACGCCCGGTAGCGATCCGTCACCTTTGCCAGAATCGTCGCCATGTCCTCCACGTCCCGGTCGGTGTACTTGTCCGTCCAGTTCCAGCGGATGGTGGTGTCCACGTGCTCTTTGGCGATTGGCACCATGTCGGCGCTGTACTCGATGTCCTTGGCAAACTCGTTCATGGGATGGTCCCACGGCCAGTGGGATTCGCCGGCCACCGTCGTCTTGGTGTGCAAGAACGTGTGGCTGTCGGGCACCAGCTGCCAGGGGCCGGGTTCGGCTTTCAGGCCCTCGGCCATGAGCGCATCGGAGAGATCCCAGAGGCCGCAGGTAAAGGCAGTGGGATCCACGTGCAGGTAGTAGTACCAGTAGATGTGGTCGGCCCCCTCGGGAATATAGGGCGGAGTCAATCCAGGAATGTCATCGAGAATCCGCTGGCTGAGGGCGGCGGCAGTCTCGCGGCGGCGCTGGTTCTGCTCTTCGAGAATGTGCAGCATGCCCAGCACGAAGGCTGCCTCCAACTCGCCGAAACGCATGTTCAGGCCGAAGCGCACGTGCTTGCGACCGTAGCGCGGGACACGCACGCCACCGCGCGAGACCCCAAACAGGTAGACGCGGTCGGCAATGTCCTTGTTGTCGGTGAGCAGCGCGCCGCCGTGGCCGCCGGAGAGGTGCTTTTCGGCATCGAACGAGAACGCGCCCACGTCGCCCAGCGTGCCGGCGTTGCGGCCCTTGTACTTGGCCAACGGCGCCTGGCATACGTCCTCGACCAACAGGATGTTGTGCTTCTTTGCCAGCGCCACGATGTCGTCCATGGGGCAGAGCAGCCCGTACCAGTGGACGGCGATGATGGCCGCCGTGCGCTCCGAGATGACCTTTTCGATCGTCTCGGCGGTCACGTTGCCGGTGCGGATGTCCACGTCCGGGAAGATGGGAATCGCGCCCTGCGCCATGATGCCGGCCACCGAGCCAAGGTCAGTAATCGGATTTACGATAACCTCTTTGCCCGGCCCGATGTCCATCGCCGCGATGATGGTGTGCAGCGTGGCCGTGCAGTTTGCCAGGGAGACGCAGTACTTCGCGCCGTTGACCTCGGCAAACTCCTGCTCGAAGCGCGGCAAGTAGCCGGAAGACAAGCCCTTCTCCAGGACTTCCCGGATGTTGTCGTAGGATTCCTGCGGCACGTCGCGGGGGAAGATCTCGGGCAGAGGGTCGTCCGCCGACCGCACCGGCGTGCCGCCTTCAATCGCGAGCCGCGTATCGATGGGGGTCTTGATCGCCATGGGTTATGCTCCTCTTGTCGTCATAGCGGTGACAGGCGCCCACACTCTGGCGCCTATCACTGCGCGTGTTTCCGAATAGTCTAGCGGCAGCCTAGCAGATGCAGCCGCCCTCTTGCAGCGCAATTGCCGAAACCTGTTGGGCCTCGGCGATGGCCTCCGCTACGGTCTTTTCGCCCGCTTCCATCTGTCCCCAAAGCTCCGACCAGGCGCCGTTGATGTCGGCCTGCTGTACCGCCTGGCGCAAAGGAATGCTCACATCGGCAATCGCCTTGTACGTTTCTACGTTCTCGAAGGGATACTGCACAGCCGGTGTGTAGGTGCGGTTTGGCGGGAAGCGGCCGCCGCCCAGATTCGCCCAGTCTGGTTGCACTTCTTCACTGATGAGGTACTTGTATAGGTCCCACGTCGCATCCGGCTGGGGCGAGCTGCGGGCGATCCAAAAGGCATTGATCAACAAGGGCGTGCCGCGACCGGCAGGTCCCAACGGGACGTTTGCCAAATCGACGTTGAAAGGCGTCTGCCCCTCCACGATTTCTTGATTGATGGTCCGCGTGTACCAAGGACCGGTCAGGACCATGCCGAGTTTCTGCTCGGTAAAGTTCGGCGAAACGTCGGTTTCCTTCCGGGCGAGCGGCGGATGCACCTGATGCTTGACGACGTGGTCCAGCACGGTTTGCACGGCCTCGGCTGCCTCGGGGGAATCAATGGCAGGGGCGGTAAAGTCCTCGTTCCACCAGCCGGCGCCCCAGGACTTCAACGCGATCACGATGCTGGAATGGGCGTTGCCATTGAAACTCAGACCCCAGCGCGTCACGTTCGCGCCCTCGCGGGTAGTCAGTTTCGTTGCCAACTCGGTAAGGGTGTCCCAATTCAGGTTGCCCGCGGCATCCAGGTCGGCGGGAGAGGTGAGTCCCTCGTTGGTCATGATGTCGTCGTTGTACCAGATGGACCGGGCGCCCAGGAACCACGCAATGCCGTACAAATTGCCGCCGATCCGCTCGAGAGCGCCTTCGTAGTACTCGGATAGATCGACGTCGGCGTCCTTCGCGATGAACGGGTCGAGCGGCTGGATGATGTCCGCGGTGGCAAACTGGCTGATGTAGCCGAACCAGCCGTAGTACATGTCGTAGGAGATGCCCGCCGCGCTGGCGGCCACGGCTTTCTCCGCCACCGCCGTCAACGGCCAGGTAACGATGTCAAGCTCGACCGTGACATCCGGATTGCGCTCTTCATAGCGGCCGATGACCGCGCCGTAGGTCTCGTCCCACACTTCCTGCTGCGTGGTGAAGTGCATGTACTTGATGACCGTCGGCTCCATGGCCTCGGGCGCTGCCGTCGGTTCCGGTTCCGGCTCCTCTTTGGTTTCGGGCGCGTCTGCGGGAGCGGGAGCCACCTGGCCGCAAGCTGCCAGGGCTATTCCGCCTATGCCCAAACTTGCCGCGCCAGCCAGAATAGACCGACGGGAAAATCGCTCTGCAGTTCGCATAATGCTCTCCTTGCCATTATTCGCGGCGAAACTGGCTGAATTTTACCCCCCCCCCCTTCTTGTGCCGTCAAACTAAGACCTGCGGAAATGCTGGCAGTGGCCGCATAATGTTGCACATTATTTCGGACGCCTGTTCCGACCGCAAGGCAGTTTGCTTGGGCCCCGCCCCATCCTTGACTAACGCAGTCTCTCCGATGGGATCACGGACAGCGGCCTGCCCGGCTACATCGAACAAGCCACCTCGTGCTCTATCGCTTTGCCGGAGCGTGGCTCGTCATGCGAACCGAGGTTGGCGTAGGGCAAACGGATTGCGCCCTCTCCTCCGTTCACCCTGCACTTCCAAAAAGTGTAACAGGCGGGATTAGCTCTCCGCTGCCCTAGCAGATGCAGCCACCCTCTTTCAGCGCGTTGTCGGCCACTTGGTGAATTTCGGCCAAAGACTCCGCCACGGTCTTCTGCCCTTCTTCCATCTGGCCCCAGAGTTCGCCCCACGCGCCGTTGACGTCAGACTGCTTGACAACCTGACGTAAGGGGATCCCGACCTCAGCTATTGCTTGATACGTCTCTATGCTCTCGAAGGGATACTGCACCACCGGCGCGTACGTACGGTTGGCCGGGAAGCGGCCGCCGCCCAAGTTCGCCCAGTCCGGTTGCACCTCCTCGCTAATCAGATACTTGTAGAAGTCCCAGGTTGTATCGGGGTCAGGCGAGGTGCTCGCGATCCAGAATGCGTTGAGGAGCATAGGTGTCCCGCGTCCGCCCGGGCCGACTGGCACTGAAGCCAGCTCGACATTAAACGGCGTTTCTCCCTCGTAGATCTGTTGGTTGATCGACCGCGTGTACCAGGGGCCGTTGAGGACCATGGCGAGTTTCTGCTCGTTAAAGGAAGGCGCCACGTCGGTCTCTTTGCGATTTTGCGGAGGGTGTACCTGATGCTTCACGACAAGATCAAGCACAGCTTGCACTGCGTCCGCGGCGGCTGCCGAATTAACGGCCGCGCCGCTGAAGTCCTCATTCCACCAGTCCGCTCCCCACGACTTGAGCGCAATGAGAATGCGGTCGGGGCGATTGCCGCCAAAGTATAGACCCCACTGGGAAACATTAGCGCCCTCGTGGGTGGTCAGTTTTGTAGAAAGCTCCGCCAGCGCGTCCCAGGTGAACTTCCCTTCGGCATCCAACTTGCTCGGCGAATCGACACCTGCGTTCGTCATGAGGTCGGCGTTGTACCAGATAGTGCGTGCGCCCATGAACCAGGCGATGCCGTACAGCCTGCCGTTGATCTTCTCCAAGGCAAAGTCGTAGTACTCGGAGAGATCGAACGCGGCATCCTTCGCGACGAGAGCATCGAGCGGCTGGATGATCTCGGCAGTGGCGAACTGGCTGATATAGCCGAACCAGCCATAGTACATGTCGTACGTTATTCCTGCCGCGTGCGTCGATACCGCCTTTTCCGACAAGTTCGTCAGCCCGCCCGAAACGAGGTCAAGCTCCACCTTAACGTCCGGGTTGCGCTCTTCATAGCGGCTGATGACGCCGCCGTACGTGTCATCCCACACCTGCTGCTGTGTGGTGTAGTGCATGTACTTGATGACCGTCGGCTCCATGGCCTCGGGCGCCGCCGTCGGTTCCGGTTCCGGCTCTTCCGCCGCGGGCGCGTCCGCGGGGGCGGTGGCCACTTGGCCGCAGGCGGCCAGCGCCGCGCTGCCCAAGCCAAGGCTTGCCATCCCACCCAGAATAGACCGCCGGGAGAATCGCTGTGCACGTTCCATCATGCGCTCCTTGCATCGCTCCAGGTCGATACTGCCGAAATCGTACACCCCCTTCGTTTTTCTGTCAAATCCTATTGAGGGCGGGCATGCCGTGCCTGCGCAGCGTGTGAAGGGAGGCGGGCGAGCAGCGTTGTCCGTTAGCAGGCTTTGCCGGGCGGCGGTAAGATTTCGCAGAATCGTCATTCTACGGTATACTGGAAAAGTGAACTGTGTGCGACTCGCCCCCATCGTCTAGTGGCCCAGGACGCAGGCCTTTCAAGCCTGTAACGCGGGTTCGATTCCCGCTGGGGGCGCCGTCAGTTGCAGGCCCGGCCAGGCGGCTGCGCGCGATAGGCCGGCCTCGCAGCAGCGGCGCGGCAATTCGTCCGCGCCATTGACCGCAGACGTTACAACCTGATACGATACGGATGACTGGAAAAGAGTGACCGGCGCAGGCCTCTTTTCCGTCATATTCTTTTTTGAGGAGGGTGCGGGCATGGCGGAGCAGCATATGCTGACGCCGCAAGGCAGAGACAATCTTCTCCATGAACTGGAGGAACTCAAGGCCGTACGGCGACCTGAAATCGTGAAGCGGATCCATGAGGCCATGGAATTCGGCGGGGATCTCTCCGACATGGGCGAGTACAACGAGGCGAAGCAGGAACAGGCCTTCGTCGAGGGCCGCATTCTCGAAATCGAGCACGTCCTCAGGGATGCGGTAGTCTCCGAACACCACGCCAGCGCCGAGGTAGACCTCGGGGCAACGGTCGTGGTGACGGATGCAGACGGCAACCGCGAGACGTTTACCATCGTCGGCGCGCCGGAGGCCGATCCCCTGGAAAATCGCATCTCCAATGAAAGCCCGGTGGGTCACGCGCTGATGGGCCACCGCATCGGCGAAGAGGTAACCGTCCAGGTGCCGGCCGGCACGTTGACGTACACGATACAAGAGGTGAAGTAGCCACGGAATCGTCTGACTTCGTCAAAGACGCAGACCACTCACGCCATGCGCCGGAAGACTTTCGCCTCCGCAAGCTCGAAGCCTTGCGCGCACAGGGCATTGAGCCGTATCCTCTGCGCTTCCACCGCACGCATACGGCGCAAGAGGCGCTCGACGGCTTCGAGGAACTGGCCGCTTCGGGGGAAACAGTTCGCCTCGCCGGCCGCATCCTCACCGTCCGCAAGATGGGCAAGGCGTCCTTTGCCCACGTCGGCGACGCTTCCGGCCGCATTCAACTCTACCTGCGCCTCAATATCCTCGGCGAGGAGGCGTACGCGACCGTCAGAGACCTCTATGACCTGGGCGACATCATAGGCGCGGAGGGCACGCTCTTTCGCACGCGCACGGGCGAGCAGACGCTCGAGGTCCACCGCACTGTCATGCTGGCCAAGGCGCTGCAGAATCCGCCGGAGAAATATCACGGCCTGCGCGACACCGAAACCCGCCTGCGCCGCCGCTACCTGGACCTGGCGGCGAATGAAGACGTGCGGCGCACATTCGCGCTGCGCAGCCGGGTGGTGCGGGAAGTGCGCGCCTTCTTCGACGCGCGCGACTACCTGGAAGTGGAAACGCCGGTCTTGCAGCCGCTCTACGGCGGCGCGTTTGCCCGCCCGTTCGTCACCCACCACAACGCGCTGGACCAAGGCTTCTACCTGCGGATTGCCACCGAACTCTATCTCAAGCGCTGCTTGATTGGCGGGTTCGAGCGCGTGTACGAGATCGGCCGCACCTTTCGCAACGAGGGCATGGACCGGGACCACAATCCTGAGTTCACGATGCTGGAAGCCTACCAGGCGTACGCCGACTACACGGACATGATGTCCCTGCTGGAGCAACTCTACCATGACGTTGCCGTCGCCGTGCATGGCTCGCCGCGCGTGCCGTACGGGGATGACGTGCTGGACTTCACGCCGCCGTGGCAGCGCATCCGGCTGCACGAGGCCATCGAGACTGCCACCGGCATCGACGTGTACGCGCATCGCGAAACGGATGACTTGCTGGCGCAGGTGCAGGCGTGCGGCATTGGCGCGCCGGAGCGCGTGACGTGGGCGACGCTGGTGGATGAACTGCTGTCGGAATGCGTGGAGCCGGATCTCGTGCAGCCGACGCTTCTTCTCGACTACCCGGTGTCGCTTTCGCCGCTCGCCAAGCGGCGGGAGGACGACCCGCGCCTGGTGGAGCGGTTCGAGGCGTTCGTAGGCGGCCTGGAGATTGCCAACGCTTTTAGCGAACTGAACGACCCGCTGGACCAGCGCGCGCGCTTCGAGGAACAGGCGAAAGAACGCGCCGCCGGTGACGAAGAGGCGCAGCCCCTCGACGAGGACTTTCTCCTGGCGTTGGAGTACGGTATGCCGCCGACCGGGGGCATCGGCATCGGCATCGACCGCATGGCCATGCTCTTGACGAATAGCGCCTCGATACGCGATGTGATCCTCTTTCCGCCTGTGCGCACCCTGGAGGCCGAATGATGCTCAATTTGCGCCGCATCCGTGAGCAACCGGAGGCAGTGAAAGCCGGCCTCGCCCGCCGCGGCGAGGATGCCGGCATTGTCGATCAGCTTGTGGCGTGGGATAGCGAACGCCGCGCGCTGCTGCAGGAGAGCGAAACGCTGAAAGCGGAACGCAACCGCACCTCCAAGACTTTCGGCCAGGCCAAGGACAAGGAGGCGCTGAACGCCCTGCGCGAGCGGATGCGCGCCGTGGGCCAGCGCGTCAAGAGCCTGGATAGCGACGTGGCGGCTATCGAAGAGCGCATCACGGCGGCCGTGTTGGAAATCCCCAACGTGCCCCACGAGAGCGTGCCCGCTGGCATGACCGAGGATGAAAACGTCGTCCATTCGCTATGGGGCGAGCAACCGCAGTTTGCCTTTGAGCCCAAAGCCCATTGGGACATTGGCGCGGCGCTGGACATCCTCGACTTTCCCCGGGGCGCGAAGATTGCCGGGGCGCAGTTCGCGCTCTTCAAAGGGGAAGGCTCCCGGTTGTTGCGCGCTCTTGGGAGTTGGATGCTGGACCTGCACGTGCAGCGGCACGGGTACCAGGAAGTGTGGCCGCCGTTTGTGGTGCGCCGCGAGGTGATTACGGGCACGGGCCAACTGCCCAAGTTCGAAGAGGACATGTACCGCACGGAGCCGGACGACCTCTTTCTGGCCCCCACCGCCGAGGTGCCGGTGACCAACATCCACCGCGACGAAATCCTGGACGCCGACGCGCTGCCAATCAAGTACACGGCCTACACGCCCTGCTTCCGTCGTGAAGCCGGCGCGGCGGGCAAAGACACCCGCGGCCTGCTGCGCTTGCACCAGTTCGAGAAGGTGGAGATGGTCAAGTTCGTCACGCCGGAATCTTCCTACGACGAACTTGAGACGCTGCGCGCCGACGCGGAAGCGGTGCTGCAACAGCTTGAATTGCCGTACCGGGTGGTGGAACTCTGCGGCGGCGAACTCGGCTTTGCCGCCACCAAATGCTACGACCTGGAGGTCTGGTGCCCGGGCATCGAGAAGTGGCAGGAAGTCTCTTCGTGCTCGAATTTCGAGGACTTCCAGGCCCGCCGCATCAACGTGCGCTACCGCCCCAGTCCCCAGGCGCGACCGGAATTCGTCCACACCCTCAACGGCTCCGGCCTGGCTTTTTCCGCCCGCCTCTACGCCGCTGTGCTGGAGAACAACCAACAAGCCGACGGCAGCGTGGTTCTGCCTGAAGTCTTGCGCCCGTACCTGGGCGGCATGGAGCGGCTGTCTCCTGCCGGCTAGACCGCGCGCTCCCGGCAGTTCAGACAAATCTCAGGTCCCCGTGGCAAGCATGGCCTAGTCCGTCATCGCCATGAACGTAGCGCCACCAAGCCGTTCGCCCTGAGCGACACTCAGTCCGTTCGCTCTGAGCGACACTCAATCCGTTCGCCCTGAGCGGCGTCGAAGGGTGAACGGCGGAGGAAGCGAGTGGCAACTCCGAACGCGCCTCTCCCCGTTCATACTTCGACAAGCTCAGCACGAACGGGGAGAGGCGCGTTCGCTTTCATTCCCTCGTGTGGCCAGCGCGCGACCACGGTCATTCCCGTGAAAGTAGCGCGTCACCCTCCGCCACTACCGCGCACCCGAGAATGCATCTTCATCTTGTCGCACCGGCATCAGTCCCCCGACCAGCGGCGCAGCGCAATCCGCGATTCCGCCGTCCCCAGCCCCGCCAGTTCCTCAAGATAGCGCGCGTGCAGCCGCTGAGCAACGTCCGGGTGGTCGGCAATCACGTTCCGCTCCTCGCCCGGATCCGCCGTCAGGTTGTAGAGTTCGGCTTCCTCTATGCCGCGATTGCCGGGATCCATGAGCGTCCATTCCCCGTCGTTCACCGTGCTAAAGACCAACGCGTCGTCCGCCGTGGGCAGCAGCGGCGAACTGATCACGGTGTCGCGGTGGGTGCCGGTTTCGCCGTGCAGCAGCGGGACAAGCGACCGGCTGTGCAGCCCATCCGGTATGGGCGCGCCGGCCAGTTCCAGCGCAGTGGGCATGACGTCGATGGCTTGCACCAGGGCGTCGGTGCGGCGCGGCGCCACGCCCGGCACGTGCACGAGCAGGGGAACCTGGGACACCTCCCGGTACATTGGCCAGCCCTGTTTCGGTTCCAGCACGGTGTGTTTGCCGATGTAGCCGTGCTCGCCGATGTAGAAGCCGTGGTCGGCGTTGAAGACGATCACAGTGTCGTCCCACAGGTCGAGATGCTTGACCCGCTCGATGAAGTGCCCGAACCAGGTGTCCACCAGCGAGACCGAACCGGCGTAGAGCGCGCGGGCGTGCCGCAGTTCCGATTCCGTCAGGTAGTCGCAGCGGTCGTAGCGCGGCCAGAAGATTTTTTCCCCTACGTAGCCGGGGTCGTACATGTCAGTGTAGTGTTGCGGCGGGTCCCACGGCTCGTGCGGCGTAAAGGTATCGACATAGAGGAAGAACCGCTCGTGAGTGTGGTTGCGCTCCAGCCAGTCCGCCGCCTGAGAGAATGTCTGCGCCACGAAGTGCTCGCGCTCGTGCCTGCGGTAGTAGACGTTCTTGAGGTAGCGGATTGCCGCTTCCGGCATGCGAATCTTCTCCGGCGCGCACGGCAGTTCGACCGGTACCGGATCGGTAATGTACGGTTCGCCGGCCTGGCCGCGCACCGCCTGCCAGCCGTCGAAGCCGGCGTGAAAGTTCATGCCCGGGCGGAAGAACTGCACGTGGTCGACGATCATCTGGTTCACGTACCCCTGCCGCCCCAGCAGCGTCGCCAGCGTCGCCTCGCCCGGGGCCAGCGGCGCCCAGCCGCGAGTTTGATAGACATAATGTCCCGCGAGCAAGTCCGTGCGGTGCGGAATGGTGGGAAAGGAACCCACGTAAGCGTTGTCGAAGTTGACGCACTGCGCCGCGAACGCGTCGAGATGGGGCGTGCGAATAGCCGCATTGCCGTTCGCGCCAATGTGGTCGTAGCGAAAGGTGTCGGACACGATGAGGATGACGTTCATACGCTCTTCCTAACTGTTTTGATGAATGGCGCGCGACGCGGGTTCCCCGCTGCGGTCTGCGCCCCTCGTTCCGGTTCATGGTATCCTAGAGCCGTTAAACACTCAATGGAGCGGTCGATTCCGAAAAAAGCCCGCCACATTTCCATGCCGCTGTAGCGCGGGGGCTTGTCCCCCGCCTGCCTGCGGGTCAGCGGCATTTACCGGCGGTCTCACGCGGGAGCGTCTGCCGCGAGAACAAACTTCCCGCCCATAACTCTGGAACTTGAATAGAACTGGCCTTACTGAGCCGCAGGTTACAAACCTGCGCTACCGGAGAAGAGAGGTTTCCGATGGCCGAGATTGCAATCGGCATGCAAGCCAATGCGTGGCTGCGCGAGTTTCCCATAGCGGAGAACCTCGATTCGGTATTGCGGCAAATTGCGGAATCGGGGTTTAACGGTGTGGAAATCGGCTACCACTTTCTGGCCGGGGGCCGTTTCAACTCCCTGCGGCCTGGCGGCGCGCCGCCGGCCGGCGATAGAGATACGACGACGATTCCGGACCCGGCGGAAGTGCAGGCGCTATTGGCGCAGCACGGCTTAGCGTTGGCCGCGCTGCACACCGGCGGCGTTTTCTACGCGGAAGAGACGGCCCGCAAAGAGACGCTGCCCAATCTGGAGATAATCGCCGCCTTTGCCCAGGCCATCGGCTGCCGCAACGTCCTCATTAGTCCCGCCGCCAAGCCGGGAGCGGCAAAAACCGACGCGGAACTCACTACCCAGAACCGTTTCCTGCAGGAAGCCTGCGCGCTCTTCGGCGATCACGGCGCGCACTGCTTCCACCATACGCACGGGCCTGAGTTGGAAGACGATTTCCGCGAAATGCGGCGCATCCTCGAACTCGACCCGGCGCACATAGGTCTCGCGTATGACATTGCCAATGCCGCCCGCGTCATCGGCCCGAAAGGCGCGGTAGACTTCATCGACACCTTCCGTTCCCGCATCGGCTACGTGCACTACAAGGATTGCCGCCAGGACGGCGTGTTGGTCGAGGCCATTGGCGACGGCGTCATCGATTGGCAGGCGGTGGCGCGCAGCCTCACGAGCACGAACTACAGCGGCTGGGTAGTGGTCGAGATCGAACCGGGGCACGGCATGGAGGCGCACCGCTCCGTGAAAGAGGACGCGGCTTTGAGCCGCCAACGCATCCGCGAAACCCTGGGCGTCTAGCGAGGGCGCTTGCCATGGCGTACCGGCGTTTCATCGACGCGCACGTGCACTACCCGCAGGCGGCGTTCGACCCCACCGGCTCGCAGATTCCGGTGGAACGCCAGCTAGAAGAACTGCTGGCCATGGAGCGCGCGCTCGGCTGCCGGCGGCTGTGCATGCTCTCCACGGGCAATCCGCCCGTGCACGACGCCGTGGCGCGGTTGATTGCGAATCATCCCGACTTCATCGTTGGCTTCGGCTACGTGCGGCTTGGCGTCGATGACGCAGCGGTAGTGGACGAATTGAGCGACATGGGCTTTCGCGGCCTGAAGACGATCAGCCCCACCGACAACTACGACAGCAAGGCGTTCTATCCGGTCTATGAGAGGGCCGAAGCGCGGCACATGCCCATGCTCTTCCACACCGGGCAACTCTTTCGCGCGCCGGGCACGGGGTCACGCGCCGAGGACGTGAGCACGGCGCGCATGATGCCCTGGCTGCTGGACCCGATTGCGCGCGCCTTTCCCAAGCTCACGCTCATCGGCGCGCATCTCGGCTCTCCCTCCTTCGCCGAGGCCGCGTGGGTGGCGCGTTGGAACGAGAACGTCTACTGGGACCTGAGCGGCCCGATCACGATTCGCTACGGCAACCGGCAGATCGTGCACGACATGATGTACAACGCGGTGGCAGGGGCTGGTATCACCCATAAACTGGTGTTCGGTTCCGACGTCACGCCGCCGGAGATATCCGACGTGGTGACCGCCTACGACGGCTTCCTTGATAGACTCGGCGCCGATTCGCTGGACAAAGACCGGGTGTTCTACGGCAACATGGCGCGCATTCTTGGATTAGAGTGAGCGAGCAGCGCATGACCGACTACGCCTTTGCGGTGATCCCCATGCTGGAGCGGCCCGGCAAGCCCCGCGCGGCCGGCCAGACGATGATGATCGACTTTGGGCTGGGCCTGCGCCAGCAGGAGGATATCCTGCAGCTTGCGGGCGCATACATCGACTCCGCCAAACTTGCCGTCGGCGTCGCCCGGCTCCTGCCGCGTGAGTTGGTGAAGCGCAAGATCGGCCTCTACAAGCAACACGAGGTACTGCCCTATCCCGGCGGTCAGTTTCTCGAGTACGCGGTGCTCTGCGACAAAGTGGACGCCTTTCTGGTGGAAGCGCGGGCGCTTGCGTTCCCGGCGATTGAGGTCTCCGACAATCTCCTCTCGCTGACGCTGGACGAGAAGCAGGCGCTTATCGTGAAGGCGCGAGAGACGTACGGCCTGGAGGTCTTTGGCGAAGTGGGAAAGAAAGAGGGGCTGGACGTCACCGTCAGCCTGGAAGACGACATTCGCGCCTGCTTGGCGGCCGGCAGTAGCAAGGTGCTCATCGAAGCGGCGGAGATCTTTGCACATGGGCGCGACAGGAATGCGATTACGCAACTCACGGAGGCCGCGCCTCTCGAAAAACTTATGTTCGAGCTTACCGGGCCGTGGATCGAAGGAACGGGATACTCCGAACCGGATACCCTCGCCCGCTGGCTGATGGACACGTTCGGCCCGAACGTCAATATCGGCAACGTGCAACCGGATAGCCTGCTCCGTCTCGAAACCGCCCGCCGTAGCTTGGGCGTGAACGCGGGCGGCGAACTTCCCAGCGAAGTAGCGGGCGGCGCCGCTCCCAAAGAGAGATAGCTGGAAGTCTCGGCGGCGGCGCTCATGGGAAATCCTCATCCAACAGCCCCGGCAGGTCGGTTAGGGCGGCTACCGCGCGCACTCCTTCCGGCAGCGGCTCATCATCGCGGTTGAGCAAGACCGCGTGGAGGCCCGCCTGCCGCGCGCCGTGGTAGTCGTTGCGCACGTCGTCACCGACGTATAGGGCCTGTTCAGGCTGCACCCCGAGACGATCCAGCGCCACGCGGAAGATGGCGGGATCCGGTTTCGTCACCCCCACGTCGGCTGAAGAGACGACCACGCTGAACCAGTCCCTCAGATTTAGTTGCTCCAAGTAGTCGTCGAGCATCGCGTTGAAGTTGCTGACCACGCCGAGCGTCAGCCCGCGCGCGTGCAGTTCAGCGAGCGCCGGTTCCACGTCGGGAAAGACCACAAAGGGAAACAGGGCGAGCAGGTGTTGGCGCATGCGTTCGCGCGGGAACTGCGTGAGCGCCAACTCCGCCAGCACGAGATCGCTGACGTCATACTCCAGTTGCCGCAGTTCCCGTTCATTGCGAATGAAAGGAAACCGCTCGCGGTATACGGCAATCTCCGCAAAGAGCGCCTTCTCCGCGCTCTGTGGGGAGACGCGCACGCTGTCGGCGGCTAAGAGTTGGCAGAGGTGCGCCGCCGGTGAGCCGAAGGAAATGGGCGCGAACAACGTGCCGTAGGCGTCCAACAGGACAACCGGACGCTGCCGGCGGGCGCTGTCCGCCCCACCTTCCCCGGTCGGCGCCTTCGTCGCAGCCATGGCTGTGCTCCTCCGTTCGGACCGGTTCTCGCTTCTCCCCTGTCTTTTCACGAAACGGGCGTCGTTTTTCTGGGTAATTCGCGCCGCCGACGCCAAAGTGAGACCCATTGTCTATCCCCGCCACACGCCGCGCCGCATTGACGCGGCGGCATTAGAAGGAAGCCCTGCGCCGCGGCGTGGCAGCGAGCGCCGAACCGACGCCGCCACGCCGCCAGCCATCGCGTTCCTCCGCTCGCTGCGACTTTCGCACGGTTGCGTCCAGTCCTATCTGCCTTCGCGCGTGCGTTTGCCGACCTTGGCCGCCGCATCCGACGGTCGCGCCTGAGCATATTGAAGTGAGGAGAATTCTCATAAACGTACGTAAACAGCATCTCAAAACACGTCACGAATTGCAATTGCTCTGTGTAGTTGCTTTATCTAACTTGACTATTGGTTAACGCATAGCTATTATCTATACATAGTCTATTGTATGCACAAGTATCGCAGGGCGGGCGATAGTCTGCGGCAACGTTGAAAGGGAACGGTGACGTTATGGGCGAAACGCAGTTAGAGGAAGAAGTGTGGGGGCCGACCCCCGACTATCTGGGAGGCAACGTGGTCCGCCTGGCCAACGCAGTGATGAAGGGCACAGCATTGCAGCTTTCGCCCTTCGAGCTTACGCCAATAGAGTTTACAATTCTCGGCATTTGCTATCGCACCGGCACGACTACGATCTCCCGTATGGCGCGGGTAATGCCGGTTGACGCCGGCCGCATCAGCCGCGTTGTCAACAAGCTCTACGAACAGGGCCTGTTGACCAGAAAGAGCCTGAAGGACGACCGGCGGGTGGTGCATCTCGGACTGACTGAAGACGGGCTCCGTCTGGTACCGGAGCTGATCGAACGGGTCCAGGAGCACAATGCCATGCTGGCGGAGGGCATCACGTCGGAAGAGCGGGCGGTGTTCATCGCGGTTTCCGAGAAGATACTGTCGAATTTCGCGCGCAATTGGGTAGAGGGCGCTGCTGAGTAGAAGTCGGCTATATTCGACGAAGCCGACTTAGCCACGCGCGCTCTATGCGAGCAGGCGTTGGCGATACGCTCCGCGCTACCACCACCGCCACGGCATGGGGTTTTCGTAGTAGCGCACGGGCACAGTGAGCAGCGCCGCCTGAAGTTCTTGGGCGTACTGGGCCAGTCCCGGGTTCTCGCTCACCTCGTGGCTCGTTTCGATCATGGGCACACCGGACTCCATGGCGAAGTGCATGCCGTAGTTGTCGCTCTCACCGGCAATGAACACGTCGCAGTCGTACTTGAGAATTGACTGCATGTAGCCTACGTTTACGAAGAGGCCCAAGCCGCCCCAGGGCAGCCCGGCGCGCCGCACCGGCGCCGCCGGATCGTGCGGCGTCGCGCGCACGGCCGTCATCCCCAGCGCAGACTTGACCCGCTCCACCAGCCCGCCATACGTGGTATCCGCCGGCAGGTCGTACGCCTTGAGGTACGCGCCCTCGTCAACCACCGGCGCGCCCAGCCCCAGTTTGGCGGCAAACGCCGTAAAGATGCAGTGGCGATCCAGTGTCCCGTGCACCCGCATGACCGCAATCCCATAACGCGCGAGCAGTTGCATGCGCCGCTGGTTGACGCGCCAACTCAGATAGTCCACCGGCGCGCCGCTGTTTTGCGGCCGCCACGAGGGGAAATAGAGATCCTCGTGGGCGATGATCAGGTTGGCGTTGGCCTCAGCCGCGCGCGCGATGGCGTCCAGGCTCGCCATCCAGCACACCTGCACGCCGGTGACCTCTTGCTCGCGGTCGCCAAAGAGTATCCCCTCGTCGCCTCCCAGCGTGCCGCACGTGTCGATGATGACCTGGAGAACGTCCGTCGCGCGCATCTTTCACCTTTCTCAACATGCATGACTTGCGTGATTGCCCCCGCTGCATCATGATAGCGAATGGAAGCGGAAAGGGAGCGGCAATTGCAAGACTGGATCAACCGGGCAGACGAGAAACTGCCGGCGCGGCCTCCGCTGTGGGCCGGCGCGGCCAAGACGCAGATTACGCCGCCAATCGGCAGCGTGCTCCAGAGCGGCATGACGCTCACGGCCACCGGCGTGCTGGACGAACTCTACAGCACGGCAGTGGTCTTCGACGACGACGCGACGAAAGTCGCCCTGGTCGGCAACGACGTCATCTACATGGAAGCCTCACTGGCCGCGGCTATACGCGCGCGCGTGGCCGCGCAGACCGATATTCCGGGCGATCATGTGCTGCTCAATGCTTCCCACACGCACTCCGGCCCTAACATTTCCCTGGTTTCGCCGTACGAAGTTGACCTGGAGTACCGGGAGTGGCTAATCGGGCAAATTGCCGATACGGTGGCGCGGGCGAACGCGAACTTGGAGCCGGCCTCGCTGGCGATCGGCGAAGCCGAGGGTGAGTTCGCCATCAATCGCCGCAAGGTGGTGGACGGCGTTTCCAGCATGTTGCCCAACTACGACGCGCCGGTGGATAACCGGGCGCGGGTCTTGCGCGTGGATCGCCTGGATGGCTCGGCACTCGCCGTCATCTTCTCTGCCGCCTGTCACGGCACCGGCTTTCACTATCGCGGCATACCCCTGATTGGCGGCGATTACATTTCTCCGGCAAAGGATGAAGTCGAGCGGTCGTTTGCCGATGAGGGAGCGCCGATCGCAGTCTTTCTCGCCGGCTGCGGCGGCAACATCCGCCCGCGGGTGCTCACGCCCGACGGCGAGCGTTTCCACCCCTGCACGGCGGCGGAGATACAGGCCCTCGGCCGCGGCGCCGGCGCGGTTGCCGTCCGCGCGGCGCGGGAAAGCCACATGGCGGTGGGCTATCCCATCGCGGTTGCCAGGGAACAGCTTCCGCTTCCGTTCCAAGAGCCGCCCACTCTTGAAGAACTGCGCGCCTATCGCGCGGACTCTCGCCGCACGCGCTATCATCCCTGGGCCGACCGCCTCATTGAGAAACTGGAAAACGGTGAGGAGTTGCCCGGCGCCGTGGACATGGAGGTACAGATCGTGCGCCTTGGCAGTGTCTGGATCGTGGCCATGGGCGGCGAGGTCTTCCTGGAAATCGGCCTGGCGATCGAGCGCGCCCTTCAGGATAGCCACCAGGCGCAGATGGCCCTCACCCTCGGCTACAGCAACTCGGAAGTGGGCTACGTCTGCACGGCCAGCGCCTATCCGGAAGGCGGTTCCGAACCGGCGGATTTCTACCGCTGGTTCTGGTATCCGGCGCCGTTTCAACCGGAGACCGAAGCATTCGTGGTGCGGCGCGTTGTGGCGCTCGCGCGCCGCATGCATGAATCACAGGATGAAATCCGCGCAGTCACCCTTGCGTGAGGCTTAGTGAAAGGGAAGGCGAACCATGTCAGCGAGCGTCCGCATGGGGGCGGCTAAGGTCAACATAACCCCGCCGGTGGGCACGCATCTCGGCGGCTACGGCAATCGCACCCGGCCTTCAGACGAAATCCATGACGAACTCTACGCCGCGGCGTACGTGTTTGCCGATGAAGACACGACCGTAGCCGTGGTGGGCGCCGATCTCGTTGACATCTCCCTGGAACGCACGCGCGCCGTGCGCCAGAAGATTGCCGCGTTGACCGGCATACCGGGCTCCCACGTCATGCTGGGCATGACCCACGCCCACAGCGGCCCCAACACGAAAGACTGGGGCGCCGGTCTGCCTGGCGCGGGCATACCCTATCCCGGCGGCATTCCCACTGAAGAGTTGACCTACGCGCTGCCAATCTTGGACCATGACTACCTGGAAGAATTGGAAAACAAGCTGGCGGGCGCGGTGGCGATGGCGATGCAGGGGATGCAGACCGTCGTGGGCGGGATTGGCGCGGGCCGATATGGCCTGGCCATAAACCGGCGCGGCGAGCGCAATGGCGAGGTGGTCAATTGTCCGCGGCCGGACGGCCTGGTAGATCACTCTCTGCCCGTGCTGCGCTTCGACGATGAGCGCGGCGAGCCCGCCGGCGTCATCTTCAACTATGCCTGCCATCCCACCAGTATGAGCGACAACTACGCCATCAGCGCCGACTACATCGGCCCGGCGCGGTCGTTTGTGGAGGATGTTTACGGTGACGACTGCGTGGTGGGCTTTCTGCTGGGCTGCCACGGCGACATTCGTCCCAACTACACGAACGAGAGCGGCGGCTTTCGCTCGGCCACGTTTCCCGAACTTGAAAGAGAAGGCCGCATCATGGGCGCGGAAGTGGTGAACGTGCGGGAGGGGATTTGCGCCCGCACTCTGGGCAGTGTCGCGGCGGCAAGCACGCCCATCGTCGCGCCGTTTGCCGAACCGCCGACGGCCGCCTATCTGCGCCAGGCGCTTGAAACCGGCGCGTTTCCCGGCACTGGCCGGCGCTTGCCCTTCTGCAAGGCCCGCTGGGCGCAGCGCATCCTGCGCCAAATCGAGGCCGGCACGTTGGCGGACGGTCTGGAAACCGAATTGCAGGTCATTCGCGTCGGACATCTGGTGTTCGTCGGTTTTCCCGGCGAGTTCTTCCTGGAATACGGCATGGAGACCCGCACGCGCGTCAAGGAGCAGTTCGGCTTAGACGTGGTGCACGTGAGCATGGCGAACGACATGATCGGCTACGTGCCGTCGGACCGGGAGATTCCGCGCGGCGGCTATGAGCTCGGCTCCTACCAGGACGACGAACTCGCGCCCGCGCACTACGCCGCGGGCACCCAGGGCCTCTTCGTCAACCGGGCGCTGGAACTCGTTGGCTCGATTCTGCCAGGTGTCTGATCTCTTGGCGCGCGTCGCACTGACAGGCGCAATTTGAAGACGCAATCGGCGCGTGCTACGCTGAGGCAGGTTTCCCGCACGCTTTCCTCTGCCGGCTACTCCCTTAGCCGGCTACTCCCTTAGCCGGCTACTCCCTTAACCGGCTACTCCCTTAGCCGGCTACTCCCTTAGCCGGCTACTCCCTTAACCGGCTACTCCCTTAACTGAAAGACCCTACATGCAGACTCTGATCGAACCCGGCATCTTTCTTCCCAGCTTGGAACTCTGGCTCGATTCGCGCCGGGTGAAACCGGAAGGGTACATCTCCCACGCCCACAGCGACCACCTCGCCCCACATCACCACGTGCTCGCTACCGCCGAAACGATTGCCCTGGCCGCGCAGCGCATGAAGCTCAAGCAGGCGATGCCGCTGGCCTACGGCGAGCCGCTGGAGCGCGCAGACTATACGCTGACTCTCTTTCCCGCCGGCCATTGTTTGGGTTCCGCGCAAGTGGCGATTGACGTTCACGCTACCGGCGAGCGCATCGTGTACACCGGCGACCTGCACCTGGGGGAAGATCGCTTTGGGCAACCGGCAGAGCCTATTCCCTGCGACACGCTGATCCTCGACGCTACCTTTGGGCACCCGGCGTACGTGTTTCCGCCCCGCGAGATCGTCATAGAGGAAGTGTGTGAGTGGGTAAGAGAAACCCTGCGCAATGGAGATGTGCCCGTTGTGCTGGCGTACAGCTTGGGCAAAGGACAAGAGGCGCTCCACATCTTGCTGGAGGCGGGCTTCACGGTGCAGGTGCACGAATCCACGTATGCGATGACGGCGGTCTACCAGCGGATGGGCGCGCGCTTTCCCGGCCGTTTCACGCGTTGGCGCGGCCGGCGCGAGGAAGGGACGGTGGTGCTGATGCCGCCTCACCTACGGAATCGACGCGAAACGCTCGTCCTCATGCCGTACCGCACCCTCTTGCTCAGCGGTTGGGCTATCGATCCTTCCTGCAAATATCAGATGCGCGTCGATGCGGCGCTCCCCTTGAGCGACCACTGCGACTGGCGGCAACTGAACGCCTACGTGGAGCAGGCGCAGCCGGAGCGGGTGTTTACCATGTTCGGCCCGCAGCACTTTGCCGCGCACTTGCGGGACAGCGGCATTGCGGCCTGGCCGCTGGCGGCTCGGCAAGCGGCGCTCTTCTGAAGTGGGGTGTGAGATGTGCTTTGCCGTTGCAGGTTGCCGCTCATGGTTCGACAGGCTCACCGGGAAAGTCGATTTCGACACGCAACTCACTTTCCCAAAGTCGCACCATTAGGCGATAATACACGGCAGGCAGCGGCGGATGGGCGCGAACGCGGCCCGACTTCGGATACACCGCAGCCAATGGCTGCCAGAAAAGAGTGCGCAATCGCAATTGCAGCGAGGAGGTAGGAAGATGGCGCAGGCAACGACGATCGTGACGGAGGAGGAGCAGGCCTTCTACGCGGAGAACGGCTATCTCCTCATCGAGGGCTTGGTGTCGGCGGCTGAGATTGCCGTCCTGAAGGAGCGGTTGGAAGCGTTAATGTACGACCGTCTACCCATACCGGAGGGCATCAGGATTCAGGTTGAGCCGCGCGTGGAGCGCGGCGAGATGCCGTGGCCCGAGCGGCGCGGCGACGCCTACCGGAAGATGGATCAGCTCGTGCTGCATGACGACGTGTTTCGCGCATTGGGCATGAAGCCCGCAGTCGTGGAGCGCATGCAGGCCCTCATCGGCAGCGAGAACCTGAAGCTCTTTCGCGACGCCGTGCTCATGAAACCGGCGCAGGTGGGGTCGGCCAAGGGGATGCACCAGGATTCTCCCTACTGGCCGATCGAGCCGATGGAGTTGAGTTCGTGCTGGATGCCGTTCGAGCCGGCGACGGCGGAGAACGGCTGCATGACGGTCATTCCCGGCAGCCACAAGCGCGGCCCCGTGCCCCACGAGCGCGTGCCTGACGACTACATCATCAATGAGTCAAATTACGACACCGCAGACGTGATCACCGTGCCGATGGCGGCGGGCGACGGCCTCTTCTTCCACAGCCTGCTGCTCCACGGTACCGCGCCCAACCTTTCCGCGCAGTCACGGCGGGCGATTACGATGAGCTACATGGCCGCGGAGTTCCAGTACACGGGCGCGCCGCCCAAACCGGACTACCTGCGCATTAGCGGTAATGACGTCCCCGGCGGCGTCTAGCAGACGAGTGTCCCGGCGTTTAGGCGGCTGAGTGGAGGTTCCCCTTGGCTGCAACCCGCGTGAGCGAAAACATCCGTTACGAACCGGACGAGCGCTGTCCGCCGTTCGTGGCTGCGGTCGTGGGGGCGCAGGGCGTGCTGATCGTGGTGGCGCCGGCCGTTTTGATCGTGGCGATTACGGCAGTGGCCTCCGGCCAGGACGAGCGCTATCTCACGTGGGCCGTGTTCGCCTCGCTGATCATTGGCGGGACCGTTACGGTGCTGCAGGCGGCCGGCATTGGGTGGCTGGGCACGCGCCACCTGCTCATCACGGGCACTACCCCCAATTACGTCGCCGTTTCCGTGCTAGCGCTCCAGGCGGGCGGCCCGGCGGCGCTGGCCAGCCTCATCGTGCTCTCGTCGCTCTTCTACCTGGCAATCGCGGCGTGGCTGCCCCGCTTGCGCCGCATCATCACGCCCGCCGTCTCCGGCACGGTGCTCATGCTGATCGCCACCATGATTCTGCCCGTCGCGTTCGACCGTCTGAAGGAAGTGCCCGCCGGCACGCCGGTCATAGCTGGCCCGGGCGTGGCGCTGGTGACGCTCGTCGTAACCACCGTGCTGGCGCTGCGCGCTCCCGCCAACTGGCGGCTCTGGTCGCCGCTCATCGGCATTGGGGCCGGCTGTCTGGCGGCGCCGCTCTTTGGCATGTACGACCTGGAGCGTTTGCGCGCGGCGTCGTGGTTTGGCGTCCCCACGGGCGGTTTCCCCGGACTGGATCTTGCGCCGAGCGCGGCGGTCTGGGCGCTGCTGCCGATGTTCCTCATCGTGACTCTGGTGCAAGCGATCAAGACCATCGGCGACGCCGTGGTCGTGCAACAGGTCTCGCAGCGCAGACCGCGGGCGCTCGACTTTCGTCTGATCCAGGGCGCGCTCTACGCCAACGGCACGGGTATTCTGTTGTCGGGTCTCGCCGGCACGCCGCCCACCAGCGCCTATTCATCGTCCACGGTCTCGCTCATCAACCTGACCGGGGTGGCCGCCCGCACGGTTGCCTACGCCATTGGCGTCATATTCCTCATCTTGGCGCTCTTCCCCAAAGTAACCGGCCTGCTGCTTACGATTCCCAACCCCATCATGGGGGCGTTCCTGTTGGTGGCGATTGGCATACTCTTCTTCGAGGGCATCCGCACGGTCTCGCGGTCCGGCCTCAACTATCAGGATGCCCTCATTGTGGGACTGTCGTTCTCCATTGGCGTCGGCTTGCAGCACCAGAATATCTTCGAGGGTATCCTGAACGCGCCGTGGGATACGTTGCTCGGCAACGGCATCACCGTCGGCGCGGCGGTGGCGATAGCGTTGACCGTGCTGCTGGACTTGACCGGGCCGCGGCGCAGGCGTCTGGAGACGCGGTTGGATGTGGCCGACCTGCCCCGCATCGACGCCTTTCTCCAGGAGGTTGCGGCCAAGATGGGTTGGGACACCGCCGCGACCGACCGCCTGCGCTCGGCGGGCGAGGAGACGCTGGCGAGTCTCTTGCAGCCGGACAACGCATATCCCACCGAGAACGCGCCGCGCGAGGCGCCCCGCCTGGTCATCGGCGCGCGTCCCGAGGGCACTGCCGTGGAACTGGAATTCCTGGCGGTTTTCGCCGAAGAGAACCTGGAAGACCGCCTGGCGCATCTGGACGAACAGAGCGAGGCTGCGGACGACAGGGAGATGTCCTTTCGCCTCCTGCGGCACTACGCCGCCGCGGTGCGGCACCAGAAATACCACGGCCTGGACATCGTTACCGTGCGGGTCGAACGCTGACGGCGGCCGGCGGAGAACCGGCGCGCTCAGCCGCTCACGACCTCAGCAATGAAATCACGCACGACTGCGGCGCACTCTTCCGGTTTCTCCAGCGGGAGAAAGTGCGTGGCATTGGGAAGGAAGTCGTAGTCAACGCTCAGGATGTCGCTCAGGTTCAGCGTGGGCAGGTAGGCGTAGGGCAGCGTGGGATCGGCGCCAATGACCTTAATGGGGCACTGAAACTTCGCAAAGTCCACCAGCACGGCGTAGGGGCTGGCATAGTCGACGATTTGCGCTTCATATTCCGGCGGGCACCGCAGTTCATAGCCGGGAGCGCCAGCGCGTTCGCGCAGCGTCGCCTGCGCCACAAGTTCGATTGTCCCGGGCACCGTATGTTGGTAAGCCGGTGAATAGCCGAGAAGCTCCACGAAGTCCTCCCGGCTCTTGAAGCGAAACGTGCGGCGGCGGGCGAACCCGGCCGTGCGCGTGGCGGCCGCGTCGAACTCCTCATAGCTGGCGCCCGGCTTGCACAGGGGCGGGTCGAACAATATCAGGGCCGCGTGCCGGCTGCCCTTGGTGGGCGACACCAGCGTCGTGAGCGAAGAAACGGAATGATAGACCCCGGTCAAGGGCTTCTCGCCGTAGTGGCGGTCGATGGCGTCGAGAATGAGGTCGTGGTCGTGGGCGAAAGTGGCGATGGTGTGCTCCCGCGCCGACGTGACGGCATTCCAACCGTGGTTTCTCAGGTCGTGGACGATCACGTCGAAATCGTCGCAGAGGAGCGACCAGAAGGGATAGTAGAGGTCGATTGCCAGGCCGTTGCCGTGGCACAGCACCAAGCGCGGGCCGGCCGGATTGCCGTGGCGGCGCAGCGTGATGACGGTTTCGTCATCCACCGGCACGTCGAGCGTGGAGAGCGGTTCAGGAACTCGCCACATCGGTCCTGTTGCTGCCGCGTCCGCCATCTGACCCCTAGTTTCGCCGCGCCGGGGCATTGGCCTCTGCCGATTCATACACGACGGCGGCGGCAAATTCCCGATTGCCAAGGTCTTCAACGTGCCACGTGGACGGGGAAACCGGCGGCGTTTTGACCGTGCCGCTTCTCTTGCCGCGCAGCATCGGCGGCGGAACCGCGATGCGCGTGGCGTCCAACTGAAACCCGTTGCCCATAGCCTTGAGCAACGCCTCTTTGATCGTCCACATCTTGAAGAAGAGGTGGACGCGCGCCCCGCCGTGGGCTGCGGCAAGCGCCGCTTGCTCCGCATCGCCCAATACAGTGTCCACAAGCAGGTCGAGGTTGCGCTGGGCGTCGCGCTCCTCCACGTCCACGCCCACCCGCCCGGATGGGGCAATGGCAATCAGCCCGTGCCGACCGCTGTGGCTCACGTTGAAGCTAACCGGGGCCGGCTGAGTATCGATGAGCGCGAACGGCTTGCCATGGCGGGCGCTCCCGAATGCAAGTTGCTCGTTCCCGCAGCCGAGTCTCTGACAGAGCACGGCGCGGAGCGCGGCACGGCACAGCGTAAAGCGGCGGTGCGGCCCGTCAAACGCAAAGCGCCGCAAACGGCCCTGCTCCTCTTCATCGAGCAACGCCAGGGCTGCGGCTTCTCGTTCCGCGTGAGGCGATAGGTCAACGTGAACCACGTCAACCCGCCCGCTGCTCTCGAATGGCCCCCACCATTTCTCGGATACGGGCGCGCGTGGCATGGCTTTCCGCATCTCCGAGTAGTCTCTTGCTCGCGCGGTCGGGCGAGGCGCCGCGCCGCTGGATGGCGAGGCGCCGCGCGCGGGTCTAGCTTGCTTGAGAATCCAGATAGTCGACCAACTGCTGGAGATTCTCGAAGCGGGGGCAGTCTTCAGCCGTTAGGGTGACGTTGAACTCCTGTGCGACCACCTTCCCAAAGGAAAGCTGATCCATCGATGAGACGCCGGCATCGGAGAGGCTCGCGCTCAAGTCCAGCGAAGCACTCAGCGGCTTGCCGTCAACTTCGAGGTTTTCGGCCACGAGTTGGCGGATGCGGTCTTCGGTTGCTGCCATGGACTCACTTTTCCTTACTCTGCTGACTGAGTTGAGGACGACACTTTTCACAGAATAGCAATAGCGCAACGCCAAGTCAATCCAGCGTTGCGCTTGGCAGGACTGAACCCCAAAGTTGTCGCGTTAACGTAGCGCGGGGGCTTGTCCCCCGCCTCAGCCGTCTAAACCGGCTTGCAAAGAATTGACGTAACAGCTTCGCAGGTTACAAACCTGCACTACCGGAGATTTCAGAGCCGGAGACTTCAGAATCGGAGATTTCAGACGCGAGTTTTGCTGCCTGTCTGTTTGATGCGGCAGCACTAGACTGAAACCGCACACGCGGGCCGGTTCATAAGCTGGACCGGCCCGCGTGCAGTTTCTCCGGTACGGCCCCGCCGGGGCCGCCAGCGGTTACTCGTTGTAGAACGCCTGGATATCCGGCTCCTGGAGCACGGCGTCCCAACGCGCGGCGACGTTATCGAGCGCGTCGCGGGCGTCCAGTTCGCCGGCGCCCGCTTTCGCCAACTCTTCCAGGATGATTGGGCGCATCTTGTCCCAGCCGGGAATGGGTTGGCGGCCGAGGCCTACCTCACTAAGATTGCGGAGCAGGCCGGACAAGAAAGCGTTCTCCTGCACATAGGGCGCCTTGGCGGCGACCGACACACGCGGCGGCAAGTAGAACGTCAGCTCATCGTAGGCGATGAGCACGTCGTCCTCATGCACCGTGAGCAGCAGATCCCACGTCACGTCCGGATTCTTCGTGGCGGCGCCCATGCCCAGCCAGTCGTTGAACGAAAGGCTAACGGCGCGCTGGTCGCCCATGGGCTCAGGCGCAACGAGAATCTGGTCGATGTTTTCCGGCGCATCTGTCGCGACGCGGCGGCCAATGGCGGCATTACCCCAAATCATAGAAACGTAGCCGCCGGCAAAGCCGGCGCCGTAGCCGCTGAATTCCGGCCCGACGTACGATGAGCCGTGGGGATTGAAGCCGAGCTTTCTCCGCAACTGGAATTCCAGCCCCGCAATCGCTTCCGGCCCGTTCACGAAACCCTGTGCCTTGCCATTAGTCACCCATTGCACGCCGTTGGACTCGACGATGCCGTTCAACTCGGCTTCCTCGGGATCACGGCCGAGATTGCCCGGGCTGAAGCCGTAGCGCTCGATCTCCTTGCCCAACACCTTCCACTTGGTCATGGTAGTGGCGAAGTCGGCCTGGTCGTCCATCGTCCACGCTTCAGGCGGCGTCAATCCCGCCTCCGCCATGTGGTCGTCGCGGAGCCAGTACGAGCGATTGGCCGCCATCATGGGCATGCCCTGCAATTGCCCCTTCACGCGCACGGTGTCCAACGTGCTGGGCAGGAAGTCCGGCTCCATGCCCCAGGTGGCAAAGTACGGGTTGAGCGGGATGGAAAGCCCCGCCATGTAGATGGACGGCGCAATTGCCTGGCCCATCTTGAAGAGGTCGGGCATCTGGCCGGCGGCCAACCCCACCGAAAGTTCCACAAACGTGTGGGCCTGCCCGCCCGTGCGGGGCGTGAAGACGACCTGCCCGTTCGGATACTTTGCCTGGAAGCGCTCGTTCAGAATGCCTTCCGCCCACTCTTGCCAGCGGCCACCGTCCTGCACGCTAAGCGTGATCTCTTCCGTCTTTGGCCCGGCTTCCGCGGCGGGTTCGGCGGCCTTGGGCTGGTCGCCATTCATCTCGCCTGTCCCCGTTTGCGCCTGTCCGCACGCCGCCAACAAGCCAAACGCTCCAAACGTTGCGCCGGAGGCAAGCAGTCTGCGGCGAGTCATATGCAAAGCGCTCATCTCGTGTTCCTTTCTTGCGTGACGCTGCAAGCGTCCTGCGAAATACCCGGCTGTGGGGGCTGCCGTAGCTTCTCCCTCTACAGCTTCAATATGAAGATAGACAACCAGGAGGCGATAGTCAAGTACTACGATGTTGACAGACAGGACCTGTAGACTTTGGATTCTACTCAGCCGCCCGCAGCCGGTTGCGCATTAGGCCGGAATGAACCGCATGGCGGCTATGAGCACTCCACTCCACAATACCATCGCAATGACCATCCACTTGATGAGGTCGGCCTTGAGGTTGGCCAAGTCTTCCTTGGTAGCTACATGCTGTAGCCGCTCCTCGATGCGAGATATGCGCTGACCGAAGTCCTGTTCGATCGCCATAGTGCAATTCTCCATTCCCTTTTGTCAATCCTAGCTGCCTCACCATTGACTTGTCAATGGCAGTGCTTGGCCGCAGATGGCAGTCTTGGGCTTGGGTTGGCCAAAGGCAAGACACGTAGTCGCATCAAGGTGTGATCTTCTCAAGGCCTGAGCAGACTTCCAACTGTCATTCTGAGGAACCTTTCGTCTATCTCAGGATAGTCTCCGCAGTGAAGAATCTTGAGCCGGGAGCCGTGTAGATGTCTCGCTGCGCTCGGCATGACAATTGGCTGCGCTTAAAATGACACTTGCAGTCAACACCCCCTAGCGTGGGGAAGATTCCGTCAGCGAATTGCTCGACACCTATGGTGAGTTTCACGCAATTTCAACGAAGAACCTGTCGGCCTGTTTGCCAGGCTACACCCGCCCTGCTACACTCAGGCCAGCATTTTGCGCCCTTTTGGGGAAGGAGTGAGCCGGCATGGCGGTCCACAGCTTTGCGGTGGCTACGAGAATTCTCAGCGGCGCCGGAGCTGTCGCGGAGGTCGGCCCCACGCTGGCGGCTGAGGGTCACAATCACCTGCTGGTGGTTACCGATCAGGGCATCGTCAATGCCGGTTTGCTTGCGCCGGTGGAGCGATCGCTGCGGGAAGCGGCGGGCCTGGCTGCCACGATCTTCGCCGACGTGCAGGCAGACCCGGAAGAGCGCATCGTCGAGGCGGTGGTCGCGGCGTATCGAACCGCCGAATGCGATGGGCTGCTGGCGGTGGGCGGCGGCAGTTCGCTGGACGTGGCCAAAGCGGCGGGCGTGCTCATTACCAACGGCGGCAGCGTGGCCGACTACGAGGGTTTCGACGCGTTCGAGCACGACCTGCCGCCCCTCTACGCCGTGCCAACCACCGTTGGCACCGGCTCCGAGGTCACGTTTGCCGCGGTCATCACGCTGCCCGAGCAGCAGTTCAAGATGTCCATTCTCAGCACGCGCCTGGCGCCGCGCGCGGCGTTTCTGGATCCCGCCATGTTGACCACGCTGCCGCCGCACGTGGTGGCGCACTCCGGCATGGACGCGCTCACCCACGCCGTGGAGGGCATGACCTCGCCGTTGTCAACGCCGTTCACCAATGCCTTCAATCTCCACGCCATTCGCCTTATCAGCGAGAACCTGCGCGCCGCGGTGGGCAACAGCGGCAACATGGAGGCCATCGGCAAGATGCAGGCGGCGGCGTGCATTGCCGGTGTCGGTTTCGCCCACTCGCGCCTGGGTATCATCCACGCCATGGCGCACCCCATTGGCGCGTACCATCATCTGCCCCACGGCCTGAGCAACGCGCTGGTCTTGCCCCACGGCCTGGACTTCAACCGCATGGCTTGCGAGCCGCAACTGGCGGCGGTGGCGCGTGAATTCGACGCGACCCGCGCCGGCCAGAGCGAACGGGAAGCGGCGCTGGCGGCAATCGCGGCCATACGCGACCTGGCGGCCGACATCGGCATCCCGGCATCCATGAGCGCGGCCGGCGTGACCGACGAGCACTTCGACGCCATCGTGAACGACACGTTCCGCAGCCGCAACGTCGGCATCAACCCCCGCACGGTTACGCCGGAGGACATCCGGCAGATTCTTTACAAGGCGCTGTAGCGCTACAGCGTGAAGTGAACCGGCCTCGCCCCGGGTTGTGCCTGCCACGCGCGCTTATGCCTCGCTGGCCAGCCGTAGCGCGGGGGCTTGTCCCCCGCTCCGTGGCATGGGCGGCACGCATCGTCTCCTACGCTCCTCGACCGTAGCGCGGGGGCTTGTCCACCGCTCCGTGGCGCGAGCGGTACGCATCGTCACTTACACTCCCCAACGGTGGCGCGGGGCTTGTGCCCAATGGTGACGTATCAAATGGCACGCCGTTCGGCCTGAGCTATGTCGAAGGGTAAAAGGATGGGAAACGGCTCGCCGGTTTCGGGCATGCTACGCTTCGTTTGAGCTTCGACAAGCTCAGCACGAACGGATTTCTCGCTTCTCCGTGCCCGCTAAGAGGCGGGGGACAAGCCCCCGCGCTACGTTATGCGACAGCATTGGGGCTTGCCCCCCGCTTCTTGGCGCGGAGCGCGCACGTCGCCGACGCGGCTCGGTGCGATCCTGCCAGGGGAGTTTCATGCCGCTTTCGATCTCCCTACTCCAACCGCCACTTAAGCGTCTTCACCACAATCGCCAAAGAGCCCAGACCAAAGAGCGCCAGTACCGCCAGGTCGGTCAGCAAAGCCACGGTGATGTCGGGCAGCAGGGCGGCGCGAAACGCCTGCGCCGCGTAGGTGGGCGGCAGGATCATGCCGGTGTATTGGAGCGCGGCCGGCAGGCGTTCGAGCGGAATCATCACCGGCGCGAAGAACATGATGAAGAACATGGTGGCCTGGGCCACCAGCCCCGCGACCCGCCAGTTGGGGATTCCAAGCCCAATTGCCGCGCCCACGCCGGCCAGCGAGATCGCGCTCAGCGGCACCACGGCGAGCATGAGCGGATTGAGCGCCAGCGAGAAGCCGAAGTACCAACTGCCCACCAGCAGCGTGATGATCATGCCCGGCACTGCGGCCATGCCGTTGCCGGTGACCACCGCCAGGATGAAGGCCGTCTTGCTGATCGGCAGCGAGGCGTAGTAGAGAATCGAGCCGTTGCGCCGCGATTGCGCCATGTCCTGCGCCACCATCATCACGCCCAGGGTGACCAGCGACATCACCGCCGCGCCGGAAACGAAATACCGGCCCAGTTCCGGGTCCCGCGATCCGGAAATGAACGAGAACGCGAAGACCATGCCCAGATTGAGTAGCACGGAGAGCGAGACGATCATGGAGATCCACTGCCTGAATTCCAGAACGATGACGGCAGACAGGTGGACGTAGTTCTGCCAGAAGCGGACAAAGCGCCGCCACGCCGTATCCAGGCGAGACGGATTTATGGTTGTCATAAGGAACCTCTAGCGCAGGGCGCTCTCCGCGCCAACGCGCTCTTGCTCGGAAGGTTGGGCCGCTTCGACACTCTCGCTCTCATCAAGGGAACGCCCAACCAACTCAACATAAACGTCCTCGAGCGAGGCGGTGGCAAGGCGAAAGTCCTCTACCGCGTCCGCGCTAATCTCCGCTAGGACACTGTCGATAGTCCGGCCTACCCGCTCTTGCGGCACGCGCAAGAGGAGGTGCCGGGGCCGGGGCTGGTGGAGCGCGCCGAGCGAGTGCAGGTGCGATTCCTGGGCCTTGGATAGCTCGGCGCCGTCGCGCAGCCAGAGTTCCAGGCGGATAGTTTCACCCAGGCGGCTCTTCATCGCGCCGGGCGTGCCTTCCGCCAGCACGCGCCCTTCGTCGATGAGGGCTACTCTATCGACTACTCGCTCGGCCTCCAGGACGTTGTGCGTCACCAGGAGGCAGGCGGCGCCGTCATAGACGACGACGCGCCGGATGGCTTCCCAGACGGCGCGCCGGCGCAGCGGATCCAGGTCGTTCGTCGGTTCGTCGAGCACAAGCAGCGGCGGGCTGCCGAGCAAAGCCATGATGAAGCCCGCCATGCGCTGCATACCGCCGGAAAGCTGGTTGATGGGCTTGCGCCGGATTTCCTCTACCTCGAACTGCTCGATGTAGGAGTCACGCTGGCGCACGGTCTCCTTGTGCGAGAGGCCTTTCAGCCGCCCCGTAAAGTAGATGGCCTCGTCCGCCAGCAAGTCGCGCATGGCAAACGACGTCTGCGGCAGATAGCCAATCATGCGCTTGACGCGCTCCGGGTCGCGCTCCGCGTCCACGCCAAAGACCCACACGCGGCCGGACGTAGGCCGGATCAGACCCATGACCTGCTGCACGAACGTGCTCTTGCCGGCGCCGTTCGGGCCGAGCAGGCCGTAGACCTGGCCGCGCCGGACGGCTACGTTCAACTGGTCGTTCGCCAGCACGCCGTTCTTGTAGGTCTTGGTGAGGTCGGTTGCCTCAACGGCAAGGCCGGGCCGTGGCATGGCTTGTTCCACAGGATTCCCTTCGTGAATTGCCTGGTCGCTGGGAACGCGCGTGCTGCGGCCCCTAATTCCATAATAGGGCAAACGGGTGCTCATGCGCCAAACGCACAAGGCGCGCGCGGGAGTTTCAGGAGACGTGGATTGGGTGCGGCAGCGGCTGGTTGAAGAGATAGCCCTTTTCGTTGAAGGGAATCTCCTGCGGCTGGGTATTGCCGGCCGCGTCCGTGGCCCGGGTCATGAGGGTGTGTTCACCTGCCGGGGCGTCCCACGCCAACTCGAAACGCGCCCATGAATACTGGACCTGCGGCGCGAGCACCCGCGCCTGATTCCAGGTAGCCCCGGAGTCCAGGCTCCAGTCAACCTGTGTAATCTGACCGAACGGCGAGTGGGCGTACCCATGCAGGCGGTGCGCGCCCACGGCCAATTGGGCAGGCCATGGCAACGCCAGGGCGCTCTTGATGGCTTGCGTGGTGAGGGGTTTGCCCAGCGCCGCGCCATCCGGCGGGTAGTTGTCGCCGATGAGCACGTAGGAGGTGGTGTTGTTGCGCGTCCAGAACTGCTCGCGGGAGACGACGATGTGGCTCAGCCACTTGACGCTGGCGCTGCCCACCCAACCGGGCACGAGCGCGCGCAGCGGGTAGCCGTGGTCTTGGGGCAAATCCTCGCCGTTCAGCCCGTAGGCCAGGAGCGTATCCGGGTCGAGCGCCTTTGCAATTGGCAATGCGCGCCGCCAACCGCCTTCCGGCGATTCTGTGTCGAGGCCGACCAATAGCACGCTGGCGGCATCCGCTGTTACACCGGCCAATTCGAGCGCGTCCCGCAGCGAAACGCCGGTCCAGACGCCGTTGCCCACCGCGCCGGTCAGCCACTGGGTGCCCTGCGCCGCTTGCCCTTTGACCAGGTCGAACATGGCGCGCTGGTTGCCGGCGCACTCCAGATAGGCCGTAACCGTGCGACTGGGCAGGCGGCGGATGTCCGCGTAGGAGAACTCCTGCGGCGTCGCGACGGCATCGCCTTCGAGCGCTAGCCGCCACTCGTCAGGGTTTACCGCGATGCTGGCGGAATTGTTGCGCACGAAGAAGAGGCGATTCGGCGTTACGAATCCCTGCATCTGCTCCAGGCGGGACTCCAGCCCTCTCTCCCCGTGCGTGATAAACGGTTCCGAATTCTTGTAGAAGGGAGGCGGCGTAGCCGCAGCCGGCGTCTTGTCGGACAATCTCTGTGAATCTGTGGAAACGCGCACTTCCGCGCACGCCATAAGCGCCGCCGCGACTCCGCCGGTAGCGAGCAGGCTCAAGAGCGCGCGCCGCTCCATGCCGCTCTCTTGGGCAAGCGCGTTGAGCCACGCGGGAATTTCAGAATTGCCTTCCATCGGCAAACTCTCTCTCAAATGGCGCCTCGCACCGGCGGGATTGGGTCCGAAGACTCTGCCTGTGGGCAACGAAACACCCCCGGTGCGGGGGTGTGACGAAATCGTGGTGTGGAAAAACCATTACTCCCGCGCCCACCGGGCCAGCGCTTTATCCGGCGCCGCCAGTTCCTCGAGCCGCGTGTAGTAGTAGTCTTGCCAGCCCTCTTCCGGCAGGCCGGTGAAGAGCATCAGGTTCAGGGGATACATGCCGCTGTCGGTGGCCGAGCGCATGTCGTCGCGGAAGAGAAATGTGGGCTTGCCGAGGGCAATTGCCATGCCCAATTCCACCATCACCCCTTCATCCGGCGGCACGCCGTTGACTACGGCAAAGATGGCGTCCGCCTGCGCCACGTCCCGGTAGTCGGCCTGGCCGATCTCATAGGCCCACCCCGGTTCTGAAAAGTCCACCTGGTTGTTGCGCGCGAACGGCTCCCACACCTCTAACCCGAGCTCTTCCAGGGCAGCAATGAGCGCGGGCAGCAAGAGTTCCTTCTGCTGGATTGAGAAGCCGTAGGGATTGGCGAGATAGACGGTCTTTGCCAATGCGCGCCTCCGGGGGCGTGGGCGGACTGGACTCTACGCGGCGTCGGCGCCGGCGTCGCGCCAGAGCCGGATGCCGGTGGCATAGAGCACAAGCGGCAGCGTGACGTCGATGATCACCCACAGTTGGTTGTCGCTCGTGGTCGGCTCGGCCCACTGCACGCCAAACCAGTTCCAGAGCAGCGCCAGGAAGAGCGCCGCCGAGAAGTAGAACAGGACGTTTGCTTCCAGGTACGCCCGCGTGACCGGCCCATCGCCGGCTCCCGCGTCAACGCTGCGTTTATGCGCGTAGGCGACGACAAGGGCGATGGCCAAGGCGATCACCTGCAGCGGATTGAGGACTTCCCAGACGGGAAGCGAGGCGTCAGACCACGCCGGGTCGTAGAAGCGGGTAACGAGAAAGTGCAGTGCGATTGCCGCGCCAACGACGAAAACGTAGAGCGCGGCCAGGCGCCTGAGCGCAGCCATAATGAGACCTCCGTGCCGTGAAATGACGCTTCGTTCGTTCCAAGCGTGCGGTGGGAGTAGGCTATGGGGGTTAACGCCGGGCACCGCGCCCACGCGCAATCCGGACGGACTTGACACGCGCCTAAGAGCGGAAGGCGATTGCCCTGTTGGTAGCGGGGGAGGGATTCGAACCCTCGACCTTCAGGTTATGAGCCTGACGAGCTGCCACTGCTCCACCCCGCGTCGCGTGCGCGTCGCCGCGAGCGCTTTGTTGAGTAAACCGATAAGCCCCATTCTGTCGCGGACAGCCATCTATCTTGGACGGCAGCTTGCGCTGCGCCTCTGTGCGGCCTACCCGGGACTCCGCGAGCCGCCTCAACGTCCCTCTCTTGGCCTTGCTCCGGGCAGAGGTTACCCTTTTCACTCCGGCCAACACGCCGTGAAGCCGCCACGGTGGCCGGCGGTAGTCTCTGTGGCCCTATTCCGCGCCTCACGGCGGACGGGTGTTACCCGCTGCCCTGCCCTATGGAGTGGGGACTTTCCTCACGGCGTGCACACGCTACGCATGCTCGCCGCGCGACTGTCTAGTCTACTCAACATTTGTCAGTATAGCACGGCAACCGGCAGCGCACAACCGCGAGCATGGGACGATAGCCAGCGTTTGGGCTGGTCCTCAGCTACAAATCTCCCTTCTCAATGCGGATTGCTTGTCTGCTTACACTACGGTATACTTGGTCTCCCTTGAATCACCCCCGCACATGTTTGAGAGTCGTTTAGCCGGTGAGTATCAGCGCTGACGCAATCACTGTTCAAGATCTGGTGAAGTCGTACCGGGTGGAGCGGCGACGGGAAGGACGCTTTGGTTGGCTGCGTTCCTTCGTCGCGCCGGAATACCAACACATCCGGGCGCTGGACGGCATCTCGTTCACGATTCCGCAGGGCGAGGTAGTGGGTCTGCTGGGGCCGAACGGCGCCGGCAAATCCACCACGGTGAAGATAGTGGCCGGGATCATGTATGCGGATTCAGGTGACGTGCGCGTGCTGGGCCGCGATCCTCATCGCCAGCGCATCCGGAATGCGCGGGAGATCGGCGTGCTCTTTGGCCAGCGCAGCCAACTCATCTTCGAGTTGCCGGCGATCGACTCTCTCCAGTTCCTGCGCGCGGTCTACCGCATTCCGCAACAGGACTTTCAGCAGCGTTTAGGCGAACTTGCGGACGTGCTGGACTTGGTCCCGCTGCTGAATCAGCCGGTGCGGACCCTCAGCCAGGGGCAACGCACGCGCTGCGACGTGGCGGCGACGTTTCTGCATCGCCCTAAGGTAGTCTTCTTGGATGAGCCTACCATCGGCCTGGACGTGGAGGCAAAGCAGTCGATCCGCCGCTTCATCGCCGCGATGCGGGATGAACACGGCGTTGCGGTCATTCTCACGACCCACGACCTTGCGGACATCGAGGAGCTTTGCGAACGGGTGATACTGATCGACAAAGGGCGTGTGGTCTACGACGGCAGCTTGCGCCGTCTCGTTGACCGTTTCGCCGCGTCCAAGGTGGTACAGGTAGAAGCGCCTGCCGGCGCCCAGGAGAGGATAGAGCAGACGGTTCAAGCGCAGTGGCCGCACGCCGCTGTGGAGCAATTCGGCAGCATGGTGCGCATTTCCGGTCTGGCCGATGCCGGCGGCGCTACCGAGGTTGCCCGCGTTCTTCTCAATCTTGCGGAGGTAGGCAATCTTACTATCACCGAACCGCGCGTGGAAGAGGTGATCCGCAACGTCTTTCGCGAGGGAGGCCTGCATGAGCCGCCTGCGTGACACATCGTTGCCCTATTGGGGCGCGGTGACCGCCTTCCTGAAGGTGGGCCTGGCCATGCGCTTCAACTTCTTCATGAGCCTGCTGGTTACGCTCGTCGCCAGTTGGGTATTGGTGAGTGTCTGGAAGGTAATTCACGGCGGCAGCGGCACGGTGCAGAGCGCATTTGGCGAACAGGAACTCGTTACCTACCTGGTCGTGGCCCAGGTTGTGAACTTGGCGCGCATGGGATGGATCAACCGGAACGTGGTGTACAACGCCATGAACTACGTGCAGACGGGCAAGATCAGTCTTGATCTTGTGCGTCCGTTGGATTTGCAAGCGATGCGCTACATGGAGTGGGCGGCGGTCTTTGTCGTGGATGCGCTGCTGGTGGCCGTGCCGGTCTGGCTGGTCTGGTTCGTGAGCGGCAACCTTGCGTTGCCCGCCTCAGCGGTGGACGGCGCGCTCTTTGTCGTGAGTGTGGCGCTGGCCTGGTTCGTCATGAGCGGCATTCATTTTCTCATGGCGTTGTTGACGGTGTGGACCTACGACTTCTTGGGGCTCATGATGGTGCGCACGGCCATCCAGGAGTTCTTTGGCGGCACACTCATTCCGCTGGCACTCTTGCCGGCGCCGTTGGCCGTTCTTGCCGCCTTCTTGCCGTTTCAGGCCGTGGTACATACGCCGGTCTCCATCTACCTGGGCCGGCTGCACGGGCAAGAGCTTATCTTTGCCCTTGGCGTCCAAGCGGTGTGGGGAATAGCGCTGCTGCTCGCGGGCCGCTGGCTGTGGGGGCGCGCCGCGCTCCGGCTGGAGGTGCAGGGAGGATGAGACCGTTGGGGACGATTGCAAACGCCGCGCTTGAGCTACGGTGTGCCGCTACCTACCCTAAAATGCAAAGGTTGGCAGGCCGGTGCTGAGCCATCTGCTGCACGTGTACGGTGTGAGCATTACGCTGCGCCTCAAGCAGTATGCGCAGTATCGCGTGGATGCGTGGCTGCAACTTGCCACGCGCCTCGTGCGGTTTGCCTTGCAACTCGCTTTCCTCGGTATCGCCTTCAGTTTCGTTGAGCGCCTGGGCGATTGGACGCCGTGGGAAGTGGTGCTGATGTGGTGCACCGGTGTGATTGGCTTCTATGTCCACGACGCATTCTTCTGCTTTGCAACGCAGTCGAAGGTCTTGTTCTATAACGGTGAACTGGACTACGCCTTGGTGCGCCCGCTGCCGGTCTACGTGCAAGAATCGGCACGGGAGATGCCCTTCGAATCCCTCTTGAACCTAATCTTCTTCGGCGCGGCCTTTAGCGTAGCCGTGATGCGCCTGGAACTATACGCGCGGCCTGGGGTCATCCTGTGGTTGATCGTCGCGCTCGCCGCCTCGACTTTGGTCTGGACGGGGATTGCCACGCTCATTTCGTGCATCACGGTGTGGGTGGGCCGCACGTTTGCCGTGTGGCAGTCGTTCTCTTCACTCAATGACTACGTGAAGTATCCCTTGGACATCTTTCCTATGCCGCTGCAATCGCTGCTCACGATTGTCCCCTTTGGTTTCACCACCTTCTACCCGGTGGCGTTTGCGCTGCGGGGCGGCGACTACGCGTGGCCCGGCGCGTTTAGCCTGGGTGTAGGCTTGCTCCTCTTTGGCCTCTCCTATCTCACGTATATCTTCGCGCTGCGGCACTATAGCTCTACCGGAACCGGAGAGTAGCAGCGTTGGTGTAGCCCCTGCCCGTTTTCGTGCTGATCGTTCTGCTGAGAGCGGTCACTGCCGCTCTTGCGTCAGGCCGCCGGATGCGTCACACTTAACGCAGGTCTCGTGTGACACAGCGAGGTAGATGAGGTAGGCATGATCCCGCGTCGCATTTCCAAGCAGATCAGCATCGGCGGCGTCACGATTGGCGGCGGCGCGCCGATTCGGGTGCAGTCCATGACCACGGCCTTTACGCGGGACGTGGAGGCGAGCGTGGCGGAGATTCTCGGTCTGGCCGAGGCCGGCTGCGAAATCGTGCGCGTGGCCGTGCCGCACAAGGAGGACGCCGACGCGCTGCCGGAGATTCGCCGGCGCTCGCCGATTCCGGTGATTGCCGACATCCACTTCGACTACCGTCTGGCGTTGCGCGCCCTGGAAGCCGGCGTGGACGGGCTGCGGCTCAACCCCGGCAACATCGGCAGCAAAGAGAAGACGCGCATGGTGGTGAAAGAGGCCAAGGACCGCCGGGTGCCCATGCGCATCGGGGTGAACGTCGGCTCGCTGGAGTCGCGGCTGATACCCGAACTGATGATGCTGGAAGGCGACGAAAAGGTGGAGAAGACCGCGGCGGCGATGGTGGAGTCGGCGCTCGACCACGTGAAGATCCTGGAGGACATGGACTTTACCGACATCAAGATTTCGCTCAAGGCCTCGGACGTGCCGACGACGATTCTGGCCTATCAGCTTATCGCCGACCGGGTTGAGTACCCGCTGCACCTGGGCATCACCGAGGCGGGCACGCCCAAGGCCGGCATGGTCAAGAGCGCCGTGGGGCTGGGCGTCCTGCTCTACCAGGGCATTGGCGATACGCTGCGGGTCTCGCTGGCGGCGGATTCGCGGGAAGAGATATTTGCCGGATACGAAATCCTCAAGTCGCTGGGACTCCGCGAGCACGGCCCGACGCTCATCGCTTGCCCCACCTGCGGCCGCTGCGAAATCGAACTGATCGAGTTGGCGGAACGGGTCGAGAGCTTTCTCCAAAACGTCAAGGAACCGGTGAAGGTGGCCGTGATGGGCTGCGTGGTGAACGGTCCCGGCGAGGCGCGGGACGCCGACGTGGGCATCGCCGGCGGCCGCGGCAAGGGCGCGCTCTTCCGCAAAGGCAAGCCGGTGAAAAGCTGCCGGGAAGACGAACTCTTCGATCTGCTCATCGAGGAGGTAGAGGAGATTGTGGCGCGGAAGCAGGCGGAGCGCGCCAGCAGCCCGGTGTGATCGGCGTGATGGCGCGAGGCGAGCGCACTCCGGTTGTATTGGGCCCGCATTGAAACAGACGGTACCATTGCTGCAACTTTGAAGGGGGCGTGCGTCATGGCGGAGCAAATCTACGTGGGCGCAGAAAAGGGAATCTTCCGGTTGGCGCGTGCGTCTGACGGTTGGGACGTGCAAGCGTCCGGCCTGAACGACCAGGAGATCGAGGCGGTAGCCGCGCATCCGGACGGCCGCCAGGCAATTGCCGGCACCCACGGCGCCGGGCTCTTCAGAACCGCTGACGGCGGCGAAAGTTGGGAGGCCGTGTCCGCCTGGCAGGGCAGTCCTTATATTCGTTCGGTATCCTACCATCCTCATGACCCGCAAATCGTGCGCGTGGGCACCGAACCGGCCCGGGTGTGGCTCAGCCGCGACGGCGGCGCTACGTGGACGGAAGAGGACGGCTTTACGGCGCTGCCCGGCTGCGCGGAGTGGTTCCTGCCCTATTCGCCCCGTGCCGGGGCCGTGCGCACAATCATCATGCTGGACGGCGGAGAAGACGCGGTCTGGGCGGCAATCGAGGTGGGCGGCCTGGCCGAGAGCCGCAACGACGGCGGCACGTGGCAGATCTCAGAAAAAGTCGGCCAGTGGGAATACCCGGCGGACGGCCTGCATCCGGACGTGCACAGCATCGACATCCATCCCGCGCAGCCGGCTACGATCATGGCGGCCACGGGCGGCGGCGTCTTTCGTTCCACCGACCGGGGCGCGTCGTGGCAGCATCTCATCGACGACTATACGCGCGGCGTGTGCATCAAAGCGGACGATCCCGCTACGGTCGTCGTCGGGCCTTCCCGTCGCGTGGGGCGCTTGGGCCGCATGATGGTGACCCGCGACGGCGGCGACACCTGGCAGGACGCCGAACAGAATCTGACTTTTCCCCTCGACCGCATGTGCGAGCACATCATCTGCGACGCGCAGGACGTCTTCGCGGTGGTGCTGGACGATGCGGTCTACCACGCGGCGTTCGATGACCTTGCCTGGCAGCCGGTGGGCGACGGCCTGCCCGCGCCGACGTGCGCCGCGATCATTTCCTGAGCAGGATTTCAGCGCAAGCGATGAATGGCGACGCCCCGCCGGGTAGGGGCACGGCATGCCGTGCCCCTACCCGGCGGGGCGTGTTTGGGATTTGCGCCAAGAGGCGGGGGACAAGCCCCCGCGCTACGAAGGCTCGCCCCCGCATTTGGGGTACGCGGCGCAGGTTTGTAACCTGCGCTACCGGAGATGGGAGGCGTTCGCGCTCTCAGAATCCGGGGTATTGTCAGATTCCGAGGCAATGCCGGATTCTGGGGCATTGGCGGCGGCTTCATGGCGCTGGAAGAAGGCGCGCACCGTCTCCAGGAACCGCTCAGGCTGCTCCTCTTGCAGGCAATGTCCGCACTTGGGGAAGACCACCAGTTCCGCGTTGGGAATGTCCCGCTGGAAACGGTGGCCCCAGTGCATGGGGATGATGGCGTCGTGCTGCCCCCAGAGGATGAGAGTCGGGGCGGCAATGTCTCGCAGGCGGTGGGCGATGCTGGTCTGTCCAAAGTCGCGGGCCAGCCGCGGAATCACGCCGCCCAACCCCGGCGTGAGCAGGGGCAAGAAGTAGCCGTCGACCGCTTCCGGCGTGCACAGGCGGTCGGGTTCATAGTAGTTCTGGCGCAGGTAAAGCTCGATGATGCCGCGCTGGCGCAGCATGAGAGCCGCAATCGCGCTGCCCAGAAGCGTGCCGGCGAGGCGCGCGGCTACCGGCATGACGTGGTAATCCAGCGGATAGCCGGCCGGGCTTATCGCCACCGCCTGCCGCACCCGCGCCGGATGCCGGGCCGCCAGCGCCAGCGTAATCGCGCCGCCCATGGAGAGTCCGATCACCCTGGCGGATTCCAGCCCCAGCGCGTCCATGAACCCGGCCACCAAGTCGGCCATGCCGAACGGGGAGTAGTCCCCGCTGTCAGGTTTGTCGGAGAGGCCGTGTCCTTTGAGGTCGAGGGCATAGACCGCATACTCCTGCGCCAGCGCGTCGAAGACGAGCCGCCACGTGAAGAGATTGGCGCCGATGCCGTGGATGAGAATCAATGCCGGGCCCGCGCCGGCGGCGCGGTAGTGTATCCGCAGGCCGTCCACGGAGACGAATTGGCCGTCAGTGTGCAAGGCGTCCACGGGAATTGGGCGCGGCTTGAGGCGCGTGTAGGCCGCGTACGCCGCCACGGCCGCGACCGCTACGATGATGCCGCGTTTGAGCCAGTTGAGCACTCCACCACTCCTCTTTGCGTCTTGGCGCCGGTCCCTGGGCTGCACTCTTCGCGCAGGATCGGCCTAGGAGCGCCGGTTGAGCCGCCGCGCCGTCCCCTGGTCTAGGGCTCCTTCTCCTATGGTACAGTAATGGGCGTCCCGTTTGCGTTGATTCTCTACACCTCTCGCAGTGAGGGCGATGCGCTATGGCAGAAAGCGTCCCTGACTTCCGCGTGCGCGTGCCGGCCACCAGCGCCAACCTGGGGCCGGGGTTCGATGCCTTCGGCATGGCGCTCACGCTCTACAACGAGTTCACGGTGCGTCCGGCGGCCGCGCTGCGGATTACGGTTGAGGGCGAAGACGCCGCGGACCTGGCGCGTGATGAAGAGAATCTGTTCGTACAGGCCTTTCACCGCGCTTTTGCCGCCGCCGGCAATAGTGTCCCGCCCGCCATCGACCTGCACATGCGGAACCGCATACCCCTCTTTCGCGGGCTGGGCAGCAGCGCCAGCGCGACGGTCGGCGGCCTGGCGGCGGCCAACCACCTGCTGGATAACGCGCTCACGAACGAGCGTCTCCTGGAGATTGCCTGCGCCCTGGAAGGGCATCCCGACAACGCGGCGGCGGCCTTGCTGGGCGGCCTCATCGTCTGCGCGGCCGATGACGGGGCGGCGCCAGCCTATGCGCGCGTCCCCGTGCCGGAGGATCTCCGCGCGGTGGTCTGCGTGCCGGCGCAGCACCTGCCTACGGCGCTGGCGCGCCAGGTGGTGCCGCAAACTGTGTCTCTGGGAGACGCGGTCTACAACGTCGGCCACGCGGCGCTGCTGCTGGCGGGGATTATGCAGGCCGACGAAGCGTGCATCCGCGCCGGCATGAGCGACCGCTTGCACCAGCCCTACCGGGCGAAAATCTTTCCCGCCATGACGCCCATCATGGAAGCGGCGCTGGCGGCGGGGGCGTGCGGCAGCGCGCTCTCCGGGGCCGGCTCGTCCATATTGGCCCTTACCTTCCGCGAACCGGAAGCGGTAGCCGCCGCCATGCTCCAAGCGGCGCAAGCGCACGACGCCCCTGCCCGCACGCTTGTGCTCTCCTGCGCTGAGCGCGGCGCCGTGGTGGTACCGCTGTGAGCCATTAACTTTCCACGAATGCAATTGCTGAACCGTAGCGCGGGGGCTTGTCCCCCGCATCCCGCCGATAGGGGTATGTAAATGTCATTCCGAGCGCAGCGAGGAATCTAGAGTTGCTGCTTTTGCAGGGCCGCACCCTAGATTCCTCACTCCGCTGCGCTCCGTTCGGAATGACACGTGAAGCCGGTTATAGATACATACCCCTGTCAGCCCGCATCCCGGGAAAGTGGTTTGCCGGCGCGGGGGCTTTTCCCCCGCCTCTTGGCGTCATAGAGGACGCGGCGAACGCTGGGCTTGCGTGACAACCGCCATCTTGGCAGAGCGGTTAGTCAACCAGGAGCGGTACCGGCGCAAAGGCGTCCACGTCCACCAGCCCGCGATTGGTCATCTTCAGGTGGGGGATGACCGGCAATGCCAGAAACGAGAGCAGCAGGAAGATATTCTTGCTCGTCGTGCCGGTTTGCGCGGCGGCGGTCAACAGGGAGCGGAACTGGGCCGCGACCACGTCGATAGACTCGATTGACATAAGACCGCCGATTGCCAGCGGCAGAACGGTCACGTCATTCCCGACTGCGACCGCCATGCCGCCGCCGAGCGCAACCAGGCGGTTGGCCGCGGCCGCCATGGCGCGCTCGTCCGCGCCGACTACCATGAGGTTGTGGCTGTCGTGGCCCACCGTGGAGGCCACCGCGCCCCGCTCGATGCCAAGCCCGCTAACGAAGCCGACTGCGCGCAACCCCGTGTTGTGATGCCGCTCGATCACCGCAAACTTCGCCGCGTCCTGGGCCGGGTCGGCCTGGATTGCGCCGCCGCGCACCAGCAGGGAAAGGACGCGGTGCTGCGTGGTGAGGCTGCCGTCCACCGCGCCAATGACGCGGGTTTGCGCCGCGTCGCCTGAACCGCTGTAGGGGACATTGAAGTCCGCCGCCGCCAGCGGCTTGCTCACGGTTACGGAATGCAAGAGCTTGCCGTCTGCATCACTGGCGCCGTGATCGTCCGGGGCCTCGTTTCGCGCAAGCTCGCCGTTCAAGACAACCACCTCGCCGCGCCGGACTACGGTTGTGCACGCGAGGGTTTCGAGTGATTCGAGAACTGCCAGATTGGCGACCGCGCCGGGGGCAATCACACCCATCTCGGCATGGCCGTGGCGGCGGAAGAAGCGCGAGAAGTAGCGGGCCGGATGGAGCGTCGCCAGGGCAATAGCCTGGATTGCGGCCTGTTCTGCCTCCATGCCCGCGTGCTCGACCAAGATGTCCCGCGCGCGGCGCACGATGCGGTCCACGTGGCCGTGCTCCCGCAGTTCCCCCGCGTCGAGGTCGTCGCTGCAGAGCATGAAGCCATCCAGGTCTATTTGCCGCTCAACCAGGTAGGGAAGAATAACGTCCAGGTCTTTGGTGGCGCTGCCGTAGCGGATGGCGACGGTCATGCCGGCCCGCCGTTTCTCCAGGGCTTCCGCGCCCGTGCGCGACTCGTGGTCGGACATGATTCTGACCGTGCCGTCGTCCCGGCCGTTGGACACGTAGCGCGCCAGGTCTTGGCCCGTTACGCCCGGCGCGTGCCCGTCGACGACTTTTCCCAGGTCGTAGGCGCATTGCACCTTGGCGCGGGCCTCTCCCACGTCGTGGATGATGCCGGGAAAGTTCATCATTTCGGCCAGGCCGTAGACGCGCGGATGCGGCAGCAGCGCCTCGATGTCCGCCAGGGTGAGCGCCGCGCCGGTATCCTCGAACGCCGTGGCCGGCACGCACGAAGGCACGCCGATGAAGACGTCGAGCGGCGCGATTTCCGCGTGGCGCAGGAAGAGGTCGATGCCGTCCCTGCCGGCCACGTTGGCGATCTCGTGCGGATCCACGAAGACGGCGGTGGCGCCGCACCGCACTGCGGCCCGGGCGAATTCCAGTGGGCTGAGCAGGCTGCTCTCGATATGCAGATGCGGGTCGATGAACCCCGGAATAACGTACTGCCCCGTTACGTCCAGCGTCTGCGCGTTTGCCCCCAAAGCGCCCGCGCCGAGCGTTCCCGGCGCACGTTCGACACGGTGGATTAGCCCGCCACGGATGAAAATATCGCCCGCGTAGCAGCGCTTCTCCAGCACGTCTACGATGGTTCCGCCGCGCAGGAGGAGAGCAGCGCCCATGTCCCTCATCTCTCGCTATAGTGTTGCTCGCGTACCGTGACGATGTACGGCAGCGCGCGGAAGTCCTCGCCGGCGTCGGTGCCGTAGCCCGCCACCCAGCGGTCGGGCACGTCGAAGCCGACGAAGTCGAGGGTTAGGGAGGAGCGATTGCGCGCCGCCGCCGGGGACGGGCGCTCGAGGCGCTTCGAGAGCAGAGCGCAGATGCGCGCGGAGCGGACGCCCGCTGCCAGGACGCGCCGTTTGAGCGCCGTAAGGGTAAAGCCCTGGTCAATGAGATCCTCGACGATGAGCACGTCCTTGCCGGCCAGGTCCGGCGGCAGTGCGGTTACGCTCACGGCCCGCGCCCGCTCATCCGCCTGCTTGATTTCCTTGCCGTAGGCACTGGTGCGCACGAACTCATAGCGCAACTCCAGGCCGCCGCGCCGCGCGAGCGCGCGCCCAAGGTCCGCCGCAAAGACGAACGCGCCCTTCAGCGCCACCAGCAGCACGAGTTCCGCGCAACCGGCGTACTGAGCGTGGACTTCCGCCGCCAACCCCTCCACCCGCTCTTGCAGCGCCTCTTCCGGGATGAGGATACGTTCCACCCGGCCGGCAAGAGCCAGCGGCGCCATGCCATGGCCCGCAGCGCAAAGTCCTTCCTCCGGCACCGTGATGGTTCGGTCAAAACGCATGGCAACCGGCCTCCGCGTGCAAGGCGCTCGGCGCGGGACGCTACGCTCCCGCCGTTTCGTGGGCGAGCGCCACGGCCGTATCCACGAAGAGCGCTTCGGCTGCGCCGGAATAGCCGGCCGGGGATTGGGAGCCGTGGCGGTAGGCGTAGACCTCGTAGCCGCCGTGCGGGATTGCGTCGGCGGTGGGCACGTAGCCGATCATGCCGTTGGCGAGTTCCACGTGCAGGGCTTCCAGGTCGAGTTCGTCCTTCACCCGTTCCTTGACCGCCAGGCCGTATTCCAGGAAGAACTCGCCCGGGAAGCCGACGAAGACCAGGTTGCCCACGCGGATCACCTGGACTTCCGCCTGCGGTTCCCAATTTGCCTTGCCGGACTCGATTTCTTCAATGCGGCTGCGCAGCCACTTGAAGGAGTCACGGCTGACGCCGCCTTGCGTGTCCGGCCACGTGCCGGATTCCAGTGCTTCCTTGAAGAAGGAGATGTCGGGAACTTCACGAATCGGTACCGTGACCACGCGCCGGGCCACAGCTACCCCTTCTAAGGGCGCGCAGTCAATGGACTCGCGCACGTTGACAACCTCGGCCCCCAGTCCGCGCCAGACGCTCTCGAGTTCAGCGAACGTGGCGGAGCGGAAACGGCTGCCGTCGCTGGTGAAGTTGGGGCGCACGTTGCCGCAGCTTCCCAGCAGGAACGCCGCCGTGTGGCCGCTGCCGTAGACGTGCTCGACAAACGCCTTGGCGCCGCCGGCGTAGTCGGCGCTGAAGGCGTAGTTCGCGGCGCCCATGCTGGTGGAGTGGCAGGCGTAGTTGAAAGCCGTCGCCAGCGGCGCGCCGTCCGGCGCGTCGAAACGCACGACGGAAACCGTATGGTCCACGACGCCATCGGGATTGACCCGCATTTCGGTCTTGCCGTCCGTGGTCAGGCGGCGGTTGACGGCCAGGGGATACGAGCCGCTGCCCAACCCGGCGACCACGTCTTGCAAGCGCCCGTTCGCCACCTGCACGCCGCCGGCCAGTTTGCGCTCCAACTCGCGCAAATACGCGCTATTGAACGGGGCCTCGTAGCGCCACTCGCGGGTGGAGGGGCCGGAATGGGTGTGGGAGCACGTGATCATGACGTGCTCGCCGGGCACGTCGGTCTGCTCCGCCACCAGTTCGCGCACGGTGGCGGTGCTCTCTTCGGTGACGCCAATCAGATCGCACGTGACGACGGCGGCTTTGGTCTCGCCGTCGCCGAAGACCAGGATCTTAGCATAGAGGTCGTCATGTATGCCGGTCGAGCCGTGGTCGCGGGCGCCGTAGCCGCCCATCCACGTGCCCACGGAGGGCGTGATGTTGATGCTCGCGGTTCCCAACTGCACGGGGTTCGGCATGATGTGCGCTCCTTGCGTGTGCGGCTCATCTGAAATTGGCTGTGCGGCCAGTCCTTGCGCTTAGTGTGCGGGAAACGGCGCAGAATTGCCAGTGTGCGCCGTGTCAGGCGAGGCCTCCAATGCTGTCGCATAGAACTCAAATGGAGATGCGAACCACGCCTCGCATCTCCGGTAGCGCAGGTTTGCAACCTGCGAACCTGTTAGGTCAACTTTTAGCGTGCCAGTTTCAATGGCTCCGGCGGGGGACAAGCCCTAATGCTGTCGCATCAAACTAAGAGGCAGCAAAACTCGCGTTCGAAATCTCCGGTAGCGCAGGTTTGTAACCTGCGTAGCTGTCAGGTCAATCCTCTGCGTGGCGGCTTGGATGGCTCGGGCGGGGGACAAGCCCCCGCGCTACGTTAGTGCGACAACATTGGGGACAAGCCCCGGCTCTGGCGGGGGACAAGCCCCCGCGCTACGTTAATGCGACAACATTGGGGACAAGCCCCGGCTCTGGCGGAGGACAAGCCCCGCGCAACGTTAGTGCGACAACATTGGGGACAAGCCCCGGCTCTGGCGGGGGACAAGCCCCCGCGCTACGTTAGTGCGACAACAATGGACAAGGCCTCCAGCGGGAGCGGGCAGTTTGCTGCAGGACGTAGTTGGTGAATGGGGCAAATCCAGGGCGCTGGCGCGGCGGCTCTCAAGCCGGAGGTTGCGGCGGGGGGCGCGGCAGGGCGCCGGCTACGGAACGACAACTGCGCGCCGCAGAGCGCGGCGCGCAGCTTTTCATTTTTTCCGGCCTAGCGCACGGGCAACGCCGCGGCGCGGCACGGGCAACTATTCGTCGATGTACCGCCACACCGTGCCGCCGAGCGAGACGGCATACACCGCCCGGTCCGCGGCATAGTTTGGCGAGACCAGCACCGAAACGATCGCCTTGTTGTCCAGCCCTTCGTTGATGTTCTGCCAGGTCAGGCCCTCGTCGGCGGACCTATAGACGCCCCGGCTGGTGCCGGCGTAGATGGTCGTATCGTTCGCGTAGTCGGGCGAGATGGCCAGGCAGACCACGGCCGCCGTGGCCTCGCCAATCGCGTCCCCGACCCAGAGATTCTTGCCGCGCCACATGGGCCGGAAGAAGCGGGTGGCCGTGGCGATGAAGAAATCGCTGTAGTTCTCGTCGGTACCCGAATAGTTGGACGGCAACGCAAAGCTAATCCACTGCGCGCCGGTGGCGTGCACCAGGATGCGCTTCCAGATTTCGCCGCCGTCGGCAGACCGCCAGACCGTGATGGTGCTGGCGTAGTCGCCCTGGGAGGCGCGAAACGTGCCCAGCAGCAGCGTTTGGTCTTCCGCGTAGTTTGGCGAGAGGGTGACGCCGATCACGTCTTCCTCGCCAAACGTCTCCTCCGCTCGTGCCCAGGACTGGCCCGCGTCGTGGCTGAAGTAGAGCGCGCCGCCCGGCCCGCCGGCGACTACCAATCGGTCTGCCGCATAATTGCGGGAAACGGCCAGCACGCGGAGGTCGCGGGCGTCGTCTTCCAATCCCTCGCTGCTTGCCTGCCAACTCGCTCCGCTGTCCGCAGAGAGCGCGAAGCCGTCGTGCGTGGCGGCAAAAACGGTTTGATCGTTGGCGTAGTCGGGTGAGATCAGCAGCGAGGCAACCTGCATCTCTTCCAAACCGGCCCCGGCCGGTTCCCAGGACGCGCCGTCGTCGGTGGAGCGGAGAACGCCGTCCTCGAGGCTGGTGGCAAAGAGGCTCCGGTCCTCGTGGCAGTTCGGCGAGAGCGCGGCGCCCAGCAAGGAGCGCGCGGCCAAACCTTCGACCGCCGGCTCCCAGGTTGCGGCGTCGCCGCCGGCCCGCAGCGCGCCTTCGCGATGCACGCCCGCCAGCACCATGTCGTCGTCGCCGGTTCCCGTAGTCAGCAAGCAGAGCACGGACGAGTCCTGGTCGATCGCGCTCTCCCAGGTCTCGCCGCCGTCGGTGGAGCGGTAAACCGAGCCCTCCGCCGTGCCGGCGTACACCAAGCCGTCCTGGTCGAAGCCGGGTGAGAGGCAGAGCGCATTGATCGAGACGCTTTCCAGGCCGCTGTTCGCCTCCTGCCAGTTCGTGCCGCCGTCCGTAGACTTGAAGACGCCCATGTCTTCCGTGCCTACGAATACCGTGCGGTCTTGGCTAAAGCTCGGCGAAATCGCGATCGCCTGGAGCGCCATGCTATCCAGGCCGCGGTCGACGAGCCGCCAGGCGCGCCCCTCGTCGAGCGAGCGGTAGAGGCCGTCGCCGCCGGCCACGAACGCGGTCTGGTCTTCCTGGAAGTCCGGCGAGATGGCGACGGCTTGAATGCTGAGTTCCATGATGCCGAAGTTCGCCGAATTCCAGGTGCGGCCGCGGTTGGTGGATTTGAACACACCGTCTTCCTGGGTGCCGGCCAGCATCAACCCGTCGTCGGTGAAGTTCGGCGATACGGCGAGGCACGTTACCGAAGTAGCGCCCTGCCAGAAGTCCAGTTGCTGCCAGGTCTCGCCGCCGTTGTCGGAGCGGTAGACGCCGCCCTCGAGCGCGCCCGCGAACGCCACTTCGTGGTTCGCCACGTTGGGCACAAAGGCGAGCGCCTGCACGTAGGGGCTGGTGATGCCTTCGTTGGACACCTGCCAGGTCTTGCCCCCATCTTCCGAGCGGAACACGCCGGCCATGGTGCCGGCCAAGACGAGGTTGTTATCGTTAAAACTGGGGGAAACGGCTAGCGAGGCTACCGTGCCGCCGAGACGCCGGCCCACGACCTCCCACGCTTGCTTTTCCACCAGTGTCGGCCCGGATGTACTCATCGAATCTCCTTCCTGAGCGAGTCACACGCATATCTTGTCGTGTATAGTATGTCGAATCGTTTGCGTACCTTAGGATGGCGCGCCGCCCCGGCCCTTGGCGCGGCGGCGGGCGCATTGGCAGTGTGTGGTATGGTACTGCAATGCCGCCAAACCTTCAACAATAGAGCCGAGTCGCATTGTTTCTATGCTACCACGCGCCGCGACTTTGCACATGGCGGGAGCGCGGCCCGCGCGAAACGCCGCGCGGCGGCGCTCACGCTTGCTATCGGCGCGCGCACTTCGTACCCTTTAGTTGTGCGCACGGGCAGACGCTTTCAACTAAACGCGGCGAGTGAGAATTGTGGCTAAGGCTGCGGCCGCCGCGCCGGTCGAGTGGGAAAGCGCCAATGCCGAAGTTGAGGTGGGTCTTGCCGGCGGTTCTCTTTCCTTCGTCAGCGCCGGTCAGCCGGATGCGGCGGCGCAGGTTAAGTAGAACGGGTGAGCCGCCCGCAGGTACATTCCGTCGTCCATGAAACAAGCGTAGATCAACCTGGACAGTCTATATGTCGCGGGCCACAGGAGCGCCAACGTGAAGGTAGCCAACGTCAACACACACAACGTCAAGGCGGCCATCGAACTTGGCTGCGGGACAATGTCAAGCGTATTCAACGCCGATGACAACGACATCCCCTTCTTCGGGTCCGAGGTTCTTCCTAACCCCCGTCTCGGGTTCAGCAACGTCCACTCCGAGTCTCACGTGCCGGGCAGGCACCTGAACGCTTTGCTGAACGCGGAGGACGCCGCGGGCGTCTCGCTCTCGGAAGAGGCAATCGAGAAACACGCCGCGGCGGCCTTCTTCTCATATTCCGGCCCCGTGCCTCTGCCCATGAACCGCGACCGCGTGGACGGGCCCCTTGAGAATTTCAACGATCACAACGTGCGCGAGGGGATGCACGCCCTCTACGCCTTGGTACGCTATAGAAACTCTGAGAGGGCGCGGGAACTGGCCGAATCAAGCATTGAGTTCATCCTCGCCGCGTGGGACCCGCTGAACGGCTGGGACCGGGAAAGGCTGACGAAGAAACACGGGATACGCTGGACCCGGCAAACCACGTTCATTACGGGAGTCGGCCGCGCCATCGGCCCGCTGGTCAAGTACTACCGGGCCACCGGCTCGGGCAAAGCGCTCGAACTGGCGTCTCTCCTGGCGGAGAAGGCCGCGTCCGAGTTCTTTGTGCCGGACGGCGCGTACGACCGCGAGAAGTTCGGCGTTCACACGCACTCGACGACCTGCGTCATGTCCTCGCTGGCGCAGCTTGCCGACCTGACCGGCGATTCGGCGCTCCTGGAACGTGTACGGGCGTTTGCCGACAACGGCCTGTGGGCGATCCGCGACGAACTGGGCTGGGTGATCGAGAGCAGCGCCGATGACAGCCCGCCCGACAAGGGAGAAGGCAACAACACCGGCGACATCGTCGAAACCGACCTGATACTCGGCCGGCACGGCTATCCCGGCTACTACCAGGACGCCGAACGCATTCTGCGCGGGCACCTGTTGCCGTCCCAACTGCGCGACGCGAATTTCATCCCCGATCCCGCCAATCCGGCAAGCGAAGACGGTCTGCGAAACGTGCGGGAACGGCACCTGGGCGCGTTCGGGTTTCCGGCGCCGTACGGCCACCGCCCGCTTGGGCTCGAGCGGATCAGCTTCAACATGGACATAGTCGGCGGGGTGGTCGGCACCCTCTGCGATGTTCTCAGGGAGGGCGTCGTGAAAAAGCCCGACGGCGTGCGGGTGAACCTGCTGCTGGACCAGGAGACGCCGGACGCGCTGGTGAAAGCGGGCGCAGCGTCAGGCCGGGTACGCGTAACGACCAGACACGCGGCGCCGCTTTGGATCAGAGTGGCGCGGTGGGCCGACCGGGGGTCGGTGCAGGTGAAAGGGACGGCGGATTATCGCTTCTTAGGAGACTATCTGTTCGTCCCCCAGCCGGAGCCGGGCAAGCCGGTTGCAGTGGAATACCCGGTGGCGCGGACAGAGATTGCGCTCGCTCACCGCACGCGCACCATCAGGACGGTCCTTGCGGGAGACGCGGTGACGGCGATGGACAACTTCGGCGCTGACCTGACGTTCTTCGATCCGCTCGACTGACTGTGACACGTTGGCTTCGGGCTGCGGACTGATAGCGCGCATTGTCTCTTCCGCGAAACAAGTGTTCGCCACGTGCCGGCGGTTCGGCAACACGCTCTCGGCTCTCTCGTGGCGATGTGGCCCTTATGTAATTGGAGCTTGCAGCCAGCCTTGTCTGTTCGTACCCTAAGAGAAGCTCACATGACTACCAATTGCACAGTTTAGGGGACTCGCGTGCTTGCGAAGATTTCGGCAGCCACTCTCGTCGGCCTCGAGAGTGTGCAAGTGGAGGTAGAGGTAGATCTTGCCGAGGGTCTGCCTTCATTCGTCATTGTCGGTTTGCCCGATACGGCGGTGCAGGAAGCGCGCGAGCGCGTGCGCGCGGCTATTCGCAACGCCGGCTTCGCCTTTCCACAGAAGCGCGTCACCATCAACCTGGCGCCCGCCGACGTGGCGAAAGAGGGTACCGGCCTCGACGTAGCCATCGCGATCGGCATCCTGGTTGCCAGCGGCCAGTTGGCCGCGGAGGGACTTGAACAATCGCTCTTTCTGGGCGAACTGGCGCTGGAAGGGGCGCTGCGGCACACGAACGGCATCTTGCCGCTGGTGTCCAACGCGCTGCGTTGGGGCGTTCAGACGGTGTTCGTGCCGGAGTCCAACGGCCCGGAAGCGGCGATCATCGGCGGCTTGCGCGTGTTTGGCGCGGCGCACCTCCGTCAGGTGGTGCTCCACCTCAACGGTGTCGAGTCGCTTGCCAGAGCCCAGCCGCCGGATGCGGCCCACTACGACAGCGTGGACTACGACGTAGATTTGGCGGACGTGAAAGGCCAGGAGCACGCCAAGCGCGCTTTAGAGGTGGCGTGCAGCGGCGGTCACAACGTACTCTTCTCCGGTCCGCCGGGCACGGGCAAGTCGTTGCTGGCCCAAGCGGTCTCCTCGATCTTGCCGCCGCTCTCGCTGGAAGAGGCGATAGAAGTGAGCAAGATCTACAGTGTGTGCGGGCTCTTGCAGGCGGAGGAACCGCTGGTGTTAAAGCGGCCGTTTCGCGCGCCCCATCACACCGTTTCGCACGCCGGGCTGGTCGGCGGCGGGCGCTTTCCCCGGCCGGGCGAAATCAGCCAGGCGCATCGCGGCGTGTTGTTTCTGGATGAGATTCCCGAGTTTCCGAACAACCTGCTCGACATGCTGCGACAGCCGCTGGAATCCGGCGCTGTCACGATCTCGCGGGCATCGGGATCGCTGACATTTCCGGCCCAGTTCCTGTTGATTGGGGCGATGAATCCCTGCCCGTGCGGCTGGTACGGCGATCCGGTGCGCTCCTGCACGTGCAACCCCGCCATCGTCACGCGCTACCAGCGGAAACTCTCCGGCCCGCTGCTGGACCGCATCGACATTCACGTCGAGGTGCCGCGGGTGGAATACGACAAGCTGACCGACGACCGGCGGGGGGAGCCCTCGGCCGGCGTGCGCCAGCGGGTGATCCGGGCGCGCCAGGTGCAGCGCGAGCGCTTCGCGGCCCTGCCGTTCAAGACTAACGCCGAGATAGGGCCGCGCCACGTGCGCGAATACTGCGCTCTGCGGAAGGAAGCGCAGGACCTGATGCGCACCGCGATGGACCGGATGCACCTGACGGCGCGGAGTTTCCACCGGGTGCTCAAGCTGGCGCGCACGATCGCGGACATGGATGAGTCTGACATCATCAACGTGCCGCACCTGGCTGAGGCGCTGCAGTACCGGCCTAAGCTGAATACGAGCTAGCGGCTGGCTCAGGATCCGGCGCGAACGGGGTGATGGGCTATGCGCGAGTGGAAGTGCAGGCCCTGCGGGAACGGCGCGGTGGGCGGGGAACCATTGATGCCGGTGCGCTATAGTATATAGGTGCCTCGCGCGCTCTGAACCAGAGCCTAGCGGGGCGCAGTTTCGATTGGCTGACGCAGCTAGGAATGAACGGTGAAGAATCCGACGGACAGTTCCCAAAGCCGCAGCCGCCGCCCCTGGCCGCTGGCGCAGTCGCCGTTTCGCGTCATGGGACTCTTTCGCGAGTTTGCCCACGCGCAAGCGTCGAGCGGCATCGTCCTTCTGGCCTGCGTCATCGTGGCGCTGGTGTGGGCCAACTCCCCGTTGGCGTCGTCTTACTTCGACCTCTGGCATCTCCACGTATCCGTGCACTTCGGCGACCTGCCGCCTTTCGACAAGCCGCTCGAATACTGGATAAACGACGGCTTGATGGTGATCTTCTTTTTCGTGGTGGGCTTGGAGATCAAGCGTGAAGTGATTGCCGGGGAACTGGCCGCGCCGCGCAAGGCCATGCTGCCGATCATGGCGGCAATCGGCGGCATGGTGGTGCCCGCCGCCATCTTCCTGTGGTTCAACTGGGGCGGCCCGGCGCAACGCGGCTGGGGCATCCCGATGGCCACCGACATTGCTTTCACGCTGGGAGTGATGGCAGTCCTGGGCAGCCGGGTGCCGACCCCCATTAAGGTCTTCCTGACGGCGTTGGCGATCGTGGACGACATCGGCGCGGTGCTGGTGATTGCCATCTTCTACACCAGCGAGATTTCGCTGCTGGCGCTTGGCATCGCGGCCGTCTTCGTGCTGCTGCTCGTCGGCGCGAACCGCATGGGGGTGCGCAGCACGTTGGTCTACTTTCTCCTGATCGCGTGCGGGTTGTGGCCGGCCTTCATCGCGTCCGGCGTGCATCCCACGGTGGCCGGCGTCATCGCCGCCTTCACGATTCCGGCGCGCCGCCGCATCGACAGCGCCGAGTTTGCCAACCTGAGCCGCGTCTACGTCGAGGAGTTTGCCCAGGTGTCGGGCGACGAGGGCAACGCGCTTGCGGCCGGGGAACAAGCTGCCCGGCAGCGCTTACTGAACGAAGAGCAGGTCTCCTTGATGCGCCAGATCGAGCGGACCGCCGTGGGAGCGCAGTCGCCGTTGCAGCGTTTCGAGAGCGCGCTCCACCCCTGGACGGTCTTCGGCATCATGCCGCTGTTCGCGCTGGCCAATGCCGGCGTTGCCGTCTTTGGTGACGCCGCCGCCAACGCCGACTTTTCCGGTCTGCTCCTCGACCCGCTGGCCTTGGGCGTGGCCTTGGGCCTGGTGGTGGGCAAGCCGCTGGGCATCATGCTCTTCTCGGTGGCCGCGGTGCGGCTCGGTCTGGCGACACTGCCCAGCCGCGTCAACTGGTATCACGTGCTGGGAGCCGGCTGCTTGGCCGGCATCGGCTTTACCATGTCGCTCTTCATTGCGAATCTGGCCCTTGGCGGCACCGAGCTGCTGGAGACGGCGAAAGTCAGCATTTTGGTAGGGTCTCTGCTGGCTAGCGTCCTCGGCTGGCTGGTGTTCCAGTTCGGCCCGCAGTTTGGCCGCCTGCGCGGGGGTCAAGAGTAGCCGGGCGTGGCCGCCACAGGAAAAGGCGCAGCCCCCCTGCTGAGACCTTTGCGCAAACCCCTTCCCCCTCGAGGGGGAAGGTTGGGATGGGGGTGAAAGGTGTTGACTTCGCCCAATTGCAGCGGTAATCGTGCCTCTGGATTCCGGCTTTCGCCGGAATGAGGGGTTTGCGCAAGGGTGTCCTGCCGAAGAGCGTGTGCTAACCGAAGAGCCGCGTGAGGTCCCGGGGCATCTTGCCCGAGGCAAACGACTTCATGACCGTCTGCATCTTGCGGAAATTGTTGAGGAGTTGGTTGACCTCAGCGGGAGTGGTGCCGCTGCCGGCCGCGATGCGCCGCCGCCGCGAGCCGTCTATCATGGCCGGATTGCGCCGTTCAGCCGGCGTCATCGAGTAGATCATCGCCTCGACGCGCGCAAACTGGCGTTCGTCCAGCGCCGCGGCCATGGCGGGATTGCGCGTGATCTGGCTCATGCCGGGGACCATATCCAGGATTTGGCCCAGCGAGCCCATCTTCCTGATTTGCTGCAACTGCTCGACGAAGTCTTCCAACGTAAAGCTGGCGGTGCGTAGCTTCTTCTCAATCGTGGCGGCTTGCTCGGCGTCGATGGTCTCTTCCGCGCGTTCGATGAGACTGAGCACGTCGCCCATGCCGAGAATGCGCGAAGCCAGGCGGTCCGGGTAGAACGGGTCGAGCGGCTCGATCTTTTCGCCGCTGCCCAGGTATCTGATCGGTACGCCGGTTACGCTGCGCATGGAGAGCGCCGCGCCGCCGCGGGCGTCGCCGTCGGTCTTGGTGAGGATCAGTCCCGTCAAGGGCGCCTGCTCGTGGAACGCTTGCGCCACGTTGACGGCTTCCTGTCCGGTCATGGCGTCCGCGACCAGCAGCACTTCCTGTGGTGAAACGGCTTGGGCAATGTCCTGCACCTCGGCCATCATCTCCGCGTCGATTTGCAGGCGTCCGGCGGTATCGACGATGACCGTGCCCAGGCGTTCGCTGCTCGCCCGCGCGACGGCCGCGCGCGCGATTTCGTGGGGCGGCTGCGACGTGCCCATGGCGTGCACGGGCACGTCGATCTGCTTGCCGATAGTTTGAAGCTGTTCGACCGCGGCCGGACGATAGATGTCGGCGGCGGCGAGCAGGCAGCGTTGCCCCTGCTTGCGCAGCGCGAGCGCCAGTTTGCCGGCGGCGGTGGTCTTGCCCGAGCCTTGCAGGCCGACCAGCAGGATGACGTGCGGCGGCGAGCCGGTGAGCGCGAGGGGAACCGGGTCGCCGAGCAAGCGGATCAACTCCTCGTGCACGATCTTGATGACCTGCTGGCCGGGCGTAAGGCTTTCCAGCACCTCCGCGCCTACGGCCCGGGCGCGCAACGCCTTGAGGAAGTCGCGGGCGACCTTGAAATTGACGTCCGCCTCCAGCAGGGCCATGCGCACTTCGCGCAGGGCGGCGTCCACGTCGGCTTCGCTCAGTTTGCCGCGTCCGCGCAGTTTCTGGAACACGCCCTGCAGGCGATCCGAAAGCGATTCAAACATGATGTGCTCTCACCAGCGAGTATTCAGCGGTTTGGACGAGCGGCGCCGCCTCCGCGAAAATTTGCCATTCAGCGGCAGCAATCGTCTTGGACTACGCTACCTTATTCGCGCCATGGGCGGCTACCAGGTTCTGGGCCTCCAGGTACGTCTCGAACGACTCGCCGCAGTCCGCCCAGAAGCCCTCAAGAATATCGTACTCCAGATTGCCTTCTTGGAGATAGTAGGTGTTCACGTCGGTAATCTCCAACTCGCCCCGCTCCGAGGGCCGCAGGCCGGAGACGATCTCGAAGACGCGCTCATCGTAGAAGTAGATGCCGGTCTGCACCAGGTTCGACTTTGGCGCGGCGGGTTTCTCCGTGATGCGTTTGATGCGGTCGTTTTCAATCTCCACCACGCCGTAGCTGGCCGGATTCGCCACCCGCGTCAGGATGATGCGCGCGCCGCGGCCTTGGGCCTCGAAGTGCCGGCGCGCCGCGGCCAGGTTGTGCTCGATGATGTTGTCGCCCAGCATCAGCAGCACGGAGTCGCCCTCGGCGAAGTCGCGCGCCAGGCCAAGGGCGTGGGCGATGCCGCCGGGACGGTCTTGATAGGTGTAGTGGAGCCGCTTCAGCCCAAAGTCGCTGCCGTTGCCCAGCAGGCGCAGAAAGTCGCCGGCGCTGTCGCCCCCCGTAACCAGCATGATGTCCGTGATGCCGGCATTCACCACCGCCTGGAGCGGATAGTAGACCATCGGCTTGTCATAAATAGGCAGCAGGTGCTTGTTGGTCACGCGCGTGAGCGGGTCTAAGCGGCTGCCGCTGCCGCCGACGAGAATTACGCCTTTCACGCTGCATGTTCCTTTCCATCGACACCGGTGCGGGTAGCGATGCGTTGCGCGCGGCGCTACGCCCGCGAAACTGCTAGGTGGGCACGGTCTCGCTGAGCAAAGCGCGCACGAAGCGGGCGTTGTCGAACGTATCCATGTCGTTCAATTGCTCGCCGGTGCCGACCAGCTTTATAGGCAGCGCCAGTTCGCGGGCAATGCCGAATACGCTGCCGCCCCGGGCGGTGCTGTCGAGTTTGGTGAGCACGACGCCGGTAACCGGCACGGCATCGCGGAAGAGCTTGGCCTGGTTGAGGACGTTTTGGCCCGTAATCGCGTCGATGACGAGCAAGGTCTCGATTGCCGCCGCGCCGACGCGGTTGGCGGTGATGCGGTGCACTTTGCGCAGTTCGTCCATCAGGTTCGTCTTGGTGTGGAGGCGGCCCGCGGTGTCCACGATGAGGTGGGAGACGTTGCGCGCCAGCGCGGAATCGATGGCGTCGAACGTCACGGCGCCGGGGTCCGCGCCCGGTTGCTGCGCGATCACGGGCACGTCGATGCGCTCGGCCCAGACGCGCAACTGGTCGCTGGCCGCGGCGCGGAACGTATCCGCCGCCGCCAACATGCACGTGTGGCCTTGCCGCTGCAACCAGTACGCCAGCTTGGCGGTGGTTGTGGTCTTGCCGGAACCGTTGACGCCGACCATGAGCACGACGGTCAGCGGGCGGGCGGTGAGAAGTTCCGCCGACTTCGTCGCAGACGCCGACTTCGTCGCAGACGCCGACTTCGTCGCAGACGCCGACTTCGTCGCAGACGCGGAAGCGGCGGCGAGTTGCGCCACAAGAAGCTCCGCGATGAGACTATGCGCCTCGGTTGCCGAGTCCACGTTCGTCTGGGCGAGCGCCTCACGCGCGTTGGACGTGAGTTCCTCCGCAAGGTAGGGGCCCACGTCGGCCATGATGAGGGTGTCCTCTAGCTCTTCCCAGAAGTCCTCGTCCAGCCGGACTCCGGGCCGAAAGAGGTCGCGCAGCGCGGAAAACGCGCCGCCGCGGCTCTTCTCTACGCTCTCTTCCAGCGATTTGCCGCCAAAGAGTTGCTTGAACTGTTTCATCCTGTGGCTTTCCGTCCGTCGATATGTGTTCGGAGGTTGCGGCGCGTTATCCGTTGCGGAGAAAGACGTTGAACATGCTCTCGGGGTTTGGCCGAGGGCGGATTGTGTTGTGCGCGCCAAGAGGCAGGGGACAAGCCCCCGCGCTACTGTTCCCGCCATGAGGCGGGGGACGAGCCCCCGCGCTACCGTTCCCGTCAAAAGGCGGGGGACAAGCCCCCGCGCTACTCCTGCCGTGCGCGCTAAGAGGCGGGGGACAAGCCCCCGCGCTACTCCTGCCGTGCGCGCTAAGAAGCGGGGGGCAAGCCCCCGCGCTACGGCAGCGCGAGCGGGGTTGCGGCAGCGCGCCCGGCCTGGCCGCTACTGTGTGAGATACACGCCCACCTCCGCCAGTGACGTGTACTCACTGCTGCCGTGATTGCTCAGGATCACCAGCTTGACGTACCAAGCCGGCCGGGTCTCGAAGCTGAACCGTTGCAGGAGCGAACTCTCGGCCAAGGTGTACGCGCCGACCTCCTCCCAAGGTCCATCCGCCGATTCCGTGCTTACGAACACGCGGAACTCGCGCACCCACGTCTCCGGCGGGCTTTGTTCGCTGGCTTGGAGGGTCACGGTGTTGGCGTAGGCTTGGGCGCCGGCGAGCACGTGCCGCTCGATGGCAAACACGATTTCCTGTGGGAAGCCGGCGCCCTGTGCGCGCCAATCCGGTACCTGCGGATCCGCCCAGCCGTCCACCAGCCGCTTTGCCAAGTGGTCGCCCTCTTCCCGCTCGCTGGAAGCCGCAACCACCTGCCCGCCCACGATCGCTTCGACCAGGTTGAGACCCTCCGTCGTTTGCAACGTGCCGCGGAAGGCGCGCGCGACGCGCGCCGCCTCTTCCGGTTCGAGCGTAATCGAAGCAAGTTGCCTCCCCACGATACCGGCGACCGCCACGATCAAGACGAAGAAGAAGAGCGAGACCAAGACGGATGCGCGGCTGGGCGCGAAGTCCATGAGCTTCTGGCGCAGCGGACGTTGGCGGCGCGCCTGAATGGCATCGTACTCGGTGGCGCAATGGCCGCAAAAGCGCCGCTTGCCTCGCGCCGTCAGGCACTCGGCACAGTAGACCGTGCCGCAGCGGTCGCATCGCTCAGTGGTCTTGCGGTGCGGGTGATTGTAGCACGCGTACTGCTCACGTAAGAGTATCCTTGCCATAGCGGGTGCCCTGTGACGAGTCGACGAGAGCGGTCTAGTCCGCGCCGCACTGCCCTTCCCCGTGGTCGTCGGCCGCGGCGGCGTGACTAGCGCACAGGACGGGGCTCGCGCGCGGCATCGGTGACCGGTTCGTTTACGTAGACGTCTCCATTGCGAATTTTAAGATTGAAAAGACAGTCGGGATTGGTGCACACCCACGCCTTGAACGTCACCGACGCGCCGTGCCCGCCAAAGTCGGAAAACGGCACGAGCACGCCTATGTCACACTTCAAACACCGAGGAAAGTTTACTGTCGGTTCCATGGTTCCCTTTTCCTGCGCCTTCAGCCGCCGCGCCGCGAGCGCTTCGTCTTGCAGAACGTCTTGTGCTATGCCTCCTCATTATACCACTGGGTATCGCCGCGCAACTACCGCGCGCCGCGCGGCGGACTCACAGGGCAGTGCATGGCCGGGCCGGCCGCAGAGCGCGGACGAGGGAAGTGCGAGAAGGGCTTTGGGCGCGCTACAGTTGCACACTCCGTCCGCCGTCGATGACGAAGGCCGCGCCGGTGGCGTACGCGGCTTCAGCGGAGGCGAGGAAGAGCACGGCGTTGGCGATGTCCCGGCCCGCGCCGACCCGGCGCAAGGGCGTCGTGCGTTGAACGGCGTCGATGCCGTCTGCATAGCTCACGCCGTCTTCCGCCAGGTTCTCGCGCATCATGTCGGTGTCGATCGCGCCGGGGAGCACGCAGTTGACGCGAATGCCGTCGTCGCCCAATTCGGTCGCCATGGCCTTTGTCAACGCGATCACCGCGCCCTTGGTGGCGGTGTAGGCCGTGGTGCGCGCCGTGGTGGCAAGGGCGCGCACCGAGGCGATGTTGACGATGCTCCCGCCGCCGCTCTCTACCATGGCCGGGACGCAGTATTTGGCGCAGAGGAAGATGCCCGTCAGATTCACGGCAAGCACCTGGTTCCACTGCTCCAACGTGGTTTCCAGCAGCGGCGTATAGAGGCCGATGCCGGCGTTGTTGACCAGCGCGTCGATGCGGCCAAAGCGCTCGCGCGCCACCTGGGCCATGCGCTCCGCGTCCGCCTCATTGGCAACGTCCACCGGCACGCCGATTGCGCCGCCGCCCGCGCCCTCGATGGCGCTGGCAACGGCCGCCGCGGACACGGCGTTCACGTCCGCTACCACCACCCGCGCGCCCGCCTCCGCCAGGCGTTCCGCCGTGGCCCGGCCAATCCCCCGCCCGGCGCCGGTGACGATTGCGACTTTGTCGGTAAGTTTCATTGCGGCCCCTTCTCGCGTATGGCTGCTAGCGAAACGTCAGGCTTGCCCACTCCGCCGCGCTCGTGACCGCGCTCTCAGGGCGGCTGCGGCTGCGCGCGACGTGTCCTTCTTCCTTGCGCAGCGTGGGTTGCCTCAAGTCCTGATAGCGCCAGTCGAAACTCCAGCGAATCTCGCGGCTTTGGTTCGGCTGTCCCCGGTGGAAGAGGAGATTCTGAAAGAGGACCACGTCGCCGGGATCGAGTTCCACGTCGACTGCATCCTGCACGTGGGAGTCCAGTGTCTCGCGCGCTATTTCCAAGTAATACTCGCGGCTTTCGTGGGGCACGCTGCCGAGCTTGTGGGTACCCGGCACGAACTGCATGCAGCCGTTTTCCGCGCGGGCCGGCACCAACGGCGTCCACACGTTGACCATGCGCTGCAATTCCACGCTCCCTTTAGCCCCCTCGATCTGCTCCGTATAGCCGCCGTCCTGGTGCCAGAGCACCTCAGTGCCCTTCCATTCCGGCAGCTTGGGGCGGGCGGTGTAATTGGGATAGAGGCGGATTTCCGGTCCCAGCAGCGCCTCCACCACGTCGAGCAGGCCGGGATTGAAGAAGAGGTCGAAGAGGCCGGGCAGGTGCAGTTCCCGGCGAAACGACTTGGGGGCGTCGTCCAGGCGGCGCTCGTAGAGCCGGAAGAAGCGCGTCTCAAAGGACTCTTCATCCATCGTGTTTTCTATCTTGCCGCTTGCTCGGAGTCTCTGTGCGTGCTGCTCCACAAGTTCCGCCATGGCCGCGCGCGCTTGCGCCACCACGTCCGTGTCGAGAAACCCGACGAGTTTGACGTAGCCCTGATCATCAAACCGGCGGCGCAGGTTGTCCGGGTCCATAAGTTGCTCCCCGCGTTTCGTAAATGCGGTAGAAGACGGCGCGCCACAGTCTTGGGAACGCCGCCGTTGCGTTGCACGTGCATGGTAGCACAGTCGCCGCCACTAGAAGGCGCGCGTTACATCGGCTATACTTGACACGGTGCGCGCGGATGAGCGGCTATGGGTAGCCGCAATGGACACCCCGCTTGTGTGAGGCGCGCCGGTGAACACACTTTCAGTTGAGAGGTACGAAGAGAACATGCGCAAGATCGGCCTGGTGGATTTCGATACGTCGCACGTGGTGCAGTTCACGAAGCGGCTCAATCACCTGGACATCGCCGAAGACCAGTGGGTGGACGGCGGCACGGTCGTCATGGGCTATCCGGGCGAGTCGCGGGTCTCGCCGGAGCGGGTGCCGGGCTTTACGGAAGAACTCAGGGAAATGGGCGTGCAGATCGTCGACAATCCGGTGGACATGATCGGCCACGTGGACGCAGTCTTTATCGAGTCCAACGAGGGCAACCTGCACCTGGGCCACGCCAAGCCTTTTATGGAAGCCGGCCTGCCGCTCTTCATCGACAAGCCCTTCGCCGGCACGTCGGCCGACGCGCGCGCCATTGCGGCGTTGGCGGCGCAACACGGGGTGCCGATCTTCTCCGCCTCATCGCTGCGCTACACGGAGACGGTGATGGCGGCCCAAGCGGCGCTGGCTGAGGACGGCGGCGCGCTGGGCGCGTATGCGCACAGCCCGGGTTCGGAGCACTACGCCAATCCCGGCCTGCTCAACTACGGCATCCACGGCGTGGAAGTGCTCTATTCGGTGATGGGCCCCGGCTGCCAGGAGGTGTGGGCCGCGCGCACCGACGGCGCGGACCACGTGACCGGCCTGTGGGACGGCGGCCGCCTGGGCACCGTGCGCGCCATTCGGGACGGCAGCGCGGGCTACGGCCTGACGGCATTCACGGCCAAGCGCACCCTTACCGAGTCGATCGACGCCAGCAACAACTACCGCAACCTGCTGCGCGAGATCATGAACATGCTGGATTCCGGCACGCCGCCGCTGGCCATCGCGGAGACGATCGAGATCATCGCGTTCATCGAGGCGGCGTACCGCTCCAGCCAGAACGGCGGCGCGGGGACGCGGCTGGAGACGGCTTCCTAACGGCAAGGAGTCACGTGTATGGACCTTGAACTAAGCGGCAAGACCGCCGTCGTGTGCGCCGGCAGCAAGGGACTGGGCAAGGCCATTGCCCTGGGCCTGGCGCTGGAGGGTGCGCGCGTGGCGATTTGCTCGCGCAACCCGGACAATCTCTCCCAGGCCGCCCAGGAGATACAGGCCGCGGCCGGTTCGGAGGTGCTTGCCGTGCCGGTGGACGTGATGAAGCCGGACGCGATTCCCAACTTCATCAACACGGTGGTGCAGCGCCAGGGCGCGATCGACATACTGGTGAACAACGCCGGCGGCCCGCCAATGGGCGGTTTTGGCGATTTCGAGGATGAGGATTGGGAGAACGCCTTCAATTTGACGTTCATGAGCGTGGTGCGCTTCGTGCGCGCGGTGCTGCCGCACATGCGCAAGACCGGCGGCGGACGCATCATCAACGTCACCTCTACCTCCGTCAAGCAGCCGCTGGAAGGCCTGCTGCTCTCCAATGCGATCCGGCCCGCCGTCATCGGCCTGGCCAAGTCCCTGGCAACGGAACTGGCGGCCGACAACATCCTGGTGAACAACATTTGCCCCGGCAGCATCTACACCGACCGCATCAAGGAGAACGTGGCCGCCCAGGTGCGGAAGACCGGTCAAGCCGAAGAGAGCATCATGCAGGAATACGAGACCAAGATCCCACTGGGCCGCCTCGGCACGCCGGTGGAACTGGCGGATCTGGCGGTCTTTCTGGCGTCGCCGCGGGCAAGCTACATAACGGGCTCTACGCTGCAGGTGGACGGCGGCCTGGTGCGCTCCATCATGTAGGCATGGGCCGCCGGCTTGCGGTTTACGTGGCGGTGACGCCGGCGCGCTGAGGTAGGGCCGCGCCGGTTATCTCTCGAATACTCCCCAGCCCTTCCGCGCGGCAGTAGGCCTCTAGGCCCGCGATGATCTCCAGCGGGGCGCGGTGATTGTAGAAATTCGCCGTGCCGACCTGGACGGCAGTCGCCCCGGCCATGAGGAACATCAGGGCGTCCTCAGTAGTACCGATGCCGCCGATGCCGATAATTGGAACGTCCACCAGCGGCGCGACGGCGTAGACCAGACGGAGCGCGATGCTGCGCACCGCGGGGCCGGAGAGTCCGCCTGTGACGGTTGCCAACACCGGGCGCTTGCGGTCGACGTCGATGGCGAGGCCCGTCAGCGTATTCATGATTGCCAGGGCGTCGGCCCCGGCCGCGGCCACGGCGGTGGCGACCGGCCGGATGTCCGTCACGTTCGGCGTCAGCTTGACGATCAGCGGCAGAGAAGAACGCTCGCTTACCGCTTGGGTCACCGCGGCGGCCAGCGCGGGGTCGGTGCCGAAGTCCAGCCCGTGCGCCACGTTCGGGCAGGAGATGTTGAGTTCCAGGGCGGCAATCCCCGGCACGCCGTCCAGCATTTCGGCAATCGTGACGTACTCTTCCAGTGAAGCGCCGGCCACGTTGGCAATCACCGGCACGTCCCACGCGGCCCAGAGCGGCGCTTTTTCGCGAATGAGGGCTTCCACCCCCACGTTCTGCAGGCCGATGGCGTTCAGCATCCCGCCGGGCACTTCCACGATGCGGGGCATGGGGTTGCCCCGGCGCGGCTCCAGGGTGACGGCTTTGGCCGCAATGGCGCCGAGACGGTTTACGTCGTAGATGGCGGCGTACTCCGTGCCGTAGCCAAACGTGCCGGACGCCGTGATGACGGGATTCTTCAGCAGAAGCCCGGTCGGGTGGCGCGGCGCGATGTTCACTTCCAACGATGGCACAGGGGGTCCGCCTGTCGGCGCAAGCACACGCGCGGCGTTTCCGCTTACGGTTCAACGACTCAACTGTACCACAGCACAGGCATGGGGTATACTATTAAGTGTACTCTGGTAATCCGATAGTTCAATGCACGTAGGCATTGCGCCCAACAAGGAAGATAAGCGATGAAGGCAGGCATTCACCCCGCGTACCACGAGCAGGCCACGATCGTGTGTAGTTGCGGCAATTCGTTCACCACCGGTTCAACCTCGGAGTCCCTGCGCGTTGATCTGTGCTCCAAGTGCCATCCGTTCTATACCGGCCAGCAGAAGTTGGTGGACACCGAGGGCCAGGTAGACCGCTTCATGCAGCGGTTGCGGCGCGCCAAGCGGCTGCAGAAGTAGCCGCGCCTGGACGTTCGTAGGCCTTTTGGCGGTTCATGATTAGCGTGCGAGCCGTTTGCGGTCGGAGCGCGGGCGCGCTCCGCGCGGAGGGCATGCACACGGCGCGGGAAAGACGGCATGGCATCCCCTCTCTACGGCGGGCAAGCGGTTCTGGACGGCGTGATGATGCGCGGCCACCGGCACGTGGCCGTGGCCGTGCGCCATCCCAAAGGGCACGTGGTCACGTGCGCCGAGGCGCTTCCCCAGCGCCTGACCGAGGGCGTCGCCAGCAAGCTGCCTTTCGTGCGCGGCATGGCCATGATGTGGGACGCCATGGCGCTGGGCTACCGCGCGCTTGCCTTCTCCGCGCAGGTGGCGGTGAGTGACCTCAAGGGAGAGCCGGCGCCGGCGGACCTGCCCCCGGCCTCGTCGGTTCGCGGGACGATGGTCTTTTCCGTGACCGTTGGCAGCGGCCTCTTCTTCGTCCTGCCGATGCTGATTGCCGGCGCGTGGCACGATCTAAGCGGCAGCGCGCTGGCCACGAACGTCATCGAAGGGCTGTTGCGCCTGTTGATCATACTTGGCTACCTATGGCTGATTGGCGTCACGCCCCGCGTCGGGCGGATCTTTGCCTACCACGGCGCTGAGCACAAGACCGTGCACGCCCAGGAACAGGGCCTTGCCTTGACTCCTGAATCCGTGCGCGGGTGCTCCACGGCCCACCCCCGCTGCGGCACGGCGTTGCTGCTGGTGGTGGTAGTGTTGAGCGTGGTCGTGTTCGCGCTGCTGGGACACCCGCCGTTGTGGGCGCGTGTGCTTTCGCGGGTGCTGCTGATTCCCGTCATCATCGGGCTTTCCTACGAGTGGCTGCGCTTTTCGGCCAGGCACTACCGGCAGTGGTTGGTGCGCGCGCTCGTGTGGCCCGGTCTGTTCATGCAGACCTTGACAACCCGCGAACCCAATGACGACCAGACCGCCGTTGCCATTGCCGCCCTGCAGGCCGTGATGGCGGCGGATGAGGAAGCGCTGGCCGCGGCGAAGGCGGCACAAGCGCCAACCGCGACGGCGGCAGAAACCGCTTGAAGTTATTGGAACCAACGATGCTTGAGAAACTGGCCGAAATCGAAGCCCGCTACCAGGAACTCAACCACCTGATGGCTGAGAGCAGCAACAACATTCCGCAACTCACCGCCTACGCCAAGGAGCAGGCGTCGTTGCAGGAAGTGGTGCAACTCTACACTGATCTCCGGCGCGTGGAGCGGGAAACGGCCGGGGCCGAGGAAGCGCTGGCGGAAGAAGAAGACGACGAACTCCTGGAAATGGCGCGCCTGGAGATTCAGCAGCTTGAGGGTGAAAGGGAGAGCTTGCTGGAACGCCTACGCGCCGCGCTGGCACCCAAGGACCCGAACGACGACCGCAACGTGATTATGGAAATTCGCGCCGGCGCCGGCGGCGACGAAGCCGGACTCTTCGGCGCGGACCTCTACCGCATGTACAGCCTCTATGCGGAGAAGCAGGGCTGGAAGCTGGAAGCGCTGTCGTCGAATCCCACCGGCATCGGCGGGTTCAAGGAGGTCGTCTTTCTCGTGAAAGGACAGGGCGCGTACAGCCGGCTCAAGTTCGAGGGCGGGGTGCACCGCGTGCAGCGCGTGCCCGCGACCGAGGCGAGCGGCCGCATTCACACCTCTACCGCCACGGTGGCCGTGCTACCGGAAGCGCAGGAGGTGGACGTCACTATCAGCCCCGACGAACTGGAGATCGACGTCTATCGCGCCAGCGGCCACGGCGGCCAGAGCGTGAACACCACCGACTCCGCCGTGCGCATTACCCATCTCCCTTCCGGCCTGGTGGTCACGTGCCAGGATGAACGCTCGCAGCAGCAGAACCGGATGCGGGCGCTGGCGGTGCTGCGCGCGCGCCTGCTGGAGCAGGAGCAGCGCAAGCAGCGCGAGGAAGAGACCGCCATGCGGCGCAGCCTGGTGGGCACCGGCGAACGCAGCGAGAAGATCCGCACCTACAACTTCCCCCAGAACCGCATGACCGACCACCGCATCAACCTGACGGTCTACTCGCTGGACCAGGTGGTTGACGGCAACTTGGAGAGCATTGTGGATGCGCTTACCACCACGTATGAGTCGGAGCGCCTGGCTGCTGCGGGCGCGTCAAGCTAAGTCCTCAGGCAGCCGCAGTGCTTTCTCCTGCTGCAACGAGCGCACTCTCTGGCCGGAATCGCGGCGCTGGCGCAGGCGGTCACGCGCCGGAGCCTGCGGCGTTTCCCGCCAATTCCGCAGCGCCTGTCCACGCGCCTTCCGCTCCGCCCACGCTCAACGAAGCGCTTCGTGACACCGCTGGCCGGCTGGAGAGCGGCGGCATTGACTCCCCTGCCCGCGAAGCCCGGATTCTCCTACGCCACGCGCTGGACTGTTCGGAAGAAGCCTTGGCCGGAGGAAGGGTAACCGGGCTCACGTCAAAACAGGTATTGATGCTTCACGAATGCGTTACCCGGCGGCTGCGGGGCGAACCCATCGCCTACATCGTCGGCAAGAAGGAGTTCTTTGGGCGGGAATTCGCCGTAGACCGCCGCGTGCTCATTCCCCGTCCCGAAACGGAGTTGCTCGTCGAGCACGCGCTCGCGTACTTCGGCTGCACTGCGTTTGGCGCTCCGGCCTGCCCACCGGACTCAGGTGACGTCCGCAGCCGGACCGTAGCCGACGTTGGAACCGGCAGCGGCGCGATCGCCGTCAGCATCGCCAAGCATCTGCCGCGCGCTACCGTCTACGCCACCGATGTCTCCGCCGGCGCGCTGGCGGTGGCGCGGGCGAACGCGGCGGCTCACGGCGTAGCGGACACAATGGTCTTCTCTACCGGGCGGTACCTCGAGGCATTGCCCCAGCCGGTGCAACTGATCGTCTGCAATCCGCCTTACATCCCCTGCGGCGACATTCCCGGGTTGGACCCCGACGTGCGGGACTACGAGCCGCGCCTGGCGCTTGCCGGCGGCGCAGACGGCGTAGCCGCCTATCGTGAGATTTTTCCCGCACTGCCGCGGTATCTCTTGCCGGGCGGCTGCGCGCTCTTCGAGATGGGATTCGACATGGCCGCGCGCCTGACCGCGCTCGCCGCGCGGCATCTGCCACAAGCGCGGGTTGACGTCTATCGAGACCTGGCGGGATATGATCGGATACTGCGCATCATTTGTGAGAAACCGTAGCAGAAGGGGACTGGTGACCGGTCCGCGAGCGCCGCTAAAGGTTTGAGGCACACTTTGTAAGGATGCAAAACCATGCAAATCACCAACGTACGCGCCATCTGCACCGCGCCGGCCGGCCTGGCGCTGGTCGTCGTCAAAATCGAAACGAGCACGCCCGGCCTCTACGGCGTGGGCTGCGCCACGTTCCGGCAGCGGCCGTTGACCGTTGTCACCGCCGTGAACGAATACCTGCGCCCGTTCCTCGTCGGCAAAGACCCGGCCGCCATCGAGGACATCTGGCAATCGTCCTACGTGAGTTCCTACTGGCGCAGCGGCCCGGTGCTGAACAACGCCCTGGCGGGCGTGGACGCGGCGCTGTGGGACATTAAGGGCAAGTACGCAAACCTGCCCCTGTACCAACTCTTTGGCGGCAAGTGCCGGGACTACGTCCCGCTCTATGCCGCCGGCGGCGGCGAGGACGTGCACGCGGCGGAAGAGTCCGTGCGCGGTCTCATGGAACAGGGGTACCGTTACGTGAAGTGTTCGCTGAACGAGCCGGGCTTTCGGTCATACAGCGCCGGCAGTAACGCTACCGGCTGGTGGCGCACGGCCCAAGGCAACAGTGCCGGCAAGTCAGGCGGCGAGCATATTGAAGTGGATCACAGCGTCCTGGAGGGCGCGTGGGAGCCGACGCCGTACGTGCGGAGTGTGCCCCGGCTCTTCGAACACCTGCGCAACCAATTGGGCGACAGCGTGGAGTTGCTTCACGACGTGCATGAGCGCATACCGCCGGTGCAAGCGCTGGGTCTGGCGAAGGCGCTGGAGCCGTACCACCTCTTCTTCCTGGAAGACCCGCTCGCGCCGGAGGACAACGGCTACTTCCGCATCATGCGCCAGCAGACCACGACCCCAATCGCCATGGGCGAACTCTTCGTCAACCAGGCCGAGTACGTGCCCCTGATTCAGGAGCGGCTCATCGATTTCATCCGGGTGCACATCTCCGACATTGGCGGCATTTCCATGGCCCACAAACTGGCCGCTTTCTGCGAATTCTACGGCGTGCGCACGGCCTGGCACGGCCCGGCCGACGTGTCGCCGGTGGGGCACGCGGCCAACATGCACCTGGACTTTGCCTGCCACAACTTTGGCATCCAGGAACAGCACGTCTTCAACCAGGCTGCGCAGGACGTGTTTCCCGGCACTCCTGAGATCCGCGGCGGCGCAATGTGGTGCAATGAACACCCCGGCCTCGGCGTGGACATCGATGAAGACCTGGCGGCCCGCTTCCCCCTGCCGGAAATGCCCTACGGCGGCGGCTGGGCGCCCCTGCGCCGCGCCGACGGCACGGTGAACCGGCCGTAGCGGGGGAACGCGCAACCGAGCGCCAAAGTGCGTAGGGGCACGACATGTCGTGCCCCTACGCCGCCAAGATTGCGTGTCACAACCCGTAGCGCGGGAGCTTGTCCCCCGCCTCTTGGCGCATAGGCACTGTTTCAATCGAATTGCGCGGCCGAATCTTCCCCCGCGCCTGCTATAATTGAAATGTAGCCACTTGCGCCTGTAGCTCAGTGGACAGAGCATCGGTCTTCGGAACCGAGGGTCGGGGGTTCGAATCCCTCCAGGCGTGCCAGAGCCGTTTTGGAGCAGCGGCGGCGCGGCATCCTAAGCCATCCGGCATTGGATTGGCGAGCGTATGTGGCTGAGGAAGGTTCACGCTACCGCTAACGGTGCTGAAAAATGAACTTCCAGGACAAGAGTGATCGCTTCGACCCGGTCGACGGCATCGTAATCCACGCCGACGGCCTCACCAAGCGCTTTGGCGAGACCGTCGCCGTGGACGGCGTTTCGTTCCACATCAAGCGCGGCGAGACCTACGGTTTGCTGGGCCCCAACGGCGCCGGCAAGACCACCACCATGCGCCTGGTCAGCGGGCTATCCCCACTGACCGCCGGTGAACTTTCGGTGGCCGGCCATGGACGTTACCCGCGAACCCCGGGAAGTGCGCAACGTGCTGGGCGTCGTCACCCAGCAAGACGGCCTCGACACCGACCTCAACGCCAAGGACAATCTGGTCGCCTACGGCTTCCTGGCCGGGCTTTCGCCCGCGCAGGCGGCGCGGCGCGCCGACGCGGTGCTCATGTACTTCGACCTCACCGACAAGGCGCAAGAGGACATCAACTACCTCTCCGGCGGCATGAAGCGGCGTCTCGCCATTGCCAGGGCTTTCATGACGAAGCCGCAGGTAATCGTGCTGGACGAGCCGACCACCGGCCTGGACCCCCAGGGGCGCAAACCGCGTGTGGCAGGAACTGGACACCATGAAGCAAGCCGGCGTGACGATCCTCATGTCCACCCACTACATGGATGAAGCCGCGGCCCTGTGCGACCGGCTGGCCATCATGCACCCACGGCAAGATCCTCGCCGAGGGCGCGCCGGACGAACTGGTGAGCCGCCACGCCGGCGCGGAGGTCGCGCAAGTGCGCGTGGCCGCCGGCGCCCGCCAGGACGTGGTTGACTGGATCCAGAGCGCCGGTTTCGACTACCGGGAAGCCGGCGCGGTCATCACCGTTTCCTCCCGCAACGGCGACCGCCCGGACCTTGCCGGCCTGCCGGGCGTGCGCATCACCTACCGGCCCGCCAACCTGGGAGGACGTGTTCCTCACTATGGCCGGCCGCAAGCTGACGGACGAAGACTGATGGCCGCCGCCCTCAGCGCCACCGTGGCGGGCATCCGGGTGCGCAGCATCGCCGGCATCTGGTACCGGCACGCCCTGGTCTTGCGCCGCACCTTGCTGCCGTCGCTCGCCTGGTATTTCGTCGAGCCGTTCGTGATTCTCGTCGCCGTCGGCATCGGCATTTGGCACGCTGGTGGACGACATCGACGGCGTCTCGTACGCCCTGTTCGTGACGCCGGGCGTCATCGCGGGCTCGGCAATGTTCCACGCCATCTTCGAGTGCTCGTGGGGGGCCTTCAACCGCATTCAGAAGGGCGTGTACGAGACCACGCTCACCGCGCCGGTCAGCACGCGCGAGGTCGCCCTGGGCGACATCTCCTGGGCCATGAGCCGGTCCATCGTCATGGCCGGCTGCATCGGCACGGTAGCGGCCCTGCTGGGGTGGATAGATTTCCCCGTCCGCCGTCGGCGTGCTGCTGTGCGCCGCGCTGGTTGGCGTGGCAATTCGGCGCGTTGGGTCTCATCGTCGCCGCGCTCGCGCCCAACGTGCACGTACTTTCGCTCATCTTTACCGCCGTCGCGACGCCGCTCTACTTCTTCAGCGGCGCGTTCTTCCCCATTGCGGCCATGCCGGGCTGGGTGCAGCCGTTCGCCTGGGCCGCGCCGCTCACGCCCTCCGTGCACCTGGCGCGGGGCTTCGTGACAGGCGAACTGGGCGCGTCTCACCTGCTCGCGGGCCTCTACGTGCTCGGCATGATCGCCGTGCTCTTCCCCCTTGCCGCCGCCCTCTTCCACCGCCGCCTGGTTACGTGAGCGCGCCTTGCCGGGAGAGCGCGCGGCCGTCTGCGGGCGCATCGCCGCCGGGCTGCGGGAGATTGGCGTCAAGGCCGGCTACGTTTCGGTGGAGTTTGGCGACCTGGTGGCTCAGTTGACGAATACCTACCAGTGGGAGGCCGTGGTGATCGGCTTCAGCGGCGGCGCCGATCCCTATAGCGGCATCGCCTTCTGGCACAGCGGCGAGGTATTCCACCTCTGGCGCCCCAACCAGCCGGCGCCCGCCACCGCCTGGGAAGCCGAAATCGACGCGCTCTACGTCCCAGGCCAGCCAGGAACTCGACCACGCCACCCGCGTCAACCTCTACCACCAAGCCCAAGCCCTCGCCGCCGACTACGTCCCCGTGATATACACCACCCAATCCAAACGCCTCACCGCCACCCGCAACGTGTTTGGCAATACCACCCCGACGCTGTACGGGCTGTGGGACGTGCGGTATGTGAATCGGACGGATCAGTAGGAAACTGTAGACTACCAAGTCAAGGAGTGACGCTGACTCAAGTGCGGGCGGCGTCACTCCGAAATTCAAGTTGGTTGCTTTTGCAATGCGCGAAGGGCTGTCTTTTGCTAGAGTCTATTCATTGGATTCGGCAATGAAAGAAGGACGTTACCTTGTATTCTGCTGAAAGAAGCGAAGCAGAAGGTCTACTCAAGGCAGCCCTCAATG
>CAXXVD010000003.1:0-649874 GCA_963662335.2 Chloroflexota bacterium | reverse complement strand
ATTGCCGCACCTTTACACATTGTACAATTGTAGTACAATCCGCGCTGGCGGCTGGGCGCAGGCGGCAGAAAGCAAGCAACGACAGGGTAAGCACCGTATGAACGAGAATCTCTCAGGCTGCCGGGCGGTCGTCATGGGGCTGGGCCTGCACGGCGGCGGCGTGGGCGTCGTCCAATACCTGGCGGCCCAGGGCGCAACCGTAACGGTAACGGACCTGCGCGATGAGGCGACTCTCGCGCCGTCGCTGGCTGCGCTGGACGGCCTGCCGCTGCGCTACGTGCTGGGCCGCCACGAGGCGCGTGATTTTCAAGACGCGGACCTGGTGGTGCGCAATCCCGCCGTGCCGCGGGATTCGCCGTATCTGGCGCAGGCGCGGGCGGCCGGCGCGCGCATCGAGATGGAGAGCAGCCTCTTCGTCGGCGCGTGCCCCAGCGCGTTCGTCGCCGGCGTGACCGGCACCAAAGGCAAGACCACCACCACGATCGTGCTCTCGCAGATGCTGGCGGCCGCCGGCCATCACGTGATTACGGCCGGCAACTTGCGCGTCTCCATGCTGAGCCAGCTTGACGCCATTGACGAGCGGACCCGCGTGGCGCTGGAGCTATCCAGTTGGCAGTTGGAGGCCTTTCCGCCGCATGAATATAGTCCGCCGCTGGCGATCGTCACCAACGTGCTCCCGGACCACCTGAACCGCTACGCCGGCATGGACGACTACGCCGCCGCCAAAGAGATCAACGTGCGCTGCCAGCGTCCGGACGATACGGCAATTCTCAACCGGGACAATACCTACACCCAGGCGATGGGCGGGCGCGCGCCGGGCACGGTGGTCTGGTTTTCCGGGCACGACGCGCTGCCGGGCCAGGCGGACGCCCCGCCGCGCGGGGCGCACCTGCGGGAGAACATGGCCGCGGCGGCGGCAGCGGCGCGGGTGTGGGGCGCGGACGACAGCGCGATCGCCGCGGTAGTGCGGGACTTCACGGGCGTGCCCCACCGGCAGGAACTCGTGCGGGAGTGGCGCGGCATCCGCTTCATCAACGACACCACCGCCACCATGCCCGCGGCCACGGTGGCCTGCCTGGAGACGATTCCCGGTCCGCACGTGCTCCTGCTGGGCGGCGCGGACAAACGCCTTGACTTCACTGATTTAGCGCGCGCGCTGCGCGACCGGGCGGACTCTATCCGGGGCGTCGTGCTCCTGGAAGGCAGCGCCACGGACCGCCTGCAAGCGGCCTTGCCCCGTCCCGCCGCCGGCCGTTATGACAACCTGGCGCAAGCCCTGGCGCAGGCCGTAACCCTCGCCCGCCCCGGCGACGCCGTCATCCTCTCCCCCGGCTGCGCCTCGTTCGGCATTTTCCAACACGAGTTCGAACGCGGCGAGGCTTTCCGCGCGTGGGTCGCGGGATTGCCTGAGTGATGGCTTTTGTTGAGCGCGTTCTGTTCCACTATAATGAATGATGTAAACAGAGCCACATTGAGCAGAAAGTTGTCACCCATGGGCAAGGAAGAAGAGAGTACTCCGCTCAAGGTCTACGCCGATGGCAACGGCGGCATTTATCTCGATCCTGAAGAGGTCCTCAACGACCCAGAAATCCGACGAAAGGCGAAGGAGTTCTCTACCTATCTGCGGGACCAGTCTCGTAAGAAGGACTCCAACACTGACTCTGACACGGAACCGGCAACTAAGTGATTTGGGGTCTGACGCTCTACCCAACAGTTATTGGGGTACCTCTTTCTGCGGCAATGGAACTATACTCGGTTTGAGATTCCACTCGACTCCGGCTACCACGTGCTATTCAAGTCCATCATTGCCGGCATGCTCTTGTTTGCAATCCCCTACCTTACCGCCACTGGCTTCACACATTTCTGTCCAGAATTCTTTCCGCTCAAGGTATGGCAGACCTTCGTTCCATACGACTTCGCGGGAACACTCGTGATGGTTTTCCTAGAAGCTCTGTCGGGAGCGTGGCTGTTGAACCGGACTCCGTGGTTCAACGCGGACACGTGTTTGCGACGCACCATTCGAGTGAGAGGGGATATCGTCGGCAATCTGATTTTTGATACTGCTACGTCCAGGGAATTCGTTGAAATCTCATTGAAGAATAGGAAGTCATACATTGGCATTCCAATCTACTGGAACAATGCAGCGGGTAAGCACGTCGAGCTTGTACCGTACTGGAGCGGCTACCGACAAGAAGTCACACAGCAACTCACGATAACGACAGACTACTCCCATGTAGTTGCGGAACAACGTGAAAAGGACGTTCGGTTGGTGATTCCTCTATCTGAAATCATCTCTGCCAGACCCTTTAGCCAAAGCCTCTACAGAGAGTTCCAAGAGACCGCTACGCTACCCTGAGCACTCCTTGCAGGGAGGTTGAGACTGTAGTTATCTCACGCTTTCTACCATTTGAGGCGGTGGCTCTCACTTGTCCAGCTTCACCACGGGAAAGAACAGGAAACTATGACCGTCATCACCGGCTACGATCACTTTGGCGGCATCCACCCGGAGACCGCCACGCTTGCCAACTACCTGCGCTTCTTGGGTGTTCAGAATCCGGCTACCGGCGCGCCGTTTAGCGAGGCCATGCTCTTTGGCATTGGCGGCGGGTTGGGCGCGTGCTACATCCTGTGGGAGTTCAAGGAGCACAGCCACCCGGCCCTCGTGGTTGGCTTCCAGCACCAGTTCAACTATCCCGTGCGCTACGTCACGCAGCTTTGCGAGCGCATCGGCGTGGCGGCGGAGTTTCACGAGACCGGCGGCGTGAAGAAGGCGCGCAAAACGCTGGACGACGCGCTGGCGGCGGGCCGGCCGGCGATTCTCTGGTTGGAGCGCGAACTGCTGGATTACTACAACCGCGAGCCGGACGACACGGGCTGGTTCAGTTGGGTCGTGACCGCCTGCGGCTACGACGCCGCTGCCGACGTGTACACGATTGACGATACCGGCGCGCGGCCGTTCACCGTGCCCGGCGCGTCTCTTGGCGCCGCGCGCCAGCGGATACCGTCTTTCAAGAACCGGCTGCTGCTGCTCGCGCCGCCGGAGACGCTCGACCTGCCCGCCGCCATCACCGCCGGTATTCAGGCCAACATCGACTACCTGGGGTCCAAGTCCACCTCGTTCGCGCTGCCCACCCTGCGCAAATGGGCGCGGCTGCTGACGGACACCAAGAACGCCAAGGGCTGGCCCACGGTCTTTGGCGGCGGCAGGGCGCTCTTTTCCGGCCTGGCCGCGGTCTACGGCGGCATCATGCACGAGGGCAGCGACGGCACGGCCCTGCGCTCCATGTACGCCGACTTTCTGGCGGAAGCCGCGTCAATCCTGGATTCTCCCGCGCTGGGCGAGGCCGCGGCCGCCTACCGCGAAATCGGCGAGAAATGGCGGGCGCTGGCCGAGATGGCGCTTGACCCGGCGGTTGCGCCGCTGGCAGACGCCCGCGCGCTGCTGGATGAGCGGGAGGCGGCCATCAAGACGGGCGGAGACGACCAGGCGGAGACGATCGTGCGCTTGGGCAAGGAGTTCGCAGCCATGCGCCCGGCGCTGGACGCCGCCTTTCCCCGCGACCAGGCGTGGATCGACGACCTGCTGGCGCGGATGCAGGCGCAACTGCGCGACATCTACGCCCACGAGAACGCGGCGCTGGACCTGCTGCGTGGGGCCTTAGCGGAATGACGCTGCCTGTCAACCCAGCTAGTTGCGCAGGGGTTTGCCGGTCTTGAGGAGATGGGCGATGCGGTCTTGGGACTTGGGTTCGCCGCAGAGGCTGACGAACGCCTCGCGCTCCAGGTCGAGGAAGTGGGTTTCGTCGCACTGCGCGCCGGGCGTGGCGTCCCCGCCGGTGAGGATGAAGGCGAGTTTACGGGCGATTAGCAGGTCGTGGTCGCTGGCTTTGCCCGCGCGCGCCAGTTCCTCAACCGGCGCCAGCAGCGCGGCGCGAACGCTGGCGCCAAGCGCGGGCAGTTGGACCGGCTGGGCGCGGGTAGAAGCGCCTGCTTCACCCTCTTGACACAGCGCCAGCGCCTCCACCTTGGCGCGGTAGAGCAGGTGGTCGGGGTTCGGTTCGATCACGTCGCTGGGGCGCAGGTAGCCGATTTCCCGCGCGTCGGGCGCGTGTTGTGACACCTTGCCCATGCGGATGATTTCAAACGCCCGTTGCGCGGCGGGGGCCCCATCAGCGGACGACGCAGCGGCCAACATCCGCAGCAGCAGTTCCTTGCAGCCGCCGCCCGCGGGCACCAGGCCCACGGCGGTTTCCACCAGGCCCACGTAACTCTCCCGCGCCGCCACAATCCGCTGCGCCGAGAGTCCCAGTTCCAGCCCGCCGCCCAGCGCGCGCCCGTAGAGCGCGGTGACAAAGGGCACGTTCATGCGCTTGAGCGCCAACAAGCCATATTGCAGATTTTGAATGAAGGTGTCAATGACGCCCCACTGCTTTTCCTGAGCGGCGTGAAGAAGCACGGCAAGGTTCGCGCCAACGCAGAAGTGCGGCTGCGCGTGGCTGCTGAGCGCGAGACCCCGGAAGGCGGACGGCACGCGCGCGGCTGCCAAGTCGAGCATATCGAGCACGTCTTGGTCGATCGTCTGCTTCGGCCCGTGCGCGTCCAGAAAGGCAATGCCGTCGCCGAGGTCGTAGAGCGTTCCGCCGGCGTTAGCCGCCACCGGCGCCGGCAGCGCCCGCAGGCGGTTCAGGGAAAACATCCGTTCGCTGCCGATTACGGGCTTGTAGGCGGATTGGGGCGTGGCTTGCTCGGTTCCCTGCGCAGTGTAGCGGTAGAAGCGCTCGCCCCGCCGCGCCAGGGCTTCCACCCACGGCGGCACGGCCAGGCCGTCGCGCGCCATGCGGTCTGCCGTCTCCGCGATGCCCATGGCCTCCCAGGTCTCGAAAGGGCCGCGTTCCCAGGCGAACCCCCAGCGCATGGCATTGTCGATGCTGGCGATGCCGTCGGCGACTTCCGGTATCTTGGCGGCGCTGAAGGCGAAGAGACGCGCGAGGATGTGCCAGGCGAGTTTGCCCGCGCCGTCGTCGGCTTGAGCCAAGGCCGCAATGCGCGCGCCGCCGTCTTCCACGTTCCGCGCCGCCGCCAGCGAAGGGGCGTCCAATCTGCGCTGCGGGCGGTACGCCAGGGTCTCCGGATCAAGGACAAGTATCTCCCGGCGACCGTCTCTTTCGACGCGCTTATAGAAGCCCTGGCCGCTCTTTTCACCCAGCCAGCCGCGCGCGACCATCTCGCGCAGGAACGGCGGCACGGCGAACGCTTCTCGTTCCCACGTTTCCGGCACGGTGGCTTGCAGTTTGTCGCAGATGTCCACGTAGACGTCGATGCCAATCAGGTCGAGCGTGCGAAACGTGGCGCTGCGGGGACGACCCAGCGGCGGCCCGGTAACGGCGTCCACCTCATCGGGGCCCAAGCCCATCTCTTGCATGGCGCGCAGGGTCTCGGCGAAGACGTAGAGCCCAATCCGGTTGCCAACGAAACCCGGCACGTCGTGGGCGAGCACGCAGCCTTTGCCGAGGGTCTCACTGCCGAAGCGCCGCACGGCCGCAGTAACGGCCGGGTCGGTTTCCGCCGTCGGAATCAACTCGAAGAGCCGCAGGTAGCGGGGCGGATTGAAGAAGTGCGCGCCGAGAAATCTGCGCCGCAGGTTGGCGGGCAGCGCGGCGGCAATCGCGTGAATGGGAATGCTGGAGGTGTTCGTGCTGGCGACGGCGTCGTCCCGCAGGTGCGGCGCCAACCCCGACCAGAGCCGCTGTTTCACTTCCAGGTCTTCGAAGACCGCCTCAATGACCCAATCGCACTCGTTTAGCCGCGCGCCGTGGTCCTCCACGTTGCCGGGACGGATGCGCGCCAGGTCGCCGCGCGCGAACAGCGGCGGGGGACGCATGGCGGCGAGTTTCTCCAGGGCCGCTTCCGCGCGCCGGTTGCGCCCGGTGTCTTCGGGCACGTCGAGCAACTCGCACGCGACGCCGCAGCCGGCCAGCAGCGCGGCAATCTGCGCGCCCATGGTGCCCGCGCCCACGACCGCGGCGCGGCGCGGCGTCCAGGCGCTTTCCGATATGACCGGTTCAGCCAACGTTCGCTCCTTTGCAATTGGACGCCGGCGCGGTGTGCGGGCCGGCGGCGACGCCCGCCCCCTCATTCAATCCTTGCGCGCGAGTCCATCGTGCCCGGCGGCAATCTCCCTGCGCGCGCACCCGTCAATCTTCCTCAGCCAGCGCCCCCGCCCGCCGGAGCACGGTCCAATAGGCGTGGTCCGCCAGGTGGACGATGGTGTTCTCCAGGCTGCGCTCCACGTTCTCGCCCTCGGCGGAGTGCGCGCCGGCCGTGTGCACGACCGCTTCCGGCAGGCCCACCGTGAGCGCCACGTGGACACCGTAGGCCGGATGGCGCACCGAGGGGTAGCCCACTTTGCGCGGATCCGCCCGCCAGCGCGCCTGGTTGGCGGGACTGAACTCGAACGGCTTGCCGAGGTCGTGGCAGAGCGCGGCGGCGCACAACAGGTCCCGGTCGATGCCCAGCGGCCCCACCACCTGCTCAAGGGAATCCGCCATCGCCAGGGCGATGCGCGCCACGCCGCGCAGGTGGTCGGCCTGGGTGCCGCACTTCATGGCGGGCGTGGTGGGATTGCCGGACGCGCGCATCTGCTCGATCGCCGTGAATTCGGTCTGGGAGAGGGCAAACGCCCAGGCCTCCACCACCTGCTCCCGCAGCGTTTCGTCGGTGATATCCGCCAACTCGGGAAAGCTCCGGCGGACGCTCTCCCGCAATTCGTCTCTGGTCGCCATCCTGTCTCTCCTTATGTGGAAGCCGGTTGCGTAGTGTGGCGAATGCTGGCGCAACGCGGTTGAAACGGCAGCGCTACCCCTTCGCCCTCACCTTCTCCCCGTACAGACCGGAGACATGGGTAACCGTTGTTCGGGTAGATAGGTTACACATTTCGTCGGCTGAGGTCTACGGCTGCTAGCGGCTGTAGCCAGCGGTCATGCCGGCTCCGCTCGCCGGCCGGCGCCACGCGCCATTGACGAATGCGCCCCTTTAGAGTCACCATTACCACAACTACCGAAGAGCAACGATGGAGGAGCGCTATGTCTGAAGACGTTGGTTTCGTCACGATGGGGCAGTCGTCCGGCCGGGACAACGTGCCGGAGATCGGCGTGGGGATGCTGGGGTACGCCTTCATGGGCAAGGCCCACAGCAACGCCCTGCGGAAGATTCCCTACATGGTGGACCCCCTGCCGGCCGTGCCCGCGCTGGTATCGATTTGCGGACGCAACGAGGCGGCGGTGGGAGAGGCCGCGGCCCGCTACGGCTTTCAACGCTACTGCACCGACTGGCGCGAACTCATCCAGGACGATGACATCCGGCTTTTCGACAACGGCGGCCCGAACGACGTGCACGCCGAGCCCTGCATCGCCGCCGCCGAGGCCGGCAAGCACATCATCTGCGAAAAGCCGCTGGCGCGCACGGCTGCGGAAGCCAAACCCATGCTGGAGGCGGTGCGGAAAGCCGGCGTCAAGCACGCCTGCGCCTTCAACTACCGCTTCGTGCCCGCCTTGCGCCTGGCGCGCGAGATGATCGAGCGCGGCGAACTGGGGCAGATCTACCACTTCCGGGCGGTCTATCTGCAAGAGTGGATCATGGACCCGCAATTTCCCATGGTCTGGCGCTTGAAGAAGGACATCGCCGGCAGCGGCGCGCTCGGCGATCTGGGCGCGCACATCATCGACCTGGCGCGCTTCCTGGTGGGCGAGCCGCAAGCCGTCTCCGGCCTCACCCAGACCTTCATCGAGGAGCGTCCCACCGATGACGGCGGGCGCGACACCGTGGACGTGGATGATGCCTTCGTCTCGCTGGTGCAATTCGAGAACGGGGCCATTGGCACGCTGGAGGCCAGCCGCTACGCCAACGGCCGCAAGAACCACCAGCGCATCGAGATCAACGGTTCCAAGGGCAGCATCGTCTTCAACATGGAGCGGCTGAACGAGCTTGAAGTCCATCTCAGCGACAGCGAACCCGGCGGCCACGCCCAGGGCTTCCGCCAGGTGCTGGTCACCGAGGCGGAACATCCGTTCTGGAAGTACTGGTGGCCTCACGGCCACATCATCGGCTGGGAGCACACCTTCGTGCACGAGTTGACCCACCTGCTGGACGCCATCGTGAACGATTCGCCGGTCGCGCCCTACGCCGCGGATTTCGAGGACGGCTACCGCGCCGCCGTGATCTGCGACGCGGTGCTGGAGTCCGCCGCCAACAACGGCGCGCTGGCGCCGATACACTACTAAGGAAGGCGAAACTAAGGCAGACGCAGCGAAAGAGAAAACCGTAGCGAACTCTCGAATCCCTCCGCACTAACCCCCTCTCCCCGTGGGAGAGGGCCGGGATGAGGGAGCGCTCGATGGGCAGAAGCACACGGAACCACAAGGAGCTAGAGCCATGGAATATCGCAATCTAGGAAACGCCGGCGTCAAAGTCTCGCCATTATGGCTGGGCACCGCCTATTTCAACGTGCGCATCACTGAAGAGACCGGCATCGCGCTCATTCACACCGCGCTGGACGCGGGCATCAACGTGGTGGATACGGCAAACGTCTACTCGGAGCCCCGGGGCTACGCCGAGGAGATCGTGGGACGCGCGCTGCGGGGCCGCCGCGACCAGGTGGTGCTGGCCACCAAGGTCTTCCATCCCATGGGTGACGGCCCGAACGAGCGGGGCAGCAGCCGCTACCACATCATGGAGCAGGTGCACGCCAGCCTGCGGCGCCTGAATACCGAACGCATCGACCTCTACCAACTGCACCGGCCGGACCCCACCGTGCCGATCGAGGAAACCCTGCGCACGCTGGAAGACCTGCGGCGGCAGGGGAAGATTCTCTACTTTGGCACGTCGAAGTTCGCCGGCTGGCAACTCTGCGAGGCGCTCTGGACCAGCGACCGCCACGGGTTCGCGCCCATCGTCTCGGAGCAGCCGCTCTACAACGTGCTCGACCGCTCGATCGAGGCGGAGGTGCTGCCCTTGACGCGCAAGTACGGCCTGGGCGTGGTGCCGTTCAGCCCCTTGGCCGGCGGCTGGCTCACGGGCAAGTACCGGCGCGGCGGCGCCGCCCCCGCCGGTTCGCGCTTCGCCGACCGGGGCATGGACTTTGCGTCCGCCGCGTACGCGCCGACGTTCGACGCCCTGGAAGCCCTGGAGGCAATGGCCGCCGCGCGCGGCATTACGCTGAGCCAATTGGGTCTCGCCTGGATGCTGGCGCAACCCGGCATCACCGCGCCGATCATTGGGCCGCGCACACTTGAGCAACTGCAGGACAACCTCGGCGCGCTCGACGTTGCCCTCAGCGCGGAGGAATGCGCCGCCATCGACGAGATCGTGCCGCCGGCCGCTACTCTCGCGACGTGACGGCACAGCTACGCCACTTCCCGCCTTGGCCTGGGACATGGCCGGACTGACTGAAGAGAGGCGCCAGCCGTGGAGTCAGGAGGTAGCGCGGAGCAAACTGCCCGGCGCGTGAAAGCCGTCGTGGAGCCGCAAGCGGCCACCAGCGGCTACATGGACCACGAACCGGGCGATCCGGCGGTCCGGATAACCCGTGAGACGATTGCCGATGCCTTGCGCGCGGCGGGCTTGCGCGCGGGCGATACGGTATTGTTCCATAGTTCGCTGAGCAGCATGGGCACGGTGCTCGGCGGCGCCGACGCCGTGATCGACGGCTTCCTGGACGCGGCGGGGCCGAGCGGCACCGTGGCCGTGCCGGCGCTCAGTTCGTGGCAGGAACTGAAAGACAGACGCCGCGTGTGGGACCTCTGGAGCATCCCGCAAACGCCCACCTACTGCGGCCTGATACCGGAGACCTTCCGCCGCCGTCCGCAGGCGCAACGCAGCAACCACTACACCCATTCGGTAGCCGCCATCGGCCCGCGCGCCGCGGCACTCACGGCCAATCACGGCGCTGCCGGCCTACGCGAAAGTCCCTGGGGGCCCGGCGCGTTCGCCGCCCAGAGTCCCTGGCAGCGCTTCTATGACTGGAACGTCTTCTACTGCCTCATTGGGGTAAATTGCCAACGCCTGACCATGGTGCACTTCGTCGAGACGCGCCTCGTCCACCGGGCGCTGGCCCGCGCCGCCCCCGCCCGGCGCGCGGCGCTGCTGAAACAGGTGCGGGGCTGGACCCGCGGCGGCGTCTGGCCCAACATCGGCACGGGCAAACGCCTAGTCGCGGAAGAACGCTTCGCGGAGCAAGGCTTGCTGTGGTACGGCACAATCGGCTCCGCCCGCCTGCGCTCCATGCGCATCAGGCCGGTGGTGGATGAGTGGCTCGCGCTGGCGGAACGCGACCCGGCCGCCTGGTGTTCGGCGCAATTCGTGCGCTGGCTGGCGGGCATCGAGCCTTAGGCGGCGTCAGAAGGAAGAACAAGCCGCATATGAATCACGTCGGGCAGAGACTCTCGTCCCGCCGGCCGCAAGACACTTACCGGGCATGGGTCCAGAACGTAATCGAAGCCAACTCAGTCGCTTAACGTGATGCCGAACTGCCTGGCAGCCTGGACAAACGCCTTCTTCGTGGCTTCATCTACGGGGTCGACCTCTATGGGGCCAGGCTCCAAGACAGGACGTTGATAGAGCACGCGCGCTAGGCCCGTGCGTCTGCGACCACGGACCGTGAGGGTCATCTTGATAGCAGTGATCTCTTCGTGCGTTCCCTGTATGACATCAATCTCGGATGTCCAATCCTCGTCAATGTCATTCAGATCTCGCACAATTGCCTGATTCACGGTTTCCCTCCCTGTCAGCGGTATACCAACTTCTCCAACTTCGTGAGAATCGCGCGCACGTCGTTGAGGCTGTTTTGGACACCTTCTCTATCCTGGTATCCTTCATAGAAATTCACGTTAAGGACATTCGCCGATTTGAAAAGCAGCCGTAGTTCATTGTCCTTGGTCTCTCTTGCAATCCTGTCGATGTGCTTGTGCAGCAAAGCGTGACCATTGTGTTTCCGTCCCCTGCTTTCGGCGGCAGCCTTTACCGCGCGCGCCGCCGCGCCCCAGCCTTTCTCTGAAGCCTGGAGAATATCCCCGCGGTCAAGCTCCTCTTGCGCTTGTTCAATAAACTGGTAACTTACTTGCAAATGTTCGTCCACAAGCGCGTAACGCAAAGCGTCTCTCTTCTCAACACCACGTTCCGAGTGCACACGTCAGCCGCTATTCATAGTGTAGCGCACGTGCGCAGGGTCTCGCTACAGCGCTTGCAGCGTGCGCACGGCCGCCAGAAACGCGTCGGACGTCACCGTGCCCGCCACGTCGCGCAATTCGAATTGATGGATCATCACGCTGGTGCACGCCAGCGTGGGGTAGGTGTCACGGGCCTCCACGCCGGTGGTAGCGTCGCGCAGCAGCACCGGCGCATAGCCGCGCTCGCGCATGGCGCGCAGGCCGTAGTCCCGGTCCGGCACGCAGATATTGGTGGCAAAGCCGGCGTAGAAGAGGTAGAGAATGCCGCGTTGGCGGCAGAGCCGGTGCAGTTGGTCGCCGGTCGCGATTACGAAGTCGCCGGCGCGGGGCACAACCGCCGGGTGGATAGAGCGGTCCCGGTCGATGCGGTCAAGCTGCGCCTGATGCGCGCCGCTGCGCCGGGCCTGCAGTCCCGCCCACTCCCCCTGGCGCTGGGCGAAGGCCGGGGGCGGCCAAGCGTCTGCGGCCGGCAATGGTGGCGCTGCTTCTGACGCGGCCTCCGGCTCAGGCCAGAACTGCCGGAACTTCGCCGCCACCGGCGGCGACGGCGCGTGCACCACCGTAATCCCGGCCGCGCGGCAGGCCGCCAGCACCGGCCGAATCGTCTCCGCGCAGATGCGCCCGGCGCGCTCCTGGAAACTCTCCACGATGATCCGATCCCAACAGTCCACCAGCACCAGCGCCGCCCGCTCCGGTGGAATGCTCACGTCAAGCTGCACGTAGCCAAAGTGCTCCTCCCGGTACGGCAGGTGCGGCGGGTTCGGCTCGTGGACGATGTGGCGCACGGAGAGTCGCATCGCGGACGCGCTCATCACGCATTCCTCCCTTCAAGCGAAGCTGGCGCCGTGCGAGAATCGCCGCGCCCCATGGCACACCTAAAATAGTCCGGCCTGCTCTCGGAAGAGTGTCCGGCCAGTCTGCTCGCGCGGCTTTAAGTGACGATGACCGCCCCTTCACCGCGTGGGTCGGAACCGCCGTCCACCGTGCCGTCCGGCGCGATGGTGACAAGCTGGCACAGCGCGAACCGCGACGGATAGCTGATGGGGTCTTGCTCCACGGTGAAGCCCCGCGCGCGCAGGGCGTCGCAGGTATCCGTGCGCAGGCGGGCGTCGCACCAGATGGTCTCGCCCTCGGCGTGGATGCGCGGCGCGGTCACGGCCTCGGTGGCGCTCATGCCGAAGTCGACCACGTTCGTAAAGGCCTGGGCGAGGGCGCTCAGGATGGCGTTGCCGCCCGGCGCGCCCCAGGCCACGGCCGGCGCGCCGTCCCGCGTGGCAATGGCCGGCATCATCAGGTGCAGCCGCGCCTTGCCGGGGGCAAAGGAACTGGCCCGTCCCGGCCGGGGCTCGAAGCGGTTCATGCCGTTGTTGTAGACGAATCCGGCGCCGGGCGTAATCACCCCGGAGTGATTGCCGTTGCTGTGGGTGATGCAGGCGATGTTGCCGGCGGCGTCCACCACGGTGAGGTGGGTCGTATCCCCGTGCTCCTGGGGCGGCGCGACGCCGCCGACGGTACCGGCCGCCACCGCCGCACGGAGTTGGGCCGTGCGTTCACCCGAAAGTAGCGCGGACTCCGGTGCGTGAGACAAGAAATCCGGGTCTCCCAGGTAGTCGCGCCGGTCTTGGTTGACCAATTGCAACGTCGAACCCAGGTGGGAAAAGAAATCCGCGCTGCCGTGACCCAACGCCGGCAGGTCGAACCCGGCCAGCACGTTCAGCGCCTGGAGCAGCAGCGGGCCGCCACCCGGCGCGCCGTTGCCGTACACCATGTAATCGCGGTAGGCGGTGGAACGCGGCGGGTACGACGCCGGCTGATAGGCCGCCAGGTCCTCGCGGGTCACATACGCGCCGTTTCGCTCTAAGTCTGCGCCGATTCTGTCCGCCAGATCTCCGCGATAGAAGTCGTCCGGGCCGCGCGCCGCAAGCTGTTCCAGTGTGTCGGCGTAGGCCGGATTGCGCAGTGTGTCGTCCGGGTGGAACGGCGCGCCGTCCGGCTTGAGATAGAGCGCGGCGCAGTCCGGTGTGGCGCTCAGTCGTTCGACGCGGCTCGGCTTGTAGGGCTCCGGCTCCTCGACGGGCGTTTGCGTCATGCCCGGCAGCACGGGAAAGCCCTGCCGCGCAATGCGTATGGCCGGTTGCAGGAGTTCGGCCCAGGGCATAGTGCAAAAGCGGCGCTGCACATCGCCCAACGCGGCCACCGCGCCGGGCGTGCAAATCGACGAGTAGCCCATGGTGCTGCGGAAGTCGTCGAAGAGGCTCTCGCCGTTGAATTCGCCTTCGCCCCGGTAGTCCGCGGCCCACATGTCGGGCGTGACCCGCGCACCCGCGCGCAGGCAGCCGTCCACGATCACGTGCGTGTCGTGCTCGCGCGAGTAGATGTGCGCCGAGACCATGCCCCCGATGCCGCAGCTAAAGGGTATGACGATCATCTGCGTGAAAGCGGTGGCGATAGCGGCGTCGAACGCGTTGCCGCCGGCTTCCAGGACATTCGCGCCTGCCTCAGCGGCGCGGGGATGGACGCAAACGACGATGCCGGGCATCTTACCCCTCGCTCTCCTCTATGCGGCCGCTGGCCGTGCCGACCACCACCGGCGCGCCGTCCTGGTTCTCGCAGCGGACATCCAGGGTGAAACGCACACCGGAGTCCGTTTCCTCTCTCGCGGTTACCCGCGCCGTGCACAAAACGTCGTCACCGGCGTCCACGATGCCGATGAACTTGGAGGTGAACGCGCCGTGACTCAGCCATTCCGCGCCAAAGAGGTCTACCAAAAGCTCCGTCAGGTAGCCGAGACACATGGCGCCGGAAGCGGCGCGGGTCGGCAGGCCGCTTTGCTGGGCGGCGGCCAGGTCGGTGTGCACGTTCTTGGCGGGCCAGCCGTCGAACCGCGGCCAGCCACCGGAAAACAACCACGTGCGGTACGACGTGACCTTCTTCGTGCGGCCCGTAGCCATGTGGCCCACGGGCGTCTCATTCGTCAACGGCGACATATTTCAAGTCCTTGCTACGTTGGGCGGCTGCTCAATCACTCATGCCCATGGGAAAAGCACGACCGACTCCGTCATTCCCGCGCACGCGGGAAGGTGGATTCACACTGCAAGTGCAACACCTGTTTCAAGAACACTTCGGTTGGCGTTTGAAAGTCAAGACACTTGCGCGGGGTGTGGTTATAGGCCTGCACCAGTTGCGCAAAGCGGTCTGCGGAGACCGTCGCCAGGTCGGTCTTGCGGGGCAGCACCCGCCGCAGGCGCCCGATGGCGTTTTCGACGCCTCCTTTCTGCCAGGGGGCGCGCGTGTCGCAGAAGAAGGTTTGTACGCCCAAGTCGTGGAGGCGGTAATGGCGAGCGAACTCGGTGCCGTTGTCGAAAGTGGCGGTCTGCCGCCAGTCCGGCGGAACCAGCGCCAGCAGGTCGCGCATGGCGCTGGCGATCGGCTCTGCGGCCTTGCCGTTGGTGCGGGTGGCCAGCAGCAGGCGCGAATGGCGCTCGTGCAGGGTCAAGACCGCTTGACCGCCTCTGCCAAAGAGCATCAGGTCTACCTCCCAGTGACCGGGTGTTTGCCGGTCCGCCGCCGCCGCGGGGCGCTCTGCCAAGGGCCGCCGGTGCGCGATGAACGAGGCCGGACTGCGTCTGCTGCGCTTGCGCCGCCGCCGCGCCGTCCGCCCCTGGGGCAGCAGGTCTGCCCACGAGTAGTCCTTGGTGCGCGCAATCTGCCCGTAGATGAAGCGATAGATGCTCTCGTGAGAGATCACCGGCGCGCACCTGTCATGCGCCAAGCGCCCCGACACTTCCTCCGGCGACCACCCCAATGCCAAGCGCTCCAGCACATCCTCCCGCAATTCCGCGTCTCGCTCCAGCCGCATGCCGCGACAGCGACGTGCTTCGGCCTGCTCCTGCGCATACTCCGCTTGATACCCTGCTTGCCGCGAACTGTTGCGTTTTACCTCCCGCGAAATCGTCGACGGCGAGCGACCAAGAGCTGTAGCGATTTTGGCTTGCGTGAGTCTCGCGGCCTGAAGTCCGGCCAACTGACACCGCTCTGCATACGTGAATTGTGTGTATGATCTTCCCATGGCAACACCTTAGCATGATGTTGCACTTCACCTGTGAGTCTACCGAATCCATCTTCGCCGCGCACCTCCTGGACCCCGGCTTTCACCGGAGTGACGCGGCGCGCGTCTCCTCGCACTCAACAATCACCCTTCTCCCATGTAGATGTTCGTCGAGACGCGCCGGAGCACCTGGCTCCCGGTTTCAGTCGCAATGAGCGCCTCCACCACCTGGTAGCGCCGGCCGCGTTTCTCATACATTTCGACAATCTTCCAGGAAACGGTCAGCGTGCTGCCCACGGGCGCGGGCTCGAGAAACGTCGCCTCTTCGTGGGTATGGATCGCCGCGACGCCGGCCGGTAGGGAGAACGAGGGGCTGCGCGTCAGGTTGCTGAAGTTGAAGAGCAGGCCGGCGTGGATGATGGGGGCCGCCGCATTCTCCGCGGACGCGCCGCCGCTCGCCATGTAGCGCGGATGAAAATCCTCAACCGCGTGCAGGTAGTTCTCGTTGAATTCCTCCGTTACGTGGAACGTGAACGGGGCCAGTTCTTCGCCCGCCGCCAGTTGGTCAGTGCGTTGAGGCGTTGCCACGAATCTGTTTCCCTTCTCAAGTTATCGCGCCTCTTGGCCCGCGTTGGCGCTTGCGTGCGGGGCCAAGAGGCGGGGGACAAGCCCCCGCGCTACGTTCCGTCATTCCCGCGCAGGCGGGAATCCATCTTTTCTCCGTCCCGCGAGAGGCGGGGGACAAGCCCCCGCGCTACGTCTCGTCATTCCCGCGCAGGCGGGAATCCATCTTTTCTCCGTCCCGCGAGAGGCGGGGGACAAGCCCCCGCGCTACGTCTCGTCATTCCCGCGCAGGCGGGAATCCATCTTCTCTCCGCCCCGCGAGAGGCGGGGGACAAGCCCCCGCGCTACTGTAGCATTGCGCGTATCACGTCCGCTCGTCCACGAAGCGCTTGAACTTATACCCGCCGGCCATCTCGCCAAAGCCGTCCGGCGGCAGAAACTCGATCTCCGGGCTGATCTCCGTTTCGGCGCGCACGGCGGCCGTAATTTCCCGCCGCAAACGCTCCTGTGCGTCAGCCGCGCAGGCGGCGCGCACCCGCAGCACGTCGGCGGAGAGCGCATCGCGCGCATTCTCCCGCGCAATGACGACCTGGTACTCCTTCACCCCGCGCTGCAGCAAGCCGGAGAGGCCTTCCAGCAGCACCGCCGGATTCACCAGCGTGCCTTTCACTTTCGTCAGGCCGTCCACCCGGTAGGGGCTGCCCAGGAAGCGCGGCTCGTAGCGGCCGCAGTGGGGGCACGGCTCGTGGGTCAGGGCAACCACGTCGCCGGCCACGTAGCGCAGCAGCGCCGTGCCCCGCCGGTTGAGGTGCGTAAGCACCAGCAGGCCGCGCGCGCCGTCGGGCACGGGCGCGTAGGTGTCCGGGTCTACCACCTCGATGTGGAACTGTTCCGGCGCCGGCAGGTGGGCGCCGCCGTTTTCGCGGCACTCCGTGGACGGCCCCATCAACTCCGTCATGCCGTAGCCATTGTTGACCGTAACATGCGCGCTGCCCAGGCGCATAAGGCGGGCGCGCATGTCCTCGCGCATGGCGGTGGGGCACGGCTCGCCCATTGCCATCACCAGCCGCACCGCGCTGAAGTCCTTACCCAACTCCTCCGCGCGCAGGATCACGCGCCGCACGTACGAGGTAATGCCCCAGAGCACCGTGGCGCGCTGGCTCTCGATCAGGTCGATGGCCTCGTCCATGCGCCGGTGCACGGGAAAGTCGGCGTAGGCGCGGCCGGTCAGGGCGCTGAGTAGCTTGCCGCCGGTCGCCATGGCCCCCCACGCGGCGCTGAGAAAGCCTTGATGCGGCACGGCGCTCAGGGGAAAGAGGTTTATCACCGTGTCGGCCGGCCCAATGCCCGCGATGCGCGCGCCGCGCGCCAGCAGGTCGATGCGCGCGAACCGGTCGTGCACCGTGTCGTAGAACGGCGTCGGCTCGCCGGTGGAACCCGCGGTATAGATGACGTCGGCCAGGGTTCTTTCTTCCAAGCTAAGGCCGGGTACCCGGCTGGCGTCCAAGCGAAACCGCTCAGGCTCCCGCACGTAGTCCTGCTTGGTCATGGGCGGCAGCTTGGCAATGTCGTCCACCGTACGGAAGTCCGCCGCCGTCAAACCGCGCTCCCGCAATACTCGCCGCGCGTACGGGTGCGCCCGCGCCCACAGCGGCGCCATGCGCGCCAGATAGGCGTTCCGCCGGTCGCGCAGCCGCCTGAGGTACGTGCCCCCGTCGGCTTCCGCAGCCGGTTCCCGCAACTGCCGGCTTTCGATTCCCGCGCTCTTCATTGCCATGCTCAGCCGCCGCAAGCCACTCATACCGCCACAATGGTAATCCGGGGCTCGCGGGAGAATACGCAAGCCTACCGCGCTGCCCATGCGGACGTACCGATTCTAGCGCGGCGGGTAGGCGGATTCAAGGACGGGCGGAGGCCCGACACGCGCACGGCCGGCTGCGGTCGCGCCGCCGACCTCTCAATCACGTGAGACTTCGTGAAGGGAAAGGAAGGATAACGCGGTTGGTGACCCCAGGAAAGCGCCGCGCCCAGTGGTGTAGAATGTCGACAGTGGTCGTAGCAGCCGGGTACGCCCTCGACGGTGTGGCGTTGGGGTGACGCAAGCATCGAGACGCCAAGACCGAAGATCGAAGTGATGACCTGAAACTCGAATCATGCGCCAAGGCACCGCACAGCAGAGAACGCAGGAGGAATAACACAATGGCAACCGCGCAGATTCTCTCGGAAGCGATCACCGACTCACGGGCGTGGACCGCGCAGACGATCGACGCTGAGGCGGCATGGCGCTACACGTTGACGCCGGCGTGCTTCAGAGAGCTTGACGGCTTCTTGGCTGTACTGCCGGGCGCGTCCCGGCCGCTTACGGAAACGCGCATCGAGCCCGCGAATTTCCCGGCGTGCGCCGCCGTCTTGGAAGGCGCGCTGGCCGGTTTGGAGACCGGACGAGGATTTGCCATCGTGGAGCGTCTCTCCCTGGAGCGATACACCCGCGCGGAAGCGCAGGCGCTCTACTGGGTGGTCGGCCAACTGCTGGGCGCGCCCTTTGCCCAGGACGTGAAAGGCACGCTGCTCTACGACGTGCGCGACACCGGCCAAGACCCGACCAAAGGGGCGCGCTTCTCCGTGAGCAACGTGGAGAGCAGTTTCCACATGGACCACTGCTTCGGCGATCCCATTCCCGACATCCTGGGCCTGCTCAGCTTGCACGGGGCGAAGTCAGGCGGCCGGAGCCAGTTCCTGAGCGCGTATTCGCTGCATAATGCGTTGCTCGAGGAGCATCCGCAGGATTTGCCGGCTCTCTACGAGAATTTCTACTTCGACCGGCGCGGGCAGTTCAAGGAAGGCGAAAAGCCGGTGTTCGAAGCGCCGGTCTTCCGCTGGGACGACCACGGCCTGCACATTCGCTACCTGTACTACTACATCCAGGTCGGCCAGGAGCGCATGGACGAGCCGTTCAGCCCGGCGCAGGAACGGGCGCTGGCGGCGGTGGAAGCCACGCTGCGCCGGCCGGAACTCCACGTGGAACTGCTGCTGGAGCCGGGCCAGATGCTCTTCACCAGCAACCACTGGCTGCTGCACAACCGCACCTCGTTCGAGGACTATCCCGAACCGGAACGGCGGCGGCACCTGGTGCGCCTCTGGCTGAGCAACCGCAACGGCGCGGCGGCGCTTCACTAATCCGGTCACGCTCTGGGCCGGATGCGGCGCAACCGGGGTTACGCAGCCGTGCCGGCCCAGAGCGCCATTACCGCCCAGGCCGTAGCGCGCCCTCTAGCCGGCAAAGGCAACGGCGAGCGTCTCGATCTCGTAGCCGCCCAACGGCACGGTGACCGTATTGCCGGAGACCGCAAGTTCGGTCTCCAAATCGCCCATCAGATTGGTGACCCACGCCGCTGCCACCGCGCGCGGCAGTTGCAGCGTGACCGTCGTGTCCTCTTCGCCGTGGGCCTCGAAGAGGCGCAGCAGCCAGGCGCCGGGGCGCTCCGGGTGTTCCTGGATGGTGGTGATCACCACGTTCGACGCATCCGTACGCACGAAACTCTCTTCGTCACTCAGGAACGTGTTACCCGCGAACGGCTGCATGGGCGCGGCGGTAGCCAGCTTGGCGGCTTGCAAGGGGTTCCAGTGCTGCCAGCCGACCCGCTCGGCGTTCGCGCCGCGCCAATCGCCCGCGTGGGGCACGAGCGTGGCGTGGTAGGTGTGCACGCCGAGATTCGGGTACTCGAAGAACGGCGTGCCGCAGGAGTAGGCCGTGCGAATGAGATTCGCGTAGATGTCCGTGCCTTTGATGGCGTGGCCGCAGTTGCTGGTGCCCAGGGTGACGCCGTAGTCGCCGTTGGAGACGTCCAGCCACTTCTGCACCCAGCGCGTGCCGTCGCCGCGATAGGTGTTCGGCACCTCGCCCTCGCCAAAGACCACGTTGCCAAAGGGCACCTCATACGTCACCGCGCCGTCCGCCACGTTGAACGGCAGGGCCAGGCGCACCTGGGTATTCTTCGTGCCGTTCCAGTCGATAGTGGTGGTCAGGTCAACGCGCGGCTCGTGGTTGTGCAGGCGGATCTGCTGCGTGATCGGCGCTTCCCGCACGTGGCTGCGCAGGCAGACGGTGGTCCAGAGCGGCCCGCGCTCGACCCACTGCACCTGCGTCGGCCCGTCGCTGGCCCGCCACTCGCGGCCGGTAAAGTTCGTGTCCGCCAGCCACTGTTCGCCTCTGGCCTGCACGTCCAGCGCCTCATCGGTGGTTGGCACCTTCATGGCCTGCTCGTCTTGCGAGTCTTCCAGGTCGAAGCGCAGGTCCTCGATCACCACCACCTCGTTGAAGTAGTGGTCGGCCTGGGCGGCTAACTCCACATTCGAGCCGTCCGGCCGCTTCCATTGCAGGCTCTTCACCATGCCGCCGCTGACGTCCAGGCGGAAGTGGTCGTTCTCCACCACGTGTTCCATGGTCATGCGGCGCGTATCCTGGTCGCTGGCGCCGACCCGGGGCTCCAGGTAGAAGGCCTTGATGCCCAGCGAAGGCACGTCCTTGGCCAGGAACGCGAAGTCCACCCGCGAATACTGCATGCCGGCGGCATCGACGCGGTCATCGCCGGCGTTTTGCGCCGCGAGCACCTGGCACGGCATCTCGTTGCCCTGCCCATCGGTGACGCGCACGCCGGTGACGTTATCGCCGCCGAACTCCATGTAGTCCACCACCACGTCGGCGCGGTCCCAGTTGAGCGGGTTGCTGACCAGCAGCGTGCGCGCCGCGTCGCTGGGCGGCGTGTAATTGACGTGGGTGGCAAATTGGTTGTTGGCCTCGCGGGCAATTTCCATGCCGACCATGTGGGCGTGCACGGCGGTCTTGTAGCGCACGTCGTCGTTGAGCTCCCCATGCCTGCCCCCAACATTGTGGTCATGGCAGTTATAGAGATCTTCCCAGGCGGGATCGAGTTCGGCGCGCGGGTACGCGCCCAGGCCCAGCAGGCCGCGGATAGCGGAGAGTTTCTCCGCGCTGGCAAGGGCATTCTCGGCGCGCCGCGCTTCCAGATAGACGCGCGTCGCAAAAGCCGGGATCGAGTAGAAGGCGTACGGGTAATGGCCGCCGTAGACGGGCAAATCGTCCACCAGGCCGGTGCGCTCGGCGGCCTCGAAGAAGCCCGTGATCGTTGAGAAGGTGAAGTTCAGCTTGCCTTCCGCCGTCAATTCCTTGGCCCTGGCGACCATGTCCGCCGGCACCGGCGGGCGCAAGTCGGACTGGCCCATCATCAGGAGCACGGGCAGGGGCCAGAGACGCATGGCCTCCGAAATCGAGTAGACTTCCGGCTCATCGCCCTCGTACTCGGGCAGCCAGCCCAGTTCCGGGTTGGTGAGCAGAAAGGCCCAGCCGTAGTTGTTCATGTGGTTGGCCGCCAGCACCCGCGAGCCGTCGGGGGCTTCCCACCAGTGCACCGGCGAATACGGGCGGAAGCGCGTGTAGGAAAAGTACTTCACGCCCGCTTTGGCGAGCAGTTGTGGCGTCTGCGGCGTGTGGCCGGGCAGGTCCGAGTGCTGCGCCGTGGGCAGGTCGCAGTCCAGCACGTCACGGGCGAAGTGCTTGGCGTGCACGATCTCCCGCACCATGAGTTCGCCGTCGAGGATGTCCTCCATGTAGCCGACCATGGCGGCGGTGGTCTCCAGCTTGCGCTCCGCGATGAGTTGCTTCACCGTGGGCAGGTACTCCGGGAAGCGTGTGAGGAAGTGGCGCAGAAAAGCGGCGTACTCAACGGTAAAGCGGTAGTCCGGCGTCGGGCCGGTGATGGCGTCGATAGAGCCTTTGATAAGTTCGTCGGCGTAGGCGAGGCACTCGGAGATGCCCGCGCACCAGCCGAAGTCGAAGTGCGCGCCGGGGACGATGAAGATCTCCTCCGGCAACGTGACGTCATCCCAGGGAACCACGGTCGCTTTGCGGACGCTGTTGACCTCGGCCGGCCATGTCTTGATCGCCATGAGATCTCGTGCTCCTCTCGCTCCTATGGGCAATTTGGCGAAGCTGTTTCGCCTAGAATACGACTCTATAGCGTGCGTCGGCAAGAGCGGAGACTGAAGAATCGCCCGGAAGCGGCCCGCGGTTTCAAACGTGCCGGCGGCAACCGACCGGCTACAGTTCGCACTCCATATCACGGGCGTTGTGGGAACTCCCCGGGATCAGCCGCGTCTGCGTGAAGCCCAGCTTCGCGTAGACGTGCCGCGCCCGCAGGTTGTCGCCGTCCACCGTGAGGAGGATATGCCTCTTGCCCAATTGACGCGCAACATCTTTCAGGTGTTGCATTATTGCCTGACCGAGTCCCTTCTCTTGGTACGCGTCGGCCACCGCGATGCCGAGCACCGGGCGCGGGGACTGTAGGTTTTCAAAGAATCCGTAGCCGGCCGGCTCTTCTTTGCCCTCCCTCTGTGCGAGGACGAGAAAGCGGATATAGTCGGGGTCTTCCGCCTGGGCCGCCAGGTCTTGCGCCACGGCATACGTCCACGGCGTATGCGGCCGGAACCACGCGCGGGTCTGCTTGCCGAGCGCCTGGAAGAAGGCGTAAATGAGGTCGGCGTCCGTTGTGCGCAGACAATAGAAGCGCGCCACGCCAAGGGCGGGTAGAGTGATTGACGTTTCAAAGGATGGGTCGACCACGTGTTCGCTCCGGAGACTACCCGGTGGGGCGTGTCTTATCAATCATTATCATGCCGGGTTGCGTTTCGTTTGACAGCGGGGACAAGGCTCTCCTATAGTCCAGTGGGGTTCCCACGCGAAAGGACGCACAGTGTCCGCCTGTAAACCTATTCCCGATGGCTACACGGCCGTTACGCCGTATCTACTCGTGGCAGACGCTGCCGGGTACATCGATTTCTTGGCGGCTGCGTTTGACGCCGTGGAGCGCCGCCGCGTGCCCATGCCCCAAGGCGGTGTCGGTCACGCCGAGGTCGAAATCGGCGGCGCCGTTCTAATGGTGGCCGATGCCTTCCCGCCCGACTTTCCCGCCACCACATCGCTCATACACCTCTACGTCGGGGACGTGGACCGCACGTTTGCCCAGGCCGTTGCAGCCGGCGCGACGGCCATTGCCGGGCCGGCGGACGAGCCCTACGGCGACCGCGTGGCCCGCGTCCTGGATCCCGGCGGCAACCATTGGATGATTGCGACAGCGGGCTGAGAGCACGTCTTGGCTGCCTGACCACTTCTTCTTTTGGCCGCCATCTTAACGTTCGAGCCGTACTCCCTTTCTACGGCAATGACGGACAAGAGAGACGCCACCAATCGTAGCGCGGGGGCTTGTCCCCAATGTTGTCGCATTAAAGTGAGGGGGCTACTTTAGTAAGGCCTTGTTGGATAGCTTCTCGGTCGCCGCGCCGTACTTTATGCGCGGCAGGGGTGTCCGCTCGGCACCGCCTGTGAAACGCGACCATCTCTTCGCTGAAGCCCAACAAGCAGTCGAGAGTTGCCGATGGCGCGCCGGACATCTTCCCTGCGCTCCGTTTGCGTGCTCCATCGATCATAGATAGCTCTGCGCTTGCGGTCAACATGGTTGCGAACGGCGAGCGTCCTGCCCCGCGCCGCGCGCGTGTGACATAATAGAGGCTGAGCGCGCTTCCATCGCTTCGTACACGATGCGTTGCGGCGCCGCGCGCTAATCCGACCGTACTGCTGGGGAGAAGCCATTGCCACGCGAAACCGTGCTGATCATCGAAGATGACGACAACCTGCAGGAGGCATTGCGCTACCGCCTGGAGCAGGACGGCTACGCGGTGCACAGCGCCCGGGACGGCGAAGAGGGTCTGGAACTGGCGCGAGAGGCGCGGCCCGACCTCATCATCCTCGACATCATGCTGCCGGTGCTCGACGGCCTGGAAGTCTGCCGCATCCTGCGCCAGGAGACGGCCGCGCCGATCATCATGCTCACGGCAAAGGGTGAAGAGGTTGACCGGGTGGTCGGCCTGGAACTGGGCGCGGACGACTACGTGGTGAAGCCCTTCAGCACGCGCGAGTTGCTGGCGCGGATGCGCGCCGTGCGCCGCCGGGCGGGGCCGGGCGGCAAGAATCGACCCCAGGAGGACGCCGCCGCCACCGTGCTCCGCGCGGCCGACCTGGAGCTAAACCTCGGCAGCCACACCGCAACCCTGGGCGACCGCGCGCTGGCCCTCAAGCCCAAGGAATTCAGCCTGCTGGCGCTGCTCATGTCCGGCCGCAACCGGGTCTTCAGCCGCGACCAGATCCTGGAGCGCATCTGGGGCTTCGATTGGGTGGGCGACAGCCGGACGGTGGACGTGCACGTGCGCCGGCTGCGGGAGAAGATCGAGGCGGAACCCAGCGAACCGACCCGCATCGTGACCGTGCGGGGCGTGGGCTACCGGTTTGAAGCATGAAATTTCCTCATCTGCGACGAAGTCGACGTTCGCTGCAATGGCGCGTCACGTTGGCCGGCGCCGCGCTGGTTGTGCTCACGCTCGGCGCGGCCGGCGCCTATTTCGTTGCGGGCGTTGGCAGAGACGCGGCGGCGGGTGTTGGGCGCGACCTCGTTGCGCTCGGTGTGATCGGCGCGGCCGGCGTGGCGTTGGCGGCGCTGGCGGGCTACGCCGCCGCGGCCGGCGCGGCGCGCTCGCTTGGCGCGCTCACCGAGGCCGCCCATCAACTCGCCGCCGGCCAACTCGATTACCGCGTCCAGGCCCAGGACAGCCGCGAGACCCAGGAACTGGCCCAGGCCTTCAACCGCATGGCCGCTTCCGTGCGCGACGTGGTGCGCGACCTCTCGCTGGAGCGCGGCAAGTTGACCGCCGTGCTCAACACCATGGCTGACGGCGTGGTCGTCATCGACGGCGCCGGCCGCATCGTGCTGGTAAATCACGCCGCCGAACAGATACTCAATCTCACCGGCGGAGAGGCGCTCGGCCGGCGCTGCAGCGAGGTCATCCGCGACTACAGCGTGCAGCACCTCGTCACCCGCTGCGCATCGGAGGGCGCGGTGCAGCACGGCGAGGTGGAAATGGCGCAGTGGGGCGCGAAATATCTCAGCGTGATCACCACGCCGCTGGCCGAACACGGCGACTCCAGCGTGCTGCTGACGATGCACGACCTCACGCGCATTCGCCAGGTGGAGACGACCCGCCGGGAGTTCGTGAGCAACGTCTCCCACGAACTGCGCGGGCCGCTGGCCGCGGTGAAGGGCCTGGTCGAGTCGCTGGAGAGCGGCGCGCTGAAAGACAAGAAGCGCGCCAAGGACTTCCTGCGCCGCATCAACAGCGACGTGGACCGCATGGCCGCGATGGTGGACGAGTTGATGGAACTTTCCCGGCTGGAGAGCGAGCAGGCCGGCCTGGAACTCACGCCGTTGGATCTGCGCCCGCTCGTGGCGGAACTACAGGAGGCGCACCGCCAGCAGGCGGAGAAGAAGAAGATTGCGCTCGACGTGACCCTGCCGGAGCGCCTGCCGCGGGTCCGCGGCGACGAGGAGAAGCTGCGCCAGGTCTTGAGCAACCTGCTGCACAATGCCTTCAAGTTCACGTCCAAGCGCGGGCACATACTGCTCTCGGCGCACGCGGAGAACGGCAGCGTCCGCCTACGCGTGCGCGACACCGGCATGGGCATCCCCCGCAAGCACCTGCCCCACGTCTTCGAGCGCTTCTACAAGGTGGACCGCTCCCGCCACAGCGAGGGCTTCGGCCTGGGACTGGCCATCGTGAAGCACGTGGTGCAGGCGCACGGCGGCGCGATCGACGCCGAGAGCGTGGAGGGCCAGGGCACGACGTTTACGGTGACCCTGCCGGCCGCGGCCGACAACGCGCGGGAATCGTGACGAGGCCGCGCGCAGTCCTCAACAGCGCCGCCCGCAATGGATGACGAGGCCGGCTTCCTTCCTCACCGCGTCACTGCCAATGAAGATTGCGTGAGGTCCTCCGTCATTCCCGCGCACGCGGGAATCTATCTTCGCGGTGCACGACCAAGATGGATTCCCGCGCACGCGGGAATCCACTGGGTGCGAGGGGAAGATGGATTCCCGCTTTTGCGGGAATGACGGACAGGCGGCCACTACCCACGGACACAAGAACGCGGGGTCATTTCACACGTTGTTCACTCCACACAAACCCTCCGTACGTGCCGTGCCCGTACACTTGACGACAACGAATGAGCAAATCGGAGCGCGCGGGTGGCGCGCGGCAGGCGATTTGGCGAAAAAAGTGCATGATGGTATATTGCATAGGGGTACGCCCTGACGTTTCCGGCGCTTTGCAACGGAAACGTCATTCGCCAGAGTGGCCGGGCGGCGGCAGGCTGCGCCGCGGACGCGGCAAAGGGGGAGAGCGCCATGGCGCGCACGAACGTCGAGACCCAGCTAGAAGAGATCCAGGACGGCATTCTCGCGCTGGCCAGCATGGTGGAGAAGGCTATTACGCACGCCATCGACGCCTTGCGGGAACGTGACCTGGAGGCGTCCCATGCCGTGGTAGCGTTCGATGACGTTATCGACGAGAAGCGCTTTGCCATCGAGGAGCGCTGCGTCGACCTGCTCGCTACCCAACAACCCGCCGCCCGCGACCTGCGGTGGGTCATTGCGCTGCTGCACATTGCGGTCGAGTTGGAGCGCATGGGCGACTACGCGGAAGGCATCGGCAAGATCAGCCTCATGATGGGCGACGAGCCGCCGCTGAAGCCCCTGATCGACATCCCGCGCATGGCGGACATGGCGATTACAATGCTCCGCGAGAGCATCGACGCGCTGGTCTCCCGCGACGTAGACCTGGCGCGGCAGGTGTGCGACGCGGACGACGACGTGGACGCGCTCCACGAGCAAATCTACCACGAGTTGCTGCTCTACATGATCAGAGACCCCCGCAGCATCCAACGGGCCACCTACTTGCTCTGGGTGACCCACGACCTGGAGCGCACGGCGGACCGCGCCACCAACATCGCCGAGCGCGTGATCTACCTGGTGACCGGCAAGATGCTGGACCTCAACCTCTCGAAGCAGGTGGATTGAGCAAAGCCTACGGGCGGCGGGGGACAAGCCCCCGCGCTACGTGTCAGCTTCCAGCGGGGGACAAGCCCCCGCGCTACGGGGGAGAGGGGGAAACCTGTTGGGTGAGATGGGGAAGGAACCTGCGATGATGCGCGTGCTCTTCGTCTGCGTCCACAATGCCGGCCGCAGCCAGATGGCGGAGGCGTTCCTGCGCCACCTGGCCGGCGGCAAGGCGGAGGCGCGTTCGGCGGGAACGGAGCCGGGCGCGCGGGTGAATCCGATCGCGGCGCAGGTGATGGCCGAGCGGGGCGTCAGTTTGGCCGGTCACCGGCCGGCGCTGCTTACCCAGGAGTTGGCCGACTGGGCGGATAGAATCATCACCATGGGCTGCGCCATCGACGAATCGTGCCCGGCGGCGCTTGGGCCGGTGGAGGACTGGGGGCTCCCGGATCCCAGCGGACAGCCGGCGGCCGTGGTGCGCGGCATCCGGGATCAAATCGAAGCGCGGGTGCGCACGCTCCTCCACGCGCTGGACGACTAGCGGCCCGTTTGGCGCTAGCGGTCGGCTGACTGCTGCGTCAATTCCGCCAGGTAGCCGGAAACCACCGCGCTAATCTGCTTGTGGATCTTCTTGGGGCTGGGCGTGGCGTCGATCATGTGGAAGCCGTACTCGTCGCCCAGCCGGTGGAAGTGCTTGCGCAGCGACGCCTGGTACTTGAGAAAGCTCTCGAACATGCTGCTGCCCATGGGCAGATCCATGCCGGACTCCCAGTAGTTCAGTTCGCCGTACTTCGCCAACGTGCGGTGGAAGAGCACCTCCGGCTCCGCGTCCAGGAAGATGATCAAGTCCGGCTCCAGCGCGATGCCGAAGAGGCGCTTCAGCCACTTCAGGTCCGCGCCCCGCGCCAGGTCCCGCGCCATGAGCGTGTATATGTAGCGGTCGGCCAGCACCACGAAACCGGCCTGCATCGCCGGCACCAGGCGGTTCTCCAACTGGTCGGCCAGGTCCGTGGCGTAGAGCAGGCTGAGCGTGGTCTTGCCCAGCAGATTGCCCCGCTTGGCGGCGGAAATGGCCTTTGCCATGAGGTCCGAACGGCGGATGCCCATCTCCAGCACGGCGTGCCCGGCCGCTTCCAACGACTCCTTGAGCATCTGCGTCTGGGTGGAACGCCCGGAACAATCCGAGCCTTCGATGACGATCAACGGCCCGGTAGGCTCCAGGTCGTCCAGGTATGGCAGCCCGCAGCCGTAGAAGCGCGCACGCACCGGCAGCACGGATGACACTCGTTCATCTCCCTTTTCGCTTGCCAAGACTTCCCTCTTTCCCGCCGGAGAGGGCTATGCGACGATGCCCTGAGAGAGGAGGTTTTGTTTGGACGGCGGCTCGTAGTCCGCCAGCTTCTCCAGCACGACCTTTTGCACTTCCTCCCACGTCTCGTGAATCGTGCGCGTGGCGTCTATCACGACGAACTGTTCGTTGCGGGCCATACTATCGTACTGCTCTTTGATCTTGCCTTGAAACAGCTTGAAGCTCTCCACCGGATCCAGCGAGAGGCCCGTATCCATGCCGGCCTCGTAGTATTTCAGCGACGGGCGGCCAAAGAGGATGCGCGAGATCGAGACCTCCAACGGCGCATGGAAGTAGAAGGCGATGGTGGGCTTCACGGCAAAGCGGTAGGTGTTGCGCACCCAGGGCAGGTCGCAGCCGCGCGCCACGTCCCGCGCGTAGGCGGTGTAGACGTAGCGGTCGGCCAGCACGATGCAGCCGGCGTGGAGCGGCGGCAGGATGACCTTCTCGTAGCGATCGGCAAAGTCGCAGGCGTGGATGAGGCTAAACGTGGTGGGCGTGAGCAACTCTTTGCGCTTCGCCCGCCGCGTCGCCTGCTTCACGATGGCCGACGAGTTCCACTCGGTGTAGACCACCGGATACCCCTGCGACTGCAACCAGACGCGCAGGAGGTGGAGTTGGGTGCTCTTGCCGGAACCGTCGCAGCCCTCCACCACGATCAGGCGGCCGGGATACTTCTTGTTCAGGCCGAGCCCGCGGATCTTCTTCAAAGCCACTGGCGGTATCTCCTGGTCTCACACTAGTGTGTTGCCTTCTTCGCGGACGCCGCCGTGGGCGCGCTCTCAGCGTGCGCGCCCCCCAAATGTTCGTGCGCGTAGTCCAACGTAAAGTGTACACCAAATGCTGCTGCAATGTCAGTAAGCATTGCCTGCGTTTCGCGGCGTTCGCACACGGCGTCGGGGTCTGCGGCGAGATGGAGCGTTACTTGGCGGCTGTCCACAATCTCACACCGCACGGCTTCCACCAGCCCGGACTCGCTGCGGTCGAGCGCCTCGCTGAGTTGCAGGAGCGCGCTGAGTTTGGCTACGGCGTCAGCGTCGCGCTTGTGCAGGAGCGAGCGGTATTCCGGCCAGCGTTTCAGGGGGCCGACGTTGCCGTTGTGCGCGGCTACAAGGCAGGCCACGATCAGCAACTCCCGGTGGGTCAGGCCGTCGATGCCCGTGCGCGTGAGCAGGTAGAAGCCGTGCTCGTCGTGGTTGTAGTAGTTAACGGCCACGCCCACGTCGTGGAGCAGCGCGGCAATGTGGAGCAGTTTGCGCGCGTTGGCGTCCAGCCCGTGCAGCGGCGCGAGTTGAGCGAAGAGCGAGAGCGCCAGGTTGGCCACGTGGTTGGCGTGGGTTTCATCCACGTTGTAGTAGCGCATGAGGTTGGTCGCGCCGAAGAGCGCCGGGTCGGGCACGCGCGGTTCCACGAGTTCTCCGCCCAGAACATGATTGAAGAATAGCCCCTCGCGCAGGCCCCGGCCGCTGATGGCCAAAGCGGAAGCGCCAATCTCCCGCGCCAGGGCACACACCACCGCCGCTCCCGCCACGATGATGTCCGCCCGCTTGGTGGAAAGACCGGGCACCTTGCGCCGTTGCTCCAGGTTGAGCTTTCTGAGCGTTGCGTATATCTCTTCTACGGCTTCCATGGGGACGCTCATGCCGTGGAGCAAGTGGAGGGGATAGCCGGACTGCCGCCGGTAGATCTTTGCCAGGTTGCGCACGGCGCCGCCGATGCCGATCAAGACGGGCCCGCCGTTGGATGCGAGAGCGGCCGCGGCGCCCGGCGCGCCATTTGCCGCGCGTGCGTCAGCGGTTGCGTCGGCGGCGCCGTCTTCGTGGAGCCAGGAGAGCGTGCGCAAATTGGCCTGGATGTGTCTCTCGAGCGCGCGTATCTGCTTGTTCGTCGGTCGATCGCGGTTCAGGAACGCGCTGGTGAGCGTGATTGCGCCGAGCGGCAGGCTAGCCATGTGGGTGGCCGCGCGCTGGTGGGCGCGGACGATTTGCGCGCTGCCGCCGCCAATGTCAACCACCACGCTATCCGCCGCGGCGGAGCTATTCACCGCCGCCACGAAGTCGTAGTAGGCTTCCTGTTCGCCCGAAATGATGCGGATGGGCAGGCCGGTTTCGGCCGCGATGCGGTCGACGACCGCCGGCCCGTTGCGGGCGCGGCGCAGGGCGCTGGTGGCAACGCCGATGACGTGCGTCACGCGGTGCGCCGTGCAGAAGCGCGCCAGCACGCGGCAGATTTCCAACGTGCGCTGGATCGCTTCCGCCGTGAGGTTGCCGTCCGCGTCAAGCTGTTCGCCCAGCCGCAGCGTCTCGCGGAGTTCATCTACCAGCTTGAACGCGCGGTCTTCATACACCTCCAAGAGCGCCAGGCGCGCGGAATTGGAGCCAATGTCGATGACGGCAATCCGTTCTCCGGTCATGTGCGCTCCTCGTTGCGCTGCCTATCCCGCAAGCGCGGCCGCGGCCTCACGGCGCGGTATTCATGATCTCGTGCAGGCGCTGGCGGAACTCGTCTCCGGTGAGATGCTGCCAAAGCGCCGGAAACGTCTGGGCGTTCGTCCGCGCCCGGTCGTCGCAAAACGCCAGGTAGCCGCAGAGCGCTTCCTTGGCGGCGGCCGGGTAGTGCCCGTCGTCGCGGTCGCGCTGCCGTTTCTCCAAGAACGTGCGCAGGACGGTTCCGGCCACGTAGGCGTCGTTCAGGTCGCCCAGGTGGTCTTGGGCGCGCTTGACGTCCTCGATCGCCGCCGCGGCCGGCGGGATCAGGATTTCGCGCAGGAACTCCAGGGCATAGCGCAGGCGCTTGCAGTCGATGCGCAGGTCGTGCAGCGTCTCTATGGACGCGCCGTGGAGTGACGGGCCGTATGCCAGCAGTTTCTCATAGCGGGCGCCAACCAGGCCCGGAGCCGCGGCAGCCACGAGCGGCTGCGGCCCGACGGCGGCGTTCTGGGGATATTCAGGCGCGCCCGGTTGTGGGGACGCGCCCGCGGGTTCGAGGAAAGCGGCCAACTCGCGCTTGAGCGTGCGGTAGCGTTTGCTTGTCAGGTACCGCAGCATCGTCCGGCGCGCCCGCACGCGCCGCTTCTGCCAACGCCGCGCGAGCGGCGTGAGCCCGTCTTGGATGTGCGCCGGCATTGCCGCGCGGTAGGTCTCGAGGTTGGCCAGCATCACGTCGTAGTCGCGCGTGGGGCCCAGGGCGCGGCCCAGACGCCGCAGGTCCTTGCGCAGGGAAGCGGCGCGCTTCTTGGGAAGATACGGGCGTAACAACTGCACCGCCGCGCGCATCCGGCGCACGGCCACGCGCATGTCGTGGAGTTCCTCGATGTCGCTGCCGACGATCGTGCCGGCTTCGTGCTTCAACATGCGGCTGAAATGGAAGCGCAGGGTCTTGCGCGCGGCCTCCCGCGCGGTGTCACCCCGCTCGATGCCGGGACGTTTCGGCGGCTTAGGCGAAACCTGCGTCTGCGACGAAGTTGGCGCTTCCGCCGGAGTTGGCGGTTTCGACGACGTCGGCGTGTGCGTAAGCTGCGGTGTCGTGGCGATGGTTCTCTCTGCAATCGTGGTAGGCACGTACGATAGTGTCCGCTAAGCCGCTCGTCCGTGCGCACTGGGCTCGCGAGCAACTTTAACCTACCAAGATTAGGGCGAGTTTGCCAGAGGCTTACGCTCGCGTTGCGCTCGCGGTCTCATGTGCGCATGGCAACGGTAGGGAGTCTCTGCGCACGTGACCGTCGCCGCCGGGACACAAGGGCTGCCAGCGGACGGGCAGGGAGTTGGCGAGGCACGGGTATGGTACAATTGGAACGTATTTGCCACGCCGACGTAGCTCAGTGGTAGAGCAATGGTTTCGTAAACCATAGGCCGCCGGTTCAAATCCGGCCGTCGGCTCCGGCCGGGCCGGCGCGGGTTGTCAACTTACGCTACCGCAGCGCATGGCGGTGGCGGCGCAGGTTGCAAACCTACGCTACCGGAGCGCATGCCGGTTACTACCGGAGAGTCGGCACGTGCACTGGCCTGATGCGGCTCCGCCGCAAGCGACTGCACGTACGCTCCGGGCCCTCCTCTGGGATGAGAGACGGTAGAAAGCGCCTAGCGAATCGCACATGCATGAGCACGTACGGTATGCGGGGACTGGGTAGTGTTCGTGCCTCCTTCTTCGTTGCCTCGCATTAGCCCCTAGCCATGGCGTCTACCACAGGAGCGAACCGGGAACCGGACGTCCGCATCATCGCGCTGGTGTTGTTCCTGGCGTTGCTCTGGGGCGGCAACTCCGTTGCCATCAAGATCGGCTTGCAGGACATTCCGCCCCTGGCCCTGGCCGGGTTTCGCTTCATCGTCGGGTTGGCGGCGGTCACCGGTTGGGCCTGGTGGCAGCGGGTGCGGATCAAGCTGGAACCCGGCGAACTCGTGCCGCTCATCTACCTGTCGCTGATCTTCCTGGTCCAGATCATCGCCCTCAACGTCGGCACCCACTTCACCACCTCGTCCCGGTCGATCGTGCTCAACAGCACCTATCCCCTCTTCACCACGCTCTTCGCCCACTTCATGCTGCAGGGCGACCGGCTGACCGTGCCCAAGACCGCCGGCGTCCTGCTGGCCTTTGTCGGCGTCACCTTTACGTTCGCGGAGAGCATGAGCTTGTCCTCGGGGGCATACCTGCTGGGCGACGCGATCGTGTTGGCCAGCGGCGCACTCTTGGCGTTGCGCATCGTCGCCACCAAGCGGCTGGTGCAGAGCATTCATCCCTACCGCCTGCTGATCTGGACCATGCTCTTCAGTCTGCCGTGCTTCTTTCTGCTCAGCGCGGTATTCGAGCGGGGCTGGCAATACGGTCTATCGGTCGCCAGCCTCACCGCCATTCTCTACCAGGGTCTGGCGGTGGCCGGCTTTTGCTTCGTGGCCTGGACGTCCATTCTCCAGCACTACAGCGCCAGCCGGCTGGTGGTGCTCTTCTTTGCCACGCCGCTCTTTGGCGTGGTGCTGAGCAACCTGCTGCTGGACGAGCCGCTGGGACCGGAGTTGATTGCGGGCGCGGTGCTGGTGGCGGCCGGGATCTATCTGGTGAATCGGACCAAAGAGTGAATGCAGAGGGCCGGCCGCGCATCCCACACACGGCCTTAAAGCACGAGAGGAGGGTGGCGTTTCGCCACCCTCCTCTCCAAGGGAGTGAGAGGGTAAGAGACAGCAGTCGGTGTAGTGTCCGCTTAGCGCACGCCGAACCAGGCGCGCTCCCGCCGGGTCTGGCAGGCCACGCAGAGCGTGGCTTCCGGCATGAACTCCAGGCGTTCCGCCGGGATGCCCTCTCCGCAGTCTTCGCAGACGCCGTAGGTACCGGCCTCGGCCTTCTGCCAGGCCTGATCGAACGCCCGCAGGTCGCGCCGCAGCACGTCCAACACCGCTTCGCGGTCTTCCTGGATGGCGACGTCTTGCGCCAGGTCCACGAAGTCGTCATCGTCTGCCGACGCATCGCTGCCGCGCTCACGTTCCCGCGTATCGGTTTCCAGGGAGTTCGCGAGGAGCGCCGCCAGCGCTTCGCGCGCTTCCTGCAAGCGCTGCACGCGCTCGACATCTTGCTTGAGATCTGTGGCCATGGGTCGTACCTCCTTCGCCGCAGCCGGGTCGCCCTCGGCGCAGTCCCGACGCTGTGCCGTCGCGTGGACTGGGTGGGACGCGGCGCAACGTCGTTGTTGCCTTTCTCACTTTCCAGCGGCCCACCGGCTCGCTGCGATCTATGTCTGCCAGCATAGCACCGGATATGGATACTGTAAATAGATTCTAAGGATATTCTTAGGATTAACCGCCAATTCTAAGGATATTCTAAGAAAGCAACTTTCATTCTGCTAGCTATAGTATCTATAGTAGCGCCTGCCGCCCAGAGCAAGCGCCGATTCTCTTAGGTTCCTGCTCAAAATTGGACACTTCACCACGCAGGTCTGCGCAAACCTTGAACCGGCAGGCGAGAAAACCTCTTCTCCCTGGGGTAAGGGGAGAACGGCGCAAGCCGCGTCACCTGCTGCCTGCCGGAGTAGACAAGCGTCCGGCGGTACAGTATACAATGCCGTTAGCGGCGCGGAACGCAACGCGGCACAGTGCGCTACACGCTCCGGAGGGCGTCCCGCGATGGAAACACACAGCGTAGCGGTAGCCGGCCTCGGTTCCTTTACGCAGCGCGTGCTGCTGCCCGGCCTGCTGGCGTGCGACCGGGTGCGCGTGGTTGGCGCTTTCACCCGCAGCCAGGCGCGCGCGGACGAGATGCGGTCGCAGTACCCGGCGCTGCCGTTCTATACGGATTACGCGGAGATGCTGGACGCCGCCGCGCCGGAGATCGTGCTGATCGCCACGCCCAACGCCGCCCACGCGCCCATGACGCTCGCGGCGGCGCAACGCGGCTGCCACGTCATCTGCGAGAAGCCGCTCGCGTCCACGCTGCCCGACGCCGAAACGATGGCGGCCGCCGCCCAGCAGGCCGGCATTCGCACCGCCGTCAACTTTACCTTTCGTTCGATTGGCGCCGCGCGTTACGTCAAGCATCTCCTGGACGCGGGCCGTGTGGGGCGCATTGCACACGTTGCCCTCGTCTATCTGCAAGATATCCGCCACGGCGCGGACCGTCCCCACGTCTGGCGCATGGACGCCCAGGCGGCCGGCCCCGGCGCGTTGGGCGACGTGGGCAGCCACGCGATCGACTTGGTGCGCTGGTGGCTCGGCGAATTCAGTTCCGTAGCCGCGCACACCGCCACGCACATTGCCGCCCGGCGCGGCGGCGCGGTGACCAACGACGACACCGCGCTCATCCTCGCCCGCCTGGCCTCCGGCGTGCCGCTCACGCTGCACGCCAGCCAAGCGGCCGCCGGGCGTTCCAACTCGCTGCGCGTAGAAATCTACGGGGAAGAGGCGAGCGTGGCTTTTGCGACGGAGCGCGGCGCGGAACCAACGGTGGGCGTTGCCAAGCCGGGGGACATCGGCTTCACGCAAGCGCCGCTGCCGGCGGAGTTTACGGTCGCGTACGAGGCGTTCCCAGCATACCACACCGGCCGGCTGGTGGGTACCGTTCTCGGCACGGATTTTCTGGCCGATTTCGCCGACGGCCTGGCGGCGCAGCGCGTGCTCGACGCCGTGCAACGGGCGGCGGCGGAGAGAACCTGGGTTGCGCTGCCGTAAGCCCGCCAGGCGGGCCGCAGAATGTCGAGGCTTCGGCTTAGCTTGGCGCGGCGCTCCCGCCGGCGGCGCCGCCCGCACTATGGTCCGCGGTTTCCGGCAGCGCGGCCGCGTCCCCGTCCGGCGGCTCAGCCTCTTCTTCCAGTTGGGCAATGAGCCAGGGCAAGAAGATGCGCATGAATAATACCTGCAGCGCGGCCACCAGCGGCACGGCGATGACGATGCCCAGCACCCCGTACAGCACGCCGCCCGCCAGCACGCTGAACATCACCAACAGCGGATGCAAGCCTACGGCGCGTTCCATAACTTTCGGCACGAGGATGTTGCCTTCAAGCTGCTGCACGACGAGGTAGAGAATGGCCACGGCCAGCGCCAGCAACGGCGAGACGGTGAACGCCACGAGTATCGCCGGTATGGCCCCGAGAAACGGCCCGATGATGGGCACGATCTCCATCAGGCTGGCCCAGGTGGCCAGCGCCACCGCATAGGGCACCCGCAGCAGCACGAGGCCGACGAACGTCACCACGCCGATGAAGACCATCAGAATGACCTGGCCGCGCACCCAGCCGCCGGCGCGCTGGGAGAGTTCGGACGCCAGGCCGCGGGCCGCGGCGGCGCGGCGGGGCGGCAGCAGCGCCACCACGGAACGGTTGAAGACCTCCGTCGCGCTCATCCAGAAGTAGCCGATCACCAGCACGGAGACAAACCCGAAGAGGAAGCCCGCAATCTGGATCGGCACCTGGGCCAGGGCGCCGACGAATTGGGTGAGGGTGTTGGTGAGGCTGGCGCCGACTTCCCGCACCTGCTCGTCGAAGCCCATGTCTACCGAATACTGGTACAGCGGCGGGACCACGTTCAGAAACGCGTCGCTAAACCGCTTGTAGAGGTCCGGCGCTTCCTCCGCCACGTCGCTGATCTGCGCCACCAGCGGCGGTATGACGATGAGGCCGATGCCGGTGACGACGAGCGCCAGGAGCAGGTAGACGATGAGCACGGCCACGCCGCGGGGGATCTTCCACGCGCGCAGCTTGTTGGCAATCGGCCGGATCGCTTCCGCCAACAGGATGCCGAGGAAGAGCAAGACCAGCACGCTCACGATGCGCGTGGCAAGCACGCCGATGAAGAGCACAAGCAAGACCACACCCGCGCCGAGCAGAAAGCTCATGGGCGTGATCTGAATGACGCGCGGTTCGGGGAGGTCGTCCGTAGTTTTCACGGGATTCAGCATAGCACGCGATTAACGCCGCGGGCAATGTGAAGCGCTTTGGGCAATGGCGCTTTCCGTCACTCCTTAACGTATTCTGTCACTCCTGTACGTGTTCTGTCGCTCCTGGGTTTCTATCACTCCTGTGCGTGCTCGGTCACTCCTGTACGTGTTGAGTATTCTTCTGACGGAATCTCTGCCGCTCTCGGCAGCGCCGGCCGGCATGTCATTCCGAGCGCAGCGAGGAATCTCAAGACGCCGGCGCCCTAGATTCCTCGCTGCGCTCGGAATGACATGTTGCGCAACTGTTCCAGGCCTGCGTGTACGCGCTGCATCGCCCATTGACCGCCCGCTGCCGCTTGTACTGACCGCGGCCGATTGGGTAGAGTAGGCGGCAACGGCGGCGCCCGGCGCGCCGCGCTGTGCGCTAACGGGGGATGCGGTGTTTGAGGACGAACAGAGACCGGCGCCGGCGCCGGAAGCGGGCGCGGCTCACGAATCGCTGCAGTGGCTCGAGCGCAACCGCCTGAGCATCGTGCTCCTGCTGGTAGTGCTCGCCGCCGTCGCCCTGGGGTTGTACGCCCTGCAACTGCGCAACGCGGCGCCGATTATGGTGACGCCGGTGCGGACCGAGTTGCGCGACATCAAGGTCTACGTCACCGGCGCGGTAGCCCAACCGGGCGTCTACCCCGCATCGTCCGGCGAGCGCGTGGGCGACGTGGTGGCGCGGGCCGGCGGCCTGACCGCGGCGGCCGACGCCGTGGCGATCAATCTGGCGCGGCGCGCGCGGGACGAGATGCACGTGCACGTGCCGGCCAAGGGCGAGACCGCCCAGGCGGGCGCGTCTTCGAGCGCGCCGTCTCCGCTACGCCCGCTCAACGTCAACACGGCGACCCAGCGGGAACTGGAAACGCTGCCCGGCATCGGCGAGGTGACCGCGCGCCGGATCATCGCCTCCCGTGAGGCCGACGGCCCCTTTGGCAGTGTGGACGACCTGAGCCGCGCCGGCGTGCGCGCCTCAGTCATCGAACAGATTCGCAGCCTGGTCGTTGCCGAGTGAACGTGCGCAGACTCGCTTCCGGCGCGGTTAGGCCGGTATCCCTTTGCGCGCGCACGCGCCCGCCAGATGCTCCGCCAGCCACGCGCCCTGGCGTGTGACGAAGTACTCCAGGAGGGCGCGGCCCGCCGCGGCGGTGGCTGCGGCGGCGTCGCTCTCCGCAAACGCGCCCCAACTGCCGTCCGCCGTGATCTTCTCCCACGGCACGTAGTCCATGTAGGCCTGCTCGGCTGCCGGTATCGCTGTTCCGAACGCGCCCGGCAGCACGCAGTCCGGCGCGAGATAGAGGGCGAGAGCGCGGGATTCGGCGCCGCCGTGCACCTCGCCGCGACCGGCCAGGCCGGCGTGCTCCCGTGCCTCTTCCCACACGGCCGCGCCGCCCTGGTGCGCGTTCACGACCACAACGTCCGGGAACTGCCGGTTTATGTGCTTGATGAAGGCCGCCAGCCAGTACGAGCCGCCGTGGCCGCACGTGAGCACCTGCTTGGTAAAACCCTGCTCCCGCAGACCGTCTACGATCTCCTCCAGCACGAGCATCACGGTGGTGGGACTCAGCGTTACCGTGCCTTTGAATGAAGCGTGCTCTTCAGCGGTATTGAACGGCAGAGCCGGCGGCACGTAGGCGTTGAGCCGTTCGCCAAACGCCCGCGCAAAGTACTCGGCTACCAGCGTATCGACGTGCAGGGGCAAGCACGGGCCGCACTGCTCGGTGGAGCCCACGCTGATGATCGCAGTGTCTACACCGGAGTCGGTGAGTTGTCTTGTGGAATTGCGGAATGAGAGCATGTTCTCCGTCCTTAGTCGTATGAAAACGTGAGCGGTGCACGTAACCAAACCGAGCGGATTTAGCCGGTTTGGACTTCGACCGTAGAGATGTAAACGTCAACCCGTAGAGACGCGAGTGTCAACCCGTAGAGATGTGAGCGTCAACCCGTAGAGATGTGAGTGTCACTCCGAAGAATCGCACCGAAGACACTCTTCACTGTGTCATTCTGAGGAGCGCAGCGACGAAGAATCTCGCGTGCTTGGCGCCCTAGATTCCTCGCTGCCCTCGGAATGACAGGCATCGAGAACAATGACAGGCATAGAGACCAATGAAGGGGACAAGCCAAAGAGCCTGTTAACGATACATCTTGAAGAGTGCTGCCTTCTTGAAGAGTGCTGCCTTCTTGAAGAGTGCTGCCTTCTTGAAGAGTGCTGCCTTCTTGAAGAGTGCTGCCTTCTTGAAGGGTGCTGCGTTCTTGAAGGGTGCTGCGTTCTTGGAGAGTGCCGCCTTCTTGGAGAGTGCTGCACGTCCCACGAAGTCCGTTCGTGACGTCGTCGTCGAAGACGCCGAACCTGACGAAGCATGAACGGCTCGACGCTTCAAGGGAGATGCGCGCCCGCCCCGCCGCGCCGGCAACGCGACCGCCGCGAGAGAAGAGGGCGTTACGCCAAAACCGGATAGAGCAACTCGTCGAACGCAACCGCCCGGTTGTCGTGGGCGATGCTGAGGCGCACGGCCTCGGCGATCGCGGTGCCGACCACGGCCTGCTGCGGCAGGGGCCGCGCCTTGGCGAATTCGGCCAGCATACCGCGCCGCGCCTGGAGCGCCTGCGCCGCGTCCAGGCCCTCGGTCTCCCGCAGGATGCGCCGCGCGTCGTGCACGCCCTGCATAACGCTGTCGTAGCCGTAGCCTACGTATTCCGTGCCTGCGCCGTCCCAGGGCTCGTACTGCTTGAAGAAGTTGGGATTGAAGTGTTCGAAGCCCTTATCCTGGGTGACGAAGTGCAGTTTGCGGTCTTTGTGGTCGGCCCAATACTCGCCCTGGGTGCCGGAAAGCTGCAAACCCTGGTTGGTGAGCGCGCTGTTTGCCTCGGCGCACACCCACGAGGTCTGCACCCAGAGCACCGAGCCGTCACTCCACTCGATCACGCCCTGCACCGCGTCGAAGGCGTCCTGGCCCTGGGTGGGCAGGAATTTCTTCTGCCCAAAGCCCCACACGCGCTTGGGCTTGAGGCCGGTGATGAAGTAGTAGGCGTCGGCGTAGTGCACGCCAATGTACTCGAACGGCGAGCTCTCTTCCGCCCACAGGGAAAAGATGTCCAGCGGCATCTCGCGCCGCTCCTCGATCCAGGCGTGACCGTGCAGCATCTCGCCCAGGTGTCCCTGGCGGTAGTAGCGCTGGGCCGCGCGAATGGCGCGGTCGTGGCGCTTGTGGTAGTCGGTGTAGACGTAGATGCCCTTGTTCTCGGCGGCGGTGAGGATGGTGTAAACGTCGGCGACCTTCAGGCAGAGCGGCTTCTGCACCACCACGTGATGCCCGCGTTCGATTGCCGCCAGGATCATCTCGGTATGGAGGTGGTCGGGAGTCGCCACCATCACCACGCCGTGGGGGTCCAGGTCGTCCAGGGCCGCCTTGTAGGAATCCGGCGCGGACGCCTCCGGAGCGCTCGTATCCGGGTCGGGATAGCCCGTGAACGCATAATCGGGAAATAGTTCCCGCACCTTGCGCAGCGTGCTCGCCCGCCGGGAGGCGATGCTCACGTCGCCCACCACACCGCGATCTTGTTCTTGGAAGAGCGTCGGGATGATCACGTCCTGGCTGATCATGCCGCCGCCGATGAGAAGTACGGGTACTCTGCCGTCCCACGCCATGAGCACGTCACCTCAATCTCAGTACTTGCGTTTTGCCACGTACGTTTGACACCAATTGCGGCGAATCGTCCTCGCGCGTTGAGGCCGTTTCTCGCGTAGCGGCAGTCTATCATAGCGCCGCCGCGTCCTCAAAGAAACACGGGAAGGACGGTCTCCCGTTGCGCCATGCGCGGCAGTTCCATTGCCGGCATCATTTGACCTCCTCGCTCGCACGCCGCCATACTCAAATCCGGTAGCAGTCTTGGCACGCGCCGGGGAGACAGAGCGTTGGCAAGTGGTCGCAGGCGATTGACACGGCGGCTCCTGCTCAGCGGAGCGGCAAGCGCCGCCGGTGTGCTGGCATTGGCCGTGGCGGCGTGCGGCGGGGCGAGCGCGGCGCCGGAATCCGGTGTAGCCCCGCACGCGGAGACCAAGACCGAGGTATCCGCCAAGGCCGCGAAGCCGGCCGTCGTCAGTACGCTCATGGTGTTGCGGGGCCAGCGCCAGACGTGGGTCAACGCCTGGCATTCCATCTTCGCGGGCTTCGAAGCCGCGCATCCTGCGTACAAGCTGGAGGTCATCGGCGCCACACTGGACAGAGTCCCTTCCCGGGCGCTCACCACTATGGCTGCCGGATTCACGTTCGACGCCATCTACGGCAACGAGGGCTGGCTGGGGCTGTTCGTCGATGCGGGCATCATCCAGTCGCTCAATCCCTTCCTGTCGCGGGATGCCGACGTCTCCCTGGATGACTTCTATGAGTTCGGCCTCCTGAAGCACAAGGGCACGCCCTACAGCGTGGCGTGGCAACTCACCGGGCGCCCATTTTGGTTCAACACAGACAAGTTCGCCGAGGCCGGCCTCAAGACGCCCGCCGCGCTTGAAGCGGAAGGCAATTGGACGTGGGAAGCCGTGCTGGATGCCGCCGCTAGACTCACCAAGCGCGACGGCGATGACATCACGTTTGGCGGCCTGCAGATCCACCCCATGTTCACGTCTCACCTGCCCTCCTATGCCTGGGCGTGGGGCGCGGACCTTTGGAACGAAGACTGCACCCAGGCCGGGTTCAATACCCCCGAATTCGCGGACGCGGCGCAGTATTGTGTTGACCTCTTTGCCAGGCACAGGGTCATTGGCGGCAACTTCCTGGCGGGCACGCAAGGCATGGTGGAGCGCGCGACCGGCGGTCTGCGCCGGTTCGAGGAGCGAATAACGGCCCGCGGCCTGTTTGCGATCGGCATGGCGCCGCGGCCAAGAGGCCCGGACGGTGAGCGCGCCACGGCCATGACCGCCAGCGGCGTTTTCATCGGCGAACGCGCCAACAACGCCGAAGGCGCCTGGGACTTCATCAAGTACACGGTAAGCGCCGCGGCCCTGCCGGAGATCGCGGCCATGGGCCAGGGCCGCTTCACGGCCAGCAAGCGCCTGGAGCCGCTGACGCTCTTTCCATATGAGAACGCCGCGTATTACAAGCAGATGGCGCGGGACGGCCGTCCCGTGCCGCAATTGCTGCGGCAAGACGAGTTCACCACCGCGTGGCGCGCCACGTGGGGCGCCATGGTGGAGGGCTCGCTCACGGTCGTCGCGGGCCTGGCAAAGACCCAGGAGCAGGTGCAGGGCTGGCTCGACGCAGGAGGCTGTCTGCGGTAGGCGCTGTCAGCGCAATGGCTACGCGGCCGCTGGAGCAGCGTGACGCTGCTCGGGCGCATCAAATACGGAAGCGCTATTACGCTGCCTCCTTGACACTCTCGCTTGTCGGGTACCATACTGTAAACCGGTAGTAGATTTGCTGTGCAAGTAGGAGGCAGAACGATGCAAGGCGAACGCAGACGAGTGACGCGCCGGTTCCTGCTCAAGGGAGCCACGGGCGGCGCGGGCATGTTGGCGCTGGCGGCCTGCGGCGCGGCGACCATGATGCTTGCGGAAGGCGACGCCCCCGCGGAAGAGGCCAAGGCGGAAGAAGCGCCTCAGGCTGCGGAGCCGACCGTCGTCAACGCCCTCATGGTGCTGCAGGGCCAGAACGAGACGTGGATCAACTCGTGGAATACCATCTTCGCCAACTTCGAAGCCAAGCACCCCGAGTACACGATGGAGATCACCGACTCCACGTTTGGCGAAGTCACCACCAAGGCCGGCGCGGCCCTGGCGGCCGGCATCTCCTTCGACGACATCTACGGCTATTTCGGCTGGCTGGGGCCGTTTGTGGACGGCGGGATCATCCAGCCGGTCACGCCGCTGCTGGCAAAGGATACGGAGGTCTCCCCGGACGACTTCTACGAATCCGGCATTCTCAAGTACAAAGGCGTGGCGTACGGCCTGGCGTGGCTGCTCACCGCGCACCCTATCTGGTCGAACAACGACAAATTCGTCGAGGCCGGCCTGAAGACTCCCGCGGAGTTGGAGGCCGAGGGCAACTGGACGTGGGACGCCGTGCTGGAGGCCGCCGTGCGACTCACCAAACGCGAAGGCGATGAAATCACGTTTGGCGGCTTGCGTATCTACCCCACGCACACGTCCTACCTGCCCTACTACGCCTGGGCGTGGGGCGCGGACCTGTGGAACGAGGGCTGCACGCAAGCCACGTTCAACACCCCGCAGTTTGCCGACGCGGTGCAGTTCTGCGTTGACCTCTTTGCCAAGCACAAGGTCGTCGGCGGCAACTTCCTGGAAGGCACCCTGGGCATGTTCGAGCGCGCCACCGGCGGCGTGCGCCAGTTTGAAGAGCGCATCACGGCCAATGATCTCTTCGAAATCGGCATGGCGGGACGGCCCAAGGGGCCGAACGGCGATAGCGCCACGGTCATGACCCCCATCGGTATCTTCATCGGCGAAGGCGCGAAGAACCCCGAGGGCGGCTGGGCCTTCCTCAAGTACACGGTGAGCGCCGACGCCCTGCCGGAGGTCGCCGCCACCGGCCAGGGCCGCTTCACCGCCAACAAGCATCTGGAGCCGTTGACGCTCTTCCCGTATGAAGACCCCGAAGTCTACAAGCGGATGGCGGCGGAGGGCCGGCCGGTGCCGCAACTGCTGAAGCAGGGCGACTTCAATACCGAGTGGCGCGCCACGTGGGACGCCATGGTGGAAGGCTCGCTCACGGTGGCCGAGGGCATGGCCAAGACCCAGGAGCAGGTGCAGGGCTGGATCAACGAGGGCGGCTGCCTGCGGTAGCGGCGCGGCCATGGCGTGCCGGGCCAACCCTGCTTTGGGCCAAACGCCGGTAGGGGCACGACACGTCGTGCCGTCCCGCCGGCGGGATCACGGCAGAACGCGCCGGCGGCACGCAGAGGGCATGACGCTTCTTGCCATTGCAAGGGTAGGGGCACGACAGGTCGTGCCCCTACCCTTGCAAATTGACGCGCAGTGTGCGTAGAATTGCTTTGCTAGCGCTCTCTGAGAACGGCCGGCGCGCAAAGCGGCAGAGGAAACCGCCCGCGGCCGCGCCTGTCTCTCGTTGGGGGGCATGGCGTATTCATCTACAGTGGTCAACCCAGGAGGGGTGAACGCAATGGCATCATTGTCCAGACGACATTTCCTCGGCACGGCTGCCCTGACCGGCGCCGGCGCGCTGCTGGCGGCGTGCGGCGCGCAGGCGGGCACGGGGGCGATGGAAGAGGAAGCAGCCGCGCCCGAGGGCGACGGCGACGCCGGCGAGGCGACGATGGAGAAGTCGCCGGTGGTCTTCTGGTACACGGGCATCGCGCCGTGGAACTTCGATAACGAAGAACTTCCCCAGGCGCTGCGCGCGGAATTCGACGAGACTACCAACTACACGCTGGTGCCGCTCGTGCGTGGCAACGGCGGCTTTCGCGATATTCCCACCGTGGTCGCGGCCGGTGTCGCGCCCGACAACTCCAAGACCCAGTCCTACATCCAGCCCCAATGGGGCCTGCTGGAACTCGTGCGGCCGATGGACGCCTACATCTCTGCTTCTGCTAACGTGTCATTGGACGACCTCTGGCCGGGCAAGTACGAGGCCATGCAGTGGGCGGGCAAGACCTACGGCATCAGCTATAGCATCGACGCCCGCATCATCTATCTGAACGTGGACCACTCCCTGGAAGCCGGCCTTGATCCCGAATCACCGCCGGCCTCCCGGGATGAGATGGACGAAGCGCTGCTGAAGGTGCACAAGACCGAGGGCGACAACATCGTGCGTCTCGGCTGGGACCCGTTCCGCGGCTCCGGCGGCATCCACACCTGGATGGCCGGCTACTGGCAGCAGGGCGGCGAGATGCTCAGCCCGGACCGGACCAAGATCCAGGTCAACAATGAACTCGCGATCAATACCGTAACCTGGCTCAAGAAAGTCCTGGACGGCCAGGGCGGCTACGACAAGGTGCGCGAGTTCCACGGCACCTTCGAGAACCGCTTGCAGGAGTACGGCAGCGGCGGCAACACCTATATGTATCTGACCAACGCTACCCGTACCTCCATGGCCCCCTACGCCGAAGGCCTGAACTACGACTTTGGGCCGTATCCGGCGTTGGATCCCAGCACGGCCTTGCCGGCCACCTACTCCGGCGACTGGGCCTTCTGCCTGCCCAACGGCAGCAGCAACCCCGACGGCGGCTTCGCCTGGGCCGACTTCATGTACGGCGCGGACGTGAACTTGCGCTGGTCGATTGCCATGGACCGCATCCCGGTGCGCCAGAGCGTTGCCCAGAGCGATGCGTACATTGGCGACGACAAGCTGCGCAGGCTGGCCATCGATGAGATGGTGGGCGCGCGCTTCGTCGTGAGCGTGCCCGGCGCGGGCGACATCCTGCCGATCACCAGCAGGAACCTGCAGTCTATCATGCGCAACGAGGTGACGGTGGCCGAGGGTATGCGCACGTTCGAGGAGCAGGCGCAGACGGCGATGGACGACTTCATCGCGGAGTTTGGCTAGACACTGACAGTGACGTGAGGAATTGGCGCTGAAATTCGTCAGGCGCGAATTCTCTCTCCACCGCTCGCAGTCAGACATGAACTGGCGTGTCTACGGGTCGCAAAGACCCTGGGCACGCTGGTTTTGCTTTTGAACGAAGCGTGCCGCCGCCTGCATGAGGCGATCTTTGGCGAGACATTTCCGTTGCAGAGTCTTGCAAATTGACGGACTATGTGTCTAGAATTACTACCAAGCATTCCTGGTGAGACGTGCGCATTGGCGGTGGAGGAAACCACCGCGGAGCGCGCGCCTATTGCTAGAGAATGCAGAGAGAGTTCGAGAGTAGTTCTCTACCCAGGAGGGGGAACGCAATGGCATCACTGTCCAGACGACAATTCCTCGGCGCGGCCGCCGTAACCGGCGCGGGTGCGCTGCTCGCGGCCTGCGGCGCGGCAGCCGGCACCGGAGACATGGCGGAAGAGGCCGCGCCGGAAGCCAAGGAAGAGGCCGGGGCGCCGTCCATGGAGAAGTCGCCGGTGGTCTTCTGGTACACCGGCTTTGATCCGTGGAATTTCGACCGCGAAGAGATTCCCATGCAGATCCGCGCGGAATTCGACGAGACCACCAACTACACGTTGGTGCCGCTCATTCGCGGCAACGGCGGTTTTGGCGACATTCCCACCGTGGTGGCGGCGGGTGTTGCGCCCGACAACTCCAAGACCCAGTCCTACATCCAGCCCCAATGGGGTCTGCTGGAACTCGTGCGGCCGATGGACGCCTACATCGCCGCCTCGGCCAACGTGCCGTTGGACGATCTCTGGCCGGGCAAGTACGAGGCCATGCAGTGGGCCGGCCAGACCTACGGCATCAGCTATAGCATCGACGCCCGCGTCATCTATCTGAACGTGGACCACTCGCTGGAAGCCGGCCTCGATCCCGAGACCCCGCCGGCCTCGCGGGAAGAGATGGACGAGGCGCTGCTCAAGGTACACAAGGTCGAGGGCGACAACATCGCCCGTCTCGGCTGGGACCCGTTCCGCGGCTCCGGCGGCATCCACACCTGGATGGTCGGCTACTGGCAGCAGGGCGGCGAGATGCTCAGCCCGGACCGGACCAAGATCCAGGTCAACAACGACATGGCGATCAACACCGTGGATTGGCTCAAGAAAGTCCTGGACAGCCAGGGCGGTTACGACAAGGTGCGCGAGTTCCACGGCACGTTTGAGAACCGCTTGCAGGAGTACGGCAGCGGCGGCAATACCTACATGTATCTGACCAATGCTACCCGTGCCTCCCTCGGTCCTTACGCCGAAGGCCTCGACTACGACTTTGGGCCATACCCGGCGCTGGATCCCAGCACGGCCCTGCCGGCCACCTATTCCGGCGACTGGGCGTTCTGCCTGCCCAACGGCAGCAGCAACCCCGACGGCGGTTTCGCCTGGGCCGACTTCATGTACGGCGCGGACGTCAACCTGCGCTGGTCGATTGCCATGGACCGCATCCCGGTGCGTAATAGCGTTGCCCAGAGCGATGCGTACATTGGCGACGACAAACTGCGCAAGCTGGCCATCGACGTGATGGTGGGCGCGCGCTTCGTCGTGAGCGTGCCCGGCGCGGGTGACATCCTGCCGATCACCAGCAGGAACTTGCAGGCGATCATGCGCAATGAGGTCACGGTCGCCGAGGGTATGCGCACGTTCGAGGAGCAGGCGCAAACGGCGATGGACGACTTCATCGCTGAGTTTGGCTAGAGACCGGCAGCGTGAACGCGGCGCGCCTGTATTGCGCGCGGCATGACTACTTCACGCCAAGCACGGAAGTCCAACAATCACAAGCGCAGGGGCGGTTGAACGAACCGCCCCTGCGCTTGTGCGCGTCTACTCTCAGTGTCGTGCCGGGCGAATGCGAGTGTCGGCTTCCGGTCCGTCATTCTCGCGAATGCGGGGCCGCCCGCCGATCCGTCATTCCCGCGAAAGCGGGAATCCATCTTCGCCGCCCTGCCGATGGATTCCCGCTTTCGCGGGAATGACGGACTCAGTTGCGCTGTTTTCATGGCCATGACGGATTCGATTGCGATATCCCTCGCGCAATCACGGCGCAGCGCAAACAGGCGCCCGTTCACTGCTGAGCCGCTTGCGGCTCCTTGCACGCGCTTGGCTGAGCGACGGCCGCCGCGCGGCGGTTAAAGTGGGTCATGGTCTTCTCTAAACCATCCATGACGAGGCTCAACGCCGCCTCCACCGCCTCCTCTAGCGTCTTCTCGATTGCCGGCTGTTCTGTCGCCGAGAAGTCGCTGAGCACGTGGGCAATCGGATCCATGCCCGCCGGCGGACGCCCCACGCCGACCCGCAGGCGCAGAAAGTCGCGTGTGCCCAGCGCGTCGATGACGGATTCGACGCCGCGATGCCCGCCGTGGCTGCCCCCAGCGCGGAGGCGCAACCGCGCGAACTCCAGGTCGATGTCGTCGTAGACCACCACGACCTGCGCCGGCGGGATCTTGTAGAACCGCGCCGCCTGGGCCGCCGCGCCGCCGCTGGCGTTCATGAACGTCGCCGGCTTCAGGAGCAGCAGGGCATGCCGCCCCACGGCCGCCCGGCCGAACCATCCTTGAAAGCGCCGGTCCGTGATGGAGACGCCGGCCTCGGCCGCGAGCCGGTCAAGCACGCAGAACCCGACGTTGTGCCGGTTGGCGGCGTATTTCTTCTCCGGGTTTCCCAGCCCAACGATGAGCCAGCGGGCGGGATCTTCCCGTGTTTGCGTCACTTGAGGAATCTCCTTACCTCTCCCTGTGGAGACTGTCCCAGAATAGCGCATACCTCTGTATATTGCCGTAGAGAGGAAGGAGGTGGGGAGTTGAAACAGCTAGTCGTGAGGGAGCACCGATGCCAGTGAAACCCTTCAGTCGTGAGTAGGCCTGGTTGCTGCCGCCATTACGGTCGCATCCTCAAGATCAGCGCCTACGAGCCGCTCCTGCGCCGGCGCCGAGAGCAGATGGCGACGGTGAGGGTCTGCACGCGGTTGCCAAGCCTCCTTACAGCAGCCGACTACGCTGTCAATGAATCAAACTAATCAACTTTCGGCGCCGGTCTTTCTCTCAGGCGGTCGGTGGTAGCCGCGGGCCACCAGCATGGCCAGCAGGAACATCGGAATCGTCACCAGTATGCAGACGATGAAGGGCAGCCGCAGGAAGACCGACACCAGCGCGCCGGAGATGAGGGTGCCCGCCAGGATGCCCACCGCCCAGAAGAACTCGGTGATGGCAATGAGGCGTCCCTGTTCCTCCGCCGGGCCGGCCTCCGCCACCAGCTTGGGATAGAGCCCTGAGAACCACCACGCGCCCATGTTGGCCAGCAGGCCGCTGGCGGCCAGCGCCCAGACGTGGTTGATGAAGAGCGTAATGAGCACGGCGCCGCTCAGCACGAACACGGCTGCCAGGCGCACCGGCGCGGCGCGGCCGTGTTTGTCCGCCGCCCAGCCGATCACAAGCTGGGTCGGCCCGATGATGAACAGAATCGCGCTGCCGTACAGGCCGACGAACGTGACCGAATCCGTGAGCCGAAAGATCTGCAGCACCAAAAGCAAATTCATGGTGCCGTAGAAATACGTAGCGCAGAAGCGCAGGCCGCAGAGGGAGAGGATGCGCGAGTCGCGCAACATGCCCACGTAGTCCGCAAACGCCGCCTTGCTTGCCGGCGCATCTTCACCGGACTCCGAGTCCTCGGTTTGTGCCTCTACGGAAGGCAAGAGCCAAGCGGTCAGCGGCACGAGCACGATGCCGGCGACGATGGCAATCACGCCCAAGGTGGCAAAACCCGCCGTATCGGCGATCCTGCCGCCAAGCGCGCTGCCTACCGCCATGGATATCGTGAGGCACAAGAAGTAGAGCGCGCCGCCGATGCCCATTTGCACCAAGGGCAGGGCGCGCGCGAGATAGGTACGGCTGCCGATGGTCATGAGCGAGAAGAGCAGGCCGTAGACCGGCGCGATGATGAGCAGCCACCACGGCGACTGCAATCCCAACATGAGACCCACGGCGATCGCCCCGCAGAATCCCAGCACGAGCGTCCACTTTGCCCCCAGCCGGTCGGCCAACACGCCGCCCACCAAGAGCATCGCGCCGTAAACGACCGTGTGCAGCGAGACAACAATCGAGGTAAAGAAGGGCGGGCGTTCCAGTACCTTTTCAACGAAGACCGGTATCAAGCCCTGCGCCGGACTCGTGAAGGTCAGGTTGAGAAAGAGCAGGCCGAACATGATCAATACCGAGCGCCATGAGGCGAACCGGCCCATGCGCGCGCGCAAACCTGCAACCATTTAGCGTACCTGCTTCCTAGACTGCTGTGTGCCTTACGCGGTTTCGCCCGCGGCCGCCGGCGCGGGTGCGGCGGACCGGTGCCCGCCGCCCGCCACGAGCATGGCAATGAAGAACGTGGGGATATTCAGCCACGCCGCCGCCAGGAACGGCCCGCTGAGATGGACGGACAGGAGCGCCCCGGCTCCCAAAGCGCCTATCACCGCGCCAATGTTCCACGCCATTTCCGTGACGGCCACGAGGCGGCCCTGTTCATCGTGCGTGCCGCTTTCGGCGACCAGGAGCGGAAAGAGGCCGGAGAGCCACCACGCGCCCAGGTGTCCAACGAAAGCTCCACAGACCAGGCCCCAGACATGGTTGACGAAGATGGCCGCCAATACCGCCCCAATGATTACGAGCACGGTAGACGCGAGCACCGGCAAGCCGCTGCCCCACCGGTCGGCGGCCCAACCCACCGGCATCATGGTCGTGCCGATTGCCAGCAGGCTCACCGCGTAGAAGAGCGCCGGCGCAACCGGAGACCCCGTAAGCCGCAGGAGTTGGATTCCGATCACCAATTGCCCGGTAGCCCAATAGATCGTCGGCAGGCCGCGCAGCAGGAGCAAGAGTTGCACGGAGCGCCGCCGCGCCAACTGCCAATAGCTGCCCAGAGTGACGGGAGCGGCGCTCACGACCTTGGGCGCGACCGGCGGCAGCCAGATTTGCGCGGCCAGGGCGGTGACCAAACCCATGACGACGATGATTGCGCCGGCGAGAGGGAAACCGGAACGGGCGGCGACAAAGCCAACCGCGGCGTTCCCAATGGCCGCGCCCAAGGTGAAGCCAAGTTCATACAGGTTACCCAGCACCCCCATCCGCTTGAGCGGCACCGCCAGCACGAGGTAGGCCCGGCTGCCGGCGGCGTGGAAAGCGAAGAACGTGCCGGTGAGCGCGGCCACGAGCGCGAGCAGCCAGACTTCCTGCGCAATCAGCAAGAATCCGGCCACCGCCGGCGTGAGCAAGCCAATGATGAAGGTGCGCTTGGGACGAAACCGATCGGCCAGAAAGCCGCCCACCAGCAGCATGGCCGCAAAGACGATGTGAAACGTGGATTGGACTATCGAGGTGACGATTGGCGCCGCGGCCAATTCGCTTTCCACGTAGACCGGCAATTGCGCGCGCGGCGGATTGCCGGCCCCCACGTTAAAGAAGAGGATGACGAAGAAGGCGGACATGGCAACCCAGGTAACGGCGTAGAGGTTTGAGCGTGTCGGCTGGGTCGTGGATGCCATGGGCTGCGCTTAGTGGGCCGGTGCGGGACGGTCTGGTTGCATTCGCCGTATTGAGCGCAAGTGTACTCCGCTTGGCGGCTGCGGGCAAGTCAGTTTTCTGCCTGCAATCCGCCTCTGTGCAATTCCGAGACTTGCGCAGTGAGCCGCTCGTGGATTGGAGCGAGAGGCTCTCGACGACTGCAACCGGCCAAGCGATGCCCTTCGTCGAGCTTCCGGTCTTGTAGCGGTAACGTCTACCGGAGCGCTGCCACTGGGTCTGCATGGCCCATAGCAAGGGCTTTGTCCAATTCGGGAGGGAAATCATCGAGGTAATGGAGCGAGAAGACCTGCGCCAAGTGGTGCGCCACGCGGGCGCGGAGGCGAGCCATGTCGGTTACCCCAACTGCATGCGCGCGCGTCTCATGCCGCGCAGAACCGAGTTCTCGCGCAACAGACGTCATCGTGACCGCGGGCATGCCGCACGGCACGATGTGGTCGAAGTAGCTGAGGTCGGTGGTGACGTTGAGGGCGAAGCCGTGGCTGGTGATCCAGCGGCTGAAGCGCACGCCGATCGAGGCGATCTTGCGGTCGGCCACCCACACGCCCGTCATCCGCTCCACGCGCCGTGCCGCTATGCCGCACTCCCGCAACGTGTTGATGAGCGCCCCTTCCAGGTCACGCAAGTAGCGGCGCGCGTCGCGATCGCGCGGGCGCAGGTCCAGGATGGGATACCCCACCAATTGCCCCGGTCCGTGATAGGTCGCCAGCCCGCCGCGATCTACTGCCACCACTTCCGCGCCCAGCGCGCGCAGATGCGACGGCGAGGCGAGTACCTCGCTGTCGTCACCCCGGCGGCCGAGCGTGTAGGTGTGCGGATGCTCCAGCAGCAGCACAACGTCGGGGATAGCGCCCGCGTGCCGCGCGGCCACCAAGCGGCGCTGCAACTCCCACGCCGTGCGGTACGGCGCCGTGCCGAGTTGTATCAGGGCACACGGGTGGGGCTGCGGAGCGGCCGATCCGGCATTCACGATTGAGGCTTCTCTAGTTCATCGATCAGCGGCGGCAAGTCCTCTTGCACGGTCTGCCAGACGACATCGAGGTTGATGTCAAAGTAGACGTGAACGAGTCTGTTGCGCATGCCGATGATGTCTTGCCACGGGATGGCAGGATACGCACGGCGGGTCTCCGGAGAGACATTCCGCGCCGCCTCGCCGACGATGAGCAGGCAGTATACGAGCGCGTGCTTCAACAAGGGACTCGAGTCCAGGTCCTCGCGCGTGGCGTCTTGAGTGAATTCAAGCGCTTCTTGCGCCGCCTCCAGCATGTGGCGCAGCCGCGCACTGTCATTAGTCTCCATAGACCGGATATGCCGAATTGACTACTTCGCTACGGAAGTATCGGGATAGATCTTGCGGAGTGCGAACGTCTACTTTACGCCCACCTAGGAGCGGCGAAAGCTCCCGCTCAATGCGGGCCAGCGTGAAGAACCCCGGCGTCCGTCCCGGCTCGAACTCCACCAGCACGTCAACGTCGCTTTCGGCTGTGAAGTCATCCCGCAACACGGAGCCGAAAAGCGCCAAGGTGCGAATGTGGTACCGGCGGCAGATCACGGCAATCTGCTCCCGCGGCACCGGGATTTGCGGTGTGGCCTGCATCTGCTGTGCCAACTTGCTCCCTCCCACACGTGAAAGCCATCGCTCTGTTCGGTGCGAGAAACAGTGCTGCGCGCCAGAGCTTCGCCTCATACATTGGATAGCGCCACTACGCGCCGCACGTAAGGGTTGAGTCCATTATCGCATGGCGTTCGGGACGGGGCGCTTCCCATATGGAAATATAGGCAGATTATGACAGTAAGACTGTATGTGCATTGCCGTGCGCTGGACAACAGCCCACCAAACTCATGCAGTGGGCTTGCGGCCAATGGCGATGAGGCGCTCGGCCTGGCGGTCGTAGGGGGCGCCGTCCGTGCTGCCGTAGAGCTTCACGTCCGCAAAGCCGGCGGTCGTGAAGCGGTCCTTGAGTTCCTGCCCTGAGTAGACTGTGTGGTGGACGGTGTACATGCGCACGGAATCGCCCCGGATGAGCGTCCACTCCATGCGCACGCGGGTCCAGTCGGCATAGACTTCGCGGCGGTCGATCACCACGGCGCCGTCCGGATGCTTGCGGGAGACGGCGGGCTTGAACGCTTGCGCCACGAGTTCCTTGCCCACCACGTCCATCACCAGCGCGCCGCCGGGGCGCAGGCTCTCGTGGATGTTGCGCAGCACCGTTAGGTCGTCTTCTTCGTCGTCGAAGTAGCCGAATGACGTGAACATACTGAGGGCGAGGTCGAACGCCCCCGGCCGCACGAACGTGCGCATGTCGTCTTGGACCCATTCGACCTCAACGTCCGCAGCGGCCGCCTGTTCTCTGGCCTTTTCGAGCAAGAACGCCGTCCGGTCCACGCCGGTGACGCGCAAGCCGCGCTGCGCCAAGGGAATGGCAAACCGCCCCGGCCCGCAGCAGAGATCAAGGATTGACTTCGGCTTTCCCCCAACAAGCCGTAGTAGCGGCTCGACCTCCTCCGCAGCGGCGGCGATGCGCGCCGGGGAAAACATGCACGGATAGGTGTCAATCCAGAGCGATTCGTCCTCGAACCATTGTGTCATGGCGTCCTGCCGAGCGGATGTGGCCCAAAGAACACCTGTGCACTTAGGCTTAACCTACACACGAGATTCCTCGCTGCGCTCGGAATGACACGTTGAGCGCGGAGCGACGTCTCCGACAAGGTTGGCTACTCTGCCTTGTCGTGCAGGGTCTCCACCTGGTCGCGGGCGTGGTAGGAGGAGCGGACGAGGGGGCCGGATTCGACGTGGCGGATGCCGAGGGACTCGCCGATTTGCTTGAGTTCGGCGAATTCCGCGGGGCGGTAGTAGCGTTCCAGTTTCTGGTGCTTCTTTGAGGGGCGCAGGTACTGGCCGATGGTGAAGATGTCCACGCCGGTGGCGGCCATGTCGGTGAGGGTTTGCAGGATTTCATCCCAGGTCTCGCCCAGGCCCAGCATCATGCCGGACTTGGTGAGGATGTCCGGATCGAGTTGCTTGGCGGTGCGCAGCACCCAGTGGCTGCGTTCGTAGCGGGCTTTGGGGCGCACCCGGCGTTGCAGGCGGGGCACGGTCTCCACGTTGTGGTTCAGGATTTCCGGCTTGGCGGCCACGAGCTCCTGCAGGGCGTCGCGCTTGCCGCCCAGGTCGGGAATGAGCACCTCGATGGAGCAATCCGGGTTGAGTTCGCGCACCTTGCGGATCGTCTCGGAAAAAACCTGCGCGCCGCCGTCTTCTAAATCGTCCCGCGCCACAGAGGTTATGACGGCGTGGCGCAACCCCATTTGCTTCACGGCCCAGGCCACGCGGATGGGCTCGATCTTGTCCAGGCCGGCGGGACGTCCGCTCTTCACCGCGCAGAAACTGCACGCGCGGGTGCAGGTATCGCCGAGAATCATGAAGGTGGCCGTGCGCGAATTCCAGCACTCGCTGATGTTCGGGCAGCGCGCCTCCTCGCAGACCGTGTGCAGGTCCATGCCGCGCATGATCTGCTTGAGTTCGCGGTACTGGTCGCCTTCTTTCCAGCGGACGCGGATCCAGTCCGGTTTGCGTTCCAGGGTCGTTGCCATGGAGCCTTCACTCTACAAGAGTCGTGTTGCGTGTAATGGGAAAACTCTCACTCAGAATAGCACGTCTGGCAAGCCTGTTCACAATGGCGCCAGCGCGAACAGTGGTGGTTCAGGCCTCAAACCTGCCTACCGATGGTGTGAGGCGCGGCCCTAGATGCGCGCTTTTCGGTCGCGGCGGCACTGCAGAAGAGTCTCCGCGCTGGGCGCGAGATTCCTCGCTGCGCTCGGAATGACTGCCGGGGGCGGCATGTGAACCACCGGATACTACAGCGCCGCCTACCCTCGCGGCCGGGCGACGAAGATCATCTTCTCCTCCGTGCCCGTAAACGGGTCGGCCTCGTATGAGCCAAAGACGTTCTCCACCGCGAAGTTGGCGTGCGCCAGTTGCGCTTCGATCTCGTAGCGGTACGAGTAGCGCATGGGAAACGTCGTCGTCACCCGGCGTATGGAGCCGTCGGTCTGCAAGTGGTCGTAGAGATAGGTGGTGTGCGCCACCTGCGCAGCGCGGTCTACTTCCCATATTTCGAACTGCTGAATGGGCGCGCCGGTCCGGGGGTCCGCCAGCACATTGCGCAAGGTGACCATGCGGTCGCGCAGGCCGTACTCCTGGGTTATGGGATTGAAGAGGTCGAGCGCCAGCAGTCCGTCAGGATGCATCATGCGGTGGGCGGCGTCCAGCGCCTGGGATTGCTGCTGCGGCGTGGCCAGGTGCGCAAAGGCGTTGAGCGCCGAAAATACGAGGCGCGCTTGCCCAGAGATAGGGAGCGTGGCGGACTCCATGGGTTGTTGCAGAAGCCGGAACTGCGCGGCCGGGACGTCGTAGGCGCGGAACCGCTCAGAGGCCCTGGCCAGCATGGGCTGGGAGGAATCGACGCCGATCACGTCGTAGCCGCATTGCGCCAGCGGGGCCAACGCGCGGGCCGTGCCACAGCCAAACTCGACGATTGGCCCGCCCGTCCGCGCCGCCAGGCTCTGCCAGAACGCGGCATCCTCGTGCCAATCGTCGTATTCCAAGTCATAGAGGCGGGCGAGTTCGTCGGTAGCGAGCATAGCGATCCGTAGCCGGCTTCGTCGTAGACCCGGCGCCGGGCGGCCCCGCTTACTTGCGCGCCAGGAAGAGCGATTCCACCACGGCGGCGAGCGCGGAGATGAGAATAAACATGGTCACGTTCCAACTTCCCACCAGCAGCAGGCTCAAGTTCGCCACGAGAAAGCTGGCCAACAGAAAGGAGTGGCCGGCCACCAGCACCGGATTGCCTTGCTGCAAGCGCGAGGGCGCGAACCACGAAAAGATGCGGTGCATGACCGGCAGGCTGGTAACGAAGACGGTGGCGAATACCGCGGCCAGGAAGAACACGCGACTGCCGCTTTGGGCCGGATCTTGCGTAACCATCACCCACGTCAGCCCGAGCCAACTTGCGCCGACGAGGGCGAGCATGACAACTGCCCGCACCAGCCAGCCCGGCACGAACCGGCGGAAAGAAAAGGCCCGCTTGGGCGTGGAGACGCGCCGCGTCCGGGGGCGTCTGGCGCGCGCGGCCGGCGACAGCGCTCTCGCGGCAGCCGGCTTTTGTAGGGGCTCCGCGGCGCCGCGCGTAGATGCGGAAGTGAGGATAGGCTCGATGCGCGGTATGGCGGTCGGCGGTGCGGTTGCGGAACCCGTCCTGCGCGTGCGCGCGCGCCGCGACCGACGCTGCTCTACCGGAGAAGACATGCGTATCCTTGCGCTGGGGGTAAGCGAGCGGAGGGTGCATTAATGCTATCACACGGCGGCGCGCCCAGCAAGGAACACGGCGCAGCCAATGCGGATGCCTCCGGGTTGTTGACCGACCCCGCGGCGCGCCCTATCATCAAGTCAAGCGTTTCCAAGAGCCAAGAGCGAATAGGTGACATGGCAGGACTCCCGATTGTGCCCAACCACTACCGCTACTGTCCCCGCTGCGGCCAGGCGCTCGCGCTGCGGCCGGAAGGCGGGCGGCAGCGCGCCGCCTGCCAGTCATGCGGCTTCATCCACTTCAGCACGTTTTCGTTGGGCGTGGGCGGCATCGTGGTGCGCGACAACAAGGTGCTCTTCATCCGGCGCGGGCAAGACCCCGGCAAGGGCCGCTGGACCATTCCGGGCGGCTACGTGGAGCAGGACGAGCCGTTCGAGGAGGCGGTGGTGCGGGAGATGTATGAAGAGACGGGAGTCCGCAGCGAAGTGCAAGGCATCCTGGCCGCGCGCAACAGCCTCAACGAGCGCGATAGCAACGTGTACATCGTGTTCGCGCTCAAGGACCTTGGGGGCGGGCCGGAATGCGACGGGGTGGAGGTTGATCGCGCCGAGTTCTTGGCGGCCCACGAATACGAGGCACTGGCGGAACTCGCGCCGGTTAGCAAGTACTTCGCCCAGATGGCGCTGGAAACACCCGCCGCGCCGCTAACCGCTTCGGCGTTCGCCGGCCAGACCAGCGGCTACGCCTACTCTATGTTCGACATCGCCGGATTCAATCCTCACGCGCTGGACTTGGATTGAGCGGGAACCGCTGCGCATTCTGAGCGCAGGCTCATTGGCGCCGCGCGCCCACCAATACGGCCTAATCCCGTTCGCGGAGTTGCGCTCTCAGCCGGGCGAGTTCGGCTTCGGCTTCAAGACGCGCTTGGCGCTCAGCTTCCGCGCGGGCTTCAGCCGCTTCCCGCTTGCCGATCGTCTTGCCGGTTTCAGGGTCGAGCGCGTCGAATTCCCGTCCGTCCCAGCAGAACACCACGTCCAGCAACGCGCTGTAGCCGCGCACGGTACCTGCCGGCCCAATCTCTAGTTCGTACGGCGCATACGCGCCGTCGACCAACCGGTCGCCCGCCAGCGGCTGGCCGTAGAAGTCGCCGCCGGTCGGATCCATGCGCCAGTACTCGGCTATGCCCAAGCGCTCGTAGAGCGCTCGTTTCACCCCCAGGTCGCGCTGAGCCGTGCTCTTGGACGCCACTTCCAGCACGAAGTCAGGCGGCTTGCCAATCTCCCAAATCCAGTAGTTGGGCAGGTTCTCGTAGATGGCCGCCACGTCCACGCCGAAGGCGATGTAGCAGTCAGGCGCGACCCGCTCGTTGCCGTTCTTGGGATTGTAGAAGACGAAGCCGCCGCTGGAGACGAACACGTCGGGAGAGTCCTCGTAGCGCTCAGCGAGCAGATAGGCGATCCGGCGAATGAACGGGTCTTGCAGCATGCCGTCCTCGATTGGCTCCGGATCTTCATAGAAGATGTCCGGCAGCGTTCTTACTTTCCAAGCGTTGGTGATGGTTCCAGTCGTTGCCATGGTTGAAACTCCAGCATCGTCTCGTCGATTTGGAAGCGCCTATGGCTCTTTCACAGTGGACGTGTGCGCCGCTCCGCCGCGTCAGCCGGCCACAACCTGGTTGACTTCCAAGACCAGGTCGGGGAACGCCTCCGGCGCAATGCTAGCGCCGGGACCGGCCTGCCGCGTCTGCGTGTATGTGTCCCCTTCCGGCCCGGTGTAGGCTTCGATGCGGCGGTTCTCCCGCATGACAATCCACACTTCCGGGATGCCGGCGCGGGCATAGGCAGTTAACTTGGCGCCGCGGTCGTAGTCGACGCTGGTGTCAGCAACCTCAATCAACAGCAGCACGTCACCGGGGCTAGGGTGGCCTCCCCGGTAGAAGTCATCTCGCCAGCGAAGCAGCATCACGTCCGGCTGCGGTTCGCTGCGCAGATTCAGCCGAGTCGGGCCTTGAACGCGCACGATGGCCCGCCCCTGCAAGCGAAGCGGTAGCGTATTGGTAAAGCGGTCAACGCAAGTTGCGTGCCAGTCGCCAATAGGCGGCATGACGATTATGTCTCCCTCCAGCAATTCAACCCGTTCGCTTGCAGCCAGGATGCCACTCTTGGCCAAGGCGTAATACTCGGCCACGGTGAAACGGCGGCGGGTCGGCGCGATTGCCGGTGCGGAAATGGTAGTGGCCATGGTGATTCTGTCAGTCTCCTTTCCAACGGCGCTCTGCGTCCTTTGCAGTGCATGAGCGCCGGCGAGAATTGTGGCAAGCGTAGCTTTGCATAACGTGCCGCCTGCGACACCTAGCTACTGCGGCGGCAGTCAATCCCCGTTTCGCGCACGTGCGCTCAGTTCCCGCGCCGCGGGCGGTCGGCGCGCACGTCGCGTTGGACGCCCACCACGCCGTTCACGCGCTCGATCTTGGCCATCAGGTCGGCCAGGCGGCCCACGCCGCTTACTTCCACGGTAAACGTAATCGTGGCCGTGCCGCCGTCGGTGAGCACGCTGGCGGCGCTGATATTGAACTTCTCTTCCGTCACAACGGCGCTGATGTCGCGCAGCAGGCCCGGCCGGTCCAGGCACTCGGCGCGCAGGGCCACCGGGTAGAGGGCGTTTTGCTTGCTGGCGCGGGACCAGGAAACGGTGACCAGCGTCCCCGGCGGGCCGTTCTGGCGAATGCGGCGGCAGTCGCTGCGGTGGACTTCCACGCTGCCGTCAACAACGTAGCCGCGTATCTTATCGCTCGCCTGCGGGCCGCAGCACTGCGCCAGGTGCAGCGGCAGGTTGCGCGCTTCCTGGCAAATGACCTGGTCGCCCCAGTCCACCGGCACCAGGCGCTCCTTGTCTTTGGCGCCGTGCACGTTGCGGCAGTCGCGGCGGTGGACGGTGACGCCCCGGCCCCGGGTAATGTAGCCAACGATGTGATCGCCGGGCAGCGGCTTGCAGCAGGTTGCCAGGCGCGTGAGCATGTTGCCCTCGCCCATGACCTGCACGGTGCCGGTGGTCCTATCCGCGCGCGGCTCCGTGGGCAAGAATTCCGGTTCTGTGCTCGCGGGCGCGGCCTGCTCGCCGGAACGGCTCAGGTTGGCCACCACCTGCTGGGTGGAAATGGCGCCGTAGCCAATGGCGGCAAAGAGGTCTTCCGCCGTGTGGAAGGTAAACGACTTGCAGAGCGTGCGGAAGCGGGCATCGTCCACGCTATTCAAGTCGCCCTGTCCCAGGCGCCTGATTTCCTTGTCCAGCATCTCCCGGCCGCGGGCGACGTTCTCGGTTCGCTCCTGCTTCTTGAACCACTGGCGGATGCGCTCGCGGGTGTGGCTGCTCTTGACGACGTTGATCCAGTCGCGGCTGGGGCCTTTGGGCGCTTTGCTCACCTGAATATCGACCACGTCGCCGTTCTGCAGTTCCGTATCGAGCGGCCTGATCTGGCCGTTGATCTTCGCGCCCAGGCAGCGGTGCCCCACGTCGGTATGGATGCGGTAGGCAAAGTCAATCGGGGTAGAGCCGGCCGGCAGGTCTTTCACGTCGCCCCGGGGCGTAAACACGAAGACCTGGTCTTGGAAGATGTCCGCCTTCACGGTCTCCACAAAGTCGCGCGCGCTGGAAAGCTCTTCCTGCCAGGTCAGCAACTGCCGGAGCCAAGCCAGGCGCTCCTGCACATTGGCGCCCCGCTCACCCTCTTTGTAGCGCCAGTGGGCGGCCACGCCAAGCTCCGCTTCCTGGTGCATGTGCTGGGTGCGCAGTTGCACCTCCACCGGCTGTCCGCCCGGGCCAATCACGGCGGTGTGCAGCGAGCGGTAGTTGTTCGACTTGGGCACCGAAATGTAATCGTCGAACTGGCCGGGTATCGGCTTCCACAGCGTGTGCACCAATCCCAACGCGGCGTAGCACTGCTGCACGGTGCTCACGACCACGCGCACGCCGATGAGGTCGTAGATCTCCAGGATGCCCACGCCTTTGCGCTGCATCTTGAACCACGTGCTGGTGATGTGCTTCGGCCGTCCGCTGACCTCGCCCTGGATGCCCGCCTTCTCAAGCTCGTGGGTGAGAGTCTGCACCGCTTCTTGCAGCACGTCGTTCTGCGCCAGGGAGCTTTCCGCCAGCGTGGCTTCGATCTGCCGGAAGACGTCCGGGTGGAGCACTCTGAAGGCCGCGTCCTCCAACTGCCACTTCCACTGCCCCATGCCCAGTTGATTTGCCAGCGGCGCGTAGATTTCCAGGGTTTCCTGCGCCTTGCGGCGCTGGCGTTCCGGTTCCACGTAGGCGAGCGTGCGCATGTTGTGCAGTCGATCCGCCAGTTTGACGATGACCACCCGGATGTCCCGCGCCATGGCCAGAAACATCTTGCGCAGATTTTCGGCCTGGGTGTCCTCCAGGTTGAGGAAATCGAGTTGGGTGAGCTTGGTGACGCCGTCCACGAGCAACGCCACGTCGTCGCCGAACTGGGCGCGCACGTCGTCCAGCGTGACCTCGGTATCTTCCACGCAGTCGTGGAGCAAGCCGGCGCAGATCGTGCTGGCGTCCATGCGGATTTCGGCCAGCAGCAGGGCGGTGCAGAGCGGGTGCTGTGAAAAGGGTTCGCCGGACTTGCGCACCTGGCCGGCGTGGGCGCGGGCCGCAAAGGCGTAGGCCTGGCGAATGCGGTCAAGCTCTCGCTTGCGCGCCGCCGGTTGCTCACCGGCATAGGCGGCTACGGCCGCCAGCAACTCGTCAATAGTGCGCAGGCGCGGCTCCGCAAGCGACGCGGCAGTGTGGACGAGCGCCATAGGAAAACCCCTTGCACTCCTACTGGCCGGGGGCGCCGCGGTCGAAGCCGGCCGTCTGCAAGTCCTGCAAGACGAACTCCAGCCGCGAAAAGCCGCCCCACGTGTTCTCTTGCAACGAATATACCACATCGAGCGCGTGCCCTTGCCGCAGGCCGCGGGCGCGATCGGCCATGTTGAAGCCGATACCGGTCACGGACGCGCCGTCCCGGATTTTGAAGGTGGCGCGCAGGTGGTTGGCGCCGACGGTGCGCTTGTTGCTCACCTTGAGGCCGCGGCTGAGGAAGCGCGGTTCCGGATTGCTCGCGCCAAAGGGGGCGAGCACGTTGATGTCGGCGAGGGTATCCAGGTTCAGGCGCTGCGCCGGCACCTGGCAGTCGATGGCCAGTTGCGGCTGCAACGCCGCGCTGTCCAGCGCGTGGCGGGCGTCGGCTTGCAGCGCGTCCCGCAGCGTGGCGCGCCGTTCATTCGCAACGGCAAAGCCGGCCGCCTGCGGGTGCCCGCCGTGGCGCCGCATCAGGCCGCCGTGCGCGGCGAGCGCGGCGGCAATGTCGTAGCCCTGGATACTGCGGCAGGAACCCACCGCTTCCGCCTCACCCACCGCGACGGCAAGGGTCGGTTTGCCGTATTCCTCGCTGAGCCGGCCCGCCACCAGGCCGATGATGCCGGCCGGCCAGTCGCCGCCTTCCACCCAGAGCAGCGCCTCGTCTGCCTGGCCCGGCGCTACCTGGCGCTGGGCTTCGTCCATCAGGCGCTTCGTCTCGTCCTGGCGCTGCCGGTTGAGTTGCTGCAACTCCGCCGCCAGGTCCTCGGCGCGGCCCGGATCCTTGGTAGTTAAAAGCGCGTAGGCCAAGCTGGGATGCGCCATGCGCCCGGCGGCGTTGAGGCGCGGGGCCAGCGCGAAGCCGATGCTGCGGCTGTCGATGGCTGCCTGCTGCACGCCGGCAACGTCCATGAGCGCCCGCAGTCCCGGCTGCGCGGTGCGCCGCAGCGCCTCGATGCCGGCCGCAACGAGCGCGCGGTTTTCGCCGCGCAGTGGCACCACGTCCGCCACGGTGGCGAGCGCGGCGAGCGCGCGGAGTTCGGCAGTTGCGAACGCCTGGGATTCGCCGTCAAGCCCGGCCGCCGCGAGCAGGGCGCAGCCGAGTTTGTACGCCAGACCGGCCCCGCAGAGTTCTGCGAAAGGGTAGGTGCAGTCGGGGAGCCAGGGATTGATGACGGCCTGCGCGTCCGGCAATTGCGGCGGCGGCTGGTGGTGGTCGGTGATGATCACGTCAATGCCCCGTGCGGCCGCCGCGGCCACCGGTTCCACCGCGCTGATGCCGCAGTCTACGGTGACCAGCAGGCTCACTCCCCGCGCGGCCAGGGCCGCGACGATGCGTTCGGTCAAGCCGTAGCCGTCGGCCACCCGGTGCGGCAATTGGACGATGACCCGCGCGCCGAGGCACTCCAGCGCCTCTTTGAGGATCACGGCGGCGGTGATGCCGTCGGTATCGTAGTCGCCGAAGACGCCGATTTGCTCGCCGTCCCGAATCGCGCGCAGGATGCGGTCAACCGCCGCATCCATGCTCTTCAGGAGAAATGGGTCGTGCTCCCGCACGTCCGCGCCCGTGAAGAAGCCGTGAATGGTCTCCGGCGTGGTATACCCACGGTTGTAGAGCAGTTGCACGACCAGGGGCGTGCGCGCCGGAAACGCGGCGAAAAGCGGGTCCGGCGCGCGGGACGCGACGTGCCACTCGTAGCGGGGCGCGAGCATGGAGTTTCCTTGTTTAGAATGTCAATGCAGTAATCCTTTGCAGGTATTATACCACGCGCGGCGGCTACACAAGTGAGTGAAAGCGCTAACACCCCGGACAAAACACCGCCCCGCGGTAGGGGCACGGCATGCCGTGCCCCTACCGCCATTTGCCGTCGAGGACGGCCGCATGGCAATCACCATGGCAGCGCGTCGGCCACCCAGGGGAATGAAAACGGGGCTGACCGTCATTCCCGCGAACGCGGGAATCCATCTTCGCCACGCACGCAGTGGATTCCCGCTTTCGCGGGAATGACGGAGCATGAGGCGCGATTTTCAGGGCAAGGGCGCACTCGGTCGCGTTATTCTCATGGCAATAACGGATACTGGCGGCGCTGCCTAGTCATGCGCCGCGTGTCTGTGCTATTGTCCCCGTAGAGAATGCGAATTGGCAGCGCCGGTAGCAGGCGGGCCGCTGACGGCGGCGCGGAAAGGCGGACGATGCAGCGGATCGCGCGGGAGCACTACACGTACAGCTTCGACAAAGACGTACCGGCGATAGCCGAGATCGATTCCGGCGACCGCCTCACGCTCGAGACCCACGATTCTTCCACCGGACGCATCAAGCGCCGCGAAGACCTGGACTACTACCTCTCCGTGCGCAAGACCCGCGAGTCGAACCCGGCGTGCGGGCCGGTGACCGTGCGCGGCGCGCTGCCCGGCGATGGGTTGAACGTCCGCATCGAAGAGATAAAACTGGTGCCGCCCGGCATCCTGCGCTTTACGCCCGGATTCGGCATCCTGAACGACGCGGCGGACTTTCCCGCCATTGTCATGGTGGACGTGGAGGGCGACTCCCTCGTGCTCGACAACGGCATTCGCCTGCCGGCCCGGCCCATGGTCGGCGTGGTGGGCACGGCGCTGCCGGACCGGGTGGTCTACACCGCCGACCCCGACGTCAACGGCAGCAACATGGACTGCAACAGCGTCGCGGAAGGCACGGTGGTGCACCTGCCGGTGTGGGTACCGGGCGCGCAGTTCGGCCTGGGCGACGTGCACGCCGCTATGGGCGACGCGGAAGCCACCGGCGGCGCGATCGAAATCTCCGCCGACGTGACCGTGCAGATCGAGGTGGTGAAGAACGCCGGTTGGGAGAAGGTGTGGTGGGAAACGGAAACATCGTGGATTACCTACGGCCACGGCGAGACACTGGAAATCGCCACCCGTGAGGCGGTGGCGGACATGTCGGCGCTGCTGGCGCGGGAACTGGACCTGCCCTACCATGAGGGCTTCATGCTCATCAGCGCCTATGGCGACGTGCGCATCGGCCAGGCCGCCAATTGCGGCTTGGACGTAACGTCGTGGGTGGAGTTTCCTAAAGTAGCAAAGGCGTGACGGCGGCGCTGTTCCGATTGCGCTGGCGTGGAGGGTACTATGAGTGAACAAATGCCCCCGGATGAGGACGGCAACGGCGCGCAACCGCCGCGCGGCCCTCGGGACTCCGACCCTGACGACCTGGAGGCGCAGTGGAAGTCCCAACGCGAGCGCATGCTCGGCATCATCGTCGTTGGCATCATCGCCGCCGTCGCGCTTGTCGCCTTCGTCATCTACCCGCGCTTCCTGCAGCCGCTCCAGCAGCAGACCGTTGCCAATATGCGCGGCGGGCCGGAAGCGGCGGCGCTGGAGCACTACCAAAACGCGGCCGCGTACCTCAACGAGTACGATTTCGACGGCGCCATGCGCGAGTTGGACAGCGCGGTGGAACTGGACGGCGAGAACTTGCAGTACCGCTTGCTGCGCGCTCTGGTGGCGCTGCAACTCAACCGCGTGAGCAAGGCGCTGGAAGACCTGGACGTGGTAATCGCGGCCGACCCCAGTATGGCCGACGCCTATGGCCTGCGCGCCCACATCTATTTGCTGCGGGAAGACTACGAACGGGCGCTGGACGACGCCAACCAGGCGCTTTCGCTGGATAGCGAGACCGGCCATCGCTACCTGACCCGGGCAAAAGTGTACCAGGGGATGGGCGAGTATGAGCGAGCGCTCGCCGACGCCGATGACGCCATTCTCCTGGATCCGGCAAACCTGGAGGCCTACCGCGTGCGGGCGTATCTGGGCGTCAAGGTGGGCGCGTGCATGAGCGCGCTGGCCGACGCCAACGTGATTACGGAAATGGCGCCCAGCCTGGCGGGGGCGTACCTGGCGCGCATTGCCGTCTACCTGGCGCTGGAGCAGTACGAGGACGCCATCGACGACGCGACGCGCGAGATAACCATGGCGCCGGAGGGCAGCTATGGCTACAACGCCCGCGCGTGGGCGTACGCCAAGGCCGGCCGGTATGAGCAGGCGCTGGAGGACGCGAACCGGTCGATTGAGATCGACGATGAGTGCGCCGAGTGCTACGATACCCGCTCGCTGGCCCAGCTTGGCCTGGGCAATCTCAGCGCGGCCGAGTCCGACGCGGATAGAGCGCTGCAACTGAGCGATAACGCCAGTTGGGCCTACGTGGGGCGCGCCAAGGTCTTCCTGGCCAAGGACCGGCTGGATGCGGCCCTGGCCGACGCCAACGCGGCGGCGGAAAGCGGACCCAACGAGCGCGACGTCTACAGCATCCGCGCCCAAATCTACCGCGCCATGGGCCGCACCAGCGAGGCAAACCGGGACGAGGCGCGGAAGCAGGCGCTTTCGTGCTAGGCGGCAGTGTTGATGTTACCTGTCATTCCGAGCGAAGCGAGGAATCTAAGACGTAGACGATTACCAATTTCACGATTGGAGACCCCCAATTCACCCGGTCATTCCGACGTACGCCGGATTTAAGTAGCGCGTGGATAGATTGCGACCAATAGCTGTAGAACCATCCTTCACGCTCATCCCGCACTCCTCCCTTGATCCCGAGAGGGAGATCGCAAAGGTCTCCAATGAGACAGATATTGCCCGGCCCCCCTATCAGGAAACTCTGTCGGTATGGCGATGTTGGAACTTGCACCATTTACAGGCCCCAAGGCGTTTGGCAGCGCGTACCAATACATGCTCAAAAACGACACGCATGCTCCGGGAAGTGTCGATCGTGAACTCGCAGCGGGCATGATTAGGCTCTGCGAAGATACTGCTACCTACGTATACGACGCATTCACGGGCCTGCATATCGGTTACGCTAAGGGGTCTCGTCCCGCTCTTGAAGAGTCCCTTTCTGAAATCAAACCCTCAGTCATCGATCCCGGGCGGTTGGTTCGTGCGATCACGAACACGACACGAGGTCTAGCCGAGAAGAGACCACGTGGACTGGATGCGATGCGTTTCGGCGGAACAGAAGAGCAGATCATCGAAAGAGGCTCAGAGTGGTGCACCGATGTGGCGCGCGTGGGATGTGCACTGTATCAAGTTGCCGGCTTTCCAAGTCGAATCGTGAATCTCTTCAATCTCAATGCGGCGTACAACGGCCATGTTATCGTCGAAGTCTATCGTTCCGAGACTTGGGGCGCTGTCGACACCAATTCGGGCGTCATCTATCGCAAGGACGACGGCGCGCCCGCGACCACGTGGGAACTCATGAATGACGCTGCACTGGTAAACCGGCACAAAAGCCCGGAAGCATGGTGCACGTCGCCAGAACAGTTTACAGCAGCCGGTGTTGTCAACTACTACGTGCGCGATGCGCAGCGTTATGACTACACGGTGAGCAGATTGAACGATTACTATCGCGCTATCTTGACAATGGGCAACCAAGGCTGGCCTGGCGGCCTGCGCTGGCTGCATGGCGAGCATGGGGAGCGGTAGGTGAGTCGCAACTAGGCACCGCCTCTACGCCGAGGAGAACGAACCATGGGGTTGGGACTGGACACTGGGTGTCAGAACAGTTCGCTGAGCGCCTCTTGGGGAGCAACCGCACGAATTGGAGACCGTTCGTAGTCCTTGACGTTCCTCGTGACTATGTGCCGCGCCCCGCAAGCGCGGGCGGCTGCCACTTGCATGGCGTCCTCGAAGTCGGCCATTGGCAACTCGGCGGCAAAGCGAATGCCCTCGGCGCCGGCCGACGCTACCGCTACGAAGCGGGTCAGTTCGAGAATGAAGTCCCGGGCGCCCACCCCTCCAAGCGCCGGAGCCACGATATAGTAGAAGTTCGAGACGGAGTGCCACGCGACTGCTGCCGCTTCCGCCCCATGCTCGATCCGGTCCAGTAGTTCCGCAGCCGCGTCGGCGTGTGGACGCCTGTCCAAGGCTATGTCTATGAGCAGGTCGGTGTCGAGGAGTATCATCTCAGGTACTTTTCGGCGAGCGCAGCGTACCGCGGGTCGTCTTCACGTTCTGCCGCCTGAAACTTACCCCGCCAGCGAGACGAGAAGGACAGCGAGTACTCCCCGGCCATCTCCCTGAGTGACCGCTCGATCAACGACGAAAGGGACACGCCGCGCGACCGGGCGTACCGTTTGGCCGCCGGCAATAATTCGGCGTCCACAGTGATGGTGAGCTTTTGCTTCATTCCGGCCTGTTACCTCCCAAGAGAGTATACGTATAGCACTTCATAGTATACGTATTCTGGCGCAAGCTTGCAAGTGCTTTTGCTTCCTATGAACGGACGTCCTGTGGCGCTGCGTTTACACGGGGAGTGCGCCCTGTTTGACGTTGATGCGGGAAGGTCTCGTGCCGCTCGCCACCCACCCCTCGCAGTGCGCATGCGCATGACGTGATCTACAAGAGGTCATCTGCGGTTAGCGCAAGTCGAGTATCTTCTCGATCTCGCGCACGTCATTGGGGGCCGGCACCACGTCGCTTGCCACGTCCAGGGCGATTTGGGGGTCTTTCAGGCCGTGGCCGGTGAGGACGCAGACGATGCGGTCGCTGGGCGTGACCTCGCCGGCGGCGGCCAGCTTGAGGACGCCGGCGATGGAGGCGGCGGAGGCCGGTTCGGCAAAGATGCCCTCGCCGGCTGCCAGGAGTTGGTAGGCCTCCAGGATTTCGGGATCGCTCACCGTGTCGATCAGGCCGCCGGAGTCGTCGCGGGCGCGCACGGCGCGCTGCCAGTTGGCCGGGTTGCCGATGCGCAGGGCAGAGGCGACGGTGTCGGGGTTGTCTATGGGACGGTTTTCCACGATCGCCGCCGCGCCTTCGGCCTCGAAGCCCCACATGCGCGGCAGGCGGGTGGTCTTGCCCGCGCGGTGGTACTCGCGGAAGCCCAGCCAATAGCTGGTGATGTTGCCGGCGTTGCCGACCGGGATGGCGAGTATATCCGGCGCGTCGCCCAAGGCGTCACTGCATTCGAAGGCGGCCGTCTTCTGTCCCTGCAGCCGGTAGGGGTTGATGGAGTTTACCACCGTAATCGGGTTGCGGGCCGTGATTTCGCGCACAATGCGCAGGGCGTCGTCGAAGGTGCCGTCAAGCCCGATGACCACCGCGCCGTAGATCAGCGCCTGGGCAAGTTTGCCCAGGGCAATCTTGCCGGCGGACACCACCACCACCGCTTTTATCTGCGCGGCGGCGGCATAGGCGGCGGCGGCGGCGCTGGTGTTGCCGGTGGAGGCGCACATGATGGCCTGGGAGCCTTCCTCCAGCGCCTTGGCCACCGCCATCACCATGCCCCGGTCTTTGAAGGAGCCGGTCGGATTGCAGCCTTCCAGCTTCAGCCAGAGCTCCGCGCAGCCCACGCGCTCTTCCAGAGCCTGGGCGCGCACCAGCGGCGTGAAACCCTCGCCCCGGCCAATGAGCGGCGTGCGCTCCGTAATTGGTAGATACGTCCGGTAGTGCGCCAGCAGGTTGCGGCCCGCGGCATCAGTCGTGCTGCTTGCCATCTTCGTCAGGGGGCCTGCGTCTGAAGCCACGATATACAGTCCTTCATCTCCGCATTCCCAGATGCCTCAATTGCGGCAGTGCCATGAGCATAGGCTATCACACCGTTCGCCCGTCATTCCTGCGGAAACTGTCCGTCATTCCGGTGCAAGCCGAAATCCAGGGTACCCGCGGCCAAGATGGATTCCGGCTTGCGCCGGAATGACGGGTAGGAATCCATCTTCTCCGCTCGCAGGCGGTGGGCGCAGGTTACAAACCTGCGCTACCGGGGAATTGCGCACGCTCAGGCGGCGGCATTCACGTCCGCGCCGTCTCGCCCAGATCCACAATGCGGAGAAATCCCGCCACCTTGGCCACCACGTCCAGGGCCGCGATGTCGCGCAGCGCATCTTGCATCGGGCGTTCGCGGGCGTGGTGGGTCGTGATTACGATTTCCGCCGTTTGGTTGGCCGGGTCCGTCTCCTTTTGGATGACCGAAGCGATGCTGATGTGGTTCTCCCCGCAGACCGTCGCGATCTTGGCCAGCACGCCCGGCCGGTCTTTCACCCACAAACGGAAGTAGAACCGGGTCTCAACCTCGTCCAGGGGCCGCATGGCCTTGGTGGAGTCGATAGTGTAGGGAATGCGGTTGGTCACGTGGCTGATGATATTGTGCGCCACGTCGATCACGTCGGCCACGATCGCGCTGGCCGTCGGCTCCGAACCCGCGCCGCGGCCGTAGAACATCACGTTCCCCACCAAGTCGCCGACAACGTACACCGCATTGTACACGCCGTCAACGCTGGCCAGCGGCGCAGCCTGCGGCACCAGCGCGGGGTACACCGACGCTTCGTAGCAGCCGTTTTCGTGACGGGCGAGCGCCAGCAGCTTGATGACGTAGCCCAGATCGTGGGCGTAGCGGAAGTCGGCCGGCTCCAGTTGCATGATGCCTTCGCGGTAGATGGCCGCGGGATCGACCTCCGCGCGAAACGCCAGCGAGGCCAGGATTGCCAGCTTGAATGCGGCGTCGATGCCTTCCACGTCTTTGGTGGGGTCGGCTTCAGCGTAACCCAGGCGTTGGGCCTCGGCCAGCACGTCCGGCAGCGCCGCGCCTTCCCGCGACATGCGGGTGAGGATGTAGTTGGTGGTGCCGTTGATGATGGCGTAGATCTCGCGAATCTCATTGGCCACCAGGTCGGAGCGAAACGAGCCAATCAACGGGATGCCGCCGCCCACGCTCGCCTCGAAGTAGACGTCCACGCCCTGCCGGTTGGCCAGGCGCAGGAGTTCCGGCCCGTGCGCCGCCATGACGTCTTTGTTGGCGGTAACCAGGTGCTTGCCGGCCTGGAGCGCGCGCGTGGCGTAGGTGTAGGCCGGTTCCACGCCGCCGATCAACTCGATCACGATGTGAATACTCGGATCGTCCAGAATGTCGTCGGGATTGGTGGTAAGCAGAGCGGACTCCACGTCCACGCCGCGCGCCTTCTCCTTCTCCCGCACGAGAATCTTCTTGACGCGCAGGCTGCGGCCCGTTTCCCGCGCGAGCACGCGGGCCTTCGCGCGCAGGATGCGGAGGACGCCGGTCCCGACGACGCCGAGACCCATCAGTCCGATGTTGATCGTCTTCTCGTCATTCACCAAGCGTATTGCTCCTTGGTCGTGTTTCTGCAGCGCGGCGTCGCGGTCTTCTTGCGCGGGTTTGCGCGATGCGGCCTCGCATTCCCCTGTCACCGGAATTAGTGGCGCATATGCGCCGCGCCCCAGCCTCGCGGGTGATGCCTTGCCAGCGCGTTGGCGATCGTCCATCCCAATGCTGTCGTATTAGACAGAGCGGCAGCAAAACCCGCGTCTCAAATCTCCAGTAGCGCAGGTTGAAACCTATGAAGCTGTTAGGTCAATCCTTGACGTGCCAGTTTCAATAGCTCTGGTGGGGGACAAGCCCCCGCGCTACGTTAATGCGACAGTATTGATCACCCATCCTCTCCCTCTCCCAGAGCAAGAGGGGATACGAGCGGAGCCCACTCTTGCCAAGACATCTGGAGAATCCATCCGGCATGGCGCTAGGTGGAGCCCACGCGGTGGACGAAGAAGAGCGCCACGTCTTGGGTTGGATAGTAACGGTCATTGTACCCGCTGTAAACAAAGCCGTTCTTTTGCAGGAACTGTATCGCCGGGAAGTTGCGCGACTGCACGTCCATGCAGAGCCCTTGCAGCCGGTTGTGCCGTGCCCAATTCACGCTGGTGCGCAGCAGGGCGGAGCCGACGCCGCGCCGCCGCAGATCGGGACGGACGACGACGCCCTGGATGAGGCCGCTGCCCAGCCGCCGGGGCGTAACCATGTCCAGATAGCCGAGGATCACGCCGTCTTCTTCCGCCACCAAGAAGAAGTCGCCGTTGCGCCAGTCTTCATGCAGTTCGTCCGGGTCGAGCGGCGGCCGCAGCGTGAGGACGCGCGGCAGGCGGCGGGCTTGGAAGCCGGCCAGCTTGCGGTTGCCCTCCCAGCGGGTTTCCATAGCCCACACGGTCTGCGTCTGATAGGAAGCGTCCAGCCGTACGCAGGCGGCGATGTCGTTGCGTTCCGCGCGCCGTACACGCATGTGAATGCCTGGCCTAGGTAGTGAGCTTCAGATAGAGGTAGTTGAACACGATGCGAAGAATTGCCGCCGCCGGGATAGCCAGCAACATGCCGGACACGCCGAACAACGCGCCGCCGGCGAGAATGGCAAAGATCGTCAGCACCGGGTTGAGGTGCACGTAGCGCCCTACCACGTTGGGAATGATGAGGTAGTCCTCGAGCAGGCGGAGTACGGTATACATGAGCGCGACCACGATCGCGCTTACCACGGGCGACCACCCGTAGGGGCTGGGGTAGACCAACGCGAGCAGCACGGCCGGCGTGGCCGCCAGGAAGGGGCCAGCCAGGGGGATCAACTCCAGCACGCCGGCTACCGGCGCCAGCACCAGCGCATAGGGCACGCCCAGAAGCCGCAGGCCGATGTAGGTAGCGACCGACATGATTGCCACCAGCATGAGCGCGCCGCGCAGGAAGCGGCCGAGCACGTAATCGACCTGGCCGCCAAGCGCGCCCAGTTCCTGGCGGTACGGCGCGGGTACCATGCGCCGCGCCCAGGCCCCAATGCGGTTCGATTCCAACAGGAGATAGAACGTGGCGAAGAAACAGAGCAGGAACTTGAGGAATAGCTCTACGACGTTCAATGCAAGGTGCAGCACGGCGTCGACCAGGGTGGGGGCGGCGGCGTCCAACGCGCTGGCAAGGCGTTCACCGGAGAGGCCGATCAGTCCCTCCAGGCCAAAGAGATTGATCTGAGAATACGCGGCAAGTGTGCTCTCCAGATTCTGTACGATGCTCGGCAGGCTGAGGCGGAGCCCTTCAAGCTCGCGGCTCAGCGGCGGGTAGCCAAACGCGAAGAGCAGCACGATGAGGCCAACCAGGAAGCCCACGAGCAGCAGCGATACCCAGAACCGGTGCAGGCGCGTGCGCTGGCAGAGCCACGTGACCAACGGCGCCAACAGATACGCCAGCACCGCCGCCCAAATGAACGGCCAGATGATGGCGCGCACGCCGTATACGAACAGGAGCGCAGCGGCAACGAGACTCAGTACGATGATCGTCTTGGCGCGTTGCGAAAGGCGAAACCCGTCCGGCGGTGGGAATGCGTCGGCGTTCGGCCCCATCTTGGGCGCGTCGGCGTTCTCCGGCGGAGTCACGGCGTTACTCATTGCGATTGCGGTTCATCAGGTACCTTCGGGCTGGAGCGAGGTCTTCCCTCATACTATGACATAGGCGGCGCGGGAACGCATCCCGCGCCTGAAGCGACGCTCTCCCCGACGCTACCTTAACGTTTGAAATCTTGCGCGCGTGGTTGACAGAATGCTTAGAATTAGCTTAGAATGAAAAGGTACGTTCACTTGCATGACCGCGCCGGGAGGCAATAGATGGCCAGTAGCAGCGATGTTGATTCTGTCCTTCGCATATATACCTCCTATCTCGCTAATCAAAGGCGACTCTCGCGGACGGAGACGGGCAGACGCATCAAGTGGCTCAAGGAATTCAGCCGTTGTATGTGCGTGCGCAAGACCATCGAGGAAGTTACGGTGCGCGACGTTGTGCTCTACTTCGCGGAGTGGGCCGAGAAGTTCGATGACCCTGAAGAATGGTACGACCGCTATAAGGTGCTGGAACGCTTCTTCGACGACCTGGTGGAAATGCAGGTGCTTGAATCAAATCAGATAAAAGGCATCTACGACGATACGGACATCGAGCCGGACCTGACGGACGACGCCGGGCCGGCCGAATCGGTGGAGCCGGTGAATTGGCTGCGACAGGACCACCCCCTCTACTAGTCGCTGGAAGGCACAACATACGTCGTAGAGTGCTTGGCGCCCTGTCACGAGTAGGTGCGCCAAGTTTGGCGTCCCGTTGCCGCCAAGAAGGTGTGTGGGCTAATCCCCAATAATCTTGGATACGCCGAATACCTCGTTTGAGGAGGCAGTAATGGGAGAATCTGTGGCTGCTGGAGCACCAAACTATGGCGTTGTGGGGTTCTTCCTCCTTGGCACTCTCGTCTTTGCTTTTCTGGCGTGGCGGTTTGCGACTAGCCCGGCGCCCGTGTTCCGGCAGTTTGGCATTGGCTTGGCCTGGACCGCGGCGGCGTTTGCCGTGTGGACCGCTATTGTCTGGATTCGCCCGGAAAACCTGCACTTGTGGACTTCGGCCGGCGCCGCGCTGTTCTTCCCGGGCTATCTCTTCTTTCTAAACGCAGCGACTCACACTTGGCTGCCCAAGAACCGCTATCTGGCGCTGAGCATTGCCGCCGCGTATTTGCTTGTCCTATTCGTGTTGCGTACCTTTGTCGCGCCATCCGAGCCGGGATTCTCGGAACGCGGGTTGTTCTACTTCAATGCCCAACCGCTGGTGCTGCTGCTCTACATTGTCTCCTTCGTGGGAGCGTTCATGCCGGCTGTCTACGCGGTTTCGCGCGAAATCTCTGTGCCCTGGCTCTCCAGGGCGACGCTGGTCTGCTTCAACCTGATCATCGTGTGCGGCGTCATCCTGCTCACCAGTTACGACGACGACCTGCAAACCTACAACGGCCTTCTGATGGGTATCGGCTCCCTGGGCCTGGTCATTATGTACCTGCGCCAAAAGCCGGCTTAGGCCACAGTCCGCCCGGCCCAACACGGGCGTGACGACTCACCGTCAATACCGCCGAGCCAACGGGCCGGGATACAGCGCAACGTATGCTGCGCCGCGAGGCGCTTCCGTTGACACTGTGCCGGCGGTGCGACCGAAACCATCCTCTCCCGCAGTGCCGTCTCTGTTAGGCGAATCGGCGCGCCACTGCATACTTCGCTAGGTCTGCAAGGGTGTACGCCCCACGGGAGCGGCGCAGGTTGCAAGCCTGCGTTCCGAGAGAAGATGAGCGATGCAAGCGCCGCACTCAGCGCGGGAAGCCGCGCACGTGAGCGACGGCGCATCAGATGGAAGGAGATATTCCAATTCAGTCACTGTGTTTCGGCGCGGGCGAGAAGATCGTCTTCATTGGCGACAGCATCACCGACTGCGGGCGGCGCACGGAGCAAGACGGACCGTACGGCAGGGGCTACGTCAATCTGGCGCGGGGTTTGCTGCACGCGCGGTATCCGGCGCACGGGCTGACGATCGTCAATCGCGGGATTGGCGGCAACACCATACGCGATCTGGCGGCGCGCTGGCGGGAGGACGTGCTGGCTGAAGAACCGGACTGGCTCTCGGTGAAGGTCGGCATCAACGACGTGGGGCGTCTTATCATTGGCAATCTGGCGGACCACGTGCCGCTTGCCGAATATGAAGCGACGTACCGCTCGCTGCTCCGGCAGACGCCGGCCGCCGCCAACGGCAAGCTGATTCTGATGGAGCCCTACGTGATCGAGCCGCCGCTGCGGGGCGAGCCGGCGGCGGTATCCGGCGTGAGTCTGGCGGACGTGCAGGGACAATTCGGCGAGTTGCGCGGCCGCGGCGCGCGAGACAACGCGCTGCTGGCTGCCGGCTGGATGTACTTCCGTGCCTATATCGATGCCTACGTCGCGGTCGTGCACCGTCTGGCAGCGGAGTTCAGCGCGATTCTCGTGCGCACGCAGGCGGCATTCGACGCGGCGATCGAGGCGCAGCCGCCGCACGTCTGGGCGGCGGACCGCATCCATCCCGATACGCCCGGCCATGCCGTCATCGCACGCGCGTGGCTGGCGGCGGTGGGCTACGGCGACGTCTGACGCGGCGCGTGCCGGAGACATACTCGGCGATTGTAGTGAAGATGGCGCACGGAGCGTAAGAGGAGGGACAAGTGAGCGCGAAGCTACGGGTCGGCATTGTCGGACTGGGCGGCAACGGCGGCCGCTTTCTGGACGCCTACGCCACCAACCCGCGGGCGGAAGTGGCCGCCGTCTGCGACGTGCGCGATGACCATCGCCACGGCTTGCAAGCAAAGTACGGCGTGGCGCACGGCTACGCGGACTTTGCGGCGCTGCTGCGCCACGACGAGATCGACCTGGTTTCCATCCACGCGCCGGATAGGCTCCACGCGCCCTTTACGCTGGCCGCGCTGGACGCCGGCAAGCACGTGTTCGTGGAAAAGCCCATGGCCACGAGTGTCGCAGACTGCCTGCAAGTGGTCGAGCGCGCCGATGCCGCTAAGACCCGCGTGGCTGCGGGGCACGTGCTGCGCACGCGGCCGCGCTACCGCGTGGTCAAGGAGATGGTGGACGCCGGCGAACTGGGCAGGCTCTACGCCTTGCGCACGCACTACCTTACGAACGCTATGCAACGGAGCGCCGGTTTCCTGGAAACGGCGAACAATAGCTACTCGCTGCCGATGCTCACCATGGGCGTGCATCCGGTTGACCTGATGCGCTGGTACGCCGGTGACGTGGTGGAGGTGCAAGCGATGCAGAACCGGGGCCTGGCGATGCCCGGCAATCCGAGGGACGAATCGGTAACGGCGCTCTACCGTTTCGCATCCGGCGCCACCGGCAGCATCACGGTGTGTTGGGCGTCGAACTACATATTCGACTCCTTCTACGGCCTGGAAGTCCACGGCAGCAAGGCGAGCGTGGTGTGGGACAAAATCCATCGGAAGGGGTCAAGCGAGGCGGTGCCGCTGCCCTCTCCGCCTCAGACCGGGCGGGATGGCTACGCTGCGGAGGTGGATAGCGTGGTGGATAGCCTCTTGGACGACACTCCCCTCTTCTGCGACGTCCACGAGGGCGCGCGCAGCGCCATCGCGTGCCTCAAGGCGGTTGAGGCGGCGGAAACCGGCAAGACGCTGGCGGTGCCAAGTCCTTAGCAAGTTGGTGTGTAAGTATTGCGGAGTAGGCGCCTATGCCTGGTATACTGGACGTGACAGGCAGCCGCCGGGCGCACACGAGGAGAGAGGCCGATGGCAATAGCGGATACTCACCAAGCGGTCAAGCAGTTGCAGGGAGTGGGTTTCGAGGAGGCGCAGGCCGAGGAAATCGTGCGCGTGGTGGGCGTGGGGCAGAACACTGTGGCCACGAAAGCGGACCTGGAAGCGTTGGCGCAGAAGACGAGCGCTGAAATGGAAACACTGGCCACGAAAGCGGACCTGGAAGCGTTGGCGCAAAAAACAAGCGCGGACATAGCAGCGCTGGCGCAGAAGACCAGCGCTGAAATGGAAGCGCTGGCCACGAAAGCGGACCTGGAAGCGTTGGCGCAAAAAACAAGCGCGGACATAGAAGCGTTGGCGCAGAAGAGCGAGGCCGACTTGGAAAAGCTGGAGTTGCGCCTGCGGCATGACCTGACGGTGCGCATGGGAGCGATGATATTCGCCTCCGCGGGCGCGCAGGTGGCAATCGTGATCTTCTTGCTGACGCAGTTCTTCGCCAACTAGCAGCCGGGCGGCGAACAATCCAGAGAATTGCCGGACTTTGTCGCCCCGGCGTTGCGCCCGCGACCGCTGCGCTTCGACATACCGTACGTACGGCAGAGCACCAATGAAGAAGCCCGGAGAGACACTCTCCGGGCTTCTTGCTGCCTAATCGAATTCGTGTCAGGCGATACGTTGGTCCGCCAGTTTACAGGTTGGCGGCGTTCCAATCGTCCACGATCACCTGGCAGTCTTCCTCCGCCTTTTCCAAAGCCTGCGCAGCGGTGGTCGCCTCTTCGCTCCACCACGGGCTCATGGCTTCGCCGTAGGCGCCCCGCAACTCACCATACTGGGGATGCGGGAAGTACGGCTTGGCGTAATCGGCCGCCCGGGCGAACGCCAATAGGTTCGCCGGGTCAGGGCTATCTTCTGTCGGGACGAAGACCTCTTCGGCGATCGAGTTGATGGCCGGGATGATATTGCCCTGGCCGCCGGTCCAGCTCAGGTGCTCCGGTCCCACCAGGAAGGAGAGAAACTCGGCGGCGGCGTCCAGCTTCTTGGTGGTTGCCACCGTGAAGATCTCCTCGATACCGAAGAACGCGCCTTTGCCTTCCTGCCCGTCGCCAACCGCCGTCGGCTGCTCGACGATGTCGAAGTCCACGCCGGCCTCGTGGCGGCGGATCGGCTCCAGGCCCCACGTGCCGTAGACGGCCATGGCGACCTTGCCGTTGGCAAACGAATTGAAGAACTGCGCGTCCTCCTGGCGGTTGTAGTCCTCAGGCCGCGGGCCGACCTCGTACTTGGCCCAGTTGTCCCGCCACCATTGGACTGACTCGAGCCCAAGCGGGCCGTTTACTGTCACCTCGGTACCGGAATCGTCCATGAAGCCCTGATACATGCCGGCGATCCAGTAGGCGACGTAGTGGACGGTCGCCACGCCCCAGATCTTCTCGTCGGCGGTGCTCAGGCTGGTGGACACCTGCTGCGCCGCTGCGAGCCGGTCCTCGAACGTGTCGCTATCCTGGGGATAGGGCACGCCGGCTCTGTCGAAGAGTTCCTTATTGTAGAACCAGGCCGTGGTGTTGATGCCAATAGGGGCCGCCACCAGCTTGCCCTGCCAGGTGAGGCCGTTGACCAGGGTCTGATTGAGCTGGCTCATGTCGTACTTGAGGCCCTTGAGCAGTTCGTTGGCGTCGTAGAGGATACCGGCAAAAGGATGGATGCCCACACCGAACCAGCCCATATCCGGGGCCGCGCCGCCGGCCACCGTGGCGAGGAGCTTTGTCCTGGGATTGCCGCCAAATGAGCCGGCAACGTCCATGGTGTTTACGTGGACGCCCGTTTCCTTACCGTTGTAAGTCTCGATAATCCACTCCAGCCAGCGGCTCTTGCCGGCAGAATAGTGGGGCCAGAGGAAGGTGATTTCCGTCGGCTCCGCCATCGCGGGCTTTTCCGCTTCCGCGGCCTGTTCGCCGCCGTCGGCCGGCGCCGCGGGGGCCATGCCGCCCTGGGCGCAGGCCGCCAACAACGCCGAGCCGCCGACCAATGCCGCACCGCCGCGCAGGAACTGGCTCCGTGAGATGCGCTTATCGCTTAGCATGCAAGACCTCCTTGAATGGTCTCTTCTACACGTTTCACACTGCCTTGAAGGTACAGACTATCACTACGGCAGCGTCACTACTATACCATAGCCTTCGCCGAGGCGTTGCGCGCGTACTGCAAGGAAAGCGCAGCCGCTTGCTTCAGGGGCAAAGCGCCATGCCAAGCGTGGACGTACCCTTGCGGGCGCGCTACGCCGGCAAAACGTCAAAGAAGGGCGCCAGCAGTAGGCCAAGCGCCGCTATCGCCAGGCCGGCCGTAGCGAAGACGAGGCCGACGAGCCAGCGCTGCTGGGCGCTGAAGCGGTCGGCAATGTCTACTTTCAAGTCGGCGATTGCCGCGTTCAAGGCGTCTGTCGTCACAAGGTTGTCGCGCCGGTCGTGTATCGCCTCAACCAGCACGGCCGCGTGACTTTCCGGTATCCCGGCCTTTACGAACGCCATGAACGTCTTGTGTGTGTCGAAGACCGCCATCGGTCACTCCGTTTCTCAACTTGCATCCGTGCGCGCCTGGGCTGCGCGCCCCGCGCCGGGGCTAGCCTACCGGCCAGAAGCGCGGTATCAATTCGAGGCCCGCCAGCACCACGACGATTGCCGCCAAGGCCACACCGATGAGCCACTTCACCTGCGCGTTGTGGCGGTTGGCCACGTCGATCTTGATGTCGGCCTTGAAGTCGGCGAAGTCAGTGCGCATGCCCTCCATATCGGTGCGAAAGCGCTCCATGTCGGTGCGCAGACTCTCCATATCGGTACGCAGGTTCGCCATATCGGTGCGCGTATTTGCGGCGATCAGCTCTATGGCGTGCCGCAACTCTGCGAAGCCGGCGTCGATACGGTGTTCCAACGCCTTCAATTCTGCCTTGGTGGCATAGTCTTCCGGCGGGCGCTCTACTTCCGTTGCCATGTCGCCATTCCTGTTGCGTCAACAGCGTCTAACTTCACCGTACATCCGCAAACGGCGGGCGGTCAAGCGCCGGTGTTTTTCCGGCAATCTGGCAGAGCGATGCAAACCGGCCAAGCGCGCCAACAGCCGTGCACTTTGGCTACGCGCCAATGGTGGGAATGCGTGGGCAGCAATTACCCGCACTGGCGCAGGTTACAAACCTACGCTACCCGTCAATGCGAGAGCGTTGCGCCGCTAGAGCGGCAGTTGAATATCCCCGCCCTGCTCCGCCGACATGAACGTCGCCAGGCACACCTCCAACGCGCGGCGGCCGTCGTGGCCGTCGGGCATGGGGGTCGCGCCGCTGCGGGCGCAGTCGTAGAACGCGGCGAGTTGGTTGGTCATACCCACGCTGCTGGATTCCACCTCGATCTGCTCGCGTGAGCCGTCGTGAGTCACCAAGAGCGGATCGGAGTGCCGGTTGATGTGAATTGCGCCTTTGGTGCCGGCGAGGCCGAAGTTGGACGCGCCCGCCGGGTAGATCTGGCTGCTGTGCAGCGACCCAATCGCACCGTTTGCATAGTTCAGCGTCGTAATGAACGTGTCCTCGACGTCCGTATTGGCAAACGTGCCAAAGGTGGCGTTGCCGTGCACCGAGGCCACCGGGCCGCCCATCCAGAGCAGCAGGTCGAGTTCGTGCACCGACGACGACCACGTGCCGCCCACGGTCTCGCGCCGCAGCCGCCACTCGCCCACGCCAAACGGCGGCCGGCCGCTGAGGCGCGTCGACCACGCCAGTTTGAGGTCACCGATGTCGCCGTTCTCCAGCCGCTTGTGGATTTCGACGTAGATCGGCCAGTAGCGCATCACGAAGCCGAGCATCAGCGGCACGCCGTTCTTCTCGGCGGCGGCGATCATGGCGTCGCAGTCGTCCAGCTTGAGCGCCATCGGCTTCTCGCAGAAGATGGCGATGCCGGCGTTTGCCGCGTCCACGCAGATTTCCCGGTGCGTCCAGGTGGGCGTCACCACCAAGACGGCGTCGAGCCCCTCAGCGAGAAGATCGCCGTGGTTGTCGAAGGCCTTGACGCCAAGCTCGTCCGCCACCGCCTGGGCGGATTCGAGGTTCACGTCCACCACGCCGACCAGTTCGATGCCGTCCATCTCATGCGAAATCTTGGCCTCGCTCGGGCCCAGGCCTCCGCAGCCGATGACGCCGGTTCGCAACGTGCTTGCCATAGCGGGACTCTCCTCATGTCTCAATCGGAGTGTACACTTCCGACTTCTGCGCGCGAATTTGGAAATCATGATAGCAGGTAGCACGCGCATTGGGAATATCCCGACCGCGCTAGATGGCAGGTGAGCGGACACGCCCGTGCCCGCGCTTCTTGCGCTCAAGACAGCGGCGCGTGAATAATAGAGCCACTGTTTTCATGTAATCTACGCGGGAGAGCACAATGGCCAAGACATATCGCGTCGGCATCATCGGTTGCGGTTGGATGGGCAAGGCGCACGCGCAGGCGTACGCCGAGTTGGACAACGTGAAGATGGTGGCCGCGTCGGACACGCATCCCAAGGCTTTAGCGGAGTTGCAGGAGGCGCACGACATCGGCGGCGGCTACGCCGACTACCATGCGATGCTGGAGAAGGAAGACCTGGACATCGTCAGCGTCTGCTCGTGGCCGGGACTCCACGCGCCCATGTCAATTGCCGCCGCCGCGGCGGGCGTGCGCGGCATCATCTGCGAGAAGCCCATGGCGCGCACGCTGGCCGAGGCCGACGCCATGATCGACGCCGCCGACCGCAACGGCGCCAAGCTGGTGATCGGCCATCAGGGCCGCTTTCGCAAGCAGACGAACGCCATCCGGCATCTCATCGCCGACGGCGCCATTGGCCGGGTGGAGATGCTCTACATCCAGCAGAACGGCGGCCTGACCAATAGCTCGATCCACAACGTGGACTACGCGCGCTATATCCTGGGCGACCCCAAGGTGGCGTGGGTGATGGGGTCCGTGGAACGGCGGACGGACCGTTACGAACGCGCCGAGCGCATCGAGGACCGCGCCCAGGCGCTCATCGGCTTTGCCGGCGGCGTGCGCGGCATCCTGGAGTCCGACATCGGCGACGACCGGCGCGTGCAGCCCTGCATCGTCTACGGCTCGCACGGCAGCATCTTCCCCGTAAGCAACGGCCTCCGGCTGCTCGATGCCAATGGCATCACGGAGCAATCTTTCAATGAGCCCAACGCGCAGGCGCTCCAGGCCAAAGAGTTGATCGAATGGATGGAAGGGCGGCGCGAGCACCGGGGCCACGCCCACAACGGCCGCCAGGCGCTGGAAGTGCTGTTGGCGATTGCGGCTTCCACCTACACGCGCGGCATCGTCAATCTGCCGCTGGAGATTACGGACAACCCCCTGGAATTGGCGATCGACGAAGGCGCGCTGCCGGTGGAAGAGCCGGGCGCGTACGACATCCGGGGCTATCTGGTGCGGACGGACTGAGCGGAGTACACTGGGTTAGAACACCTGTTCGGATAGCGCCGGGATCAAAAGCCCGGTAGCGCAGGTTTGGAACCTGCGCCCGCGACGGCCGCGCGAAAAGAGACGTTGAACCAGCCGCGGTGATAGACGTGACCAAAAGACAGAGTCGGTGGAGACCAGTAGAGGAGCACAAGACATGGCCGTACAGAGCGCACACGTTTTGACACAAGACGAACTGGCAGCAAAGCTGGATGAGCAGCCCCGCGTCGCACTGGGCACGTTCCCTACGCCATTGGACGCCTGCCCCCGGCTCTCGGAGGCGGTGGGCGGGCCGCCAATCTACATCAAGCGCGACGACCTGACGGGACTCGCCCTGGGGGGCAACAAGACGCGCAACCTGGAGTTTCAGATCGGTTCGGCGGTGGCGCAGGGCTGCGACAGCGTGGTCGCGGGCGCGGACACCCAGTCGAACCAGTGCCGCCAGGCCTCCGCCGCCTGCGCCAAGGTGGGACTGGACTGCTTTCTGGTGCTCTCCGGCGGCCTCCACAACGACGTGCAGGGAAATCTCTTGCTCGATCACATCTTTGGCGCCAACGTCACGGTGCTGGCAGACACGAGCATCGACAACTTGCAGGCGCGCATCGACCCCATCGAGGCGGAGTTGCGGGCGCAGGGAAGAAAGCCCTACCGGATCACGAGCATGTATCCTGAACCGGCGCTGCGGGCCATGTGCGGCTACTTGAGTTGCGCCCTTGAGCTTGCCGCGCAACTGCCGGCGCTGCCGCAGCCGCCAAGCGCCATCTTCATCACTTCCGGCTCCGGCACTACCCACGCCGGTTTTGCCGCCGGCGTCAAAGTGCTGGGGTTGGACGTCGAGGTCGTCGGCATCTCCATCAAGGAGCCCGCCGACGAGCAGCGCGCAAACGTGGCGGCGCGGTCGCAACGGCTTGCGGAACAGCTTGACATTCCCTGCGGCCTCACGGCTGACGAGGTGCGCGTCTCCGACGACTATCTCGGCGCCGGTTACGGCGAAATTACGGAGCCGGGCATGGAAGCCATCCGGCTCACGGCGCAGCACGAGGGCATCCTGCTCGATCCGGTCTATACCGGCAAGACGATGTCCGGCCTTATCGACGCGGCGCGCAACGGCGCTCTGCTCGCCAACCGGCCGGTCATCATGGTGCACACCGGCGGCATTCCGGCCATCTTCGCGTACCACGAGGAACTGATGGCCGCGCTCTAGCCGGCCTGCCGCGCTGGCTGCCAAGCGCGTCCGCACCCGAATCTCGCGCGCGCACCGTGAGCGGGCGGCGGCTTTCCGGGCGTCGCCGGTTTAGCCCGCCGTCCCATCCTTGCGGCTGTGGAGCAGGATCAGGTTGCCGTCCGGGTCGGCGATGCCGGCAGCGTAACAGGCCGCCTGTTCACCAGGCTCAAGCGCCACCTCCACGCCCCGCGCGCGCAACTCGTCAACCGCTTGCCGCACGTCGGCGACCGCGATGGCGATGGCGCCGCCGCCAACCGCTCCATTCGCGTCCGGGCTCTCGCGTGAGGCACGCAGCGCAAGCACCGTTGGCGTGTCGCCAACCGCAAACTCCACCCACCCGGCGCCGAGCCACCCGGCGAGCGTGAGCCCCAGCGTGTTCTCGTAGAAGTCCGCGCTCTTGTTGATGTCACTGACGGTGTAGCAGAAGAAATCGACGCCTCTTGGTTTCATCAGGTACTCCACGTTGACTTGATCAACGTCACATTAACTTTGCGCCGACGCATGCGAGACGCGCCTTGTTTCAAGCTAGCACAAGAAAGCTTGCCTAAATGGTAGCGGAAAGAGGATGCAAGTCTCGTCATGCCCAGTCCATTCTGCAACAGTCCCTCTTCCTGGTATTGTCATTCCCCGCGTTTCCGATCTTCCTCAGATTGCTCCGGCCCTACGGTCTTGACTAGAGGCACAACATTAATTCAGTATATGGGTGACAGTATAGACACTGCCACATTGGGGAGACCGAAGCATTTTCAATTCTCCTCAGTCGTAGGCGCAAGGCAAATGGAGGTATTGCGCGATGAGTTTAGTGCACTCTACGAAAGTCACCCGGCGCACGGCGCTGGCGGGCGTGGGCGCGGGCGCGCTGGGGGCGGTGATCGGCGCCGCTTGCGGACAGGCGGCGGTGGACCCGGCGGAGGAAGCGCCACAGGCTGAGGCGAAGGAAGAGGCGCCGCAAGCCGAACCGACGGCGGCGCCGCAGGTCGAGACCGTCACGATCTCCATGATCTCGGCGGAAAAGCCCACCACGCGCCCGGTGCTCGAGCCGGTGCTCGCCGACTTTAGCGAGGAGATGCCCCACATCGCGATCGACCTGGTGCCGTCCGGCGGCTGGGGCGAGGTGCGGACGAAGTTCTACGCGGCGCAGGCGGCCGGCGACCCGATCAACATCATGGAAAACGGCTGGAGCGCGGTGCTCACCACGTTCGAGACCGGCGTCACGATTGACCTCGCGCCGTTCTTCACCCGCGACAAGATCGACCCGGAGGCCACCTTTGCCGCGCCGGCCATCGGCATGTGGACGGTGGAGGGCAGGATTCTGGGTATGCCAATCACCATGTCGGTAGACGCCATGGCGTACAACGTGGAACTCTTCGAGGCGAACGGCATCAATCCGCTGCCCGTCGACTTGAACGACACCGACTGGAATATGGAGACCTTCCTGGATCTGGCCACGCAACTCACCAACGAAGACCGTACGCAGTTCGGGCACGGCGGCGGCATCACCTGCTCCAATGGCGGCGGTATCGGCACCGGCACCTATTGGGGCGTGGGCCCGTGGGACGCCGAGGCCGGGCGCGCGACAATAGATTCGCCTGAATTCGTCGACGCGCTTAACTGGTGGCGCGACTTTGGCGACAAGCATCGCGTAACGCCGAACGCTGAGGAGCGCGAGGCGGCCATGGGCGGCCAACGCGGTAACGTCTTCATGTCCGGCAAAGTGGCGATGCAACTCACGTGCACGTCGTTCCGCGACGCGCCGTTCACGTGGGCGCTGGGGACCATGCCCTATTCCGGCGAAGGGCCGAGCCAGTCGGGACGCACGTGGACTCATCCGTTGCAGATGGCCGACGACGGCGCCGACAATAACGATCTCGCCTGGGAACTCTTCAAATGGCTCCTCAGGCCGGAGAACGGCGGGCGCTTTCCGCCGTCGGCGGGCCACGTGGTTTCGCCGCTGCTGAACGACGACGCTTCTTCGCTGGCGCAGGCGGGCTATCAGGATGCGCTGGGCGTGGATCCCCGCGCGTTCCTCTTGCACTCGCGCACCACCAAGCCGGCCGGTTGGGGCCTGTGGACGTTCACCGAGTACGGCGACATCTCCGGCGACCTCAACGGCCAGTACCGCGAGTTCCTTGCCGGCAACCTCACGGCCGCGGAGTACGCGCGCTGGGCGGCGGATCTCATCAACGAGACTCTCGGCGGCAATTAGGCCGGCGGCCTGGCAGTGTAAGTGTCAGATAATTCGTTGACGGATTCCGCTTCCGCTAGCCGGCGGTGATCGCTCCCGTCATTCCGAGCGCAGCGAGGAATCTAGGGGTGCGCCACAGTGAGCGTTGCAGGCTCAGCACCCTAGATTCCTCACTGCGCTGCGCTCCGTTCGGAATGACGTATCGGCGGCGTCGAGCGCGGCGAACGGCCTTCCCGCCCCAGCTACCGGATTTGTTGGCGAATTGGCCAACACAAGCAGGCGTGGTGGAGAGACGGAAAGCGCACTATTGTGGCGGCGATCCAACAAAGCGAGTTACGAGTTGGCGCCGGCGCCGAGCGCATCAATCCGCCGCTGGGCGTACCGTTGCCGTTTGCCTACAGCGGTGGCGGGGAGCCGGTGGCGGTTGCCGGGCGGCACGACGATTGCTGGGCGCGGGCGCTCGCGCTGGAACAGGGCGACACCCGTCTTGCGCTCGTCTCGGTAGACCTCTGCACGCTGCGCGAAGACCAGTACCAGGCGATACTGGCGCGCATCGCTGCGCGCTGCGGCATCCCCGCCGCCAACGTATTGGTCGCGTGCACCCACAATCACTCGAACAACTCGCTGCTCGAGCCGTTCGCCGCGCCGCCTTCCCCCTGGCAGGAAACCCTCAATGACCGCATCGTTTCAGCCGTCTCCCGGGCGAGCCGCGCAGTGCGGCCGGTTGCCCGCATGCGCTACGCGACGGCGCAGCACGAGGGTGTTGCGTACAACCGCCGGGAGGCGCTGCCGGACGTGGTGTGCATGCTCATCGGCGCGGAGCCGCACTGGGAGGCGATTGCCGACCGCTTGGCCGGCGCGCTCGGGGCGACGCGGGCGCAGCTTGGCATGGCCGGCGGCCCCATCGAGCCGCAAGGCGTCGTTGACGATTCCCTGCGCCTGCTCGTTTTCGAGGGCGGCGACGGGGCGAATATCGCGAGTATTGTCAGCGCCGCGTGCCACCCGGTAACCCATAGTTTTGCCGGCCGGCGCACCTGCGCCGATTTTCCCGGCATTCTCGCGGCACAAGCGGAACGCGAACTGGGCGGCGCGGCCCTCTTCTTGCAGGGCTGTAGTGGCGACGTGCGGCCGCGCTATCAAGAGCCGAGCTATGCGGAGGTACTGCGGGTGGGCCGCCAGCTTGGCAGCGCCCTGCGAGCGGCGGCAAGCGGGTTGGCCGACCTCGGCGGCCCGTATGTCATTAGCGCCGCTACGCGGCAGGTTGAACTGCCGTTGAAGCCCTACCAAGCGCGCGACGCACAGCGCTCCCGGCTGGCTGAGCTTGAACGAAGGCTGGGCACGCTGGCGCAAACGCCGGCCGGCGGCTCACGAGACGTCAAGGAACGCTGGGCGTTGTATCAGGAAAGCGCCTTCTTGCGCTATCAACTGAAGTGGGGCGACCTGGAGACCCGGCGGGCGGACCTGGAGCGCGAGCGCGTGGCGGCGCCGTTGCAGGCCGTGCGGCTGGGCAACGTGCTGGTGTTGGCCTCGCCGGCGGAGGTCTTTGCCGAGACCGGCCTCGCACTCTCCGCCTGGGCGTCGCAAGCGGGCTGGCGGGGCAGTATTGTAGCTACGTGCGCGAACGGCTACGTCAACTACATTCCCCCGCGCGCCGAGGCGGAACGAGGCGGGTTCGAGCCAAGCTGCACCATGCTGGCGCCGGGAGCGTGCGAGCGGATGGTCGATGCGCTGCAAACGCTTGCCAAAGAGGTGGCTGCTTGAGGGCGCACTGGCGCGGCTTACCTGAAAGCGGACGCGAAAGTGAACTGGCGCAATCAGGCGGGTGCTCCGCTTGAAAACCGCGAGCGGTGCGCAGCGCCGGCCTAGCCGTTTCCCAGCAGTATCAGGACTAGGCCGACAACGATGCCCGCGGCCATCGTGAGCCACGCGCCGGCCAAGGCAATCCAAATCTGGCGGCTCAACGTGTCGAACCGTTGATTCACGGTAGTGAACTGTTGGTTCACAACTTCGAAACGCTGATTCATCACCTCGAACCGCCGGTCTATGGCCTCGAACCGCTGGTTCATCTCTTCGCGCAAGGCGTTGACAGAGACTTCAAGGGATTCCAGCCGCCGATCCACCTGTTCATAGGCTCCTTCGAGCCTACTGATGCGTTCCTCAGTCGTTGCCATTGCTTACCTCTCTACTGGGAAATGTGCAGGGACTGTCGGCAGGCCATGGTTGGCGCCGCGGCTATGGGGTGGTTCGGGGCGCGTCCATCAATGCCCTGCGGTTTCGCCTGGGAAACCGGCTACGTCGCCATGCCCGGATACGGGCGCGTGCGCGGTTTCTGAGAACTATCCCCACTGTCCTGCGGCGGCGAGGACGGCTGTTGCTCTTCGTCGTCCACCAGTGTACTCGCTGCCTTGGCGTCCACGTCGTCGGATGGTTCAGGCTCTTCTTTGAAGAAGGCGCTAAACGCCTTCTCGTCGAACGTCTCAACCTCCATCAACGTATCGGCAATCTCCACCAGCTTTTCCCTATTCTCGGTCAGCAGGCTCGACGCCCGGTCGTGGGCCTGTTGGATCAGGCCTTCCACTTCGCCGTCGATGTCCTGGGCCACGGCTTCGCTGTAGTTGCGCTGTTCCTGGATGTCGCGGCCCAGGAAGATCAACTCTTCCTTGCGCCCGAACGCGCGCGGGCCGAGTTTCTCGCTCATGCCGTACTCCATCACCATGCGCCGGGCCAAGCCGGTAGCCATCTCGATGTCGTTGGATGCGCCGGTGGTCATCTCGCCAAAGACCAGCACCTCCGCCGCGTAGCCGCCGAGAGCGAACGCCATTTGCTGCCGGAACTGGGAGCGCGTCCACAGGTGGCGGTCTTCCGGCGGCAGGACGCGCGTGTAACCACCGGCGCGGCCGCGGGCGATGATGGAAATCTTATGCACCGGGTCCACGTCCGGCAGCAGGTGCGCCACCAGGGCGTGGCCGACCTCGTGGTAGGCGGTGACCTTCTTTTCGCGGTCGCTGATGATGCGGCTGCGGCGTTCCGGCCCGGCGAGCACGCGCTCCACCGCTTCCTCCACCTCCGCCTGGCCGATTGCCTTCTTGTTGCGCCGCGCGGCCAGCAGCGCCGCCTCGTTGAGCAGATTCTTGAGGTCAGCGCCGGAGAAGCCGGGCGTCTGGCGGGCGATGGTTTCCAGGTCCATGTCGTCCGCCAGCGGCTTGTCTTTGCCGTAGAGTTGCAGGATGTGCTCGCGGCCCTTCACGTCCGGGCTGTCCAGCACCACCTGGCGGTCGAAGCGGCCGGGGCGCAGGAGGGCCGGGTCGAGCACGTCCGGGCGGTTGGTCGCCGCCAGCATGATGACGCTGGTGTTGCTCTCGAAGCCGTCCATCTCCACCAGGATTTGGTTCAGGGTCTGTTCGCGCTCATCGTGGCTGCCGCCCAGGCCCGCGCCGCGTTGCCGTCCCACGGCGTCGATTTCGTCGATGAAGACGATGCAGGGCGAATTGCGCTTGGCCTGGTCGAAGAGGTCGCGCACGCGGGACGCGCCGACGCCCACGAACATCTCGACGAACTCCGAGCCGCTGATGCTGAAGAAGGGCACGCCCGCCTCACCGGCCACGGCGCGGGAGATGTGGGTCTTGCCGGTGCCGGGCGGGCCCACCAGCAGCACGCCTTTCGGTATCTGCGCGCCCAACGCCTGGAAGCGCTCCGGGTATTTGAGGAACGCCACCACCTCTTGCAGTTCTTCTTTGGCCTCCTCCACGCCGGCCACTTCCGCGAATGTGATGGTGGGCTTATTGCTCTTGAAGACGCGCGCTTTGCTCTTACCGAACGAGAGGGCCTGGTTATTCGTGCCCTGGGCCTGGCGCATCATGAGCAGCAGGATGCCGCCAAAGACAACGATTGGCAGGAACGTGCCCAGAATGGGCAGCAGGTTGCTGAACTGGCTGGGTTCCCGCACGGTCAGCTTGATCTTGTCGTAGGGCACCCCGCCGCTGTGCAGCGCGTCCAGGATGTCCATCTCTTCCAGTTTGCGCGTCGTGAGGCGCTGCTCGTCGATTTCGGCTATCAGATGGTCGTTGGAGACGATGACGGTCGGGTACTTATCGCTCCAAGCGGCATCCTGCACTGCGGCGATGAATTCAGTGAGCGAGACCTGGGTGTTTTGGCGGGTTTGCGGTTGGAACAACGTAAAGACGATGGCCAGAATCGCAACCGTAATGACCAGGTAGACGAAGCCGTTCTTCAGCCACTTGCTATCCACAATGCTCTTCCTCGATGAGCCGCCCGGTCCGCAAAGAGCGCCGCGGGCGGCTTGTGCTACGGTTCACCGCGTAGGTCAACAGGCGAATTATACCATACCGCTCAACGCGCCAAGTCACGTGTGCGAATCCGGCGACTCCGCCTGTGCTTCCAGTGCGGCTTAAGGCCACGATGACACATCTTAGGGCGAATGGCAAGTTACGCGCGGTACGCGTTGTTGCGCGTTGCTTGGATTCACCCTCACGCCGGCCCTCTCCCGCGCGGGAGAGGGAGTTAGAGCGCTTTCCAATGGCGTTCTGCGCGGGTTGCTTCAAGGGAGAGGTTCGCCTAGCGGGACGGTACCGCGCTTGGCCTGGCCGCCGAATCCTGGCCGTCCATGCCGGCCGCGACGCCGGTGGTATAGAGTTCCGCGTAGAAGCCCTGTGCCGCCAGCAGCGCGTCGTGGCTGCCGCGCTCGACGATCCGGCCGTCGCGCAGCACCAGGATGGCGTCCGCGTTCTTGATGGTGGAAAGGCGGTGCGCAATCACGAACGCCGTGCGGCCGCGCAGCAGGGTCGCCAAGGCGCGCTGGATGAGAATCTCCGTGTGGGCGTCCACGCTGCTGGTAGCCTCGTCCAGGATGAGGATGCGCGGGTCGATGAGCAGGGCGCGGGCGAAGCAGACCAACTGGCGTTGGCCCACGGAGAGGCGGCCGCCGCGTTCCATCACCGCGGTCTGGTAGCCGTCCGGCAGGCGGCTGATGAAGCCGTCGATGCCCACGGCCCGCGCCGCCGCCTCCACTTCCGCCATGCTTGCCTCAGGTTTGCCGTAGGTGATGTTCTCCAAAATCGTGCCGGAGAAGAGGAAGCTATCCTGCAGCACCATGCCCACCTGGCGGCGCAGCGAGCGGATTTGCACGTCGCGCAGGTCGTGGCCGTCGATGGTGACGCCCCCCTGCTGGACGTCGTAGAAGCGCATGAGCAGGTTGACGATGGAGGTCTTGCCCGCGCCGGTGGGGCCCACCAGGGCAATGGTTTCGCCCGGCTGCGCTTCCAGGTTGATTTCCGTGAGCACCGGCTGTTCCGGGTCGTAGCCGAACGTCACGTCCGCGAAGCGCACGTGGCCGCTGACGGCCGGCAGGGCGGGCGCGTCCGGCTTATCGACGATTTCCGGGTCGGTGTCGAGCAAACCGAAGATGCGCTCGCCGCCGGCCATCGCCTGCTGGAGATTAGTGTACCACTGCGAAATCTCGCGGATGGGCATGAAGAATTGTTGGACGTACGAGAGGAAGGCCACCAGCACGCCCACGCTCATGGCGCCGTTCAATACCCGGTAGCCGCCGTAGACGATGACGAGGCCGATGGCAAGGGCGGTGATGAGTTCCACCGCCGGCGGAAAAGCCGCCATCACGCGGGCGGCCCGCACGGAGGCGTCCAGGTTGTCCCGGTTCGTGCCGCGAAACTGGCGGTAGTTCAGGTCTTCCCGCGTAAAGGACTGGGCGACCCGCACGCCGCTGATGTTCTCCTGCAAGTTGGCGTACACCTTGCCCACCTGATGCCGCACCTCGCGAAACCGCCGCCGCGCCTGCCAACTGAAGACGCGCGTAACCACGTACATGAGCGGCAGCACCACGAACGTGGCCAGGGAGAGCATGGGGTCGAGCAGCAGCATCACGCCAAGAATGAGAACCAAGCCCAGCAGGTCGGCCACCAGCGTCATGGTGCCCTGGGAAAAGGCGTTGTTCAGGGCGTTCACGTCGCTGGTGACGCGCGCCATGATGACGCCGATCTCGTTGCTATCCAGGTAGCGGAATGAGAGTCTCTGCAGGTGGTCGACCACGCGCACCCGCAGCGTGTGCAACATGCGCTGGGAGACCGCCGCGATCATGGCGTTGTTGGCGTAGGAAGAGAGGCCCATGACGACGAGGCTAAGGAGGAAGAGGCCCGCCGCGATTGCCAGCACCTGCGGGTTCCCCTTGTCGATGCCGTCGTCGATGGCGACCTTGATCAGATACGGCCCGGCGGTGGTGGCGGCGGAGGTGATGAGCACCAGCACGAGCGCAATGGCGAGCTTCCCCCGGTAGGGCTTGAGAAAGGGCAGCATCTGGCGCACCACGTCCTGGTCGAAGGCCTTGCTGTCCGGGTCGATGTCAACGGAATCGTCGCCGCCGCCGCGCCAGCCACTGCGCGAACTCATGCTGCCGCGGGAACTCATGCCGCCGCTGCGCCAACTGCCGCCTGACTCGAAGCCGCCGCTAATCATCGAGCATCCCTCCCGCGGGATTGGCCGCCGTTCGCCGCCACGAGCGCGCCTTCCACGCCGTTCCCGTCCGCCTGCGCCGCGCGTTGCCGTTCCAGGTGTTCTTCCTGCTCCTGCAACTGGTAGACGTACATGTCCTGGTAGAGGCCCGGCTGGTCTACCAATTCACCGTGCGCGCCCCGCTGCACGATGCGCCCTTCGTCCAGGACGATGATTTCGTGGGCCTCGCGCACGCTGGCGACGCGCTGGGCGATGATGAACGTCGTGCGGCCCCGCATGAGCCGGTTGAGCGCCTCCTGCAACGCGGCTTCCGTGCGCGTGTCCACCGCCGAGGTGGACTCATCGAGCACGAGCACCCGGGGGTCGAGCAGCAGCGCCCGCGCGATTGCCACGCGCTGCTTCTGCCCGCCGGAGAGCGTCACGCCGCGCTCGCCCACGTGGGTCTCGTAGCCGTCCGGAAACTCCGCGATGAAGTCGTGGGCCTGGGCGGCTTTCGCCGCCGCGATGACGCCCTCTTCGGTGGCGTCGGGCCGGCCGTAGGAGATATTCTCGCGAATGGATGCGGCAAAGAGAAAAGTCTCCTGCGCCACCAGGCCGATGTGCTGCCTGAGGGCGCGAAACGTGAGGTCGCGGATGTCGTAGCCGTCCAGCGTGATGCGGCCGGCGGTGACGTCGTAGAAGCGGGGCAGCAGGTTGACGATGGTGCTCTTGCCGGAGCCGGTGATGCCCACGATGCCGATCACCTGGCCGGCCTTGGCCTCCAGGTTGATCTCCTCGAGCACGGGCAGGCCGCCGGCCTTGTAGGCGACCGCCTCGAATCTGACGTCGCCGGCCACCGCCGCCACGTCGCGGGCGTCCGGCTTCTCTTCAATCTCGGACTGCGTATCGAGAATCTCGAAGATGCGTTCGCCGGCCGCAATCGCGCGGGCGTAGGTGTTGATGGTCATGCCCAACATGCGGATGGGACGCTGCAAGAGCATGAGATAGGCGCTGAACTCCACCAGGGTACCCAGGGACATGCCGCCGCCCATCACCTGCAGGCCGCCGTACCAGACCACCGCCGTGGTGCCGATGCCGGCGATGAATTGCAGCAGCGGGTTGCGCATGGCAAAGAGTTCCATGGTGCGCACGGTAGCCTGCGCGAGCCGGTCGGAACTGTGGGAAAACTTGGCGCCCTCACGTTCTTCCTGGGCAAAGGCGCGCACGACGCGCATACCGGAAAGGTCTTCTTGCAGTACGGTGCTGAGTTGGGCGGTCTCCTGCTGCACCAGGCTGAACATGGGCCGCAGTTGGCGGGCGAAGAAGTACGCGATGGCGAAGAGCACCGGCATCGTCGCCAGCGAGAGCAGCGCCAGGCGCCAGTGCGTCAGCAGGAGCACGGCCAGCACCGCGACGAACGTCAGCAGCATCAACGCGCCGTTGATGAGGCCCTGGGAGACGAAGAAGCGAATCTGCTCCACGTCGCTGGTGGCGCGCGACATGAGTTGGCCGGTCTGGGAGCGATCGTGGTAGGCAAAGGAGAGGCGCTGGTACTGGTTGAAGATGCGGTTGCGCAGGTCGAAGCACGTGCGCTGGGAGAGATACTCGGCGAGGAAGACTTGCCCGAACGTGAAGATACCCTTGACAAGCGTGGCGGCGAGAATCAGACCGACGTAGAAGAAGAGCGTCTGCATCTGCTGGCGCGCCAGCGCCTCGTCGACGACGTGACCGACGAACAGCGGCAGATCCCACACAAGCCCTTTTCTCAGCGCCTCGTCGACGACGTCGCCAAAGAGGCGGGGCAGAATGAGGCTAAGCAGGGTGCTGCCGAGCAGCGCGCCGTAGGCCAGGAAGGCAAGTTTCCAATAGCGCCACGTATAGAAGAAGAGCCGCCGCAGCGTATCCATTTTCGGCTGTTGTGCGCCTCCCGTTCTCGATTCTGCGGCCCGCGCGTGCCGGCGGTGGGGATTCTCGCGGCTGAGCGGCGCTCAATGGGCAATGTTGTGCACGTTAACCCACACGTTCACGTTAATGTCTATCTTAGCATGGGCGCTTCTAACGGTCAAACGGCCGCGCCGGCCGGTTCGCGCTGGCAGCGCGGGCAGAGGTGGGTGCCGCGCTGGGCGACGACGATGCGCTCGATGGACGCGCCGCACGTGAGGCAGGGCTCGCCCGCACGGCGGTAGACGGCCAGGCGTTCCCGGTAGCGGCCGGGCCGGCCGGCGGCGTCGCTGTAGACGGCGTCGAAGGTGGTGCCGCCGCTCTCGATGGCCTCGCGGAGGATGCGCTGTATGGCGGCGAGCAGGGCGGTAGTCTCTCCGATTTCCAGGGAATTCGCCGGCCGCCGGGGATGCAGCCCGCAAGCGTGGAGCGCCTCATCCACGTAGATATTGCCCAGGCCGGCTATGAAATGCTGGTTGAGCAGGAGCGACTTGAGCGGCGCGGTGCGCTTTCCCAGGCGTTTGTGCAGCCAGGACGGCGTAAGCGCCGGGTCGAACGGCTCCGGGCCGAGCGGGGCGAAGAGTGCCGCCAGGCGCGCGCCGTCCAGCAGCCAGATGCGCCCAAAGCGCCGCACGTCGTAGAAGCAGAGCGCGCGCCCGGACGCGAGATCCCACTGGGCGCGCAGGTAGCGCGTCTCTTCCACCTGCCGTACGAGCCTGAGGCGGCCGCTCATGCGCAGGTGCACGACCAGGTTTTGCGAATCGAGGGCCAAGACGAGGTACTTTGCCCGGCGTTCGACGGCGGTGACGCGCCGGCCCGGCAGCAGCGCGGCCAGCGCGTCCGGTTCCGGCTCGGCCACCGCGTGCGGGTCCAGCAGCGGCACGGCGGCAATCGCGTCGTCGCAAAGATGCGGCGCCAGGCTGCGGCGAATGGTCTCGACTTCGGGAAGTTCAGGCATGATGCGCCCGTCACCTCAACACTCTCTCAGCGTTTGGGCGCGGTTGACGTTCGCTGGGCGCGTGTACGCTCAGTCTGTGCTCGCCACCGCGCCCGCAGCGAGCAGCGGACGCGCCGGGCCCTTGGTGTGACGACACTGCCCAACCGCAAGCCAGAGTACCACAGGACAGCGCGGTCAAGCGCCGCTCTTGCTTACCCCTGCCGGTATTCTGTACTGTAGGCGCAGAACATCCACATGAGCACTCGTGGGCACGATGGAGTATCCCGGTGGCGGAGCAGACCCCTGAGCAGGTGTTGGCGGCGATTGGCGCGGAGGTGCGGGCGTGCGCGGCGTGCCGGTTGTGCGAGCAGAGAACCAAGGCGGTGCCGGGCGAGGGGGAGCTCAAGAGCGGCATCATGTTCATTGGCGAGGGGCCGGGCTTCCACGAAGACCGGCAGGGGCGGCCGTTCGTGGGGCAGGCGGGAAAACTGCTGGAGGAGATGCTGGCGGCGGTGGGCTTGCGGCGGGAGCAGGTCTTCATCACCAACGTGGTCAAGTGCCGGCCGCCGGGCAACCGGGACCCCCAGCCGGACGAAATCGCCGCCTGCGATGGGTATCTGGAACGCCAACTGGCCGCCATTGAGCCGCGCATCGTGGTCACGCTGGGCCGCTATTCGCTGGCGAAGTTCTTTCCCGGCGCGAAGATTTCCGCGGTGCACGGCGAGCCGAAGTTCGCCGACGGCCGCGCCTACGTGCCCTTCTACCATCCGGCGGCCGGCCTGCGCACGCCGGCGATCAAGCAGATGCTGTTCGAGGACATCCAGAAATTGCCCGCCATCGCCCAGCGCCTGCGGGAATTGCGGGAGCAGGGGCGCTTCGACCGGCAAGCGGCGGCGGACGGCCCAGGCGCGGCCGCGGACGGGCCGGACGCCGCCGCGGATCCTGACGCCGATCAACTGAGTCTCTTCTAGCCGCCCGCGCGGCAAGAAAGCCCCCTCACCCTAACCCTCTCCCACGAGGAGAGGGGGGCTGGAGGGCAGCGCTCCTAAGCCTCTCTCAGAGAGGTGACGTTTGCGCAAAGCCGTCATTGCCATGAAAGTGGCGCGGCAGCCTCCGTCATTCCCGGGCACGCGGGAATCCATCCGCTCTTGACTGCGCGCGAGACCAAGATGGATTCCCGCGTGCGCGGTTATGGCGGAAAGGAACGCTCAATGCTCCTTGACAAGACTGGATTGCGCGCGCTACCATGCGTTCCAAGCCGCCGGAGCGGGGCGGGCCGGGTTTAGCGCGCGCCGGTTTGGGCCGGCGCCGGGTGTCCGCGCCCGCAGCGGATGGGGCGGAGGCCGCGTCACGCAGGTTGACGGCGGATGCGGCGCCGCACGCGCGGCGGCGGTGGGTGTCAGGCATAGCGCCCTTTGGGCAGGAGGTTTTTCCGACGATGGAGACACGGACTGGATTCCAGACCACACGGCGCCGGTTGCTGGCCGGCGGCGGAGCCGCGGCGGGAGCGGTGATCCTGGCCGCGTGCGGGCAGGCGGGCATGGCGGCCCCGGCCCCGGCGGACGCCCCGCAAGCTGAGGAGAAAGAAGCGGAAGCGGCGCCGGCCGCCGAGATGCAGCCCACGAACTTCTGGGCCATCGACATGGGCGGCAGCAACTGGGTGCAGGGCATTGGCGCGGACATCGTCAGCGAGTATCACGAGGCCAATCCCAACGAGCAGGTCAACGTGATCGTCACCACCTACGGCGACACGATCAACAAGCTGCCCACGGTGGTGGCCGGCGGCATCCCGCCGGATATTTCCTACATCGACGCGTATCTGCCGAAGGACTTCGGCGTGCGCGGCATCGCCGCCGACATCACCAACTACGTCAAGGCCTCGACCGTCATCGACGCGGACGACTACTATCCGCGCGTGGTCTTCGACTCGACGTACCGCGGCCACTGGTTCGGCCTGCCGTGGGCGCCCACGGTCTTTACCTACTTCTACAACAAGGACGTTTTCGTGGAAGTGGGCCTGGACCCGGACAGCGGCCCGGCGAACTGGGACGAACTCGACTCGGCCATCCAGCAGACCCTCAAGAAAGAGGGCGACAACATCACGCGCCTCGGCTTCTGGTACGGCAATAGCTCCCTGGTCTGGTGGCTGGTGCCGTTCTGGCAGCAGGGCGGGCGGCTGCTCAGCGACGACGAGCTCGAGTCGACCATCGACAACGAGCTGATGGTGACCGCGTTCAACTTGACCCTGCGCTTCTTCGACCTGCAGGGCGGGCTGGACGCCATGAACGCCTTCAAGGGCGACGAGCGGCATCAACACCTCTTCTCCACCGGCCGCTGCGCCATGTGGACCGACGTGATGAACATCACCCGGTTCGAGGCGTATGAGGAGGCCTTCGCCAAGATTACGGTCGGCGTGGACACCTATCCGGTGGCCGAGGGCGGCTCGCCGGCGGCGTATCGCGGCGGCGGCGCGCACCTGATGCCGGAAGGCTCCAACAACCCGGACGGCGCGTTCAAATTCCTCGAGTGGCTCTTCCTGGAGCCGAACGACCGCCGCTTCAACGACGTGCGCGACAGCCTGCCGGCCCGGCGGTCGGTGGCCCAGAGTGAGGAATTCACCCAGGGCGACCCGCTGCGCATCCAGGGCGCCCGCGAGATGGACGGCGCCCAGTGGGTGGTGAGCGCACCCGGCGGACGCCGGATCATCGGCATCCACGTGCGCATGGCAAGCTCCATCTGGAAGCGCGAGAAGACGGTGCCGGAAGCGCTGGCGGACGGCAACGCCGAGGTGCAGCAGGCGCTGGATGAGGCGCTGGAGAACTCGGTGGTCGACTTCTAGGCTGCGCGATTCTCTAAGACTACGCCAGTGCGCTCTCCCCGGCCGGTGAACTCCGGGCCGGGGAGAGCGTTTGCTTATCTTGGATCGGGGTCTTACACAAGACTAACCGGGGTCGCCTCGTCTGTCACTCTAGAGGCTGTGGTGATGATATGGCTAGCCACTCAACCTTGCGTATTTTTTCAAAGAAGTGTTGCTCGTAGAATCTCAATCCACTTGGAATATTTCGCCCAGGTCCTCTTCCAATCTTCATCTCGCTCATAAATCCAGAAACATGAACGAGTGTTCTTTGCAACTCGTACTTTTGCTTGTAGCCAATACTATCAGTTCTGTGACTCAAAGCGGGACTTAAGTCGCGCAGAACACTCTCGAACAATAGAAATCGAACAATATCCTCAGACATTTCACCCACAGGCTCTGCGTCCTTGATTTGCCTGTGCCCAGTGGCGATGATGTCTCTGAGATATTGCATCTGTTCCCTTTGCCTTAGCCAAGTTGAAACCCAACGATGCAATCCAAGTATAGCCGCAGCTACAAGGGCTATAGTGATTCCTTCTATGACCGCAACAATCGCTATGTGTTCCGTCATAAACTGTTCCCTCTCCGTTTATTGCTGTGTCAAAGCCAACCGGATCCATCCTGCAGCTTCTCAGCTACAGCCTGCCCTTGATATTTGCTCAATATCAATCCTAAGTGCCAGGATTGAAGTCTCTGAAATCAATCACTGGATTCCAGTCTGCGGGTCTCCCTTTTCTATAGGGTTTTATGACTGTAATTCTCTCCAAATAGAACCGCTCGTTACCATTACTGTCTTTCGTCCCGCAGTAGTTCCATACAAAGAGCTTGGTGCTTTTGGGGTCTTCGTGCGTTACCTCATAGTCGTGTAGTTCGCAGACACCATCTTTCGCATGTGTGATAGCTCGCACGGCGTCCTTTCGTGATAAGCCGTGCCTTTCACACTCAGCGGTCATGTCTTCTTCGAGCATCCCTACTCCTCTCGCTTGCTATCCCGCATGAAGTAGCCCTTGAGGTATCACTCAATGCGGGAGACACGCTGTCCTAACTCCGCTATTTGCCCTTGAAGGCCTGCTTGCAAGCGAAGAATAAGACCGCCTGCAGCAACAGCCGCAATAATTATGGCTGCAATCGTCCCAATGAACTCGTAGTTCGCCATCGCCCCATTCCCTCTCTCCTACCTTGCAGTGTACCGACACCTATTGCGCGTCGCAAGGGCTTTGGTGGTTTGGTGATGCGACGGTCCAAACCTATACCTGCGCGTTAGTCTCAGCATGGGACACGCCTAGGGTTTGCTGCACTTGTCTCCTTTTGCGTAAGACCATAGCCCTAACCAGGGTTGAGATCATCACCCTGGATTTAGAATACACTGGCGCTGCTGAAGCCGCGGCAATGGACAAGAGACTGGAGGGGAGGTGTCTAGTCACGCATATGGTGCCCCTCAGTTCATGCTGCGACAGGGTCAGCGCGAACGGCTGCGTGGAGCGCGAGCAGATGGGGCCCAGCACAAACGGGAGAGGGCGTTTGCGGTGAGGATGGCGATTTCCGCGAACGACTTCCACCTTTCTGAGCAGGGCTACTGATTGGAACCGCGCCTTGCGAGAAGCGCACCCTGCGAGGACCAAAACCGTTCGGCCTGAGCTTGTCGAAGGCTGAACGGTTGCCAGCGCGGGATTGCCAACCCGCGTCGTTGGCGTGCTATACTAACCGCAACGCGCGTTTCTCCCCCCTGCACCCGGTAGTTTGCCATGGCCGTAGCCGACCCCACTGTTGCCCCGACGGCAGCGTTGCGCGAAGAAGACGTGGCCCAACTGTGGCAGGCGTCGCCCTGGGGCGCGCGGCTGCTGCGCACCACGGGCGGTGAGCGGATTCAAGTGGTCTATCCGGGGCGGCGCAACCTGGGGCCGGGGCCTGACTTCCTCGACGCCATCATTGCCCTCGACGGCCGCCGGGTGCGGCACGGGCACGTTGAAATTCATACGACCACGTCCGCGTGGCGCGCGCACGGGCACGCCGCCGACCCGGCCTACCACAGCGTCATGCTCCACGTGGTGTGGCAGAACGACGGCCCGGTGGCGGGCGGACCGCTGCGGACGCTGGCGCTGGCGCCGCATTTCCCCGGCGGCCTGCCTGAGAAGTATGCGGCGCAACGGCTGCCGTCGTTCCAGCCGTGCGCGGACCTCCACACCCAGCGCGACGCCATGACCGTCGGCATGCTCTTCGCCGCCCTGGGCGAACGGCGGTTGCGGCAGAAGGCGGCGCGGCTGCGGGCGGCAATCGACCAGGACGGGCCGGCGCAGGCGCTCTACGCGGGCCTGTTGGACGCGCTGGGGTATACCCAGAACCGGGCGCCGTTTCGCGCGTTGAGCGAGGCCCTGCCGTGGCCGGTGGTGGCCGGGCTGTTGGGCGGCACGGCCGGCGCCGGGCATGGCGGCGAGGCGCTCTTCCTGGGCGCGGCTGGCCTCTTGCCCTCCCAGCGCGGCGAGTCCGAACGAAAGGGAACGACGGCCTCGCGTAGGGGCACGACACGCCGCGGCCCACCCGGCGAATCGCCGCGCGCGGACACGGCAGGTCTTGCCCCTGCCGCCGGCGAGGCGGCGTACGTGCGGGAACTGGAGACGCGCTGGCGGCGGTTTGGCCGGGAACCGGCGCTGGACGCCGCGGCGTGGGCGCGCGGCGGCGTGCGGCCCGCGAACGCCCCGGCCCGGCGGGTGGCGGCGGCCGGAATCCTCTGCGCCCGGCTCGCCAGGACGGGGCCGGTGGCAACCTGCCTGGCGCTCCGCACAGAGTCGCCGCCGCAGGCGCTCCAGCACGCGATAAACGCGTTTACGCTGGCGGCGTCCGCCTCACCCTACTGGGCGGCGCACAGCGACGTTGGCGCGCCGTTGCGCGGCGGGCCGCAGAGTCTCATCGGGACGGAGCGTGCCCGCGAGATGCTCGTGAACGTCATCCTGCCGTTCCTGGTCGCCTATGGCGAACACGTGGGTGACGGCGGGCTGGCCGATTGGGCCATAGACCTCTTTCGCCGCGCGCCGGGCGGCGGCCTGAACCGCCTGAGCCGCGCCATGCGCGACGACGTGTTCGGCCTGCCGCCAAAGTACGTGCCCATGACCGCCGCGCGCCAGCAGGGGTTGCTCCACGTCTACCACGCCTGGTGCCGGGAGAAGCGCTGCGACACGTGCGCGGTGGGGCGGATGCTGGCGGAGGAGTAGCGAACCCGGCGCAGGAGCATGGGGCGCGCGCCTCTGCCCTCGTGCGAACGGGCGCCGGGAACTTTGGCGGGTTGCTGACGTGAGCATCCGTTAATCCTTCGACAGGCGCGGGAGGAACGGATATCCCTTCTCTGCTGTTTCTCCGAAAAGGCGTTCTCTTGAGGGGGGCGTTGTCTATGCAGCGTCTCGAATAGGGTTTCCCTCCCGGCATCTTCTGGGCGTTTGGACTGCGTGACGGTTACTTTACGCCAAGAGCCGCCCCAGGCAGGGCGCACAGTTCAATCCTAACGTGGACTGCCGCCCTCGTTCAAACCGGCGGCAGCGCTTTGGCCACGCGGCTCTTCGTCCACCTGCGGATACGGAAAGCGGCGGCGCAGGGCGGAATAGACCCCGAACCCGCCCAGCAGCAGGACGCCGTCCACGAAGAAGACGCCCGACAGCGAGAGCGAGGCCACCATGCCGCTGGCGACGCGGCCGGCGGCGGTGCCGCCCAGGCCCACGCTGGTCAGCAGCCCAAAGCCCGCGCCGCGCCGTTCCCGCGGCACGAACGGCTCCGCCGCCGTGTAGACCAGCGCCGGAATCGTGCCGGTGAAGAGCGAAAGCAGCGGCCGGAAGACCAGCAGGTGCCACAACTGGCCGGCAAAGAAGAGCGGCACGCAGACGATAGCGCCGCCAATCAGGCCCGGCAGCACGGCCACGTGCGCTAATCTGGTGGGCACGACGCGCCCGACCAGCGCGTTGGCCGCCACGTACGTCACCGCGCTGGCGGCGGTAATCAGGCCCACGGTCGCCGCCACCTGGCCCGGCGCGACGCCCAGCGCCTGCACGTAGAGCGGGATGACCGGCAGGGTGCTGCCTTCGGCGTAGAACGAGACCAGCAACACCAACGAGAGCAGCGCCATCTGCGGCTGCGCGAAGATCATCCGCCACGGCGAACCGGCGCTCGCTGCGTTACGCTGCGGCTTGAGTTCGTCACCGCCCGGATACAGCAGCGCCACCATGGCGGTGGCAATCCAGAACATGATCCCGCCGAGCACGAAAGCCGCTTTCAGGCCCAGCACGGAGGCGATCGCGCCGCCCATTACCGGCGCCAGGATGGGCGCGCCAAAGTTCGCCATCTGCAGCCGGCCAAAGGCGCGCACCATGTGCTCCCGCGGCGCGTGCTCCGCAATGGCGGCCGCAAAGAACGTCCAGTACACGCCGCAAAACCCGAAGAGCGTGCGGCCGATCAGAAGTTGCCAGGGACTCGTCGCCAGCGCCAGCAGCGCGACCGTGACCCCGCCCGCGCCCAGGCCGATGAGGGCGAGCCGCCGCAAGCCGATGCGATCGCCGAGCAAGCCGAGGTACGGCACCGCCGCGGTAGAGGTAAGCGGCGTGATCGCCACCAGCACGCCGCTCCACCGCGCGGCCGCGCCCACGTCGTCGATGCCGAGTTCGACCATGTAGAGCGGGATGAACGGCAGAAAGGCCGGCACGCCAAGTTGGGCGGTGAACGCCGCGAGATAGAGGGGAAAGAGACGCCGTTGCCAGGATGTCACTAGCGGGGGCATCCCCAGGGAGCGCTGGTGGCGCGTTTCGCCTCTTCCCAGAGGGAGTCCAGTTTTTCGAACGAGTAGTCGCCGAGTTCGCGGCCGGCGTGGCGGGCGGCCTCTTCCATGTAGCCAAAGCGGCGGCGGAACTTGGCGTTGGCTGCGCGCGCCGCCTCTTCCGCGTCCACGCCCAGCCAGCGCGCCACCTGAGCGAGCACGAAGAGCACGTCGCCGAGTTCGTCCAGGCGTTCCTCTGCGGTCTCGGCCGCGATGAGTTCGTCGATCTCTTCGCGCAGCTTGGCCAGGACGCCCTGGGCGTCGGGCCAATCAAATCCCACTTTCGCCACGGTCTTGCCTATCGCCTGCGCCGTTGCCAGGCCGGAGAGCGAGCGAGGCGCCCGGTCCAGCAGTGAGCGGCGTTCCTTGCCCTGGGCGGCGTATTCTTCCCGCTTGATTTGCTCCCAGTTGGCCAGGGCTTGCGCGGCGGTGCCCGCGGCGCTGCCGCCAAAGACGTGCGGGTGGCGGCGCACGAGCTTTTCGCTAATGCCGCCCACCACGTCGTCGAACGTGAAGTCCCCCTGCTCCTCGGCGACTTGCGCCTGGAAGTAGACCTGCAAGAGCAGGTCGCCAAGTTCCTCCCGCAGCGCGTCCACGTCGCCGTCATCCAGGGCGTCGATGACCTCGGCGGTCTCTTCCAGCAGGTGCTTCCTGAGCGTTTGGTGGGTCTGCTCCCGGTCCCAGGGGCAGCCGTCGGGCGCGCGCAGGCGGGCCATGAGCCAGCGCAGGGTTTCCGGTTCGCGTAGCCGCTCCAGAGGGGCCAGCGGCGGCACGAGCAGCGCGTCCGGGTGAGCCGCCGCCGCCTCGCGGAGCGGCAGCGCGCGCGCCTGCCCGTCCGCCGCGCCACCGAGTGAGAGCGCGTGTACCCGATGCCGCGCGGGATAGCGCGCGGCCAGCGTGCGCAGCGCGCGCGGCGGCAGGTTGGCGGCCAGGATCAGCAGGGCCGCGTCCGTGCGCGCGGGCGGCGGCGCGCCGCCGCTCATCACCGTATGGGATGCGCCGTCGAAGGGGAAGGCGGCGTAGGCCCGCTCCAGCAGGCTGGGGGCCGCTGCCAAGCGCACGTCCCAGCCGGCTGCTACGGCCTTGCCGTGCAGCGCGCGCGCCCAGCCGTCGTCCAGGAGCGGATGCCCCACGCTAACGTAGGCGGCGTCTTCCCGGCGGTCGAGCGTGTCCTGGATGCGCGCCGCGTTCGCCGGCAGCACGCGCTCGCCGCACAGGCCCCGGATCAGGGAATGGCCGGGATTGCCTGCCAACGGCGGGAGCGAGTTCTCCAAGAAAGCGGTTGCGGTTTCCGGCGCGGCGGAAGCGCCGCTCGGGTCGAGGCCAAGCAGGAGCAGCCGGGGCATGGGGTGTTTCCTTTCCCTTCCGCGCCATTGTAACACGCGGCCGCGGCGGCTTTCCGTCCCACGCGGCGCGGCGCGCGCCCTACGTTGAACGCGGCGCGGGAACTGGGTAAGATAGGCGTACCGAATGCACGCCCAGTGCGTTGTAGTCTCTTCACTCGAGGCGCAGGAATTCTATGCAACTCAAGCGCACCCCCCTCTACGCCACCCACGTCGCGGCCGGCGCGCGGCTGGTGCCGTTCGCGGGCTGGGAGATGCCGGTGCAATACGCGGGCGTGATTGCCGAACACCGGGCCGTGCGCGGCGCGGTCGGCCTCTTCGACATCAGCCACATGGGCATCCTGGACTTCGCCGGCGCGGGCGTGCCCGCTTTCCTGGACGGCATCCTGACGAACAGGGTTACGGATCTTCAGCCGAATCAGATTCGCTATAGCCTGGTGTGCCGCCCCGAAGGCGGCGTGCTGGACGACGTGCTGGTCTACCGGCTGCCGACCCATTACCGGCTGGTGGTCAACGCCTCCAATACCGACAAGATCGTGGACTGGCTGGAACACCAGAACGCAACCCAGCATTGGTCGCTTGACATTACGGTGAAGAATAGCGAACTCGCCCTCTTGGCCGTGCAAGGCCCCGCCGCAACCACGCTGCTGCAGGAAATGGTGGGAACCGCCGCCGACCTGGCCGCCGTGCGCTACTACCGCGGCGCGCAGGCGCCCTTTCTGGGCAAGGAAATTACTATTACCCGCACCGGCTATACCGGCGAGGACGGTTTCGAGTTGTTCGTGCCGGCCGCGGACGCGGAAGCCGCCTGGGCCGCGTTGCTGGCGGCGGGCGACCCCTACGGCATCAAGCCCGTCGGCCTCGGCGCCCGCGATACGCTGCGGCTGGAAGCCGGGCTGCCGCTCTACGGGCACGAATTGGATGACGCGACCTCGCCGTTCGACGCGGGCTTGCAGAAGTTCGTGCGTTTCCGCAACCGCCAATTCATCGGCAAAGAGGCCCTCTTGCAGGAGCGGCGTGTGGGCCCCGACCGGGAGTTGGTCGGCCTGGAACTCATCGACCGCGGCATCGCGCGCGACGGCTGCCTCATCGTCGTGGACGGCGAGGAAGTCGGCGTCGTCACGAGCGGCACCTTCAGTCCAACGCTGCAAAAGGCGATTGCGATTGCGAACGTGGAAACGGGCACGGCGTTGGTCGGCGCGACGGTGCACGTGCGTGTGCGCGCGGACCTGCGCGCGGCCAGAGTGGTGCCCTTGCCGTTCTACCGACGGGAGCGCTGACCGGCAGCGCGCCAACCTATGGAGAGAAACATGAACATACCGGAAGAATTGCGCTACACCAAGGAGCACGAGTGGGCGCGCCTGGAGGACGGCCTCTGCGTGGTCGGCATCACCGACTACGCCCAAGGCGAACTCGGCGACATCGTCTACGTGGAACTGCCGCAGCCGGGCGCTACCGTGGAGGCGATGGGCGAGTTTGGCGTGGTAGAGTCGGTGAAGACCGCGTCCGACCTCTACTCTCCCATCGCCGGCGAAATCGTGGCAATTAACGAGGAACTGGAAGAGAGCCCGGAACTGGTCAACGACGCGCCCTACGCCGGCGGCTGGATGATCAAGCTCCGACCCACAAACCTGGACGCGGACTGGCCCACCCTGCTCGACGCCGCCGGCTACGCGGCCGTGCTGGCCGAATCCGGCGCGCACTAAGGACAAGCCATGGACTACGTACCCCACAGCAGCGCCGACCGGGAAGCCATGCTGCGCGCCATTGGCGTGGCGCGCGCGGCGGACCTCTTCCACGACATTCCGGCGGACGTGCGCCATCCGCAACTCGACCTGCCGCCGGGCTTGTCCGAGCCGGAGGTCATTCGCCACCTGAACGAACTGGCGCAACAAAACCAGAACGTCCAGTCCCTGCCCAGTTTTCTCGGCGCGGGCTGTTACAACCACTTCATCCCCAGCATCGTCAACGCCCTCATCCTGCGGGGCGAATTTCTCACCAGCTATACGCCCTACCAGCCGGAACTCTCCCAGGGCACCTTGCAGGCCATGTACGAGTTCCAGAGCATGGTCTGCCTGCTCACCGGCATGGACGTGGCGAACGCCAGCATGTACGACGAGGCCACCGCCACCGCGGAAGCCGCCCTCACCGCGTGCAGCGTCACCAAGCGCGCCAAGATCGTCGCGCCGGATACGTTCAATCCGACCACGCTCGACGTGCTGGAGACCTACGCCGAGGGGCGCGAGGTGACCCTGGAGCGCGTGCCGGCCTTCACCATCGCTGACGACGGCGCGCTGCGCGACAACTGGGACGCGGTGGCCGCCGCCATCGACGGCGAGACCGCCTGCGTGGTCGTGCAGGTTCCGAATTTCTTCGGCTGGGTGCACGAGTGCCAGGAACTTGCGGAGACCGTCCACGCTCACGGCGCGTTGCTGGTGGTGAGCGCCGATCCGGTTTCGCTGGGCATTCTGACGCCGCCGGGCGAATACGGCGCCGACGTCGTCACCGGCGAGGGGCACGGCCTGGCGCTGCCGCCCGGTCTCGGCGGCCCGCGGCTCGGCCTCTACGCAACGCGCAAGAAATACCTGCGCCAGATGCCCGGCCGCGTCTCCGGCATGACGAAAGACATCGAGGGCAAGCGCGGTTTCGTGATGACGCTCCAGGCCCGCGAGCAGCACATCCGCCGCGAGAAAGCCACCTCGAACATCTGCACCAACGAGGCGCTGGCGGCGTTGGCGTTCACGATCAACGTCAGTTGGCTCGGCCCGGCGGGGATGAGGAAGAAGGCCGAGCTTTGCCTCGCCAAGTCCCACTACGCCGCGGCGCAGATCGACGCCTTGCCCGGCTTTGCCGTCTCCACGCCCGGCCCCTACATCAAGGAATTCGTGGCGCGCTGTCCCGCGCCGGTGGACGCCGTGAACGCGCACCTGCTGGAACATGGCGTGCTGGGCGGCTACGACCTGGGCAACGTGCGGCCCGAACTCGACCGCCACATGCTGGTCTGCGTGACGGAACTCAATACACGAGAAGACATCGACCGCCTGGTCGCGGCGCTGCGAGAATTCGCAAACTAGAGAGCGATAGCGGCAGCACAGACCGCCGGCCGCATGACTACTATCACACGAGCGCCATTGCACCGAAGCAAGCAGAAAGAGCAAAGATGCAATTCGACGAACCCCTCATCTTCGAGCGCAGTTCGCCCGGCCGCCGCGGCTACTCGCTGCCGGAGAGCGACGTGCCGGACGTTGCGCTTGAAGAAGCCGTGCCCGCGCACTGGCGGCGCGACGACCTGCCGCTGCCGGAAGCGTCGGAACTCGACGTGGTGCGCCACTTCACCCGCCTTTCCCAGCGCAACTACAGCATTGAGCACGGCTTCTACCCGCTCGGCTCCTGCACCATGAAGTACAACCCCAAGGTGAACGACGCCACCGCCGGTCTGCCGGGCTTCTCGTTCATCCATCCGCACCAGCCGGAGAGCACCATCCAGGGGGCGCTCTCACTCATTTACCATCTCTCCCAAGCAATTATGAAAATAACCGGCTACGCCAACTGCTCGCTGCAACCGGCGGCCGGCGCGCACGGCGAACTCTGCGGCGTGCTAATGATGCGGGCGCACCACGTCAAGCAGGGCAATCCGCGCCGCAAGATGATCATTCCCGATTCCGCCCACGGCACCAATCCGGCCACCGCCGCTATGTGCGGCTACGACTCAATTGAGGTGCCGTCCAGCGCGCGGGGCACGGTGGACATGGACGCGCTGGCCGGGCTGCTGGACGAGGACGTGGCGGGCCTGATGCTCACCGTGCCGAATACGCTCGGCCTCTTCGAGCAGGACATCGTGGAGATCTGCCGCATGGCCCACGACGTGGGCGCGCTGGTCTACTGCGACGGCGCGAACATGAACGCGCTGCTGGGCGCGGTGCAGCCGGCCGCCCTGGGGCTGGACGTGCTCCACCTGAACCTGCACAAGACCTTTACCACGCCCCACGGCGGCGGCGGCCCCGGCGCGGGCGCGACCTGCGTGAACGAAACCCTGGAACCCTACCTGCCGGTGCCGCTGGTGCGCGAGGAAGACGGCGCGTACGCTTGGGACTACGACCGTCCCGACAGCATCGGCCGCATCCACTCGTTCTACGGCAACTTCCTCAATCAGGTGCGCGCCTACACCTACATCCGCACCCTGGGCGGCGAGGGTATCGAGCGCGCCGGCGAATACGCCGTCCTGAACGGGAATTACCTTAAAGAGCGCCTGCGCGACGCCTACGCCCTGCGCTACGACCGCACCTGCATGCACGAGGTGGTCTTTGCGGGACTGAAAGAAAAGGCCGAGGGCGTGCGCACGCTGGACGTGGCCAAGCGCATGATCGACTACGGCTTCCACCCGTCAACGGTCTACTTCCCGCTGATCGTGCCGGAAGCGCTGATGATCGAGCCGACGGAAACCGAGAACAAGGATACCCTTGATGAGTTCATCGACGCGCTCCTGGCAATCGCGGAAGAGGCGCAAACGACGCCGGAGAAGCTGAAAGAGGCCCCGGTCTCCGCCCCCGTGCGCCGCCTGGACGAGACCACCGCCGCGCGGCGTCCCAACCTGCGCTGGGAACCGCCCTCACCCTAACCCTCTCCCCAGGAGAGGGAATGTCTGTGCGCGCATGATTTTCGCGCCTGGCAATTCTGCGCCTTGGAGTCCTACGTCTGGGACTTCTGTGTCTAGGATTTCTGCGCCGCGCGGCGCGCCTGCCACTTGCGGCGCTGTGCCACGCGCACGGCCTCGGCGGCGGGCGTGTATTGTGCGAGAAATTCATCCTTGAACGCGCCGAAGCGTTGCTGCCGGATGGCGGCGCGCGCCTGCTCCAGGAGGCGGAAGATGAAGCGCAGGTTGTGGAGCGTGGCCAAGCGGTGGTAGAGCAACTCACCGCTGCGGCAGAGGTGGTGCACGTAGGCGGCGCTGTAGTGCGTGCAGGCGGGGCAATCGCACGCGGGGTCAATGGGCGTTTCCTGCGCGCGGTAGGCGGCTTTGCGGATGTTCACGCGGCCGGTAGGCGCAAAGAGCGCGCCGTGGCGGGCGAGGCGCGTGGGCAAGACGCAGTCGAAGAGGTCCACGCCGGCGCCAATCGCCTCCAGCAGGTCTTCCGGCGCGCCGACGCCCATCAGATAGCGGGGCTTGCCCTGCGGCAAGAGCGGGTGCAGCTTGGCAAGCATCCCGTACATATCGGCTTTCGACTCGCCCACGCTCAGGCCGCCAATCCCATAGCCGGGAAAGCCGATCTCCTCCAGTTCGCGGATAGCGCGCTCCCGCAGGTCCAGGTGCAGGCCGCCTTGCACGATGCCGAAGAGCGCCTGGTCGCCGCGCCGGTGGGCGTCCCGGCAGCGGGCGGCCCAGTGGAGCGTGCGCGCCAACGCCGCTTCATCCGCGGCGTAGTCGGCCGGCTGGGCAATGAGGTGGTCGAGCGCCATGATGATGTCCGCGCCCAGGGCTTCCTGCACGACCACCGCCCGCTCCGGGCTGAGCGCGTGCGCGCTGCCGTCCAGGTGCGAGCGGAAGGTCACCGCCTGGTCGGTCACGTCCACCCGGTGCGCCAAGCTGTAGACTTGATAGCCGCCGCTATCGGTGAGCAGCGGCCCCGGCCAGCGCATGAATTGGTGCAGGCCGCCCAGTTGGCGCATCAGGTCCGCGCCCGGCCGCAGCATCAGGTGGTAGGTGTTCGCCAGCAGCATCTCCGCGCCGAGCGCGCCCGCCTCACCGGCCGTGAGCGCCTTTACGCTGGCCTGGGTCGCCACGGGCATGAAAGCGGGCGTGGCGACGACACCGTGCGGCGTGGTCAACGCGCCGGCGCGCGCCGCGCCGTCCGTTGCCTCGATGCTGAATGTGACGGCATCGGCCATGTGCGATTCCGTGCGCGCGATTGCTGTTCTGGGACGAATTGCGGTCAGTCTCACGTGCAAGCCTAGCACACCGCTGTGCCCGCCCGCCGTTCACCCTTCGACGGCGCTCAGGGCGAACGGCTAACACGCATCTCTTCGTTCGTGCTCGGACTCATTTCCGCTCGCGCTGGGCCTCTTGTCATTCGTTGTAGACTTTTTTCCGCTCGCGCTGGGCCTCTTGTCACTCGTTGTGGGCTTCTCTCCACTCGTGCTGGACTTCTGCCGTTTGCGCTGAACGTCCGCCCGCTCGTGCTGAACTTCCGCCCACTCGCGCTGGAGCCGTTCCCATTCGCGCCAAGCCTCTTTCCGTTCGTGCTGAGCTTGTCGAAGCATGAACGGAAAGAGGCGAAGCGCACACTGCATTCGCTCATGCAGCCCGGGCAAGGACATGGTGACACTCATGGTTGGGCGGGATGCGCACCGCTCGCGCACGCGGTACCATAAGCGCGAAGCGGAAATGAGCAATCCACCACCGCGTACTCTGCACGAATAGACACGCAATACCGTTGCTCCTCAGGAGAAGATTCCATGCGCGCAGTTCGTTTTCATTCTTTCGGCGGCCCGGAAACCCTGCAACTCGATACCGTGCCCGCGCCGGAGCCCGCCGCAAATGAGGTTCTTGTCAAAATCCACGCCTCGGGCGTCAACCACCTGGACATCTGGCTGCGCACGGGCGCGCGGCCCGGCATCGAGCCGCCGCACATTCCCGGCTCGGAGATTGCCGGCGAGGTCGTGCAGGCCGGCGCGGCGGCGCGGAACGTGGCCGTGGGCCAACGGGTAGCGGTCTCGCCGTGGGCTTTCTGCGGCGCGTGTGAGTTCTGCTTGGCGGGCGAGGAGAGCATCTGCGCCAACGGCCACATCATCGGCACGGCGCCCAACCAGGGCGGCTACGCCGAGTACGTCGCGGCGCCGGCCGCGATTGCCGTGCCCATGCCGGACGCCCTCTCGTATGATGACGCGGCCGCGCTCACCCTGGCCGCCATCACCTCCTGGCACATGCTCTACCGGCGCACGCGCGTTGAACCCGGTGAATGGGTGCTGGTGCAGGCGGCCGGCAGCGGCGTGGGCGTTTACGCCGTGCAGATCGCGCGCTTTCTCGGCGGGCGCGTGATTGCCACCGCCGGCAGCACGGAGAAGCTGGAGCGCGCGCGGGAACTGGGCGCGGAAGAGACGGTCAACTACAGCGAAACGAACGTGGCGGATGAGGTGAAGCGCATCACCAACGGGCGCGGCGTGGACGTGGTCTTCGAGCACGTGGGCGCGGCCACCTGGGAGCAGAGCATCCGCTCCTTGGCGCGCAACGGGCGGCTGGTCACGTGCGGCGCGACCACGGGCCGCGCGGGCACAGTGGACATCGGCCATCTCTACACGCGCCAGCAGAGCCTCTTAGGCAGCATGGGCGGCAACCGCCTGGATCTGCAACAGGTGCTTGATTTGGCCGCGCGCGGCATTCTGAATCCCGTGCTCGATACCGTCTATCCGCTGGCGGAGGCGCAAGAGGCGCACCGGCGCATGGCCGCGCGGGCGCAATTCGGCAAGATGCTGCTGCATCCGGCGGAGTAAAGGGATGCGCCCACCGGCGGCGGGGGACAAGCCCCCGCGCTACTTCAATGCGACAACATTAGGGACAAGCCCTCGCGGTACGGCAGTAAGGCCCGCGTTCCGTCATTCCCGAGAAAGCGGGTACCCATCTTCACCGCCCGCGTAGGTGGCGGGGGACAAGCCCTGCGCGGCACGAGTAGTGCCTCTTTTCCGTCATTCCCGCGAACGCGGGAATCCATCTTCACCGCCCGCGTAGGTGGCGGGGGACAAGCCCCCGCGCTACGGTTGTCCTCTCTCGACCCGGTGGCGAAGGGCCGGCTACTCTATCTCCCACATCGAGAGGTAGCGTTCCCCGGCGTCCGGGATGAGCGTCACCACGGTCTTAGCCGGGCCCAACTCTTGCGCCACGGCCAGGGCGACCGTCACCGCGCCGCCGCCGGAGATGCCGGCCAGGATGCCTTCCGCCTTGGCCAGCCGCTCCGCCGTCGCAAACGCCTCTTCATCTTCCACCGTGCGCACCGCGTCCAGCACGCTGCGGTCCAGAATGCCGGGCACGAAACCGGCGCCGGTGCCCTGGATGCGCGTAATGCCCGGCCGGCCGCCGGAAAGCACCGCCGATTTCGCCGGTTCCACCGCGATCACTTGCACGTGCGGCGCTTCCGCGCGCATCACCTGGCCGATGCCCGTAATCGTGCCGCCGGTGCCCACCATCGCCACCACGGCGTCCAGCGCGCCTTGCGTATCGTGCAAGATTTCCCGCGCCGTGGTTTCGCGGTGGATGGCCGGGTTCGCCGGATTCATGAACTGCTGGGGCATGAAGTAGCCGTGTTCGCGCACCAGTTCCTGCGCCGCGTAGACCGCGCCGGACATGCCTTCCACGGCCGGCGTCAGCGCCAGCTCCGCGCCCAGCAGCGCCAGCAGTTTGCGCCGCTCCACGCTCATGTCCTCCGGCATGGTGAGCATGAGCCGGTAGCCTTTCACGGCGCAGGCAATCGCCAGCCCGATGCCCGTGTTGCCGCTGGTCGGCTCCACCACCGTGTCGCCGGGCTTCAGCTTGCCGTCCCGCTCCGCCGCTTCGATCATGGCCAGGCCGATGCGGTCTTTCACGCTGCCGCCCGGGTTCCGCGCCTCCAGCTTGGCGAGCACCGTTGCCGAGTCCGGCCCCGGCAGGCGGTTGAGGCGCACCAGCGGTGTGCGGCCGATCAGTTGGCTCACGTTGTCGTAGATCATGGGCGGTAACGGCGGCGTTTCTGACATGGCTATCCCTTGTTGCGCATTCACTGAAGCGACGGTAGCGATTTCCAGCGCGGCGGCGCGCTACGCCATGCGCATTCATGCCGCCGCCGCGGGCGGCCCCCGGCGCGCGTTTCGACCGGCCTAGGGTTCGACGTCCGCTTGCTGCAACGTGGCTTCCTGGCCCGCCACCGGTTCCAGTTGCCCGATCGCAACGAGGCTCCGCTCCATCATGCTGCGCACAGCGGGCAGGTTCGGCCTGAGCACCTTCGCGCCTGATTCCAGTTCAACGTCCGCTACCAGGTTTCCCTCGTAGTCGATCACCTTGCTATAGATGCGCTCCGGCTCGATGGCGAGACCGAGTTTGCCCAACGCGAGCGCCCGCTGGGGCGAGATGGGAAAGTTGGTATCCACCATGCCCTGGAACTCACCGAGGAGCAGGTGAATCTTGCCGAAAGTCTGATGGGTCAGCAACTGCGACTTGAGCGCGACCAGCGCCTGCTGCTGCCGCTCGATGCGGCCAAAGTCGCCCCGGGGGTCGTCCCAGCGCGTGCGCACGTAGCGGAGCAGGGTATCGCCGTCCATGTGGTGCTCCCCGCGCGCGATGATGAACGGCTCGAAGCCGGTGTCATCGGCGTTGGGGAACTTGTAGTCCTCGATGTCGTACTTCACGTCGATCTTCACGCCGCCCAACGTATCGACCATGCGCCGGAAGCCTTCGAAGTCGATGGTGAGGTAGTACTGGATTGGCATCCCCAGCAAGTACTCGGCCGACTTTAGCACAAGTTCCGGGCCGCCGTAGGCGAAGAGTTCGTTGATGCGCCGGTCTTCATAGCCGGCAATCAGCGCCATCATGTCGCGCGGGATAGAGATCAGCAGCGCGGCCTGCTTCTCCGGGTCGATCGTGACCACGATGAGGGTGTCGGCGCGGCCGCCAACGTCATACTGGCGGGTGTCCACGCCGATGACGAGCACACTAAAGGGCTCGGATTCCGGCCAGTCGGGGATGAGCTTTTCGCCTACCGCGCGGGCGCTCTCTATGATCTTTTCGGGTACGGAGGCGCCGGTATCGGCTTTCTCCACCGCCGGGGGGCTGGCCGCGCCGGCCGGCTCCGGCGGCGCTTCTTCTCCCTGGTTCACGAACCATGCCGCGCCGCCGACGAAGGTGAGCAGCAGGAGGACAACCAGACCCGCGCCCACGAGGGCCCGCCGCCACGGCAGACGACGCGGAAAGTAATGAACCCGTCTTTGCATGCGCCGCCTCAGCGTCTTCGACGAAATCGACTATATCCAACCCGCGCAACGCTGGCGCGGCGATGGAGAAGAAACAACCGCCATTCGACATTATGCCACTTCGCGCCCGCCCTGAACAATCCGCGCAATTCAATGACAGCCGCTGGCGCGCTGCCCTACGCTGCGCAGGCGCGCGCAAAGGGTACATTAGCCACGTCCCGGCGCCGGGCGCTTCGCTGCCGCCGCGTCTCCTAATCTACACCCTGCCGCCAGCGGTGGAGCATCTCCGCGCCCACCGTGCCTTCGAACACGTGGCCCTTGTCGAATTGGTGCACGGTGAGGTTGTCCGGACTACCGGAAGCGGCGTAGGCTTTGCGGATGCGGGCCAGGGCGCGTTCGGCCCACTCGTGGGGGATGAGTTTGTCCCGCAGGCCCCATTCGATGACCATGGGGCGCGGCGCGATGAGCGAAAATATCTCCGGCGTGTCGCCATAGAGCAGCAAACTGGGGATGAGTTGGGAGCCGCACTGGTGGAGGTTCTGGTAGCGCTCCTGGTACACGTTCAGGCAACCGGAGGGCACGCAGGCCGCAATGCGGGCGTCCATGGCGCTGATGAGCATCGTCATGCGCCCGCCGTAAGAGAGGCCGGCCGCCGCCAGCCGCTGGGAATCAACGTACGGCAGCGACTCCAAGACGTCCACCGCCGCGTGCAGGTCGCAGAGCTGGTAGCCGACCACGGTGCGGCCCAGCAGCGTGGCGGCCATGTAGTTGCGGCAGCAGTAGTCGGGCTTGGGGTCGGGATAGTGCGGCTGGCGCTCGCCAAAGCCGCGCAGGTCGGGCGCCAGCACCACGTAGCCCTGCTCGGCAAAGCGCCGGCCAAAGTCGTACTGCAGGCGGTTGACTTCCGCCGCGCGTTCCGGCGTGTCCGCGATGCCGGCTACGCTATCCTTGCCAAAGCGCCCGTGGCCGTGCAGACAGAGGATTGCCGCCGACTTCTTAGCGGGGGATACGCCCTTGGGCACGAGGAGATAGGCCGGTACCCAGACGCCTTCCTCGGTCTGGTAGCGCAGCTTGCGGCGGACGTACGTCCCGCAGTCTACCTCTTCCACATATTCGATCTTCAGCGCGGCGCGTTCCGGCAGGATGCCCAGCAGGCTGAGCACTTTGGCGCGAAAGCGCTCCTGCCAGTCGCGGAGTTCCTCAGCGGTAGCGCCGCTGAAGAGCATCGCGGGCTGCGCTTCGTCTATGTGTTGGGAGAGGTCGTATTCGAACGCAAGCGGGCGCATGGTGGACACCTCCTTAGAACTGCGGTGAGGACGGGATCATTGCGGGCATGAGCCTCTACCCTGGATGCGGCGCGCGGGCATGACGGTCATTCGGACAGGATTTCGCGTGGCTTTCAGACCGTCAGGCCAAGGGGTCTTTCATCTCCGCCGGTTCGGTGACTTTCGTGGGCGTGGGGCGCGCGCCGAAGTCGCGCCAGCCCCAGTCTACGTGCAGCCGGGGCAGGTCGAACTCGTAGTACCAGCGGATGCTCACCGGCCAGCCGTCCGGGGCGTAGAAAGCGTAGAACAGGGCCGCGCGGCCGGGGGCTTCCTCCAAGAGCTTGACCGGCGTCAGGCCGCGGAAGAGCGCCGGGTCTTCCTCGGTTTCCAGGTACGCCCAGAGCGCGTCTTCGTATTGCTCCGCCGCGTTGGGGCGCAGGCTTGCCAGGTCGACCGGCTCGTGGGCGTTCCAGAGCGGCAGGCTGGGGTCCGGCGCAGCGCCGCCGCCGGCGCACGCGACCCACACCGGCGTGCTCCAGGCGTATTCGCCGTCGGTCTGGCGCAGGCGGACGTAGTAGGCATTCTCCCGCAAAGGCTGCGCATCGGTGAAGTCGAGCGCGGCGTCGAGCGCGGCGTCGAGCGCGCCAGGCAACCAGGACGCCACACAGCGGTCGCCGCGAATCAGGTCCACCCGCTCGATTGGCGCGCAGGCGTGGGCGCGAACGCATACGTCAACCGGCCCGGCGGACTCGACAATGCCGCCGGCCGGTTGTCCGTTGGCGCGCACGTCCAGGATGATGCGCGCGCCGGTGGTGGCGAACGTTTGGCGGTCGCGGAGCGCCTGCCAGATGCTTTCCCGCGCGCGGGCCGCCGCGTAGACCCCGGCCACCTGGCCGCTGCCGAAGGCCGTGTCGCGGATATTGAACTCCTCGTTGAAGCGCCCGCGAAAGCAGTGGGCGGCCATGGGCGCGCCGAGGGTCGGCAGGTGCACGTCGCTGGAGCCGATCACCGCCGGCCGGTAGCCGTGGCGCAGCGCCCGCTGGAGCACCCACTCGAACGCGCCGTGGCCGCTGGTGACTTCCACCAGCGGCGCTTCCTCAGTGGGATAGGCCGTCCAGTTGGGCGGCCCGCCGCCGATATGGGCTTCCAGGAGAACGTCAGCGCGCGCGCCGTAGGCGTTCATCACGTCGTCCATAGGCGCTTTCATGGGCAAGTGGGTCGGCTCATCCCCCCGAAAGACCACGTTGCGGTCGCCGCCCAGTCCCGGATGCGCCTCGTAGGCCAGAAAGGGCACGTACGCGCCCGGCTCGTCGTTGGCGCGAAAGGCGTCCCGGTGCGCCTGCCAGACTTCGGGACGGTCCGCGTCGTTGGGCGCGGACATGGGCCCCGGCGCGCAGAAATCCAGGCGGCCCACCTGCCGCGCCTGCTCGTGGCGGCGGGCGGGATGAGACTTGAAGTTCGGCTCGCTCATCAGCTCAAGCGTCGTATCGCCCCAGCTATGGCAGTGCAGTTCGCCCCAGTAGAGGCGTCGCTGCGGCGCGGCCTCGCAGAGCGTGGGATTGCTGCGCGCGCGCAGGCCGTTGCGCTCGTCTACGGCGGTGAAACGGTAGAGGCCGGGCGCGGTGAGGCGCGCGTTCTCGATGATCAAGACGCCCTGCTCCCGCGCGGTGAACGCGGCCGTTGGCGGCAGCGCGCCGTCCGGGCCGGTGAGCGTCACCGTGCCGCGGTATTGGGAACAGACGTTGCGATGGCGGTCGAAGGCGATAAGATGGACCGCAAACGGTTCGCCCGGCGCGACAATCGAGGGGCCGAGCGCGCGCAGCAGGTCGGCGCGGGGTTCGGCGTCAATGCGCACCGTCGCCGGACTGCACGCCAGCGTCCGGTAGACGCCATCACCGGCGCGGTCTACCGCAAAGGCGAGGCGACCGAGTGTGGTGCAATCGTAGACCTCGCTGCCGGGGCCGCCCTGCCGCCGGTCGCCCACGCGCACGGTAAAGCGGTCGCCGGGCCTCAGCGCGCCGCCGGTCACGAGCACTTGGGCAAAGCTGGGCCGGTGCGACTGGTTGAGGGAATTCACCACCAGGCGCAGCCGCGCCGCCGAGCGCGTTTCCAGGGTCACGTAGTCGCGCCCGCGCGGGTTGTAGTCCTGCACCCGGTGCCCCAGCAAAAAGCCGTGGCGCCGGAAGAGGAAGCCGCCGCCGGCCGCCACCGGCGCGCGCACGGTGACCGTGAACTCCCACGTGCCGACCCTGCCGGCCGGCAGCGTGAGCGCCAGACCCCGGTCCACCCGGCCGTCTACGCCGTGAAACGCCACGTCGCAGCGGTCAGGCTCCGCGCCCGGCTCCGCCTGTATTTCCAGCCCCACCCGCCGCCATGCGGAACGCGCCATGTTGCGCCTCCTCGTGAAACCCAATCCGCCTCACATCTCCGGTAACGCAGGCTTGCAACCTGCGACACTGTAGGTTCAATCCTTTTCATATCTTTTTCTCTTGCTCCGGCGGGGGACAAGCCCCCGCGCTACGTTAATGCGACAGCATTAGGGTGAGGAGAAAACCGGAGCCGACGAAGGGATTCGAACCCATAACCTGCGGTTTACAAAACCGCTGCTCTGCCATTGAGCTACGTCGGCGCGCGCGTTGCCTGGGAAGTTGGAGATTCCCGCTTTGGACCGGACCACTGCCCACATTGAAATTATAGGTAGGGCGCAAGCCGAGGGTCAACCACAGCGGCGGCGCAGTTGGCCCAACCGGCGGCGAGGGACACGCACGCAGAGCGCGCGCGGGAGTCAAGCACGTGGGCCGTACCCGCGGCCCCGTCCGGCAGCCTGTGGAATAGAGAAACGGTTGGCTCTGCCTCCCAGGGGAATGAAAGCGCAGCGGACTCCGTCATTCCCGCGCACGCGGGAATGACGGAGTCCGCTGCGCTTTCATCATGGTAAAGTCTCACCACACTGAATATAGGGATAGAAGCGGAAGGTACAGGAGAGATGGAGCGTGCAATCTTGCCCGAAGGCGTATGATAGAAGGGAGGAGGCACGAATCGTGTACGGAGTTGTCGGCTATCTCGACCGCACCGGCGACGGCTACGCGCCGATTGGCGACATTGCGCTCAAGATGCTGCGGTCGCTCTCGCCGCACACGCCGGATTCAACCGGGGCGGCGTTCTTCGTGCCGGAGACGCGGGGCCAGGTCCTGGTGGCCGTGAAGGTCGAGGGCGCTGACGCGCGCACGCTCAGTGGGCGGGTCGTGCGGCGCGTGGGACGCAAGGCCAACGTCGTCAAGTCGCGCATGGTCGGCCACACCTTGCAACTCGTGCTCGACGGAGTGGAAGACGTGCACGGGGTGGTGAGCGTCGCCGAGAGCGTGAGCGAACTTGGCGGCGTCGAGTGCTTCAGCGTCGGGCGGCGGCTCAGCATCATGAAGGACGTGGGCTCCATCGACCACCTGGAGGAGGAGTACGCGCTTTCCGCCATTCGCGGCACCCACATGATCGGCCAGGCGCGTCTGGCCACGGAGAGTCGGGTGGACGTGAGCCATTCGCAGCCCTTCTGGGCGCGGCCGCGGCCCGACATGGCGGTGGCGCACGCCGGGCAGATTACGAACTACCACAAACTGCGCCGCAAGTTCGAGGCGCAGGGCCGGCGTTTCTCCACCACCAACGACGCGGAGGTGATCGGCGCCTTCCTGGCCTTGGCGATGGAGCGCGGGGCCTCGCTGGAGGACGCCATGCGCGCTTCGCTGGACGTGCTGGACGGCACGTACACCTACGTGGCGGCCACCGAGAACGAACTGGGCGCGGCCAAGGACTTCATGGGCGCGCGCCCGCTGGTGATCGCGGAGACCGACGACTTCGTGGTGGTGAGTTCGGAAGCCGCCGCGGTCTGCGAAGGGCTGGAACAAGAGTTGGTCACGTGGGAACCGGACGCCAAGCAGGTGCACGTCTGGTCCAGGCGGAAGCCAAGTCTTGCCGAGGCCGGCGCGCAGACGGCACTACCGTAGGTGACGCTGACAAATCACGTCATTCCGAGCGCGGCGAGGAATCTGGGCCGTAGCGCGGGGGCTTGTCCCCCGCCGGAACTGTTGAAATTGACACGCAAAGGATTGAGCTAACATCTTCGCAGATTACAAACCTGCGCTACCGGAGACTCCGGGAGGTTAGCGACGTGCCCTACCAGAGTAATCGCCATGGCCGCCCGACGGTCACCCAAGGGAACGAGTATGGGGGCAGGGCGCCGCACCGTCATTCCCGCGCACGCGGGAATCCATCCTTGTGGCGCGCGGAGCAGATGGATTCCCGCGTGCGCGGGAATGACGGAGCCGGTCGCGCTGTTTTCAGAGCAATGACGGCGGCTGCCACCCTATTCAGGGGAATGACGTGCTCGGTCGCCCTGCTCCTATGGTAAGACGATGTTCTTCATTGAAGCCGTAGACCGTTCCACCCGCGAGGTCAACCAACTCATTCGCCGCGCGCTGGCGCAGGGTGAGCGCGACATCCACGTGTACGACCCGCGGGGCCGGCACAGCCTGGGCGTGGCGTTGTTCCAACCCGCGCGCCTCATCTTTGGCGGCACGGTGGGCTACTACTGCGGGGCCATGGGCGACGGGCCTACGGTCGAGATTCTCGGCAGCGCCGGCTGGAGCACGGCGGAAGGACTCCAGAGCGGCAGCGTGGTCGTGCGCGGGCACGCAGGCAACGCCACCGGCGCCGCGATCCACAACGGCATGGTCTGCGTGCACGGCAACGCGGCCGCGCGCACCGGCATCGCCATGCTTGGTGGTATGGTGGTAGTAGGGGGCAACGTAGGCTTCATGAGCGGCTTCATGATGCATCGCGGCGACCTGATCGTCTGCGGCAACGCAAGCGAACGGCTGGGCCACGGCATGGACGGCGGCCGCATCTTCGTCGCGGGAGCGGTGGAGCAGCTTGGCGAAGGCGTGGTGGAATGCGAGCCGACACCGGCTGAACACGCCCGCGTGGCAGAGATCGTCGCCGCCGCCGGCCTGGCGCACGCGCGTCCGTTCCGCAAGTTTGGCGCCGGCGGCGCGGCGAGCGCCCAACGCGCCGGAGGCTGATACCGGATCATGGAATCACCGGAACGAACTGAAAGCGCCACCTATACCCCGCAGGTGTACGCCGAAATCCAAGAGAAGGCGGAAACCGGTCGCTTTCGCGTGGGGGGCGCGGGCCGGGCGCGCAATCTCCCCACGTTCGACGACCTGACGCTCGTCCCCTGCTCGTTGACCCGCGTGCCCCTGGAGTCTTTCTACGAGCAGTGCACCACCGCGACCACGTTGGGGACGCGCTTTGCCGCGCGGCCGCTGGCGCTGAGCACGCCGGTAACGATTGCCGGCATGGGCGCGCGGCTGCTGCCGCCGGCCGTGCGGGCCGCGCTGGCGTACGGAGCGGCGCGCGCCGGCATCCTCTATACCACCGGCCACGGCGGCATGTTGGCGGCGGAACGGCAGTACGCCACGCTCCTTTCCTATGAAGTGCTGCCCAGCCGCAGCGGTTTTTCGCCCCGGCATCTGCGGCAAGCCGACGTGATCGAGCTTGTGAGCGTGCGCGGCGTGAGCCCCAGCATCGGCATGCCCTACCACGACCGCCCCGGCGCGGCGCAGTCGGCCCGCGCGGTGCAAGAGACGGCCTATTCCCAACTCTCCCATTCGCCGACGCGGCACCCGGACTGGGTAGGCTCAGACGATCTGCCCAAGAAGGTGGAGGAATTGCGGGAAGCCACCGACTGGCAAGCGCCCATCATCGTGAAGATCAGCGCCGCCCACGTCTACGACGACGTCCAGCTTGCGGCCAAGGCCGGCGCGGACATCGTGACCGTGGAGGGGATGGAAGCCGGCGCGTCCACCGGCCCGGCAATCCTGAACGAACACACCGGCGTGCCCGGCATGGCGGCGGTCTGCCAGGCGCGGCGCGCGCTGCAGGACCTGGGACTGGAGGACGAGGTCAACCTGATCCTCTGTGGCGGCATCCGCGGCGGCGCGGACGTGGCCAAGGCCCTGGCGCTGGGCGCGGACGCCGTCTCGATCGGCACCGCCGCCCTGGCTTCCCTGGAGCCGTGGGCGCAGTCGGAGACCGGCGCGAACCAACGCGACGGCGGGACGGATGGTGCGGCCGCCGCCGGTGAGCGCGCCACTGCCGCCCCCGACGGGTTCGCGGACCTACCCGGTTTCGAAGACGCCGCGCATCACCTGGCAAACTTTATCGCCACCTTGACGCAAGAAATCCAACTGCTGGCGCGGGCCTGCGGCAAAGCCAACGTGCACGACCTGGAAGCGGAAGACCTGCGCGCCCTGAGCCTGGAGGCTTCCCTGATCACCAACGTGCCGCTGGTGGGCATGGACACCGTGATTGGCCGCTGACGCCGCCGTAAGCGCGGAACGACGATTGCCGCGCGGTGTCACGCGCTTCCACATGCCGTCATGTCTGGGCAAGGGATGGTAGGGAGTCTCATGACCGCATCCTCGCCGAACAGGCCGCCCGCACGCCGCAGTCTGAAAAGCCGCGTGACGACGCTCGTCAACCGTGTGCAGTTGCGCGCCGTGGGGCCGCTTGCCGCGCGGAAGCTCCTGCGCCGCCTGGTCACGGTGGCGCTCTGGCCTTCCATCGACATCATCGTCACGGTCTTCTCCAACTATCTCATCCTGCGCTTCAACCCGGTCGTGGCCACCGCCGCCACCATCGCGGTGATGATCGTCCTCAACAGCGCGCTCCTCTACCTGCTCTCGATCGAGCTTGACCTCCTGGACTGGATACGCGCCAAGACCCGGCATCTGGAGCGCACCCGGCGGCTGATCCGCGCCTCGGACCTGCGGCGCGACCTGGGGATCCTGGCGGTCTACACCTTCTCCGGTCCCACCATGGCCGGCCTGCCGCTCATCTGGGTGCTGCGGATCAAAGGCGTGCGCGCCTACACCCTCGTCGTCATCGGCACCACCCTGAACGGCATCTTCTGGGTCGGCGCCGTCTACAGCAGCATCTGGGCCATCCTGCGCGAACTCTTTGCCTTTAGCCTGCCCTTCTAGCAACCGGATAGCGCTAAGTACATTCCTGTAAGGGGCCGGTCGGCTGCCGTGCGGCGGAACCGGATGTGCAGCCCTAATCGCGCTCAAGGGTTGCGGCGGAACGCACGCCTTGTATTGCTTCGCTCAACTCCGTTGACGCTCGCCGGATGGCCCATTTTTCTACCTACCGGCGGCTTAAGCCCTCCCCAGAAATAGGTTAGACTCACATTCCAGACCGTTGCATTCCCTTGTGTTTTATGGTATATAGTATGTGTTATATGCCTCTAGACAAGGAGGAGTATCATGGCGACGTTAGTTTCGCGCAGGAGATTGTTCGCGACTGCCGGCGTGATGAGTGGAGGGATCGTGCTCGCCGCGTGCGGCGCGGCGCCTGCGGCCGCGCCACCGACAGAGGGCGAGGCGCCCGCCGCCGAGGAAGCGGCGCCCGCACCCGCAGAACCCGTGACCATCAGCTTTTGGGCCGCCAGCGTCTTCGCCACCCCGGACCACCCGGCCTCCACCATCGTAGAGCGGTTTAACGAACAGAACCCGGACATAAACGTAGAAGTCCAGCCCATCCCCGTTGGCTTGCGCGCCAAGGAGAAGTTCATCACCGCGGCGGCGGCCGGGTCGCCGCCCGAGGTCTTCTACTTGGACCGCTACCTGGCCGGTCAATTCTCCGCGGCGGGCTTTCTGGCCGACCTCACCCCGCGGGTAAATGCAACCAGCGTCTTCGTTTGGGAGGATTTCTGGCCCAAGCTCCGCGATGACGTGACGTGGAAAGGCAAGATCTACGCGGTGCCCTTGCATTGCGACGGACGCGCGTTACATTGGAATAAAGAGCACTTCATCGAGATCGGCCTGGACCCCGAGGCGCCGGTGGGTACCTGGGACGAACTGGAGTCCGCAGTTTCGCGGCTCTACAAGACCAGCGGCGAAGCGGTGGAGCGCATTGGGTTCACCCCCACGTGGGGCAATCCGCCGCACTTCCTGCAGTGGTACATCTGGTTCTGGCAACTCGGCGGCGAGTACCTGACGCCCGACAACCGCAAGCCGAACTTCAACAACGATGCCGGTCTCGGCGCATTCAAATTCATGCTGGGCCTGCTTGATCTCCAGGGCGGACTGGAGGGCATCACCGCGGCGCTGGGCAACACGAATCCCTCGCAGAACGATCACTTCACCGTGGGCCGCGTCTCCATGATGGTGCATAACGGCGCCAGCACCACGCGGCGCTACCAAAACTGGGGCGCGTCCGTGACCTGGGGCGTGGGCGGTCTGCCAATACCTGAAGGCGGGCTGCGGACGAACTACCTGGGCGGCTGGTCGATTGCTATGCCGCAAGTCGGTGGGCACCCAGACCAAGCGTTCCGCTTCGTCGAGCATCTCATGACCAAGGAGAGCCAGCTTACGTGGGCAGATGGGCTTGGTCTCGTGCCGGCGCTGGAATCCATCGCGCGATCCGACGAGTACCGCAGCTCTGCGCCCCATGCCATACCCGTCATGGATGAGATTAAGGTAGCTAAGTGGGTGCCGGTGATTCCCGGTAACGATGAGATCCTCAGCGCCGATCGCACCGCGTGGGTGAACGCCTCCACGGGCAAGGTGACGCCGGAAGAGGCGCTGGCGCAGAAGGAAGTGGAAGTGCAGGCCATCCTGGATAAGTGGGCTGATTCCCTTTAGGTCGGACTGCTTCGCATGCGTGCGCGGATTTCCGGCCCGTCGCGTAGCGACACGCTGAAGCGCACGATAGCCCGCCAACCCGGGATACGCTTACGCGGCCCCATCCACCTTGACGGAAGTACGGCGCAAGCGTGCCGACGCAGGTCTCGCTTGTGAGCGGCGCAAGGTAGTCCCCGAAGCGATCCTGCTCATTTGAGAGATGGGAAGGCAATGCAGTGGAGAACCTGAAAGTCGGCTTTGTCGGTCTCCACCGCGGCGGCGCGCTCTTGCGCGCCATGGCCGCGCATCCACGCGTCGCAGTTGCGGCTCTTTGTGATCTCAAGGAAGAGCTTCTCGCCACTGTGGGCGGAGACTTCAACCTGCCCGATAGTGCGCTCTACACGGCATTCGACGAATTCGTCAACGCTGCGCTGGATATCGTTGTGATCGCCACGCCTATCGAGTTTCACGCAGCACAGTCCATCGCCGCCTTGGAGAGCGGCAAGCACGTGCTCTGTGAACAGACCGTCGCCTACACGCTGGATGAGTGTGAAGCGGTCATTTCCGCCCAAGAGCGTACCGGCAACGTCTACATGATGGTGGAGAATCACTGCTATTTTCATTACATCCGCGAGTGGCGCAAACTCATCACGCGGGGGGACCTCGGCACGCTCTTCTATGCGGAGGCGGATTACATTCACGAGATCGCGCACTTGCTGCGCGACCCGGACACCGGCACGCCCAAGTGGCGCCTGACGCGCCCGCCGATTTGGTATTGCGCGCACCCGCTGGGGCCGTTACTCACGCTCATGGACGACCGCATCGTAAAGGCCACCGGCGCGTCCGCCGGCAGGAACATCTTCCCGGAAGAAGAGGACTTAGGCCACCTGGATATGGAAGTTGGGCTCTTTCATACCGAGAAGGGCAGCGTCATCAAAATACAGCGTAGCCAGGTAGCGCTCCGGCATCCGCAGTTGGCCTTTTCCTCGCTCTACGGCGCCAAGGGGTTTATCGAGAACGGTCGCTACGTAGAAAACCGCGCTGCAACCGGACGTTATTCAACCGGACGTTACTTTAACGTGGATACGATGTCCAAACAGACCGGGGCGCAAGAGATTGACTGCCCGCTCGTGGATCCCAACGCACCGCCGGAGGCCCTGCTTGGCGGCCATGGTACGTCCGAGTTCTTCCTGGTGCAGGACTTCATTGACGCGATCGACACCAACACCAAGGCCCCTATTGACGCCGTGCGCGCCGTGGAGTTCACCGCCCCCGGCATCATCGCCCACGAGGCGGCCATGCAAGGCGGCGTCTGGCTCGACGTGCCGCAGTTCCGCTAGCGAACTACTGCCGAAAGACTAACGAACGGATAGGATTGCACTGGATGTTTGCTGCGTCCGGTATCAGAGTAGCGCGGGGGCTTGTCCCCCGCCGGGGTTATTGAAACTGACACGGCAAGGATTGACCTAACAAATTCACAGGTTACAAACCTGTGCTACCGGAAATTATGGACGCGAGTTTGCTGCCTTTCTGTTTAAGGCGACAGCATTGGGGCTTGCCCCCCGCTACTCTATGCGTGTACGGCAAGGGTTGATAGGGAATGCTCGTTCGGGTTGAACGGGGACCAATGCCGATTCCGGTTAGTTGCACCTGTATGGCAGCAGTACGCATAGTCTGACCCGTTTCCGACGCGGGGCTTGACCCACGGGGATGGGTGAACCAAGCCGCACACCATTTACACTTCATTTCGATAACCCTCACCCCGCTCGTCATGTAGCTAGGAGTGGCCTCTTCTCATGAACATCATCGTCATCTGCACCGATAGTCTCCGCGCCGACCACACCGGCCTGGACCCGCTCTGCTACCGCTACCACGGCGCTAAAGTGGCGACGCCCAACCTGGAGCGCCTCGCCGCCGACGGCACGGCCTTCCTGCACGCCTATGCCGACAGCATGCCCACGGTGCCGGCGCGCACCGTCTTCTGGACCGGCCGCACGCACTTCCCGTTTCGTCCCTGGCAGCCGTTCAAGCTGGACGACTACCTGCTGGCGGAAGTGCTCTGGGACAAGGGTTTCTCATCTGCGCTAATAACCGACACCTACCACCTGCATAAGCCGGTCTTCAATTGCGGGCGGGGCTTCAGCACGGTTGAATTCGTGCGCGGCAACTCCATCGACCCGTGGGTGACGGAGGACGTGCCGGTGGACCTGAGCCGCTGGCACCGGCTGCGGGGCGACCAAGGCGACGCCCTGTGGGAGGAGTACTACGTCCAATACCTGCGCAACCGCGCGCATTTCCGGGATGAAGAAGACTTCTTCACGCCGCAGGTGACGCAAGCCGCCATGCAGTGGCTGGATCGTGCGGTCAAGGAGAAAGGCGTGCGCGACAAGCTCTTCCTCTGGGTGGACTACTTCGATCCCCACGAGCCGTGGGACCCGCCGGAGCCGTACTGGTCCATGTACAAGACCCCCGGCTACAGCGGGCAAGAACTCATCGATCCGGTGCCGGGGCCCGTGGAAGGCTACATCACGCCGCAGGAACTCCAACGCACCCTCGAACTCTACGCGGGCGAAGTGACGTTCGTGGACAAGTGGGTGGGCATTCTGCTTGACCACATCCGGGATCTTGGCATCTACGACGATACCTTGCTCATGTGGACCAGCGACCACGGCGAACCGTTCGGCGAGCACGGCATCGTGCGCAAGGCGCGTCCGTGGAACTACGAGGAACTGGTGCGCGTGCCGTGGGTGCTCAAGCTGCCGACGGAACTGCGCGCGTCGATGCCGGAGCCGCCGCCGCGCGTGGAGGCGCTGGTGCAGCACACCGACCTCATGCCGACGGTGCTGGACGCGCTGGACATTGCCACGCCGCTGCCGCTGGCGTACATTGCGCCGCGCACGGCCGGCACTTTTCCGCAAGACTTAGCCGTCGGACGCAAAGACGTCGCCATGCACGGCGCCAGCGTGCTGCCGCTGCTGCGCGGCGAAACGGCGAGCGTTCGCGACTACGCCTATTCGGGCCACTACCAGGGCTGCTGGTCGCTGCAAGACCACGAGTGGCGCTACCTCTACTTCCTCAATGGACAAGAGCGCACCGAGCCGGAACTCTACCACCGGCCGGACGATCCCTACGACCAGCGGAACGTGCTGGCTGAGCACCCGGACGTGGGCGACGCTCTGGAACTGGAAATCCGGCGCTATGTCGCGCGGGTAGCCGAGGACTGAGACTCCTTAGCACAGGCTGTTTGCCCGCAGCGCCAGTGCGGTGTACTCTTGACAAGAGTGTCGTTTAGAGAAAGGGGCATAGTAGACACTCCGCCTTGCGGTCATCTTTGCATTTTCCCGGCAATTGCGCAGATACTCCCTGCGTCTCGGTCGGATGCACCCTCGACACGCAGCAAACTACCCCCTCTCTCGGGGGCGAGGGCAATTCCTCATCGGCTAAGTCCACCGCCCGCTGCAAGGGCGCGTGGTGCAGGGATCTTCTTGAGAACACGTCTGCCCGCCATGAGGTCCGCAATCGTTCGTCCGCAACGCAAGGCATTTGGTAAGAAGGAGTACACGCAGAGTGCCCATGCAACGGGCGAAAGGAGACCACGATGAGGGTCAAGACCAGCCGGAGAGCACTACTACGCGGCGCCGTGCTGACCGGAGCGGCCGGCCTGCTGGCGGCATGCGGTACCGCCGTCATGCCGGCGGAAACCATGGAAGAGAAGCCGGCGGCGGAGCCGGCGCCGACGGAAGCGCCCGCGCCGGAGCCGTACACGATCACGATTTTCACCGTCCCCTTCTGGACGCTCAGCGAGGGACTGGGAGCCGAGGTCGTAGCGGAGTTCGAGGAGCAGAACCCCGGTCTCACGGTAGACCCGACCATTCCCGAGGGCAACCGCGTCACCCAACTACAGGCCGCCATGGCTGCCGGCAGCGGCCCGGACATCGGCCAGTCCGGCTCGTGGCAGGCGCAGACCCTCGCCGCCTTGGAGATCGGGCAGCCGCTGAGTCCGTTCATGGCCGCGTCTGACGTCGTGCGCGGCGAAGACATCTGGCCGTCGCTGCAGCGCGACCTTACGTGGCAGGGGCAGATCCAGGGCATGCCGTTCGGCCCGGACGTGCGGCCGGTCTACATGAACGACACCATCTACCTGGAAAACGGCCTGGACGTGGAGAACCCGCCGGCAAGCTGGGAAGAGTTGGAGGAGGCGATCCCCAAGCTCACGCGCATCAGCGGCGATACCACCGAACAGGTGGCGTTTGCGCCCCTCTGGCAGATCAACAGCATCTGGATGGTGCCCATGTGGCAGTTGGGCGGCGAGACGCTGAGCGATGACGGCAGTAAAGTCACCATCAACACGCCGGAGGGTATCGAGGGTCTGCGCTGGCTCATGAAGATCTACGAGATGCAGGGCGGCTGGCAGGCGCTGGAAGACTTCCGCAAGGATACCCGTCCCCATCTGCTCTTCTACGACGGCCACGTGGCCAACCTCTACTGGCCGAGCACGCTCCACAGCATCATGCAGCGGGATGTGCCGGACGTGCAATATCACGTGGCGCATTGGCCCACGCCGCCCGGCGGCCGCCACATGACCTACGGCGGTTGCCATACCTGGATTCTGACTACCCAGAGCAAGCAGCCGGAGAACGCCTGGAAGTTCTTGGAATACTTCGGCAGCGGTGACGTGAACGTGCGCTGGTCGCACAATTTCAACACGCTCCCGATCCGGCCGGACGTTTCCCGCCAGGAGGCGTACCACCAGAACGATCCTTTCTTACAGATCGCGGTGGAAATGATGGAAAACCGCCGTTTCGTCATCCCCGCGCCTGGCGCGCCTCAGATGCTTGGGGCCACGCTTCGGGTAGTGCCGACCGCCCTCGGCGGCGAAAAGACCATCGAGGAGACGCTGCGGGATACCGAAGTGGAGCTTCAGACCATCATGGATACGTTCCTGAGCAGTCTGGGCGGCTAGCAACGAGAGCCTCGTGCGTGTGCGGCAATCACGCGCTGCGCATGGCTTGACGCGCACACGTGTTTGCAGAGAGCCCGCGTAGACTGGCAATGCGGCAAGAGCGCGGCGGATGGGCGAACGATGCACTATAGTATCCTCGCCAGTCCGCCGCGCTTGCTGTGCTACTATCACTCCAAGCAAGCGGTCTGCATCGGGCGTGCCGCGCGGCATGTTTCCGAGTGTTTTGGCAGCGCCGCGCCACACTAGAGTAATTCTCGCCAAGGAGAGTGCGCATGTCAGCAGAAGCGTCCGCCCAACGTCCCAATTTGCTTTTCATCATCTCCGATCAACACAATCCCATGGTGACGGGCTGCTACGGCGACCCGGTGGTGCAAACGCCGCATCTGGACCGGCTGGCCGCGGGCGGCGTGGTGCTGGACAACCTCTACTGCACCGCGCCGCTCTGCGTGCCGGCGCGCATGTCGTACATGACCGGGCAGTACCCCACCGACATCGAGACCTGGGACAACCGGCACATTCTCGATCACGGCATACCCACGTACGCCCATGCCCTGGGGGCTGCGGGCTACCGGCCTAAACTCATCGGGCGCATGCACTTCGTGGGGGCGGACCAGCATCACGGCTTTGCCGAGCGCAGCGGCGGCGACGCCACGCCCAGCTATCCCGGCGGCACGGGGATTGACCTGGGCATGTTGGGCGGCGGCACGGCCGGGCCCTATGCCGTGGCGCTGGAGCGCACCGGCGCCGGCCAGAGCGGCTACGAGGTGATCGACGAGGACACCACCGCCGCGACGGTAGACGCGCTCAACCGCCTGGGCTGGCAACGGCGCGCCGGCGTGCTGCGCGAGCCGTTCTGCCTCACGGTCGGCTATCTGCTGCCGCACCAGCCCTACGTGGCGCGCAAAGCCGACTACGACCGCTACTGGGGCAAGGTGCCGCCGCCGACGCACCCGCAGCCGCCCAGCGATCCGCATCCCTACATCGGCTGGTGGCGCGAGCAGTGCGGCCTGGACAAGGCCACCGACGCCGAGACTATGCGCGCGCGCACGGCCTATTGGGCGCTGGTGGACCGCATGGACGCGATGATCGGCCAGATTCTCGACGCGCTGGAGGCCAACGGCCTGGCGGAGAACACGCTGGTCGTCTACACCTCCGACCACGGCGACCAGGTGGGCGAGCACGGCCTCTGGTTCAAGCAGACGTTCTACGAAGGCTCAATCCGCGTGCCGGCTATATTTTCGTGGCCGGGCAGGCTGCCGGCGGGCGCGCGCTTCACGCAGGCGGTGAGCACCGTGGACGTGGTGGCCACCATGGTGGACGCCCTCGGCGCGGAGCCGCTGCCGCACGGGCGGGGCGATTCGCTCCTGCCGGCGCTGCGCGGCGAGAGCGCCGCCTGGAAGGACGTGGCGCTGGCGGAGTACGCGCCCCACGGCCGCTTCCAACGCATGGTGCGGCGCGGCCCGTGGAAGCTGAACTACTACCACGGCGAACCGGCGCAACTCTTCAACCTGGCGGACGACCCCCGCGAGACCACCGACCTGGCCTCAGATCCGCAATACCGGCACATCCAGGAGCAACTACTGGCGGAGGTGCACGTTGACTGGAACCCCAACTACATCGCCCGCCGCATCGAGCGGAAAACTCCCGACCTGGAACTCATGGCCCGCTGGACCCGCCACGTGCGCCCGCCGGAGCCCTACCACTGGCCGCTGACCGGCGAGATGAACTACCTGGACGACTACGACGGCCCGGCCACGGATACGCGCGCGTTTGCCGACCCGCTGTAGCTGTTTGCTTGCTTTCCTGGCGCAGCGCGCATTCTTGGCCGAGCAGCAAACTTGCGGTCACGTTGCCCCATCATTCGTTAGTTGTTCCCTGGTCGGAAGGGGCCGGGATGCCCGCCGGAACGGGACATGAGAGCGGTGGTGAACGCCGTCGTGTACGTGGTGCGCACTGGTTGTCAGTGGCTGACGGCGCCAACACGAGCCGGCTGGCACAATTGGCTCCCTGCCTCTACTTTTCAATCAGGCTCTGGGACACGCAAACGCGGCAAGCCTGCCGCACCGGGCGCGGCGGTAACGCGCTACCGCGCCGCGCGTTGCCGGGCGGCCGCTTCCAAACGCGCGAGGGATGCCGGCGGCACGTGGATTGCGCCCAGTTCGGCCTGGGGCAGGATGCCGCCGCCGTGGAAGTCGCTGCCGCCGGTGGGGATCAGATCGAAACGCGCTGCCAGCGCCAGGATGGCCTCTCGCTGCGCTGCCGAGTAGCCGGTGTAGTACGTTTCGATGGCGTCCAGGCCGGCCGCGGCGAGTTCAGGCACGAGGGTGTCCAGGTCTACCTGGTCGGCGCCTTCCACGTTGTACGGGTGCGCCAGGCCGGCCGCGGCCCCGGCGCGGTGCAGCAACGTTACGGCTTCAACCGGCGTGAGCTTGGGCTGCTCCACGTAGGCGGGCATGCCGTGGCCGAGGAAGCGGTCGAAGGCCTCGTTGGAGTCGCGCACGTAGCCCCGGGCAAGCATGGCCTTGGCAATATGGGGGCGTCCCACCGCGCCGCCGCCGGCGTCCCGCAGAATCTCCTGCCAGTCAAGCGGCATGTTCAGCGCCGCCAGTTTTTCCACCATCCGCTGCGCGCGGTAGAGGCGGCCGTCCCGCTGCCGCGCGACAACCGTCTGCAACTCCGGGTGCGCCGTGTCCACGAAATAGCCAAGCACGTGCACCGACTGGCCGTGCCATAGGGTGTTGAACTCGATGCCGGCGATCACGCGCACGCCGCACTCGCGCCCGGCTTTCTGGGCCGCTGCCACGCCGCCGGTGCTGTCGTGGTCGGTAATGGCGATGCAGTCCAGCCCGGCCTCATGCGCCATGCGCGCGAGCGCGACGGGCGCAAACGCGCCGTCGGATGCGGTGGTGTGGAGGTGAAGGTCGATGCCGGGCATTGCGAATGCGCTGTCTGCTGAAAGGAGTGCGCCGCACGTCAGGCCGCGTCAACTCTATGATACACTGCCGTCCAGTTCCGGTCTCCAACGGGAGAATCACGCATGGCAGCGGCTAAGATTGGCACATTCGACGACTTGCTGCGGATGACGTCAGAGCCTTTGCGCCCTATCGCCGCGGCTTTGCGGAAGGTAATTCTCGAGGTTGACCCGCAGGCGTGCGAGGTGGTGCGTCTCGGCGATCGCGCCGCCACCTACGGCGTGGGGCCGCGCAAGATGAAGGACGGCTACGCCTACATTCTGCCCCACACGTCGTGGATCAACCTCGGCTTCTACCAGGGCGCGGACCTGAGCGACCCGGACAATTTGCTGGAAGGATCCGGTGCCAAGATGCGCCACGTGAAGATCCGTTCGCTGGCTGACGCCCAAAAGCCGGCGGTGCGGGCGCTCATCCAGGGTGCGCTCGCGCAGAGAAGAGCGTCAGGCGGCTAACCGTCTTTCACCGGCACGCCTGCCAGCCGGCCGGCGTCGCGCATGGCCTCCCATTCGGCCAGGAAAGTCTCGTTCCACGTGTCGGTGAGCGGGTGCGCCAGCATCTCCTGGAAAATGGGCCAGAAGATGATGATGCCGTCGGCGCCGTCGCGCAGAGCGGCGTAGGCAGTGTCAACGCTCCTGACGAGGGCGGCGGTGACGTAGGGGCGGTGCTCCCAGCCGGCGAACATGCGCACGCACTCGCGCACGAGCTTGGTGGGGTCGCCGCCCATCTGCTTCACCGGCTCGCAGAAGGGCAGGACGTGGGTCGCGCCCGCCTGGGCCACGGCCGCCGCCTGGGGCAGCGAGAAGACGGTGGTGCAGAAAGTCTCGACGCCCTCTTCCGCCAAACAGCGAAAGGCCGCCAGCGCATGCACGGTGCAGGGAATCTTGATGATGATCTGGTCGGACATGCCGGTAAAGCGGCGACTCACGTCGAGCAACTCCGCCGTGGAGTGGCCGTCCACTTCGACGACCACGGGCTTGTCGGTGATGTCCAGGTAGCGCTGCACGACGTCTGCTATCTGCCCGTATTTCTTCACCATCTCGTTGAGGACGACGGTGTTGGTGACGATGCCGGCGGCGCCGCGCTCCATCCAGGGCGCGAGGTCCGCGGGATCGCCCGCCAGCCAGATGGCCGGGCCTCTGCCAACGCGCCGGGCCTGCGTCACGTGGCCGGTTACTACCGGCTCAAACGGGATTGGGTTTTGTGTGGCTTCACCTGTCATGCCGCCCGCTCTCCCTTGAGGCAGTTTGGCCTCTTATGTGCGGTAGTCGCTGTTGAAGATGACGTACTCCGTGGTCAGGTCGCAGCCCCAGGCGGTGGCGGTGGCGTCGCCGGCGGCCAGGTCCAGGATGAACATCGTCTCCTTGCGGTCCAGCAGGGCCGAGGCGGCGTCCTCGTCAAATTCAGTAGGCGTCCCGTTGCGGAAGAGCAGAATATCTTCCAGCCAGAGCGAGGCCTTGTCGGGATCGAAGTCCACGCCGCTGTAGCCGGCCGCGCACATGATGCGTCCCCAATTGGGGTCTGAGCCGAGGAAGGCGGTCTTTACCAGGCTGGAACTGGCAACGGCGCGGCCGATGACGCGGGCCGCGTCCGCCGTGGGCGCGCCGCGCACCTCCACGCCGAAGATCTTGGTGGCGCCTTCCGCGTTGCGCACGATCTCCTTGGCCAGGAAGACGGCCACCGCCCGCAGCGCGTCCTCGAAAGCGTCACCAGCCGCGCCCCCGTTAATTTCCGGTCCGCCGGCCGCGCCGTTGGCAAGAACCAACACCGTATCGTTGGTGGACGTATCGCCGTCCACGCTGATTACGTGGAAGGAATCAGCCACCGCCCGCCGCAGCGCGGAGTCCAGGAAGGCATTGCCAACCGGCGCGTCGGTGGTGAGGTAGACGAGCATGGTGGCCATGTTGGGATGGATCATGGCCGCGCCCTTGGCCATGCCGCCGACCGCGTAGGTGACGCCGTTGGCCTGGAACTCGGCCGCGGCTTCCTTGGGCCAGGCGTCGGTGGTGAGCATGGCGGTAGCGGCGTCGCGGTGGCGGTCTTTCGCGGGCGCGAGGCGGCTGATCCCTTCCCGGACTGTCTCCATGGGCAGTTGATGGCCGATAATGCCGGTGGAGCAGACCAGGATGTCCTCGGCGGCCACGCCGACCTGCGCCGCCAATTGCGCCGCCATTTCCCGGGCGTTGGCCATGCCCTGGTCGCCCGTGCAGGCGTTGGCGTTGCCGCTGCAGTAGACGATGCCGCGGGTCGCGCCCCGCCGCACGCGCTCCTGGTCGAGCAGCACCGGCGCGGCCTTCACCACGTTCTTCGTGAAGACGCCGGCCACGGTGGCGGGACGTTCCGATACCAGACAGCCCACGTCGCGTTTTTCGCCGGCCGGGTCATGTTCCTTGATGCCGCAAAATACGCCGTCCGCCAGAAAGCCGGCGGGCCGCGTCGCGCCGCCCGCGCTCAGTCCTGCCGCGAGTTCTTCCGCCATGTCTCCGCTACCTCTTTGCTGATGTGCGCGCGTGCCAGTCGTCCGCTCACCACTACTGTACAATGTCTCTCGCCAAACTTCATGCCCGCGTTGGGGCGAGAGGCGGGAGAGGGCGCAGGTTTGCAACCTGCGCTACCGGGGAGGCCGGTTGCAGGCCGGCGCCGCCGCTAAGCGGGCGGCGTCAGGCTTCCACGCCTTGCAGGTAGCCGGCGAGCATCGCGCGCGCGTCTTCCTTGATCGGCGGGAAGTGGCTGAAGCAGAGGGTGCGGAAGTCCACGTCCAGCAGTTTGGCCAAGGACGCGCGCGCCAGTTCCGGGTCGCGCGTAAAGAGCCACGAAGGTCCGAGCAGCTTGCCGAAGCGAAATTGCAGCGCGTCGCCGACGATGAGCGCCTGAGCCGGTTCCACGTACAGACAGATGCTCCCCTGGGTGTGGCCCGGCGTGTGGATGACGCGCACGCCCGCGGCCACGGGCAGGCAATCGCCGTCTTCCAGCGGGTAGCGCACGTCCACCGGCGGGCCGCTGAACACGGAGAAGACCGGCTGCACCTGCGGCAGCGCCTCGCGGCGGAGCGGGCTGGGCGGCGGGTCGTCGCCGCGCACGATGCCGGCTTCGCTCTGGTGCACGGCCACCGGCGCGGAAGTGGCCTCCACCAGTTCCGCCAGACCGCCGGCGTGATCGGGATGGCTGTGCGTCAGCGCGATGAGCCGCACCTGCTCCAGGGCGATGTCGAGCGCGCCCAATCCCAGCTTTATGAACGGCAGGCTGCCCCGGCTGCCGGCGTCTACCAGCACCACGCCGTCAGCCGTCTCCAGCACGGTGACGCGGGCGCCCAGCACGTGCACTTGATTCACGCCGGGCGCGATGGCGATTGGCTCGAAGAATCGGATGTCCGGCACCGATTGATTGCGCTCCTTGCAGATGGGGCTGAGCCAACCGCGACGCCCGCGAGTCCGCTAGGTCAATCGGCGCTCGCGTATGGCTTCCCTCTTCACCGTACCACAGCGCGCGCGGTTTTCATAAACCGAAGCGGCGCGTATAATGCACCGTACAATGTGCATGAATTGCTTCCAGTAAAGACGCAAGGAGAGCCGCATGCAGACGCTGAACGACCTCCTGGAGACCGCCGCCGGCCGTTTTGGCGATGCTACCGCGCTGAGCATCAAGCCGGGCATCCGCGTGCGCCGCTGGAGTTACCGCGAGTTATGGGAAGCCGCCGGCCGGGTCGCGGCGTATCTCAACGGCCGGGGCATCGAGAAGGGCGACCGGGTGGTGATCTGGGCGCCGAACCGGCCGGAGTGGGTGGTGGCGCTCTTCGGCTGCCTGCGGTTGGGCGCGATCGCCGTGCCGTTCGACATCCGCAGCGCGCCGGAATTCGTGGCCGGCGTGCTCGGGCAGACCGACCCCAAGTTCGCCTTCATCTCCCAGTTCACGCCGGAAAACGCGGAAGTCGACGCGCTGCCGCATCTGAACATCGAAGACCTGGAAACGTTGCTGCGGGACGAAGGCCGCGAGACGCCGCCGCAGGTTGCGGTGGCGGCGGACGACATCGCGGAGATCATGTTCACCTCCGGCACCACCGGCGCGCCCAAAGGGGTGATCCTCACCCACGGCAATATCATGTCCAACGTGGTGGCCGCGTGCCAGGTGGTGACGCCTTTGCCCCACTGGCGTTTGCTCTCGCTCCTGCCGCTCAGCCACATGCTGGAGCAGACGGTGGGCCTCATTGCGGTCCTCTACGGCGGCGGCCAGGTGGTCTATCCCGTCAGCCGCCAGCCGAGCATTCTGGTGCGCACCATGCAGGAGAACGGCATCACCAGCATCGTGCTGGTGCCCCAGGCGCTGGAACTCTTCATGAACGCCATCGAGCGGGAGGCCGAACGCACCGGCAAGAAGGAGCAGTTAGAGAAGATCATGGGCGCCGCGCCGCGCCTGCCGGTGTGGCTGCGTAAGAAGCTATTCGCCAAAGTGCACAAGCGTTTCGGCGGCAAATTGGAGTTCGTGATGTGCGGCGGCGCGCGCCTGGACCCGCCCCTGGCCGAAAAGTGGGAGGCGCTGGGCATTATGGTGCTCCAGGGCTACGGCACCACCGAGGCCGCGCCGATTGTGGCCTGCAACAGCTTTCAAGCCAAGAAACTGGACGCCCTGGGCAAGGCGCTGCCGGGACAGGACGTGCGCATCGCGGAGGACGGCGAAATCCACACCCGCGGCCCCAACGTGACGCAGGGCTACTGGAACGCGCCGGAAATCACGGCGTCGTCGTTCGACGGCGAGTGGTACAAGACCGGCGACCTGGGCCACATCGACGAGGACGGCTTCATCTACTTCAAGGGACGGAAGAAAGACCTGATCGTGCTGGCCAACGGCCAGAACGTCTATCCGGAGGACATCGAGCCGCTGCTGCAGAGCCACCCGGCGGTGACGGACGCGGTGGTGGTGGGGATGCCGAGCGCGAGCGGCGGCGAGGACGTGTACGCCGTGCTCATTCCCAGCGACGGCGACGAGGGCGGAGACCCCGGCGCGGTGGTGGCGGCAGTCAACCCCCAGTTGGCCGCCCACCAGCAGATTCGGGGCTTCAGCACGTGGCCGGACGAGGACTTTCCCCGCACCCATACGCTCAAGGTGAAGAAGAACATCGTGTTGGAGCAACTCGTCGCGGACGCGCAGGGTGAAGCGGAACCGACGGCAGTTCCGGTTGCGGAGGCGAAAGAGGCGCTGACGCCGCTGGAGCAGCTTATCGTGCGCATCTGCGAGGTGTCCGCCGCGGACGTGAGCGCGGAGCGCAGCCTGGGGGCCGACATCGGGCTGGATTCCCTGGGACGGGTCGAGTTGCTCTCGGCAATCGAGCAGGAACTCGGCGTCTACATCGACGAGACCCAGGTGCACCCGGAGACGACCGTGGGCGACTTGGAAGCGCTGCTGGCCCAGGGCAGCGCCAGCGAGGACGAGCGGTTTCCCGCGTGGAGCCGGGCCGGCTGGTGCCGCATCGCGCGCACACTTCTCTATTACCTGATTGTCAATCCCGGCATCCGGCTGCTCTACCGGGTGGAGGTTAAGGGCACGGAGCATCTGGATGGCCTTGCCGGGCCGGTGCTCTACGCCTCGAACCACAACCTGCGGCTGGACGCCGGGATGATACTGCTGGGCCTCTCGCCCTCGGCGCGCCGGCGGCTGGCTATGGCGGCGGCGGCGGATAACTACTTCTCGTCGGTGTGGTGGCGGATATTCAGCCCGCTGTTGGGCAACACGTTCCCGTTCGCTCGCTACGGCCCGGTGCGGCGCAGCCTGGAAAACCTGGGCAACCTGCTGGATAGCGACTGGTCGGTGCTCATCTTCCCCGAGGGCGACCGCACGCCCGGCGAGATCAAGGAATTCAAGCCCGGCACCGGGTTCGTGGCGGTGGAGTCGCGCACGCCGGTGGCGCCGATCCGGGTGCGGCAGGTGCGGCCGGGCATTTTCGAGGGCGCGAAATTCCCCTGGCGCGGCCACGTGACCGTGGAATTCGGCAAGCCGCTGGTCTTTACCCCCGGCGACGACTACCTGGAAGCGACCGAGAGGCTGGAACAGGCGGTGCGCGCGCTGTAATTGGTACTATGCATGTAGCATACGCATAGGCGGCGGAGCATGGCGGTAGCGCGCGAGGAGTTGGCGGCATGGAGCAAGACATAGCGTTTGAAATGGCGGCGTCCAGCATCCGTTTCGGCTGGGGCGTGACCCGCGAGGTGGGGTTGGACCTGGTCGACCGGGGCGCGCGGCGGGTGATGGTGGTCACCGATCCGGTGCTGCGGGAGTTGCCGCCGGTCGCGACGGTGCGCGCGGCGCTGGAAGAGGCCAAGGTGCCCTACGCGCTCTTCGACCGCGTGCAGATCGAACCCACCGACGCCTCGTTTCAGGAAGCAATCGCGTTTGCCGTCGCGGAGGAGGTAGATTCGTTTGTGGCGGTGGGCGGCGGTTCCACCATCGACACCGCCAAAGCCGCCAATCTCTACGCCACCTATCCCGCCGACTTCCTCGATTATGTCAATGCCCCCATCGGCAAGGGGCTGCCGGTGCCGGGGCCGCTCAAGCCGCTGATCGCGATTCCGACTACGGCCGGCACCGGCAGCGAGACCACGGGCACTGCCATCTTCGACCTGGTGGCGATGCACGCGAAAACCGGCATCGCCCACCGCAACCTGAAGCCTACCCTGGGCATCATCGACCCGGAGAACACCGCCACCCTCTCGCCCACGGCGGTGGCCTGCACCGGCTGCGACGTGCTGAGCCACGCGCTGGAGTCCTATACCGCGATTGCCTACACCGCGCGGCCCTATCCGGCGCGGCCTCTCTTGCGGGCGGCGTACCAGGGCTCGAATCCGGTGAGCGACCTGTGGGCGCGGGAGACGCTCTCGATGGTGGCGGAGTTCTTGCCCCGGGCTATGGCGGATCCCGAGGACCGGGAAGCGCGGGAAAAGATGCTGCTGGCGGCCTCGTTTGCCGGTATCGGCTTTGGCAACGCCGGCGTGCACCTGCCGCACGGTATGTCCTATCCGGTGGCGGGCATGGTGCGCGGCTACCACCCGCACGGGTACGCCGGGGAGCAGCCAATCGTGCCCCACGGCATGGCCGTCATTCTCAACGCGCCGGCGGTCTTCCGCTTCACGGGCGCGGCCGGGCCGACGCGCCACATCACCGCGGCCGGATTGCTGGGCGCGGACGTGAGCCGGACGAAACCGCGAGACGCCGGCAAGGTGCTGGCCGACCGCCTGATTTCCATAATGCAAGAGTTGCAGATTCCGAACGGCCTGAGCGCCGTGGGCTACACGAGCGCGGACATACCGGCGCTGGTGGAAGGCACGCTGCCGCAGCACCGCGTCACGAAACTCTCGCCACGCCAGGCCACGGCGGACGACCTGGCGCGCATGTTCGCGGACGCGATGCGGTATTGGTAATCACCACCGCACTTATGAAAGACTCCCCGGCTAGACGCGGCGTCTACGCATCAGCCACAGCAAGCAATATGTGGACGGTGCTAGGCACACGAACACCATCGAGGCTTTCCGGTTACTGGTGAAGCGCGCGCTTGCCGTTCAGCGCTACTGCTTGACAGTACAACGTACCAACCGCTACATTGGCGCGGCGGCGCATGAGCGCCATTCGCGCGCGTTGAAAATGCCGTGGGATGGGTTCATGCGATGGGTTTGCGGGGTGTACGTTTGAAACTGACAAACGTATACTGAATGTAGGTGGCTTGAGTTGGGTTTAGGTCAAAAGACCAAAGGACGCCGTCCCATGCAAGAGCTAGCGCAAGAGTACGCTGTCTTTGAGGAGATGCGTACAGAGCTTGAGTCAAAACACATGGGCAAGATCATCGTAATCAAGGGCGAAAAGGTTGTTGGCACGTACGGCAACCTGGAAGATGCTGCGCGCGCAGCGGTGCAGCGTTTTGGGCGCGGCCCTTATCTGATCAAGGAGATCGGAGAACCGGAGGTCGTTTTGCCGTCTATGGTCTACGGTGTTGGGCGATGAGCTTTGCTGTTTGTCAACCCAATGACCCATTGCAACTATTCACGGACGGCCCTAGCCTTGAAGTTAAAGTAGGATTCGACTTTGACTATTTCACCGGAAAGGCTAGAGCCCCCACACTTCCGCCTGAGAAATTCTCCGCGTTGGTTGATACGGGCGCAACCCTCAGTGCAATCGATGTAGCGCTCGCCAAGTACTTGAAACTGCCGCTTGTTGGGGAAGGGAAGGTCGCAGGCGCTCACGGGACAGGGTTTGTGCCAGAGTACTTAGCCCAAGTTTCCATTCCGGCTCTAGATAGTTTCCTCTACGGGAGATTTTCTGGGGTGTACCTTCACGCGGGAGGCCAACAGCATCTAGCGATTCTTGGCAGATCGTTCCTGCGAGACTTCGTCATGAATTATGACGGGAGATCAGGCGCTGAGACTATTCAAAACGGTGTTCCTCCCACCGGCTAGTCTCGGAAGTCAAAACCCCCCGCCGAGTGGCGGGGGGTTTTGCTCGGAAAGAGTCGAGCATGAAAGAGGGTAGTTAGCTGGGGGAACCATTCATCTGACTAGCCGCCCACGCAAGGGAATGCTTAGCGCAGCGGCTTTGCCATGCTGACTATGCTGTCGGCATCCCGTTGGGCGTAGCCTCGTCTAGCCCCATGAAGCCTCTTTCTCTAGCCAATTTAATTGTGACGGGCAGTTTCCCCGCTTAGATGCCGCGCTGACTCAATCTCGCTGGCGGAAACGAAAATAGGTTTCACCGGCACACGTGTTTCGAGGAACTCTTCTCGCAAGCGCGCGTTTTTCCTTGACAAGCCAATATATTGTGTTTTAGACTTGCCGCCACACAATATATAGCAAGCGGTAATCGCCATGCAGGGATCGTGCAGCTACGGCATAATGGGATTAAGCACCCGCGTATGCGTCTCGGCAACTCCCTGTAGCTCAGTTGGATAGAGCAGCAGTTTCCTAAACTGCGTGTCGGGCGTTCGAGTCGCCCCAGGGAGGCCAACCGCGCCGGAACCGGCGCAGCGCAGTGGCTCGTACGCTCGCGCCAACCATGCGGTCGCGCCGACCTGCGCTCCTCCAGAGCGTGCGCTCTTGCCGGCATCTTGGCGATGCCGCTTCGCTGCATCACCCACCCCAAAGGAAGGGACTCTATGTATTCGTCTAGGCGCACGCGACGTTCGCTCATTAGTCTATTGCTCGGCCTGGCGGCGTTGCTGGCCGGTTGCGCCGTGCAGCCGGCGGCCGCGCCGGAGACCAAAGAAGCCGCGCCTGCCGCCACGGCAGCAGCGCCGGCGGACAGCCAGGGCTTTCCCCGCACCATCACGGATGGGTCGGGACACGCGGTCACGATTGCGCACAAGCCGCAGCGCATCGTCTCGCTCACCCTGGCGACGGACGAAATCCTGCTCTCGTTGGTAGACACAACCCGCGTGCGCGCCGTCACGTACCTGGCCGCAGACTCGCTGTGGACGAACGTAAGCGAGCAAGCCAAGCAGGTCGCGCATACCGTGCAGTCCGACCCGGAGCAGATAATCGCCCTGGAGCCGGACCTCGTCTTGGCCGCCACCTATAACGATCCCGCTCACCTGAAGTTGCTCAGAGACGCCGGCGTACCGGTCGTGGTGGTGTCGCTCTTCGATTCGGTGGCGCAGGTAGCGGATAACATCCGTTTCGTCGCGCGGCTCACCGGCGACGAGGCGCGGGCCGAGGAACTCATCGCCGCCATGGCGAAGCGGCTCGCGCGGATCGAAGCGCAAGTAGCTAAGGCTGAGGTGAAACCCCGCGTGCTCTTCTACACCGCCTTTGGCAGTTCCGCCGGGCCGGGTTCGACGTTCAGCGACATCGTGCGGCGCGCCGGCGGCGTAAACCTCGGGGACGAGGCGCTGGACGGCCCCTTTGGCGAGATTTCGCTGGAGAAGATCGTGGAACTCAATCCGGACGTAATCATTACCGACGAGTTCGCGCCTGAAGACAATGCCGAGTGGCGGGAAACATTCGCCAATCATCCCGCCCTGGCAAACGTGAACGCCAAGCGCAACGGCCGCATCCACACCGTGCCCGCGCGCCATCTCTCCACGCTCTCGCACTATATCGTGGCAGGCGTCTACGACGTGGCACGGCTGCTCCACCCCGAGCTCGTGCCGTGAGCGTGCTGCGGCGGACACTGGACGTCCAAGCGCCGCTGGCACTCAGATTGGCGTTGGCTTTGGGCCTGCTCACGCTGCTGCTCGTGCTCTCGTTCGTGGTCACCATGGCGTTTGGCGCCGTGGACGTGCCCCTGGGCGTTACGGCGTCCATCGTCGCGCAGCGGCTGGGACTGCCCATCGGCGCGGCGGCGAGCGACGTGCACTGGAGCGTCATCAGCCACGTGCGCTTGCCGCGCGCGCTGACGGCGGCGCTGGTGGGCGCGGCGCTGGCGCTGGCCGGCGCCACCATGCAGGGCGTCTTCCGCAATCCGCTCGCCGACCCCGGCATCATCGGCGTCTCCGCGGGCGGCGCGCTGGGCGCGGTGATTGCCATTCACTTCGGCCTGCGCAGCCTGCACTATCTAGCGACCCCGGCGCTGGCCTTCTTGGGCGCGCTGGGCGCGGTGATGCTGGTCTACCTGCTGGCGGCCGCGCGGGGCGTAGACCCGCTCATGACGATGATCCTGGCCGGCGTGGCGGTGCAAGCCTTCATCGGCGCCGTCATCTCGGCGGCGCTCACGCTCACGGCGGACGTCAACGCCATGCGCGAGATCGTCTTCTGGCTCACGGGCAGTCTGGGCGCGCGCAGTTGGACCCACGTGCAACTCATCCTGCCGTTCATCGTCATCGGCAGTCTGCTCCTGCTCTGCTTCGGGCGCGACCTCAATCTGATGGCCTTGGGCGAGGACACCGCCCGCAGCATGGGCGTGGACGTGCGCCGCGTGCGCCTGATCATGCTGACGCTGGCGGCGCTGATAACGGCGGTGGCCGTAGCGGTGAGCGGCATCATCGGCTTCGTCGGCCTGGTGGTGCCGCACATGGTGCGCCTGGTGGTGGGGCCGGATCACCGCCTCGTGCTGCCCACCAGTCTACTCACCGGCGCGGTACTGCTCACGTGGGCGGACTTCGGCTCGCGACTGCTCTTGCGGCCGCAGGAGTTGCGGGTGGGGCTGATCACCGCTTTCTTTGGCGCGCCCTTCTTCCTCTACCTGCTCTACCGCCAGCGGCGCGCGGGCACGATTCTATGAGCGCCCCGCCTGATACCAGGCGCAGCGCCGGCGCCGCGCTCAGCGCCGAAGACGTTTCCTATGCCGTAGGCCTGGCGCGGTTATTGGAGGACGTTTCGCTGGAGGTGCGCGGCGGGAGTCTGCTGGGTCTCATTGGGCCCAATGGCGCGGGCAAGACGACTCTGCTCAAGTGCCTCAGCCGGTTGCTCGCGCCCGACGCCGGCCAGGTGCGACTGGACGGCAGAGACCTGTCGCGCCAATCGCCCCAGGAGATCGCGCGCCGGATCGCGCTCCTGCCCCAGAGCGCCACGCTCGATTTCGCGTTTACGTGCCTGGAGGTGGTCTTGATGGGGCGCAATCCCCATTTGGGGCGGTTTCAGGCCGAGGGCGCGCGGGACCGCGCCATTGCGCGGCAGAGCCTGGCGGAGACCGGTACCGAGGAGTTCGCCGCGCGCGTGATCACCGAACTTTCCGCCGGTGAGCGGCAGCGGGTGCTCCTGGCGCGGGCGCTCACGCAGCAGCCGCGCCTGCTTTTGCTGGACGAGCCGACCGCCGGGCTGGACGTGCAGCACCAACTCCAGGTGTTTGGACTGATTCGCGGCCTGGTGCGCCAGGGGCTTGCCGCCATTGCCGTGGTGCACGACCTCAACCTGGCGGCGCGCTACTGCGACCGGCTGGCGCTGCTGCATCGGGGCAAGGCGCACGCGCGGGGAACGGTGGCCGACGTGCTTACGCCGGAGAACCTGGCGCACGTCTTCAACGTGGAGGCGACGGTGGCGCACGACCCGGCGCTCGGCGCGCCGCGGGTGACCGTGCTTGCCCCGCTCGATGGGGGCGTGGAAAGCGGCGGCGGGACGCCGGCCGGCGCGGAAACACCCGGCGGGCAAGCGCCCGACCGCTAGGCCGCGGGCTTATTGGAGATGGCCTCGCCATGCGCCACGGCCGCAATCGCCCCGTGATGGTCTTTCCACTTATCGTGGGCGGTGCGGACCTTCGCGGCGAGTTCCTCCGTGGTCGCCCCGTACTTGATCGCCGCGTCCGTAAAGTCGCGCGACAAGAACCACTTGAGGGCAAAGGCGTACGCGAAGGCTACGTCTGCCGGCGCGCTGTACGTGTCGAACGACGCCGTAACCCGGAGGTTCTCGAAGCCGGCCGCAACGATGTGTTCCTTCATGTCCTTGCCCATCTGCGGATGGCCGTCTTCAGACCCGATCATGTCCGCGAACATCTCCCAGGAACTTGCCGTGACGCCAAAGTCGGGATGTCCAAAGCATGAGCCGACGATCATCTCGCGGCAGGCCAGCACGCCGCCGGGTTTCAAGACCCGTTTCAACTCGGCCAGGGCGGCGGCGGTATCCGGCACGTGCATGAGCACGTTGTGGCCGTGGGCAACATCGAAGAAGTCGTCCTCGAACGGCAGGTCGGTCACGTCGCCCACCTGGAAGTGCGCGTTCTGGCAGCCGCGCTCCCGCGCGACGAACCGCGCAATTTCAATCTGCCAGCCGTCCACGTCGACGCCGTGCAACTCGCCGGGCGCGATTGCGTCGGCCAAGCCGGTGGATATGGTGCCCAGGCCGCAGCCAAAGTCCAACAGCCGCAGGCCCGGCCCGAGCAACGGCAACAGATGCCGGGCGCTGGATGCCGCGCTGTACTTCTGTGCGAAACTGTAGAGTTCCTCGCGCGTATACGCCGCTTTTGGGGGCGCTCCCGGCGGTCGTTCGTCCATACGTGGCACGCTCCTTTGCGGTGCGCTACGATAGCGGTAGTGTCGGCGGTGTCAGGGAAGCCGGGAGGCGCTCACGCCTCGAGGGCTTGGAGGTACCCCCCCCCCCCCCGTCAAACGACGGCCGGGTGGCCAGGGCTTCGCCGTAGGCAACGGCGGCGAAAGCGCCGGGGTGGGCGAGCCAATCCTCATAGGCGGCGCCGATGCTGTCGCAGAGTTCCCGCGTGGAGGCGCCGTACTTGATGGCCGCTTCCGTGATTTCCGGGGACAAGAACCACTGCTGGGCCACGCCGTAGATGAACATGACGTCCGCGGGCGCGCTGAATGAATCGAACGTCAACTGTATCCGCACGTTGGCAAACCCGGCCGCCACGACGTGATTCTTCAACCGCTTGCCCATATTCGGGTGGCCGTCGTCGGCGATCAGGAGATCCGCGAACATGTCCCATGCTCTGTCCAGAACGCCAAGGGTGGGATGGGAGAAGCTGGCGTCGACGATCATCTCCCGGCACGCCAGGATGCCGCCGGGCTTCAAGACCCGCATTATCTCGTCCAGCACGGCGGCGGTGTCGGGCACGTGCATGAGCACGTTCGAGCAGTGGGCAACGTCGAAGTAGCCGTCATCGAACGGCAGGTCCGTCACGTCGCCAACGTGGAACTGGGCGTTGTCGCGGCCATGCGCCCGGGCGACGGAACGCGCCAACTCCACCTGGGACTCTTCCATGTCGACGCCGTGCATTTCGCCGGGAGCCACCGCCCCGGCCAATCCCGACGAGATGGTGCCCGGCCCGCAGCCAAAGTCCAGCAAGCGCTGCCCGGGCCTGAGGCAGGGCAAGAGGTGCGCGGCGCTCGTATCCGCCGTAAACCGCCGCAGCGCATGGATGAATTCCTCGCTAAAGCCCATCGTATAGTCAGGCGTTGCCGGCAGCGGGTCATCCATACCTGCGCTCCTTTCATTATTGAAAACTATTATAGGAAAATTAGACTATCTAGTCAAACGACGAGCAAGCGGGAATAAGTAGATCTTGGCTTGCAGTCTTTACAAGGTAGCGGTTCATGTTATTCCCATAAATGTTGACTCACTTTGTCGAGAACATTCCTGTCCGCGAGACAGCATTAACAGCTTCTGTCATTCCGAGCGCAGCGAGAAATCCAACATGCTCCCGAATCGAAATTCTTCGTCGCGGCGTTCATCCTGAGTTTGCCGAAGGGTGAACGGGGAAGAAAACGAAGTAGCGGTTGTGGCGCTCTACCCCCCCCCGTTCGTGCTGAGCCTGTCGAAGTATGAACGGGGGGTAGAGCGCCCAAGGCCAACGATCCCATGCTCTTGCCGTTCGCCCTGCGCCAAGTCGAAGGGTGAACGGCATAAGCACCGGATTAACACGACAACATTGGGCTTGCGACGCGCGTGACGACCATGAGACGTGACTTGCTTGTGAAAATAGAACGCCACTCCCGCCGTTCGCGCTTCAACAAGCTCAGCACGAACGGCGGGAGTGGCGTTCTACCTTTCTCGATCCTTACAACAAACTCAGGGCAGGCACGCTCCCAGCCTGTCCCGTACGCGCGTACGGAACCGGGAGCCGGCGGCGCTGCCTAGCGAAGTACGCCGTCTACAGTTGATCTGCCCACTTGTTGAGGACCTCTTGCACGCGGTCGGCGTGCTCCTTGTTGGCCTCTTCGGGCGTGATCTCCTTGGCGTAGGCCCGGAACCAGATGTCGATGTTGATGCCGATGATCTCATCGTTGCCGGGGATAACCGGCACCCACTTGGCCAGTTCCAGTTCCGCCAGGTAGGCCGAAGCCTCAGGCACCTGCTCCAGGTAGCCGCCGAATGACGCCGACTGGAGCGCGGGAATGTAGTCGCCGGCGCCGACCGACCAGCGCAGGTTGACGTCCCCGTCCAAGAAGAACTCGATGAGGGAGAAGCCCCCGTCGGCATTGGCCGCGCCCTGGGGCTGCGCCAGCGCCCAGCCGCCCTGGTAGTTGGTGGCCACGCCGTCCGGCGGCAGCGGCATCGGCGCCGACTTGAAGTTGATTGCCGATTCCCACGCCTTGCGGTACGTGGCGGCATACCAGTGGCCGCCGATCATCTGCGAAACGCCGCCGGTGGTGAAGGCATCGTTGCGATCGGGCCGCTGCTGGCCCAGGAACTCGTCGATGCGCACGTTGCCGCCGCAAAGGTCGACCATGTTGATCATGAACTTGAGCGCGTTCACGCCCAACTCATTGTCGAAGTTGACGTTCTTATTGTCGGGCGTGAGGTATTCGCCGCCCTGCTGCCAGAAGTGGATGTACCACTGCAAGCCGACCGGCGGATTGCCTGGCGGGCCGGTGGAGTAGCCAAGCCGCTCGATCACGCCGTCCTGACCCGCCTTGTGGAGCAGGAGCGTGGCCGATTCCAGTTCATCCCACGTGGTGGGCGGGCTTTCCGGATCCAGGCCCACTTCGATGAAGTGGTCCGCGTTGAACATGTACGTGCGGGCGTCGGTGTGCAGGCCCACGCCGTAGATGTTGCCCTTCCACGTGCAGTCGTCCCGCAGCTTGGGCCAGATGTCGTCCCAGCTAAACGCCGCCGTCGCCTTGATGTGGTCGTTCAGGTTCAGGAGGAAGCCCGGCGCGGAAAGCTGGCCGGCCAGATAGCGGTCCATGTAGAAGACGTCCGGCGGCGCGCCGGCCGCGGCCGCGGTGATCAGCTTCTCTTTGCTGCCGCTGCCGATGTGGGTCGGCGTGAGCGACAGTTCGACGTTGGGATTGGCTTCCTGGAACTCGTTGAGCAGCACGTTGCCGATGTGGCCTTCCAGCAGGAAGTCCTGGTACGTCCAGAACTTGACTTCCATGGGGCCCATGTCCTGTTCGGCCGCGGCCTCGCCCTCTTCCTCGGCCGGCGCATCATCCGCCGGGGCCATTGCGCCGCCCGTGGCGCAAGCGGCAAACAATGCGCCGCCGCCCAGCGCGCCCGCCGTGCCGATGAGCATCCTGCGGGTAAACTTGGTCTCCATCGGTCTCCTCCTGTATGAAACCGTGCTTATAGAGTCCATCAACTCAACTGCCAAGCAGTGTATCACACACACAATCCCGCGTCATACCTACTTAGGCGCAGGTAGTATAGCACGGGCTAAGACTATTGCCAAGATACAGAGCAGCGCACATTGCCGCAGGCGCGAAAGGCGCAGCGCCCGATTGAAAGGGAGCGGCAGGGAGCCAATCGCCCACCCTCTGCGAGGTTTTTCGCCCAAGGTCAGGCTACGAGAAGGCGACCTTCCCTAGCGCGCAAAGATGGCGTCGAGCTTACCCACGAACTGCCGCACGTCCTCGATGCCGCCGCGCACGGCTACGTCCGTCTGATCGCCCTCGTAGAAGTTGACGTGCAAGGAGTTCGCGCTCCTGAAGAGCCTACCGAGTTCGGCGCTATCCAGTTCAGCGGAAAACCGGTCTACGTGCTGGAACAGGTGCGCGTGAGTGTAGTGCTTCCAGCCTCTCTGTTCGGCGAGCGCTTTCACGGCCTGCGCCGCCGCGCCCCAGGCTCTTTCAGAGGCTTGGCGCAAGTCGCCTGCCTCGAGTCTGCGCTGCGCGTGCCGGAGAGAGACATGGCTGGTCTGCAAGTATTCGTCCGCCCGCTGATTCTTCTCGTTGCTTTGCATTGCGCCCCTTCCTTGCCGTAGCGCATGTTATCGTGCCAGACATCAATAATACCGGCAGCGATGGGCGCGTTTCCATTTGCCATCGTCCGGCTTGGCGCGATGCGGGCGTACGCTGCAATCCTGCGCTACCAAGAGGCGGACCAAGCGACGCAAGCGCGCCGCCTGACTCGTTCCCGCAGCGGTGTAGATGCTAGAGTAAAGGGGAAAGCGGAACGGTGGACGCTGAAGCCGGGAGCGCAGGGTGGGCGTGCGCTCCAAGACATCCTTCACGGTAGTGCAATAAGGAGGTCAACCATGGCCGACTCTGTCGCCAACGCAAACTCGACCGCGGTGAGACGAGTCACGCTGGACGATCTTGAACTAAGCCCGGGCAAGCACGCGCGTTTGCAGCGGCTGCTCTACGGCTACGGCCCCGGCAACGGCGCCATGATGCTCTTGCCGGTGGACCACGGCATGGAGCACGGGCCGGTGGACTTCTTCGACAATCCCGCTGCGCTGGACCCGGACTACATCTGGCGGCTGGCGCTGGAGGGCGGGTTTTCGGGCGTAGCCTTGCAGTACGGCACGGCCCTGAAGTACATGCGCCCCTACGCCGGCCGCATGCCGCTGGTGCTGAAGCTGAACGGCAAGACGAACATCCCGCCCGACGACGATCCGCTCAATCCCATCCAGGCCACGGTGGAAGACGCCGTGCGCTTGGGGGCCGACGCCGTCGGCTACACGCTCTACATGGGTTCGTCGCGCCAGGACGAGGACTTCGCCCAGTGGCGGCAGGTGCGCCAGGACGCCGACCGCTTCGGCATGCCCACGATCATGTGGGCCTATCCGCGCGGCCAGCACATGGAGGCCAAAGGCGGCCGCGACAGCTTCTACGCCATCGACTACGCCGCGCGCGTGGCTTCAGAACTCGGCGCGGACGTGGTGAAGATAAACATCCCCAAGATCGACCCGGAGAAGGACAAGCTCTCGCCCGCGCCGTATGACACGATGCAGGTCACGGCGGAAGAGGCGCTGGCCAAGGCGGTGCAGTCGGCGGGGAAGACGCTGGTGCTGATTTCGGGCAGTTCCCGCGCCAGCGACGAAGAGGCCCTGGAAAAGGCGCGCATCGCGGTGCAGTCCGGCGCTACCGGCTTCATCTTTGGCCGCAATTGCTTCCAACGGCCCTGGGACGAGGGCCTGGCCCTGGTGCAGGCCATGCGCGACATGCTCCGCGCCGCTTCCAACGGGTAGCGCTTTCCCATGCGTTTAGCATCCGACTGCGCTACACTCGCCACTCTTTGAAAGTTTGCTTCGGCAAGGTGGTTCCGGCCGGCAAGAACAGACCGTCATTCCGGCGAAAGCCGGAATCCAGTGGCCTGACTGGCATGGCTGCTTGCACGGTTCCAAAGAGCGAGTGGAATTGGGCGCGCCAGGCAATTCGTTGACAGAATCCGCTTCCTATTAGAGAGGGTGTCACCATTCTCTGTCATTCCGAGCGCAGCGTCGAACAGTGTTCGCGGAATCTAGGGCCATGCTACAGGCAGATCAGTAGGCTCGGCACTCTAGATTCCTCACTCCGCTACGCTTCGTTCGGAATGACATGTGCATCAGGCGCGCGCGGTAAACGACCCTCCTGCTCTAAGCGCTAAGTATGTCAACGATTTTGTAGACATCTGCAATTCCGCATTTAGACCCAAAGGCAACCCATACCAGATAGAGGCTTTACATGCCCATCTACACCGGCGGCGGTGACGACGGCGAGACCTCCCTCTTTGGCGGCGCGCGCGTCCCCAAACACGCGCTGCGCATGGAACTCATCGGCACAATCGATGAATTGAGCGCCGCGTTGGGCTTGGCACTTGTGCGCCTGCCTGACACGGAAACCGACCCCAGCACGCAGCTTGAGTCCACGGCGGGCGAGCTCTTGCCTCCTCACCTGGGGGAGAGGGCTAGGGTGAGGGCGCTACTCCAGCGCATCCAGGGCGAACTCTTCATCATGGGCGCGGACGTCGCCACACCCCAGGAGCCGCGCGCATATACCGTGCCCCGCATCACGCCGGAGCACGCGGCGGATCTGGAAAGCGCCATCGACAAAGCGGATGCGGAGCTCCCGCCGCTCACGGACTTCGTCCTCCCCGGCGGCACGCCCGCCGCCGCCGCGCTCCACCTCGCCCGCGCCGTCTGCCGCCGCGCGGAACGGATTGCCGTGGCCCTCGCGCAAGAAGAGGAAATCGCCAAACCCATCCTGGTCTACCTCAACCGCCTCTCCGACCTGCTCTTCACCCTCGCCCGCCTCGCCAACCACCAAGCGGGCGCTAAGGACGTGCTCGCCAAAGACGCCCTTGCCGACCAGGATTAGCCCGGCCATCCCCTCTCCGGAAGCGCAGGTTTGCAACCTGCGCCCGTTCAGTTGCTTTCCGGCGCCGGCGTTGCGCCTGCGCACGGCGCAATGCGGTCGCCGACGGTGATGCCGTAGCGCGCCGCCGCGCCGGCCGGCAGTTCCAGCACATGGGTGATCGGTTCATCCGGCACGTAGCGGGGCAAGTCGGCGTCCGCCGTGCCGCTTTCGGGAGGCGGAATCGCGCCATGAATTTGCGTTACCGTCCCGTCGCGTATCCAAATTATGTCAATGGCAAACGCCATGCCCTTCATCCAGAACGACGGCCGCGCCGGTTCGGCTAAGACGAACAGCATCCCCGCGTCCGCCGGCAAACCGGCGTAGCCGCTCAGCCCCGCGGCCCGCTCCGCCGGCGTATCCGCCACCAGCACGCGAATGCGCGCATCGTTGACGCATAGCTCCGCTTCATAGGCCAGCGGCGTTTCTTCACCTGCGACGCGCGTCGCCATGCCTTCCAGCAATTCGGCGGTGGGGTCGCCGCAGCCAAGCGCATGCAACCCGAGGATCAAGAGCGCCGTACGCACAAGCGCGCGCTTCAAGAGGAGCATGTTCTCCCTGCTCTCCTGTACACATTTGCGGAAACTAACGTGGTAATTGGTACAAATCCTAACCCAAAGAGCACGTTTGCGCCCCCCTGTGGGCACGCGCTCGTCCTGCCGGTTATCATAGACGGTACTACCGGGGACACGTAGAACCGCCAAGCCGTGCGCACGAGACGAAAGTAGGGGGCAAACTCGTGAAGATCACCGACGTTCAAGCCTTCATTCCCCGCATGCCGCCAGAGCCGCCCAGTTGGCTCTCCCACGTGCGGGTGGCCAATCCCATGTCGCGCTATGCCGAGTACGGCGCGCGGCGGGCGTTGTGGCAAGGGCCGTTGGGGCCAATCATCGTGCGCGTCACCACCGACGACGGGCTGCAGGGTCTCGGCCTGGGCGGCGGCGGCAACCCGGCCTGCTTCATCGTGGAGCAGCACCTCAAGCGCCTGCTGCTCGGCCAGGACCCCCGCGATACGGAGCGCCTCTGGGACCAGATGTTCCGCGCCTCGCTGCCCTACGGGCGCAAGGGGCTGCCGCTCATGGCGATCAGCGGCGTGGACAACGCCCTGTGGGACATCAAGGGCAAGGCCGCCGGCCAGCCCGTCTACAAACTGCTGGGCGGCGCCACCAAGCCCGCAATCCCGGTCTACGCCACCGGCAACCAATCCGCGGTCTACGAGGCGCTGGGTTTCGTGGGCAACAAGGTCGCCATGCCCTACGGCCCGTGGGACGGCGTGGAGGGCATGAAGCTGAACGAAGAGCACGTGGCCGGCGCGCGGGAGGCGCTGGGTCCCGACATGCTGCTGATGCTCGATTGCTACATGGCCTGGGACGTGCCCTACACCCTGCGCATGGCCGAGCGCCTGCGCCCCTACGACGTCTACTGGATCGAGGAAGCGCTGCCGCCCGACGACTACGAGGGTTACGCGGAACTGCGCCGCCGCATCTCCTGGACGCGCATCACCACCGGCGAGCACGAGTACACGCGCTTTGGGTTCCACGAGCTCATCCAACGGGGCTGCGCCGACATCTTGCAGCCCGACCTCGCCTGGTGTGGCGGCATCACCGAGGCCCACCGCGCGGCGCAGATGGCCGAGCCCCACGGCATCGACGTCATTCCCCACGTGGGCGCTACCGCCAGTTACCACTTTTGCCTCGCGCACGGCAACGCGCCGCTGGTGGAGTTCATCTTCCGCGCCGGCGACGGCAGCGAACTGGCGCCGGTGCAGCCGTTCTTCAGCGGCGAACCGCTGCCGCAAAACGGCCAGGTGCGCCCGCCGGAAACGCCCGGCTGGGGGTACGACCTTGCGCCTGAGGTCGAACTGGAACGTCCGCATCCAACAAACGAAAGCAAGGAAGACGCCGCGCCCGGCTCGGCGGGACTGGGAACGGGGGAGTAGGCAAATGCTCTTGGCGATGCCGGACTATCCGCCCGTCGGCCGAGCTTGACTATATTGCCCGCAATTGACTCTATCGACTCTGTAGTCATGTCATTCCGAACGGAGCGCAGCGCAGTGAGGAATCTACAGCGCCGTTGGCGGAGATCTACGTGCCGTATGGACCCTAGATTCCTCGCTGCGCTCGGAATGACAGCAATTAGTCCCAGTGGCGGTCAACGAGCCGCGCTCTTCTTCTTGCCCCCTTGCGCGGCCTGCACGAGTACTGGTGGTATCCATGAAAATCGTTGAAATCGAAGCCCTCATACCGGAAGCGCCCACGCGCCCTAGCTGGCTTGTGGCGGAGCGCATGGCCAGCCCCATGTCGGCCTACCCGGAGTACGCCGAGACCCGCAGTTCGTGGCAGGGCATGGTACCGCGCGCTATCGCCAGGGTCACTACCGACGAGGGCATTAGCGGAATCGGCATTGGCGGCGGCGGCGCGCCCAGTTGCCACATCATCGAACGCCACCTCAAACCGCTGCTGCGCGGCCGGGACCCGCGCGATACGGAACTGCTGTGGGACCTCATGTTCCGCGCCACGCTCCCCTACGGGCGCAAGGGACTGCCCATCATGGCGCTCAGCGCCATCGACAACGCGCTCTGGGACATCGCAGGCCAGGCGGCCGGCGCACCGGTCTACGCGCTGCTCGGCGGCGCCGCGCGCGGGTCGGGCAAGGGTGCGCCGCCGCGCGTGCCCCTCTACGCCAGCGGCAACCGCAGCGAGGCCTACCCGCCGCTGGGCTTTACGCGCAACAAGGTCTTCATGCGCTACGGCCCGCACGATGGGCGCGACGGCATGAGACGCAACGAGGCGCAAGTCGCCGCTGCCCGCGATGCGCTCGGCCCGGACATGCTGCTGATGGTGGACGCCTGGATGGGCTGGGACGTGCCGTACGCGCTCGCCATGGCGGAACGCCTGCGGCAGTACGACGTCTACTGGCTGGAAGAGCCGCTGCTGCCGGACGATTACGACGGTTACGCCGCCTTGCGCAAACGTCTGCCCTGGCTCAACATCGCCTGCGGCGAGCACGAATACACCCACTACGGCTTTCACGAACTCATCAAGCAGGGCTGCGCCGACGTGTTGCAACCCGATCTCGCCTGGTGCGGCGGCGTCACCGTGGCGCGCCGCGTGGCGGCCATGGCCGAAACCCACGGCCTGCAGGTCATTCCCCACATTGGCGGCGCGATGGCCTACCACTTCGTGGCGGCGCACGGGGTCTGTCCTATGGCCGAATTCATCTTTGGCAGCGGCGACGGCACGGCAATCGCGCCCATTCATCCTTTTCTGAAAGGCGAACCCCTGCCCCAAGACGGCGAGGCGCAGTTGAGCGACGCGCCCGGCTGGGGCGTTGCGCTCGCGCCCGACGCCGCGTTCAGCCGCCCGCATCCGGCATAACCGCCGGCGCGTGGCGTGGTGTACACTGTTGGCGAGGGGGAAGCGATGATCTACGACGTGCACGTGCACTACCGCAGCGTGGGGATGATGGCGCGGGCGCTGGCCCAGGCCGAGCGCCTGGACATGACGCTCTGCACCAACAGCATCAACCTGGAAGGCAGCGCCTCGCCCAACTTTCCATCTCGTGAATTCGTCACGGCCTGCAACGACCGCACCCTGGAACTGGCGCGCCAGCACCCCCGGCGGGTGATTCCCTTCTGGTACCTCAATCCCGTGCACGGGCAGTACGCCTGCGACGAACTGGAACGCCGGGTGAAAGGCTACCGCGGCCGCCAGGGGGTCAAGCTCTGGGAAGCGGTGCGCGGCAACGACCCGCAGGTGGACGGGCTAATGCATATCTGCGCCGAACATCGGCTGCCGGTCTTGCAGCACACGTTCGCCGAAGGCACCGGCAACCTGCCCACCGAGACCAGCGGCCCGGACATGCGCGAGATGGCGCTGCGGCACCCGGACGTCACGTTCTTCTTCGGCCACGCCACCGGCGACATCGAGGTCGGCGCCAAGTGCGCGCTGGGCCTGAACAACGTCCTGATGGACGTGGGCGGCAACGAGGCCACCAACGGCTACACCGAAATCCTGGTGAAATACCTCGGCGCGGAGCGCGTGGTCTACGGCAGCGACGCTTCCGGCCGGTCGTTTGCCTCGCAACTGGCCAAGATTCTCGGCGCGGACCTCACGCCGGCGGAGAAGGAGCAGATACTCTTTACGAACGCGCAGCGCGTCTTCGACCGGCAGCAGGAGCTGGACAGTGCTAGCATCTGAGTTGCCAATCGGCCATTCGCACAAGCGCCGCCTTACCGGCCTTGTGTGCATGCATGTCATTCCGAACGGAGCGCAGCGCAGTGAGGAATCTAGTGCCCATAGGCTGTCGGACTACGCGCGGCGTGGACTCCAGATTCCTCGCTGCGCTCGGAATGACATGAAAGAGCCTGCACCGGAATTGCGCCGGAGTCAATACTAGCCAATAGGAAAGCCCCCGGATGATCGACGCAAACGCCTTTCTCGGCGAGTGGCCGTTTCGCCGCCTGCCGTACGCCCAGCCGGCCGACCGCCTGCGCAAGATGGACGCGCTCGGCATCGAAAAGGCCGTGGTCTCCCGCCTGGAAAACGTCTTCTACAAAGACCTGCTGGTGGGCAACCAAGAGCTACACGCCATTGTGCAAGCGCATCCCGACCGCTTCATACCCGCCTACACCATCAATCCCGGCTTCCCCGGCTGGGAGCGCGACCTGGAGATCTGCCTCAACGACTTCGGCATGAAGAACCTGCGCCTGCACCCGAACTACCATCAGTACAGCCGCCTACAGGGCAACGTGCCGCGCATGAACGAGGCGCGGGGCTATCCCAATTACCAGCAGTACCACTTCCTGGACGACCAGGCGCAGGCGCTGCTGGGCAAGGCCGAGGAGCACGGCCTGGTGGTGCTCATCTCCATTGGCGTGGAAGACCCCCGCTTTGCCCACTGGCTGATGAAAGTGCCCGCCGTGACCATGGTCGACGCGGCGGAGGCGGTCAACGGCTTTCCGGGCGTCCGCTACCTCATCTGCGGGGCCACGTTCTCCGAGGTGCAGAGCCTCTGGTCGTACGCCTACCACCAGGACAACCTCTATTTCGAGAACTCCCGCGTGCAGGGGCCGATCGGCGACGTGGACGACCTCTGCGCGCTCATGGGGCCAGAGCATCTGCTCTTTGGCTCCAACCTGCCCATCAACTACGCCGAGTCGGCCAAGCTGAGCATCGAGCACGCCGAGGCCCCGGACGACGTGAAGCAGGCGCTCTGCCGGGGCAATGCCGAGCGGCTGTTTGGCGTTTGAGTGTGCATTGGATACTGTCACCAAGGAGGATTGAAAATGAGGTTTTGGCGCTCTTGGGACGGCGTAGTCAACCTTAGCTGGCTGTGCGCATTGGTTTTCGTGGCCTCGGTCACGGATGCCGCGCTCACCGATAGCGAACTCGCGGCCCGGCTGGCCTATGGCCTGGCGGCGGTAGCAATCGTGGCGCTGGTGTTGTCGCTCTTCTGGCAAAAGAGGCTGAAACGGCGGGCCGAGAGCAAGGTCACGGAGTCCGCACCCATACTCTTGGCCGACATCCGGCTGTTGGCCAAAGCGAATTCGTCCCGGTTGGAAGACGCCATAGCCCGCTACAACGCCCAGCAGGAACAGGCAGGCGCCGCCGGCGACTAGACCTGCCGGCCGGCGGGATTGAATCCCAATTCTCCGCGACATCAGCGCAGCGCCAGCCGCCGAACGAGCCGCCCGGCACGCGCCGGTGGCAATGATATCCTTGACAAGCACTCTCTGTCAGAATATCGTATACCCACGTGCAACGCAGAGCAAAGGAGGTTGTAGCGCAGGCACAGGTCCATGCTCCCTCCGCCATGCGCGCGCCGGTCACTTGTACGCGGCGCGCGGGTAGCCAAGAGCAAAGCGTTGGCCTGTGACAGTCGGAAGTTTCCGGTGGTACAGCGATAGGAGATACATTCGATGTCAACAACGAAACTATCCCGCAGAACGATGCTTGGCGGCGCGCTCGGCGTTTCCGGCGCCGCGCTGCTCGCCGCGTGCGGCCAGGTGCAGACCGCGGCCGCGCCGGCTGCCGAGCAAGCGGAAGCCGCGCCCAAGGAAGCGGCCGCGGAAGCGCCCGCAGTGGAGCACAAGCCGGTCTGGGCCGTCTGGATGGGCGACGAGACCAGCCAACTGCGTTGGAACACCGCCATGGCGCTCTTTGGCGAAGAGCATCCCGAGGTCACGTGGAAGATCACGTGGGAACACTGGAAGCGCAGCCTACCGCCGTTGCTGGCCGCCGGCGAGATTCCGGACATCGCGAACACCTCGTCCGCGCCGCACATTCTGGCGGAGCAGTGGCTGGACGCCGGGCCGATCATGGCCGCGGGCGGCATCAATCAGGCCGAGTACGCCGGGCGGCTCTTCGACGCCGTCACCTGGCGCGGCAAGACCATGGGCTTCCCGACCGGCTCCAACACCACCGCCTTCTTCTATCGGGGCGACATGTTCGATGAAGCCGGCCAGAATCCGCCCACGAACGACATGTCGTGGGAAGAGACCATCGCGATTTCCGCCGACATCGCCGGCCGCCTGAACCAGGGCGAGGAGCGCACCCGCTGGGGCATCTCCACCATGAGCTACGCCTGGAGTTACTTCCCGTACCTCTACGCGGGCATGTTGGATTCCGACGGCAACATGAACGTGAATCGCGACATCGCCATTCACCTCACCCAGTTGATCCTGAAGGACTCGATCGAGAAGTTCCGCGCCGCTCCCGACCGGGCCACGCTGAAAGAGGCCGAGGACTACTACGGCAATCCCAACTTCCCCAACGGCAAGTTTGCCATGGTGCCCGGCGGCACCTTCATCATGAAGCCCTTCCGGGAAGCGGACCCGTTCGCGTTTTCCACGGTGGAAGTGCCCTATACCGCCATCACCGGCACCAAGGTGCGCGGCGCATTTAACGGCCACGAGCAAATGAGCGTGCTGGCCGGCGGCGCCGAAAACCCGGACGCCCAGACGTTCGCGCTCTGGACCATGGGCGAGAAGCACCAGCGCTGGATGGGCGGCGAAGGCTGGGCCGCGCCGGCGATGCTCTCGGCCGGCGATACCTTTGTGCCGCCGGCGGACGACCCCCGGCCGGCGGACATGAGCGCCTTCGTGAAGGCTATCGGCTACGCCACCAGCTTCTTCCCGCACCCGGCGTCCAGCCCGCTCTACCAGGCCGCCACGGCGGGCATCATCCAGTTCGTGGATGAAGGCAACATCACCGCCGAGGAAGCCATCGACATGGGCATGGAGGGCATGCAGGTGGAACTGGACACGTGGGAAAAGGAGAATGCGTCATAGCCCGGAGGCAAGCGGACAGGTAAGAAACCAGGGAAGCCAAGCCTGGCGAGGCGTGACGCTTCCCGTTGCTCTCCGGTTCCCTCTCCCGCTGGGAGAGGGCTAGGGTGAGGGCGAAGAGAGGGGTAGGGGCACGGCATGCCGTGCCCCTACCCCGTTTCTAGTCCGCCATCCGAGCACCAAGATTCTTGATTCTGAAGCGGCTTGCCGGTTGACACACCGCTAGCGGTGGATCGAGTGAAATCGGAAAACCCCCAGCCATTGCTCAAAGCTCAGTTCGCTGGGGCGCGCATCCAGCGAGAATCGAAGATCGCGGGCAAGCCGACGCATCTGCTTGTGTGTCAAAAGTCTCCGCAATGCTGCCCGGACCGTGCGTGTTGTACCCAGTTGACTTTCAATGAAGCGCAGGTATGTGTCTCCTTCTGCCCCCTGGACTAGCGGCCTATCGCGGCGCATCAGCCAGAGGAGGGCCGCATCGACATTGGGCACAGGCGCGAAGTCGGTTCTGCGGAGTCGCCGCAGGATTTCCACATGCCACCAGGGCTTCAGCGAGAGCGAACGAATCGTCTCGTCTTCGTAGGGATAGCCGGCGAACCTCTCAGCGGCCTCTCGCTGTACCACAAGGTAGGCTTCGGTGAGCGTCGGCGTTTCAGTCAGGTGACGCATAATGTCGGCTGTGCGCGCGAAAGGCAAGTTGGCAAAGACCTTATGCGGACGGGATGGTGCGCAAAACCTGAAGAAGTCACCCGTAACCACGTCCACGTTGGACTGCGCACTGGATCGGAGGTGATCCGCAAGGCGGGCGTCAATCTCTACCGCTACAACGTGACCGGCCCGGCGCGCCAAGGCGTGTGTCAACAAGCCCCGGCCCGGGCCAATCTCTACGACGAGGTCATCACGTGAGACCGACGAGTGCGCGACGAGGCTAGCGGCGAGCGCGCCGCTCCGCAGGAAGTGCTGCGAGAGTTCGGGTCGCCGAGGGGCCCGGGAGCGTTCCCCGGACACGGATGATTACCACAGGCATACAAGGCTCCTTCATATCCATTATCCAATGCCCGGCCACGGCGCGTCAAGTGGCAGAGAGCATCACTTTCGCGGGTCTATCTTGTAAGCCGTACCGCGGGGGCTAGTCCCCGATAGTGTCACATTAACGTAGCGCGGGGCTAGTCCCCGATAGTGTCGCATTAACGTAGCGCGGGGGCTTGTCCCCCGCCTCTTGGCGTTGACTGAAAAGTCCACACAGCCATTGCCTAGCACATACACTATAATGACTACCGTCTAGTCTTTGAATTTGATGAGTAGCGTATGCGCTGCCCGTAGATCACTAAGGATTGACCCATGCAAACCCAACTCAAGCAAACTACAACCGGCGCGGACACCAACGCCCCCAAGCTCCGCAACTACGTCGGCGGCGCGTGGGTAACCCCGCAGACCGAGAACTACCTGGACGTTACGAACCCGGCAAACGGCGAGACCATCGCGCACGTGCCGCTATCCACCAAAGCGGACACCGACGCGGCGGTGGCGGCGGCGCAGGCGGCTTTTCCGGAGTGGCGCGCCACGCCGCCGTTGGAGCGCTCGCGCCTGCTCTTTGCGGTCAAAGCGCGCATGGAAGCGCGGTTCGAGGACTTTGCCCGCGCCGTCACCCGCGAGCACGGCAAGACCCTGGAGGACGCCCGCGGCTCCGTGCGCCGCGCCATCGAGAACGTGGAAGTGGCGTGCGGCATTCCCTCGCTGCTCATGGGCTACGGCCTGGAGGACGGCGCGGCCAAGGGCATCGACGAGGACGTGGTGCGCCAGCCGCTGGGGGTGTTCGCGGCGGTGTGTCCCTTCAACTTTCCGCTGATGGTGCCGTTCTGGTTCTGGCCGTATGCCGTCGCCTGCGGCAACACGTACATCATCAAGCCCTCCGAGCAGGTGCCCACCAGCATGCAGTTGGTGTTCGAAGAACTCGACCGATGCGGCTTTCCGCCCGGCGTCATCAACGTGGTGAACGGCGCGAAAGAGGCCGTGGACGCCCTGCTGGACAATCCGCTGGTGCGCGGCCTTTCGTTCGTCGGCTCCACGCCCACCGCCCGCTATCTCTACGCCCGCGCCGGCGAGCAGGGCAAGCGCGTCCAGGCCCAGGGCGGCGCGAAGAACGTGCTGGTGGTCATGCCCGACGCCGCGCTCGACGAGACCGTGAGCAACGTGATCAACTCGGCGTTTGGCTCCGCCGGCCAGCGCTGCCTGGCCGGTTCGGTGGTGGTGACCGTGGGCGACGGCCACGACCGCGTGCGGGACGCTATCGTTGCGGCCGCCGGTTCCCTGGCAGTCGGCAACGGCGCGGACGAGGGCGTGGAACTCGGCCCGGTAATCTCGCAGACCGCCAAGGAGCGCATCCTCGGCTACATCGAACGCGGCGTGGACGAAGGCGCGGCCTTGCTCCTGGATGGGCGCGAAACCGCCGCGGCCCAGGACCCCAACGGCGCGTTCGTCGGCGCGACCATCTTCGACCGGGTCCAGCCCGACATGGCGCTCTTTACCGACGAAATCTTCGGCCCGGTGCTCAGCATGACCCACGTGGAGACCCTCGACGGCGCCATCACCCTCATCGAGAACCAGCGCTACGGCAACGCCGCCTCCATCTTCACCCAGGACGGCGCCGCCGCCCGCGAGTTCCGCTACCGCGCCCCCACCGGCAACATCGGCATCAACGTCGGCGTGGCCGCGCCCATGGCCTACTTCCCCTTCAGCGGCGCGAAAGAGTCCTTCTTCGGCACCCTCCACGGCCAGGGGAGGGACGCGATCGATTTCTTCACCGAACGGAAAGTGGTGATTACGCGGTGGTTCTAATGCTATTGCGTGTGCCTCTGATGTCGTTCCCTGAGGTAATGTCATTCCGAGCGCAGCGAGGAATCTACAGCAGGCGGACCCAATTATATAACCTAGTGACCAATAACAAGAAACCCCCGCAATTGCGGAGGTTTCTTGGTGGTTTTCAATGCTCTTAGGTCTCGCTGAGTTGCAATTCCAATTGCACTTTTCCAGTGCTCCCCTCGTAATGCAGGTTCATGTCGCCTAACAGGAATCTTCCAATGATTACCTTGAGGTCGAACCCGTTTTCTTGTAGGGGTAATCCGCCGAATTCTTCTCGCCAAGCCTTGTTCAACTCAGGTATGAAAATGTCTGTCATAAAGAAAGGTATACATTTCGTTTCATGTGCACCGACAACCTTTCGAGCGTCAATCTGTTTAAGGCCCAACGTACCCGCAAGCTCTACGTCGATGCAGCAGTAAGTTGCGCCAGTATCCAGAAGTGCAGACATTGCAGGCTTATCTTTGAGCGGTGTGTTGAAGCCAATCTTTACGTCTATCCGTGGGCCATCTTGGATTAAGAGATTTCTGTCCAAAGGCCCAATGTTAGCGATTGGCAATTCTGCCTCCCTCTATGAGGGCGGAGACTGGAAGATGGTCCGGGTAGTTTCTGACTTGCCGAATCAGGTAGGGGTCTTCATCTGCAAAGGATTCAAGCGCCTGGTCGGCGGCTTCGGAGAAAGAGCGATAAGAGCCTATCAACTGGCAGTTATGGAATACAACCCACTTGCCAAAGCTGGTACTCTCTAGCTCCTCGCGCATGTCATCGTATGCGGCTATGTTCTCCTCCAAAGAAGCAGGACGCGCAGCGGTAGGCATTGTCAAGTCCTCTCAATCCTTAGCTTCCTTCCATTAGCAAGCATACTATACCCTCAAAGTGATGGCAAGGGGTTGACAGACCAGAAGCCCCTCTTTCTAACTTGACAATTGACGCGTCCCCTCCCCCCCCCCATAATAAGACTGCCGAGCAGTGGTTCGTACAAAGTCGTTGACTGGAGTATGCGGTGGTTCTAATGTCGCGATAAGAGCTTCTTTCGACAAATTCTAGTGCTGAGGCAGTTGGGTCGGCTGTCAACATGAGTTCAGAAATGAAGGGGGGATATGCGTGGTGTCACGGCCACAGGCGGGGATGTTCCGCAGGGAAATTGTCCTATTGATTGGTACTAGCCTCTTGGCCCATGGCTGTGGAGGCTCGGATGACTCTACAAAAGAGGACATATCGACAATAGTCGCGGAAGAAAAGCGTGAGAGCATCAGCCTGGAGTCATTGCTGCTTCAGTACGTTCGCACCGGTGCTCTGCCGTTCTGGGTCTCTGGCATGTTCGCCAAGAGTTGGCTGGACAATCTCAACTTCAATACTCTGCCGCCAGACCTGACCAGGTATTATCGGAACGCAGGCAGCACGTATCGGAATCTCGTGGGTGCACAGTCAATCTGGGAGACCATTCCGAAGGAGGTGCGCATGGGCGGCCCCGATGCGGTACGGAACTTTCACTCATCACGCGACTGGAGTCACTTCATTCCGCAAAGTCTGGGTGGAAGTGATAGCGCCACCGCCGGCATCTTTGAAGATAAAATGCTGAATCGGATTAGAGGCGCAGCGCCGATGACTGCGGAGGAGATTGCGCAGGCGCGAGCCGCCTTGAACACGGAAGCAGTGAGAAGCTCCGTAAGGCTTACGGCCAGTTCCATGGTAGGTGGGGGCCTGGTCGTTGCCGTGACTGAAGGCACGTTCGCCGTAATGGAATACGGGCTATTGTACCAAGAGGGCAAGTTGAGCCAGGCCGAGATGCACTCCAAGATCGCGCAGCACTTGCTACAGAACGCCGCTCTTGCCATTGTAGTTACAGGACTCGTGGTAGGCCTGACAATCGTCTTTCCCCCACTATTGCCGGTTCTGAGCCACATGACCCTGCCGATGGCATTTGTGAGTTTTGCTCTGGTAGGGCACCGGTTCTACACTCTAGGCACAGAGTGGAAGCAGCGCGTCGGAATCGCACAATTACAGGAAGCTTGGGACGAGTCAAAGGCTGTCCCAATGCAGGTGTGGGAGGAAGCTTCGAGTGTTTTCGCGAGATTTCAGCAGCAATTGGGAGATGCCTCTGAATGGGTCCTGCGGGAAGCGGACGATGTTTCCCAGTGGTTGCAAGGTACATGGGGTTTCATACAGGTTGGAGCAGGCAGAATAAGTGTGGACGCCGGCGCCGCGCTAGAGTGGCTAATCGCTTGGCTGAGAGAGACGTTCTCGCCAGTCGTGTTTTAGTACGAAGCGAGAGCCCAAGGGATGCACGAGGGCCGCATCCGCTGTGTGGCAAGTTTCAAGTGTGAAAGCCACAGGATTACTTAGGAGTACTTTTCCAATCCGCGTGATAGAATGAGAGGGCAGCGCAGTACACAAGGAGAATCTGGTCATAGCCGCGCTCACGGTAGAAGAACGGCTCAGTCGCCTTGAAGGCGTCTACGAACATCTGGCAACGAAGGCCGACATTGCTAACCTAAAGACCGAAATGGCCAAACTGAGGACTGACTTCCGCGAGATGGAGATCCGCCTGACCCGCTGGATGATTGGCGGGATGGCCGTGTGGGCAGCAGTTCTTGTTGGCGCAATTCGCATATTCGGTGGTTGACATCCTTCTGCACTAGATACGCAATTGGGTCGTCTCCAAGTCGTCCGCAACCCGATGAACGCGTCAAAGTTGCAGACTGAGCAATCGATTGTCAAGAATGGGAATACCAATGCGGGATGAACAAGCCTTGTGGTGCGTGGAGTGGGGCCGGCGCGCCACTGAGGGGCGCTACTATCCGGACGGCTACTCGCTGCACACGTCGCTGGACGACGCGCAGGCGTACCAGCAGGTCAATCTGACGCGCTCCCTGGCCGCCACCCAGTGGCAGGGCGAGCCGCGCGTGCTCCTGCGCAAGCCCTACCGCTGCCTGGTGCCCGACTGGCAGTACCAGGAGACCCTGGCCAGCGACATCGGCGTCCACTACAGCGGCGCATCCCCCATACCGCTGGCGGAGGCGGGTTGAAGGCTTGGCTTCCGCCTTTCTTGGGCGTGCGGTAGCGGTTGAGTATGCCCACGTCTAGGAGTCCCCTCACTCTACTCCTCTCACCGGCTGACAGGGGCTGATACTCTACAAGCAACTTCACCTGTCATTCCGAACGGAGCGCAGCGGAGTGAGGAATCTAAGGCGTTGCCCAGCAGAATCAGCACCTCTAGATTCCTCGCTGCGCTCGGAATGACATACACCTATTCCTGCCAGCCCCTCGAGGTGGAAGGGGTTCAGCAGAGATCTCCCGGGGAGAGGGATTCGGAAGTGCGCCATGGCCCACGAACTCGTTTCCGCTATCCGCCAGGCGCTGGCCGACCACGCCAACCCGGAGAAAGCGCCGGGCATGCAGGCCTACATGAAGTCGGCCATGCCGTATCGGGGCGTGCAGACTCCCGTGCGCCGCAAACTCGTGCGCGCCGCGTTGCGTGCCTACCCCCTTGCCAACAGGGAAGAGTGGCTCGCGGCCGTCCTGGAACTCTGGCGCAATGCCGCCTACCGCGAGGAGCGTTATGCCGCGCTGGACGTGACCGGCGCGCCGGCGTTCCGCGCCTATCGCACCCTGGAGACCCTGCCGCTCTATGAGGAGATGGTGGTCAGCGGCGCGTGGTGGGACCTGGTGGACGACGTGGCTACTCACAAGCTGCGCGAACTGGTGGACAACTACACCCGGCCGATGGCCGCCCACATGCGCGCCTGGAGCCGCGACGAAAATATCTGGAAGCGCCGCTCGTCCATCATCTGCCAAGTAAAGCGCAAGGAGGCCACCGACCTGGACTTGCTCTACGACTGCATCGAGCCCAACCTGGACGACCCGGATTTCTTCATCCGCAAGGCCATCGGCTGGGCGCTGCGTGACCTGGCCTGGACCGACCTGCCCACGGTCGCGGACTACGTCGCCCGCAACGCCGACCGCCTCAGCGCCCTCTCCAAGCGCGAAGCCCTGAAGAACGCCGCCACCATCCGCGCCGGGCGGCCGCGCTGACCGTCTCACCCAGGCAGTCCAACACCCGTACATGTTGTTGACTTACTTGATCAGTTTAGTTAGGATAGAGGTAGGAGTACACCAGACCGTGCTCAAGTCGATTGACCTAACCACTATAGGGAGGCATTGGACAATGTTAAGCGGGTTTTCCCGTCGGACGTTTCTACAACTCACCGGTCTCACGGCCGGAGGCGCGTTGCTCGCCGCCGCCTGCGGTGGGGCCGCCGCGCCGGCAGCGGACCAGGAAGCGGACGCGCCGGCCCCACCGCAGGACTACGCCAACCCCGGCCTGCTGGTGGAAACCGATTGGCTGGCAGCCAACCTCGACAACCCCAATCTGCGCATCATCGACGTGCGCTCCCCCGACGAATACGCCGCCGGCCACGTCAAGAACGCCATCAACATCCACACGCGCAACTTCATCGATCCCGATCACGAGGTGAGCGGCATGGTGCTGCCGCCGGACAAGTTCGCGGAACTGGTGGGCGCCCTGGGCATCGGCAACGACCAGGAAGTTGTGGTCTACGGCAGCGGCAACATCCTGTGGGCCACCCGCGTCTTCTGGGCGTTCGAGCTTTACGGCCACAAGAACGCCAAAGTGCTGAACGGCGGCTTCGCCAAGTGGGCCGAAGAAGACCGCGAAGCCACTAGCGACGTGCCGTCGTTCGCCGCGACCACGTTCACGGTGGAGTTCGATCCGCTGCTGGTAGGCACGATCGATGAGGTGCAGGCCGCAATCGCGGACGAAAACAGCAATGCCGTAATCCTGGATAACCGTTCCGCCGGCGAGTATTCCGGGCGGGACGCGCGCTCCGAGCGCGGCGGCCACATTCCGGGCGCCATCAACCAGGATTGGGTGGTGTACCTCAACGGCACGGATGTGCGCACCCTCAAGTCGGCCGCGGAACTCACGGAACTCTTCAACGCCGCCGGCATTTCGGAGGACACGGTGGTCTATGCCCATTGCCAGACCGCGGTGCGTTCGGCGGTGGCCTACTTCGTCGCGCGGCTGCTGGGCTACAACAACGTCCAGAACTACGACGGCGCGTGGGCCGAGTGGGGCAACAACCCGGACGTGCCGGTCAATACCGGCTCGAATCCGTAGGCGTTGCCGCCGCGCGAAATTGGTTTATCTTGAAAGGACGCACGAACGAGCGTGCGTCCTTTCTTTTTTATGTTGAAAAGCGCGGCCGCGGCAAGATGGATTCCGGCTTTCGCCGGAATGACGGCCGGCACTGAGCCTTCGTTCTCGACGTTCCTCTCACACCCAAGCACCCCCTGCCCGCGACTAGTCGATATGGTCTTGGGTTGGTCAAAGGCAAAACACGATAACGTCTCAATATCTTTGCCAACTCTCAACTGTCATTCTGAGGAGCGCAGCGACGAAGAGTCTAGAGCGAGAACATCCTAGATTCCTCGCTGCGCTCGGAATGACACGAACCGCTTCCTACAAAGGCTACCAACCTGAGCGTTCTATCTCCGGGCGCGGCGCACACTTGCGCTCGCCTTGGTGTTTGTCCACAATGAGGACAACGATTCGCCTATTCCGTGCCCGGTAAGACCCGCAGCGACCCAAGGAGAAACACCCCATGCAGACCGTAGAGCAAGAGCAGCTTGCCATTGAGGGCGGCCCGAGGACCGTCGATTATAAGTTCCCCACCAACAGCGACATCAGCGGCCGCATGTTCGGCGATGAAGAGATTGCGGAACTGACCGACGTAATCCGTTCCGGCAACCTCAACGTGCTCGGCGGCCCCAAGGTCACGCAATTCGAAGAAGAGTGGAAGAAGACCTTTGGGGTCAAGCACGCGGTCACCAGCACTTCCGGCACCGCCGCGCTGCACGTGGGCGTGCTGGCAGTGGGACCGAACCCCGGCGACGAGATCATCGTCGCGCCGATTACGGACATCGGCAGCCTGATTGCCATCCTCTACCAGCTTGCCGTGCCGGTCTTTGCCGACGTAGACCCGATTTCCGGCAATATCACCGCCGAGACGATCGCGGCCTGCATCACCGAACGCACCGTGGCCATCATGGTGGTGCACTTGCAGGGCAATCCGGCGGTCATGGACCCGATTGTGGAACTGGCGCGCAAGCACAACCTGCTCGTCATCGAGGACTGTTCCCAGTCCCACATGGCGGCCTACAACGGCCGCTACGCCGGCACCATCGGCGACATCGGCTGCTACTCCTTCCAGCAGAGCAAGCACATGACCACCGGCGACGGCGGCATGACGGTCACGAACAACGACTACCTGGGCGAACGCATCATGCTGGCCCACAACAAGGGCCGCGGCCGCAGCGGCCGCGAGAACCAGCCGCCCTTCCTGGCGCCAAACTACCGCATGACGGAACTGCAAGGCGCGGTGGGCCTGGCCCAGTTGCGCAAGCTGCCGACGATTACGGGCCTGCGCACCAAGTGGGGCAATCTGCTCAGCGACCTGGTGGAGGACGTGCCCGGCGTCATCCCGCCGCGCGCGCCCACGCCGGAGAGCACCCACGTCTTTTGGAATTGGTGCCCGCTGGCCAAGCTGGAGGAACTCTCCGTGGGACTGGACGACTTGTCGCAGGCGTTTGCCCACGAGGGCGTCGGCTTCGGCGCGGGCTATACGCGCACACCCATCTACGAGTACGACGTGCTGAAGAACCGCCGCTTCTTTGGCGAGTCGGCCTACCCGCTGCTGGATCCCGCCAGCGGCCGCGACGTGCGCTACTACACCGGCATGTGCCCCAACGCCGAGGGCATCCTGAAACGCATGCTCGTGCGGCACGTCAACGAGAAGTGCACGGAAGAGATGATCCACGACATGGCCCGCGCGGTGCGCAAGGTGTTCACGCACTACGCAAAGTAAGGCCGGACCGCGCAGGATCCCCTCTCCCCGCGGGTGAGGGTTAGGGTGAGGGTTGTTGTGTTCGCCGAGGCGGGGGACAAGCCCCCGCGCTACGGGGATGTCCCTTTTCCTCGTGCTGACAGGGGTCGGTAAATGTCATTCCGAGCGCAGCGAGGAATCTAGGGGACTTGCCTAGGCAGGCCCGTATCGGCAGCGCACAAGAGGCGGGGGACAAGCCCCCGCGCTACACAGACGTTCCCTCTCCCCGTGGGAGAGGGCCAGGGTGAGGGGAAACAGATGAAGATCTACATCTTTGCCGACCAGGAGGGCGTGGCCGGCGTCTTCAACCGGCGCGAGGGCTACCTGAACGCCAGCGAATACGCCACCATGGAGTTAGCGGCGATCTGCGAGGCGCTGCTGGACAACGGCGTCAGCGAGATCGTCCTCAACACCATCCACACTATGGAGTACCACAAGCTGCCCAAGCCGGTGCAGATCATCCACGGCCTGCCCCGCCACGACATCTTCACGGAACTGCTCGATGAGACTTTCGACGCCGGCATGCTCGTTGGTTTCCACGAGATGGCCGGCAACCGCGAGAAAGGCTGCTGGCGGCATTCAATTCTTCCCCATCCAATTACTCGCGCCTACAGCGCGGTGGAGGGCATCTGGCTGAATGACCTGCTGGTGGGCGAAATCGGCATTTTCGTGGCGTTCGCGGGCATTCACGACGTGCCGGCGGTGCTCAACACCGGCGACTACTGGGCCTGCCTGGAAGCGGCGGACCTGGTACCCGGCATTGAGACGGTGGCGGTGAAGAAGGGCACCAGCCACTTCAGCGCCATCTCGATGACGCCCCAGGCCGCGGCTGAGGCGGCGGCAGAGGGCGCGGTGCGGGCGCTGGGCAAGATCGGCGTGGTGCAACCCCTGAAGCTGGCAGGCCCGGTGACGCTCAAGGTCAAGTACACCTTTGCCGAGCGCGCCACCGACGCCATGAGCGCGGTGGCCAACGCCTTTCGCATCGACGAGCACACGGTCGCCGCCACGTATCCGAACATCGCCGCCGTGCGCGACAACCTCGGCAACCTGCGCGCGCCGGAACTGGAAATCTACGCCAAAGACGCCGGCTTTAGCCAGACCACCGGCTTCTTCACCCGCACCGGCGGGGAGCCGTACGAGAGCAAACCGACCTATCCGCCGCCGGCCAGATAGTCTACACTGGAAAGGTAGCCTAACCGGCTGATTCAATTGTTCTAAGTGCGCGGGCAGGCACAGCGATGGTTCGCTAACCGCCCCAATTGCAATCTTGCGGAGGCAGACGTGTCCAAGAAACGCCAGCAGTTCACCAGCGAGGTTGACCCTGAGTTGCTTGCCGCTTTGCACACGCTTGCCAGACAGGACGGTCGGCGATTCGAGGATGTACTGGAAGTTGCCCTACGCTCCTACATCGCTGCGCGCGGACACGGCACACCCCGTCCCGAAGTCATGGCGCACTTCCGGGATAGCCTAGAGAAAAACCGCGAACTCATGAAGTTGCTCGCCGAGTGACGCGCGCGCCCTCAAACGTTTCACGTGAGCAAAACAAAAGGAGCGCCCGGCGCACGTGCGCCGTGAGCGCTCCTTCATTGTCCAACGGCCGCTCCGCGGTCTCGTTACCGAGACTTAGCGGAGGCGGCCCTGGATCTACAACTTACATCCATGGGCATCACCTCCTTTCTCTTGCCACCCATCATACACCACGGGCGAGCGCGTTGTCTACCGATGCACAGGGCCGGCCGCTTCAAATCTCCCTCTCCCGCCGGGAGAGGGCCGGGGTGAGGGGAAAGTTCGGCCTTACGCCAGGCCCGCGTTGTGGAGGAAGGCCGTTAGCAGGTTGGCCATCTGCTCCCGGTAGTGGGGTTCGTAGCGGGCGAACTCGCGCAGGTGTCGGGACGCTTCCTCGTGGGGGTCGAAGCGGTCGCCCATCAATGCGTAGTCGCCGGCGAGTTCCCGGTTCCACACCCGCAGTTCTTCCAGCGTCAGTTGCGGCTCGAACTGGAAGCCGTAGGAATTGCCGTAGCGAAAGGCCATGTTGATTCTGCGGTAGCTGCCGTCGCGCCGGAGCATGTACCCTTCCGCCAGCCGGATAGCCCCCTGGGGGATGGAGAAACACTCCCCGTGCAGGGTGGGCACGAGCGGAATGGCCAGTTTGCCAAAGACCGGGTCGGCGTCCCCGGCGGCGGTCACCGAGAGCCGGCGCAGCCCGAACTGGTAGCCGCCGGTCGGTTCCACCGTGCCGCCCAGGGCCGTGGCCATGATTTGCGCTCCCAGGCAGACGCCCAGCACCGGCGTGCCCGCGTCCAGCGCCCGGCGCAGATAAGCGCGCTCGTGGTGAATGGCCGGATAGTCGTCGTTGGCCGACTGCGGGCCGCCCAACGCCACGATGAGGTCCACCCGCTGCAAAGGCGGCGGCGCAAAGCGGTCGAAGGCGGGCGCCGCCTCGAAGACGTTGAGTGGTTCCAGGTGAAAGCCGTGCCGCGCCAACACGCCGCTGAAGTTGGCGGCGAGGGTTTCCGGCTCTGCGTGGCGGATGATGAGTGCGCGCTTCATGGCTTGTCCCGGAACGAGCCCTTTCCACAATTCGCCTAACGTCTGGGCCGGTAGCGCAGGTTTGCAACCTGCGGCGCGGCAGGGGCGACGCTTCGTGCGCCTGTATCTGCTGACTTGACCGCAGTTCCCAGCGCTCCCGGCGGGGGACAAGCCCCCGCGCTACGTTTATGCGACAACGTTGGGGCGTCTTTCCGCCTGCTGGCCCAGTCTAGCCGAAGCTTGCAGTCCCAGACCACGTTCACCCTGCGACAGGCTCAGAGCGAACGATGCGCGTGCAGAGAAGACGAAAGAACGCGCCCGCTCACAGTAGCTTACGCGGCGAGGGATCTCTGCGATTGGGCGGCGGTTCGCTGCGGCCCAGGATGACGTTCGCCGCGTACTGGCGGCCGGCGTAGGGGTCTTCCAGCCGCAGCATCCAGTCCCAGAGGCGGTCGGTCAGCCGCTCGCGCACGTCGGCGCAGTGCGGATTTTCCGCCAGGTTGTAGGTCTCGTGGGGGTCTTCTTGCAGGTCGTAGAGTTCGTCGTAGTCGAAGCCGTTGAAGACGAACTTATAGCGGCCGTCGCAGATGGTGCGGTTCATGAAGTAGAAGATGTTGCCGTGGTCCTGCAAGAAGAGTTCGCGGTGCTCCAGGCGGTCGGCGGCGCCGTCCTGGCCCGTGAGCAGCGGCGCGAGCGAGACGCCGTGGACATTTTGCATTGGCTCCGCGCCGGCCACGTCCAAGAAAGTCGGCCCCAGGTCCAGGGTGCGCGCGTAGGCGTCGCAGACCTGGCCCGCCGCGAATCCCGCCGGCCAGCGCGCGATGTACGGCATGCGGTGGGTTTCTTCGTAGGGCCAGATGTCCTTGAACCACAGGCCGTGCGCGCCCATCATGTCGCCGTGGTCGGAGGTGTAGACCACCAGCGTGTTCTCGGCCTGGCCGGATTCGTCCAGGAAGTCCAGCACCGCCCCCACGTAATGGTCGATCAGCGCGCAGTAGGCCCGGTAGTGGGCAATGGATTTGCGGGTGTGCTCCTCATTGATCTCGCGGAACCACGTCTCCCGCGCCCGGCGCACGTAGGCGGGCTTGGCCGCGCCGTCCGTATAGAAACTCGGCGGAACCGGCACGTCGCGCCAGTCGAACCGGTCGGCGTATTCCTTGGGCACAACGTACGGGTTGTGCGGGCCGGTGAAGTTCATCCAGAGGCACCACGGATTGTCGTTGTTTTCGTCGGCTAGCGCCCGTAGTTGCTGCAAACCCGCTTCCGCTTGCATCGCCGTGGTCGTGGCTTCCGGCGGCCCGTCTTCCACGCCGTAATGGAGCCAGTAGACGCCGGCCGCGTCGTGGAAGCCCCACGTGCCCGGCCGCGGCCCGCTGCCGGCGCTCGGCTTGGGCGCGCCGCCCTGCTGCTCGGTGCGAATGCGGTGGTCCCGCAGGTACGCGGCCCTGTCGAACGCGCGTTCTTCCGTATCGAAACCATATTCCACCGGCCCGCGTTCCCAGCCGATGTGCGCCTTGCCGGCGTACCTCATGCGGTACCCGGCCGCGCTCAGGTTCGGCCCCCAGGTGGGCACGCCGTCGCGAATTTCGCGGCTGACGGCGTAGGGCACGTGGCAGTTGTTCAGCACGTGGTGCGCGTGGGGATAGACCGCCGTGGCAATGGACGCCCGCGCTGGCGCGCACGGCGTGGTCACCGTATAGCCCCGCCGGAACCAAATCCCCTCCCGCGCCAACCGCTCCAAATGCGGCGACCACCCATCCGCCGCCGGCCCAGCCGTGCCATACTGCTGCTGGTCGGACATGATGAAGAGAATGTTCGGTTGTTTGCTCATTCTGCAAAACTTCCGCAAGCTTCAGGACACTGTACCTGTCACAAGACTAGGCCGCTCCTCCATTAGCATTAGTCCTGTAGAACAGTGTGTATACTAATCAATCGCAAGTGCCAGTTGAACTTGCGACTAACACGCAATTGGTTCCTATACGTGCATCGCTTCTAAGTTGTCTAGATGGTGCTATGTGTCCGCTCTATTGTTTAAAGTGAAACCTGATTACATCCTCAAAGAAGCCAGTGGCGATTTTCTCTATTTTGGATTTTTCACACTGGGCATAGCCGTAACGCGCGACAAACAACTCATCCCTTGTCGCATACCCAATTTCGCGCAAAGGCGGTACATTTGGCGTGCTCAAGTTGTCAAGCTTCTCAAAGTAGAACGGAGACTCCTCTCTCGACAAATAGAGTGAGACCCTTGCGTGATCTGACATAGGGGGGCTTGAGTAACCGAAGAAGTGAAGATACCTAGCTGACTTTTCTCCACTTCGAAAATCGACTCGGAAGAACCATGTCTTCTTGGCTGACTGCCTCTGACTAAGCGCGAGGTATTTCTCATATCCAAGGACGCCAAAAACGGTTATGTATACTCTACCAAGCTGGGCGCTCTCATCCAGCCGATGCACAAGCTGTTGATAGTGGTTGACCAAGAGTTCCATAGCGCTTTTCCAAAGTTCGTACTCGTTTCTTGCGCGGATTTGCTCAGATTGAGTGAATTGGCTGGCTAACGATTCAGCCCACTCGGTTTGCTCCCTTTGTTCCTCTGCTGCCTGTTCGTACTCTTCGAGAGTTTCAGAAACACACTCAAGTATTAGTGCGATGAATGGAGTTAAGTCCGATGCCTGGGATTCCTCTAGAGCATCGTAGTAACGCGCTCGATCGTCACGTGTAATCACTGCGATGGGGTACCCGGCTCTCATCAAGACGAGGTTCATCAGGATACGAGCAGTTCGTCCGTTGCCATCTGCAAACGGGTGAACTTGAGCGAACCAGGCATGACAGGCGGCAGCAGTCTCAATGATATCTTCACCGAACTTGAGCGAAGCAGGGCCCAACCACTCAATGAAATCCCGCATTTGGGGTTCGACATCAATCGGTTCGGGAGGAGAAAAGTCCGACCCCGAAATTGCCACATCTACACTTCGGTACGCCCCAGCATTGTCATCGTCAATTCCTTGAAGGATTAGCTTGTGGATTTGCCTTATGTCGCTAATCGATATTTGTTCCTCTGTGCTAGATGCCAACTGTTCCAAGAAATCTAGAGCTTGGTTTAGGTTCTTCGCTTCAGCTTGATCCTTGAGAGGTTTTCCTGCAATCGTCAAGCCTGCCTCAACAACCTGGCGCGTCTCGCCGATGTCAAGCAGGTTGCCCTCTATTGCGTTTGAGTGATAAATGCTCTTTATGCGGAAGTACTGACGAATTCGTCCCAGAACTTCTGGCGCCAACTTGCCTACCTCGCGCATTGCTCGAACGCGACAATCTAGTTCCTCAATTTGATCAATCAACCCTGCATCATAAGCAAAGGGTGCACCCTCGACATCCGTAAACTCCCCTTGTTCACATGCAAAACTTTCAGTGTCACTCAATGTTCACATCCTCCTGTAAGGAACCTGACGGTAACGAGCACAATATGGATGGGCAGAGTATTCGACTATTGTGTGTAGAGTAAACTGCCTACAACGGGTGAAGCAAAACGATATTCTCATTATACAATTCTAATGAGACTTGCAGCACTCAAGTGACCACACAGTTCTAAAGTTTAGGGGCTTGGCGCACATAACTGAGCCAAGACAGTCAAAGCACAGGGAAGGTGACTTTCGATGGCGCAATGACACTTAGGCTATTCTCCACAAACGCTAAAGTCAAATGAGGTAACTTCGAGGGCACTTGGACCTCTCTAGCGGAGACTCGTCCGCGGCCAGGTGGTGAGTAGGGCCACCGTGATGCCGGCGGTGAGGACATGCATGACCATGAGGCTGATGACGGCAGGGACGGTGGCGCCGGGGGCGTCGACGACGAGCATGAGGATGTTTGGGATGAAGGAGACGAGGAGCAGAACGCCCGCCAGCCAGCGGTAGATGATGATGGCGCGGGCGGTCAGCCGGGCGAGGATGGCAAAGACCACGGTGGCGCCAAAGACGCCGATGAGCGTAAACACGACGATCGGCTGCCACGTCTCCAATGCGAGGAAGAGCGGCGAAATGGGAAAGAACGCCATCACGGCGGTGCGCACGATGACGTTGGCGAGCACGGAAATCACGAACGCGCCGCCGCCGGCCAGCCACACGCGGCTGATGGCGATGCGCTCGGTGGGTTCCGTCGTCATCTCGGTTCGCTCCTGGGCGGACCCATCCGCATGCGGCGCTCCGTAAACAAGACGGCCAAATTCCTAACCGCGATTAGTCGAAGAACTCCGCATCGGGCTCCGTCATTCCTGCGGACGCAGGAATTAACCTTTCCGCGCACCCCAATGGATTCCCACTTTTGCAGGAATGACAGTGTCCGCCGCGTTATCTTGGAGTATTGACAGAGTGCTTAGCGCCCAACGGCCGCGTTACGGATTCACGTTCATGTCGTACTTGCCCGGCGAGATCAGGGCTTCCGTGGTCATGCCCATCACGCCGCCGCTGACGCCTTTGCTCAGGGCCGCACGCACCACCTTGATCGGGTCCACGATGCCCTCGCGAATCATGTTGACGAACTTGCCGTTGTGGGCGTCGAAGCCGGTGGGATAGCGCCGCCGGTAGATGTCGGCGATGATCGCCTCCGGATCGTAGCCGCCGTTCAGGAGAATCTGGCGCAGGGGGGCCTCCGCCGCCTCCGCCATCATGCGGATGCCGTAGGCCTCTTCCTCGTCGCTGGCCTTCAGCTTGCGCAGGGCTTTGGCGGCGTGGATGTAGGCAATGCCGCCGCCGGGCACCACGCCCTCCTCCAGCGCCGCGCGCACGGCCAGCATGGCGTCGTCGGCGCGCAGTTTCTTCTCCTTCATCTCGGCCTCGGTATAGCCGCCCACTTTCAGGATGGCGATGCCGCCGCTGAGCTTGCCAATGCGCTCGCGCATCTTGTTGCGCTCGAAGTCGTTCTTCTCGTCCGGAATGAGTTTCTTGACCTCCTGGATGCGGCGGCGGATGGCGACCTCGCTGCCCATGCCGCCAACGATGGTAAAGAAGTCGCGGTTGCACCAGATGCGCCGCGCGCGGCCCAGGTCGGCCGCGGTGATGTCTTCCGTCAAGTCGCCGGAGTCGTCGGAGACGAACGTGCCGCCGGTCATGATGGCAATATCTTCCAGGATGTGCACCATGCGGTTGCCGGCGCCGGGCGCTTTGATCGCCAGGGTCTGGATTTCGCCCTCTTGCTTATTGACCACCAGCGTGGCGAGCGCTTCGGCTTCCACCAGATTCGCAAAGACGACCAGGCTCTTGCCGCCCACCGACTTCACGGCCTCCAGCGCGGGAATGACCTCTTCGGCGCGCTTGAGTTGGCGGTCGGTCACCAAGACGAAAGGCGATTCGATGGTGCAGTCCATGCGGTCCGGGTTGGTGATGAAGTAAGGCGAGAGGTAGCCCTTGTCCCACTGCATGCCCTCCACGTACTCGCGGTCGACGCGGTTCATGCTGCGGGATTCTTCAACCATGATGATGGCGTCCCGGCCCAGCGTCTCCACGATTTCGCCGATGAGCGCGCCCATGTAGTCGTCCAGGCAGACCACGCTCGCCAGCCGCTTGATTTCCTCGCGGGTATCCAGGGTCTTGGTGAGCGTTTCGATTTCGTCCAGCATGACCTTGGCGGCGCGCTCGATGCCCCTGCGCAAGGCCATGGGATTGAAGCCCGCGGCCATCGCCTTGTACGCCTGGTCGAGGATCGACTGGGCAATCACGGCGGTGGTGGTGGTGCCGTCGCCGGCCTGCTCGCCCACGTGCCAGGCCAGGTGGCGGATGAGCATCGCGCCCATGTTCTCGAAGCGGTCCGGCAATTCCACGATGCGGCGCGCGATCGTGGCGCCGTCGTTCATGATCTCCGGCGCGGCGGTGCGCTGGGACATGCTCTCCAGGGCGACGGTGCGCGCCTTGGGCCCCAGGGTCACCTTCAGCACGTCGGCCATGGTGTCGAAGCCGCGCTTGAAGGCTTCTTTTGCTTCCGGTTCCAGTAGCAGGCGTTGTTGCGGCATTTTTCTTCCTGTTTCTCCCAATCACCTAGCGCTTCTTGGTCTGTGTCCGGCATCGCCACGGCGCTGCGAACGTGCGCGGCGGCGGTTCAATCCTCATTGCGGCGCGCCCCCTCGGGCGGCGTCCTGTGTGTACGATACACAACCGGGACGGCACACCGCAAGGGCAAGACAAAACAAAACCGGGGAGGGAGCGCGTTACCGAATGTTGCAGCGCTTCATCCCCGGTCGTGTGGAAAGCCGGAACGCGCGCGGGCGCGGCCCTCCGGATCATCGCATTACAATTGCTCAGTTCCCGCGCGAGGGCCGTCAGTCAAGCCGAATTGCCCACGCGCGCGGCGGCAATCGCAGGCGCCGGCTAGTCCAGAATCGCCAGCACGTCCTTCTCGCTGAGGATCAGGTACTCGTCGTCGCCCAGCTTAACCTCGGTGCCGGCGTACTTGGCAAAGAGGATCTTCTGGCCCGGCTCTACCTGAACCGAGACCTTCTCGCCGCTATCCAGGGTGCGGCCGGCGCCCACCGCCACCACCTCGCCCTCCTGGGGCTTTTCTTTGGCGGTATCCGGCAGCACGATTCCACTACGAGTCTTCTCTTCTTGCTCAAGAGCCTTCACAACCACACGATCACCCAGCGGGGTAATCTTGACACTAATCGCAGTCGCCATCCGTACCAATCCTCCCGATTCATCGGAGATACTACTACGCAACACTACCGAGCGCGTGCTCACGCACCGCCCGGTTCACGTGACATATACCGTCATTATACGGAGCGCGCCGCGCCGCGTCAAGGAACGGCGCCCGCGCTCGCTCCGCCGCAGGCAATCACTGCCTCTCCCTATGGAAACCTTTGCGTAACTCAAGCCGAGAAACGAAATTACTCTCTCTCTGGGGAGAGGGCCGGGGTGAGGGGACTAATTGCGTGACAATACACGATAGGTGGTTATCAGGGATGCACGTATGGTATGATACTTTCGCCACAGTTAGCCTCACATTCTCCGCAAATGAGAGGCGGAAGCCTAGTCAAAGTGTCATGCGTCTTCCTTGGGGTGCGGCGTCGGTGAGTTAGCTATGGCCTGTAGCTGCCCTGCTCGTGCCGCAAAGGAGGCGCATGATGCTCAGTTTCGTGAAGCGCAAGATTGCCGAGAGCAAAGAAGCCAGCAGGCGCAGGCATCAGGCTGAACTGGAAGCCATAGAACGAGAACGGGAAGCCAAACGGGAAGCGGAGGAGCAAGATAGACAGGCACTCTTTAGAAAGCAAGAACGAGAGAAGCGGGCAATAGCGCAACATCAGCAGATGCAGCAAAACATCTTGTACATCCTCGATGACGGCAAGTTGCCTGAGATTGATTGGTCGGGCAACCACGGGGCGCTGCCGTTCAAGTTCTTGAAGTCTGAGCACCTCATCTACGTATTCGATAACGTAGGCTACTTCGAGCAACGCGCAAGCCGCAGAATATCCGGGCGTTCAGGAGGGGCAAGTGTGCGGGTAGCCAAAGGCGTCTATCTGCGAGGCGGGGCGTCGGAAGGCGTGCCAGTCGAGTACGAAGAGATCCTCGACCGTGGCACAGGCATCATGGCCGTTACCACCAAGCACGTCTACTTCAGCGGTGAGCGGTCTTTCCGGGTCAACTTCAACAAGATTGTCGCCATTGAGTTGGCGGACGACGAGACAGTGAGCATCACGCGGGACCGCGCCAGCCAACAGCCGGAGTTCTTCGTGGTTGGAAAGATGGATGCGCTGTTCGCCCATGCTCTACTCCGGGAAATGCCGGCCAATGAGCTAGACCCAAGCAAAGCGGAGATGCAATCGCCTGGCGACTATCACATGCTGATGCATGGCGGGGAAGAATACTTCTTTGAAGAATGAGCGACTGGAGGAAAATAGATAAGATTGACTGATCCGCAAAGAGGCGATGACAGCGATGATTAGATTCAACCCCATGACCCCCGGCTAGCGCCGGGGGTTTCCGTTTGCCCGCCGAGAGGGTGGACGAACATTGCTCGGTGATATAGAATTGCAAAAGGTGCCCCTGTAGCTCAATTGGATTGAGCGCCCGGCTGCTAACTGGGAGGCTGCGGGTTCGAGTCCCGCCAGGGGCACCTCTCCTTGCATTCTACCGACCCCTGACACAGCCTGTCAAGGGTTTCCCGAAAACGCTTCAAGGGTTATCAGTAGGCGGAGGTTCTACTATACCCTGTTTACTCTCGTATACAATTCCCTTCTCAATCCCTTTCTACCAGTTCAGGGGCTTTGGAATCCGAGAACCCTCACCCTAGCCCTCTCCCTCGGGGAGAGGGGATTCACCGGCTCGCCGTTGCACCAGCGCCGCCACCCGCTCCAGCACCGCGGCGGCCACCTCGGACTTGGGCAGCAGCGGCAGCGGTTCCGGCGGCTGCTCCCGGCTGAGGAACACCACCTGGTTCGTGTCCGCGCCAAAGCCGCTGCCGGGCTGGGAAACGTCGTTGGCGACGATCAGGTCCAGTCCCTTCTTTGCGATCTTTGCCGCCGCGTTGTCCAGCAGGTTCTCGGTCTCCGCCGCGAAACCCACCTTGACGAGCGTGGGCGGTACCTGCGCCACGATGTCTTCATTCTCAACCAACGTGAGCGTGAGCGGCGCGCCGGCGCGTTTCACCTTCTGGCCGTGGGCGGTCTGCGGGCGGTAGTCGGCGACCGCGCCCGCCATTATCAGCGCGTCCGCCCGTTCGCAGTGTTCGTTTACGGCGGCCCGCATCTCGGCGGCGGTCGTCACCGGCGCCGTTTCCATGCCCACCGGTGGCGGCGCGGTAGTAGCGCCCTGTATGAGGATCACCCGCGCGCCGCAGTCCCGCGCCGCTTCGGCCAGCGCAAACCCCATCTTGCCGCTGGAGCGGTTGCCAATGAAACGCACCGGGTCCAGCGGCTCCTGCGTGCCGCCCGCGGTGACGACCACGGTCTTGCCCGCCAGCGGGCCGTCCCGTCCCAGCGCGGCGCGGATTTCCGCCAGCAGCGCGTCCACTTCCGGCAGCCGTCCTTGCGCCACCAGACCCGACGCCAGCCGGCCGTCCAGCGGTTCCACGACGTGCACGCCGCGCTCCCGCAGCGTGCTGACGTTGGCCTGCGTGGCGGGATGGGTGTACATGCCGCCGTCCATGGCCGGCGCGACCAGCACCGGCGCCCGCGTGCTGAGGTGCACGCAGGTCAAGAGATCGTCGGCCAGCCCGTACGCCATGCGCGCCAACGTGTGGGCGGTGGCGGGAATTACCGCCAGCAGGTCGGCTTCTTCCGCCAGATCCACGTGCAAGATGCGGCCCGCCGTGGGCGTATAGAGTTCCGCGTACGCCGGCCGCTGCGTGACACTGCTGAACGAGAGCGGCGTCACGAACCGCTGGGCGTCCGGGGTGAGAATGGCGTCTACTTCCGCCCCGGCCTGCGTGAGTTGGCTCGCCAACGCCACGGCCTTGAACGCGGCGATGCTGCCGCACACGCCCAGCAGAATGCGCTTGCCCTTGAGAACGCTCATCCGGCGCCATCCCCTACCACGACGCTGTTTCTGCTTTCCACTCTACACCAGTCTATCGGGACAGGATAAATTCGCGAACGAAACGCCGCGCACAGGCGCTTTGAAGTGGGCGCAAACTGCGCAACTCACGCCTGCTTCAGCCGTTCGTAGACGATGCGCAGCCCTTCCAGCGTCAGGTTCGGGTCTACTGCGTCGATCACCGCCGTGTGGCGCGCAAAGAGCGGGGCAAAGCCGCCGGTGGCGACCACCTTGCTCTTGCCAAGCTCGTCGTGGAAGCGCCGCACCATGCCTTCCACCAGTGAAAGATAGCCCAGCATGATGCCCGACTGCATCGCGTGAATGGTGCTCTTGCCCACCACGGTGGCCGGCGGCTCGAACTCCACGCGGTAGAGCCGGGAAGCGTGCGCCACCAGCGCCTCCGTGGCCAGGCCCAGGCCGGGCGCAATCGCGCCGCCCACGTAGTTGCCCGCCGCCGAGACCACGTCGAACGTGGTGGCCGTGCCAAAGTCGATCACGATGCAGGGTCCGCCGTGCCGGACGAACGCCGCCGCCGTATTCACCACCCGGTCGGCGCCGACCTCCTCGGGACGCTCGATCTCCACCGCCACGCCGGGCACCCGGTGAGGATCGACCAGAATCGGCGTCTGCCCCAGGTACTTGGCCGCCACGTCGTGGATCGCCCGCGCCAACGGCGGCACCACGCTGGAGATGATCACGTCCTGGCAGCGGGCCGCGTCCAACCCGGCGTGCTGCAAAAAACCCGCAATTTGCACGCCGTATTCGTCGCCGGTTTTGCCGATCTCCGTATTGAGCCGCCAGGAGCCTTGCAGGTCGTCCCCGGCAAAAGCCCCTACCGCGATGTTCGTGTTTCCCACGTCAACGACGACGAGCATGAAGCCCCAATCCCTGCAACCTACCGCGGCGCGCGCCCTTTGCCGTCCACGCCCGCTTGCTCGTCCCGCGGGTCATCCCTGCCCGCGTTGGCGGCCTGCGCGCGCTGCCGCCGCACGTGCTCCAGGCCCCGCCGCAGCAGGCGCTGCGTATAGGTGCCGCTGCCGGGATGCAGGTGGCGGCCGGCGGCTTCCAGGTACGGCTGGCTGATGCGCTGCACGTAGGCCGGCGCGCCTTCCGTGCGAATCGTGGTGAGCGAATCGCGGTAGAACGAGAAGAGGTGGACGTTGCCCAGTTGGATGCCGGCCTGGATCGCGCCGGCCGCCACCAACGACGAGACCGTGAAGAGCGAGCGGTTCTGCTCCGCCGCGGCCTCGTTCATCTCGGCAAAGATCTGCCCCATGTCGCGGGGGTCGGGCAAGGTCTCGGCGCTTTGCCGGAATTGGCTCAGGCTGGCGCGCATTTCGTCCAGCGCCAGCGGCGGAATGTCGATCGTGTCGGCCATCTGGCCGGACGCGCCGCCCAGCGCCGCCAGCAGGTCGTCCGCCGAGGATACGTCCGCGTCCGCCGCCAGCACGCCCGATTGCTTGAGTTCCGCGACGAACGTGTCCAAATAGGCGCGCGTGCCGCCGGTGACGTCCGCGGCCGCCGCCAGCAGCCAGAGCGGCGACCAGCCCACCGCGAAGATGCTGGCAAACTCCACCGCGTTGCCGGCTAGTTTGCGCACCGCCAGGTCTTTCGCCTCCAGCGCGTCCGTAGACTCCCCGCCGGCGACGCCGCCGACGAACTCGACCACGATGCGCAACATGCGGCCCAGCGTGGATTGATAGAGTTGGGAACGCCGTATCGGCGGCGGCAGGATCACCTCCGAGGTCTCGTAGACCAGGCCGCCCGCGCCGGCCGCGGCCGTGCGCACCAGCCGCTCCGGCAGCGAGGCCACGTATTCGCCGGCGTCGAGCGCCCGCTCCTGCACGCTCTCGGCAAGCGCCGGCTCTCCGGCAACCGCCGGCTCTTTCTTAGATTTCGAGGGTGACTTCATGCGTTCTCCCGCCGCTCTCGGCGCCGCCACAGCCTCGCCCGCGCGTGGCTCAATGTCCCCTTACACTCGTCTATCGTACCACGAGCGGCTACTTCGTCTGTCATTCCGAGCGCAGCGAGGAATCTAGGGTATTCGTTTGCAAACCATGACTGCAGGCAGGAGCAAGCAGTTGGCTTTCAGATTCAACCACAGACCAGGACTGACAAGGGCGGGCCAATAGTCCGTTCGTGCTGAACTTGCTAAGCCCCCAGGATGAGTAGAAGCATAGTAGCGCAGCCGTTCGCGCTGAGCCTATCGAAGCATGAACGGCGACGCGGCAATTGGCCGTTCGCGCTGAGCCTGTCGAAGCGCATATGGCGTACCGGCGCGGCAAGGTATAATCATACCCAGCGCACCTGCACGAACCAATCAAGAGACGAGGTAATCCGCCATGCCAACAGCCGCACCCACCCAGTCCCTCCACGAGCAGGCCCTCGACGGCGCGCCCCTCCACGGCACGCTCGTAATCGACAACCACTGCCATCTCGGCCCCGCGCCGCACTTCTACCAGACCTATAACGACGCCGCCGGCATGGTGGCCACCATGGACCGCGTCGGCATGGACCAGGCGTGCGTTTTTTCCAGCATGGCGATCCTGTTCGACATGCGCGAAGGCAACGACATGAGCCTGGCGGCCGCGCGGGAGTTCCCCGGCCGCCTGCTGGCCTACGGCGTGCCGGACCCTCACGAGCCGGAGTTAGTGCGGGACGAGTTGCAGCGCTGCATAGACGCCGGCGCGGTGGGCATCAAGATGCACGCGGGTGTGGCCCAATACCCTTTCGACGGCCCCGGCTATCGGCCCGCGTTCGAGTTGGCCGACCGCCACCGCCTGCCGCTCATCAGCCACGGCACCGGCACGCCGGCCACCCTGCGCCGCATCGCCCGCGAATTCCCCGGCTGCCACTTCATCGTGGCCCACGCCGCCGGCGGCAACCCCCGCGCCAGCCGCGACCTGGTGCAAGTGGCCGCCGAGGAACCGAACGTCTACCTGGATACGGCCGCCTCCGTGGGCTACCGCGACGACTTCCGCGAAATGGTGCGCCTGGCCGGCGCAAACAAGATCCTCTACGGCTCCGATATGCCCTGGACCTGCGCCACCTACCAACTCGGCCGCGTCCTCCTGGCCCCGATCACAGATGCGGAAAAACGCAGAATCCTCGGCGAAAACCTGGCGGCGCTATTCAAAACGAAGCGCTAAGGCGCGATCCGATTTCTCCCTCTCCCGCCGCTGACAGGGGTATGTATACAATAGCCGACTAAACGTGTCATTCCGAACGGAGCGTAGCGGAGAGAGGAATCTAGAGCGCAGCCTTACAAAACCGGCATCTTTAGATTCCTCGCTGCGCTCGGAATGACACTTACATACCCCAGTCAGCTCTCCCGCCGGGAGAGGGCCGGGGTGAGCGGGGAATCTCACGCGCAATCACAACAACGTAGCGCGGGGGCTTGTCCCCCGCCTCTTGGCAGCCCAGCCGTTGCGCGGCGGCTTGCCTCCAATGCTTTCGTACCTATTCGGCAGATCATCACAAGAACGCTTCTGCCCAATTAACCAACAGGCGTAGGGGCACGACATGTCGTGCCCCTACGCCGGCGTGCTAAAGTCTAAGTGCCCACAGCGGCAAACCCTACAAGGCATCGAAAGACCATGGCATCTCGCCTCAAACCAACCGAAACCACCCGCGAAGAAGCCGTCAACGTCCTGCTGGCGGAAATGCTCTCTGCCCGCGGCATGAGGGCCAGGGCCGAACGCCGCAGCCGGCGGGGCGCGCCCGACGTGCGCGTCAACGTGCGCAGCGGCCTGATCCTCCTGGAGTGCAAGTGGCAGGGCGCGGAGAGTCAACTGGAAGCCCAACTCCAAGCGCGCCTGGCCGCCTATCCGGAAGCCCTCGCCGTGCTCGGCGTGCTCTATCCCGAGCGCATCAGGCATGACGACGACACCCAGGCCGCGCTGGAGTCCGCGGTTGACCTCCAGTGGTGGCAGGCCGCGCGGCCCACGCTGCTCGATCTGGCCGAGGACGCGCCGCCCGCGCCGCGCCGCATGAGCGGCGGCTCCGTTGACGACCTGGCCGACCACCTGCGCACCCTGCCTTTGGAATTGCAAGGCATCGACCAGGTGCAGGCCGCCGCCGGCGCGATTGAATACGCCTTGGAGCAGGCAGTGTACCCGCTTGCCCAGCACCAGCGCAGCGCCCGCCGCATCGCCGACCTCATTGCCGAGACCGACCAGGAGAAGAACCGCGCCGCCGCCTTGCGCATCGGCTGCTTGGCGCTCTTCAACGCCCTTGCCTTCCAGGACCGCCTGGCCGATGAGAACGATGACGTGAAAACTGTCCGCGAAGCCTCGAGCCGAGGCCTTCCCAGCCTGCGGGACGCCTGGCGCTTCATCTGCAAGGAAATCGACTACGTGCCGGTCTTTGCACTGGCCGCCGACATCCTGGACGTGCTGCTGGACGGGCCGGCCGACGTGCGCACGCCCGTCATCGCGCCGCTGGTCAAGGCGGTGGACGAGACGCGCAAGGTGGAAGGCCACGACCTCTCCGGCCGGCTCTTCCACACGCTCTTAACCGACGCCAAGTTCACCGGCGCGTACTATACGTCCGTGCCGGCCGCCACGCTGCTGGCGCGGCTGGTCTTCCACGAGTGGCCGCCGGGCGTGGACTGGCGCGACCACGAGTTTCCCGCCTCGCTCAACGTGGCCGACCTGGCCTGCGGCACCGGCACGCTGCTCATGGCCGTAGCCGCCGAGGCGGAACGCCGCCACAAGGCCGCGGGCGGCGCCCGCGCCGCCGCGCTCCACAAAGCCATGGTGGAACAGGCCCTGCACGGCTACGACGTGCAGCTTTCCGCCATCCACTTCGCCGCCACCAGCCTGGCGATGCTCAATCCCCACATCGAGTTCGACCGCATGAACCTCCACGTCATGCCCCTGGGCGTGGAGGGCGAGCGCGTCAACCTGGGGTCGCTGGACTACCTGGGCACGGACGAGGCGCTGGTGCAACACGCTCTGTCGCCGGACGAGCCGGGGACGCGCGCCGCATAACCGGCGGCGGGCCCGGCGGCGCGGCGGAACGCCAGACCGCAAAGCTGCCGAAACTTGACCTGGCGATCATGAACCCGCCGTTTACGCGCTCGGTTGGCGGCAATCTGCTGTTCGGCAGCCTGCCCCCGGCGGAACGGCGCAAACTGCAAGACGAACTGTCGCGCCGCCTCAAGTCGCGGCAAGCCTCCGCTACTGCCGAACTTGGCGCCGCGTTCGTGGCGGCCGTTTCAGACAAGATGCTGCCCGGCGAGGGCCGGCTCGCCTTGGTCTTGCCCCTCACCGTCTGCACCGGCCCCTCCTGGGCGCAGACCCGCGCCCTGATCGAGCAGGACTTCACCCTCGATGTGGTGATAACGTCCCACGACCCCCAGCGCTGGAACTTCTCCGACAGCACCGACCTCTCGGAAGCGCTGCTCATCGCCACGCGCCGCTCCACCGCCTCACCCCGTCAATCCCCTTCCACTCGTCATTCCGGCGAAAGCCGGAATCCGTCTCCTGATGAGCAGCACGCCCCCCAACCCCGCACCACCTTCGTCAACCTCTGGCAGAATCCCAATGGCCCCACAGCCGCGCACCGCGTCGCCCAAGCCGTCTCCGCCACAGCTCCGGCGAACTTGGAAGAGACAGGCACGGCGCTCCTGGGAGTAGACGGCCGCCATGTGGGAGAGGTTGTTTCGATTCCGGAAGCGGACCTCTCTGGCAAGCAGTGGTTCGGCGTCCAGTTTGCCCGTGCCGACGTCATCCGCAGCGCCGTGCGACTGTTGGACGCCGGGGAAGTCTGGGTGCCGGGCGAAGTTTCAACCGCCAGCATACCCCTCTGCCCGCTAGGAGAAATCGGTGCAATCGGCCCCGACGTTAGAGACGTGCGCGACGGATTCGACCCGACGGACGCAATTACCGCCTATCCAATGGTGGAGGGCAACAAGACTGAACACAGGAAGCGCATGACCGTGCAGCCGGATAAGCACTTGGCCCCGCTCGCGGAGCCACGCCCGGGCCGACGACTCAAACGTATTGACCAACTTTGGCCGAAAGCAGCCTCGCTCCTGGTCGTTCAACGGCTAAGGCTGAATACGGCGCGAGTCGTAGCTTTGTCCGCCGACAAGCCGGTTTTGTCCAATGTCTGGTGGCCAGTCAAGACTAATGATCAAACCTGGGACAGGGCCTTGGCGATCTATATGAATAGCAGCTTAGGCATCTTGACATTGCTGGCGAATCGCAACACTACTGAAGGTAGTTGGGTACAATTGAAAAAGGCCGACCTTGAAGACGTTCCCGTTCTCGACCCACGCCACCTCACCGCCTCCCAACTCCGCTCCCTCTCCCGCCTCTTCGACACCCTCGCCACCGCCGAATTCGAGCGTCTCCCCAACATGGCCCACTGCCCCGCCCGCCAAGCCCTGGACACCGGCCTCACCCAAGTCCTCAACCTCCCCGACCTCACCACCCTCCGCCGCCTCCTAGCCTCCGAACCCGTCATCTCCAACCGGCGTCTATAGGTTGCCTGCAACCAAATCACGTCAAGGCAGAATACCTAAAGGCACGCTAAACCCTGGCTCTTTGCGACTGCGGAGCGAGCAACTGGTTGGCGCTGCAATTTGGACGAGCACAAAATGGAATAGGGGCTGTGTACTATGGCTGCCAACCGTAAGCTAAGGGTGTGGCGGCGAAAATGCAGGCGGCTTAGGCCCCTTGCCAATGGAAGGTGGAGGAGAGTACGCCACCTTGGGTGGTGTGTACTTTGCACTTGGAGGTGGCGCGTATCTTGCCCGCGGGGGAGTATACTTGTACCCGCCAGCAGCCTTCTTGTCTGGAAGGTAGTCTATCGGGACTGGTTGCAGCCGGTCCAGCATGGAGTCGCTACCCTGACCGAGCATCGGTCTCCTCCTCAGCGATGCAGACGATTTCGGTTGAGGTCTTCTCACCTACGCCGGGAGCCACTTCACTTCGCCTCTTGGCGGCTTGCACTCCGGCCTCTGCTTCTTGCCTATTGAAAGATTGCTTGTATGGTTGCTCGATGAACGAATAGATAGCATGAGGGGCGCCACTTCCAATTGCAGCATAGCCGATCGAAGTGGCATTAATGATCACGCCGGGATGGACGATCTGATAGATTCCAACTTTCTCGTTTGTTGGCCCGGCAACGATTAACTCAACTCCAATGTCAAATTGGGCAATAGCTTGGTCTAGGTACTGAGCGAGTTGCGGGGTCAGGTTATTCTGGTTACTAATGAAAGTCGGGTGATCCATGCCTCTTGGTTCCAAGTGTAGACTTACAGCAAGCTTGAGGCGCAGGGATGAGTAGCACATGCGTACTATCTCTGCCACTTGATCGGCCGTGATGCCATTTTCTCTTGCGACTTCTTGTCGGGCAACTTCCATCTGAGCATGGTCTAGCATTTCGTTGCCGTTCACCAAGTCGCCAGCGGCGAGCGCAAATATTGGCGCGTGTTCGCTCATTCTATGAATTTTGCTCATCTCATCGTTCTCAAACTCATATGGCATAGGGTAAGAAGTCGTAACCATATGGTCTGAAGCGAGCACTACACCATCACCATCCTCGTACAACGCGGCTATACAAACAGTCATTCAAACCCCATCCTTTCGTACTTTGCCGCCACGAATTAGCAGCTATCCAATGATTCAACTCTATTGTAGCGTGAATCGGAGGCTTCATCTGCGGAAGATTCCACCAATGGCCGATCCGTTTCGTTTCCAGGCGCTTCCCGGCCAATCATAGGAATCCTCTTCCCAGCCCTTGCCAAAGTCGTCGTAGGACTGCGTGAGGTACCGGTGGGACGACTTCAGGAAATGGCGAACTATAGCGATAAAGACGAAGTGCCGTACCAGAGCGGATTCATCCTGCGCGCTGGTTTTCGCGGTAGGTTTCTCGTTCGTACTCATGGCGCACCTCCAATCGCACGGACCGTCTTGTAGCCAGCCACTCCTACTTCACACTGTCCATTATACAAGCGCATCACACTCAGATAAACTTAACACTTACTGCCAAAGCAACCTGCGCAATTGCCCCGATTCCAAGCCATGAGGCGCGTGATTGAGGGTGTCACATAGCCGCAGGACTGACTTCAAAGAAGCGGGCCGTAGACGACAACCATACCAATGAGGTTGACGACATGAAGAACATAACCCTGAGCGCGGACCCGGGCTTGCTCGAGGCCGCGCGGCGGCGGGCTGCGGCGGAGGGGACGACTTTGGAAGCGCTCTTTGAGGGGTGGCTGGCGGAGTATGCCGGGCGCAGGTGGCAGGCGGAGAGGGCGCTGGCGACTATCCGGGAGTTGCAGGAGACGATTGACAGCAGCGGACGGAAGTTCACGCGGGATGAGATGAACGAGCGGTAGGGGTGGTGAAGTTGCGTGTGGGTGGGTCTGGTGGTGACAAGAGAAGATGGATTCCCGCTTTCGCGGGAATGACGGAGGCGGGCGCGCTGTCTTCGTGGCAATGACGGACTCGTGGCTATGGGTGACTCGCGGCTATGAAGGACTCTTGGTCATGCGTGACTCGTGGCTGTGGAGGACTCGTGGTGATGACGGATTCGTGGCTATCACGGACTCTTTGAGCACTGTGGTAGCCAAGTGCGCGTAATTCTCAATGCACGCTTCTATAGGAGCAATCTCATGGAACTCGGCGCGTTTTCGGTGAGCTTGGCGGTCAAGGACATCGCGGCATCGCGGGACTTCTATGCCAAGTTTGGGTTTGAAGTGGTGGGCGGAGACGCGGCGGAGAACTGGTTGATACTCAGGAACGGCGCGTGCACCATTGGGTTGTTTCAGGGGATGTTCGAGCAGAATATCCTGACGTTCAATCCGGGGTGGGACGCCCAGGCGCAGCCGCTGGCGAGTTTCACCGACGTGCGCGCATTGCAGCGGCGGCTCAAGGCGCAGGGCGTGGCCCTGGTGAACGAGGCCGACGAGGACACCACCGGCCCGGCAAGCTTCGTGGCGGTGGACCCGGACGGCAATCCCATCCTGGTAGACCAGCACGTGTGAGCCTGCGGGCATCACGCGGTTCCGAGGCTGATTTCCACCGGTTAAGAGTGTTCCCGGCGACTACCGTTGCATTGGCTTGTTATCACAAAGGCGCACATACGCTAATAAGAGAACCGCCTATTCTCATTACCGCTAATGGGAAGCGTCGCGGCGCTGCTCTACGCCGGCACGAACGCCAGGTACACCTGCGGGTGACCCGATATGTCGGAGGTATAGACCACCCCGCGGCCGTCGGGGGTGAACGACGGGTGCGGGTGCGTCCACTGGGGGCCGTAGGCATCGTCGGGCGCGGTCTCGCCGGCGTAAGGTTCCGGCTGCGACCACTGGAAGCCCTGTGACGACGCCTGCGGGTGGCAGAGCGTCTCCCGCGCGCCGGTGGCGGGTTCGATGAGTTGCAGTCCCACGTCGGGCAGGGTGGTGTCGCAGACGATCTGCGCGCCGTCGCGGCGGGGCGCGGGATGCCAGCAGTTGAACGCCGCCACCGCCCGTTCGCCGCTGCCGTCGCGCCGGATGGCCTTCAGCGCGTGGGGCCAGTAGGTGAAGATTATCTCGTCGTTGGAGAGCCACGCCTCGTGTGTAATCCACTCTTCGCGGGTCTGCGCGCGCAGCGGACGCGGATTCGTCCCGTCGGCCTCCACCAGCCACATGCGCGGCAGGTCGGACGAGAAGAGCACCGTGCGCCCATCGGGACTCCACTGGGCGTGGGCCACCAGTTGGTCGGTGCCGAAGAGCGTCCGCTCGCCGCCGCCGTCGGTGCGCACGGCCAGGATGATGTTCTGGCCGTCCTTCTGCGCCGCCAGCAGGATTTCGCCGCCGTCGGGACTGATCGAGCAATTGCCAAGCCACGACGAGGGCGGCAGGTCGGTGAGCACGGTCTCTTGCAGCGTGTCGATGTCAATGGCGCGCAACTGGGTGGTGGCGGCGTAGAAGACGCGGCCGCCGTCGGGCGCGACGCACGCCGACCAGGGCGACACGTCGCCACCGCTCGTGAGTTGGCGCAAGCCGCCGTCCGGCAATTGGATGCCGTAGAGATTCGGCGCGCCGTCCCGGTATGACGTAATGATGAGCACGTCGTGGTTCCCGCCGGCCCAGGCGGGATTGAGGAAGTACGGCGCGTGATTGACGCAGGGCGCGTCGGTCAACTGCCAGATGGTGGCGCCGGTCTGGACATCTTGCAACACGCGCTTTTCGGTGGGTAATTGTGTGGCGATGGTGGTGCTCATGGTGTCGTTCCTTTCTCTTTTGGCGTTCGTAAGGTCACCGTAAGGTCGATTGCTGTCCCAGGCGGGGGGCAAGCCCCCGCGCTACGTGGCGTGCGCCGCCTGGAGTTGGCCCACGTTCCGTTGCACCTTGGCGATGGCCGCCGCGATGTCGTCCATGGCGCTCCGGTCGGCGAGGAGCGTATTCTGGCCGATCCAGACCGCTTCCTCGCTGCAGAGCCGCTCGGTCACCGGACACGGCTCGGCGCGGAAACCGCCGATCGCGCCTTTCACCGAGCCGTCGGCCTTGTCGAACATGGGATTGTCGTAGAGCGGCCAGGGATAGCCGCTGGAAATGCCCACGCCCTCCGCGCGCACGGCTTCCAGGAAAGTCTCCCGGTCGGCGCCGAATTCCGCCGCGTCCAGGCGCAGGGGATAGATGTGGTAGCCGTGCTGCGTGACCTCCGGCGCGAGTTCCTGCACCGTGAGGCCGGGGATTTCGCTAAGCATACCGGAGAGGTACGCCGCGTTCTCGTTGCGGCGCTTCGTGTGCTCATCGAGCCGCTCCAGTTGCGGCAGGCAGACGGCGGCCTGGAATTCGTTCATGGGGTAGGCCTGGCCCAGTTCGTGGTGCTCGTACCAGGGGCGGCCATGCTTGCGCCCAAAGCAGGCCAACGTGTAGAAGCAGCGTTCCCAGAGGGCCTCGTTGTCGGTGGTTGCCAGGCCGCCCTCGCCGCAGGTCATGTTCTTGGCCTGGTTGAAGCTGTAGGAGTTCAGGTCGCCCCAGCCGCCGACTTTCTTGCCGGCCCACTCGGTACCGTGGGCGTGGGCGCAATCGACGATGACGGCGAGATCGTGTTGCTTTGCGAGCGCGCCCAGTTCGTCGATCTGCGCCGGATAGCCGCCAAAGTGCACCGGCACGATGGCGCGGGTGCGCGGGGTGATGGCCGCCGCCACCGCCGCCGGATCGAGACAGAGCGAGTTGGCGTCCACGTCGGCAAATACCACGTCCGCGCCCACGTACATGGGCGCAAAGGCCGTGGCCATGAAGGTGAAGGCCGGCACGATCACCTCGTCGCCGGGCCCGATGTCGAAGGCGCGCAGGCCGATGTCCAGGCCGGCGGTGCAACTCGTGAGCGGGATGCCATAGGCGGCGTCGTGATAGACGCAGAAGCGCTCATTCAACTCCATCACCATCGGCCCGTGGCCGGTGCCGCCCCACGTGCTGCTTTCCAACACCCGGCGCAGCAGTTCCAGTTCGCGCTCGTCGGACTGCGGCCACCCAGAGAACTTCCTATTACAGGCCGGCGTGCCGCCGCGGATCGCGAGTTTCTCCATTGCTCTATCGCTCCTCGTTTTCACGTTCGCTGCGCGTGAGCCGCCGTCTCGCCGGCGTGTTGGGCACTGGCGCGCCGCCCAGGCCGCCGGAGCGGACGTCTCCATGCCCCCGTTTGCTTCCTCTTGGTACCTTATCTTAGCCTAATCGCCGCCTCTGTACGAAACGGCGCGCCGGCCGGTATGAGAGTTGAGCGCAAAGCCGCCCCGGTCTACGATAAGAGATGGCGTGTTTGCGGTTCACCGATTTCTCAATGCTGAGAGAAGCACTATGGCGACCAAGATTGGCTTCATCACCGACGTGCACGGCAACGCGCCGGCCCTGCGCGCCGTGCTGGCGGAGTTGGCGCGCGAGGACGACCTGGCATACATCTACGGCGCGGGCGACCTGATCGGCATCGGGCCTGACACCAACGAGACGCTGGAACTGCTCTTTAGCCTGCCGTCCTTTGCGAGCGCGGCGGGGAATCACGAAGACTGCATCCTGGCGCTGCTGGCGGGTGAAACGCCCAACAGCCCGCCGGACATGGAAGCACACCACGAGTGGATTGCGGACGAATTCGACCGCCGCTTCCTGCCGCAACTGCGGGCGCTGCCCCGTTTGCTCGCGCCCCGGCACGGCGACGCGGAACTCTTCATCGCCCACTATCATCTCGATGCGGCGCAGACTCTGTTGCCGATCGACCCTGAACCCAGCCTGGAAAAGCTGGACTCCCACTACGCAGGCCACCCGGCCGCCGCCGTCCTCACCGGCCACCACCATGACGGCCATTTCTTTGCCAGGCCGGGCCGCGTCTATGTGAATCCCGGCGCGTTGGGCTGCGGGCACGCTCCGGTGGCGCGGTACGCCGTGCTGACACTCGGGGAAGACGGCATTGGCGTCGAGCGGCGCGAGGTGTCGTATGACTGGGAGCATTTTCTCCGGTCGTACCAGCAGCTTGAGGTGCCGAACAGGAAGTTCATCTTGGAGCGCGTATTCGGGCAAACATGAGCGGCCGGCGGAGAAGCTAGCATCGAGATGAACGGCATGAAGGTCTCTACCCGTCATTGCCGCGAAAGCGGGAATCCACTGGGTGCGAGACGAAGATGGATTCCCGCGTACGCGGGAATGGCGGAGGCCGGTGCGCTATTGCCATGGCAATCACCATGGCCGCCCGCCGGCCGCACAAGGGAATGAAAACGAACGCGCCACTCTCCGTACGTGCTGAGCGTGTCGAAGTATGAACGGAGAGAGGCGTGTGGGAGAACTTGACCCGCTTCCTCCGCCGTTCACCCTTCGACCCGGCTCAGGGCGAACGGCTTGGTCAGGCTACTTTCAGAGTAAGCCTATTGAGATTAACGAAAGGATCGTACATGGCACAAGAGGAAACCCGCACCGAGCGCGACTCGATGGGCGACATGCAGGTGCCCGCCGACGCCTACTACGGCGCGTCCACCCAGCGGGCCGTGCTGAATTTCCCTATCAGCGACCTGCGCTTTCCGCGCCGCTTCATCCAGGCGCTCGGCCTCATCAAGCAGCAGGCGGCGGCGGCCAACCGGGAACTGGGCTTGCTCGACGAGACGCTGGCCGGCCCTATCATCCAGGCAGCCGGGGAAGTGGCGGACGGCGCGCTGGACGGCGAATTCGTGCTCGACGTCTTCCAGACCGGCTCCGGCACCTCCACGAACATGAACGCCAACGAGGTCATCGCCAACCGGGCGGCGGAGATTCTCGGCGAAGCGCGCGGGTCGCGCACGGTGCATCCCAACGACCACGTGAACGTCTGCCAGTCGTCCAACGACGTGATTCCGGCGGCGATGCATCTCTCGGCGCTCCTGGGCATCCGGGAAGACCTGATACCGGCTTTGGCGCACCTACAGCGGGCCTTGGTTGCCAAATCCGAAGAATTCATGCCCATCATCAAGACCGGGCGCACGCACCTGCAGGACGCCACGCCCATCCGCCTGGGACAGGAGTTCCAAGGCTACGCCGGCCAGATCGAGCGCGTTATAAAACACCTGCGCCACGCCGAGGACTGGCTGGGTGAACTGGCGCTGGGCGGCACGGCCGTCGGCACCGGCATCAACGCCCATCCCCAGTTCGCGCGCCTGGTTTGCGCCAGGCTGCGCGCGGCAACCGGCTGCCGCGTCCGCGAGACCGAGAACCACTTCCAGGCCCAGAGCGCCATCGATACCATGGTGATGACCAGCGGCATGTTGAACACCGTCGCCGTGGCGCTGCTGAAGATTGCCAATGATATTCGCTGGCTGGGTTCCGGCCCCCGCGCCGGCCTTGGCGAACTGCTGCTGCCGGAGGTGCAGCCCGGCAGCAGCATCATGCCCGGCAAGGTGAATCCGGTCATTCCCGAATCGGTCATCCAGGTCTGCGCCCAGGCCATGGGCAACCACCATGCGGTGACGGTCGCCGGCCAGTGGGGGTTCTTCGAACTGAACACCATGCTGCCGGTGGCGGCCTACAACGTGCTGCGGCCCATCGGTCTGCTCAGCAACGCGGCGGCGAACTTTGCCGACCAGTGCGTCAGCGGCATCCAGGCCACGGCGCACGGCCCCGCCACGGTGGAACGCGGCCTCATGACCGCCACGGCCCTGGCCCCGTTGGTGGGCTACGATCAAGCCGCCGTGATCGCCAAGACCGCGTATGCGGAAAACAAGACCGTGCGCGAGGTGGCGCAAGCACTCACCGGCCTTACCGACGAGCAGTTGGATGAAGCCCTGGACCCGGCCAAGATGGTGCAGCCGGGATTGAGCGGCATCGCGGCGGGGGGATAGAACTGATGAAGGACGGCAGTATCAAGGTACAAATGACCCCTTCGCATCCAGGGGAGTTCATTCGCGCGGAGATCATCGAGGTGTTGGGGCTGAACGTGGCCAAGGCCGCCGGCATCCTGGGCGTCCGGCGCGCCACGCTCTCAGACCTGCTGAACGGCAACGCGGCGCTGTCACCCGAAATGGCGCTGCGGCTCGAGAAGGCGTTCGGCGTAAGCATAGATATGCTGCTGCGCATGCAAGCCTGGCATGATGCCGCGCAAATGCGCGCCCGGGCCGACGAGATCAGAGTCGAGCGCTATCAGCCCGCTTGAGCCGGCGGCCGCCTCGACTGACGCGCAAAGAGCCAAATGCGTCCTGACTCGGAAGCGGCCGGCTGATTCGCCGCAGGCCGCAAGTCCCCAGCAATAGCAACAGGAGATTCTCCCCCCATGGCCTACTACGACGATTGGCCCGTTCTCGGCATCCCGGACGTCAATCCCCGCCAGCAGCGCTTGTTCGCGCAGTACGAGGAGTACCTGCTGCGCTACGTCAAGGAACGCTACGAGACGCGCGGGCGCTACTGGAACCGCGATTTCTCCGGCCTGGACGCCTATGCGCGGTCGGTGGAACCCAACCGCCAGCACTTCTTGGAGAGCCTGGGCGGCTGGCCGTGGGAGCGGCAGGACCTCCACCTGCGCCTCGAGCCGCTGGCCGAGACCCGCGACTTCCGCGTCGAGCGGGCGCACTACCGCGTATTCGACACCATTGAGACCGACGCGCTGCTGCTCACGCCCCACGGCAGCGGGCCGTTTCCGGGTCTCATCCTGCAGATTGGCATCTACGGCGTCCCTGAAGTCGCCTGCGGCTTCACCGAATCGGAACGCGCCGGCATCGATAGCACCTACCACCGCATCGGCGGGCGGCTGGCGCGGCACGGCTACACCGTGCTCGCCACGCGCATGGTGACCGGCTTCGAGCCGGACAAACTGGCCGGACGCTTTGCTCCCAAACTGCAAGAACTCAAGAGCGGCCAACCCCACGCCCGCATGTACCTCAACCGCCTCTGCCGTACCATCGGCATGGACCTCTTTGGCGTCGAGATGTTTGCCCTCTCGCGGGGCGTGGACCTGCTGGCAAGCCTGCCGCAGGTGGCGCGCGGCCGCATCGGCTTCTACGGCAAGTCCCAGGGCGGACAAGCCGGCCTCTGGCTGGGCGCGCTCGATACCCGGCTGCAAGCGGTGGTGAGCACGGCCTGGTTCAACGAACGCTACCAGAAGCAGGTGATCCCCTCGGAACACTACCGGCCCTTCGCCCTCACGGTGGAGGAGGACAAGCTGTACGCTCATCTCCACGAGTTCGCCGACAGCGACATCGCCTCCTTGATCTGCCCGCGCGCGTTCATGGTGGAGGAGGGCAAGCACGACGGCGCGGTGTATTGGAAACTGGCGGAAGAGGCCTTTGCCGAGGTAGCGGCGATCTATGAACGCCTAGGGATAGACGAGAAATGCGCCATCCACGTCCACGAAGGCGGCCACGAGATCGAGCCGGGCGAGGACACCGCACAGTTGCGCTCGGTGCAATTCCTCGACCACTGGCTGAAAGACTAAGCGCGCGGCCGCGCGTCTATGCGCCCGGCCGCCAGTCCAGCGCCTTCTCCAGGTTGGCAAGATACTCGGCGAACGCGCGGCGTCCCGCCGGCGTCGCCTGTACCCACGTGCGCGGCTTGGATTCGTGAAACTCTTTCGTGATGATCAGATAATTGGCGTTTTCGAGCTTGCGCAGGTGGGAGGTCAGATTGCCGCCGGTCAGGGCGAGCGTTTGCTGGATGAACCCGTAGGCGAGGCGGTCCGTAGCGGGCACAGCCACCAGCATCGTCATGATGCGCAGCCGGGTGGACTGGTGGATGGTCTCGTCGAGCACGAGGTCGTCGGTCACAGGACGCCGCTCTTGCGAATCCACGCCGCGCCCAGCGCCGCCACGACCAGCATCGCGGCCGCCGTCACCATTGGCGCGGCCGCGCCCGCCAGGTAGCTGGGAACGTAGAACGCCGCCGCGATGCCCACGCCCGCGACCGCTATTGCCGGGCGGTGCATGATGCCGAACAGGACGTATCCCAGCGCCACGATACCGATGGTGACGCGCGGTATGTTGGCCGCGGCCTCTGCCGTCCACATGCCGGCCGCCGCCGGCACGAAGAACGCCGCCAAGGCGACCGCGAGCCAGTAGAGGAAGACCCGGATGCCGGCGTTGTGCGCGGCGGCCCCGGCCGTTTCCCGCTTGCCCGCGCGGTGTCCGATGATGGCGCTGCCTGCCATCCCCGCTACAACCAGCGCGCCCCACAGCGCCGCGTAGGACCACACGTTGCGCAGCGCGAAATCCGGCGCCAGGGTCGCGACGGCGAACTGCGCAGCGATTCCCAGCGCGGAGATAACGCCCCAGAGGAGCAGTATCGTCGCCGTGCCCGCGACGTACAGTGAACTGCGCGCCTTGTCAACCGTTGCGTGGATCGTCTGCCAACTCTCTTGCGGTGTGAGCGCAGAGGCGCCGCCGTCCGCTTCTCGCATTTGAGCCTCCTGCCGTTGCCTGAGCCGGAACGTGCCGTGAGCTTTGCTCTGCAAACTAGTTTACATTATTTAACCATCCGCCGCCATCGGGCTTGACTCGCACTGAGGCCGGCCGGTAAGATTGTTGAGCAAAGTACTTTGTATTACAAACTACAGTGGGAATCGAGGTGAACCCATGAGCGCGGCGGCTTCACGTGAAATTGCGCTGCAGGCGACGTCGTTGCGCAAGGCGTACGGCGACGTGGTGGCCGTGGACGGCGTGAGCTTTGCCGTCGAGCGCGGGAGCATATACTGCATCATCGGCCCCAACGGCGCCGGCAAGACCACCACGCTCGAGTGCCTGGAAGGGCTGCGCCGGCCGGACGGCGGTGCCGTGCGCGTCGCCGGCCTGGACCCAATCGCGGACCACAACCGGTTCGTGCACACGATCGGCGTCCAGTTGCAGGATACCGGCATTCCCCCGCGCATGAAGGTGCGGGAAGCGCTGCACCTGTTCGCCGCGCTCTACGAAACCTTCCTGCCGCTCGCCGAACTGAGCGCCGAATTGGAGCTCGATGAGTTCCTCGGCAAGCGCTACGGCTCCCTTTCGGGCGGCCAGAAGCGGCGCGTCAACATCGCGCTCGCGCTGGTGGGCGACCCGAAAATCGCGTTTCTGGACGAACCGACCACCGGCCTCGACCCGGAGTCGCGCTTCCGTTTCTGGGAATACGTCAGGCGGCAGAACGCCCGCGGCATGACGATCGTGGTGACCACGCACTACCTGGAGGAGGCGCGCGAATACTGCGACACGGTGCTGTTCCTGAACGCGGGCAAAGTGGTGACGGCCGGGCCGCCGGCGCGCCTTATCGCGGAATCGGGCCTGGCGGCGCGCGTCGTCCTGCCCCGCGCGGCGCTCGGGGGCGTCGGGGAGGACGACCTGGCGGCATTGCCAAGCGTCGTTCACGTGCGCGGCACAACCACGAGTTTCTACGTGTATGGCGATGCCGACGTGGTGGACGCCGTTGCGGACTTTCTGAGCGAGAAGGGGGTTGCGCCCGGCGTCCTCGAAGCGCGGCCGGCCAACCTGGACGACATCTACTTTCTTGCCGTTGGGCACGAGAGCCTGGAAGGAGGAAAGTCATGAACCCCACGGCCCTGCGCCGGCTGATTGGTACCGAACTGCTGCTGGCGCTGCGTGAACCCGGCGCCATGTTCATGTCGATAATTCTGCCGTTGGCGGTCTTCCTCGCCCTGGGATTCTCGGTCGGCGTCATCGAGATTCCGGTGGAACGAGACGACGGCAGCGCCGATTTGTTCCACGTGCGGGACGTCCTGCTCGCCGGCAACATCGCCTGGGTGACGGCGGCATTTGGCATTATCTCGCTGCCGCAGACGCTGGTGGAGTTTCGCCAACACGGCATCTTCCGGCGCTACCGGGTGACGCCCATGCCGCCATTGATGCTCATCATCGCGCCGTTGGCGGTGGGCGCGGCGATCGTCGTGGCCTCTCTGGCGCTGATGCTTGTCGTGGGCTGGTTGGTATTCGACATTCGCTTCGGGGGCAACGCGGCGCTGGTGGCGCTGGCAATAGTCTTGTCGTACGTGGCGTTTGCCGCTTTCGGGACGGCCGTCACTGCCCGCATCCGCAGTACGCGCACGGGCCTGGGACTGGGGCTGGTGCTGTTCGCGCCCATGCTGGTGCTGAGCGGGGCGTTCGGTCCCAGGCAGGCGTTCCCCGAGGCGCTGCAACTGGTGGGCGACTGGCTGCCGCTGACGCACGCCTACGACCTGCTCACGTTCCTCTGGCTGGGCGCGACGTGGGAGACGGAAACGACGATCGGCGTGCCCGTCTGGGTCTCCTTTGCCTACCTGGGAGCAATAGGCGCGGTCTGCGTCGTCGCGAGCGTGCGCTTCTTCCGGTGGGACTAAACCGAGGGACTCATACACGTGACTAGCCGCCTATCGCCTGCTGGCTTCGCTCCGGTATCCTTTCTCTAACCCATCAATCCTTATTTCAATAGAGAATGCTGTAAAGAACGAAGCTGCCGAACACGGCAAATTGTGCACAAACGAAGACCCAGGGTACTTCGCCAATGATCAGCCAGGTCAGCAACGCGCCTGTCCATACCAACCTGAAAAACGCAAGTCCCATCCCGCCGAAAACTGCGCTGGGAATCGCTATCATGGCCACAGTGCCAAGAGCGATGCCAACTTCTGATACGGAGGTCGCATCGACAGCACCCTTGCCAAGCGTATGGGTGGAAACTAGCCACAGTTAGCGCCAACGCGAGCGACAAGGGGACACGGATGCTCCCCCACAAGTTCGCTTGCTCGCGTGGCTTGACTAACTGTGGCGCGATTGGTGTATCATAGACTTGACACGGACAACTGCAAGGAGGCTGCACAATGGCGGTAGAACGGGAGATCGGCCAACGCATATCTCGTATCGAGGGCGGCTACGAGCACCTGGCTACGAAGGCAGACATTGAGCGCATGAAGGTGTGGTTTATTGCTACTGTAGCCGCCGGGCAGATAGCAACCATCATGATACTGCTTGCCGCCTTGCGGCTGTGGGGAGAATAGCAAGAGCCGGGTACATGCAACGTTCAAGGCGATGGTGAAGTCGATGCTGACTCTCGAGCCGGCAGAGGTTGGGGCTGCGCCAGAACCCGATACGAAAGAGCATGACCGTCTAATTGCCGCACGGCCTGACCAAGACACTCCAGAGTCGTCAGACCGATTGCGTTGGCGCGCTCAACGAATTCGCCGACGTAGCGGTGCAAGTGCTTGGCTCTCATCAGGCGGTACCTGGTCTTGTGCCCGCGTTTCAGTAGCGCCCACGTGAATCTACTAGATTTATGGCATACACGTATCAAATGAGCGTGTCGCGCTAGAAAGCGCGGCTAGTCACGTATATGAGTCCCTAAGCCGATGCCGAGTGGGCCGTGCGCCCGCGCCGCGCTTTACGGATAACGGCGCCATGCGGAATCTCAACGCGAAGGCACTTAGATGTTGTCCGGTTTGGTGAAGCGGGAAAGTCTCCTGGAAAAAGAACCAGTATCCGTTCGTCCTTCGACAGGCTCAGGACGAACGGATACTGGTTCTTTTACGCCTGCTTAAGGAGCGGGGCGGATGACTTTCCGCTGGCCCACGTCGGCCATTGAAGTGGCCTCTTGATACGAGACGATGAAAGCACGGCGCACGCGGCCGGTGCGGTTGCCTTTGGACGTATGCCAGAGCAGGCCGTGAAAGAGCAGCAGCGAGCCGGCCGGCAGCGGCACGGGCACGGCGTGTTCGTTGGCGTAGTCCTCGGGCGAGAGCCTGCGGACGCACGCGCCGTAGTCCATGACCACGTAGTCCTGCAGGCCCCAGCGGTGGCTGCCCGGCACGATCCACATGCAGCCATTGGCTTCGGTGGCGTCCTGCAGCGGCGCCCATATCGACATGCGCGTCTCGCTGAAGGATTTTGGATCATCGGGCCGTGTGTAGAACGCCTCGTCCTGGTGCCAGTGGCAGACGATGTCGGAATGGGGCACTTTGGAGACGAGTTTCGCCGAGTGAACGGCAATCCCCGGTTTCACGATGTCCTCGATGAGGGAAAGAATACGTTCGTCGCGGGCAAAGTCGCTGACAAGCTCCGAGCGCAGTCCCAACTGCATGATCCAGCCCGGCCGGTGCGCCGCCGTGTCGCCGTGCTCCGGCAGGAGGCGCTCGATCTCGTCATCGAGCGCCGTCACGTCTTCAGGCGGAAAGACACTTTCCAGGATAATGAAGCCCTGCTCATGGTACGTCTCAAGTTCCGCCGCCGTCAGTGTGCGCAATGGGTGCGTGCGCGTCTCCGCCGTCGCTACTTGTGCCATGCTGCGCTTCCCTTTCACTGCGGCGCGCCGCCGGCCGCTTCCGCCTTGACCACAAACATTATACACGGCGCGCCGCGCCATTTGGAACACGCTATCAGTAGACCCATCGCCGATTGCCAGTAGACCCAAATCCGATTGCTTGGTGGAAACGCCGATCTGTCATTCCGAGCGCAGCGAGGAATCTACAATGCCCGCGCGCGAGATTCTTCGTCGCGCAGTTTATCCTGAGCTTGCCGAAGGGCTCCTCAGAATGACAGACAATGACGGATTTCATTTAGGCCAGACGTTGCGCTCGCGGCGGCACGCCGAATGTCTACTAGCGCCTACCTACCTTTTGGCGGAGCGGGGAGCGTCTCTCACGCGCTTCCCGCTCTCTTGCGTCATGCGCCGGCCCCGCCGCGCTGCGCCGGTGCGCTCCCGGCTCAGGACAGCGTCCGCGTGCTCATCCAGTATTCGCGCCAGACCCGGTAGCCCAGCTTGCCGTAGAATTCGACGATGTTCGTCCAATCGATGTGGCAATTGCCGACGCCGCGCTCCCGCAAGACTTCTGAGCCAATCGCCACCATGCCGATGCCGATGCCGCGCCCCCGCTCGCTGGCCGCCACGCCCACGGCGCTCATGCCGCCCAAGCTGTCGCCCAGCAATGTCTTCCACGTAATGTTGGCCGCCAGCCAGCGCGACGACGGCGTGTGCAGCATGAGCGTGCCGACGATGCCCTTGTCCGCGTCGAAAGCGACGAGCATATTCTGGAAATCGCCCAGTTCCGCCATGTAGACGAAGCCGGCGGCCCAGCCGGGAAAGTGCTCCCACTCGAACGCAAGCACGTCGTCAACCTCTTCTTCCCGCGCCGGGCGTACAATTACGCCTTCCTGCGAAAGCCGCGCGCGCATGGCCGTCGGCACGCGGAAGCCGCGCAGGTCGCGCACCAGATCTCGTGAACGCTGCGCCGGTTCCAGCGGCCAACCGCACGCGCTGAAGAACGCGTACGCCCCCGGCAGATCGGTCGGAACCCCCGGCCAGAAGCGGTACGCGCCGCCGCCGCCGAGACGCAAGCCGCTCACGCCCTCGTTTCGCAAGTGCTTTAGCGCCGCCTTGTGCAGCCGCGCGCCGATGCCCTGCCTTTGCCACTTAGGATGCACGAGCACCACCGAGATGCCTCCACTTCCCTTCGCTGTTTCTTCCCCGCCGCGGTCCACCTGCGTGCCCACGAACCCCACGAGCCGCTCGCCTGCCACCGCCACCAGATGATCGTCCGCGCGATAGAAGCGGTGGTCGGTAAGCAGCCGCCGCAAGAGGTCGTCTCGCATGGGCCACGTGGCGCCGAGCGCCGCTTGCCAGAGCGACAGCAATGCCCGCGTGTCGAGATTGGGGTTGTACGGTCGAATGAGGATGTTTGCCGCCATGCTCTTCTCCACAGGCTTGCGTTGAAAAGGCAAGCGCGCTCACTCGCGCGCGCTACGCCGGCCTAATTCAGCCGCATCGGGATGCCCCGCGCCGCCAGGTATTCCTTCACCTCCCGCACGGTGAAGTGCTCGTAGTGGAAGATCGAGGCGGCGAGCACCGCGTGGGCGCGGCCTTTGTCCAGCGCGTCGAAGAGGTGGTCGAGCGTGCCGCCGCCGCCGCTGGCGATCACCGGCACGTCCACCGCGGCGCAGACCGCCGCCAGGAGTTCCAGGTCGTAGCCGGCCAGGGTGCCGTCGGCGTCGATGCTGTTGACCACGATCTCGCCGGCGCCGCGTTCCACGCCCTCGACGGCCCACGGCACCGCCTCGCCGGCCGTCTGGCGGCGGCCGCCGTGGGTAAAGACGTGCCACTTGCGGGTGCCGTCGGCCTGGGGCACGCGCTTCACGTCCATGGAGAGCACCGTGCACTGGCTGCCGAAGCCCTCGGCCCCGGCGTTGATCAGGTCGGGATTCTCCACCGCCGCCGTGTTGATCGAGACCTTGTCCGCGCCGGCGTGCAACATGCGGCGCATGTCCTGGGGCGTGCGGATGCCGCCGCCGACCGTGAGCGGAATGAAAAGCTGGTCGGCGGTGCGCTCCACCAGGTCCTGGAAGATGCCGCGCTCCTCCGCCGAGGCCGTAATGTCGTAGTAGACCAGTTCGTCGGCGCTCTGCTCGTTGTAGCGCACGGCCAACTCGATGGGATCGCCGGCGTCCTTATCAGCCGAAAACTGCTGGCCCCGCACCACGCGGCCGCGATGCACGTCCAGACAGGGGATGATGCGTGTGGTGAGCATGAGTCTTTTGCACGTACACTCGATGGCGAAGCCGTGCGCTGGGCAGCATTCGTCTTGCCCAAAGCAGCGCCCGCAATGTCTAGGCCTCTGACGTTACCGCTATGATAGCGGACGGCGCTCAAGGCGTCTCGGCGGCGCGCGTTGGTGCCTGTGGAGCCGGCCGGCGCTTGGCTCCGGCCGCAACGCCGTGCCGCGCCGGCCACCGCCGCATACACGCGCCGGCCAGCCGTCGAGTCTCTCGATGGACGCAACTACTTACGATTGTGCGGCAAGCGGTCTCCCTCGCAAAGATCCTCTGCAACGCGCGCTACCAACTCAGCGGTTTCTTGAAGGTTCCATGCATGTCCGTCAGGGTGCTCGGAAATTGGCTCCGACGCAGATGGCTCTTCCACAGGCGCTTGACGTACGTTGCCGCGTCTTTCAAGTCCTTGTGAGTCCAATTGTCATAGTCAGGATTGACTACCGTAACGTGGAGACCCAATCCTTCTCGCACGTAGCGTATCGCGCTCGCGAAGTCCGCATCGTTGGAAATGACCACAGCCTGCTCGTACATCCGGTTGAACCCGTCGACCAAGAGCCGCGTCACCAGGTTAACGTCCGAGCCCTTCTCTTCAGAATCTCGTATCTGAACGGTCGCCGGCAGTCCCGCTACGTGAGCGGCGAGCGGACGGCGCTTGACGCGGGAGCGAAACGTGCCGTAGTAGACCTGTACGCCCGGCAGTGTTGCCAAGGCCCTCAGATACACCAACTGCCGCCGGGGCTGTCCGGGGTCATCGGGGCGCGCATCGAGTAGTGCGGTAAAGTAACACACGTGGTCGATAGAGTCTTGCGGAAAGAGCGTGCCGGCGAGTTTCCGCAAGTCGAGCCACTTGAATGGTGTATGCCTGAGCGCGCGGTAATAGAGATTGAAGCCGTCTACGTAGACGTTGGTCTTCACGGGTCACTCCGTTGCTCCCCTTAAAGAGACAGAGGCCGCTGCGAGAGCGGCCTCGACCCTGCCGGCGAAGCGACAGGGGCTGTAATGAGATAGTAACACTCCCGGACTATGGTGTCAAGTGCGCCAACTTGGTGGGAAACATAGTGACAGAGTCCCCGCTTGGAGCGGCTCGGCCCCATTCTCGCAGAGTACAGGGGCCGTAGGCAGAACGTAAGCGGTCACCGGCTATGCCGTCAAGCACACCGGCGTGCCGGCACGAGTGCGTCGCGGTTTGACCCCTCTGCCGGCAGAGGCCCCACCCACGTCCGCGCATTGCGTATAGAATAGAGCAAGGAACGCGCCGGTGAGTCAGCGGTAGCGCAGGTTTGAAACCTGCGCTCGCCTGCCGGTACGCGCGTTCCAGCCGCCGTTGAGGCGCAGTGAAACGACTTGCCGTGAGAGGAGCAGCGGGTATGGAATCGGTCAACATCGGCATTCTCGGCACCGGCGGCATCGCGCGCTCCCACGCGCGGGGCGTGGCGGCGACGCCGCAAGCGCAAATCGTGGCGGCGGCGGACGTGAATGAGGCCGCCGTGCGCGCGTACGCGGACGAACACGGCGTCCCGCGCATTCACACCGACTACCGCGCCGTGCTGGACGACCCGGCGGTGGACGCCGTCATCATCTGCCTGCCCCACGCGCTCCACGCGGAAGCGGCGATCGCCGCGGCCCGGGCCGGCAAGCACGTGCTCTGCGAGAAGCCCCTGGGCGTGAGCGTGGCCGAGTGCGACGCCGTCAGCGCCGCCTGCCGGGACGGCAACGTGAACCTGATGGTCGGCCACACCCACCGCTTCATCCACGAGCACCTGCGGGCAGCGGCACTGCTGCGGGCCGGGGCCATCGGCGACGTGCTCCATATTCACGACTCGATTCAGGCCCCCAACCGCCACAAGGAGATGGGCTGGCGCGGCGTGCGCGCGCTGGCCGGCGGCGGCGTCTTCATGGACAACGGCGTGCATAGCGCGGACCGCCTGCGCTGGTGGCTCGGGTCCGAGGTGACGGCGATCACCGCCCGCGTCGGGCACTACGGCGCGCGCACCGAGGGCGAGGACCACGGCGTGGCGCACCTGGAATTCGCCAACGGCGCCACCGCGACCATGGAGATTTCGCTCATCGCGCCGCCGGTGCTGGGCCGCTGCCGCGCTGCGGTCACCGGCGCCGCCGGCGCCATGGAAATCGCCACCTGGCGGCATCTCAAAGTGGCGACGGCGGAGGCTGCTGAATGGGAGACCCACACGTTTCCCCAGGACCGCAGCCAGTTCGTGCGCGAGGACGGCGAGTTCGCGGCCAGCATATTGGAAGGGCGCGAACCGTCCGTCACCGGCGATGACGGCAAGCGGGCGGTGGCCATAGTCCAAGCCATCTACGCGGCGTCAGAGAGCGGCCAGCGGGTGTGCCTGCTTGTTGACTAGGCAGTGGTTGCCATGCGACGTCACACCGCGCGCCCCAGCCCAAATATCTGCCGTGTAGCGCGGCGGCTCGTCCCCCAATGCTGTCGCATTAACCGCTAGGCGGAGTGCGCTGCGCAAGGTGACGGCCAGCACCCGCAACCACCAGATGCGGGAGACGCCATGTGGGCGCAGTTGTTCCAAGAGTTGTGCCAGCACGGCCACGATGCTGGCGACTTCGTTGAAGATGGCGAACACCAAGGTGAGGTGGACGGCAGCGGGCTGTGTCCAAAGGGACGGATTGCGCCGTCTTCGACGAAGTCGCCCAACACATGCTTCAACCAGCGGAGGAACAATTCGATCTGCCAGCGCTTGCGATAGAGCCGCACCACCCGGTAAGCGGCCTGCGGGTGCAGCCGCGTCACGAAATGCACACCGGCCGTCCGCATCCGCGAAAGACCCGATGCGCGTAGTAGCCCACGTCCAGCAAGACCGCCCAGCCGCGCCACGGCGTCAACTCCCAGCCCTTGAACGCCGTCACGTCATTCACGTCCGCCAGCGTCACCTGTAACCGCGTCGGTACCTGCATCCCCACGGCATACGCCATCTGCACCCGTACCCCTGCTTCATGCCTTTTGTGTACGCTCCACGGACTGCACGCCGCGCTCAACGTCAGAAAACTCCCGTCCACCGCCACCACCTGCCGCAACTGCGCCGACCCCCGCGCTGCCACCTGCCGCGCCACAACCGCCGCCCCACTCCCGCTGTCTGTGCTACCATTACCAGGGTTCCTTTGTAAGATTTGTCGCTCATTACCTTACTAAAGTAGCCCCTTCACTTCAATGCGACAACATTGGGGACAAGCCTCCGCGCTACGGGGCGAGAGGCGAATAATGCCTTTGGAAACCGTCCCGATCGAGGACGTTATGATTGTGGAAGGCCAGCGAAACCGGTATTGGTCGGCGGAGGCGTTGTAGGTGAGAGTCTTGGTTACCGGCGGCGCGGGCTACATCGGCAGTGTCGTGACCGAGACGCTCTTGGACGGCGGCCACGACGTGGTGGTGTACGATAGCTTCGAGACTGGCCACCGCGCGGCGGTTGACCCGCGCGCCGCGCTGGTGGAGGGTGACACGGCGGACGCCGCCGGGCTGCGCGCGGCCATGTGCGCCGCCGCGCCGGACGCGGTGGCGCACATGGCGGCCTACATCCAGATGGGTGAGTCGATGACCGCCCCCGGCAAGTACTTCCGCAACAACGCCGCCAATACTCTGAACGTGTTGGATGCCATGCTCGCGGCGGACGTGCCCCACGTCGTCTTCTCGTCCACGGCCGGCGTCTACGGCGCGCCGCAGTCGCTGCCCATCGCGGAAGACCATCCGCTCGACCCGCTCAACCCCTACAGCGAGAGCAAGCATCAGGTGGAACGCATCATCGGGTGGTACGCGCAGGCGCACGGGCTTGCGGCCACGCTCTTCCGCTTCTTCAACGCCGCGGGCGCGACGGTTCGCTGCGGGGAAGACCACCGGCCGGAGAGCCACCTGATTCCCATTGTGCTGCAGGTGGCGCAAGGCGCGCGGCCGCATCTGGACCTCTACGGCACGGACTACCCAACCCGCGACGGTACCGCCAGCCGAGACTACATCCACGTGCGCGACCTGGCGCAGGCGCATGCGCTGGCTTTGGAGGGGGCGGCGAATCATCCTCTCCCTCGAGGGAGAGGGGATGCGAGGGCTTCCTCTTACGCAAGCGACGGCGCGAGCGGAGTCACGATCTACAATATTGGCAGCGAGCGCGGCGCGACCAACTTGGAAGTCATCGAGACCGCGCGCCGGGTAACCGGCCGGCCCATCCCCGTGCGGGCGTGCCCGCGCCGTCCCGGCGACGCGCCCGCCTCCCTGGCCAGCGCCGCGAATATCCGCCGCGAGTTGGGCTGGGAACCGGCGCTCTCGGACCTGGAAAGCATCATCGGCAGCGCGTGGGACTGGCTGCAACGGCATCCACAGGGCTACGACTCCGTTCCCTCTCCCTCTGGAGACCATTGCGAACCCCCTTCCTCCTCAATGGGCTGACAGGGGTATGTAAATGTCATTCCGAGCGCAGCGAGGAATCTAAAGCTGCTGATTTTGCAGGGCTGTGCTTTAGATTCCGCGAACAGGGTTCGACACTCCGCTGCGCTCCGTTCGGAATGACAGGTGAAGTCGATCATAGAATACATACCCCTGTCAGCCCCTCGATGGGAAGGCCGGGATGGGGGTGAAAAGGCGTGGCGGCTAGCTATGGGGAACTGTAAACGCTTCTCTGGTCGCCGTCTTCCGCCGGCATGACGGAGCGAACGCGGGAGCGAGGCAACGGTGCGCGTCGATCTGCATACCCACACAGAATACTCGTCGGATTCCGAACTGGCGCTGGCGGACGCGGTGGCCGGTTGGCAGCGCGCTGGCATCGACTGCGTGGCGGTGACGGACCACAACACCATGGCCGGGGCGCTGGCCTTGCGCGAGTGGGCGCCGCTGCGCATCATCGTCGGCAACGAGATAAAGACCGTTGAGGGCGAGATCATCGGCCTCTTTCTCCACGAGGACATTCCACGGGGCCTCACGCCGGAAGAGACGATCCGGCGCATCCGCGACCAGCAGGGCCTGGTGATGATCCCGCACCCGTTCGACCGTTTCCGCCGCTCGCGTCTCACGGAAGCGGCCCTCATGCGCATCCTGCCGCAGGTGGACATCATCGAGGTCTTCAACGCGCGCACGGCCTTCGCCCGCGACAACCGGCGCGGTGAAATGCTGGCCGCCGAGCACGGCCTGATACCGGCGGCGGGCAGCGACTCCCACACCGCGCAGGAATTAGGCCGCGCCTACGTCGAGATGGACGGCTTCGATTCGCCGCAGTCCTTCCTCGACTCCCTGCGCGCCGGCCGCCTGGTAAAGCGCCAAAGTCCCTGGTTCGTCCACGCCCACACGCGCTGGGCGAAACTGCGCTCCCGGTTTGGCTAGGACCGGCTTGTCATGGGCGGCCTGGCCGGAAATATCCTCGCGCGCGTGCGGAAGTTTACGGGAGCGGCCGGTTCACGGAGGATCCCGTTCAGCGACAACCTCGATGGCAAGATGGCCCGCCTCAAGGTCGATTATGTCGATTTCGTAGGTGAACCGTTCGGCGCCCAGGTTCAGGGTTTGTCCGGTGATCCTGTATCCATCCGCCTTGAGCGCCAGGGCCAAGTATCTGAAGCGCGCGCCGACTCTCTTGTAAGCGCTGGTTTCGCCGGCGGGGATGTCGCCGTAAGACCGGCCGGCAACGCTGACGTCGGTGAAGTCATGCGTGGAATCGTTGTGGATGCGGACCTCGATCATGGTTTCGGCCTCGGTTGCGCAGGCGCACAGGGCGGCCAGGCACAGAGCCGCAAGGAGCGCCAGGCAGGAACGCCGACGCGTGATAGCGCCCGTGGCGCGCCGCGCATAGAGGCGGGGGACAAGCCCCCGCGCTACGGCTGGGCGGAAAAGCGGCCACGTCCAGGTGTGCGGCGGCAATTGCTCCATTGCCCCGCTACCGCCAATGCGCTGCGGTCGTGACCATGCGCCTATTGGTCCACCACGCTGCCGTCCACGTGCAGGCGCGCGCCGGTGGGCCTCGGCACGGGCGGGTGTTTTTCGGCAGCGTCGGGCATCAATTCGATGCCAATGCCGGGCGCGTCCGGGATGAGCAGAAAGCCGTTCTCGCAGCGCACCGGCGTTTGCACGATTTCGCTCTTGGGCGGCCGGTCTTCGCCAATTGGGTACTCCTGGATGGCGAAATTGGGGATGCAGGCGGCCACTTGCAGGCAGGCGGCGGTGCTGACCGGCGAGAGCGGGTTGTGGGGCACCACGCCCACGTAGTGCGCCTCCGCCAGCGCCGCGATCTTCTTGGTTCCCGAGATGCCGCCCACCAGGCAGACGTCCGGGCGTACGTACTGCACGGCGCCGCGCGTGAGCAGCATCTGGAATTCGTGCAGCGTGTGCAGCCGCTCGCCGGTGGCAATCGGAATGGCGATCTTGTCGGCGATCTGCGCCATGGCGTCGAAGCTGTCGGGCAAGGTGGGGTCTTCGTAGAAGTAGGGATAGTAGGGTTCGATGGCGCGGCCCAGCACCACCGCCTCGGCGGGCGTCAACTGGCGGTGGATCTCAATGCAGAGGTCGACGTCCGTTCCCACGGCCTCCCGGTACTGGCGCACGTGGTCCGCGGCCTCGGCGATGCGGGCGGCGTGGGTTGTGAAGAACGGCACGTCGCGGCCCTCGTCCAGCAGCGGGTTGAGATGCCCCACGGCGCTGAAACCCAGGTCGCGGGCTTCCACGCAGCCCTCCACCTGCTCCGCGATCGTACGGCCGTAGACGTGGTAGTAGACCCGCGCCTTGTCGCGGCATTTTCCCCCCAGCAGGTCGTAGACCGGCACGCCGTGCGCCTTGCCCTTGATGTCCCAGAGCGCGATGTCAATCGCGGAAAGCGCGCCCATGATCGCCGCGCCGCGAAAGTGCGCCGTGCGGTACATGACGTTCCAGTGGTGCTCGATGCGGCCGGGGTCTTCGCCCACCAGATAGGCGGCGAATTTCTCCAACGCAGCCTGCGAGGCTTCCAGATGCCCCCACGTGCCGGATTCGCCCAGGCCGGTGATGCCGGCGTCGGTCTCGATCTGCACGAACAAGAAGCGGTCGATGGGCAGCGCGCGGACGGCGGTGATCTTCATGGCGGTACTCCTGCGTGTGGATGAAGCGGTGGCAACAGCATGACCGGGGATAGTATCCCTTATTTCTGTAGCATCGTCACGTCCACTGCCGCGCTTGGCAAGAGTCGCCATGAGCGGACGCGGGCGTAGGCTATGCCGCGGCGAGGCTCAAGCGCGCTATCATGCTGCCCCGGCGCTCCTCGGGCTCTCTCCCAAATATTCCCGTGTCTGATTCGCGGACGATTGCGCATTCCCAACGAATGTCATTCCGAACGGAGCGTAGCGGAGTGAGGAATCTAGGGGGGTGTAGACGACCAAGAGCAGCCTCCGTGCCGGTTACCGCCGACGACCCTGGTGCGGCGCCCATAGATTCCTCGCTGCGCTCGGAATGACAGTCGCGCGCGGCGCCTAACCAGGGCTCTCTGAAGGACAATGGGCGCAAAGGCCCCCACGGGAGTGGATACGGGCAAGGGCATAGGGCACTGCATGGGGGAGAAGGATTCGGGTTAGGGTGTTGCGCGCAGCATGGCGGAGTCCGAGCGCGCGTGCGCGCTCGGACTCCGCCTCTTGCAGCCCAAGGGCAGCAACCACCCTAGGATTTCAGGTCAACATCCACCCTTGACCGCTTAGCCCAACTCGCCGTCCACGATGGTGTCCATCGCCGCCGTCGCCTCTTCCACGCTCATCTCGCCGGTCCAGATCTTGCCGAGATGCGTGCCGTAGGCCGGGCCGTAGATGGCGATCATGTTCGGGTTCTTGGGCAGGCCGCGCAGATACGTGAGGAAGTTCAGCACGTTGTCGATGCCGTCGGGCTGTCCGTCGGCGTTGCGGTACTCGTTCTGCGCGACCGGCGTGTAGACCGGCACCGAGAGTGAAACGCTCAACATGGCGAGGGCCCCCGGACGACCCGTGACGTGCTTGAGCAATCCCCATGCGGCGTCTCTTGTGCTGCTTTCGCTATACATTGCCTGCGCATAGCTGCCCGCAAAGGTGGTCCTGCCGGTCGGCCCCGCGGGAATGCCGACAACGTCCCACGCGAACGACACCCGGTCGCCGCGATAGCGGGACATGGCCGCGCCGGTGGTGACGATGAGCGGCGCCACCCCGCCGCTGAACAGATCCCCTTCCACCTCACCGGGTTTCGGGGTTACCTGGTGCATGTGGTAGAGGTCGGCGCGCCATTGCAGTCCCGCCCGCGTCTCGATGGACGACATGGTGGACTTGGTCGGGTTTTCTTCGTCGTCGTAGGTGCTGCCGCCCGCCATCCAGATCCACGGCGTATTGGGGTTGAAGCCTCGCGGCACCGTGGCGACGCCGAATTGCTTCTGCGCGCCTGCGCCCGTCGTCAGACGCCGCGCCAGCGTGAGGAAGTCGTCCCACGTCCACGAGTCCACCGGCACTTCCTCACCGAGCTTGTTCATCAAGTCTTTGTTGTAGACGACGATGAGGCTGTTGACGTAGTGCGGGATCGCCACGAGGTTGCCCTGCAAGCGGTGGGCATCGATTGCCAGATCGGCATACTCGGTCAGGTCTACCTGGTCGCGGGCGATCAGGCTGTCAAGCTCCGCCGCCAGCCCGGCCGTGCCGATGTTGGCCAGCCAGATGGGGCTGCAATTGAAGATGCCGATGTCACGCTCGCCGGCCGCCAAGCCGGTGCGCACTTTCTCGATGCAGGCCTGCTGGTTGCCGGGCACGATGACGTATTCGGCCTGGAGCGCGGCGTCCAACTCGTTGAAGCTGTCGACAAGCCCCTGCTGCACGGGGTCAAAGCTGCCGCCGCCATAGGACGCGGTGAACCACTTGGCAACCTGGACTTCAGGCGCTTTGGCCTCTTCCGCGGCGGGCGCGGCTTCTTTCGTCTCGGCTTCCGTTTCCGCGGCCGGCGTTGCTACCGTGCCACAGGCGGCCAGCGGCAACAGGGCGCTTGCGCCGGCGAGACCCGCCAGAACGCGCCGGCGGCTGAGGGTGATCTCTCTTGCTTTCATCGGAAGACTCCCTTCCGTTGGTCATACAGAGACGCGATGCCTGTGCCAGGAGTACGCGGTTTGGCTGCGATTGCCAGAGGGCTTGCCTACGCACGGCCTAATTCGTGCTGCGCACGGCCTAATCCGGGTTGGAGTGGAGCTCTGTCTGGGCGGGCTTGTGTTGCAAGAGCGGGCCGAGAGCGCACAGACTCCCGCACGCTGCACAAGCGCAGAGACGAAACTAGCTTTGTACGCCTCCTTTCTGCACGTATGCGGCCCGGAACCGCTGTACTCACCAACACAGAGAGGCAATACGATTGCATGCAGTCTAGCGCAGGTTTGCGTTCGTGTCTAGCGGTTAAGTGACGATTTCTCAGGACTATTGGGATTGTCCGGTCTTGGTCGCTGCGTAGACTTAGGGGCGATCTTGCCGCTGGCAGTGCTATCATTGCACCGGGCGGGCCTAGCCATCACATGACGAACGTAGATCTTCCGCGTCGGACGAGCAGCTGTTACAGGCCCCTCAATCCCGTGTACGTGCCTGACAGGGGTAGGTATTCTATAGTCGACTTCACCTGTCATTCCGAACGGAGCGCAGCGGAGTGAGGAATCTAGGGCACAGCCCCGCAAGATCAGCATCTTGAGATTCCTCGCTGCGCTCGGAATGACATTTACCTACCCCTGTCAGCGTGTACGTGCTGAGGAGTAAGCGGTGGCTGGCATTACGCGAGCCGATTTCGCGCAAGACGGAGCCGAGTTTTCTGACTGCGGGCGCTACCGCTATAAGCTCTGGCGGACGTGGGACGGCGCGCGTCCGGCGGTTTTGTTCATCATGCTCAATCCGGCCACCGCCGACGCCGCGCGCAATGACCCGACCATCCGGCGCTGCATCGGCTTTGCCCGTGACTGGGGCTACGGCGGCGTGCGCGTGGGCAACCTGTTTGCCTGGCGTACGCCCTACCCTGAGGTGTTACGGTCTGTGGCCGACCCGATTGGGCAGGGTAACGATGGCGCTCTGCATGATCTCGCCGACGGGGCTGCGCTCGTGGTCGCGGCGTGGGGCGTGCACGGCGCGTGGCGGGGACGGGCGGATGCCGTGCGCCAACAGTTTGCCCACCGCCTCCACGCGCTCGGCCTCACAAAGTCCGGCGAGCCGGCCCATCCGCTGCGGCTGCGGCGCGACCGCACGCCGTTTCCGTTGGAAAGCGGAGGGTAGCTAGGCAAGGCCGCTGCCGTGATACACGGTGCGTTAGACACCTAAGCGCCTTGCCAGCGTTGATGTGCCCTCCCGCCCCAAGCAGCGGGGGACAAGCCCCCGCGCTACGGCATTGAGGCGTGGGAGCGAGCGTGTACCGGCCCGGCTCAGCTACAATTGTCTAACGAGATAGAAGAATGCGAGTAGAGTCAGTATGTTTCCGTTCGCGCTGAGCCTGTCGAAGCGCAAGTGGCAATCCAATAGAGTGCGAAGAACATAGTATGCAACTCTCTGATTTCCTCGCCGCCGTGCCGCAGGCTGAAGTGCATACAGGTCCGGCGGAATTACAAATCACACAGCTTTGCTACGATTCGCGCGATGCCCGAGACGGCGCGCTCTTCTTCGCGTTGCCGGGCTTGCAGCGGGATGGACATGATTTCGCGGCGGCGGCTGTGGAGAACGGGGCGGTAGCCGTGTGCGTTACGCGGCCGCTCACACTGCCGCAGCAGGTGACGCAGGTTGTCGTGCCGGACACGTGGCAGGCGTTGGGGCAGGCGGCGGCGGCGTTCTACGGCGAGCCCTCGCGGGAGCTTTGCGTGATCGGCGTTACCGGCACCGATGGCAAGAGCACTACTGCGACTCTCATCGGCCATATCCTGCGGGAATGCGGCCATCCCACGGGCGTCATTACCACAGTCGCTTTTCACGACAGCCGGCAGGAGATTCCCAACGAGACCCGGCTCACCACCCAGCACGCCTCGGATCTCCAGCGCATGTTGCGCACCATTCGCGACCAAGGCGGGACCCATGCCGTTGTCGAAGCCAGTTCCCACGGCCTGGCGCTCCACAAGCTGGACGCGGTGCAGATCGACGCCGCCGCCCTGACGAACCTCACCCACGAACATCTGGATTTTCACAAGACGTTCGCAGCCTATCGCGAGGCCAAAGGGCGGCTCTTCCAGCGGGTGAAGGCGCGCGGCCAAGACAAGCCGTTTCCGCAGGTGAGCGTGCTCAACGCCGATGACGAGCACTATTCCTATTTCGCCTCGCTGGCATCCCCCGGCCCGCGCACGTTTGGCTTTGGGGAACAGGCCGCCGTGCGCGCCAGCGACCTGGCGCTCGGCGCGGACCGCACCGCGTTTACGGTGGTCGCGCCGGAAGGCCAAGCGCACGTGCGCTCGCCGCTGGTCTGCCGTTTCAATGTCGCCAACACCCTGGCGGCGCTGACCGTCGTCACGGGACTGGGCATGCCGCTCGACGCGGCCGCGGCGGCAGTGTCTTCGTTTCCCGGCGTGCCCGGCCGCATGCAGGTTATCAACGCCGGCCAGCCGTTTGCCGTGATCGTGGACTACGCCCACACGCCCAACAGCCTGCGCCTGGTGCTCGACGCCCTGCGCGCCGTCACCCCGGGGCGGCTGGTGGCCGTCTTTGGCAGCGCCGGCGAGCGCGACGTGGAGAAACGGGCGCTCATGGGCGCAATCGCGGCCAAGCACGCCGACTACTTCGTCATCACCAGCGAAGACCCCCGCAGTGAAGACCCCGACGCCATCTGCCGCCAGATCGAGGCGGGCGCGCTCCAGGCCGGCTGTGTGTACGGCCGCGACTACGGCATCAGCATCGATCGCGCGCAGGCCTTCCGCGTCGCGTTCAAGCAGGCGCGGCCGGGCGATACCGTGCTGCTGGCGGGCAAGGGCCACGAGCACTCCATCATCTGGGGCGAAGAATCCCGGCCCTGGGACGAGGCGCGCATTGCCGCACAGACGTTGGCGGAGATGTTCGCCTAGCGCCGCTTGCGCATTGCCACCCGCGAGCGCCGGAGTTTGGCCCACCGGCGTTCGCGAGCCGGAAAAGTGATACCGGTACAGCTTTGGATACTCAGTGATACTGCTACGGCCACTTAGCGAGTAAACGGAATTGGTTGTTTTGGGCTTGGGGTGGTCAGAGGTAAAACACGTGATCCTCATTGGGTCTGAGCCAACTTCCAACTGTCATTCTGAGGAGCGCAGCGACGAAGAATCTCAAGCCGGGAACACCCTAGATTCCTCGCTGCGCTCGGAATGACAGGAACTGCCGCCTTGTAAAGACTGCAAGCCTTGAAGAGACTGCTAGCCTAGTCTACGAACCCTCCTAAGAAATCCTATTGCCAAGATTCTCTATTTCAAGTAGCATAGGCGGCAAGACGGCTAGATGGACAGGAAAGGGGGAGTGTATCCGCGTAGGTGGCTTCCGAGAGGTCATTGCTACCGAGCTTGATCGGCGTAGAGGCTCTTCATTCAGGCGGCGCAGCGCAACGCTACGCCGCGAAGGAGAATGGATCATCATGCGTTCCGATATCAGCAGACGGACATTTCTGGCGGGTTCGGCAGCCGCATTCGGCGCCGTAAGCCTGGCCGCGTGCGGTCAGGTGCAGACGACGGGCGACGCGATGGAGGAAAAAGCGGCCGAGCCTGAAGCGGAGAAAGAGGCAGTCGAGGAGCCGGTGGCCGAGCAGGTGACGATTCAGTTCATGTGGCCGCCCTATTCGCCGGCCAAGGAGCGCTGGTACGAGCGCCTGGTGACCGCCTACGAGGAGAAGAACCCCAACGTCAAGATCTCCACGATTCTCGATACGGCGCTCAACGACCGCATCGGCACGAATGCCGCGGCCGGCGGCGGCTTGCTTGACGTGACCTGGCACGGCTGGGGGTGGGCCCGTTGGGGCGAAGAAGGCGTCTTCCTGCCGCTGGAGCCGTACGTCAAGGCATCGGGCCTCGACCTGAACGAATACTATAAGTCCGCCATCGACGGGGTCACCTGGAAAGGCACGCTGCACGCGCTGCCGCTGGGCATTCTGACGCCGGTGATGGCGCTCAACCTCGATTCGTTCGCGACGGCGGGCATCGAGTTGCCGGCCGATGACTGGACCTTCGGGGACATGATCGACATTGGCGCCAAGCTCACCGATGCTCCCAACCTCAAGTGGGGCGTGTCCACGCGGTTCTGGTACTGGTCAACCTGGTACGTCTCCTACGGCCGCGATCAGGGTTCCATCAACAATGAATGGCAGACGATGAGTTGGGACGCGCCGGTGCGCACCGAACTCATTAGGACGCGGGGAGACCTGTTCCACAAGCACCAGGTCGAAGCCTACGGCGACGATGCCAAGGAAGAGGTGATCTTCGATCACTTCAAGAACCAGAAGGTCGCCATCTACTCGGGCTACAACTGGCTGGTGCCCAGCTTCCGCACCGACGCGCCGTTCAATTGGACGCTGCATCCCATCCCGTACATCGATTTCGAGGGCGAGCCGACGCGCAACGGCGCGCTCTACACCGAGGAAATCGCCCTGGTGGACGGCAGCAAGGTGCTGGACCACGGCTGGGAGTTCACGGCGTGGATCTGCGGGCCGGAGCAACTGGATACGGCCGCCCGCAACGGCGATACGACGCCGACGATCAAGTCGATTGCCGAAAGCGACGCGTTCATCAATCTGGACCTGCCGCCCGGCGAGAAGATTGTCGAGTATCTGCGCGCGATGGATACCGCCATTCCTTTCTTGCTCCATCCCATTGGCGGCGATCTCGCCGGACCGCTGTGGAAGAACGCCGGCCAGGCGACGCAGGCCAATCCGACGTTGACGCCGGAGGAAGCGACGCGCACGGCCCAAGGTGAGGCCCAAGCTATCCTGGACGAGTACAACGCGAGCAGGAGCTAGCCAAGCCTGTGCCCCGCGCACACGTGCGGGCACGCCAAGGCCTGCATTGGGGTACGTGAAGATATGCGCGTAGGGGCACGACATGTCGTGCCCCTACGCGCATTCTTGCGGATTTAGGCGCTAGATGCTTTTATCAGATAGGGTTGGCGGTTAGCCATGCTCTTGATCTTGTCCCCTCTCCCGCTGGGAGAGGGTTAGGGTGAGGGTGAGTCTTCAGGCAGAAACAACGGAAAGGGCTAACGGCATGGGCACACCAGGCGTCACGCCCGGCGATGCGGAGGCCATTCGCCAGGAGCAAGTAGCGGAGATTGACCGCTACTACGCGGACCTGGTGTACGCGGCGGCGGAGAAGCGCGAGCGCGCCTGGCGGCGGGACTTTCGCTCGCCCGACGCCTATCGGCAGTCGGTATCGCCGAACCGCGAACGGTTTCTGCAACTGATGGGCGGCGCGCGGCGCGCCGCCGTTCCCCAAGAGCCGCGCCAGCAAGACTTGCCGGCGCACCCGGGCATTGCGGCGCGGCGCGTTTGGCTGCCGGTAGATGAGGGTGTTCACGCCTACGGCGTGCTGCTCGTGCCCGCGCAGCCGGCCGGCCTGAAACCGGCCGTCATCGCCCAGCACGGCTTCTCCGGTTCGCCGGAAGCCACCTGCGGCTACTACGAACTGGACGAAACCGCCTACCTGCGTGATTTCGGCTTGCGCCTGGCGCAGAAAGGCTACGTGGTCTTTGCCCCGCTGGTCATGAACAACACGCCCGACCGCTCGCGCACCAACCGCAAGGCCACGCTCATCGCGCGGCAACTCATGGGTCTGGAAGTGGGCAAGATGATGCGCGTGGTGGACTTCCTGCAAACCTTGCCGGAGGTTGACAACGACCGCATCGGCTACATGGGCATTTCCCAGGGCGGCATGATGGCGCTCTGGGCCGCGGCCGCCGACGAGCGCATCGCCGCTTGTGTCTGCTCCGGCTACTTTACCAACCGCACGCCTAAGATGATTGATGTTTCGCCGCACTACACGTCATTTATCGTGACCGGCGATGACGATAAGTTCTTCTGGGGCCAGTTGAACGAGTTTTCCGATAGCGACATTGCTTCCCTCATCTGCCCGCGCCCCTTCTTCGTGGAGGCCGGCACGGAAGACCGCGTTTTCTGGCTGGAGCACGTAAAAGAGGAGTTTGCGCAACTCCAGTCGCACTACGCGCGGCTTGGCATTCCGGAGCGCGTCGAACTTGGCATTTTCGAAGGGCCGCACGTGATTCACGGCGTCGAGTCGTTTGCGTTTCTGGACCGCTGGCTCAAGGGATGACGGGCAGCGGGCGTGTGGTACACTGAAGGCAATTGGAAAGGAGCGCTGAAGTGGAAAACTACGAGTTCATTGGCACGATCGCCACGATTATCATTGCAGCGGTAGCCTTGGGCGGCATGCTTCTGCGTTTGGAAGGCCGGATTTCCGGTATAGAACACCGTATGACCAGCATGGAAAGCCGCATGACCAGTATGGAGAGCCGCATGACGGCGATGGAGAATCGCATTGAGAACCGCTTCATGCAGCTTGAAAACCAGGTCAACTTGCTGGGGCAGCGGGTTGCGGCCATAGAAGGAATAATCTCGAGCAGGCAGCAGCCGGCGCCCCCAGCACCGCCGACCGAGTCGTGAACGCGGCGCGTTGCGTCTTGCGGCGCCTGCCCGCACGTGCATTGACGAGTTAGCGCCCGATGTCCACCTCTCCCACAATCCGGCAGCACGTCCTCAGCGACGACCAGGTCGCCTTCTATCAGCGGCACGGCTACCTCATCCTCGAGAATGTCCTGTCGGCGGCGGAACTACAGGAACTGCAAGCGGCGACCGCGGGGCTGCGCGAGGAGCGCGCCCGCATCGCGGGTGACGACAAGATCGCCGCCATCATGGACTTTGCGCTGCTCGACGACGCCTTCATGCGCGCCGCGCGCCACCCCGTGATGCTAGCGGCGGTCACGCAACTCATCGGCGAGAACCTCCGCCTGCAGCACTGCAAGCTCAACTGGAAGCCGCCGACCAAGGGCACCGGCGAGGTGGACTGGCACCAGGACTTTCCCTTTCTGCCCCACACGAACTACGACGTGCTCGCCTGCATGATTCTGCTGGACGACTCCGTCCCGGAGAACGGCTGCATGCGGGTGATTCCCGGCAGTCACCTGCGCGGGCCGATCGACCACTTCACTGCGGACGGCACATTCGCGAGACATTGCACCGATCCGGCTGATTACGTAGAAGACTTGGCGCGCGGCAACGTGGTCGACCTCATCGCGCCGGCCGGTTCGATTACGATCCACCACTGCTGCATCGTGCATTCATCCTACCCGAACAACAGCGATACGCCCCGGCGCGGCCTCATCTACCAGATTGCCGCCGGTGACAGCGTCCAACTCGGCGGCCAACTCTACAAGGTCTGGCCAATCTGGCTCCAAGGCGAGGACCCACTGCGCGCCCGCATGGAGGACGGTACGGTGTATCGCCTCAGTAAGCCGCTCACCAACGCCGGCGGCCTGGAACCGAGCCATTCGTAGACCGTATTGCCTGAATCTGTCATTCCGAGCGCGGCCCTGAGTGTGTCACTCCGAGCGCAGCCCTGAGTGAGTCATTCCGAGCGCAGCGAGGAATCTAAGATGGTTGTCCCGCTCGTGCGCCGGTTTGCCGAGCAAAACAACAGCAAAGGCGCAGCGCGGAGGCTTGTCGCTAATGCTGTCGCCTTGGACGCTATGGGGAACTGCACCGTGCCTGATTTCTCTGGTAGCGCGGGTTTGCAACCTGCGTCATGGTAGGGTAAAGAGGTTGGCGTCGTCTGCTGGCGGGAATCTCTCGGCGATCGCCCTCCGCGCCTCGCATAATGGCGGGGGACAAGCCCCCGCGCTACGTTAATGCGATACCATTGAGCTTGCCCCCACCGCCCTTGCGCTGCCGTCCAAGCCTTGCCGTGCCGGTTGATTTCCCGATTGCCGCGTGCGAGCTAGACTAACCGCGGGCAGATAGCCGGAGAATCATCCGCTGTCCCTGCACGACGCGAGAGAACGCGCCTGGTACGTGATACAGTGTTTAAGCCACCAAGCGCTAATGGCGCCAAAGACGCCACGTGTACTCGGCGCACAAAGCAAGGAGCAAACAACCCATGGCGACGTCTCCCGCCACCCAGCAGAAGATCCTTAGCCCTGACCAGGTAGCCTTCTACCGGCGGCACGGCTATCTCATCCTGGAAAACGTGCTGTCGGCGGCTGAATTAAAGGGGCTGCAAGTTGCCTCCGAACGGCTGCGCGATGAGCGCGCGCGCCTGGCCGGCGACGACCGTTTGGCCGTCATCCAAAACGTGGCGCTCTTCGACGACGCTTTCATGCAGGCCGCGCGCCATCCGGTGATGCTGGGCGCGGTCACACAACTCATTGGCGAGAATCTGCGCTTGCAACATTGCAAGCTCAACTGGAAGCCGCCGGCCAAGGGCAAGGGCGAGGTGGGCTGGCACCAGGATTTCCCCTTCTTCCCCCACACCAACTACGACCTGCTGGCGTGCATGTTCCTGCTGGATGACGCCGTGCCCGAGAACGGCTGCATGAGGATGATTCCCGGCAGCCATTTGCGCGGGCCGGTCGACCACTACGACGCTGAGAGCGGCAGGTTCACCGGCCGCTGCACCGAACCCCGCGAGTACGAGGACGACGTGGCGCGCGGCAACGTGGTCGATCTGGTGGTGCCGGCCGGTTCGATGACCATCCACCACTGCTGCATGTTGCACGCCTCGTATCCGAACCACAGCGACACGCCCCGGCGCGGCCTGGTCTACCAAATCGCCGCCGGCGACAGCATCCAACTCGGCGGCAACCTGCACAAGGTGTGGCCCATCTGGCTCCAGGGCGAAAACCCGCTCCAGGCCCGCATCGGCAACCACACGGTCTACCGGCTCAGCCAGCAGATCACCAACGTCGGCGGCCTGGAACCCAGCGCGGACTGGCAGAAGGTGACTCAGGACTAGTTACGTGTTCCCAGTGGCGCTCCGTGCGTGCTTGCTGGGAACTGGAAAATTCCGACTAAGACGGGTAACAGCGCTTGGCAAGCCGCAAACGACGACTTCGCCGAGCGACGACCTCGCCGAGCGACGACCTCGCCGAGATGGGCCGCCTCAATGCTGCGTGTAAATGCTCCGCATCTGCCAGGCGTCGAGGGAGCGGAGTTGGGCGGGGCTGCCCTGGGCGCGCAGGGAGACGCCGGTGCTATCGCCCCGTCCGGGATAGACGCGGACGGCGACGCACTGCTTGCCGTTGGCAAACACCTCAACCACGCTGCGGTCGACGAATACCCGGAGCCGGATTGGCTCGTCCGGGTCTAGCAGGAGAGGGGCCGTCTCGGGAGCGCGGGAGAGGGCGCCCGGCAGGGTTGACGCGTAGGAAGAGTCGAGGGTCAGGAGGCTTTCGTGGCGGCTCGCGGGCCACGGGCTCTTGTAGCCGCCAATGGCGACTTGGCCGTTGTGGTGGACCGCACCGGGGCGGACGGATGGGTTCTGTACCCTGAAGCCGCGGTCCTTGTAGAATGCGATGCGTGTGTACTCCTCCCGGCCCGGTGACCGGAGGATGTTCAGTTCGACCATTGGCGCCGCGCCGGGGTCGAGCTCCAGCGCCAATTCCAGCGCGCTGCCCTCGATGCCTGACAGCACCACTTCCTCGTTGGCGGGGAGTTCCGTCGGCCCAACATGCCGGTGGTCATACCTGAGAGACTCGATGTCGCCGGCGGGCTCGACCCGCACGTCGTCGTCACCCGCCAGGGTAAGACGCCTGGGGAGCGTCATTATCTGATCCCAGCCCGGGGACGGGAACCCAGCGTTCATGTTGAATAGGACGATGATACCGCCCTGTCCGTCGGGCATTGCAGATGGAGCGTGGACAGCTGACGGGACTGCTGGACCGAAGTTGAAAAGACCGTGGGAGGTGACAACCAGCTTGTCGCGGTCCGCGTCGTAGTCGCCGAGCAGGTACTGGCCGCCGCTCATGTGGCTAAAGAAGAGGAGCATGTGGCGGTCGCCGATGGGCCAGAAGTAGGGGCAGGCGCCGTCGTCGCCCACCAGCGTGTACCGGTCATCCTCGGTGAGGGGGTGCAGGTACTCCCAGGTCTCCAGATCCCGCGAGCGGAATAGGAAGTCGGCGGCAATGCGCCGGCCGCCGGGGCCGTCGGTCACCGCGCCGCCGGAGAGGGAGTAGTAGACGCCGTCGCGCTGCCAGATACAGGGGTCGTAGACCGTGAACTGCCTGGGCGAGCCGTCGTCATCCGGAATGGGGATGACCGCCCGACCCGTAACCTTCTCCCAGTTGAGGAGCAGCGGGTCGCTGGAGATGGCGACCATGTTGCCAACCTGCGTCCCGTAGTAGATGGCTATGACCCGGTCGTCCTCGACGAGGGTGCTGCCGGAGTAGCAACTCTCCTCCGGGTCGGGATTGATGGCATACGGCAAGTCGCGCCAGTGGATGAGGTCTTCGCTGACCGCGTGCCCCCAGTGGGGCCGGGGATCTTCCGGTGGAAAGCCCTGGTAGAAGAGATGCCAGCGTCCCTGCCAGAAGCAGAGCCCGTTGGGGTCGTTCAGCCTGCTCTCGGGACTGACGAAGTGGTACAGCGGGCGGTGGGGGTCATCCGCCAGCGCCTGGCGTGATGCGGTCATCCGCCGCACCAGCGGGTTGTCGCGGAGCTGGGCTTCCTGCTCGTCGAGGGTGTCGGCAAAGGTGTACCTGGGAGCGCGGGATGCGCGGTCGGCAGTGGCCATGACGTCTCCTTGCGCGCGCTTGGTGGCTGGGGCGGCTTCAAGACCCCAGAGTCAACCAGATAAGGATCAGTAGCCCGGCGGATCACTGTGCTTCGAGAGGGGCTTTGCGCAGCACTCAGCAAGAACGGGCCAATTGCGGCAACAACACAGAGAGTTAGCCAAAGTGCTGATCAACTGAGCATTACCAGAGTGCGTCGCTCATTCGCTGGATACTCCAGGTTCTACTGCGGCCTGAAGTCTTAGTCCCAGAGCGCGCATCACCTTCAGCACGGTGGCGAACTCCGGCTTGCCATCGGCTGACAGAGACTTGTAGAGACTCTCCCTGCCCAACCCCGTCTCCTCCGCCACCACCGCAATTCTCTTGGCGCGTGCGATGTCTCCAAGGGCCGCCATGATGAGGCTCAGGTCGCCCTCCGCCAGGGCGACGTTCAGGTACGCCGCCATGTCCTCCTCGGTTTCGAGGTGCTCCGCCGGGTCCCACGGTCTTGTCTGCGTCTTTGCCATCGCTGACTCCTAGAGTCCACTGGCCAACTCCGTTGTTGTCAGATTTTGTGGCGCCTGCTGGATTCTCGCCGGATCGTAACTCCGGCTCGTGCTCCTGGGCAGCCTAGACGTGCACTCGTCTGCCGGTCTCAGCGGACTCATACGCCGCTTCCACTAACTCCAGCGCCCGCACGCCGTCTTCCCAGTCGGGCTTGGCGGGCGCGCCCGTGACAATCCCTTCCAAGAAAGCGCGCAGTTGGATTTCAAACGGATCGCCGCCCTCTAAGGTCACCGGTTCCCAGCCGGTCATCGGGTCGGCCTGGAGTTGGGTGGGATCGTAGCGGAAGCCGGGGGTGTCGGCCTGGAGTTGCTGGCGCATGTCGTTGAAGCTGAATATCAGGCTGCCGTCTACACCGTCGATCTCGAAATACGGCACCTCCTCGTGCTTGCGCCGCGCCCAGGAGACGAACACGTCGCCCAGCGCGCCGTTCGCGAAGCGCATCTGCACCGTGGCCGCGTCTTCCACCTCGGCGGGAAAGCGCGCGCCGTCCGCCGTTTCCCGCTCCGGAAAGACGTTTGTCATGTCGCACGAAACGCGCGTAATGGGGCCGATCATCCACCCCAGCAGGTCGAAGAAGTGGGCCATCATGTCGTGCACGATGCCGCCGCCGGCCTCGGCTTTCTGGTAAAACCACGCCGGCCGGTTCTCAACGCGCTCCGGCACGAAATAGCCGAACACCACGCGCGCGTGCAAAATGCGGCCCAGCGCGCCGGAGGCGATGACTTCCTTGGCTTTAGCCGTGCCTCCCTGGAAGCGCATGTTCTGCACGATGCCGTGTCGCACGCCGGCCTGCCGCGCCGCGCGCAGCAGGTAGCGGCCTTCCGCGGCGGTATTGGTGAGCGGTTTGTCCGTGTAGACGTGCTTGCCATTTTGAATCGCCCGCAGCAGCGGGTCGAAGTGCAGGCGGTTGACGAGGCAATTGTCGATGACGTTGATGGCCGGGTCGTCGATGAAGCCGTTCAGGTCGTTGCTCGTCTTGGCCGCGCCGCAGGCTTCAGCGAGGGGCGCGACCTTTGCCGGATCACGCCCGTAGAGGGCCACGGCAACACTGTGCCGCTCTCCGGCCACAACCAACCCTTGTTCTTGAATCGAGCGCAACGCCGCGCCGTGCAGTTGCGCCATGCGTCCCGTGCCCAGTATGCCGACGGTAAGGTCCATTGGTGTGCGTGCCTCCGGCTGTGCGTGGATTCTGCCGTAATGTGCCCCTAGTATAGCGAAGAATCCGGCAGACCGGCGGCGCGCCGCTCGCGGGGAGCGCCGCACCGCAGAGGCAGGTTTGCTATAGTTGCAAGCGAGCGCGCTCGCCGGAAACGCGCCGGGCGCTCGCGCTCTGCGGCTCTTGAGAACAGGACCGCTACCCGCGGCGCAGCCGATAGACGAGAGTAGACAAAGGATTCAGGAGGCGCCATGGCGCTGTGGTTTTGGATTGGCGTAGCGTTCGTATCGTGGGGCTTGGCCTCGTTCTTCGGCAAGATGGTCGCGCCTTACTTTGGCGCGCCGTATCTCGTCTGGGTGCGGAGCGTCATCACCGTCTTCATGCTCTTGCCGCTGGTGTGGGTGCAACGTGCCAATTCGATCTCGATTACGCCCACGTGGCAAGTCTGGGTGCTCGTCGTGCTCGTCACCGCGTTCACCGCCAGCGCCGTCATCGGCTTCTACAACGCCCTGCGCCTGGGCGACGCCTCCCTGGTGGTGCCCGCCAGCGGCACCTATCCCGTGCTGACGGCCATCCTGGCCGTGCTCTTCCTGGGCGAACAGATGACGCTCATGCGCGCGCTGGGCATCCTCTTCGCCGCGCTGGCGATCGTGTTCCTGACGCGGTAGACATCCGGTTGAGGAAGTATTTCCCGCAATCCCGAGTCTTACCGTAGCGCGGGGGCTTGTCCCCCGCCTCTTGGCGCGAAGCGTGTTCCTGACGGGGCGAGCACCCGGATGGAGAACAATCTACCGCAGTTTCGGGTCCTGCCGTAGCGCGGGGGCTTGTCCCCCGCCTCTTGGCGCGAAGCGTGTTCCTGACGGGGCGAGCATCCGGATGGAGAACAATCTTCCGCAGTTTCGGGTCCTGCCGTAGCGCGGGGGCTTGTCCCCCGCCGGAGTTATCGAAACTGGCACGCACAGGATTGACCTAGCAGCTTCGCAGGTTACAAACCTACGCTACCGGGGACTGTGTACGCGAGTGCTGTCGCTGTTCTGTTTAGTGCGACACCATTGGGCTTGTCCCCCGCCTCTTGGCGCGAAGCGTGTTCCTGACGGGGCGAGCACCCGGATGGAGAACAATCTACCGCAGTTTCGGGTCCTGCCGTAGCGCGGGGGCTTGTCCCCCGCCGGAGCTATTGAAACTGGCACGCACAGGATTGACCTAGCAGCCTCGCAGGTTACAAACCCGCGCTACCGGGGACTCTAGACGCGAGTGCTGTTGCTGGTCTATTTAGTGCGACACCATTGGGCTTGTCCCCTGCCTCTTGCGGCGAACGGCTAAAGTCACTTTGGGCAAGCCGCCTAGACTCACCGGCAATCGCAGAAGAGCAGTGACGATTTGGCAACGCCCGGTGAAGTATAATCGTGGTCACGAAACCTACCGTCTTGCATAAGGGGAACCATAGGCAATGAAATTGGCAGACAAAGTCGCGGTCATCACCGGCGCCGGTTCCGGCATCGGCTACGAGATGGCCACCCTCTTCGCCCGTGAGGGCGCGCGCATCATGGGCGCCGACGTGGATGCGGACGGCCTGGCCGTAACGCAGGCGGCGGTAGAAGAAATCGGCCGCCCCATGCGCGCGTTCGTGGCCGACGTCACCGACCCCGCCGCCGTGGAACACCTGATGGCCGAGACGGTAGAAGCCTTCGGCAGCATCGACGTGCTCTGCAACAACGCCGGCATCGGCCACGTGGGCAGCGTGCTGGAGGTCACCCCCGACGAGTGGGACCGGGTGATGGCCGTAAACGTGCGCGGCGTCTGGCTGGGCTGCAAGTACGCCGTGCCCTACATGCTCGCACAGGGCGGCGGCATCATCGTCAACACCGCGTCTGTGGCGGGACAGGTCGGCCTGCCCAAGCGCGCCGTCTACAGCGCCTCCAAAGGCGCGGTGATCGCCCTCACCAAACAGGTCGCCATCGAGTACGTGGCCGAGAACATCCGCGTGAACTGCGTCTGCCCGGGCACCGTGGAAACCCCCTGGGTGCAACGCCTGCTCGCCATCGAGGCCGACCCGGCCGCCGCCAGGGAAAACCTGCGCCTGCGCCAACCCATGGGCCGCCTCGGCCAACCCGACGAAGTCGCCCAAGCCGCCCTCTACCTCGCCTCCGACGCCGCCAAATTCATCACCGGCACGGAACTGGTCATAGACGGGGGCCTTACTGCGAGGTAGCGTTACCATCCAAGAAAACTACATTTTTCGATCGGACTGCCCGGGGTGTAAGGCCCCTATCATTCTGCCAGATTGACAGTTTGATGATTGTCTGCTTGGATCGGTATGTTTCCTATTTCTCAGCTGAAAGTTGACCGGACGGTATACTTGCTAGGCTATAGCGGTGGCACTAGAATGGCCTAAGAGTTAGCCTATCCCTATGGAGTTCTGCCGGCGTGTTCTGAACTGCTGCTTCCTGAGTTAAGTAGCGCATAGGCAAAGATGTGTTGGAATGACAATCACAAAGTTCGGATTACCAGTGCTTCATCGAGTAAGTCTCACTGCCTTCTCCCTTTACACAGAGAGGGCTAAGATTGAACTGGAAATCTCGAACGGCGTATTTTGTTTGGTTGGCGCCAATGGGATAGGCAAGACTACATTTATTGCAGCTGTCAACTTTGGAATCTGCGGGCGGTTACCCGAACCAGGCGAGAGGTTCTTGTCCTCTGATGAGTACTTCCAGAATGTTAGGGACTTCAGTTTGTCGTTCTTTGAAGGTAGAGTTGCTGAGTTGGATAGGAGCGATGCGGAAATTGAAGTTGAATTCACGATTAGAGACGACCGATACCATATCATCAGAGGAGCCTTCGAACCTGACCAGCTAAGATATGCTTCAGTAAACGGCCAAGAATTATCGGGAAACCCCACTGCTGTGAGTGATCAGTACAAATCACACATAGTTAAGTCAGTCGGAGTATCCAGTTTTGAGCAGTTCCTTTTCCTGCAACTATTCATATTTACTTTCGATGAACAGCGGAATCTAACCTTCTGGGAGCCTCAGGTACAACGACAGATGCTGCTCTTAGCATTCGGCGATGATGTAGGCGAGGCACAGGTGGCCGAGGAACTCAGGAGGAGAATCGAGCGCTTAGAATCGAATGCGCGGAACGCCAACTACCAAGCCAATGAGACAAGAAAAAGGCTCCAAGCAGCTCTTCGTGTCCTAAAGGGGCTCAGCCCCGAGGTCATGGATCTGCGGGAGGAGCAAGAGGAACTCGACAGCAGGTTGGATGAATTATGTGGAAGGGAGTCTGAAGCACTATCAACACTGGCCGACTCGAAACTAAGGTCTTCGGAGCTACGGTCGGAGGCGCTGCAACTCAAGGGAAGAATCGATGACGTGTTTTCCCAGCGGGCGGCTAGGACCTCGAATCTGAACGCCCGTCCAATCGTTTCGGACTCCCTATCGTCTGGTTCATGTCACCTATGCGGAGCAACCGGCAGCAATGTGATAAATGGGATCAAGCTTAGGGTTTCTGAAGTTGCATGCCCTCTATGTGGTGTTGATCTTCCAACAGAATCGTCGGCAACAGACGCTATGGAGGAAATAGTCGAATTAGACGAGCAACTCTCAGAGGTCAACACAAGAATTCAGGAAGAAGTATGCAAACAGAGCCGCTTGCAAGTGGAAGTCGACCGAGTTCAGGCATCTATAGCCGAACAACAAAGGCGGATTTCGTCCTTTGAAAGGGAACACCGAGAACTGTCCAAGTCGATAGGCACTACTGATGTCAAAGAAATAGGTCTGTCCATTCAAGCTTACGAACGCGTCATCCGAGAACTAAACGAAAGGAAAAACGCCGCTCGTCGTAAGCGCAACTTAGATATGGACAGACTAAAGGATATACAGAAACGGGTTTCACAAAAGTACGCGGAAGCGGAGGATGAATTCTTGGGAATATTCAAGGATCTTGCGGAAAGTTTCATTGGATTAGATATAGATGTGCGGTTCGATGTTCGCGGAACTGAGGTTTTTCTCGTTCTCTCCATTGAAGGTCAGTCCCGAAGACAACAATATCAATTATCTGAAAGCCAGAGATTCTTCGTAGACATCGCCCTTCGTATGGCAATTGCAACATTCATTGCTTCTGAGGGTACAGGGACCTTGCTAATTGACACTCCGGAAGGCTCTTTAGACATTGCTTACGAGAGCAGGGCTGGCAAGATGTTTGCGCTGTTTGTCGAGCGTGGATTTCATCTCATGATGACCGCTAACATCAACACCTCACAGTTGTTGCGCGAGTTGGCTGGCCAGTGCGGAGCGACCAAAATGCACCTAGAGCGCATGACTGAATGGACGACTTTGTCCGAGGTCCAAATGTCAGCGCATGACCTGTTCGAGCAGGCGTTTGATCGAATCGAGAACGACTTGAAGCAGATGGCTGTTTAGAGCAAGTTCTATGCGCATTGAGGCCGCTTTCGACAGCCTGACAATTAGCTCGCTGCTGGGACGGATAGACTTTATTCCAACCAGAGGCGAGATACACCTACTCGCTTACCTTGCATCATTGCTATCGGTGTATGCGCGGAAAGGTGAAGGCGCTTCAAATTGGGGGTATACCTTCGTTGCGACCCCTGGCGGAGCACCTTTCAGCGAGAGTCTGGAAGTCGAAATTCAAGAACTCGTATCGAAGGGCGCATATACGATAGTTGGAACCAGTATTCAACTAACTCCGGAGGGCAGCCAACTGCAACAAGCTCTCTCCAAGCTAAACTTAGCGAGAGACCGATTTGACTACATCGATTCCGCCAGCGCGACTGTCTACGCCTTGCCGGCGGGACTGATTCGGGCTGCAATCGCCCGGGATCCAGACCTTTCACTGGTTGCTGCGCACCGGCGCAGCCGGGTTCTGACTTCGTACAGCGCAATGGCTCGCCTTTATGCCGAATTTGATGCTGTTGCGGACGTTCTTGGAGAAGCCAACGGAAGTCTCTTCGCGGCTTCGGTCTTGTGGATTACCTATCTGGCTGAACAGGGTCCAAGTATCTCCGAATGATAGACTACGAGCGATTGCAGAACTTAGCTCAGAGTCTCGCGGTTCCAACCGCAGTTCGCAGCTTTCCTGACGGTGGCGATACTTCCATCAGGGCAGTGTACCAGACCTGTCGGCAGGTCTTTAGGGTTATTGACCCCTCACAATTGGGAGGGCCCGTAGTCATTTTCTCGCGGGTCCACCAAGATGTAGAAGAGCAACCGAACATCGGTACCCCTGTAGTCGACGTTAACGGTCTCACGCAATACGTTGAGACTGGGTTTACAGTAGAAGTAGATTCGTCAACTAATGCTTTGCGCCTTTGGGTCAGGGAGCCACCCATGGATGTTTGGGAACTTAGCAAGTCTGGCGTAGTATTCCAACACAACCACGGGAGTGAACGGTTCCTAATCTCGCAGGAGGAAGTATCATTACCACGTCTATTTGCAGGAGAACAGAGTATTTTCTCTGCGCCTCACTTCGCGGATCTTGCCGATGCATTGGCTTATTACAGTTACCCGATTGTCAGAAACTCTGAGTGCCCTATTCTGGAGACCGTGTGGCACGACAAGAATAGACTTTTCCTAGTTGAGAAGCCAGAGGCTAAGATTCAGCGGTCACTGCAGAACTTTCTTCACTTCACACTCCGAAGCGACGCAGAAGTGATGCGAGAGCAAAACGTCGATGCTTCTCACCCAGTTGACATCCGCGTAACTTTCCACTTTTCGAATAGGGTTGCCCTAATAGAAGTAAAGTGGCTGGGAAAGTCAAAGCATTCGGACGGCTCACAGGCTACTGAATTCACCGCTAAGCGGGCAGTCCATGGCGCACACCAATTGGCATGCTATTTGGATAGGTTTGCAGGCTCATCGCCTTCCGCTGCTGCAAGGGGATACCTTGTGGTGTTGGACGCTCGTCGCAAAGGATTGACAGATGAGACGACCACAACAAATCACGAGAATGGGATGTACTTCGCTCACCAGGAGATTGAGTTTGAGCCAAGGTATGAAGTCGAACGAAATGACTTCAACGCGCCATTCCGCATGTTTGCTGAGCCAATCTGCTCATGACTTGGAAGTCAATTTCAGCTGCGAAAGATACTCGTAACGAACCCAGGCATCGCTGGTATTGGGTAAAAGAAGGCTTCTCGCCATACCTTGTTCAGACCGCCATCAAGTCCGAAGGCTGTTCGTTTACTGACCTTGTCGTGGATCCATTCTGTGGAAGCGGCACCGTTCCACTAGAAGCTGCGCGGTGTGGGATTCCCTCGGCAGCAGCAGAAGTTAATCCTTTCTTGGCGTTTACAGCAAGAACTAAGACTTTGACTGCCACGAAATCTTCTGTGTCAATCTGGAGCGAGCGAGCGAGACATGGAATCCAAAGTGGCGCTTATTCCCCCTTAATCGGTTTCTCAACATTCGCAAGAACAAAGAGTAGACGCGGTTTATTCAACCAGAGCGTTCTTAAGGGATTTCATGGGGCATGGCATTCCCTTGATCAGGCTCCAATTACAACAAGAGATCTATTGAGATTATGCCTATTGAAGTCGATCTTGGATTGTGCAAACTTCAGTAGAGACGGTAAGGCTCTAAGGTATCGTGAAGCACTTATGCGCCGGCAATTCAGCCGAAGGGAGTTAGATGCTGCCTTCGGCTTGCGGGTGGCCGAAATAGTCGAAGACATCACGATTGGCGGGGTCGAAGTAACCTCGGCACACATCGACGTAGCAGATAGCCGCTCAGGACTCCCCCATCAATTTCAAGGATTTAAGCTCTGCGTAACGTCCCCACCATATTTGAACTCCTTCGACTATACAGATGTATATCGTCCTGAACTGTTTTTGGGTGGCTTTGTTCAGTCTGCTAAAGAGCTTAGGGCATTGCGCCATCGCACCGTGAGGTCCCATGTTCAAGCATCTTGGAAACCTCCAGTAGAGACCGATTTCGGTCCCGCATTCCTCGAATGCCACGAGGCTATCAGAGCCAACAGGGCGAATCTGTGGGACAAGAGAATACCCGAGATGGTACAAGCGTATTTCGAAGATCTTCGATTGGTCCTTGAGGCACTTCGTTTAGCCGCTCGTGCCGACGCTGTAGTTTGGCTTGTAGTGTCAACCTCGGCGTACGGAGGGGTTGAAGTTCCTGTCGACCTAATCGTCGCGCAAGTTGGCGACCAGGTCGGCTGGAACCTGAGGGAAATTCATTTGCTTAGGCGCCATCGGAGTTCTGGTCAACATCAAGCGAAGCTTTCTTCCACTGGTAAGGAACACGCCAGCCCGCTGAGAGAAAGTCTCGTTATTTTGGATGCAAATCCAAAGTAAACTGAGGACAGTGCCAACATTGGAAATAAAACGCTACTAGTAAGTTGGGAGCGCCAGAGTACTTCCATTGAGAAAGTAAGTAGAGTAGGACTCTTCGTGTGCACTTACTATTCACATGTGGAGTTGTCTACTTTCAAGTCAGTCCTACCGCTGTTGTACGAGCTAGTCCTACACGCCGCTCTCCTGCCCCTCGTGGGCGCGGCAGAGGGCGCAGAGGCCGGGGGCGCTGACCGGGGTGCCGCAGACGGTGCAGCGTTCAGGCTGTTCTTCTGATTTGGCCAGGCGGGCGAGGGCTTGCCGGCGCACGGCCGGGTTCTGGATGAGGTCGATCGCTTGGCGCAGGCGCCGTTCGCGGTCGGCGGCGTCGTCCTGCGCGGCCGCCTGACGCGCGGGTGTTGGGTCTGTGGACGCGCTCTTGGCGGTCTCGGCGGCCGGTTGCGGCCGTAGTGTCGCGGCCGCGCGGGTTGGCGCGCGCCGGCCCGTGGCCCGGAATTCCAATGCGGTCACCAGCGGCCGACCCAAGGCCGTGTTCACCGCGCGCAGCAGTTGCGGCACGCGCATGTGGAGTTCGTGCACGGCGGCGGACGAGGGCGCTTGCACCACCAGCACGCCCCGCCGAAAACCGCTCGCCCGCGCCCCCCGCGCATGAGCCGGCAACCCCGCCACCACCCGCCGCCACGCCGCCTTCACCGCCGCCTCTTCCAACCGCTCCCCAATGCCAAGCTCCTCGATCGTCCCCGGCAGAACGTCTTTCAATGACTTGAACATGCCACCCGCCTTTCCTCTCTCCAAGCCTAGCACAGTGAATCGGCGGGCGCTTCTCGATTCGACGATACACAGTGCGCGGTAGGATTTGGATGTAGACGGTGACCGCCCACGGAGAGGGCCTCAGCGGTTGCCATGGTGTTGAAGTAGCAGGCTACAAGGCGATATGATACGGGAGTACCGCTTCGAGTAACCGAAGAAGACCTAGCATGATTGCCATTATCGACTACGGCGCCGGAAACTTGCGCAGCGTCAGCCGGGCGGTGGGGTTGTATACGGCGGATTATGTGGTGACGTCGGAGGCGGCGGTGGTGGCGGGGGCGGCGGCGGTGATACTGCCGGGTGTGGGGGCGGCGGGGGATACGATACGCGGGTTGGCGCGGCACGGCATGATTGACGTGGTGAAGGACGCGATTGCGGCCGGCACGCCGTATTTTGGCATCTGCATGGGGTTGCAGGTGCTGCTCACGGCCAGCGAGGAGGACGGCGGCACGCCCTGCCTGGACGTCTATCCCGGCGTGGTGCGGCGCTTTCCCAAGGGGCTGACCGTGCCGCACATGGGCTGGAACCAGGTGCGGCAGACCCAGGCGCATCCCATGTTCGCCGGCGTCCCGGACGACGCTTTTTTCTACTTCGTGCACTCGTACTACACCGACCCGGAGGACGCCGCGCTGACGGCCGGCGCCACCGACTACGGCGTCGCGTTCCCCAGCGTGCTGGCGCGGGAGAACGTCTTTGCGACCCAGTTTCACCCGGAGAAGAGCGCGGCGATGGGGTTAAAGCTGTATGCGAATTTCGTGGCGTGGGCGACGGGTGAGTCCGGCGCGAAAGCATCGTAAAACTCAGTAAGAGCGCTTCGACCCTTCGTCAAGTTCAGGAAAGGCTGGCCCAGCGCGAACGGAGAGGATTAGCGACCATCAGAGATTTCAGCATCCGTTCGTCCTGAGCCTGTCGAAGGATGAACGGATGCCGCGAGCGCAAGGCACGTTACCGCCAAAGGGGGGTTTGCTTTTGACGCCAAGAGGCGGGGGACAAGCCCCCGCGCTACGGTGGTCAAGCTATGTTCGATAGAAGCGATATTGAGAGACATGCAGGTAATTCCCGCGATTGACATCAAGGACGGCGCGGTGGTGCGCCTCTACCAGGGCGACTTCGCCCAGCGCACGGTCTTCTCCCGCGAGCCGGTGGAGACCGCGCGCGGCTGGCAGGCGCAGGGCGCGGCGCTGCTGCACGTGGTGGACCTGGACGGCACCGAGCGCGGCAGCGGCCGGAATCTGCCGGTGGTGGCGGCGGTGGCGGCGGCGCTGGACATTCCCGTGCAAATGGGCGGCGGGTTGCGCGACCTCGCTGCCGTAGAGGCGGTAGTAGCGGCCGGTGTAGCGCGCATTGTCCTGGGCACGGCGGCGCTGGAGCAGCCGGAATTGGTGGCCGAGGCGTGCGCGCGCTATCCCGGCCGGGTGGTGGTGGCCTTGGACGCCCGCGACGGCAAGGTGATGACCCATGGCTGGCAGCGGCAGAGCGCGGTTGACATGTTCGACCTGGCGCGCCAGATGGTGGACGTGGGCGTGAGCCGCTTCCTCTATACCGACGTGGAGCGCGACGGCACGCTCAGCCAACCGAATTTCGACGCGACCGGCGCGCTGGCGGCGGCGGTGGACGCGCCGGTGATCGCTTCCGGCGGCGTGGCGGCGCTGGAACACCTCACGAGATTGGCGGCGCTCGGCGTGGAGGGCGCAATCGTCGGCTCGGCGCTCTACCGCGGCGCGTTCACGCTGCCGGAAGCGCTGGCGGCCGTGCGGGAAGCGCTGGGCTCACCATCAGCCGGCCCGCGCCATTGACCGCAGCGAGCGCAGCGATTTGGTGATACTCTAGCGGCATACATGCAGCAGCGGCGATTCGTAATACGTCGCCGCGCTGATGCTGGCCAGCACCGTGCCGTCGCTCTGCTCCACGAACCAGATGACGTACGGGATGTGCAGGTCGCCGGCAAATCCCACTTCCCACACCGGCTGCTGGCGGCGGAGAGAATAGGCGGAGGTCAAGTGCGCGGCGAACCTGCCGGCGGCGAAGTCTTCATCCAGCCGCACCCGCGCCGCGCGGCAGGAGGTCACCTGGGCCAGATGCGCGTGCACCGCCGCGAGCGCCGCCTCTTCGCTATCGATAGGACTGCCCGCCTGTATCTGCGCGTCGCGCGAGCGCGCCGAATCCGACTCCAGAAAGCCCGCGCCGCCGCACGCGGCCAGCAACAGGGCAAGCAGCACGCAGGTTAGCGCGCGGCGTGTTCGGCCAGCGACCGGACTCATAAACCTTCCCCGTTTTCTCCGTCCTTCCCGTATTGTACTGCCTATCGGACTCGTGAAGAGATGCACGCTCGGATATGATAGGTACGAAACGTAGGCATAGACAATTCTCAAACCCTTTGGCTGACGCGCTCTCATGGGCAAGAGGCGCGTCCCTAGAGGAAAGGAGCATTGAGCCATGGCCGGCTTGACACACGCGCAACTTGAGCAATACCGCGACCAAGGCTACGTAGTCGTCGACGACGTGCTCGACCCGGCGGAAGACCTGGAACCGGTGATGGCGGAATACGGCGACGTGCTGGACCGCATCGCCAATGAACTTCACGCGGAGGGGGTAATTTCCTCCACCTACGCCGACCTGCCGTTCGACCAGCGGCTCATCTGCGTCTGCGACGAGAGCGAACGCCTCTTCACCCAGCCGTTCGACATCTCGCTGCCGCAGAATGCCAACGGCGTCGACGCGCCCATGCACACCGGCCCGGCCGTGTTCGGCCTGCTCGTCAATGCGCGTTTGCTCGATTGCGTCGAGAGCATTCTGGGGCCGGAGGTGCTTTCCAACCCGATACAGCACGTGCGCATGAAGTTGCCGCTCCACGCGGTGCACGTGGAGGGCTCGTCCGGCCTGGCCGGCCCCACGCCCTGGCACCAGGATAACGGCGTGGTGATAGCGGAAGCGGACGATACCGACATGCTCACCGTGTGGCTGCCGCTCAACGAGTCTACAATCGAGAATAGCTGCCTGTACGTGGTGCCCTACTCCCACCGGGACGGCATCGCCCTGCACTGCCCCGGCTGGCGGGGCGGCGGCACCTCGATTCCCCATGACCGCATCAAACTGGAGCATGCCGTGCCCCTGCCCATGCAGGCCGGCAGCGTGCTATTCATGCACCGCAGGACCATGCACTGCTCGTACGACAACAAGACGGAAGACGAGGTGCGCTGGAGCTTCGACCTGCGCTACCAGCCGGCCGGCCAACCCACCGGCCGCCCGCTCTTCCCGGACTTTGTGGCCCGCAGCCGCGCCAACCCGGAAACGGAACTGCGGGATGCCGCCGCGTGGGCGCAACTGTGGGAAGACGTGCGCCCGACGCTGGCCGCTTCTACCAAGAAGCAGTTCAACCGTTGGAACGCCGACGATCCGGGGTGCGCGTAGGGGCTTTGGCGAACACACGTTCGTTCCGTGCCACGGCTCCCGTGCGTATTCGGCGCGAACCTAGCGCGGGAGCTTGTCTCAGTGGTATCGGGTTGACGTAGCGCGGGGGCTTGTCCCCCGCCGCCACTGCACCAGGAAGTCTGTTAACGAATTAGTCGACATTTACAATTCCGAACGGAGCCAATTCACCATGACACATGTCATTCCGAACGGAGCGCAGCGCAGTGAGGAATCTAGGGTGCAGACTCCATCAGATCGTCTGCAGCATCGGCCCTAGATTCCTCGCTGCGCTCGGAATGACATACGCTGTGGATTCTGTCTAGCGCACAGTAGATGCTGTCAGCAGACTAGCCAACACGCACAGCAATGACGATATGGCTAGTTGTCTCTAAGAACGTAGCGCGGGGGCTTGTCCCCCGCCGGGGCAAGAGAAGAGGACACGGAGTGGACTGACTCTTAGGGAAGACGCAGGTTGCAAACCTGCGCTACCGGAGGTGCGAGGCGGAGTTCTCACCGCAACTGAGTCTAATGCGGCGGCATTGGGGCTTGCCCCCCGCGCCAATAACCCCTTGAAGGCTTGCCGAAAGTGCTCCGGTTGTATTATCTTGGTACCGTGCGGAGAGAAGTGAGCAAAAATTCACATTCGCGGCATCGTGCGCAATTGCGCGCATTCGGTTCACCGTGGAAGTCTAGGAGCAGCAGACAATGGCCGGCCTGACGCAAGCGCAACTCGATCATCTCGATGAAAAAGGGTACGTGGTCGTGGACGACGTGCTCGACCCCGAGGAAGACCTGGCGCCGGTGATGGCGGAATACGCCGGCGTGCTGGACCGCATCGCCGGTGAACTCTACGCTGAGGGCGAGATTTCCTCCACCTATGCCGACCTGCCGTTCGACCGGCGCCTCATCCAGGTCTGCGACGAGAGCGGCCAGATCTTTGCCCAGCCGTTCGATATCTCGCTGCCGCAAAAGGCCGAAGGCGCCGGCGCGCCCATGCACACGGGTCCGGCGGTCTTCAATCTGCTCATCAACTCGCGTTTGCTGGACTGCGCGGAGAGCATCGTGGGGCCGGAAATCCTCTCCAATCCCGTGCAGCACGTGCGCATGAAACTGCCGCGCCACGTGGTGCACGTGGAGAATCCCAGCAACCTTTCCGTGGCCGTGCCCTGGCACCAGGATAACGGCGTGGTGGTGGAAGAGGCGGACGAGACGGAAATGCTCACGGTCTGGCTGCCCCTGAACGACGCCACCATCGAGAATAGCTGCATGTACGCCGTGCCCTACTCGCACCGGGAGGAAGAACTGGCCGTGCATTGCCCGGGCGTGGGTGGCGTCTGGATACCGGAGAAGTTGATTGACATTGAGCAAGCCATTCCCCTGCCAATGAAGGCCGGCAGCATCCTGCTGATGCACCGCAAGACCATGCACTGCTCGTACGACAACAAGACCCAGGACCAGGTGCGCTGGAGCTTCGACCTGCGCTACCAGCCGATCGGCCAACCCACCGGCCGGCCGGTCTTCCCCGATTTCGTGGCCCGCAGCCGCGCCAATCCGGATTCGGAACTGCGCGACGCCGATACGTGGACGCAAATGTGGGAAGACGCCCGCCCCAAACTGGCCGCCTCCACCACCCAGAACTTCAACCGCTGGTCGTCCGACCATCCGGTGTGCGCCTAGCGCGCCGCGCGGCCTGACAGATTTGAAGCCATTCTAGAGTGGCGGCGCGCACCTAGAATGCCGGTTGTGCGCCGCGACCGCTCTTGCCGTAGCACGTTACGTTCTTGCCAATGTTGTCGTGATTGAACTGTCAAGCGAGTGAATCACCATGAAGATCACGTCCGTCGAGACCCTTGCCGCGCCGATTTCATCCCGCGACGTGCTGATTGTGAAGATCAACACCTCAGAAGGCATCAGCGGCATTGGCGAGGCCTATCCGGTGGGGCCGAACCGGGCGGTGGCGGAAGCCGTCGCTGACTTTGGCGACTGGATTGTGGGCAAAGACCCCCGCGACGTCAACGGCCTCTGGTATCACATGTACGTGCACTCGCGCTTTCCCGGCGGCTCGGTGATCAACGCGGCTATCAGCGGCATCGACCACGCCCTGTGGGACATCAGCGGCAAGGCGGCTGGGCAGCCGGTGTACCGTCTGTTGGGCGGCAAGTGCCGCGACCGCATTCGCGTCTACCAGGGCTGCGGCGGCGCGACACCGGCAGACTGCGCGGAGAGCGCGAAAGCGTTGGTAAAAAAGTATGGTTATACGGCGCTCAAGATGGCGCCGCATCCGCCGAACGCCAGCCAGATGTCCTGGAACGCCGTGGTGGCGGCGGCCGGCGAGCGCATCGCGGCGGTGCGGGAGGCCGTCGGGCCGGACGTGGACATTGGCCTCGATCCCCACGCGAAGATCTTCGAGCCGGCGCGCGCCCTGGAGATGGCGGCGGCGGTGGCGCCCTCACAACCGTTCTTCTTCGAGGAGCCGCTGCGGCCGGAAAACATCGACGCCATGGCGTGGTTCGCGCGGCGGTCGCCCGTCCCCGTCGCCACCGGCGAGATGCTCTACACCTCGTTCGGCTTCCGGGAACTCTTGGAGAAGCAGGCGGCGACCATCATCCAGCCAGACATCTGCGTCTGCGGCGGCCTGACCGAGATGCGCAAGATTGCGGCGCTGGCCGAGGCGCACTACGTCAAGGTCGCGCCCCACAACCCGCTGGGGCCGGTGGCCACCGCCGTGAACGTCCACTTCGCCGCGGCTACCCACAACTTCATCATCCTGGAATACCACGCCGACGACGAATCGCCGCGCAAGGACATTCTGCACGAGCCGGTCAAGCTGGTGGGCGGCTACCTGGAAATCCCCGAAAAACCCGGCTGGGGCATTGAGCTAAACGAGGACTACCTGCGCGGCCACCCCATCCGCTCCTGGCACCGGCCATTCGACGTGAACCCGGACGGGTCTGCGGCGTTCATTTGAGTGTACCGCGGCCAAAGTCAGCGGATGCAGGCGCGCATGGAGCGGGCCGCTTCAACGGGGAGTTGAGGCATGGGCCTGGGCCGGTGGATGTTCCGCCAACCACTCTCGCAGTTCAGCTTTCACCTCGTCTTCCGTCAGGGCGCGGTCGGCCCACAGGAAAGTCAGGTGACACGCGGTCGCCCACAGGTCGGAACTGAGAGGGTCGGGTGGATTGTCGCAAAAGTACGCGGTCTTCGAGATTAGCCACTTGGAGAGCGCCTTTAAAGAGAACTCTCCATCCAGGTAGGCCTGAGTAACCTTCACTATTGCCTCAGGATGATTCTCATTCATGTTTTCTACCCGTTTAGATGATCCTGACCGCTTCGTGTCACAAGCTGAAATCCGACACCACTTCAATGATATGCGATTGTACGAATCTGCTGCAACCGGCGAGTTGACCGCTATTGTGCGAAAAGAGCGCTTAGCCCCTAGAAGCGCTGGCCAGCCTGCAGGAACTGTCTCACAAACGGTAGTATACTACGGAAACCTGCCAAACGGAGAGCTAGCCCCGCTTGCCCTCGTCCACCAGTACGTGCGGCCAGACCGAAAGATCGGCGGTAGCGGTCGCCCCGACCCGAAGTGGCTGCGACTTCCCGATGGCACTGTCATCGCGACAGAATAGACTTCGTGAAGGCTCACCGGTTGCAAGGAACGAGCCTTAGTACGTCGCCCGGCCGCCGCTGAGGTCGAAGACCGCGCCGGTGCTGAAGGAGCATTCGGCGGAGGCGAGCCACGCCGCCAGCGCCGCCACTTCGCTTATCTCGCCGCTGCGTTGCATGGGGATGCGCGCCAGCAGCATGTCCATCTGGGCCGCTGTGGTCTGTTCCCAGATGGGCGTGCGCACCACCGCCGGTGTGAGGCAGTTCACGCGGATGCCGGTCTCCGCCAGTTCCTTGCCCAGTGACTTGGTAAGGCCGATGACGGCGGCTTTGGTGGCGGAGTAAGGCGCCATGTTGGGGTTGCCCTCTTTGCCGGCGATCGACGCCATGTTCACGATGCGCCCATAGTCGCGGGCGAGCATGTGGGGTATGGCCTGCTGGCAGAAGAGGTACGCGCCGCGCAGGTTCACGGCGTAGACCCGGTCCAATTCGCTCACCGGCAGTTCCCAGAGCGGCGCGGTGCGGCCGATGATGCCGGTGTTGTTCACGAGCACGTCGATGCGCCCCCAGGCGTCGATAACGTGCGCGACGGCGCGTTCAGCCGTCGCCTCGTCCGCCGAATCGCCGCACACGGCCAGCGCGTCGATGCCCTGCGCCGCCAGTCCCGCCACCGCCTGTTCGGCAACCGCGCCGTCGATGTCGGTGATGAGCGCCCGCGCGCCCTCGCTGCCCAGCCGCGCGGCGATGCCCAGGCCAATGCCGCTGCCCGCGCCGGTAATGATCGCTACCTGCTCCTCGAAACGCCGCACGCCTTAATCCCTTTACGCGATTTCCTACCGGCAGCCTGCGCAGGGGCCTCCCGTGACGAACGCGCACCCGCTCCGCTGCCGCCTCTTCGTCTTCCATTGTACCGCAGGCGAGCGCCGCGCCAGCCGGTTGACGAGAGCCAAACCCGCTTAGTACCATGAAAGTGGCCGCGCGCACGGCGGCTTCTTGGGGAATCGTCTAATGGTAGGACAGTGGACTCTGGATCCATAAGTCCAGGTTCGAATCCTGGTTCCCCAGCCATAATCCTGACTGCTAGGCCTGGCGCGGCGTAGACCCAGCCATATCAGCCCCTGACGGCTCTTACTGTCGAGTCGTAACGCAATTCGATACTCTGGTTGCCATTTCTGATACAATCGATACTATTCATTCGATTAGTATCGATTGTATCAGAATGTGCAACTGGAGTACGCAATGTCCCTTGATCAACTAGCCAACAGTCCATGCGGCAGTCTGGTACCGATCTCGGGCGGCAACCGTGCGTTTGTCCCCGACAGGCTTCCCTATGAAATTGAACTGAGCCCCCAGTTGATCTATCGACTGGACGAGGCATCCCGAGCGGTAGCCACACTTGCCGGAGTTGGTGAGACTGTTCCAAACCCTTACTTGCTGATTAGGCCTTTCGTCCGCCGTGAAGCCGTCCTTTCATCCAGAATCGAGGGCACTCAAGCATCACTCTCAGACCTCTTTCTCTTTGAAGCGTCGGCAGTCCGGCGTCCCAAGGGAGACGTAGCTGAAGTGGCCAATTACGTCAAGGCGCTAGAACATGGTCTTGGGCGGCTGGAGCAGTTGCCGATTTGCGTGCGCCTAGCGAACGAGATGCATGAAGTGCTCCTCGCAGGGGTACGGGGAGCAGGCGCATACACTGGAAGGCTACGACAACAACAGGTATGGATCGGCCCGCCAGGCAGCCCACTTGCAGAGGCTACGTACGTGCCGCCGCCGGCCGGTCTCGTTCGGGACTTACTGCAAGACTGGGAAGAGTTTGTCAATCTCGACTCAGTATTGCCACCGTTGATTCAGTGCGCGTTGATGCACTACCAATTTGAAGCTATCCATCCGTACGTCGATGGCAATGGGCGGCTGGGACGCTTGCTCATTGTCCTCTTTCTCTGCGAAAAGAAGGTGTTGACGCAACCACTGCTCTACCTTAGCGCCTTCTTCGAGCGTGATAGAGGCGCCTACTATGACCACTTGCTCAGAGTAAGCGTATCCGGAGACTGGCAGACCTGGACCGGGTACTTTCTGGATGGTGTCTCTGAGCAGGCTCAAGATGCCCTTCACCGCGCCAGGCGGCTTCGGGACCTTCATGACAATATGAAGAACATCCTACAAGGCAATCGCGAGTCCGCAAGCGCCCTAAAGTTGCTTGACACGCTCTTTGAGGCCCCGTACATGACCGCCCCCACCGCGGCGAAAATGCTGGAAATATCTCCTGCCGGCGCTAGACGGATACTCGACCGATTTGCCAAACTTGAGATTGTTGAATTCCATCCAGAAACATGGCCGAGACTGTATGTCGTTCGAGACTTACTCGACATACTTGACGCGCCCACCACTAGTGGCTAGACGATTTCCCCTGCCTAGTCAGCCAGGCAAAAGGATGATTGCTAACCGCGGGCGATGTCCGTCGGCAGCAGCGGCACGGTCGTCGTGCGGCCCCAGACGCGCACCTGGCGGAAGCCTTCCGCGTAGGGCGTGCCGACCTGCAGGCCCCGGTACTTGGCCACCGTGACCATCGAATCGATGTAGTCGATGTTGTCGTGCTCCTTCAGCCAGGCGTACTGGCTCTCGTGGCAGGCCAGCATTTGGCGCTTAGTCTCGAGGGTCTCGCTGATGTCCACCCACATTTCCGGCAGGAAGTCCACGCCCATCAGGGTATCCATGTGGAAGATGGGCACGAGTTGCGCCGGTTTTTCCTGCTCGGAAACATAGTGGGGAATAGTGGCGTCGAAACTGGCCTTCAGCACCAGTTCGCCCACCAGGCGGTGATCGTCCATGTAGTCGTTGGGCGCGTGGGTGATGATGACGTCCGGCTGGGCCTCACGCACGGCGTCGACCAGCCGCGCCAGCGCCGTGTTCGTATTCTGGCGCACGTCGGCGTCGTCGATGTCGAGCCATTGGAAGTCCGCGCCGATCACGGCGGCGCTGTTCTTGGACTCCTGCTTGCGCACCTCTTTCAGTTCCGGCGGCATGATCTCCACGTGCCCCAGCCCGCCGTTGCAGACGTAGCACATGGTCACGTGGTGCCCCTGCTGGGCGTATTTCGCCAACGTGCCCGCGCAGAGTAGCTCGATGTCGTCAGGATGCGCGCCGATTGCCTGCACCCGCATGGTTTCGCTCCTTCCGGTAAGGGAATGCCGTACGCTTCTCTACGGTATTATAGGAACTGAGGGCGTTCCGCACTAGCGGCGGTGCGCCCTCTATGGTGACTGCACGGCAACCTCTTCCGCCTCACCCTAACTCTCTCCCGGCGGGAGAACTGACAGGGGTAGGCAAATGTCATTCCGAGCGCAGCGGGAGAACTGACAGGGGTAGGTAAATGTCATTCCGAGCGCAGCGAGGAATCTAAAGATGCTGATTTTGCGGGGCGGCACTATAGATTCCTCACTCCGCTGCGCTCCGTTCGGAATGACAGGTGAAGTCGACTATAGAATACCTACTCCTGCCAGCGGCGGGAGAGGGAACCGGAGCCGGATAGGCCGCAGGTTGCAAACCTGCGCTACCGGATGGAGAGGGAACCGGAGGCGGATAGGGACGCGGGTTGCAAACCTGCGTACCGGTGAGAGAGGAAACCGGAGACGGGCGGGGCGCAGGTTGCAAGTTCCGGCCTACGCCGGTACAGGCTCCGCGCTGCCGGGCGCTGCCCATCATTCAGAACTGAGGAAATGATCGACACTAAGACTGAAATCGTCCCCGCGCAAGCGCGGGATTTATGCCGGCCGCGCACAATGCGCGCGCTGCTGCGCCAGGTAGACCTGCGCCTGAGCCGCAAGCTGGGCCAACACCTGCTGGCCGACGCCGGCGTGCTGCGCGCCATCATGCGCGGCGTGCTGGACGGAGAACACGAGCGGATTCTGGAAATAGGGCCCGGCCTCGGCAGCCTGACCGTCTGCTTGGCGGCGGCGGCGCGGCGCGTGGTGACGGTGGAAGTCGACGCCCGCATGGTGGCGCTGCTGGAATCAACGCTCGCGTTCCATCCAAACGTTGAGACCGTCCACCAGGATGCCGTGGCGTTCGAGCCGCAGCCGTACTTTGGCGCGGAGCCGTATCTGCTGGCGGCGAATTTGCCGTACAGCGTGGCGACGCCGGTGATTAGGCGGCTGGCGGCGCATCCGGCCGGCCCCCGGCGCATGGTGGTGATGCTGCAACGCGAGGTGGCCGCGCGCGTCTGCGCCATGCCCGGTGAGATGAGCTATCTCTCCGTGTTCATGCAGACCTACGCGGAAACCGAGCATCTGTTTGGGGTGCCGCCGCGCGCGTTCTACCCGCCGCCGCAGGTGGACTCCGCCGTGGTGGAGGTCGTCAAGCGTCCGCAGCCGTATTTTCACGCGGCAGCGGTAGCCGACGTGCTGCGGCTGGCGCGGGCGGGATTTGCCCAGCGGCGCAAGCAGGTGCACAATTCCGTGCGCGCGCTCCTGCGCGTCGACGACGACCACATGATTGCGCTCTTGGAGGCAGCGGGCATCGCGCCGCAGCGCCGCCCGCAGGAGCTTTCCCTGGATGAATGGTTCGCGCTGTACCGGGCCGTTAAGGCCGATGGCCTGTTGATTGGACACTAGTCGCACATGCCCGTGAAAGTGGCGATTTGCGGCCCCAAGAGGCGGGGGACGAGCCCCCGCGCTACATTAATGCGACAACATTAGGGCTTGTCCCCCGCCGGAGCCACTGAAACTGACATGCAAAGGATTGACCTAACAGCTTCGCAGGTTACAAACCTGCGCTACCGGAGACTTTGGGCGCGAGTTTTGCTGTCTTTCAGTTTAATGCGACGCTCAGAAAGCACTACTATCCTGTCTCAAGACCTCACTTCGCTTCTCTGCACGGCAGTATACAGCGGTAAGGTCAATTATGAGACAGCCTCCTGGGGAGAGGGTTAGGGTGAGGGGGATCCGGGGCTGGAAGCGAGCGCGCCAATTGAGACACGGAGCGCAAGTCAGTGTACTATAGCCCATACAGCAAGTGGAAAATCAAGGAGTGCAGTTCATGCGTGTTGTCTTGCTCAAGAATGTGCCGGAAGTCGGTCAAGCCGGTGAGGTGAAGGACGTTGCCGACGGCCACGCGCGCAACTTTCTCATCCCGCGCGGCTTCGCGCAGAAGGCGACCAAGGGCGCGGAACGCCTCTGGGAGCAGCAGAAGGCGGCCACAGTGCGGCGCGCGGCCACGGAGCGGCAGGAGGCGATGGACACCGCCGCCAGGCTGAGCGGCGCGACGATCGTGATCAAGGCGCGCGTCGGCGAACAAGACCGCCTCTACGGCTCCGTGACCGGCCAGCACATTGCCGAGGCGATCAAGGAACAGACGGAAATCGAGATCGACCGCCACACGCTGGAGTTGGATCAGCCGCTGCGGGACTTGGGCACGTATACCGTTTCAATCAAGCTCGGCCACGCCGTGGAAGCGGCGATTTCGGTGGACGTGCAGAAAGAGGAAGCGTGAAAACGGCTCCCGCTTCTCTTCCGTCGTTGGCATGAAATTAGCAACGCGGATTCCGTCGTCAAGTCGAAAGCGCCGCAAGGGCCACCGTCATTGCTTTGAACATGTCGTGGCAGCCTCCGTCATTCCCGCGCACGCGGGAATCCACCGGCAGGGCGACGAAGATGGATTCCCGCGTGCGCGGGAATGACAGGTCTTGATTGCCGGGAATGACGGGGCTTGGCTGGCGGGAATGACGGGTCTCGGTTGAACTACGGATTTCACCGGATGCGCAAGCAAAGCAAGCGCAGACACAGTTAGCGGAGAGAGGACACCCTCGTGGCGGTCAACACAGAGCGCCTGCCGCCGCAGAACATCGAGGCGGAACAAGCCGTCTTGGGCAGCATGCTCATCGATCCCGAGACGATCGAGCGGGTAGCGCAATTCCTCCAGCCCGAGGACTTCTACCGCGAGGCGCACCAGCACATCTACCGGGCGGGCCTTGCGCTCTACGAGCGGCGCGAACCGACGGACCTGGTCACCATCTTCGACGAATTGCAGCGCGCGGAACGGCTGGAAGCGGTGGGCGGCGAGACGTACATTGCCTCCCTGGTCAACGTCACGCCCACTTCCGTGCACGCGGAGTACTACGGCCACATCGTCGAGCGGCACGCGGCAATGCGGCGCATCATCAGCGCCGCCGGCGAGATCGCCGCCATCGGCTATAGCACCGAACTCGAGGTGGACGAGGCCCTGGACCGGGCGGAGCAGGTGCTTTTCAGCCTGGCCCGCCACGACGCGGACCAGGATTTCATACACATCCGCCCGATCGTGGACGAGTACTGGGACAAGTTGACGGGCGTCCGCGCCGGCGAGCAGGCCGTGCCCGGCATTCAATCGGGCTTTCGCGCGCTGGACCGGCTGACGGCCGGCTTGCAGCGTTCCGACTTGATACTCATTGCCGGGCGGCCCTCCACCGGCAAGACGACCCTGGCGCTCAACGTGGCCGGCAGCCTGGCCATCTTGGAGCCGCACGTGCCGGTGGGCATCTTCAGCCTGGAAATGTCCGCCGAACAACTGGCGCAGCGCTTCCTCTGCATGTTGGCGCGGGTCGATTCCCACCGCCTCCGCCTGGGCGAACTGAGCGAGCGCGAGTGGGAGGAACTGGGCAGTATGGTCGGCGCGCTGACGGAAGCGCCGATCTACGTTGACGACAGCGGCTTCCTCAATTCCATGGACCTGCGCACCAAAGCGCGCCGCCTCCAGGCCCGGGCCAACATCGGCCTGCTCATCGTGGACTACCTGCAACTGATCCAGGGCCGCCGCGGCGGCGATAACCGGGTGCAGGAAATCTCCGAAATCTCCCGCTCGCTCAAGGCCCTGGCCCGCGAACTCAACATTCCCGTTATCGCGCTTTCGCAACTCTCGCGCGCCGTCGAACAGCGGGAAAACCACCGCCCCATGCTCTCCGACCTGCGCGAATCGGGCGCGTTGGAGCAGGACTCCGATTTGGTGATGTTCATCTACCGCGACGAACTCTACGATGAAGATTCGCCGCGCAAGGGTGAAGCCGACGTGATCGTGGCCAAGCACCGCAACGGCCCCACGGGGACGATCACCTTGCGCTTCCTGGACCGGTATTTTGCGTTTGAGGATATGCCGGAAGGGCAGAAGACCAACGGCGCGCCGTTCTAGCAGGGCGCGCAGCCAGTGAACGGGCCAGGCTGTCAGCCCGCGTAGAGCCTGCCTGTACTCGCTACCGCGAACCGGACGTTCGACGTATCGACACGATACGGGACGGAATCCGTAGGACGCGCTTTTTCCGTCATTACGCTGAAATAGCGCGTCTGCCTCCGTCATTCCCGCGAAAGCGGGAATCCATCTTCGCCGGGCAGCCGGTGGATTCCCGCGTGCGCGGGAATGACGGAGAGCACGGACGGGCATGAGGGTGGTCGGCTCTCCGCAGCAGTTCCTTACAGATGTGGAGGCAAGTGACGTATGGCAACCATCCGCATTGGACTTGCGCCGTTGCGTCAGCCGGAATCCGTGCCGCACGGCGTGGAGAAAATCGATGCGGCGCTCGCCCGGTGCGCGGCGGAGCGGGTGGACATCGCCTGCTTCCCGGAGGCCTACCTGCCCGGTTTGCGCGGGGCGAGTTTCGACCTGCCGCCGGTGAATCAGCCGGCCATGGTGGAGGCGCTCAAGCAATTGCGCGCCGCTTGCCGGTCGCACGGCGTAACGGCAATCGTCGGGTTGGAGTGGGTGAGCGCGTTGGGCCTGGAAAACCGCGCCGTGGTCATCTCCGCCGCCGGCCGCCTGCTAGGCTACCAGACCAAGAACCAGATTACGCCCGGCGGCGAATCCCGCAACTACGTGCCCGACGGCAAGCGGCGCCTCTTTCGCGCGGCGGGCGCGGTGTTCGGCATCACGATCTGCCACGAGGGCTGGCGCTACCCGGAAACCGTGCGCTGGCCGACCGTGCGCGGCGCGCGCATCGTCTTCCAACCCCAGGTCACCGGCAGCGACACGGCCGGCAAGACGCTCACCGCCTGGGGCGAGTCTTTCTACGAGAAGGCCATGCAGTGCCGCGCCGCGGAGAACGGCGTCTTCTTTGCCAGCATCAACCAGGCCATGCGCTACCAGAACTCGGCTACCAGCCTCATCGATCCCCAGGGCAACCTGCTGGCGCACGTCCCCTACGGCCGGGAAGACCTGCTCACCGCCGACCTGGATTTGGCGCAGGCCACGCGCGCCTACGCCCGGCGGTACAGACCGGAGTTCTATCCGCCGTAGGTCTGGCACCAGGACATATGATGAGATGCTTCAACTCGTAAGTGTACGGCATGAAGCCGTACCGCCACTGCGTGTGATTGGTTTGCGTTGCAGTAATTCTCAGAATCGAAAAAGAACGTGCGAATAGCATCCAACTGCAAGAAGAAGCTCTGGACTCTCTTTTCAGAATAGCCTATAGTATTACCTATATGGTAACGAACCTGGATACCAATTGTGGTCATAGTCTTTCGAAACCGCAAGCTCGCAGGAATCTTCAATTCCCAAAGAAACTTGACGAGAGCGTATGGATCCCAAACGGCCAAATCCATCCAAGTACGGTTGGGGGTCTTACGAAGCGCCCGAACACTGGCAATGGTACCCACTACGCCACCGGAACGAAGGCATCAACTCAGTGGCAACCGAGCGGGGCAGTACGCAGTTGATCTTACACGTTCAGTCAGGCTTGTGTTCGCACCAGCCAATGAGCCAATTCCATATAGAGAGGACGGTGGAATCGACGTAGACCGCGTGACCGCCATTACTATCCTCGAGGTAGCTGACTACCATCAGTGAACGAAGGTGAAGGACATGTCTACGCCAGTCAACCAGTATGAGCCGGACTATGCGGTCCCGCCTGGCTGGATACTGAGCGAGCATCTTGAGACGCGCGGCATTTCGCAGGCTGAGTTTGCTCGTCGGTGCGGTCGCTCTCCCAAACTCATCAGCGAGATAATTGCTGGCGTGGCTCCGCTTACCCCTGAGACAGCACTTCAATTCGAGAAAGTATTGGGCCTTGACGCCACTATCTGGCTCGGCATTGAAGCCGAGTATCGCCTGCACGAAGCCCAAGCGGCTGAGACGGCGCGAGCCTCAGAGCACGTTGAGTGGTCCAAGTCGTTTCCCGTCAAGGAGCTAGTGATCCGTGGCGCCGTAGATAGGCCACCATCGGATTCGGATGCTGTATCGAAGCTTCTCGCTTTCTTTGGTGTTGCCTCTGTTGATGCTTGGCAGGTCAAGAGCGGTGAGATGGGCGTTGCATACCGGCACTCTCCGAGTTTCAAGAGTGACCCATCAGTATTGGCGACATGGCTCCGGCTTGGCGAAATTGAGGCCGCGGAGCAAGAGTGCGCTGAATACAACAAACCTGAATTTAGGCGAGTGCTTGGACGCATCCGCGAACTTACGCGTGAGCCATTTGACAGTGCGTTGGCAGAAACCAGCAACCTTTGCAGGGGTGCGGGCGTGGCGCTTGTTTGCGTCAAGCCTTTCCCCAAGATGGCGGTCAGTGGCGCTGCTCGATGGCTATCGCCGCGCAAAGGCCTGATTCAACTGAGTGCGCGCCACAAGTCTGACGATCACTTTTGGTTTAGCTTCTTTCACGAGGCGGCCCACTTACTCCTCCACAGTAAGAAACACATCTATGTCGATTCCAACCGAGGCCCAAACACAAACTCTGAAGCTGAAGCCGACCAATGGGCAAGCAACTTCCTAGTATCTCCTGAAGAGTGGGAGCGGTTTTCGTTTGCGCCTCCGTTTAGCAAAGCAGCCGTTAGTCAGTTTGCCGCAGAGCAGGGCATTGCACCGGGAATCGTTGTGGGCCGACTTCAACATGAAGAGCAGATTCCTTGGGGGAGCCTTAACGACCTAAAGGTAAAGCTCGAGTGGCGGGGCGGCACGTAATAGCCGAAGTGAACGTAGACTAACCCCACATCGACTAGCCTATTCAACGCAACGGGCCAGCGGCGGTGAGAATCGCCTCTTCCTGCGTGCGCATCTGCCGGTAGGCGGTATCGTCGTTATGGGTGTGCCCCAACAGGTGCAGGAAGCCGTGGACGAAGAGGTAGGCGAGTTCGCGTTCTTCGCTGTGGCCGTACGCGGCCGCCTGGGCATGGACGCGCGGCAGCGAGATGGCGATGTCGCCCAGGTATTCCTCATCCCCCGGTAGTATCCCATGGTCGCAACCTGCGTCGTCCGGCGGCAGCGCGGAGACGGGGCTTGCCTCGTCCGGCGGTAGCGCAGGTTTGCAACCTGCGTCTTCCGTCCGCGCATCACGTTCAGCAAACGACAGCACGTCCGCCGGCGCATCCTTGCCGCGGTAGGCGCGGTTCAGCGCGTGCAGGCGCGCGTCGTCCGCCAGCAGCACGGAGACTTCCACGGACGGCTGGGCGCCCGTAGCGGCGCAGGCCGCGGCAAACACCCGTTCCAGCAGCGCGCGTTGGGCCGGACATCCAGGCGCGTTTTCCCAGAGCACCGTCAGCACTCCGGCTCAACCTCGTGTCGGGCGCGGTTCACGCAGCAGCCGCCACCGCAGGCGCAGCACCTCACGCAGCGCGCGCAGGATCACGCGCGCGCTGCCGCCGGTATTCTCGCCGGCGTGGCGGGGCTGATGGCTGATCGACACCTCGCCCACGCGGAAGCCGGCGCGTTTGGCCTGCACCAAGAACTCGATGTTGAAGACCGCGCCCGTGGCCTTCACGTCCAGCGTGTCCACCACCGCGCGCCGGAAGATCTTGCAGCCGCAGTCCATGTCGTGCGCCACGAACCCGAAGAGGATGCGGTTCAGCAGATTCCAGAGCAGCGCGAAGAGCAGGCGGTGGGAGGGGTCCTGGCGCTGCACGCGGTGGCCCACCACCACGTCGTGGGTATCCAGCGCCTGGAGCATGGGCACGATGTCCGTGGTGCGGTACTGGGAGTCGGAATCCCGCCAGCCGACGATCTCCATGCGGGCGGCCTTCAGCCCCGTCCAGATCGCGGAGCCGTAGCCGCGCACCGGCTGGTGGATCAACTGGATGCGCTCGTTCTCGGCCTGAAGTTGCCGCACGATGTCCGCCGTATCGTCCGTGCTGTCGTTATCGACGACGATGACCTCGTAGTCGCCGGCGACCCGCTGCAGGGTTGCCACGCAGTCGTCCAGGGTGGCGGCGATGTTGTCACCCTCGTTGAGCGCGGGCAGCACCAGCGAGATCGTCATTGATGGAGTTGAGCGTGGGGTTACAGACATTATGATTTCATAGATGGAGTTGAGCGTGGGGTTACAGACATTATGATTTCATATTAGGGCACGTTTCCTGCTAATGGCAAGTGCGGAGAGAATTGGCAGGGAACGCGTCCCCAACCCGCGCCCGCCGGTGGGCGCGCTTAAAGCCGACACCGGCCCTGGGGGAGAGGGCCGGTGTGGGGTGGTGCGAACAGGAGGAGCATTCAGGAGGAGTGCATGCTACGGTAAGAGCGCTGCGTACTGCCGGGCAAGCGGGGGCCGCACGCGGGACCCGCGATAGCCAAGCTGGCTTTCGGCCGGTAGGGGAGAAGGCGTACCGAGAGGGGAAGATCGGCGCGCGTGCACGTCCGTTAACAACAAAAGAGCTTCTCCGCCGCTACGGGCCAACAAGCTCTTCCTATCGCCTACGAGGTTAGCTGTCGGGTTAGGGTGGAAAGAGTCACCCTCCGCACAACCGCGGTTCACCCCAGTTGGTGGGTCCCCCGCTCCGCTTCGCGGATTTGGCGCGTTTAGTCTTTTCACCAAAGAGCATACCACAGCGATGTATCCCGTGCAAGGGTTTACACGCAAAAAGCAGATAAATTCGGCAGCATTCTCCCGGCCGCTTGCTCTGAGCGCCCGGCGCGGCCTACTCGTCCCGGTAGACCCGGTTCAGCCACGGACGCGCGCTCGCCGTGAGTTGCGCGTCCCGCACCCACGGTTTCACCAGCACGTACGACCGGTCGTGCCACAGCGGCGTCACGGGCGCATCGGCGGCGACGAGTTGTTCCACGGCCGCAATCGCCTCCCGGCGCCGGCCGGCGTCGCGCTCGCCCCGCGCCTGGCGCAGCAGTTCGTCTACTTCCGGGTTGGCGTAGCCGCTGAAGTTCCGCAAGCTCGTGGACTGGAAGAGCGGATCGAGCACCGCGCCCGGGTCGGGATAGTCGGCGTGCCACGTAAAGAGGAAGATCTGAAACGGATTCTCCCGCTTGTGGAGCAAATCGACGAAACTCTGCCACGGCTCGCGCTGCACGTGGATGCGCACGCCAAGATGCTGCTCGAAGATATTGACCAGCGCGACGACCTCAGAGGGCGGCGGGCCGCGCGTGCCCGGCACGGTGAAGGCGATCTCCGGCAGGTTGCTCACGTCGCGGTAGCGGGAGTCGGCCAATGCTTGCCGCGCCTTGGAGATGTCGAAGTCAGTCGTTGCGGCGGCGGTTTGCGCCAGCGAAGGCGGCAGCAGCGCCGTCGCCTTGCCGACAGTCAGGGAGAACACCTGCTCCACGATGGCGGCCCGGTCGATGGCTAAGGCAAAAGCCAGACGCACGCCCCGGTCGTCGAACGGCGGCATGCGGTTGTTCATGGCAAGGAAGGTGACGTCCAGGCCGTCGTGGACGCGCAACTCCTTGTGCAGCGGATTGTTCCGATCCAGCACCGCGGCGATGTCGTTCGCGCCCACGTAGAGCACGTCCAGCGCATCATTGGTGTAGCGGCTGAGCGATGCCGCGTCGGTACCGCCGGTGATTTCCACGCGATCCAACAGCGGCGCAAAGCCGTAGTAGGTCTCGCTGCGCGCCAGGGACAACAGCGCCCCGGGCGCCCAGTCCACCACGGCAAAGGGGCCGCTGCCAACCAGCGAAGCCGTGTCCGCGCCGCCGGTTGGCGCCTGGACGTACGTGGCGGGGTGCGTCAGCTTTGCGGGCAAGGTAAGATCGGGCTCGGTGAGTTCGATTTCCAACGTGCGCTCATCCAGGGCGCGGACACCGCTGATCTCGCCGGAAAGCCCGTTCCGGTAAGCGGCCACGCCCGCGATCCGGCCGAGCAACGCCAGGCCGCGCGGCGCTTCGCGTCCTGGATGGAGGATGCGCTGCCACGTCTGCTTGACGTGGCCGGCCGTGAGTTCGGCGCCGGTATGGAAACGCAAGCCGGACCGCAGCGGAAACCGGTAGACCCGGCCGTCCGCTGAGAGCGACCAGCGTTGCGCCAGGTCGGGGATTGGCTCGCCGTCGGCGTTTAGGGTGACCAGTCCGCTGTAGACGTGCGCCGCCAACTGCGCGTCCAGATCGGATTGCAGCGCCGCCGGCGCGAGCGCGTCCGGCAGCGGCAGTTCGATGCGCAGCGTCCCGCCGGTCTTGCTCCCGCCGCAGGCTGCCGGCAACGGCGCCAACGCAGCCGCCAGCGCGCCTGTCAGCAGAGTACGGCGTTGCACGCGGCAAGACTCCTTATGCGTGTGCGAGTGAAAGTCGGCAGTGTCGCTCTCGGCCGGCCGCAGGCAGCCGCCGCCGGGTCTGCCCAAAGAGCGCGGCCGGAGGCCGTTCTCTCGTATAATATCTGCTGGAAAGCCAATCTGTCGAGAGGGAGTAATCTCAGTGCTCTACCGTACGTTGGGCCGCACCGGCTTGCGCGTCTCGTTATTGGGCGTCGGCACCGGCGGGCCGAGCAACTTCGGCCAACGGTCCGGCGTGCCGGAAGCCGACATACACCGCCTGGTGCGGCAGGCGCTGGACGCCGGCGTCAACATCTTCGATACCGCCGCGGGCTACCGCGAGAGCGAGGCCATCCTGGGACGCGCGCTCCAGGGCGTGCCCCGGGATCGCTACTACCTGGCAACCAAGTTCACGCCGGAACAGGATGGCGAAGTCGTCGCGCCGGGGGACGTGGTCGCCTCGGTGGAGCGCAGCCTGACCCGCCTGCGGACGGACTCCGTCGAAATCCTCCAGTTTCACGGCGTGCGCCCATCGCTTTACCGGACGGTGATGGAACGCCTGCTGCCCACAGTCGAGAAACTGCGCGACCAGGGCAAGTGCCGCTGGCTCGGCATCACCGAGCAATACGGCGAAGACGGCGCCCACGAGATGCTGCAAATGGCGCTGGCGGACGACCACTTCGCGACCGCCATGGTGGGCTACAACCTGCTCAACCACAGCGCCGACCGCCTGGTCTACCCGCGCTGCCTGGAGCGGAACGTGGGCGTGTTCGTCATGTTCGCGGTGCGGCGGGTGCTGGCCGTGCCGGAGCGTTTGGAAGAGACGATTGCCGGCCTGAAGCGGCGCGGCCTGCTGGCGGCGGACGCCGTGCCGGAGCGGCGGCCCCTGGATTGGCTGGTCCACGGCAACGTGGATTCGCTCACCGACGCCGCGTACAAGTTCACCGCGATGCACCCGGCCGTGAGCACGGTGCTGAGCGGCACGGCCAATCTGGAGCACTTCCAGCGCAACCTGCGCGCGCTGGCGGACCCCACGCTGCCGCCGGCCGACTACGCCCGCGTGCACGAACTCTTCGGGAATATCACGGATCCGATTGGCAATTAGGCGCGCGTGAGCGCGAATTCCCCTTTCACCGCGGCAAGCTGAGGCCGCCGGCTGTTTCCGCTTAGTCTCACACTTGCAAAACGCGCAGAAGATGGTAAAGTAGATAAGGTATGAGTTTTTGCCTGGTGTGGCGTGGGTGCTGGATTGAACGCGAAGAGTATGCGTCTGCAGTTTCGCCTCAGTTCGTTGCTACGGTTGCGACCTTCCGTTGCGGATTAAGTGTCCGTTTACCTTCCCAGGCGTCTTGTGGGAAAGGAGTGTTTACCGCGCAGACCGATTGCTAGCGCATGGCTGAGAACTTTTGCGGCTACCTGAGAACGAGGGGGCCGCGCTCTCCAATGCGCAAGCGCACCAGCAACGCCGTGCAGGGTATGAGGTGCACCGCGTGCACCGCGAGTTTTTTCGTTAGCAGTATTGAGATGTGGTCTGCCGGCCGGCGGCGTCAGGCGGCAGTCTGAGAAAAGGAACCGACTGTGAATATCTATGTAGGGAACCTTCCCTATTCGACGACCGATGAGGAACTGCGGGTCTTGTTCGAGGAGTTTGGCGAAGTCTCTTCGGCCTCCGTCATTCTCGACCGCGATACCGGCCGCTCGCGCGGTTTCGGCTTCGTGGAGATGCCCTCCCAGGCCGAGGCCGAGGCCGCCATCAGCGCCCTGAACCAGAAGGAACACGGCGGCCGCGCGCTGAACGTCAACCAGGCGCGCCCGCGCGCCGAGCGGCGCCCGCGCGAGTTCAATCGCACCCGTTCCTGGTAAGCGGCGCCAATCGCTGCGCCGCGCGAGCGGCGTGGCGGGACACGCAAGAATAATCGCCCGTTCCCGTACTGGGCACGAAGGCGCAGAGGCTGCGGATCTGTTGATCCGCAGCCTCGTTCTTTTGCCGTGCGCGCCCCGGCCGCTTACTCCATGCTCAGGCCCATCACGACGCCCGGCTGCGCTCCTTGCACCGCTGGAGCAAATCGAGCGCGCGCCGCCGGATCACCGGCTCGGACGCCGGCGTGAGCGACGTCAGCGCGGGCTCCATCCCGCCCTGGGCGAAGGCCGCCGGCGCGGGCGCGTAGCCCACCTCCCGGCAGGCGCGGCTCAGCACGAGCGTATGCGCGAACGGCGACTCCGCCTGAATGGCGAGCACCGTTTCGTGGAAGAGTTCGCCCGGCAGCGCGAGGAGCGCAATTTCGTCTCCGAACGCGACGGCCCGCAGCGGATACGCAATGAAGGGATGCGTGTGGTAGCGTTCGTAGAGATACCGCCGGTAGCGGGCGCGGGAGTTGCGCAGGTCGTCCCGCGCCGCGGCGGGTTCCGCCGCCACCTGCCGCGCCGGCACGTTTGCCTGCCCGTAGTGAACGCGCAGCGCCGGGGCCGCGCTGTGCGCGATCTGCGCGAAGACGGAGAGCGCCCGCGCGCCCAGGGCATGGCCGATGCGACGGGCGGAATCCGCCCCCTGCGCTTCCACCGGAATCTGCTCGCCGATGCTGCCTTGGGTGAAGACAACCGGGATTCCCGCCGCCTTGCGAAAGACTGCCGCCACGTGCTGCGGGTAGTCGGCGGTTATGTCGCCGTAGCGGTCGTCCGAGCAGAGCGCGTGGCAGCCAAAGTTGACCAGCGCGCCAAGCGGCGCGCCCGCCGTGGAATCGAAGCGGATTACGCGCACCGCGTCGTCCACGCCCTGCTCGGCCCAGCCGGCAGTGGTGGGAGGTTTCGCGTTTATGCCCACCATCTCCACCGTGCCGTCGGGCGTGAGCCAGCGGCGGTTGCGCGTGAGGCCCGGTGCGCGCCCGACCCCGGCGGCGACGCGCACGGGCGTGAGATTCGTCAGCGCCTCCCGGATGCCGGCGGCGATGCGCGCCGCGCACTCGGCTTCGAAGTCCGCGATGATAAGGTCCTGGGCAAAGACGATGATGTACGCGCCGTAGTGCGAGATGGGCGACATGCCCACGTGCGACGGCGAAAAGAGCAGCGCCTCGCTCGTGATGCCGGTATCCGCCAGGCGCCCGCACACCCGCTCCTCGAACCCCAGGCCAAGTTCGAACGCGTCGATGCCCCCTACAACCACGGTCCGCGCCCCCTGCCGCAGCACGCAAAGCCGCGCCATGAGCGGATCGTGCACGGTGAAATTGCGCCGCCGGCGCTTGCCGTTGACGGCGACTTCCACCGCCGGCGTGATGTCCACTTCGGCGAAGGCGGCCAATAGGGGTTCAGGCATTCTCATCGCCTTGACCGCGCGACTTCCATCCAAGAAGAAGAGCGGATGTCTCCGGCTTGGTCGGCGCTAACGGCTGGCTGTACGACCATTCTCACGAGAGTAATCCCACCCGCAAACTCCGTAATTGTCACGAGTAGAGAGCGACTGCGCGCGTCATTCCCGCTTTCGCGGAAATGACGGATCACGTGGGCCTCATTCGCGCCGCTAAGAGGAAATCCGTCCATCCGCTATCCGGGGCCGCGTGCCATGCGTCTTGCAACCAAGCCGCAAGCGGGCCGGCGCGCTGCCGCCAAGCCTATCACGCTCGGTATTGTCTTTCAATCGTCTCACGCTGCGGCCGCTTCCCCCACCGGCGCGCGTGTCCCGGGCGGCCCGCTAGCCGTTTGGCGTGGAAGCGAGTACGCTAGGGTAAGCGAGAGCGCTGCGGTAGAGGGGGTATTGCGTTGCCACAAGACTTTCTGGAGCGTTTGCGGCAGGGGCCGGTGCTGGGCGACGGCGGCTATTTTTTGGAACTGGAGCGCCGTTGCCTGGGCAGCTATCGGGACGGCGTGCCGTTGGCCGTGCTCGACCATCCCGATGGCGTCCTGGAACTTCACCGCGAATTCGCCCGGGCCGGGGCCGAGGTCTTGCAGGCGATGACCTGGGGCGTGGGCGCAATAGAGCGCGACGCGGAGTTGCACCGCGCGGCGGTGGCGCTGGCGCGCGAGGCCGCCGGCTCGGACCGCTACGTGGCCGGCACGCTCAGCCCGTATTTCGGCAAGCGGCGGCCGCAACTCAGCGCCGCCGACCGCCGCGAAGTAGCGGCCTTCTTCGACCGGCGCATCGGCCAGCAGGCGTCTGCCGGCGTGGATCTCTTCATCGTCGAGACGTTCCACACGGTGGCGGAGGCCAGCATTGCCATTCCGTTCGTCAAGCAGGCCGGTATCCCTGCCGTCGTCACGCTGACCTACCAGGAAGACGACGTGACGCGGGACGGCCTGACACCGGCTGCAGGCGCGAAACGCCTGGTGGACGCGGGCGCCGACGTGGTGGGCGTGAACTGCCACCGTCCGCCTCAAACCCTCTTGCCGCTGGCCCGGCACGTGCGCAAGGCCGTGGATGCGCCGGTGTGCGTGCAGCCCACGGCCTACGAACTGGAACCCGGCGCGGTGTACAACCGCGAGATCGTCGTGCCGGGCCTCTGGACGACCGTGGAGCCGCGCGTGCTGACGCGCTTCGCCGCGGCGGAATACGCCAAAGAGGCCCAGAGCATCGGCATCGCGTTCATCGGCGGCTGCTGCGGCATGGCGCCCTACCACGTCCGCGCCATGGCGGAAGCGCTCGGCAAGCCAACCACGCTGCCCGACCGGGAACGCGAGTACCGCGCGGGCGCGTGACCGGGTCCAGGCATGGCGCTTGGTTTCTCGCCGTGCCGCGGGGTTCCGCCTTGACACCGTAGCGAATCCCTTACCATACTGAGAACGTCGCCGCCGCCTATCGAGATGCCGGCGGGCGAGCGCGTTGCCAGCAAGCAGCCGGACGCAGGAAAAGCGCAGTCATGGCGAAGACAATGGAGGCGGTGATCTGTCACGGGCCCGGCGACTACCGCGTCGAAGAAGCCCCCATGCCGATCATGGACGACGCGTCGATGATTCTGCGCATCGCCGCCAGCGGCATCTGCGCCAGCGACATCAAGTGCTACGACGGCGCGGGCCACTTCTGGGGCAGCGAGACCCGCAAACCCTACGTGATTACGCCGGTGGTGCCCGGCCACGAGTTCAGCGGGTACGTGGAGTCGCTCGACCCGGCCGCGGCGGAGCGGCACGGCCTGAAAGAGGGCGACCTGGTCGTGGTGGAGCAGATCGTGCCCTGCTGGCGCTGCCGCTTCTGCACGCGCGGCCAGTACTGGATGTGCCAGGTCAACTACATCTTCGGCTTCAAGGGCGGCATCTGCGACGGCGGCATGGCCACCCACGTGCGCGTGCCGCGCAACGCCATCGTCCACAAGGTGCCGGACGGCCTCACGGCGCGGCAGGCCGCCTACGTGGAGCCGCTCGGCTGTGCGCTCCACGCGGTGGAACGGGGCGAGATCAGCGTCGGCGATACGGTGGTGGTAGCCGGTCTCGGCAACATCGGCCTCTGCATGTTGCAGGCGGCGCGGCTCTATGCGCCGGAAAAACTCATCGGCATCGACCTGCACCCCAGACGCCGGGCGCTGGCCACCGAATTCGGCGCGGACGTGACGCTGGATCCCACCGACCCCGGCGCGCAGGAGGCCGTGCTCGACCTCACCGGCGGCTACGGCTGCGACGTCTATATCGAAGCCACCGGCCACCCGTCCGGCGTGACCCAAGGGCTGGATATGGTGCGCAAACTGGGCACGTTCGTCGAGTTCAGCGTGTTTGGCGAGGACGTGAAAGCCGATTGGACGATCATCGGCGACCGCAAGGAGTTGAACATCCACGGCGCGCACCTCAGCCCCTACACCTACCCGCTGGCCATGGACCTGCTGCTGCAAGGCAAGGTGACCGTGGACCCGCTCATCAGCCACACGTTCCCCATCAGCGCGTTTTCGGAGGCGATCGAAGCCGCGCACAACAACGCCGAGGGTATGAAGGTGATGATTGTGCCGTAAAGGGCTACATCCGCCTTGGGGCTGAAGAAAACGCAGCGCAGAGCCGGACGCCAACAGCGCCTCATTAGCGTTGCGCGGGGGCGGACTCAAGCAGTGCCGCGTTTACGTGCCGGGGGGCCGGACGCCGAAAGCGCCGCACTAGCGAAGCGCGGGGCCGGTCGCGTTTACGCAGCGCGGGGCCGGCCGCGTTTACGTAGCGCGGGGCCGGCCGCGTTTACGTAGCGCGGGGGCTTGTCGCGTTTACGTAGCGCGGGGGCTTGTCGCGTTTACGTAGCGCGGGGGCTTGTCCCCCGCTCTTGAGTGCGAAGCTAGCGGGAAGTGACGAGCGAACCCCATGAGAGACTTGAACCTGAAGCCGCAGAGAAGAGGAGTGCCAGTCGCATGAAGATTGCCTGCCAAGAGAACAAAGTACCCGGAGACACGTTCCAGGAGAAGATCGACAATCTGGAGCGCTTCGGCTACGAAGGCGTGGAGTTGATGCACGACGGCCTGGCGGAGCGCTTGCCGGAAGTCAAGGCGGCGCTCGCGCACAGCAGCGTGCGCGCCAGCACCATCTGCACCGGGCGGGAGCACGACCTGCTGGGCGTGACCAAAGAAGACCGCGCCGCGCGCATGGAGCGCTTCCGGGGCTTGCTGGCGCTGGCCGGTGAACTGGGCCTGGTGGGCGTGATTGCCGTGCCGGTGCGGGGGCGCGAGCCGATCTTCCCCGACCTTTCGCCCTATCAGTCCGGCGCGGAACTGGAGCGCCACCTCTACGTCGAGTTGCTGCGGGAGGCCGGCGAGAGCGCCGCGCGCGCGGGCACGTTCATCCTGGTGGAACCCCTGAACCGCTACGAAACGCACCTGGCCAACAGCCTGTCCGATGGCGTCGCCCTCTGCGCGGCGGCGGACCATCCGAACGTGCGGCTCATGGCCGACTTCTTCCACATGAGCATCGAGGAGGCCGACATCGCGGCCAGCATCCGCGCCGCGGCGGAATACGTGGAGCACGTCCACGTGGCCGACAGCAACCGCACCCAACCCGGCACCGGCCACACCGAGTTCAATTCCGGCTTTGCCGCGTTGCAAGAAATCGGCTTCGAGGGCTTCATGGCCCTGGAGTGCGGCATCACCGGCGACCCGGCAGAGTCATTGCCCGCCACGGCGGCGTATCTGAAGAGTTGCATGGCGTGAGTAGCTCCAGCAATTCTGCCTCGCACGCACCGCAGCGGACAGACTTTGCGCGTGCATAGCGAGCCTGCCCTGCTATACGATGATGCTTGCAATCTGGCGCGCATCTGCACGGCCAAGCGTAGCCCAGCATGGTCTAGGTAGTTTAGCAATGCGTGGTATTCTTCAAACGTAAGTATCTTCATAGCTCCACACACCGGCACTATGGACAAGCACCCTACAGGTGGCAAGAGAGCCTCAGTGATTGCTGGCGGTTTACCGATTTCTCTGGCCGATCTGATACATGCACGAGCTGTCGAAGACCATCGACGGGAATTCAAGGCGTCCTGGAATAAGGTTACCAAGACGTCCGTTGTACGTACGGTGTGCGCCTTTGCGAATGACATATTAAATCTGAATGGCGGCTACATCGTCATTGGAATTGATACGGACGAGTGCGACCAACCGATACTTCCGCCGAGAGGAATAGAAGGCGCGAGCATCGACCGGATCCAGAGGGAGATTCGTGGTCAATGCGATAGAATAGACCCCGCCTATCAGCCGCTCTTCTTTCCTGAATGGTACGAAGACCGGCCGGTTCTGGTGATCTGGGCGCCTGGCGGTGACAATCGTCCGTATGAGGCCCCAAAGTCCGCGACGGAGAAGGACCGAGCGCACTATGTCCGGCAGGGATCGGAAACCGTTGCAGCCACGGGCGCGCTGCGTTCGCAACTCTTCGAGCAGACAGCAAAGATACCCTTCGATGACCGCCGCAGCCTTTCTGTAGGAGTGGACGAGATTTCCGAAACTCTGGTGAGAGCATTTCTTGCCGACGTTGGCAGCGCTATCGTGGGCCGAGGTCTGCGCTTCGATAGCGTTGAAACATATTCGAGCATGAGGCTGCTCTCCCCTTTGAACGCCCATAAGGCGCCACGCAACGTTGCCTTACTCTTCTTTGCCGACGACCCAGACATTCACTTCCCAGGGGCCAAAATCGAAATAGTCCAATTCGCCGATGATGCCGGCGGGAACCTCATTGAAGAGAGGACGATGCGCGGCCCCCTTCATCATCAGATTCGCCAGACGCTGACATTCCTTGATTCGCTTGGCGGCGTCCTCTTCGAAAAGGTCCCCGGCCAAGCGGAAGTCGACAAGACGGTAACGTTCCCGTATGAGGCCATCGAGGAAGCGGTGGTCAATGCGGTATATCACCGGTCTTATGAGAACAGCGAGCCAACAAAGATATACATGTATCCTGACCGCATGGAGATAGTCAGCTATCCGGGCCCGGTTCAAGGAGTCGAATTGCAGCACCTTGCGAGTGACAGTGTGGTGCCGCCCGTGCCTGCGCGTAACCGTAGAATTGGCGAACTCCTCAAGGAACTCCGGCTGGCTGAAGGAAGGGGTACCGGCCTACCCAAGATTCGGCGGCGCATGAGCGAAAGCGGCTCCCCTGAGCCGCGCTTTGACTTTGACCCTGGGCGTACGTACTTTAGAGTAGTGCTGCCTGCGCATCCCCGCTACCGTGTTGTTCATGCGCTTAGGGAGGCAGCACTCTTGTGGGCAACGGGCGCGCGGCAAGAAGCCATCGCACAACTCCGCCGCGCTGCCGCAGACCGGCCAGGCTCCGGGGCAATAGCCGGGCAGATCATCGAATACGCCGGCGCAATCGACGACCTGGATTTGGCCGCAGCAACCCTCAGACAGTTCACGTCCGAGACGGAGAAGACGGAGGCGCCACAGCCTTACTTGCGCTATGCCGCAGCAATGCTCAATAGGGGAAACGGAAAAGAAGCGAGACAAGCGCTGAGCCTCGTGCCTACCACAAGCGGTTACGGCGATCTTGTCGAAGCGGCCATTCTCAGCAAACGCGCGCAAGACTATCGCGAGGCGCATCGCATCTTCGAAAGCGTCTACTCCCACGTGAGCGATGACGCTAAAGTGGTTCAGGAATTTGCGCAGACGAAGATTGCCTTGGCTCGCGCAACGCGCCGCGACATTCCCACCAAGGGGAGATTGAATCGACAGGCGGCGGAACTGCTGCGCCGCGCAATTCAGTTGACGGATGACCGCGTTCACAGGGCCTGGTGCTGGTTCGATCTTGCCGGAACGCTTGCTTGGCTTCGCGAACCAAAGGCAGACATCGAGGAAGCCTATTTGCAAGCAATTTCATTGAAGGAAGATGAGCCGAGGTTCAAGGAAGCATTCAATCGCTGGCGTCGCCAGGACGGTTTGACTGAATGACAAACCACACTTGCGCATAGGCTCTGCGGAGGGCCTGCGCGACAGCGAGAGAACTGCGTGAGAGTAAGTTCCATGTTAGGGAGGGATGACGGATGAGAGTAGGATTTGGCCAATTCAAGGACCCGCTGCCGGAATACCTGCAATTTGCCGCGCAGTACGGCGCGACGGACGTGCTGCTGAATACGGCGAATCTGCCCGGCGAGAACGGGCGCTGGGAGCTTGCCGACCTGGTAAAGCTCCGCAAGGAGATCGAGCAGTACGACCTGAAACTCACGGCCCTGGAGAACGTGCCGGTCGAATTCTACGACCACGTGATGCTGGGCGGGCCGCGGCGCGACGAGCAGATCGAGAACATGGTCGCCACCATCCGCAACATGGCGCGGGCGGGCATTCCCATCTTCGGCTACCACTGGATGCCGTCGCACGTCTGGCGCACCACGCCCGCGGAGATTCGCTGCGGGGCCGTGGCCACCGCGTTCGATTACGCGGAAGCCGAACAACGGCCGCTCTCTCACGGCAGCGAGTACACGGAAGAGGAAGTCTGGGCAAACCTGGAGTACTGGATCAAGCTCATCACGCCCATCGCCGAGGAAGAGGGCATCCGCCTCGGCATTCACCCCTGCGACCCGCCGATGGAGCGGCTGGGCGGCATTCCCCTGCTCTTCCGCAACTTTGCTTCCTACAAGCGCCTCATCGAAATCTACCCGTCCGACTGCAACGCCGTGGAGTTCTGCCAGGGGACGTTTGCCGAGATGCAGGGCGAGGACATCTACGAGATGATCCGCTACTTTGGCGAACGCAAGAAGATCCTCTACGTGCACTTCCGCAACGTCTCAAGCCCAGTGCCGAAGTTCCAGGAAGAGTTCATCAACACCGGCTACGTGGACATGCACAAGGCGATGCAAATCTACCACGAGGTGGGGTTCGACGGCTTCTTCATCGACGACCACGTGCCGCAAACCGACGGCGATTCCGCCTGGGGCCACCGCGGCCGCGCGTTCGCGAACGGCTACATCCAGGCGCTGATCGACGTGGTGACGAAAGAAGGCAACTAGCTGAGCGGCGCAGTTAGACTAAGTAGGCAAATCTAACCTCATTGAATGCACTGCATGGCTATTTGAGCAATGGATCATGACTCGAGCGAGGGATATAAGACAGAACTGGCCGTAGATAGGACGGCTTCTAAGCGAACATGATAGACATCAACTGGTCTGATCCATGGGTAGTCGTCTTCAACATTGTTTTCTGGACAGGTTGCATTTTTGCAATTATTGCCGCGCTGATAGAGAAGGATGATGGCGGCAAGGGAGGCGACGTGAACGACCTGGCCGGCGATGAGTAGGCTTAGCCGGTATGAACAGGAGAAATCGATGGAACAACTGGAGCAACATGAAGCCACAATAAACAAGCTCGTGTCGGAAGGAGTGCCGCGATGCATTGCGGAGCGAGCCATCGCAGCGGCTACAAAAGGAGTGTGTGCAGGCACAAGGGCCCCGCTCACCTATGATGGAGACCTGACATTCGAGGGATGTTATAAGCCAATTTGCGGGCACGACACTCAAGACTTTGGATTCTGCCGACCTGAAATTGTGGCATGCCCCAAATGCGGGGAGGGAAAATGGTTCTTAGAGTTCGTTACAATTCTCAGGGCGCGCCCACATCCCGCGGTGGACATTTACTTGGAAGAATTAAATCCTGACATGTAACCCGATTCCGCGGCCCGGTCAAAGCAACTTGATGCTTTACCCGTTATAAAGGTGGTATTCCCAGCCTTAGCGCCAAGGAACTGCTGGGCGCTCTCCTACTGCCTGCGGAACTTTTCCCGCAACGGAAAAATGTCAAAGGATGCCCAGCATGAGGTAGCGAGATCAACCCCAAGGGGAGGAAAGCCCGCCTGAATCATCTTCAAGCCACGCGAATCAAGGAATTTGACGGCGGGAACGAAATCGCTGTCAGAAGACACTATAACGCCTACGTCATATGCATCTTCCCATGCAAGCCGAATCAGATCCGTTACCATAGCAGTATCAATCCCTTTTTCGGTCGTTGCCGCCAGTCGCTGACCACACTCAGGACAGTGCTCGACTGGCTTCTTGCAACGCGCACAATTGGGGGGACGCTTTGGGCGTCTCTCTTGCGAAACCACCTGGAGGCCCGGCTGCCGGTTGAGCCAGGTCTTCAGCCACCGATCGAGATTTGCTTCTGTGATAGCGTTATAGGAGGCATAGACAACTGTACCGTCGTACGAATAGTCACGTAGACCGGCGACAGCAGCAGCCTCATCTGCCAGAACACGGGGGAATGATAGCCAATCTATCTTGAATCGAACTTCGCGCACTCCAAGAGATCGTGCTTCATTAGCGTTGAGAGTGAGTTGGAGATTCCAATAATCAATAAAGACCCTCACGCGATTTCGAAGTTGCGGTAGCCGTTGGAAATCTGTAGGCATGGGCTTGAAACACTTCAGGGGATGCTTTGAAGAGCAAGCATCCCCTGGGGATAAAATTATCGGCAGCCGCCCAAAAGGGTTACTTTAACGCCGCCGATGGGCTATTGTGCTTCAATTGTATAGCATTGTGCCAAGATGTGCAACGTGTTCGAGGCCGCTTGCGGAATCTCTTTACAGCATATCTCGCTATTTGTTGCCAAGAGTTGTATAGGTATTCTTGCGCAGAGGCTGTTAGATGCCGTTGTCTACAATCCCGGTAAGTTCGCTTGTATCCAAACTCTTCCCTTTGGCTGTGCTGCTAGCAACCTGAAGATATAGCAGTCACACGGTGAATTGGATCGAAGTCGCAATCACGGGATAGAACTGCCCACTTAGAGGAGCAAACATGCCTACAAAGTCCACCGCCTCAGAGTTGCACAACTCGTCCCTCGTCATCGACTCTCACAACGACGCCATCGTCGCCTATCTCCTGCGCAAGGGGGAGAGCATTGCCGGGCCGGACGCGCCGGCGCGTGGCGAGCCGGAGAGCGTGGTGACGTTCTTGCGGGGATCGTTGATGCCCGGCGGGCGCGAGATGCAGGTCAATCTGCCCAAGCTGCGCGCCGGCGGCGTCGACGTGGTCTACTGCGCCGTGGACGTCACCCGCGCCTGGGGCAACCATCTGTTGTACGCCATGGATGCCTTTGGCTGGTTTCTGGCGGAGGTGGACGCCCACGCCGACCAAATCGCCATCGCGACCACGGCGGGCGAAATAGAGGCCATCGCAGCCAGCGGCCGCATCGCCGCCGTGCTCACCATCGAGAATTCCGAGGTGCTGGAGCGCAGCCTCTGGGTACTGCCGGTGCTGCAGCGGCTCGGGGTGCGCTCCATGACGCTCACGTGGAGCTATCGCGCCCACGCCGCCGACGGCGCGTTCGAGAACGTGACCGGCGGCGGCTTGACCCACTTTGGGCGCGATCTCGTGCGCTCCATGAACGAACTCGGCATGATCGTGGACATCTCCCACATCAGCGACCGGGGCTTCTGGGACGTACTGGAGGTCACGAGCGCGCCCGTAATCGGTTCCCACAACGCCTGCCGCGCCCTCTGCGAGCATCCGCGCAACCTCACCGACGACCAAATCCGGGCCGTGGCGCAGAACGGCGGCGTAATCGGCGTGACCTACGTGCCCGCGTTCGTGGACGCCGACCCGGAGAAGCGCACCCTGGAGCGGCTGCTCGACCACTTCGACCATATTGCCCAGGTCGGCGGCACGGACTGCGTCGGCCTCGGTTCCGACTTCGACGGCGGCGGCGACGTGCTGAAGGACGCCACCGTCGTGCCGCAGATTACCGAGGGCCTGCTGGCCCGCGGCTGGCGCGAGGACGACCTGCGCAAGATGCTGGGCCTGAACCACCTGCGCGTCTTCCGCCAGGTGTGCGGCTGAGACGGCCACAGTACCGCCGGGGCTGTGCTAATCTGAAGGGTAGACGGGCCGCGCGGCGGGCGTGAACACCAGGGAGCAGCACAATGGAACTCGGACGATTCCTATCAGGTTTTGGCAGGCAGGCAAGCGACGATTCGGAAGTGCCGGAGCGCGTGCGCGCCGAGGCGGAGGACGCGCTGGACGCCCGGCCCATGGACCGCTCGCGGGTGCCGCCGGGGCAGTGGGTCACCCGCGGCTGGCCCGTGCTCACCTACGGCTCCACGCCGAGATTCGATCCCGCCAGATGGGACCTCCGCATCGTCGGTCTGGTGGAGAACCCGCTCGTCTGGAATTATGAAGAGTTCATGAACCTACCCACCAAGAAAGTCCTCTGCGACATCCACTGCGTCACCACGTGGAGCCTGCTGGACAACGTGTTCGAGGGCGTGCCGGCGCTCTACGTGGCGGAGCAGGCCGCGCCCACGCCCGCGGCCACCCACGTCATCGCCCACGCCGAGCAGGGTTACACCGCCAACCTGCCGCTGGCCGACTTCCTGCGCGACGACGTGCTGCTGGCCTACAAGCACAACGGCGAGAACCTCAACCACGACCACGGTTGGCCCCTGCGCCTCATGGTCCCCCACCTCTACTTCTGGAAGAGCGCCAAGTGGCTGCGCGGCCTGGAGTTCGTGAACGCCGACGCGCCCGGCTTCTGGGAGCAACGCGGCTACCACATGCGCGGCGATCCATGGACGGAAGAGCGCTACGGGTAGCGCGCGGCGCGGGGCTAAGCGTCGAAACGAAAGAGGTGGCCGCTACCACGCGCTCTTGCGAGACGCTCGACCGGCCAATGAAGGAGGGGCACGCTGTATCGTGCCCCTCTGTGCTATCCCGGGTTTCCGGTATCGCCCGGCGCCGCCGCTGCCCCGCGGTTTCGGGCTAGCGCTGCGAGCAGTGGGACTGGCGCCGCGTGAGAGCCGCTACTCGTTCTAGCTCGGCAGGCGGATGACGAAGCCGGAGGCGTTCCGGTTGCTCAGCTTGACGATCGAAGCGTTCATCCGGTTGGTCGTCAGGCTCTTCCCGTCGTACCAGCCGACGAACTGGAGGCCGGCTGCGGTCATCTTGTACACGTCCAGCGTGAAGGCGCCCGCGGGCACTTTGATGTTGAAAGCGCCGTCCGCCGCCGAGTACTCGCATCCGCTGTTCAGAACGTTCCCCTGCCACGCCCACAGGACCAGGTCTTTCACCGGGCGGCCATTGGCGTCGACCACTTTGCCTTGAATTCTCAGGTTCTTCTGCACGTCCACGGTCTCGTGGCAGGAAGTCGTAATGGTGTTTTCCCCGAAGACTTCTCGGATCAGTCCGGCCAGCGTTGGGTCGTAGGCCTTCAGTTCGGCGCGGGTGTTGACTTCGTTGTGGTACATGCCGGGCGGGTCGTTCAGGCCGAACCAGGACTGCACGCCCTCGGCCCAGTATTCGTCAGCGTTCTGGCTGGCGTAGGCGCCGTGCCAGAGGCCCTTGCGAATGGCGGAGCGGAAGGCGCTTTCCAGGCGCGAGCGGAAAGCCTTGCCGCCGGGCTGGCGCTCGATGCCCATATTGAGGATGGTGTGAGCAAACTCGTGCACGAAGATGTCCTCGAACGGGAAGGCGTCGCCGGTGGAGCAGAGGACGTTGGCCGCATAGATTGCCGTCGCGGGCAGTTGATGGTTGCCGGACAGGCCGCCGCCCCGCACCCGGCTGTTCCAGTCGATGCCGGGGGCCATCTTGTAGATGTTGCTGAATTCAGGAACATCGGTGATGACTTCCGCATCCCCCACCAGGGTTATCTTGGCGCCCATGCCGGCAATCACGGCGCGGAGTTCGGGACGGTGAGCCAGCATCTCGTCGATGATGTCACGCGCGCGATACAGGGCGTCGTCCATCACGTTCTCCGAGGCGACGATCGGCAGGCCGCCGGCGTCCAGGTGCTTCTTGTAGAACGAGTGCAGGCCGAGTTCGGCGGGCGGCGCCAGCAGGCGCTGCAGGGTACCGCGCGCAGCCAGCGGCATCGCCAGTGCGGCGCGCATCGGCCGTGTCGGCTCGGCGGTAGGAACGGGGGCAGGCGTTGCGGTGGGCGCGGGGGTGGGGGTTGCCACGCCGCCGGGCGCGTAGTCGGATTCCCAGGGGAAGCGTTCGGTGTTCAGGCGCTTCCGCACGCCGTCCGGGCCGTTCACCCAGGTGTGGTGGCCGTCGGTGAAGGCGGTCCAGTTGTCGGCCTCGCGCCAGACCAGCAGGCCGCCGGTGGTTCGCTGCTGCACGCTGTCGCCGTTGGCGTTGCGGTGTTCATTCTCGAGGCACTCGCCCACGACGTCCTGGCCGATGGCGTCGCGCATACTCTTGAAGCCGAACACGAATTGGCAATCCGCGGCGGTTGCGCTCGTGGCGGCAGGCTGGGGGGTCGTGGCGGCATGAACCGTCGCAACGCTGAAGAGGGCTGCGCACACGCTCAGTCCGATAGCGGCAAACGGTCTGTACATCCTAACCTCCCCTCTTCATTCTTACTATTGTCTATTTAGAATATCAACAATATAGGTGCAATGCACTATGAGCGAAACATGAACAGGGTTTTGCGCGAGCGTTCGGAGGCGGTGCTCTAACTAATCTTATTGTTGTGTATTGGAAATATCAACAATGTAGCTAGAGTACCAGAGGCGCGAACCATGTGCAAGCCTTTGGAGGGCGTTTAAGGGCGGTTTTCCAGATATTCTCATTATTATGCATTAGGAATATCAACAATATATGCCGCCACCAGCCGCAAATTGTGCGCAAATCTTCGGACAAGCGTATTACGGCCGCCGCGCGCGTTCCTGCCTGCTACCGGACAGCCGCCGCCTACCGTGAAGGGGGAGCCAACGCGCGCCATGCCAGGAGCGCCGCCAGAAAGATGGCGGGCACGAACGTCCACTGGAAGACCTGCAAGCCGGTGGCCAGGCCAAAGGTGTCGGCGACCGCAGCCAGCGCCGGCCCCACCATCAGACCCAGCGAATAGTTGGACGCCTGCACCAGCGAGAGGCAGGCGGCGCGTTGGGCCGAGACCAGGCGCCGGTTCAGGCTCTCCATCATGAAGGGATGGAGCAGGCCGATCATCACGTAGACGCCCAGCATACCGGCGATGACGAGCGGCGTCAGCGGCGCGTTGACGAACACAACCAGCGCGGTTGCCCCGAGGAGGCTCAGGGAGAGCAGCGCGACCCGCTCGTTGCCCTCCAGCAGCGCCCGAAAGCGGGCCGCGCCGAGCATGAAGAGCGACATCACGCCGTAGTAGAACATGAAGAGGAACCCAATCTGGGAGTAGGAGAAGTCGAGCCCGGTGAGATACGGCCCGGCAAAGGGACGCTCGATCAAGAAGTGGACGCGCATCATCACCACGTAGACGACGACGAGGCCGAGCAGTTCCGGGTTGTGGGTGATCGTCTGCACGGTCGCTTTGAGGCGGCGAAAGTACGCGCGGGACTTTTGCCGGAACGTCGTCTCTTGCGCCGGGGCCGGCGCGGCGCGGGCTACCGGCGGCTCCGCGAACGTCAGCGTGATACACGCCGCCGCCAAGAGGGCCGCGGCGCTTACCCAGAACGGGCCGACCAGCCCGGTGCGGGATACGATGAGGCCGGTGACGAGCATGCCGCTCACCATGCCGACGTTCTCGATGGTCAAGGCGCGCCCCAGCAACAGTTGCGACCGGTTTTCCCAGCCGGCGCCTTTGACCGAGTCGTAGAAGAGCGCCATGTCCGCGCCGGAAGCGAACGCCGCCCCGATGCCAACGGTCATGAAGCCAAGCACGTAGACGGCGTAGTCGTTGGTGAATATGAGCAGCAGCACCGCCCCGCAGCCGAGCAGCGCGCCGAGGAAGACGCTCCACTTGCGGCTGAAACGGTCGGCAAAGAGACCGGTGGGCAGTTCCGCCGCCACGCTGGAGAGATTGAGGGTGGCCATGAGCACCATGAAACCGGTGAGGGAGATGCCGCGCTCCTGGAAGTAGAGCAGCACAATGGGCAGCAGCGTGCCCCAACGCACGCCCCAGGCGCACTTGAGCAGGTAGAACTTCCACACGTTGCGCTCGAGGCTGCGCGTGTATGCGAAAGCGGCAACGTTGTCTACTGAGTCGCGCATGCGGAAGTGGCCTCGAATTTACGCTTCTCTAGCGCGGGTACGGTTCGCATACGAATACCGTAGCGCGGGCTTATCCACAGTACTGTCGCATCAACGTAGCGCGCGGCTTATCCACAGTACTGTCGCATTAACGTAGCGCGGGGGCTTGTCCCCCGCCGGAGCCATTGAAACTGACACGCAAAGGATTGACCTACCAGCTTCGCAGAGCCTGCCCCGTACGTGATACGGGGTTACAAACCTGCGCTACCGGGAATTTTGGAAGCGAGTTTTGTCGCCGTTCTGTTTAGCGCGACAGCATTAGGGCTTGTCCCCAACACTGCCGCATCAACGTAGCGCGGGGGCTTGTCCCCCGCCTCTGGGTTCGAACGCGAGCCAGCAGTCGCGCGAGAGTGGGGCCCGGGCGCGCGGCACGTGGAGAACGGTCTCGAACACGTGGGAGCGCTAACCTCGCTTATCTTAGCCACGTAAGCGCGCGCGGACTAGAGCGGTTGGTGGTAGTTCCGCGACGGCGCGACGGCCGCGCCCGGCGTCTCGCGGCCCGGCGTTGGCGGCTCGGCCTGCGCGTCCTGCTGCGCCCAGCGGAAGAAGATGATCGCCAGCGGCAGCAGCATGTAGAGGCCGCCGCCCATCCACATGATCAAGCCGCCAATGCGTTGGTCGTCCAGCGCGGCGAACGCCGTGCCGTCGCGCGGCAGCAAGTAGGCGGTGTAGAGCACCTGGCCGGAGACCGTAATCAAGACCCCCACCAGCTTGAGCCCCGCCGTGGCCAGGAAGATGTAGAGCAGGCGGCGCGGCGCGGAAAGGCGGGCGCGAAACGGCCACGAATCGACCACGTTCCACCAGAAGAAGACGGCCGGCCAGAAGAACGCCGTGTGTTCCAGCAGGTGCACGAAGTCGTCGGTCACCGCCGCCGAATAGAGTTGCGGCACGTGCCAGAGCCAGAGCGTGGCCAGAAAGAGGCCGAGCGCCACGTGGGAGTGCAGCAGCGTGCGCGTGACGCGGCGCATGACCCGGTTGCGCGCTACCGTGACGAATACCGGCCGTTGCAGAAACGGCGGCAGTCCCCGCAGCACCATCACCACCGGCGCGCCCAGCAGCAGCAGCGGCGGCGCGATGAGCACCAGCAGCAGGTGCTGCGCCATGTGCATGGTGAAATACTGGCCGGAGAGCGTATCCACCGGCCCGATGAGGGCGATGAGCACCAGCGCGATGCCCGCGCCGAACGAGATGCGCCGCCACGGCGGCGGCGTGGCGCGGCCCAGCCGTTGCGCGCGGGTTACGCCGACGGCGTAGAAGAGAGCGGCCAGCCCGCAGCTTGCCCCAACCGCCAGAGTGGTCAGCGCGCCGACCATTATCCTGAGCGGACGCCAAAGAGGACCGTAAGCGCGACCAGCAGGAGAATCTCGATGGTGAAGCCAAAGAAGAAGAAGCCGGAGAAGAGCTTGCTATCGTAGCGCAAGTGCATGTAGTAGGCGACAACCAGGCCGAACTTCAGGCCGGCCAGCGCCAGCAGCAGCGGCACCAGAATCCCAAACGGGATGTCCAGGTAGTACGTGGCGACTTCCAGGATGGTGAGGACGGTAAGGACAATGGCAATGCGAACGTAATGGCCGGTGGTGGCGTGAGCCTCATCGGCATGGGCCTCATTGGCATGGGTTGCTTCTGTGCTCATTCTTTTCTCCTCACGCTAACGGGTGCGGCCCTCGGCGCGCCGCCAAGCCCCTGCGCAACAGACCGTCTTGTCCGCGCGCAACAATCCGTCATTCCCGCGCAAGCGGGAAGCCGTCTTCGTCCTGCGTCGGCAAAGGCGGGGGACAAGCCCCCGCGCTACGGCATCCAGTCGTCATGCCCGGGCACGCGGGCATTCATCTTCTCCGTGCCTCGCAGCGCCGTTCACCCTTCGACAGGCTCAGGGCGAACGGTCTTTGTGGACGCCCCTTGCATCCCGATGGCGGGACAAGCCTCCGCGCTACGGCATCCAGTCGTCATGCCCGGGCACGCGGGCATTCATCTTCTCCGTGCCTCGCAGCGCCGTTCACCCTTCGACAGGCTCAGGGCGAACGGTCTTTGTGGACGCCCCTTGCATCCCGATGGCGGGACAAGCCCCCGCGCTACGGTATTCGCCCCCACTCAATGCGGAATCAGATAGATCAAGGTAAAGATGATAATCCAAACGATGTCCACGAAGTGCCAGTAGAGGCCGCCCAATTCCACGTCAAGCGGCTTCACCTTGCCGAAGTAGCTCAACACCAGGATAGAAACCAGCCAGAGCACGCCGACGCCCACGTGCGTGCCGTGAAAGCCCGTGAGCACGTAGAAGGTGGTGCCGAAGAGATTGGTCGTAAGCCCCAGGCCGTGGTGCACGAATTCATAGAATTCGTAGACCTGGAAGCCCAGGAAGCCGGTGCCGAGCACCGCCGTCATGAGCAGCCAGAAGCGTCCCTTCTTCAACTCGCGGCTGCGGCGCTCTTCGTCCGCGCCGGACCCCGCCGCGCGTTCGAAGCCCGCCAGCGCCAGCACCATCGCCAAACTGCTCATGAGCAGCACGAACGTGCTGACCGACGTGAGCGGGATGTTGAGAATTTCGCTGGGATACGGGCCGACGACGCTCTTGCCCCGGTAGACCAGGTAGGTGGTGATCAGGGAACCGAAGAAGATGCACTCCGAGCCGAGGAAGGCCCACATGAGTATCTTGCGGTGGTTCAGACCCGTGGACGTTGGATGCTCTTCATGCGCCTCGTGGGCGAGTGCTGCCTCGCTCATGCAGAGATTCTCCTCACGCTAGCCCTTGATCAAAGTGACTGTGTTCCGGTGTTTCATCGCTAGTGTTCGTTGGGCGGGTCGGAGGCGGGTTCCAGCGACCAGGCGTAGATTGCGACAACCGTCCACGCCACGCCAAACACCGCCACGAGAATGTGGATCATCAAGCCGGCCGCCGCGATTGTCAGGCCCGCGCCGACCAGCAGCGGCCAGTACGACGGATTCGGCATGTGGACGTCCACTTCCTCGTGCTCATCGTCGGCCCGCTCGGCAACGGCTGTGCCGGTCTTGCTCAGTTCCGCCGCGCTGCCGTGGCCCTCGCCGTACTTGTCGTACCACACCTGGTCGCGGTGGGTGACCAGGGGAATTTCATCGAAGTTGTGCTCCGGCGGCGGGCTGGGAATCGCCCACTCCAACGTGCGCGCGTCCCACGGGTCGGCGCCGGCGGGTTCGCCTTTCTTGTAGCTGACGACGAAGTTGTGCAGGAACACCAAAATCGACAGGCCGATGCCAAAGGCGCTGATGGTGATGAACATGTTCCAGAATTCCCAGCCCATGCCGGGGGCATAGGTGCCCACGCGGCGCGGCATGCCGTCCAGGCCCACGAAGTGCATCGGGAAAAAGGTGAAGTTCATGCTCAGGAACATGAGCCAGAAGTGCACCTTGCCAATCTTCTCGCTCATCATGCGGCCGGTAATCTTGGGATACCAGTAGTAGACGCCGCCCATCAGGGCCAGGATGAGGCCGCCAAACAACACGTAGTGGAAGTGCCCGACCACGAAGTAACTATCCTGGAAGTGCAGGTCCAGCGGCACCGCCGCCAACATCGGGCCGGTCAGGCCGCCAATGAGGAACGTGGTCAGGAATCCCAGCGCAAAGAGCATGGGCGTGGTCAGGCGGATGCGGCCGCCAAAGCACGTGGCCACCCAGTTGAACATCTTGATGCCGGTGGGAATGGCGATGAGCATGGTGGAACCGGCGAACGCGGCGTCGGCGATCGTGCCCATGCCGGTGGTGAACATGTGGTGCGCCCACACGCTGAAGCCCAGGAAGCCGATCGACACCGCGGCAAAGACCATGGCGCTGTAGCCGAAGATCGGCTTGCGCGAGAACGTGGGCAGGATTTCCGAGGCGATGCCGAACCCCGGCAAGACCAGGATGTAGACCTCCGGGTGTCCGAAGACCCAGAAGAGGTGCTGCCAGAGCATCGGGTCGCCGCCCTCGGCCACCTCGTAGAAGTTCGTGCCAAAGAGGCGGTCGAATTCCAGGAAGATGAGCGCGGCCGTAATGGCGGGAAAGGCGAAGATGATCAGGAATGAGGTTACGAATGTCATCCAGACGAACACCGGCATGCGCATCAGGGTCATGCCCGGCGCGCGCAGGTTGATGATCGTGATGATGAAGTTCAGCGCCGCCGCCACCGACGCCACACCGAGCACCAGCAGGCCGAGGCCCCAGAAGTCGATGCTGAGGCCGGGGGAATACTCTTTGGTGGTCAGATTGGCGTAGCCGAACCAGCCGCCGTCGGGCGCTTGGCCGAAGAGGAAGCTGCTGTGCATGAGCAGGCTGCCGCCGAGGAACGTCCAGTAGCTGAAGGCGTTGAGGCGCGGAAAGGCCACGTCGCGCGCGCCAATCATGAGCGGAATGAGAAAGTTGAAGAAGGCCGCGGCCATGGGCATGGCCACCATGAAGACCATGGCCGTGCCGTGCATGGTGAAAAGCTGGTTGTACAGGTCGGAGTCGAGTATCTGGCCGTCCGGCGTGGCGAGTTGCAGCCGGATGAGCAACGCCTCGAAACCGGCAACCAGGAAGTAGATGAGCGACGTGACGAAATAGAGCACGCCGATGCGCTTGTGGTCGATGGTGGTGACCCAACTCCAGACCGCCGCGCCGGTGGAAACCCGTTCCTGTGTGCGTACGTCTGTTACCGTTGCCATGCCGCGACTCCTCGCTGCCCAAGCGTGAGCGTACCCGCTCTACCAAAGTATACGCGCGGTACCGTCCGCTCCAATAGTACAATGTTTGTGAGCATTTTCACAATCTTGCCGCCGCTACTTGAGCGCCATCACGTACGCCGTCAGCAAGCGGATGTCCTCTTCGCTCAACTCGATCGGCAGGATCATCTTGTTGCCCGGTTTCAGTCCCAGCGGGTCCCGCAGCCAGGCCGAGACGTTGTCCCGGTTGTTCTCCATGATGCCGCCGGCGATGAACGCGCGGCTGGCGACGTGGGTAAGGTCCGGGCCGATGGTGCCGATGGCGTCGGTGCCGCGAATGGTGTGGCACGTGACGCAGGCGCGGCTGACGAAGAGTTGCGCGCCTTCGGCGGCGTCGCCGGTCACTTCCACAGCGTCCTGCCGCTGCCTGGCGACCCACTTGTTGAAGGCGGTCTCCGACTCCACCACCACGTGGTAGCGCATCTGCGCGTGGGCCGTGCCGCAGTATTCGGCGCACTGGCCCAGGTAGAGGCCCTCTTCAGTCGGCGTGAACCAGATGGTGTTGGTGGAGCCCGGCATCAGGTCGCGTTTGCCCATGAGCCGCGGCACCCAGAAGGAGTGAATGACGTCGTTGGACTCAAGCTCGAAGTAGACCGGGCGGTCGATCGGAATGTGAATCTCGTTGGCGGTCACCAGGTCCAGGTCGGGATAGTGGACTTCCCACCACCACTGGTGGCCGATGACACGCACCCGCAGGGCGTCGTCCGGCGGCGCGGCTTCGATTTTCGCCATGGCCTGGTACGTGAGGATGAGCATGATGACGACGACGATCGACGGCGCGATCGTCCAGGCAATCTCCAGGCGCGTATTGCCGTGCACCTGCGGCGGGATGCTGTCGTCGTCGTCGCGCACGCGGAAGCGGTAGACCGAATAGAGCAGCAAGCCCTGGACGATGATGAAGATGACGATCGCCAGCCAGGTCAACGGGGCAAAGAGGCCGCTGATGACCTGGTTGTTGTCCGAGCGCGGAAAGAGCATGGTCTGCGGCGTGTCCACCGCGCCGCAGCCGGCCAGGACGGCAACGCCGAGCGCGCCGGCGGCGGCAAGTCCGGCTATGCGCAAGAGCCGCCGGGCCGCGGCGTGATTTACCGAAGGCATGCTACGCTGCCTCCTGGCGGCGTACCGGGTCCCGGTTCCCGCCTGTCCCTATGACGGAGGATTCTCCGCTGCTGGCGTTGCAAAGACAAAGATCTCGAACGGAGAACCGCCGCTCTGCCGCGCAGCGATGGCATGACCCAGCCATTAGTTGTGTTTGCTCCCATGTAGACGATACCGTGGCGAGAGGGTGCGAGCGCATGGCCGCCCCGCTGCAACGGCAGGCCGGCGCGCACGGCGCTCTTGTGCTCTCATTCGCTCTCCCGTGTGAAAGTAGACACAAAGTCTACCCACACTATTCTAGCCATTCGGCGCGCGCGCTACAAGTCGGGAGAGGCGGCGCTTGCGGGATTCTCCCGCGCGGTTATGCAGAGGCGGCAATCGCTGTTATCCCAAGAACGTAGCGCGCGGGCTTGTCCCCAATGTTGTCGCATTAACGTAGCGCGGGGGCTTGTCCCCCGCCGGAGCCATTGAAACTGACACGCACAGGATTGACTCAACAGATTCGCAGGTTACAAACCTGCGCTACCAGAAGTCTGGGACGCGAGTTTTGCTGTCTTTTTGTTTAGTGCGACACCATTAGGGCTTGTCCCCCGCCGGAGCGAGAGAAGAAAACACGCAAAAGATCGACCCTACAGCGTCGCAGGTTTGCAGACCTGCGTTACCGGAGATGTGAGACGTGGTTCTCATTGCCATTACGTTTGATGCGATTGCATTAGGGCTTATCCCCCGCCTGAGCAAGGCGCTGCGGGTGTCTGCCATTGGCGCGCGCCTGCGCGTGGACGCTGACTAACCGCCCCTTGTCCGCGTCTCTTCATGCGCGCGCCTCCGCCCCGCCGTCTCGCCCGGCAGCGGCCCAGGCCCGTTGCGCGCGCGTCCAGAGCAGGAGCCAGAGGATGCCGATGGCGTAGCCTCCCGCCACGTCGCTCGGCCAGTGCACGCCCAGGTAGACGCGGGATATGCCCACCAGCACGATCATGGTGAGCATGACGCCGGCGCCAAGCCGGCGCAGCCACGGCCGCTGGACGCGCTGCCAGAGCAAAGCGGCAAAGAAGCCGTAGAAGATCGCTGACGACAGGGCGTGGCCGCTGGGAAAGGCATGGGAATCCACGCCTAGCGCGGCGAACTGGTCTGCCGCCAGTTCCGGTCGCGGCCTGGCTATGACCGCCTTGAGCAAATGGCTCAACCCCTGTCCGGTGAGCGCTGCGGCGCCGAGCGTGAGCGCCTGCCACCGCCAACCGGCAGCCGCGAGCGCGATAACGACGCCGGCCGTAACCGGCGCCGCGATGCGGAACCGGCCTACCTCGCTGATTGCCCACAGCGCCGGCTCCAAGAGCGGGAATTGCCAGGCTTGGATTGCCGCGCCCAGCGGGACGTCGAGCGGCAGCGGCTCGCCCGGCAGGGCCGCGGCGCTCAAGACCAACGCGAGCGCGAGAAACGCAAGTTCCGGACCCCAGGAACGCGCGCGCAGAAACCCGCGCAGCCAGCGCAGCGCGGCCTCAGCCATCGGGCGCGCCCCGCGGCGGCACGTGCCGGGCACGCTCGGCGGCCGCGGCTTCCAAAGCGGCCGCTTTCTCTTGTTGGCCGGTCTTGAGGTAGTAGGCGATCTTCTTCTGGTCGATGAAATTCTGGTTGTAGGCCAGCCAGTCCCGGTGGTAGGTCTCGTTCACCATGCGGTCCATGATCGTCTGCCAGTCGGCGTCGTTCAGCCACGCCATGCAGGGCACCAGCAGCGCCGCCCACGCCGTGGTCAGCAGCAGGCCAGCGAGAAGAGTCGGAAAGGCCGCCTCCAGGAGTGTCGCAAGCGACAACATGGCGCGGAGGTTCGCCGCAAAGCCGGCGTTGGCGCCCGCGGTGATCGTCTCCGACACCAGCAAGCCGAGCGGCAGGCAGAGGATGAGCAGGGTCGCCGCCCCGGCGACGAGACCGAAGTCATTGCGCCGGCTGACGCGCTGGTTGGCCAGCGCCGCCAGCGCGCCGGCCAGACTCAGATAAACCACCGCGCCTAACGCTATCCACAGCAAAGCGCCCGTCAGCCACGACACCCAGCGGCTGAGGAAAATTGCCGCCAGCCAGACTACGGCTGGCACCGCGAGGCCCGCCAGCAAACCGCTGACGGCAACGCGCCGCGCCGCCGAGTGCTCTAACTGAATGCGATGGCGAAGATAGTCGTACAAGGTTAAGGTAGAGTGAATTCCCCTAGAGGTAGAGAAGTCCTCGAAACTTCACGCGAGTAGCAATGAGGCACAGGCTGTCCAAGGCGGAGAATACTGCGCCCAAATCCTCATTTCCCAGGCCATTCTGGAGTTGTGTCATAGCCACCAGTATCCTGCGCGCCCAGTCTTCCCAGTCGTCCTCATCCCATTGCGCATCGTGTACTGATCTGGCAATGTTGCCGGCAACGCTTGTCAAGAGATATGAAGCCAGCCGGAGATGTTGAGACCCCGTGAGCCATGCAGCGCCATAGAGTTCTTCGCGTAGTAGGTACAAGCCCCCAGGGCGTCTTGCGGGCAGACACTGGTCTAATTCTCCGCCTGCAAACGCTCGCTTCACAAGCAACTGTAGCCTGTCCCTGTGTGCTTCTAAATCAAGACTTCCGTCCGGCTCCCACGCCCTATGCAGCCCATGCAGTCGCTCTACCAACCACTCGACTGCGATTACAAAAGATAAAACTCCTCTATATGTCGCGACGCTATCGGAGCTTTTCAGCGACTGAGTAATGTACACGATCGCAGTCTCGCATTCGGCGGAAACCGTGTCCCATTCGCGTTCAGGCGATTTCACATCACCCTGCGATAGTCTCGTGGCTGTTCCAACTACGTGTTGCGAGGCAAGAACCGTTAGGGCTAGACCTGGCGCCGGCGGCTCGCAGAGCAAGAGAGTGCTCCGCATCAGTGCGACTTTTTCACTTGCCGGTTCAAAACTCCTCGACGCAATATCCCCCGCAAGGCGTGTCAACAGAATGCAAATCTGGTCGACTTGGCCGAGATCATCCTGGCTAGGTTGGGCTGGCGCGCCGGAAGACTTGTCATTGGTTGCATTCATTTTGCAGGTGTAGCGCGCTCTACGCTGCGAGACCTACGGGCGAGGCGTCGTGTCGGGCTCGCAGCGCTCCCCTTAATCACATCCGCCTTGTCTATCCCGTTGGTGAATGGCTCATCGCTTGAGGAAAGCAGTTTGCGAACAACCCTGTCCCAATCCGGTTCCAATTCGCGAGCGGGCCTTGTCCACGGGAGCGGACTGTCCTCGGCCCTATCGTTCCAATTGACTGGCAGCTTGAGATACACCGTGTATACGCCCGCCTCCTGCGACAAGTCCGAACTTCGATCACGCTGCGAACCAGTCCGACTTACCGACTGTTCGCCAGCCCCTTCCCTATTGCTAGGCCTATCTTGAAATAGTTGCGTCTCAACTGCTCTCGTAGCCGGACCGCTCGTTGGCCTTTCTCCATCTTGTTCCAGCTTGCGCCGAGGTTTCGCAGTTCTGGCCAGTACCTTACCGGCAATAGCAGCAACAGTTACTGCTACCAAGAGCAAAGGAATGATGACAAGAAAGAAAACGAGTGCGGCGATTCCAAGGTATGCCATCGCTTCCTATCCCTTAATTCTCTGCTCTACGTTGCAGCCAGACATAGAACAAATAGAATACATAGGCCAAGATGGAGTATAGCACTTGAAAACCGTTGAGTCTCTCCGTGTCCACCTCAAGGAAAAGGAAGTACCAAGCTCCAATCAATACAATGGGCGAAACGATAAGGGAGGTTACAACGAGGATTCGAAGGCTAAGGAGAGCAAAACTGGTCAAGATTGCCAACCGGCTTTCTTCTCCTGGTGAATCCCTTAGGTACTGGGACACCTGTTCGGCGAGATCAAGCAGATTGGGAAATCGCAGAACCGCACCCAGGCTGAATACGGACAGTAGACTGACAAGGAAAAGGTACTTCCAAGCCGCTGTCGGCCACGTCCCTACCCAATTGCCTACTAGCGGCCACCCTGACAAGTCTTTGTGGCCAGTTGCCGCCAGAAGTTCCAGGGTCACCAGTACGAAGAGCACTGAGAAAACGAGGTTCGCCACGAGAGACAAGAGTGGTGTTCGCATTGGCCGCCTCAAGAAGTGCGTTGACTATGGAGGCACATGACGAGACTCGTCAATGCCGTAACGCGCTTCCGCCTAGCTCAGCAGATTGCGCAGCGTATCCCCTTGCTGGCTGAGCCAATCGTGGATGATGTTGATGTCGGTGCCCAGGCAGAAGTGGCGCACGCCCATGTCCAGGAAGCGCTGGGCCTGGTCGACCGAGTTGATCTCCGCGCGGGGCGGGATGCCTTTGGCCAGGCACGTCTCGAACACCTTCTTCTCGGCGGCTTTCACGTCCGGGTGCTGGAACTCGCCGGCGCGGCCGATGTTCATCGCGTAGTCGGCGGGTCCCCACTGCACCATGTCCACACCCGGCACCGCCAGGAATTCATCCAGGTGGTCGACCGCAGACTTTCGTTCGATCATCAGCGCCACCACGATGTCGTCCAGCGCCTGGGGATAGTCCGGCCCGGCGCCGTAGGACATGTACCAGGCGCGGCGCATGGCCACGCCGTGGATGCCGTGGGCCTGCGGCGTATCCGCCCGCACCGCGCGCACGCACTCCTCGGCGTCCGCCACCGTGCGGCTGTCGGCAAAGAGCACGCTCTGGAAGCCGGCCCCAATCGCCCGCTGCGCCAAGAAACTGCGCGGCGCCTGGTCCACCTTGATCATCGTCGAAAGATCATGCAACTCGGCCGCCCGGCAGAAGTTCTCCAAATCATGCAGGTTGAACGGCGCGTATTCGGCCACGAACTCCACGTAGTCATAGATGCCGGTCAGGCCGATCACCTCGATCATCCCCGGCCACGTGGTGTGCACGTGCGTCGCCAGGGTAGGCTCACCGGCGTTCAGTTTCTCGCGGATTGTATTCGTCTTCACGGGTGTCCTCCGGGAAATAGTGCGCGGGCAACACGAAAACGCCCCGCGCTCGTGCCAGTATACTGCACAAACCCAGGACTGCCAAAGGGTAACGAGAGTAGAGAAGGCCCGTGCATTCGGGGAATTCCTAATGAACGGTCAACATGCGCTCCAGCGAGACCACCGCCCAGTGCGCCACGTCGGGATCGACGCTCACCTGGTTCGTGACCTTGTCTTCTAAGAGGTCTTCCATCACCCAGGCCACGTAGGCCGGGTGGATGCGGTACATGGTGGAGCAGGGGCAGACGATGGGGTCGAGGCAGGAGATGCGCTTATCGGGGTTTTCGGCGGCCATGCGGTTGACCATGTTGATCTCAGTGCCCACAGACCAGGCGGAGCCGGCGGGGGCCTCGGTGATGGTCTTCAGGATGAATTCGGTGGAGCCGTTGTAGTCGGCGGCCTGCACCACCGCCATGGGGCATTCCGGATGGACGATCACGTTCACGTCCGGGTCCTGGCGGCGGGCGAACTCCACCTGCGTCACCGTAAAGCGCGTGTGCACCGAGCACCAGCCCTTCCAGAGGATGACCTTGGCGTTGCGCACGTCGGCTGCCGTATTGCCGCCCAGCGTCGGCTCCTGTGGGTCCCACACGACCATCTCGTCCAGCGGAATGCCGAACTTCAGGCCCGTGTTCCGGCCCAGGTGTTGGTCGGGGAAGAAAAGAATCTTCTCGCCGCGGGCCATCGCCCACTCGTAGACGGCGGCGGCGTTGGAGGAGGTGCAGACGATGCCGCCGTGCGCGCCGCAAAACGCCTTGAGCGCCGCGGTGGAGTTCATGTACGTGATCGGCACGATCGACTCGCCCGCCGCGCCGGTAAGCTGCTCCCAGCACTCCACGATGTCGTCGATGTCGGCCATGTCGGCCATGGAGCAGCCGGCGGTGGGATTGGGCAGAATGACCGACTGGTGCGGGCTCGTGAGAATGTCGGCGCTCTCCGCCATGAAGTGCACGCCGCAGAAGATGATGAATTCGGCGTCGCGCCGGGTGGCGGCAAAGGTGGCCAGTTTATAGGAATCGCCGCGCAGGTCGGCGTACTTGATCACCTCGTCGCGCTGGTAGTGGTGGCCGAGCACCAGCACGCGCTCGCCAAGCCGCCGGCGCACTGCGGCGATGCGCTCGTCCAGTTCCTCAGCGGGCGTTTGCAGGTAGTGCCTGGGAATCTGCTCGTGCTCGCGGCCGGCGCTCCGCCGGCTGCGCAGCAAGAGGCGATGAATACGCCGCTGTTCGCGCGGAGATAGCGCGTCTGCCGTGACTGCCATGCGTGCCTAACCCCCTGTCCCCCTATGCAGCGGCGCGCTCGCACCCCATCGTGCCGTCGCTCGCTACCGCTTTGCCTGCATTATACACTACCGCAGGGATAATTCGACGACAATTGTCCTGCTGGAGGGATATTTCCTGGAACGAGGCGGCAGGCCCCGCGCCGGCGGCGCGTACACCCAAACCGGCAGATGAAGAAGCGCCGCAGATCTTGGGGCTATTGGGTGCGGCTGTATCCGGCGCGCGGACCTCATCCAGCGACCGGCTGCGCGCAGCCAAGTGGCGGGGTGAACCCATGGGACGATGCGGTCGTTCAGCAAGCGGCAGCAGGGCACGCCGCTGCGAACTTTCCGGCGGGACTCTTGACTACGAGGGGATGAGAAGCCCCGGTAGTGGAGTGTACGTGAAGAAGGGCGCCTATTCGTTGGAATACAAGCTGACGATTGTCCGTTGGAGTTCCTCATCCGCCCTGCGAATCAACACCAACCCCTGCGTCACGATTTCCAACTCTTCCAGTTTCAGCGTATCCGCCAGCAGTTCCAGCCGCTCTCGTCCAATCCGCCAGAACTGTTCGATGGCCACCCGGCCCTCGTCGGTGAGTTCGCAGATCACCACGCGCCGATCGCCCGGATCGGCGACCCGGTACACCAACTCCTTCTCTACCAGCCGGTCTACCACGGTGGTTGTGGCGGAGAGCGCGCGGCCCAGGAAAATGGCGATGTTGCCCATGCGCAGGGGGCCCATGCGTTCCAGCAGCACCAGCGTCTTGATCTGGGGAATGGTCATGTCCAGACCTTCCCATTCGTCCAGGCGGCCGGTGTGCATCTGGCGGTTCAGATACTCCACCGCCTCCACGAAGCGCTCGGTCAATTCTTCTTTTTTTTGTTTGCCAGTGTTCTCCACGGCCCTCATCCTCGCTCCGCCAACACAATCGCTACTCCATTGTTGCCTATCATAGCAAATATTGTAAATAGCTAACAGTTAGCCTCCCCCAGCGCCCCGCCAAGCCTCCTTCCCTCTCAACCCGGCCCCACCGCAATCTTCTCCCTGGGCCGACTCTTCCAAAACCCCTTCCCCTCGAAGGGGGAAGGCCGGGATGGGGGCGAAACCGGCCCAAACCCCCACGCCCCACCCACCTACGCCAGCCCCCGGGCCACGCGCAGGGCCGCCTCCACCACCACATGCTCGGTTTGCGGCTGATAGGCCGCCGGCAGGTGGTAGAACTTGTGGGAGCGCGTCGGCTCGTAGCCGCCGGCCGCGTATGACTCTGCGGTGCAGACGTAGCCGAGGGTGTCGTTGGTATACCCCAACGTCCACGCCGCCTGTCCCGCGTGGCCGTCCAGGAGCGCCGCCTCGATCTGTTGGCCGATTTCCAGGAAGACCTCCGCGCCCAGGCCCACCAGCCAGAGGCCGCCGATGCGGAAGACCTGAACGGGAAAGTCGACGCTCGTCGGCAGCGACCCGTCGTTCCGTAGGTTTTCCAGCAGCGAGCCGGTCCAGAGTTGCATGTAGTTGTCGTTCTGCGACCTTGCGCGCATGTCCTGGAGTTCCGCCGCGGTGGGCGGTTCCTGCAGCGGCAGCGACACCAGTTCGTGCGCTACGCCGATCGGATAGCCGACCACCATGGTGGCCTCCCGCGCCGCGCGCGCGGCCAGCGCGCCCACCCCGCGGCCGTGGGTGTCGATCTCTTCCCCGGAGCAGGGATGGAAGCGCGTGCCGCCCGGCGCAATCACGCGCACGCGCATGTTGCCCGCGCAGCCTTGCAGGAAGCCCACCGCGGGCGCGCCCTGGGTGGCAAACTGCCGCTCCACCTCCTGCCGGGCGGCGGCGACGTAGTCGCCGTTCACCACCGGCGCGCGGTAGGCGAAGCCGGTGGGATGAAACGCCGCCGAAAAGAGCACGGCCACGATTGACCCGTCGAGCCGCTCGAAGCGCAGCGCGCGGATGCGCTGGTCTACCAGGCCCTCATAGTTCGGCGCCAGCATCACCTCGCCGTCTTCCATACGCCGCCGGTTGATGGCAAAGGCGCCTTCCGCGTCGCCCGCGCGCATTGCCACCGGTTCCAGGGCCGCGTCGGCGCGGGTGACGGCGTCGGCCAGCGACTGCACCAAACCCTGGTAGTAGCCCTCGTCGATTTCGTCCGGCAGGGCCTGCAGAATCGCCGGGCCAAAGTGGTTGTGCGCGGCGTTGACCATCACGTGGGCGCCGGGGATGGACGTCTGCGCCTCCACGCGCGCGCGCACGGCATTGACCAACGCCGCGTCCAGGCCCAGCACGTCCAGCCCGACGATCGCTATCTTCCGCTCGCCGTCGCTCAGCGCCACGGCGGTAGCGTAGAGTTCGTGCAGGACGCTCTCAACCCGCAGGTCCGCCCGGCTCGATTGAAATGCGCTCCCTATCGGCGGCGTAATCGCCACCTTTGCCCCGCCGGCCAATAACTCCATTGCCACGGTCACTCCTCAGTTGCGTAGAACGCGCGCACCGTAATCATACCAGGCACGCAAACGTCCGTGCCCGTTTGCCGCCTTGCGGCAAACGGCGGAGAGTGCACAAAGTACGCTTAAAGCTCTACCGACGCTCTCGCGCCTACAAGCCGGCCGTGGCTTCCCAGGCCGGATCGGCGCTGAAGCGCGCGTCGATTGGCGTGAAGGCAGGCGGATAGGTCTCCAGGTGGGCGGTGGGCGGCCTCGCCGGATCTCTGCTCACCGCCAGTTTGCCTTCCTTGAAGACATAGCGGACGTTGGCGTAGTTCACCACCGCCTGGATGTCGCTGGCGGGATCGCCGTCCACCACGACCACGTCGGCAAGCTTCCCGGTTTCCAGCGTGCCGAGCCGGTCGTCGATCCGCATGGCTTCAGCCGAGCCTTTGGTGGCCACGCCGATCGCTTCCAAGGGGCTGAGACCGCAGCCGACGAACTCCTGGAGCTCAAAGCCGCTGTCCCAGATGTCCCAAGGCGGTGTGCTCGGACAGTCGGTGCCGAGACCCATCTTTACGCCCATTTGGTGGGCCAGGCGCACGCCTTCCCGGTGAACGTAGTGCGCTTCGCCCATCTTGCGGGTTTCCCACGGGCGTCCCGCGCCGTACTTGATCGCCATGTTCTGGCGGGACGTGACGCGCAGAGTCGGCACGAAGAAGAGTTCGTTCTCCAGAATCCCTTGCAGCGCTTTCTCATCGATGAGCGCGCCGTGGTGAATCTGGTCGCAGCCGGCTTGAATGGCCATGTCGAGCCCCGGTTGCGTGTGGCAATGCACCACCACGAGCCGGCCGACGCTGTGGGCTTCGTCCACCAGGGCGTCCAGTTCTTCCTGGGTATAGTCCAGCCACCAGGTCTCTTCGTCCTCGGCCCAGAAGCCGCCGCTGGCGGCCGTCTTGATGAAGTCGGCCTTGGCCTGCACCATCTCGCGCACGGCCTTGCGCACTTCCCACGGGCCGTCCGCCACGCGGCCGCGCACGTGGCCGTTGGTGCAGTCCACCACCGCGCCCACAATCAGCCGCGCGCACTCCGGGAACCAGCCGTCGGCAATCGCCTGGCGGCATTGCGTCGAGGCGGGCGGCATGGTGCCGGCGACGTGCGCAATGGTCGTGAAACCCGCCAGCAGCGACTTGCGCAGCTTCTGCAGCGCGTGGTACGGGCCGTTCAGGTGCACGTGGAGGTCCATCATGCCGGGGAGGAGGCTCGCGCCCGCGACGTCGATGACCTCGGCTTCCGGCGGGATGTCCACGTCAACCCCCACGGCTTCGATGCGGGTATCTACAATGAGGACCGCGCCGTGCTCGAGCGGCGGGCCGCCGTTGCCGTCGATGATCCTGCCGTTGATGAGCGCTGTTACTGCCACGGTATGCATCTCCTTGAGGCGTCGGCTTTCCTATGTTTAGTCCTTTTGGGTGATTATCGACCTGACGTGATGGAGATAGGGTAGCAGAAGAGGGACATTACCACTTGAGCTGACGGTTTCCTGAACAGAAGGGCATACAGGGCAGTACCATCCCATAGGAGTCATTTGACACTCTCATATATAATGAATGCATATGGCCTGGGCAGGCTAGGTCGAGTTAGCTTCTTAGGAGATGAGGAGATGCAACACTCTACTTCCGGCTGTCTCAAGCCGCCCGGCGAGTTGCCTAGCTAGGCGGTGAGTCATTGCTGAGCGAGAATCCATCCTCAGCGTTCCTTCGCACACAAGGGTGTGGTACTTTGGCATATTCGTTGCCTTGGTTGCGCTTGGCACGTGCGACAACCTTACGCAATGCGGAGGCTGGAGCATCAAGCTAGTAGCGTGCACGTGGCGAGGGATCAGCGAAAACGTCATTGCAGCCACGCCGGTTTCGATAATGCTAACAGAGTTAGGAGCATGGGTAGTGTGGAAATTCCCAAGTGAGCGGCTGGCGGAGAAGATTGCCGACACGAGGAATAGGATTCGAGAGCAAGGCCGGCAAGAAGGCCGGCAAGCAACAATCCAGGAACTCAGGGACAAGGGCGTTGCGCTTCCATCCGATATGGAAGCCAAAGAGCCGGAGCCTGACAAGCCTGACCAGTCGTCCGGTTGACCGACGGACTGTAAAGCCCCCGCGCGTTGCGGGGGCTTTACTTATGCCGCTTGCACTTCCAATGCGGTCCCCGGCTTGAAGGTTCTGGTTCAGATCCGGTTTGGCGAAAGTGAAAGCCAGCCGCTAGCTCATGTTGTCGTCCAGGAATTGATTCGCTATCTGGCCCGCGGTTCTGATGGCTTCCTGCGGCGTGACCTCGCCGCCGATCGCCTTGTACATCTCAGCCGAGACGAGCGGCATGATGGCGCGGATGTGCGGGTGCGGGATGTCGTAGTGCATGTTCTGGCTCTGCTCGATGAACGTCGGCATCCAGCCGTTGTACTTCTCATCCACGTAGTCCACCTCGATATCGCCGCGCACCGGCAGCAGGAACACGAGCTTGAGGAACGCCTTCACGTTTTCGGGCTGCAAGGTATGCGCCAGCAGTTGTATCGCCGCGTCGGACTGCGGGCTATTCGGCACTACCCAGCCGGAGAGCGAGCCAAAGCCAAGCTGCTTTTCCTTCTGCCAGGCGGGGCTGGCCGCCAGCCAGGGGATTGTGCCACGGTCAAAGGGACTCTTCACGTGCGTGGGCGTGCGGGCATTGATCATGGCGCCGTAGCCTTCGAAGTACGGCGTGGTGCCCTCGGCGGCAATCTTCTTATTGAAGAGATCGGTCAGGAACTCCAGCGCCGCCAGACCCGGGTCTTCATCGAACGTCACCGACCGGCCGTCCTCAGCGAAGAACTCGCCCCCGGCCTGCCAGAGCACCGGGTTGAACCACGAGTTTAGGGTGTTCTTGCTGGTGGTAACCGATAGTCCGAACTGGTCGGAGCCGTCCGCGTTCTTCTTGGTCAATTGCCGCGCTATTTCCGCCACGTCGTCCCACTGGGTGGGCGGCTCGTTGATGCCGGCGTTCTCGAACATATCCTTGTTGTAGAGGGGAATGTTCACGCTCTGCCGGTGGGGGAGGAAGTGCAGCACCCCGTTGAAGGTGCCGGTCTCCACGATACCGGGGAGATACGCGCCCAGGTCGCCAAAGTCGCCGGCCTTGGCCGCGGGCCCAAGATCCGCCAGGAAACCCCGGTCAACGTACATGGCGACAAAGTCGAGAAAGCCCTGCATGAGCGCCGGCGGCGCGCCGGCCGCCACCGCGGCCGGGAATTTCTCACCGCGGAAATTGCCGGCCGGCTGGGACTGCACGACCACGGCGCCCGGATGCATCTCCTGAAACGCGTCCAGCACCACCCCCGGCAGATATTGGGAGCGGTAGCCCCACACGTGAAAGACGCCGGTGATTCCCGCCGGTTCCTCTGGCGCCGCGGCCGCGTCGCTCTCCGGCGCTGCCGGCGCCGCCACCGTCTGTACCTGTCCGCACGCGGCAAGCACGCTCGCTCCAACGCCGAGACCCACGCCCGCCAGCATCTGCCGTCTACTCATGCGCGCCATGGTGTCACCTCCTGTGTGTGACGATTCATATCCGGGCCGTCGCTGCCTCTTGCGGCTGCGCCCGAAGCCTGCGGCAAGTTCTTCCTGCGCGGCAGGCTTGCGTCATGCGCCAACCCCAAAGTAACGACACCCGGAACTTTCCTTAGTCAGCGAGTAAGAGATGCAAGCGTCCCTCACTCATCAATGCTAAGAGTATAGCCCTCTCTCTTGCGCAAGGTCAAGAATCTGCCCGCACAATGCGACAAATCAACTCAGCCTCTCGCGCCGGCCTGCAAGGTAATTCCGTGGCGGAGCCTTTGGCAGCGGATGTGGGTCGGTCTAGATTGGGACTGTAGAGAATTGGGACTGTAGAGACTTGGGACCGTAGAGATCTGAGAGTCTAACCGAAGATATGCATCTAGGCGGCCCTCGATGTGTCATTCTGAGGAGCGCAGCGACGAAGAATCTCGTGTGTTTGGCACGTAGATTCCTCGCTGCGCTCGGAATGACGGGCTGCGCTCGGAATGATGGGCTGCGCTCGGAATGACGGGCTGCGCTCGGAATGATGGGCTGCGCTCGGAATGACGGGCTGCGCTCGGAATGACGGGCTGCGCTCGGAATGACGGGGTTCGAGAGCAATAGACGGAAATAGCCCAAAGCTGCCAATTGCCATTGGCAGGCGCGTTGACTCTGCCGTGGCGCTTGCTGCATAGTATGTGATTGACTTCTCCCTTCTGCCACACTCCTCGTGGCGCTATCACCGGAATGAGAGGTATGCGGTCATGGTTGAATGGCTTGGCATCGGCCACCTTTTCGAGCTTTCGCAGACAGAGGCGCTCTTGGGGTTGCTCACCCCGCTGGCGATATTCGTCGCGTTCTTCCTGGCGCAACTCATCCTGCCGGGCAGGTGGGTGCCCGGCTACGTCACCGATCCGGAGACCGGCGAATCCCGCAAGTACAAGCTAAACGGCCTGCTGGTTTTCGCGATCGCACTAATCGTGTGGGCGCTTGAACTCACCGGCATGCCGCGCGATTGGTTCTACCGCTCCGCCATCTACCAGGTGGCCGGCGGCACGTTGGTTGTCACGGCGCTGGCGCTCATTGCGGTCTTCAGCCAGCCGCAAGGCGAGATCAAGAACCCGCTCGCGGCCTATTGGCTGGGGCGGGCCCAGGAGATGTCGTTCTTCAAAAATCGCTTCGACGTCAAGATGTACTTCTATGTGGTTGGCGGGACGATGCTGTCGCTCAACGCCTGGTCCGGCGCCGCCTACCACTACGAACGCTTTGGCGACGACTTCAATCCGGGCGTGTTCCTCTTTGCGGCATTCCTGACGTACTACGTCGTGGACTACTTCATCTTCGAGCGCGTCCAACTCTATACCTACGATATCATCCATGAAAGGCTGGGCCTCAAGATGTTTTGGGGCGGCCTGATGGTGTATGGGTGGCTGTACATCGCGCCGCTGTGGGCCTTGGCCGCGTATCCGCACCCCGGCTTTGCCACGGCGTGGACGTCTGTCTGGCTGGTAGGTTCCGTAGCGGTGTTCTTTACCGGCTGGATCATCACCCGGGGCGCCAACCTGCAGAAATACACGTTCAAGCGCTGGCCCGACCGCAAGTTTCTTGGGATCATCGAGCCGGAGCACATCGTGGCCGGCAACCGCAAGATCCTGACCAGCGGCTTCTGGCGCCCCGCCCGCCACTTCAATTACCTGGGCGAAATGACCCTGGCCCTGTCATACGCCCTGGTGTTCGGCTACTTCACCAATCCCTGGGCGTGGATCTACTTCGTCTTCATCGTGACGATCTTCACCCTGCGGCAACGGGAAGACGAAGAAGCGTGCGAAGAGAAGTACGGCCCGGAGAAATGGGCGGAATACCAGGCGCGGGTGAAGTACCGGATTATTCCCGGGATCTATTAGGCGGGCGGCCTAGGATGCTGAGCGTCCCAAGCAGACTTCCAGGTAGCCTTCTAATCCTCAGAGCTTAGGTCGTCCAAGGCCCCGATGAGATCCTTGGCCCCCTCAAGTCCCTCCCTAACCAAGGCTTCGTCCAAGTGCGCGTGATAGAAGTTGGCGTGAAGAGCCTCGATTGATAGTAGCAGCCTTCGCCTATGACTGGCGTTTGCCGGATCCTGGTTGATCAACCGGTTGGCATTTTGGATCAGTTGCCTGTGGGCCCCCAGCGCCCAATTCCGCTGGCGGGCAACGGAATTCACGAAGTGCGAAACCGCCCCCCATGCTTTCTCGGAGGCCTGAAGGAGGTCACCCTTACGTAATTCGTCCTCCGCATGGTCCAAGAATTGCATGCTAATTTCCCGGTGCTGCTCAGCCGTGGCCATGCTTACTCCCCTGCGTATGCCCTGGGCTCAGTGTATTCAATAAGTGAAAACTGTCCCTCGACTACCAAGAATCGAACGGTTGTCTCGACGCCAAACACGTCGAGCAGGTGAAGGCATTCCCCTATTGCGAAGCGAGCGGCGGGCGTGGCAAGTTTGCCGTTTATGGCGATGTTGTCACCGTAGAGATAGCCATCTTTGTGTGGATTGAGGCGACCCTCGATGCCTGGGATGTATCCTGTGCTCCGGGTGAAGAGGAGCGCCTTTCTCTCATCTTCGGTTGGCTCTAACGCAAAGGGTTCTCCATTCCATTTCCCCGGGACGACGACTCTGTGGAAAGGAAGATGGCCGGCCGCGGCTATCAGTATCTTCATTTCCAGGTCGACGCGGTACAAATCCAACCGGCACGTGCCGTCGCTGTCAGTCTGACCGGTGAGGTATCTACCGTCCGGGTACGCTGCCAGCACTTCGGCTCTGTGTATTGCCGCGCCGCCTCGCGTCTTAACCTGAATTTCCACGTCTGCCATTGCTTCACCCGTTAAAGGGCCTGCGGCCGCACGTCGATGCCAGTTGCGAGTCCATTATCCCACGCAATTGCAGGTCCTTGCATAACTAAGGACTACATAAACGCTCCCCACGGGCGTTTATCCAGCACGCGGCGGGCGTAGCGCAGGAAGTTGCCGCCGATGATCTTTTGGATTTCGTCGTCGGAATGGCCTTTGCAGACCAGGCCCACGGTCCAGTAGGGCCAGTTCGTCCAGTCCAGTGGCGCGGGGCGCCAGCCGGGGAAGAAGGTGCGGTCAGTGCCGACGGCCACGTGGTCGCTGCCGGCGACACTGAGCGCGCGCTCCAGGTGGCGGTGCCAGGTGAGGAACGATTCCGGGCCGGTTCCCAGCATGTAATCGATGGCGTAGATCGCCACCAGGCCGCCCTGGGCGGCCACCGCCCGCATGAGTTCGTCGCTGGCGTTGCGGCTGCCCGGTGTGCCTGGCGGCGTCAGCCCGCGGGCATAGGGCTGGGCGAACACCTTTTCCAGATAGCCGCGGTTCGTGGAGTCGTCATACACGGCCCGGCAGCCGGTGTGGCTGATCATCACCGGCTCGGATGAGGCCGCGATGATGTCGAACGCCGACCGCTCGCCGCTGTGGGCCAGGTCCACCATGACGCCCAATTCGTTCATGCGCCGCACCACCTGCCCGCCGAGCGGCGTCAGGCCGGTGTCGCGCTCCTGCAAGTAGGAACTGCACAGGCCGTTAGCCTGGATGTAGGTGAGTTGGGACATGCGCACGCCCAGCGCGTAGAACAGGTCCAGGTTCCGCAGGGGATCTGAGGTTTCCGCGAAACAGCCGACGCCGGCCAGGTGAAACAGCACGCTGGGCTTGCCGCCGCGGCGCGCCTGCTCGATGTCTGCGATCGTGACGGCCCGTCTGAGGTCGCCGCGCCGGTCGTAGACGAAGTTGACGCGCGCGAGGCGGTCGAGAGCGGCGGCAAAGGTGTTTTGCTCGGGACCGGCCACGTCCGAAACGCCCAGGCGCACCCCGGCGATCCGATAGAGCGCCTCGGATTCTGCGCGCCACTGTTCGTCGAAGGCCGATTCGAACGTCTTCCGCCGGAAGTGGATTGCGTCCAGGCGGCGCTGGGACTCAGCGGGGCCCAGGTTTTGCTTGGCTAGTTCTCCGCGATACGGTTCCAGGTCTTGCCGCAGCCGGTCGCCCACAATGCCGTGGGTCGAGCTCATCTGCACTGAGCCCTGCACGTCGGCGACGAAACTGTTGTAGTGCAGTGCCAAGCCGCGGTCGATTTGCGCCCGGGTGGGTTTGAGTTCGTCGAGAATGACCTGGTGTCCCGCCCGGATGCGCGCCAACGTCTCTTGTCGTACGCGCAAGCCGCGCGCCCGCGCCAGCGGCGGAGATTCGGGCGGTTGCGTGGAGTCTGAAATCTCAGTGTTCAAGCGTGTTTCTCAGCAGTTCTAACCGGCGGTTGCGGCGCTACGTTTGCGCGGGGCCGCCGGCGCAGCAGTACGCTCCAGCACAATCCAGCCCGGGCCCTGCCGCACCCGCGCCCGTTCCCAGCCGGCCTGGAGGGCCAGCCGGCGCGCCTCCCGCGCGGTGTACGCGGCGGCAATTGACGCGATCGGCTCGCCATGCTCGCAGAGCGCCAGGCCGTCGATGCAGACCTGGCTTGCCTTGAACAGCGTCCACAGCCAGGGGTGCACGTCGCGCCGGATATCGAACACGATTATCCGGCCGGCCGGCCGCGCGACGCGCCGCAATTCCTCCAGTGCGGCCACCGGCTCCTGCAGGTGATGGAGCGCCAGCGTGCTCACGACCAGGTCGAATGTGCCGTCCGCGAACGGCAGGACTTCGCCGCGCGCCTGGGCGAAGCAGACGCGCTGCTGCCGGCGCGCGGCCGCGGCGTGGGCGACGGCCGTCGCCACCATCGGCCGGGAGAGGTCCGCGCCGACGACCACGGCCGCGGGCGCGCGGTCGGCCAACTCCAGGGGAAACCAGCCCGGCCCGCAGCCAACGTCGAGGATGCGCCAGGGCGAAGCGGCGGGCGGCGGCGCGGCTAACGCGGGCGCGGTGGCGTACCGCGCCAGGACGGCGCGCAACACCCGCATGGGGGGCAACGCCATGAAGCGGCTGTAGCGCGCGACCAGTTCCGGCGGCTCGATCGCCTCTTTGTGCGCGGCGCGCCGCGTGGGCGGATCGCCGGCCCAGCGCCGCAGCCAGCGCGCCAGCGCGACGGCGACGATTATCGCAAACCCCAGTATCCCAAGCTGCCGTGCCTTCACGGGAACCGTCCTTTGGACTCTAGCAGTCCGTTATTGCTGCGCCGCTTCCTTACTTAACTTAAGCAACGAAAACCTGCCTTGCAAGGCGATTCGCGCGGCTACGCTGCTCCATCCTGCGCAGCGAGCACGCGCACGTGCGCCTGTGCCGCCGCCGTTTGCGCCGGTTCGGAGAGCGGGCCGTTCGCCACCAGCACGCCGACCTTGTGCGCGTCGTCTCCCAACGCCGCCGTCAGTTTCTCTACCTCCGCCGCGGGCGCCGGCGACGCAAACACTACGCGCACGGCCAGGAAGCGCAAACCTCGCTCCAGCGTAAGGGAGGCGGCCGTTTCATCGTGTTCGTCGCCCAGGCGCACCGTGTAGCCCTGGCGGCGCAGGCCGCGCGCGGCGCTTTCCAGCAGCGAGGCGCGCAGCGGCGCTTGCGACGTGCGCGCCACCGGCGCCAGCGCCTTCAGGAGGTCCTGGTGGATCCAGCGTTCTTGCGGCGTGGGGCCGATGCGCGCCGGCGGTTTCTCCAGGAAGCGCTCCGCCCGGAAATTTGCGCCGCAGTAGCACATGAGGGCAAACGCCAGCGGAATGCCGACCACGCTGCCCACCGCCGTGAAGAACGCCAGCCAGAGCCAGAGGCCCTTGATGCGCATCCCGTGCGCCACGTACCAGCCGCCGGTGAGCAGAAACGCTCCCCACTGCCACTGGGTCGGCACGAGCGGCGCGTGGTCGTTGGCCAGGCGCCAACGGCGGTAGGCGTCGGCGCGAAACGAGGCGGCGCAATAGGAGCCGGCGAACGACCAGAGCACCAGCGCGGCCACGCCGGCCGGCAGCGCCGCATCCGCCAACGACGACTGGCGGGCAATGAAGAGCGCGTTGACGGCGGCGAGCGCGAGCACGAGTACCTGGGGCACGAGCAGCACACGACCCTTGGCCGCCATGCCCTGCCGCAAGTACCAGAAGGCGCCCAACGCGAACGCGGGCCAACTCCAGCCGGTGGGCGGCACGGCCGGCCAGGCGGGAGAATCGATTTTGGATGCCGTTGCCACGGGAAGCGATCCATTGTTCGCCCGGGCCGCATCGTGCCAGGCGAATGCCTTTTGCCGCCGACTATCAATCAATTCATCGTCGAGCTTGTGATTATTGTAACATCCCTGGCAAGCGGAAAAGCCCACCCCAACGAGTGACAAGCAACCGGTTCGCGAATCCCGCCGCCGCAGGCGTTGTAGATTAGGATGAGCGCTCAGTCGGCCGCTTCGATTTGTAGTATGCCGCAGTGGCGCAAAGCGGTCGAACGTGGTGTAGATATAGCGTAGCTGGGTAGGGGAGAGAAGCGCCGCCAAAGGGGAAATTTCTTATCAATCTCTTAGGAAAAAAGTGCGGAGTGCATCGGCTGGAGAGGCACTTTTCCCCGTAATAGCGCGCATCAATCGTTTTTTCAGAATCTTGACAGCAGCGGCTATTCTCAGATATTATAGGGGGCGCATGTGAAAGTGCACACAAAGTAGGGAACAGGGGCTTTTGGGTGGCAATGCGGTTGCCGCCGGAAGCGAGAGCGCCATACCGGCGCGGTTGTGTGCGGCACGTGCCGGAGTTCCGGGTACCGTCGTTTAGTTCTCGTTGGAGGTTCCGATGGAGGCAACAGTTCAAGTCCTCACCTGTGCGCGCTGCGAGACCGATATTACCGGTCAGCGTGACGGTAAATCCAAGCGCGCCGGCTTGTGCGCCCGTTGCGGCCGCGCCGAACGGCTTTCCACCTATTTCAAACGCTACTACCAGCGCAATAAGGATAAGATCCTGGAGAAGAACCGGCGCTGGGCGCGGGAGAACAAGGAGCGCGTGGCGGAACTGCGCCGCATCCGCCTGAGCAAGCAGCCCAAGAAGCCCAAGGAGCCGAAGTTCTGCATCGATTGCGGCGCCGAGGTGCAACGGGCGTTGCGCTGCCGCAAGTGCTACGTGCGCAACAAGTACCACACCGACGTGGAGTACCGCCGCAAGCGCCTGATCACCACCAAGCGCTGGGCGCAGAAGAAGCGCGAGGAAGCGCGGATGAGCAGGATGGTGGAAGCGCCGGAAGCCGCGGCGCAGCCGGTGGGACGCTAGGGGGCCCCGCTCCGCTTACCCGCCGATGCCGCTTTGCGCGCACTCGGAATTCTGCGCATTCGGAATGTGAAGAAGCCGCGAGCGAAAACCGCTCGCGGCTTCTTTAATCTTCGCATGGCCGTGCGCTTAAACAAACGAGAGGCGCGTGCGGGCACACTTCTCTCGTGCCGCTGGGCAGCTATGGCTGCAATCCAGGCATGGCCATCAGATGGCGGTCCCGACCGGATTCGAACCGGCGATCTCAGCCTTGACAGGGCCGTGTGTTAGGCCAACTACACCACGGGACCAGTGCGTTCTCAATTGCGCGGAGAACAATCGCGGTGGGCCGGGGAGGATTCGAACCTCCGTAGCCATTACGGCGCCAGATTTACAGTCTGGTGGTTTTGACCGCTCGCCCACCGACCCATAAATCAGGCAGCAAGCAGGTTTACGCTTCCTTGCCTTAAGTATAGCAGCCAAAGGCCTCTTTGTCACCCCTTTCGCGGCGGTCTCAGCGTCCCGAACGTAGGGGCAACGCCGGCGGGGCGTGAACCGGCGACTTCAACGGAACGACGACAGCCACTCCGCATACGCGGCGCAAAGAGCCTGCGTCACCGGGCCCGGCGTGGCGCCGCCCACCGGCCGGTCGTCGATGGCGCGGACGGGCATGATGCCCATCAGGGCGTTGGTGAGGAAGATTTCGTCGGCCTGGCGCAGGTCGGCCTCGTCGAGGCGGGTCGTGTCCACGGCGCGGCTGCTGCGCGGCGCGAGTTCTGCAATGAGCAGGGCGCGCACGGTGCCCGGCAGCGCGCCGTGGGCGATTGCGGGAGTGTGTAGCCGGCCGCCTCGCACGAGAAAGACATTCGCGGTCGTGGCGCACGCCACGTAGCCCTGCGCATTCAGCAGCAGCGCCTCGTCGGCAGGAGGCAGAGCAGACGCCGCTTCCTGGCGGGCGATGACGTTGTCGAGGTAGCAGAGCGACTTGACGCGGGAGAGCGGCGAGTGTTCGTTGCGCCGCGTGCGGCGGCTGACGATGACGCGCATCCCGTCCTGGTAGAGATGTTGCGGGTAGGGCGCGAATGGCGCGGCGCGGATAAGGAGCGTGGGCCGGGCGTCGGCGGGCGGCGGCAGGCCGCGCGCGGCGGGCGAGAAACCGCGCGTGACGGTGAGGCGCGCGGTTGCCTCGCGCAGGTGATTGGCGCGCAGCGTCTGCTCCACCGCCTCATGCAGGTCGCCTGCCGTCCAGGGCAGGGCGAGGCCAATCGTCCGCGCGCCGGCGTCGAGCCGCTGCCAATGCCGCCGCCACTGGAGGATGCGGCCTTCCAAGACGCGCATGGTCTCGAAGAGGCCGTCGCCGAGCAGCAGCCCGCGGTCCAGCGCCGAGACCGCGCCCGCGCGCTCCGGCACGAGGCGTCCGTTCACGTAACAGACCGGCTCGCTGATAGTCCCCCTCCGTATCCGCCGCAGGTTGCGCGCGCCTGTCATTCCGAGCGCAGCGAGGAATCTAAGGCGTAGCGCAAGGGACGCGACAATTGTCACTCTGAGGAGCGTAGCGACGAAGAATCTCGTGCGCGGGCACTTCTAGATTCCTCGCTACGCTCGGAATGACAGTTGGGATGTCGTCTGGCGGTGCCTGCGCGCTGTTGGCTAGCATGCTCTTGCCTGCGCGCTGTTGGCTAGCGCGCTCTTGCCTGCGCGTTGTTGCCTAGCGCGCGGTGTGTCGTGCCTCAAAGCGCCGCTCCTGTTTCTGCCAGGGCGCGCCGGGCCGCTTGGGCTTTCACCAGGGTCTCCTGATACTCGGCGTCCGGCTCGGAATCGGCCACCACCGCGCCGCCCACCTGCAAGGAGAGGCGGTCGCGGGTGAGCGCCAGTGTGCGGATCACGATGCTGGTGTCCATGGCGCCGTCGAAGCCCACGTAGCCGAGCGCGCCGCAGTAGAAGCCGCGCCGCACCGGCTCAAGCTCCTCGATGATTGCCATGGCCCGTATCTTGGGGCAGCCGGTCACCGAGCCGCCCGGAAAGGCGGCTTCCAGGGCGGAAAGGGCGTCGGCGTCCGGGCGCAACTCGCCCGTAACCGCGCTGACAAGCTGCCAGACGTTGCTGTAGCCCTCGATTTGCCAGAGCGCGGGCACGCGAATCGAGCCAGCGCGGCAGACTTTTCCCAGGTCGTTGCGCAGCAGGTCGACGATCATCAGGTTTTCGGCGCGGTCTTTTTCGCTGCTTTGCAGCGCCCGCGCCAGGGCGGCGTCCGCGGCAGCCGTGCGCCCGCGCGGCCGCGTGCCCTTGATCGGCCGGGTCTCCACCGCGCCGTTGCGCACGCGCAGAAACCGCTCCGGGGAGGCGGACACGACCCACGCGCCGCCAAGATCCAGATAGGCCCCGAACGGCACCGGGCTTGCCTGCCGCAAGCGCCGGTAGAGCGTCCAGGGCGCGCCCTCCCAACCGGCCTCGAAGCGCTGCGAAAGGTTCACCTGGTAGACGTCGCCGGCCGCGATGTAGGCCTGCGCCCGTCGCACCATGGCCACGTAGCCGGCGCGCGTCAGGTTCGCTTGCAGCGGGCCGGTGAGGCGGAAGTCCGCGCAGCCGCCCTCCTGTGCGCCGTTGCGCGCCCGCCGGGCGTCCAGGATGTCCAGCACCTGCGCCCGGCGCGCTGCCGCGGCGGCGTCCGTGCGCTCCGGCAGGCCGGTAGTCACCAGCCAAGACGTGTGCGTCAGGTGGTCGTGCGCCAGAACCCAATCGTAGAACCCCAGGCTCATTTCAGGGGTAGCGGCGTCGCTGCGCGCAAGGGACGGCAGTGTTTCCAGTTGACGCCCCAGGTCATAGCCAAAGACACCCACCGCGCCGCCCTGAAAGGGCGGGCCTGCCGGCGCGGGCGGCAGGGAGAATTCCGCCAGGAGTTCGCGCAGCGCCGCAAAGGGTTGGCCGCGGCGCACTGCCGCGGGCCGGGGCTGGCCGCGCCGGGTCACGCTGATGCGGTCGGCCACGCTCTCCACGCGCAGAAACGGATCGGCGGTGAGGTAGGAATAGCGCCCAAGCGCCCCCGGCCGGCTGCTCTCCAGCAGCGCCAGGCCGGGCAAGTGGGCAAAGGCGGGCGCCGCGTCATGCGGCGCGACGGCCTCTGCCAACGGCTGCGCCTGCGCCGGGCGCGTTCTATTCGTCACCGTGCCGCTCATGCGGCGCTTCCCCTTCTCCTCTGAGAGCTTTGAGCCAATGCCGCAGCAAAGGGCGCCGCGTCAGGCGCGGGCGCGGTGGGCCGGGTCAGCCGGCGAGCGGACGGCGCGCCGGGCTCAGTCGCCTTCGCCGGCGGCGCCAAACTCGCTCTGCCGCAGCAACTGCGCGCCAAGAAACGCGCTCCAGGCTACCCAGAGAAAGTAGCACGCGCGGGTGACGGTCACCATGGTGTCGTAGAGGCCGGGATCGCTGATGCCGACCACCTGGCTCACGAGCGCAATTGCGGAAACGACGACGATTGCCAACGCCACCGGTCTGCCGTTCCGCCCCTGGGCGGGCAGGCCAAGGCTCAACAGCAAGAAGCCCAGGGCAACGGCCAGGCCGGCAATCAGGCCCATGCTGAACTGCACGGCAAAGATCGCCGTGGCGGGCTGGGCGGTCTCATGGGTCATGCCCAGTTCCAGGCCCTGCATCAGAATCCAGCCAAAGACGCCGACGGTGAGCATCAGGTAGCCGAAGTGCGCCGACACCCGCCCGATGCCGCCGCCCCGGACGCCCCGCAGCAATATGTGAAAGCCGAAGAGCGTCAAGGTGAGGCACGCGGCTATCAGGAGGGACGTGAAGTTGGCGAGGGCGCGATTTTCCACCGACGCCGCAATCGACCCGGCGGCGTCGCTGGCCTCGGCGCTGGCGATGAGCATGCCGCCCGGCTGGAAGAGAAAGGCGACCACGGTCACGACCGGCCCGATGATGAGCGCAAGCCCGCCAAGACCGTTTATGGAACGGATTTGCATTGCTAGCCTCCTTAAGGCGCTGGCCCCACATGCGCAACCTGCCGTGTATGATACCACCACGGGCGGCATTAAGCAGCTAGACAACGAACATAAACTGAATCGCACGGCAATGTCATTCCGAGCGCAGCGAGGAATCTACGTGTGGCCGGGCGGTAGATTCTTCGTCGCTGCGCTCCTCAGAATGACAAGCTAGAAAGCAATGACAAGAACGGATGCGATGACAAGGGTAGGCGAACGACAAGGGCGGGCGAACGACAAGGGCAGGCGAACGACAAGGGTAGGCGATGACAAGGGTAGGCGAACGACAAGGGCGGGCGAACGACAAGGGTAGGCGATGACAAGGGCAGGCGAACGACAAGGGCGGGCGAGTGATGTGCATGGATGTAATGGCAAAGAAGAAAGTAATGGCTAGGACGGAAGTAGTGGCAAGGACGGAAGTAGTGGCAAGGACGGAAGAAAGGCAATGTCATTCCGAGCGCAGCGAGGAATCTACGAGTCACCGGGCCGTAGATTCTTCGTCGCTGCGCTCCTCAGAATGACAAGAACGTCGCGGTAAGGTCGCCGCGTTACGCGCATCCGTGCAGAGCCGCCGCTACCGGGTGGCCGGCGCGCAATTTGCGGCTGGCCTCCGGGATGCGCCGCCAGGTTTCTCGCGCCGCATCGTCGTCTCCCGCCAGCGCTTGGGCGTAGGCCAGGTTCGCCTGCACGTCCCAGCGGTTGCCGGGCTGCCAGAGGGCGAGCGCGTGCCGCTCCCGCGTAGACGGCGGCGGCGTGGTTGTCAGTTCCACGACCCGGTAGAGCGGCCGGCCAAAGACCGTGTAGGGGCGGCCGCCGCAGACGGCCAGGACTTCAATTCCGTTATCCGACTTCACCACGCCAAGAAAGCGTCCCGCCGTCCACGTCGCGCCGCCGATCAACGCCGCGTAGAGCAGCAGCGCGCCGCCCACCGGGGCCAGGTGGAACGCGGGAAAGGCGGCCACGGCGATGCCGCTGACCGCCGCCAGGACGCCGGCCGCCCAGAAGAGCCAGACCACGCGCAAGCGGCCGATGCCCAGCATCTCGAAGTGGTGGTGCAGCGGCGTGGCCGTGAACGGCAGCGGAAATTCGGTATGGGGCACGAAGTGGGGCGTGCCGGCATAGCGCCGCAGGCGCAGGAAGCGGCGGCAGAAGGGCGTGACCACTTTGGCCTGCACGAAGCCGGAACCGCCGTCCAGCAGGAAGACGCCGCCGACGAAGAGCCAGACCGCGTCCGCGCCGCTATAGAGTGCCAGCGCCGCGAACGCGCCGCCCAGCGCCACCGCGCCGCTATCGCCCAGGTAGATGCGCGCCCGCCGCGGCACGCTGCCGGTGGACGACCAGTCCGAGGGCAGATTGAGGAGCAGCAGCCCAATGCTCACGCCCAGGAGCGCCGCGCCAAAGGCAAGCGACGCGCCGTCCGCTTCGCGGATGATAAGCGACACCAACATGCCGGCGCCGGCGATTGTCGCCATGCCGGCGGTCAGACCGTCGATGCCGTCGCTCACGGCCACCGAGAAAGCCGAGCCAAAGGTGAGGGCAAAGAGCCAGAAGAGAGTCAGGCCGAGACCCAGGCCGCCGGCCACGTTGAGGGCGTGCAGGACGCGGCCGCCCTGCGCCGCGTCCTGCGCAAACCCGCCCGGCCACCAAGAGAGCGCCGCCACGGTCGCCAGAGCCATGACGGCGTGGCCGAGCAGGTAGGTCCCCTCGCCGATGCCGCTGCCCCGCCGCCACTTGAGCCAGTCGTCCACGAAACCCAGCGCGCCGAAGAGCGTGGCCAGCGCAATCAAGGGCAGCAGAACGGCGCTCGTCTCCGGCCAGACGACCCGCCAGACGCCGCCAAGGCACCAGAGCGTTATCACGAGCGCGACGCCGCCGACGTTGGGCAAGCGCAGGCTGGGCAGGTCTTCGTGGTCTTTGCTCTGCACCACCGGCTTGACGTGGCGGGACGTAAAACGGGGAAAGAGGCGCAGCAGCAATGCGCTCAGCAGCATCGTCAGCCCCAAAGCGCCGCCCAGCGCCAGTACGGTCGTGAGTATATTCATGCAACGCGACTGCTAGAATGCGTTCACTGGGCCCTTGCCTGCGCAGGCCTGCCCTTCGACAGGCTCAGGGCGAACGGAGACCAAGGCGCCCGTTCGTAGCGAACAGCCCAGCGGCCAACCCGTTCGTAGCGAACAGCCCAGCGGCCAACCCGTTCGTGCTGAGCTTGTCGAAGCACGTTTTGGCGCGCTGATGCAAATGCGGGATGCCTCTAAGCTCTTTGCCTCAGGTAGCTTACATATTGCGCCGAGAAGCGGGGGACAAGCCCCCGCGCTACGGCCGGTACCGAGGCGCAATGGGGCGCCAGCAAGCGCACCTTAGCTTATTTCGAGATACTTAATCCAACTCTTGCCACGTCCGGCGCACGAAAGCGATGGCCTCGCGGGTCTCTTCCACGCGCTTCTCGCCGGCCTCGCGCTCGATGCAGTGGTAGCCCGTGAAGCCGATGTCCCGGTACGACTTGAGGTAGCGCGGCCAGTCGATCCAGCCCTGGCCCACCGGCGTCTCGCCTTTTTCGCCTTCTGCCACGCGGGCATCCTTGACGTGGGTATGGATGATGTGGTCGCGCAGCGTGTAGACTGCCTCATGGGGATCGGATTCGGCAAAGGCCGCCGCGCGGTCATAGGGACGTCCCTCGTTGTTGGCAATGCGCGCCGGCCAGATGATGAAGTTCGCCGGATCGAGGTTGATCTTGATGCCGCCGGTGTCAAGCGAATTGATGAGATCCAGCAGCACGGCCGGCGGTTCCGGTCCGGTCTCGATGCCGAAGTAGATGCCGGTCTGCTCGGCGTGCTTGCCGATTTCCTCCATTGCCTGGCGGAAGACCTGCCGCCGGGGCGCGTTGGGGTCTTTGGGCACGATGCCGATGTGGCTGGTGAGGGCCGGCGCGCCCAGAGCGCGGGTGTGGTCGAGCAGGCGCTTGGTCTTCTCCACGAGCTCGGCCATCGAATCCGCGTCGCCAAAGTCGCCCAGGCCGCCATCCGTAGCCGAAATCACCATGCCGAGGTCTTGCACGCGCCGCCGCACGTCCTCGATGCCGGCCGCGTCAAGTTCCTCCGGAGCGTACTCGCCGTGCCCTACCGTCAACTGCACGCTGTCCGCGCCGATCTCCGCCGCCGTCTCCAACCCCGCCGGTCCCGGCGTGTGCAGGCAAATGAGCCGCACGCCAACCTTGATGTCTGCCATGGCAATACCTTTCTTCAAAGACTACCTACCAAGATTACCCGCTAAGTCTACTCACCGTTTTTGTTTCTTGGATCGATTAGGACTAACCGTCTCTCACCCTGTCATTCCGAGCGCAGCGAGGAATCTAGGGTGTAGTGACTTTGGACCGCCTGCCGTAACGACACTAGATTCCTCGCTGCGCTCGGAATGACATGCAGTCGCGCTCGGAATGACGTGCAGCCGTGCTCGGAATGACACGCGGTTCGGCTCGGAATCACATTCAGTTTCGCTCGGAGCGGCGTGCTGTGGCGAAGCGGCGTGACGCGGAGCATACATCGCGCTGCTATGATACCACGCCCGCCTCGACATCACGCCAGCAGCGCGCGCGCCTGCTCTTCCATGTACGCGAGCGCGCGGGGCAGCATCACCTGGCCGCGAATGGCCGCTTGCAGCGTCTCCGCGCAAATCTCCTCCACCCCCGGGTAGGCGGCGAACTGCGGGAACGTCAGCATGTGTTTCTGGATCGTCTCTTCCAGGAGCGCCAGTCGCTGCGCGTGCACCGTGCCGGGGGCGGTCTCAGCGCGTACGCGCGCCATGACCGCGTGGCGCGGCACGATTGCGCCCTGCCGCGCCTCCAGATATTGGCTCTCCGGGGCGGTGAGAAAGCGCACGAGCGCCAGCGCGCCGTCCATGTCTTTTACAGTGGCGGGGATCGCGAACGTGTGGCCGCCGGCGTAGACGGCGCGTGTGCCCGCCGGCCCCAGCGGATAGAGCGCCGCGCCGAATTTGTCCGCCACCGCGCTGGCGCCGGGATCGGTCAAGAGGCTGTAGTAGGCCGGCCAGTCGGCGGCCAGCGCGCATTTGCCGTCGCGAAAGAGTTGGGAAACTTCATCGAAATAGGTCGCGTCCAGGTCGCGGGGCGTCAGTCCCTGCTGGTAGAGGTCGGCCAGGAAGCCGAGCGCCCAGCGGCCGGCGCGGGTGTTGAACGACGGTTCGAGCCGCTCGTCGAACAGCGTCCCGCCGGCCATGGCCGCCAACTCGAAGAACGTCCCGAACAAGCCCGACGAACGGCCGGGAAAGGCAAAGCCAAACAGGTCCGGCGGGCGGGTGAAGAACGTCGCCGCGTCCCGCACCTCGTCCCAGGTCCGCGGCACGCGCAGTTCACGGCCGTACTGGCGTTGGAAACGCGCCCGCTCCGCCGGGTCTTCCAGCAGGTCGCGGCGGTAGAAGAGCAGGCGGGCGTCCACGTTGCGCGGAATCTGCAAAAGCGCGCCATTGACCCGCGCCAGCTTGAGCAGGGCCGGCGAGAAGTCCGCTAGGTCGGCAGCGGCAACGTGACCGTCCAGCGGCAGCAGCCACGCCTGTTGCGCCGGGGCGTACTTGACGTGAGTTGAGATCACGTCGTAGCGGCCTGCGCCGCCGCTATAGACCTCGTCCAGGTGCGCGTTCAGCGCCGGATGCGGCAGTTGCGCGTGGACGTTGACCGTGTAGCCGGACTCTTGCTCGAATTGCGGCAGGCGTTCATAGAGCGCGTCGTACTGCGGCCCGCCGATGAAGGCGGCGTCGAGGTGCGTGCGGGACATGGGCTTGCCTAGCGCGAGCCATAGAGCGGCTGCCCCGCCACGCCGACGTCCAGCCGGTAGACCGCGCCGGTCTCGGTTTCCGTCACGTAGAGCGCGTCTTCCCAGAAGGCAACGTTCGTCGGATTCTTGCCCGGCACGGGCAGTTCGGCGCGCACCTCGCCGGTAGGCGCGATCACCGCCACCGCGCCCTTGCCGTAGTGGGCCACGTAGAGATTGCCGTCCGCGCCGAAGTCCATGCCGTCCGGCCCCACGCCGCCTTCCATCTGGGCGAATTGGCTGCGGTTCTTGGCGCTGCCGTCGGGATTCAACGTGAAGGCGTGGATGCGGCGGGTGAAGGTCTCCGCCACGTAGAGCGTCTCCCCATCGGCGGAGAGGCAGATGCCGTTGGGAAACGCCAGGCCCACGGCAAAGATCGACACCGCGCCGTCCGCCGCCACGCGGAAGACGCGCCCTACCGGTTTCTCCAGCGTCGAGCCTTTGGGATCGGTGAAGTAGCAATTGCCGCGGCTATCGAGAATCAGGTCGTTCGGCCCGCGAAACGGCTTGTCATTAAAGGTCTCCGCCACCACCGACCACGTCCCGTCCGGCGCAAAGTCGAGAATCTGCGCCAGGCCGTTTTCCGCCACGATCAGGTTGCCGTCGTGGCGCAGGCGTGAACCGCAGGGCACGCCGCCAGTCTCCGCAAAGACCTCCACGCGCCCGTCCTGCGTCACCTTGCTGATGCGGCCGGCGTCGCACTCCATGACGTATAAACTGCCCGCGCGGTCGAACGACGGGCCTTCGGGAAAGCCGAACCCGTCGGCAATCAACACGGGACTGGCGTCGGCATTCATGCGCAAGCGTCCTTTCTCTTGGCGGCGCGCGCGCGCGGCGGTACGCGGGTATGAGCGCGACCGTACGGCGGACTACTCCGTGTCATCGTCGCTTTGTGCTCCAGGCGTCTTGTCCACCGCCCCGGGTCCCAGCGGCCGCGCGAGATCGTAGTCCATGTAGTCCGGGTGGCGTTGCAGGAACTCCTGCGCGCGCGTGCCGCCCAGGCCCTTGAAGCCGAGCAGGAAGCCGCCGTCGATCAGCAGGGTGTGCCCCGTAACGAAACGCGCGTCTGCCGAGCAGAGATAGAGCGCGCCTTGGGCAATATCCTCAGCGCGCCCAACGGTGGGCAGGATGTTCCAGAGGACATTGCGCTCGCGCCAGGTGGGGTCGTCCGCGTTCTCTTCGCGCATCTCGTCCGACGGAATGGCGCCCGGCGCGATCGCGTTGACGCGGATGCCGTCGCTGCCGAGGTCCAGCGCCATCTGCTTGGTAAGCTGGATGAGGGCGGCCTTGGCGGTCTCGTAGGTGGGGTAGCCGGGGCTTACCTGGAAGCCGTGCACCGAACTGAGATTGAGAATCGCGCCGCCGCCGGCCGCGCGCATGTGGGGCACGGCATACTTGCTTGCCAGAAACGGCGCTTTGAGCAGCACGTCGAAGCTGGCGTCCCAATCCTCCTCGCTCAGTTCCTCGATCGAACCCCGCCGCTCCCAATGGGCGTTGTTGACCAGGATGGTGACGCCGCCGTAACGTTCCGCCGCCGCGTCCACCATGGTGCGGTTACCGTCCAGCGTGCCCACGTCGGCATGGAAGAACGACGCCTCGCCGCCGTCGGCGCGAATCGACGCCGCCACCGCCTTACCCGCCTCGTCCTGAATATCGGCAATCAGGACTTGCGCGCCCTCAGCGGCGAAGCGCCGGGCGATGGCGCGGCCGATATTATGCGCGGCGCCGGTGACGATGGCTATGTGTTGGTGCAGTCGCATGTTGGGGGTGCGGACTCTCGACTTGGGCGTGGCGGCAGATTTCTCACGCTGCCCGTTTCCGGGCTGCTCCTATTTGACCAAATAAGCGGCCCTTTGTCTACTTGGCGGTTTGCCCTAGCCCGCGGCGCTTGGCGCTCTCCCGGCAGCCTGGGGACGCGGCCAACCACGGGGACGGGTCACCCACCGGAGGCAATTGTGGGGCGGAACATGCGATAGCATTGTGCGCCCGCCAGGGCGAGCACGCTGAGCAACCCTAACCCGTACATGGGCCAGGCGGCCCCGCTGGCGCGGACGGCGAGCGCGCTGGCGACGACGAGAATCGCGACGGCGAGGAGCGGCGCGTCGTTCCGGTTGATGGGAAAAGATGGATTCCGGCTTTCGCCGGAATGACGGAAAGCGGTGGGGCCTCGTTCGGAATGGCGACGTGAAGTCTCCTGATGGGGCGCGGCGGCCAGGCGGCCGTCATAGCCCCGCAGCCGCATGACCGTGTAGAGGCGCTGCGCGTAGTCCATGCTGTGCACGAAGACCAGACCCAGCCCCAGGCTCAGGTTCCGCGCGCGCTGCCAGGGGGAGCCGCCCAGACCGCCGCGCAAACGCAGCGCCAGCGCCAGACGCCGCGTAAGTTCCAACAAGACGAAGACCGCCCGGTACGCCAGCAGCAAGCTTTCAGCCACCAGACCGGGCAAGCAGCGCCCGAGCAGCCCGAAGATGCGCGGATAGGGCGTGGTGGTTACCAGCAGCAGGACGGCCAGCGCCATGGTCGGCGCTTTGGCGATGATGGTGAGCGGCGTGAGCCACGTGCCGTCCCAGCGCGAAATGGCAAAGACGGCCACGAAGAGCACGGTGTAGAGCGAGGTTGCGCTCAGCGTGTACGCCGGCAGCGGCGTGGTGAGCAGCAATGCCAGCACGAGCGCGTAGGCCGCGAGCACGAGCAGGGCGTGGTCCGCCAGCATGACGGTGAGCAGCACCGCCGCGACCAGCGCCACTTTGGCCGCCAGTGTGGCGCGGTGGAGCCAACTGCGGTAGTGGGTTGCCCAAAGGTCAACGGCGCCTATGTCCATAATCGTCGGGACCTCTGGATACGGTCACTCCGCGCAGGCGCGCGGCCCGCGGCCGGAACGGCGCCAAGAAGCGGGGGACAAGCCCCCGCCTGGGAGGCGTTTGCTCCGGCGCTCTCGCCTGAAATGAGCCGAGATTTACGTCTTGAACGTATAGCGGCGCAGGTTTGCAAACCTACGCACTGTCCATTAGCGTAGCGCCCTCTCAACGCCGCCGGCGTAGGGGCACGACACGTCGTGCCCCTACCGGGTGAGCGAACGTCACCTATGCGGTTTCGGGGCCGCGCGCCGGCAGCACCAGGTCGCGCCGCACGCGCGCCAGGAAACCGACGATCAGCCCCACCACGATGCTTTCCAGCACCCATCCTATCAGGCCGAGGAGCAAGACAGCGCGCGCATAGACCAAGAACGGGGACTCTCCCATGATCGTTGGCGCTTCCTCATGCTCCTCATGCTCACCCTCGAACACGTGCAAGGCCACCAGTCCCTCCGCAAGAGGATCCTGGAGCGTGCCCGTTTCCACGTCGTACGCGCCCAGTTCCCCCATCTCGCCTTGGAAGGGGTTTACGTTGGCCGCCGCCACCACGCCGAGGAACAATACCGTTGTCAGCGCCAGGGCGATGAACGCGCTCACGCCCCCCGCCAGCGACGCCCGCGCGGCCAGCGCCCGCAGCAGACCGCGAAAGAGATAGTAGCCCAGGGCGATCTCCACGCCCATGAGCAGCGCGTTGATGCCGATGAGGGTAACGGCCCCATCACCCATGAGCCAGCGCAGGACCATGAAGATGAGTCCCGCGATGAAACCGTAGAGCGGGCCGAGCAAGATACCCGCCAAGACCGTAAGGTGCAGTTCATAGGCGATGGGAACCAGCGCGAACGACATGGCGACCGTCATCGCCGCCGCCATCACCCCGATCAGGGGAATCTTCTGCGCCAGGTCGTCACGCCGCGCGCGTAGGACGATCACCCCCACCAAAGCCGCCGTGCCTGCCCAGCCCAATGCCCAAATCCAAATCGGAAAGACGCCGTCCGGTACCATGATGTGAGTCATGCGCGTAGCTCCTTCTCAGTTGCGCGGCATGTGGGCGGAAGCGGGGCAACTACCGGTGTGATTATACACAAGGCGCGTGCAGCCCGGCTCCAGGCCGGAGCCATGCGCCGGCGCGTGTTCGGTCATCAGCGGAAGGAGTAGAATAGCAGAAACCGGCTTGGCACGACAGGCTGACGGCATGGCCTGCGGCAGCGCGTTGCCTCGCGTCACGCTGCGCGCCAGAACTTTGTAGCTGTGGGCTGAGCAAAGAGCACCTTGCCAAGACGGTGTTGTGCCTATCGCGCAAGATGCGGGGGACAAGCCCCCGCGCTACGGCGTGCTGGCCAATCGTGGCAGATGCGGGGGACGAGCCCCCGCGCTACGGTGTGTTGGTCAGTCGTGGCAGATGCGGGGGACGAGCCCCCGCGCTACGGTGTGTTGGTCAGTCGTGGCAGATGCGGGGGACAAGCCCCCGCGCTACGGTGCGTTGGCCAATCGTGGTAGATGCGGGGGACAAGCCCCGCGCTACGGTGTGTCGGCCAATCGTGGCAGATGCGGGGGACAAGCCCCCGCGCTACGGCGTGTTGGCAAGGAAATTGCGTTGGCAAGAGAACGTCAACCGTATCTAAGCGCTGCGTACAGGAGCGAAACATGAACACCCCGCCTGAGACCTTCGTTCGCGTCCAATCACCCTTGCTGGAAGCGTTTGTGAAAGACTGCTTCCTGGCGGTCGGCATGTCCGTCGAGCACGCGGCGCAGATGGCCGGCTGGCTCACGGCCAACGACCTGCGCGGCGTCTTCAGCCACGGCACCCGCCAGACGGTGGCGTACGTGCGCCACTTCCAGCAGAAAGAACTCAACGTCGCGCCCGACGTACGGTTGGTAAGCGAGGGTGCGGTGACGGCTACGGTGGACGGCGACGGCGGCCTGGGCTACTTTCCCTCGTTCGCGGCGGCCAACCTGGCGGTGGCGAAGGCCAAGGAGCACGGCGTGGCCAACGTGATTACGCGCAATCACGGGCACTTTGGCGCGGCGGGCTTGTGGTCGCGGGTGATCGTCAGCGCCGATCTGGTGGCCTACGTGACCTCCGGCGCGCAACTGCACTTGCGGCCCGGCGCGCCTCACCGCCACGCGGCCGGCGGCTCGCCCATGAGCTTTGCCGCGCCCGCCGGGGAAGAACCGCCGATTGTGGTCGACTTTGGCGCGATTCACGACCTCTACGACGGCGAACCCCACGTCAAGGCGCTGGAGATGCTGGGGCCCAGCGCCGCCTACCGCAGCATCGGCCTGGGCTCGTTCTGCCAGATTCTCGGCGGGTTCCTCTGCGGCGTGCCCTCAGCGCCGGAACGCGCCCAACGGGAATGGCCCGGCGCGAACCAGGGCGCGTTCATGACCGCCCACGACGTCAGCCGCTACCTGCCGCTGGACGAGTTCAAGCGCGAGGTGGACGACTACATCCGCCAGGTGCGCCAACTCGCGCCGATTACGAACCAGTCCGACGTGGAAGTCGGCGGCGGCATGGAGGCCAAGCGCGAGCGCCAATGGCGCACCGAGGGCGTGCCGGTCGGCCCCGAACACGCTGAGGCGCTGCGGGAATTGGGGCAGCGCCTGGACGTGCCCGCACCGTTCTAAGGAACGAGACCCGGTGCGGCTTGTGATGCCGAGGCCGTCTTTGCGGGGCGGTCAGCCGCACAGAGCACATCCCCGGGTGAGCGCCGCAAGGTTCGCGGGACGGGTCTGCGCAGCGCAATGCATTTGCGAGAAGGTTGCTCATCACGGCTTGCGAAGCTGAACGGCGAACACACGTGGGGTACCATGACGGTATGGAGCATACGGAGCCTACTGCAGAAGCAACCCTGAGCGCGGCGCGTAAGCGCGAGCCGCCGCGTGAGCCGCTGCTGGAATCCGTGTCGGCGGCAATCGAGGCCCACAGCTTGTTGCCGGCCGGCAGTGCCATCGTGGTGGCGGTGTCCGGCGGGGCCGATTCGGTGGCCTTGCTTGACGTGCTGCGGCAGCTTGCGCCGAGCAAGCGGTGGCGTCTGCACGTCGCCCACGTGAATCACGGGCTGCGGGGCGCGGAATCCGACGCGGACGCCGGGTTCGCGGCGCATTGCGCCGCGCGCGCGGGTGTGCCGTGCACGGTGCGTGCCGTAGACGCGGCGCGCGCGCAGCAGGACCACGCCTCACCGGAGAACTCCGCGCGGCGGTTGCGCTACCAGGCGTTGGCGGCAATTGCCCGCGAGGTGGGTGCGCGCTTCATTGCCCTCGCCCACCACCAGGACGACCAGGCCGAGACCGTGCTGCTCCACCTCCTGCGCGGGAGCGGCCTCGGCGGGCTGGCCGGTATGGGCTACGCGAGTCCCTTGCCGCTGGCGGCTGAAACGGAGCCACCTTTGCGCCCTACGGCAATGCATGAAAACGGCCGCGGACCGGCGCGCCCCCGGCCGGAAGCCGCCGTCACCCTGGCGCGGCCGCTGCTCGACGTCGCGCGCGCCGATCTACGCGCCTACTGCGCCCGCCGGGGCCTGGCGTTTCGGGAAGACAGCAGCAACGCGGACACCGCGCCGCAGCGGAACTGGCTGCGCCACGTGGCGCTGCCGCTGCTGGAGACCCGCTACCCGGCCGCGGCGCGCACGCTGGCCCGGGCCGCCCACGTGCTGGCGGAAGACCACGCGTACCTCACCGGCGCGGCGGAGGACTGGCTGCGCCGCCACGCCCAGAGATGCGACGGCGGTGTGTTGCTCGATGGCCCCGCCTGGCGCGCCCTGGAGCCGGCCCTGCAAACGGCGGCGCTGCGCCGCGCTATCGCCCGCATCGCCGGGCACACGCAGGGGCTGGAATACGCACACGTTGCGAACGCGCGCGCGGCGCTGCGGGAAGGCCGCACCGGCGCGGCGGCTCCGCTCCCCGGCGGCCTGCTCTGCCGCGCCGAACACGACGGTATCTGGATTGGCTATGCCCCGCCGCGGGAGCCATTCGCGCCCGTCCCACTCCGCATACCCGGCCGCACCGCCGTCGCGGCGCTGGGATGCAGTATTGACATTACTATAGTAGAACCGGGCCAGGCCGATTTCCAGGCCGGAACCGCCGGCGTGGACGCCTGGCTGGACGCCGCGCGGGTGACGGACGCGCTCAGCGTGCGCACGCGCCGGCCCGGCGACCGCTTCACGCCCCTGGGCATGACCGGGGCGAAGAAACTGCAAGACTTCCTGGTGGATGCCCGCGTGCCCGCGCGCCAACGCGACCGCGTGCCGCTGGTTGTCACCGCGCAAGGCGCCATCGTCTGGGTGGCCGGCCACCGCATCGACGCCCGCTACCGCATTACCGAGCACACGCGGCAGGCGCTCCACCTGCGCCTGGAAACACTCGCCGCGGAATCCCTTGGGCAGCCCGAACCAGCAGGCGAGAATACCGCCTCTCCCTGGCGTGAGAGCCAAACGAGCGTAACTCCCTCTCCCTGGGGAGAGGCCGACAGGGGTATGTATATGTCATTCCGAGCGCAGCGAGGAATCTAAAGATGCTGATATTGCAAGGCTGCGCTCTAGATTCCTCACCCCGCTGCGCTTCATTCGGAATGACACGTGAAGTCGGCTACGGAAGACATACCCCTGCCAACTGGGGAGAGGGCCAGGGTGAGGGGGATTCTTCACCGCTTCAGCCTCAGGCCGCGCGCTCATCAAAGTCACGCGCAGCGCCGCCCGTGGAGGAGCAAGCATGAGCGGTGAAACCTCTGCGCGAGGCATGAGTCGCGCCGGGCGCGGCGGCGGTGAGCGGGAAGCGCACGGCCCAGCGCCGGCTGAGCGCATTGCGCCGCATTCCTCCACTGAGACGCTTCAGCATCCCGCACCGGCCGACACGCCGCAAGCGGCAGCCGCAGGTTCCGTATTGACCATTGCCCATGCGCTGCTGCGCTCCACTCGTCCGCAGCAGTGGGTGAAGAACGTCCTGGTCTTTGCCGGCATGATCTTTTCCCAGCAACTCACCGACCTGGACGCCGTGCGCGCCAGTGTGCTCACGTTCGGTCTCTTCGTGCTCGCCAGCGGCGGTATCTATCTGGTAAACGACGTGCTGGACGTAGAAGCCGACCGCGCGCACCCGCTCAAGCGCAAGCGTCCGCTGGCCGCGGGCGCATTGCCGTTGCCGGTAGCGATTATCGCCGCCACGGCTCTGCTTGGCGGCGCGCTGGCGGGCGCGTTCCTGCTCCAGGTCGTCCTGGGCGCGCTTCTCACGCTCTACGTGGGTCTGAACCTGGCCTACAGCGCCTGGCTGAAGCACGTGGCGCTGCTGGACGCGGCCTTGATCGCGCTCGGCTTCGTGCTGCGCGCCGCCGCCGGTACCGCCGCCGTCCTTACGCCGCTCTCGCCGTGGCTCTACATCTGCACGCTGTTGCTGGCGCTTCTGATAATCTTGGGCAAGCGCCGGGGCGAACTGGCGTTGCTGGGCGCGCGCGCCGCCGCCCACCGCCGCAATCTGGCGCGATACTCGATTGCGTCGCTGGACCGTTGGCTCAACCTGGCGGCGGGAACCACCGTTGCCGCCTACGTGGTCTACACCCTCTTCGCGCCGGCCACCTTTGGCAACCCGCGCCTCATCGTCACCACACCGTTCGTCATCTTTGGCTTGCTGCGCTACCTGCGCGCCGCGCGCAATCCCGGCGGCAGCGACGCGCCGGAAACCCTAATCTTCCGCGATCCGTGGCTGCTGGCCAGCGTGGCGCTGTGGGGCATCGCCGTGCTCGCGCTGCTCTACCTGGCGCGCGACACCGTTCCTGCATGATCAGCGGCCACTAGGAGTTATCATCTAGTGCCAACGCCCACACCCGCGCAGATACTGGAGCGCCAGACCGCCGCCTGGAACGCCGCGGATATCGACGCCATCCTGCAAGACTTTGCGCCGGACGCCGTCCTCACCGGCGCGTCCGGGCAGATGCTGAGCGGCCTGCCGGCCATCCGCCAGTCGCTCACGGCCTTCTTCAGCGCCTTTGCCCAGATCCGCCTCACGCTGCGCGCCGTGGTTGCCCAGGGCGACACCGCCGCCTGCGAATGGGAGTTCTCCTGCCGCCACCGCCTGACCGGCAATGCCGCCCGCCTTTCGGCCAGCGTTTTCATCACCTGCGCCAACGGCAGAATCACCCACTGGCGGGAGTACTGGGATACGGCCCAATTCAAGGCCCAGTTGGGGCAAAGATAGCGAGCACGCCGCGAACAGGGAGGACCATGATGCAGAAGACAATCCAGCGGCGGACAACGGTGTTGCCGGGCGGCAAGGTGGAGATAGTCTGCCCAGAGTTGGAGGAAGGGCAGACGGTAGACGTGGTCGTGCGGTGCGACTCAGGCAAACAGAGGCGTTCCGCCATAGAAATACTGAATAGCGGTCCGGGGCGCCGGCTATTCAAGACCGCGCAAGAAGTAGACGAATACCTTAAGGAAGAGCGGGCTTCGTGGGGCCGCTGACCCTGCCAACTGCCGGCGCAATTGCGGCCCTGCTTTTCCCGTGATAGCCTAGCGTTAAGGAGGAATCTCATGGTGGTCAAGATTACCGCAAAGGGGCAGATTACGTTCCCCAAGCGCGTGCTGGAGGCCATGGGCGTGGGGCCCGGCGACCGGCTCGAGTTGCTGGAAGGCCCCGACGGCGGCTACACCCTCAAGCCGCGCCGCGAGGACCCGGCTGCGCCTGCGCCAAAGCCCAAGCGCATCGACTACTCCAAGTTGGGCACGCTGCGGGACAAGATCGACCCGAACGTCGAGCCGCTGGACATCCGCAAGTTCCGGGACCAACGAGAGCAGGGGCATGGCCCAGCGACTCGGTATTGATACGTCCGTACTCGTCAGGTTGGTCACCAAAGAGCCTCGCAGGGACTTCGAGCGCTGTCTCAGAGCCTATTTGAATATGCTGAATAGCGTAACTTCTAGCGCTAGAGAATGCCGAAAATACGGTTCTACAAGCTACCTGTCGTTATCCGAGAGCTTGTCGAAGGACTGAATCTTATCACTCAAGCCATTTTTCAAATAAGCTCTCAGGGAACTTGGCGCGCTCGCCGTGGAGCAGCAATGTGAAGTCTTCGCCTCGAATCAGGCCATCGGCGAGGCCTACGCTACGCTCACTTACCACTACGGCGCGACAGAAGAAGAGGCCCGCACCGGCCTGCGGGACGCCCTTACCAGTGGCCTGGTCGCTCCGCTGAACGGTCGCGCCGTCCTGGACGCGCTCTCAACCACGGCCGGCCCCGGCCTCTTCGACCGCCTCATTGCCGATGACTATGCGCACCACGGACTGGATACACTCACCCTTGACCGCAGGATGGCATCTCTACCTTGCGTGCACCTCATCTCAGGGTGAGCACGGTGCTGCCGCACAAGCGGATCGTGCGCATACTCCATGGGAGAGGCTATAGAGCAAGCGCCCCGGAAGGCACTTGACTCAATTGCCGGAGGCGGCCGGGTGACCGTTGGGGGATTCTCAGCGTAAATCCAATGCCACACCGCTCGCAGTGCGGCCTAGACCGGATCGGAGACGGCGTCCGGCTGCTGGGCGGTGCGCTCTTGGTGCTCGTGCGGAGGTAGCTTGGTGGGCGCGGCCACGTAGCGGGCGGCGTTCACCACCACCGCTACCGAACCGAGGTTGTGCGCCAGCGCGGCGGCGATGGGCCCGAGGACGCCGGTGGCCGCCAGACCGATGCCGACCAGGTTCCAGACCAGCGCGAAGAGCAGATTCTGCTTGACGCCGCGCAGAGTCATCTGGCTGATCGCAATCGCGGTGGGCAGTTGGCCGATGTCGCCGCGCAAGAGGGCGATGTCGGCGGTTTCCGCGGCGACCGCGGTGCCGGTGCCGCCCATGACGATGCCGAGGTCGGCGGCCGCCAGGGCCGGGGCGTCGTTCACCCCGTCGCCGGCCATGGCCACGCGCTTGCCCGCGTCCCGCGCGCCGCGTATCCAGTCCACCTTGTGCTGCGGCAGCAGACGCGCGCGCCAGGAGTCTATGCCCACGGTGTCTGCCAGGCGCTGCGCTTCCTGCTGCCGATCGCCGGTGAGCATGACCACCTGCTGAATGCCGAGCGCGTGGAGGTGCTCCACGGCCTGCGCCGCGCCGGGACGCACGGTATCGCCGAACTGTATCCAGCCGCTAAACCGGCCGTCGCTTGCCACCAGCATCAGGCTGCCCGCGTCGGGAGCGGCCTCCTGTGGCGGCACGCCCGTTACACCCTGCTGGTGGAGCAGTTCGCGAGTGCCCACCAGCACGTGCCGCTGCGCCACGCGCGCCGCCACGCCCCGGCCCGGAAAGGCGCGAAAGTCCGCCGCCGGCGGCAGGTCGAGCGCCTTTGCAGCCGCATAGTCCACCAGCGCCTTGCCGAGCGGGTGTTCGGAGTAGCGTTCCGCCGCCGCCGCCAGGGTAAGCAGGTCCTCGGCCTGCACCCCGTCCGCCGGCATCACCTGCTGCGCCACGGGCGCGCCGCGGGTGAGGGTGCCGGTCTTGTCCACCGCGACCGTATCCACCGCGCCGGCGGCCTCGAAACGCGCGCCGCCTTTGATGAGAATCCCCTGCCGCGCCGCGTTGGCCACCCCGGCGACGATGGCGGTCGGCGTGGCCAGCACCAGCGCGCACGGACAGGCGATGATCAACACGGCCAAAGCGGAACTCAGATTGCCGGAAATCAGCCAGGTGGCGAGGGCAGTGATGAGGATGGCGGGGGTAAAGTACTTGGCGTAACGGTCCGCTACGCGCACGATTGGCGCGCGTTCTTCTTCCAGCGCGTCCAGGAGCCGCCCGATCTGGCCGACGTAGGCGTGTTCGCCCACGGCCTCGGTGCGGATGGTGAGCGCGCCGTCCTGGTTCAGCGTACCCGCGTATACCCGGCTGCCGGGCGCTTTGGGCACGGGGAGCGATTCGCCGGTGACCAACGTTTCGTCCACGGCCGCCGCGCCCGCAATCACCTCGCCGTCCACCGGCAGGCGCTCGCCCGGTTTCGCCAGCACGGTGTCGCCGGGATTGAGGTCGCTCACGTTGGTTTCTTCAATAGCGTCACCGTTCACCCGGTGTGCGCGCTCCGGTTGCAACGCGGCCAGGTGCTCCAATGCCGCCGTGGCCCGCTGGCTGGTGGCTTCCTCCAGCAGTTGGCCGAAGATCATCATGAAGACCACGAGACCGGCGGAGAGATACTCACCGGCGAGCACCGAGGCGATGACGGCAATGCTCACCAGTTCGTCCACGTTCACCTGCCGCTGCCACAAACCCCGCAACGCGCCCCACACGATGCCCAAGCCGCCAATCCCCACCGCCGCCAGCGCCAACCCCTCGGCAAGATAGGGCACGTCCACACCCGCAAGCCAGACCACCCACGCCGCGAGCATGAAGACGCCGGTGGCGGCTACGGTGCGGAAGTGGGACGACCGCGCCACGGGGCCGTATGTCTGCCAGAGGTCAGAGAACGACATGGATTGGCTCCTCAAGCCTTGGCTAAGGCACCCATCAAAGATGTGTTGCACCGCACCAATACTATGCTGGTTTCTTTGCTGCGGAATCTAACTGAGCTATTGCGCAAAGCAGTAATCTCGTTGCGGTGCGCGCCGCCGCCGTAGGCTGCGATTGGACAGAACTCGGTTTTTGCCGCAAGAGGCACGAAACGCTCGGCAACCACCGCGCCTGCTTGGAGTTGGCGCACAACCTCGCTTGCTCTCAACTTGCCACGCTTCAACTCCAGCGGGGACACCCAAGCGCCGACTTCCCCAATGAAGATATAGTCGCACTTCTTCTCGCCCTGTCTGCCCATGGGCGCCTTCTCATGATCCATATCTATCAATAGAAACGGTTCTTGGAGGCCGCTCAAGGTTAGCGCGCAGCCCTCCTTGCTGCACTTCGTATCAAGACATTCGCTGTCGATATTCTGCTTTACCAGTCTAACGAGACTCATCAATCGGGCCTGCTCTTTCCTATCCGGTTGTCAATCGCAACCGACATGTTATAGAGCGCCTCGGAAACTTCACTGTATCCTGCCGAGTAAAGCCCTGCATCCTTATCCAACATGACCTCCTTCACTACGGAGCCCTTGGGTGGCTCTCCCGGCTCAAAGAGCCAGACGCCCACGTCTTCTTCGCGTAGGGCAAACTCTGCACCCTGTAAACTCGCCTGTTCCGTTTCCGGCAGTTCGGACATGCGTACCAGGTTGGCCAGTTCCTCCAGCACGTAATCGCTGTGCGTCGTAATCATTACCCGCACACCGGCCCGCACTACCGCCGCAAGCTGCCGGGTGAACGCTGCCTGCATGGCCGGGTGCAGGTGCGCCTCGGGTTCTTCAATGATCAGCACGTCACCGGGCTTTATGACTTGGCGCAGATATAGAATTACTGGTGCTACTTCCGAGACCATGGAAGACGCTTGGAGTATTGGGACTTCCTCCGTGCGTCCCGCCGGCCGATAGGTGAATGTCGTGTGCCCGGTTTCCGATCGATTCTCACGCAACTCCCCCTTTAGGATTTCTATCTCAAGCATTCTGGCGAGATTCCAGCCGTCTTTCTGGTCTCTCTGAGTATAGTCTTCGAATACAACCAATTTCTCGAGAAAGTCAGCGAGCACACCGGTGAGTGCCGGCAAGGCTTCACCGCGCTTGAGACCCGTGCGCATCGATCGCCTAATCAAGGATGACACGATCAGGCTGCGCGTATCCATCAGAGCGGCGCGGTCTGCGGGGAGATAATATGCTACGCGATGCAACGGGCTAATGAAGGAGGTGCTGACGAGACTAGCAAGTTCGTTTCGCCGTGACTGCGCTTGTTTGCGCACCATTTGCCGCATGTCCTCTGCCGCGCGTCCGGCAAGTTCGCTCTGTTGAGAATCCGCTAGCTGGGCAGCGTGTCTCGTATACTGCTCGGCATATCCCTGGTACTCCCTTGACTGTTGCGTGCGGGAAATCCACTGTTCTATTTCGTGCCGGTCCCGGGAGTCGCCATCGTCTCTCCATATCTGCAAGGGCGCGGCATCAGGAATGGAAGCGCTGAGTTTAGTCTTGCTTCCCTGTACTGCGAATGTAAACGCAAGCGGCTCTGCTGGCGCCTCCGCCTCCGAGAGGCATCGCTTCAGGACTATCTGCGCGCCACGACTACTACCATGCCGGATTAGCCCTCCCGTAACCTCACTGCCAAAGCAACGCGCAACTTCATCGTTCAGATGTTCACCGAGCGTGCCAATTGCCGTTAGCAAAGGGCGGAGCAGCGCCGCAACGTCTTCCGGCACTCGCGCGCGGAAGTCCTCTGGAAAAGGCTGCCCTTGTGTGCAGTCATGCAGTTGGTTCATCCAAGCAAGTAGAGCCGAACTTCCTTCTTCTGTAAGACCATTCTCGTTTCCCCAAATATCGACATAGCGATGGAAAATAGAGGGTTCAACTCTATCAAATGACCCTAAGCTAGGCGTGTACCCGCCGAAGAACCGGTGCAGCGCGTAGATGAGCATCGCCAAGTAGGATTTGCCCGTGTTGCTGGGGCCGACGAAGACGGTGAGCGGGCGCAGGTCGAGTTTGGCCCGGGCGATGGGGCCGAAGTCGGTTACCTCGATTTCGAGGGGTTTGTAGGTTGGCGGTGTGGACATGTCGAATCAATCTCAACTGTGTGCGAACAAGGGCGGTAAGGCGTTTCGTCCGCGTGTCCAGAGGCGGGGGACAAGCCCCCGCGCTACGGCCAGTTTACCCAGGATGCGGAGGACAAGCCCCCGCGCTACGCCTCATCCTCTCCCGCGGGTAGCGCAGGTTTGCAACCTGCGCCCGCGGCCGGCTATTCTCGCGCAGAAGTGAAAGACATCCCCAATAGGGGCGGATCTCGAACCGCCCCTACACCGGCCCAAGCGAGAGACGAACCCCGCATTTATCCTTCACGCGCGAGCGAGCGCCATAGGGCGTATCGTTCGCGCGCGCAGAGGCGGGGGACAAGCCCCCGCGCTACGGTTGGCCGAACTACAACCGGGCGCGCAAAGTCCTTGCATCCAGTATATCAGCACGGCAAGGCTGACCGGCATAGGCGGCGTCCGCGCGATTGCGTCGCGTACGGCCAGCGCCTTTGACACGTCCCGCAAACATCGCTATACTGGTAACTCGTGTAGAGAACGCGCCCTTTGCGAGAGGGTGTCTCTACGGCAATACACGGGGTGAAGGGCACTATGCGCACACGGGAAGGACACTTTACCGGCCCGGAGGGACGGGCCGGGTCTAGGCGCGCCAGAGCAGCGTAGCCGCCACCCTCACCCGCCTCTCCGGCAGAGCAGAAAGTGACACAGCCGCTTTCTGCTTTTTGTTTGTGCACCATAAGGCACGGCAGTATAAGGACAGCGACCGATGGCAGACCAGACCGCAACACCGGACATCCCGGCACAGCTTGAAGCGCTGGAGCGCGAGGCGCAGGCGCAGCTTGCCAAGTGCGCCGCGGATGCCGACCTGAACGCCTGGCGCACCACCTATCTGGGCCGCAGCGGCAAGGTCACGCAGCTTTTGCGCGGCCTGGGCGGTCTGCCCAAAGAGGAACGCCCCCGCGTCGGCCAACTGGCCAACACGGTCAAAGGCCGTTTGGCGGCGGCGCTGGAGGCGCGGCAGGCGGCGCTAGAGCGCGACCAGCGCGCCGACGCGCTCCAGGCCGAGGCGCTGGACGTCACGTTGCCCGGCGAGCCGGCGCCGTTGGGCCAACTCCATCCCACCACGCTCGTGCTGAATGAAGTCCTCGGCATCTTCGAGCGCATGGGCTTCCAGGTGGTGGAAGGGCCGGAAGTGGAGTGGGACCGCTACAACTTCGCCATGCTCAACATTCCCGCCGACCATCCGGCGCGCGACATGTGGGATACGTTCTACGTGGACACGGACGCCACCAAGCAATTCGGCTCCATGCTGCTGCGCACCCACACCTCGCCGGTGCAGATCCGGGTGATGGAAGAAACGCCGCCGCCGGTGCGCATCGTGGCCCCGGGGCGCGTCTACCGCAACGAGGCCACCGACGCCAGCCACGAGGCCATCTTCTACCAGGTGGAAGGCCTGGCCGTGGACGAGCGCACCAGCATGGCCGACCTGAAAGGGGTGCTCACCGCTTTCGCCCATGAGTTGTTCGGCGCCAGGACGCGGGTGCGCTTCAATTGCTCGTATTTTCCCTTTGTGGAACCGGGCGCGGAAGTGTCCATAAGCTGCCACGTCTGCGGCGGCAGCGGCTGCCGCGTCTGCCAGCAAACCGGTTGGCTGGAGATTCTTGGCTGCGGCATGGTGCACCCCAACGTGCTGGAGGCCGTGAACTACGACCCGGCGCGCTACGCCGGCTTTGCCTTCGGCATGGGCGTGGAACGCATCGCCATGCTCAAGTACGGCATCGACGACATTCGCTACTTCTACAATAACGACGTCCGCTTTCTGCAACAGTTTCGTTGAAGTCTTAAAACAGTATTGGCAAGAGCCTGCAATAGCGCCTGTGCGCCGTGACTTGTGAGAGACGTCACTCGCAGGGCAAGCGCAGCCTCGCGGAACCGGCGCTCTATGGGAGGATGGTGACCGCATGCGCGTATCGCTTCGCTGGTTGGAAGAATATGTGCAGGTCAAACTGCCGGCGGAAGAGCTGGCGCACCAGTTGACCATGGCCGGCATCGAGGTGGCGCAGGTCATCGCGATCGGCGACTTCTGGCGCAACACCTTCGTCGGCGAGATCATCGACCTCCAGCCGCACCCCAACGCCGACCGCCTGCAACTGGTCTCCGTGGACTACGGCCAGGCGGAGCAGCCGACGTTCGTGACCGGCGCGATGAACATCGCGCAGGGCGACCGCGTGCCGGTGGCGCTGCTCGGGGCCGTGCTCGACAACGCCTATAGCGAGACGCCGCAGCGCATCGAACTGAAGCCGGTCGTCCTGCGGGGCGTGAAGTCCGAAGGCATGGTCTGTTCCGCCAAGGAACTCGGCCTGGGCGAGGACCACGAGGGCATCCTCATCCTCGACCCCGATGCGCCGGTGGGCGCGCCGCTGCAAGAGTACCTGGGCGATACGATTCTGGAGCTTGACCTCAAGCCCAACCGCAGCGACTGCCTGGCCCTGCTCAACGTGGCGCGGGAAGTGGCGGCGCTCACAGGCGAACGCCTGCGCCAGCCGGTGACCCGCCGGTTGGACACGCTGGCCTCCACGCCGGCGGCGGCCGCCGCGGACGCGCCAAGCCTGCCCGTGGTGCGCGTGGATATCAAGGAGCCAAACCTCTGCGCGCGCTATGCGGCCGGCGTGGTCGTCGACGTCACCATCGGCCCCTCGCCCCGCTGGCTGCAAGAGCGGCTGACGGCCGCCGGCATGAGACCCATCAACAATATCGTTGACGTCACCAACTACGTGATGCTGGAGTTCGGGCAGCCGCTCCACGCGTTCGACTACGACAAGGTGGCAGAGGGCAACATCATCGTCCGCCGCGCCCACCTGGGCGAGCGCCTGACCACGCTGGACGGCGAAGAGCGCACGCTGAGCTCCGGGATGTTGGTCATCGCGGACCCCAACGGCGCCATTGCGTTAGCGGGCGTGATGGGCGGCCTGGATACGGAAGTCACCGCGCAGACCACCCGCATCCTGCTGGAAGCCGCCAGTTTCAACCCCACCAGCATCCGCCGCACGCGGCAGGCCCTGGCCCTGCCCAGCGAGGCGTCTCGGCGCTTCGAGCAAGGCGTGCCGCCGGAACTGGCCCCAATCGCCCGCGACCGCGCCATCGAACTCATCGTGGAGATCGCCGGCGGCCGCGCCCGCAGCCACGCCGCCGATTCCTACGTCCGCCCGCAGCAGCGCCCCGAAATCGAACTCTCCGCCGCGGACATCTCGCGCTTGCTCGGCATGGAGGTTTCCCTCACCGCCGCTGCTGAGAAACTGCGGTCCTTGGGCTTCACGTACCGCCTGCAGAACGACCGGCTGCAGGTCACAACCCCGCTCCACCGGCTGGACGTGACCTGCTCGGCCGATTTGGTGGAAGAGGTGGCGCGCATGATCGGCTATGACGAAATCCCCACTACCATGCCCGCCGGACCGCTGCCGGAAGGGCGGCCCGCCCCGCTGCGCGTGTGGACGGACCGCGCCAAACAGGCCATGGCCGGCGCGGGCTTCAGCGAGGCCATCACCTACACGCTGACCAATGAGGCCCGCATGGAGCGCCTGCTGCCGAAAGGCATAGCGGCGGAACTGCCGGACGGCCTGGCCGGCGCCGTGGCCGCCTCGGTACTGCCGCTGCACGCCGAACCCTTGCGCCTCAAGAATCCGTTCACTTCCGAGGCCAGCGCGCTGCGCACGGTCACGCTGGCGGGCCTGCTGGAAACCCTGGCGAGCAACCTGCGCCGCCAGACCAGCGACGTGCGCCTCTTCGAGATCGGCCCGGCATTCCTGCCCGCGGGCGCCAAGCTGCCGGAGGAACGCCGCCTGCTAACCGCCGTGATGAGCGAATTCCGCACCGAGCAGTGGGGCGCGCGCGCGGAGAACACGTTCTACACTATCAAGGGCGCGGCGGAGCAGGTCATGCGGCAATTCGGCATCGCCGACTACGCCTTTGCGCCGGTGGAACACCCGACGTTCCATCCCTACCGGGCGGCGGCAGTGGTCGTTCGGGCAGGCGGGGAAGAGCGCGTGCTGGGCATCGTGGGCGAGATCAACCCGGAGGTGAGCGCGGCGTTCGACATCGACCAGCGCGCGTTGGCCCTGGTCTTGAATCTCCACGACCTGGTAGACCTGGCCCGCGCGACGCCGGCGTTCGCGCCGCCGCCGCGCCACCCGGCCGTGGTGCAAGACCTGGCAATCGTGCTGGACGCGGCAATCCCCGCCGCGCAGGTGGTGGCGGAAATTCGCGCGGCCGGCGGCAACCTGCTGGAGAGCATCGACCTCTTCGACGTCTACCAAGGCCCGCAAGTCCCCGCCGGCAAGCGCAGCCTGGCCTACACCCTCACCTTCCGCGCCCCCGACCGCACCCTGAACGACGCGGAAGTAAACAAGATTCGTGACCGCATCATCGCCAAGTTGCAGGCAACCCTGCAAGCCACGTTGCGTTGAGGGGGACCTGCTGCCTTTCACCGGCCTGATGATCGTTCCGTCGCGGAGCTATCTTCCGGCGTGACGTCCAGCAGGACGGCAGCTTAAGGCCGGCTCAAGCGTTACCCTATCGCTCTCTTCCCGCCGCCGGTTGGCGCAGGGACTCACTCGGTGCAAATGGGCAAACGATACCAGGAGAGGTCGTTGCGCGTGGCTTCCGCCATGCCCGGTGGCAGACACCCCGTAAACCGGTTGCGGGCAAGTTCCAGCAGTTCGAGGTTGGCAAGATTCAGCAGCGTTGGCGGTATCTGACCGCTCAGTTGGTTATCGGAGAGGCGCAGTTCTTTCAGTCGCGTGAGATTGCCTAGTTCAGTGGGAATAGCCCCACTCAGGCGGTTGTGCGCGAGTTCCAACCGTACCAGATTGGAGAGGTTGCCCAGCGTAGACGGTAGTTCCCCGCTCAACGCGTTGCCCGAGAGGCGCAGGCCCTCCAGCACTGAGAGGCTGCCTAACGCGGCGGGTATCGCTCCCTCCAACCGATTATCCGCCAGGTTGAGGGTTGCCAAGGCGGTGAGGTCGCCGAGCGTAGACGGCATCCCGCCGCTCAATTGGTTCTCCGCAAGATTGAGCACAGATAGGTTTGCCAGGTCGCCAAGCGCAGGCGGCAGCGCTCCTTGCAGCCGGTTACGCGGCAGATACAGCACTTTCAAGTCCGCAAGGTCGCCGAGCGCAGGCGGCAGTTCGCCGCTCAGGTTGTTGTCCTCCAGGTGCAGCGCCGTCACGCGGCCGTCCGCATTGGTGGTGACGCCGTGCCATTCGCCGACGGGCGTGTCGCTGAGCCAGTTATCGCTGCGGGTCCATCTTGCGCCGTTCGTGGCCGCATAGAGGGTAACGAGCGCCTTTCGATGGGCCCCGTCCGTTATGAATGCGGTTTGAGCTTCGCACCGCAGGTTACCATTCCAGAAAGCATCAACATTCGCTGGCCTCCGCAGTTCCTGAGGTATGCACCTATCCAACGGGTTGTTCATGAGCCACAGGGTTTCCAAGTTCCTTAACTTGCCTAGCTCGGACGGTATTTTTCCGCTCAACCGGTTGTTCGCAAGTAGCAGTTGTCTCAGATTTGCAAGATTGCCAAGCGATGTCGGTATTTCGCCACTCATTTGGTTGTGCACGAGCCATAGGTTTTCCAAGCTGCTTAAGTTGCCTAGTTCAGACGGGATTTCTCCGCTCAACCGGTTGTGCGCGAGAATCAAGTCTCGCAGGTTTTCAAGTTTGCCGAGGGATGTCGGTATCTCACCACTGAGTTGGTTGCGGCCGAGCCACAAGACTTGCAACCTCCTTAAGTTACCTAGCTCAGATGGAATATCTCCGCTCAACTGGTTATGCGTGAGGAAAATCCGTCGTAGACTCGTGATTCTGCCGAGTGATGCCGGAATCTCACCACTCAACTGATTCTTATGGAATGATAGTGTCTCCAGTTTCGCCAGGTTGCCCAACGCGGAAGGCATCTCTCCAACTAGCTGGTTATTCGAGAGGACCAGCCAACGCAATTTGGATAGACTAGCCAAGGCAAGCGGTAACTCGCCACTAACGTTGTTCTCATCAAGGTTTAGTGAGATGACCCGGCCGTTGTCATCAGTGATCACGCCGTGCCAATCGGCCATAGGCGCGTCGCTCAGCCAGTTGGCGCTATGCGTCCAGTTCGCGCCGTTCGTGGCCGTGTAGAACGCGACCAGCACCGCTCGATCCGCCAGGCTGGCGCACGATCGCAAGCCGAGGTCTGGAAAGTCTGTAAACGGAACCGCGTCCACCCCTGCCGGCACGCAGCCTTCCAACCGGTTGAACGCCAGGCGCAGCCACTCCAGACCGGCCACGTCGGCGAGCGCGGGCGGTATCTCGCCGCTCAATTGGTTCTCCGAGAGGTACAATTCTTGCAGTCTCGTGAGGCGGCCGAGAGCAGCCGGTATCTCTCCCGCCAGGTCATTGCCCCAGAGGCTCAGAATGCGCAGGCGCGCCGGATTGCCGAGCGCCGGGGGTATGGCGCCGCTTAGCCGGTTATTGGAGAGCGCGAGCGTTTCCAGGCTTGCGAGGCCGCCTAGGGCAGGGGGTATCGCGCCGCGCAAGCGGTTGTCGGAGAGATACAGTTCCCGCAAGTCGCCGAGAGCGCCCAGCGCAGCCGGTATCTCCCCCTCCAGCCAATTGTAGGAGAGGTCGAGGGTGCGCAGATTCGCCAGGCCGCCTAACGCGGCCGGTATCTCTCCCGTGAGCCAGTTGCCGGCAAGGTCTAGTTCCTCCAGGCGCGTGAGACTGCCCAGCGCCGCCGGTAGGTTCCCCCGCAGGTCGTTGCTCGGCAAGCGCAGCGCCGTGACGCGGCCACTGGCGTCGGTGGTAACGCCGTACCACGCGCCAAGCGGCGCGCCGCTCAGCCACCCATCGTCGTTGGCCCAGCGTGGGCCGCCGGTAGCCTCGTAGAGCGCGATGAGCGCGGCTCTGTCCGATTCATCGGCTTGCACCGCGGCCGCCTGCAGGCCGGTTGGGAACGCCACGGCCAGCACGGCCAAGAGTGCAACGGCGAGCGGGCGTATCCTGTGCAGAAGGTCTCTCATCTGCCCTAGGACTCCGATGCTGGCGACACTTCTCCTACTGCCGTTGGATCGCTGCGTTTGTCCGCTCCAGGTAATCGCTGTACCACAGGCTGCCCAGCGGCAACCCTTCCTCCACCATGGCACTGACGATTGGGTCGTCGCTGGCGCGGCGGATGGTGGCGAAACCGTCCGGTTCTTTTTCCAGTATCCAGGTTTCCTCAGGCGTGAGCGCGTCCACGAGGTAGGGCTGGTGGGTGGTGACGAATATCTGAGAGGTGTTGTCTTCCCCGGTGGCGTGGCGGCGGAACTCCGCGGCCAAGACCTCCAGCAGCTTGTGGTAGAGGCCGTTCTCCGGCTCCTCGATGCAGATGAACGGCGGCGGCTCCGGGTCCTCCAGCATGATCAGGTAGGCAAAGAGCTTCAAGGTGCCGTCAGACATCTGCTGCGCGTAGAAGGGGTCGGTGAACCCCCGGTCGTTAAAGCGCAACAGCAAGCGCCCGTCGGGGCTGCGTTCCGTTTCTATGCGGTCGATGCCGGGCACCCGCTCGGCAATCCGCGCCAAAATGCGCTTGAACCGATCGGGATGCTCACGCTCCAGGAATTGCACGACATTGCCGAGGTTGTCCCCGTGGGCGTTCAAGCGCCGCTGCGGGCCGGCCAAGGGCAAACTACGCGCCGCGTCGGGCGTAAAGTAGCTGAGATACCAGCCTTCCAAGAATTCTCGAAATGCGGCAATCCGAGGATGTTGTTTCAGAGCGCCAAGGGTTGCGATGCCTAACTTGCGGTTGTCCCCTAGTGTAATTAGTTCCGCTTCTTCACTCTCGCCACCTGCCAACTGCTGTCTGACCAATTCATAGTCGAAGCCATCCCCGTCAAATTGCCGCCCCTGCGTTGCTCCTTTCCATGCGACGCCTGTGCCGAAAACCATCAATAGAAACACTAGCGCTTTGCCAGTCTTGCGTTCATCGAGGTTCTGAAATAAGAGTTCACCGGCAGCGCAGGGGCGGCCAGTTCCGTCTTTCTGGATAAATAGCAGATACGTAATGAGCGATGCTTTCGTCTCTTGACGAAAACTCACCCTAAACTCAATTTGCTCATCGCTGCCCTGAGATCGGATACGCTCGAACCCTCCTCTTCCGCGGGCGTCACAGGCCTCTTCAACACCTAGTCTCAAACAGTCTGCCAGAAAGCCGAAAGCATCAAAGAGGGCACTCTTTCCCACACCGTTCTTACCAATCACCGCGCTCAACGGCGTCAGCGGTTGGGCATCCGGCGTGTCCCAGAGTTTGCCGAGCGTGATGTCCTTCAACACCCGGTAGTTCTTGATTCTGATGCCTTCAATTCGCGCCATTGCTGCCGATTCCTTCACCTGCCGCAACATTGAAGCAAGCATACCAGTAAGTCTGAGCTTACTACCAATACCGCTGCCACACTTGCAGCAACAGCACACTAAAAGAAGTGTTCGTTTGCAGTCTACGAGGCGCCCACTTTCTCCAGCGCGCCGTCGCGGGCCAGCACCTCGCGCAGGTAGACGCCGGTGTAGGAGTGGGGCAGGTGGGCCAGGGTTTCGGGCGTGCCTTCGGCGAGCAGTTCGCCGCCGGCGTCGCCGCCCTCGGGGCCGAGGTCGATCACCCAGTCCACGCATTTGATCACTTCCAGGTTGTGCTCGATCACGATCACCGTATTGCCGGAGTCCACCAGGCGTTGCAGCACCTCCAGCAGGCGTTCCACGTCGGCGAAGTGCAGGCCGGTGGTGGGTTCATCCAGGATGTAGAGCGTGCGGCCGGTGGCGCGTTTGGAAAGTTCGGCGGCCAGCTTGATGCGTTGCGCCTCGCCGCCGGAGAGCGTGGTGGCCGGCTGTCCCACGCGCATGTAGCCCAGGCCCACGTCCACGAGCGTCTTGAGTTTGTTGTGGATGCTGGGGATGCTCTCGAAGAAGGCGTTGGCCTCGTCGATAGTGAGGTCGAGCACGTCGGCGATGGTCTTGGCCTTGTAGGTGACCTCCAGCGCCTCGCGGTTGTAGCGCTGGCCGGCGCAGACCTCGCAGGGCACGTAGACGTCCGGCAGGAACTGCATCTCGATCTTGATGATGCCGTCGCCGCGGCAGGCCTCGCAGCGGCCGCCCTTGACGTTGAACGAGAACCGCCCCGGCTTGTAGCCGCGAATGCGCGCCTCCGGCGTCTTGGCAAAGATCTCGCGGATGGGCGTGAACGCGCCGGTGTAGGTGGCCGGGTTCGAGCGCGGCGTGCGCCCGATGGGCTGCTGGTTGATGTCGATGACTTTGTCGATGTTTTCCAGACCCAAAATGGCATCGTGCGGGCCGGGCCGTTCCCGGCTGCTATAGATTTCCTGCGCCAGGCGGCGGTAGAGCACGTCGATGACCAGCGAACTCTTGCCGGAACCGGAGACGCCGGTTACGCCAATCAACCGGCCCAGGGGAAAGTCCACGTCGATGCGCTTGAGATTGTTGGCGCGGGCGCCTTTGACCGTGAGTCGCGCTGCTTGCGCCGGCCCGGGGCCTGCCGCGGCCGCCCGTCCCGCTGCGACCGTTCGCTCTCTGCCCGCCGCTCGTCCTCTACCCGCCGTTCGTCCTGAGTTTGTCGAAGGATCCTGCCCATTCCTACCTGTTCGTCCTGAGCGTGTCGAAGAATCCTCGCCATTGCCAACCGCAGCCGCTGGCGCTGAGCCTTTCGAAGGTTCCCTTCCATTTTCTCCCGTTCGTCTTTCTCCCGTTCGTCCTGAGCTTGTCGCAGGACCGCGCCGTTCCTGCGGCACCGGAATCACCCGCCGCCCGGTCAGGTACGCCGCCGTCAGGGATTCATCCACCGCCATCACGTCCGCCAGCGGGCCCGCTGCCACGATGCGCCCGCCGTGCTCGCCGGCGCCCGGCCCGATGTCGATCACGTGGTCGGCTGAGCGAATGGTCTCCTCATCGTGCTCCACCACCAGCACGGTGTTGCCCAGGTCGCGCAGGCCGCTGAGCGTGTCAATGAGGCGGCGGTTGTCGCGCTGGTGCAGGCCGATGGAGGGTTCATCCAGGATGTAGAGCACGCCCACCAGGCCGGAGCCGATCTGGGTCGCCAGGCGGATGCGCTGGGCCTCGCCGCCGGAGAGCGTGGCCGTGGCGCGGTCGAGGGTCAGGTAGTCCAGCCCCACGTTCTCCAGGAATTGCAACCGCGCCCGGATTTCTTTCAGAATCTGGCGGCCGATTAGGCGCTCGCGCTCGCTGAGCGGCAAGTCCTCGAACCAGGCGCGGGCGTCCTTGACGGCAAAGGCGGTCACTTGCGCGATCGTGCGGTCGCGGACAGTCACGGCCAGGCTCTCCGGCTTCAGGCGCGCGCCCTGGCAGGCGGGACACGGCTGCACGGTCATGAAGCGTTCGATCTCCTGGCGCATGTAGTCGGAATCGGTCTCTTTGTAGCGCCGTTGCAGGTTGGGAATCACCCCTTCGAAGTCCACCTTGAAAGTGCGCGTATCGTCGCGGGCGGCCTTCACCGTCACCGGAATGCGCTCTTCGGTGCCGTAGAGCAGGATGTCCACGTGCTCGTCGGCCAGTTCCGCCACCGGCGCGCGCAGGGAGAAGCCAAAGTGCGCCGCCACCGCCTTCACCACCTGGTAGAGGTAGCTATCCTTGCCGGCCAGCCGCGACCAGGGCAGTATTGCGCCTTCTAAAGGCGAGAGACGCTTGTTTGGCACGATGAGGTCGGGGTCGAAGACCATCGTCGTGCCGATGCCGGTACAGTCCGGGCACGCGCCGTGCGGGCTATTGAAGGAAAACGTGCGCGGCTCCACCTCGCCGAGCGAGATGCCGCAGTGGACGCAGGCGAACTGCTCGGAGAAGAGCAACTCGGTTTCGTCATTCCCGTGCACACGGGAATCCATCCCCGGTGCGCTCGCACCCTCGGCATTCCCGCGCACGCGGGAATCCATCTCCCCCGCCGCCGGCGGATTCCCGCCTTCGCGGGATTGACGATCGGAAACTGGATTCCGGCTTGCGCCGGAATGACGGGCGGCCCCGTCCACCATTACAATCCGCACCACGCCGGAACCCAGCCGCAAGGCCGTCTCCAACGAGTCCGCCACCCGCGTCTTATCGGTCTCACTGCCCCGGTTCACTAGCCGGTCCACCACAATCTCGATCGTGTGCTGCTTGTAGCGGTCCAGGGTGGGGGTTTCGTCCAGGTCGTAGACCGTGCCGTCCACGCGCACACGCACGTAGCCGGCCTGGCGCGCGTCCGCGAACACTTGGCGATACTCGCCTTTGCGGTCTTGCACGATTGGCGCCAGGATCAGGTAGCGCGCGCCGTCGGGCAGATCGAGCAGCGTATCCACCATCTGCTGGACGGTCTGCTGGGAGATCTCGCGGCCGCAGTCGGGGCAGTGGGGCGCGCCGATGCGCGCAAAGAGCAGGCGCAAGTAGTCGTAGACCTCCGTGACCGTGCCGACCGTGGAGCGCGGATTGCGGCTGGCGCCCTTCTGGTCGATGGAGATTGCCGGCGAAAGGCCGTCGATGTGGTCTACGTCCGGCTTCTCCAACATGCCGAGAAACTGGCGCGCGTAGGCCGAGAGCGACTCCACGTAGCGCCGCTGCCCCTCGGCAAAGATGGTGTCGAACGCCAGGCTCGACTTGCCGGAACCGGAGAGGCCGGTTATGACCACCAGCTTCTCACGGGGGATGTCCAGGTCGATGTTGCGCAGGTTGTGTTCGCGCGCGCCGCGGATGCGGATGTACTCTTCAGCCATGGGGTCTTGGGGTTGCCTTTGCTTGCACTGGACTTGGCGTGCAGCCACTCCCACTGAACATGCTGCGTAATTCGTAAACTAGATTCGCTATCCAGTAGAGAGCGTTGCGACTGCATGCCATTCCGAGCGCAGCGAGGAATCTGGAGTCCATACCACCATAGACCATCAGGTAAGGCACTCTAGATTCCTCGCTCCGCTCGGAATGACATGTGGGCAGGGGAATGATGCGCATAGCAGTCTCGCGAATCAATCTCCATAGTACCACGCTGCCCCAAGTCGGAGCAGCTTATTGACACGCTGAGAGACGTTTAGTACCCTCAGCGTACGCGGAGGTGTGCGTGGGCACACCCAGGAATATATCAGTGCCACAGAGTCCCTCCCATCTAAAAGGAGAAACGGTCATGGAGAAGGCACGGCTTTCACGCAGAACGGTACTGGCGGCGGTACCGGTAGTTGGCGGGGCGGCATTTGTAGCCGCGTGCGGCACGGCCCAGGTAGCCGCGCCGGCGGAAGAGCAAGCGGCGCCGGAAGAGAAGGCCGAAGCCGCGCCGGCCCCGGCGGAGGACGTTGAACTCACCTATCTCTCCCGCGATTCCGATAGCGCCACGGTCAAGGTGCGCACGCTCTTCGACAAGTTCGAGGCGGCCAATCCCAACATCACCATCACCATCCAAAATATGTCCAGCGGCGATGAGGCGAAGACGAAGCTGCTGCTCCAGGCGGCGTCGGGCGTGCCTATCGACTTCCTGCGCACCAGTTGGGGTTCGTTTGCCGACCTGATCGAAGGCGAGATTCTCTCGCCCTTGGACGACTTTTTCAAGGCCGACGGCCTGGTACCGTCGGAACACTTTTTGCCAAACGCTCTGACGCACTGGACCGTCGGCGGAATGTTGTACGGGTGGCCCGGCTCCGGCAATTGCGACGCCGTGATCCTCAATAAGGCGCTGCTGGACAATGCCGGGCTTGAGCCGCCGCCCATCGATCCCACGGACGCGTCTTGGAGTATGGACAAGTTCCTCGAATACGCCAAGGCCATGACAAACGGCACTGAGCAGTTTGGGCATAACGGCGGCGTCTCGGCTTCCGACGGCACGCGCGGCCACCAGCGCGGCGCGTACTTCGGCCAGATTGCCTGGGACTACGAGCGCAACGTTGCCGTGATGGACCATCCGAAGTTCGTCGAGGGGCTGGCCTATTGGGTGGACCTCAAGCTCAAGCACCGCGTGGTGCCGCTGCCGGAGGACGCCGAAGGTCTGGGCGCGGCCGGTACCGGCCGGCGCGCCTTGTGGGAATCCGGCAAAGTGGGCATGACTATTACCAACGGCTACCGGCAGGTGGAATTTGAAGCCATCGGCGCCACCCTGCCGTTCAGCGCGGAGAAGAACATCTCCGGCCGCTCCTGGTTCCCGGCAATCCTCATCGGCTTTAGCCGCTTCCCGGATGAGACCTGGACGGTGAACCGCTGGATGATGGAGCCGGAGCCGAACACGGAGTTCACCCTGGCCATGGGCCACACCATTTCTGCGGTGCAGTCCGCGGTGAACATGCCGGCGGAGCAACTCAAGGCGACCATTGGGTTCGACGCCGTCGCCCACGCGGAGCAGGTTAAATTCAGCCCGCCGTCAAGCTACGGCATGAACGCCTACCCCACCTGGGGCGAGGTCGGCGCCGCGCTGCGTCCGCACTTTCAAGCGTACGACGTCGGCGAACTGACCCCCGCGGAATACGGCCGCGTTGCGACTGACATCATCAACGAACTCCTCATTCCGAAGGAATAGGGCGCGGCTTCGACCAATCATCCCGCTGTGAGAGTGGCGGTTGGTTGGCCTGCCAATTCACGTAGGGGCACGGCATGCCGTGCCCCTACGTCGCACTGTGGGCGCATAGGAAGAGGCTGCAAATGCATTCTTGCTGTCCGGTTTCGATGGATTGTCAAGCAATTCACAACCGATAGTGCGACCGATAAACCCTTGACTCACAGCAATGCGCCAGTCTATCATGCAGGGGAATTATTGCTTGGGTGCGTCCCGAGCAGGGAGTCCACTTGCGGCGAACTGCGTGTTCGCCGCTTTTTATTAAGGTATTGAGATGAATAGAATATGCATATACGTTGGTGGCGAGAACTCTCGGCGCTCGATAGTTGGCCTATACCGAAGTGAGTTCGAGCTATGAAAGTCTACGTCATGACCGACATGGAGGGCGTGGCGGGGGTCGTCGACTCGCCGAACTACTGCTTTCCGGATTCCCGCTACTACGAGCGCGGCTGCGAACTCACCACGCTGGAAGTCAACGCCGCCGTCGAGGGGGCGCTTGCGGCCGGCGCGACAGACATTGTCGTGATCGACGGCCACGGCCACGGGGCCATCACGCCCCTGCTGCTGCATCCGGCGGCGCGCCTGCTCAAGGGACGCCCCCGCCCTATGGGCGCCGTTATCGACGCGTCGTTCGACGTTGCCATTAGCATCGGCCAGCACGCCAAGTCGAACGCCCCCGGCGGCCATCTGGCCCATTCCGGCTCGTTTGGCGTGGAAGACCTGACCATCAACGGCGTCTCCATTGGCGAAAGTGGCCGAAGTTTTCTTTGCGCGGCGTACTTTGGCGTGCCGTACGTCTTCCTGAGCGGCGATCTGGCGGCGGCGCAAGAGGCGGAGGCGCTGGCGCCGGGCATCGAGACGGCCGTGGTGAAGGAAGGCCTCGACCGGGGGTCGGCCACCGGCCTGGGCATGGACGACAACCGCGCGTTCAACGGCGCTGCTATACACCTGCATCCCACCAAGGCGCGCGCGCTCATCTACGCGGGCGTGAAGCGCGGCATCGAGCGCCGTGACGAAATCGGCCGCTTCTGGCTGGAACCGCCCTACACGCTCGTGCACACCACCCGCCCCGACAACGGCGCGCCCAGCCGGCAGGCCCGCGTGACCGGCAACGACATTCTCGAGGTATTCAGGACGCCGCTTGAATTGGGCAAGCACGTAGAGGCGACGGCAGGCTAGCCGCACTTGCGCCGGGAAAGGCAACGCATGAAATACACCTTGCTCTGGGGCGATACCCACGTCCACGCCGAGTACTCGGTGTGCTTCAAGCCGGAGTCGATCCCGGACGGCTTTGACGGCTCGCCGGCGGACTGCTACCGCTACGCGCGCGACGTGGCGGAGATTGACTTTGCCGCCGTCACCGATCACACCTTTTCCGGCTTGGGCAAGAAGGAGCCCATTGTGCTCACCGAAGACCAGTTCGGGGTGATCCTGGAGGCGAACCGCGCCTATCATGACCCCGGCCGGTTCGTGACTATTCCGGCCTACGAGTGGAACTCGCCGCTCGATCGCACCTACGGCCACCACAACGCGTATTTCTGCGACGATGAACCGCCGTTGCTGCCCAGCGGCCACGACATCAACTCCATCAACGAGATGTGGGCGGCCTTCGACGAGTTGCCGTATGAAGCGCTGATGATTCCGCACCACCTGGCACGGGACCAGACGCCCTACGACTGGTCCACGCTCAATCCGCGCTACGAGCCGGTGGTGGAAATAACGTCCAATTGGGGGAACTACGAATACAAAGGCAACCCGCAGGCCTGCGATCCCAACTGGTCGCCCGGCGTGCCCGGTTCGTTCCTGCAGGACGGCCTGGCGCGGGGCTACCGCGTGGGCGTGATCGGCAGCAGCGACAGTCACTCCGGCCACTCCGGCGGGCATCACCCACCGTTCGATCCCAAGATCCCGGGCCGTCCGGCCAACCCGATAAGCGCCGCGCGCAATTCGTATCGCCGCAACATTCTGGGAGCCGGCCTCGCCGGCGTCTATGCGGAGGAATTCACCCGCGAGGGCATCTTTGCCGCCCTGCACGCCCGCCGTTGCTATGCGGCCACCGGCAGGAAAATCCGCCTCTGGACCGAGACGAACGGCCACATCATGGGCGCGGACGGCGGCGCGCTGCCGGACGGCCCGCGCACAATCCACGTGGACGTGCACGGCACGGCGCCGATCGCCCATATCACCCTGGTGCGCAATAACGTGGACGTGCGCCGCTTCCATCCGCCGGAGACTACGGCAGACGTGACCGTAGACCTGGTTGACGATGATCCGCTGGAAGACATCCTGAACGTCTCGCCGCCGGTGCCCGACGGCGGGAACGGCACGGCGGTCTACTACTACGTGCGCGTGGTGCAGGCCGATGAACGCACCGCCTGGTCGAGCCCGGTGTGGTTCACCGCGCCGGCATAGGGCTGCGCGCTACTTGGGTAGGGCCCAAGTAGCGTCAATTCTATAGAAGTAGCGTGACCCAGCCGTTCGCCCTGAGCCTGTCGAAGGGTGGACGGCGGAGAAAGCGTGTAGCAAATCCGCCCGCACATCTTACCGTTCGTGCTGAGGGCAGCACGAAGCCCTTGTCGAAGTATGAACGGTAAGATGTGCGGGCGTTTTCATCCCCTTGTGTGACCGGTGCCCGGTCATGGTGATTCCCGATCCGCACAGCCCAATGCGGGGGACAAGCCCCCGCGCTACGGTAGGAGGGCCTTCACTACGCGAGTAGTCCTCACATTACTCTGGAAAATTGCGCAACCAAACCGTTCGCCCTGAGCCTGTCGAAGGGTGAACGGCGGAGAAAGCGGGTAGCAACAACGAACGCGCATATCTCCGTTCATACTTCGACAGGGGCTTCGCGCAGCCCTCAGCACGAACGGAGAGATGTGCGTACGTTTTCATTCCCTTGTGTGGCCGGTGCACAGCCATGGTGATTCCCGCAAATGCGGGAATCCATCTTCTCCGCCCGCGCAGCCCCAGGCGGGGGACAAGCCCCCGCGCTACGGTGGGAGGACTCCATGCAAGAGCGCCCGCATCGCGCCGGGCGGCAAGTAGGCCGCGCCCAGCCTACTCCGCCGTAACCTCCGGCGGCGTGATGTAGTCGTGGTACCGTTGCGCCACCTGCGCCGTTGCCGTGTCACCGGCGTGGACGTAAATGCGGTACTTGAAGCGCAACTTGCCGCCTTCCGGTAGCACGTGGCTGCCGTCCACGCCGGGGTTGGCATAGAAGTCGTGCAGGCCGAAGGGATTGGCCGTAAACAGGCCGTAGTTGCGCGCGTGCCAATACGTCGGGTGGCGGAAACTGGAGGGATGGTCGTAGACCGCGAAACCCAGCGTCTGCCCGGCCACCGGGCCGGTATAGTCCAGCCATTGCGCCCGCTTGCCCCAGCACTCCGCCTCGCCAATGCCGCCGATGGCATTCTCCATGCGGCCATCGTCCGATGCGTCCATGCTGGTGGCGACCCGCAGCGCAATGATGCCGCCCTCTTTGGTATCGCCAAAGCGCGCCGGCCCCGCCGTAGCGCGGAACGTGATCTCCACGTCGATCAGCCGCGCGCCGGACGGCAAGGGGTAGAACGTGAAGCGCCGCTCGTCCTCAACCACCTTCTGCTCATCAGACCCCACCCAATTGTTGGTCGAGCGCAGCGCGCCCAGCACCGGGCCGCTGGCGTGGCCGCCACAGTCGCCATAGGCCGGCAGGAACTCGACGTGCCGCTGGTAGCCGTGGCCTTCCACCTCGCTCCAGACGTCCGCGCCGCTCACGTCGCCATGCGAGACGTAGATGGACTTATGGTGGGGATGGTCGTGCTTCTCGCCCGGCACGTCGGGAATCATGGGGTAGTTGCGCGTCATGCCCTCGCCGGTAGGGCCGATGACGGGATAGAGATAGGGCTTTACGACCGGCTCGGCATAGCGGTAGGTGGTGAAGAGCGCGCCGTCCACGTGGACGTCCACGCCGTGCTCGCCCGCGGCCACCGTCACGCCTCCCGGCGTGGAGCCTTCATGCACCGTGTACGCGCGTGACGCGCCGGCCGCCAAAGCCGGCACTATCCAGACGAGATGCGCGCCGTCGCCGCCCGGCACAACCTGCGCGGGCAGTTGCGCGCCGGACTCCTCGTCGCGCACCACGTAACTCGCCCCGGCGTCCAGGCCGCCGGCGGGCGCCCATACCGGGCATTCATTGCGGTCGTGATTGCCCGCGTGAACGGTGAGTTGCATATTTGCCATAGATGCAGTCCTTCTTGTTGCGCGTATCCATCGTCGATCTACAGTGATTATACACTGTGCGGAGTAGGGCACACGGGCGCTTGCCCGCGCGCTGACCCAAGCGCAGCACGCGCAGAGACGCCGTCCGGTACACTGGATGCAAACTCGCCTTTCCCAGCGAAAGGAGCCGCGCCCGTGAAGATACCCATAACGATGTCTCACGGCACCGACCAATTTCCGGGCAGGCGCAATCCGCTGACGCGGGAGCACTTCGCACGGCTTGTCGCCATCGCCAGCGAATTGGGATTCCAGTCAATCAGCTACGACGAATTGGCGGCTTGGTTCTGGCATGGCGGCGCGTTGCCTGAGCGCCCGATCATGTTCGACTTCGACCACCCCATGAAGTCAATGCGCCACGAGGTCTATCCGGTGCTGGCGCGATACGGCTACACGGCAAACCTGTTCATCAACACGGGCTTGCTGGACGCCATGTACCAGGAGGGCGTGCCGGGCTTTGCCGAGCGCGAACTGCTGCTTTGGGAAGAAGCCGCCGAACTGGCCGCGGCCGGCTGGCAGATTGGCGCGCACACGGTCACCCATCCCAATCTTTCGGAATTGAGCCGGGCAGACCCTACCGGCGCAACGCTGCGGGCCGAACTCGCGCAATGCGACGCTGCCATCCAGAAACACCTTGGCGTCACGCCGCGGGACTTCGCCTTTACCGGCACGAGTTGGAGCACGAGCGCAGAGCGTGAAGTGAAGGCGCGCTACCGCTTTGGGCGCTTGTGGATCGTCGGCGCGGAGTACCAGGTGGACGGCAAGACGACCCGCTATGCGGAACTGGTCGGCGTGCCCGGACCGGACGAAACCGACGGCGGCCCGCCGCACGCCGCGCGCTACATCACCCGGGAATCGGACCCCTACCGCCTGCCGTCCATGGAGATCAATGCGCTGATCTTCGCGCCGGACGCTTTCCGCCGTTACCTGGAGGGCGCCCTTGCCGCGTAACCTCAGCGGTCACGCGCCTTCGATGCGGTCGACGCACTCCCGCAGGTAGCGGATGCCCTCCCGCGCCTGGACTTCGGCGTGCGGCTCGAACTCGAAGATTTCGATTGAGACGTAGCCGTCGTAGCCGGTGTCGTGCAGTGCCTGCATGATAGGCACGAAATCGGTGTCGCCGAAACCCGGGCCTTTCATGTTCTCGTCGTTGGCGTGGAAGTGGGGGAATTGGCCGGCGTGCGCGCGAATGATGTCGGCCGGCGGCTCGGCTTCGCCGCTTTCCATGGCCTTCACGTCCAGGTGCAGCGTGAAAGCGGGATGATTCACCCGCCGCACCAGGTCCGCGCCCTCTGCCGCGGTGGTGATGAACTTACAAAGGGGCGGCGCGAGCGGCTCGATGGCAATCATGGTACCGGCCTGCTGCGCCTCGTCGCAGACGCTTTGGAAGACCTCCGCCGCGTACGCCATGCCCTGCTCGTAGTCCACGCCTTCCGGCAGGTTGCGCTGGTTGGGCGAGCCGAAGATGAGATAAGGCGCGCCCACGTCGTGGCCGAGGGCAATGAGACCCCGCAGGTAGTCTGCCGTGCGCTGCCGCACCGCCGCGTCGGGATGCGTGAGATGCAACCCGTCCGGCCCGACCAGGAGCCAATGGAGACCGATGATCTCGATGCCGGCGTTGGCCGCGGCCTGCCGGGCGCCGGCCCGCTGCTCGGGGGTTATGTCAAAAACCGACTGCTCGAAGGTGAACGGCGCGGCCTCGACGGCCGCGTACCCGTGCTCCGCCAGATAGTCGCAGATCCGCCCAAATTCCCAATCCTCGAACGCCTCGTTGCAGAACGCGTACCGGAATGCCATAGCCTACCCATCCTTGCGTGCCAATTCGTGCGTACTGGCGGCAATGGTACCACGTTGCGCGCCCTACCGCAGGGCTGCGTGCGATTCAACGCCGTAGCGCGGGGGCTTGCCCCCCGCCTGAGCCATTAAGGCAGACATGCAAAGGATTGACCTGGCAGCTACGCAGGTTACAAACCTGCGCTACCGGAGACTTCGGACGCGAGTTTTGCTGCCTCTCTGTTTAGTGCGACAGCATTAGGGACAAGCCCCCGCGCTACGCCGGAACCAAGCACGGGAAATTCAAAACCAACCGGCAAGACCGCTATCCGTTCGTCCTGAGTTTGCCAATTGATTGAGGTAAAGAAGCGAAAACCAACCGGCAAGGCCCGCATTCCGTTCGTCCTGAGCCTGTCGAAGGATGAACGGCTGCCGGCCCTGCCGCGCGCCCGCTAGAGCGTCACCTCCCGGTCCTCCCGCGCCGACGTATACATAGCCTCCAGCAACTCCACGGACCGCCGCCCTTCCGGCCCGCTGCACGCCACCGGTTTGCCGTCCCGTATCGCGCCGAGCATATCCTCGACGATGTTTTGCGGACCGGGCGGGAGTTCTGCCGGATCGGGCATACCGCCGTCGGGGTCATCGGCAAACGCCCACGTCATGATGTCCTCTTGCCGCATCTGGATGGTGCCGCCGGTGCCGTGAATTTCATGTTCGTGGCCCAGGCCGCCGTAGACCGTGGTCGTGGTCTGGATGACGCCCCACGCGCCGGAAGCGTAGGTCACCAGCGCCTCGCAGGCGTCTTCGGTCTCGATGTCGTGGTTGAAGACGTTGATGCGCGCCCGCACGCGCGCCACCGGCCCCATGAACCAGAGGGTCTGATCGATGCCGTGGATGCCCTGGTTGGCCGCCGAACCGCCACCGTCGTACTGCCAGGTGCCGCGCCAGCCGGGCGGATTGCCGCCGGCAAAGTAGCTGTCGGCGCGGTACCACTTCAGCCGGAAGTCGCCAAAGATCGGCCGCCCGATGCGTCCCGCGTCCAGCGCCTGCTTGATCAGGCGCGTGCCGGGCTCGTAGCGGCGCTGGAAGTCCACGGCCAGGATCTTGCCGCTCTTGTCCCCGGCCGCGATTACCTGGTCGATCTTGGCCGTGGAGACGTCCATCGGCTTGGTCGTGAAGGTGTGCTTGCCGGCCTGCAGGCTCTCGATGGCCAGATCGCCGTGGGTGCCGCTGGGGGTGAAGATGCCCACCGCGTCGATGTCCTGCCGCTCCAACAAGGCGCGGTGGTCGGTGTGCCAGTCGCACCCGTATTCCCCCGCCTGCGCCGCCGCCAACTCCTCCTGCAAGTCGCAGACCGCCACCAACCGCGCCCCCGCCGTCGTCGCCGCCTGCTTCACCCGCGACTTGCCGACACCAAGGCCGATAATGCCAAACCGAACCGGATCCTGCTGCGCTGCCATTGGAAAACTTACCTCCTCTGGAGTGCAAACCGTACGCTATGTATTGTGATACGCTCGCTTGAGCAACACCCCTAGACTGCACGCCGTGACACACAGAGATGATACCACCCAGCGGCGTTGGCTGGTCTCGCTGTCTGTGGCTCCAGTGCGGCACGGCAACGCCGGGAAGCCACGTGTCAAGAGCGATCGCAAAGCCGTCCGATGGACGTGAAAGCATGGCCAATTGCGCGAGCATTTGACTGTCCGCTTCTCCCAAGTGAGCGCCGTTGCTTGACACCGACACTAGGGCACTGTTCCATAGGATGGGTGGGCGCATCGCATGCTCAAACCCTACTCCAGTGGGAAGTGTGACTTCCGCCCAACACGGAACGTGAAAAGGCAAGGACAGTTCCTATGGATGGCAAGAGATTCATTCAAACGATCCGTCTGCAAAACATCCTCTCCTATGGCCCGGAAACGCCTCCCTTTGAACTGGAACCGCTCAATGTCCTCATCGGCCCGAACGCTTCCGGTAAATCCAACCTGATCGAGGCGTTGTCGATTCTTGCTGCAGCGCCCAGGGACATTCAGGTGCCTTTTGCTGAAGGAGGCGGCGTAGGCGAGTGGCTTTGGAAAGGGCCCCACGACCGTAGAATCCAGGCGACAATAGAAGTGACAGTAGAGAACTTGCCTTGGATTCCCATCCCGCTACGATATCGGCTTTCATTCACCCAGTTCTACGCGGACTTTACGCTCAGAGAGGAACTACTGGAAGAAGCGGCCTCACAGACGGAGGAAGATGGGCCGAGTTTCTATTATCGCTACGACAAGCACAGATCAGTGATTCGACCCAATGCCAAGAGAACATCCCAGCAAGTATTGAAGTCTAATGAGTTTAGAACGGACCAGTCTATCCTTAGCCAATTACCGGAACCATTGCCAGTTGACGGTCTATCCTATGTGTCCGAACAATTTGACAAGCTGCGCTTCTATAGAGAATTTCAAGTCGGACACGAAACGCCGGTACGTCTTCCGCAACCGGCCGATCTTGGCCAAGACTATCTGTTGGAAAACGGCTCCAATCTCGCCGTAGTCTTAAGCCTACTGCTCAACAAACCTCCATATAAGAAAAAACTCATAGACATTCAACGTGACTTCTATCCGTCGCTTCAAGACATTCTCGCAGTAGTGCTCGGCGGCACCGTACAAGTCTTCTTCCAAGAAGAAGGACTGGAATCGAACGTGCCGGCGACACGGCTCTCTGATGGCAGCTTGCGCTACCTCTGCCTGCTTGCAGCTCTCTACAGTCGCGAGTCTCCGCCGGTCATCTGCATCGAAGAGCCGGAAATGGGCCTGCACCCCGACGTCATCCCAAAGTTGGCAAACCTCCTGGTGGAAGCGTCTCAGCGCAGCCAAATCATCGTTACGACGCACTCCGACATCCTGGTGGACGCGCTATCGGACGTGCCGGAGGCAGTGGTTGTCTGTGAGAAAGTCAACGGCGCGACGCAACTTCAGCGGCTCGATCCCGCGGAACTCAAAGTCTGGCTGGAAGACTACCGCCTGGGCGAACTCTGGACACGCGGCGACCTGGGAGGGAACGTCTGGTGAGCGTCAAAGTCTATGTGGAAGGCGGCGGCAGTGGCTCAGATCGAAGGGGGCGAAGAGGGGGCCGCTCAGAACAGACCAGCAAGTTCCGCGAAGGATTTATCAGGTTTGTCAGGAAGACGGGGTTCACCGGAAACATGCCCCGTTTTCTTCCTTGCGGCAGTCGGCAGAGGGCTTTCAATGACTTCAAGAAGGCGGTCGCGAATGGTGAAGCCGCCCTGCTGCTTGTGGATGCGGAGCACCCGGTTGCGGCAGGTGGACCTTGGCAACACCTAAAGGTTCATGAGAATTGGAGCCGACCCGCCGCCGCGACTGACGATCAATGCCATCTGATGGTGCAGATCATGGAGTCCTGGTTCCTTGCCGACGCGGACACTCTCACGTCCTTCTACGGCCGGAATTTCCAAGAGTCGTCGCTACCGCAGAATCCACGAGTAGAGGAAATCTCCAAACAAGACGTCGAGAGCGGACTGCGACAGGCTACGCGCAGTACGAGTAAGGGAGCGTACGACAAGGGGAGACACAGCTTCGAGATTCTGGCGATACTGGACCCGGTCAAGGTCCGGCAAAAGTCGCCCTACGCCAATCGCTTTCTCAGCGAGCTTGAGCGCAGAAGCCAGGAGTAGCCGACTACCATACCCAGTTTACTCTATGCGCAGACTGGCACTAGAGCGCTAGCGGCGCGGCGGTTTCGGCGTCGGCGGTAATCACCGCGTCCGCGTGCTCTTGCAGCAGCGTGGCCGGGTAGTCGGCGCTGACCTCGCCCAGCAGGGAGATGCGCAGGATGGCTTTTTGCCAATCGCCGCCGTCGCAGTAGAGGCGGACGCGGCGGGACGCCAGGATGTCCTTCATGCCGATAGTGATCGCCATGGGCGGGAACGTGTAGAAGTTGCCGCCCGCGCGCCTAATGGAGTTCATCACCATGGTTTCCGGGGCCAGGGGCAGCACGCGGGTGCGCGAATTGCGGAAGTCCGCCAGCGTCACCTGATGGAAGCGGCTGATTGGCGGCTCGTTGAACGCCACGTGGCCGTGGACGCCGATGCCGCCGTAGCAGGTGTCGATGCCGCCGAGCGCCGCGATCTGCTCGCTCACCTCGTCGATGCGCTCGATGCGCGGAAAGCAGACCCGGTCCGCCGGCATGCGCAGGTCGGCGTCGAGCCGCGCGAAGAACTCCCCGCGCATGTACCCCTCGAAGCTCAGCGGATGGTCCAGCGGAATGGAGCGCCCTTCCCAATCGCAGTACTCATCCATGTTGAACGTCCACACGTTCCGCCACGAGATGCGCTCGCGGTTGCAGATTTCCGCCAGCAGCGGGTAGTGCCCGATTGGGCCCACCGGCAGGATGAGCCGCGTGGGTTCGCCGGCGGCGTTGCGGGCCTTGATCTCGTCGGCAATCTCGCGGGCAAAGGCCGCATGGAGCGCCGCGCGGTCCGGCGCGATGCGCAGCGGCGTCTTGGCCGCTCGTTGCAGTTGCTCAGTGGAGAGCCGCATCCAGGCGTCTACGCTGGGGACCATCGTGTGGCCGCGCTCCTTTCGCGGTCTGTGCATGCGCGCGCCGCCCTCTTGCGGAATGCGCCCACCCGGGGTTGCCCGGCGCTCTTCCGGCCGGCTGCCGTCGCGCCGGGACTTGCGCCACATCACCGGCACGGCGCGTTTTCCGCACGCAACCATCTTTCGATTCTGTTATTCTGAGGACAGGGTAGCGCGAGCCGATGCGCGTATGCGCGTCCCGGCGCGGAGAAGACGCGCGCTGCGGCCCGAACGGGGGAAACGCCTTGTTTCCGCGCTTTCCCTATCTCCTTGAGATTATACCCGCCCGGGCCGATTGCGGTGTTTGGGAGCAATTACCGCATGAAGGCGCGCCGTCTTTCGTTGCGCGGCCATGCGCCTCGTTTGGAAAACGGCAACCGCCCTGTGCGGCTCTTCCCTCGTCTAATGTGATTTGGGTAGTCACGCTCCGTGGGTACGGCTGACGGTACGTGCACAGAATACCGCACTTTAGTACGATAGGTTTCATACATTCGGGACGTGTTGCTGACACTTTATCAAGATAGATATTAATTATCCAAAGTGTGGGAATCTTCCCTTTTCCTCAACAATCGGTTGGCGGCCAGCCGGTTAGGCAAGGCAGGCGCTGCTGGACGGCGTAGGCGGCGTCCGCTTGCCGTCGTTGCCGCCCGCCGTGGAGTAGGCACATGGATGAGCCGCTGCACATAGGCGAAACGCTGCGCGCGGCGCGGTTAGCGAAAGGTGTCTCGCTCGACCAGGCCGCGTCCGCCACGCGCATCCGCCGCTCTGCGTTGCACGCGCTGGAAGCGGAGGACTTCGACGCGCTGCCCGCGCCGGTCTACACGCGCGGCTTCCTCCTCAACTACGCCCGCTATCTTGGCTTGATCGCGGCGGAGATCGTCGAAGAGTATGACCGTCAGCAACGCACGCGCGCCCAGCCGCCGCTGCCGCCGTCCAACGGCGAGCGCGGGCGGCCGAATTCACGGCGGGGACCCAAACTTCTGGTAGCGCTCCTGCTCCTGGCGGCGATTGGCGTGCTCTTGAACTTTCTCTACCAGGAGTTCCTGTCGGCCGGGCCGGCCCCGGCGGCGACGCCTGAGAGAACAGCCACTCCCACCAGCGAACCCACGCCCTTGGTTGAATTGCCGCCTGTCCGGACGCCAACTCCCATTCCCACGCCCACGACGGCGCCGACGCCGACTCCTACCGCGGTCACCGGCGTTAACGTCACCCTGCGCGCGGCCACCCAGCAGGTCTGGATCGGCGTAGCGGTCGACGGCGCCAGCGCCTTTGGCGGCACCATCGGCCCGGATACCGCGCAGGGCACAGAGCCGCGCACGTGGTCCGGCGCGGAGAGTGTCACCATTACGTTAGGACGCACCGGCGGTATCGAGATTACCGTGAACGAGCGCGCCATTGGCCCCTTGGCCGCAAGCCAAGACCCGGTGGTCCTCGAGGCGGTCGACCAGGGCGAAGGCGAGGTGGTCATCACCGTCAACGCCACGCCGCTGCCGTCTCCGTAAGCGCCGCCTTGGCGCGAAAGGGCCGGCGCCGCCTTGGCGCGAAAGGGCCGGCGCCGCCCCAGGCGCGCGCTGTCCGTCACTCCCCCACACCGTTCGTCATTCCCCACGCTTGCTGTCATTCCGGCTTTCGCCGGAATGACCGTCAAGGAGCCACACACATGGATTCCGCCGGAACGACGGCCAACGGCCGCGACCCCCCGTCATTCCTCACTCCGTTCGGAATCTCGGATGCTGGACTGCGAGACCGTATGCGCTAAGGGCCCCTAGATTCCGCGAACACAGTTCGACGCTGCACTCGGAATGACACGCCGCAACTCGGAATAACGCACTGCGCTCGGAATGACAATCGTCGCGCTCCTCGCGCCACCTTCTCACTAGATGTTCTCGCATGAGCGCAGCGCGGGGGTCAATGTCGCCGCAGTAACGTAGCGCAGGGGTCAATGTCGCCGCAGCAACGTAGCGCAGGGGTCAATGTCGCCGCGGCAACGTAGCGCGGGGGTCAATGTCGCCGCTGTAGCGCAGCGCGGGGGTCAATGTCGCCGCAGTAACGTAGCGCAGGGGTCAATGTCGCCGCAGTAACGTAGCGCAGGGGTCAATGTCGCCGCAGTAACGTAGCGCAGGGGCCAATGCCGTCGCAGCAACGTAGCGCGGGGGCTTGTCCCCCGCCGGGAGCAAGGGCAGACGACAAAGTAAACCCAACGAAGAAGGCCGCCCCGCGGCAGGCGCTGTCGCGGGGCGGCCTTCTCCAGGGCGCCTGCCTGGAGCGGGCGCCCGGTTTGGTATCGCGCATATGCGGTCTTGTTATCAGCGGGAGCGTTCCGTATCCTCCCACGACCAGCAGCTTGGGTAGTCGCTTCGCGGCTCCGCGTCGGCGCTGGGCAGCGGGTCGGCGGTGACGATCCGCCGGAAGAAGCTCGCGTCCGCCGCCGTCACGTTGCACCAGAAGAGTCCCATCGCCTGGAAGGTGGCGGGGTCCGGCACGTGCCGCCACACCTGGTTGCCCACGTGCCGGAAGATGCGGTCGTCCGTGCCGTCGAAGCGGCGCGCCAGTTGGCCAATGGCCGGGTAGCGATCGTCCAGCGGGATGGCCGCCACCACGCAGACGGGCACCGTATACTTCGTGTTCACCTCTTCCCAATCGATCTCCTCGACGAGCGGGTCGTCCGGATCCACCCACATCCGCGCCACGCGGCCGTCGGCCTGGTAGCGCACGATGCTATAGGTCTGACCCAGCGTGCCGTCGCGGATGAAGCCGGCCACCGTCAGCAGGCTGCCGCCGACGGAGAGCGAGCCGATCTGGATACTCAGATCCGCCCCGCCGTCCTTGCGGTATATGCGCATCCGGTTCCCATAGTCATGCGCCGTGGCGCAGACCGTATCGCCGATGGCGGTTGGCGGCACCGGCAATGGCAGCCGTGGCGGCGAGGGATTCAGGGAAATCGGCGAGTACGTCGGCGGCGAGTTCTGCGGCGACTGCCGCGGCGGCGTTGGCGTTGGCGTCGCGGTCGGTATCGGCGTTGGCGTTGGCGTCGCGGTCGGTATCGGCGTTGCCGTCGGCTCCACCAGGGCCGCGGCCGTCGCGCCCTCGCCGCTGGCCGACCAGGCGCTCGCGCCCTCGTCGTTGCGCGCCTTCACCTGCACCTCATACCTCGTGCTCCCTTGCAGGCCGGTGATGACGGTAGCCGTGCCCGCGCCCATGAAGTTCTGGGAAGTCCAGCCGGTCGCGCCTTTCTCGCGATACCGGACGGCGTAGCCGCTGATGGCCGGCTCGCCGCTCATATTCGGGGCCGTCCACGAGACGTCCAACTGGCTGAGCGGCGTGTCGGCGCTGGCGGTCACCGTGGGCGCGGCCGGCGCGGCCGGCGGCTCGTTCACGTCCGTCACCTTGATGGTAACGGTAATGGTGTCGTCCACCACCTGGGGACAGACGCCTTCACACTGCTCGTCGACAGACACGATGACGGTGTAGGAGGACTTGGACTCATAGTCCAGCGCCGCGCCCGTCTTCAGCTTGATTTGGCCGGAGGCCGCGTCGATCTTGAACGCGGCGGCGCCGCTCCCGCCCAGGCCGTACGTCAGGGTGTCCCCGTCCGCGTCCGTGGCCTTCACCGGCGCGCCGACATTCGATCCCGCCGCAGAGTTCTCGGCAATGCTGCGGGTGGTCGAATCGCTTGGGAACTCCGGTTTTAGGTTGGGAACCGGCGTGGGCGTCGGCGTCGGCTGCGCGTTGGCCGTCGTGCCCTCGCCCGCGGCCGACCAGGCGCTTTCGCCCTCGGCGTCGGCGGCCCGCACCTGCACCTCATAGGTGGTGTCCGCCGTCAGGCCCGCCAGGACGGTCTGCGTCCCCGTGCCCGTGAAACCGTGGGCAGTCCATGTATTCGGGTTCGTGGTGTTCTTGATCCGGTACTGCACGTCGTAGTCCGTGAGCCCGCCGGAATGGGTGGAACTGGGCGCCGTCCACGAAACCTTCAAACGGGTAGCGGGACTAGTCGTGTTCTGCGCCACCGTTGGCGCGGCCGGCTGCGCCGGGCCGGTCACGTCCGTCACGTTGATCGTCACCGCGAGCGTGTCATCGACCTTCGTGTCGGTGTTGCCGTCACTATCCTTTCCGTCGCTGACGCCAACCGTGAAGCTGTACGAATTCTTGGTCTCATAGTCGGGAATGTGGCTCGCCTTGACCGTGACCTTCCCAGTGGAAGTATCGAACGCGAACTTGTCCGCGTCGTCTCCGCTCAGAGAATAGGTCAGCGTATCGCCGTCCGGGTCCGTGGCCGTGAACGTCCCGCCCGTGCCCGCCGGCGAGTTCTCGGGTATGCTGCGCGTAACCGTGTCTTTGCTGAACGACGGCTTCTCGTTCACGTCGGTAATGTTGACCGTTACCGCGATCGTGTCGTCGATCGCCGTGTCCGCCTTGCCGTCGGTGTCTTTCCCGTCGGACACCGTCACCGTCATGGTGAACACTTTCTTGCCCTCATAGTTCAGGTCGGCGCCCGCCTTCACCTGTATCTGGCCGCTGGACGCGACGATGGTGAACACAGCCGTGCCGGTTCCGGTCAGCGTATACGTCAGCGTGTCGCCTTCCGCGTCGCTGGCCGCCACCGCCGCCCCCACGTTCGTGCCGCCCGCCGAGTTCTCGACGATGCTGCGGGTAGCCGTGTCATCCGCGAACGACGGGTTCACGTTCTTGGCCTGCGTGTGCGCGCTGCCGCTGTCCGACCAGCCGCTGTTCCCCTCATCATTGATCGCTTTCACCTGCACGTGGTACGTCGTGCCCTCGCTCAAGCCCGTGAGCGTCGTGCTCGTGCCCGTGCCGCTGAAGCTGTGGCTCGTCCACGAATTCTCACTGGCCTTCTTGTATTGCACGTCGTAGTCCGTAATCGCCGGCTTGCCGGTCACGTCCGGCGCTGTCCAACTCACGTCCAACTTGGTCTTGGACGAGGCGCTGTTCTGCGCCACCGTCGGCGCGGCCGGCTTGGGCGGCGGCTCGTTCACGTCGGTCACGTTGATCGTCACCACGACCGTAGCGTCGATCGTCGTGTCCGCCGTGCCGTCGGCCTTCTTGCCATCCGTCACGTTCACCGTGACGCTGTACGACGTCTTGGCCTCATAGTCCGGTATGTTCCCCGACTTGACCGTGATCTGGCCGGTGGAACTGCCAATGTTGAACTTGGCCGCGTCCGTTCCGGTCAGGCTATACGTCAACGTATCGCCCTCCGGATCCGTCGCCGTTACCGCCGCGCCCACGTTCGTGCCGGCGGCAGAATTCTCGGCGATGCTGCGGCTCAGACTCGTCTTGTCCTTAGGCAGGCTCGGCAGCGCCGGCTCCTCGTTCACGTCCGTGACGTTGATCGTCACCGGTATCGCGTAGTCGCCCGGCGCGTTCGGGCTCAGGCCAGACGACTGCACGCCGGCCGCGGCCGCCTTCACTGTCACCGTCACGCTGTAGGACTTCTTCGTCTCGTAGTCCAGGCTTGCGCCGCTCTTCACCTTGATCTGGCCCGTGCCGCTCTCGATGGTGAACGAACCCGCGTCCGTGCCGCCCAACGAATGCGTCAGTGTGTAGTCATTGGGATTGCTCGCCGCGGTCACCGCCGCGCCCACGTTCGCGCCGGCGGCAGCATTCTCCGCCACCGACCGGCTCACGCTGCCGGCCGTCGTAATCGCCGCACCCGCGTCCGACCACGGCCCATTCCCCTCGGCGTTCACCGGGCGCACCTGCACTTCATAGCTCTTGCCCGCCGTCAGACTCGCCAGCGTCGTGCTCGTGCCCGTGCCGCTAAAGCTGTGGCTGGTCCAGTCGCTCGCCCCGGCCAAGCGGTACTGCACGTCGTAGTCGCTCACCGCCGGCTTGCCGGCCATCTGGGTATTCGTCAACGCCGTCCACGAGACGTCCAGCTTGCTCGCCGGCGTGGTGGCGTGGGCCGACACCGACGGCGCGCTCAGCTTCACCGGCGGCTCGTCCACGTCGGTAATCGTAATCGTCACCGCCACCGTGGCGTCCACGCTCGTATCGTCGTTGCCCTGGCCGTCCTTGCCGTCGCTCACCGTCACGTTCAGGCTGTACGAACTCTTCGCCTCGTAGTCGGGAATGTTCCCGGTTTTCACCTGGATCTGCCCGCTGGTCGATACGATGGTGAAGCTCGCCGCGTCCGTGCCGCTCAGGCCGTAGGTCAGGGTATCGCCTTCCACGTCGCTGGCCGTCACCGCCGCGCCGACGTTGGTCCCGACCGCGGAATTTTCCGCCACGCTCCGGCTCAGGCTCGTGGCGCCTTCCGGCAGGGTCGGCAGTGTCGGCTTCTCGTTCACGTCCGTCACGTTGATCGTCACCGGTATCGTGTAGTTGCCCGGGGCGTTCGGGTCTAGCGACTGCGTGTTAGCGCCATCCGACTGCGCATTCGCCGCCACCGTGACCGTCACGATGACGCTGTACGACGTCTTGGTCTCGTAGTCCAGGTCCGTCCCCGTGCCCACCGTAATCTGGCCGGTGCTGCTGCCAATGCTGAAGCTGGCGCTGTCCGTGCCGCTCAGCGCGTACGTATACGTGTAGCGCTCCTCCGCGGTCGCGGACACCGCCGCGCCCACGTTCGTCCCGGCCGCGGAATTCTCGGCCACGCTGCGCGTCACGCCGCTTGCCTGGGTAATCGCCGTGCCGCTGAACGACCACGGCCCGTTGCCCTCGGCGTTCACCGCGCGCACCTGCACCTGGTACGTCTTGCCGGCCGTCAGCCCGCTCAAGGTCGTGCTCGTGGTGGTGCCGGTAAAGGAGGCGTCCGTCCAATCCCTCGCCCCGGCTTGGCGGTACCGCACGTCGTAGTCGGTTACCGCCGGTTTGCCGGCCATCTCGGTCGTCGTCGGCGCGGTCCAACTCACGTCCAGCTTGGTCGTGGGCGTCGTGCTGTTGGCGCTCACCGTCGGCGCGCTCACCTTCACCGGCGGCTCGTTCACGTCCGTGACGTTGATCGTCACCGCAATCGTGTCGTCGATCGTATTGTCGCTGCCGCCGCTGCCGTTCTTCCCGTCCGTCACGTTCACCGTGACGCTATACGACGTTTTCGCTTCATAGTCGGGGATATTCCCGGCCTTGACCGCTATCTGACCGGTTGAACTGCCGATGGTGAACTTTGCCGCGTCGGTCCCAGTCAGGCTATAGGTCAACGTATCGCCGTCCGCGTCCGTCGCCGCCACCGCCGTCCCCACGTTCGTGCCGGCGGCAGCATTCTCGGCGATGCTGCGGCTAGCGGTATTGGCGCCGAAACTCGGCGGCGCGTTGGAAACCGGCGTCGGCGTTGGTGTTGGCGTTGGCGTCGGTGTTGGCGTTGGCGTTGGCGTCGGCGTCGGCGTCGGCGTCGGTGTTGGCGTTGGCGTTGGCGTCGGCGTCGGCGTCGGTGTTGGTGTAGGCGTAGGCGTAGGCGTTGCCGTCGGTGTTGGTGTTGGTGTCGGCGTTGCCTGCTGCGCCGTCGCGGCCGTCTTGGCCTCGACTGTGGTCGACCACTCGCTCTTGCCATCGTCGTTCCAGGCGCGCACCCGCACCTGGTAGGTGGTGCTTGCCTCCAGACCGCTGATGGTCTGCGTGACTGCGGTCAGCGTCGAGTTCAAGGTCTTCTTGTTCGCCGGGGGATAGGCGCTCTCCCCCTTCTTCCGGTAGTAGTAGTGGTACTTGTTGATCGTCGGGCGGCCGCTCGCGTTGGTCGCCGTCCACGAGAGATCCAGGCTGTTATGCGGATTTGTGGTGTTCTGGGAGACGGAAAGGCTGGGGGCGTCCGGCGGCTCGTTCACGTTGGACACGTTGATGGTAACGGCGATAGTGTCGTCCACCACCGCGTCGGCGTTGTCGCTGGTGTCTTTCTTGTCGCTGACGCCCACGGTCACGCTGTAGGACTTGGCGCTGGATTCGTAGTTCAGGGTCGTGCCGCTCTTCACCTTGATCTGGCCCGTGTTCAAGCCGATGGTGAACTTGCCGGCGTCAGTGCCGCTCAGGGTGTATTCCAGGGTATCGGCGTTGCTGTCCGTGGCGGCGACGGCGTCGCCCACGCTGGCGCTGGCGGCAGAATTCTCAGCCACGGCGCGGCTGGCGCTTGCCGACGCAAATTGAGGATTGACGTTACTGCCGGCGGTCCTGCGGAGCGTGACGGGCGACCACCTGCCGCTGCCGAAGCCGTTGGTGGCGCGCACCTGCACCTGGTAGTTGGTGGCCTGGGTCAGGCCACTCAGAGTCGTGCTGGTCCCCGTGCCGGTGAAGGCGTGGGAAGTCCATGAGGACGCGCCGTTGACGCGGTACTGCACGTCGTAATCGGTGATGGCCGTGCGGCCCGTTACGCTGGGGGCCGTCCACGAGACGTCCAGCTTGGTGCTCGGCTCGCCGGAATTCTGGGCCACGGTGGGAGCGCCCGTTGCATCCGGCGCGCCGGTATGGACGTAGATCGTGAACGTCTCGGTCACCTTCGCTCCGCTGGTTTCGTTCACGTTGATCGTGACGGTATAGTTGCCCGTGCCGGCGTCGGTGGCGATCGTGCCCTTCACATGCTTGCCGACCGTCTTGCCGCCGCTGTTGAAGTATTCCTGGGTCAAGCCCTTGGGGAGATTGAGCACGTGGATCGTGAAGCCGTTCTTGTCATTGTCGGCGACGCCGATGGCCAGGGTAGCAATGGGTTGGCCCTGATAGGCGGTCGTGTTCGCGGGCGCGCTCAAGACCGGCTTCTCGTTGGCTTGGACGCTGAGCGTGAACGTTGCGGTGACCGCCCGGTTCTGGCCGTCGCTGGCGGTGATGGTCACCGTATGGTTGCCCGTCGCGGCGTTGCCGGGAACAGAGCCGGTGATCTTGCCGTTGGCGTAGGACAAATAGGAGGGCAGGCCGGAAAGCGTCACGGTGGGGGTACCCTCGGCATCGGATACCGTAATGGCAAGACCTTCATGGTGCCCACTGCCGCCGTAGACGCCGTGCTGATAGACATAGAGCGTGCCGGGGTCGGTGATGACCGGCGGGGTGTTCGTTGTCGTGGTTACGTTGATGGTCACCGCGATCGTGTCGTCAACCACGGCGTCGGCGTTGCCCGACGTGTCCTTCTTGTCGGAGACGCCCACGGTCACGCTATAGGAACTCTTGGTGTCGTAGTCTAGGGTGGTGCCGGACTTCACCGTGATCTGGCCGGTGGCCGCGCCGATGGTGAAACTGCCGGCGTCCGTGCCGCTCAGGCTATATTCCAGAGTATCCCCGTTGGGGTCCGTAGCGGTGACGGCGGCGCCCACGTTCGTGTTGGCCGGGGAACTCTCCGCCACCGCGCGGGTGGTGGAACTCGCCGCAAAGGCGGGATTGAGATTGGCGCCGGCAGCCGCGTCCGTCTTGCCTTCCCCCGCATCCGACCAGGCGCCCGTGCCTTCGTCGTTGGAGGCACGCACCTGCACCTGGTAGGTTGTATTGGCGTTCAAGCCGGTGATAGTGGCGCTGGTTCCCGTGCCGTCGAAGACGTGGTTGGTATAGGAGACCGCGCCTTTGATGCGGTACTGCACGTCATAGTCGCTCACCGCCGGCTTGCCGACCATAATGGTCGACGTCGGCGCTCGCCATGAAACGGCCAGGCTGGTCTGCGGATTGGTTGTGTCCGCGGCCACCGTCGGCGCGGCCGGCGCGGGCGGCGGCTCATTCACGTCGTCTACGTGCACTTCCACCGCAATGGTATCGTCAACCACGGTATCGGCGCTGCCGCTGGCGTTCTTCTTATCGCTCACGCCCACCGTCACGCTGTAGTGCCCGGTCAGGCTCTCCTTGTCCAGGGTGGTGCCGGCATTCACCCTGATCTGGCCGGTGGCCGAGTCAATGGTGAACTTGCCGGCGTCGGCGCCGCTGAGCGAATACTCCAGGGTGTCCCCGTTGGCGTCCGTAGCGGTAACGGCGGCGCCGACCGCGGTGTTGGCCGGCGAATTCTCGTCGATGGCGCGCTTGACGCTACTCAACGCGAAACTGGGTTGGGCATTGGCGCCGGTGACGGTAATGGTGAAAGAGCCGGTTGCCGCCGCCGCTTTATTGTCACTCGCCGTGATGCTTACGATGTAGATTCCCAGATCGGCGTCGGCGGCTATCGTTCCGCTCACCCGCTTGCCGCCCAAACTGCCGCGATTGGAGAGATTCAAGTCGTCGGGAAGATTGGTCACGGTGATGATGAGGGCTTCGCCGTCCGAGTCGGCAGCGTTGATGTCGAAGGCCGTAATGGTCTGGCCCCGGTGATACGTCTTGTCGCCGTGCGCGCCTATGACCGGCGGCACGTTGGCATTGACCGTGATGGTAAAGGATGCGGTGACCGCCCTGTTCACGCCGTCGCTGGCGGTGATCGTCACCGTATGGCTGCCCGTCGTGGTTGTTCCCGAAATCGTGCCGGTGACGTTCCCGCTGGCGTAGGACAGGTCATCGGGCAGACCCGTCACCGTAATGGTGAGCGTGTCGCCGTCCGCGTCGGTCACGGTGATGGGCAGGGTTACGCTGGCGCCTTGATAGTAGCTCTGGTTGCCCGGGTTGGTGATGACCGGCAGTTGGTTGCCGTTAAGGGCCGACACTTCGTCTTTCTTGGCCGGTTTCGCCTCGCCCGGGTCTGGCGTGGGCGTGGGTGTTGGTGTCGGTGTCAGCTCAAGCGTGGGTTCCGGTGTTGGTGTCGGCTCAAGCGTGGACTCCGGTGTCGCAGTCGGCTCAAGCGTGGATTCCGGTGTCGCCGTCGGCTCCGGCGTGGGTTCCGGCGTCGCCGTCGGCTCAGGCGTGGATTCCGGTGTCGGTGTCGGCTCAGGCGTGGGTTCCGGTGTCGCCGTCGGCTCAGGCGTGGATTCCGGTGTCGCCGTCGGCTCAGGCGTGGGTTCCGGCGTCGCCGTCGGCTCAGGCGTGGGTTCCGGTGTCGCCGTCGGCTCGGGCGTGGGCACCGGCGTCGGTTCAGGCGTGGGTTCCGGTGTCGCCGGGCGTGGGTTCCGGTGTCGCCGTCGGCTCCGGCGTGGGTTCCGGTGTCGGTGTCGGCTCCGGCGTGGGTTCCGGTGTCGCGGTCGGCTCAGGTGTGGGCTCAGGCGTCGGCGTCGGCAGCGCCGCCAGCGTGGCGTGGAACTTCAGCGCTCCCGCCACTCCCGTGCGCCAGACCTGCAAGATCAGGCCGTAGCCGGTGTGGGCGTCCAAGCCGGTGACGGCCAACGGGCCGGTGGCGTTGACGTCGTAGATGGCGTCGCTCTGGAAGACCGTGCCGCTGCACGAATGGCCGTCGTACTGCGCGTCGCTGCACGCCACCAGGCGATAGTATTCGAAGCCGGCCTGGTCGTAGGCGCTCCAGGATACCGTGGCGGAGTCGCCGCCGGCGTCGCGGCTCGCGGAAAGCGTCACCGAGCCGTCTACGAGCGCCGGTGTCGGTGTCGGCGAGGGTTCCGGTTTTGGTGTTGGAGTAGGCTCTGGCGTAGGTTCCGGTGTCGGCTCAGGCGTGGGTTCCGGCGTTGGCGTTGGCTCGACGGCCGGAATGAGATCGGAATCCTGCCAGCCACTGGCGCCGTTGGCGTTCAGCGCCTGCACGGCCACGTAGTATTCTTTGCTATCATCTATATTCTGGAGCGTCACGCTCGTGGCGCTCACGTCGCTGGCCCCGCGCTGCCAGCTAGCCTTGTGATCGTTGGTCCAATTGACGTTATACGCGGTAGCCCCCGCTACCGCGTCCCAGGTCACGGTGAGCGTGCCGCTGCCGCGCGCGGCTTTCACGCTGGACGGCGGCCCCGCGGGTGGAGATGAGGATGGAGAGTTGTCCGCGCCAACCGGCAAAGGGACATTCAACAAACTAACGATCAGGAGGGCCTGCACGAAGGCCGTCCACCGCCTGAGCCAGCGCTTGCGCGCACCACACCAACCAGGAGAAACCGTCCCGCTCATGACACGCTCCATAGCATTGCTAGAAAAACCGAGCCCACGTCCCAACCGCTGCGCACGCTCCACGCTGAAACCCATTGGCAAGCGCTATCGCTAAACACCCAACTCGGTCTCCGGCTTGCCACGTTCTTCAGCGGGCGCGCGCTGGCGGCGCTACCTATAAGCGTGCCGTCGTTCCGCGACGGCCTCGCTCAGGTTCAGTCAACCAACCGCGCGTTCTCTTTCCTCCTCATTCCTGTGCAACCGGCCAATCCTCCCGGCGCCAGTCTCCGCGTTCCACTGCCGCGGGCCGCGCAAGCACCGGCGTGCTCCGCCCCGGCCAAAGGACGGAGCAGCCTGTGCGGGGATGGAGGACGGCAGGACGAGAGGCGGGACGGTGTCCCGCGAATCCCTCGCCAAGCGCGTTGAATACAAGATGTGATTTACTACTATCATGAATTAGTTTCTTCAGTAAACTATGTCTCGCTAACAAACTATCATATAGTATTAGGTAATGCAAGGGCTTTCAGCGAGAACATGCGAGGAAATCGAGAAAACTTTGGAAAATCTCAGGAGGTGCAAGAACTCTGAGGAAATGTCGGGGAATCTGCGGACATCCGCCGCGCTCCCCGTTCGCCCTGAGCGCCGTCGCAGGGTGAACCGCGGGGGAAACGAAGTACCGCTCGTAGCCCCCTCCTCGGGCGGGGGACAAGCCCCCGCGCTACGTTATCCCTCTCCTCCCCCGCGCTACGTTGATTGCTCTCCTTGCCGTCATTCCAATCGGTGTGAGGAATCTCGGATGTCAGGTTGCGAGACCGCATGCGGTGAGAACACCAGATTCCGCAATCTCTGTTCGACCCTGCGCTCGCAATGACACGCTGCACCCGCAATGACACGCTGCGCTCGGAGTGACACTCACGCACCACCAAGATAACCCAACTAAAGTAAACCGCCCCGCGGCAGTTCCTGCCTGCGGGGCGGTCTCTCCCAGACGCCTGCTCTGAGCACTCGCCCGGTTCTCTGTCGCGCGTTTGCGGGGCCTTGGGGTCAGCGGGAGCGGGGACCCTTCTGCTCCCACTTCCAACACGAAGGATAGCCCACCTGGGGATCCATGCCGCCGCTGGGCAGCGGCGCGCCAATGTTGATCCGCTTGAAAAACTCCGAGTCCGCCGCCGTCACGTTGCACCAGTACAGTCCCATGCCCTGGAACGTCCCTAAGTCCGGTATCTGCCGCCACTCCAGGTTGCCCACGTGCCGGAAGATCCGGTCGTCGGCCCCGTCGAACCGCCGCACCAGTTGCCCCTGAGCCGGAAACTGATCGTCCAACGGGATCGCCACCACCACGCACACCGGCACCGTGTACTGCGAATTCACCACGTCCCACGGTATCTGTTGGATCAACGGATCATCCGGATCCACCCACAGCCGCACCACGCGGCCGTCGGCCTCGTAGCGCACGATGCTATAGGTCTGCCCCTGGTCGTCATCGCGGATGAAGCCAGCCACCACCACGCGGCTGCCGTCGGCCGAGATCGACCCAATCTCGATGTTCAGATCCGCGCCGCCGTCCTTCCGTATCAACCGGATCGTCTTACCCAGGTCATGGGTCGTCGCGCAGGCGCTCGTGCCAATCACGTTCGGCGGCCCCGGTATCGGTATCAGCGGCGGCGCGGGATTTGGATCTAGCGCCAGCGCCGGCGAGGGATTTGGATCTAGCGCCAGCGGCGGCGCCGGGTCATTGTACTCCGAGCTCTGCGAATCCGTCGTGGCCGTGCCCGACGCCGACCAGCCGCTCTCGCCCTCGTCGTTCTTCGCCTTCACCTGCACTTCATACGTCGTGTCGTGGAGCAATCTGTCGATGCTCGTGCCCGTGCCCGTGCCGGTGTGATCGCGGCTCTGCCAGTTCGTCCCGCCTACGTAGCGGTACCGCACGTCATAATCTGAAATGGCCGGCTTGCCCGTCATGTCCGGCGCATCCCAACTCACGTCCAGCTTGCTCGTCGGCGAGTACGCATTCACCTTCACCGTCGGCGCGTCCGGCGTGGCCGGCGGCTCCGCTACGTCCGTCACCGTTATCGTCACGTCGATGCTGTCGTCCACGCTCGGATCGTCGTTCCCGCTGCCGTCGTTGCCGTCGCTCACGTCAACCGTGACGCTGTACGACTTCTTCGCCTCGTAATCGGGAATGTTCCCCGCCTTCACCGTTATCTGCCCGGTGCCGGCGCCAATCTCGAACTTATCCGCGTCCGTCCCGCTCAGGCTGTACGTCAGCGTATCGCCCTCCACGTCCGCCGCGGTCACCACCGCGCCGACGTTCGTCCCAGCCGCCGAGTTCTCCGCCACGCTGCGGCTCAGGCTCGTCCCGCCGTTGGGAATGTCCGGGAACTGCGGCGCCTCGTTCACGTCCGTCACGTTGATCGTCACCGGCGCCACGTAGTCGCCGGGGGCGTTCGGGCTCAGGCTGGTCTTCGATGCGCCCTCCTCCGCCTTCACCGTCACGATCACGTTGTACATCGTCTTCCTCTCGTAGTCCAGCTTCGTGCCGGACTTCACCTTAATCTGCCCCGTGCCCCTCTCGATGGTGAAACTGCCGGCGTCCGTCCCGCTCAGTTCATGCGTCAACGTCAGGTTGTTCGGGTTCGACGTCGCCGTCACCGCCGCGCCCACGTTCGTCCCAGCGGGAGAATTCTCCGCCACGCTCCGCCTCACCGCGTTCGCGTCCGTCACCGCGCCGCCCGAGGCCGACCACGCGCCGTCCCCTTCGTCATTCGTGCCGCGCACCTGCACCTCGTACGCCTTGCCCGCGGCCAGGCCCGTCAGCGTCGTGCTCGTGCCCGTGCCGCTAAAGCTGTGCGCCGTCCACTTGGCAGCCCCAACCTGCCGGTACTGCACGTCGTAGCCGCTCAACGCCGGCTTGCCGGTCATGTCCGGCGCCGTCCACGAGACGTTCAGCTTGCTCGCCGGCGTGTCCGCGTGCTTGCTCACCGTCGGCGCGCTCGGCGCGGCCGGCGGCTCGTTCACGTCGGTCACGTTGATCGTCACCGCAATCGTGTCGTCGACCTTGCTGTCGGCTTTGCCGTCTGAGTCCTTCTTGTCGCTCACGTTTACGGTCACGCTGTAGCTCGTCTTGGCCTCGTAGTCGGGAACGTGCCCGGCCTTCACTTTGATCTGCCCGCTGTTCGCGCCAATGTCGAACTTGGCCGCGTCCGTGCCGGTCAGCGTGTACGTCAGGGTATCGCCTTCCACGTCGCTGGCCGTTACCGCCGCGCCCACGTTCGTGCCCACCACCGAGTTCTCGGCAATGCTGCGCGTGGCCGTGTCGTCCGTGAACGACGGGTTCACGTTCTTGGCCTGCGTATGCGCGCTGCCGCTGTCCGACCAGGCGCTGCCGCCCTCGTCGTTGATCGCCTTCACCTGCACGTGGTACGTCGTGCCCTCGCTCAAGCCCGTGAGCGTCGTGCTCGTGCCCGTGCCCGTAAAGCTGTGGCTCGTCCACGTGCTCTCGCTGGCCTTCTTGTACTGCACGTCGTAGTCCGTAATCGCCGGCTTGCCGGTCACGTCGGGCGCGGTCCAACTCACGTCCAACTTGGTCTTGGGCGTGGTAGAATTCTGCGCCACCGTCGGCGCGGCCGGCTTGGGCGGCGGCTCGTTCACGTCGTTTATGTTGATGGTCACCGCCAGCGTCGCGTCGATGCTCGTGTCCGCCGTGCCGTCCGCCTGCTTGCCGTCGGTCACGTTCACGGTCACGCTGTAGCTCGTCTTGGCCTCGTAGTTGGGGATGTTCCCCGCCTTCACCTGTATCTGCCCGCTGCTCGACACAATCGTAAACTTGTCCGCGTCGGTCCCCGTCAGGCTGTACGTCAGCGTATCGCCGTCCTGGTCCGCCGCCGCCACCGCCGCGCCGATGTTCGTGCCGGCGGCGGAATTCTCGTCGATGCTCCGCGTCGGCGTCGCCGTAAACGCCGGCTTCTCGTTCACGTCGGTCACGTTGATCGTCACTGGCACCACGTAGTCGCCGGGCGCGTTGGGGCTCAGGCTCTGTTTGCCGGCCCCTTGCACCTGCGCCGCCGTCGCCTTCACCGTCACCGTGACGCTGTAGGAACTCTTCGTCTCGTAGTCCAGGCTCGTGCCCGTCTTCACCTTGATCTGCCCGCTGGGCTCATCGATGGTGAACTTGCCGGCGTCCGTGCCGCTCAGTTCATGCTTCAGCGAGTAGCCGTTCGGATTCGCCGTCGTGGTCACCGCCGCGCCCACGTTCGTCTCCGCCGCCGAGTTCTCGGCCACGCTGCGCGTCACGCCGGTCGCGCCGGTAATCCCGGTGCCCGCGTCCGACCAGGGGCCGTTGCCCTCGGCGTTCACGCCCCGCACCTGCACCTGGTACGTCTTGCCGGCCGTCAGGCCGCTCAGGGTCGTGCTGGTGGTGGTTCCGGTAAAGGCTGCGTCCGTCCAATCCGTCGTCCCGGCCAGCCGGTACTGCACGTCGTAGTCGCTCACCGCCGGTTTGCCGGCCATCTGGGTATTCGTCAACGCCGTCCACGAGACGTCCAGCTTGCTCGCCGGCGTCGTGCTGTTGGCGCTCACCGTCGGCGGCGTCATCTTCACCGGCGGCTCGTCCACGTCGGTAATCGTAATCGTCACCGCCACCGTCGCGTCCACGCTCGTATCGTCGTTGCCCTGGCCGTCCTTGCCGTCGCTCACGGTCACGTTCAGGCTGTACGAACTCTTCGCCTCGTAGTCGGGAACGTTATCGGTTTTCACCTGGATCTGCCCGCTGGTCGAAACGATGCTGAAGCTCGCCGCGTCCGTGCCGCTCAGGCCGTAGGTCAGGGTGTCGCCCTCCACGTCGCTGGCCGTCACCGCCGCGCCGACGTTCGTCCCGACCGCCGAATTTTCCGCCACGCTCCGGCTCAGGCTCGTGGCGTCTTTCGGCAGGGTCGGCAGTGCCGGCTTCTCGTTCACGTCCGCTACGTTGATCGTCACCGGTATCGTGTAGTTGCCCGGCGCGTTCGGGTCTAGCGACTGCGTGTTAGCGCCCTCCGACTGCGCATTCGCCGCCACCGTCACCGTCACGATCACGCTGTACGACGTCTTGGTCTCGTAGTCCAAATCCGTGCCCGTGCCCACCGTAATCTGGCCGGTGGAACTGCCAATGCTGAAGCTGGCGCTGTCCGTGCCGCTCAGCGCGTAGGTATACGTGTAGCCTTCCACCGCGGTCGCGGACACCGCCGCGCCCACGTTCGTGCCGGCCGCGGAATTCTCGGCAATGCTGCGCGTCACGCCGCCGGCCTGGGTGATCGCCGTGCCGGAATTCGACCACGGCCCGTCGCCCTCGTCATTCCCCGCCCGCACCTGCACCTCGTACGTCTTGCCCGCCGTCAGACCGCTCAACGTCGTGCTCGTGGTAGTGCCGGTAAAGGATGCGTCCGTCCAATCCGTCGTCCCGGCCTGGCGGTACTGCACGTCGTAGTCGTCCACCGCCGGCTTGCCGGCCATATCCGTCGTCGTCGGCGCCGTCCAACTCACGTCCAACTTGGTCGTCGGCGTCGTGCTGTTCGCGCTCACCGTCGGCGCGCTCAGCTTCACCGGCGGCTCGTTTACGTCCGTGACGTTGATGGTGATCGCCACCGTGGCGTCCACCGTCGTGTCCGCCGTGCCGTCGGCCTTCTTGCCGTCGCTCACGTTCACGGTCACGCTGTACGACGTCTTGCTCTCGTAATCCGGGATGTTCCCCGTCTTCACCGTTATCTGGCCGGTGGAACTGCCGATGGTGAACTTCGCCGCGTCGGTCCCGGTCAGGCTGTAGGTCAGCGTGTCGCTCTCCGGGTCCGTCGCCGTCACTGCCGCGCCCACGTTCGTGCCGGCGGCGGAATTCTCCGCGATGCTCCGCGTCGGCGTGGCGCTAAACGCCGGCGTTTCGTTCTGGTCCGTTACGTTGATCGTCACCGGAATGGTGTAGTTGCCCGGCGCGTTCGGGTCCACGGACTGCGTTTGCGCGTTGCCCTGCGCCTTGTTGGCCACCGCGACGGTCACCGTGACGCTGTACGAGGTTGTGGTCTCGTAGTCCAGGCTCGTCCCCGTGCCTACCGTGATCTGCCCGGTGCTGCTGCCGATGCTGAACTTGCTCGCGTCCGTGCCGCCCAGGCTGTAGGTGTACGTGTAACTGCTGTTGGCCGTGGCCGTCACCGCCGTGCCCACGTTCGTCCCCGCCGCCGAGTTCTCGGCAATGCTGCGCGTCACGCCGCCGGCCTGGGTGATGGCCGTGCCGCTGTCCGACCAACTGCCCGTGCCCTCGGCGTTCGTGGCCCGCACCTGCACCTCGTACGTCTTGCCGGAATCCAGGCTGCTCAGCGTCGTGCTCGTGGTGGTTCCGGTAAAGGACGCGTCCGTCCAGGTCGTGTCCCCGCTCTTGCGGTACTGCACGTCGTAGTCGCTGATCGCCGGCTTGCCCGTCATCGTCGGCGCGGTCCAACTCACGTCCAGCTTGGTCGTCGGCGTGGTGCTGTTCGCGCTCACCGTCGGCGCGGCCGGCTTGCCCGGCGGCTCATTCACGTCCGTCACGATGACGAGGACGTTGTAGGAGATATCCAGGAGAACCTTATTGCCAGCGTCTTTCTCCTGGACGCGGAAGGTAATGTCGTACGTGGACGTGCTCTCGTAGTCCAGAGTGGTCCCCGTGTTTACCTGAATCCGCCCTTTCTGGGCCGTCTTGTAGCCGGTATCGCTGCCAACGCCCTTGAACTTGGAGCCGTCGGTCCCGCCGGTGCTGAAGCTCAGCGGCCAGAAGTCCGTGGCGTTCACGTCGAACTCCCCGCCCACGTTCGCGTTGGCGGCTGAATTCTCCGCCACGTAGCGCGTGAAAGCCGAGAGTGACCACGCGCCGGTGCCTTCCGAGTTGGTTCCGCGCACCTGCACCTCGTACTCCGTGCCGGCGGTAAGGCCGCTCAGCGTCGTGCTCGTGCCCGTGCCGGTGAAGTTGGCGTCGGTCCAGGAACTCGTGCCGCTCGCCCGGTACTGCACGTCGTAGTCGGTAACCGCCGCGTTGGTGGTCGGGGCCGTCCACGAGACGTCCAGGGACGTGGTCGGGTTGGTGGCGTTCTGCGCCAGCGTGGGCACGCTCATCACCGGCCCGTCTTCGTTGTTCACGTTGATGGTGATGTCCGCCTCGGCGTCGGCGCCGCCAACCTCGGAGGTCACCTTGCCGGTGTAGGACGTGGTGGTCTCGTAGTCCAGGGTCGTCCCGGACTTCACCGTAACCTGGCCCGTGCTGGAGTTGATGTCGAAGTAGGTTGCGACCGTGCCGGTCAGCGCGAACTTGCTGCCGCCGCTGTGGCCCATGGTGGCCGTGCCCACCACCGTGCCGGCCGGCGAATTTTCAGCAACGCTCTGGGTATACGCGCAGCCTGACGCCTGTACCGCCCACGTCATCGTCTCCGTGAGACCGGACGGGTCGGTGCCCGTGATGGTAACGGTGACCGCGCTCTTCATGGGATGCCTGATGTGCGCGCGCACCAACAGCTTGCCGGAGTCGGTGTATTGGTCCACGGACACCGCGTCCGAATTGGCGGATGATTGCGTGAGGGTCACGCTGTCGCCGCTGTCCGGGTCGCTAAAGTAATTGTTGCCCACCGAATTGCCCAATGCCCACTTGTTGTGGTTGGAAGTGGCGTTCGTGCAGATCAACACAAGGTGAGTTGACGACTGGCTAGCGGCTAACTGCTGGTAGTTGCTGCTGATGGTGCGCTCCGGCGGATGGTTGCCGTCGGTATTCGCGATCCTGATGACGAATCTGTCCTCAGCGAATTCATTCTGGCCGGCGTCGGCCTTGTAGGTGAACACCTGGCCCCCGAAGTACTCGGTGGGCGTGCCGCTGAGGATGCGCGTGCTGCTGTCAAAACTCAGGCCGGCGGGAAGGCCCGGGCTGATGGAGTAGGATACGCCCCGGCCCGTGTCGTTCTTGGTGGTGGCGGGCAGGGTGATGGGCGCGATGGCCGTGCCCTTGGTGAAGTCCATGTTGCTGACGTCGCCCACCTCGATATCCTGAGCGGACGCCCCATCCTGGGCGGAGACCTGCCGCTGCGCCGCCGTTACTTCGATGCTGAACGAGAGCGCAACGGTGTCCGTGCCGTCCGTGGCGCTGTAGGTGTAGCGGGCGCTGGCCGCGGCCGCGCCGGGCGTGCCGCTAATCGTCCGCGCCGCGGCGTCGAACGTGAGGCCGCTGGGCAGGGACGGCGACAGGGAATAGGTAAGGTCGCCGCTGCCGCCGGCGGCCGCCGGCAGCGTCAGCGTGTCGATGGCCGTGCCCGCGGTGTAGGACTGGTTGGCAATCGCCGCGTCATTAAAGGAAAGGCCGGGCTGCGGCGTAGGCGTCGGGGTCGGGGTCGGCGTTGGGGTCGGCTTCGCTTCAACGGCGCCGATCAGGCTTGATTCCGTCCAACCGCTCACGCCGTTGGCGTTCTCCGCCTGCACCGCCACGTAGTATTCTTTGCTATCGTCGATGCCGGTCAGCGTGACGCTCGTCCCGCTCACGCTGCTGGCGCCCCGAGTCCAGCTTGCCTTGTGGTCGCTGGTCCAGTTGACGTTGTAGCCGCTCGCGCCTGCCACCGCGTTCCACGATACCGTCAACGTGCCGTCGCCCCGCGACGCGCTGACGCCGGCCGGCGGCCCCGCCAGCGCCTGCGGCGTCGGCGTTGGGGTCGGCGTTGGCGTCGGTGTCGGCGTGGCCGTCGGCTCAGGCGTCGGCGTCGGCGTGGCCGTCGGCTCAGGCGTCGGCGTCGGCGTGGCCGTCGGCTCAGGCGTTGGCGTCGGCGTGGCCGTCGGCTCAGGCGTTGGCGTCGGCGTGGCCGTCGGCTCAGGCGTTGGCGTCGGCGTGGCCGTCGGCTCAGGCGTTGGCGTCGGCGTGGCCGTTGGCTCAGGCGTTGGCGTGGCCGTCGGCTCAGGCGTCGGCGTCGGCGTGGGCTCCGGCAGGGCCGGCAACACGGCGCGGAACTTCAGCGCCCCGCTTACGGCCTTGCGCCACACCTGCAAGATGATCCCGTACTTGGTGTAGGGGTCCAGGCCGGTCACGGTCTCCGGACCGGTTTCGTTCACGTCGTAGTGCGCCTCGCTCTGGTAGACCGTGCCGCTGCACGAATAGCCGTCGTACTGCGTCTCGTCGCAGACCACCAGGCGATAGTAGTCGAAACCGGCTTCCGTATAGCGGCTCCACGATATCGAGGCGGACGCGCCGCCGGCGTCCCGCTCCGCGTAGAGATCCACCTTGCCGTCGACTAACGGCTCAGGCGTCGGTTCCGGCGTCGGGGTGGCCGTGGGTTTAGGCGTCGGCGTTGGCTCAGGTGTCGGTGTTGGCGTAGGCGTCGGTGTTGGCGTGGGTTCAGGCGTAGGCGTCGGCGTAGGCTCAGGCGTAGGCGTAGGTGTCGGTTCAGGCGTAGGCGTAGGTGTCGGTTCAGGCGTAGGCGTAGGTGTCGGTTCAGGCGTAGGCGTCGGCGTAGGCTCAGGCGTAGGCGTCGGCGTAGGCTCAGGCGTAGGTGTCGGCGTTGGCGTAGGCTCAGGCGTAGGTGTTGGCGTAGGCTCAGGCGTAGCCGTCGGTTCAGGCGTTGGCGTGGGTTCGGGCGTAGGGGTCGGCGTGGGTTCGGACTTCGGGGTATTCGTATCGCTTAAGACGCCCGCCGCGCCAAACGCGGGGTCCAGCGGGCCGCTCGCGCTGTCCGCGCGCGCGGTATGCGAGAATGCCAGGAGACTCACCACAATGACGGCCAGCGCGAGGGCCGACCATCCAATCCACCGGTTCCGTGCGCTCAATCTACCGCGAGACGCTGTGCTACCCATGACACGCTCCATAGCTTTCCAACCGCTGCCGAACTCTCTCCCCGACCGCCGCGCGCCGTTGTCGCCGAATTCGTCCGGCAAGCCCTTTCACTCCAACCGCAAAACTGTGGCTTGCCGCGCTCTTCGGCGAGCGCGCGCTGGCGGCGCTACCTGCGAGCGTGCCATCCGCTCGCGGCGGCCACGCTCAAGTTCAGGTCAACCAACTGTCTCGTTCCGTTCCTTCCTCTGCTCTGCTGCGTCTTTCGCAGCCGATTGGCTACACCGGCTGCGCCACTTCCTCGTTGCCACTACGCGCTGTATGCAAACTACCCGCGCGCGCTCTCAATGTACTCTGCGGCAAGTCATCACTGTCTTCTTGCATGTGCTTTAACAGCATTCTGCATTCGTTTCGTCCAACAACTATTGCAAAGATAATATCGTACGCGAACAGATAGCGCAAGGGGTTTCAGCCGGAAAATGCGAGAAAATCGGAGAAAGTCCGCGGAAATTTCGGGGAATCTCAGGAATTCCCGGAAAATCTGGGGGGGGGATATCAGGGAATCTGAGGAAATGTCAGGGGCGCTGAGGGAATCCGCCGCGCTGAACCAACCACAAGTCCGTTCGCCCTCATATCTTGGAAGAGGGGTAGCGATTGCGGCGCTCGCCTCAGGCGGGGGACAAGCCCCCGCGCTACGTTATCCCTCTCCTCCCCCGCGCTACGTTGATTGCTCTCCTTGCCGTCATTCCAATCGGTGTGAGGAATCTCGGATGTCAGGTTGCGAGACCGCATGCGGTGAGAACACCAGATTCCGCAATCTCTGTTCGACCCTGCGCTCGGAGCGACAATCACGCACCACCAAGATAACCCAACTAAAGTAAACCGCCCCGCGGCAGTTCCTGCCTGCGGGGCGGTCTCTCCCAGACGCCTGCTCTGAGCACTCGCCCGGTTCTCTGTCGCGCGTTTGCGGGGCCTTGGGGTCAGCGGGAGCGGGGACCCTTCTGCTCCCACTTCCAACACGAAGGATAGCCCACCTGGGGATCCATGCCGCCGCTGGGCAGCGGCGCGCCAATGTTGATCCGCTTGAAAAACTCCGAGTCCGCCGCCGTCACGTTGCACCAGTACAGTCCCATGCCCTGGAACGTCCCTAAGTCCGGTATCTGCCGCCACTCCAGGTTGCCCACGTGCCGGAAGATCCGGTCGTCGGCCCCGTCGAACCGCCGCACCAGTTGCCCCTGAGCCGGAAACTGATCGTCCAACGGGATCGCCACCACCACGCACACCGGCACCGTGTACTGCGAGTTCACCACGTCCCACGGTATCTGTTGGATCAACGGATCGTCCGGATCCACCCACAGCCGCACCACGCGGCCGTCGGCCTCGTAGCGCACGATGCTATAGGTCTGCCCCTGGTCGTCATCGCGGATGAAGCCAGCCACCACCACGCGGCTGCCGTCGGCCGAGATCGACCCAATCTCGATGTTCAGATCCGCGCCGCCGTCCTTCCGTATCAACCGGATCGTCCTCCCCAGGTCATGGGTCGTCGCGCAGGCGCTCGTGCCAATCACGTTCGGCGGCCCCGGTATCGGTATCAGCGGCGGCGAGGGATTTGGATCTAGCGCCAGCGGCGGCGCCGGGTCATTGAAATCCGCGCTCGGCGAATCCGTCGTGGCCGTGCCCGACGCCGACCAGCCGCTCTCGCCCTCGTCGTTCTTCGCCTTCACCTGCACTTCATACGTCGTGTCGTGGAGCAATCTGTCGATGCTCGTGCCCGTGCCCGTGCCGGTGTGATCGCGGCTCTGCCAGTTCGTCCCGCCTACGTAGCGGAACCGCACGTCGTAGTCCGTAATGGCCGGCTTGCCCGTCATGTCCGGCGCATCCCAACTCACGTCCAGTTTGCTCGTCGGCGAGTACGCATTCACCTTCACCGTCGGCGCGTCCGGCGTCGCCGGCGGCTCCGCTACGTCCGTCACCGTGACCGTCACCGCGATCGAGTCGTCGATCGCCGTATCCGGGTTGCCGTCGGCGTCCTTCCGGTCGCTTACGCTCACCTTCACGCTGTACGAACTCCTGGCTTCATAGTCGGGGATGTTCCCCGCCTTCACCGTAATCTGTCCGGTGGTCTCGCCGATGTCGAACTTGGCGCTGTCCATCCCATCCAGCTCGTAGTACAGGGTGTCGCTTTCCGTGTCCGCGGCCTTCACGGGCGTGCCCACGTTCGTTCCCACCGGCGAGTTTTCCGCGATGCTGCGGTTCAGGCTCGTCCCGCCGTTGGGAATGTCCGGGAATCCCGGCGGCAGGTTCTTGCCCTGGGTCGTGCCCGTGCCGCTGTCCGACCAGCCGCTGTTCCCCTCGTCGTTGCCGGCCTTCACCTGCACCTCGTAGGTCGTGCCCTCGCTCAAGCCCGTCAGCGTCGTGCTCGTGCCCGTGCCCGTGAAGCTGTGCGCCGTCCAGGTGGACTCGCTCTTCTTCTTGTACTGCACGTCGTAGTCCGTGATGGCCGGCTTGCCGGTCACGTCGGGCGCCGTCCAACTCACGTCCAGCTTGGTCTTGGGCGTGGCGGCATTCTGCGCCACCGCCGGCGCGGCCGGCGCCGGCGGCGGCTCGTTCACGTCCGTCACGTTGATGGTTACGTCGATCGTGTCGTCGATCGTCGTGTCGCTGCCGCCGCTGCCGTTCTTCCCGTCCGTCACGTTCACCGTAACGCGGTACGACGTCTTGGCTTCATAGTCCGGGATGTTGCCGGCCTTCACCGTTATCTGGCCGGTGGAACTGCCGATGTTGAACTTGGCCGCGTCTGTCCCGCCGAGGCTATACGTCAATGTGTCGCCCTCGGGATCCGTTGCCGTCACCGCCTTGCCCACGTTTGCGCCGGCGGCAGAATTCTCGGCAATGCCGCGGCTGGTGGAGGCGCCGTCGTCGAACTCGGGCGCTTCATTCACGTCCGTCACGTTGATCGTCACCGGTATCACGTAATTCCCCGGCGCGTTCGGCTCGAGCGACTGTTTCTGCGCGCCCTGGGTCTGCGCCTCGGCCGCTTTCACCGTCACGATCACGCTGTACGCGCTCTTGGTCTCGTAGTCCAGATTCGCGCCGCTCTTCACCTTGAGCTGGCCGCTGCCGCTCTCGATGGTGAACGAACCGGCGTCCGTCCCGCTCAAGCTGTGCGTCAGCGTATAGTTGTTCGGATTGGAGGCGGCCGTCACCGCCGCGCCCACGTTCGTGCCGGCCGCCGCATTCTCGGCCACGCTGCGCGTCACCGCGCTCCCGTCCGTGATGCTCTGGCCCGACGCCCAGCCGCTTTCGCCCTCGTCGTTCTTGGCCCGCACCCGCGCCTCGTACGTCTTGCCGGCCGTCAGGCCGCTCAACGTCGCGCTCGTGCCCGTGCCGCTGTGGCTCTTGGCGGTCCAGTTGCTCGCCCCGGCCAGCCGGTACTGCACGTCGTAGCCGGCAAGGGCCGGTTTGCCCGTCATGTCCGGCGCGTCCCAACTCAACTCCAGCTTGCTCTCCGGCGTGCTTGAGTTCGGCGTCACCGTCAGGTTCTCCGGTTTGCCCGGCGGCTCGTTCACGTCGGTAACGTCGATCGTCACGTCGATCGTGTCGTCGATCTTCGTGTCGGCGTTGCCGTTGCCGTCCTTCTTGTCGCTGACCTCCACGGTCACGCTGTACGAGGACTTGCTCTCGTAGTCCGGGACATTGCCCGCCTTCACGGTAATCTGGCCGGTGTTTGCGCCAATGTCGAACTTGGCCGCGTCCGTGCCGCTCAGCGTGTAGGTCAGCGTGTCGCCCTCGGTGTCGCTGGCCGTTACCGCCGCGCCCACGTTCGTGCCCGCCGGCGAGTTCTCGGCAATGCTCCGGCTCAGGCTCGTCTGACCGTGCGGCGGAGCCGGCAGCGTCGGGTTCAGGTTGGTGGCCTGCGTCGTGCCCGTGCCGCTGTCCGACCAGCCGCTGTTGCCCTCGTCGTTGATCGCCTTCACCTGCACGTCGTACGACGTCCCGCCGGTCAGCCCGGTCAGGGTCGTGCTCGTGCCCGTGCCCGTGAAACTGTGCGCCGTCCAGTTCGAATCGCTGCTCTGCTTGTACTGCACGTCGTAGCCGGTGATGGCCGGCTTGCCGGTCATGTCCGGCGCCGTCCAGCTTACGTCCAGCTTAGTCTTGGGCGTGGTGGCGTTCTGCGCCACCGACGGCGCGGCCGGCTTCGCCGGCGGCTCGTTCACGTCCGTCACGTTGATGGTCACGTTGACGGTGTCGTCGATCGTCGCGTCCGCCGTGCCGTCCGCCTTCTTGCCGTCCGTCACGTTAACGGTCACGCTGTAGCTCGTCTTCGCTTCGTAGTTCGGGACGTTCCCCGTCTTGACCGTTATCTGGCCGGTGGCGCTGCCAATGTTGAATTTCGCCGCGTCCGTGCCCGTCAGCGTGTACGTCAGCGTGTCGCTCTCCGGGTCCGTCGCCGTGAATGCCGTTCCCACGTTCGTCCCGGCAGTAGAGTTCTCCGCGATGCTCCGCGTCGGCGTGGCGCTGAACGTCGGCTTCTCGTTCACGTCCGTCACGTTGATGGTCACCGGTATCACGTAGTTGCCCGGCGCGTTGGCCTCGCTCTGCCCGTTCCCCGTGCCCGTCACCGCGATGCCCACCGTCACGCTGTACGACGTCTTCGTATCGTAGTCCAGGCTCGTGCCGCTCTTGACCGTAATCTGGCCCGTGCTGCTACTGATTTCGAACTTGCCCGCGTCCGTCCCGCTCAGCGTATGCACGAACTTATAGCCGCCGCCCGTCATCGTCACCGCGCTCCCCACGTTCGTCCCGGCGGCCGAGTTCTCCGCCACGCTCCGGGTCACGTCGCCGCTCTCCGTCACCGCCCGGCCCGAATCCGACCACGCGCCGTTCCCTTCCGCGTTCACCGCGCGCACCTGCACGTCGTACGCCTTGCCGGCCGTCAATCCCGTCAGCGTCGCGCTGGTGCCCGTGCCCGTGTGGCTGTGCGCACTCCAGGTGGAATCCCCAATCTTGCGGTACTGCACGTCGTAGTCGCTCACCGCCGGCTTGCCGTTCATCTGCGTGGTGGTAAGCGCCGTCCAACTCACGTCCAGCTTCGCCTTGGGACTGCTCGCATGCTTCGCTACCGTGGGCGCGGCCGGTTTTGGCGGCGGCTCGTTCACGTCCGTCACGTTGATCGTCACCGGTATCACGTAGTTGCCCGGCGCGTTCGGGTCGACGCTCTGGGACGACGAGGTCACCGTGACCGCGCTCACCGCCACCGTCACCGTGACGCTGTACGACGTTGTGGTTTCGTAGTCCAGGCTGGTGCCGGTCTTGACCTTGATCTGACCGGTGCCGCTCTCGATGGTGAAACTGCTCGCGTCCGTGCCGCTCAGGCTGTGGGTGTAGGTGTACTTGCTGTTGGCCTTCGCCGTCACCGCCGCGCCCACGTTCTCGCCGGCCGCCGTGTTCTCGTCTACGCTGCGGGTCACGCCGCCGGCCTCGGTGATCGCCGTGCCGCTGTCCGACCAACTGCTCGTGCCCTCGGCGTTGGTGGCCCGCACCTGCACCTCGTACGTCTTGCCCGCCGTCAGGCCCGTCAGCGCCGCGGTGGTTGCCGTGCCCGTGTGGCTGTGGGAACTCCACGTGGAATCCCCAACCTTGCGGTACTGCACGTCGTAGTCCGTGATCGCCGGCTTGCCCGTCATCGTTGGCGCCGTCCAACTCACGTCCAACTTGGTCGTCGGCGTGGTAGAATTCGCCGCCACCGTCGGCGCGGCCGGCTTGGCCGGCGGCTCATTCACGTCGGTTACGTAGATGAACAGGCTGTGGGTGTAGTCTTGGAGGTTCCTGTTGGCCTGATTCCACTCGTTGATACGGAGGGTAGCGGTGTAGACCGACTTGGTTTCGTAGTCCAGGGTGGTTCCCGACTTGACCTGTATCTGGCCGGACTGGTCCGTCTTGTAGCCGGTGTTGGTGCTCATCTTGAACTTGGAGCCGTCGGTGCCGCCCAGGGTGAAGCCCATCGGATAGAAGTCGGTGGCCTTGACATTGAATATCCCGCCCACGTTGCCGTTGGCCGCCGTGTTCTCGGCCACGTAGAGGATCATGGACGAAACGGACCAGTGGCCGGGGCCTTCGTCGGCGATCTGGGAGCGCACCTGCACCTCGTATTCCTTGCCCGCCGTCAGGCCGGTGATGGTGGCGCTGGTGGTCGTGCTGTTGGTGGTGTCGGGTATAGCCGACCACGTGCTCGTGCCCCGCTCGCGGTACTGCACGTCGTAGTCGTTTAGCGTGGTGCCGGCCATCGGCGTCGGCGCCACCCACGAAACGTCCAGCGACGTCGTCGGGTTGGTCGCGTTCTGCGCCAGCGTCGGCCGGCCCATGTTCGGCGCCCGGACGTCGTTCACGTTGATTGCGAGGTCGCCCCCCATCGACTTGTTTTCGACGGTGTACCGGAATTTGCCGGAGTAGCTCTTGGTGGTCTCGTAGTCCAGCGTCGTCCCGTCCTTCACTGTAATCTGGCCGGTGCTGGAATTCATGTCGAAGTAGGTGGCGGCGTCGCCGCTGATGGAGAAGCTGCTGCCGTCGGCGGCGTTCCCCCCGCCCACGCTCCCCACCACGGTGTCCTTGGGCTTGTTCTCCTGGACGCTCATGGTCTCCTTGCAGTCGAAATGCTTCACCTGCAGGCTAATCGAGTCGTAGAGCCCGTCGGGGTCCGTCGCCGTGTAGTGGAAGGAATGCCAGTTCAGGGTGGGATGCCTGAGGGTCGCCACGGCGTAGCCGCTGGAATTGATGGTGGTGCTGACAATCTTGTCCGAGCCTGCCGTGTAGGTCAGCGTGTCGTCTTCCGGGTCGTAGAAGTGCTTGGTGTGGCCGCTGCTGGGGGCAAAGGTGATGGAGCCGCTGTAGCAGTGCCCGTATTTCGACCAGAGCTGCGCGACCAACTGGGCTCCACTGCTCTTGATGCTGGCGTAGGGCGCGTGGTTGCCCGCCGTGTCCGCCGCCCGGATGTGGATGATTGCGTTCGGCGCGCCCTTGTTGGAGGCGGAGGCCTGGTAACAGCCTACCCGGGTGGCGAACCACTTGGTGGGCGTGCCGCTGAGGGTGCGGGTGGAGGCGTTCCAGGTTATCCCTTGAGGCAATTTCGCATTTGTAGAGCCGCAGCCATCTCTCAGGTGGTAACTGATGTTGGGGTCGCCGGTGGCCGCGGGCAGCGTCACGTTGACGGCCGTGCCCTGCGTCCACTCCAGCTTGGTGGGCGGCGTGGTGACCCAGGTGAGGCCTGCCGCAGCCTGCGCCTGCTCTTCCGCCGCCGTAACTTCGATGCTGAACGACAGCATGGCGGAGTCCGTGCCGTCGGTGGCGGTGTAGTAGTAGATTGCGCTGGCCGCCGCTGCCGTGGCCGTGCCGCTGAGCGTCCGCGCCGCAGCGTCGAAGGTCAGCCCCGCGGGCAGAGCGGGAGTCAAGGCATAGGTGAGCGTCTCGCCACCGCCGGTGGCCGCCGGCAGGGTCAGCGTGGTGATGGCCGTGTTGACTTGGTAGCTCTGGTCCGCGACGGCCGCGTCGCCAAAGGAGGGGGCAAGCTCAGGCGCCGGCGTGGGCGTCGGGGTCGGCGTTGGGGTCGGCTTCGCTTCAACGGCGCCGATCAGGCTTGATTCCGTCCAACCGCTCACGCCGTTGGCGTTCTCCGCCTGCACCGCCACGTAGTATTCTTTGCTATCGTCGATGCCGGTCAGCGTGACGCTCGTCCCGCTCACGCTGCTGGCGCCCCGGCTCCAGCTTGCCTTGTGGTCGCTGGTCCAGTTGACGTTGTAGCCGCTGGCGCCTGCCACCGCGTTCCACGATACCGTCAACGTGCCGTCGCCCCGCGACGCGCTGACGCCGGCCGGCGGCTCCGCCAGCGCCTGCGGCGTCGGCGTTGGGGTCGGCGTTGGCGTCGGTGTCGGCGTGGCCGTCGGCTCAGGCGTCGGTGTCGGCGTGGCCGTTGGCTCAGGCGTCGGCGTCGGGGTTGGCTTCGGCTCAGGCGTTGGCGTCGGCGTGGGCTCCGGCAGGGCCGGCAACACGGCGCGGAACTTCAGCGCCCCGCTTACGGCCTTGCGCCACACCTGCAAGATGATCCCGTACTTGGTGTAGGGGTCAAGACCGGTCACGGTCTCCGGACCGGTTTCGTTTACGTTGTAGTGCGCCTCGCTCTGGTAGACCGTGCCGCTGCACGAATAGCCGTCGTACTGCGTCTCGTCGCAGACCACCAGGCGATAGTAGTCGAAACCGGCTTCCGTATAGCGGCTCCACGATATCGAGGCGGACGCGCCGCCGGCGTCCCGCTCCGCGTACAGATCCACCTTGCCGTCGACTAACGGCTCAGGCGTCGGCTCGGGTGTCGGGGTGGCCGTGGGTTTAGGCGTCGGCGTTGGCTCAGGTGTCGGTGTTGGCGTAGGGGTCGGTGTAGGCGTAGACGTCGGTGTTGGCGTGGGTTCAGGCGTCGGCGTCGGCGTAGGCTCAGGCGTAGGCGTAGGTGTCGGTTCAGGCGTAGGCGTCGGCGTAGGCTCAGGCGTAGCCGTCGGCGTAGCCGTCGGTTCAGGCGTAGGCGTGGGTTCAGGCGTAGGGGTCGGTGTTGGCGTGGGTTCAGGCGTAGGCGTGGGCGTAGCCGTCGGTTCAGGCGTCGGCGTGGGCTCGGGCGTAGGGGTCGGCGTGGGTTCGGACTTCGGGGTATTCGTATCGCTTAAGACGCCCGCCGCGCCAAACGCGGGGTCCAGCGGGCCGCTTGCGCTGTCCGCGCGCGCGGTATGCGAGAATGCCAGAAAACTTACCGCAATGACGGCCAGCGCGAGGGCCGACCATCCAAGCCACCGGTTCCGTGCGCTCAACCTACCGCGAGACGCTGTGCTACCCATGACACGCTCCATAGCTTTCCAACCGCTGCCGAACTCTCTCCCCGACCGCCGCGCGCCGTTGTCGCCGAATTCGTCCGGCAAGCCCTTTCACTCCAACCGCAAAACTGTGGCTTGCCGCGCTCTTCGGCGAGCGCGCGCTGGCGGCGCTACCTGCGAGCGCGCCGACGCTCCTCCGACGGCCCCGCTCAGGTACCAACCAAACGCTGCTTCCGATTAGCCTCCGCCGCGCCTCCCGTTGCTCGTATCCCGCTGCCGTGTGGCTCTTGGCCGTCTCTGTGGCAAAACGGGCGGCCGCTGCCGGCTGTCCGCTTCTTCGTCTCTGTGGCGGCTCTTGCCGCCTGCTGTTACCGCTCTTCTCTTGCTCTGCCGCGGCCGGCTCCCGCCGGCAATCCGCTCACTCCGGTCGTGGCCGCTGGCTTGCTCGCCCGCCGCGTTCCCGCCAATCAGCCGGGCGGTACGCTGGTCTGCTCCGTCCGGCCAGAGACGGAGCAGCCTGCGCGGGGATGGAGGACGGCAGGGCCGGAGGCAGGACAGTGTCCACGTTTCCTCTTAGCCGTGCGCCAGAATTCCGATTGCCCATGGGGTGTCCTCCGCGCACTATCCAGGAAAGCGATACTTTCCCGGCCCATGTACTGTACTATCATCCTGAATTAGTTTCGCTCATAAACTATTTCCACAAAAGACAATATCATGCGCGAATAAACAGTGCAAGGGGTTTTGAGCAAAGAGTCCCGGAAAATCCGAGAAAATGCCGAAAAAGCCCGGAATCGCCGGATTCCCTGTCATAAACCGCTGAACAGCGCCACTTAAGTGACGTAACCTGCCCGCCCATCCGCCTCAGAATCAGGACTGGACCCCGCTCCAAGCCTCTTCCGGGGGCAAATGAGGGCAGATGACCGCCTGGAGCGCCTGGAAGAGGAGTCCCGGCCGCGGGCTTGCCGCGGCCCCCAATTGCCCGGCGCCGGGCGCCGGCGCGCCGCGCGGATTCCTGCCCCTTTCCTTAATTAAAGAGAGGCGGGCGCAAGGCGCGGGGTGATTCGCGCCCAGTCTGACGCGCCGGTTCCATTGTGATAGCATGGCTACGCGCAGCGCGCCGCCGGCGAGAAGCGTTGCCAACGGGCGCAGCCCCTCCGCGCCGGGCCGCACTGCCGGATGCGATGACGTGACCTACAACTTGCAGACACTCCGCGGGGACATCTTTGGCGGCGTCACGGCGGCCGTGGTGGGCTTGCCGGTGGCGTTGGCCTTTGGCGTGGCCTCCGGCCTGGGGGCGCTGGCCGGCATCTACGGCGCGATCGCGGTCGGCTTCTTCGCGGCGGTCTTTGGCGGCACCAAGTCGCAAATCTCCGGTCCCACCGGCCCCATGGCCGTGGCCATGGCGGTCATCCTCACCACCCACGCCGACAGCCTGGCCGAGGCCTTTACCATCGTCATCATGGCCGGCCTCATCCAAATCCTGCTGGGCGCGCTGCGCATCGGCCGTTTCGTGGCTTTCACGCCGTATTCGGTGATTTCCGGCTTCATGACCGGCATCGGCATCATCATCATGCTGCTGCAAACGCTGCCGTTCCTGGGCGCGGCGGGAGCGAGCGGCGGGCCGGTGGGCGTGGTGCGCGCCTGGCCGCAGGCGCTGGGCAACATCAACCTCAGCGCGCTGGCAATCGCCGCCGCGACCCTGGCGGTGGGCGTGCTCTGGCCGCAGCGATTGCGGCGCTACTTCCCGCCCACGCTGGCGGCGCTGGCGGTGGGCACGCTGCTGGGCGTGTTCTTGCTGACCGACGTGCCGGTGATTGGCGACGTGCCGACCGGCCTGCCGGAGATCGCCATGCCGGCGCTCTCAGTGGGCATCCTGGTCACGGCCATCCAGCCGGCCTTGATCCTGGCGCTGCTCGGCTCGATCGACAGCCTGCTCACCTCGCTGATCGCCGACGCCATGACGCGCACGCGCCACAATCCGAACCGGGAACTGGTCGGCCAGGGCATCGGCAACATGCTGGCCGGCTTCATCGGCGGCCTGCCGGGCGCCGGCGCTACCCTGGGGACGGTGGTGAACATCCGCGCCGGCGGCCAGACGCAGGTCTCCGGCGCGTTGCGCGCGGCGATTCTGCTGGCGCTGGTGCTGGGACTCGGCAGATACGTGGAGGCGATTCCCCACGCGGTGCTGGCCGGTATCCTGATGAAGGTCGGCTGGGACATCATCGATTGGCGCTTCATCCTGCGCATCCACCGCGTGCAGCGCGAGCACCTGCTGGTGATGCTCATCACTATGGGCCTCACCGTAGCCGTGGACCTGGTGACCGCCGTCGCCATCGGCCTGATTGCCGCCGGCATGGCGAGCGCGCGCCAGTTCGAGCGCCTGGAACTGGACCGGGTAGTCTCCGTGCCCCTGCTGGACCAGAGCTTCCTTGGGGATGAAGAGAGAGCGGCGGCAGCGGACGCCTTCTCGGCCCGGGTGGGCCTGGTGGCGCTGCGCGGGAGTTTCTCCGTGGCCTCCGCCAACAAGCTGATCAACACGATCAGCGTGGACATCCGCGACCACGAGGTGGTAATCCTGGACTTCTCCGAGACCGTGTATATCGACGATAGCGCGGCGCTGGTGGTGGAACAGATGGTGGACATCGCGGCCGCCGAGGAGACCGCCTGCATCATCATGGGCCTCACCGGCGCGCCGGCGCTGGCCCTGCGCGCGCTCAACGTCTTGCAGCGCGTTCCCGCCGACCGATTTGCCAAGGATCTGGACGAAGCCAAGGAGCTTGCGCAAAGACTGCTGGAGCGGTAGCGCGCCGGCGTGGCCCCGCCAAAGCGCGCTTCCCAGCAATGCTGCCAATAAGGATTTGTCACGCCATGAGAAGACTCTTGACGTTCTCGTTCCTGGCAGTCCTCATCCTGGTCCTGGCAGGTTGCGGCGACGGCCCGGAAGAGATCCTGTACCTCGACAAGGAGTGTCCGGCGCAGGCCGCGCCGGGCGGCGCCGCGCAAGCCGGGACGCTAGACCCTGCGCTCAAGCCGGACAGCTACGTGGCGGTCGTGCCCCAGGCGCTGCGCCGGGGGTACACCGAGCACGTCTCCGTCTCGCTCTTCAACGGCGACCGGCCTGCCAGCGGCAACGTGCGCGTATCGCTGCTGGACGGCGGCCGGGTGGCCCAGAGCGTAGCGGCCGCGGTGTCCGGCACGGCCAATATCCTGCTGCCGGTACCGCGCGACGGGCCCAACCACTACGAAGTCGCCGTTGCGGTGGCGGGCGTGCCGGATGAGCGCCGAGCGTACGTGCGGGTCGAAGACGGCCTGCTCCTGTTCGTCGAGACCGACAAGCCGCTCTACCAACCCGGCCAGACGATACACGTCCGCCTGATGACCCTGGACGCCGCGCTCAAGCCCTGGCCGTCCGCCGCTACGCTCGAATTGCAAGACGCCAAGGGCATCAAGGTCTATCGGAAAGAGGTCGAGACCGGCGAATTCGGCATGGCGACGCTCGACGTCCCGCTTTCCACCGAGCCGAATCTCGGTGTGTGGAAACTCACCGCGCTGGCGGGCGACCGCACAACCCAACTGGACGTGCGCGTGGAACGCTACGCGCTGCCCAAGTACGAGGTGAGCATTACGACCGCACGGGACTGGATTCTCGCCAGCGACCCGATAATGGGGACGGTTGCCGGTCAATACGCCTTCGGCAAGCCGGTGGTGGGCGAAGTGGAGATTGTCGCGTCCCGCTACGTGGGCCGCTGGGAGGAGTTCGCCCGCTTTAGCGCGCCGATCGACGGCGAGGCCGCCTTCGAACTGCCGCCGGCGCAATACGTGGCCGGCGTGCCCCAGGCCGGCGGCCAGGGCAACGTGACGCTCGACGTGACTGTCCGCGAGAAGAGCACCGGCTACGAGCAGAAGACCTCGAAACTGCTCACCGTCACGGAAGCGGCGGCGACGCTCACGCTCATACCGGAGAGCCGCACCCTCAAGCCCTGCCTGCCCCTGAGCTATCTCATCATCGCCCAGGAGCCTGACGGCACGCCGGTCGACGGCACGGTTACTATGACGCTCGAATACGTGAACCAGGCGTTCCAAACGGCTTCAACCGAGAGGATCGAGGTTGCGCTTGAGAACGGCACGGCCATCGCGCGGGTCACCGCGCCCGCCTATGCCGCGGCCGTGACCGTGCACGCCCAGATGGGAAGGGCGTACGCGTCTCTGAATCTCCAGGCGGGCCATTCGCCTTCCGACAACTTCATCCACGTCGAGCAAGTGACCCAAGGCGAAATCGCGGTGGGCGATACGGCGCAATTCCGCGTCCATGCAACGCGGGAAGCGCGCACCTTCTACTATGAGGTGCTCTCCAGAGGCGCGGTCGTTTTTTCTGACGTGTCTCGCGGCCCGGACATTGCCTTCACGGCTACCGCGCTCATGGCGCCGTCCGCGCGCCTGCTCGTCTATCAGATACTGCCGAATAACGAGATTGCCGCCGATTACGTGCCGTTTGGCGTGGCCGGGGGCTATGGCCACGACGTGGACGTGGGCTTTAGCCGGGAAGAAGTGCGGCCGGGCGATGCGGTTGACGTGCGCGTCCAGACGCAGGGAGAGGCGCGGGTCGGCCTGGTGGCCGTGGACCGCTCGGTCTTCATCCTGGCCGAGAACCGGCTGAACTTGCAGCAGATCTTCGCCGAGTTGGAGCGGCTCTACCAACAGCCGCAGGCGGAACTCCACGACATCAACATTTCCTACACGATCGAGGCGCGGGGCGCTTCTGAGACTTTCGCCGCCGCCGGGACGGTGGTATTGACGAACAAGGACGTGCCGGCCGGCAGAAGCCTCCAGCGACCGCAGGAACGTTCCTTTGTAGTAGCGGCGGCGGCAGCGGAAGAAGCGGAAGCGCCGCGGGCGGAAATGGCGGAAGCCAAGGCAGGCCCCGGCCCCACGGAAGACCTAGCGGAAGTCCAGCGGGTGCGCCAGTTCTTCCCCGAAACCTGGATTTGGCGGGACGTGTACACGGACGCCAACGGCCGCGCCGTGCTGAGCGTGGAAGCGCCGGACAGCATCACCACCTGGGCGCTGCGCGCCGTGGGCATCTCCAAAGAACACGGCTTGGGCATCGGCGAGAGCGAACTGCGCGTCTTCCAGCCCTTCTTCCTGACCGTGGACTTGCCGGTTTCCGCCATCCGAGGCGAGGAGTTGCCGGTGAAGATCGCTCTCTTCAACTACCGGCAGACCGCCCAGGAATTCTTCGTGGAGATCGAGGAAAGTGAGTGGTTCGCGTTGCTCGATGAGCCGCTCAAGGCGGTCACGGTTGGCGCCAACGACATCGGCGGCGTCGAGTTCATGATTCGCCCCACCGGCCTGGGCCGCAATCCGATCAAGATTACCGCGCGCAGCGCGGAAACCGCCGACGCCGTCATAAAGGAACTGCTGGTGGAGCCGGAAGGCATCGGCGTCGAGCACGTCGACAACCGCCTGCTGTCCGGCGGCCAGCGCCACGAGTTCCTGCCCCACCTGCCGCCGGACGCCATCGCCGGCTCCGGCCGCGCCTACGTTGCGCTCTCGGGCAACCTCATGACCCAGAGCATCGCCGGCCTCGACCAACTCCTGCAGATGCCCTTCGGCTGCGGCGAACAGAACATGATCCTCTTCGCGCCAAACGTGTACGTGACGCGCTACCTGCGGGAAACGGGTCAGCTAAAGCCCGAAATCATGGCCAAGGCCGAACACCTGATGCTGGTCGGCTACCAGCGCGAACTGACCTACATGCGGGACGACGGCAGCTTCTCCGCCTTTGGCAACAGCGACACCGAGGGCAGCCTGTGGCTCACGGCGTTCGTCCTCAAGACGTTTGCGGAGTCCCGGGAGATCATCTACATCGACCCACAGGTCCTCGACCGCGCGGCCGCCTGGATCGAGCGGCATCAGTTGGCGGACGGCTCGTTCGAGAACGTCGGCTTCCTGCACCACCAGGAACTGTTGGGCGGCTTGCAGGGGCGGGACGCGCTCACGGCGTACGTGGCGATTGCGCTGCTTGAAGCCGGCCGCGACTTCGGGGCCGCGCGCGCCATGCAGTACCTGGTAAGCCGGCTGGAAGGCATCCAAGACCCGTACACCATGGCGATCGCGGCCTACGCGCTGGCCCTTGCCGATAGCGCGCTGGCGGCGGAGGCCCACGCCAGGCTGATGGCCATGGCCAATGAGGACGCGGACGGCGCGCTCTACTGGGGCGGCGGGCACGGGGCCCATACCGCCGCGATCGAGACTACCGGCTACGCCCTGCCGGCGCTGCTGGCGAACAACGACGACTTCAACGCTTCCCAGGCCGCCAAGTGGCTGGTGGGCCAGCGCAACGCGCTGGGAGGCTACGGCTCCACGCAAGATACGGTCGTCAGCCTCCAAGCCCTGGCCGCCCATTCCGCACGGGTAGCCACAAACGTGGAGATGACCGTTGTGCTGCAGAGCGGCGACTGGCGCAAGGAAGTGGCGCTCACGCCGGAGAACGCCGACGTGATGCAGATCGTGCAGGTACCGCTCGGCAACCCGGTTACCGTCACCGCCATGGGCCGGGGCACGGCCATCGTGCAGACGGTGCTGCGCTACAACATCCCCGATCGGGAAACTGAGATTCCGGACGTGTTCGCGATTACGGTTGACTACGGTACGGAGCGCGTCGCGGTGGACGACCGCATCACCGTCCACACCAGCGTCACGTTCAATCCTCCCGATGGAATCGAGGCGGGCATGGTGGTGCTGGACGTGGCCGTGCCCACCGGCTTCGAGCCGGTGCGCGAGACGGTGGCGGCCCTGGTCGAGGAATACGCCATCTTCAAGCGCTTCGAGATTGCCGGGCGCAAGGCAATTCTCTACATCGACAACATGCGCGCCGGCGAGACGCTCACGTTTGCGTTCCAGGCGCACGCCAAGTACCCGGTGCGGGCCAAAGCGGTCGTCTCCCAGGCGTACTCGTACTACCGGCCCGAGCAGCGCGGCGAGACCCTGGGCGGCGCGCTCACCGTGACGGAGTGACAGACACTGGCGCCACAGAGCCTCGGCAACGGACGCGCGCGGGGCCGCCGCAGCGTGAACTATACCCACGGCGTGGAATGTGCGCACCAACTGTACTAAAATGTGCGCACTGCGCGGATCGGCGGAGCGAGACGCGCACGGCACATCCAACTCCTTCGCTGAATTCCACATGTCTATCGAAGAGAGAGACTTCAAGCTATCGCGCTTAAGCCCCAAGCGCAAGTCCACCCAGATAAACGTGAGCATGCTGCTGCTCATTCTGCTGGGGTTTCTGGGCGTCATTCTGACCGTTGTTTCGTTCAACGCGATCGATGCGTCCGTGCGCCGGGTGAGCGAGCGCGGCCTGCCCGCGGCGGCGGACGCGGCGGCGCTGGCCGAACATGCCGCCGCGCTGGCCGGGGCGGGGCCGGCTCTTGCCGCCGCGGCGACTGCGGCGGAGCTTGAACGGGCCTACGCCGGCGCGGCGGAGCAGCACGGCCTCTTGCTGGCGTCCCTGGAAAAGCTGGATGCGGAGAGCGCCGCCGCGCCGCCGATCGCGGAACACGCCGGCGCGCTGCTGGACAACCTGGCGGAACTGCGCGCCCGGCAAGCGGAATTGCTCCGCCTTGCGCAGAGCCGGGCGGATGCGGGCGGCGGCCCGGCGGCGCCAAGCGCGCGCGAAACCCAGCTTCTCGCCGACCGCAGCCGCCTCTTGGCGGTCAACCGGGAGCGGGCGCAGGCGCTTACCCTTGCCGCGGCTGCGCTGCGCGCGGACGCCCACGCCGCAGCCGCCGCCGGATTAACCGAAGCGGCCGGTGCGATTGCCGCCGGGCGCATTCGCCTGCTCGTTCTCGGCATTGCCTCGACCGCGCTGTTGCTATTGGTCACGTATCTCTTGATTCGCGTCGGAATCCGCTCGGTAGCGCTGGAGTTTTGGATCCGCCGCATGGGGGCCGGCGACCTGGACTACAAGGTGGAGCCTACGGGCCAGGACGAAATCACCGAACTGGCGTACGCGCTGGAAGAACTCCGCCTGCGTTCCATCAAGGCCATGCAGTTGGACATCGCCAGAAAACTCGCCGCCGACCTGAAGGCCAAGAACGACGAATTGGAGCGCGTCCTGGCGGAACTCCGGCAGGCGCAGGATCAAATTCTGGTGCGCCAGAAGCTGGCCGAACTCGGCGAGTTGACCGCCGGCGTTGCCCATGAAATCAGAAACCCGCTGAATTTCATGCAGAACTTCTCCGAAGCGTCGGAAGAGTTGCTGGCCGAATTGAAGGAGTCGCTGGCGGACAGCGCGGGCGAACTGGACGACGACACGCGCGCCCTCATCGACGAAATCTCCCAGGACCTGGCCGACAACCTGGACCGCATCAAAGTTCACGGCGAACGCGCCAACCGCATCGTCCGCGATATGCTGATGCTGGGCCGCGGCGGCGGCAGCACCCAGGCCGTGGACATCAACGAACTCCTCAGCGATCGCGCCAAACTCGCCTACCACAGCACCCGGGCGCAAGACCCGGACTTCACCCTGGAAATCCGCGAAGAGTTCGATCCGGACGCCGGCAAGATCCTCGCCGCCCCGGACAACCTGGGCCGCGTCTTCTTGAACATGGTCGGCAACGCCTGCTACGCCACCGCTGAGAAGAACCGCGCGCTGCGCGAGCAGGGAGAAGCGCAATATCTGCCGACGGTCTGGCTGCGCACCGAACGAAAAGAAGACGAACTGGAGATACGCATTCGGGACAACGGCGTCGGCGTCTCGCCGGAGACGCTGGCAAAGATGTTCAACCCCTTCTTCACCACGAAACCGACGGACAAGGGCACCGGCCTGGGATTGAGCATCTCCAGCGACATCATCCGGGAACACGGCGGCGCGATTACGCCCGATTCCGTGGCAGGCGAGTATATGGAAATGAAGATCACGCTGCCGGCGTGACGCGGTTGCGCCGGCTAGGCGCGAGACACACGAAACCCTCTACACGCCCTGAGCGGCGCAAAGCGGGACTGCGCCCGGCGCGCTCAGTGAGTTCTGCGCCGCAAGTTTCGTGCTACGGCGCGGCCGGCAAAGACGGTCAGGCGAATGGGGTCAACGGCCGTGGGCACGAACCGGCCGAAGCGCTGGCTGCGCAGCGCCCGCACTCTGACCGCGACCCACCGCCTGAGCCACAGCAGCCAGAGCGTAAGCACAATCGCAAGCAGCGTCAAGCCCCAGATGGCGTAGTAGCCCCAGCGGAAGTCGAGCCCCGGCATGTACTGGAAGTTCATGCCAAAGATGCCGGCCACCAGGCCCAGCGGCATGAATATGGTCGCCACGATGGAGAGGACTTTCATGAATTCGTTCTGCCGGTTGGACACCGCGGAGAGATAGGTGGCCAGCGCCGTGTCGGCCCGCTCCCGGATCACGTCGTTCGACGCCTGCACCCGCACCAGGTCCTCGAACAAGTCGCGGAAGTAGAGGTCCGCTTCTTTCGCGACCAGGCTGAATTCCCGGCGGCCCAGGCGGCTCAAGACGTCGCGCTGCGGCGCGAGGGCGCGGTTCAGGCTCAGGCACGACCGCTTGAGCGTCATGATTCCCGCCAGCGCCGCCTCGCTGGGATTCTCGATTATCTGCTCTTCGATCGCGTCCGCGTGATCCGACATTCGCTCCAGCGCGGGCCGGAACACCTGAATGAGGGCGTCCAGATGGGCGTGCGCCAGCAGCGAAGGGCTGCTCATCAGGTGCTTTACGTTGCTCTCCACCAGCTTTTGCACCGCCTCCACGCTCGGCATGTAGCGGTCGTGGGCGGTCACCACGTAGTTGCGGCCGACGAACATGCTGAGATCGACCGTCTGCAGCACGTCCTCGTTCGCCGTGTAGTCGATGCCGCGCGCGTTCAGGAATACGTAATCGCCGAAATCCTCGATGCGCACGCCGTGCGTCTCGCGCTCGATGCACGCTTCCACGGCCAGGGGGTGGAATCCCATGCCGTCGATGAGCAGCGCCCGGTCCCCGGCGTCCGGAGCTTCGAAGTCGAGCCACAAGACGCCTTCGCCGCCGGCAACGATCGCGAGAAGTTGCTCATCGTCCGCAACCCGTTCTAGCGCAAGTTTGGGATCGAGGTAATGGGCGGTGTACGGCATCGTTTCCACCTATTGGCTGCGCCCGCGGCCTTCGCTAAACCTACCAAGCGCGTGGGAGAAGGTGTCGACAGTGCTATTATAGAGCCTGCGCTCTACGCATGGCGTCACCGCTAGCGTGTGCCGCGCGCCGGCGAAGCAGCGGCGGCAGGCAGCCCGAACTCTTGCAAATGCGAACCCTCTTCCAGCCAAGCGAAACTGTGACGGAGCGCGAACGCGCGCGCGGGCTCAAGGCGCTCAAGTTCCAGACGATCGCCGCGTCCGGGGCTGACGGGCTGGCCTCCGGCGGATTTCTGGCCGCCTTTGCCCTCATCCTCGGCGCGTCGAATCTGCACATTGGCATCATGACGGCCATTCCGTTCATCATGCAGCCGGTGCAACTCCTGGCGGTCGTGGCGGTCGAGCGCTTCCGCCGGCGCAAGGCAATCGCCGTGCCGTCGCACTTTGCGGCCTACCTGGCGTGGACGCCCATTGCGCTCATTCCCTTCCTGATAGACGTGCCCAATCCGGGGGCCGTGACGCTGCTGCTCTGCTTCATCGCGGTGCGCGGCGCGGCCACCGCCTTCGTCAACACGAGTTGGACCAGTTGGCTGCGCGACGTCGCGGCGGGCAGTGCATTGGGCGGCTTCTTCGCCCAAAGGCTGCGCACCGCCACGATCACCGCGGCCGTTACCGGCCTGGCGGCCGCGCTCTTCATCGACTGGTGGAAGGGAGCCGTGCCGGAATCCCAGGTGATCTTCGGCTATTCCTACGCCATCCTGCTGGGCAGCATCCTCCTCGGCTTCGGTTCGGTCGGCATGATGGCGCGGATTCCGGAGCCGGCCATGGCGCGGGGCGAAGGGCCGCGCCCCTCGGTCTTTCGCACACTCCTGGCCCCCTTGCGCGACAGCAACTACGCGAGCCTCATCCGGTATCTGTTCCTGTGGAACTTCGTCGTCTATCTGGCGGTGCCGTTCCTGGCGGTCTACATGCTGACCAAGCTGGAGCTATCCCTCTTGGTGGTGGTTGGCATGGGGGTTTGGAGCCAGTTGGCAAACGTGCTCTTCCTGCGCGTGTGGGGGCCTTTTGCGGACCGGTTCGGCAGCAAGGTCATCCTGTCGCTCTGCTCGTCGCTCTACTTTCTCGTCATCCTGGGGTGGACCTTTACCACCATGCCGGACGCCCATGCCCTGACGATTCCTCTCCTGGTGCTGCTTCACTCGCTCATAGGCATTGCCAGCGCCGGCATCAACGTCTCCACCACCACGCTGCGCATGAAACTGGCGCCGCAGGCCCAATCCACGGCCTATCTCACGGCCGCCTCCCTGGCGGTCAATCTCGGCGCGGGCATCAGCCCGCTGATTGGCGGGGCGTTCGTTGACTTCTTCAGCGTGCGGCGCTTCGAGATCCTCATCGAGTGGGTCGATCCCGAGCGCGCGTTCAGCTTTCCGGCGGTCTTCCTGACCGGCTATGACTTCCTGTTCGCGATTGCCTTCTTCCTTGGCCTCTTGACGCAGGCCTTCCTTGCCAGGATCAAGGAGGAAGGCGAGGTGGATAGTGAAGTGGTGATGAACCGGCTGCTGAACCAAACGCGGGAGAACCTGCGCTCGCTGAACGTCGTGCCCGGCCTCGGCGCCGTTGCCCAATTCCCGATTGCCGGCCTGCGCTACATCCCCCACTTCCCCGGCCTTGACGTCGCCGCCAGCGTTACCGCGTACCAGTTGGCATCGTCAACCAAAGACGCGGTCGAAGCCGTTGCCCGCGGCCGGGCGACGGCAAGGCAGGTGCGTCTGGGGGTGGGCCGCGCCGTTGCGCGCGTGGGCAGCAGGTCGCGCGATGCGGCCAGGCAGGGCACCGCGCTTGCCGTCGGCGCCGCCCAGGGGGCCATCGACGCCGCCGCGGAGGCGGGAATCGGTTCCGGCCGGGTTATCCAGGCCACCGTGAGCGGCACGATCGAAGCCGTAACTGAGGTTGGCGCCGACCCGATCGAGGCCTTGCAAGGCGCGGTGCAGGGGGCGATGCAAGGCGCGGACAACACACGCCTGCGGGTCGGCGCGGTGGTGACCCATTCGATCCGGGCGGCCAGGCTCTCCGCCCCCCAGATTGGGCTATCGGAGCAAGAGGCGGCCAAAGTTGCGGCCCAGGCGGCAATCCAGGCGGCCGAGAGCCTGCCTGCCGAGTCGCAAACGCAAGTCAAAGAGGCCGCGCTTCAGGAACTTATCCTGGAGCCTGAGAACCCTCCTGAGAGCCAAGAGGAAACAGGCCCATGACCAAGCGGTGCGCAGTCGCTCCAAAGCGGCCGCGCCCGTCATTCCGAGCGCAGCCAGGAATCTAGCGCGCACCGGGGTAGTCTGAGTGGTTCGCGCCCTTTCAGTGCCCATCGGCGGCTTAGGCAGCCGCATTTCCCTTAGCGCGCGCCCTCCACGGTCACGGTGAGGATGTCCAGCCCGTGGTACTTCTGGTGGCGCACGGAAGAGGCGTAGTGCCAGAGCAGGCGGAACGACACCTCGTGTTCGTCCGGCACGGGCGGCAGTTCATTCAGGTTGGCCATCTGGTCTTCCAGGTTCTCGCCCTCCAGAAAGGTGATGAATTCCAGTTCCGCCGTGCCGCTCTCCATGCGGGCGTTCACGGTCAAGCGCCGGCCGGCAGCTTCGGCGCCGCTCTCCTGGCGCAGGACCGCCAGCGTCTCTTCGCCCACGGAGGTGAGCCTTTCGGTGGAGGCGTCGTTCCAGTTTATCTTTGCCGCGAACGCCATCAGGAACTGTTCCACCTTGGGCAGGGCGTCGCCGTCCAACGCCACGTGCAGCCGCCGGCGGCGCGGGCGGGTCGCCTCCAGGAAGACCATCGCGATGATGGCGACGATTGCGCCGGACGTCATGCCGTTGCCCAGCAGCACGCTCAGAAAGCCCTCGCCCAGGAGGTCCGGGAAGATCCATTGGTTCTGGAAGCCGGCGCCGATCCAGAACGCCAGGCCGACGACGGCGGCCTTGCGATGGTCAATGCCGTCCTGGATGACGATGCGCATGCCCTGCACGAAGAGCAGCACCACCAGCACCGTGATGTAGGAAGCCGCCACCGGGCCGGGAATGGCGATGAGCAGCGCCGCGGCTTTGGGCAAGAAGGCCAGCACCACGAATACCGCGCCGATGACCACGCCCACGCGCCGCGCGGCAATGCCGGTGACTTCCACCAACGCGATGCTGGACGAGTAGGTGGTGTTGGGCACGGTTGCCAGAATGCCGGACAAGAGGTTGCCCACGCCGTCGGCGTTCAACGCGCCCTGCACGACGCGGAAGTCGGTTGACTGCGGCGCGCGCCGGGAGACTCGTTGGATGGCGACGCCGTCGCCAATGGTCTCGACCGCGCCGACCAGCGTCACCACCACGAACGCCGGCAGCAGCGCCCAGAACTCCACGCCGGGGCTGAGGTCGAAGCCCGGCCACGAGGTGAAAGGCACGGCAAACCACGGCGCGTCCAGCACCGGCTGCACGTCGAAGAGGCCGAAGGGAACGGCCACCAGACAGCCGACGACGATGCCGATGAGGGGCGACCAGAGCCGCCACGTGGGTGAGCCGCGCATCACCAGCGCGGCGACGCTCACCGTGGTGGCCAGCGCCACAAGCGGAGCGGCGGCCTGGGATACGTCCTCCGGCGCCTCGGTCAGCGTTCCGAAGACGATGGGCATGACCGTGGCCGCGATCAGCATGATTACGGTGCCGGTAACCACCGGCGTGAAGACGCGCCGCAGCCAAGAGAGGCGCGACGCCAGGAGAAACTGGAAGAGCGAGGAAACCACTACCAGGCTGGCCAAGGTGGCGGGCCCGGCCATTTGCAGCGCCGCCACGCAAACGGCAATGAACGCGCCCGACGTGCCCATCATCAGCACGTGCCCGGCGCCAATCCGGCCCACGCGCACCGCCTGGAGAATCGTGGCCGTGCCGCTGACGAGCAGGGCCGCAAAGACCGCCCAGGTGATGTAGCTTTCCGGCTGCCCGGCAATCCGCGCCACGATGACTACGGCCAGCACGATCGACGACACCGTCACCATGGCGGCCTGCAAGCCCGCGCCAACGGTCAAGAGCCGGGGAGGATTCTCTTCCGGTTCGTAGCGGACGTTTTCGTTTCCGGCAACCGCAGCCATTCTCTACGCCTCACGCTCTCTCTGCTTTCCAAATTACCCCGCCGGTGAAGACCATTGCCTAAACCCCTTCCCCTTGAGGGAGCCCCCTTCCTTATTAAGGGCAGGTTGGGATGGGGGGCGGGGTTATAACGATTGACATGAAGGCCGTTATCACTGTAAAGCAATCCTAGATTCCGGCGAGCGACCGTTCCCGCGCGGGGGCGCGCGTGTTTCCCGCAAGGCCGTCCCGTCGCGCCATGCGGAACAATCGCGCACAGCCTTACGGCGAGCCGGCCACGGTCACCGTAAGGATATCCAGGCCGTGGTACTTCTGGTGGCTGACCGACGCGGCGTAGTGCAGGAGCAGGCGGAACGATACTTCCCATTCCCCCGGCGCCGGCGGCAGGTCTTTCAGGTAGGCCAGGTGGTCCTCAACGTTGTCGCCCTCCAGCGCGGTGATGAACTCCAATTCCGCGGCCTTTCCCTCCATGCGGGCATTGACGGTCAAGCGCCGTGCCGCGCCGGCGTCAGCGCCATCCTCGTCCGCGTACATCAAGATGGCCAGGGTCTCCTCACCGGCGGCGGTCAGCCGCTGCCCGGCGGCGTCGCTCCACTTGTGCTTGGCGGCGAAGGCCAGCAGGAACTGCTCCAGCTTGGGCAGGGCGTTAGAATCCAGGGCCACGCGCAAGCGCCGGCTGCGGGGGCGCGTGGCCTCCAGGAACAACATCATCCCGATCGCCACGATGGCGCCGGCCGTCATGCCGTTGGTCAGCAGCACGGTGACAAAGCCGCCTCCCAGCAAATCGGGGAAGATCCACTGGCCTTGAAAACCCGCGCCAATCCAGAACGACAGGCCGATGATGGCGGCCTTGCGGTGATCGATGCCGTCCTGGGTGACGATACGCAACCCCTGCACGAAGAGCAGCGCGATGAGGATAGCGACGTAGGCGGCGGCCACGGGGCCGGGGATGGCGATCAACAAGGCAAAGACCTTGGGGAAGAACGCCATGGCGATGAAGACGGCGCCGGCCACCACTCCCACCCGCCGCGCGGCCACGCCCGTTATCTCCACCAGCGAGATGCTGGACGAATAGGTGGTGTTGGGCACGGTGCCCAGCAGGCCGGAGAGCAGATTGCCCACGCCGTCGGCGTTCAGCGCGCCCTGCACGGCGCGAAAGTCAATGGCCTGCGGGTTGCGCCGGGAGACTTGCTGGATGGCCACGCCGTCGCCGATGGTCTCGACCGCGCCGACCAGCGTCACCACCAGGAAGGCCGGCAGCAGCCCCCAAAACTCCACGCCGGGGCGCAGGTCGAACCCCGGCCACGAGGTCAGCGGAATGGCTATCCACGCCGCATCCCGCACCGGCTGCAGGTCGAAGAGGCCAAGCGGCGCCGAGACCGCGCAGCCCACGGCCATGCCAATGAGCGGCGACCACAGCCGCCACCTGGGGGATCCGCGCAACACCAGCCCCGCCACGGTGGCCGCGGTGGCCACCGCCGCCAGCGGGGCGGCGTACTGGGGCACGCCGGCCGGCACCCGGGTCAGCGTGCCAAACAACAGCGGCATGACCGTGGCCGCGATCAACATGATCACGGTGCCGGTGGCCACCGGCGTAAAGATGCGCCGCAGCAGCGAGAGGCGCGACGCCAGGAGAAACTGGAAGAGCGACGACACCACCACCAGACTGGCCAAGGTGGCCGGGCCGCCCATTTGCAGCGCCGCCACGCAGACGGCAAGGAAAGCGCCCGACGTGCCCATCATCAGCACGTGCCCGGCGCCGACGCGGCCCACGCGCACCGCCTGGAGTATGGTCGCGCTGCCGCTGACGAGCAGGGCCGCAAAGACCGCCCAGGTTACGTAACTCTCCGGCTGCTCCGCAATTCGCGCGACGATCACGACGCCCAGCACGATCGACGAGACGGTCATCGCGGCGGCCTGCGTCCCCGCGCCAATGGTCACAAGCCGGGGCGGATTCTCGTCCGGTTCGTAGCGGACGTTATCGTTGCTAACTGCCGCAGCCATGCGCTCCCTTTTGAGAAATGCCCGCGCTACGCGATACCGGGCTGGTGGGCGTGACAGGACTCGAACCTGTGACCTCACGGATGTGAACCGTGCGCTCTAACCAGCTGAGCTACACGCCCGCGCCACAATGAGGCGCCGGCCGCGGCCGGCGCCCCTGGCCGTCCCGCGCCACTGGCGCAAAGCGGCAAGAACGTGGTTAGTATAGGGCAGGAATCTTGCTACAGTCAAGCCAAGCAGAGGCTTCTGCGCGAAGTCTCGCACCCTGTAGGGCGGGGGCTTGTCCCCCGCCGACACACAGACCTCCCCCACGTAGCGCGGGGGCTTGTCCCCTGCCGACGCGAGGTTGTGGACACGCATCGTCCCGCAAGCGGACTCGCCTCAGGCCGCGCGGCGGCATACTATATGACAAAAGCAGGCGCGCGCCGGCCGGCCGCCCTCGCGGACATATCCCCGGCAAATGACCGGTCGCCACAAATGCGGGAGGACACTCATGCGGCGCTTCACCCGTACCCCTTACTACACCGGCCCCGACGACCCGGAGCGCGGAGAAGTCAGAGGCACGTTGCGGCTCGGCGAAACGGCCGTCATCGAGACCGTCGGCGGCCACGACCAAGACCTGAAGATCGAGGGCGAACTGAAGCCCGGCGCGGTCATGGAAGTCGGCACGCCGCGCTACTCGCGCCCCGGCGGCCCGTTCGCCATCGAGGGCATCGCGCCCGGCGACTGGGTGGCAATCGAAATACTGGAGATGGAGTGCGGGCCGTACGGCTTCTACCGCAACGGCGGGCCCATCTGGGGCAGCGTGCGCCTCATCGCGCCGGTGCGCGACGGCCTGGTGCACTTTCCGCCGGACTTCGTCGTGCCGGCGCGCCCCATGGTCGGCGTGGTGATGCTGGAATCCGTTGACCCGTATGAGATCGACCACGGCGGCAACATGGACTTCAATTCGGTGCGTCCCGGCAGCACGGTGCACGTGCGCGCCCAGAAAGCCGGCGGCCTGCTGACGCTGGCCGACGCCCACGCGCGCATGTCCGACGGCGAACTCACCGGCACCGGCGTGGAGATCGACACCACCGTGACCATCCGCGTGGACCGCTCGCCGGGCTTCTCAACCTCCAGCCCGGTAGTGGAAACGACCAACGTCGTGGAGAGCGCCGAGGAATATCTTACTGCCGGCCAGGGCCGCACCTGGACCGACGCCGTGCGCGCGGCCTGGGCCGATATGGTGGGCCTCATCGCCGACCGCTACGATACCACCACCGAACACGCCAACCTGATCGTCGGCACCATCGGCGACGCCCGCCCCGGCTACTCCGCCGGCAACATGAACCACCGCGGCCGCCCCACCGAAAGCGCCTACGTTACCTGCCAAATCGCGGTGACGAAAGAACTGCGCCGCACAGGGAAGCCGTTCAAGGCGTAGTTTTCAAGTCGACTTTGCTGATCTCTACTGGCAAACTGCACTCAGAGGCTTAGTGGTTTAGCCCAATTGACCTCTGAGTGTATTGCTCTTCCCAAAACATTCCCGCGCTGACCATCCAATCACTTAGAGTTCCGCCCAACGGAAATGCTCAATCTGGTCTGCTAAACTAGATTGTGCAGAATTACTGTCTATCAGTTGGCACCATGGTTCAATGCGTTGACGATAGCCGTCATGTAGTATGGTGATTAGAAAAGGATCCATTGCCTGAAATCAACCTTCTGGTGCTTCGACCTCAAGTAGCATCCTTAGCTGGTTATGGCGCACTTTGGATTCTAGTAGGGATGATTGCCAATCTAGGGAGCAGGTAAAATGCCTAAAAGAGTGAGGGTATTTTTTGCATATCCAGATAGTCCCTCAAACGTAGGGGAGACCATCAAGGCCAGCATAGGGAGACTCGATGAACAGGGAGTCCTCAAGGATAACAACGTTCGGATAAAGCCCTGGTCACAGACTTCTGTATCAGGCAAGCGTCTTGATACAACTATTCTGAGACAAATTGACAGGCACGACGTATTTGCTTGTGACCTCACCTACCCAAATCTAAATGTAAGTTTTGAACTTGGGTACGCCATCGCCAAGTTCAAGAGAGTTATGGCTTGTATCAATCCAGGGATTATGAATGCGCAGGTCCGCTACAGTCGCATCTACAAGAACCTACTAAACATGGGCTATCTTGAATACCACAATCACGAATGCCTGGGCACGGCTATCCGCGAGGCAAGTCCGTGGACCAGCCTTGACAGTACCTATCTGCACAATCGCTTCAGAAATCAGCAAACTCGCCTCGAACTTCCAACGCTAGTTTATGTAAAGCCTCCTTTGCATTCCGACAGCGTACTCTATACTCACCAAGCGTTAGAAGCATCCGAGTTTGGTGGCTCACTGATAGTTGACGACCCTTCAGAGTTCTCGACTCACAATTTGGAATGGTATGCAGATAGATTCTTAACCGCTGATGCCATTGTCATACATCTATTGAGCAGCGAACATGTCAACAATCAGCACCACAATCTAAAGGCATCTCTAATTGCTGGATTGGCAATTGGCTTTCGCAAGCCGATGATCATGTTGGCTCATGCCCCTTATCAAGCACCAGCTGACTACGGAGATTGGTTGAAAATCCACGATACGGCCAATAACTGTGTCTCGGAAGTCAATTCGTGGCTCATTCAAGAAAGCGATAGACTACCCCATCGTAGACCTCGCAGGGAAGAAGGCCCTCTGCGAATCTCAGAAAAACTGGACATCCGCAGCCTATTTCTTGGCGACGTTGTAGCTGAACTTGAATCTGATGAGCTACACGAGTATTTCGTTGAGACTGCAAGCTATCATCGAGCGATTGACAGTCCAGCTACAATACTCTTGGGTCGAAGGGGTACTGGCAAGACAGCGATTCTCTTTGCAATTGTGAACCAATTGAGCAAGATCGCAGAAAATCACATAACTGTCTTGAAACCAGTAGGTTACGAAACCCATGGTCTAATTCGCGTCCTAAATGATATCCGTGAGCGATCTGAGAGAGGATTCCTAATTGAGAGCCTCTGGAAATTCTTGATATATAGTGAAATCGCTTCAAGCTTGAAGCACGAAATTGAAGATCGGCCTGCGCACCTTGACAGAAGCAAGGACGAGAAGGCTTTCCTAGAGTACTACGAAAGTCAGTCGACTATCTTAAGTCCTCCTTTTTCGGAGCGTCTAGGGCAAGCGCTGTCATCGCTTGAAGGGATTGGAGAGTTTACTGATGCGGGCGCGCAAAGGCGAAGAATCAGTGAAGAATTGCATAACCACGTGATCGGACGTCTTCGTTACTATCTCGGCACTGTCCTATCGGAAAAGCGGGATTTGACGGTTCTCATAGATGGGCTCGATGGACCCTGGGTACCCGGGGAGCATATTGCTCCCTTAGCGGAGTTGATCGGAGGGCTATTGGAAGTAGTCCAGCTTCTGCCGAAGGAACTTGGGAAGTCTAGTAGCAGTTTGAAGGCAGTAAATGCGAAAGTAATAGTACTGTTGCGGAGTGACATATTTGCATTCTTGAAGCACAGGCTACCTGAACAAGACAAGCTCCCTATTGAGAGAGTATTTTGGAGTGACCGCCATCAATTGATTAGGGTATTGGAAGAAAGATTGCTTTATGGCGCGCCTCACCACGTGAAGGCGAGGGACATCTGGACTGCGCTCTTCCCAGATAGTGTGGACGGCTTAAGTTGCACAGAGTACATACTACAGAGTGTCCTCCCACGACCTCGGGATGTCATTAATCTGCTAAAGCGCGCCGTAAATGTGTCAGTCAATCGTGGTCACGACACGGTCTTGGCCGACGATCTCTTGTCGGCCCGCACTCAATACTCCTATAATGCATTTGATTCGATTGTAAATGAAGATGATCCAAGCAAGGGGAAGCTTGAAGAAGTGCTTTACGAATTCGCTGGCCCTTCGAGTATATGCACCAAACATGAGATCGAGCTTCGCATTGAATCGGCTGGTGTCAAGTCTGAGGATGTAGAGCACTACTTAGACCTCCTATGCGATATCAGTTTTCTCGGCGTGGAAACTGTTGATGGATTCCGGTTTGCACAGCATGAAGAAGATCGGCATAGACTTAGGAATCTCGCAAGAGTGATTGCTTCTAGGGACGACAGAAGCGAAAACTACAAAGTCAATCCAGCCTTCTATCCTGTTCTTGGCATAGAGTAAAGCAACACTTCCTCCATCAGGTCGCGCTAGTCCCTATTTGCATTTCACAGCGAGACACCCTTTGGAACTGCGGCCATGTCCAACCTGCAATTGGCTACCAAGTAGCATGCCAAGCTAGGTCTCAACACGCGCAATCCTCTAGCCCTTCTTCTACGCAAGCAAGGGTCTTTTTCGCGCGAAATCAGCCCTTGCTATTCTCGGTAGTCCCGCGCAGCACCCAGCCCAGCACCGCTACCGCCACAACTATGAGGAACACAAGGCCCAGCCATGACGGAATCGCGACCCGCACAGGGCGTGCCGCAGCCACGTCCATAGGCGCGTCGGTTGCGGCGGCCTGCGCGCGCGACCGCTCGACTCGAGGGCCGGGTTGTCGCTGAGGCTCGACCGTGCCCAAGGCGGGCGCCTGGCCTTCCCCAAGCGCGTCAAGGTCCGCTTGCGCCAACTCCAAGTGCCGCGTGCGGCCGCAGGGATGCGCGGTTTCGCCGTCGAAAGAGTAGACCAACCACTCCTGTCCCACGTAGAACTCCACGCCGCAACTGCCGCTCCACCAGGCCGTTTCGATGAACATGGTGGCAAAGGCCGGGCCTTTCCAAACGGCATAGACCTCGAATTCCACCAAGACGTACCCGCTCAACAAAGCGGGCGCCCGCTCCGTGCCGCCGCCGTCGCTGACGTGCACGACCTTCCCGGAGAACACTTTGGCGCTCTGCGCCAACGCCTCGGTTGGAGAGGGCAGATCGCCGCAGGCGCAAGCATGCGCTTGACCCGCGGCCAAGAGGAAGCAAAGGCCAGCCAAGAACGCGGCGGCTGCGACCCGTAAGGGGCGAACGGTTTCCATGTTCACGTTTCCTGGCGCACGTTCCCGCGCGTCCAACCGGCCCGCGCGAACGAGGCGATTTCCGTAGCGTAGCCTCGTCCGCGGAGGCGGGCGCTAAGTGCGCGCGCGGCGGCCGCCTCCTGGCACACGGCAAAGACTGTCGGGCCGCTGCCGGAGAGGTGGGCGTGCTCTGCGCCGGCTTGGCGCAAGGCGTCTTGCGCGGCGGCAATGCGAGCCGCCAGCGCGCGGGCGGGTCGTGCCAGGGCGTTGCGCCAGCGGGATTGGGGCAAGAGCGCGCCGCGTTGGGCGGCCGCGACGGTGTCGGCGGTGGCGACGCCGGAAGTGAAATCTGAGGGGATGACGGCGTTGTAGACCGCCGCCGTGCTGAGACTGCCGGGCGGGAAGACGAGGACGGCCCAGTGTTGGGGCAGCGGCGGCAGGGGCGTAATGCGTTCGCCCCGGCCGGTGGCGAGCGCCGTGCCGCCGGTGAGGAAGAAGGGCACGTCCGACCCCAGCCTGGCCGCCAGCCGCTGCTGTTCCGCCAGGGAAAGCCGCAACCCCCAGAGCCGGTTCAAGGCCGCGATGGCCCCCGCCGCGTCGCTGCTGCCGCCGCCCAGGCCCGCCGCTACCGGAATCCGTTTTACCAGCCGCAGATCCGCTCCCGCGCGCGCGCCGCACGCCGCTTGCAGCAGGCACGCGGCGCGGTAGACCAGGTTAGCCGGCGTTGCCAGCGCGGGGTCGTCACACGTGAAGACGAGTTCATCCGCCGCCGTCACTTCCAGCCGGTCCGCCAGGCCGATCGTCTGCATCACGGAGCGCACCTCGTGGTAGCCGTCGGCGCGCTTGCCGAGGACTTCCAAGGTCAGGTTGAGTTTGGCGTAGCAGGCAATGACCACGGCGCGCGTGCCCCCACCGCGCCCACAACATCATTGCTTGAGCCGGAACAAAGCGACATGGGCTCAGGTCTTGAAGTGGGCGAGACACCCCGCGTATCGCCCAAGGCAGACCCTCGAACTGTCATTCTGAGGAGAGCAGCAACGAAGAATCTAGGGCGCGGAGGTTCTTAGATTCCTCGCTACGCTCGGAATGACAATTGCATGCAATGCTGACGCGACTTGAGGACTAGGCTGCCGAACCGGTTTAGCCCAAGTCCACTCAATTCCGTTCAGGGGCACTCAATCCCCCCTTGAACTACAAAGGGGATGGCTGGCGCTTTGCCACTCCTGCTCGCGTGGGTGAGCGGGAGCCGTAAATGCGCGCCGCGGGCCCGGCCCTATTGCAAGGTCTCCAGGTATGCCACCAAGTCGGCGGCTTCTTGGGGGCTGAGCGGCTGCGACGCCATCAGGGTGCCGCGTTTGACCGCCTGGGGATTCGTAATCCAGCGCCAGAGGTTCTCCGGCGTATTTGCAAGATTCCCCGCCAGCGTGGGCCGTTGCGCGCGATTGGCGATGCCGTCCAGCGCCGGGCCGGCGCTGCCGCCCACGCCGCCGATGCTGTGGCAGGCGGCGCATCCCTTGCGCGAAAAAAGCTCACGGCCCGCCGCGGCGTTGCCCGTGCCCAGGATACCCGGCGGCACGGTGGGGAGCGGCTTGGCAGCAGGCGCGCGTGTTTCCCACGGCAGGCAGGCGGCAAGCAGCACCGCCGCCAATAATGCGGTCAAGAGCAGCGAGCAAGGACGCGCGCCCGCGGGCATCACGCCTCGCTCCCGGCGCATCGCGGCGCGTGGGAGGGAGCCACCGGGCTGCCCACGCCCCCTACTTCAGCGTCATGAGATACGCCACCAGGTCGGCGGCCTCTTCAGGCGTAAGGGGTTGCGGCGCCATTTCGGTACCCGGCTTGATGTCGTTCGGGTACTTCACCCAGCGCCAGATATTCTCCGGTGTGTTGGGAATGCCCTCCGCGTCTCCCGTGCTCGCCGCCAGTTGCGGGCGCGTCGCGGGATCGCCAATGCCGAAGAGCAAGGGGCCGATTTCACCGCCGGGGCCGTCTTCCGCGACCTTATGGCAGGCAACGCAGCCCTTCTTCTCGAATAGCTCCATCCCGTCCTCGGCGTCGCCCGCGCTCAGGTCCGCGGTCACCTCGATGCAATCCGGTATCGGCTGGCAGATGGGGCCGGCGGATGCCGCTGTCTCAACCACAGCAGGCGTCGGCGTTGGCGGCTCTTCGTCCCAACTCCATGCTGCTTCCTCTTCACCGCCACAAGCGCTGATCAGTGTCAACGAGAGCATAATCGCGACGAGCGCCAAAGGAACGCGTAAACGCCATCGCATCAAGAGTGACTCCTTCTTGCGAGATGCTGCTGATACCAACTGCGACCGCTTCGACCTAGTATAAGGGGATGCGTCATTCGGTTCATCCAAACCACGATTCTAGCATAGCGCCAAGCGAGTGTCATTTTCCGGTTGCCGCTCGCGGCGCGCATCATCTATCATGCGGTGAGCAGCCGCGGCAGCAGGCTTCTTGCGGACGCGCAGATTATAACCCCACGATACCGGGAGATCTCAGGCGCCGCGCAGATCCCGGCAAGCGATATCATGTACGAACGAGTTCAAGCACAATTCGGCCGCGCGGCGGAAGCCTACAGCCGCAGCGCGGCCTTTGCGGAGGGCGAGGATCTGGCGTGGCTCCTGGAACTGGCCGGGCCGGAACCGCACGCCCGCGCCCTGGACCTGGGAACCGGCGCGGGGCACGCCGCCTTCGCGCTGGCGCCCGCCGCGCGCTTGCTCGTCGGCCTGGACATCACACCCCAAATGCTCCAGGCGGCGCGGCGCAACGCCCGCGAGCGCGGCATCGCGCACTTCCACGCCAGTGTGGGCAACGCCGAGCGCCTGCCTTTTCCGGACGCGAGTTTCTCCCTGGTGGTCTGCCGCTACACGGCGCACCACTTCCACCAGCCGGCGCAGGTGGTACGGGAAGTGGCCCGCGTGCTTACGCCGGCCGGACGCTTCCTGGTCGTTGACAACACCTCGCCGGATGATCCCGCCGCCGACCGCTGGATCAACCGCGTGGAGGTGCTGCGCGATCCCTCCCACGTGCGCGAGTGGAGCCAGGGCGAGTGGCGGCGCTTCTTTACTGAGGCCGGCCTGAGTTTCACGGTGACCCATACCTGGCTGAAGATGCTGGAGTTCGACGATTGGGTCGCCCGCCAACAAACGCCGCCGGACGCGGTGGCCAGGCTTCGGGAGATCTTTGCCGCCGCGCCGCCGTCCATACGCGAAACGTTTGCGGTGGCGCCGGGCAGTTTCGGCCTGCTCACCCGCCTGATGGTGGGCCGGAAGCCATGAAAGCGGCCCGTCACAAGACAATGCGTACCCGGATGGCGACGAAACCGTCAGGCCGGGCAATGCCAGCAACAGCGAGGACGATGAAACGATGATGCGCGTGGCCGTGATTGGGTGCGGCGCGATTTCGCACGCTCACCTGCGCAGCTATGCCAAGAGCGGGCGGGCGGAGGTCGTGGCCGTGGCCGACCCGCTTCCGGCCGCGGCGGCGGCGCGCGCGCAAGAATACGACGCGCGCGCCTACACAGACTACGCGGCGCTGCTGCGCGCGGAAGACCTGCACGCCGTCAGCGTGTGCACGCCGCCGCCCACGCACCGCCCGATCACCGAGCGCGCGGCGGAGCGCGGCGTGCACGTGCTTTGCGAGAAACCGCTGGCGATGAGCGTTGATGAAGGCCGGGCCATGGTCGCCGCCGCCAAGCGCGCCAACGTCGTCCTGCTAACCGCGTTCTGCAACCGCTTCTACACGCCAATCGCGAAAGCCAAAGAGTGGATAGATGCCGATAAGCTGGGGCCGCTGCACCATCTGCGCCTCCGGTTCGCGGGTGTGGAGTTGATGGCCGGCACGTGGCTGGCGGACCCGGCCCAGGGCGGCGGCATCCTGTGGGAATCCGGCCCACACTACGTTGACCTCTTCCGCTACCTGGTGGGAGAGATGCAAAACATCTACGCCAAGGGCGGAACCCTGGCCCAGGACATCCCCGGCACCGATACCGTGGCGTTCATGGCGGAGAGCGTGGACGGCGTGGTCGGCACGCTGGAGGGCAGTTGGTCGTCGCCCCACACGGAGAAGCGCGTGGAAATCTACGGCGAGCGCGGCGCGATCGTCATCGATTTTCTCACCGGCCGCAGCCGCTTCAGCCTGGATCACGTCACCGAGCGGCTGGAATCCGACGTGGGCGGCCACGACCGCTACTACCAGGAGATCAGCCACTTCCTGGACTGCGTGGAAGGCAAGGCCGCGCCGCTCGTGACGGGAGAAGACGGCGTGGAGGCGATGCGGCTCATCGCAGCGGCGCGGCAGTCAATCGAGACCGGCCTGCCGGTTGACGTGGCGGGCCAGCGGTAGCGCGCGCCGTTCCGGGCAAGTGCGATGAAAGAGGCGAATACGTGGCATCTCGGCTGGAAATCCGCCGCAACTACGACCGCGAGTGCGTGAAACTCAAGATCTGGTACGTGCACCGCTTGCTGCGCACCGAGCGGCGGCCTTTCGCGGAACTGATCACCACCCGCGTGGACATCTACCGGCGCACGCACCTCTGGGATGGGAAACGCCATCCGGCGCAGGGACATCCCGATCCGGAGTGGGACGCGCTGGTAGCGCAACTGCAGGCGCTCTTCGACCAACACGCCGCCGACGCCACCACGCAAGCCCTGGAAGAGGCCGCCTATGCGCTGCTCCTGCCCGCCATGGAGCAACGCCTGGCCGGTGAACGGGACGGCGACCTCTGGAAGGGAGCCGGGCAAGAAATCCCGCCCACGCCCTATAGCTGCTTCAGCCGCGACTACGCGGACGACCGGGTGCACCTGCACTTCACCAACTTCTTGCAGCCAAAGTCGCCGTTTTGGGATATGCCCGCGCTGGCGCGCGCGCTGCTGAAACTGCTGGACGACCTGGAACGCGACCGGCCGGACATCCGGCGTGTGCAATGCGGCAGTTGGATAAACGGCTTCCCACCGTTTCGGTCGCTCTTCCCCCCGGAGTGGCGCGACGACGGCAGACGGTATACCCCAGGCTACACCTACGGCTGGTGGGGCCAGTTCATGACCCACACCGGCGACTTCCACTACCCCAACGCCGAGAAATTCCGCGCCACGGGCGCGTTCCCCTACCCCAACCTGGTCTGCCACGCCGACCGCGGCGTAGTGCGGGCGCACGTGGAAAAGTTGCTGGCACAGCAAGGCGGATAGATACGGGGGTAACTAGAGGCACATTTGTGCGCGATGGACTCCGGCACGCGCGGGACAATGTGGAGTGCCATTTTTGCCCCGAATTCAGGCCTATAACGGAGTCTGAAGGCCAAGACTCACTCTGCGGGGATTTCTAGCTGGTTGTGCTTGTTCCAGCCCCAGCAGAGGGCCGTGCCGTCCTCGCGGAGCCCGCACGTGTGCATGCTGCCGGTAGTGATAGCCGCAAAGCGCTCGCCTTCTGGCGGGGAGGCCTTGCCGTAAGCATCGTCGCCCCAACAGACGGCCGTGCCGTCCTCCCGCAGTGCGCAGGTGTGGTCATAGCTGCTACTGATTGCCGTAAAGCGCTCGCCCTCCGGCGGCGACGCTTCACCGTAGAAGTTGTAGCCTCCCCAGCAAACCGGTGAACCGTCGGCACGGAGAGCACAGTTGTAAGAACTGCCGCCACTGATCGCAATAAAGTGCTCGCCCTCCGGCGGCGATGTCGCGCCACTATAGTCGTCGCCCCAGCAAATCGGCGTGCCGTCTTCTCTCAGAGCGCACGTGAACAGACGGCCGCTGCTGACGGAAATGAAGCGCTCTCCCTCTGGTGGTGATGCTTGACCGTAATCGTCCCAACCCCAGCATATTGGCGTACCGTCCTTCCGCAGAGCGCAGGTGTGACCGTTGCCTGTGCTGATTGCCGAAAAGCGCTCTCCCTCCGGCGGCGTTGCCTGGCCGCCGTTATCGTTGCCCCAGCACACGGGAGATCCATCCTCGCGCAGGGCACAGACGTGTCCGCTGGCGCTGATGGCAGTAAAGCGTTCGTTCTCCGGAGCCGCCGCATCGAAATCGCCCCAGCAGACGGGGGCACCGTTCGTGCGGAGCGCACACGTGTGGTCTGAGAAACCGGTTATCGTCAGAAAACGAGGGGCAGGCACAGGTGATGCCGCTACGGGTATAGGTGTTTCCGCAGGTCGCGCCTCGTGATAGGACTCAGGTGACGTCTGTCCAAAGTCTTCCCAGCCCCAGCACACGGCGCTGCCGTCTGCGCGGAGGCCGCAGGTGTGCGCATAGCCAGTGCTGATGTCCGTAAAATGCTCATTTGCCGGCGACGAGGACTGGCCTGAGTAATTGTCGCCCCAACATACGGCCGTGCCATCCGGACGAAGCGCGCACGTGTTACCCGAGCCGCTGCTAATGGCGGTGAAACGTCCGTCCTGCTGTGGTGGCGTGGCGCGAACATTCCCCCAACAGACGAGAGTGCCCTCTTCCCGCAGTGCACAGGTGTGGTTAGTCCCACTGCTGAGCGCCACAAACTGCTCTTCTTCCGGCGGAGTTGCCTGTCCCAGACGGTTTTCGCCCCAGCAGACTGCGGTGCCGTCTGCGCGGAGGCCGCAGCCGTGAGATCCTCCAGCGCTCACACTGGCCAGGGCCTCACCCTCAAGGGGGCTTTCATCGGTGAATTCCCAGACCCAACACACCGGTGTGCCGTCGGTCTTGAGCGCACACGTGTACGGGCCGCGGTAGCCCTGTAGTGCAGAGCTGACCGCCGAGAAGCGGTACTCGTCCGGCGGCGACCGCGGCGGCGGGTGGCCGGTTGTGCCCGACAGCCAACAATGTATGGTGCCATCCTCACGCAGCCCGCAAGGCTGGTACCCGACGCTAACGGCGGTAAACTCGCCGGGGCTTCCGAAGTATCTGTAGGATGCGAAAGGACCCCAACAGTAAAGAGAGCCGTCAGGGCGCAGCCCGCAGGCCTGATAGTAGCCGCTGCTAATGACGCTAAAACGCTCCTCCTCAGGCGGCGAGGCGTTAACGCCCCAACAAACCGGTGTGCCGTCAGCGCGCAAAGCGCAGGTGTGCAAGTCCCCGCTGCTTATCGCAACGAAGCGCTCTTCCTCCGGTGGCCGCGCCTGTCCGAAGTTGTCTCTATGGAGGTTGGCGTCAGCGTGTACGTAGAACCCCCAGCAAACCGCGGAGCCATCTTCGCGCAGCGCGCACGTGTGTTTTCTGGCGCTACTGATAGCGATGAATCGTTCGCCTTCCGGAGCATAGACCTGACCGAAGTAGTCTTCACCCCAGCAGACGGGAGAGCCATCCTCGCGCAGCGCACATGTATGGTCATCTCCACTGCTGATTGCCACGAATGTTTCACCGAGAGGTGGTGCCGTTGCGCCGACTAGGCCCCAACAGAGAGCCTTACCATCTTCTCGCAGGCCGCAGACATGATTCCCGCCGCTGCTGATGGCCGTGAAGCGCACGCCTTTTGGCGGCGATGCCTGCCCAAAGTGATCCGAACCCCAGCAGACCACTGTGCCGTCCGCACGCAGGCCGCACGAATGGCGGTCGCCGCTGGTGATTGTAACGAACGTCTCACCTTGCGGAGGAGAAGACTCACCATACTTGTCGTCATCGCTCCAGCAGACGGGAGAGCCATCCTCGCGGAGCGCGCAGGTGTGGTAGTCGCTGCTGCTGATGGCAATGAACCGCTCGCCTGCCGGCGGCGCAGACTGCCCTTCACGATTCGATCCCCAGCAGATAGGTGTGCCGTCCGGGCGCAGGGCGCACGTGTGCAGGCTGCCGCTGCTAACGGCAATCACAGCATCTTCGGATAGCTGGGAAAAGATAGGTGTGGGAACCGGCTTCGCCACAACCGCCTGGGTGAGTTGCGGCTTGGATGCATCCATTGGCAGCGATGCCTTGCCGTAGGCGTCATCACCCCAACAGTAGATGGCACCGTCCGCTCGCAGGGCGCAAAAGTGATCAAAACCACTGGTGAGAGCAACAAAACTCTCACCCTCCGGCGAAACGACGTACCCTTCCGATCTGTCGCCCCAACAGAAAGCCGTCCCATCTTCCCGTAATCCGCAGGCGATGAAAAAACTGACGGTAATTGCCGTGAATCGTTCGTTTTCCGATAGAGTTAGACCGGCAAGAGAGTCACGCCCCCAGCAAACCGCAGAGCCGTCCTCGCGCAACGCACACGTATCGTCCGCTCCGCTGCTGATGGTCGTGAAGCGTTCACTCGCGGGTGCTTCCGTCTGGCCGTCCTCGTTGTCGCCCCAGCAAATGGCAACTCCGTCTGACCGAACTGCGCAAGCGTGGGACCTGCCGCTGCTGATGGCAATAAAGCGCTCGCCTTCAGGCGGCAATTCCTCGCCTTGCTTGTCGTAACCCCAGCAAACGGCAGACCCGTCTTCACGCAATGCGCACGTGAGCGCCCAGCCACTGCTAATCGTTGTAAAGCGCTCTCCTTCGGGCGGAGATGATTGCCCTGACCTATCATCGCCCCAGCAGACCGCGTCACCCTCTAATGTAAGTGCGCACGTATGGTCGCTGCCACTGCTGATCGCCTTAAAGCGTTCACCCGTGGGCGGCGATACTTGTCCGAAAATGTCGCTGCCCCAACAGACGGCAGTGCCGTCCTCCTGCAATGCGCACGTGTGTCTATAGCCACCGCTTACCGCAATGAAGCGCGGCGGGGGTACCGGCCCCGGCGCAACTGATGGCATTGGCGTAGCTGTCGGGCCAGGAAAAGGCACTTCCGCGCCTGTCGGTTGCGGCGTTGCGGGCAAGGCTTGTTGATCGCCTGCGCAGGACGCTAGCACCATCCCTGCGACTAAAATGCCCAGAACTATTCCTACAAACCGCACCGCTTCTTCGCGCAAGGCAGTCGGTTCAAAGAGAAGCTGGATATGCACGCGCCACTTCTCCCCACGCCACCGCTCCAGAGGTATTGGCGGCTCTGAAAGCGATCCGAATCCATGCTATTGTAGTGTACTTTAGCTTAATACAAAATTCCCTACACAGTTTAACTCCCTCTACTTTTTAGATGGGAAGTGCTCGCTTAAGAGGCCCGGACGCTCACGCTGGGATACGTCCACGATCATGCGCTCAATTCTGTAATCCGTGCGGTAACAGTTACCGTACGGAACCGGAAGTCCACTTTGCACCAGACATAACGAGCAATCGCTGCTCATTCTCACTTGCAGTATTGACGCAAAGATGCTACAGTCTTTGTCAAGTGTTGTTAGTTCTCGCATTCTCAGAGAGGAGCATGCCATGCGGTTCGTATCTTGGAAACGGCTCACCATGCTGGCGGCAATGGCGCTGCTGGCGGTGGTGGTTGCTGCCTGCGGCGGTGACGGCGACGCGGACGCGGACGCAGATATGGAAGAGGCTGCGCAACCGCCGTTCAAGGTTGGTGTGATGGAGTCGCTCACGGGGCCGGGCGAGACCTACGGCAACGTCTCCGTGCGCGCCAAGCAGATGGCGGTGGACGAGATCAACGCGGCCGGCGGCATCAACGGGCGCATGTTGGAACTGATCGTGGAAGATTCCAAGTGCAACGCGCAGGACGCGATCACCGCCTATAACAAGCTGACCGACGTGGACGGCGTCAAGATCATCCTGGGCACCTCGTGCAGCGGCGCGATGCTGGGCGCGGCGCCATTGGCTGAGGCCGACGGCGTGATCCTCTTCTCCAGCCTGGCGACCAATCCCGACATTGCCGACGCCGGCGACTACATCTTCCGCACGGCCATCAGCGACGCCAAGGTGGGCGTGGACGCCGGCAACTTGATGTGGGCCGACGGCGTGCGCAAGCTGGCGACGATCTCCGAGTCCACCGACTACGCCGAGGGCGTGCGCCGCACCAGCGTGGAGCAGTTCGAGAAGCGCGGCGGCGAGGTGGTGGGCGCGGAACGCTATAGCTCCGATACCACCGACTTCAGAACCCAACTGACCAAGCTGCTGGGCGAGAACCCGGACGCCCTGCTGGTTGCCGCGCAGTCCGAGTTCACCGGCGGCACCGTCATCAAGCAGGTGCGGGAGTTGGGCTTCGAGGGGCAGATCTACACGGACATCGTGCCGGTGGGCGCCACGGCGCTGGAGATTGCCGGTGACGCGGCCGCGGGTGTGAAGGCCGTTCTGCCGGACATCGCACCGGATAACGAGAGAGGCCAGGAGATTCTGGCCAAGTTCCGCTCGCGCTACGAGTACGTCACCTTGGCCTGGTTCCTGGCCTCGGCCTATGACAGCGTCTACATCACCGCCGAGTGCCTGAAGCAGACCGGCGACGATCAGGACGCCGACGGCGTGAGAGACTGCCTCTACGGGATTACGTGGACCGGCGGTATCGGCGAGAACTACACGTTCGATGAAAAAGGCGAGGTCGTCGGCCTCTCCAACGTAGTGGCGCAAATCCTGCCCGTAGCCGAACGGACCGAGGAGAACCAGGGCTACCAGGTGCTGGGCAGCGCGCCGACCGAATAGGGCCGCTGACCTAATTCTGAAAAGGGTGTTCGCAACGCGCCCGTGTGCCGCTGGGGCCGCGCTGCGAAACGGCTGACAGCATGACCGCCGAACCGTTCGCACTGAGCCTGTCGAAGTGCGAACGGTTTGGCGCGTGTAGTCCGACCCCGTCTTTCAATGGTGTCGCACAGGGCATCCTTCGTGTCGCACAAGGCATCCTTCGTGTCGCACAAGGCATCCTTCGCGTCGCACAAGGCATCCTTCGTGTCGCACAAGGCATCCTTCGTGTCGCACAAGGCATCCTTCGTGTCGCACAAGGCATCCTTCGTGTCGCACAAGGCATCCTTCGCGTCGCACAAGGCATCTTTCGTGTCGCATCGGGCATCTTTCGTGTCACACGGGGCATCCTTCGTGTCGCATCGGGCACTTTCCTGTCGCATTAGACATCTTTGCGATGAACATTGGCGCTCTCGTCTCCGGTAGCGCAGGTTTGCAACCTGCGCCGCTGTGCGGCCACGTGTTCAAGGCCGGCCCTTCTCTTCTCGGACCACCGGCGCATACGCCGAGCGCTACATGCCCTGGCGGGAGGCAAGCCCCAATGGTGTCGCATTAACGTAGCGCGGGGGCTTGTCCCCCACCTGAGCCATCCAAACCGACATGCAAAGGATTGACCTGGCAGCTACGCAGGTTACAAACCTGCGCTACCGGAGACTTCGGACGCGAGATTTGCTGCCTCTCTGTTTAATGCGACAGCATTGGGGCTTGTCCCCCGCCTGGGCAAGTGAAGAGCACACGCAAAGGACTGGCCCCACAGCCTCGCAGGTTGCAAACCTGCGCTACCGGAGGCGAGGCGTCGTTCTCATCACCATTTGAGTTCATTGCGGCAGCAACGCCCCATCCCCTCTTCCATAGGAGACCTCACGTGTACGGGGTACGGATCGCGCTTGGCGCAACCCGCGCCGGCGAACGCGCGCCAATCTTCTTCCACACAGTTGCAGCATTGACGCTAATGATGTTAGATTGACTACCGGAGTAGGCGCTTTCAGGACACTTTTCACGGAGAAACGGGCAATGCGAGCGGTATCATGGAATCGACTCATTTGGCTCCCGGCGCTGTGGCTGCTGGCCGCGCTCGCCATTGGCTGCGCCGCCGCGGACACCGCGCAGGACGGTGAGCCGCCACCTTATCGCATTGGCGTCATGGAGTCCCTCACCGGCCCCGGCGAGACCTACGGCAACGTGGCCGTGCGCGCCAAGCAGATGGCGCTGGACGAAATCAACGCCGCCGGCGGCATCGACGGCCGCAAGCTGGAGTTCGTGGTAGAGGATTCCCAGTGCAGCGCCAAGGAAGCGGTGGCCGCCTACCGCAAACTGACCGACGTGGACGGCGTGAAGATCATCCTGGGCACCTCGTGCAGCGGCGCGATGCTGGGGGTTGCCCCGCTGGCCGAGGCCGACGGCGTCATTCTCTTTTCCGGTCTGGCGAGCAACCCGGACATTGCCAACGCCGGCGACTACATCTTTCGCACCCAGATTAGCGACATCGAGGTCGGCATCGCCACCGGCAACGTGATGTGGAACGACGGCGTCCGCCGGCTGGCCACCATCACCGAGGCCACCGATTACGCCGAGGGCGTGCGCCGCACCACGGTCGGGCAGTTCACCGAACGCGGCGGCGAGGTGGTAGCGGCGGAGTCGTACGCCTCCGACGTTACGGACTTCCGCACGCAACTGAGCAAACTGCTGGACGCCGAGCCGGACGCGCTCCACCTGGCGCCGCAGTCTGAGTTCGCCGCCGGGGTCATCATCCGGCAGGCGCGCGAGTTGGGCTACCAAGGCCCCATCTACGCGGAGACGATCGCCGTGGGCACCACGGCGCTGGAAATCGCCGGCGACCACGCCACCGGCATGAAGGCGATCACGGCGAACCTGCATCCCGACAACGCCAAGGCCCAGGAAGTCCTGGCCAACTTCCGGGCGCGTTACGATTACGTCACGCTGCCCTGGCACTTGGGTTCGGCCTATGACAACGTGTACATCGCCGCTGAGTGCCTCAAACGCACCGGCGACGACCAGGACGCCGACGGCTTCCGCGATTGCATGTACGAGATTACGTGGAGCGGCGCGATTGGCAATGACTACAGCTTCGACGCCGACGGCGAGGTGGTGGGCCTCTCCCGCTTGCTCGTGGAGGTGTTGCCCGTGGCCGAGCGCACGCCGGAAAACCACGGCTACAAGGTGCTGGGCAACGCGCCCAGCGAGTAGCCCCGCGGCAATGCCCTAAAGAGTTGTTCCTACTGCCGCTTAGGTATACCACCGCTCGCGCTCGTTGACCCGTGAGTCTGCTTGAAGTCGCTTGTAGGGAGCGGAAACGCGCGTGATTGTCCAACGCATTAGCCTGAACAACCTGCTCGCAATCGCGCTCACCGCGGCCGCCGCGGCCTACGTCGGCTGGAAGATCAGCCAGTCGCCCGACCAGGCCGTGCAGTTTGCCTTCAACGGCCTGTCCGTGGGCGCGGTGTACGCCCTGCTGGCCATGGGGTTCACGCTGGTCTACAGCACGGTCTGGTTCTTCGACCTCTATTACGGCGCGGCGGCCGCGCTGGGCGCGTACGGCGTCTTCTACCTGCGGTCGCAGGAGACGCTGGGCGGGCTGTACGCCGTCAACAGCCTCTTCGTGAACGTTCTCTTCGCCGCGGTGACCGCCGGCGTTGTGGCCTGGGCAGTGTACGAGACCCTGCAACCCCGCTTGCGGTCGCGGCTGCGGCCGGCAATTGTGCGGGGCATCGCGGGTCTCGCGGCGGCCGGCGCGGGCGTCTACACCGGCGTAGTGCTCTCCTACCCCAAAGAACTGCACCTTACGCTCAGCCCATTAATCGCCGTCGGCTTGGCCGTACTTGTAACGTGGATTCTCTATCTGGCGTACCAGGGCATCGTCGGCGGCCGCGCCTTGCGGACGCTTGTCGCCGCAACCGGCGTCGCGGCGGCGGCCCTGGGCGCGTACTGCGGCTACCTGGTAGCCAACGCGCCGGAAGCGAAGCTCTACCTGAGTTGGGGCGTCTCCTGCTTCCTGGCGGGCGTGGTCGGCCTTGCCCTCTACCGGGGCCTGTACGTCTACATGCGCGCACGCTCGCGCTCGCCGCTGATCATGCTGGTCGCCTCCCTGGGCATACTCCTGGCGATCACCGCGTTGATCAGCATCGTCTTCGAGAGCACGCCGCGCCCCCTGCCCGAGGCGCTGGGCAATGACCCCTGGACCTTCGCCGGCGCCAGTATCAAGGGCTTCAACCTCTTCACCGTCGGCGTGGCGCTGGCGGGCTTTCTCTTCTTGCTCTTCCTGCTCAAGCGCACCGCGTTCGGCAAGGCGGTGCGCGCCATCGGCGACGATGAAGAGGTTGCGAAAGTGGTGGGCATCAACACCACCACCATCATCGCAATCGTCTTCTTCATCGGCGCGGTCTACGCCGCCATGGCCGGCCTGCTCAGCGGCCACGATACGGCCATTCAACCCCGCATGGGCCTGCTGCTGCTGCTCAAGGGCTGGATTGCGTCCGTTGTCGGCGGCATCGGCAATCTCTACGGCGCGATCGTAGGCGGCTTCGTGCTGGGCATGATCGAGCAATTCGGCATCTGGGACCTGGCCGGCGAGTGGCGCGACGTCATCTCTTTCATCCTCCTGATCCTCTTCCTTTCGTTCTGGCCCCAGGGCCTCCTGCCGCGAAAGTAGGCGCGTATGCAAGCGGACACGGAAAACGGCACATCGCTGCTCCATCTCGCGCGGAATCCGGCGGCGCTTGCGGCGGTCGCCAGGAACAACGTGGAGTTGTGGGCAAATCTGCTCATCATCGCGTGGGCGCTCGGCTTCATGCTCTGGCAGGGGGTCGGGTTCGCCATCACCGTCGGCACCGTCTTTGCCATCTGGGCCATCCTGAGCGTCAGCCTGAACCTGGTGGTGGGCTTCACCGGCCTGCTCTCGGTGGGGCACGTCGGCTTCTTTGGCATCGGCGCGTACACGGTGGCGATCCTCACCTCGGACGCCAAATACGAGCAACTGCGCACCGAGGCCATTCCCACCTTTGGCTGGCCGTTCTTCGCGGCGCTGCCGCTGGGCGTGCTGCTGGCCGGGGTGATTGCGCTGGCGGTCGGCGTGGTCTTCAACCGCTTCCGGGACGACATCTACGTGCTCGTCTCGTTCGGCTTTGCCATCATCAGCTTCAACGTCTTCCTGAACTGGCGCAATCTCACCCGGGGCGCGTTCGGCATTCACGAAGTCGCCCGGCCCCAGGTTGGCGGCTGGACGCTGGACGGCGAGTTCGTGTTCCTCGTGTTCGTGCTCGCCTTTCTCGCGCTCATCGTGCTGCTTGCCTGGTTCATCGTGACCTCCTCGTTCGGGCGCGTGCTGACCGCCATCCGCGAGGACGAGCAGGCGATCGCCGTCTTCGGCTACCGCACGACCCACTACAAACTGGCGGTCTGGACCATATCGGCCATGATGGCGGGCCTGGCCGGCGGGTTGTTTGCCAGTTGGACGACTTTCGTAGACCCCAACTCATTCATCCTCTTGGAGTCGATGCTGTTGGTCGCCATCGTGATCCTCGGCGGGTTGGCCACCATCTGGGGCTCGCTGTTGGGCGCGATGGCGTTCGTGCTGCTGGAAGAGGGCATGCGCTTCCTGCCGTTTCTGCCGACCATTCACGTCGGGCAGGCGCGGCTGGTGGTGCTGGGCATTCTGCTGGTGCTGCTGATGCTCTTCCGGCCCCAGGGCTTAGTCGGGAGGTATAGGCTGTGAGAACCGGCGAGAACAAGATCGACGAGCCGTTCGCGATACAAACGGAAGAAATCTCGAAGAACTTTGGCGCGGTGCGCGCCGTGCGCAAACTCTCCGTGTCGATTCCGAAGCGCGGCTTGACCAGTATCGTGGGGCCGAACGGCTCGGGCAAATCGACCCTGGTGAACCTGTTGAGCGGCGTGCTGCCCCTGGACGGCGGCATCGTGGTGCTGGACGGCGATAGCTTGAAAGTGGTGCGCGCCCACCAGAATCCGGCGCACGGCCTGACGCGCACGTTCCAGGAGGTGCGGCTCTTCGACCAGGTGAGCGTGTGGGACAACCTAATGGTGGTCTTGACCGCGCGCGGACTCTTTCCCGCGCTGCTGGAGCGCCTGCAGCCGGCGCAACGCGACAAGGCGCGCGGCATTTTGCAGAACGTCGGCCTGTGGGAGAAACGCGACGCCCTGGCGGAAAATCTCTCCTACGGCCAGCGCAAACTGCTGGAAATCGGCCGCGCCATGGCGATGGAAGCCGACATCTACCTCTTCGACGAACCCTTCGCCGGCCTCTTTCCCGAAATGGTGGAGACGGTGAAAGGGGTGATGAACCGTATGCGGGAACAGGGCGACACGATTGTCTTCATCTCCCACAACATGGACATCGTGCGCGAGCTTTCCGATCACCTCATCGTGCTGGATAGCGGCAGCCTGCTGGCGGAAGGCGACGTTGACGAGGTTCTGAGCCGCCCGAAGGTGATCGACGCCTATTTGGGCACCTAGCCGCGCGGCAACCGGGCGCGCAATCTTCATGCTTTCGCTGAGGAGAACTCCGGGTAACTCGTTCACTACCATGAAAGAAGCGCAACGAACTCCGTGATTGCCTCAAGAACGGCGCAACGGACTCCGTCATACCCGCGAAAGCGGGTATCCATTGGGAACACTGCAATGGCGAATTGCCGCACCGTACGCGAACGGCAAAGGCTCCGAGCGTAAGTGGCGGCCAGGCGGCCGCCCCGGAACTCTATGCCAAGGTCTCCCGCGGGTGAGGGCCGGAGTGAGAGACTGAGAGTCACAGCGGAACAGGCACGTGGATACACCGGAAAGAACAACTGAAACACCTGCATCGCAGCCTATGCCTGCCGCCCCGGCACGGGACGGCCACGGCGGCAATGGCGCGCCAATCCTGGAACTGCGCGGTATCTCCGTGCACTACGGCGTGGTGGTGGCGCTGCACGACGTCTCGCTGGGCGTGCGCCGCGGCGAGGTGGTGGCCGTGATGGGCCCCAACGGCGCGGGCAAGTCCACCGTGCTCAAGTCCATCATGGGACTGGCCCCCGTCGTGGCCGGCGAGGTCTTCTGGCGGCAAGCGCCGCTGGCGGCCGCCACCCACGAGATCGTGAAAGAGGGCATCGCCTTCGTTCCCCAAGGGCGGCGCGTCTTCACCCACCTCACCATCGAGGAGAACCTGGAGATGGGCTGCCTCTACCTGAAAGATAAGGCGGAGAAGCAACGCCGCCTGGACGAGGTGCTGCGCATCTTCCCGATTCTCGAGAGCAAACGCGCCGACCTGGCCAGCCAGATGTCGGGCGGACAGCAACAAATGCTGGCCCTGGGCCGCGGCCTGATGGCCGGCCCCGACGTGCTGCTGCTGGACGAACCAACCCTGGGCCTGGCGCCAATCGTGGTGAAAGAGGTCTTCGAGCGCATCTCCGAAATCAGCGAGCGCCTGCACACCACCATCATGATCGTCGAGCACAACATCAAAGGCGTGCTGGACATCGTCGACCGCGCCTACGTCCTCGATAAAGGCCGCATCGCCTTCACCGGCTCCCCCCACGACATCCGCGCCTCCAACATCCTCACCCAGGTCTTCCTCGGTAAATCCGGCGCCAGCTAGCGGTGGGAATCAGCATTGCGCCGGCGGCGCCGCCAGCGGCAGCGTGTATAATTGGCCCTAAGTGGGGAGCATTGAACACTCGTTGTGCGCATTATTGCCAAGAGGACGCTCAGTGTAACTATGAGAAGCGAGCAAATCCGCAACGAGGCCGACTACGATGCGGCTTTGGCCCGAGTTTCCGAACTCATGGATGCCCTGACAGGGACCCAAGGGCAAGAGACGGATCCGAATCACCCTGACAGAATCGAACTTGATGCTCTCTTCAGCCAAATCGAACTCTACGAAGACGAGCACTACCCAATCGACCCGCCCAGCCCAAGTGCGATTATCGAATACGAAATGGACCAGGCCGGCCTGCCCTCGACTGACCAGACCCCTCTCTCCGAGAAGCACGACAAGGTCTCCTAAGCCTCGTCGAACAAGCGGCTATCGCGTACCAAACCTTAACAAGCGCGTCGGGCAGAAGCAGTGAGCACAGAACCCAACTTTGCGAATCGGACAATCTGGACGGGTGACAACCTCGACATCCTGCGGGGGCTGAATAGCAACTGCGTCGATCTCATCTACCTTGACCCGCCGTTCAATTCCAATCGGACCTATGCGGCGCCGGTGGGGAGCGTGGCGGCGGGGGCGGCGTTCAAGGATACGTGGACGCTTTCCGATCTGGATGTTGCGTGGATGGGACTGATTGCCGATGAGCAGCCCGCCGTCTACAGGGTCATCGAGACCGCCGGCCTGTCGCACGGTAAGGGGATGCAGTCTTACTTGTGCATGATGACCGTGCGGCTGTTGGAGATGAAGCGCGTACTAAAAGAGAATGGCAGCATCTATCTGCACTGCGACCCCACGGCGAGCCACTACTTGAAACTGCTGATGGACAGCATCTTTGGCGCGGCGAACTTCAGGAACGAAATCGCTTGGAAGCGGACGACCGGACGCTCGGACGGCAATCGGTTTGGGCGTGTCCATGACGTGCTGCTCTACTACTACGCGGGTCAAGGCGCAACCTGGAACAACACGTTCATTCCGCATGATGCCGAGTATATCCGAAAGTTCTACCGCCACGAGGACGAGCGGGGGCAATTCAGGCAGTCCGATCTGACGGGGCCGGGCACGTCAGCTGGGCAAAGCGGTGAACCATGGAGAGGGGTGGATCCGACCGATGCCGGTCGCTGCTGGTCGGTTCCACGCACCGGGGCCTATGCCGACTGGATAGATGCAAACGTAATCGAAGGCTACAAGAGCATCGAGGGAATCCATGACCGCCTGAACGCATTAGACGAGGCCGGGATGCTCTACTGGCCGAAGAAGAAAGGCGGTGTGCCGGCCCTGAAGCGGTACCTTGAATCATCGCCGGGGCCAAAGTGCAACGACGTCATGAGCGACATTCTACCCGTGCAGACCCATGCTAGAGAGCGTCTCGGATACCCAACACAAAAGCCGTTGGCGCTGCTGGAGCGCATCATCACGGCCAGCAGCAACCCCGGCGACGTGGTGTTAGACCCGTTTTGCGGGTGCGCCACCGCCTGCGTTGCCGCCGAGACGCTGGGGCGCAAGTGGGTTGGTATCGACCTGTCGCCGAAAGCCGGCGAACTTGTCAGATTCCGGCTGGCGGACTCTATGGGCGATTTGTTTCACGACCGGCTGGTCACGTCCCGCACCGACATACCCAAGCGCACCGACATCGATACGCCGGTGCACTACCGCCGGAACAAGCACGTGCTCTTTGGCAAGCAAGAGGGCCAGTGTAACGGCTGCAAGATGGAGTTTCCGTTCAAGGTGCTGGAAGTCGATCACGTCATCCCGCAGTCACGCGGCGGCACCGATCACATGGACAATCTGCAACTGCTGTGCAGCCACTGCAACCGCACGAAAGGCGACAGGCCGCAGGAGTACTTGATCAACGAGTTGAGCAAGATGCAGAGTGCGGGTAGATTCATCTAGAAGGCATAAGGAAGTGCGTGCTTGCCGACGACTAACCTCACATCACAACAACAGAGGGTCTATGACTGGCTACGCGATGAACTAGACTTGCCTGTATTCGCTGAGGCCTATGAAGCGGCCGTCCATCTTCTGAACGCCAGAACGCCTGGTTACATTACCTTTGTCTCGCATGTCGGCAGAGACTTTATGAACTATCTAGCTGGGACTGTCGCAGGAACCAGTTCACCCCAAGTGCAGTACCGTCGGCATGCGAACGACATAACGGAGGTGTGGAGAGACGAATGGGGAGGCCCCGGGCTCGTGACCGGCGGTCATGGGTCTGGAGAGCACGATAATTTGGAAGGACACGTGGTCACCTACGAGGCCTGCTCAAAGGTCAAGAAGCTACTCGAGGAACATGCAGAAGGTAGCAAAAGAGACAACGCAGCCAACTACCTGTTTTTTCGGACCTTCTTAGACTACGAATATATTGACATGATTCCTAAGAACCTGGCAAAGGATTGGAAGGAAGCGAAGAGTTGGTTCCAGGCGCACACACATTGCCGGAGGGGCTGCTTCTCCGAAGATGAACAACACCAGATTGAGAAGCACTTTCAAACGCTTCACTCGGCGCTATACGTTGCAGCAAGCACATTCGAGCGACTAAAGGAAGTCAATGACATCCTGGAAGAAACCAACAGATGAGATGGTAGAGAGAGCCCTAGGGTCAGTAAAGCGGGAAACTGATCGCCGGCACTTCTTCTCTCGCCTTAAGAACCCACTATGGCTCCAACCCCTAGTGGAGCGCGGCTATTTTGCATCTCCCCCGCAAGCGCTCGACCTGCCGAACGACCACATGCAATTCCCGTTTTGGCCGGAACTTCAATATCTTAAAAACATCTGTAGATTTGTGCCGGAACAGGTTGTCAGCATACTGGCCGGCCTTCCCAGCGTTGACAACCCGCATGTCTATGTTGAGATCTTGGATATTGCAGTAGACCTCCCAGGCAGCCACTCAGCAAAGCTGAAGGACAAGATGCTCGAGTATGCAGGGCTAAGATTTCAGACCATGGCTCACAGATATCCGAGCCTGCTGGCCCACTGGACCAAAGAGAACGAAACTCATGCAGCGCTAGAGCTTACCGATGTGCTGATCCAGTTCAAGCCCGACCCCAAGGCAAGGGAAAAGCGAGACCGGTACAGAAAGGAACCGAGTGGCTGGTTCAGCGACCTCGACCCCTCTCCTAGATTTGAGAAGTGGAGTTATCGTAAAATTCTCAATTCGGGTGTTCGTCCTCTGGCCGAGAAGGAACCCTATCGTACGGCTTGCATACTCATCGATGCCGTGGCAGAGATGATTGGACTGACTATGCATGCGGAACAGCTAGAAGATATCGGCGATAGAGATGCTTCCGAATTGTGGTGCAGGCGGCTTAGCAGGGCTAGTAACGACTATGAGGATAGCAAGGAGGACCTTGCGAATGCCCTTACTTTCGCTTGCGAGCAGGTCTACGAAAAGGCTCCGGCTTCTATCGCAGACCTTGACGAACGTCTCCGTGAGCAGCGCTGGAAGATTTTCAAGCGCCTACGCCAACACCTTTTTGCGCTCAATCCTACCGAAGTAACAAAGCCGTGGATTCGGAACCTCATCCTGGAACATCAAGATTATGGTCGTACAGAGCATCACTACGAATTCCAAGAGATGGTACGAAGCGCCTGTGCGCACTTCGGAGAAGCATTACTCACCAAACAGGAGCGTATTTCGATTTTCAAGGCTATTTTGGATGGTCCGCCGAAGGAGGAGTTCCTGAATTTACATGGCGAGAAGTTCACGGAAGAAAAGTTCGGGCTTCGTCAGTTGCGCTTCCATCGCATGCAGTTTCGGCTCTTCGAAGATGTGCTCTTCGGTGACTATCTGGCCCGCTTCCAGGAAGCGGAACTGCAAGCCGATGAGAAGATATGTAGTGATGACTACTTGCCATTTGGCGATGTTAAGGTCGGCTCCGTGTCAGATAGAAGCCCCAAGCCACCAGAACAGCTTGCCGCCATGGCAGATGCGGAACTACTGGACTTCATCAACGAGTGGGATGCACAACACTACGACAGTGTCGATCCATTGGTAGAGATCACCATCGAAGCGCTCGTGAAAGCATTTCAAGAGTTCTTTACAGATGCGGTGCTCCCTAACGCCGGTAGGCTCCAGTTCTGGATTGAGAAGCGTGGAGCAATTGCGCGGCCCATCTATGTGAAAGCAATTGTAGATGTGATGAAAGATGCCATTGCGGGTAAGAACTTTGAAAGACTAGAGGAGTCACTGGAATTCTGCGAGTGGGTGCTTCTGCATCCCGATCAAGAGCGCGAGACCGATTTAGGATACGGGGATCAGTCCAGAGACAATCCCTTGTGGGCAAGTTCGCGCCGGGCCGTTGTTGACCTCATTGACAAGTGCATTGAGAAGGAAGTGAATGTGCCGTATTCCTACCGAGAGCAACTGATCAAACTCTTGGATACGCTCTGCACACAATTCGATTGGCGATTGGATCGAAACAAACCAGTCATGGCAAACGGCAACAACAAACTGACGGAAGCGCTCAACAACACTCGCAGTCGCGCGCTAGAGAGCCTGATTAAGTTCGGTTCTTGGATCCGGGACAATAACCCGAACGCCGATCTGGGAGCGGTAACGACAATTCTGGAGGAACGCTTTAGCCCGGAAACAGAGCATCCTCTGACGCTGCCGGAGCGCGCAATGTTGGGCACATGCTATCCCCGGCTGCTATACCTTGAAGGAGCGTGGGCCGCTGCGCATAGAACGGATTTCTTCCCTCAGACCTCACTGCCTGCGTGGCGGGAAGCATTTGGCAGCTTTCTGCGGTACACTCGCCCAAGCAAACCGTCATTTGAAGTTCTCCAGCACGAGTATGACTATGCGATTCAGCACTTGGCTGAGTTAGGGGGGCAAGACGACTCGGACACACTATTGCCAGATAGGCTTGGCCAACACCTGTTCTTCTATTTCGTTTGGGGACTGTATCCGCTCAAAGGCGAAGCCAGCTTCTTAGAGCGTTTCTATGAGAGCACAAAAGCCGATCGTGAGCGTTGGTCGAACTTGCTCAGGCACATTGGTCTCTTGCTCAGGAACACCAAAGGGCCGCTGGATGAGCAGCTAACACGTGTATTCATCGACTTCTTCGAGTGGCGGCTGGGAGCCGGAGACACTAGTGAGTTAAGTCAATTCTACCGATGGCTAGACGCCGAATGCCTGGAAGCCGATTGGCGTTTGGACGCATTTTCTCGAGTATTGGACGCAACCAAGGGGTCGACTTCCCGTGAGGCATTGATAGCGGCTGAGAATCTGCAAGAGATGCTCCCCGAGCATACGGACAAGGTAGTCGAGTGTTTTGCTAAGCTAACGGACGCGCCCCAAGACTCTGCCTTCTACGTTGATGAAGAGACGGCAAAGCGCATCATTCAGGCGGGTCTTCAGAGCCATAGCGAAGATGCGCAGAGAGACGCCAAGCACGCCCGCGACAACCTGCTGCGCAGGGGATTCTTTGATCTCCTGAGCTTAGAAGATTGACGGCATAAACGTCTGTCAAATCCCTCCTCTCGCGACGCTTGCGCGGATGGTTCTGTCTTGCCGTCACGCTGTTGCCAGGCTCTTCGCCTCTTCCACCATCTCCGCGATGATATCCAGGCCGCCGAGCCAGAAATCGGGGTTGGCGGTATCGATGTTGGCGCGTTGCATGAGTTGGGCCGGGGACTCGCTGCCGCCGGCGGCCAACATGCCGCGGTACTCGGCCACGAAGCGGTTGCCTTCCTGTTGGTAGGCGCGGTAGAGCGAGAGCGCCAGCAGTTCGCCAAAGGGGTAGGCGTAGACGTAGAACGGCACGTGGATGAAGTGGGGGATGTAGGCCCACCAGTGGCGGTAGTTCTCCGTCATCGTCACCGAGTCGCCAAACATCGCCGACTGGTGTTCCAGCCAGATGTCGCCGATGGTTTCCGCCGTCAGTTCGCCCTCTGCGCGGCGGCGGGTGTGCAGCGCGTACTCGAAGCGGTGCATCGCCGCCTGGCGGAAGACCGTGGCGAACGAATCCTCGATCTTCTGCGCCAGCAGGCTCAGGCGCACGCGCGGATCGGTGGCGCGTTCCATGAGCGCGTGGAAGGTCAGCATCTCGCCAAACGTGCTGGCAAGTTCCGCCACCACCAGCGACGTGTCGAATTCCAGGTACGGCTGCCCGCGTGAGAGCCGCGCGTGGACGCCGTGGCCAAGCTCGTGGGCCAGGGTCATCACGTCGCGCTGGTTGCCGGTGTAGCTGAGGAAGACGTACGGGTGCAGGCTGGGCAGGCAGGGCTGGCAGTAGGCCCCGCCGCGCTTGTTGGGCAGCACGGCGGCGTCGATCCACTTCTCCGCAAAGAACTCCGCCGCCAGTTCCCCCACCTCGGGCGAAAAGGCGTGGTAGGCGTCCAGCACCAGCGCCTTGGCCTCGCCAAAGTCCACCCCGCCGGCCGGCGGCGGAAAGACCGGCGCGTAGCGGTCGTAGTCGTAGAGCGTGCGGTAGCCCAACATGCGGCGCTTCAGGGCGTAGTAGTCGGCCACAATCGCGTAGCGCGCGGTCACGGCGTCCAGCATGGCGTGGGCCGTGGCGTCGTCCACCTCGTTGGCCAGGTTGCGCGACGACATGGGGTCCGGGAAACTGCGCAGGCGGTCCTCGATCGCCTTTTCCTGCGCCGCCACGTTGAAGATGAAGGTCAGCACGTGGCTGTCGCCCTGCAGAGCCTTGGTCATGGCCGCCTGCGCGCGCCGCCGCACGCCGCGGTCGTCGTGGTAGAGCAGCGCCAGCAGTTCGGTCTCGTTCATCTCCTTGCGCTCGCCGTCCAGCGTCATGGTCCGGCGCAGGCGGCCGGTGCGCTCGTCGAAGAGCCGCTGGAAGGCGCTGATGCCGGTCAGCCGCTTCTCGGCGTCCAGCTTCTCCTCGGCCTCCGTGAGCGTGTGGGGCGCGAATGCGCGCTCGTGCCGCAGGGAGTGGGCGTAGCGCGCCAGCGGCGGATGCGCCAGAATGCGCTCGGCAAAGGCGTCGTCCGCCTGCCGCCATTCCACGTCGAAGAAGAGCAGCGCGTTCTGCACCTGCGTGGCCTGCTCCTCGGTGCGCTGGAGCAAGGCCCCGTGCGCCGGCTCCGCCGTATCCACCGAAAAGACCAGATGCGCGTACATGACCCCCTTGTGCGCGTCCATGAAGATCTGCTCGATTTCCTCAACCGCCGCCAGAAACTCGTCCGGCGTAATCTTCCCCGCCGCAATCCGACCCCGATAGGCCTCCTGAAACGCCTCCGCCCGCGCCAACGCCGCCTTGAAGTCCGCCTCGATGGCCGGATCATCCGGCCCGGCGTAGAGGTCGGCCAGGTCCCAGCGCACCCACTCCGCGCCGGTGGATTGCTGCGCGCTTGCTGCCGTCTGTGCATCTGCCATTGGGTCTCGCTCCTCTGCGCCGCGCGTCATGCGCGGTCTACGCTGTGCCGCTTACGCTTACCGCTTCAATCCGTCCCCTTCATCTTAGACGAGATTGGGGATGGAGGTTTGGTCGTTTCGGTGTGTTGGCATACCAGCCATTCCGCATAGAGCGCAGCGAAGCGTCACCCTGAAGAGCGCCTTGACGGATATTTCATATGCTAGTAACCTTATGCTGAATTAGAAGGTTTACAACGTAAGCACGAGGCCGCCATGCAGAAATATCTCGGTGCGCTGATTCTTGGGATTCTTCTGACAATTCTCGCGGCAAGCACGGCCGCGGCCGCGGATTGCGAGTTCAGGCTTGGCTTCAAGACCCTGCGCGACCTTATTGGCCACGACATCGTCGGCGACTGCCTGGAGAACGAGCACTACAACGCCATTGGCGATAGCAACCAACGCACAACCGGCGGCCTGATGGCCTGGCGCAAGGCCGACAACTGGACGGCGTTCACCGACGGTTACCGCACGTGGCTAAACGGCCCCAACGGCCTGGTGATGCGGCTCAACACCGAGCGGTTCGAGTGGGAAGCCGATTATGCGCCCGGCGGGGCGGTAGCTACGCCAAGGCCGATGCCTGCCGCCACACCCGCGCCTGCGCCTACCGCTGCGCCCCAACCTGGAGGCGCATGCACGCCAGCGCCTTCCGCTGCGCGCAATCCTGCGAGCATACCCGCGCCGGCGCCGGCCACCCGCCTCCCCCACAACGTCAATGCGGCAGGAACGCTATCCTGGTCCCCCGACGGCCGGCGCATTGCATTCGAAGGCCACCGCGACGGGAACACTGATATCTACGTGATGAACGCCAACGGCTCCGGCCTCATCCGCCTCACCCACAGCGCCGCTGATGATAAGACCCCCGCCTGGTCCCCCGACGGCCGGCGCATCGCCTTCGTCTCCCAGCGCGACGGGGGCTCCGAGATCTACGTGATGAACGCCGACGGCTCCGGCCTCACCCGCCTTACCCGCAACGACTATGAGGATGGCGCCCCCGCCTGGTCCCCGGACGGCCGGTGCATCGCGTTAGAAGGCACAGGGCCCCAAAACAGGAGCAGCATTCAGATCTACGTGATGAGCGCCGACGGCTCCGGCCGCACCCGCCTTAGCCACAACGTCGCTGCGGCGCTAGCGCCATCCTGGTCCCCCGACGGCCGGCGCATCGCGTTCCAAGGCTACCGCGACGGGAAAACCGATATCTACGCGATGAACGCCGACGGTTCCGGCCTCACCCGCCTTACGCGCGACGACTATGTGGATGGCGGCCCCGCCTGGTCCCCCGACGGCCGGCGCATCGCGTTCATCTCCAACCGCGATGGGAACTTTGAGGTCTACGTGATGAACGCCGACGGCTCCGGCCTCACCCGCCTTACCCACAACGACGCTGTGGATTTGTTTCCTGCCTGGTCCCCCGACGGCCGGCGCATCGCCTTCATCTCCGACCGCGGCAGGAACTGGGCGATCCACGTGATGAACGCCTCCGGCGAGCCGGCTAGACCAACGCCTATGGTTACGCCCACACCGAGGGCTATACCCGCGCCAATCGCTACGCCCACACCTGGGGTTGCACCCACGCCCGTGCCTACCGCTACGCCAGCGTCGGTCATCCGCCTTACAAACAACCCCAATAAGGATGAGGCCCCCGCCTGGTCCAACCACGGCCGGAGCATCGTGTTCGCATCTCTCCGCGACGGGAACTGGAACATCTTCGAGATGAGAGCCGACGGCTCCCAGATGCGCCGCCTCACCAGCAACGACGCCGACGACTACTATCCCTCCTGGGACAACATCTCTGACAAGCAGGTCGCGTTCGTCTCCAACCGCGACGGGAATGCTGAGATCTACCGGACAGGAGACTCCACACAAGGCCGCGGCTCCCCCAACCGCCTCACCAACAACGACGATTGGGATGGCGAACCCGCGTGGAACCGCAACAACTGGCTCGCGTTCGTCTCCGACCGCGACGGGAACAATGAGATCTACACGATGGATAGGAACGGCCGCTACCTCCGCCGCCTCACCAACGACAACGCGTGGGACGGCGAACCCGCCTGGGACCCTTACGGCCGGCGCATTGCGTTCGTCTCCAATCGCGACGGGAACTATGAGATCTACGTAATGTCCGATACCGGCTCTAACGTCCGCCGCCTCACCCGCCACAACGCTACGGATGATTTTCCCACCTGGTCCCACGACGGCCGGCGCATCGCGTTCACCTCCGACCGCGACGGGAACAGTGAGATCTACGTGATGAACGCCGACGGCTCCGGCCTCAAACGTCTCACCTACAACAACGCGTATGATGGCGATCCCGCCTGGTCACCCGACGGCCGGCGCATTGCGTTCGTCTCCAACCGCGACGGGAACTATGAGATCTACGTGATGGACGCCACCGGCGAGGACCGCTGAAAGCGCGCTAGCCTTGAGCTTTAGCAAGACACACGCAATCGTGCGATTCAAGGGGCTGCCATGAAGAAGCGTCTCAGCGCGCTTCTGCTTGGCCTCTTCCTGGCGCTAATCGCGCCCGGCATCGCATCGGCGTCAGCCGATTGCGAGTTTCGGCTTGGCTTCAAGACCCTCCGCGACCTCATCGGCCACGACGTCGTCGGCGACTGCTTGGAGAACGAGCACTACAACGCGATTGGCGACAGCAACCAACGCACCACCGGCGGCCTGATGGCCTGGCGCAAGGCCGACAACTGGACGGCGTTTACCGACGGCTACCGCACGTGGCTCAACGGCCCCAACGGCCTGGTGATGCGGCTGAACACCGAGCGGTTCGAATGGGAGGCCGACTATGCGCCCGGCGGGACGGTTGCGACCCCCACGCCGGCGCCAATCGCTACGCCGGAACCTGAGGCTACACCCGCGCCGGCGCCTACACCCCCACCAGCGCCGGTACCGACGGCTGCACCGACGCCCTTGCCGCCACCACCGGCATCCCTGGGTCTGGATCCCTTCTATAGGAAGTACCTGAATGCCGATGGGCTGCCTATTGTCGCCTCCGCGGACGTGTCCAACGCGGCCCTGTTCAGAATGCGAGAAATCATCGATGAAATGCTGGCCAATCGGGCGGACCTCCGTGCTACGATCGCCGGCCAGGGAGTTCGGTTAGCAGTGATGTCGGAATCTTCGGTGCTAACCGATCTGCCGGAGTTCAGCGACCTTACCGAGTTTTCTCCTGGATTGAGTTGGGACGATAGGACGCGAGGCGGCGGTGTTGGACCAACCGACCACCGACCGGTGATGGTGATTGCCGAGCAGAACCTACTCTGTTACGACACGGACGTGTTTCCGAATGAGGACATTTTCGTCCATGAATTTGCCCACGCCATCCTGAACTTGGGTATTGAGCGGCAACCGAATGGAAGAGGCTTTCGCAGGCGGCTTGAAACGGCCTACCGGGACGCATTGAGAGCCGGACTGTGGGCTAAGACTTACGCCGGCACGAATCCTGATGAGTATTGGGCGGAAGGGGTACAGTCCTGGTTCGGACTGAACGATCCACCGGGGCCGATTCACAACGCAATAGACACCCGGGCCGAATTGCAGCTATACGACCCTACGTTGGCCAATCTAATCCGGGAAGTATTCGGAGAGGTAGAGATTGCGTCCTCTTGCCACGAAACCGGAGACATTGATCTCTTCATTCAGGGGAGAGTGGTTGGCCCTGATAGAAAACCGCTCAGCGACATTGGGTTGTGGGCGTGGCAAGGAGAGGTGAGCAACAGCGGTTTTGGCAAGACGGGACCGGACGGCGTCTTCCACATCTGGGCGCCAACAGGGTCATTCAGGCTGGACCTATATGCGGGGGGGTGGCTGCGTCGGCTATTACGACGGCAGCACGAGTATCACCACCAACAGAAACGCGGCCGCTCGCGTGATAGTAGACGACGCAAGTGTCAAGGGGATTGAGATTAGACTACCGAAGCTGCCCGCCCGTCTGCCGCGCATTCAGTGCTAAGGGTGGCTCGCCTTCAAGCCGAGCCCCAGCGGCGGTCAATAGGGCGGTTCGGCGGGGCCGTCGTAGCCGCAGAGGCCCATTCTGGGCGAGTTGACGATCAACATGGGTTCGCCGTACTCGTCGTGCGGGTGCGTCTCCGCGTGCTGCCGGCACAGCACGCCGCTGGCGTCATGCTCATAGACGCACTCGATGCAGAAGTGCGTGGCGAGTTGCTCACACGCCATGCACGTGACGGTAGGCAGATCGTTGCGAGCCAACAGCGCGATGGGATGAGACGTGGTCGGCTTGCCCTTGCGGACGGCTACCCCCGTCACGAACGTCTCCGAGGTAGTGCCGAAGTCGTAGTAGTGGACGATCTCGGCGCCGGGCTGAAGGATGCGGTCGATGCGCGTCTTCATGGGGTATTCATCCTCCTCGGCCCAGCCGCCGTTGCAGAACATGCTCAAGTGGCCGCAGCATTCCAACCAAATGGCGCGCAGATACCGGTCCAGGTCCCGCAAGGTGGCGGAGCCGCGCATTTCCAGGTCTAGCCAGAAGTCGCCGCTTCGATCGAGCACCCGCACCTGAGCGACTTCGCCCGCTCTGCCCGGCTTCCGGCCGGACTCCGCAATGGCTGCGGCCCGCCGCTCGCAGGCAGGCAGATGCTTGAGCATGTAGCCCTTCGTATACTCCCGCCCGCAGTAGCCGCAGGCGCCTCTTGTCTGCTTTCTGCGCGTTGCCATGTTTCTCACCTTTGTGATTTGGCATGAACCGCCAGCGGCGCAGGTTACAAACCTGCGCTACCGGAGCGAAACGGTCCTATTTTGCAATTCGTTTCTGCCTCTTCCCGCGCTTACGGCCGCTGGATTCCGGCTTTCGCCGGAATGACGAGAATAGGCCGGGGCGCAAGACGCGCGCACAGGCCCGTGGCGCTACACCTTCAGCAGCGCCAGGAACGCCTCTTGCGGTATCTCCACCTGGCCGACCCGTTTCATGCGCTTCTTGCCCTCTTTTTGCTTTTCCAGCAGTTTGCGTTTGCGGGTCACGTCGCCGCCGTAGCACTTGGCGAGGACGTTCTTGCGCAGGGCGGGAATGGTCTCGCGGCTGATGATGCGGCCGCCGATGGCGGCTTGCAGGGGCACCTCGAACAACTGGCGCGGTATCTGCTTGCGCAGTTCCATCACCAGCGCCCGGCCCACCTGCTGGGAGCGTTCGCGGGGGATGATGCTGGAGAGCGCGTCCACCGGCTGGCCGTTAACTAAGATTTCCAGCTTCACCAGGTCGCCGGGCCGCAGGCCGGTCACGGTGTAGTCCATGCTGGCGTAGCCCTGGGTGCGGGTCTTCAGTTGGTCGTAGAAGTCGGTGAGGATTTCGGCAAAGGGCACCTCATAGCGCAGGATCGCGCGCCGTTCGTCCAGGTACTCAAGCTCCTTGAACGCGCCGCGCCGGTTCTCGCACAGTTCCATGATCGCGCCGATGTAGCCGCTGGGCGTGATGAGGCTGAGTTCCACCCACGGCTCCTCGATGCGGTCGAGTTCCGACGGGTGCGGCAGTTGCGCCGGGGTATCCACCTCCACGCTCGCGCCGCCGGTGGTGACCGCGCGGTACTCGGTATTGGGCAGGGTGGTGAGGATTTCCAGGCCGTACTCGCGTTCCAGCCGCTGCTGCACCACGTCCAGATGCAGCAGCCCCAGGCAGCCGCAGCGGAAGCCGAAACCCAACGCCGGGCTGGTTTCGGGCACGTAGGTCAGGGCCGCGTCGTTGAGCTTGAGCTTGTCCAGCGCGTCGCGCAGGGGCGCGTAGTCCTCGCTCTCCACCGGATAGAACCCGGCAAAGACCATCGGCTTGGCCGGCTGGTAGCCGGGCAGGGGCGCGGTTGCCGCGGCGGACGCGACCGTGATGGTATCGCCCACCTGGCACTCGCGCAGCGTCTTGAGGCCGCTGGCCACGTAGCCGACTTCGCCGGTAGCCAGGCGCGTCTCCTTGACCAGGTGGGGGCGAAAGGTGCCGATCTCCATGGCCTCGGAGCGCGCGCCGGACTGCATGAGCAGGATCTCCGCGCCCGCCGCCAACGCGCCCTCCACCACGCGCACGTAGGCCACGACGCCCTTGTGTTGATCGTAATGGGAGTCGAAGATCAGCGCCCGCGTAGCCGTTTCCTCGATGCCGGACGGCGGCGCGATGCGCTCGACGATGGCCGCCAACACCTCGTCCGCGCCCAGGCCGGTCTTGGCGGAGGCAAAGATCATCTCCTCCGGCTCGAAGCCCAGGTTCTCCAACTCCGCCGCCACCACGTCGGGCTGCGCGCTGGGCAGGTCGATCTTGTTGATCACCGGAATCACGGTAAGGTCGTGGTTGAGCGCCTGGTAGAGGTTGGTGAGCGTCTGCGCCTCAATGCCCTGGGAGGCGTCCACCACCAGCAGCGCGCCCTCGCAGGCGGAAAGCGCCCGCGAGACCTCGTAGGCAAAGTCCACGTGGCCCGGCGTGTCGAGCAGGTTGAGTTCGTAGGTTTGGCCGCCGGCTGGCGCATAGAGCATGCGCACGGCCTTGGCCTTGATCGTAATGCCGCGCTCGCGCTCAAGCTCCATGGAGTCGAGCGCCTGCTCCACCGCCGTGCGCGCGTCCAACGCGCCGGTCAACTCCAGGAGCCGGTCGGCCAGGGTGGACTTGCCGTGGTCGATGTGCGCAATGATGCAGAAGTTGCGGATGTGCTGCTGGTTCACGGAGAGGGCGCTCGTGTCAACGCTGACTTGGAACGGGTCTTTCTTTCAGGCGCGGGCGGTCCGGCGGGAATCAGCCGCGCGCCGCTCACGCAATGAGGAGCGAGTCCGTTTGGGCCGTCTCTTGGGCGCGGCTCGCTCTAGTCCATTGTAGCAAAAGACGGAGCCGCGCTCGCTGCCGCTGCCGCTGGTACAATACGTCCTGTCGACCCCGGGTGCGCGGAAGAAGACGGCCGCGCGCCTGTGCCGGGCGGCTCGCCTGCTTCACGCCGGGTCACCCACAAGCAGCCGCGCACTATGTGAAAGGCGCCATCGGGAATGCCGAAAGAGGAAGCGAATTCGGAAACTGCGCCGGCCCCGCAGGCGCGGTGGCGCCGCCGCCTGGCCTGGGCGTTGCTGTTGCTCTGGACGTTTGTCTGGGGCGGCGTGGGGGTGGGCCCGTGGGTCGGCATCGTCGACTTGCCGCAGGATAGCCTGGCCGTCCACCTCATTCCGGTGGGGATTGGGATTGCCGGCGGCGCCGCGGCGCTGCGCCATCCCGTGGCCGGCGGCGTGTACTGGCTGATTGCTGGGTTCTTGCTCTCATCGCTGTTGGTGGTGCGCTTGCAAAGCGTGGCGGACGTGCTCGTCTGGTGTGCGGCCGCCTTGCCGGCGCTCATCACCGGCATTCTCTTCATCGTCACCGTCTCGCCGGCGGAGCGCGCCGCGCTGCAAGCCGCCGCCCGGGCGCGGAAGGGCGGGCGCTAGTCGCCTGAACGTGGTGTGGGTTGTCTTGGGATTGAAGAACGGGAGCCGCACATCCGTCATACCCACGAGAGCGGATTGACAGGGGTAGGTATTCTGCAATTGACTTCACCTGTCATTCCGAACGGAGCGGGGCGGAGTGAGGAATCTAAAGCACCACACTTGTCATTCCGAACGGAGCGGAGTGAGGAATCTAAAGCACCACACTGCAAAATCGGCATATCTAGATTCCTCGCTGCGCTCGGAATGACATTTGCCTACCCCTGTCAGCGCGCAAGCGGGGGACAAGCCCCCGCGTTACGACACTCTTCGTCCTCAATTGGGTTCGGGCAGCGACTCTTGCCTGGCGTGCGGCGCCGCGTTCGCCGGCTCCACCACGCCCAGGCGCTTCAGCCGTTTGTGCGCCGCGGCCAACGCGTCCTGCACGCAGGCGGGGTCGATGGGAATGACGGCCGGGTCGTCGCGGTGCTGGTACACCCACTGCAGGACGAAGTGGCGAATCGTATCCGCCGAGGCCGCGCTATCCGGCAGAGCGAGGTAATGCCCAAAGTGTGCGCGGACGGTTTCCGCGATGACCGGCTCCGCGGCCGGCCCCAGTGTTTCCCGTCCCAGCATCTGGCCGTTGCGAACGAAGAAGCAATGCACCTTGCCCGGCGGATCGGCCGGATAGATGAGCACGATGTCGTGGCCGGCGAAGCCGCCGGAGAGCGGACGGTGCTGCGCGCGGAGGCGGCGCAGAATCCGCAGCGCGGCCTCCGCAGCCGCCGATTCCCGGCCCTGCCAGTGATCCAGCACCGCGTCGGCGCCCTCCGAGAGGAACTGAAACACCAGATTTGCCTGGTCCTGCGGCGGCAGGCCGGCCGTCGCCGCCAGCAGGCGCCGGGCCACGCGGGCGTTCCACCGCGCCGCCGCGCGATTCCGGTACGGTCCGAAATACGTTGAGTCGTCCGGCCGCAGGCGGCTGCTCGTGCGCACCTGGATGCCGGCTTTCTCGCTGCGCCAGACCCGCACGTAGGGCTGCATGGGGCGGTATTGCTGCTGCACGTTGTAGAGCGGCTGCAACTCCTGGATGACCTGCGCCTCGCGCAGGAGCGCCTCGAACTCGGAGCCGGTAACTTCCACGTCGATGCGTTCCAGCCGCTCGATCATGCCGTCGAACAAGCGGTCGGGGTCTGCCAGGTGGCTGCGCACCCGCCGCTGGAGGGACTTGGATTTGCCCACATAGAGAGCCGCTCCCTCGCTATCCCGGAAGATGTAGATGCCCGGCAGGGCGGGAATAAGCCGGATCTGCGCCTGCAACCCGGCGCGGTGGGCGGGCAGGCGCTGCCGCTGGCCGCTCTCCAGCCACGCCAGGAACGACTCCAGGCTGGCGCAGTGCGCCGCGGGCGCCGCGGCCAGTAGACGCGTGAAGCATTGGGCGGTCACGCGCGCGTCGCTGAGCGCGCGGTGTTTGGGCGCGTCGTTCAGGCCCAGGCGCCGGGCCAGGCGCTCCAGGCTGGGCCGCTTGAGTTCCGGAAAGAGCCGCGCGCTCAACGTGACCGTGTCGATGGTGAGATTGCTGAACGGGCGGCGCTGCGTCCAGAGCGCCTCGTTGCGCAGAAAGTTGAGGTCCGCGGCGACGTTGTGGCCCACCACCGGCACGTGGTCGATGAAAGCGTAGAGTTCGTCCAGCACCGGGCCGGCCGGCGGCGCGTCGCAGAGCATGTCGTCGCTAATGCCGGTGAGTTGCCAGATGCGCTTGCTCACCCGCTGCCCGGGATTCACGAACGAGTGCAAGCGCGCGATTTCCTCGCCGTTGCAGACGCGCACCGCGCCAAGCTCGATGATGCGGTGGCGTCCCGCAATGCCGCCGGTCGTCTCCACGTCCAGCACCACGAACACCTGGGAACTCAGCGCGTCCGCCGGGTTTGCCGCGCCCCACCGCGCCAAGCCCCAGCCGCCGGCGGCATTCTGGGCAAAGCGGCCGTCGGCAACCAGTTTGGCTTCCAGGAGTTGCAGCAGTGGGGCGGGCAACGCGCCGTTCATCTGCAGCGCCGCGCGCGCCAAATCGGCAAGGCTCAACGCGCCCGCGCCGTCTTCAAGGATGCGGTAGGCGCGTTCGACGAGAACCTGGCGTTCGAATGCGGGGAGTGCCATTACACGTTTACCGGGAGATTGTCCTCTGTTGTTAGGTCGTCATTCCCGCTTGCGCGGGAATCCCTCGTCACCGTACCCGCGCAGGCTATTCCCAGACGGGCTAGAGATATGTATTCTCTAATCGACTTCACGTGTCATTAGTCGACCTCACGTGTCATTCCGAACGGAGCGCAGCGGAGTGAGGAATCTAAGGCACTGCACTGTAAAGTCAACATCCTTAGATTCCTCGCTGCGCTCGGAATGACATATGTGTGCCTCTGTCAGTCCCAGGCGGGGGACAAGCCCCCGCGCTACGTTCCGTCCGTCTGGTAGCGCAGGTTTGCAACCTGCGCCTGCGGCCGCTGGCGGCGGGGGACAAGCCCCCGCGCTACCATGCCAGAGGCACGCCGGTTTGCGCGGCAAGGCGCTGCAAATCGGCCAGCACCGCCGCGTCCACCGGCACGCCGTTTGCCCGGCGCTCCGCCATGCGTTCCGCCTCGATCTCGCCGGGCAGCGTAATCCGGTCGAAGCCCGGGGCCAGCGGCAGTTCCCGCATCTCCGTAATCAGGCCTTGTAGGCGCTCCGTGAAGCGCTCCGCGTCCATAAACGCGGCGACGTCGATGGCGATGAAGAGGTGCGCCACGTCCGGGGCGCGGGTCATGTCGCTGTAGAAGCCCGCCGAGTGCACGCCCAACATGGCGCCGGTGAGCAGCGAGGTGAAGACCTCGATCATGAAAGCCAGGCCGGAGCCTTTGTAGTCCGCCAGCGGCCGCGCGCCGCCCTGCCGGGCCAGCGTCGGATCGGTGGTGGGCCGTCCGTCCGGGCCCAGCGCCCACGTATCCGGTATCGGCTGGCCGCGCTTCTCCGCCAGCACCACGTGCCCCATCGCCACCACGCTCGTCGCCATGTCCAGAATGAGCGGTTCGCCGCGGGTGGGCGCGCCAAAGCAGATGGGGTTGGTGCCCAGGAATTTCTTGGCCGCGCCCCAGGGCACCATGGCCGGATTGGAGTTCGTGGTCACGATGCCGAGGCAGCCGGCTTCCGCCATCCGCAGCGCGTAGTCGGCAGCCATGCCGAAGTGGTTGCTCTTGCGCACGCCCACCGCGCCGACGCCCTGCTCCCGCGCCAGGTCGATCGCCAGCCGCGTGGCGCGGCTGCTGACCGGCACGCCGAGGCCGTTGTCCCCGTTCACCAGGGCGGAAGCGCCGCGCCGCCGCTCGACGCGAATGTCCGGTTTGGCGTTGACCACGCCGTTGCGGATGCGCTGCACGAGCGCGGAAAGGCGCGTGATGCCGTGGCTCTCCACCCCGCGCAGGTCGCAGAGCGCCAGGTGGCGCGCCGAAAGCGCCGCGTGCTCCGGCGGAATGCCCGCGTGCACCAGCACGTCCCGCGCGAATGCTTCAAGGCGCGCGGCGGGGATGCGGCGCGCGGGAGCGGACGCGGCGCGCGGGCCGTCCGCGCCGTTCCCAGGCCCGCTCGCGCTTGCGGCAGGCGCGCCCGCGTCTGCGCTGGACGCGCTCGCGCCGTCGTTTGGCGCGCTCACGCCTTTGCCACCTCCACCTTGGTCAATTCCTCCAGCGGCTTGACCACCGCCGTCTGGTCTTCGTCGGCCAGGCCCTGCGCCATGGCTTCTTCGTAGACAAGCTGCGTCAGGTTGCTGACCAACATGCGCACCTCGGCCTGCTGGCCCAGTTGCGTCGCCAGCCGCAGGTCTTTCACCAGCAGTTTGATCGCAAAGGCCGGGTCGAAATTGCGCTCCAGGATGAAGTCCGGCATGGCCCGGTGCAGCATCCGGCTGTCGCCCATGGCCGTGCCCAGCACCTGGTAGGAGGTTGCCGGATCCACGCCGTTCTTGGCGCCCAGCACCATCGCTTCCACAATGCCCGCCAGATTGATGCCCACGAGCAGTTGGTTCTGGAGCTTGACCACCGAACCGGCGCCCAGCGGCCCCACGTGGAAGATATTCTCGCCCATGGCCTGGAAGAGCGGCTCGGCCGCGGCGAAGGCGTCCGCCTCGCCGCCGGCCATGATTGCCAACGTGCCGGCCTCGGCCCCCATCGGCCCGCCGCTGATGGGCGCGTCGATGAACTGCACCTGCTTCTCCGCCAACACCGCGCCGACACGCTGGGCGGTGGCCGGATCGATCGTGCTGTGGTCAACGAAGACCTGTCCCGGCCGGGAGCCGTGTATCGCTCCCGCCGCGCCCAGGAATACTTCCTCCACGTCTTCCGGCATGGAAACGCAGGAGAGCACGAAATCCGCCCGTTCCGCCGCTTCCCGCGGGGTTTCCACCAGCGTGCCGCCGGACGCGACAAACGCCTCCGCCTTGCTGCGCGTGCGGTTGAAGGCGTACACGTCGTGGCCCGCCGCCCGCAGGTTGACGGCCATGTGCATGCCCATGGTGCCGAGGCCGATGAAGGCTACTTTCATTTCACTTGGACCTCCTCGTGTGCTGTCTGTGCGGGTGTCTGCGCAGGCGCGGGCGCGGCCGGGGCGTCGCTCGCCTGGCGCATCTTGCGCATACCGGTGTAGAGATACTCCGCGCCGGAATAGAGCGTGAGGATGAGGGCCAGCCCCAGGAGCGCGTCGCTCACGATGCTCTGCCAGAGGAGGAGCACGACCAGCGCGATAAAGGTAACGGCGGTCTTGAGCTTGCCGACGGAGCCGGCCGGGATGGCGATGCCCTTGGCCGCGGCTTGCCCCCGCAGGCCGGTCACCGCCATTTCGCGGCTGACGACCAGCGCCGCCCACCAGCCGGGCAAGAGGCCCACCTGCACGAGGGCGATCAAGACGACGGCAACCAGGACTTTGTCCGCCACCAGGTCGAGCGAAGCGCCGACCGCGGAAACGGTGTCGCTGCGGCGCGCCACGAAACCGTCCAGCCAATCCGTGGCCGCCGCCGCGGCCAAGAGCGCGGCCGCCAGCCAATACAACTGCGGCCTGCCCGCGCCCCAAATGACGAGATACATGATGAGCGGCGCAAGGGCGATACGCAAGAGCGTCAACTGGGTGGCGAAGCCGACGGGCATGAAAGAAATCCTCCGGCGGCGCGGCAGGCGGCAGTGCGCCGCGCGGTGCTATCCTGGTTTCTCACCATACCGTTATTGCGGCGGCGCGGCAACCCGCGCGGGCATGGCGGCGGCTACCTGAGCAACCCCAGGACAGCGCACAGGCCGCGCCTGTGGCGCATGGGGCCGCGAAGATGGGGTCCCGGCCCCGCACTTGGCACGGGAGAGGTCTCCTCAGGGGGAGGGGACACTGTCCGTTGCCGTTGGCGTCTCGGTCTGCCGGATGGCGGTGCTGCCCTCTTTGGTGAGGATCATCGTCGCGGTTTCCAGGTCGGCTCCCTGCACCACCACCAGCGCCTGCACGCTGGTATCGGGTACCTCGATTGGCAGCGGCCGCGGCCGGGTCAAGCGAATGTTGAGCATAGCGCCGGCCGCGCCGCACAAGACCATGATGGGCAGCAGGAACTCACTGGGCGAGATGAAGACGGCGGCCAGGCCCAGCGCCCCGCCGATGACGCCCCCTTGCGCCGCGCGCAGCGCGAGGCGGATGAGAGCGGCCCGCGGCCCGGCGTGGTCGACCTTCAGCATCTCCACGTCGAACCCCTGCGCCGCCAGTTCTTCCATGGCTTGCAGCGCGGCGTTGCGCGTGTGAAACGAGCCGATGAGTTGGCTTGCCACCGAAACGCACCTTTCGGATTTTGACTGCACAGCGACAAAAGTGCCGCTAGCGGCTTCTCCTTACGCGCGACGGTCTGCGGGAACCGATGATGTCGTCCTTCAATAGCTCAAGTTTCGGCCTCTGGCCCGCCAGGGAGAGCCTGAAGTACAGCGGGCCGGTGGCGTTCTATATTTTCTCGATTATTTCCGGCAGCTTAACGGTCAGAACCAGGTGCACTTGCTGGGTGTTGATCATGTTCTTCTTACCTACAAGCCCCAGGACCCAAACGACTGATACCCCTTCCCGCTTGAGTTGATCGCCGTGCGTTCTTCTAGCGGCGTGATCCAGACGAATTGGTTTTCCGCCAGCCACGTTATGAGAACGGGATCCTTGGCGCCGCGCTTAGCGTGATCTTCCGGATGCGAAATCGGATATCCAACCAGCGATAGCGCCCGCGCGACATTCGGCGGGAGGTTCTCATCGAGAGAGAATCGGATAGGCTTAGGAGGCATCTACCAGTAGGCGCTCCCAATCTAGCGCATCTCTCACTTGATCCAACCGCAGACTGAACGCCTCTGCAAGAGAGTCCTCGCTGTCACCGGCTTGGTTGAGCGACCAAAGAGAGCGGGTCTCAACGCGTGTACCTGTGATGCACGGCGCGCCGAATTGGACCTCAGGATCGATGAGAACGGTTGGCCAAGGTTGCCATCGGGCGGGCTTCCCGCCAGACGAAAACGAAAGGCCGTGATGTGCGGGAGTGAGGTACGCAGACATGAACTCTTCAAAGGCAAGTTGGCCCTCCTGCGAAGCCGCAATAAGCTCACTGGTAAAGCGTACGAAGACCTCTGAGCCGGCAGTCCACATCTGCTCGGAAACGAACGGCTGGGGGATTCCCCGCAGGCGGCGGATATAGTCCTCAGCCGCCACAATGTTCTTGTACGCAATGCCGCGGGACCGCAAGAGGGTGACCATGCGCAGCCTCACAAGATCGGCAAACGTGATTACGCGGTCTCTGGCGGAAACCCTAATGGGTGTGTCCCAACCCATGCCGCGGCGAATCCATTGCGACACATGATAGGTGGTGGCCGTGATGAACCTGTCGTTGCGCCTTCGCCACTGCCACAGGTTTACATCCGGGGGCGGCGTGGTTGCCCGCACAAGCGCAGCGGATTCGCGCAACGTATACGCGCCTACAAAGAGAGCAGGCTCGATTCCTTGTACTCCAGTCACTTGCGCCATGGCACGCTACCGTTAGTCTGAAATTCAGGGTCTATTCGATTGCCGGAAGAACAGTATGAACACGCACGTTCCGGCGCCCAACGCGCTGCCAACTTCCAAAAGCCTGCGGTCATGCGTTCTGGGGCAAAGAGCCGCATTGCCCCGCGTTGGGCAAGATGCCAACCGCGCCGCCGGAGCGGTTTTGGATGCGTTACGGCGCTCTGGTATAATGCCAGTCTTAAGGGCACTATACCTCTTTCTCCATTAAGGGTACAAACCGTATGAAGGCGTATGCAACGGATTCGATTCGCAATGTCGGGCTCTTCTCCCACGTCGGCGCGGGCAAGACCTCGCTCGCGGAAGCGGCCCTCTTCGCCACCGGCGCGATCAACCGGCTAGGTTCCGTGGACAACGGCAGCACGGTATCGGACTACGATCCGGACGAGGTAAAGCGCCAGATTTCCCTCAACCTCTCGCTGGTCCCCGTGGAGTGGGGCGACGCCAAGCTCAATTTGCTCGATGCGCCGGGCTACGCCGATTTCTCCGGAGAAGTCGCCAGCGCGCTTCACGTCGCGGACGGCGCGGTGCTGGTCGTGGACGTGTCAAGCGGTGTGCAGGTCGGCACGGAAGAGGCGTGGGAACGCATTACCGCCCATGAACTCCCCCGCTTGATCTTCGTCAACCGCATGGACCGGGAGAACGCCGACTACTTTGGCGTGGTGGAGAGCCTGCGCGAATACTTCGGCAACAGTGTCGCGCCGCTGCACGTTCCCATCGGCTCCCAGGACGACTTCAACGGCGTGGTGGACGTGCTGGCCAACACGGCCTACCTCTACGCCGACAACGCGGTGACGGAAGCGCCGGTTCCCGATGACCTCGAGGATACGGTGGAAGAATACCGCATGACCCTGATCGAGAACGTGGTGGAACTGGACGACGACCTGACGGAAAAATACCTGGAAGGCGAGGACATCGCGCCGGAAGAACTGCAAGCCGCGCTGCACGAGGGCGTGCGCACCGGCCAACTGACGCCGGTGCTCTGCGGTTCGGCTACGCTAAACGTCGGCGTGCAGGCGCTCATGGACGCCATTGTGCGCTACCTGCCTTCGCCGGCCGAGGTGGCGCCCGCAAGCGCTACGCAAGACGGCGCGGAGCAGGAACTTGCCGCCGACGCCGAGGGGCCGCTGGCGGCGTTCGTCTACAAGACCCTGGCCGACCCCTACGTGGGCAAGCTTTCGTTCATTCGCGTCTATTCGGGCACGCTGCGTTCGGATTCCCGCGTGTGGAACGTCAATACCGGCAGTGAGGAGCGTATCGGCCAGTTGCTCTTCGTGCGGGGCCGCGAACAGGAGAACACGGACCACATCGCCGCCGGCGACATGGGCGCGGTGGCCAAGCTGGCGGAGACTCTGACCAGCCACACACTGGGCGAGCGCAAGCAGCCCCTAACCCTGCCGGCCGTGACCTTTCCCCCCTGGCTCTTCACCGCCGCCATCGAGCCGACCTCCAAGGAAGATCTGGAGAAGCTCAGCAACGCGCTGGCGCGCGTCACGGAGGAAGACCCCAGCCTGCACGTGGAACGGCAGCAAATCACCGGCCAGACGCTCCTCTCCGGCATCGGGGAGACCCACATCAACGTGGCGCTGGAGCGCATGAAGCGCAAGTTCGGCGCGGACGTGAAGACGGTGCCGGTCAAGGTGCCGTATAAGGAGACCATCACCGGCAGCGCGGCGGCGGAGGGCCGCTTCGTGCGCCAGACCGGCGGCCACGGGCAGTACGCCGTGTGCAACATCGAAATCGAACCGGCGGAGAGAGGGGAAGGCTTCGAGTTCGTGGACAAGATCTTCGGCGGCGCGATTTCGGCCCCCTTCCGCGAGGCGGTGCACAAGGGCATCCGCGAAGCGATGAAAGAGGGCACCCTGGCCGGCGGCGAGGTGGTGGACCTGCGCGTGAATCTGGTGGACGGCAAGGAGCATACGGTTGATTCCTCGGACCTCGCCTTTCAAATCGCCGGCTCCATGGCCCTGGGCGAGGCCATGGATAGAGCCAAACCCGTCCTCCTGGAGCCGGTCTTGCAGATGAACGTGCGCGTGCCGGAAGACCGCATGGGCGACGTGATCGGCGACCTGACCAGCCGCCGCGCCCGCGTGCACAACATGGACATGGTCTCGCCCGGCACCATGGAGGTCCAGGCGGAAGTGCCCCAGGCCGAGGTGCTGCGCTACGCCACCGATTTGCGCTCCCTCACCCAAGGCCGCGCGACGTTCTCCGCCGAGTTCATCGGCTACGAACAGGTGCCCGCCAGCACCCAGGAACAGGTGGTGGCTGCCCACAAGCGGGAGAAGGAAGAATCCTCGGCGTAGAACCGGCAACCCACTCGCAACGCTCCTGCCGCGCGCACTAGACAAGCAGCGCCCAGGCTAAGGCTCCGCCATAGCAAGTCCGTCATGCCGGCGGAAGCCGGAATCCAGCGCCCGACACGGTAGACGCGAACCGGATTCCCGATAGCGGAGCGCAGGCCAGCCAATGGCGCAGATTTGAGCTCGGCGCGCGTGATTTCCCTCGCCGCATCGTGTACGGGCAGACTCTACTTGGGAGTGACAGGCGGCGCTATGAGCGACGGTCAACGGCTCTGAAAAGAGCCTGAGCCGGGAGACTACTCAAAGGCGGAGGCACAGTATGAAACCGCTCAACATTACCCCAATCCTTACGGAAGACTCGCTGTTTCGCATCGTTGCCGGCACGGCGCGCAGCCAGGTCGGCATTCTGATCCTCGGCCCCGGTGAGAAGACCGGCGGCCTGCACGCCAGCGACCACCCAGATTCCGACCAGGTGGTCTACGTCGTTTCCGGCCATGGCGAAGCCACCGTGCGCGACCACACCGCGCCCCTCGCCCCCGGCGACGTGCTCATCATCCCGGCCGGCGATCCCCACGAACTCCGCTGCACCGGCGAGGAACCCCTGCGCACGCTGAACGTGTATGCTCCGGCTGTGTATTGACGACCTACTGTCGATGTTCAGCAGCGTAGCAACCAAAGCCACTCTTTACTTAGAGGGGGTGGCGAGTTGGCAATTGCGTTAGCAATGCACGCTTTAGCGCCGACTAGTGCCGCGAAGCGCCGCAAGAAGGTCTGAGATGAATGTCTGGGAATTAGATAGAATCATCCTATTTCTTCTCTTCTTTATTCCGGGTTTTATATCGCTGAAGGTCTACGACCTACTGGTACCAAGGGAATTCCGCAACTTCTCGCAGTCCTTATTTGAGGCCATTGGGTACAGTTCCCTAAACTACGCGGTGTTACTTCCTCTGATTATCCCAATCCACGCAGATGACTTCCCGATTGAACACCCACTGTGGTACTTTGCCTCTCTTTTCCTGGCAATGGTCGTCTTTCCAACACTCTGGCCAGTCTTGTTCTTTCGACTATCGACGTCTCGACTTGGCGCAAGATTCATTGTTCATTCCATGCGAAAGCCTTGGGATTATGTGTTTAGCAGGAGGCAAGTCTTCTGGGTTATTGTCCATCTGCGAGACGGTCGCAAAATCGGCGGCAGGTTTGATCGAAAGTCGTTCGCCTCCTCATATCCTGCTGACGAACAGATTTACATCGAAGAGGTTTGGCAGCTTGATTAGGAAGGAAAGTTCCAGTCAGAGGGACAAGTCGAGCGTTCCCGGGGCATACTAATATTAAGGGATGATATCTTAGCAGTAGAGTTCTTTGATTAGTAGGAGGCGTGCAATGTCAAGCGAAGAAGAGAGAGTCGCGGAAAAAACACCGGCGAAAGAGCGCAACGACATCCCGTTTGCAAGAGGATATCAGCCGGAAAGGGGCACTTTGGATCCCCGAGATCCTCCTCAGGGAGGGTCGGGCGTTCCGCCAAAGCCGCAGAGTGGCCCGAGCCAAGCTGAGAAAGACGAGTAGGCACAGTTTCCTGCACAGGGATTGTAGGGGTCTTGCGGTTGCCGGGACTGCCAAACCGGCATAGACAGGGCAGTTTGCTGGAGTGGACGTATCTGTGAGAACGAGACTATGGCAGCAACCGCCACAGTCAAGCGCATTGTCTGCCTGGCCAACTCGCGCAAGATGGGTGACCGCTGTATCGCTGGCAGGGAACTATTGGCGGAGGGATGCGCCGGCGAGTGGATGCGGCCCGTCAGTGACCGAGCGGATGAGGCGGTCAATGCATTCGAGCGACAGTACAAGGACCGCACCGAGCCGGCCGTGCTGGACGTCATCGACGTGCCCGTGCTCGAGGCCCGGCCAAACACGTACCAATCAGAGAATTGGCTGCTCGATCCACATTCTACCCGCCCGCATGCCTTTTGGAACAGAGTGCGCCGCATCGCTCTGGACGACCTAGACCTCTTCATGGATTCAGCGGGACCACTCTGGATCAATGGACACAGCGGCAGTAATGGGCGGAACGATAGAATCCCGCTCTACCTTGCGAATGCCCTTGCTAGCTCGCTGCGTCTCATCCAGGTTGACCGGCTGGAGTTGTCTACATCTACAGCGAAACACAAGCACAAAGTGACGGGGGTCTCACCGTACAAGGTACAAGGGTGTTTCCGGTATGATGGCATTGAGTATCGGCTGAACGTCACCGACCCGGTCTACGAGCAAAAGTACGGAAAACAGCCCAATCGCCGCTATGGCCTAGACGTCTGTTTCCTAACGATCAGCCTCGGCGCGCCGCACAAGAACTTTGCCTATAAGCTCATTGCCGCGATCATCGCGACTTCAGAGCCAACCGCATTAGACATTCCCTTTGAGACGACAGGGCAGATTCCGTTGTTCACCCTTTCGTAGGAAGCGCTAAGGAGGCGCCGGTGGGCCGGTTGGGATTTGCTATGCAAGATGGCACACTGAAGCGCATTGTCTGCCTTGCCAATTCCCGCAAAGAGGGCGGCCGCTGCCTGGCGGGCAAGGAAGTGTTGGCGGAGGGGCGGCCCGGCGCGTGGGTGCGGCCGGTGAGCGAGCGGGCGGATGAGGCGGTCAGTGAAATCGAACGGCAGTACGCGGACGGCGGCGAGCCGCGCCTGGGCGACGTGATCGACGTGCCCCTGCGCGCGCCGCGGCCGAAGGGCTACCAACGGGAGAATTGGCTGCTCGACCCGGCGCGGCGTTGGCGCAAGGCACGCCGTCTCGCGCCGCGGGAATTGGCGCATCTGGCCGACTCTCCCGCGCCGCTTTGGGTCAACGGCCACCACACGCACCACGGCCGCAACGATCGCGTGCCGTTGGACCGCGCCCTGAAGCTGGAAAGCTCGTTGCGTTTCATCGCCGTGGACGCATTGGAACTAGCGGTGATTGCGCCCCGGGCGGCGCAGGGCGACTTCAGGCGGCGGCTCAAGGGCCGGTTTCGCCATGCCGGTGACGAGTACCGGCTGTGGGCCACCGATCCGGTCTATGAGGAGCGGTACCTGAACCGGCCGAACGACCGCTACGAACTGGGGCCATGCTTGCTTACCGTGAGTTTGGGCGAGCCGTACCAGGGATACGCCTACAAGCTCGTTGCGGCCATCATCGAAGTGGCGTAGCCTGAGGCGGTTGCGTTGATTGGCAGTTGTTGGCGCTTTGGCGCGCGGCAGGACGGTGAGCGCGCGTAGGTTGTGGCTTCTACCGCACCTGGGGCGCAGGTTGCAAACCTACGCTACCGGAGGTTTCTTTGCAATGAGCACAGGCGTCGAGGCGCACGGGGAGAAGCGCAAGGTGAACGCACAAGCCAAACCGGTCTTCACCATCGGCCACTCCAACCACGAACCCGATGCGTTCGCGGCGTTGCTGCGGCAGCACGGCGTGGACGTGGTGGTGGATGTGCGCTCCGCCCCGTACAGCCGCTATCTGCCCCACTTCAATAAGGAGGCGCTGCACGCGCTGCTGGCACAGGCCGGTATCGGCTATGTTTTCAAAGGGCAGGAACTTGGCGGCCAACCGGCGGAACGGGCGCTTTACGACGACGGCGGGCGCGTTTCGTATGAGAGGTTGGCGGATACTGCCGCGTTCAAGGAAGGGATGACCTACGTGCTGGACGCCGCAGCCGTTCATCCTTCGACAGGCTCAGGACGAACGGCTGCGGGGAACGCGGCGGGCTCAGGGCGAACGGCTGCTAGCTCTGCGGCAGGTCCGGCACGAACGGCGGTGGATGGAGCGGCGAGACCGGGATCAACGGCAGAGGATGCAAGAGTTGGCTCAGGGCGAACGGCTGCGGGTACTGCGACGGGTTCGGGCCGGGCGGACGGTTCTGCGGCGGGGGGCATGACGCTCATGTGCAGCGAGAAGGAGCCGTTGGAGTGCCACCGCACGCTGCTGATTGGGCAAATGCTTGCCGAACGCGGCGCGGCGGTGGCGCACATTCACGCCGACGGTAGCTTGGAGAGCCACGCGGACGCCATGAACCGCCTGCTCGATTCGTTCAAGTTGCCGCACCACGGCGACCTGTTCCGCTCTCGCGAGGCGGTGCTCGAGGACGCCGTGGCGCGGCAGGCGCGGCGCGTAGGCGCGCGCTGGCGCGATCCGTCCGGCGGCGGTGAATGGGAGCGCGCGCCGTGAAACTTTACACCATCGGCTTCACCAAGAAGCCGGCCTCTGCATTCTTCGAATTGCTGCGTGAATCGGGCGCGAAACGCCTGATAGACGTGCGGCTCAACAACGCCTCGCAACTGGCGCGCTTTGCCCACGGCGACGACTTGCCGTACTTGCTGCGGAAGATATGCCGCATGGACTACATCCACGCGCCGGACCTCGCGCCCACCAAAGCGCTGCTGGACGGCTACCGCGCGGGCGAAGTCGACTGGGCGGCCTATGAACACGTCTTCTTGGCGCTCTTGGACGAACGGCGCATCCTTGCAGACGGTATCCGACCCGCCGGCGGAAGACGCATCACGAAGAGACTGAAGGCGACCCTGGCAGACAGTTGCCTCTTGTGCAGCGAGCATGAGCCCGATCACTGCCACCGCCGGTTGGTGGCGGAGTATTTCGCGCGGCACTGGGGCGGCGTTGAAATCGAGCATCTCATCTAAGCGCTTGTTTGCCATCTTCTTGTAGGTTGCCGTATGGCCTGCGTAATCCGTTCGCGCTGAGCCTGTCGAAGCGTGAACGGATCGTGCGGACTTGATAGAAACGCTCTACGAAGAGAATCAGGATTTCAATGGACATCCTCCACGACTTGGTCGATTGGGTGCTCGCCTGGGCGGACTCGCCCTATGGCGGGTTGGCGCTCTTTCTACTCTCAGCGGCGGAGTCGATCATCTTTCCGGTGCCGCCGGACCCGTTGCTCATCGCCTTGGGCGTCGGCAAGCCCAGCTTTGCGCTGGTCTTTGCGGCGATCTGCCTCGCCGGTTCGCTCGTTGGCGCCGGCATCGGCTACCTAATCGGCATGTGGGGTGGCCGGCCGGTGGTAGACCGCCTCTTCTCGCAGGACAAAGTCGAATTCGTGGAGCGCAAGTACCAGCGCTGGGACGTGTGGGCGATTCTCATTGCCGCGCTCACGCCGATACCGTATAAGGTCTTCACCGTCACGGCCGGCATGTTCCGGCTGCATTTTGGGCGTTTCATGCTGGCGTCGCTGCTGGGGCGCGGCGCCCGTTTCTTTGCCGTCGGGCTGCTGATCGCGCTCTTCGGCGAACCGATCGCGGCCTTCATCGACGAGTATCTTGACATACTGTTTGTTGTCTTTATGATTTTGCTCATTGGTGGATTCGTTGTGATCAGGATTCTGACACGGCCGGGAAAACCGCCGGGAGCGGATGAGGCGGCAGAGATGGAATCGCGGCGCCGCTCGTCCGCTATACTTGAGGCAACCGACGAATAGCGAGCAAGCCCATGCAAAGCTACTACGATGTACTTGGCGTCGCCGAGGATGCCGAAGCGGAGGAGATCGAAGCCGGTTTCCGGCGCGCGCTCGCCGCCGCGCAGGCGCAAGCGGCAGAGACCGACGCCGGGGAACTCGCCGCGCGGGTGCGGATGGTGGCGGAGGCCTACCACGTCCTCACCAATCCCGCCTACCGCACCGCGTATGACGTAAAGCGAGCGCAAAGAGAGCCGTTCCCCGTGCCAAAGCCGGTCGCCGGGTCCAAGTTCTTTCGCGCCCTCAAGGCCGGCGGGTCTACCCTGGTCAAGGACGTGAAAGAACAGTACGACAACGACCCCACCATCAAGGAAGACTTCGACCGCTCAATTCAGCTTGGGCGCAAGGTGGCCCGCGCCGCGCGCTTTCTTCGCTTCTTACGATAGAGAAAGTGCGACTCCTGCCTGCTGTCGCCACACGGTCTTCCCCAATGGTCACTGCACATACACGGCACGCGCCAAGGCTACAGAGTACGTGATTGGAACGATACTAAGCACTGTGACCGAGACGGTGTATGCATCTGGCTCCAAGCTTGCCCCGTGCCGCGACAAGGGGAAGCGGGGGACAAGCCCCCGCGCGACGGCTGATTAAGGAGGCTCGCCCTAGCACTGGCAAAAGCCCGATAATCAAGTCAAGGCGCTGTGTGTCAGCAGCAAATAACATACCGTTCTCCCCCGCGCCGCTGAGCACGCGGGGGAGAACGGTATGTCTATAAACTGTGTGCCGGATGAGGATTACTTTAGTTCATCCGGACGCTCGGCTAGGACCGCGTTGGCGGCGTCTGCCGAGGCCTTTACGGCTTCCGGCACCGTCTTTTCGCCGGTGTACATCGGCGTAAGCTCGGCATTGGCGGCCTTGCGCCACGCGTCCACGTCCGGCGTGATGAAGAAGTCGCGTCCGTGCTGCTGCCACTGCTCGATGATGGGAGAGAAGTCCAGGCCGGGGAAGTTCTTCTGGAATTCTCCCGTTACACTCGCCAGGCCGGGATAGTTCTGGGTTGTCCAGAGTGTCTGACCCTCTTCACCGGCAACGACTTTCATCACGTTCCAGGCAGCGTCGAGCACCTTGCTCAGTCCCAGAATGGACCAGGAATTGCTGTGCACTTCTACGGTCCGCGCCGCGGGACCGCTGGGAACGGCGGTCATGCCGAGATCGTCGCCAATCTTCCCGACCACGTTCACGAGGGGATACATGTGGAAGGAGTCCATGGCGGCAACGCCACTGCCCATCACCGAACCGCCGCCTTGCGTGCGCAGTTCGCCCCGCTCCTCTCCCCAGGGCACGATCTTGTGCTTCAGGATGAAGTCCACGAATACCTGCGCGCCGCCGATGGCGAACTGGTCCTCACCGTACACCACGCGATCTCGGGCCTCATTTAGCACCTGGCCACCATTGTTGAGCATGAAGGTGCCTAACCCCACGTTGATGCCCGTGTAGCCAAAGTTATAACCCCATTGCTCGGTCTTGTCACCCGTGCGTTCAGTGAGCTTCGTGGCATTTGTGATCACGTCGTCCCAGGTCCACTCGGGGGTCGGATGCTCCATGCCCTCCTTGTCGAAGATCGCCTTATTGTAGAAGAGTAGTTCGCCGCTCACCTGGAACGGCAGCGCGTAGAGCTTGTTCTTGAAGAGCCAGGACGCCGTATCCAGAAACTCCTCCCGTGCGATGTTGTCCCTGGCCATCTGCTCGTCCATGGACGCAAACAGGCCGCGCGCCGCGCCTACCTGCACCCAGTTGATCTGGTTCACGACAATATCGTAGGTTGTTTGGCCGCCAGCGAACTCGGTCTGCAGCTTCTCCCACAGGTTGGTGCCTGGTGGGGTTATTGTCAGTGTGACGCGCTCGCCCTGCAGGACGTCGTTTGCGGCCGCCTCCATGTCGCCCAGGGTCTTATTGCGCTCTTCGCCCAGGTTATAGCATGCCCATATGACTTCGGTGACTTCAGCCGCCTTCGGCGCCGCCTCTTTGGCTTCCGGCTCTGCCGCCTTGGGCCCTTCTTCCGGTGCTGCCACGGGCAATGCGCCGCACGCAGCCAAGAAAGCGCTCGCCGTGGCTGCGGTCATACCAAGAAAGCCACGCCTCGTGATGGGAATGGTCGTGCTTGCACGTTTCATCGCCTACCACCTCCAGTCGCTTGAGGTACGCTAACACACTACAATGTCAGTATATACCTCTATGGGACAGCGTCAAGGGTATAGAGGCAGGTTAATACGGACGTGTCGATCATTCAGTGTGAACAGCAAGCGACATGCAACTTGTGTAGAAAAGAAGCGAGAGTGGCTGGCACTCGGCAGGCTAGGGGGAATCCTCTGTGCCTTCCGGCGGTCCGTTGCCGTTGCGGATGAGTTCCATCAGGTCCTCGGCGGCCTGGGAGACCGTGACCGGCGTCTTCGCGTCCACGCCGCGTTGGCGCAACTCGCCAAAGAGTTCGCTCAGGATTGGCGGTGAAACGTTGGCCTCCCGCAGCATCTCGTCCTGCTCGAAGAGGTCTGCCACGCAGTAGCGGCACACGATGCCGCGCTGTCCGTCCAGCACGTACACGCCGTCGGAGATTTCCGGTATCAGGTCCAGGTGATGGGTGGAGATGATGAGGGTGGCGCCGCGCTCGCGGTTGAGGGTGTTGAGCAGAGCAATCAGGTCGTCGCGTGAGGCCGGATCGAGGCCCTCGAACGGCTCATCCAGCACCAATAGTTCCGGCTGCATCACCAACGCGCCCGCCAGCGCCACCCGCCGCTTCTCGCCGGCCGAGAGGTAGTGCGGCACTTTGTCCGCCAGGTGCGTGATGCGCAGCGTCTCCATGACGGCGTTGGTGAGGCGCGCGACCTCCTCCTGCGGCAAGCCGTAGTTCCTGGGAGAGAAGGAAATGTCCTCCCACACCGTCGGGGCCAGAATCTGGTACTCCACGTTCTGCAAGACCACGCCGATGCGCTGGCGGATCCTGGCGAAGTCCGCGGCCGGATCATGCCCCAAAACCTGCACCGTGCCCGCGCTGGGGCGCAACATGCCGAGCAACAGCAGGAAGAGGGTGCTCTTGCCCGCGCCGTTCGCGCCCACCACCGCCACGCGGTCACCCGGCCAGATGGCGAGATCGCAGCCGGCCAAATCGACGTGGGCGCCGTCGGCATAGGTATGGCGCAGATTGTGGGTCTTTATGAGCGGCTGCACCGTCAGTCCAGCGTAATCACGCCGCAGGCGACACGGGCGCCGGCGGCGGGGTCATCGCCGTAGGTGTCGGGCTTCTCATGGATGATGATCGCGGAGCCGTCCTCATCGAAGAGCGTGTGGGGCAGGTCTGCCGTTAGCGTCACCTTGCTGGTGAAGACGTCCGCGCGGGCCGTTCCGTCCGCCGCGGCGAATACGTTTGGCAAGTCGCCGGCATGGACGCCGCCCTCATGGGCAAGGCCGTGGCCGTGTCCCAGGGGCGCGTAGTGCCCGCCGGCCGCGGAAAAGTCCGGCGCGCAACTGCCCGTCTCGTGAATGTGGAAGCCGTGCCCGCCCGGCGCCAAACCGCTCAGATCCGCGGCGAGGATGACCCCGTGCGGCGTTTGGGTGAGCGTCACCGTGCCCATGGCGGCGCCGTCCGGCGCGGCCAGCATGGCCGTGGCCGTCGCGCCTACGTCCAGGGGCGCGGCCGGCGCTTCTTGCACCTGCACCGAGCAGCCGGCCGTGAGCAGCAACGCCCCGGCGGCAAGTAGCAAGGGAACCACGCTTCTGAATAGACGCACCTCGTTCTCCTTTCACGCATTGCACACACTGGCGCTCATGTTACAAGATATAGTGTAGCAAAGACTCTGTCGCCAGCGCGTGCGCAAGCGAGGAATCTAATGCGTAGCGCCGGGGCATGCGCCCCAATGGCGTCCTGTTTGTCGTAGCGCGGGGGCTTGTCCCCCGCCTCTTGCGACGCGGCGCGCGTTCGGTGTAGGGGCACGACATGTCGTGCCCCTACACCGATGGAATGAGAAGATGGATTCCGGCTTTCGCCGGAATGACTGACTGGTTGCCGGAGTGACTGACTGGTTGCCGGAGAGGCAGAACGGGAATCGGCAAGACGGGTTGTTTCTTCAAGAATTTTCACAATCTCAATCCTCACAACCTCGCAACGAAGGGACGGCACGGAACATGACGCGGAGCAGAGTACAACGTTCCCTCGCTCTCTACCGGCAGGCCGGCCGGCTCATTCCCGGCCGGACGCAGCTCATCAGCCGCCGGGCGAGCGGCTTTGCCCACCCCGTCAGCCCCATCTACGCCGCCTATGCCAAAGGCGCGCGCTTCACCGACGTGGACGGCAACGAGTACATCGACTGGGTGAACGCGGTGACGGCCATCATCCTGGGCCACGCCGACGACGTGGCGGACACCGCTGTGAAGGCGCAGATCGACGCGGGCAGCCTCTACAGCCTGAACAGTCCGCTGGAGATCGAGCTTGCCGAACTGCTGGTGGAGACCATCCCCAGCGCGGAGATGGTGCGCTACACCAAAGGCGGCGGCGAGGCCTGCGCGGTGGCGGTGCGCATCGCCCGCGGCACGACCGGCAGGGACACAATCCTCTTCTCCGGCTACCACGGCTGGCACGATTGGTACCAGTCGGCCAATTACCTCGCCGACCCGGAGACCGATGAGTTCCCCTTTGCGGGCATCGAGCCGATCGGGGTGCCGCGGGCGCTGGCGGGCACGGCAATCCCCTTTACCTACGGCAATCTTGATAGCCTGGAAAGAGGATTCGCGGCGCACAAAGGCGAGGTGGCGGCGGTGATGATGGAGCCGATGCGCTCCGAGCCGCCCGCGCCGGGCTACCTGGAAGCCGTGCAGGACATGTGCCGCGCCCACGACGCGCTCTTCATCCTGGACGAGGTGTCGTCGGGCTGGCGGCTGGCGCTGGGCGGCGCGCAGGAGTGGCTGGGCGTCACGCCCGACATGGCCACCTTTGCCAAGTCCATGTCCAACGGCTACGCCATGGGTTGCGTGGTCGGTTCCCGCGCGGCCATGGAACCGGCGAGCCGCATGTTCGTCTCGAGTTCCTACTGGAGCGAGGCCGTGGGCCTGGCGGCGTCGGTGGCCACGATCGGCGAACTGAAGCGGCGGCACGCGCCCGCGCGCTTCAAGGAGATCGGCGAGAAAGTAAGGGCGGCGCTGCGAGCCGCCATCGACGCGGCCGGCGTTGCGGCGACGGTCACCGGCGTGCACACCATGCCGACGTTGGCGTTCGACCTGCCGGATCCGGCGCTGAAGAAACCCATCGAGACGCTCTTCATCCAGGAGATGGTCAAGCGCGGCGTCTTTTGCTACACCGCGTTCACGGCCACGCTGGCGCACACGGATGAAGACGTCGCCGTCACCGGAGCGGCCGCCGCCGAGGCGCTGGCGGTTGTCAAGCGCGCCCTGGCGGGAGAACTCGACGACCTGCTGGAGGCGGAGACCGCGCGCGAGCCGTTCCGGCGGCTGGTGTGGTAAGGCTACTGCCGGTATGAACGGGGTGAACCGGGGAGCGCCCGGTGGGCTATGGAATCAGCGGAGATAGCCGGATCTGACCTAACGCGCGCGCAGCGCCTGAAGTACCGGCTTGCGCCGGCGCTGCCGCGCGCCGCCGCGTTCGTGCCGCTCATCGCGCTCACCGTTGCCTTCATCGTGTATCGAGAGCGGCTGGAGGGCTTGCAGGCGGCGGGCTACCTGGGCATATTCGTGCTGAATATGGTTGGCAGCGGCGCGTTCGTCTTGCCGGTGCCGGGCATGGCGGCGCTGATTGCGGGCGCGACGGTGTGGAACCCGCTGTTGGTCGCCGCCGCGGCCGCCGTCGGCGCTACCGTCGGCGAGGTCGCGGGCTACCTGGCCGGCGTGGGGTCGCACCGGGTCGTCGAGCGCTTTGTCGGCGGCCGGGCGTGGTATGATCGCCTGAAGCGGTGGATTGCCAAGCGCGGCATGATCACTCTCTTCGTGTTCGCGGCCATTCCCAATCCGTTCTTCGACGTGGCGGGGTTCGCGGCCGGCTCCGTGCAGTATCCGGTCAGCCGGTTCTTCCTGGCGTGTCTGCTTGGCAATACGGTCAAGTTCGTGACGGTGGCGCATCTGGCGGCCTGGGGCGCGGACGTGTTCCACGGCTGGTTCGCGTGAAGCCGCAGCCGGGCGGGCCGCAGCCGAGGCGACGTTTTCCGTCATTCCGGCGAAAGCCGGAATCCAGGGCGCGCGTGCCCAAATGGATTCCGGCTTTCGCCGGAATGACGGCAAGGGTGCGGGAGTGACGGTGAGGGCGCGGCAATGACGGCAGCCGGCGAGGCGAAAACATGGACCAGTCCCAACCCAGCGATTCCAATTCCCAATCCGCCATTTCCGTATCTCAACCCACCGTTTCCGTCATCATCGTTTCGTACAATACGCGGGCGCTGCTGGCGCGCTGCTTGGCGTCCCTTGCGGCGGAGCCGCGCCCGCCGGACGAGGTGATCGTGGTGGATAACGCCTCCGCCGACGATAGCGCAGCCATGGTGCGCGCCCAGTTTCCACACGCGCAGGTGATTGCCAATAGCGATAATCGCGGCTTTGCCGCCGCGTGCAATCAGGGCTTGCGCGCCGCGCAGGGCGAATATCTCTGCCTGCTCAACCCGGACACAGAGCTTTTCCCCGGCGCGTTGGACGCGCTCGCGGCCTTCCTGCACGCACAGCCAACGGTCGGGCTGGTCGGGCCGACCCTGCTCCACAGCGACGGCACGTACCAGCACGCGGCCTTTCGCTTTCCCACGCTCGCCATGGCGTTCCTCGACGTATTTCCCCTGCATCACCGCTTGCTCAACTCCCGCCTGAACGGGCGCTACCCGTTTGCGCGCTACGAACAGCCGTTCGCCATGGACCATCCCCTGGGGGCTTGCATGATGGCGCGGCGCGCGGTGTGCGCGGACGCGGGGCTGCTGGACGAACGGTTCTTCATGTACTGCGAGGAGATCGACTGGTGCCGCCGCATCAAGCAGGCGGGCTGGGAGATCATGCACGTGCCCGGCGCGCGAGTGATGCACCACGGCGGCCAAAGCACGCGGCAGCAGGCCGGACGCATGTTCGTGGAACTGCACCGCAGCCGCTTCCGCCTCTTCGGCAAGCACCATAGCTGGGGCTACCGGTGGGCCGCGCGGGCCATTGTGGCAGTGGGCATTGTGTGGCAACTGCTGCGAATGCTCCCGCTACGGCTGCATCACGAGAGCAAGAGTGAACTCCGCAAGCGCTGGCAGAGCCGACTGCGTGTGCTGGCGCTGGCGCTAGAGCGTGAACGCAAGACAAGGTCCTGAGCCGTAGAGACCGTCATGACAACTGAACCGAGTCATTCCCGCGCAAACGGAAATCCATCTGCACCCCCAGCGGCCACCGGCATAACGGCCGTGGTACTAACGCGCAATGTGGCGGCGGAGATCGCGATGTGTCTCGCTACCCTTGCCTGGGCCGATAGCATCGTGGCGGTGGACGATTTCAGCACGGACGATACCCGGGCCCTGTGCGAACGGCAAGGCGTGCGCGTGTTGCAGCGCAAACTCGATAGTCTTGCGGCGCAGCGCAACTTCGCTCTGGATCACGTGCGGACCCCATGGGTGCTCTTCGTCGACTCTGACGAGCGCGTGCCGCCGGAACTGGCAACGGAAATCCGCCAGGCGGTACGCGATGAAGCGGTTGTCGGCTATTGGATTCCGCGCAAGAACCTCTTCAAGCAACGCTGGATACGGCACACCGGCTGGGGTCCTGACTACCAACTCAGGTTGTTTCGCGCAGACCAAGGCCGCTACGATCCCGCTCACTTTACCCACGAGATTGTGGCGCTGACGGGACCCGAAGAGCGCTTGCGGCAGCAACTCATCCACTACAACTACCGTTCGGTGCGGCATTTCGTTACCAAGCAGCATTTCCACGCCAGGCTGGAGGCGCGTCGCTTCTGGCTGGCGGGGCAACGGGTGCGCTGGCGCAATTACGTCCTGCAGCCGTTGCGCGCCTTCAAGCGCCGGTTCTTCACTTGGCAGGGATACGCCGACGGCTGGCTGGGTTTCGCGCTCAGCGTAGCGACGGCCTACTTCGAATGGCGCACCTACCGACACCTTGCGGCGCTGGAAAACGACCCCACTACTGCCGTTTGGCGGCAATTCTGGGAAATGCCGGCGGCAACGCGCGGCGTCTCCGTCGTCATCGTCTCCTACAACGTGGCCGACTTGCTCGCGTCCGCTATCGATTCGGTGCTGGCCGACATGGAGTGTGCCGACATTGACGGCGAGGTGATCGTGGTGGATAACGCCTCGGCAGACGGCAGCGCGGCAACGGTGCGGGCGCGCTTTCCCCACGTGCGGCTGCTGGAAAATGCCGAGAACACGGGATTCGGCCGGGCGGCAAACCAGGGTATGCTGGCCGCGCGGGGCGAATTGATAGTAATCCTGAATCCCGACGCCAGCGTGGAACCCGGCTTCTTTACGGCAGCGCGGGACTACCTGGCGCGTCAGCCGCGCGCCGGGCTGCTCGGGCCGCACGTCGTTCAAGCGGACGGAACCGCCCAGTGGACGTGCCGCCGATCGTATACGCTCGCCGCCGCGTTCCTGGAAAGCACGCCGCTCCAGTGGTGGTTGGGCGAGGTACCCGCGCTCCGGCGCTTCTACTGCCGCGACTTGGACGCAACGCGAGCGGCCACCGTGGAGTGGGTGGAAGGCGCGTGCCTGGTGGCGCGGCGGGCGGTACTGCGGGCGGTGGGCGGTTTCGATCCCCGCTTCTTCATGTACTTCGAGGAGACCGATTGGTGCCGGCGCATCCGGGAAGCGGGCTGGGACGTTGCCTACTTCCCCGGCGCGCGGGTGCTGCACCACCGGAGCCAAAGCGCGGACCAAGACCCCACCGCCCGCGCCCTGAACTTCCACCGCAGCCGCCAGGCGTTCCTGGCCAAAGAACGCGGCCGCTTGGCCGCCCTGCCGATACGGGTTTGCGTCGGTCTTCTGTTTGCCGTCTACACGGCGCAGCAGGCGGCGAAAGTTCTATTCAGGTGGCGCAACCGCGACTTGCGGCAGGACGTTGGCGTGCTGGCGCGGGTGACGGCGTGGTATTTGACCGGCTTGCCCAGGCGCGAAAGGCGCCAAGTCTGATGCGCGTCCTCTTCATCACAGGCGAGTACCCGCCGCTTCAAGGCGGCATTGCCGACTACACGGCGGCGTTGCGGGTGGAACTGCGGGCGCTGGAAGTGACCAGCGAGGTGCTCACCGACGCCGCGTGCGCCAGCGCCGAACGCAGCGTGCATCCCGTGGTGGGCACGTGGGGCTTTCCCTTCTGGGGCGTGGCGCGGCAGATCATCGACGAGCGCCGCATCGACGTGGTGCACGTGCAATACCAGACCGCCGCCTTCGACCTCAAGCCGGCCGTCAACCTGCTGCCCTGGTATCTCCGCCGCGCCACGCCGCGCCCGGCCGTGGTCACCACGTTTCACGACCTGCGCGAGCCGTATCTCTTTCCCAAGGCGGGCCGGCTGCGCCGCTGGGTGACCCACGCGCTGGGCCGCCACAGCGACGCGCTCATCTTCACCACGCAGGAAGACCGGGAGCGGTGGGGCGCCGCCGTCGAGTCCGACGCGCCGACGCACCAAATCGGCGCGGGGCCCGCCGTCCCCGTCGTCCCCATCACCGCTGACGAACGACAAACGCTCCGCGCCGAATGCGGCGTCGCCCCGGACGCCTTCTTGGTAGGGTTCTTTGGCTTCGTCAATCACACGAAAGGTCTCGACACGCTCTTCGCGGCGGTGCGCCGGCTGCGCGCTCAGGACATCCCCGTGCAAGCGCTCATCGTGGGCGGCAGCGTGGGTGACAGCGATCCGACGAACGCCGTCTACAAAGAGCGCCTGGAGCGCCTCATCCGCAGATTGGATCTGGACATGGGGGACATTCTGCTCAGCACGGGCTATTTGGAGGCGGCGGACGCTTCCCGCGCGTTGGCAACCTGCGACGCGCTGGCCCTGCCGTTCACGGATGGGGCGTCGCTGCGCCGCACGAGTCTGCTCACGGCCCTCGCCCACGGCCTGCCGGTGGTCACGACCCATCCCCAGCGGCCCACGCCGGAACTACAAGAGAGCGGCGCCCTGCTGCTCGTGACGCCCGACGACCCGCCGGCCCTGAGCAACGCGCTGCAAAGCCTCTACCAAGACCGCGCGCTGGCGGAAGCCCTTGGCACAGCCGCCCGGCAATTCGCCCAACACTTCTCCTGGCCGCGCATCGCGGAGCACACCCTGGCGGTGTACAGGGAAGCCCGCCGCCGGAGCGAGCCGTCCGCGTAGCCGCGTCGCTTCAGGCGATGGCCGTGATGCGCCGCAGGGCTTCCTGGTATTTCTCGCTGGTCTTCTGGATGATGTCGTCCGGCAGCGTAGGCGCGGGCGGTTCCATGTTCCAGCCGCTCTCGCGCAGCCAGGCGCGGACGAATTCCTTATCGTAGCTGGGTTGGGGGCGGCCGGGCGCGTAGGTGTCGATGTCCCAGTAGCGCGATGAATCCGGCGTAAACGCCTCGTCGATCAGCATGATTTCGCCCTCGTAGAGGCCGAACTCGAACTTGGTGTCCGCCACGATCAAGCCTGCCTTTTGGGCCTCGGCGCGCCCGAACTCATAGATGGCGAGGGAGACTGCTTCCAGTTTTGCCGCCAGGTCCGCGCCGATTTGCGCCGCCAACTGTTCGCGGGTGATATTCTCGTCGTGGCCGCTATCGGCTTTGGTGGCGGGGGTGAAGATTGGCTCAGGCAACTCCTGGCTTTCCAGCAGGCCCGGCGGCAGTTCGTGGCCGCAGACCGCGCCGGTGCGGACGTAGTCGCGCCAGCCGGAACCGGCCAGGTAGCCGCGCACCACGCACTCAGCGTCGATGCGCTCCGCCTTCTTCACCATCATGCTGCGTCCCGCCAGCACCGCGCCGTGCGCCTGCAATTCTGCCGGGTACGCCGCCGGGTCGGCGCTGAGCAGGTGGTTGGGAACTAGATGCCCCATGCGCCGGAACCAGAAGGCGGAGAGTTGATTGAGCGCCCGGCCCTTGGCGGGAATGCCCATGGGCAGCACCACGTCGAAGGCCGAGATGCGGTCAGTGGTGACGATGAGCAACCGGTCGCCCAGGTCGTACATGTCGCGCACTTTGCCGCGGGCGTAGCGGGGCGCCGGCAGCGCCGTTTCCAGGATTACGTCGTCCATGGTGGCCGTCCTCTCCAGTCTGATTGCCAGTTCTCGCCTGCAAACTCTACTATATACTGTGTGGGTCTTTTCAGCGTACGCGGCGCTACGCGCAACCAAACAGAGGTGACAATGGACGTAAGCAAGCATACCCCCGGCATGTTCAGTTGGGCCGACCTGGGCACGCCCGACCTGGCCGGCTCCAAGCAATTCTATACCGCGCTCCTGGGGCTGCAAGCGTTCGACATAGCGATGGGCGACGCCATGGGCTATAGCATCCTGCTGAATGGAGGCCGGAAGGCCTTTGCGCTCTACGACATGCCGGCAGAGTTGAAGCAAATGACCGGCGGCCGGCCGGTGTGGCAGAGCTACTTCACGGTGGAGAGCGCCGACGAGACGGCGGCCCGCATCGCGGCGTTGGGCGGCAACGTGGCGCAAGCGCCGCTGGACGTCATGGACGCGGGCCGCATGGTGGTGGGCCAAGACCCCACCGGCGGGACGTTCGCGGTCTGGCAGCCCCGCACGCAGATCGGCGCCGAGGTCTTTGGCGAGCCCGGCGCGCTGGCCTGGAACGAACTCTATACCCATGACACCGCGGCCGCCGCGCAATTCTACGCGGGCCTCTTCGGCTGGTCGGCGGAGAAGACCCGGAGCGGCGACGGCGGCGAGTACAATCTGTTCAGCCTCGGCGGCCAGCCGGCCGCCGGCATGATGGCGATTCGCGAGGAGTGGGAGCCGATGCCGCCCAACTGGTCGGTCTACCTTGCCGTGGGCGACTTGGACGCTGCGCTCGCGCAATTGCAAGACCTCGGCGGGCAGCAGATTTCACCCGCAATGGCGGTGGACGGCGTTGGGCGGTTCGCCTTCGTGTGCGATCCGCAAGGGGCCTATTGCACCCTCATCGAGCCGGAGCCTCACGACGGGTAGGCGGCGAGCCGTTCGTGCTGAGCAAGTCGAAGCATGAACGGAGAGAGAAGTTTTGAATGCCGTTACCCGCTTCCTTTGCCGTTCACCCTTCGACCCTGCTCAGGGCGAACGGCTTGGTCACGCTGTTTTCATGGCAATGACGAAACGTAGCGCGGGGGCTTGTCCCCCGCCCGTTGCGGCGTGCCCTACCCCGGTATGCGGTGACGGGGGGTTGGTCTCGACATCTGCGCCCGCTGAACCGCAGGTACCCGGTTTCTTGCCCACCGCCGGGGGAGTGGGCAACTACGACAACCCCATCCGCTCGTAAGACGCCGCGATATTGCGCAGGTGGTGGCGCGCGTCGAAGAGCGCGTCGATCTCATCCTCGTCCAGGCGGGCCCGCACCCGCGCATCGCCTTTCAGCAGCGCGCCGAAGTCCGCGCCCGTTTCCCAGGCCGCGGTAGCGTGCTCCTGCACGATGGCGTAGGCGGCCTGGCGGGTAAGCCCCGTGTCGATCAGGGCCAGCAGCACACCCTCGCTATAGACCAGGCCGCGGGTCTGCGCCAGGTTGCGCGCCATGTTTGCGGGGTAGACGCGCAGATCCGCCATCACGCGGGTGAAGAGGTCGAGCATATAGTCGAGGATGATGCAGGAATCGGGAAGAACAACCCGTTCCGGCGCGGAGTTGGTGATGTCGCGCTCGTGCCAGAGCGCCACGTTCTCCAGGGCCGTGAGCGCATAGGAGCGCAGCAGGCGCGCCAGGCCGCAGATGCGTTCGCAGCGGGCGGGATTGCGCTTGTGGGGCATGGCGGACGACCCCACGCGCCCGGCCTCGAACGGCTCCTCCACCTCCAAGACCTCGGTGCGCTGGAGATTGCGAATTTCGGTGGCGAATTTTTCAAGTGAAGCGGCTATCACCGCCAGCGTCGTGACAAAATCGGCGTGGCGGTCGCGCTGGATGATCTGCGTGGAGGTGGGCGCGACCGCCAGGCCGAGACTGGCGCACACCCGGTCCTCGATTGCCGGCGGCACGTTGGCGTGGGTACCCACCGCGCCGGAAATCTTGCCCACTGCCACCTGCGCCCGCGCCGCTGCCAACCGCTGGCGGTTGCGGCGCATCTCGTCCACCCACACCAGCAGCTTGTAGCCGAACGAAATCGGCTCGGCCTGCACGCCGTGGGTGCGCCCAATCTGCGGCAGATCCTTATAGGCGACGGCCGCCGCCTCGAGCACGCGGCTCAAGGCGTCGATACCCGCCAGCAGCAGGTCGGCGGCGTCGCGCAAGCGGATGCCGGTGGCCGTATCCTCCACGTCGTACGACGTTAAACCCAGGTGGAGAAAACGGCTTTCGTCGCCCAGTTGCTCGGCCACCGCCATCAGAAAGGCGTTCAGGTCGTGGTCGATCTCGCGCTCGATTTCCGCGATGCGCTCCAGGGACGGCGTCCGCGCCTCGCGCAGCTTTGCCATGTCTTCCGCCGGCACCTTGCCGTGCTCGGCCCAGGCCGCGCACACGGCAAGTTCCACCTGGAGCCACGTGGCGAACTTGCGCTCCTCAGACCAAATCGCGCCCATCTGGGGACGGGTATAGCGGGGAATCATGCATTCACCTAACGGCCATGTTCGCGGCAAATGGGTTACCTGCCCAGCGCGCGTGCGCCCCCGGCCATGGCGGGTATCACCGAGACCTCGTCGCCGTCCGTAAGCGCGGTATCTTTGCCCTGGAGCGTGCGCACCTCTTCCGAGTTGACGTAGACGTTGAGGTAGCCGGGAATGTCGCCGTTTTCGTCCGCGATCTGCGCGCCGATGCCGGGGAACTGCTGCTCGAGCTCCTGCAAGAGTTGCGCCACGGTCGCCGCTTCAATCTCCACCCGCGACTGGTTGCCGGTGAAGCGGCGGTACGGTGTGGGAATGTAGACTTTTACGCCCATGCGAAGGGTCCTTGCTCACTCTCTCATGCTGGGTTACGTTGCAACGGGAAAATATCTCATGTACCACTATACGCCATAGCAGCGGCGCGGCTCAACGTGCCGTCATGCGCGCCATCCTGCCTATGACCCTAGCCGCTAGGGCGGCGCGCCGCAGCGGACGGTGCGACTGGATTCCCGCTTTCGTGAGAATGACGGAGGTACGCAGGGTTCTCTTGTCGATGTGGAAGTCTGTGACAGGACTCTTGCTGCAACGTGATGGCGCGTATGAAGAGCGTGCGCAGGGGCGATATCAGGCATCTGCCACCCGCAGACGCCGCGCCCCGGTCTGAAACTATCCAAAGGGAGCCTATTCTCTATATCACTTCCATTTAAACTATTGAAATTATCCATCTAGCCAGATACTCTATAGACGTGAACCGCAGTTGACCTGTCTAGCCCATATGCCTTGCGTAGGTGACAGAGCAAGCAGCGTGGCCGTGTCCACTGCCGCCAGGGGGCTGGAGGAGCGCCCATGAAGCGTCTCGCGGTGTTCTTTGCCCTTGCCCTGACCCTGCTTGTACCGGCTACCCTCTCGGCGGCGGAGTGCCAATTCGTCCTCGGCTTCAAGACCTTGCGCGACCTGGTCGGCCACGACGTGGTGGGCGAATGCCTGGAGAACGAGCACTACAACGCCACCGACGATAGCGTACAACAGACCACCGGCGGCCTGCTGGTCTGGCGCAAGGCCGACAACTGGACCGCCTTCACCGACGGCTACCGCACCTGGATCAACGGCCCCAACGGCCTGTAACAGCGGCTGAACACAGAACGCTTCCCCTGGGAGCCGGACTACGTCCCCGGCGGCGGGAGCGCTACCCCTGTGCTCACGCTACACTGATTTCAGCGGCCGATTCCACAGCCACTCCGGTGCCCGCGCCTACACTGATTGCAACGCCTGAAGCCACAACCACTCCTGCGCGCACACCTACACCAACGTCCGATATGACGTTGAGGGTCGCTGCGGCGACGGGAGATCTATGCTTTGCCTTGGGCGCGGGATGGTGAAAGCCTAAATAGACTAGGGAAGGTCTGAGCAAGTCGGTATTGGCTAGGGTGATAGTGGTGTGCGGGCTCGTCCATGCGCTCCAAGAACTTCTCCCGTCGGGACTTGCGCTTCTTCTGCGCGTACTCCGTCTCCGCAAACGACGGCTGCTCCAATGCCTTTCTCCTCCACTCGAGACACTTCCTTGCTGGCATAAGTTATGCCATGTACTTGTTCAGAGGTCCCTGGATATACCAAAGGAGGGCCACCCATTGGGTGACCCTCCTTCTTTGTCGAACACTTCCACACGCTCGCAAAAGCAAGCGTCCGGTTGCCGGTTCCTGTCCTACTCGACCTTGAGTTGCTCGTTGATCGTCGTCTCGGCGAAGGGCAGGAATTCCTCGATCGAAGCCTCGCGCGCGCGCACGCTGTTGTAGACGGGCTGCAGCACGTCGCGGACGTCGTAGAAGTTGGAGTACTTCAACATGCCGTGACCGGACTGCGGCGTGTGCTGGGCCTCCAGGAAGTACGTGGTGCCGTCCACCTTGCCGTCGTACTTGTCTTCCCAGTGCGTCTTGGCCTTGTCGAAGAGATGCCGCATGGGCGTTACCACGTGGCCGGTGACCTCGAGGTAGGTGAGGCCGTTCTCGCCCTGCAGGAACCACTTCATCACTTCCCACGTCTGGTCGACGTGGTCGGTGTTGCCCGCGAAGACCGCGTGCGTGTAGTGGCGGCCGGAGTGGTTTGGCGGATCACCGGTATACGCCAGCGCGCCAATGCCCCAGTCGAACGCCGCTTCCTTGGCTTCCGGCGGCACCACGAACATCACGGAGATGCCAAAAGCGCCGGTGGTGAAGAACGGATGGCCGCTCCTGCCACCAACGATCGCGGCATGCTCGTCGCCCGTCGGCATCACGCGGAACTTGTCCACGATGTCGATCCAGAAGTTGATGCCCTGGACGTAGTGATCGTTGTTCATGGTCGCCTTGTTGTTCTCGGCGTCCCAGGCCAGGCCGCCGAAGAAGGTGCCGTCGCCGATGCCAAAGGTGTTGAAGCCGGTGTAGCCGCGGCGCATACCGAACTGCTCGGTGCCCTTGGTCAGCTTCTCCATGGCGTCGATGTACGCTTCCATCGTCCAACTCTCGTCGGCCGGGTCGGACGGCGGATAGGGCACGCCTGCCTCGTCGAAGATGTTCTTGTTGTAGGCCCACGTGTCCACGGACATGCTGGCCGGGAAGCCCCAGGTCACGCCCTGGTTCGAGACGAAGTCCACGCCCTCGGCGATGAACGCCTCGTAGGGATCGATCCCGTCGCGGGCCATGAGCGGCGTCAGCGGGGCGATCAGTTCGCCCTCCACGAACTGCAGCCAGGTGCCCCAGGTGTTCTCGAAGAGGCCCACGGGGGTGCCGGCGGCAAAGAGAATCGGAATGTTCTGGCGCACGCCGGTGCCGCCGCCATCCACGATCTTGATGTCCAACTTGATGTCCGGGTTGGCTTCCTGGAAACCGCCATACAGCGCCTGCTCGGCCTCGTTGCGGGCCGGCCGCGTGTAGGTGAGGTAGAGAATGTTGACCGGCTCGGCCTTAGGCGCCGCGGTCTCGGCCTTCTGCTCTGCCTGCTCTTCTGCGGGCGCTTCCTCGGCGGGCGCGGCGGCGCCTGCGCCGCACGCGGCGGCCAGCACGGCTCCGGCGCCGACGGCAAAGCCGCCAAGCATGGTTCTGCGGGTGATACTGCTACCCACGGTGCTTGTGTTCATCCACTTCTCCTTATTCTTTGCTTGCGAACACGTCACCAAACTGAAATTGTGCACGATTGCGCGCCAAAAGTCAAATCAAATGCCGAAAAGCCGCAATTGCCTTCGCCAGATGCCGGCCAGTCTGCCGCCGTGCCGCTCTACACGCAGAACGCGGGGTTGTTTCCCCTCTTGCGCGCGCCTACACTAGAGGCACGGTGAAGGGTCTCCATACGCAGAGAGAACAAGCGCGATTCGCGGCCCGCGTTGCGCGCCGGCAGAGGATTTCGCTTTGGCCACAGGAAAGAGGAAGAGATGTCTCGCTTTCACGAACGGTACGGGTTGACGCCCATCATCAACGCCTGCGGCAAGATGACCCATTTGGGCGCGGCGGCGGTGCCGCCGGAAGTTGTAAGCCGGGTGGCGGAAGCCATGTCGGAATTCGTCGAGATGCCGGAGTTGCTGGGGGTGGCGGACGCGGCGATTGCCGAGGCGACCGGCGCGGAGGCCGGCACGGTGACCCACTGCGCCGCGGCCGGCATTACCGTGACCTGCGCCGGCGCCATGACCGGCGACGACCTGGGCCGGGTGCTCAGCCTGCCCGACACCACCGGCATGAAGCACGAGGTAATCATCCAGAAGGGCCACGCCGTCAATTTTGGCGCGCCGGTCACCCAGATGATCCGCATGAGCGGCGCGACCGCAATCGAGTTCGGCGAGGCGAACCGCGCCCTGCCCGACCACATGGCCCGCGCCATCACCGCCAATACGGCGGCGGCGGTCTACGTGCTCTCGCACCACACCGTGCAGCACGGCCAGCTTTCGTTCGCCGAGTTCGTGGCGGTGGCGGACGCGCACGGGGTGCCGGTGATCGTGGACGGCGCGGCGGAGGCGTTCCTGGCGCGGGAACTGCTGGAGCAAGGGGCGGCGGCGGTGGTCTTCAGCGACCAGAAGCACCTGAACGGCTTTACGGCCGGCGTGATCGCCGGCCGCCGCGCGCTCATTGACGCGGCGGCCCGCCAGAGCATGGGACTGGGACGCGCCATGAAGCCGACGAAAGAGGGCGTCGTGAGCGTGATCGCCACCATGGAGTGGCTGCGGACGTTCGACCGCGACGCCTACGCCGCCGGCATGGACGAGAAGACCGATATGGTGGTGGCGGCCATGGCCGGCGTGCCGGGCGTGACGGCAATATCCGAACCGGACATTACCGGCAATCCGCAGACCCGCGCTAAGCTCATCGTCGACCCGGACGTGACCGGCACGACGGCTGAGGAAGTCTGCGACGCGCTGAAAGCGGGCACGCCCTCGATCCACCCGCGCGCCCACCACGTCGACGAGGGCTTCTTCTATATCGATCCCGTCGAACTGCGCCTGAGCGAGGCGCCGGCGGTGATCACGCGGCTGGAGGAAATCTTCGCAAGCGCCCGTGTCCCGGCGGCGGTATGAACCGGGGCAAAGCGCGCCTCAGGAATCGCCGTCCATTTTCCCCGCGCGCTTGCGTAGGCTCTTCGCGTGATTCCTCGTGGTGTCACTCCGAGCACGGCTCATATTCGAGTAATTCCGAGCACCTCTCTTACTCGTGTCATTCCGAGCACGTTTCTTACTCGTGTCATTCCGAGCGCAGCGAGGAATCTAGGGCGCAGTGCGGGCGCTTCCGCCGCGCATGGCGCCGCGTTCGCGTAGCGCGGGGGCTTGTCCCCCGCCGGAGCAAGAGAAAAGCACACGCAAAGGATTGACGCCAAAGCCTCGCAGGTTACAAACCTGCGCTGCCGGAGATGTAGGGGCGTGGCTCCTATCGCCAATGGGTTAAGTGCGCTAGCCTTGGGGTTTGTCCCCTGCCGGTTTTGGCGCGCCGCCCGTCGGTGTAGGGGCACGACATGTCGTGCCCCTACACCGACGGGCGGCGCATCACTTTTGCGGGAATGGCGGCAAGGCGCGGGGAGATGGCGCAGGCCGGTCAGACGATCAACGCGAGGATGGCGATCACGAGCACACCCACCAGAATCACCAGGCCGCCGAGCATCAGGTGCAGCAGGATGAGCATGCTCGTTTGGCGTTGCAGCCGCCGCTCGATGCGCAGTTCCAGCGCTTGCAGGTCGTTCTGGGTGACGGTCTGGCGCCGCGCCTCTTCCATGACGTCGACTAAGGCCTGCGCCTGAGGCTCGGTAAAGCCCGCCTCCGTAAATAACGCCAGGGTCTCTTCCCGGTTTTCCGCCGCCGGTGTCTTGTTGGCGCTATCCGGCTCCGCCGGCGAGTTATCGGTGTTGTCCGGCTCCGCCGGCGACTTTTCGGGACTGTCAGTATCCGCCATCGGTGCGCTCCGTGCCGTACACTGTCACTGAATGCCGCGCCAATTGTAGCACGCGGGGCGCAGGCGTGGGACATTTAAGCCAATGCGGCCGGCGAGACTATGCGTAACGGCTTCCAGATCACGGAGAGTGCCATGAGCCGAACTGAACGGGAACGCATCGAAGATATGATAGACTTATGCCATGCTATTCGGCGCTTCATCGGAAGCTCCGACTACGAGTCGTATGCTACCGACCAGGAGAAGCAATTTGCCGTTACTCACGCCTTATTCCTGCTTGGAGAAGCGTCTAAGGCACTCTCTGGGGAAACAAAATCCGCTGCCCCTCATATTGACTGGTCGGCGTTAGCGCGCATGCGAGATAGGCTCGCGCACCATTACTGGACCGTTGCAAATAGGGTGGTTTGGGATATGGCTACCATTGATGTTTCAGAACTGCTTAAATCCCTGGAACAAATAGCAGGCAAGAGCTGACATCTTGGCAAGATCTGCGGGGTGAAGTCCTATGCCTTGGACGAGAAGTGAAGCAATTCAGACGCTTACGGCGCATCGAGACGACATAACCGCGCTCGGCGTCAAGGCCATCGGCCTCATCGGCTCGGTGGCCCGCAACGAAGCGCAAGCCGCCAGCGACCTCGACGTGGTCATCGACCTGCCGCCGGAGCATCAGACTGTGCGGGAGTACTTTGCCGTCATCGACTACTTGGAAGCCCAGTTCGGCTGCCACGTGGACGTGCTGATGCTGGATACCCTGCGGCCGCGCTTCCGCCGCGCCATCGAGCGCGACGTTGTTTGGATCGACCTCGGCGCGACAGAACCGGTGAGCGCGGCAGAGCGCGCTGCTCGGCCAGCGGAATAGGCGCAGCCTCCGGCGTGATTCCCGCGCTCTCTTGCCACACAAGCCACGCCGCCGCCATCCGCGCCCGCACGCGGCAGAGGATTCGCGGGGCGCCGGCTGGACGGCCACAGTCCCCCGCCAACAGAATTGCGAGGATTCCATGATGCGGTATCAACTTTTCTGGGGCGACATCCACAACCACTGCGGCATCAGCTACGGGCACGGCAGTTTGGAGCGGGCCTTGACGCTGGCGCGGCAGCAGCTTGACTTCGCCTCCGTCACCGGCCACGCCTTCTGGCCGGACATTCCGACGGACCGGGAGAAGTTCGCCGCGATCATCGATTACCACCAGGAGGGGTTCGCCAAACTGCACAGGAACTGGGACACGGTGCAGGATACGTTCGCGTCGTTCGACGACGGCGCGGGCTTCATCCCGTTTCTCAGCTACGAGTGGCACTCGCGGGCGTACGGCGACCACCACGTGCTCTACAAGGGCACGCGCGGGCCGCTGCTGGGCGGCGCAACGCTGGCGGAACTGCGGCAGAGTCTCATAGAAACGGGCCAGCCGTTCATCCTCGAACCGCATCACATCGGCTATCCGCTGGGCGGGCGCGGCATCAACTGGGACGCCTACGACCCCACGCACTCGCCCATCGTCGAGACCTACTCCATGCACGGCTGTTCGGAAAGCGACGAAGCGCCCTATCCCATGCTCAACACCATGGGCCCCCGCGACCACGACAGCACGATCCAGGCCGGGCTCGAGCGCGGGCACCGCTTCGGCATCGTGGCTTCCACCGACCAGCACTCCGGCTATCCGGGCTCGTACGGCGACGGCCGGCTGGCCGTGTATGCCACCGAATTGTCGCGCGACGCCATTTGGGACGCGCTCTGGAACCGCCGCACCTATGCCGTGACCGGCGATAAGATGGCGGTCGGCTTCCACGTCAATGAGGCTATGCTGGGCGGCGAGACCCACGGCGACCGGCGGCAAATCAGCGTCAGCGCCGAGGGCGCGGACTTCTGGGATACGATCGAGATCATCAAGAATAGCCGGGTCTGGCGGCGGTGGGCGCCGTTGCCCAGCTACGTTCTGCCGGACAAGGGCCGCCGCCTGCGCGCCAAGATTCACGTCGAATGGGGCTGGTCCGCGGTTGACCGGGACGCAAACTGGGAAATGGCGGTGCGCGTGGACGACGGCGCAATTCTGGACTGCGAGACCTGTTTCCGCGGCGACCCGGTGCTGCGCCACGAGCAGGTGGAGGGCGTGGCCGAGACCATACCCCATGCCGTGACCGAACAATCGGCGCAACACGTGGCGTGGCGTTCGGTAACGCGCGGCAACGTGACTACCCGCCACCCCACCACCCAGGGGCTCATCCTGCACGTGGAGATGCCGGTCGGCGCCACGCTGACGCTCACGGCCAACGGCTACACTGCCGCGCACACGCTCCACGACCTGCTCACCGGCACGCGCGCCCACCTTAGCGACGGCTTTCGCAGTCCCGCCGTGCGCATCCACCGCGCCGTGCCCGCGCAGGACTACACCTTTGGCGCCACCGTAGATGACACCGCGCCGGAACGCCCCACCGACTACTACTACGCGCGCCTCACCGCCCGCAACGGCCAGTGCGCCTGGACCACGCCGGTCTGGGTGACCGTGTAAAGGGACTGCCCCGCGGGGCGTCTATGGCTTCCGCGCGATCATGCGGCTCATCGCGTGCTGGTGCGGAATGCCGCCGGACATACAGTCGAAGATCTCTTCAGTGCAGTACTCGATCTTCCAATCGTGGTAGAGCGTGAGGAGTTCGCCCGAGAGCCACGGCTCCGCGCCCGGGTCGCTATCCGGCGCTTTGCCGATGAAGGGCTTGCGCACGAAGACGGAGAAGACGTTCAACCCCCCGCAATTCGTGTGTTGTTTGTAATGGGAAAAAAGCTCCTGGCGCAGCGCGCGGGGCGCGAGGTGGAAGACGCCGGTTGAGAACAGGACGTCGAAACTCTCCGCCAACCGGTGCTCGTTCATGTCGGCTTGAAAGACCGCCAGCCGCACGTTCGCAGCCTCCGCCAGGCGTTCCGTCTTGGCCACCCCGGCCGCCGCCAGATCGAACGCCGTCACCGCATACCCGTTGCGCGCAAAGTAGACCGCGTTCCTGCCCTCGCCGCAGCCGATGTCCAGCAGCAAGGGCCGCCGCGCCGGGGGCAGCAATTGCAAGACGCGCGCGCAAATGGCAGAGGGTTTCGTGCCCCAGTGATACGCCGGGGCCGCATAGCGCTCATCGTACGAGGATCCTTGTTGCACAGCAGACCTCCCTGTCAGTTAGCTCCGCAGACGGTTCTATGCGAAGGAGCTATTTGTATACCTGGTCACCCGTGCTGTCATTCCGAGCGCTGCGAGGAATCTAAGGGCGTTGCAGCCGAATCGACTGGACACTTCAGCAGAGGCGCTGCTCTTGGCGGGTTTCACCTTAGATTCCTCACTCCGCTGCGCTCCGTTCGGAATGACATACGCCGGGGGTTTTGCAAAGGTCTCTTCAGGGACAGGGGACATGATTGCCGCCGGGCGGCGGGCCGTTACTCGTAGCGAAGGGCTTGGATGGGGTCCAGGCGGGCGGCGCGGTTGGCGGGATAGATGCCGAAGAAGATGCCCACCGTCGCCGAGACGCTCACGGCCAGCAGGATGATGTCCAGCGTAATGGCCGTTTGCAGGGTTTCGCCGTCGCCGCCCAGCGGAATCTGCGCGATGCCAAAGGAGATCAGCGCGCCGAGCAGGATGCCCAGCAGGCCGCCCAGCAGGCTCACCACCACGCTTTCCACCAGGAACTGGATGAGGATGTCCCGCCGTTTCGCGCCCACGGCCTTGCGGATGCCGATCTCGCGGGTGCGCTCGGTCACGGAGACCAGCATGATGTTCATGATGCCGATGCCGCCCACCAGCAGGGAAATGCCCGCAATCGCCCCCAGGAAGGCGGTGAAGACGGCTAAAGCGCCGCTCACCGCCGCAATCAGGTCTATCGGGCTGATGATGATGAAGTCATCTTCCTCTTCGTCGGGAATCTCGTGCCGCTCGCGCAGGATCTCCCGGATGGCGGCCGAGCCGGTGTTTATCGTCTCTTCCTCGGCGTCCAGCAGTTCCACGCTGATGCTGCTGACCGGCTGTTCGCCCCGGGCGGTGAGCCAGCGGCTCAGGCGGGCGTGGGCGGTGGTGATGGGAATCAGGACGATGTCGTCCGGGCTGCCGCCAAAGCCGCCGCCGCCCTGTTCCTCCAGCACGCCAATCACGCGCAGGCGCAGGTTTGCGGCGCGGATAGTCTGATCGATCGGGTCGGCGTCCGGAAACAAGTCAGCGGCCACGTTAGCCCCCAGTACGGCCACGGTGGCGCGGGAGTCGATGTCCGACTGCGTCAGCGTATCGCCATACGCCAGCGTGAGATTGTTCACGTCGGGATAGCTTGCCGTCACGCCGCTCACGGATACGCTCGTGTCCCGGCCCTGCGCCACCACGTTCAGCCGCAACTCGCTGCCCGCCGCTGCCACGCCCACCAACGTCCCGTCCCACGTCAACTCCTCCAAGGCTTGCGCGTCCTCGTAGGTGAGTTCCTCGACGCGGGCCTCGCTGGAAGAGCCGCTGGGCCGCCCGCTGAAGATGAAGAGCACGTTGGTGCCGGTGGCCTGTAGTTCGCCGGTGATCTGCTTCTCCACGCCCCGGCCGATCGACATGAGCGCCGTGACCGAGGCCACGCCGATGACGATGCCCAGCAGGGTGAGGATGGTGCGCAGTTTGTTGGCGGCCAGGGCGCTGAGCGCCACTTTGAGCGTGGCGACGTTCACGGGCCGGCCTCGTCACGCGGCGGCTGCGCCGGCGGCACCGGCGACGCCCCCGCTTGCCGCAGGGCGCCTGCCGCCGCGCCCCGGCTCTGCGCGCCCAGCGGCGTTGGCGCCGCGTCTGCGGCGGGTGGGGCGGGCGCGGCCTTGTTTGCGCCGCCCATTTCACCGCGCTCCTCGCCGGCGATGCGGCCGTCGCGCATGCGCAGGATGCGGTTGGTGCGGCGCGCGATCTCTTCCTCGTGGGTGATGAAGACTACCGTAATCCCCCGGTCGCTATTGAGCGTGAGCAGCAGCGCCATCAGTTCCTCACTAGTGCGCGAATCCAGGTTGCCGGTGGGTTCGTCGGCCAGGATGATGGCCGGGTCGGTCACCAGGGCGCGGGCAATGGCGACCCGCTGCTGCTGGCCGCCGGAAAGTTCCGTCGGCTTGTGGTTCATGCGGTCTTCCAGGCCCACGGCGATCAGGGCTTCGCGCGCCCGGTCGCGCCAGCGGGAGCCGCCGCGTTGCAGCAGCAGGCTGCGGGCCGTGGCGACGCGCTGCTCCTGCCCGCCGGCCGGGCCTCGTTCGCGGCCCGCGGCCGGCCCCGCCTCTTGCGGCTGCTCACGCCGGCCGCCGCCGTAGAGCAGCGGCAGTTCCACCTGCTCCAGGGCGTTCACGCGGGGCAGCAGATTGAACGACTGGAAGACGAACCCGATCTTGCGGCTGCGGATTTCCGCCAGGCGGTTATCGTTCAGCGTGGAGACGTCCTCGCCTTCCAGCCGGTAGACGCCGCCGTCGGGCCGGTCCAGGCAGCCGAGGATGTTCATGAGCGTGGACTTGCCCGAGCCGGATTGCCCGGTGATCGCCAGCAGTTCGCCTCGCCCGATCTGGATGGAGACGCCGTCCAGGGCGTGGATCTCAGAATCCCCCATCACGTAGGTCTTCCGGAGTTCGGTCGTCTCGATTACGGGGTCGCGCATGGTCGTCGTCCCATCTCTCGGTCCGGCGCGCGCTTTGGGCCTTGTCCGGCCCTGGCGCGCCCGGCTAGCGAGTGCGCACGTTGAAGCCGCTGCCGATAGTGCCGCCGGTGCGCGGTATGATTGCCACCTCTTCGCCTTCGCTCAAGCCGCTGAGGATTTCGGAGAATTCGTTGTCGCGCACGCCGGTTTCCACCACGCGCCGCTCCAGGGTGTTCCCATCCACGCGCACGTAGACCACGCGCTCTTCTTCCTCGCGCCGGATGGCGCGATTTGGCGCCAGCAGGATGTTGCTGCGGCTGGCCACCTCGATGATCGCGTTGGCGGAGAGGCCGCCCGGCAGGCGCTGGCCGCCCGGATCCAGGCGAATGGTGATGGGATAGAGCACCACGCCCTGCTCGGTAGTGGAAACCGGCGAGATGGTGTCCACCGTGCCGGCGATACTGGCGTCGGGAGAGGCGAAGAGCGTCACGACCACCGGTTGGCCTTTCTGCACGCTGGTCACGTCCGCCTCATCCACGCGGGCGTGCATCTCCACCCGGTCCGTGCGCACCAGCGTGACCACAACGGCTTCCGGCTTCTGGCCCACGCTGCCGTTCACGGCCGCCACCACGCCGGCAAAGGGCGCGCGCAGGATGGCGTCCGCCAGGTCTTGTTGGGCCGTTTCCAGGTTGCGCCGGGCGCGCTCCACTTTCAGGCGTTCCAACTCAAGATCCTCGCTGGCGGCCCCGGCGCGGGTCTCTTGCAGGTCGAGGCGCTTGAGTTCCAAATCGTTGCGCGCCTTTTCCACTTCATCGCTCTGCGGGCCCTCCAGCACCTCGGTTCGCTTGCGCTGGGCGTTTTCCAGGCTCAAGCGGGCGCTCTGCGCCTCCTTTTCGGCCAGCGTCACGTCTTCCGCCGCGGGGTTGAGCAAGGCTTCGAGCCTATCCTGCGCGACAGTCAGGGTGCGCATGGCGCTATCCACGCTGCGCTCAGCCGCCTGCTCGCCGTCCGCTGCCGACACTTGCGCACTCTCATACGCTGACTCCGCCTCTCTCGCCGCGCCCAAGAGTTCGCCTGCTCTCGTGCCGCGCGACGGGTTTGGCAGGAGTTGCAGGGTCAACTCCTCTACCTCTTCATCCACCTTCTCCTTTACCTCGTCGTAGTTCTCCTGCGCATCCTCCAGGACGCGCTCGGTAAAGGCGTTATTCCGCTCCTCATGCTCTTCTTTGGCATCATCCAGACGCTCTTCGGCGTCTTCCAACTCATCGATGAGTTTCTGGATCTCATCCTTTATGCGCTCTCTCTCCTCGTAATATCTGTTCCGTGCTATCAGGAGCGCATTAGCGGCCGCTTGCACCCTGGCCTCGGTGCCGCCCGCCCGCAGCGCGTCCAGATTCTCCTGCGCCGCCGCCAGGGCCGCTTCCGCGCTCTTGACCTCGTTGCGGGCGGCGGACACGTCGCTTGCCGTGGGATTGCGCAGGGCCTCGAGCGCCGTGACGGCTCTATCGTAGGCAACTTGAGCGCTGAGCACGGCCGTCTCCGCGTCGTTGACTTCGGTTTGCGTCGGGCCGTCCAGCAGTTCCGCCAGCCTGGTCTCGGCATCGGCCACCGCGAGTTCTTTGGTGCGGACGTCTTCGGTGCGCGCCGGCTCCGCCAGCTTCTCGTAGTTCAACTCGGCCGTGCGCAGATCCGCCTCCCGCTCCTGCACCGCGATGCGCAGATCGGTGTCGTCAATGGCGGCCAGCGGCGCGCCCACCGCCACCTCGTCGCCCACGGCCACCAGGATTTCACGCAAGTCTGCCGCGACCGGAAAGCCGAGATTCACCTGCTCCGGATAGACGATGCTGCCGGAGGCGCTGACCGTGGATTTGAGCGTGCCGCGGCCGATGGTGACGAACGTCGTCTCTTCCACCGCCACCGCGTCGCCCGAACCACCGCTCAGGCGCGGCAAGACGACGAACCGCCCGGCGGCGACCAGCGCCCCCAGCACGACAACCAATAGCGCAATCTTCTGCCATCTGGCCACAGTCTTCTCTCCGTCCTTCGTACTACGTTGCGTTAGCTCGGTTCAAGGCCGCCGTCCGCGCGCTCCCAGGCGCCCTGAGCGGCACTTTGCAGCGGAATGGGATATGCTACACATGATTCATTGTAGCAACGATAGCGCGCAAGATACCAGAAGGAACGCCGCCGCCTGCCGCGACCGCCGCGCACCGCCGGCCCGTTCTCGCCGCGATGCGCAACCTGGAACGCGGCACGAGGCCAGGCACGGTACGCGGCGCGAAGGTGCGGACGGCGCTTTGGGCGAGCGCATGGCCTCTTTTCGATAAAGTATAGAACATTCTTTCATAACTTGCAATGTGGCTTGTGCGTATCTGCAAAACAGCACGCGCGCTTTTCAACAATTATAACATAGACGTACTGTATGCAACAAGGTGAGCGCCCGCCGCGCGCAGCGGCGGCGCCAAGAACGCGGGAGCAATGCTATGGAATCGCAGATCTCGGAGAGCCGGGCGGCAGGCCGCGCCGCGGTTGTTACCGGCGGCAGCCGGGGCATCGGCCGGGCAATCGGCCGCACTCTGGCCGCGCGGGGCGCGGACGTGGCGCTGCTGGCGCGCACGACCGATACCGTGGAACGGGCGGCCCGCGCCATCGCCCAGGAGACCGGCCGCCGCGCAATCGGCCTCACCGCCGACGTGACGCAACTCAGCGACGTCCAAGCCGCCCTGCGTACGGCCCACGGGCAACTTGGCCGGTTGGACACTGTAGTGGCTTGCGCGGGCGGCGGCACCATCGGCGGCACGCTGGACGTGCCGGACGCCGCCTGGGAGGAGCAAATCCGCCTCAAGCTGCTGGGCTACATCCGCGCCGCCCGCGAGGCCGTACCCTACCTGCGCCAAAGCGGCGGCGGCGCGATCGTCCTCATCGGCGGCGGCTCGGCCCACGACCCCTCGACCCGCTTGGCAATCGCCAGCGTGATGAACGCCGGCCTGCTGGCCTTCACCAAAACGTTTGCCGACGAGGTGGCGCAGGACCGCATTCGCGTGGTCATGGTGAATCCCGGCCTGACGGAGACCGGCCTGATCGACGACATGGCCGCGCAAGTCGAGCGGCTGCGGGGCACGTCCGCGCAAGCGGCCGCGGCGGAGATGCGCGCCCCCAACCCGCTGGGGCGCGTGACTTTGCCGGAAGACGTAGCCAATCTGGTGGCGTACCTGGCCTCCGACCAGGCGGCCATGATCACCGGCACGTCGATCGACATCGACGCCGGCGCCCGCCGCGGCCTGGCGTGACACCGACAAGCGGCCGCAACTCTATCTTCCTCTCTCCGCGGGAGAGGGCCGTAGCGCGAGGGCTTGTCCCCTATGCTGTCGCATTAACGTAGCGCGGGGGCTTGTCCCCCGCCGGAACTATTGAAACTGACATGAAAAAGGATTGACCTAATAGCCTCATAGGTTTCAAACCTACGCTGCTGGAGATTTGAGACGCGGGTTTTGCTATCGTTCTGTCTAGTGCGACAGCATGAGGGCTTGTCCCCCGCCTGTGCGGAATGGCTCCCTACCTGGGGAGAGAGCCGGGGTGAGGGTGCGATTTCACTTCCAAGCGGAAGGTTGCTGTGAATAGCGCAATCGACTTTTCAGAACTCATCATCGGCGGCCTTGCCGGGCTGATTCTCGGTCTCGTCCTGGCGTGGCTGCTGGGCTTCTGGCGCGGGCGGGCCGCCGCGGAAGTCGGCGCGCGCATCCAAGCGCAGGCCGAGCGCGCCCAGCACGAGCAAATCCAGGCGCTCCTGCAACAGGTGGCCGACCAGTTCGGCACGCTCTCCTTGCAAGCGCTGAACCAAAGCACCGGCCAGTTGGTGGAGATCGCCAAGGGCGAACTGGGCGCGCAGCAGACGCAAAGCTCCCAGGACTTCGACGCCAAGAAGCGGCTGATCGACCAGCAACTCGGCCAGATGGGCGCGACCCTGGAGCAGGTGCGCGCGCTCATGACCGACGTGCAGGCCCAGAGCGGGGAGCGGCTGAGCGCCCTGACCACCGAAATCCGCAACACCGCCGACCAGACCCAACGGCTCACCGAGACCACGAACTCGCTGCGCGAGACGTTGGCGAACAGCCGCGCCCGGGGCGCGTGGGGCGAGCGCATGGCCGAGGACGTGCTCCAAGCCGCCGGCCTGCTGCCCAACATCCACTACACGAAGCAAACGACCACGGCCGCGGGCACGCGCCCGGACTTCACCTTCTCCCTGCCCAACGAGCGCCGCCTGAACATGGACGTCAAGTTTCCTTTGGACAACTACCTGCGCTCCCTGGAGGCGGCAGACGGCGACGCCCGCGAGCGCCTGGAACAACAATTCCTGCGCGACGTGCGCGGCCACGTGAAAGCCGTCGCCACCCGCGAGTACATCGATCCCGCCGCCAGTACGGTGGATTGCGCCCTGCTCTTCATCCCGCTGGAGCAAGTCTACGGCTTCATCCTGCAACGCGACGGCGCGCTGCTGGAAGACAGCCTGGCCAGCCGCGTCGTCCTCTGCTCGCCGTTCAGCCTCTTTGGCGTGCTCAGCGTCATCCGCCAGGCCGCCGAGTTCTTCACCCTCCAGCAAACCGCCGGCGAGACGCTCGCCCTCCTGAGCGCGTTCTCCAAAGAATGGTCGCGCTACGCCGAGGCCCTGGAAAAACTGGAAAACGACTTCCAGCGCCTGGCCAACGACTTCGATACCCTCACCGGCACCAGACGCCGCGCCATGGAACGGCAACTGCTGAAGCTGGAGAACTTGCGCATCCAGGAAGAGGATCAAAGTGACGACTAGGCTGTTCGATCACCTCTACGCCAGCGCATCGAACTCGTCTCTATCGTCCAACAATGGCACATTGCAAGTGTAGAACGCCGCCGGTTTGACCAGCCTTCATCCGTAGCTAAAAGTACTCCCTCATGAGTTCCCAAACCTTCTTTTGTTCGGCCTTAGTGAGGCCGTCTCGTACCCAGGGATACGAAACCAAGACTGGGATAAACTCTTTAAAGTAGGTCGCCTCGTAGAGGACGGTAATCGCTTCCCACTCAGAGCCTTCAAGGCCATCCTGGATCCAAGGTAGGGAGTAAATGGCTGTTGCTATCTCAGGAGACCGTTGGCCGATAGCTACGAATTCCACGCGCGTGCGGTAGCCGTCCTCGATGCCGCCGCGCAGCAAGGGATGCGCGAGCGCCTCTCGCAGGACCTCTTGCTTATTTGTACTGTGTGCAATCATGCTGTCCAATGCATGCAGGATACTTGCGTCGCCCCGGTCTACAGACGAATGGAGGAAAGGCATCCTCACAAGTTTGAGGGTTGACTCCGCATCGAACTTAGCGAAATAGGATAGACGCATCAATGCCTGATACTCAGGCTCACTCAAATCATCCCTAAGCCAAGGTCTCCGCACGAGAACCCTCGCCGCTCTTGGAGAATTCTCAGCGATTGTCTGCAATCGGTGTAGCGCTCGCCGTAGTTCCTCGAGTGTACTAAGTGGGAATGATGATATTCCCCAATCCGGGGGTTCTTTGACGTCGTCCCGCACCCAGGGCAATGCGGAAATCTCCCGTTTCGCCGCAGCGACCTCAGCCGATATATCGGGCGTTGGTGTGGGCGCGGGCCCGGATGATTGACCCAAGAGTTTCCAAGCCCTGTCTATCTCGCCCTTGTCGAGACCATCTTGTACCCAAGAGTGCGAGACCAATTCTGGGATAAACTGCGGCGCTCTTATGGATGCTTCGCTGAGTACGGTCATGGCAGCCCATTCGGAGCCTTCAACGCCGTCCTGGATCCAGGGCAAAGAGTAGATGGCTGCCACAATCTCAGGCGACCGTTTGCCAATTGCTACGAATTCCACGCGATTTCGGTAACCGTCCTCGATGCCGTCGCGCAGCAAGGGATCCGCGAGCGCCTCTCGCAGGACCTCTCGTTTGTCCGGGTTTGGACTGTAGGTCATCATGTCTACGAGAGTATACAGAACAACGCTATCCTCCATTGACGCAGACGCCTCGAGGAAAGGCATCTTCACAAATCGTAAGGCTGACTCAGCGTCCAGCCAGTTGATGACATGAGGCAGTTGAATTATCACCTGATGTTCTTCCCAATTCACACCGTCACGCAGCCAAGGCCTCCGCACGAGAACCATCGCCACATCTGGGAAGTATCCAGCAACACTCTGCAGATAAAGTAGTGCGTCCTTTTCTAGCTTAGTTAGGCTTTCACCATCCCGCGCCCAAGGCAGAGCATAGACCTCCCGTGTCGCCGCAGCGACCCTCAACGTCATATCGGGCGTCGGCGTAGGAGAGGGTGTGCGATCGGGTGTTGGAATTGGTGTGGGTGTGCGCCCAGGAGTGGCTGTGGCTTCAGGCGTTGGAAGTGGCGTAGTCGCGGCCACCGGGGTGGCTGTAGTATCGGCTGTTGAACTTGGTGTAGGCGTGGGCGCAGGGGTAGCGCTCCCGCCGCCGGGGGCGTAGTCCGTCTCCCAGGGGAAGCGCTCGGTGTTGAGCCGTTGTTCCAGGCCGTTGGGGCCGTTGATCCAGGTGCGGTAGCCGTCGGTGAAGGCGGTCCAGTTGTCGGCTTTGCGCCAGACCAGCAGGCCGCCGGTGGTCTGTTGCTCCGCGTTCCCGTTGGCAGAGTAGCGCTGGTTCTCCAGGCACTCGCCGACGACATCGTGGCCGACCAGGTCGCGCAAGGTCTTGAAGCCGAGGACGAACTGGCACTCCGCCGCCGAAAGTGTGGCCGGCGCGAGCAGGAAGAGGGCTAGGGCAAAGAACACCGCGAACCGTTTCATGGGCGCTCCTCCAGTCCCTGGCGGCAGTGTCCGCTGCCGCGGCGCTCAATATGTGAGTTAGGATAATCATATAGACTAGACATGTCAACTGTAGTCCACTACCAGTGACTATTCGCGAGAATTGAAAGTTCTCAAGACGGCGATTGTCCATGATCAAGAGAAACGGCACGGCAATGGTAGCCGCCGGCCGGGAACGGGGCGCGTCACGGCGCCGGATGACTGCCAGCGGGCCGCTGCGCAGGCTTTGCTTACACGCCATCACGTTGCGGCTGGAGCCTGTCGCAGACTTCCTCGTCTACAGCCTCAGGCCGCAGTTGGCTATACTGAGAGCCATGTACGACGCGCTCACCGAATTCTTGCGGGAAACCGGCCGCCAGGCGCCGCTGCTGTGGGCCTTGCTGGTCATGGCGGTGGTGGCGGGGGCGGCGCTGGGCCTCTACGTCCTCTGGGAAGTGGTCTTGCGGTGGCTCGCAGCCGCCTGGGCCGGCGCGCGGGGGCGGGAGTAGCCGTGTTCTTTCCCAACGCCGGGGTCGTGGTTGACCCGGCGCTCCTCGTGCTGCTGGGGCTGATCGTGGGCACCCTGGGCGGCTTCTTCGGTGTGGGCGGCGGCTTCCTGATCACCGGCGGGTTGCTGGTCTTTGGCGTGCCGCCCATCTTTGCCGTGGGCACCGGCCTCACCCTGGTGATGGGTTCCTCCATCATCAACATGCTGAAGCACAAGGGCCTGGGCAACGTGGACTTCCGGCTGGGGCTGCTGATGGTCTGCGGCACCGTGCCCGGCGAGATTCTGGCGGAGCGGCTGAACGTGGCCCTGGAAGCGGCGGGCGTCATCGGCCCGGTCATCCGGTTAATCTACGTCATCTTCCTAGGGGCATTGGGCTCGTTCATCGTCTACGACTACGTCAAGGTGCGCCGCCGCGCCGCCGCCAAAGCCGACGCGGTTTCCACCGAGAATCTGGCCCGCCGGGTGCAGGCGCTGCGCATTCCGCCCCACACGCTCTGGCTGCCGGGGCGGGGAGTCACGCCCACGCGGGTAGCGTTGCCCCTCTCGGGGATTCAGAGCATCTCCGTCTTCGTGCCCGTCAGCATCGGTTTCGGCGTGGGTTTCATGGCCGGGCTGCTAGGGGCGGGCGGCGGGTTCATCCTGATGCCGTTGTTGGTCTACGTGGTGGGAGTCCCCACCGTCATGGCCATCGGCACCGACCTCTTTCAGATCATCATCACCGGCTCCGTGGGCACGTTCATCTACGCCCTCGGCAACCACGTGGACCTGCTCATGGCCGTCATCATGCTGGCCGCCGCCTCGGCCGGCGCGCAGGTCGGCGCCACAGCCACCAAGTTCGTCGAACCCGGGCGGATACGCGGCTTATTCGGCGTGACCGTGCTGAGCGGCGGCGCGGCCGTGGCCCTCAAGCAGGTCTCCGAGAGCGTCAGCCGCCTGCACTTCCTGGACACGGTAGCATCAATACTGCTGCTGGGCGTGTCCGGCGCCATCTGCCTGGTGATCGCGGGGCTGCTGCTGCGGGCGGCCCGCAAGAAGCCGGCTCCCAATTGAGGTGAGGGCCAGATGCGACGAGACCCCGGAATGGCAACGGTGGGCGGGGCCGCGCGGCCGGCGCTGGCGCGGGTGGTAGTAATGGGGAATAGCTGCTCCGGCAAGACTACCCTGGCGCGGCAATTGTCCCTGGCGCTGGGAGCGCCCCACGTCGAACTGGACGCCATCAACTGGAAGCCCAACTGGGAAGCCCGTCCGGCGCAGGAGTTCCGCCAACTGGTCAGCGAGGCCGTGGCCGGGGAGAGGTGGGTGGTGGACGGCAACTACAGCGTCAGCCGGGACATCGTCTGGGGCCGGGCCACCGCTATCGTCTGGCTCAACTATTCCTTCCGGGTGGTGTTGTGGCGCGCCCTGTACCGCACCACCAGGCGGGCGATTAGCCGGGAAGAGATGTGGTCCGGCAATCGGGAGACTATCCGGCAGGCGTTCTTCAGCCGGGATTCCATCATCCTGTGGGCGGTTGCCGGCTACCGGAGACGGCGGCGGAAGTACAGGAAAATCCTCAATGACAGGGCTTTTTCTCACCTACGGGTGATTGAACTGCGGAAACCCACCGAGGCGGAGGCGCTGGTCGCGTCGCTGGGCGAGCCGGCAAGCGCCTAACCGGCCAGCGTCCGCCGACCGGCGCCATGAATGCTATACTGGCAGAGCACTAGATTGTTCGCGTCCAGAGGCTTACACGCTATCCCCTCATGAGGAGGCTCTTGTTGACCGCGGCCGTTGCCGGCTTTAGCGTGATTTCAATCAAGGCGCTGGCGCTGGGCATTGCGCTGGTGTGGCTTGCCGCTTGCGGGGCGGGTGTTGCCCGAGTCGAACGTGTGGCGGTGGATAGCAGGGCAGCCTGCGTGGAGCCGGGGCGCGTGTTGAACGTGGGGTTCTACGCCTACTTTGCGCCCGTGAGCTACAGCGCCGCCGCCGACCCGGACGCCGCCGGTTTCAACGCGCATCGCGGCTACGAGGCGGACCTGCTCAGCGCGCTGGAAGCTCTAGAAGGCGCGGGTCTGGCTTTCTCCCGCCGGGGCATCGCGCAGTGGGACGGCATTTGGCTGCGCTCCGCCGGACCGGAGTACGACATCATCGGCGGCGGCATCACGATCCTTGAGTCGCGCACCCGGGATACGGCGGGCAAGCCGGCGGTCGTCTTTACCGGCGGACACATCATCTTTCGCCAGTCGCTGCTGGTGCGCGCCGCGGACACGGAACGCCTGGACAGCCACGCCGCTCTGACCGGCGGCGTGCGCGTGGGCGCGCTGGCCGGCACCACGGGCGAATTCCGCCTGCTGGAACTGACCGGCCTGGTAGACGCGAACGGCGTGCTGGCGGCGGGTACGCGCGTCGAGACGCCCCAGGGCATGGTGACCGCCGACGGCAGCGCCAACTACGTCATCACCGCCGCGGGCACAACGGAGAATCTCAGCGGCAGGCGGCATCTCTACCCGCCTGACGAGACCAAGCCGCAGGTGGTCTATTTGGGGGATGAACTGGGCGAGGCGGAGCTAATCGCGGCCCTGCGCGCCGGCGAGGTCGACGCGCTGGCCCGCGGCGAAATCGGCAACCGCGACGCCGCGCGCGCCGCCGGCGACGGCCTGGCGGTTACGGCCTTGGACGAGGCGGTGGAGCACGGCGGCTTTACGCTCGCCATCGAGGATGCCGCGCTCGCCGCGTGCATCGATGAAAAGATCAACTGGCTGACCGACAACCGGCGCATCGGCTATGCGGAATGGACGGAGAGTCCGTTGGTCTTCATGGAACGCGCCCGGATGTGGAACGACGGCGCGCGCTGAGACGGGTCGCGGGTATGGCCTTGCTGAGCGCGCCAGTGTTGAACGAACCAATGAGGGAGACGTAATCTATGTCCGCTGAAGCTGGAATCGTCCGCGTCCCGGCCACGACTATGGAAGAGTTCGACACCGAAGCGCTCTGCAAAGTCGGTATGCTGCCGGGGGAAGCATCGCTTGTGGCGCAGTCGTTGGTCCATGCCGATCTGACCGGCGTCTTCACCCACGGCAGCAACTTCCTGCCGCTCTACGCCAATTGGATCCAGGTTGGCGCCATCGACCCCGCCGCTACGCCGGAGGTAGTGAGTGACAGCGGGGCCACCGCCCTCATCAGCGGGCGCAACGCCATGGGACAACTGGCGGCCGTTCAGGCCATGGACCTGGCAATTGAAAAGGCGAAGCAATTCGGCATCGGCGCGGTGGGCGTGCGCGAGAGCAACCACTTCGGCGCGGCCGCCTTCTACACCCTGCGCGCCCTGGACCACGACGCCGTCGGCTTTTGCTCCACCAACGGCGTGCAGGTCATGGCGCCCTTTGGCGGCGTCACGCCCAGCTTGAGCAACACCCCGCTGGCCTACGCCATTCCCGCGGGTGAGGAACGCCCGCTGATGCTCGACATGGCCGTGAGCGTGGTGGCGGCCGGCAAGGTGGCGTTGGCCAAGCGCAAGGGCGAGCCGATACCGCTCGATTGGGCGCTGACCGACGAGGGTGTGCCCACCACAGACCCCAGTATCGCCACGCTCATGGCGCCGGTCGGCGGCCCCAAGGGCTACGGCCTGGCGGTGGTGATGGACGCGCTCTGCGGCGTGCTCACCGGCGCGCTCTTCGGCCAGGACGTGCGCCGGGGCGGCATTCCCAACACCCCCCAGGCCATGGGCCACCTCTTCCTGGCGCTGGACATCGCCCACATGATGCCGGTGGACGAGTTCAAAGAGCGCATGGACGCGCAAATCCGCCAGATGCGCGACTCGGAAAAGGCGAAAGGCGTAGAGCGCATCTACCTGCCCGGCGAAATCGAACTGGAACGCAAAGAGAACTTCCTGCGCGACGGCATCGCCTTCGCCAGCCAAATCGTGGAAGACCTGGACGCCATGGCGGCAACCCTGGGCATTGGCTCGCTCTCAGGCCGCCTCTAGCTCTTGCTTCAAGCGGTATTCTCAATGCGCCGGGTAGCGCCACGCGCTAATCCGGCCCGGAGCGCGTAGTGCAAGTGACGGAGTCAAGCAACTCTTGATCCGGCGAGACCCTAAGTCACGACCGATTTGGTAATCCGCACCGTATAGTGGAAGACTTCGTTGAGAAAGTCGCTCCATTTCTCCCCGTCGTGGGACAACTCATCGAGCAGAAACACCTTTACCACGCCCATGGCGTTCAGCCTGGTTTTCATCTCCTGTGTAACCACGCCCGCGACCAGGAAATTCACGCAGCCAGGCGGGGTTGCTTCGAAGCTCTTCTGCATCGCGCCAAGGCGTTCGAGCGCGCCGGCCGGGTCTTTGCCCCCCTTGACTTCTATGGTTGCGATCTCAATCTGCCGGCTCTCAGCCTCTTGGAGAAACAGAATGTCGGGTTCGGAGCCGAATTGCATCCGGTAGCCGCTTGGCAGTTGAAATTCTGTTCCGTCGGCGCTCTCGTCCAGAATCAATTGCCGGCTGTGAAGCCAGTTCTTGATTCGCGTCTTAACCAGCTTCTCGGCATCCTGACCGATGATATTGCGAAACGTCCCATCAAGCCCAATACCCATGTTGGCGATGATGTTCCGATAGCCATTCTCAAGGGTCCAATTCGTCGTGCCCTCGATGATCGAGGAGATCACCGCGTTATAGAGTCGAGCTACGCGCAAGCTCTGTTCGTCTCGGATGGGTGACTTGCGTGTGCCGTCTTCCCAGGAGGATACAGGCGCCGCGATGTCCGCAACCCGCTTCTGCGGCAGCAGCGCTATGCCGCGGTAGTATTGCGAGGTTTGGGGATGTCTTTGCAGCACGTCGGGATGGGCAAACACGAGCCTGGGTTCGCTCCCGGATGCGATGACGAGGCGCCAGGCTTGTTCGCTGATCATCAGCTCATCAAGCGGAAGGTAGTCCAACTCTTCCGCGAAATCCTGGATCAGCCTTCTGAGCGTTTGATCAGTCCGCTGCCGGATTCGCTCCGACATCAGCGTTGACCGGAGCCGCGCGTCGTCCAGACCGGTCACGTCCGCACCCACTTGTAGACGCATTTTCTGATCTCGCGCCTGCCGAATCGGCCCATCTGCTGGCTCGAGTTCCCCTTGCCGCGCGGCAGCATCCAAATATGCTCGCACCTGAACCCCGCCTGCTCGGCAAAGTCGGACAGGATGAGGTCTACCGGCGCCTCCTCGCCGTGGTACTGGACGTTGTCGTTTACCATGATTACGGTGCCGCCGGGGCGGATGAGCCGGCCCAATTCCGCCACGACGATTGCCATCTCCTGGAAGTACCCTTCCAACAACCTGATCACGTGCCGGTTGCCCAACTCATCGACGCGGCTCCTGAGGATAGTGAGCACTTCGTGGATTGCTTCCTGGCCTTGGTACATGCGCAGCGCGTCATCCAGCAGGCGAGGATTCTTGCCGTACACCTGGCGCAGCCACCGCAACTTCGTCTTGTTCTCTACCGTAGCGGAGAGCATCTGTTGCCGGAGTTCGGCAAAACCGTTCTGATCGAAGCCGAGCCAGGCAAGTTCCAGCGCGTACGTGCGGGTGTAGTCGTACCTGTTGGCATAGGGAGGAGAAGTCAGCGCCATGTCGAAACGCGCATCTTCCATCTCCCGCATCGAATCCAGGCAAGACCCAACGATCAACTGTGGACTGCTGCCACCGTATTCTTGTTTCAGCGTGTCCATGTCCTGAACCATCTCGAAGAGCCGCGCCCCCAGCGCGTGCTCGAACGAGAGAATTGGCCCCTTGTGCACTTTCGCCCGCAGCGTGCGGCCGGACCGGTAGTCCCACCGCAGGTACTGGCCGTCCTTGCGCGTATAGCTGACGTCTTCCAGGATTGTCATACAGGCCGCGTTCAGCAGCGTTTGCAGCGCCTGATCATCGACGGCGGCTATGAACTGCCGGGCCTTGGCAATGGCTATCTCCGTCGCCTCGGGAAAAGCCGCCCGCGTAATGGCGACGTGAGGAAACGCAAACCCTTCTGGAGCAGGCTCGTTGGACGACACGCTGCCAAGCAATTCGCTGCCCGCGGCTGCGAGCGCCGCCTTGGAAACCCCGTTGGCGGCATGGGTAATCGCGCTGCCCACCAACACGCCCACGGGCATTATCTCAATCCCCGTTGCCGCAGTCCCCTTGCCCGCGGCAATCAAGGGGGTGGTGCCGATGCCGGCAAACGGATCGAGCACGGCCGTTGGTTTGTGTTCCGCGATGAAGCGCTCGACGAGCCCGCGCGAAAAGCCCTCTTTGTACTTCATCCAGCGCAGACCGGGGACGGCTCGATTTCCTTGATAGGAAACCGCCTTGCGCGTGAAGTCGGCATTGACGGAAATGCGGCTGCCGAAACGCTCGTGAAGCGCCTCACGGCCTTGAACGCTGCCTCCATTGGGGGAAATCACCGGCTCCAACTGACGAGAGTCCTTTCAATGGCGGGCGTGGGCCGCAAGAGACGGCGCCATGATAGGCAGGCTCGACAAACCCGGTCAAGCCTGCCGCACGCGAGCGGCAGTGCGCTGAAACGCGGCACACCAATGAAGCGCAAGCCACATGCTGCGCAGAGCAATCACCATAGCCTCCGTCATTCCCGTGAACGCGGGAATGACGGTCAGGGGGCCGTCCCACGTTTCATTCCACTGTGTGGCCGGCGCGCTCAGGCTCCCGCTATTTCTGTCCGTCGCTGATGCCGCTGATGCGCGTCTCGATGGTATGCCAGCCGGAGGCGCCGTTGGGGGCGGGCTCGATTTCCGTCTCGTCCTGCAGTTCGCCGTCGCCGTCGGTCGCGCGAACGCGGATGGTGTAGCCGGCCGCCACCGGCGGTTCCCAGGTGGTCTTCCACTGCACCCATGAGAACGGCGCCAGCGCCGTGCCCAGTTCCGCTTCTTGCCACGCGCCGCCCTCGTCGATGCTCACCTCCACCTTGCTAATGCCGCGATTGCCGGCAAAGGCGATGCCGCCGATCAAGACCTGCCGCTCCACCTTGGCGCTCACGTTTGCGCCGTGAAGCGGCGCGTCGATGCGGGACATGGTCTTGATGATCGCCTCGTCGCTCCAGCCGCGCTGCTGCCAGAAGCCCTTGAAGTCGTGGTCCACCGGCTCGATGCGGGTCAGCCACTTCACGTTCTTCATGCCGTAGATGTTCGGCACCACCAGGCGCACCGGAAAGCCGTGGTTGTTGGGCAGCGTCGCACCGTTCATGCGGAAGGCCGCGATCACGTTGGGGTCCTGCGCCTTCTCCAGCGGGATGCTCTCCTGGTAGCCGTCCGCCGCGTGCAGCACGATGTCCTTCACGCCCGGTTGGATGCCGGCCATAGTCAGCAGGTCCCACAGCCGCACGCCTTCCCAGAGCGCGTTGCCTATCAGATCGCCGCCCACCTCATTGCTGATGCACTGCAGGGTGCAGTACTGCTGCTGGGTGGGCAGAGCCGTGAACGCCGCGTAGTCTAACTCCATCCGGTTGTCCACCATGCCGGTGATGGTGAGAGTCCAGTCGTTCACGTCCACGGTGGGGTCGATCATGTTCTTGGAGATGACGTAGAACTGATCGTTGGGGGTTACCAGCGGTTGCAATCCCTCGAAGCCCTGGCGGAAGATGGGGAGTTCCTCGCCGCTGGGAGACGTGGTGGTCGTAACCACCGGTTCCGCCGCCAGTCCTTGCGATTGCGCGCCCAGCGCGCGGTTGAGGGCGTACGCGCCGCCCACGGCCAGGCCGGACGCCGCCAACGGCGCCAACGAGCGGCGCGAGAGCAAGTTCTCAGAGCCGGTGGCCAGCGCCTCCGGCGTGAACGGCTGCCGCACGAACGCCAGCGTGAGGCCAAAGGCCAGGAAGGCGATCACGTCGGTTGCCACGGCCTGGTAGACCGGCACGGAGGCGTCGAGCCCAAAGAAGCCGCGCAACACGAACGGCGACATGGTCACCGCGTACACGAGCCACAGCGCTAGGCCGTAGCCCAGGCCGTACACCAGCGCCATTGACGTTCGTTCGCCGCCGCCCGCGCCGGGGCCGAGCCGGGCGAGGAGCCGGCCGTAGAGCAGCCCCAGGAGTCCGCCCGCGCCGACGATGGCGACGAGAATCGCGTAGAAGTTGAGCTTCTTGGCCAGCGTGCCAAGCACCTGCACCACGGCCTCGAAGAGCGCCGGCGGCACGAAGCTCAGGATGCGTTCCGCCACCGCTTCCGGCAAGGCGGGAATCTGCCACGCGAAGCGCGCGACGAAAATGACGGCCAGAAAGACCACGGCGGCAATCGCGCCGGACGCAAAATCCCTGCGCCAGGATCCGGTCGACCCCATTGATACTTTCCCCCTCAGTGCTGTGGTAAGATGACTTGACTTCATCGTAGCACAGCGGCATTGGCAGCGTATCGTTTCCGGCTAAGAAGTTCCTAAGAAAGGATTTCCCCCAAAACCGCGCGGCGAATGGGGCCAGCGGGTAGCGAAACTTCGCGAAAGAGCGTAGACTGTGTAGGAATAGGTAGAGTATGCCATTCGCGTAGGTAATCTTTGCCACTTTCAAACACGAGCACGGTATGCGCGGCGCCGCCCGCCGCGCCTGCAAGGACGGAGGTATGCGCATAATGGACGATACAACGACTCACACCGGCCACTCGCGGCGCAGCGTGCTGCGCAGCCTGGGCGCGCTGGGCCTTGGCGCGGCCGCGGCCGCGCTCGGCTCGGCGTGCAGCGGCCTGAACCGCCGCCGCTGCGACGGCCCGTGCGTCCCCACGCCAACGCCGATCATTCCCATCACGCCGACGCCGGTGCAGGGGCCGATTCCCATCATTCGCCGGCCCGGACTCGTCACCTTCTGGACCTGGGCCAGCGGTCCTACCCAGCAGTGGCTGACGGACGTCCACGACCTCTTCGCCGCCCGCACGGGCAACACGCTGGAACCGGTCTTCCTGGGCAGCCAACGCGCGGTGGAGAGCCGGCTGGCGCAGGCGACCGCCGCCGGCGACGGCGCGCCGGACGCCGTGCACGTGCCCATGGGCGCGCTGCCAAGCTGGGCGGAGGCCTCGCTGGTGCAGGACCTCACCCCGAACCTGGAGTGGCCCCGCACCGTCAAGTTGCAGCAATTCGTCCAGGGCGTGCTGCCCTACGCCGTCGTGAACGAAAAGACCTACGCGATCCCCTACGACGACCCGCAAGCCATCGGCCTGGCAATCAACGCCAAGCACGTGGAAGAGGCGGGCCTGTCCGTGGACGTGGAAGCCTTCAAGCAATGGGGCTGGGACAACCTGCGGGAAACCGCCCTCGCCCTCACCCAGCGCCAGGGCGACCGGGTGCAGCGGCCGGGCATGCACGTGAGCGCCGACTGGCTGCAAGTCCTTACCTGGCTCTACAGCAACAACACCGGCTTCTTCCAGGGCAACGCCGACGGCGGCAACGTGGTGGTGAATAACCCGGACGCCCAAGCGACGCTCCAGTTCCTGGCGGACTTGGTCACCGAGGATAAGGTGAGCGGCGACCCGTCGCCCTACGTGAACTCGGCAAACCTCTTCGTGCAGGGCCGCGCCTCCATGGCGGTGGTGAACGCCGACGCGATCAATCACGCCGTGCGCGTGCACTCGGCGCAACAAGCGCCGGACCTGCAATTCCACTGGCTGCCCCTGCCCAAAGGGCCCAGCGGCAGCGCGGGCGCGACCCAGGTCTGGTCGAACCAGATCGCCATTCCGGCCGCGGCCGGCAATCCGACCTCCGGCTGGGACTTGCTCACGTTCCTCTACACGCGGGAAACGCTGCAAGACTACCTGGGCGGCACCGGCTTGACGCTGCCGTTCAAGCCCCAGTGGAAGTACCCCATGGCCAAACTGGTGACCAGCTTCACCCCCACGTACATGGAGTACCTGGATCTGCTGGACCAGGAAAGCCCGTCGCCGGTGGTGGGCCGCCAGGCGCTGGCCCGCAATCTGGCCCAGCCGCTGCGCCAGGCTATCTCCGGCGCACGGCCGGTGGCGGATATGATGCCGGAAATCGAACGCGCCGTGCGCACGGCGGTTTCGTAGCGCGTGGCCGCTTCACCGTAGCGCGGGGGCTTGTCCCCCGCAGGAGCAAACGGCGCGGGGCGCACTTGCCGACATTTCCGCATGTAAGGAAAAGTGGCTAGGGCCTTCCAGCAGGCGCAGGTTGCAAACCTGCGCTACCGACCGCGGCCCCACGGTATGCGGCACGATAAGAAGAGGACGGCGCGAACTCCAGGGAGTTCGCGCCGTCCTCTTTATCTTGTTTCCGTGGCGGAGGGGGAGGGATTCGAACCCTCGGTGGAGCTATTAACCCCACAATCGCTTAGCAGGCGACCGCACTAGACCATCTATGCGACCCCTCCCTGCGCTCCGGCGAGTCCGCCAAACTGCCTGTGGCAATCGGGCGACGCGCGGAGTTGCTTCTATTATACCCTACTACGCAAGCGGCGCCGCGCGACCGGCCGGCGCCTCACACGCGCACACTGGCGGAGGGGGAGGGATTCGAACCCCCGGACCTTTCGGTCAATGGTTTTCAAGACCATCTCCATAAACCACTCGGACACCCCTCCAGAAGGCGATTCCCTTATATTATACCGCAGCAACGGGTGTCCTCAGGACAATCCGTGCCAGTATGCGCGGTAGTCCACTACAGTATGCGCATACTGGCCGCGCCGCAGTCTCCCGGCAACGGATACGCCTCAACGATTCGACCCACTTTGAAAGAACGAGGCGTGAACCGGGACTCGGCTGCGGCTATTAGCGAATGCGACGGGCATACAAACGCGCCGCCCGCGCTTCATTCCTAGGGTTGCAACTCGACTCTTGCCGCTGGCTGACGTATCAACGCCCACCAAAACGAACCGCTTCGTCAGGCAACATAGTATTGGGGCGACTTCCGCCCCACCCAGTGCCGGACTCTGCCTAACGGGCCTCTAGTGCGTAGAGGTAGCCATCTTCGGAGCCGACGTAGACCACGCCGTCAACTACTGTTGGGGAAGACTGAACAGAACCGTCTGTCTTGTAGCGCCAGAGGAATTCACCGGAATCTGTGACGAGGGCATTGACATAGCCGTCATATGACCCAAAATAGACCACGCCGTCTACCACTTCTGGGGCAGTAATGCCGCCACCGGCTCGAAAGCGCCAGCGGAACTCACCGGAAAGGGCGTCAACGACATGCAAGTAGCGATCGGCTAACTTCGCAAATACCGCACCATCAACCACCGCAGGGCCGAGGCCCCCGTAGCTGTCATGGGAGTAGTTCCCAGACCACCAAATGAGTTCACCGCTCTTGGCATCGAGGGCATACAGGTAACGGTCGCTGGAGCCTACATAGACCACACCGCCCGTGACTGCCGGGGAGTAGTAGATTGTGTCACCCGTTTTGAAGCGCCAGCGGAGTTTGCCGGTCGCGGCGTCTAGGGCGTACAAATAGCCGTCACCTGAGCCGACGTAGACCACGCCCTGCGAAACCACAGCGGAGGAAAACACAGGGCCGCCGGTCTGGAAGTTCCAGATGGGCTCGCCACTTGCGGCGTCCAGCGCATAGACGTGGCGATCTTCCGAGCCAACGTACACGACGCCCCTGACCACGGTGGGAGGTTCAGACACTTCGCCTTCCGTTGCATAGCGCCATCTAAGGTCGCCGGTCACGGCGTCGAAGGCGTAAACGTAGCCCTCGTGCGAGCCTATGAATACCACACCGTTTGCTACCGTCGGCGAGGAATGCAGATACGACCCAATCTCATATCGCCAGAGGAAATCGCCGGAGGCAGTGTTCAAGGCGTACAGGTAGCGATCGAAAGAACTGAAGTAGACCGCGCCATTTGCCACTGCCGGCGAGGAAGCGACATTGTTGCGCGTCTGGTAGCGCCAAATGAGCTTGCCTTCCGGCTGAACCTGCGGTTCGGGTTCGTTAAGGAACAACGCATAGGCGGTTCCGCTCTCGGAAGCCACGTAGGCTCTGCCGTCCCTGACTACGGGGGAGTCCCGCACCGCGCTATCAATCTGGGACCACCACAGAAGATCCCCACTTTCGGCGCTCAGGCCGTAGACGTAGCCATCTTCCGACCCCGCGTACACGACGCCGCCACCCATGGCTGGCGCTTGCTGCACGAAGTCGCCTGTCTCAGCGCGCCAGAGCAACTCCCCATTCCTGGCATCCAGCGCGTACACGAAGCCATCGTCTGCACCGGCGTACACGGCGCCGGCGACCACCGCCGGAGAGCCCCAAGCTTCTCCCCCTGTTGCATAGCGCCACAGCAGTTTGCCGCTCTCACCATCCAGGGCGTAAAGATAGCCGTCATCCGATCCCACGTAGACCGCGCCGTCCGCCATCGCCGGCGATGATTCCACGAAGTAGCCGCTTTGGAAGCGCCACAGTTGCTCACCGGTGTCGGCATCCAGCCCGTACACGTAGCCGTCGCGCGAGACTACCGCAACCACGCCACCGGCCGCCACCGGAGCAGACCGCACTTCACCCCCGGCCTGGAAACGCCAGCGCAGCGCGCCACTGGCGGCATCGAGCGCATAGACAGACCCACTGGTGGCACCGGCAAAGGCCAGCCCGTCAGCCACCGCCGGTGAGGAAACGATGCCGCCGTCCGTCTGATAGCTCCACTTCAACTCTTTGGTCACCGCATCCAGCGCGTAGAGTCGTCCATCCTCCGAGGTAGCGTAGACCGTGCCGTCTGCCTCCACCGGAGAGGCCAGAACCTTGCCATCGGTCTGATAGAGCCAAAAAAACTCTCCGTTCGCGCCATTGAGCGCATAAATATGGTCGGTGCCCAAGGCGACGTAGAGCACGCTGTCGTTCACGGCCGGGTAAGCAGTTCTCGTAACATCGGTGTGGAAGCGCCAAAGCCGTTCACCGGAAGTAGTGTCGAATGCCCCAATATAGCCGCCATTTAGACCTATGTAGACGGTGCTGTCGACAACGGTGAACGCCGCTAGGTACATGCCTGCTTCGAATCTGCGCAGAAACTCGCCGCTCACGGCGTCGAGCGCTACGATGTGTCCGGCGGACGGTCTAATAAAGACCGTACCGTCAACTACTACTGGAGGCACTTCCACCCAATCTTCTGTCTTGTAGTGCCAGACAAGCTCGCCCGTTGCTTCATCCAGAGCGTACATGTCCGAATAGTGAGTGAAGACGTAGACTACGCCTTCAACTATCGCGGGAGACGAAGTCAAACTTGAACTTGTGCGAAAGTGCCAGCGGAGCTCTCCGCTCGCCGCATCCAGGGCGTAGAGATTATTGTCTTCTGAAAAAACATAGACCAAGCCTCGACCAGCTACTGGGTGCCTATATATCTTGTCACTTGCTTGAAAGCGCCAGCGGAGTTTGCCGCTCGTGGCGTCCAGGGCGAAGACTTGCCCGTCATCTGTACGAAAGATGATAGAACCATCAACCCGAACCGGCGGGCCCCAAATTGCATTATCTAACGGGAAGCGCCACGATAGCTCGCCGGTAGGGAGGCTCAAGGAATAGACGCTAGTGCCCCAGACGCCGATGTATGCCGCGCCATCAGCCACCGTTGTAGTCTCACCGAGATCGCGCTCTAAATCGGTGCGCCACAGAAGTTCCCCGGTAGCAGCCTCGAATGCAAGCACGTATCGGAGGCGATCATCGACCCAGGATTCATTGAGAACTACGCCATCTTCTATCTTCACTGGAAAGTGAAGCTTGTACTCACTTGCATCCCAAATCAACTCTCCCGTCGCGGCGTCGAGGGCGTACAGTTCCTCATCCCTGCGGTTCTTCCAGGAACGTACGAACAATACGCCTTCGACCAGTTCCAGAGGCTCCCTCATTTCCCCTTTCAATTTGAATTGCCACAAGATATCACCGGTCGCAGCGCTTAACGCATGCACGCCACCATAGTCATAGCCGACATAGACCACGCCACCAGCTACCACGGGAGGATATCTCACACTACGGTCAAGGTACAGGTGCCATAGAAGCTTGCCAGAGTCGGTCTCCAGCGCATAGACACCGCCGGCAAAACCGCCGTAGGCCACGCCATCCACAACGACCGGCGGAGACTCTACCGCTTTGCTCGCGTGCCGGTAACTCCAAAACACGTCCCCGGGCTGGAAGACCCTGGGGGGTCGAGGATCAGGATGACCGTTGCACCCGGACAGCACTATAGCGGCGAGGGCAAGCAGTAGCGCAAGTACACCAAAGACGGTAGGCCTACGCATTACAACCGTTCTCCTCAATGTGGCAAGTTGACCTGTTCAATGATATATCCCACCCACGATGTTGTTGGGGATGCCTTGGTCCGCGTCAGCGGGACACCATTGGAGTACGCTACGTCAGGTACGACCACCGCTGCATTTTGTCGAACCGGTGGAACCCGGCACGATTTAACAGAGGCTTGTCAAGGTAATGAACGAACCGCTCACGCCTCGGCGGATTCCGTCTCTGCGGCGTCCGGCTTGCCGAGGCTGAAGCCGCCGTCTGCCGTGAGGCTCAGCACCACGCCGTCGAGGGTGCGCAGGCTGAGTTTGTCCACCAGCACGTTCAGGCCGTGCTGGTCGCTGACCTCGTCGTTCTTGCCGGGTTGCTCCTCGCTGGACATGCCGAACTGCATGCCCTCCGCGCCGGGGCGCACGAACACCCGCAAGTACATCTCGCCCTCGCCTTCCGCTGCCATCTGCGCCTTGATGCGGCGCGCGGCGGCTTCCGTAAGGGTGAACATCCATTTGCTCCTCGTTATGGGACTCGCGTAGCGGCATTCTGAGTCCGGCTTTCAGCGTAGCACGCGGTATAGCCGCCGTAAACACGTTGTGCTGTCGCATTAGTGTAGCGCGGGGGCTTGTCCCCCGCCGGAGCAAGAGAAAAGGACACGAATGAGGATTGTCCCGCCAACTTTTCAGGCTGCAATCCTGCGTTAACGGAGACGTGACAAGTGGTACTCATTGCCATTACGTTTCATGCGACAGCGTTACCGTAACGCCTTCTTTCACCATGGACGCAGCCTCTCTCTGGCAACTGTGAGAAGCGGCTGCCGCTACCAGTGGACGCGCGCGCGCCGGATGCGCAGTGAACGCTAGCCGCCAGCCGCACGTTTGGGTATCCTTGACAGATACGGGCGCGCGGGCAAGCGAGCGCGCCGCCGCCAACGGGAGAGACGCACGTGGGGCAAGCAAGCATCGAACCGCGTTTGGACCCCTCGCAGATAACCGCGGCCGACGTGGCGTATCAGCGCAGCCACCGCAACAAGCGGAATTGGTTCTGGTACTTCGTGGTCGGCGGCCTGGCGCTGCTGCCGCTCTTCCATCTCTACCTGGGCCTGCGCGTGCGGGGGAGCAAGCCGCCGCGCAGCGGGCCGTTGCTCATCATCTGCAACCACCGCAACAATCTCGATCCGTTTGCCGTCGGCGTGGCCTGCCCGCACCGCGCGCTCTCGTTCATGGCCAAGGTGGAACTCTTCCGCATTTGGCTGCTGCGGGTGCTGCTGCCCCGCTGGAGCACCTACCCAATCATCCGCCAGACCGCCGACGTGCGCAGCGTGCGCCTGCTCATGCAGTTGCTCAAGCAGGGCGAGGCGGTGGTGCTCTTTCCCGAGGGCACCCGCAGCCGCACGGGCGCGGTCGGCCCGTTCAACGCCGGTTTCGTGCGCATCGCCGTGCGCCAACGGGTGCCGATCGTGCTCACCGCCATCCGCAATACCGAAAAGGCCCTGCCGCGCGGCAGCGCGATTCCGCGTCCGCGGGTGGGAATCAGCGTGACCTTCGACGAACCCATTGAACTCCACGAGCACTACGGCAAGAAACTCAGCGGCGACGAGGCGGACGCCATCGCGGAATCGCTGCGGCAGCGGGTCGTCGCCCTGCTGGACGAGGGGAATGCGCCCGCCTGAACTAAGCGCCTTGGCAAAGAGGACGTGCGCGTCCCTCGCCAAAGAGCGGGGGACAAGCCCCCGCGCTACGGTTCTGCCCTTCCAAGCGCAACCTTGACTGCCATTCCGAGCGCCCCCGGCGCGTCATTCCGAGCACCCTCTGCGTGTCATTCCGAGCGCAGCGAGGAATCTAGCGTCCATACCGCAGCCGACCGCATACCGCTGCGCCCTAGATTCCTCACTCCGCTGCGCTCCGTTCGGAATGACAAGCGGTCAGATCTTCGCGCTCCGATCCGTTGGGAATGACAATCACAAACAGCGCAGGCATGACAGGAGTGACGGTCTAACGCTCCCCGCAACCCGGCGCATTGTTCCCGCCGCCTCCAATCCGCTACAATTAAGGCAGAATCAGCTACATGCAGAGGGACTGCGATGAACATCATCCTGGCGCAAGAGATGGGGTTTTGCTACGGCGTCAAGCGCGCGATCGAGATGACCCAGGCGGCCGCCAAAGAGCAGGGCGGGCTCTACACGCTGGGACAGCTTGTGCACAACCCGTCCGTGATCGAGCGGCTCAAGCAGGACGGCATCGAGGTGGTCGCGGACATGGAGAGCATCCCGCAAGACGGCGTTGCCACCATCACCGCCCACGGTACCGGCCAGGCAGTCACTGAAGAGATCGCCGACCACAACCTGGCGCTCCTGGACGCCACCTGCCCGATCGTCTCCAAGGTGCACCGCATCGTGCAGGAGCACGCCGAGCGCGGCTATCAGATCCTGATATTTGGCGACCCCACGCATAAGGAAGTGCGCGGTATTCTGGGCTGGTCGGCCGGCCGGGGCGTAGCCGTGGCGAGCGCCGCGGAACTGGATGAGGTGCGCCTGCGCCGCAAGATTTGCCTGGTTTCGCAGACCACGCAGACGGTGGAACGCTTCCAAGCCGTAGCGCGCCGCTTGATGGACTTGGCGCTGGAGGACGCGCTGGAAGTGCACGTGGTCAATACGCTCTGCTTTGCCACCACCAAACAGCAGGCCGCCGCGCGCGACGTGCTGCCGCAGGTGGACGTGATGATCGTCGTGGGCGGCCGCAACAGCGCCAATACCACCCACCTGGCGGAGATTGGCCGCGAGGCGAACACGCCCACCTACCACATCGAATCCGCCGCCGAACTGGACCCCGCCTGGTTTGCCAACACGGAGAACGTCGGCGTCACCGCCGGCGCGTCCACGCCCGATTGGTCGGTGCACGAGGTGGTGGACTGGCTGAAGGAACTCGACGCGGTTCCGTCTTGAGCGCCTTGCCCCCGGCGCCGTTCAGCCGTTGCGCGGGAAGCGGGGGACAAGCCCCCGCGCTACTTTAGTGTGACCGCACTCGCTGTTTTCACGTACTTAGCAGGATTCTCGTTCTCCACGCGCGCTTCAGCGGCCGCGCGGCAGCATCTTTCTCCGGAGCGCCCTGCGCAGTGTACAACTACCTCGCTTCTGGAGTACCGTAGAGCCAGCAACCGGGCACAGCGCGCATAGGCGCGATCGCGGCTCTTCATCAGCGGCCGCGGGGCGGAGCGCGCGGAATCGAGCAGCCTACGCAGAGCACCCTCATGAGCACGACACCCGACCAACCCGACGCCGCGGCCCTGTCCGCGGACGCCCGCGCCGCGCCGTGCGGCATCGTCGCCCTCATTGGGCGGCCGAACGTGGGCAAGTCGAGCCTCTTCAACCGCCTGCTGGGGCGGCGCCAGGCCGTGGTGGAGGACGAGCCCGGTACCACCCGCGACCGCGTCTACGGCGTGGCGGAGTGGCAAGACCGCGCCTTCACCCTCACCGACACCGGCGGCATTGCCGAGGAACGCGACGAGTTGGCCGAATCCGTCTACGGGCAGGTGCAAGCGGCCATTGCAGAAGCGAACGTCATCGTCTTCGTCGTGGATACACCGGCCGGCATCACGCCGCAGGACGCCGAGATTGCCGCGCTCCTGCGCCACACCCGCAAGCCCATCGTCATCGCCGCCAACAAAGCCGACAACCGGCAGACCCACCTGCAAACCTACGAGTTCTACTCGCTGGGCGTCGGCGACGTGGTCTCGCTTTCGGCCCTGCACGGCCTGGGCACGGGGGATCTGCTGGACGCCGTCTGCGCTCATTTGCCGGAAGCGGCGGCAGAAGACACGACCGAAGCGCTACCCCAGTTCGCGATCGTCGGGCGGCCCAACGTCGGCAAGTCGGCGCTGCTCAACGCCCTACTCGGCGACGAGCGCACGATCGTCAGCGACGTGCCCGGTACTACCCGCGACGCCATCGACACCGAGGTGACCTACGGCGACGACACGGCGGTGCTCATCGACACGGCCGGCCTGCGGCGGCGCGGCAAGGTGCAGCGGGGCGTGGAATCCCATAGCGTGCTCCGCACCCTGCGCGCGCTGGACCGGTGCAACGTGGCGCTGCTGGTGGTAGACGCCGCCGAGGGTCTGACGGCGCAAGACGTGCACGTGGCCGGCTACGTCAATGAGGCGTACAAGGGGCTAGTGGTGGTGCTCAACAAGTGGGACCTGGTAGACGGTGACGCCGGTGAGGCGCAGCGTATGGTACAGCAACGGCTGCGCTGGATGCCGCACGCGCCGGCGGTGGTCATATCCGCCAAGACCGGCTTTCACCTGGGGCGGGTGCTGCCGGCGGGATTGCAGGTCTACGCCGAGCGCGGGCGGCGCGTCACCACCGGCGCGCTCAACCGCGCGCTGCGCGCCTGGCTGGCCGACCGCACGCTCTCGTCCAAGCGGCGGCGGCTCAGCATCTACTACGCGACCCAGGCGAGCGTCCATCCGCCGACCTTCGTCTTCTCCGTCAACGAGCCCGCGCTCGCCCACTTCTCCCACCGCCGCTTCCTGGAGAACAACATCCGGCGGAGCTTTGGCTTCGACGGCACGCCCATCCGGCTGCTCTTCCACGGCCATCATGACTGAACTTCTGTGGTACGCGCTCTTCATCGTCGTTGGCTACCTGGCCGGGTCCATTCCCAGCGGGTGGCTGGTAGCGCGCGTCTTCCACCGCGCGGACATCCGCGAGCACGGCAGCGGGCGCACGGGCTCCACCAACGTCTGGCGCACGTTCGGCGTGGCGGCCGGCGTCGCGTCGTTCGTGGGGGATACGCTGAAAGTGCTCCTGCCGCTGGTGGCGCTGCGGTTGGCGCTGCCGGGCAATCCCACCGGCGAGGTGCTCATGGCCTTTGCGGCCATCCTGGGCCACAACTGGCCGCTCTTCATCGGCTTTCGCGGCGGCCGGGGGATCGTGCCGGGCGCGGCGGGACTGGCCTTCATGGCGCCGCCGATCATCGCCGTGCTGTGGGTCGTCTTCCTGCCGGTGATGTTCATCAGCCGCTACGTCTCTCTCGCGTCGCTCACCACCGTCGCCGCGGCCCCGGTTCTGCTTGCCGTCGCGATGCTTTGGTTCCAGGTGCCGGTGGCGTATCTCATCTACGCGGTGGTGGGCGGCGCGGTCATATTCGTGCAGCACCGCGATAACATCTCCCGGCTGCTGGCGGGCACCGAGCGTCGCATATCGTTGAGCCGGGGAAGCCAGTAGCCGCCCGCTGCCGCGTGTGCGCCGGAGAATTGAGCCGTGCAACCAGCAGACGAGCCCGCGTCCGGCGCAGTGCGCAACGAGTCCGCTCACGCAGATGAAGATTCCGCGCCCGCAAACCGGGATGTGACTGCGGAGGTCAAGATCGCCGAACTGCGTCCCATTGGCGCCAAGGCGACTTCCTTTCGGGTTACGCTGAGCACCGGCGAGACCTTGCGCCTGCGGGCGGAAACGGTGGCCGCGCGGGGGCTGAACGTGGGCGACCCGGTTGACGCCGCCGGCATCCTTGCCTGGCAGCGCGATGACAGCGACCGGCGCGCCGTGGAGGCCGGCCTGAACTTCATCTCCTACCGCCCGCGCAGCGCCAAGGAGGTGTCCGACCACCTCCGCAAGAAGGCGTTCGACGCCGCGGCCCGCGACCACGCGCTCCGGCGACTCACGGAATTGGGGTACGTGGACGACGCGGCGTTCGCCCGCTTCTGGGTGGAGAGCCGCGACGCGCACCGGCCTAAGGGCACGCGGGCGCTGGCCTGGGAACTGCGCCACAAGGGCGTGGCCGACGCGATCATCGAAGACGCGCTGGCGCGCTTTGGCAGCGATGAGGCGGCGCTGGCGCGCCGGGCCGCCCGCAAGCGCGCGGCAACGCTTAGTACCGCCGACCCCATCCGGTTTCGCCGGCAGCTTGGCGGGTTTCTCGCCCGCCGGGGCTTCGGGTACGAGCTCGTCGAACAAGTGGTCGACGAGCTTTGGCATGAACGGCGCGGCACGGACGACGACCGCTGGCCGGAGGTTGAAGCCTGAATGCGCCGCCGCTTATGATGTATTCGTGAGAGACCGCAACAGGAGAGAATGGTCATGGCTCGCTCAGCGCCCACTGTCAAGCTCACGTACGCGGACTACTGCAACACGCCCGACGACGAGCGCTATGAGTTGCTGGATGGAGAGTTGGTTATGACGCCTGCGCCTAGAGAGCTCCACCAGAGGGTCTTGATGAATCTTTCCTACCTTCTGTTTCAGGCGGTAAAGGATACCAACTCCGGCCGGGTCTACGTTGCGCCCTTCGACGTGGTGCTCTCGGACACCGACGTGGTGCAGCCCGACCTGCTCTTCATCTCCAATGAGCGGGCGCATATTATTACCGAAGAGAACGTCCAAGGCGCGCCGGACCTGGTGGTGGAGATTCTTTCCCCCTCAACGGCGGACCGGGATCTCATCATCAAGCGCGACCTCTATGCCAAGCACGGTGTGCAAGAGTATTGGCTGGTAGATACCGACGCCAAGACGGTCACGGTGCTTGTGCGGGGTTCCCAAGGCTTTACGGAGGTAGGCGTGTGCGGTGAGGGCCAATCACTGGTCTCACCGACACTTGAGGGATTTACGATAGACCCGGACGAGATCTTCTAGCGCGCGGCCGCTACGGGATTGAGGCGGCGCATGCGCAGAACCGGGCCGGTGGCGCAAGGGAGGATAGTACTCATGGCTCGTTCTATACCTGCTGTCAAGCTCACCTACGAGGATTATTGCAACACGCCGGACGGGGAACGCTATGAACTATTGGGGGGAGTCTTGGTCATGACCCCAGCGCCGCGTGTGGGTCACCAGAGAATGCTAAAAAAATTGGGTAACCGGCTGGACCAGTTTGTGGAAGAGCGCTCGCTGGGAGAAGTATTTCTTTCTCCCTGCGACGTGGTGCTCTCGGATACGGACGTCGTGCAGCCCGACTTGTTCTTCATCTCCAACGAGCGGGCGCACGTAGTCACCGAGGACAACATCCAAGGCGCGCCCGACCTGGTGGTGGAGATCCTCTCCCCGTCCACTGCCGACCGTGATATCACCATCAAACGCGACCTCTACGTCCGGCACGGCGTGCAAGAGTATTGGCTGGTAGATACCGACGCCAAGACGGTGACGGTGCTTGTGCGCGACGCCGGCAGTTTTACGGAATTGGGCGTCTGCGATGAAAACCAGACCCTTGATTCACCGACCCTCAGTGGATTTACGATTGATCCAAGCGAGATCTTCTAGCGCGTGAGCGCTGCTACAACTGAGGCGGCCCGCTCGCAGAATGCGGCCCGCGCCGCGAGAGAGGATGACAACCATGGCTACCCCAACACCGGCAATCAAGCTGACGTACGCGGACTACCGCAACGCGCCGGAAGACAAGCGCTATGAGCTATTGGATGGAAACTTAGTCATGACGCCAGCGCCCCGGGAGCACCATCAAAGGGCTTCCATGAATCTCGCCATTCTACTTGGGCAGTTCATTAAGCGCAGGGGGATAGGCCGCGTCTATGCCGCGCCGTTCGACGTGGTGTTCTCGGATACCGACGTCGTCCAGCCTGACCTGTCGTTTATTTCCAATGAGCGGGCGCACATCATCACTGAAGAAAACGTCCAAGGCGCGCCGGACCTGGTGGTGGAAATCCTCTCCCCGTCCACCGCCGACCGGGACCTGACCTTCAAGCGCGCCCTCTACGCCCGGCACGGTGTGCAAGAGTATTGGCTGGTAGATACCGACGCCAAGACGGTCACGGTGCTTGTGTGGGATACCGCCGGCTTTGCGGAGGTTGGCGCGTGTGGGGAAGGCCAAACCCTGGAATCGCCAACTCTCGCGGGATTTATCATCGATCCGGGCGAGATATTCGAGGGCGCGTAAACGCCACGGCTGCTATACGACGCGACCCGCTCGCAGTATGCGGCTTGCACCGAGAGAGGACGACAACCATGGCTACACCGACACCGGCAATCAAGTTTACGTACGAGGACTATCGCAACGCGCCGGAAGACAGGCGCTATGAGCTATTGGATGGAGACTTGGTCATGACTCCTGCGCCGAGAGAGGCCCATCAAAGGATTTCGGGCAGACTCAATATGCTGCTCCTGCAGGCTGCAGATCGCTTCGGCGCAGGCCGCGTCTACGCCGCTCCCTTCGACGTGGTGCTGTCGAACACTGACGTGGTGCAGCCCGACTTGCTCTTCATCTCCAATGAGCGCGAACACATCATTACGGAGGAGAACGTCCAAGGCGCGCCGGACCTCGTCATCGAAATCCTCTCGCCTTCCACCGCCGAGCGCGACTTCACGTTCAAGCGTGCCCTCTACGCAAGGCACGGCGTGCGAGAATACTGGATTGTGGACACTGAAGCCAAGACGGTCACGGTGCTTGTGCGTGACACGCAAGGCTTTGCGGAGATAGGCGTGTGCGGTGAAGGCCAATCCCTTGCCTCGCCCACGTTAACGGGATTCATCATCGCTTCCGACGAGATCTTCTAGCGGCATCGCACCGCGCGTCTTTCACTGGGCTCACGCCGCCGTGGCTGAAGCGTAGGCTACGTTTCTGCCTCCGCTAGGGAGCCGTCATGCGGCAGCGCGTCTTTCACGGCCGGGTACAGGGCCAGGAATGTCGCGTATTGCCGGTCGTACATAGCGGCGGCAGCCGTATCCGGCGTGTAGGTCTCATGAATTGCCGGCCGCCACGCGGCAAGCCAGGCCGAATCCACCCGGCCGGCGGCAACGAGCGCCAGCAGCGCCGCGCCCTGCGCCGCACAGTCGCCGCCCTCAATGACAGCTAAGGGGCGCTGCAGCACGTTGGCGAGGGTCTGCACGACCGGCGGAAAGGCCGCGCCGCCGGTGACCGCCAGCGGAGCAACCGGCGCGCCAAGGCGCCCCTCCATCTGCTCCAGCACGTTGCGCAGCGCGAACGCGCTGCCTTCCACCACCGCTCGCGCCAGGCCCGCGCGGCTCGTCTCCAGGCGCAAACCGGCGAAGACGCCCCGCACCGCCCGGTCCCACAACGGCGCGCGCTCGCCCGTCAGGTAGGGCAGGAAGACCACGCCGCCGGCCCCGGGCTTGCTCGCCCCGGCCAGGGCCGCCAGTTCACCCACGGATTCCACGCCCAAGAGCGCCGCCGCCCAGCGCAGGGTCGCGCCGCCGCTCAAGGTGGGCGCCACGTGCAGGTAGCGTTGCGGCACGACGTGGCGGCGCGTGTAGAAACGCGGATCAGTTGCGCGGCGCTCCGTGCAGACCGTCAGCACATTCGTCGTGCCGAGCGAGAGCAACCCGGCTTGCGGCGTCGCCAGGCCCGCGCCCACCGCCGCCGCTTGCGCGTCCGCGCCGCCCATGGCCACCGGTGTGCCCGCCGCAATGCCCAGTTGCGCCCCGGCCGCCGGCGTAACCTCGCCGATCTTCGCCTCGCACGGCGCGTGCGGCGGCAGTTTCGCCGGCGGCACGCCAACCTGCCGGCACCAGTCGTCCAACCAGCGCGGCGGCTCGTCCAGCGCGAAGAGGCCGGTAAGCTGGGCGTGCGCCCAATCGATGCCAAAGCTGCCGGTGAGGCGATGGGCAAGATAGGTGGTCAGAGAGCCAAGATAGGCGCACGCCGCCACCAGTTCGGGCCGCTCCGCCGCCAGCCACGCCATGCTGCTGAGCGTCGTGCTGCCGCTCTCCAGCCTCATGCCGGTGCGCGCGGCGATACGCGACTGGCTTGCGCGGGCGAGAATGCGCTCCACGTGCCGCGCGCTGCGCCGGTCTTCATAGATGATGCCATTGCACAGCGGCGCGCCGTCCGCCGCCAGCGGCGCCACCGACGGCGCGAGCGAGGTGAGACCGATCCCAATGATGCGCCGGCGCTCGGCATCGCCAGGCAGGGACGCAAGCGCCGCGCGGCAAGCGGCCGCCACGCCTTCCCAGCAGCGGACAAAGTCAATCTCCGCCCAGCCCGGCCGCGGGCGTTCGATGCGCGTGGGCGCGCTGCCCCGCGCCGAGATCGTCCCCTCGCCATCGCAAAGGACTACTTTGGTCGCGGTGCTGCCGACGTCGATGCCAATGGCGTATTCAGGAGACATGGCTAGGGTCTGCGGGTCACGCTACCGACACCACGGCAGGTAAAGACATAGTCCATCATTCCCGCAAACGCGGGAATCCACTGCGTGCGCGGCGAAGATGGATTCCCGCGTTCGCGGGAATGACGGAGGCTGACGCGCTGTTTTCATGGTATGACCATAGCCCTGCCGAAGCCGCACAAAGGTAAGAAAACACAAAGACCCCGGACGGCGGCAGGAATGCTCCCGTGGTAGGGGCACGGCATGCCGTGCCCCTACCACGGGAGCCGTCTCCTACCACGGGAACCGTGCCCGACCGGCGCGCCGGCGAGCGCAGCAATCGAGCCTAGCGCCGGATGCGCGCCGAACCGCCGGCCGCAAACGCGCGCACGTCCTCCACCGTTGCCATCGTCGTATCGCCGGGGAACGTGGTAATCAACGCGCCGTGCGCCCAGCCCAATTTCACGGCGTCGGCGGGCGTCTCTCCGCTCAGTATCCCGTAGATGAGTCCCGAGGCGAAGCCGTCGCCGCCGCCGACGCGGTCGTAGACGTCCAGTTCGGCGGTGGGCGCCAGATGGGTTTCGCCGTTGATCCAGGCCACCGCGCTCCAGCTATGCCGGTTCGTCGAGTGCACCTCGCGCAGCGTGGTGGCGACGATCTTCACCTGCGGGAACTGTCCCACCACCTGGTCGATCATGGCGGTGAAGGCGCTGGGATCCAGCTTGGAGGCCGCCGCCACCTCCGGGCCGGGGATGCCGAGGCCCGTCTGCAGGTCTTCCTCGTTGCCCACCAGCACGTCCACGTTCTCCACGATGCGCCGGTTGACTTCGCTGGCGCGGTCTTCCCCACCCCAGATTTCCCAGAGCTTGGCGCGGAAATTCAAGTCGTACGAGACGCTCGCGCCGGCCGCCTTGGCCGCCTGCATCCCCTCGATGATGACTTCCGACGTGGTTTGCGAAAGCGCCGCGAAGATGCCGCCGCTGTGGAACCAGCGCACACCGCCGGCGAAGATCGCGTCCCAGTCAAAGTCGCCGGGTTTGAGTTGCGCCGCCGCCTCGTTGCAGCGGTTGTAGAAGACCACCGGCGCGCGCACGCCCTGGCCGCGATCGCTGTAGACTGTCGCCATGTTCGGGCCGTTCACGCCGTTGTGGGCAAAATGCTTGTAGAACGGCGTGACGCCCATCGCCCGCACCCGCTCGGCGATCAGGTGGCCGATGGGATAATCGACCATTGCGCTGACGACGCCGGTGTCCAGGCCGAAGCAATTGGCCAGGTTGGCCGCCGTATTGAACTCGCCGCCGCTCACGTGGATTGCGCACGTGTTGGCCTTGCGAAAGGGGATGATCCCCGGATCGAGCCGGTGCACCAGCGCCCCCAGCGAGATGAAGTCACGTCCGGCGTCGGCAGCGAAGTCCAGTCCGTAGCTCATAGTCCACTCCTTAGTTGGGAAGCGCCGTCATTTCCGCCAACGGGCGCTTGCGCTCTTGGGCGCATCATGCGGCGCCGCCAGGCTCGAAATGCGGCCGCCGCGGCAACCAATGCGATTCAGCTATGGGAATTATATACTCGCAGCCCCATTGGGAGGTAGGTCGCGCGCGCCGGCCGCTTGCCCGCGCGCCAAAGACGATGCTACCATGAGCGAAAGCTGGCGCTGGTTTGCCGGAAGTTGGGCACGAATACGCACGAGCGCAGCCTCCTGTGGAACAATCGCTACGGGAGCGCTTTTCATTTAAGGGGCGGCAAGAACGCTATGAACGGCCGGCGTACATTTCTCCGCGCGGCGGCGCCGGTTGGCCTGGCCGCCCTGGCCGCCGGCTGCGCGCCCCTCGACAATGTCCGCTCGCTGCTCGCGCCGGACGACCGGGAGCGCGTGACCGTGCTGGCCGACGCGAGCCTCGCGCCCACGTTTCCCATGCTCAAGGCGGACTTCGAGCAGGCCAACCCCCACGTGTTGCTTGCTTTTTCGCCGCAGTCTTCCGGCGCCATCGCGAAATCCATCCTGCGCGGGAAGCGCTTCGATGCCGTAATGCTTGGCGGCGACACGTTCGGCGTGCCGCTCGTGGAAGCCGGGCAGATAAAGCTCGGCACCATGCGGCCGATTGCCTCTAACTGGCTCGTCATCGCTGCGCCGGCGGCCAGTTCGCTCAAGATCCGGGCGGCGCGCGACCTCTTCCACGAGGACGCGGAGCGCATCGGCATCGCGGACTGGGAAGAGTCGGCGCTCGGCATCTACTCGCAGCAAGCCCTGGACAACCTTGGCCTCTGGGAGATTCTGCGGCCGCGGCTGGCAAAGACCGGCAACGAGCAAGAGTTGGTGGAGAAACTCAGCGCCGGCAAGGTAGACGCCGCCTTGCTCTATTCCTCGTCAGGCGCCGCGGCGGGAGAGGACATCCGCATTCTGGCGCCGGTTCCCGAGCAGGCCCACCGCCCGATTATCTACTACGTCGGCACCGCGCAGAAAACCAGGTACCCAATCACGCTTTCGCAGTTTTCCAAATATCTCATCAGCCGGTGGGGACAGCGCCACTTCGAAGCCGCCGGCTACCGGATGCTCAACTTGCGCTAGACCGGGGAGAAGCGCGTCGTGTCGATCTTCAACCACCGCCTCGAACAGGTGTGCGCCGCGAGGAACAGCGCGCTGTGCATCGGCCTGGACGTGGATTTGCCCCGTTTGCCGGCGGAGTTTTCCCGCGATCAAGCCGGTGTCGTTGCCTTCTGCCGGGAGATCATCGATGCCACCCATGCATATGCCGCCGCCTACAAGCCAAATCTCGCCTTCTTCGAAAGCATGGGCACGTGGGGGCCGGAGGCGCTGCAAACCGTGCGGCGGCACATTCCCCCCGACGTTATCGCCATCGCCGACGCCAAGCGCGGGGACATCGACTCAACGAACGTCCACTACGCCGCGGCCGTATTCGACGTGCTGGGTTTCGATGCCGTTACCGCGCACCCGTATCTCGGCGCCGAAGCCCTGGAACCCTTCCTCAGCCGCCCGGACCGGGGCGTCTTCGTGCTCTGCCGCACTTCAAATCCCGGCGCGCGCGACTTCCAGGACCTGCGCGCTGCAACCGGCGAGCGGCTCTACGTCACGGTGGCCAGAGCCGTGCAGTCATGGAACGTGAACGACAATTGCGGCCTGGTGACGGGCGCGACGTACCCCGAGGACTTGGCGCGGGTGCGCAGCGTTGCGCCCAGTCTCCCGCTGCTCATTCCTGGAATCGGCGCGCAAGGCGGCGACCTGACAGCCACCGTCCAGGCCGCCGGCCCGACCGCGCCCATGCTCATCAACGCCTCGCGCAGTATCCTCTACGCCAGCGCCAAACGCGATTTTGCGGCCGCCGCGGCAGAGGCGGCCGCAAAGCTCCACGCGGAAATCAACCGGGCGCGGCAGTAGGGCGCGACAGGTCGTGCCCTACCCGGGAGCGCCAGGCGCGACCTCCGCAAACGTAGCAGAAGCGAACAATCCTGTGGCCACGACCCAGCAGACGACGACCGCCGCGCGCTACCGGCCTGACCGGCTGACCGTCTGGGCCTTCTACGTCGGCACGTTCCTCTACTGGGGCGCGCTCTACGTCTACTCGCCGATTCTCTCAGTCTACGCGGAATCGTTGGGCGCGACGTTTACGCTCATTGGGATTGTGGTAGGCACGTACGGCCTGGTGCAGATGGTGCTCAGGATCCCGCTGGGCATCGTATCGGACCGTTGGGGGCGGCGGCTGCCGTTTCTCTATGCCGGGCACTTCTTCAACATCGTCGGCTGTCTGGGCCTGGCGCTTGCGCCCACGGCCACGTATCTGGCGGTCTTTCGCGGTGTGCTGGGCATCAGCGCCGCCACGTGGGTGGCGTTTACGGTGCTCTACGCCAGCTATTTCCCGTCCGACGAAGCGCCCAAGGCCATGGGCATCATGTCGGCCATCAACGGCGTCTCGCTCATCGTCGTCAACCTCGCCGGCGGGCAGATTGCCGAATCGTGGGGCATGGTAGCCACGTTCTACGCCGGGGCGGGACTGGCCGTCATCGGTTTGCTCTCCACCGTGCCGATCAAGGAGCAGCGCGTCACGCGCCCGCCGCCCACGCTGCGGCAGATTTGGCGGGTGATGACGCATCCGGCGCTGCTGGTCGCGGCGTCGGTGACGGCGCTCAACCACTACGCCTTCTGGGCAACCACCTTCAGCTTCGTGCCGGTCTACGCCGACGAACTGGGCGCGAGCAAGTTCACGCTGGGCCTGATCGGCGTGGTCTCGCTGGTGCCGTACACGCTGGCGTCGCTGGTGAATCACCGCTTTGCCCAGCGGCTGGGCGACAATTGGGCCGTCTTCGCCGGCATGATGATCATGGCCGCCACCACGTTCGTGGTGCCGCTCATCCACGACGTGCCGCTGCTGGCCGCCTCGCAGGGCGTCAACGGCATCGGACGCGGCATCGTCTACCCGCTGCTCATGGGGCTGAGCATACGCGAAATCTCCGGCGAGGACCGCGCCACCGCCATGGGCGTCTTCCAGGCCGTGTACGCCATCGGCATGTTCGTCGGCCCCATGACGGCCGGCGCGGTGGCCGACCTGCTGGGCCTTGGCGGCGCGTTCGCGCTTTCCGGCGGCGTGTCCGTCTTGGCGGCGCTGGCGGCGCTCGCGCTCATCAAGCGGCAGCCGGCGCAGGCGGCGGTAGCGTAGCCGGTTGAGAGCGGATAGTGTCAGGAACGTATGAGTTGCGGGCGCTCCAACGTGTCGGCGCGGCGCCTACGGTGTAGCATATGAGGCACGAGCAGAGCGCAAACCCGAGAGGTTGCGCAGATTAAGCGATTGTAGGCGAACGGAGCGCCTTGCCGGACTGGGTGCCCGCCGCATCCGGCCAGGACGCGGGGGGCAAGCACCAAGAGTGTCGCATTGAGGTAGCGCGGGGGCTTGTCCCCCGCCAGAGTTTGAGATAAGGACTCAAAAGGGATTGATCCCGCAGACCAGCAGGTTGAAAACCTGCGCTACCGGATATTGGAGGCGGAGTTCACACCGCAATTGAACTCAATGCGGCCGCATTGGGGACAAACCTCTGCGCTACGGGTGACGAGCCAAGAGGCGGGGGACAAGCCCCCGCGCTACGGGAGAGAGCGCGCCTGTGGCACGAGGTACCCGGGCGGATCCAGGCGCTAAACTGAGCAGGCAAAGGAGAAGACCCATGCGCATTGGTGTACGCGCGAACCGCAACACGCTGGATAACCGGGGCGACGACTACCTACGGTTCCTGCAGCAGATTGGCGTGGACTGCATAGACATCGAACTGGGATTGGTGGCGGGTTACAACGAGACCGGCTGCTTCACGCGGGCGGCGTTGCACGACCTGGTGCGGCGCTTTGAGGCGGCCGGCCTGCGCATCGAGCGCGCCAACGCCATCAATGCCAACCACCACGACGCCCTCATTGGCGGCCCGGACGCGGCCCGGCAGCGCGACAATCTCTGTACCATGGCGGAATTGCTGGGAGAGATAGACGTGCCCGTGTTCGGCGTCCAGTGCTTTCAGGCCGCGAGCGCGAGCGCCGGCGGCGGCAGCGGGCGCTCGTGGCCCGAGGGCCGCGGCGGCTACCGCTACTACCACTTCGATCTGGCGGCGGAAGAAGCGGCGCAGCCGGCGCCGCGCTTCACCGTCACCGCCGAGCAACTCTGGGAGAATCTCTTGCTTACCTATCGGCAGGTCATTCCCGTGGCGGAAAGCGCAAACATCAACGTCGCCATGCACGGCAACGACCCGCCGCTCTACGAACTCTACGGCAATCCGCAAGTCATGTGCCGTTTTGCCGACTTCGACCGCCTCTTCAACGAGGTTCCCAGTCCCAGAAACACCATGACGTTCTGCGTCGGCACGCGCTACGAATCCGGCGAGGACATCTTCCAGGGCATCCGCCGCTTTGGCGGCCAGGGCAAGATCGTGCACGTGCACTTCCGCAACGTGCGCGGCACGTTGCCCGCCGACGGCGCGTACAGCGAGGTCTTCCTGGACGAAGGCGACATGCACATGCAGGCAGTCGTGGAGGCGCTGCATGATGTACACTACCAAGGCGCGATCGACTTCGACCACGTGATGCAATTGACCGGCGATACGGACAACGGCCGCCAGTACACCGCCTATTCGGTGGGCTACGTGCGGGCGCTCTTGCAGGGACTGGGGCGGCAGGAATAGCGGCAGGATTGGCGCAGCAGCGGTTGAGGAATTGCGCCCGTCACCGGCATACTTCGTACCCTCTGTCATTCCGAACGGAGCGCAGCGCAGTGAGGAATCTAAAGGGTCTCACAAGCCGGGATACGCGGGGTGTAGGCGCTAGATTCCTCGCTGCGCTCGGAATGACATGCTGTGTAAATCTGTGTCATTCCGAACGGAGCGCAGCGCAGTGAGGAATCTAAGGGGTTTCGCAGGCCGGGATACGCGGGGTGTAGGCGCTAGATTCCTCGCTGCGCTCGGAATGACATGCTGTGTAAGTCTGTGTCATTCCGAACGGAGCGCAGCGCAGTGAGGAATCTAAGAGGTCTCGCAGGCCGGGATACGCGGGGTGTAGGCGCTAGATTCCTCGCTGCGCTCGGAATGACATGTTGTGCAAATACAGGCTTGGACTAGGAGATAAAGGAGTACGGAAGAGATGCAGCAGAACCGGGCGCTGGCCAAGCTCCGCGCCGGCGGCGTGACCGCCGGGCCGGCCATGGGCATCGACTCGCCGGATTTGGCCGAGCAGGTCGCCCACGTGGGCTTCGACTTCGTCAACTTCGATTGGCAGCACGGGCAGTGGACCGAGCTTTCGCTCAACAACGCGCTGGCGCGTTTTCTCCACACCGGCACCGTGCCGATCGTGCGCGTGAAAGGCCACGAGCCGGGCACAATCAACCGCGTGCTCGACATGGGCGCCATGGGCGTCATCATTCCCATGATCGAGACTGCCGAACAGGCCGCGGCCATGGCGAGTCCGGCCTACTTTCCGCCCACGGGCACGCGCTCCGGCGGCGGCATCAGGCTCGGCCTCATCGGCGGCGGCACGGCGCAGGACTATTTCGCCCGCGCCAACGACGAGGTCATGGTCATCGTGATGGTGGAGAGCGAAGAGGCGATCGCCAACGTGGAGAGCATCATGCGGGTGGAGAACGTGGACGTGGTGCTCATCGGCCCCGGCGACCTGATGATCAACGTGCGCGCCCACGGCCACGACGAGGCCCATCACGAGGCGCTGGTGCAGCAGGTGGCCGCCGCCAGCAAGCGCACCGGCACCGCGGCCGGCTACGTTTGCCAGAGCTATGAGCAGGCCCAACAGCGCGTGGCCGAGGGCTTCCGCTACCTCTGGTTCGGCAACGATAGCGTATTCGTCAGCGAAGGCATGAAGAATCTCCGGCAGGAGATCGGCACGTTGGACTAGGCGGCAGGCGCAGTAAGAGCGTGTAGTTTCGGCAGCACACTTCTAAGCGAGGAATGCGATGAGCGGCGAATTGCGGGCGGGCGTATTGGGTGTCGGGCGGGGTCTGAGCTTCGTGCGCGTGATGCAGGCTATGGACGGCGTCAGCGTGACGGCGGTGGCGGACATGCACGCGGAGCGGCGCCAGCGGGTCTGCGCGGAGCACAACGTGCCCAAGGGCGTCGCCTCGCTGGATGAACTGCTGGCGGAAGATTTGGACCTGGTGGTGGTGGCAACGCCGGTAGCCCAACACGCGGAAAACTCGATACAGGCGCTGGAGGCCGGCGTACACGTGCTCTCCGAAATCCCCGTGCTCGCCACGCGGGCAGAGGCCGACCAACTGGTGGCCGCCGCGGAGAAGAGCGACGCTCTCTACATGTGCGGCGAGAACTGCAACTACTGGGCGTACGTCGATTCCCTGAAGCGCCTGAACCAGCGGGGCGACTTTGGCGAGATCTTCGCCGCGGAAGCCGAGTACATTCACAGCATTCCCGGCCTGCGGCGCGACGAGCACGGCAATCCCACCTGGCGGGCCTCGATGCAGCCAATCACCTATCTCACCCACAGCCTGGGGCCCGTGATGTCGGTCATGGGCCAGTATCCGGTGGAGGTGGTCTGCCTCGGCACGGCGAATCACTTCGAGCCGGACCTGACCGACATCCAAATGGCGCTCTTTCGCATGACCGACGATAGCGTGGTGCGCATTACGTGTTCGTTCGCCAACGCCCACTGGGGCAACCACCGCCAGTCCTTCATGGGCACCAAGGCCACGTTCGATTCCGGCTGGATCGGCAAGGACGAGCCGAAGTTCCGCTACGCGGGCGAGAGCGAATTCACCGTGCCGGACAACCTGCCGCTGGGCACGAACTATCCCGATGCGCCGGCGGCGGCGGCCCTGGGAGGCCACGGCACCGCCGAATGGTACATGCTGGAGGAATTCTTCACCGCCATTCGCAGCGGCGGCCCGGCGCCCATCGACGTCTACGAGGGCATCATGTACAGCTTGGCGGGCGTCTGCGCGGCGGAATCCGCCGCCAACGGGGGCCGGCCGGTCGCCATTCCGCAGTATCAGTTGCAGCGCGAGGCGTAGCTAGAAGCTGTATCCGTTTGGACGCCCTCTCCCCCAGGAGAGTTGACAGAGAGATGTATTCCATAGTGGATTTCACGTGTCATTCCGAACGGAGCGTGGCGGGTGTCGAACCTTGTTCGCGGAATCCAAAGCCGAGTCCTGCAAAACCGGCTTCCTTAGATTCCTCGCTGCGCTCGGAATGACATTTACAAAGTCTTGCCAATGCCAGGAGAGGGCATAGATTCCCTTCTGGAGCCAAAGCGGAGAGAGGAGTGCTATGAGCAGCGAATTGCGTGCGGGCGTATTGGGAGTGCGGCGCGGGCGGAGTTTCGTGCGCGTGCTCCAGGCCATGCCGGGCGTAAGCCTCACGGCGGTGGCGGATAAGAATGCCGAGCGCTTGCAAGAGGTATGCGCGGAGCACCACGTGCCCAAGGGCTATGCCTCGCTGGAGGAGTTGCTGGCGGAGGACTTGGACCTGGTGGTTGTGGCCACGCCGGCGCCGCAGCACGCTGAGCATTCCATACAGGTACTCCAAGCGGGCGTGAATGTGATATCCGAGATTCCCATTCTCGCCACGCGGGAAGAGGCCGAGCAACTGGTGGCCGCCCAAGAAGCAAGCGACGCCCTCTACATGTGCGGCGAAAACTGCAACTATTGGGCCTACGTGCACACGCTCAAGCACCTCAACGAGCGGGGCGACTTTGGCGAGATCTTTGCCGCGGAAGCCGAGTACATTCACAACATCACGCGCCTGCGGCGCGACGAACACGGCAAGCTCTTCTGGCGGGCCTCCATGCCGCCGATCACCTATCTCACCCACAGCTTGGGCCCGGTGATGTGGGTCACCGGCCAGTATCCGGTGGAGGTGGTCTGCCTCGGCACGCGGGAACACTACGAGTCCCACCTCACCGACATCGAGGTCGCCATCTTCCGCATGACGGACGACAGCATCGTGCGCATTTCGTGCTCGTTCGCCAATTCCCACTGGGGCCACCACCGCCACGTGTTCATGGGCACCAAGGCGACGTTCGATTCCGGGTGGATCGGCATCGACGAGCCGAAGTTCCGTTACGCGGGCGCGAGTGAATTCACCGTGCCGGAGGGACTCCCGCTAGGCAGGAACTTCCCCGATGCGCCGGCAAAAGCCGCCCTGGGCGGTCACGGCACCGCCGAATGGTACATGCTGGAGGCATTCTTCAACGCCATTCGCACCGGCGGCCCCGCCCCCATCGACGTCTACGAAGGCATCATGTACAGTCTGCCGGGGGTCTGCGCCGCCGAATCCGCCGCCGACGGCGGCCGGCCGGTGGCTATTCCGCAGTACCAGTTGCGGCGCGGCGCGTAGCCCGCGGCGGCAAGCGCGCGCCACCCTTTTGCTGAATGCGTCTTCAGCACGACTTATCACCCAAGCTGTCATTCCGAGCGCAGCGAGGAATCTAAGGGCGTTGCAACGGGAGCGACGGGATACGCCATTTAAGGGGCCGCTCTTGGCGGGCATCAACGTAGATTCCTCGCTGCGCTCGGAATGACACGTACATACCCTTGTCAGCCCTGAAGCGGGAAGGGGTCTTGCAAAGGCATCAAAAGAGGAGCGCTACCGTGCCCGATTCTCCGCACTTCCCCGGCATCCACCCGGAGACAACCGCTCTGCGCGCCGCGTTGGCCCACGCGGGCGTCACGAACCCGCAGACGGGCGAGCCCTTTACAGAAGCTATGGTCTTTGGCATTGCCGGCGGCATTGGCGCCGGCGTGTTCCACTTCTACTACGCGGCTGAGGACTTCGCCAGCTTCTACGTCGCCGGACGCCACCGTTGGCACGAAAGCGACGCCTACCTGAACGACGCCTGCGACCGCTTTGGCGTCACGCCGACCGTCCTCGAATCCGGCGGCAAGAAGAAGGCCGCCGCGCAACTGGCCGAGGCGGTTGAAGCCAGCGGCTGCGCCATCGCCTGGGTGGAAATGGCGCTCTTGGCGTACCGGGGCATACCGAGTTTCTACGCGGGCGGCGGCTACCACGTCATCACGGTCTATAGCTTGAGCGACGGCGAGGCCCTGATTGGCGACCTGACCGCTGAACCGATCGCCATTCCCTTGGATGATCTTGCGGAGGCCCGCGCGCGCATCAAGAAGCAGAAGAACCGGGTGCTGACCGTGGGCGGCCCGCAAGAGGATTTAGACTTGCGCGAGGCTGTATTGGCGGGCGTCAAGGCGTGCCACGATGGCCTGCAAAATGCGCGCATGAAGAACTTCACCCTGGAGGCCTTCAAGACCTGGGCCGACCGCATTCACGGCAGTAAGGGCAAGGATAGCTGGGAGCAGGTCTTTCCGCCCGGCCACCGCCTGCTGCAAGGCCTGCGCTCGGTCTACGACTTCATCGAGCGCTACCACACCGGCGGCGGCCTGATGCGCCCGCTCTACGCCGCCTTCTTCCGCGAGGCGGCCGCGGCGCTGGACGATGACGCTCTCCTGCCGCTGGCGGACGAATACGCCGACCTGGGCCGCAAGTGGAGCGCGCTGGCCGACGCGGCGCTGCCCGACGACGTGGCTCCCTTCCGCGAAGCGAAAGACCTGATCGCCCGCCGGGAAGAGCTTTTCCTAAGCCAAGGCCCGGCCGCCACTGCGGAAATCAAGGGCATCTGGACGCAACTCAGCGCCCTGGAGCAGGCCCTGAGCCAGGATTTCCCGCTCACGGACGCTGAGAGCGCCGATTTGCGCGCCGCGTTGCAGGAGCGCATCCGGGAAATCTACGCCGGCGAACAAGCCGCCCACGCGGCGTTGGGCGCGCTGGTGAGCTAGCGGCGCGACATCTTCCCCGGCCCTGCGGTAGGGGCGCGACATCATCGCCACCTGCGCGGTAGGGGCACGACATGTCGTGCCCCTACTTGTGGTATGTTCAAAGTCGGGGCAAATGCAGCAAGAGGGCTGACGCGACGATGAATGAAGATGTTTCCAAGTGGAGGAACCGTGTTCATCTGGGGGATTGTCTCGATGTAATGAAGGCTATGCCTTCAGATTCTGTTGACCTCATCGTGACCTCTCCCCCATACGCCGATGCGCGGCAACATACCTATGGCGGTGTCCACCCGGACGCCTATGTGGCCTGGTTCACAGAGCGGGCCGCACAGATGCTGCGCTTGCTCAAGCCATCGGGCTCGTTCGTTCTCAATATCAAGGAAAAAGTAGTTGACGGACAGCGGCATCCGTATGTATTGGAGCTAATCCTGGCGCTAAACCGCGAGGTCGGATTCCGCTGGGTAGAAGAGTACATCTGGCATAAGACCACGGCTGCGCCGGGCAAGTGGAAGTACCGATTCAGGGACTCATGGGAAAGACTGCTGCATTTCAGCAAGACCCGGGAGCTGAAGATGCGGCAGGATGCCGTCAAGATTCCGGTTGGGGATTGGACGAAAACCCGCCTCAGGAACATGAGCGAAAACGACCGCTCCCGGCAAGAATCACGGACGAACTCGAAAGTGGGCCGACGCATGGCTGCCTGGGAAGGAAAGAGAACGGTGTATCCCAGCAACGTCCTGCATCGCTCGCCAATCGCCCATAACACCGGCCACAGCGCCGCTTTCCCGGAATGGCTGCCGGAGTTCTTCATCCTGTTGTTCACCGACGAAGGCGACGTGGTGCTCGACCCGTTCTCCGGTAGCGGCACCACCTACCGCGTTGCGGAACGTCTCGGGCGAGTACCGATAGGCATTGAGATTAACGAGGAGTACGTTCAAGAACAGCTTTATTCTCAACAGCAGGTCGGCGATGTCTAAGCTAGGCTGGATATCCGATGAAGACCTGGAAAGAGCACTGGTGAAGTTCCGCAATGCCGCCGCGAGCGCACTGGATGATGCAAGACGGCGCCAACAGAAGAACGTCATCGACCCGTTCCTCTCTTTGCTGATCGCTTCGACTTTTAGCATCGACAAGAGAGAGGTCTTGACACGGTTCCAGGAGAGCGAGTCCGCAGTGAGAGGGATGTCGAACGCGCTCGGCCACTTCCATCAGGATGTTCTCTCAGGCGTAGAGGGATGGGTAAACCACGACGCCGGCTATGACCTGGAATGTGAAAGCCAAAGGGCTATCGCTGAGATAAAGAACAAGCACAATACAATGAACGCAAGCAATCGAGATAAAGTAGCCGGCGACTTGGATACCGCCGTTAGAGTAAAGGGCCGGGGCTGGAGAGGGTACTTGGTGATTATCGTTCCGAGGACTTCCAAGCGCTATGAGAAGCGGCTAAGAACACAACGCCCCGTCTTTGAGATTGACGGCACATCTTTCTACGAAAACGTAACAGGCACTCCCTCCGCACTGCACGACTTATTCAGCGTTCTTTGCAATGAGTTAACGGGGTCTCAAGAGATTGCCGATTACTGTCAAGGGTTGATGAAGGCCGCCATTCCGCAGTAGTCGCTGCAACTGGCGAATCAATGGTGGCGGCTCCTATATTCCCACTCAATCATTGAGTGCCTTTGCGACCTACGCACACGTGGCTTCCGGCTACTGCTTCAGCGCCCGCCGCACTTCAGCGATGAGCATGGGCTCGGCCTTAAGGCGGATGGCGCTTTGCAGGTCGGCGTGCGCCTTGGCCGGGCTGCCGGTGTAGCGGTGGGCGAGCGCGCGGAAGGCGTAGGCGCGGGCGTGGCGGGCATCGAATTGAATGGCGCGGGTTAACTCCGCGATGGCGCTATCGAAGTCCCCCAGGTCGTAGAAGATGAGGCCGCGGGCGAAGTGCCGGGCCGCCATCGCGGACGCCGACTCGGTTTGTGCGCCGGCATTGCCGCTCGTTGGCTCCGCTTTGTACGCAGCGGCTTGACGCTTGGCGGCGTCTCTCCGCAAGGCGTAGTACGCCAACGGGTGGCTGGAATAGGCATTGTAGAGGAGGTGAGGCGGCGGAATCTCGCCACTGGCGTAGCCCGCCTGGCGGCGGTAGTAGTCCGCCGCCATGAAGACGTTGGCGCGGTCGAAGTGCGCCGCCAGTTCCGCCCGCGGCGCCGCGGCCACCCAGCTATAGTCCAGGCGAACTTGCCGTCTCTCCGGCGCGGACCCGGCCGTGAAATCGCAACCCACCAGCGCCAGCGCGCACAGCAGGGCAAACCTGAGAAGCAACCGCCTCGCTTTCAACCTTCTACTCCCTCCTCTGCGCCCGGTTCACACCTATTTCACCACGTCACGGCGCGTATTACTACCCGCGGCGCAGCCTTGACTCCATCCTCCACAGTAGCGCGGGGGCTTGTCCCCCGCCGGAACTATCGAGACTGACACGAGAAAACTGACCTAACAGCTTCACAGGTTGCAAACCTGCGCTACCGGAGATTTTGGATGCGAGTTTTGCGGTCGCTCAGTTTAATGCGACAGCATTGGGGCTTGTCCCCCGCCGCAGACCTTTGCGTAATGCCAGCATGACGGCGAGGAAATTTGCCCGGTACGCGGTACGGGTCCGGCATCCGGAGGTGGTGTTACAGGTAGAATAGAATGTCGTCACGGCCGGTGCCTGCGCCGCATTGCGTTGGCCGCAGGCCCGGCCGCTTGCCGGCAGTATTTGGGGCGACAGCGCCGGGTGGGATTCGTGCATGGAGCCATTGAAACGACTGCTCGCGTTCGCCGCCGAAATGCGGTATGCAGACCTGTCGCCAAGCGCGGTGGACGCGGTCAAGGCGCAGGTCGCCGACGCGGTGGCGTGCGCCCTGGCCGGGTCGGCGGCGCCGTTGACGCCGCAGATCGTGGCGCGGCACGCGCGCTGGGGCGGCGCGCCGGAGGCGACGGCGCTGGTCTACGGCCACCGCCTGCCCGCGCCCACGGCCGCCTGGCTCAACGCGGCCATGCTCCACGCCCACGACTTCGACGATTCGCACCGCGCCGCCAACCAGCACGTCTACGTCACGCTCCTGCCCGCGGCGCTGGCCGCCGCCGAGAGTCTCGGCCGGCCGGTTGCGGGACGCGACCTGATTGCGGCGCTGGCCGGCGCGGCGGAGTTGCAAATCCGCGTGGGTCTGGCCGTGCTGCCCCACCTGCACGTCGGTTGGCTGCCCACGGCGGTCTTTGGCGGCCTGGGCGCGGCGGCGGCGAGCGCGAAACTGCTTGGCTTGACAAGAGAGGGCTTGGCTGACGCCGTCGGGCTGGCCTACGCCCAAACCCAGGGCAACCGCCAGGGTCTGCTGGAAGGCACGCTCGCCAAGCGCCTGACACCGGCTTTCAGCGCCCGCGCGGGGGTGCACGCCGCGCTGCTGGCGGAAATCGGCGTCAACGGGCCGCGCGCCATTGCGGCGGGCGACTTTGGTCTCTTTGCGCTCTTTGGCGGCGGTAAGGGTGACGAGCGCGCGCTGACGGCGGGGCTGGGCGAACGCTTCGCGGTGGAGGAGATCGCCTTGAAGCCGTATCCCTGCTGCCGGGCGGCGCACCGGCCCATCGACATGGCGCTGGAGGCGGCCGCGGCGTTGCGCCCGTTCGACCCACAAGCCATCGCCGCCGTGGAGGTCCGGCTGCATCCCCGCGCCCACGCCCTCATCGGCCAGCCCTTTCGGATCCGGCAGAATCCGCAGGTGGACGCGCAGTTCAGCGCCCAGTGGACGGTGGCGCACGCGCTGCTGCGCGGCGCGCCGGGACTGGCGGACTTCGCGCCGGAAGCGGTGCGCGCGGCCACGGACGTGCAGGCCCTGGCGGAGAAGGTCCACCCGCGCCGCCTGCCAAACGCCGATCGCGGCACGCTGGAGCGCCTCACGCTCACCCTGCAAGACGGCCGCCAAACCACTGTAAGCCACGCCAACATCAAGGGCGAACCGAACCTGCCTCTAACCCGCGCCGAACGCTGGGAGAAGTTCCGCGCCTGCGCCGCTTATGCGCACCATCCGCTGGACGCAGAATCGGCAGAGCGCGTCTTCCGCGAAATCGAACGGCTGGAGACGCTGGCGGACATTCGCCCGCTCATTGCGCTGCTATCGCCGTCGTCCGGCGCGACCAGCCTGGAGGAGCGCGAAGCGGTTGGTGACTGATGTGGAGCGCGGCGCGGATCGAACGGCGGCGCGGCGTCGTTTACTTTGGCAGGTGTTTACCCGAAAATGGAAGCAGGGCGCATCCAGAATTACGGTTTGAGACACGCGACTAGGTTCAGGGACAGGAGAATACGATGAACGCACTTGAAGGCCGGCGGGCGTTGGTGACCGGCGCGGGGATTGGCATTGGGCAGGGCATTGCGCTGGAGTTGGCGCGGCAGGGGTCGGCGGTGGCGGTGCACTACTACGCCGACAGCGTGGCAGGCGGGCAGGAGACCGTGGCGCGCATCGCGGAGAGCGGCGGGACGGCAATCCCGCTGGAGGCCGACTTGACCGGCGTGGCGGAATGCCGCCGGGCGGTGGACGAGGCCGCGGCCGGCCTGGGCGGCCTGGACGTGCTGATAAACAACGCCGGCGTGACGGTGGAGACGCCGTTCGCGGAGACGAGCGAAGCGCACTACAACCTGATGTTCGACCTGAACGTGCGCGGCTACTTCTTCTGCGCGCAGCAGGCGCTGCCCCACATGCGGGCGCGGGGCGGCGGCAGCATTGTCAATATCTCTTCCGTGCACGGTTACGGCGGCTATCCTCAGCACGTGGCCTACGCCGGCACCAAAGGCGCGGTGAACGCCCTGACCCGCACGTTGGCGATCGAGCTTGCGCCGCACGGCGTGCGGGTCAATACGATTGGGCCGGGCCTCATCGAGGTGCCGCGCTACTTCGACAACCCGGCGTATACCACCGAAAAAGGCGCGCGCCAGGTGCCGTGGGGCCGGGTGGGCAAACCGGCGGACATCGGCAAGGTTGCGGCCTTCCTGGCTTCCGACGCCGCCGACTTCGTCACCGGCCAAGTGCTCTACGTGGACGGCGGCACCACGGCGGCCATGGCGCTGCAAGCGGTGGATTAAGCGGAGTCTCTCCCCCGGTCGGCCGGCGCGGCTACCCGGCAATAATGGCGGAGCGCGGGAGTTTCCATGCCCTATATCCGTGTCGTCCTGGCCTTGTGCGCCTCGGTGGCGATCATCAGCAGCGCCTCGATCCTGATCAAGCTGGCCGACGCGCCGGTGCTCATCATTGCCGCCTACCGGCTGGGCGTCGCCGCGCTCGTGCTGGCGCCGCTGACGCTTGCGTTACGCAGGCCGCATCTCCAGGCTTTGCGCCGCCGCGACTGGCTGGTGGCGGCAGTGGCCGGCAGTTTTCTGGGTCTGCACTTCATCGCCTGGATCGCCTCGCTGGAGTACACGTCGGTCGCCAGTTCGGTGGTGCTCGTCACGATCAACCCCATCTTCGTGGGGCTTGGCATGGTGGTCATCTTCCGCGAGCGGCTCCATCCGCTGCTGGTGTGGGGCATCGCGCTTTCGGTGACCGGCGGCATCCTGATCGGCTACAGCGACTTCCAGGTGGAAGGCCAGGCGCTCTTTGGCGACGCGCTGGCGCTGCTGGGCGCGGTCTTTCACTCCGCCTACTTGCTGCTGGGACAGCGCCTGCGGCAACGGCTGGACCTGCTGCCCTACATCACGGCGGTCTACGGCATGGCGGCGCTGCTGGTGCTGGCCGCGGCGCTGGTGACGCGACAGCCGTTCACCGGCTACGCGCCCGCGACGTATCTCGTGATGGTTCTCCTGGCGCTGGGGCCGCAACTCCTCGGCCACACGGCGTACAATTGGACCCTGCGCTACGTCTCCGCCGCCGTGGTCGCCGTGGCTATCCTGGGCGAGCCGGTGGGCGCGAGCATGCTGGCTTTCTTCATCCTGGGCGAGGGTTTGACACTGCTGCAAGCGGCCGGCGGCGGGTTGGTGCTGCTGGGCATCTACCTGGCGCTGCGGACGCAAAGACGGGCATGACGGCGTGAATAGGTCGTTTCATCCGTATAGGCCCTGTTGTATACTGAAGCTATCCGCGCTTGCTCCGGGACAACGAGGAAAGTATGCAAATGGTAGAACTGCGGCCCACGTTAAGCCTGGCTGGATCATCCGGCGTGGCGTACACCTACTGGGTTTTCCCATTGATTGGGTCGGCAGCCAAGAGCCGGGCAACTACGTTCTTGCCAGGGTGGCTGAGCCATCCGGGTGGGCCGTAATCTATGTCGGCGAGACCGATAACTTCAAGAACAGACTGAGTGAACAAAGAAGCAATCAAGAAATCATGCGCTATGGACCGACGCATGTCTTGGCGCACAAGAATGGCAGCACGGTGAACAGGTACTTGGAGGAACGCGACCTTATAGCCGCACTGAATCCTCCGGCGAATAAGCAGCGGTAGGCGGAGGGAGCAAAATGGGACAATACGAACTCTTGGTCTCAACCCTTGCCATTATCATCGTTGCTATCGGCGTCGGCGTTGCCATTATTACGTTTATCAGGCAGGGCGAGAACGCGATCAGGGAGGATAACCGCGACATGCGCAACCACATCTTCGAACTATATCAGCGCGTGTCTCGGATCGAAGGCGCTGCCGAAAGGCCGCAAGACGTTGGCAAGCCAAGCGAGGAGTAGCCAAGAACCGGCCAATTGTAAGGAAGGCCCTGGTGAACTGCATCGTCATCTGCCTCGACACTTTTCGCGCCGATTGCATCCGGCATCTGGGCGCGCACGCTATGCGGACGCCCACGCTGGACGCCATGGCGCGGGACGGGGTCTGGTTCGCAAACGCGTTTGCCGAGGCGCTGCCGACCGTGCCGGCGCGGCGCTCGCTCTTCACCGGCATCCGGGGCTTTCCCTGGCGCTGGACGATTGACACCACCGGCTCCTCGCCGGGCGCGCCGGGGATGCCGGGGTGGCACGGCGTGCCGCCGCACCAGCAGACCCTGGCCGAGCGTCTCTCCCGCGCGGGCTACGCCACCGGCCTGGTGGCCGATACCTACCACCTCTTCAAGCCGACCATGAACTTCACCCGCGGCTTCATGAACTGGGAGTTCTTGCGCGGGCAGGAGGCCGATCCCTACCGGCTGGGCACGGAAGAGGAACTGCAGGCCGCGCGCTACACCCACCGGCCGGACAACGTGCCGTTCGTGCTGCGCCAGTGGCTCTGGAACGTGAAGGACCGCACAACGGAAGAGGACTTCACCTTTGCCAAGTGCATCCGCCGCGCCATCCGGTTCATCGAGGACAGCCGCGAGCAGCACCCGTTCTTCCTCTGGATCGATTCGTTCGAGGCCCACGAGCCGTGGCACCCGCCGTTCGAGTACGCCGACGCCTACATGGACGCGCCCTGGCAGGGCATCGAGCCAATCCAGCCGCGCGGCGAGCCCCTGTCGGCGGCGGAAGAAGACCGGGTGCGGGCGCTCTACTACGGCTCGCTGACGTTCATCGACAAGTGGCTGGGCGTGCTGCTGAACCACCTGGCCGACGGCGGGCTGCTGGACGAGACGATCATCGTCTTCACCTCCGACCACGGCACGCAGATGAACGAGCACGGCGAGTTCGGCAAGAGCCAACGCCACATGAACGCCTACAATACCCGCGTGAACATGCTGGTGCGCCATCCGCACGGGCCGCGCGATACGGTGATTACGCCGTTCGTGCAGCACATCGACGTGGCGCCGACGATCCTCAACTGGCTGGAAGTGCCCCACGACCGCCTGGACGGCGAGAACATGTGGCCGCTGGCTACCGGCGCACGCGGCGCGCTGCGGGACTGGACGCTGACGGTCTGGGGCTACGAGGCCAGCGTGCGCGACCATACCTGGAACGCGGTGGTGAATATCCAGGAAGCCGAGCCGCAATGGAAGCTCTACCGCATCGACCAGGACCTTGATAACTTCGACGACGTGGCCGCCGAACACCCGGACGTGGTGGCGCAACAGCGCGCCCGGCTGGAAGGCTTCTTGGGCGAACCCCTGCCCGCCCGCCTGCCGGGTCAACATCCGGGCAGCCCCTATCCGCTGATGGACTTCATGGCGGCCCGCGCGCGGAAAGAATGACCGGTCGCACCGGCTGTCACGGGGTTCGGTATGTAAGGAACCTTTAATTGCGCGCGTGAGTGACCGTTTTATGTAAGAAAAACGGCATTTTCTTTAATAAGACACTGGCGGAGCTAGTATACTAAACGTACGTTCAATAACTAACGGGTGCTCCACTGCGCCGGTCTACGCTTATGCAGACATTCTCCGACAACCCAACTAGATCCGGTCAATACATTAGGCAAATTGGCGGCTACCGCGCGTTCATCCCAAATCCACTGCCGCCTATCCCGCCAATTCACATTGACGGAGAACTGCAAGCTTTGCTTTCCGAAGCTGACCTGTCACTGGGACGCCTCGATGGCTCTATTCAAACCTTACCAGATTCGGATCTCTTTGTACTTATGTACATTCGCCAAGAAGCGCTGCTATCAAGCCAAATAGAGGGAACGCAAAGCACACTACAAGACGTATTGGCAGCTGAGGCAAGGATTCTTTCTGCTGGCCCCTTGGGTGACGCATATGAGGTCATCAACTACATTGAAGCACTGAAACTCGGGCTGGCGCAACTCGAGACCCTGCCTGTTTCCGTACGGCTGATCTGCCAAATACATGCCAGACTTCTACAACGGGTCCGTGGCTCTCACCTCACACCAGGCGAAGTACGAACGAGCCAAAACTGGATAGGCGGCGCCTCCCTTAGTGATGCCGCATTTATCCCACCTCCGCCTACGGAAGTTCGTCAAGCTCTTGGGGATTTGGAAAAGTTTCTCAACGATCCAGGAGATCTCCCAACCCTTATATGGATAGGGTTAGCTCACGCCCAATTCGAGACCATTCATCCGTTTCTCGATGGCAATGGTCGCGTAGGCAGACTCCTCATTACGTTTCTGCTCTGTGAGCGCGGGGTGCTGCTCAAGCCTGTCCTCTATCTCTCCCACTACTTCAAGCAGAACCGTCAACAGTACTATGAAGAACTGCAAGCCGTGCGTGATTCAGGTAGCTGGGAGCAGTGGCTTGCTTTCTTTCTGCGTGGGGTCATCGAGGTGAGCAAACAAGCTACAGAGACTGCACGCAGAATCCTCGATCTCCGCGAACGCCACCGTTATCTGATAAATGAGCGGCTTGGCCGTCGGGCCGGAAATGGGCATCGCGTACTGGACTACCTCTTCGAAAGAGCACTACTTTCAGTAAAGGTAGTGCAAGACTTGAACGAGAGTTCCTATCCTTCAGCAAACTCGCTCGTCTCGCAATTAGTGGATTGCGGCATCCTGCACGAGATTACGGGAAAGGGGCGCGGGAGGGTATTCCGATACGAAGATTACATTGCCTTGTTCCACGATGGCGACAACTAGAGAACGACGTGTGTTCCACATGCCTCAAGAGCAGGAGAGTCAGCCAGTTGGCGTTTAGCTTTAGTTCCCTCACTTCGCCAGCAGCCGCCGTGTCTTCCAAGCGCGGTAGGCGAAGAGCGCCGGCAGGCCCAGCACGAAGAGCCGCCCGATTAGGCCCCAGATGGGATGGCGCTTGTAGGTGTACTCGATCTCGTCGCGCACCGTCGTTAGCCCCCCGCCGCTCTCGATGAACGTATGCCGGTGGACCCAGTGCGCGAACGGGCCGCGTATTTGCCGATCGGCAAACCCGCCCGGCGCGGCTGCGATGGCGGCGTGCCAGCGGATGGGAAACGGGCCGAGCCAGAGTGTAAAGCGCATCTCGTCACCTGATGAGAGAACCTCTGGGCCGGAATGGATGCGCACGATGATAGGCGGCGGCGTGATCTCGACAAGGCTTTGCCGTCTGCGATGAAACTGCGCCACCTTGTCGCGGTGCGCCGCGACGGTGAACTCGCGCGCGAACACCGTCAGCGACCCGGGGCGAACGGCCGCAAGGCCGCAAGGTAGGCGGCTACGTCCGCGCTATCGTTATAGAGATGGAGCGAGGCGCGCACGCGCCCGTCGCCGCCCCACGTGTGGACGTTCTTCTCGATGAGGGCGTCGCGCACGGTGACCGCGTCTGCCACCGCGATTGAGATGTTACCTGCGCGGTGCTCCCGCGCCACGGGCGTCATCACCGTCCAGCCTTGTCCTCGCAGTCCCGCTATGAGTTCGTCACCCAGCGCCTCCACGTGCGCGCCGATGCGGTCCGCGCCTAACTGCTGGAGGTAGCGCACGCCGTTCTCCAGGGCGTAGATCGCCGCGTACGACGGCATGCCCAGTTCAAAACGCTCGGCGGTCGGCTTCCACGTGATTCTTTCAAAGCGGTCGTCGCTGAGAAAGTCGCTCACCGAGAACCAGCCCACCGCGCCCGGCGCAAAGTCCGGCAAGCGCGCGCGGTTCCAGTAGAGCACGCCGCCGCCGTGGATGCCCAGCAGCCACTTATACGTGCTGGCTACCGCGAAGTCATACGCGCCCACGTCCACCGGCACGACGCCCAGCGACTGGGTCACGTCCGCCAGCAGCAGCGCGCCGTGAGCATGGGCGGCGTGCGCGATGGGTTCGAGGTCGAGCCGCAGCCCGGAGAGATAGCTCACGTGGCTCACCGCCACCAGGCGCGTGCGCCCGTCGATTTGCGCGATCACGTCCTCGGGCGTGAATTGCCAGTCCCGGCTGCGCACCAGGCGCACCTCGACGCCGTGCTGCTTCATCTGTATCCAGGGCAGCACCGTGCTGGGAAACTCCAGGTCGTTGGTCACGATGTTGTCGCCGGGCGTGAAGGCGATGCCGCTGGCAATCAGGATGATGGCCTCGGAAGCGCTGCCCACCAGACCAACGTCGTCCGCGCCGCAGCCCATGAGGTCGGCGAGTTGCCGCTTGCAGCGCTGTTCGGTTGCGATGTGCTCCGCCCGTCCGGCCTCGGCGCGCGGGCGCTCGTGGAGATAGCGTTCCAGCGCCTGAGCCTGTGACTTCAGCGGCGCCGATTCCGCGCCGGTGTAGAGATAGGTCGAATCCGCCACGCCGATGAAGTCCTGTCGCGGCGCAAGCGCTTGCATGAGTGAGTTCCTTTCTCACGTCCAGTTGGAAGTCTTAGCCGCGCCTCTTCCCCTCACCCCGGCCCTCTCCCCAACTGACAGGGGTAGGCACTTTAGAATCGACTTCACCTGTCATTCCGAACGGAGCGCAGCGGAGTGAGGAATCTAGAGCGTGGACTTGCATTATCAGCATCCCTAGATTCCTCGCTGCGCTCGGAATGACATTCACCTACCCCTGTCAGCCTCTCCCCAGGGAGAGCGTATCTGACCGGAAAGTGGTGGGGCTTGCCGGGGGCGCGGTGCCTGCCGGCTCCTTCGCCTTAACGTAGCGCAGTGGCTGTCGGCGCTCTTGAATTGACGTAGCGCGGGGGCTTGTCCCCCGCCGGCGTGGGAAGCGACGCACGGGAAAAGAAGGGCCCGTTCCCGGTCGGTAATTCGCAAGGAGATAAAGACCCCTATAATCAAGAGCACTTACGGTCATGCTGTACAACACTCACCTACGTGAATCTACCGCTAGCCGCCAAACCGGAAGGACGGCACGCCCCGGTACGGCGTCTCGATGGCAAAGAGTCCCCCGGCCAGCGGTTGGCGCGCCAGTGCCGCCGCGTCGAGTTCTTGCGCCGCCGAGGTGATGAAGAGAGTAGTCATGTCCGGCCCGCCGAACGCGCAGGCCGTGACCTGGGTCACCGGCAAAGGTATGTGCCCCAGGTTCTCGCCTGTAGCGGGATTCCAGCGCGAGACGCGCGAACCGCCGTAGTGCGCCACCCAGAGCATGCCCTCGCTGTCGATCGCCATCCCGTCGGGCAGGCCGGTCTCCGCCGGCACGTCGATGACGACCCGCTCGTTGCTGATGTCGCCGGTGTCGTTGTCGTAATCGAAGGCGCGCACGTTCTTGCGCAGGGTATCGATGTAGTACATGGTCGTGTGGTCCAGGCTCCAGACGATGCCGTTGGAGATTGCCACGCCGCCAAAGATCTTGTGCACGCTCAGGTCGGTATCGAGGCGGTAGAGGCTGCCGGAATCCTTCGGATTCTCGTAGGCCATGGTGCCGGCCCAGAAGCGGCCCGCCGGATCGCACTTGCCGTCGTTGAAGCGGTTGCCGGTAACGTGCGCTTCCGGATTGGCAATGAGCGTGAGTTCCCGCGTTTCCAGGTCAAGAGACGCAAAGCCTTCCCGCACCGCCAGCATCAGCCCGCCGGAATCGCGGGTGACCACCGTGCCCACGTGCTGGCCGACGTCTATCTCCTTGTTTTCGCCGGTGGCCGGATCGTAGATGAAGAGCGTGGAGTTTAGGATGTCCACCCAGTAGAGCACCTGCTCCTGCTCGTCCCACAGCGGCCCCTCGCCCACCAGGGCGTGTTGATCCACCAAGAGTTCGACATTGCCATCCACCGTATCGCTTCTCCCTTTGAGTCCTTCGCCTGTGCCCTGCTTGCAATCTTCCTTGATGATAGACTCTTTACCCCCGCTCTGGCGAACGCTTGTATTTCCCCGGTACGGCTTCTATCATGAAGCGCAAGCAAGCCATCCACGCGCATACACCCAATACGGAGGAACCGATGCCAGGCCCGGATAAAGTCCGCATTTGCATGATTGGCGCGGGCAGTCTCGCCAACGCCATGCACTACCCGTCTCTGAGCGAAATGGAGGACGTGGAAATTGCCGCCGCGTGCGACCTGGACGCGGACCGGCTGCAAAGCACGGCGGCGCGCTTCAACATCGCCGCCACCTATGCCGACTACCGCGAGATGCTGGATAAGGAAAAGCCGGACGGCGTCTACTGCCTCATGCCGCCGCACCACCTCTACGACATCTCGATAAACGTCCTGCAGCGGGGCCACAACCTCTTCGTGGAGAAGCCGCCGGGGCTCAACGCCTATCAGACCAGCAGCATGGCGAAGACCGCCGCCAAGTACGGCGCGCTCACCATGACGGCCTTCAACCGGCGTTTCATCCCGCTGATGCGCGAAGTGCGCGCCCAGGTGGAGGCGCGGGGGCCGATCATCCAGTTCCAGTCGGTCTTCCTCAAGCACCAGTTCACCCCGCCCGGCGATCTGCCCTACTACGGCGGCGCGACCGACATCCTCAGTTGCGACGCGGTGCACGCGGTGGACGTCTGCCGCTGGCTGGGCGGCAGCGAGGTGGCGGCCGTGGCCAGCGACGTGCGCGAGGTGTACGCCGACTACCCCAACGTCTTCAACGCGCTCATGCGCTTCGAGAACGGCTGCGCCGGCTACCTGCAGGCGAACTGGGTGGCCGGCACGCGGCGGCACATATTCGAAATTCACGGCAAGGGCATCACCGCCTACATCGACCCGGACGAAACGGCCCGGGTCTACACCGACGGCAACGGCGAACCGGCGGTGCTGGACGTGAACACGGCCGCCGGCAACGACGCGCGCTACCACGCCTACGGCTTCTTTGGCGAGAACCGCCATTTCATCGACTGCATCAAGACCGGCCGCCAGCCGGACACTCACTTTGGCGACGCTACCAAGACGATGGAACTGGTGGACGCCATCTACCACTCGGTGCTGTAGCAGCACAAATCCGGTAATGCAAAGAGCGCACCTTCACGGGTGCGCTCTGTTGTAGACGGCGTTTGGGGTCTAGCTCTCTTCTCGCTTGCCAGCCTGCATGAAGTAGCCCTCTAGCAGCCCCTCAATGCGCGCGACGTCGGACTTGGTTGCGAAGCCTTCCAGCGTCCCTTCGATGCGCGCTATCCGTTCGCCCAAGCGATTCTCGGCGCCTGATATGCGACTCTCGAAGCGCCAGAGCAGGCTAAGCCACGCCGCCACCGCGACGACCGTAGGCGCCCAGTCAGTGATGTTTTCCATCTCTCCGCCTCTGCCATTGTGCGTACTCTCTCTTGCCTACAGTATACTGTCTATAGGCAAGGGGTAAAGGGACTGGTTGCTCTGACCCGCCGGCTGCGGCGCGTATGCTGGCTAAGCGTTCAAGCCGGTTGTGCAGCGCGGCAGCACAGCAGTGAAATAGCGTGAAGTGGGGAAAGACGCATGGAGCGGTTCTTCGTTAAGTGGGTAGCGGCCGTGCTGGTCGCCGTGTGGTTGGTCGCCGGCTGCGGTTCCGGCGATGACGGCGGCGCAAACGGGGCGGCCGCGCCGGACACCGCCACGAGCCAAAGCGGCGCGCCGCAATTCAAGGCCGAGGTGTGGGCCGACAACTGGTTCGCGCTCTACGTCAACGGCGAGTTGGTCGGCGAGGATTCGGTGCCCATCACCACGGAGCGTTCCTTCAACGCCGAGACCATCACGTTCACGGCGGACTACCCGCTCACCATCGCCATCGAGGCCAAAGACTTCAAGGAGACCGATTCGGGACTCGAGTACATCGGGGAACGCAACCAGCAGATGGGCGACGGCGGCATCATCGCGCAAATCACCGACCTGAGCACCGGCAACGTGGTGGCCGTGACCAACAGCACGTGGCAGGTGCTGGTGATCCATCGCGCTCCCCTGAACCCCGACTGCGAGAAAGCATCTAATCCGGACACCGCCTGCCGCTTTGAGAAGACGGAAGCTCCGGCCGGCTGGGCGAGCGCCGACTTCGACGCGAGCCAATGGGAAACCGCCACCGAGTGGTCGGAAGGCGCCGTGCGTCCCAAGGACGGCTACGACGACATCGATTGGAATGGTTCCGCCCGCTTGATCTGGGGCAGCGACCTGGAAGTGGACAACACCATTCTCCTGCGCTTCACCGTGCCGGCGCCTTCCTGAGCATTCCGGCGATGCGAAATGGTTGGCACGCAAGGGGCAGCCTAATGCCGTCACGGGGCTGCAATCTCCCGCAATTGCTCGCAGGTCGGCAGAGGCAATCCCACTCCGCAGCCGTCGCTTGCGCCGTTCAGCCGTGCTTTCCCCGCAGGAATTCAACCGCCGGCCCGGTTCCGCGCGGCGCGCGAGCGTTCAAGCCAGTATGATAGGGAGAGCGGACCCTGGGGGCCTGAGGCCATTACTTCCGCATGGGCGAGCATTTTAGGGGTCGCGAGCAGACGAAGGTAGACGAGAATCCATGGCACGCATTTGGCTGCGTTGGTGGGGCTGTGGCGCGTTCGACGTGCGCTTTGGCGACGTGAACGTTGCCTTCGATCCGTATCTCTTTGGCGAGAATCTGGAGAACGCCCAACCCATCTACGACTACATCTTCATCAGCCACGAGCACTTCGACCACTGCCATCCCAAGACGTTGCGCAAGCTGTGCCAGGGCGAGCGCTTCAAGACGCTCTTCGTGCCGCCGGGCGCTTTGTGGCCGGACGAGCCGATCGACGAGAAGTACGGCGACGCGGCGTTTGCCCGCGACCTGCCGATCACCAAGCACGTGCCGGCCGACAAGATACAGGTGATGTATCCCAAGCACCAGAACGAAATGCAGCGCGGCCGGCCGTGGGCGGGCACGGCGCACGCGCGGGAGTTTCCCGGTCCGGACGAACTCGACCTGGGGCCGTTGCGCGTGGAGACCATCGAGAGCGGCGAAAACCAGCGGCCCGACCTGCCGAATCTCGGTTTTCTCGTTACCCACAAGGCGTTGGACGTTTCGTTCCTGCACATTGGCGACGCCTGGGCCGCCTATCCGGCAATGCGGGCGTTGCGCGGCCGGGTGGACTTCGCCATTCACATGAAACTCGGCCTGATACCGACGAGCGCGGCGGAGCAATCCACCGAACTCGAGGACTTCGTGGACTACATCCGGCCGCGCGCCTTGATTCCGGTGCACTACCGCACCGACCGCAAGTCGGACCCGGTGCCGGAAGGACACTGGCCGCCAAACGCGAGTGACGTAGGCGCGTTCATCGAGTACATTCGCGGCAAGGTGGGCGCACGGACGCAGGTGCTGCCATTCACGGCCGGCGTGGAATATGCGGTCACGCTGCCGGAGAAGCAGGTGGAGTGGCAGTGGGAATGGGTGAACACGTGGGACGTGCCGCCGTGGCGCGAGGGCTGACCCGCCCGCGCGCTCGCGGCTGCGCCACGAGCGCCGCATGTTTCACGTGAAACACTGCCCCGCGCGCTAGGCAGCGGCCACAAGGACGCTCTGTGCCTCTCGCCACGCTGTTGCGCACCAACTTCGGCAACTGCCGCGCCGGCCGCGTTGCGTGTTTCACGTGAAACACGCGGCCTGTGCGCCGGCGGCGGGCCAAAAGGACGCACCCGTGTATCTCACCGCACTCTCGCTCACTAACTTCCGCAACTACCGCGCCGTTGCACTTGCGCTCTCGCCAGGGCTGACGATCTTCAGCGGGGCGAACGGCGCCGGCAAGTCGAATATCCTCGAGGCGATCCACTGCCTGGCCACCGGCCGCTCCTACCGCGCCCGCGCCGAGGCGGAATTGCGCAGCATCGACCCCGACCCGGCCCGCCCCTACACGCGGGTGGCCGGCGAGGTGGCGGCCGGCGACCACGAGACCGCCCTGGAGGTAATCTGGGCTGCCGAACAGGAGCAAGAAGCCGGCTTCAGCAAGCGCATCCGCGTCGGCGGCGCGCCCCGCCGCGCCTCCAGCCTCTTGCAGCACCTGCACGTGGTGCTCTTTACGCCCCACGACATTGCCCTGGTGGACGGGTCGCCGAGCACGCGCCGCCGCTACCTGGACTACTTGCTCAGCCGCATCGATCCCAGCTACCTCCGCGCCTTGCAGAGCTACGAGCACGTGATGGCCGAGCGCAACGCCCTGCTGCGCGCGCTGCGCGAAGGCGCCACCCGCGACCGGCGGCAGCTTGAAGCCTGGAACCAAGAGCTTACAGCCTTCGGCGCGCCGGTGATTGCGCTCCGCACGGCCTACACGGCCCACGTGGCGGAACCCCTGGCCGCCTGCTATGCGGCGCTCACGGGAACAGACGGCGACCTGGGCCCGCGCAGCGCAGGCTTACAGTTGCGCTACGAATCGAGCGTGCCGGCGCCTGAGACTATGCCTCCCGCCGAGGCGCTCCGCATTAGCGCGTTGTCCCCGACGTGGCAAACGGAGATTCAGGCGGGCTTTAGCGCCGCTCTCGACGAGCAGGCGGCGCGGGAACAGGCGCAGGCCGTGACCGTCGTCGGCCCGCACCGGGACGATCTCACTTTCCTGCGCGGCGGCCATCCGCTGGCGGCCTACGGCTCGCGCGGCGAGCAGCGCCTGGCGGCCCTCACCCTCAAACTCACCGAGATCAGCCTGCTGCACGCCGAATCCGGCGAGTGGCCGGTGATTCTGCTGGACGACTTCCTTTCCGAACTCGACGCCGAACGCCGCCAGCACGTCCTCGCGTCGCTCGCGCCCAACGTCCAAGCGTTCGCCACCACCTCCGATCTCCAGCAGTTCACACCGGACGTGGTGGACGCGGCCCACGTCCTGCACGTCGCGGACGACACGGTGGTCGCTAGCGCAGCAGACTGAGGGCAAGCGGCTGCGCGCAGGACCGGTCTGAGGAGCGCAGCGACGAAAAGTCTCGAATTGACGAATGCGAGATTCCTCGCTGCGCTCGGAATGACGTGAAACCTACCTCAGCGGCGAGAGCAAGCCCAAAGCGACTACTTCCGGCTTTGAACAGTCTTGATTCTTCGGGCAGTGCTATCTATAATGGCGATTCAACAATTGAAAAGGAGCTTACAGTGATGTCTGAGGAACTGTCAGCGACTCCCGACTATACGATGGGTTTTAGCGATGAGATGCTGGACGCGCTCAGGCGGTACACCGTCTTTTCCAATGCCGCGTATCTCTTACCGCATCTCAGGCCCGGTTTGCGCGTGCTCGACTTTGGTTGCGGTCCGGGCACCATATCGGTGGGCCTTGCCAAAGCCATAGACCCCGGCGAACTGCACGGCGTCGACATGGAGGAGTCGCAGGTCGAACTGGCGCGGACCGTCGCCAAGATGAACGGGCAGGAGAACGCCGCGTTCCACGTGAGCGACGTCGTGGAGATGCCGTTCCCGGATGGTTTCTTCGATATTGCGCACTGCCACAACGTGCTGATGCACATACCGGATACCGGCGCCGTCCTGGCGGAGGTGAAGCGCGTCTTGAAACCCGGCGGCCTCCTGGCCTGCCGGGAGATGATCTGCGCGTCCTCGTTCACGCATCCCGACTTCGGCGTCTTGGAGAATTCCTGGCAGATGTTCGAAGACCTGCTGGAGGCTGACGACGCCCACCCGCAGATGGGAAGGGAATTGAAAGGCCACGTCCTGGCGGCCGGGTTCGAGAACGTCCGGATCACCGGCACGTTCGATATCTACAGCACGCCCCGCGACGTGGCGTTCATACACGCCTTTGCCAATCAGTGGTTCCTGTCGCCCGAAATCGTGGAGGCGGCCATTAAGTACGGCGCCACAACCCGGGAACTCTGCGACCGCATACACGACGCGTACGAGCGGTGGAAGGACGATAGCAGCGCCTTTGCCGGCCTCGCGTTTGGCGAGGCCGTTGCCAGCAAGCCCTTAGGGCCCGGCAATGGCTAGCGCTCACTAGCGGCTACGGGGCGCGCGGGGACTCTCTGATGGCGTCATAGTTGGCGAGGATCCTGGAGGTAGCGTCCTCCAGGATACGGAGGTCATCCGCGCTGATGCCCGCTACCAGGGTGGCGTAGTACTCTTGCATGCGCTCGTGCAGACGGGTGGTCAGTTCGGTACCCTCATCGGTGAGCGTGAGCATAACGGTGCGCCGGTCGCTGCGCAGCCGCCGCCGCTGCAGCAGTCCGAGGTTGACCAGCGTATTCACGACGCGGCTAATGCGGGAAGCGTCCACAGGCAGCACTCTGGCAAGCTCCGTCGCAGTGCACTCCTGCCTCCTCATGCACGCTCTTAGCAGGGAAAACTCCACGTGGGTCAGGTCGTAGGGCTCCACTTCCTCAGACATGCCTTTGAAGACCGCGGTTTCCAGCCGCATCACGCAGGCTTCCAAGTCCACCGGCAGCGACTCTGCGCCGCCCCCCGGGGAGGCCTGGTTTATCTCAGTCATGTGGAAACCCTTTCTGCGATTGCCAAGCGTAGATTGCCCATGACGGAAATCTACGCCTCTATACTAAACTAAATCCGTAGATTAATCCACACCTCCTTGCCTGCTTACACTTGATTATTGGTCTATGTCGTTATGATAGCACAATAAAACAGTTGCTGTAAACCACTATACGCACTGTTTTTGAGAATTTCGACTTGAAGGCCGGCCTGCCGCCGGAGAGCAGCCTGCTTCCCCCTCACCTTAATGCTGTCGCATTAAACATAATGAGGAACTACACCATGCCTGATTTCCCTGGCGCAGGTTTGCAACCTGCGAGGCTGTGGGGTCAATCCTTTGCGTGTGCTTTTCTTTCTGCTCTGGCGGGGGACAAGCCCCCGCGCTACGTTAATGCGTCACCATTACCCCTCACCTTAACTCTCTACCCAGGCGAAAGAATGATACGGCGCCGCTCCTCTTCACCAGGAAAGAGGATGCTGCGGCGCGGTGCCTATTTTCCAGGAGAGGGAATGAGACGGCGCCGTTGCTCTTTCCCGGGAAAGGGAGAAACGACAGAGACCGGCGGCTGGCGGCTACGCCGTGCCGCCGAGCAGTTGCAGGATGTTGCCGCCCATGATGCGCGCGTAGTCCGCCTGCGGAAACTCCCAGACCCGCACCTTGGCCATTTCGGGCAGGGGCGGGTTGTAGTCGCCGCCGCCGTCGGAGCCCCAGATCAGCTTGTCCGCGCCCAGGGCGTGGTACGCCTCGCGGATCATCCAGGGGCCGCTGGTGAACGACGTGTCGAGCCAGACGTTGTCGTGCCGCTTGGCTACGTCGAAGAAGCGCCAGTTCATCTGCTGGTCGCGGCTGGAGCCCAGGTGGGGAATGATGAGTTTGGCCTGCGGCACGGCGTCCGCCCAACGGTCGGGAAACTCCGGCCGGTGGGCGCAGCAGAGCAGTATCGGAATTTCGTAACCGGCTCCGAGTTCGAGGATAGGGAGGAAAAGATCGTCGGTAATCTCGCCTTGCACCTCGCCAAAGTGCAGCTTGAGGCCGCGAAAGCCCCAGTCTTCAACCGCGCGGCGCACGGCGTCCATGCCCACCGACCCCTCTTCCGGCACCATGTGGGCGAACGGTATGAGCCGGTCTTCGCGGCCGGTGACGGCGCGGCGCGTCATCTCGTTCGACTCGCGGCTGGGCAGGCAGATGCTGAAGACGCACGACTTGTCCACGCCCGCCTGGTCCATGTAGCGGACGGTGTCGTCCGGGTCCAGTTCGCGGCGGTACGTGTCGCCGCCTTTGACGTGCACGTGGGCGTCGATGATCATGTAGGCCGTTCCTCATGCGGGGCCGCTTGCAATTGCCGCCACAATCGACCCTATTGTAGCGTGGCGGCGTGTCCCGCGCAGGGGACGGCGCCCGCCGCATGGCAGTGTACCAGAGGCGCAATTTCCGCGAAGGCAGCGGCGGCGCCCGGCAAGCGCGTTGACGCCTCGTGCCGCGTGCGTCATACTCTGTATTGACGTGAATGTTTGCTGCCCGTAGTCTCGGAGCCACGATAGAAAGCGGTGTGCGGTCATGACCGAATGGCTGGGAATCGGCCACCTGTTCGAGCTTTCCGGCGCGGAAGCGCTGTGGGGCTTTGCCACCCCGCTGCTGATCTTCGCCGCGATCTTCCTGGCGCAGACCATCCTGCCGGGCCGGCGCGTGCCCGGCTACGTCATCGATTCGCAGACCGGCGCGCCCCGCGACTACCGGCTGAACGGCATTCTGGTGTTCGGCATCGCCCTAATCGTGTGGGCGCTGGAGCCTGCCGGGTTGGAGCGCGATTGGTTCTACCGAGCCACGGTCTACGCGGTGGCCGGCGGCACGGTGGTTGCGGTAGTCTTGGCGGTCGCAGCGGTGTTCACCCGGCCGCAAGACGAGGTTGAGAATCCGCTGGCGGCCTTTTGGCTGGGGCGGGCGCGGGAGTTGTCATTCTTCAACAGCCGCTTCGACGTGAAGATGTACCTCTACGTCGTCGGCGGGACGATGTTGGCGCTCAACGCGCTTTCCGGCGCGGCGTATCACTACGGCCTCTACGGCGCGGACTCCAATCCGGGCGTGTTCCTCTATGCGGCGTTCATGACGTTCTACATCGCGGACTACTTCATCTTCGAGCGGGTCCAGCTCTACACCTTCGACTTGATGCATGAGAAGCTGGGCTTCAAGCTGTTTTGGGGCACGCTCATCATCTGGGGCTGGCTGTACGTGCTGCCGATGTGGGGCATGGCTGCGCAGCCGCGCCCGGAGATCTCGGCGCCGTGGACGTACGTCCTGCTTGGCGGCGCGGCGGCGCTGCTCTGGCTCGGCTGGGGCATCTCCCGCGGCGGCAACATGCAGAAGTACACCTTCAAGCGCTGGCCGGAGCGCAAGTTCCTTGGGATCATCGCGCCGGAGTACATCGCGGCCGGCGACCGCAAGATCCTCTGCAACGGCTTCTGGGGCCCGGCGCGGCACTTCAACTACATGGGCGAGGTGGTCATTGCCCTCGCCGTCGCCCTGCTCTTTGGCCACTTCGCCAACCCCTGGGCGTGGACTTACCTTGCCTTCATGACGTCTTACGTCATCATGCACCAGCGTGACGACGAAGAGGCGTGCCTCGAGAAGTACGGCGCGGAAAATTGGGCAAAGTACCAGGCGCGGGTGAAGTACCGCATCTTCCCGGGCATCTATTGAAAGACGCCCGCGCGGCCGCCCATTTGTCCGCCAACGCGCGGCGCGCCGGGCCGCAAAATGCTATAATGGAAATAGCCCCCCGCAACAGGCATCGAGGCGCTTCTGGCCGTGTCATTTACGCACTTCAACCGCTCCGGTTTGCCGCGCATGGTAGACGTGGGGCAGAAGCCGGATACGGCCCGCACAGCCACCGCCCAAGGCGCGGTCGTGATGCTGCCGGAGACACTGGCGCTCATCCGGCAACAGCAAACGGCGCCGCCGGCTGAGGACGGCCCGCTGCGCAAGGGCAACGTGCTGGCGGTGGCGCAAGTGGCCGGCGTCATGGCGGCCAAGTCCACCTGGCAGCTCATCCCCATGTGCCATCCGCTGCCGCTGAGCGGCGTGGACCTGGACTTCGACCTGGACGAAAGCGAGAGTTGCGTCCGCATCCGGGCCACGGTGCGCACTACCGGCAAGACCGGCGTGGAAATGGAAGCGCTCACGGCGGTGAGCGTCGCCGCGCTCACCATCTACGACATGTGCAAGGCCGTGGATAGGGACATGCGCATCGAGAACGTGCGCCTGCTTGCGAAGAGCGGCGGCCAAAGCGGCGACTACGCTGCGCCGGACGCCGGGTAGCGTAGCGCGGGGGCTTGTCCCCCGCCTCCGACCGCATTGGCGCGGTTCTCGAACCAATGTTTCACACGAGAGGGATTCACTTGCCCTTCTCTCCGTTCGTGCTGAGCTTGTCGAAGTACGAACGGAGAGAAGGGCGCCCGCAACCGGCAATCCAGCGACCTCTCCGTTCACCCTTCGACAAGCTCAGGGCGAACGGGAAGTAGGGCTCCCGCAACCGACAACCCAGTGACCTCTCCGTTCGTGCTGAGCTTGTCGAAGTACGAGCGGAGAGAGGGCGTCCCCAGCCGGGCGAACGGAGAGCAGGCCGCCCGTTTCGTTAGCCGTTCACCCGGCGGCGTGCCCCGGGCGAACGAAGATTAGCGTGTCCCAGCGCCTGTTCCGACCGCAAGGAGAGCACATGGCCGATACCCTCGACCCCGATGTGGAAGCCATCGACCCGGTAAACATCGAAGACCAGATGCAGGCGGCGTACCTCGACTACGCCATGAGCGTCATCGTCTCACGCGCCTTGCCGGACGTGCGCGACGGCCTCAAGCCGGTGCAGCGGCGCATCCTCCACTCCATGCAGGAACTCAACGCCCGGCCCGGCACGGCGTACAAGAAGAGCGCGCGCATCGTCGGCGACACCATGGGGCGTTACCACCCCCACAGCAACGAGCCGATCTACGACGCCATGGTGCGCATGGCGCAGACCTTCAGCATGCGGTACCCGCTCATCGACGGCCAGGGCAACTACGGTTCCGTGGACGGCGATCCGCCGGCGGCCATGCGCTACACCGAGGCGCGGCTGGACCCGCTGGCCATGCAGATGCTGGCCGACATCGAGAAAGAGACCGTTGACTTCAGCCCCAACTTCGACGATACGCTGCAAGAGCCGACGGTCCTGCCCAGCAAAGTGCCGAACCTGCTCATCAACGGCGCGGCCGGCATTGCCGTGGGCATGGCCACCAGCATCCCGCCGCATAGCCTGAGCGAGGTGGTGGACGCGCTCACCTTCCTCACGGAAAAGATGGCCGCCGGGCAGGAAGAGGACGTGGGCGTGGAAGACCTGATGCGGTTCGTGAAGGGGCCGGACTTCCCCACCGCCGGCACGATCGTGGGCACCGAGGGCATCCGGGAGGCGTACGCCACCGGCCGCGGCCGGGTGATCGTGCGCGCGCGGGCGCGCATCGAGGAGATGCGCGGCAACCGCTACCGGATCGTCGTGAACGAATTGCCCTACCAGGTCAACAAGGCCGCGCTGCTGGAGCGCATGGCGCAACTGGTGCGCGACAAGAAGCTGGAGGGCATTAGCGAACTGCGGGACGAATCCGACCGCTCCGGCATGAGGATGGTCATCGAACTGCGCCGCGACGCCTTTCCGCAGCAAGTGCTCAACCACCTCTACCAGCACACGGCCATGCAATCGTCGTTCTACTGCAACATGCTGGCGCTGGTAGACCAGCAGCCGCGCGTGCTCAGCCTCAAGGCGCTCTTGCGCGAATACATCCGCTTCCGGCAGGAGGTCGTCACCCGGCGCACGCGCTACGAACTGGAACGCGCCCGCGAACGCGCCCACGTCCTGATGGGCCTCATCATCGCGCTGGACAACCTGGACGAGGTCATCGCCACCATCCGCAAGTCCCGCAACGCCCAGACCGCCCGCAACAACCTGCAACGGAACTTTGGCCTGAGCGAAAAGCAGGCGAACGCGGTGCTGTCCATGGAGTTGCGCCGCCTCGCCGCCATGGAGCGCAAGGCGATCCTGGACGAATACGAGGAGATCAAGCAGACGATCGCGCGTCTGGAGACCATCCTCGGTGACGTGGGTGAGGTTTTCAAGATCATCACGCAGGAACTCACCGCCCTCAAGGACAAGTTCGGCGACGAGCGCCGCACGGTCATCGCCGAGGACGTGGACGCCAGCTTCTCACAGGAAGACCTGGTGCCGAAAGAGGACGTGCTGATTACGCTCACCGAGCGCGGCTACGTCAAGCGCCAGCCGGCCGGCGACTTCCAGGCGCAGCGGCGCGGCGGCAAGGGCATCATCGGCATCTCTACCCGCGCCAGCGACGCGGTGCAGACGATCCTGCTGGTCAACTCCCACGATTGGATGCTGGCGGTAAGCGACCGGGGCCGGGCCTTTACCCTGCGCGCCTACCAGATTCCCGAAGGCAGCCGCACCTCGCGGGGCGAGAACATGGTGAACCTGCTGCAAGGCATCACCCGCGGCGAGCGCATCAGCGCCATTGTGCCGGTGCCGTCGTTCGCGCACGCCGATGGCGCGTTCATCACGATGGTCTCGCTGCAGGGGCAGATCAAGCGCACGCCATTTACAGCGTTCGCCAACGCGCGCACGAACGGCGTCATTGCGATGAATGTCGCCGCCGACGACGAGTTGTACTCGGCGATTCTTACCGACGGCAAGCAGGAAGTGATTCTCTTTACGGCGCAAGGCTTGAGTATTCGCTTTCCTGAGGCCAACATCATGGCGCATTCGCGTACCGCTGGGGGCGTGAACGGAATCTCGCTCCAGGAAGGCGATCGGGTCGTTGGCATGGCGCTGGTCGAGCCGGAAAGCCGCGCATTGCTGATCACCGAACACGGCTACGGCAAACAGGTGAATATCGAAGAGTTTCGCGCTCAGTCACGCGGCGGCAAGGGACTCATCGCCCTCAAGGTGGACGAGAAGAGCGGGCCGGTGGTCGGCGGGCGCATCGTCACGCCGGACGACGACGAAATCTGCCTGATTACGCGCAAAGGCCAACTCACCCGCGTGCCGCTGACCGAGATCAAGGCGCTTGGGCGGCCGGCGCGGGGCGTGATCACCATGCGCATGCGCGCCGCGGGCGATACCGTGGCCGGCGTGACGCTGATCCCCAAGCCCGGCGTGCGCCAACGTACGCTCTTTTCCTAGATGCCGCTCTGCCGCCGCCTGCCCAAAATGCGTTTCTTGAATGTCATTCTGAGGAGCGCAGCGACGAAGAATCTCGTGCGCGGGCACATCCTAGATTCCTCGCTGCGCTCGGAATGACAGGGAAGGCAATACTGCGACGGTAAGAGGACTGAAGGCACGCGCCGGCTTCGATGGACAGCGCGCGCCGGCCTCAATTGACAGCGCCCGCCCGCTGCGGCAACATGCGAGAGTGAGGGAAGCAAGGCGGGTGGCGGCGGGCGCAATTGGCGGCGGCGCATTCGGCCGCCGACGACGTTTCCGAATAGTAGATGTGGCAAGCAGTGAAAGGTGAGAGAGCGGCCCCATGGCGCGAGCAAAGGGAAAGCGGCGCAGGAATCAAGGCGGACAGAGGCTGGGCAGCGCCTGGCGCAAGTGGATCATTCCGGTAGTGGTGGTGCTGGGCGTGTTGGCGCTGGTGGTGCCCACCGTCTTGCCCGGCCTGGTCGGGTCGCCGGCGCCTGCCGATAGCGGCGCGGCGGCTGAGGACGCGGGCAAGTCGTCGGCAAATACGGACCAAGCGCAACCGGCCGGGTCGCTGGCAGTGGGCGCGATCGCCCCCGGCTTCTCGCTGCAGGACACCGACGGTAATACGGTGAGCCTGGAATCGCTGGCAGGCAAGCCGGTGCTGATCGCCTTCATGGCCCCCTGGTGCCCGCACTGCCAGGATGAAGCGCCGCGCCTGGTGCAGATTCATGCGCAGTACGGCGAACGGGTGCACGTGATCAGCGTCAGCGCCACACCCTACGGCAAGGACTACCGCGGCCCGGACTACGAGGAGGGCAAGAAGCCCATCACAGTGGACGACCTGACGTGGTTCCAAGAAGAATTCGGCGTGACGTATCCGCTCCTCTTCGACCCGGACGTGCAGGTTGGTCCCGCCTACGACATCCAATCGTTCCCCACGACCTATTTCCTGGATGCGGACCTCCGGATCGTGGAAGTATTCCGGGGCGGGCATCCGGTGGCGGATTTCCAGCGCGTGCTGGATGGGATACTCGGCGCGGAATAACGAGCCGCTTGCCACACAGCGGTTGGGCGGGCGCGCTGCCGCTCGCTACGGCCCGCCCGTACCGTGTTCGGCGCGGGAGCGGGTGATCTCCACGCCCGGCATACCGGAACGTCCCGTGGCGGGAAAGAGCGCCGGTTTGCCGATGCGCACGCGCACCTGTGCGCACATGGGAAAGGCGCTGAGGAGCGCGTGGGCGATGCGGGACGCCAGGTGTTCCAGCAGCGCGCAGCGGGTGTCTGCCGCCACGGTGACAACCTGCTCGTAGACCGCCGCGTAGTCGAGCGTATCCTCGATGTTGTCGCTTGCGCCGGCGCGGCGCAGGTCGCAGCGCAACTCCAGGTCGAAATGCAACACCTGGGAAGTCTCGCGCTCCGCCGCCGTTACGCCAACCCGCGCCGCTGCGCGCATCCCTTCGATGAAGATCGTGTCGTCTGCCATGGGCGCGCCTCTGCGGACGGTATTTTCACCAATAATCCCGCGCGGAATGAAGAAGCCGCCGCAGCCAGCATATACCCGGCGGCCTGAGCGCGCCACCGCCCGGCGCATGAGACGGGAAGAAACCCGCATGAGCGCCCTGCCCGCGCCGGCCATCGGCACCTATCACGAAAAATCGCTCCACGCCGCGTTGAAGTCCTGGTACGCCGCGCCGGGCGACCGCGCCGAGCAGCCGGTGGACGGCTACGTAGTTGACCTGGCGCGCGCCGGCGAACTCATCGAGATCCAAACGCGGAGCTTCGGCAAGATCAAGCGCAAGCTGGCCGCGCTGCTGGAAAACCACACGGTGCGTCTGGCGCATCCCATAGCGGCGCGGAAGTGGATCGTACGGCTGGAGGGCAACGGCGCCACCGCGCGCAGCCGCCGCCGTTCGCCCAAGCGCGGCACGCTGCTCGACCTCTTCGACGAACTGGTGAGCATCCCGCATCTCGTCGGCCACCCGCGCTTCGCGCTGGACGTGCTCCTGGTCGAGGTGGAGGAGACCCGCCGCCAGGACGGACGCGGCAGTTGGCGGCGGCGCGGCTGGAGCATCGACGACCAAACCCTGCTCAGCGTCGTATCCCAACACCGCTTCCACGGCCCGGCGGACTTCGCCGCGCTCCTGCCCGCCACACTGCCGGAAACGTTCACCAGCAGCCAGATCGCCGCCCGCTGCGGCGTCCGCCACAACCAAGGCCGGAAGATCGCCTACTGCCTGCGCCACATGGGGGCAATCGAGGTCGTTGGCAAGCAGGGGAACGCCTACCTCTACCGGCGCTCCGTGACGGCAGCCCCGCCTCAGAAGACCTTTACGTAATTCTGTCATTCCGGCGAAAGCCGGAATCCATCTTTGCCGCGCGCGCTCTGGATTCCGGCTTTCGCCGGAATGACGAGAGGGTCTGCGGGCTATGCCAGCGGGAAGTTCACCGGCGCCGGTGAAATCTTGCCGGCCTTCTGGATGCCGACGGCGATTTCCAGGGCGTGGCGGGCTTCCTCGCCGGTGATGGCCGGCGGGCGGCCTTCGTGGATGGCCCGCACCATGTCTTCCACCTGCACCTGGTGGCCGTTCCAGCCTTTCACCGTGGGGTCGGCGGCGGCAGTCATTTTCGCGGAGTAGCCGGACTTCATCTCCCGCTCCTCCTCTTCCTCCCGGTCGCCCTGGATGCGCCAGGTGACGACGCCGGCGTTGGTCAGGCAGATGCTGCCCTTCTCGCCAAAGAAGTGGAAGTTGTGGTCCAGCCCCGGGTAGGCCGAGGTGGTGAAGACCATGTTGCCGAACGAGCCGTTGGCAAAGCGGGCGTTGACCACGGCCAGGTCTTCCGTCTCGATGTCGTGGGTAAAGGTGCCGAGTTGAGCGGTGAGCGACTCGACCGGGCCCATGATCCACTGGAGCAGGTCGATGCTGTGGATGCCCTGGTTCATGGACGCGCCGCCGCCGTCGAACTCGTAGGTGCCGCGCCAGCTCACCGGCCCGCCGCCGGCGAAGTACTCCGCCGTGCGCAGCCAGTAGAGTTGCACGTCGGCGTAGAAGACGCGGCCCAGGCGGCCGGCGGCAATCGTCTCTTTCACCTTGGCGTAGAGCGGGTGCAGGCGCGATTGGAAGATCGCCATCAGCTTGACGTCATGCTCGCGGCAGGCCGCGATGAGCGCGTCGGCCTTTTCCAGGGTGACGTCCAGCGGCTTCTCGCAAATCACGTGCTTGCCGGCCTGCGCCGCCTGGATGCCCAACTCGGCGTGGGTGCCGGTGGGCGTGCAGATGTTCACCACCTGAATGGCGTCATCGGCCAGCAACTCTTCAACGGAGCTATAGGCCGTGACGCCATGTTTCTCCGCCAGGCCCACCGCGAACTGCGGCTCCACGTCGCCGATGCCGATCAACTCCGCCCCGGCGGCGTCTTTGATTGCCTGCGTGTGGGAACCGGCAATGCCGCCGGCGCCAATCACGCCAAAGCCAATCGCTTGCTGTGTTGCCATCCTGTACCCTTCTCCTTATGCTCGCTTACGTTCAGCATCCTGCCCCCGCGCCCGTTGCGCGCGGCGGGCAGCGTCTTCTTGCGCTACGCCACCTCGTACTGCTGCCGGTCTACGACCAGCGTATCGTCTCGGTGCGGGCCGACGCCCACCATGCTTATCCGCACGCCGCCGGTCAATTCGCTAATGCGTTCCAGGTAGGCCTGGGCGTTGGGCGGCAGGTCGTGCCAGGCGCGCGCCGCAGTCGTTGGCTCCTGCCAGCCGGGCATTTCCTCGTAGATTGGCCGGGCGCGGGCCATCAGGCGCGTATCCGGCACGGTCTCGTGGCGCGTGCCGTCCACGTCGTAGGCCACGCAGACCTTGAGCGCGGGCAGTTGGTCGAGCACGTCGATCTTGGTTACGGCAATCGACGAAAAGCCGCAGAGTTCGGCGGCGTAGCGCACGGCCACGGCGTCGAACCAGCCGCAGCGGCGGGGGCGTCCGGTGGTAGCGCCGTATTCCTCGCCCACCTCCCGCAGGGTCTCGCCCATCTCCCCGTCAAGCTCGGTGGGCACCGGGCCTTCGCCGACGGCGGTGGTGTAGGCCTTGACCACGCCGATGATGTGGTTGATGCGGTGCGGCGGCATCCCGGCGCCGGTGGCGCTGCCGCCGGTGATGGGCGAGGACGACGTGACAAAGGGATAGATGCCCCAATCCACGTCGCGCAGCGCGCCAAGCTGGCCTTCCAGCAGCACGGTTCTATCCTCGCGCAGGGCCTGCTGCACCAGCGGATGCGTATTCTCGACGTACGGCGCCAGTTGCGCGCCCCAGTCCAGCGCCTGCTCCAGCAGCGCGTCGTAGGAGAGCGGGTCGTGGTCGTAGACGCCGGTGAGGAGGCGGTTCTTCACGTCCACCACCTGGCGCAGGTAGGCGCGCAGGTGCGCCGGGTCGGTCAGGTCGCCCATGCGCAGCCCGATGCGCGCCGCCTTGTCGGTGTAGCAGGGACCGATGCCGCGCTTGGTGGTGCCCTGGGCGTTCTTGCCGCGCGCTTCCTCTTCCAGGCCGTCCAGCAGCACGTGGTACGGCATCACCACCTGCGCCCGTTCGGAAATGCGCACGCGGCTGGGGGGCGTCTCTACGCCGGCGTCGTTCAGCATCTTCATTTCGTTCAGGAACGACTGCGGGTTGATCGCCATGCCCGCGCCGAGCACGTTGCGCACGTGGGGGTAGAAGATGCCGCAGGGGAAGAGGTGGAGCGCGAACTTGCCGTAGTGGTTGACGACGGTATGGCCCGCGTTGTCCCCGCCCTGGTAGCGAATCACCAGGTGGGCCTGCGCGGCCATGTAGTCGACCACGCGCCCCTTGCCCTCATCACCCCACTGGGCGCCAACTACGGCGGTAACCGGCATGGATGCCTCCCCTGCAACGCACGCTAAACCAGGCTGTGGTTCTAGCGAGAAGACCGGAATACGGGCGTCACTGGCGTGACGCGCCATTGGTCATAATACCCTATGCCCGCGCGGGGAACAAACGCGGATGCGGCTGGAACGGCCAGGTCTCTGTTTGGCGATATAATCGCTAGTCATCCGGCGAATCTCGTCAAAACTAAGTGAGCGATCTGGACTCTGATAACAGTGAGACTTGGCTTGGCAGCCTTTTCTAAGCAAAGGGTGTATGGCAAGGAATCAGACCTTGACGAGAGTAGCAGCCACAGTCTATACTAAGGGTGCGGTCGTGATTACGCCGCACATGCCAATACTACTGGGACGCGGGGGCCATTTGGCCCCCTTTTTTATTCGGGAATCTGCTCTATGTCTTTGAGAACGGTGATCTTCGTGGATGGCGCGAATTTCCGCGGCAATCTTAGAGACTTTACTTTCAGTTCTTCACCGCAAAGACGCCCGTATCGGCTTGAAGAGCGCCACTTTGACTGGAGAGGGTTCTACGGCGGGGTAATTGAGAAGTTCGAAGCGCTTACGAAGCTGAATTATCGGCTCATTAGGGTCTACTGGTACTACGCAGAGAGCATTTCTCCTTGGGTATCGACTCGAGACGCAAGGCGTCTTTCCCAACGCATAGTACACAGTCATCCTGAAATCAACGGGCTTTCGCCAGAACGAGTTGTTGAACTTGCGAATGAGTGGTACACGCAAGAGCGGGACTATTTCCAGCGCTTGCGGGAGAAGACTTTCGAAGAGATTCAGCGAGGGACGGATTTCCTAGAGTTTAGGTATGTAGGCCAGTATCAAGTTCATCCTCTGCGAGTGCACAGGCTCGAACAGAAGGGGCAGGACATCATCTATAGAGGCGTTCAGGTGGGTGAGAAGGGGGTGGACATTGGAATCGCTGTAGACATGATCGCGAAAATGCCTTACTACGACGCAGCAATTCTTGTCAGTGGCGATGCCGACTTTCTGCCTGTTGTTGGATACTTGAAAGACAATCTAAAGTACGTATATCAGTTTTCTGTTGCAAAGGGCGTTCCCCCTTCAGTTCAGCACCTTTCCCCTCATCTCAAAGGCAAGGTCGATTGCTTTGCGTCGTACGATGAGCATGAACTCTTAGCTAAGTATCTCAAAAGAGACAGCGGCATTCCAACGGAGATACTTGATAGCATCGACGCAAGAGTAACAGATCTAAAGAATAGTGCTGAGACTTTGCGATAACGGCTAGAGCGAGAAAAGTGCGTTCAAGTCTCTTACCTACGAGTCATCTGCACCGCCGGTCGCGTCGGGGCAATGAGCGCCAATACGCCAATCAGCACAAACGCCGCCAGCGCCATCACCGGTATCGAGACGAAGCCAAAGGCCTGCACCCACATCACGTTGCAGGGCGCTTCCGCGCTGCAACTCGTCGCCTGATCGAGCGCGGGAACCCGTTGCAGCAGCGTGTGGTAGCCGGCAATCAGCGCGCCCACTGCCGCTAGCGGCAGCGCGTACCAGCGGATGGCGGGATCGTTGCGCAGCGCGCCGGCGCCAAGCACGAGCACCAGGGGATACATGGCAATCCGCTGCCACCAGCAGAGCACGCAAGGCGGATAGTGGAGGACTTCGGAGAGGTAGAGGCTGCCGCCGGTGGCGGCCAGCGCCGCGAGCCACGCCAGCCAGAGCGCGGACTCCCGGACGTAGGCCAGAACCGACGTGCGCGAACGCGCCGCCGCGCTCATGCGCGCGGCGTCTCGCGCCGGCAGCGCGCGTTCCCACACGCCGAGGATTGCGATAAGCGCCGTGGCCGCGAACGCGATCAGGGTCAGGACGCCAAGCGCCTGGGGAATAGTCCACACGAAATACGGCGCTCCTTCATGCGGCCGGCCTTGTTCAACCCGGCCGGATAGCGGTCGCGCGCTGCCGTCCGCTGCACAAACCCGGGCAGAAATGCAGCCGCGCGCGGCCCGTCAAGACGCCGCCACCGTCCGTTTCGCAACCGCTTGCACCGCAAAACGGCCCACGGGCGGCAGCGGCTCGCCGATCAGCGGTTCGGCGTAGGCGCGGAACTCGTCCGACGGCATATTGCCCTCTTTGTTGATGAACGCGCGGGGCAGGTAGTTCTCGGCGTTGGCCACCGTGCCCAGCGCCGCCGTGCCGGTGGTGCACTCGTACGGGTCGTTGCTGGTGCGTTCCAGCGTAATCATCACGCCGCCGGCGCCGCCGACCGCCTCGCGCACCGCCGCCTGGCCGACCATGTAGGCCTCGTCCCGGTCCACCTGGGAGGCGGCGACCATCGACGAGCGCTGCAGGGTGCCCGGCCGGTTGGCGCGCGCCTTGATGCCCAGCCGCTCGCGTATTTGGCGCGCCAGGTAGTTGGCGCTGCCCGCCACGATGATGTGGCCGAACGAATCCGAGTTCACCGTCGCTTCGGAGAGGCCGACGATGTCGCCTTCCGCCGTCTTCAGCATCTCCGCCACCGCCACCGTGGCGAAGCCGTGCTTCACGAAGCAGCGCGATACGTCATCCAGGAACTTTTCCTCGCTAAAGGGAATCTCCGGCAGGTAGACCAGGTGGGGCGGATCGATCTCGTCCCGTTTGCCCAGGCAACTGGCGGCGGTCAGCCAGCCGGCGTGGCGTCCCATGCTCTCGTAGAGCGCGACCCGGTCGTAGCCGGCCATCGCTTCCACGTCCCGCCCCATGTCGCGCACCGACATGGCGCAGTAGCGGGCGGCGCTGCCGTAGCCGGGGCAGTGGTCGGTGTACATCAGGTCGTTGTCAATCGTCTTGGGCACGCCGATCACGCGCAGTTCATAGCCCTCGCGCTCGGCCAGGTCGGCGATGCGCTGGCTGGTGTCCATGGAGTCGTTGCCGCCGTTATAAAGGAAGTAGCGAATGTTGTGAGCGCGAAAGACCTCCAGGATGCGGGTGTAGTCGTCCGGCCGCAGCTTGCGGCGGCAGGAGCCCAAGGCGGCGGCCGGCGTCTGCTTGATGCGCTCCAAAGCCTCCGCGCTTATGCCGCTCAGGTCCATCAGGTCTTCCTTCAGCAGGCCCTCTACGCCGTGCCGCAAGCCGTAGACGTTCTCGATGGCGTCATGCGTGGCGGCCTCGTGCAGCACGCCCACCAGCGATGCGTTGATGACGGCGGTGGGCCCGCCCGATTGGCCTACCGCCAGATTGCCGCGCAGGGTGTCAGGCATAGAAGGTCTCCCTCCTCTTTGGATTAGGCAAGCGCATATCGTGCCAGCATGTCGATGTCGTGGTCCCGGTACTGGGGCAGTTTGCCCAAGGCGTCCTCGGCGCTGAGGCCGTGGTGGATGATCTCACTGATGGCCTGGCCCACGGCCAGCGGGTCGTCCATGCCCGGATAGAGCACGTTGCGCCCCACCATGGCGCCGCGCACGTTCGGCCCGGCGCTCAGGCCGCCGGCAAATTCGCGTATCGTCGGCGCGGGGTCGTTGTGGGACGCGCCGCCGAGCATCAGGAGCGGCATCGTGGTCGCCCGCACCACGCGCTCGTAGTCCGCGCAGACGGGAATCTTCAGCCAGGTGCGCGCGGTATTGCCGCCGACACCTGCCAAAACGCCAATCTGTTTCAGCAACTCTATGGGGTCTTTGACCGGTTGGTACCCGTTTTCGGTCTTCTTTACCGGCAGCGGCTCCAGAAAGCTCGGCAGGCCCATGGCGCTCAGTTCGCGCACGGCCTCGGCGATGTACATGAGCGTCTTGCCGGAACCCGGCTCATTTGGGTCGAGACGCCACAGCACCTTGGCGCCGTCCAGGTTGGCCGCGGCGATGCCGGCGGCGGTGTAGGCGCTCATGTCGTCGTCCATCTCGAAGGCCGTGTTCGTCAGGCCGGAGCGGTTCATGGAACCCAGCAGCACCTTGCCGTCCAGGAAGCCCGGCCCGCCGCCCTGCTTGACCAGGTGGTTGACGATGAAGACGTCGTCCAGTATGTCCGGCGTGGCCATGAGGCCGTCGATGAGGCCGCCGACCAGCGCCCGCAGCACCCGGCCCAAATAGGCGTGGCGGTTCGTCATGCCCAACGGATCGGTGGGCGTGGCCGTGGACATGCGGGCGGGATGGTCCGCCGCCAGGATGACGAGTTTGCCGTCGGGCGCCAGGCGCGTGCGCCGCTTGCGCGCGCGCTGCTCCAGCGCCACGACTTCCGGGCTGTCCACCCGCACGTCGGTAATGCGCCAGAAGAGGTCTTCCGGGAAGAACCGGTATAGGTCGAATGCGTAAGCGCCGGCCGTTGCTGCCATCAACTCGCCTCCAAAAGGTGGGTCACGCGCACACGCGCTTGCACACCATCTTATACCAATTCGCCGTGCCCACGCTACACGGCGCATTCTGCGCGGCTTGGCCGTCGTTTCCCTGACAACTCCTTATGGGACTTTGCTCGCTTGTCCGGCTTGCGCGCGTTGGGACGGGCTCTGCGCAACGCCAACCGCTAGTGGCGCGCCGGCGCCGGTGCGGTACACTAACGAGAGAGAATCTGGAAAGGAAGCCGCCCATGTCCAATGCCGCCGCGCCGCAACCCCACGTGCCCGCGGAAACGAGAGGCCGGCGCAAGACCATCGCCGTCGCTGCCCCGGCGTGGCACCTGCGGGCATTGGTACGCGCCGCCGTGGAGAACAAGCGCACGCGCGTTGTGGAGGCGGACTCCTTGCAAGCGCTGAGCGCTATCGCCGGCAACGAACGTCTCGACCTCGTTATCGTGGACGGCGACCTCGCTGCTATCGAATCCGCATCGCCGTATGCGCAGACGAAGATCGATCCCGCAATCGCTGACGTGCCGCTCCTGCTCCTCACCGACCGCGCCGCGCCTGGCGATTCTTCATCCGCGAGCGCCCTGCAACCGGACCGGACGCTCCACAAGCACTTCAGCCCGTTCGAACTTCTGAACATCGTCTACGCCCTCACCGGGTATTGACCGCTGCGCAAGCGCCTGTGCGCATCCGAAACCAATGTTTAGCGCCGCTCAGTTTGATTCACGTTAACGAGAAACCCTGTAGAACCCGTTGAGCCTGGCGGGCTCCTTGCGGCAGCATTGCTAAAGGCGCGGACGTATGCCATGCTAGGCGCAGGAGCGGCAATGCGCCGCACAAGCCGGCAACGATTGAACGGGAGCCGGCCCTCGACAGCTAGCGAGGTATAGCATATGCAGAGCTTTCGCGTCACGGCGGTCTCGCTGTGCAGCCGGCCGGCGGCGCCGCAGGAAAACCTCAGCCATCATGCCGCCTGGATCGAGCGCGCCAAGGCGGATAACCCGGACCTCATCTGCTTCCCCGAGCTCGGCCTGACCGGATACAGCATAACTTCGGCGATTTGGGATGAGTCTGAACCGGTGCCGGGGCCTTCCACGGCGGCCCTCGTCGAACTGGCGCGGGAGCACGACGTCATGCTCGCCGCCGGCATTGCCGAGAATGACCGTGACATTGTGTACAACACCTACGTGATCGTGGGGCCGGAGGGGTACATCGGCAAGTCGCGCAAAATCCACATCCCTCCCGCCGAGGTGGGCTATTGGCGCGGCGGGGGCATTCCGCCCGTAATCGACATTGGCGCGGCCAAAGTGGGCGTGAACATCTGTTTCGACAACTGGCTGCCGGAATCGAGCCGCATGGTGGCGCTGCAAGGGGCCGAGGTCATTTTCGCGCCGTACGTCTGGTCGGTGGGCGACTGGGGCGACCCTCCCGACCACGCCGCGCGCAACCGGGCCTGGAAAGACTACGCCGGCCGCACCTTTCCGGCCCGCGCCATCGATAACGGCGTCTTCCTGGTTGCCGTCAATGCCTGCGGGCCCGTTGCCGACGGTGGCAGCCCGTACAACGGCAATCCTATGGTGGTGATCTACAGTCCGCTGGGGCAACTGGTGGCGGCCTCGCCGGAAGACGCCGGCGACGAGGTGATGGTGACCGCCGACCTGGATGCGGGACTGCTGGCCGAGCGGCGTTCCCAGGGCGTCTTCCACCCGCGCTTCCGCCGGCCGGAACTCTACGGCCTGCTGGCGGAAGGCGACATCGGGCCGCAAGACCCGCGCTAGCCGGGGATGCTCTTGCCCCGCCCGGCGCTTGACAGTAAGGCAGGCACGGTTCTACCATCTAGGACAAGCGAATCCGCGTTTCCCCTAGTCACGATGCCACGTGAGGACGGATGCTATGGCACAGGTTCAGGTCAAGGAACAGGCCGATACCGCGGAACTCTCGTTCGACGAACACGAGGCCCAGCAGTACAACGAGCAACTCTACCGCTACGACAATTGCGCCAGCGGGATCGCCGACGTAGCGGACTTCAGCGACGAGCACGTGGCGTTCTACCGCCAGACCGGCTTTCTCGTCATCCAACGCGTGTTTACGCCCGCGGAAGTGGCGGCTGCGTTGGCGGGATTCAAAGACCTGGTGACCGGCGCGTACCCCGACTTTCGTGGCGTGCAGTTCGAAGGCTCATCCAAGTCCTACGTGCGCACGCTATCGCCCGAGCGGCAACTCGATTGCGTGCGCAAGTTACAGGTATTCGTGGAGTGGGAGCCGCGCTTGAAAGCCATGGCGGAGCACCCGAACCTGCAACGGGTGGTGCGCCGCCTGCTGGACGCCGCGCCGGAACTCTTCGCGGACCAAGCTCTGAGCAAGCCGCCCGGCATCGGGCGCGAAAAGCCCTGGCACCAGGACCACGCCTTCTTCAATCTGCCCATGGGCACGCCGATCGTGGGCACATGGACGGCGCTGGACGCCGCCACGCTGGAGAACGGCTGCATGCACGTCAAGCCCGGCACCCACAAAGAGGGGCCGGTGGTGCACTTCCGGCGGCGCGACTGGCAGATTTGCGACGACCACCTGGACCTCAACCGCGACGTGGCGGTGCCGCTGGAACCGGGCGGCGTGCTCTTCTTCGACGGCCTGATGCACCACGGCACACCGGCCAACCGCAGCCAAAGCCGCCGCCGCGCGCTCCAGTTCCACTTCATCCCGGCCGGCACCCCGCACACGGAACAGGAAGAGCGCATGGCGGTCTTCGGCAGCGAGGGCAAGGACGTGGTCTGCTAACCGCCGCCAAGCCCTGCAGCAGCCAGCCACAGCCGCCGCTAAGCCCTAGTCCTACCAGCCACAATCGTCGCCGATCGCGTCGGGTCTTTGCCTTCAGGAGACCATTGTGTAAGGCCGTCATTCCTGTAAGTGTCAGGTAATTCGTTGACAGAATCAGTGCTCACTATATGAAACTGCATGAGCCATGTCATTCCGAGCGGGGCGAGGAATCTAGGGTCCATGCTTTACGCGGTGCAATAGACTCAGCGCTCTAGATTCCGCTAACAGGGTTCGACACTCCGCTACGCTACGTTCGGAAAGACACGTGAAGTCGGATATGGAACACCTACCCTATCATCCCCTCGCGGGGAAGGGGCTTATGCAAGGGCCTCCTCCGGTTGACTCGCGGATTCGCGCGCCCGCCGTTTGAAAACGCGCAACGTGTCCTCTACACTCAAACGTATGCTGGCGGTATTGCGGAAAAACCGGACACGCGCCGCGTACGGCGCGGCGTTTGTCTTCTTGGCGCTCGTGTACGCCGCGCGCTTCGACGCCTACGCGACGAGCGGCCAGGCCGTCTATGCCTTTGGCCTCGTCCTGGCGGCCGCGGTTGCGCTGGCCGCGGGCGGCGCGGCGCTTCAGCGGTTCTATGCGGCCCGGCGCGATTCCTACTTGCTCATCAGCGCCGGTTTGTGGGTTGCCGCCGCGCTCCATCTCGTTCACTTCGCGGCCTACGCCGGCGTTCTTGGCGCCGCCGGCGCGCCGCTCGCCGCCGCCGCCGTACAGCGGGGCGCGCTGCTGCCCGCGCTCTTCTTCAGCTTCTTCCTGGTCTTGAGCCTGCTGGCAAGCCGGCAGAGCCGCCCCTCCAGCGCGGAACCGGCCGGCGTCTTTCTGGCCGCCGCCACGCTCGCCTTCATCGTATCCGTTGCCGCGCTGGTCTTCCCCGCGCCGCCGCCGGACGCCGTGGCGTGGGTCTTGGGCCAGCCGCTGCCGCCACTGGCGGCCCAACCGGAACTGCTGCTGGCGGCCGCGCTCACGCTGGGCGGCATTGGCGGTCTGCTGCGCGGCGGCAGGTGGCGCGCCGAGCCCTTTGCCCGCTGGCTGCTGCTCGCCTTCATCGTCACGCTCGCGGCCCTGGCGCGCTTGCCGCTGCTCAACGCGTGGCCGCTCGCGGCGCTGCTGCTCCTGGGGCAAGGGCTTGTCGTGGCGGGCTACGGCTGCGTGTTCGTTGGCACTATGACTGGCGCGAGAGCGCGCAAAACCGCAGCCGCACCGAAGACGAAAACAACCCAGCCGGCCGCGGCCAGCGCCGCCCCGGTACCCACTGTTGACGAAGCGCCGCCGGTGTCCGGGCCGGAACGGGCCTTGCACGACCTTCAGGCCAGCCACCGCGCGCTGCGCAACGCCACCGACGGCGTGCTGCTGTGCGTGCGCGCCGACGGCACGCTGGCGGACTGGAAGCCCGCCGCCGATTTTGGCCCCACGGCCCTGCCCAGCGACCTGCTGGGCAAGAATATCGCTGCCGTGCTGCCGTCCGACCAAGCCGCGGCGATCCTGGCCGCCGTCGGGCGCGTGCTCCAAGGCGGCAAGACGGAACGGCTGGAGTACACCGCTGCCGACGGCAGCGCGGCGCTCGGCGTCACCGTGACCCAGCGCGCCGCCGGCGAAGCGCTCTGCGTCATACGCGATCAAACTGCCCAGGCGCGCGCGCAGCAGGAGTTGGAATTGCAGCGCCGCGCGGCGGAGTCCCTGCGGCGCGTGACGGGCGATTGGCTCATCCAGATGACGCGGGCGGGCGCAATCCAGGACCTCCAACCGCCGGCCGGCGCGGAAACCGCAACCTATGCGGACGTGTTCGCGGGCAAGCACGTGCGGGAGGTCTTTCAAGGCGACGACGTGGCGCCGCTGCTCGCCGCGGCGGACGCGGCCCTGGCACGCGACGCGGTGCAGGAGTTTTCGTTCGTGCGCGGCAGCGGCCAGGCGTTGGCGGTGCGGGTCGCGCCCTGCGCGGCTGACGCGGTGCTGTGCCGGCTGCGCGACGTCTCGGAACTCGAGGAGGCCGCGGCGCAACTCCAGGAGAGCGAAGACGAGAATCAGGAACTGCGCGGTCACCTGGAACGGCTGCAGGGCGAGCAGGCGGCGGCGCTGGAATCGGCGGAACAGACCGGCCGCGCCCTGCGGTCGCTCCTGCCGGATCTCCTGCTGCGCGTGCGCGCCGACGGCACGATACTGGAGTGCAAGCCCGCCGAGAGCTTTGGCCCGCGCGACGGAGAGAGCATCGTGGACGCCAAGGCGCGGGAAGTCTTGCCGGTAGACCTGGCGTCGCAAATCATGGCGGCCATCGAGCGCGCGCGGAGCGAGGGGCAACCGCAGCGGTTCACCTGCCATCCGGTGGGCGGCCAGGCGCTGGCCGGCGGCGTGGCGGCGCTGGCGGCAGACCAGTTCCTGTGCCTGGTGCGCGACCTGACCCAGCAGAAGCAGATGGAAACGGCCCTGGCCCAGCAAGCCGCAATTCTGGCGCAAGAAATGCAGGCGAAGCTGGAGGCGGCTTCCCTGAAGTCCCTGCGCGCCGAGAACGACGCGCTGCGGGCGCGCCTGCTGCACGTGGCGCAACTTGCGTTGGAGAGCGGCACCTCAGCCGCGCCTACAACCGAGAGCGCAACCGGGACTACGGCTGCGGCGGACGAAGCGCCATCCCCAACGCAGGCCGCAGCGGCGTCAAGCCCCCCAACAGGCGCTCCGCCGGCGCAATCTCCGGCTGCGCCGGAGCCACAGTCGGCCCCGCCCGCTCCGCCGGGCGCGCGGGCGGAACCGGATTCCGCCGCTGCCGGGCCGGACGCGGCGCAGGTTTCCGATTTTCCGGCCAATGGGGAGTCACCCAGCGCCGGTAACACGGCAGCCGGCCGGGACGATGCGCCGCAGAACAGCGCCAGTGGCGCCACTGTGGAAGCGGCGCCGCGCGCCGGGACCGCGGTGGCAGCGCCGCCGGCGTCGTTGCCCGCGCCGCACACCACGGCAAACGGCCAGGCCGAACGCGGCGCGGCGGTCAATGGCAGACCGACCAAGGAGGTTCGCCTCTCCTGAATGAGGCAATGCAGAGCGGTAGCAAGCGTAAGCAGTAGAACGAGGAGCGACGATCATGCAATTGGCGTTACATTCGGTCAGCTACGCAGGCGTGTGGCCGGGACAGGAGCGGCTGACGCTGGAGGAATTCATACCCCGCGCGGCCGCGCTCGGATTCGAAGGCGTGATGCTGGTCGCCAAGCGGCCCCATCTCTCTCTGCTCGACTATCCCGCGCATCAGCCGAAAAAGCGCGCCGCGCTGCGCGCGCTGCTGGCGGAGCACGGCCTGCGCGTGCATTCGCTGGCCGGCTACAATGACTTTACCGTCGGCCCCGACCGTCCCGACGTGCCCTTCTGGGAGCACCAGATCGTCTACATCGCGGAATTGGCGGCGCTGGCGCGGGACCTGGATTGCCCCGCGATCCGCATCTTTACCGGCTACGAGCGGGAGGGCCTCTCCTACGACGCCGGTTGGACGAGCGTTGTCACCGGCCTGCGCGAGGCGGCGCGGCTGGCGGCCGACTTCGGCGTGACGCTCACGGTGCAGAACCACCACGACATCGCCGCGGGCTACGAGAGCATGTACCAACTGCTCGCCGAGGTGGACCATCCCAACTGCCGCGCGGCCTTCGACGCCTGGTCGCCTGCCCTGCACGGCCTGCGCGGCGAGGCGCTGGCGGACGCCGTGCGCCGCATGGCGCCCTTCATCGCCTACACCACGGCGGCCGACTACGTTGCCCTGCCGCGCTACCGCTACGAACCGGCATTGGTGAATTACGCGGCGGAACCGGCGCGCATGTTGGCGGTGCCTATGGGCGAGGGCTTGATCGACTACCCGACCTTCTTCGAGACGCTCAGCGAAACCGGCTACACCGGCACGGTGGCCTACGAGATGTGCTCCTCCCTGCGCGGCGGCGGCGGCCTGGACAACCTGGACAACTGCGCGCGGCAGTTCCGGGACTACATGGCGCCCTACGTGGCGAAGGCGAGCGCCGCTACCGGCGCGGCGGTAGCGCGCTAGACGCCGTCGCAACGCCGGCTCCACCGTAGCGCGGGGGCTTGTCCCCCGCCTGCCAGCCACAGAAGGGAATGAAAACGCCCGCACATCTCTCCGTTCATACTTCGACAGGGGCTGCGCGAAGCCCTCAGCACGAACGGAGAGATGTGCGGGCGGAGTAGCTACACGCTCAATCCGCCGTTCACCCTTCGACCCCGCTCAGGGCGAACGGCTCGGTCACGCTATTTTCAGGGTAAGGAGCGTTCACGTGTCACGTCCGTTTGAGGGCAAGGTAGCGTTGGTCACCGGCGGGGCGTCGGGCATTGGCCGCGCCGCGGCGCTTGGATTTGCGCGCGGCGGGGCCAGCGTGGTCGTCGCGGACGTGGACGCGGCGGGCGGGGAGGAAACGGCGGACCTGATTGCGCAAGCAGGTGGGGGAGCCGCATTCGTCAAGACCGACGTGCGCGTTGCGACCGACGTGGAAACCATGGTGGCGGTTGCCGTACGCGCCTTTGGCCGTCTGGACTTCGCCTTCAACAACGCCGGCACGCTGGGCAGCGGCGCGGCCATGATCGACTTCACGGAAGAGGACTGGGACGACGTGCTGGACGTGAACCTCAAGGGCGTCTGGCTCTGCATGAAGCACGAGATCCCGGCCTTGCTCCGCACCGGCGGCGGCGCAATTGTCAATACGTCCTCAGTGGCGGGTCTGGTCGGCAGCCAGCACAGCCCGGCCTACGCCGCCAGCAAGCACGGCGTGGTCGGCCTCACCAAGACGGCGGCGCTCCAGTACGCCCCCCACGGTATCCGCGTCAATTGCGTCTGCCCGGCCGCGGTCTACAGCCCCATGCTGGAAACCCTGGTGACCCGCAATCCCCAGGTGGGCGAACGGCTGCTGGCCTCCCAGCCCAACGAACGCTTCGCCAGCCCGGAGGAAGTGGCTGAAGTGGTGGTGTGGCTCTGCTCCGACGCCGCGTCGTTCGTCACCGGCGCGGCGCTGCCGGTGGACGGCGGCTACACGGCGCAGTAACCACTAGGCGAACTATGGGCCAGTCTCCAATATCCCTTCCCGCTCTAGGACCTGCCTGACTTCCTCAAACACTGACTTTATGTTGTCCTTTTGAAACCTTAGTTGCACAAGGCCTGCGATGTTGCTGAACTCCTCGCAGTTTTCCTCAAGCAGAATTATCGCGCGTTTAAACCCTAGTCTTCCTTGGAATAGTCCAGCTTCATGGATCACATTCAGGCGAGCATGTACCTGTCCAGAAGATTGTTCGTCTTCTCCCGTCAATACGAGAAAGGCAAAATTGGCACTATCCATCATTTCAGATAGGCGTTCCACGTTCGTTTTCCCAGCAGTCGGGACCCGGTTGAAGTCATCGACTGGCAGGTGCAGACGATTCTGAAGGAAATTCTGTAGTTCGAGCCAGACCAGTGAACGGCCATGGCCTATGAACACATTCCTACCAATAGCTCCACTATCCACTTGCCTGCGCCCCTTCCGTGAAATGTGTGATTCGGCTTGTCTAGTCAACTCTACGAACTTCGTAACCGTGTATATCGTTTGCAGGATCGCTTCAACTTGTGAGAGAGCGGCAATATGCGGTGGGATCCAGCGTCCTTGACTCGAAGCAATTGAATCACGTGTCATTAGCTTCGCAGGCGTCCAGCGGTCAATCAACTCGTGCTCAGTCAGAACTGCTAGTCTGTCCACACTTTTTTTCAATTGCAGCAGAAAGGAAGAATCTGATCCACCCATTTCTATTTCTAAAATTGAAAGTAGATCCAACTTGAACGCTTGGAACTCCCTGGAAGCTTCATCATTGAACTTGTGAGCAGGCCCAATGTCAGGATTGCCTGCACGTTCATAGATCGCTTTTTCAACGTCTTCTGCATCGAATTCGACCCATTGCCCGGTAGTGCCATGAAACTCGACAACCTTGAACCCCCATTCCTGGCTGAAATGCGCCCCCGGTGGTGGTGGTTGTAGATCTTTGTAGTACACGTTAGCGTGGTAGCCGAACCATGCACCGCTCCAAGCTTTCTCTATTTCCTCGGCGGCCTGTTTCAGCCGAGCAAGCGGTTGCTGGATCTCTTCTTGCCGGCCACGCGCAGCCAATTGATCCATGACTTCGGCCATTTGCAGCAATTCTGTACTTGAGTCGCTCATAGTGTTTGTCCGTATTGAATACCACTCAACTGGCATGGTCTTATTCTCATACTAGCTCCTATGCAAAGTAGCGGGAAAGAGATGCTTTCAGCCATTGACGAAAATCCCTTACCAAAAAGACTGAATCTAATCCGAGTGCCACAGATTTCCCGTAAACGGCGGAAAGAGCGCCGCGAGCAAGGACTGGGCGGTTGGTGTGGCGCTGCAGTCGGGATAGCTCTCCTTTAGCTGGGCGTAGGCGCGGCGTCCGCCGAGCAATTGCAGGAAGGTCAGGTCGGGGAAGCTGGCGTCGCTGGACTCGATTTCCTTGTGGTCTAGATTCTTAATCTCAGTGATCTTGCCCTGCGCGAATTCAAGCCGCAATCCACTCTGGAAGAAATCCAGGGTGAGCGCGCCGGTGTAGCCTTCCGCCGGTGTTCCCAAGAGGTGCTTCTCCAGTGCGGGCCGTACGTGGCGGAGAAATGCCGCCAAATCCGGTATGCGAATATACCAGGCATAACCCCACATGGAAGACCGTTTCGAGGCTGGCAGACCGGCATAGAGAGGGTCGTCGCGTCCCAGAAAGAACACGATTTCGCCCGGCTGCGTGGTTTCTGCGTTGTAGTCAGGGTTCCTCTGTGATTGGACATACCTCGATAGTTCCGTAAGCAGGTCCGGTACGACGTTGAGGTGACTTACGCCGGACGCGAGGGCGCATTGGCGGATCACGAGGCGCCAAGGGTCCGGCTTTGTGGAAGGCAGGAGGGGGTGGTGCTGGATGAAGCCAACCGGCCTATGCGTCGCGTCCTCGACGATGAGCCACGGCCTATAGACCTCGCTGTCAGGCGTTCGGCCGGAGAACTCCCATTCCCAGTGCACGTCGGAGCGTACCACACTGTAAGGCTGCCGTTGGGCGGCATGCGCGTAGACTTCGCGGACAAAGGCTTTGTCGGAGTCGATGAGGGGCCGGACACGATACTGCGTTGTGTTTTCTGGGTTAGGCGGCGACACGCGCACCACGCGGCCGTAGTAAAGGTCCAGGGCGTATTCATAGCCAAACTGCCGGTAATACCACGGGATGCCGGTGACGGCTTGCAGCAACTCCCCTTTGGTCTCACTGAGCGCGTGGATCACGTCCATCTGCTTGCGGATGAGGCCCCGCCGCCGGTACGCCGGGTCGGTGCCCACCTGCTCGATGCGGCTGCAGCCAAACGGCATGCCGCCATACGACCACGTCTGCGGGATCAGGCAGAGGGACGAGACGATCTTGCCGGTACGCATGTCCTCTACCACCGTGAAGTCGCTGGCTCGCGTCGTGGGATGCCGGCCGGACATGAGTTCGTGGGCCCAGACGCCAATGCGGTTTGAGGACGGGTCGTACTCGCGCATGCGCTCATTGAAGTCAACCCAGGCCTCGAAATCAGCGGATACGGCAAAGCGCAGGCGCAAGTTGTCGCCGAGGTCGAGGGGAGTTTCGGGCACGGGCTTGGTAGGTTGTGGTCTCATGGATTGGAGAATGGAGAATTGAAACGAGGTTACTCCACGAATCGTACCACTGCCGTGAGTTGGTGACTACACGCAGCCGGGTTGAGCAATTCTTTGATGCTCTTGTAAAGCATATGCTGCTAACGCTACGCCAAAACGGCGACTAAGGTGCGTTCACGCGGCCGTTCGTGCTGAGGGCTGCGCGAAGCCCTTGTCGAAGTATAAACGGCCACGTCGGCACGAGAGGCGCTGACTAAGACGGCATGGGTCTGTTGTGCGCAGGGTACGCTTTCGAGTATTCGCAAATCCCATGCACTGGCGTTTGCGGATTGAACATTGTCGTGCTACGTTTTGTGCAGTATCTCGTTCAATGAACCTGTCTGAGGCGGCCGGCTGGCCGATCGTGGCGCGCTATGGGAGCTATCCGCAGGCCCTGCACGGCATAAGGAGCGAACAGAGCACATGGCAGAGTTTACGACACGCCCCGTCATCATGGGCACGCACGGCGTCGTGGCCACGGGGCATTACCTGGCAACCGAAATCGGCATGCGCGTGCTGGACGCCGGCGGCAACGCCATCGACGCCGGCGTGGCGGCCGGCTTTGCCCTCAACCTGCTCAAACCCCACGCCAACGGCATCGGCGGCGAGTCGCCCATCCTCATCCACCGCGCCGGCGACGGCGGGCCGCAGCCGGTTGCCGTCAACGGCCAGGGCATGTCCCCCAAGCGGGCGACCATCGAGTGGTTTCGCGCGCAGAACATCGACCTGATTCCCGGCGACGGCTTTCTGCCCGCCACGGTGCCGGGCGCGTTTGGCGCGTGGGTGACCTCGCTGCTGCGCTTCGGGCGCTTGAGCCTGGCGGAGACGCTGGGCCCGGTGGTGGATCTGGCGCGCGACGGCTTTCCCATGTACCCGGAGCTGAGCCGCGCGCTTGGCAACCAGGCGGAAAAATTTCGCGCCCAGTGGCCCAGTTCGGCGCGGGCGTTCCTGCTCGATGGCGCCGCGCCGGCGGTGGGTTCCATCTGGCGGCAGCCCGATTGGGCGCGCACCTTCCAAGGGGCCATAGACGCCGAAACGCGGGAGCGAAATCTCGGGCGGGAAGCGGGATTGCGCGCCGCCCTCGACTACTTCTACCGGGGCGAGGTGGCGGCGACGGCCGCGGCGTTCGCGGCGGAAACGGCGGTGCTCGACGCCAACGGCCAGAGGCATCGCGGCCTGATCACGGCGGAGGACTTCGCCGCGTTCCGCACCAAGGTCGAGCCGCCGGTCACGGTGAACTATCGCGGCCTGGACGTCTACAAGTGCGGGCCCTGGTGCCAGGGGCCGGTCTTCCTGCAGCAACTCACGCTGCTGGAGCGGTTCGACCTGGCCGCCATGGGGCACAACACGCCTGAGTACATCCACACCGTGGTCGAGGCGGCGAAGCTGGCCTTTGCCGACCGGGAGACCTACTACGGCGATCCGGCGTTCGCCAACGTGCCGCTGGAGCGTCTCTTGAGCAAGGAATACGCGGCGGAGCGCAGCGCGCTGATCGACCCGGCGGCGGCCTCGGCCGAGTTGCGGCCCGGCGGCGTGCCGCCGACCACGTTGGAGCGGCAGGCGGGCGACCCGGCCTTCTACGCCTTCGACACCACCCATCTGGACGTCATCGACGGGGAAGGCAACATGTTCTCGGCCACGCCCAGCGGCGGTTGGCTGATGTCCTCGCCGGTGATTGAGGGGCTGGGCTTCCCGTTGGGCACGCGCGGCCAGATGTTCTCGCTGGATCCGGCGCATCCCAACGCGCTGATGCCGCACAAGCGGCCGCGCGCCACGCTCACGCCCTCGCTCGTCATGAAAGACGGGCGTCCCCACATGGTATTCGGCACCCCCGGCGGCGATATGCAAGACCAGTGGACGCTGCAATACTTCCTGAACGTGGTGGACTTCGGCATGGACTTGCAAGCCGCCATCGACGCGCCGAGTTTCCATACCATGCACTTCCCCAGTTCGTTCTACCCGCGCGCGGCGTATCCGAAACGGGTGGTGGTGGAAGGCCGCATTTCTGAGGAAACCCGCGCGGCGCTGGAGTCCATGGGCCACGAGATCGTGGTGGGCGCGGATTGGGGGCACGGCCAGGTGACCGGCGCGCGCTTCGACCCGGATACCGGCCTAATCGAAGGCGCGGCCTCGCCCCGAACGCTGGTGCCCTACGCCATGGGCCGCTAGCCAACGTCCAGCCCGTCGCCGTCATTCCGAGCGCAGCGAGGAATCTAAGCGGCGAGGCATCTTGAACGTAGCGCGGGGGCTTGTCCCCCGCCTGCGCCGGGCGAGGCGTCTTGAACGTAGCGCGGGGGCTTGTCCCCCGCCTGCGCCGGGCGAGGCATCTTGAGCGTAGCGCGGGGGCTTGTCCCCCGCCTGCGCCGGGCGAGGCATCTTGAGCGTAGCGCGGGGGCTTATCCCCCGCCTGAGGCGGCGTGCGCGGCGAAGATGGATTCCCGCGTTCGCGGGAATGACGGAGCCGGTATTGCTACTATCGAGATAATGACGCGCTCTCATCCGTGTTGACACGTTAAAGTTTCATTTGCGCCGGAGGGACGATTCCCGCCGGTACACTGCTTGTGCAAATTTGGAATGCCGCTATGACCCCAGACTGGCCCGATTCTTTCCCCGACCCGTCGCTCGTGCCCCGCTTGCAGCAGTTGGTCTGGGGCAAAGCGACTACCCAGTGCCTCTTCGTCGCCGCCAAGTTGGGCATCGCCGACCTGCTGGCGGACGGTCCGCGTACGGTAGATGATCTGGCGGCCGCGACAAACACCAATGCGGAAGCGCTGTACCGCGTCTTGCGCCTGCTGGCCAGTCTGGACGTGTTCATGGAACTAGAGCCACGCCGGTTTACGCTCACGCCAATGGCGGAACTGCTGCAGGCGGATGCGCCCTGTTCCTTCCGCGATTACGCGATCGTGCACGGCAGCGAGTGGTACAACCGCGCCTGGGCGCACCTGCTCTATAGTGTGGAGACGAATGAGCCGGCCTTCGACCACGCCTGCGGGCTGCCGCTCTTCGACTACATGGAGCAGAATCCGGCGGCGGCGACCGAATTCAACAACTCGATGACGGCCCTCTCCCGTTTCGAGGCCGCCGGCGTCTGCGCGGCCTACGACTTTTCCGGCTGCGAGACCGTGGTTGACGTGGGCGGCGGGCACGGCCGCTTGCTCACCGCCATCCTCGCCGCCTATCCCGCATTGCGCGGCATCCTCTTCGATCAGCCGGCAGTAGTATCCGCAGCCGGGCCGGAGCTTGCGTTAGCCGGCGTGGGCGCGCGCTGCCAGGCGGTCGGCGGCGATTTCTTCACCGGCGTGCCCCCGGGCGGCGATTGCTATCTGCTCAAGCACATCATCCACGACTGGGACGACGAACGGTCCGCGGTGATCCTGCGCCATTGCCGCCAGGCGATGAACGCGGGCGGCCGGGTGCTGGTGGTGGAGGGCGTGATGCCGCCCGGCAATGAGCCGTCCAACAGCAAGCTCTGGGACGTGGTGATGCTGGCGCTGACCAACGGCGGCCGCGAGCGCACAGAAGAAGAGTACGCGGCGCTCTTCGGCAAGGCGGGTCTCGCGCTCAGCCGGGTCGTGCCGACAAACGCCGTGGTGAGCATCGTGGAAGGCACGGCCGCGTAGTCGTTCAGCGTCTTTGCCTCGCGGAATCCTCCTCGCACGCTAACCCTCACCCCAGTGAGAGGGTTAGTATCTTCCTCTCTCACCTCAGCCTTGCCGCACTATCGTAGCGCGGGGGCTTGTCCCCCGCTTGCCTCGGTTGGGCCGGGAGCAGACAGGCGCTCACCATTCGCGCCAGCTTGGGCAAGGCGCTTACAAGAGATCAAGCGAAAGCTGGCGCGGTTCGGGTTGTGGAGCGTGGCTGGTCTCACGCCGCGTGAGGTCGTAGCGGCGCTGCAACAGCTTGACGTAGTCGTATATCGGCTCGGTATACGCCTCCGGCGCGTAGCGGCCGGGGTAGAGCCGGCGGTAGGCCCCGAGCAGCCAGGGATACTCACCCCGCAGGTACTCGAGGAAGTGCTCCTTGACGCCGATGCCCAAATTGAGCACGTTCGCGCCCAGGAAGCAGGCGTCGTGCGCGGCGGCGGCGCGCGCCACCGCTTCCAGGTTCTCTTTCGTTGCCGTTATGCCCGGTATGATGGGAGCGAGGAGCACGCCCGCGTGTACACCGGCAGCGACGAGGCGTTGCATAGCGCGCAGCCGCTGGCCCGGCGGCGCGGTGCCGGGTTCCAAGCGCCGCCACAGCGACCGGTCGAGCGTGGTCAGGCTGAAGTTCACCGTGCAACCGAGGCGCCGCGCGAGTTCCGCCAGGAGGTCCGCGTCGCGCACGCTAAGGGAGGACTTGGTGATGATGGATACCGGCGTGCGAAAGTCGAGGCAGGCTTCCAGGACGGCGCGGCTCAGCTTGTACTTGCCCTCGATCGGTTGATACGGGTCGGTGGCGGTGCCGAGCACCACGCGCTCGCGCCGCCAGCGCGGCGACGAGAGTTCCAGGCGCAGCACGTCGGCGACGTTCACTTTGACGAAGATGATCGAGGAAAACTCTTCGTCGGCATTCAGGTCGTAGTAGAAGTGGGTGCTGCGGGCAAAGCAGTAGTGACAGCCGTGGGTGCAGCCGCGGTAGGGGTTCAGGCTCCAGCCAAACGCCATGTTCCGCACGCGGGTGAGGGCCGTCTTGCACTGCACTTCTTCGTAGTGCGCCTGTGGCATACTCGTACCTATGGGGCTTGCCTGCGATAGCGCTTACGTCGCGCGCCGCGCCCGCTCCGTTGCCGGATACGGAGAAGCGGGGGACAAGCCCTAATGCCGTCGCATTAAACATAATGAGGAACGACACCGTGCCTGATTTCCCTGGTAGCGCAGGTTTGCAACCTGCGTCATAGTAGGGTCAAGAGGTGGGCGTCGTCTGCCGGAGGGGAAACTTGCGGCGATCGCCCTCCGTGCCTTGCACACCGGCGGGGGACAAGCCCCCGCGCTACGTTAGTGCGACACCTTTGGGGGACAAGCCCCCGCGCTACGTTAGTGCGACACCTTTGGGGGACAAGCCCCCGCGCTACTCGTTCCGCGCGCGTGCCGCGTGCGCCGTTCAGGCTGCGGCGCGCCTGCGCAATCACTCTGCACCTTCTCTGAAGTACAATTCACCGAGCGCATGCAAGAACAACCCCCGCGCCAAGCGCAAGACGGCGAGTATTGCGCGCTCGCGCCCGACGGCGCGCTGCGCGCGCGGCCGGAACTTACGGCGGACCTCCAAGCGGCGTTGCTGCGCTGGTACCGCGCCCACCGCCGCGCGTTGCCGTGGCGCAAGGCGCGCGTTTCGCCGTACCGCATCTTCCTGGCCGAGGTGATGCTGCAGCAGACCCAGGTCGAGCGCGTTATCCCCAAGTACCAGGCCTTCATCGCCCGCTACCCCACCATCCACAAGTTGGCGGCCGCGCCGCGGGCGGAGGTCATCCGTCTCTGGGCCGGGCTGGGGTATAACCGCCGCGCCGTGCACCTGCACCAGGCGGCGCAGGCAATCGTGCGGGAGCACGGCGGCACGTTTCCGATGCGTCTGGAGGCGCTGCTCGACCTCCCCGGCATCGGCCCGTATACGGCGCGGGCGCTGCTGAGTTTCGTGGGGAACGCGCCGGTGGCGGTGGTGGATACCAACGTGCGGCGGGTAGTCGGGCGTCTCTTCCAGCAGGACCTCGCCGCGCTCTGCGGCAACGGTGGGCCCACGGAGCGCCAGTTTCAGACGCTGGCCGACGGCCTGGCGCCCGCCGCGCGCTCAGCGCAGTGGAATCAGGCGCTCATGGACCTCGGCTCGGCGGTCTGCGTCTCCCGCCGGCCGGACTGCCCGCGTTGCCCGCTGTTCGCGTGGTGCCAGGCGCGGCGGGAAGCGGAAATCCAGGATCTGCCGTCGCTGCGTCCCAAAGGCCAGGGGACGTTCAGCGGCTCCCGGCGCTACTATCGGGGGCGCATCGTGGCCGCGCTGCGCGAATGTCCGCCGGGCAGCGGTCTCCCCTTTGCGGTGGTGGCGCGCCGCGTCCGCGGCCAAGCCGCCGCCAGGCCGCCGGCCGCGTGGCTGTGGCAACTGGCGCGGGACCTGGAGCGTGACGGACTGGTGGCGATTGCCGGGGACGAGCGGAAGCGGTCTGCGGCAATCCTCACGTTGCCGGGCTGAGGCGGCGCTCGCAATACTCCCGCACGTATGCCTGCACCCCGGGCTTGATGCGCGCCCACGCGCCGTCCGCATAGGCAGGGTCGTCAAACGCGGGAGCGCCAAAGCGCTTGCCGGAAACAGGATCGCGCCACAACGTGAGCAGCCAGAAGCCGGGCACAAGCTGCTCCGGTTGATACGACTCGGCGAGCAGGCCCGGCGCGCTCGCCGCGGCCCACGTTTGCAGGAGGGTACCGTTGTCGGCCAGCGCCACGCACTCGTGGAAGACGACGCTGCGTTCCGCGCCGCGGTAGGGCCGGAGCAGCGCCAGCAGCGCCTCCACCCGCTGCCGGTCGGTAGCGTCAGGGCCCGTAAAGCGCGCCGTGAGACGCTCCTCCCAGGAGTCGCCTAACGCCGGAATCGCAACGCCGCCGTCCGAGGCGAGCGCCAGGCCGCCAAAGGCCCGGGACCACGCCACCGCCTTGCTCCGGGCGATTGCTGCCAACGTGCGCTCAGTCTCCGGCGGCGGCGTTTGCAGGCGCAAGCCGGCCTCCGCCAGCGTCACGCGCCGCAGCGGCACGCCCGCCAGCAGCCAGTCGAGATGCGCCGACTTGGCCGGGTTGGTGGTAGCCAGGAGAATCTGCCGCCGGTGCGCCCGCGCGTAGTCGGCCGGTGAATTGAGGTTCCACACCACGCCGGGATCGTCCACGTCCACGTATCCCGTGGCGGCGCGGTGGGCGCGGGTGACCGCCTTCAAGCCCTGGCTCTCCTCGCGCACGCGCAGCAATTCGCCCCGCAGGCTATGCGCGAAGAGCGGCGGGTGGCCGCGCTTGCCCTGGTAGCGGGGCAGCGTCAGCAGGTGGCCTGCCGCGTCGCGCGCCGCGGCCAGTTGCGTAAGAATCGCGGCGGCGCAGGGCTGATCCACGTTGACGATCGCCACCGCCGCGAGCGACTCCGGCAGCGCCCGCACGCCGTGCACGATCGAAGAGGACCGGCCGCGGGCGGGGTCGGGGTTTTCCACCACGCGCACACCCGCGAACGGTTCAAGCAACGGCGCGAGGCGCGCGGCGTGGAAGCCGGTGACAACGACCACGCGCCCGGCAACCGCGCTGATTTGCTCGAGCTGATACCGGAGCAACGGACGGCCCAGCCACGGCAGCAGCGCTTTCGGCGGGGCCGCCCGTGACGAACCCGCCGTCTCCGGCAGCGCCGTCATGCGCTGTGACTCACCCGCGGCGAGCAGCACGACGCCCAAGCCGCCCTCAGGAGAACCCGCCATACGCTACCCGGGCCTGGGCGACGGCGTCGGTATCGGGGACGGCGTCGGCAACGGCAACGGCGTGGGACTGGGCGGGACGGTGGGCGTGGGCTTGAAGTCGTCCGTCACCACGATGACGACCGGCGCGGACTCCCGCCAGACTTCCGGCCCTTGCTGCACGAACTTGAGAATGTGGCGGCCCCGTTCGAACCCCCACACGTTCTGCGGTATGGCAAGCGGACGCGGGCCGAGCCCGCCGGTCTCGTCAGGCCACATCACGCCAATGCGCTCGTCGTTCACGAAGACTTGCACGCTATACTCATCGTACGGCAAGCGTCCGTCTCCCGGACTCTCGTACGGCGCCCAGCCCACGCTCCGGTTGATCCAGAGAATGCCGACCCCTACGGGCGGGACGGTATTGTCCGCAACCGTCACGGTGATGATCTTGGGATTGTTGGGGTCGCCCAGGACCGGCGGCGGCGTCGGCGTCGGCTTGGTGTCGATGACTACGCCTTGCGGCTGCGAGATGCACCCGCCCAGCAAGAGCGCGCACCCCAGTACGCCCAGAACTACCCGGCAAACCTGCCGCCAATGGCGTTGCGCAGCCGTACTCTTCACAACACGCTCCACTCTCGTTTTTCCAAGTCTAACGGCTCTACACTCTAATGTACCTAGTATCCGTGCAATTGAACAAGTGCCTGCGCGTTCCAATCTGCCAAGAGACGCTGCTATTCCGCGCGCAGCGGAGCGTATTCCGGTAGCAAAGGGAATTTTACCGGGATTTCGCCGGTCTAGGCTTAGGCTGTGCCGACAGACGGGTGCATATCGCAAACCCATGCGCGACCCGGGTCCTTGGTCTGTCATTCTGAGGAGCCCTTCGGCAGGCTCAGGATAAACTCCGCGACGAAGAATCTCGTGAGCGGGTATCCCTGGATTCCTCGCTGCGCTCGGAATGACGTGAAGCCGAACCCGATGCAGAGAAGAAGCCAGCATCGACCAATTCCGGATCGGCTAGTTTCGGATCGACTAATCTCGGATCGACTGATCCTGGATTTTAAACCGCTTGCGGGGTGTTATAGTGAAGTGACGGCCTACGGTTGACGACCCCCGGAGACGCAGGTGGCCAAGCGCGAGTTTACGCCCGAAACCGAGCACGAATACGACCGCTCCTCCGTTCTGCGGTGGCTGGTCAGCCACGCCATGCGCTACCCGTTGCACGTGGTGGTCGGCACGCTCTTTCGGGCCGGCGTGGTGGTGGCGGCGGTGCAGGTGCCGAAGTTGATGGGCGACGCCGTCGACGCCGTCGCCTTGGCGAGTGCCGAAGCGCGTGCGCTGCTGGGCTTTGCCCTGGCGATCGTCGGCATCAGCGTGCTGCGCGGCGGCCTGCAACTGCTCGCCAACTACACCGCCGAGATCGTGGCGCTGCGCATGGAGCGCGACGTGCGCGACGAACTCTACGTCAACCTGCTGGGCAAGAGCCAGACCTATCACGGCCAGCAGCGGGTCGGGGACATCATGGCGCGGGCCACCAACGACGTGCGCCAACTCAACCTCATGGTCAATCCCGGCCTCCTGCTGCTCTCGGAGTGGCTCATCAACATGGTGGCGCCCATTGCGGCCATCGCCATCTTCCTGGACGTGGCACTGCTGCCGATACCGGTGCTCTTCCTGCTGCTCTTCCTGGTCGCCTTGCGCGGCTACTTGAACCGTCTCGGCCCGGTGGCCGGCGCGCTGCGCGCCCAGTTTGGCACGCTGAACGCCACCCTCACAGAGGCGATTGCCGGCATCGAGGTCGTCAAGTCCAACGCCCAGGAGGAGCAGGAACACGCCCGCTTCCGCCACCAGGCGGCGGACTACCGCGACTTGTTCGTGCAACAGGGCCGGATACAGGCGGCCTACCTGCCGCTGCTCATGTTCTCGTTCACGCTGGCGCTCGGCCTGGCCCACGCGCTCTATCTCATGACGAACGGCATTATCACGCTCGGCGGCGTGATTGCCTTCATGGCGTACCTGGCAATGCTGCGCTTCCCCACGTTCGTTTCCATCTTCGCCTTCTCGCTGGTCAAGCTGGGCACGGCGGGCGCGGAGCGCATCCTGGCCATCCTGAACGCGAGACGGAAATCGACGAAAACCGCGCCGGCATCGAGCGGCGCATCGCGGGTGAGGTGGAGTTCGACAACGTCTCGTTTGGCTATGCGGGCGCGAATACGCTCAAAGGCGTCAGCTTCAAGGCCAGACCGGGCGAGACGATCGCGATCGTCGGCCAGACCGGCTCCGGCAAGTCCACCCTCACCCGTCTCATCAACCGCATCTACGAGGTCTCCGCCGGGCGCGTGCTGATCGACGGCGTGGACGTGCGCGTGTGGTCCATGGAATCGCTGCGTTCCCAGATCGCCACCATCGACCAGGACGTCTTTCTCTTTTCGCGCACGTTGGCGGAAAACATCGCCTTTGGCGTGCGCCGTCCGGTCAGCCGCGCGGAGATCGAGGCGGTGGCAAAGCAGGCCCAGGCCCACGACTTCATCATGAGCTTTGCGGACGGCTATGACACCGTGGTGGGCGAACGCGGCGTGACGCTCTCCGGCGGGCAGCGCCAACGCATCGCCATCGCCCGCGCGTTCCTGGCCGACCCGCGCATCCTGGTGCTGGACGACTCGACCAGCGCAATCGACAGCGCCACCGAGGACCAAATTCAACGCGCGCTGCGCAACATCCTGCACGGCCGGACGACATTCTTGATTACGCACCGGCTCTCGCAAATCCGCTGGGCCGACCGCATCCTGGTCATGCGCGGCGGCGCGTTGGCAGACCAGGGCACCCACGAGGAATTGATGGCGCGCAGCGCGGCGTACCGGAACATCTTTGCCCACCGGGACGAAGAGTACGCGGCGGCGACGCCCACGGCGCTGGCGAGTAAGTAGCCAGACCAAAGCGGTAGCGGCAGAGTCCGTCACCGGCACATGGAGCGCGGGGGAGTCCGCCAATTGAAATGTGGAGCGCGGCAGAGCCCGTCGTCGATACGTGGGAGCGCGGCAAAGTCCGTCATTCCCGCGAACGCGGGAATCCATCTTCGCGCGCGCCCAGTCAAGAGCGGATGGATTCCCGCGTTCGCGGGAATGACGGACAGCGGAGCGGGGGACAAGCCCCCGCGCTACGGGGATTGATGAACGCAGAGCGGCAGCGCCGCCAATGAGGATACGCCGATGGGCTTCGTAATGGACGGCCTGGACGCCGACGCGTACGACCGGGAGTACGGCGACCGGACGCTGCTGCGGCGCATCCTGACCTATTTCCGGCCGCAACTGCGCCCCATGCTGGTGGTGGCCGGCGCGATCTTCACCGGCGCGCTCACCGATACGGCGGTGCCGATTCTCATTTCGCGCGGCATCGACCGGGTGGTTGCCGACCCCGCCGCGCAGGTCATGGTTGTGCTCGTCATTGCCATTTTGCTCCTGAGCGGCGTTTCCTGGTGCCTCAACTTCCTGCGCCAGTGGCTGGGCGCGGTGGCCATCGGCAACGTGACGCTGCAAATCCGCGAGGACGCCTTCAACGCCACCATGGGCCACGACCTCTCCTTCTTCGACGACCAACCCACCGGCAAACTGGTCAGCCGCGTCTCCTCGGACACCGACGGCTTCGCGGAGACGGTTTCTTTGTCCATGAACCTCATCAGCCAGGTGATGCTGGTGCTGCTGATGGGGTGCGTCCTGCTGGTCATCAACCTGCAATTGGGGTTGATCACGCTGGCAATGGCCCCTTTGGTGGTCTCGATTTCGCTGGTGTTCCGGCGCATCGCGCGGGAGACCTCGCTGCACTCGCGGCGCATCATGGCGCAGGTGAACGCCCACATCGAGGAGTCGATCAGCGGCATCGCGGTAGCCAAGGTCTTCCGCCAGGAGAAGGCGGTGCACGACGACTTCACGCGCATCAACCAGCAGGCGTACCGGGTGAACTTCCGGCAGGGCATCGTACTCAACACCTTCTTCCCGGTCTTCAACGCCACCGCCGGCCTGGGCACCGCCGTCATCGTCTACTTTGGCGGCTTGAACATGGCCTCCGGGTCTATGAGCGTGGGCGATTGGTACCTCTTCATCCAGGCGCTCATGTTCTTCTGGTTCCCGCTGACGCAGATCGCCTCGTTTTGGAGCCAGTTCCAGAACGGCCTCTCCGCCAGCGAGCGGGTGTTCGGCCTGATCGACGCCGAGCCGCGCGTGGTGCAGACCGGTGACGTGCCCGCCGACGACGTGCGCGGCGGCTTCGCGTTCCGAAACCTGCGCTTCAGCTACAATCCGAGCGAGATCGTGCTGCCGGACTTCAACCTGGAGATCGCGCCGGGCGAGTCCCTCGCCCTGGTGGGGCACACCGGCTCCGGCAAGACGAGCATCGTGCGGCTGGTGGCCCGTTTCTACGAGTTTCAGGGAGGTCAACTGCTGGTTGACGGGCGGGACATCCGCGCGTTCAATCTGGCAGCCTACCGCCGCCAGATCGGCATCGTGCCCCAGTCGCCGTTCCTCTTTAGCGGCACGGTGGGCGAAAACATCCGCTACGGCAAGCCGGACGCCACCGCGGCGGACACGTTGCGCGCGGCGGAGCACATCGCCGGCGGCAACTGGCTGGCCGACCTGCCCAAAGGCCTGGATTCCGACGTGGGCGAGCGCGGCGGGCGCCTCTCCATGGGGCAGCGCCAACTGGTGGCCCTGGCGCGGGTGATGCTGCACGACCCGGCGGTCTTCATCCTGGACGAAGCCACCGCGAGCGTTGACCCCTTTACCGAGGTGCAGATTCAGGACGGCGTGGCGGCGATCATGCGCGACCGCACCTCGATCGTCATCGCCCACCGCCTCTACACGGTGCAGCACGCCGACCGCATCCTGGTGCTGGACAACGGCCGCATCCTGGAAGAAGGCACTCACGCCACGCTGCTGGCCGCCGGCGGCCACTACGCCGCGCTCTACGATACGTATTTCCGGCATCAATCGCTGGCGTACGTGGAGAGTGCCGTCCGCTAAGCCCTTGCCAGGGATAGCGTGTTCGGACTACTGTCCGCCGTTTTCCGCCAAGCCAGCCCCGTGCCCGACACGGGGAGGCGGGGATCAAACCCCAATGCTGTCGCAGCAACCGCTGAGGCGGATTGCGCCGTCTTCGACGAAGTCACCCAACACATGCTTCTGCCAGTGCTTGCGGGATTTCTTGCCGCGATTCACGTTTGTCGCGCTTCCAGTCAATTGATATGATGCAGGGCAAGATAGTGAAGCGGGAAAGGAGGCGGAGCGTTCGTTGGCAATTCTTGGTAGCGGTTCCCCCGGAGAGCCGAGTGGCGGGCGCGGCAGCGCAGCCCGGCCACGGGCGTCCGGTGGGAGTGATGCGTAGAGAGGGAAGTACCTAGAGGAGAGCAATGATGGCTGGTGTACAGAACGTAGGCTTGACCCGGCGGCTGCTGCTGGGCGTTGGCGGCATGGTCGGCGGCGCGGGACTGCTGGCGGCGTGCGGGCAGGTAGCGGCCCCGGTTGCGGATGAAGCGCCGGAGATGGAAGAGAAGGAAGCAGAAGCCGAAGCGCCCCAGGCGGAGACCGTGCAGGTTGACTTCTGGTCGCTCAACGGCTTCTGGGCGTCGTTCACCGAGGGCGTGGGACTGGAACTGCGCGACGAGTTCAACGCAATGCAGGACGCCATCTTCATCAACACCATGCCCACGCCGTGGAGCGAGACGTTCGAGAAACTGCCCGCGGCGGTGGCGGCCGACGCCGCGCCCGACATGTCGTTTGCGCCGCGCTTCACCATCAAGACTCTTGCCCACGGCGGCCTGGCGTCCGAGATGACCGACATGGTCAAGGCTTCCGCCATCATCGACACCGGCGACATGTGGGAAGAAATCTTGAATGACGCGGTGTGGCAGGGGCGCCAGTTTGGCATGCCCTTTACGCCCGACGCCCGCACGCTCTTCATCGGCCACGAAAACATGATCGAGGCCGGCCTGGACCCGGAGAACCCGCCGGCCACGTGGGACGACCTCTACAGCGCAATTGGCAGGATGACAAAGAGAGAGGGCCAGAAGATCACCCAGCTCGGCTACACCCCGCACTGGGGCCCCGGCAGCATCTTCGCGTGCTGGATGGTAGCGGTCTGGCAGTTGGGCGGCGCCATTATCAGTGCGGACGACAGCACCTCGACGCTCGACAACGAGATAACCGTACGCGCGTTCGAGCACATGCTCCGGATCTACGACTTGCAGGATGGCTTCGAGGCGGCGGATGAGTTCCGGGGCGATACCGATCCGCGGATAGCCTTCACCGACCGCGGCGTCAGCATGCTCTATACAATCTATGACACGCCGCATCAGCCCAATTACAAGGCGGGCTTCGACAAACTCGACTACAGCGCAGCCGCGCTGCCTATCCCGCCGGGCGGCAATACCGTGACGTACAGCGGCTGCGGCGACAACATCATTCCCAACGGCTCCAAGAATCCGGAGCAGGCGTTTACGTTCATCGAGTGGCTCTTCGAGGCCCCGCAGGACCTCCGCCACGCGTTGGGCAAGAGCCGCCTGCCCATGCGCAAGTCCGTCGCCAACAGCGAGGACTTCATCCAGGGTGATCCGTTGCGCCGGGAGGCCGTGGATTCGATGGCGGTCGCCGGTTTCGTAGTCGGCGCGCCGGGCGGCATCGGCCTCATCGGCATCCACTTGAACATGGCGCGGACTATCTTCAGGAAGGAAGTAACCATCCAGGAGGCCCTGGAAGAAGGCGACCAACTGGCCCAGGAAGTCTTGGACGAAACGCTGGCGAACTCCGTGCTTCAATAGACTTCGCGCGCTTGGCGAGAATCGCCTTGGCTTGTGACGAATGTGAACCGCCTCTTGCGCGTTGTCCGCGTAAGGGGCGGTTCAGCGTTGTGTGCCGTCACATTGCGCCGAGGTAGCGGCTTGCGTATCATCGTCCCAGAAACTAACAAAGAATCAAGGAGTGAAGCCGGTGCGAATACTGCTCTCTGGCGCGTCGGGACGCGTGGGTACGAATCTGACCAAGGAATTGCTCGCCCGGGGCCATCAGGTGCGGGGCATGGTTTTTCCCGGCGACCCCAAGGCGGATAAGCTCGACGCTTTTGATATAGAAATCGCGAACGTCGGCCTGGACGATACGGAAGGCATTGCCCAGGCGGCGGCAGGGATCGACGCCGTGGTGCATACGGCGTGCGTCATGTCCCGGCCGCCCAGCATGGAGAAATTCACGTACTACGACATCAACACCACCGGCACCATGCGCCTGCTGCAAGCGGTGGCGGAGCAGGGCGACCGGCTGCACCGCTTCGTCCACATCAGCAGCGATACGGTCTACCCTATGCCCTCGCTGCTCTACGCGCCGGTTGACGAGCGGCACCCGCGCCTGCCGATCAAAGAGTACGGCATGATCAAGGTGCTGAACGAGGAAATGGTGGCGCACTACCGCCGTGAGTACGGGCTGAAGACAACCATCATTCGTCCCGGCGCGATCCTCGCCGGGGAAGAGATATTCAACGGCTGGACCGCAGGTATCGCTGCGCAGCAATATCGTGAAGCTAGTGTAGCCCAGCGCGGCCCGCTGTGGCATCCTGAGATGGCAGAGAACGTCGCTAAGCTCGCGGAGGCCGTGAAGCAGCGCACGGACGACCCCGCCAAGCTGCTGATAAACTATCACGACCGCGACGGCAATCCCTGGCTGTGGCACCGCACCGACGCCCGCGACGTGGTGCACGGCATCATCCAGGCGTTGGAAGAGGACGGCGCGATTGGCGAAACCCTTAACATGCACGGCCCCTACGCGATTCCTTTCAGCGAGGGCACGGCGGTGCTCAGCGACCTGCTCGGTCTGCCGGTGCTCGATTGGGAAGCCCCGGCCTGCTGGCAGTACTGGGCGGATAACAGCGCGGCGAAATCGCGGGTGAAGTACGCGCCTCAGCACGACTTCCAGCGCATGATCGCCGACGCGGTGGCGCTGCGGGAGGGCCGGGAGACGACGGTCATTCCGGTATAGGCATTAGAGTATAGCCTTGCGCGAGTGCGGCCTTGTTTCGGCGGGGGACAAGCCCTAATGGTGTCGCATTAAACAAAGAGACAGCAAAACTCGCGTCCCAGACTTCTGGTAGCGCAGGTTTGTAACCTGCGAATCTGTTGAGTCAATCCTGTGCGTGTCAGTTTCAATGGCTCCGGCGGGGGACAAGCCCCCGCGCTACGGGAAGGCAAGGAGACGACGGTCATTCCGGTATAGAGATGAAAGTCCTCTACATAGACATCGACTCCCTGCGCCGGGACCACATCGGCTGCTACGGCTACGCCCGGCCCACCACGCCCAACCTCGACCGCATTGCGGCGGAAGGGGCGCGCTTCACACACATGTACGCCGCCGATACGCCCTGCGTGCCGGCGCGCGCCAGCATCTTCACGGGCCGCTGGGGCATCAAGACCGGCCTGCTCACCCACGGCGAGCGGGCGCAGGCGATTGGCGACTACGGGCGTCCGGCGGGTGAACTGAACACCAAGCCCTGGGAACAGGACGCCCGCTACGCCGGGCCAACGTATCCGCCTATAGGCAGCCGCGTGCCGCAGGTGCAGCAGCATCTGGCCGCGCACAAGGGCCCGGCGGGCTTGCGCACGGCGGCGGTCTCCACGTTCGCGGACCAGGCTTCCTGGTTCCGCACGGGCTGGAATGCGTACTACCGGCCCCAATGGCATCTGGCGCACAGCCGCGTGCAAGCGCCGGAAATTACCGCCCACGCCCTCGCCTGGCTGGCAGATCACGCCCAGGACGACTTCTTCTTGTACGTTCACTATTGGGACCCGCATCAGTCATACAAGTCGCCACAATCGTACGTGGATACCATGCTGGCCTATCCGCCGCCGGACTGGCCGCCGGACGAACGAATCCGGGAAGATGCCGCGCGCTACGCCCACATGCCGAATTCCGCCGGCTCGCACCGCATCTGGGGCAAGGCGGACTTCGACTACTGGCTGGCGATGTACGACGCGGAGATTGCCTTTTGCGACGAATACGTGGGGCGGCTGCTGGACGCGCTGGAGCAAGCGGGCGTGCTGGACGACACCTTTGTCATTGCCGCCACCGACCACGGCGAGAACCAGGGCGAGCACAGCGTCTACGGCGACCACTGGGGCGTCTACGAGACCGACGCCCACATCTGGCTGCTGGCGCGCTGGCCGGGCGGCGGCATTGCGCCGGGCACGGTGGTGGACGCGGCCGGCTATACCCTGGATATTGGCCCGACCCTCTGCGACGTGGCCGGCCTGGAAACCCCGGCGGGCTGGCAGGGGCGCTCGCTGCTGGGGATGCTGCGCGGCGAGCCGGAGCCTGACCCCCGGCGCGACTACGTGTACTTGGAACACGGCCTGTGGTCGGCGCAGCGGGCAATCCGCACTATCGGCGCGGCCGACGGGCGCGATTGGAAGCTCATCAAGAGCTACCACGGCGGGCTCATGAACTGGCCGCTAACCCAGCTTTTCGACCTGGCGAACGACCCGCGGGAAGAGCGGAACGTGGCTGAAGCCCATCCCGAAGTCACGCGGGACCTGGAATACCGCCTCTGGCAGTGGGAAGAGCAGCAACTCCAGGGTTGGCCCGACCCGCTGAAGAAGGTGGCCCAGGAAGGCCCGCAAACGGTAGTGAGCGCCCTCCAGACCATGCGGCCCGGAGTCTATCAGTGGCCCGATCCGACAGGCCACGTGGTGCCGGAGGGACGCGGAACGGCTGGGTAGCGCCGCGGTCCGCAGACACGGTGTAGGGGCACGACATGTCGTGCCCCTACACTTCAATTCCCCTCACCCAAACACTCTCCCAATGGGAAATGGGACAAGACGGCTCTCCGAAAGTCTAGACGGTGGCGCCGGGCTGCCACTGCCCAAGATTCATCACGTGGCGTATCTTGCCCGGCGCGCCGAGGCGGTGATAGAGATCTTCCGTCCAGCCGAACGTGCCGGGGCGCGGGCCGAGGAAGACCAATTCCGTGGGCCAGAGCAGGCCGGCGGCCTGGGGCAGGTCGGCGTGTTGCAACGCAAAGAGAATCTCGCTGGCAATGCCGCTGCCGTCGGGATTAGAGGGCGCGCTGAGGGACGGCGGCAGGTCGCTCAAGATAAGCGCCGCCACGTTGCCGTGGAGCAAAGCCGCGTAGAGCGCCACCACCGCCATTTGGCCGCGTCCCGCCAGGGCAACCCGCGTGCCGTCAACGCCGGGCAAATGCGCAAGGGCTTCCAGCGCGCGCAGGGCGTCGTAGACCTGCATGGAGGCGATGGTGCGGCCGGTGAGCATGGCGGCCCGGCGCACGTGCCAGTCGAGTTCCGCGCCCCAGGCGGTGTCGCCCGTGCCGCGCGGCTCCGCCGCCACCCGCGCCCAAGAGCCATCGAACCCTTGCAGCCACTCTTCGGTAGCTTTGCGCGGCTCGTGGGGCGCGCGCAGCGCGAGCACGGCCGGCGCGTCGGTGCCGGCTTCCGGCAACGTCCACGCGCCGTGCAAGCGCCAGCCGCCCTCCGGCGTAAAGGCGAACCTGCCGCCCGCCACCGCGTCGCCGCGCCCGATTTCATACTCCACTTCCGCGTCCAGCGCGCACGGCGCAGCGGGAAAGTGGCGGAACGAGGTCTCTTTGAGGCCGGCGCGCGCCTGCTTCCGCGCGGCCGCCAACTCTTCCGCCGTAGAAATGCTCGGCAGTTCCGGCAAGGTAAAGAAATCTTCCTGGATGGTCGAGACCCGCTCGGCGGGCGGCACGCCGTTGCCGTAGACCCGCAGCGTGGCCGCGTCCTCTTGCGCATCAGGACTCTCGTCGACGTCGCCCACCGCTTCCTCCGACACCTCTTTTCCTTCCAGATGCCGCAGGAACCACGAGAAGATGGCGCGCCGCGAATTGGCGTGGTAGGAGTGGGGGCCGGGCGTCTCCACCAGGCGCACGTTATCGCTCGCGCCCAGGTGGTCGTAGATGGCTTTCGTGCCGGCAAAGGTCTCGCGGATGGCGCGGATGTGGAAGATGCCGTCGCGGTTGGCCGAGCCGATGAGCATGGGCCGCGGCGCGATCAGGCGGGCCACGTCCGCCAGTTCCCAACCGTAGGCGTTCACGAAGAACATGCAGTCGCAGTGGCCGTCCACGGTGCGCTCGCAGACGTGGGAGGCAAACGTGGCCGTGCCGCAGACCGGCGCGACTACCCGCACGCGCTCGTCCGCGGCGGCCACCCACCAACTTACCGCGCCGCCGCCGGAGATGCCGGTAACTCCCATACGGTCGCCGTCGACTGCCGGCAGCCCCGCCAGCAGGTCGAGCGCCCGCACGCCGTTCCAGAGTTCCACGCCGGCCGGCGTGTAGCCCTGGCTGTACCAGTTGAACCAGCCGCGATGAAAGGTGCCGTGGTGGTGTCCCTCGATCTCGCCAAGCTGGATGGTCTCCACCAGCAGGCAGGCGAAACCGAGTTGGGCGAACTTGCGCGGATGCGCCTGGTAGTGCTCTTTCTGCTTCTGGGCGTGGCCGCAAACGTAGAGCACGCCCGGCACAGGCCCGGCAACGTTCGTGGGGAGATAGAGGTTGCCGGTGACGTAGAGGCCGGGCAGGGCCTCGTAGTGCAGGTTCTGGATGCGGTAGCCGTCGCGCTCGGTCTCTTTGGTAATCTGCACATTGAGCGGCGGCCGCTCCGCCAGCGCCATGTGGCTGGACACGCCCATCATGGCGTAGTACTGCGCCAGCCACTCCTCCCGCGCCTGCGTCCAATCGTTGGGCGCAGGCAGATCTTGCAGCGACTCGGCATGCATACGGCGGGCTTCCTGGCAGAGGTAGGCGCGAATGTTCATGAGTTGACCTTTCGTTGGCTGAACGCTGACGCAAGCGCGGGCCGATAGCACTCACCCAAAGTACCAAGCGCGTTACACGAAAGCAAAGTCACGTCGAACCAACGACAGATTCCCTTAACCGTTCGCCCTGAACTTGCCGAAGGGTCGCAGTCCTGAGCCGCGTCGCAGGGTAAACGGGGTTGCCGGGAGATGGCGAAGCGCCGTTCGCGCTTCGCCAGGCCTGTACTGAGCTCGTCGAAGTGCTCAGCACGAACGGTGCTTGCGCAAACATCCTCTAGGGGTAGATCCCACGGGACAGCGTCGCCTCGGCCACCCGGCTCACGCCCAGGGCGGACGCGCCCATGCGCAAGTCCACGTCGTACTTCTCCGCGGTGGCGATGGTCTCGCGGGTGGCGCGGCTGAGGATGCTCTTCAGCCGCCGCCGGATTTGCTCGATCTCCCAGAAGAACGACTGGAGGCCCTGCACCCACTCGAAGTAGGAGACGGTCACGCCGCCGGCGTTGCAGAGCACGTCGGGAATGACCGTGACGCCGCGCTCGCGGAGCATTTCGTCCGCCTCTGGCGTGGTGGGGCCGTTGGCGGCCTCGGCGACGTAGCGGGCGCGGATGTGTTCGGCGTTCTCCGCCGTAAGCTGGCCGTGCACGGCGGCCGGCACCAGGATGTCCACCGGCAGTTCCAGCAGTTCGTCGTTGCTGATGCGCTCGCCGCCGGGCAGGTCGCTCACCAGCACGCCCTCGTTCTTGATTTGCAGCGCCGCGTTGATGTCAAGCCCGCGCGCGTTGTAGACCGCGCCGCTCACGTCCGAGATTGCCACCACCTTCGCCCCTTGGGCCGCCAGCAACTCGGCGGCGTGCGCCCCCACGTTGCCAAAGCCCTGAATGGCGACGGTCTTGCCCGCGATGCGCTCGCCGTAATGGCCCAGCACCTCTTCCAGCACGTAGGTCACGCCGCGGCCGGTGGCCTCGGTGCGGCCGGCGCTGCCGCCGATGCCCAACGGCTTGCCGGTCACCACCGCCGGCACGGAGTACCCCTTCTGCATGCTGTAGGTATCCATGATCCAGGCCATGATCTGCGAATCCGTGTTCATGTCGGGCGCGGGGATGTCGGATTCCGGGCCGATGAGCGTGTAGATTTCGGTGGTAAAGCGGCGGGTCAGGCCTTCCAGTTCGGTGCGGGAGAGTTGCTTGGGATTGCAGGCCACGCCGCCTTTCGCGCCGCCGTAGGGAATGCCGACGAGCGCGCACTTCCACGTCATCCACATGGCCAGGGCGCGCACCTCCTCGATGTCCACGTCCGGGGCAAAGCGGATGCCACCCTTGGCCGGGCCGCGGTTCACGTTGTGCTGCACCCGGTAGCCGGCGAACATCTCCAGCCGGCCATCGTCCATGCGCACCGGAAAGTTGACCGTGAGTTCGCGCTTGGGGACGCGCAGCACCTTGCGCATGTCGTCGTCCAGGTGCAGGATCTCCGCCGTGCGGTCGAATTGATCAAGCGCGATCGTGAGCGGATTGACGCGGGGTTGCTGTTCGATAAGTTCGGCCATGCTACTTTGCCTCCTCAGTCGCCGGCGTCTCTGCCGGGGTAACCGCGCACAGCTTCCGGCTCTCCGTCGAGCCGGGCGGACTAGCGCAAGGACGCGGCGTCTCGCGCGCACGGGCCGCAAGGCGTTCAAACGCGGCGCAGCATCGCTTGCAGCTTTTGGTTGACGATGCCGGGGTTCGCCTTGCCGCGGGTGGCCTTCATCACCTGGCCGACCAGGAAGCCGACGGCGCGCTTCTTCCCCTGTTTAAAGTCTTGCACAGCAGCGGGGTTTTCCGCAATGACTTTGGCGGCAATTTCCTCTAGCGCGTCCTCGTCGCTGATTTGCCCCAGGCCCTGCTCCGCGACGATCGCTTGCGCGCTCTTGCCGGTGTCGAACATCGCGTCGAAGACTTCCTGCGCGGTGCGGTTGCTGATTGCGCCCGATTCGATGAGCAGCACCAACTCGCCCAGCGCATCCGGCGCAATCTTGCAGTCACTGAGCTCGGTGTCCGACTCATTGAGCCGCCGCAGCAGATTGCGCGACATCCAATTCGCGACGGCCTTCGCGCTCTTAGCGCGCAACGCCGCTGCCTCAAAATAGTCCGCCAACTCCCGCGATTGCGTGAGCAGGCCCGCGTCGTAGGCCGAGAGGTCATACTCGCTCATGAAGCGCTGCTTCTTGGCTGCGGGCAACTCCGGCAGTTGCTCCCGCACGGCGTCCACCCATTCCCGCGCGAGTTCCAGCGGCGGCAGGTCCGGTTCGGGAAAGTAGCGGTAGTCGTGGGCTTCCTCTTTGGTGCGCTGGGAGACGGTCTCGCCGCTGGTTTCCACCCAGCCGCGGGTCTCGGTCACGCGGGTATCGGCGCCGCTCTCCAGGATGCGGGTCTGCCGTTCCTGCTCGTAGCGCAGCGCCCGCTCCACGGCGCGGAACGAGTTCATGTTCTTCACTTCCACCTTGATGTTGCCGGTGGGCGCGTCCGCCGGCCAGACCGAGATATTGGCGTCGCAGCGCATAGCGCCGTCTTCCATGTTGCCGGTGGAGATGCCGAGATAGCGCACGATCTGGCGCAGTTTGCGGCCAAAGGCCGCCGCTTCTTCAGGCGAGGCGATGTCCGGCTCGGTCACCACCTCCATCAGGGGCACGCCTGAGCGGTTGAAGTCCACCAGCGAGTAGCGCTCGCCGCTGTCCGCCGTGACGTGGGTGGACTTGGCGGTGTCCTCCTCCTGGTGCACGCGCGTGATGCCAATGGTGCGCCCGCCGCCTTCTTCATCCAGGGTCAGGTGGCCCTCGATGCAGAAGGGTAGGTCGTACTGCGAAATCTGGTAGCCCTTGGGCAGGTCGGGATAGGGATAGTTCTTGCGGTCGAACTTGGCGAACTCGGGAATCGCGCAGTTCAACGCCATGCCCGTCATCACGATGCACTCGATCACCTTCTCGTTGATGACCGGCAGCGCGCCGGGCAAGCCGAGGCAGACCGGGCAAACCACCGTATTCGGCGGGTTGGCGGCGTACTGCGCGCTGCACGCGCAGAACATCTTGCTCCGCGTCAGAAGCTGGACGTGAAACTCCAGGCCGATGACGGTGCGGTATTTCTCCGCTACGGCAGTCTCCACGAAATTCGTCTCCATTTGTGCGCAGGTTGCAAACCTGCGCTACCAAGTCGCAAACTACAAACCTGCGCTACCCCCGCACCCGCCGCACGAAATTCCCAATCCGCTCCAGCGCCACCGCGATGTCCGCGGCCGGCACCGCGTAGCACATGCGCACGTGGCCGTCGCCGCACGGGCCGAACGCGTCGCCGGCCACGCAGGCCACGTGTTCTTCCAGCAGCAGGCGTTCCGCGAACTCCTGCGACGAAAGGCCGGTGGACCGCACGCTGGGGAAGCAGTAGAACGCGCCGTCCGGCGGCACGCACTTCAGCCCGATTTCGTTCACGCCGTCCACGATCAGCGCGCGCCGCTTCTCGTATTCGCCGCGCATTTCGGCAATGTCCGGCTCGCCGTGAAGCACGGCCTGCAGGGCCGCCCGTTGGCTCATGATCGGCGCGCACATCATCACGTACTGGTGCACCTTCATGACGTATTCCAGCACCGGCGCCGGCGCGGCCACGTAGCCGATGCGCCAGCCGGTCATGGCGTAGGACTTGGAAAAGCCGCCCATGAGGATCGTGCGTTCCCAGGCTCCCGGCAGGGCGCTCACGCACGTGTGCTTCATGGTGTACGTCAGGCGGCCGTAGATCTCGTCGGAGAGCATGATGAGGTTATGCTCCCGCGCCAGGTCGGCAATCTGGCTCCACTCGTGGCGCGGGAGCATGGCGCCGGTCGGGTTGGCCGGAAAGCCGAGCAGCAGCGCCTTGGTGCGGGGCGTAATGGCGTCAGCGACCTGCGCCGCCGAAATGCGGAAGCCCGTTGCCGCCGAACTTTCGATGCCCACCGGCTCGCCGCCGGCGAACGCGATGCACGGCCGGTACGACACATAGGCCGGTTCCGGCACGATCACCTCGTCGCCGGGGTCGAGCACGGCGCGCAGCGCGATGTCCACCGCCTCGCTCACGCCGGACGTGATGATGATCTCCGTCTTGGGATCGTAGTCCACGCCGTACTGCTCGTTGAGATAATCCGCCACCGCCTCGCGCAGTTCGATGATGCCGTAGTTGGAGGTGTAGTGGGTCTCGCCCTGCGCCAGCGAATCCACGCCGGCTTGCAGGATGTGGGGCGGCGTCACGAAGTCGGGCTCGCCCACGCCCAGCGAAATCACGTCGTCCATGCTCGCCAGGATGTCGAAGAACTTGCGGATGCCGGAGGCGGGCACCTGCCGCACGCGCGCCGAGAGCCGGCTCGTTACGTCTGGGGCGGCGGCCGCGCCGGTTTCAGCGAGGCGGATTGCGGTCATGTGTGTGATGCTCCTTGAGAGAGGGCGGGTGTATAGCGCGTGCCGCCGGCTTGCTCGTAGGCGTACGCCAACCGCAAGAGGGTAGTTTCGTCGAACGGCCGGCCCACAAATTGTAACCCTACCGGCAGCCCGTCCACCAGGCCGCACGGCAGCGAAATGCCGGGCAGTCCCGCCACGTTGCCGGGCAGGGTGTACAAGTCGGAGAGGTACATGCTCAACGGATCGTCCAGGCGTTCGCCAATCTTGAAGGCCACGGTCGCGGAGGTGGGGCAGACGATGGCGTCCACCCGCGTAAACGCCTGCTCGAAGTCCGCCGCGATCAGCGTCCGCGCTTTCTGCGCTTTCAGGTAGTAGGCGTCGTAGTAGCCGCTGGAGAGCGCGTGCGCGCCGATGAGGATGCGCCGCTTCACCTCCGAACCGAAGCCCTCGCCGCGCGTGCGGCTATAGGCCTCCCACATGGTCGCGGCGTCCTGGGCGGCGTAGCCGTACCTGATGCCGTCGTAGCGCGCCAGGTTCGCGCTGGCCTCCGCCGGCGCGATGATGTAGTAGGTGGCCAGCGCGTGCTCCGTGTGCGGCAGGGAGACGTCCTCCACCTCCACGCCCAAGGCCGCCAATTGCGCGATCGCGCCGCGCACCGCCTGCTCGACCGCCGGGTCGATGCCCTCGCCAAAGTACTCCCGCGGCACGCCCACTCGCAGGCCGCGCACGTCGCGCTTCATCTCCTCCGGCCAGTCGGGGACCGGCTCCGGCGCGGACGTGGCGTCGCGGAGGTCGTGGCCGCAGATCGCCGCCAGCACGATGGCGCAGTCGGTAACGTCCTTGGTGAGCGGGCCGATCTGGTCCAGCGATGAGGCAAACGCCACCAGGCCGTAGCGCGAGACGCGGCCGTAGGTGGGTTTCATGCCCACCACGCCGCAGAGGGCCGCCGGCTGGCGTATCGAACCGCCGGTATCGGAGCCCAATGCAAAGAGCGCCTCGTCCGCGGCCACCGCCGCCGCCGAACCGCCGCTGGAGCCGCCCGGCACCCGCTCCGTATCCCAGGGATTGCGGGTGGGAAAGAAGGCCGAGTGCTCCGTGCTGGAACCCATGGCGAACTCGTCCATGTTCGTCTTGCCCACCAGCACGCTGCCCTGCGCGTTCAGCTTCTCCATCACGGTCGCGTCGTAGGGCGGCACGTAGTTCTCCAGGATGCGGGAGGAGCAGGTGGTGCGCACGCCCTTGGTGCTCACCACGTCCTTGATGGCGGCGGGAATGCCCAGCAGCGGCGGGACGCCGGTGTCCCCGCCAGCGCCGTTCTGCGCGCGGCGTGCATCCGCCGCCCGCGCCTGCGCCCGCGCCCGCTCGGCGGTCACGGTCACGTAGGCCTGAATCGTCTCGTCGACGTCCTCGATCCGCGCCAGGACGGCCTCGGTTAATTCCAGAGACGTAATATCGCCGCCGCGCAGCCGCTCTTGGGCCTTGCGGACGGTCAGTGCGCTGAGGTTCAAAGATTAATGCCGTTTCTCGATTAACTCTCGACTAACTTGCCAGACAACCAAGCCCGTTCTTGTCCCCTCTCCCTGACAAAGAGGGCTAAGTCTGGCTCTTGTCCCCTCTCCCTGAGGGAGAGGGTGTAGAAATCAGCGTAAGACGACAAGAGCAAGACCGCGCCGCCAAGCCGCTAGAAATCCAAGATGGCGCGCACGCGGAACTGATCGCCCTCGCGCTCCGGCGCGTTGGCGAGGACGTCCGCCGCCGCTAGCGAGGGCGCAACTGCGTCCGGCCGCATCACGTTCTTAAGCGGAATAACCTGCGCCGTGGGCGGAATCCGCTCCGTATCCAACGCGCTGAGCTGCTGAAAGTGCGCGAAAACGCCGCTCAGTTGCTGCTGGAAACGCGCTTCCTCTTCCGCCGAAAGCGCCAGCCGCGCCAGGTTCGCCACGTGCCGCACCTCGGCGCGGGTAATCGCCGCGTCTTCCGCTTGATTCTCTGCCACCGTGCCGCCTTTCATTCTGTGTCACATTGATTATAGCGACTCCCCGCGCTATCCCACAAACGCGGCCCCGGCATTCCCCGCCGCCGCTGCCGCGCAGCGGGCCATTGGCCTGGCCGACATTGCGCTGAGAATAGCGCGACGGAATCCGTCATTCCCGCGCACGCGGGAATCCATCTTCGCCGCCCACGCAGTGGATTCCCGCGTGCGCGGGAATGACAGAGCGCGCCGCCTACGACCAATGACGGCGCGCCCCGCTTGCCCCGGCCCCGCCAAATGCGCCATACTGGAGCCGTCGCCTGTGCATTCCCCCGGCGGCGCGCATCCTCGTTCAGCATCCCCGACCGCTAGGAAAGGCAAACCATGGAAGCCCCGCAGCAAATCGAACCGCAGAGTCTTGCCGATTACCTTGCGGTCATGTGCAAGGCCGTCTTCCACAGCGGCATGTCGTGGGCCGTGGTTGAAGCAAAGTGGCCCGACATCACGGCGGCAATGCACGACTTCGACCCGGTCGCCATTGCCTTCCTGAGCGAGAAGGAACTGGACGAACTGGCGCAAGACAAGCGCGTCATCCGCAACCGGCGCAAGCTGGCGGCCATCGTAAAGAACGCCCAGGCAATGCGCGACCTGGAAGCAGAACACGGCAGCTTTCAGGCCTACCTGCGTTCCCACGGCGGTTTCGAGCCCACGGTCAAAGACCTGCGCAAGCGCTTCGGCTTCCTGGGCGAGACCGGCGCGTACTACTTCCTCTACGTCGTCGGTGAGGACGTGCCGTCGTATGAAGAGTGGTGCGCCTCTCGCGGGCGCCAGCCGCACGGGTAGACACAGCGCGCGCCGCAACGCCCTTACGTTGACACGTCCCCAACATTTCACTATCCTTTAGCCATATTTGCGCGTCCATAGTAGCGAAAAGGAGTGGCGAAAACTATGGATACCAAAGAGACAAGACGTGCGTTTTCGCGCCGGCGATTTCTGGCCGGCGGCGCGGCGGCGGGCGGGTTTGCGTTGCTGGCCGCGTGCGGCCAGGCCGGGACCGCAACGGAAGCGCCGCAAGAAGAGGTGAAGGAAGCCGAAGCGCCGAAAGAGGAGGCCAAGCAGCCGGAGCCGGAGAAGATCACGCTGGTGTTTCGCGACTGGCGCCAGGTGGGCCAGACGCCGACTACCTGGGACCAGTGGTTCATCTGGGCCAGCGAGACGTTCCGCGAAATGAATCCGCAGGTGGAGAACATCGATTACTCCCACGTGTCCTTTGGCGAGAACGTGGCGAAACTCACCACGGAAGCCGCCGCCCGCGTGGTGCCCGACGTGATGCACAGTTCCATCATCTGGGCGCGGGACCTCTGGGACAACGGCTTGCTGACGGACCTGAGTTCCCACCTGGCCGCGGCGCCGGACGTTGGCCCCGACCAGTTCATGGATAGCGCCAACCCGTACCGCCGGGCGCAGGGCAAGTACTTTGGCATCTCTTTCTGGGGGCCGGACTCCTACGTGATCGTGATCAACCAGGACCACTTCGTGGATGCGGGCCTGGATCCGGAAGGCGCCGACCTGGCCACCTGGGACGGCCTGGCGGCCGCCAGCGAGAAACTGGCCAAGAAGAACGCCGCCGGCAAGTACGAGGGCCTGGGCTTCACCTACCACATTCCCGGCTTGCCGGAATATGCGGCCTGGCTCTACGCCAACGGCGGGGACATCCACAACGAGGAAATCACCCAGGCGGTCTTCGATTCCGCCGCGGCGCTGGAGGTGGCGGACCACCGCGCCAAGCAGCACGTGAAGTACCGCGATCTGATCGACGACTTCCCGTCAGGCCGTGAAATCCTGGCGCAGGGCCGCGGCTCGGCCATCCACTGGGGCACCTGGGCGGCCTACTACATCCGCGACGAGTTCGAGGAAGGCTTCAACTTCTGGTTCGCGCCGCCGCCGCAAGGCCCCAGCCAGGACGGCGACGCCAGCGGCGCTACCTGGATCAACATGATGGTGGTGCCCGACGGCACGGCACAGCCGGACATGGCCTTCGAGATGAGCCGCTTCATCTGCGGCATGGAGGCCCAGGTGCAAAAGCTGCTCCTGGTCAACCAGGTCTCGCCGCGGCTGGACTTCTACAATTCGCCCGAGTGGGCCAGCGCCGTGGAGGACTTCCCGGTGATTGCCGTTACGCCGGAAGTGGGCGCGAAAGGCAAGAACTACCCGTTCTACCGGCGCTGGACGGCCTCCAACCCGCACTTCCAAATCGTGCGCGACGCCATGAGCGGCGAGAGCGAACTGGACTTGCGCGGCGCGCTGGCGGAAGCGGCCAGGCTCATTACCCAGGAACTGGAGTCGTAAGGCCGGCTGCCCGCAGGCGCGGGCGTGACGGCCTCGTTCACGTTTCGCCTATGGCTGGAGAGACGGCGTCTGTGCCGTCTCTCCAGTTTGACGTTGAGACTCAAACGCACTTCCCCGTGTCATTCTGAGGAGCCCTTCGTCAAGCTCAGGATGAATTCTGCGACGAAGTATTAAGAGTGCGGGACCGCATAGATTCCTGGCTGCGCTCGGGGCTCTGGACGTTGGCCAATTCGTTGTCAGACTCGCTCGACCGCGTTCTGAACAGGGTGCGGCACATTGCTGTCATTCCGAACGGAGCACAGCGGAGTGAGGAATCTAGTGCGGTGAGGCCGACAGACTATGTGCGGCATGGGCGCGAGATTCCTCGCTGCGCTCGGAATGACACATGGTTGTGCCCGGAATGACACATGGTCGTGCCCGGAGTGAGACAAGGTCGTGCTCGGAATGAGACATGGCCGCGCTCGGCATGACCGGAAGTGAGGCCAAGAAACGAGGCGTATTGAACGATGTCTTTCAAACTTGCCGTAGTGCAGATGGACTGCGTGCTCGGCGACGTGACCGCCAACCTGGCGCGCGCCGAGAGCCTGGTGGCGGCCGCCGCGGCGCAGGGCGCAACGGTGTGCGTGCTGCCGGAACTGGCAACCACCGGCTACTTCGTCGGCCAGCGCCTGGCCGCGCTGGCCGAGCCGGTTCCCGGCCCGACCACGGACGAACTGGGACGGATTGCCGCACGCCACCGCTGCTACGTGGTGGCGGGCATGATCGAGCAAGGCACGGGCTGCCTCTACAATAGCGCCGCGCTGCTTGCGCCCGACGGCAGCCTGCGCGGGGCGTACCGCAAAGTGCACCTGTTTGCGGCGGAACGCGAGGCGTTCACGCCCGGCACGGAACCGGCCCTGTTCGACATCGGCGGTACCCGCGTGGCGCTGACGATCTGCTACGACCTGATATTCCCCGAATACATCCGCCGCCTGGTGTTGGAAGGGGCGCAGGTCATCTTGAACAGCACCGATTGGATCACCAACGACTGGCAGCGCGGCCTGGGCTGGGGCGGCAACGTGGTCAGCGGCCTGGTCGCCACCCGCGCCCTGGAAAACACGGTGCACGTGGCAATGGCCGACCGCGTGGGCGTGGAAGAGGGCTGGCAGAGCCTGGGACACTCCTGCATCGCCGCCCCCTCCGGCGGCTTCCTGGCGCAGATCGGCGCAGGTGAAGGCGTAGCGGTGGCGTCGCTGGAACTCAACCACCCGGATTGGGAACAGTGGCGCACGATTGCCACCTATCTGGACGACCGCCGGCCCGACCTCTACGCGCCAACCAACCCCACCCGGTAGGGGCACGACATGTCGTGCCCCTACCGGCGGTGGAGCGCCTGTAGCGCGGGGCTTGTCCCCGCCGCCTGGGCTAACGCTGGCCGTGAAGATGGATTCCCGCGTGCGCGGGAATGACGGAATGCGCGCGCGTGAATGACGGTACGTAGCGCGGGGGCTTGTCCCCCGCCTGTGTCGCGCTTTGCGCAACTCCTGGCACCGTTCACCGACCCGCTCTTCCGAACCGTTCGCCCTTCGACAGGCTCAGGACGAACGGCTGGCGTTGCGCTACCCTCCTCTACAAACAACTCTACGCACAACCCGATATAGAAAAGAAAGCGGGTCGCAAGACGACCCGCTTTCTTAATCCCATCTCTTCTTGCCATCCGCTTATCCGTCAGGCATCTCGCCTCACTCGATGGCGAACGTCACGCGCACGTGGGCGGTCACGCCGACGGTGCCGCCCTGCACCGGCGGGGCAAAGCCGCCGCTATCGAAGGCCGCCTCCGCCCGGGCTACGAACGCCCCCGCCTGCGGGCGCTCGATGTACTCCTCATTCACCATCAGTGCCGCGCCAAGCTCCACGCCGAGGGTATCGGCGATGGTCTGGGCCTTCTCCTGCGCGTTCAACACGGCGGCGATGAGCGCGTCGGTGACGAGCGTGTCGGTGTCGCTCAGGCCGAAGCGGATGCCGCTCACCGTATTCGCGCCGGCCGTCACCGCCGCGTCCAGCACCTCACCCGCCATTTCGATTTCGTGCACGGTCACGGTCACCGTGTTCTGCGCCCGGTAGCCCACGATCTCGCGCGGTTCGCTGGAGCCGAAGCGCTGCTCGTTGTCGTAGACGGGGTAGAGGTTGATGCCGGAGGTCTGAATGTCCTCTTCATCGATGCCGGCTTCCAGCAGTTCGTCGATGACGGCGGCCATCTGCTCGCTGTTCAACTCTAAGGCCTCCATCGCCGTTTCACCCGTGGCCTGCACGCCTAGCGAGAGCGTGACCAGGTCGGGCTTGGCGCTGGCCGTGCCCTGTCCCGACACGGAGATGCTGCGTTCGCTTTGCTTCTCCTCGCCACCCTCGCTCGCGGTCGCGGCCGGCGCTTCCGCCTCAGCCGCGCTGGGCGCGGCCTGCGCCGCCGCAACCCCGCACGCCGGCAAGAGCAGCACGCTTGCCAGCGCGAGCAGGCCGATGAACTTCCTGGTGTTACGCACGACGATCCTCCTCCTTGAATGCCAATACTTGCAAAATCTCAATAGCGCTTGATTCCGGCAACGCGCGAAAGCTTGCGGCCATACGCCCCCGCTCGCGTCAGAGCGGCAGCAATTCCAAAGCGACCAATACGCCAATCAGCAAACCCGCTAGCGCGAAGAGCATTGCGCCTACCTTTATGGTCATGCGCTGTTCCAGATCGCGCAGGTCGGCTTTGGTCGCCATATCTTCAATGTCGGCTTTCGTCGCCAGCGCGCCGTAGCCTTCACGTCCCATGTCGATAAGGGCTCTGGCCTGACTTGCCGTGAAGCCCGCACCGGTTAGGGCTTCAAACGCCCGATACGTGTCCAGCATAGCCATACGCTCTTCTTGCTCCTCTAACTGCGATCGGATTGTTCCTCCAGCCGACACCTACAGTCTCGCCACGAGGCCAACGGTATCCTTTGACGCAAACTTATCACTTCTGCGCCCATGATACCATATCAAGACAGGAAGTCCTTATGCGTGCGTGCGCCATTGGAGATTCCGCGTGTCGATTCCGGTAGATGAAGCCCGCGAGCGCATGTCCGGCGTGCCTTTGCTGCCGGGCTGCTACCTCTTTCGCGACCGCAAGGGCGCGGTGCTCTACGTGGGCAAGGCCAAGCTGCTGCGCAACCGGGTGCGGTCGTATTTTGGCCGCCAGGACCGCATGCCCTGGAAGACCCGCAGCATGGTGGAGCACGCCGCCACGGTGGAGTACATCATCACCGATACCGAGATCGAAGCGCTGGTGCTGGAGAGCAATCTCATCAAGCACCACCGGCCGCGCTACAACGTGGTGCTGCGCGACGACAAATCGTTCCTCTACCTCAAAGTCACCCTGAACGAGAGCTATCCCCGCGTATTGACAACGCGCCGCATCCTGGACGACGGCGCGCGCTACTACGGGCCGTACACCAGCGCCTACAGCCTGCGCGACACGCTGAACCTGCTCAACCGGCTCTTTCCCTACCGCTCGTGCGCCCTGGACATGGAGAAGGAGTACGAGCGCCCGTGCCTGGACTTCCACATCAAGCGCTGCGCCGGGCCGTGCATCGGCGCGGTGACCCAGGAGGGCTACGGCGGCATCATCGAGCAGGTCACGCGCTTTCTGGAAGGCCGGCCGGGCGACGTGATCCGGAATCTGCGCGGCGAGATGCGCGCAGCCTCGGACACGTTGGAGTTCGAGCGCGCGGCGGCCCTGCGCGACCGCATCCGGGCCGTGGAACGTGTCTTAGAACGCCAAAAGATCACTAACATACGGCAAGGGGATATCGACGTCATCGGCTTTGCCCGCGAGCAGGATGAGGCCTGCGTGCAGGTCTTCAGCATTCGCGGCGGCCACCTGCTGGGGCGCGAAAACTTCATCCTGGAGCACGTGTCCGACGAGGAAGACCGGGACGTGATCCGCGAATTCCTGCAGCAGTTCTATGGGCGCAGCATGCAGATTCCGCAGGCGCTCTTCCTGCCGGTGGGCATTCGCGGCGCGGAATTGCTGCGCGCGTGGCTGCGGGAACGGCGCGGCGGCGCGGTGACGCTCAGCGTGCCGAAGATTGGCGAAAAGCGCCGCCTGGTGGAGCTAGCGGGCAACAACGCCCGCCAGGGCCTGCACGACCACCGGCTGCGCCACCTGGACAGCCAGCAACGGGCGCAGGTGGCCCTGACCGAACTGGCCGACGTGCTGGATCTCGACGCGCCGCCGACGCGCATCGAATGCTACGACATTTCCAACATCCAAGGGGCGTACACAGTGGGCGCGATGGCGGTCTGCGTGGCCGGCCTGCCGAGCACGGGCGACTACCGGCGCTTCCGCATCAACTCCGTGGACGGGCCCAACGACTACGCCAGCCTGCAGGAGATGCTCACCCGGCGGCTCAAACGCCTGAGCGACCGGCGCGCGGAAGCGGAGACCGGCCAGCGTGAGGACGGGGCGGTAGAGCCGGAGGCGGACGCCCTGGATTCATGGGGCATCAAGCCCGATTTGCTGGTGATCGACGGCGGCAAGGGGCAACTCAACGCGGTGCTGGAGGTGCTGGCAAATCTGGCCCTGCACGACATTCCGGCGCTGGGACTAGCCAAGCAGCGCGAGGAGATTTTCCTGCCCGGCGCTTCTCGGCCCATCACGCTGGAAGAGCGCTCCGAGGCGCGCAAGCTATTGCAGCGCGTCCGTGACGAGGCGCACCGCTTCGCCATCACCTACCACCGCACGGTGCGCACCAAGCACAGTTTCGGCTCGCTGCTGGACAAGATTCCCGGCATTGGCACCAAGCGCAAGATGGCGCTGCTGCAACACTTCGGCAGCGTGGACGCGATCCGGGAGGCGTCGGTGGAGGCGCTGTCCGACGCGCCCAAGATGAACCGGACGGTGGCGGAGAAGGTGAAGGAGCACCTGTGACCGCCAAAGGCCAGACCGTTCGTGGTGAGCTTGTCGAACCATGAACGGATGGTTCCGTGGATAGATGCGTTGGAAATCTCACTGAACGGCCTAGCGCCCGGCCGGCGCTTCGACAGGCTCAGCGCGAACGGGAGTTAATTGACTCGCCCAGTGAATGGTTTGCGCTTCGACAGGCCTGTGCTGAACTTGCCGAAGGGTCGCAGCGCTCAGTGCGAACGGAGAATAACCGCCGCCGGCCTCGCCCTCCAGAGATCGTTCGCTCTACCGCCACATAACCGCGCTTCGCTCGCGGCCTCATCACTCCAACCGGATGCGCGCCCGCTCCACGCCGAAGCGGACGAAGTTGTAGTCATCCGTCCAGTTCAGCCAGTCGGAGAACGTAGCGGGAGAGACTCCCAGGATTTCGCCGTCGCGGTGGTGGTGCGGGCCGAGCAGGTTGTGGAGCGTGCCGATGAGTTCCAGTTCCAGTGTGTTTTCGCCCGCCACCAGCAGGGATGAAATATCGAGTTCGTGAGGCCGCCAGACGATTGCGCCGGCCTCCTGGCCGTTTACGCGCACGATCGTCACCGTAGCGTCGAGTCCATCGAGCGCCAGCGCCGCGGCGCCGCTCTTGCGGGCAACGTGCACCTGTTGGCTCAGCCGCGCGCGGCCGGCATAGAAGGGCAGCCCTTGATGCGTCAGGTCGCCCGACCGCGCCTGCGTGGGAGCAGCCACGAGCCGAAAACCGCTCTCATTCTGCTCGACGCCGAAGTCGCCAATCACGTAGCAGGCTTCGATCTCCATATCCAGGCTGGTCACGCCCTCCAACGTAATCGTGTTCGTGCCGGGTTGGGCGAGCGCGCCGATGGGAATGCGCCGGAAGCTGGTATCCAGCCAGTAGCCGTCGCCCGGTTCATGCGCGACCGCCGTGCCGTTCACCGCGATGCGGAAGTCGGCCGGCCGCTCCACCACCAGCGTGAGGTCGCGCCCCGCCGGCAGAGCGGATTCAAAGGTGTAGCGCACGGCAAACGGCACCCCGGCCCCCTGTATGCGCATGTGCTCCAGATTGCCGGCTCTCCGTAGGACCTCCAAGGCCTTGAGGTGGGGCACGGGCGCCTGCCACGCGCCGTCCCCAATGCGGCAGGCGCAGTAGTCAAGTGTTAGCGCGTTCGGGTCCAGCAGTTCCAGGTCCCAGGTGTCGCCCGCGGCGATAGATTCGGTGTAATGCGGCGCGGGCGCTGCCACCTCGGCATCGCTGCTGCCATCACTCACGAGCAGGTACGAACCTACCGGCGCGAACGGCAGCGTGACGGCGCCGTTAGCCCCCGGCTCCCGCGCGGGCAGCGGCGCCACGTCGCCCGTAGCCGCATCCCATAGTTGCCAAGCGCCGCCGTTTGGCAGGCGCACGGTGTAGTCGCCGCCCTCCTCCTGGCTCGTGTTCGCCAGGAAGAGAATATCCTCGCCGCCGTTGCGCCGCAGGTTGTACCACACGTGGGGCACGCCGCCGCCGTCACCGTTGGTCACGCGCACCGGCCGCGTCACGTGCGGCGCCAGCGTCGTTGCCAGCGGTTCGTCTCCCAGCGGCAGTGTCTCGCAGGCGGCGGCCAGCGCTCCCACCGCGTCGTCGGGTTCGCCTTCCACCAAGGTCGGCTTTTCTTCGCAGAAGAACAGCGCGCCGCCCGCGGCCCGGAACGCCTGGAGCAACGCCACCGTCGTGCTCGCCAGCGTGATGCTCGGCGGCACGATGACCACGCGATAGCGCATGCGGCCCACCACCAGGCAGCCGTCTTCCACCCGGCCGTGCCGCGCCATTATCGATTCATCGCCAAAGTGGTAGTCGAAGTGCTCTTCCAAGAGCCGCGTGGAGAGCGCCACCCACCGGTCGTTGACGTCCCGCGCCGCCTGGGGATTCTGCGGACGGTAGACCGACCACGCGCTGCCGATGGGATGCACCACCAGCAGATCCACCACCCGCTCGCCTTGGCTGAGCGCGTAGGAGAGGCGAGCGTAGTAGTCGTCTACCAGCGCATTGTGGGGCCACCACGGTTGCTGATAGAAGATGTCGGGCGGGTAGTCCCGCTTGCGCGCGCCGCGCAGCGTATACGACGACAGATGCGGATTGAGGAAGTTCACGCCCAGTACGCACTGCCAGTCGCCAATCCACTTGCGGCCCTCGAACGAGAGGTTCTGGCCGGAGCAACCGTAGGTCTCGGAAAGGGCGCGCTCCTTGCCAAGCTGGCAGGCAACACTGTCCAGTTGCTTGGGAGTCACGAGGTTCTCGATGTCGCGCCGCAGGTGGTCCATGCCCGGGTAGTGCATGTACTCGTAATGGGGCATCACCGCGCCGGAGACCGGCACCTGCTGCTGCAGCGAATCCTCGTAGAGGTAGTGTCCGGTGAGCTTGAGGTCGTGTTCGTTGCACCAGTCGTAGATCTGCTTGGAAAACGCCTCCACGAACTGCTCCGTGATGGCGCGCCAATAGTGGTAGCGCACTTTGCGAAAGTCGCCGGTGTCATAGAAGAGCGACGGCAGGTGCGGAATGAGGTCATAGCCGAATTTGTCTTTGAATATCTCGGCAAACCCTTTCGTCCAAGGCACGCAAAGCTCCGGGTGCTCCTGATGGAAGGATAGAAAATTCGGCTCGTCGGTAAAGATGCCGGGAATCACGCCGCCAAAGTCGTCGCCGACGACCTCTCGATAGGCGGCGTACGTGTTCTCGATGAACTCGCCTACGCCCGCCACGCTGAGTTGGTCGCTGTACGCGGCGCCGTTGAACCAGGGGCTGCCGAGCGGCGCAATCCATTCATGAAACTGCAGGTAGGTGAGGCGGGCGTCGTCCTGCTGGCTATCGACCTGCCGCGCGCCGGTGAGCACGCCATTGTCGAGGTTGCCCGCGAATACGGCCACGCTCTCCGGATAGGTGTCGTAGCGGTTGAACACCCGCAAAGCGAGCACTCTCATGCGGTAGTCGGGGTCTTTGAGCGCGGTCATGCCGCCGGCAAAGCCGCTGGGCCACTTATCCTCGTCGTAGAGCCAGGCGTGCATGCCCCGCCGCCGCGCTTCCTCGACGCACGCGCGAATGCGGTCCATCCACTCCGGCGTCATGTAGGGCGTCTCCAACCCCAGCCGCGAGTGCATGAAGAAGCCGCCCCAACCGGCCTTCTCGATCTCGCCAATCTGCCGCACCAACTCGCCGTCTTCCAACCAGTCGTTCCACGACCAAAACGGCACGGCGCGATATTCGACGCCGGGATTCTTGAATGTGTCTCTGTCCATAGCAAATGACCCCCAAAGGCGTGGCGCACGGAGAAAATCAACGCATTGCTGGCTGCATTGTACTTAGCCAAGATAGTGAGAGACAAGCGAATTACGCTGAAGCAACTACCAGCAAACGCCGAGTCAGGCATAGAAGGGACGGCAGAGCCAAACACGATTGAAGACTGAAATGTGGTCGGCGGATGTTCTGGAAGGAGCGCAGCTCAGACGGCTACACTACCCGCATGTTCCCGCGACCAAAGAGCCTTAATCTTCTCAGCCAACTCTTTGAAATCGTCTCGGGCCTGCCAGGCGGCGGCAGCGTGGCCACCAATTGCGCCATCGGCGGGCGTGAGCTTGAAGATTGGTTTGCGCGCTTCTTGAGCCATGGGTACGAGACTGCGATAGTGCTTGACAGTAGCAAGAGAGTGGTCATCTTGCTCCGGTGTGCTCGGGTAAGGACCTTGGCTAATCTCCAGCAAGTTTTTCGCGTACTCATTCGGCATCCGATTAACCCACTTGTCGTACGCCATAACTGGGCGAGAGAGCCGAATCCCATACTGCTGCACCACATAGCCGACTGGCTTCATGCCCCCTTTGGGAAGCGGGAACGCGGGCTCTGCCCAATTGTCCCTTCTCTTTTTCCAATCTTGCCGCCACGAGCGAAGCGTAGGTCCCAGATTCCGCAAGCCCTGGAGAGAGAACAGGTCGGCCCCCAGGGGAATAACTACATAATCGGTGGCTATTAAGGCCGAACGGTTGATTGCGCCGAGGTTAGGGCCAACATCCGCGAGGATGATTGAAGCATCCATAGAATTGGCGCCCTCTTGCATGATGGTCGAGAATGCCGTCAGAATTCGGAAAGATCTATAAGGGTCTCCGGAATCTAGCGCGTTCGGCCATTCGGCAGACAGCGTGTCCTCAAAGCCTGCCAACGCCAAGTCCCCCGGCAGCAAGCTCAATTGCGGTGTGATTTCTTGCAGATTTGGGGGCTGCAAGTCCCCAACCTGCATGAGCGGCTCTACACATTGGAAGATAGTATTCGCGGAAGAATTCGCTTCAGGGTCTCCGTCCCAGAGGGCTTCCACGCGCCCATCTTCAAGAAACATGCTGGTGAGGTTGGCTTGTGGATCAAGATCCGCTGCCAGAACGCTTACCCCCAATTCAGCATACATCCACGCTAAGTGGTAGACGAGAGAGGTCTTGCCAACCCCGCCCTTATTGTTGAAAAAGGTGAGAACAGGAACGCTCATTGTGTTTTGCCCTCCTCACCGACCCTTGCCTTTACGGTCACAAAGACATGGTTTTCCGGGAATGCAAACTCTAGTTCCGGATGACCAGCCTCTTCCAGCAACTGGCGAGCCTGCGAAATACCGTAGCCAAAACGCTGCACGAAGCCCAGTGTCTTCATAGCGTCCGCCATGTTCGGATTGCGGTAGTCGGCAACACCAAACAGACCGATGTTGTCGGCGCTTACTGCTCCATATAGCCCGCCGGGGCTCATTATCTCGATGCGATCGTTATACCAGTAAACTCTCACCGGAGCGTTTGTTCCCTCATACGTGCGATGCATAATGGCGTTTCCGGCTATTTGCTGAATAGCTGCCATTGGATAGAGACTGGTTCGCTGCTCAACCGGGCCGGAAAGGATGTCCACCGCAGTCCGATTGTGTGCGCTCAGCTTCTCATCCAAGCGTCGGAGAATATCGGGAACAGTCCCTCGAAGCTCCTGACTGTCAATGATTTCTCCTGTAATGTCCGTTCCATTTAGCCTTAGGAATTGCACGTAAGCTCCCGGCAAGAAGTCCTGCGGGTTTTTCCCAATCATCAGTATCCCCAACACTGTCGGCAATGGCTCTTGGACGGTGGCGATCATCTTCGTCGCGGCCAACTGCTCTTCAGTGCTACGCTTGTTAGCTTTGAGGACATCCGAAGAGAAGGCCTGCGTTAGGTACTCAAACTCAAACTGAGCCACGTTGAGATCGCTCAAGGATGCGGAAGGTATGGTGTGTATGTCGAATGGCTTGTCTCTATAGCGGCGCTTCTCGTTGAGGATGCGTTCGTCCTGCGCAGTCGCGATGCCGCGACGCGGACCGATGCGGATTTCCACCCGGCCATCGTAGCGTACCGGCGGAGAATCGGACGGCTGCACAGTCACCACCGCAACATCCTTGCCGCACAGCGACCGCTTTTCAACCGTCAGCGATGGCGGCGGCAGAATGTTGCCGTCAGTTTTCATATCCGCCAGTTGCCGGAGAAGCTCATCTGTTACCGGTAAGCCGGTGACACTGCCGTCATTCCGAGCGCCGACGAATATGACCCCCGGCTTGCGGTAGTCCGGGAGATCATTGGCAAAGGCACAGATGGCTTCGCGAATTTTCTTAGTCGCATCACCGCGCAAAGTCTCTTTGAACTCGACCCGGTCCAGTTCGCCGACGCGCAGCAACTGTGTCAAGTCCCCGTCTTCGAGGGAAATCACGATGGCTACTCACAATCTACGCGCCATCCAAGCAAAACGCGGCGTGCCGTGCGCCCCAGCGCGACTCACGGACACGACTACATTTCAGCAAGAGCATACACTACACCCGCACGATACGGTAGATCGTCCCGGTGCGGATGATCACGTACACTTCACCGTCCGCGTCCTCGCCGAATGACGTGATTTCCGACGGCGCTTGCAGGAGCACGGTGCGCAGCCACGTGCCGTCGGCCTGGGGCGTCAGGGTCCAGACGATGCCGGAGCAGTAGTCGCCAAAGATGTAGTTGCCCGCCAGCGCCGGCAGGTTGTGGCCGCGGTAGACGTAGCCGCCGGTCACCGAGCAGCCCTCGCTGCGGCCGTAGACCGCAATCGGAAACTCCATTCCTTCACGCGAACCGCCGCGGCCGTAAGGTTCGTTGCCTTCGAAGCGGTTCCAGCCGTAGTTCTCGCCGCCGGCGCTGTCGGCCGGCTGGAAGTGCACCTCTTCCCACTTGTTCTGTCCCACGTCGGCCATGAAGAGGTCACCAGTCAGCCGGTCGAACGAGAAGCGCCACGGGTTGCGCTGGCCCCAGTTCCAGATTTCCGGCCGCGCATTCTCGTGCCCCACGAACGGATTGTCCGCGGGCACGGCGTAACCGCCGCCGGTACGCACGTCGATGCGGAGCATGGCGCCAAGCAGCGTGCCGAGATTCTGCCCGTGGCCCTGGGGATCGCCGCCGGAACCGCCGTCGCCCATGCCGACGTACAGGTAGCCGTCGGGGCCAAACTTGATCTGCCCGCCGTTGTGGTTGCCGTAGGGCTGGCCGACGCGCAGCAGCACTTCTTCACTGTCTACGTCAGCCGCATCGGGATTGTCGGCGGAGACGCGGTAGCGCGCGACCACCGTAGTCCCGCCCTTGTCCGTGTAGTTGACGTAGAAGATGCCGTTGGCCGCGTACTCGGGGTCGAACGCCATGCTCAAGAGGCCCTGCTCGTTGGCGCGGGAACCGACGCGGGAGCGTATATCGAGGAAGAGCGGCTCCTGGCGGCGGCCGTTGCTGAGAATGGCAATCGTGCCGTTCTGTTCCACGATGAAGAGCCGCCCGCCGGCGTCACCGGGCGCATAGGTGAGGTAGAGCGGCTTGGCGAAGCCCGCGCCGACTTCCTCCAATCCATACGCTCCTTCTACGGGCGGCTGCGGCGTGCTCACGGCGGGCGCGAGCGTAGGCGTGGACGCAACGGTAGACGCGGGCGCTGCCGTCGGCGTCGGCGCCGGGGTGGTCACGATTGGCGAGGGAATGGGCGTGCGCGCAGCTTCCTGCACAACGGCATCTTCCTCGTCATCGCCGCAGGCGCTCAAGAGCAAGGCGCCCGCCAGGACCAGGGCCGCAAGCGAGATAAACTTCAAGAATAGTGAAAACCGCCCGGCTTTCCGCGCCGCAACGCCCGAATTCATGTATTTCCCTTTCCCTTTGGCAGAGTTTACGCGCTTTACGCCGCGCTCTAGCTCCACAGTCCTCTCAATCGCGCCTTTCGCGGGGTCGCGGCGCTGCCCGCTAATCTCATGATACACTGGGTAGCGCCGCACCGGCAGTGGCCCAACGCGGTAGACGGGAATCACCACGCGAGGGGCGCAGTTCTTTTGACGCGCGAATCCGAGCCGCACATCTCCCATCCATTCTCTCCGGCCTACGTGCAGCGCTGCCGCGCGGCGCGCAGAGAGTTGGCAACACAGTGGACGCCCAGCGTTGGCGATTGGGTGGCCCGGGACGGCGTCCCGCGGCTTCTCGATGAGGATCTGGCGGCGGGCGGCAACGACCTCACAGTCAACCGTGCCGTATGCTGGTTGCCGCGTCTGGACCAGCTCCTGGCGCTGCTCAACGCGGTCTCGCCGCACACCGTCTTGGACTGCTACCAGGGCGACTTTGCCTGCATCTGCTTCGACGAGGTGAGCCGCCGCATCGCCGACGTGGTGGCGGAAACGCCTGAGCTTGCCTGCCTGCAGGCATACCTGTTCATTCGCGCCGAACTGGCGGCGCAGGCGAGCGCGCCAGAGTAGCGGTCACGGCGATTGGGCCATGCAAGCAAGCTATCTGGCCGACCTGCACCTGCACTCGTCGTATGCCATAGGCACGGCGCGCGACATCACCATCCCCAATCTGAGCCTGTGGGCACGGCGCAAGGGCATCCGGCTGCTGGCCGCCGCCGATTTCACGCACCCGGCCTGGCGCGCCCACCTGCAAGAAACGCTGCAACCCGCCGCGGGCGACCTCTTCACCTATGAGAACACCCACTTCATTCTCGGCACGGAACTCGCCTGCGTCTTCAAGCACGCCGGCAAGGGCCGTCGCCTGCACTTGCTGGTATACGTGCCGGATTTTGGGGCGATCGAGAAGCTCTGCCGGTTCTTGGAGCGTGCCGGCGCAAAGCTGGCCGGAGACGGGCGGCCGCTCATTGCGCTGCACGCGCGCGAACTTACCGCCGCGATTCTCGAAATAGACCCCCGCAGCATCGTCATCCCGGCCCACGCCTGGACGCCATGGTACGCGGTGTTCGGCTCCAAGTCCGGCTTCGATTCGTTGGAGGAGTGCTTTGGCGCGTTAACGCCGGCGATTCCGGCGTTGGAAACGGGCTTATCGAGCGATCCCGCCATGAATTGGCGCGTGCCGGACGCCGACGGCCGCAGCATCGTCTCGTTCTCCGACGCGCACTCGCCGCGTAACCTGGGGCGGGAAGCAACCACCTTTCACGGGCCGCTGACGTTCGACGGGCTTGCCGCCGCCCTCAGAGAAGAAAGAATCGCCTACACGCTGGAGTACTATCCGGAAGAGGGCAAATACCACGCCACCGGCCACCGCGCCTGCAACGTGCGCTACCTGCCGGCGGAGACGCAGGCGCGCGGCACAACCTGTCCCGTCTGCGGCCGCGCGCTCACCGTGGGCGTGCTGGAGCGCGTGGCGGCGCTGGCCACCCGCCCGGTTTTTTCTATAACACTTAATGAGCACGGCTTCTTGCGGGGTAATAGCGGCCGCCCACCGTTCAAACACGTGGTCCCGCTGGCGCAGATTCTGGCCGAAGCCCTCGGCGTCGGCGAGCGCACCAAGACCGTCGCGCGCGCCTACACGGCGCTTACCGACGCGCTCGGCTCAGAGTTCGCCGCGCTGCTGGATGCGCCATTGGCCGCAATTGCGGATGCGGCCGGCGAGCGGATTACGGAGGGCATCGGCCGCATGAGGGCCGGCAAGGTGTCTGTGGAACCGGGCTACGACGGGCGCTACGGCACCGTGCGCATCTGGCCGGATGAAGCGTAGCGGAGGAAGGGGTATCTCCCCAATGCTATCGCGTCCAACGTAGCGCGGGGGCTTGTCCCCCGCTTCTTGGCGTGAAGCGCGGGCGTGATGAGAACAACGCCTCGCATCTCCGGTAGCGCAGGTTTGTAACCTGCGTCACCGCAGGCTCAATCCTTCGCGCATCCGTTCCTCTTGCGCCGGCGGGGGACAAGCCCCCGCGCTACGGCAATCCAGGCGCCACGGCGCTCAACGCGCTGCGGCAGTCGGGCGGCGGCGTGCTAGCCAGAGTCCCTCACCGCGGCATGGCGGCCATGATCTCGATGGCCCTTTCGATCTCCTCTTCGCTATTGATGAAGGCCGTGCAGAGGCGCACGCCCTCCATGCCGTCGTGCATGAGCGCGCGGCACCAGACCTCGTTCTCATGCAGATAGGCGGCCAGGTCGGCGCCCGTTACGCCCTCCACGCCGTACGCCACGATGCTCGTATGGGCGTCCGGGTGTTCCGCGTCGTAGCAGACGACCTTGGGATGCCGCAGCAGTTCGCCGCGCAGCCAGCGTGACAGCTTCTTGCCGCGCTCCTCAATGGCCGCAATGCCGTGGCCTTCCAGGTATTCTACCGCCGCGCCCAGTCCCGCCATAGTGGGAAAGTTCACCGAACCCCATTCCAGCCGCCGGGGGTAGTCCTCCCAGTCAACCGCGCCGGAATCGAAGTCGATGTGCTTTGCCACGTGGCTGCCGGTCCACGACATTTCCAGCACATCGCGCATGCGTTCGGCCACGTAGAAGCAGCCGCTGCCGTAGGGACCGAGCATCCACTTGTAGCCGAGCACGGCGTAGAAGTCCGGGTCGATGGCGCTGATGTCCACGTCGAGTTGGCCGACGGCTTGGCCGCCGTCCAGGTAGACGAACGCGCCGCGCTCGTGGGCCAGGCGGGTCATCTCCGCCACCGGCAGCGCCGTGCCCCGGTCCTGGGTCACGTGGCTCAGAGCGACGAGCTTGGTGCGGGGCGAGAGCAGCGCCTGGAAATTGGCCAGATTCTCCGCCGGCGTCGCGCCCACCCGCATGTGGCGGACCACCGCGCCGTAGCGTTTGCGGGCGATGTTGTAGAGCGGCAGCCAGAGCGCGTCGTCTTCCTCATTGCTGGTGATGATCTCGTCGCCCGGGGCCAGCGGCAGGCCGGAGACCACCAGGCTGATGCTGTTGGAGACGTTGTTGATCATCGCGATCGTAGCGGGCGGCACGTTGAAGAAACGCGCCAGCGCCTCGCGGGTGCGTTGCTTGTGCAGAAAGCGCTCGTCGCGGCGGCTCTGCAGCCACGGGCCGTTCTCGAAGAAGAACTGCCAGCGGCCGGTCACCTCCTCCAGCACCGGCCGGGCGTTCATCCCGATGCCGGCCACGTGTAGGTAGATGCCGTTCTGCAGCGCCGGAAAGTCCTCCCGAATGCGCGGAATGTCCAACATGCCTGCTCCTCAATTGCTCGTCAAAACATCGTAGCGCGGGGGCTTGTCCCCCGCCTCTTGCCGTGAACTACACAACGCCAACATTTGTTACGCCGTTCAATACCGCTTTGGGCACAATTGCAACCATATACGCCGTAGCCCGGGGGTTTGTCCCCCGCCTCTTGGCGCGAACACACACCGCCAACTTTGGGTAAGGCGTTCATCACCGCAATGGGCGCACCCGCCGACCGGCGGCTAGCCCGACCCGCCGGGGCGGTCGTACGACGTTTGCTCGGCTACGATCTTGGTCTTGGCCAGCGCGGCCTGCATCTCATCTACCGTGAGCAGCCGCGTGGTCTTGACGGAGCTGACGTGCCCCGGCGTAATCGCGGCGATCACCGCCGCTGCGGCCGTGACGCCATCGGGAGATTCGAAAATCACCACGCCGTCGTAGTCGCCAAACGCATAGTAGACCGCAACCAGGCGGCAACCGAGACTCGCCAGCAACGGCTCGATGGCGTCTCTCCGGTCTTCCGGATTCTCCGTCAGTTCCTTCCAGGTTTCCGTATTGTAGGAAAACTGGGACATGAACAAAGGCATCGCACACCGTTCCTTTCTTTGTGTGCCCTTACATCATCCGCACTCATCGTCCTTGAAAGCGCGCGGATTCTCGCTCTACGCAATGCCGGCCAAACCGCGCCCTGCTTCCGGCGCTGACCCAAACCGGCGCCTTCTCGCAATAGCTTGTTGGCTGACCAGGAAGCGCCGTTTTGCCCGGCAAGCCGTTCACCTTCAGTATATCCCCTACGACATCCGCGCGTGTCTCCGGCGGAGCGCTGATTCAGTTTTGCGCGCCGTAAACGCCGGGGAGCGCGGGCCGCGGCCGTCATTCAAGACAGGCGTTGAATCGCCCGGCCCAGGGCCGCGGCGTTGGGCCGGTGAAAGTCGTCCTCACGCGCGCTAATGCCCGTAATCATAAGTCGCGGCATGAGAGACTCTGCCACCGGACACCAACCCCGGCGATAGGGGAGCGGTTGCGACTGCGGGTCGCGGCTCACGCCATAACCGCCGCCCAAGCTGAAGACCGGATGCAGGTACGCCGGCACGCCCACGTAGCCAAAGCTGAAGGCCGCTTCCTCAGCGGCGCACGCCGCCTTGAAGTCCTCCAACGAAGGCCCGCCCGGTTGCGGCGCGAACGCCGCCACCCAGAGATGGTAGGCATGAGCGCTCTCCGCGCTCGCCTGCTGCGGCCGCAGCCAGTCGCAACCCGCCGCCGCTTCTGCATAGAGTTGGGCGCTGGCGCGGTCTTCCGCCACGTAGCCGCGGGCGCGGCGCAACTGCACCCGCGCCACGGCGGCGGTCATTTCGGTCATGCGGAAGTTGTGCGCCAGCCGCGTCGGCGCCGCGCCGAACGTGATGATGGCGCGCAATTGGTCGGCCAGATATGCATCATTCGTGACCGCGATGCCGCCATCACCGGTGCTCAGGTGCTTGGACGATTGAAAGCTGAAGACGCCCACGGAGCCCAGCGTGCCCGCATAGCGCCCCTGCCACTCGCCAAAGAGCACGTGGGCGCAATCCTCGACCACCGGCAGCTTGTGCGCGTCCGCCACCGCCAGGATGCCCGCCATGTCCGCCGGTTCGCCCCAGTGATGGGTGACGATGATGGCTTTCGTGCGCGGCGTGATGCGCTCCGCCAACGAGGCGGGGTCCATGTTGTGGGTATGCTCATCCACGTCCGCGAACACGGGCATGGCCCCGGTGTAGAGCGCCGCCAGGCCGCCAAAGAGCACCAGCGGGTCGCACACCACCTCGTCGCCCGCACCCACGCCCACCGCCAGCAGCGCCGCGTGCAACCCGCCCATGGCCGCGTTGCAGGAAATGGCGTGATTCGCCCCCAGTTCCGCCGCAAACTCCCGCTCCAACGCCGCCGCCTCCGGCCCAGCGCTCAACACGCCGGACTCCAACACCCGCGTCACCGCGGCAATGTCCTCCGCGTCGAATACCTTCTTGCTCACTGTGTGCCCTTTCACGCTGCGCCGCGCTCGGGAGTGTTGCTGCTGTGATGATACTGTATCAAGGCCGGCGCGGTACTTTCTCAACTCGCATTGGAGCGCGGCACGCCGCAATTGCCGCCGCATCGAGCGCATCGGCGTTGAACGAACCAAACCTCACCTCCCCGGTAGCGCGGGTTTGCAACCTGCGCCGCCGTGGGATTTATCACATGCGCCCGCCTCTTGCATGGGAATCGCCGGCGAACGTGGCCGAGTTCCTTGCGCAAGCGGGGGACAAGCCCCCGCGCTACGGCCTTTTGACCGTCATTGCCATGAAGATAGCGCGGGAATAACGGAAGGGGCGCGGATCAACCCTCCGCGCCAACAATCCGACCCTGGTAGGGGCACGACGTGTCGTGCCCCTACTCGGCAATCATCACTTCCTGCTGCCCGGCGCGGATCTCGCGGATTTGGTCGCGCAGCAGGGCGGCGCGCTCGAAGTCCAGTTCTTTCGCCGCCTTGCGCATCTGTTTTTCAAGCTCCTTGATGAGCTTGTTCGCCTCTTTCGCCGAGAGCGGTTTGTGCTCCGCCTGGTAGCTGGATTGTTCATCCGCCACGGCGCGGATGGTATCGGTGATGTCGCGGATCGCCTTGTTGATACTCTCCGGCTGGATGCCGTGTTGGTCGTTGAAGGCGAGTTGTTTGTCGCGGCGGCGGTAGGTCTCGTCGATGGCGCGGCGCATGGAATCGGTCACGTTGTCGGCGTAGAGCACCACGTGGCCGTGGATGTGGCGCGCGGCCCGGCCGATGGTCTGCACCAGGGAGGTCTCGCTGCGCAGGTAGCCCTCTTTATCGGCGTCCAGGATCGCCACCAGCGAGACTTCCGGCAGGTCCAGGCCTTCGCGCAGCAGGTTGATGCCCACCACCACGTCGTAGACGCCCAGCCGCAGGTCGCGCAGGATCTCCACGCGCTCCAGGGTGTCGATCTCCGAATGGAGGTAGTGCACCTTGACGCCGCTTTCGTTCAGGTAGTCGGCCAGTTGTTCCGCCATGCGCTTGGTGAGGGTCGTCACCAGCACGCGCTCGCGCTGCGCCACCCGCTGGCGAATCTGCGCGACAAGATGGTCGATCTGGCCGGTGGTGGGCTGGATTTCGATAGACGGGTCCACCAGGCCGGTGGGCCGGATGATCTGTTCCACCACCTGGCTGCTCCGTTCGCGCTCGTACATGCTGGGCGTGGCGGAGACGAAGACCACCTGATTGAGCCGCTGCTCGAGCTCCTGAAACATGAGCGGCCGGTTGTCCAGCGCGCTGGGCAGGCGGAAACCGTAGTCCACCAGCACCTGCTTGCGCGAGCGGTCGCCGGCGTACATGCCGCGCAGTTGCGGCACGGCCACGTGGGACTCGTCGATGAACATCAGGAAGTCTTTGGGGAAATAGTCCAGCAGCGTCCACGAGGGATCGCCGGCGTTGCGGCCGTCCAGGTGGCGGCTGTAGTTCTCGATGCCCTTGCAGTGGCCGGTCTCGCGCAGCATCTCCAGGTCGAAGCGGGTGCGCTGGAGCAGGCGCTGGGTCTCCAGCAGTTTGCCCTGGCGCTGCAAGGCGGCCACGTGCTCGTCGAGCTCCGCCTCAATGCTCTTCACCGCCGCTTCCATGCGCTCCACCGGCGTCACGAAGTGGCTGGCGGGATAGATGTTGATTGCCTGGCGCTGATCGAGAATCTCGCCGGTGAGCGGGTCGATCTCGATGATGCGGTCCACCTCGTCGCCAAAGAAGTCGATGCGGATCGCGGTGTCGCCGTAAGCCGGATAGATGTCCAGCACGTCGCCTTTCACCCGGTACGTGCCGCGCTTGAAATCGACGTTATTGCGCTCGTACTGGATGTCGTTCAGGCGGCGGAGCACGGTCTGGCGGCGGTACTGCTCACCGACGTTTAGCGATACGACCACTTGGCCGTAGTCCTGCGGCGAACCCATGCCGTAGATGCACGAGACGCTGGCGACGATGATGACGTCCGGCCGCTCCAGCAACGAGCGCGTGGCAGAGAGCCGCAGCTTTTCCACCTCTTCGTTGATGTCGGAGTCTTTCTCGATGTAGGTATCCGTGCGCGGGAGGTACGCCTCCGGCTGGTAGTAGTCGTAGTACGAGACGAAGTATTCGACCGCGTTCTCGGGAAAGAAGTCGCGGAACTCGGAGAAGAGTTGCGCGGCCAGGGTCTTGTTGGGCGCGAGAACCAGGGCCGGCTTCTGGATCGCCTGGATCACCCGCGCCATGGTGAGCGTCTTGCCGGAACCGGTGACGCCAAGCAGGGTCTGGAACGGATACGCGGCATGGCAGCCGGCGATCAGTTGGCCGATGGCGTCCGGCTGGTCGCCGCGGGGCTCGAGTTCCGAGACCAGTTGAAAGGGGGGCATAGGCTCAATACCAGATGTAGCGTGTGGGGCGAACGTCAGGCGCGGCGCAGAGTACCTGAACGACAATTATCGTCGGTTTCTGGGCGCCGACCCATTGGGTTTGCCAAGAGTCACGTGCACTGAGGTCGCAAGGAGGCTGAGAGGGCCGAACCTCTAGAGAATTCAACGGCGCTATATCGCCGGGCTACCGTCTCCAGTTCATCCCAAGGCCGATGCCGCCGATTGCAGAAGAAACCGCAACGGCGAAAGGGCCAATGTACTCCTTCAAATCGAACCAGACAAGCAGGCAAAGAAACAATACCGCAGAGGCAATTGAGACTCCGAGAATGATGAGGACGTGCCTTCTGACTAGCTCTCTGTCCTTGGCGATTAGTTGTACTTCTTCTCTCCGCATGTTCAACATTTGGGTTACGTGCTCTGGCGTTAGCTTCTGAAAGAGCGCCAGGCTTTGTATTGCATCGGACCCCAACATCGCCTGGATTAAGTTTCCGGTTTCAGGCGGCATTTCTAGGGTCTGTTGTACCTGCTCTTCCTGTTGCTCCTCTTCCGCTTCAGCGCTGGATGGCTCGGCCAAGTCTTGTTTCTCTTTGTTCCCATTGGTTTCCCGGCCACGCATGGAAGTCTTCCTCCCAGCTATTCCCGAAGCTGTCCTTGGACTGCGCATAAGACCACTTGAACGGCCTAAACGACGTCCTTAAGAAGTGACGAACAAGCGACAACACGACCAAGTTCTGAAGAAGCACCGCGTTGTCGGAATCGGCTTCTTGCGGGTTTTTCTTTTTACGCATTGACTAGTCTCCACATATGCTCTATGGAAGTTAATACGGTAAGTGTACAGCGTCCTGCGCGCAGATTCAATACTATGCTACTCCAGTGAACCGTCCAGCGTGGGGCGCCGGCGGTTGTGCGCACTGCCCGCTCTATGATACCATAGCAAGCGATTCCTCTCTAAAGCGAGGTGGTAGTTTCGTGCCCAAGATGAAGACCCACAAGAGCACGCGCAAGCGCTTCAAGGTCAGCGGGACCGGCAAGCTGATGCGCCCGAAAGGGAGCATGAACCACTTGCGCCGCAAGAAGAAGCCGCGCACGCTGCGCATGGCGACGCAGTATTTCGAATCCCCCGACGGCGAACGGAAGCGCGTGAAGAGCCTGCTGCCCGGCGCGGGCATCAAGTAAGCGCCAAGCGCGCGGCAACTTCCGGTTCCCTCTCCCTGGGGAAGAGGGTTAGGGTGAGGGGGAACGCCTGCCGATTCTAAGTAGGAACGACGGACGGCAGACCGTAGCGCGGGGGCTTGTTCCCCGCAATCTTGCGAAGCCTAGCGGCACTTGGCAGAGTTGCAACCAACACCAAAGAGCAGAGAGACACCATGCCCCGAGTAAAACGCGGCGTCACATCCCACAAGCGCCACAAGAAAGTGCTGAAGCGCGCCTCAGGCTACTGGGGCGGCCGCAGCCGCCTCTACAAGAGCGCCCACGAAGCGGTGATGCGCGGCATGGCCTTTGCCTACCGCCACCGCCGCACCCGCAAGCGCGAGATGCGCCGCCTCTGGATCGTGCGCATCAACGCCGCCGCCCGCCAGAACGGCCTCTCCTACAGCGCCTTCATGCACGGCCTCCGCCAGGCCAACGTCACCCTGGACCGCAAGATGCTGGCAGACCTGGCCGTGGAAGACAGCGCGGCGTTCGCGGAACTCGCCACCGTGGCGAAAGGCGCCCTGCCGGCCGCTTCCTAGCGCGCCCCGCGCAGGGATTTCCGAACCGCAGGCCGCTCCTCCGATTCACGTGCGGAGCGGCCGCATCCGCAAACATGCCCGCGCTTCTACCCGCTCTGCGCGTTCTCCGCGAGCACCTGCTTGATCCACTCGTTGATGCTCAGCCCGCTGTGCAGCGCCGCGGCCGCCACGCGCTGATGCAGTTCGGTTCCTAGCCGCAGCGTGAGCTTGCCGGAGAACGGTTTGCGCGGCTCGATCCCGTCTTCCGCGCACGAGGCTAAGTACTCTTCGATCGATATGCGGAATTCGCGTTTCAGCCCCTCCACGTCGGCGGCCTCGAACGTGGCAATCGGATAGGGACCGGCGTTGACGACCTGTCCGTGCAGAAGTCCCACCGAGTCATCGTATTCGACGGTGGCTAGGTAACCCCTATACTCCATCATGGCACTACTCCTATCTCCCGGAGAAACAGGGCGATATTGCGGACCGTAGCTTTGCCGGCCTCTGGACGAGGATGCGGTCTGTGAACGACGATACGCTCCGCTCCCTTCTTCAAGAGCACCCGCGAGCCCGCCCGCTCTGAGACCTCCACACCTACTGCACCCAACATGCTCTCAATATTGGCCCACCTGATGTCGGGTGGCGTGGGCCGTGTAAAGATTCGTTCTAGGGTGCGTCGAGGATTATAGGAAATCGACTTGCCTTGATTCTGTGCGCTTGGTAGGATGCTACGTGCTACAGCCCGAATAGGTCTAGTTGTGGGTCTCACAAGAGACGCTAAGGGGATAGTGGTTTGCCACGTCTCCTTGCGGCCCACTCTAGGCGTCGGGCTGTAGCAAGACCTACCCTTTAGCGTGCTGCAAGGAGGCACCCATGAGCGACCCAATCAACCGCACTGAGCGCGTCGAACTCAAGAGCGGCTGGCTCAATATCGGTGAAAGCCAGGGGCGCGCCGTAGACCGCGCTATTAGACGACTCAATGAAGACGGGTACCGCTTGGTCTTCATCACTGAGGACAAGTGGTCGCTCGCCAGGAAGTTCTTCAATTTCCTCTTCACCTGCATCACGTTTGGCTTTCGCGGCAGGCGGCCTAGCTTGCTAATCGTAGGCGAAAAGACTGATTCGCCGGCAGAATAGCGGCGATTTGACGCATGGAGTCAGCACGGTTTACACTGTATACACTTGCGGTTGCGGAAAGTGGCGGAAGGTAGCGGAGTTGCACCGCAACGACAGGACATATCCCTGACGCTCCGAGCGTTCCTAGCGCTGGTTCTGTACTGACAGACAATACCTTCCAGCAGAACCCGCCTGCTTCTTTTGACCGAGGAACAGGCGGGTTCGCCTATCTCCCAAGATTCTACAGAAGCGAATGCATCGAGTCAATGACATAAGCCTATGTTGCGGTAGACGCTCCGCTTTTACGCAATATGTAGTCCCCTAGCCCGCAGCATGAAGTCCTTGAACAGCCTGTCCGACTTGCGGGTCTTTCACCTGTAAGCCGCTTCGTGGATGTAGATAGCCGCGTGTTCGACCGTGTAGTGGTGGTGCTGGCCGGCAACCGCGCGCTTCACCAATGACCAGAATCCCTCAGTGGTGTTGGTGTGGACTTCCCCGTCAACGAATCCGCCTGTGCCGTGATTCACGCGAAAGCGCTGCATCCAGTCTCTGACTTCGTTGTAGCCCGGCCAGTAGTCGGTCATGAGGATGGCGCGCGGATCCACGTTGCGCTTCAAGAAAGTATTGATATGCCGCGCCATCACCTACAGGAATGGTACCGCTTTCACCTTGCCGCCATGCTCAGCCGCTCCCATGACAGGCAGTTTCGCTAGACCTCGAGCCGATTGCGAAGCCGAAGTGACACCAGGCGACTCTCATACATAAGTGTCCCACTCCCACTTTAGCGCGCGCTGGCAGCACGACATAACCAGTCTTGTCTGCGCATTGACTTTCTGGTTTAGAGCGAACGACTGTGGTACACTTGCGAGGGGGAACGCGAGTTTGACGCTGGAGCAAGGATAGACCATGGGTGTTTTTCGCAGAATTCCAGGATTCCGATCCGGCACACGCTGGAAGCAGATTGTTGCAAGCCTCATTTACGTCCTGCTGATTGGCTCCTGCATCGGTGCGGTCGCTACAGCAGGGAGCGAAGAGGGAGAGTCTGCCGTCGGCACTACGCCTACTACCGGAAACGTGAACGCTACGGCTACACCTCTGTTGATTTCTACGGTAACTGCAACGGCGGAGCCAATAGCTACACCTGTCACAACACCAATATCTACTCCTTCGGCCCAGGCAACCGCCACTCCTCCACCAGTTCCTAGCCCAGTGCCTACTGCTGTTACTATTCCCACGGTTGCCCCATCGCCAATCCCTTCCCCTTCACCAGTTCCTGTTGCAACTCCTTCGCCAATACCGGCGCCTACGGCAACATCACAGAGTGACTTCAACCCCCAACTCTACATTGGTAAAGGGAACGCCTACAATTGCGGGGACTTCGATTACCAGTGGCAGGCTCAAGCGGTCTTGGAAGCGGATCCCTCAGACCCGAACAAGCTAGACACTAACGACGACGGCGTTGCCTGCGAGAGCCTGCCTAAGGAATAGAGGCAAGTAGTCTCGCCTATGCAATTTGACACCGAGAGGTGTGAGATGTCTAAACAGGACGACGTCATCACATTAGGTCTAGATGGTGAAGTGCGAATCTCTGACTTTTCCACGGCCGTCAGTGAACTAAATGAACTGCTGAAATCTCTCAGCTCAGAGATTACCGGCAGTTCCGCTACGGTCCAATGGAAAGTCTTAGAGCTATCGGCGTCAAGCGCAATTACGACGATTCGGGGAACTGCGGATGACCCGAAGGATGTGCCGTCAATAATGACCGCTTATGGCATTGTCGGCCAAGCGTTAGCGGATCGCTCTGAGATACCGTACTCCGATGATATCCGTCGACACGCGGATTCCATTGCATCCTTAGTCAATGGAGAGATTACAGCCATTCACTTTAGAACGCCAAGAGCGCAGCATATCGTCCGGCAACCGCCTGATCGACCCGAAAGGCTAGAGTCTGTTGATGTGTTTGGAGCAATTGAGGGGCGAATACGGACACTCTCTGATCGCAAGTCACTGCGCTTCACTCTTTACGACAACCTCTTCGATGCGCCCGTCTCTTGCCTCCTGTCGCCAGAAATCGAAGACCGCGCAAGGCAACTTTGGCGAAAGCGCGTCATCGTCGAGGGACTGATACGACGCGACGCGAAGACTGGCATCCCCACTCAAATCAGGAATATCCGCGAAATCCATGAGGTGCCTCCTGCTTCCCTAGGTTCTTACCGCGCAGCGCGTGGCGCTCTGCGGATTGTCAAAAGCAAGTAGGAAGAACGATGCCGGCTTCTGCAGAATTCATTTATTGGGACGCAAACTGCTTCACCTATTACATCAACGAGTCGTCTGAGCGAATCGGCACTTTGCAAGGCATTCTTAGTGAGGTGGAACGGAGCGACGGAGAACAAAAGATCGTCACCTCAACACTCTCTATTGCAGAGGTCGCCTTTACGGAGCAAGAGCGACTAGACCGAGCCCTCAATGATGCTGAATTAAGCAGAATAGATACAATCTTCCAGGACGATCGTGTCGTGCTACTCGTCGAGTTTAGCCAACTCATTGCAAGACGCGCTCGCGACGTGATGCGGATTGGCCTGACCAATAACCTCAAGAGAGACCCAAGCGACTGCATCCACCTTGCTACCGCGCAACTCATGCGCGCAGCCGAAGTTCATACGTATGACAAGTCATTGTGGAACTATTCAGAACACCTGGGCATCACGGTGTGCGCGCCGCGCGTTCAACAACCCGGCCTGTTATAGCCGCGCCTACGGGAAATCTGCCGCATTTCTAACCGGCGGTCTCTCTTACTTGCACTGTCTTTAACGCCGCGCGGGCGATTTCCAGAATCTGCCCCACGTCCTCGTCGGTGTGCGCCAGCGAGAAGTAGAGCTTCTCACCCGGGTTGGTGAGGATGCCGGCGCGGAGGAGTTCTTGGGCGAAAGCGATGCGTTTGGCGTTGTCGGTTTGCAGGCAGTCGCGGTAGCTGCGCAGGTCGCCTTCGCCAAAGAAGACCTGGAGCAGCGGCCCCGCGCCGATGGCTTGCAGCGGTTCGCCAAACTCTTTACCCAGCGCCTCCAGTCCGGCACGCACCTGGTCGCCAATCGCGTGCAAACGCGCAAAGCTGCCCTCTTCCTGCAGCACGCCCAGGGTAGCCAGGCCGGCCACGGCGCTCAGGGGATTGCCGCTGAACGTGCCGCCCATCCAGACGTAGCGCGGCGTGCCGCGGATGGCCGACGAGACCACCTCCATGATTGCGGCCGGCCCCGCCACCGCCGCCTGCGGGTAGCCGCCGCCCAGCGCCTTGCCCAGCACCGCCAGGTCCGGTTCCACGCCGTAGTATTCCTGCGCGCCGCCCCACGCCAGGCGAAAGCCGGTGACGATCTCGTCGAAGATCAGCAGCGCCCCCACCTCGTGGGCCAGGTCGCGCACCGCCGCCAGGAAGCCCGGCTCCGGATTGAGCGCCCGCTGCAGCGGCTCCATGATGATGGCCGCCAGGTCGCCGCCGTGCTCATGCACGAGTGCGCGGGTGAGGTCGAGATTGTTGAATTCCGAAATCAGCACCTGCTCCTGCACCTGCGCCGGAATGCCGCTGCTGTCCGGGATGCCGTGGGGATAGTCGCTCGCGCGCGGCGGCACGGTGCTCATAGTGGCGTAGTCGTTGCCGCCGTGGAGCGCGCCCTCGAACTTCAGCACCTTGTTGCGGCCGGTGTAGGCGCGGGCGATGCGCACGGCGTAGAAGGTAGCCTCGGTGCCGGTGCTCACGAAGCGCACCTGCTCGGCGCACGGCACCGCGTCCACCACCATCTGCGCCAGCCGGATGGCCGGTTCGTTGAGCAGGAAGTAGGTCGCGCCCTGCGCCGCCTGCGCCTGCACCGCCGCCACCACCGCCGGATGCGCGTGGCCGATAACGACCGGCCCCGAGCCCAGGATGCAGTCGATGTACTCGCGCCCGGTCATGTCCCACACGCGGCTGCCGCGCCCGTGGGTGACCACGATCTGATACTCGTCCGGCAGCCGCCACAAGCCGGAACTGCCGCCGGGAAACAACTGCCGGCTGCTCGCCAGGAGTTCTTGCTGTAACGTGGCCGCCTCGGTCATGGACTCCATAAGACGTTATTCCCTCATGCTGCGTGACTTCATTGCCAGGCGTGCGCCGCCGCACAGCAAGCGGCCCTGCCAATCAACCTTGCCCGTTGCGCCAGCGCACAGTCCGTATAGTAGCATTGCCTGGCCGCGGACGGGCATCGGCGGCTCCTGCCGTCCTGCCAACTGCCGCGCGCGCTCACCGGTTCTTGCTGTACGTCGCATGTCTGTCATTCCGAGCGCAGCGAGGAATCTACAGCCTCTACAAGGATGCCGTGTGCTACGGCGCAGCGCTCTAGATTCCTCTCTCCGCTGCGGCGCGCATTCACCCTCAATCCGGCGCGCCGCCTTTCACGTAGCGGTCGAACCAGCCGATGATGCGGTCCCAGCAGTCTTGCGCGTTCTCCGCCGACCAATTTCCCACCGCGTGGCCTTCGCCATGATACCGCACCAGTGTAGCCCGCTTGCCAAGCTGGCGGAGGCCGCCGTACATCTCCTCGGCTTGCGCCATGCAGTCCTCGTCGGCGGTACCGCAGATGAGCAGCAGCGGCGTCGTGACCTGGTCGCAGTAGAGCGCCGGTGAATTCTCCAGCCATTGTTCCCGCGCCTCCCACAGGGTATTGCGCAGGTGGAAGACGTAGCCAACCGTCTGCTCCCAGGCCGACATCTCGTTGCCGGAAACGGACAAGGCGAAGCTGGTGAAGTTCGTAATCGGCGCGCCGGCCACCGCCGCGCGGAAGCGGCCGGTGCGCGTAATCGCCGCGCACGCGCTGTAGCCGCCCCGGCTGTGCCCCATCACGCCGGCCCGTTCCGGATCGGCGTAGCCGGCCGCCACCGCCGCATCGAGGGCGTTCAGCGCCTGGGCGGTGACTTCGTCCGCCACGTCCGGCCCGCGGCGCGGGTTCGAAGGTTCGATCACCATATAGCCGCGAGTGGTCAGCGCGTGCAACTCGATGAAGCCGAGGCTGTCCCACTCGAAGTAGTTGACAAAACCGGAACCGCCAGTGCCCAGGCCCACGCTGACGATCGTCGGATAGCGCACGCCGGGCTCATAATCGGCCGGCAGCAGCACCGCGCCCTGCAAAGCCTCACCGTCCGCGCCGGCGTGGTCCAGCAGCCGCGCGCTGCCCCACGAGACGCCCTCCAGCGACGGGTTGAGCCGCGTGACCCGCTCCTCCTCACCGGTCGCAATATCGATGCGATAGAGGTCGGCGGGTTGCGCGGCGGACTCGATTGGCCCAACGACGTGCCGCCGGTTGCTGTCGCCGTAGAGCATCAGGTTGAGCAGGTGGCGCTGCTTCTCCGGCAGCACCGCTTGCGGCCGGCCGTTGCCGATCCGGTAGATGCCGTGCCGCTTACTCTGCCGGTCTTGTGTCAAGACGAGCACGCTGCCGGGGCGGCCGCCGTCATTGACGGTGTTCGCGCCCAACGTGCAAACGCACCCCCACACGGTGTGGCCGTCCAGGCCGCTAGTGATGTTCTCCATGACGCCGCTGGCGAGGGAGACGGCGTAGATGTCCCGCATGTTGCCGCAGTAGACCGTCGCGCCGTCCGCGGACCAGAGCGGCGGCGGGTACGGCTCTTCGCTGCCGAAGTTGACCTCGCCGCCGTCGTGGAGCACGCGCCGCTCGCCGCTGAGGGAAACGAGCACAAGCTGGCCCGGCTCATCCTCGCCGTACGTGGTGTACGCAATTGCGTCGCCGGCCGGCGACCAGGAGAACGCGCCCCACAACGACGGCACGCCCGCGGCCAGGACGTCATGGCGCGAGCCGTCCACGGCGAAAAGCCGCAGGTCGAAGTCTCCGGCTTCCGCCACGCACGCCGCGGCCACGTAGCGCCCGTCGGGAGAGGGAGCGAAATGATAGGGAAAGATCTCCGTGCCCAAGCGCCGCGCCGCGCCGGATTCCACGTCGATCACGCCGATGTCGCCGCGGCTGCTATCGAACCAGCGCCAGCCTTCACCGTCAGTGGAACGCCGCTCCATTTCAGCCACCGGCGATTCCCACACGTCCCGGCCGCTCGCCGCCTCTTCCGCTTCAGGCTCCTGGGGCGGGTCCCAGCCGGGCGCGCGCAGCTTTGCCACCAGATGCGTGCCGTCGGGCAGCCAGCGCAGTTGCTCGAACTCGAACGCCATGCACACCGGCTCCGCGGACGCAAGGCGCGTCTCACCGGTGCTGCGGTCCCAGAGCCACACCTGCGCCACGCCGTTCCGGTCGGAGTAGAACGCCAGCCACCGCCCGTCCGGCGACCAGCGCGGGCCCCAGCTACTGCCCCAACCGGGCGTGAGCGCGCGTTCCGTACCGCCGGCGAGGTCGGCAAGCCAAAGCTCGATGCCCAGGGCGCCGGTGGTCGCGCCCGTGGCGAGCATCCCTGACGGCGGGTCCGGTATCTCGCGCAGCATGGGCACGATGCCGTAGGCGGCCAGATTGCCGTCGGGTGAGAGCGCCACCGGCGCATGGCCGGTGAATTTCCTGATCGACCGCAAGGTGGCGACGTCTATGGGGTTACTCACAATAACGTCCTCCGGCTGTCCTGCATGGCGCGACGGGCTGTCTGTGCGGCACTGCTGTAGTTGTTGACTAATCTGCGGATGTTGCCTAATTCGCTGACAGAATCTCCTGTCCACCCGGCAGCGTTGCTAGCGTATGTCATTCCGAGCGCAGCGAGGAATCTAGTGTGCCGAGGCCACTAGCCTGCGTGCAGCATCAATCCTAGATTCCTCACTGCGCTGCGCTCCGTTCGGAATGACATCTGCAAAGGGATGTACGACGCAGAATCCGCCGTTTCTTCTACCGAATCTGTCAACGAATTAGCCGACATCCACAGAAACGACGGCGAGGGAGGTGCGATCTCGTAGCAATGGCGGTCGCGGGTATGCCAGGCATGGGCAGTCCGTCTCCATAGGCGATGACGGAAACGCGACCAAGGCCTGAAGGCGCGTCCGGCTATGGCGCCGTGTTTACCGCGTCCGCTTGCAGTTCCGCTTCGATCTGTTGCAAGCGTTCGCGCAGGCGCAGCGAGCGTTCGTTGAAGCGGCCGCGGAGTTCGGCAATCTGGCCCATGCGCCCGTCCAGCACCTCAAGCTGCGTCTCCAGGATTTCCAGGGCCTTCTGCAGCGACTCTCGTTTGGTTTCCAGGTCGCCGGCCTGCCGGCTCTCCTGGCGCAGGAGCTTGAGCGACTCCATCGCCTCCACCACCTGCTTGATGTCGCGCAGGGAGAAGCCCAAGAGGCGCTTGAGTTGCACGATGTTCTCCAGCCGGCTGATGTCCGCCGCCGAATAGAGGCGGAAGCCCCCTTCCATGCGGGAGGGCGGCTCGAGCAAGCCGATCTCTTCGTAATAGCGGAGCGTGCGCGGCGTGAGCGCCAGTTGCTCCGCTACCTCGCCTATTTGCAGATAGCGTTCGCCAGACATGATTCTTCCCTAGCGGTTCCCCCAAGAACCAGCGCTCCGAATCTGTTCGCACCTAGATATCCCTAATCATAGGGTGCGGTTTCCGTTAAAGTCAACGATTTACCCGTCCAGCCCGCCCTGGTTGCGGAACGGCTGGGGCAGGCGCTGCGTCGAGCCATCCAGGAAGCGGGCCACCAGCGGGTCGCTGCCGTGCAGGTAGACCGGCCAGACCTTGAAGAAGTTGCCGCCCAGCAGCGCGGCGTCGCCGGCCGCGATCTGGTAGACCAACGCCCGGCGCGGGGTGTCGCTGTTGTTGGGATGCGTGTAGTGCAGCAGATTGGCGTGGTGGATGGTCATGCTGCCGGCGGGGCCTTCCAGGTCGTAGAGGTTGCCGGCGGCCACGTCGTGCGCGTAGTCATCGGCGTTGGTGCAGCGGCCCACGAACGCGCCGTCCGCGTCATGGTGGTTCAGCGGGCCGCGGGCGTGGCTGCCGGGAATGGCCTGCAACGCGCCGTTTTGCGCCGTGGTGTCGTCCAGCAGGAACGTCACCGCCAGCACGTCGTAGTTGGTCAATGGGTGAAAGGGATAGTCCTGATGCCAGTCCACCGCGCCTTCGCCTTTGGCAATCGGCTTCCAATGTACCCGCGCCTGGATCAGGTGCAGGTTCTCGCCGATAAGCTGCACGGACGCGCCGATGAGCGCCGGATGATGCGCCGCCTCCATGAACGCTTCCTGCAGGAAGATCACGTCGTGAATGGCTACGGTGCGCTCCGCGCCGCCGCGGCGCAGACGCTCCTCGTCCAGCGCGCCGGCGGCGGCCCGCAGAGAGGCCAGTTCCCCAGCCGAGAGCACGTTGGGGAGCACCAAGTAACCGTTTTCGTGGTAGGACGCTACCTGCGCGTCGCTCAGGATAGGTTCGGCTGCCGCCGGTGGGTCGGACATAGCGCCTTACTCCTTTTCGTGTAATACTACTGGGGCAACCGCATCTGTCAAGCCTGAGCCGGGTTGGGGCGGTTCGCGACCTAATGGCGCCGAATTGGACTGAACGACAGCAAAACTCGCATCCAGAATCTCCGGTAGCGCAGGTTTGCAACCTGCGAGGCTGTTAGGCCAACCCTTTGCGTGCCGGTTTCAATGGCGCCGGCGGGGGTCAAGCCCTAATGCTGTCGCATTAGACAGAGAGGCAGCAAAACTCGCATCCAGAATCTCCGGTAGCGCAGGTTTGCAACCTGCGAGGCTGTTAGGCCAACCCTTTGCGTGCCGGTTTCAATGGCGCCGGCGGGGGACAAGCCCCCGCGCTACTTCAATGCGACAACTTTTTGTTCGCGAACCGCCGCCGCATCGTCCTGCATGGCCTTTGGTATACTGAGGGCGCGACGCGGCAGAGAATGCGGGAGCGACCATGGCAGAGACCGCATCGATTACGATCAACCTGCGCCTCTTCGCGGTCTTTCGCGAAACCCTGGGCGTTAGCACGCGTACGCTCGAAGTCCCCGCCGGCACAACGGCGGGCCAGGCGCTGGCCCAGCTTATCGGCGACTATCCGGCGCTGGCCGGGGCGGAAGCGTCCGTCTCTTTTTCCGTCAACCGCGCCTACGCTTCGGCGGACACCGTGCTCCACGCCGGCGACGAACTCGCCTTCATTCCGCCGGTCAGCGGCGGTGGAAATATCCCCCTCCCTGAGGAGACCTTTGCATTACCCCTTCCCCCTCGACGGGCTGACAGGGGTATGTACACTATAACTGGCTTCACGTGTCATTCCGAACGGAGCGCAGCGGAGTGAGGAATCTAGGGTGCGGCCCTGCAAAATCGGCAACTCTAGATTCCTCGCTGCGCTCGAAATGACATTTACATACCCCTGTCAGCCCTCGACGGGGGAAGGTTGGGATGGGGGTGAAACCGCTTGAAAACCGCTATTCTTGGCTGTGAATACGACTCTGGATTCCGGCTTTCGCCGGAATGACGGAATTATGCAAAGATCTCCTGAGGGAGAGGGGGCGCTCGTTTGAGTAACGTTAGAACCGCGTAGCTTGGGAGCAACTAACCGATGGCTATCGCTAAGACTGCCACAAACACTTCGGCACAGACTGCGGCGGAGAAGGTCGAAACCGGCCATTTCCGCATCCTGGAGCGCCCAATTACGGCGGACGAACTGATCCCCCACGTGCTGACGGACGCCTACGGCGCGGTGGCCACGTTTTCCGGTACCGTGCGCAACCACGCCCGCGGCAAGCGCGTCACCGGCCTCACCTACGAGGCCTACCCGGAGATGGCCGAAGCCGAGATGCGCAAGATCGCCCACGAGGTCTATGCCCAGTGGCCGGAGTGCCGCGTAGCCATGCTGCACCGCATCGGCAAGCTGCAAATTGGCGAGGTTTCGGTGGCGATCGCGGTGGCCACGCCCCACCGTAAAGAGTCCTTCCAGGCCTGCGAATTCGCCATCAACCGCCTGAAAGAGACGGTACCCATCTGGAAGAAAGAGGCCTACGCCGACGGCGAGGTGTGGGTGGAAGGCGTCTCGCCCGGTGCCGGCGGCGCAAGCGGCAACGCGCGCTAACCGTATACGAGCCATCTTGCAACCGCGCCGCGGCGCGAGACCGGCGGCGGCGTGGCGCGCCTGCCTACGCTCCTCGCCATGCGCCCGTCACGATCCTATCGCGCTCGGTTCCCTCACGGGAATCATGTTCTCCTTCCGCAGCGCGATCTCCTCGTAAGCGCGCGCGTACAGATCGGCGCGATGCTGGCGCAGGATGGAGCGGCGGTGGTCGTACTTCCCACACCAACTCGTCCAGCGTTCCTCGTCCAGGTCGAGCGTCGCGGTCGCATGGCCCGCGCGGTGGCCGGTCTCGGCCAGCGTAAAGCCGTTGAAGTCATAGATCGTCGCGTGGCTCTGGCGGTACTGCCATCCCAGCGGCTTATCCTGCAGAAACGTTGACGAGACCAGGTAGCAGGAAGCGTCGTGGGCGCGGGTGCGCAGCATCTCGGCGCGAATGGTTTCGGTGGGGCCGGCGGCCTGCGTGGGATGGAGCAGCACGTCCGTGCCCCGCAGACCGTAGATCTGGCAAATCTCGGGAAACGCCTGGTCGTTGCAGATGAAGACGCCGTAGCGCACACCGTCCACCTCGATGGGCGCGATGTCGTCCCCCGGCGTGGCGCCATTGATTTCGTATTCGTTCTCCGTGGGTTGCACCTTCCGGTAGCGTCCCAGAATGTTGCCCTGACGCCCATAGAAGGTCGCCTGGTTGTAGAGGGCGGCGCCGTCTCTGGTGAGGTTGTTGGAGACGATGGTGACACCATGACGCGCGGCAAACGCCAGGAAGCGCTCCGCAACCGGGCCGTCTTGCGTCATGGCGAGTTCAAGCGCCGCGGCAAAGCGCGCCTCCGGGTCGTCCTCCTGCTGGACGCGCCGCCACTCGAGGCACCCCATGGTCTCGAACATCTCCGGCAGGAGGATCAGGTCGGGCCCATCCTCCAGCGCCGCCTCGAGATAGCGAAACGCCTGGTCGTAGCGGGCGGCCTGGGTTGCCGCTTCGCTGCCGAGGAGAAAGGAAATCGTGGAAATTCTAACGCGCCGCGCCATCGCTGCCTCGCTTTCCCAAGTTGACTGACTCCCTCGTTTACACTTGCCTAGAGCACCGCCAGATGCGCGTCCTGCAGGTCGGTGAGGAACATGTGCCCCGCCGCGTGGGTGATCATGAGCGGCGGTTTGCTGGCCAGCGCCACCGCCTGGGGCGTGACGCCGCACGCCCAGAAGACCGGCACCTCGCCTTTCCGCACGTCGGTGCGCGCGCCCCACTGGGGCTCATCCAGGTCGGTGATGCCGATTTCCGCCGGATCGCCGACGTGCACCGGCGCGCCGTGCACGCCCGGAAAGCGCGAGGTGGTCTGCACCGCGCGCACGACCTGGGTGTGGTGTATCGGGCGCATGCTGACCACCAGCGGGCCTGCAAAGGCCCCCGCAGGCGTGGTATCCCGGCTCGTGACGTAGACCGGCACGTCGTTGCCCTCCTGCAGGTGCCTCAAGGGGATGCCGGCGGCAAGCATGGCGGATTCGAAGCTGAAACTGCACCCCAGTAGAAACGAGACGAAGTCGTCCTGCCAGCGGTCGCTGATGTCGGTCACCTCGTCGGCCAGCGCGCCGTGCTCGTAGATGCGGTAGCGCGGCACGTCTGTGCGAATGTCCGCGCCGGGGGCCGTTGCGGCCGGCTCGTGCGACCCTGCTTCCAGCACCTCCAGCACCGGGCACGGCTGGGGATTGCGCTGGCAGAAGAGCAGGAAGTCGAACGCCAGGTCTTTGGGCACAATCGCCAGGTTCGCCTGCACGAACCCCGGCGCCAGCCCCTCGGTCGTCGTGTCCCACTCGCCGGCGCGTATCAACTCCCGCAAGGCGCGGGGCTGCGCCGGCATTGCCGCTCTATCCATTTTCTTTTCCTTACCTAATGAGCGCATGGGCGCTGTGCGGGAGATTGTTCGTCCTCTGCCGGGTCTTTGCGCCCGCGCCGGCTTCGCGTTGTCTTGCCGCAATTGTACACGCAACCGGCGCTCCAGCGCCGCATGACTTCAATGGCCGTCACGAGCGATTCGCAGACCGCGTCGGCCTCGGCTACCGGCTTCGCGCCCTCCGGCACCGCGATACAGCGCATGCCCGCCGCTTTCGCGGCCCGCACGCCGCGCGGGCTGTCTTCCAGGGCCACACAGTCCGCGGGCGGTATGCCCAGCCGCGCCGCCGCCAGCAGGTAGAGCGCCGGATCGGGTTTGCCTTCGGCGACCTCATCGCCGGTCGCCACCGCCTGGAAATAGCCGCGTATGCCCAGCACGTCGAGGGCCACGTCGATGTACACCCGGTCGCCGGAAGAGGCCGTGCCGCAGCGCCAGTTCTGCGCGTGCACGAATTCCAGCGCCTCCCGCAGCCCGGGCTTTGGCCGCAGCCGCTCTTTCATCATGTCGATCAGAATACCGTGATACTCCTCGACCAGGACTTCCGGCGCTTCTTGGAACCGGCCCTGGGCGTGATGGCGGCGGAAATTGTCGCTCACGCGTTTGCCCAGGCTCTCCTCGTCGTCGCGGGCGTAGGTGGGAAAGCCGCGGCGGCGGCCGAGTTCGCGCCACGCGGCGCGGTGCAGCGGCTCGCTATCGGCCATGAGGCCGTCCACGTCGAAGATGACGGCGGCGATGCCCATCGGCGTCCTATGTGCCAATGCGAGAGGTGTCCTGCGGGAAACGGGCCAAGATGCGGGGGACAAGCCCCCGCGCTACGAGGCGCGCCTATGCCACTAGAGGCAGGGCCCCGCGTCGGCGGCGCCCAGTTTCCCGGTAGGGGCACGATAAATCGTGCCCCTGCCGGCGGCGGAGGGACACGGGCCAGCGCATGTGCCCACAGCTAGAAGTGGTCAATCAGCCAGGTATACGGATAGCCTCTGGGAAAGAGCGCGTTCACCGCAGCGGCGTCCCGCTCCGCAATGCACGCCGGGTACTCCAGACGCAATTCCCCAATGCCGCGGTAGCCCAGCAGCAGTTGCAGCAGGGCGTGCTGCGGCAGGGCGATTTCGAGCGCCTGTCCACTGCCGAGCGCAACCTCCGCCTCCTCGTCGCCGCACCTGAACACGATCCTGCCGACCCGTGTTTCGCCGGCCAGCGCCTGGCTGCGCTTCGCCAGCGTCTCTGTCAGCGCATCCGCCAGGGCAGCGAGGTCGATGATACGCCCCATGCCTCCCTGATTGCGCCGGTACGTGACTTCCTGCCGATAGCCGACCGAACGCAGCGTGTCCAGCACCGGCGCGTCCGGCAGCATCTCCAAGCACACCCATTCCTGGCGTTGCGCCGCCGCGTGCGCGCCCAGGGCGCGAATCAGGCTTACGCCTGCGGTATGCGCAACCGCCGCCGGCGCTTCAAGCTCATGGAGGAACACCCGCCACTCCGAGTTCTCCTCCCGCCATTCCGTGTTCGCCAGCGCGTATGCCACCGGCTGCCCGTTCTCTTCAGCCAGCAGAATGCGGTGCGCTTCCAAAAACCACTCGGCATCAGTCGCGAGATGCGGGAAGAACGACGACTTCTTACGGCGGATCTTCCCGTTCCGTGCCGCATGCTCGGCATGGTAGATCGCCAGCAGCGCGTCAGCGTCCCCCGGCCCAGCCTCACGCACCGCCACCTCAGGCCCAGGGAGCGATTCCGCCGCCTCCGTCCTCACCCGCACCACGCCCTTGCTCACCAGGACCGTCGCGTAGCCAAAGCGGTGGTAGAAATTGGGAACGCCGAACAGGACCGAGACCGGATAGCCCTCGCGCCGCATGTACGCCACGACCCCTTCCAACAGCCGCCGGCCGTAGCCTTTGCCGCGCTCCGCCGGGTTCGTCTCCACGGCCGCTATGCCGGCCATCCGCACCCACGCGTCTCCCAGCCGCATCTGATAATCCTCGATGCGCAGCCTTGAGACGGGCTTGCCGTCTGCCAGCGCCTCGACCCGGCAGCCGTATTTCTGCTTGGTATAGCGGATTGATTCGTCCATGAACACGCTCCGTGTGTTCGCTGCCGCGGCGGCCCGCTGCCTCTCATAGTTCGATGGTTCCCGCAGCAGACCCGCGCTGCACGGTACCCATTGTAGCCGCTGTGCGCTTGCGTGAGTAGGGGCAGGGCGCATCCTGGGACTGAGTGGAAGAAGAGAGATCAAACAAGAATGCAGCCACAGCCTTAGTCGGCGTTGTGGATTGTGTGGAAAGCGACGTAGAAGTTGGTCGTGGCGGGGAATCGCGCTTAGGGCATCTCTTGGGAAAAGGCAAGCGTTTGTGTTAGGAAAGAGTGGAGAATGAGTGTAATGACCGCGACGAATGGTGGGAAGTGGGGAAGATACGACGCTTTGTCCCTGGGAGTATCCACCGATAGAGGGGAGTTATCCAGTGAGCGGCAGAGAGTTCTCCCGAGTTTTGCGCAGCGAATCCTCAGACATTCCAGGTATTCAACCACTGACGGTATGGTAGCTTTCCCCAATTCCGCTAGCTTATCCACAGGATGCCGAAGAATTATCCACAGAGCTATGGTTGGCCGTTCTCGCCTTGCTTGAGCAGACTGTACTTCTCGACGTAGGCGTTCACCGTCATCACCACGGTCGCGTGGCTCCAGGTGAGCGGCGAGACGCTGAGCGGCGCGTTGGTGAAGGGGTGCACCTGCTCGGCGAGGCAGCCGCTCTCCAGGCGGCGCTGCTCGACCCAATGCAGGATTTCCTTGGCCGGCTGTAGGTCGTCGAGCGTGGTCGCCTTGGCGACATACCACTCCGCCAGCCAGAGCGTGCAGATGAACCAGGGGTTGCCGGGCACCACGGCGATGTTCTTGCTTATCTGGTGGTAGTAGTCGTTCTCGTAGCGCGCCAGGCCGCCCACGTCGGTTTTCACCCACAGGCGTTCGCGCACGGTTTCCATCATCCTGACCACCAGCGGGTCGTCGGGGGCTAACATGCCGAAGTACCAGAGGGCGTAGGTAGCGCTGTCTATGGTGGGATCGTGGCGCACCGTGCCGTCGGGCAGCGGCGTGACCATGCGCGAGAAGAGGCCGGTTTCCGGGTTCACCATGTGGGTGAGCGCCGCTTCCTTGAGTTCTTCCGCCGTGCGCCGGTAGCTCTCGGTGTAGTTGTTCTCACCGAAGGTCTCGGTGAAGTTCGCCGCCGCTTGCAGGCCGGCGTAGACCGTGGCCACCGTGTGCGCGTGGACGCCGTGGCGTTCTTCCCAGAGGTCGTACGACGGCACTGGCAGGCCGGTGGTCAGGTCGCGGTAGAGGCTCATGAACTGGGCGGCCGGCTTGATGAACGAGGCGTAGAACGGCTTGATGAACTCAACGTCCCAGTACCGTTCGAAGTGCTGCCAGAGCGCCCAGAGCACCAGCGCGGTCTCATCCTCTTGAATCGGGTGCTGGCGGGAGCCGTCCGGCGCGGCCCACGGATGCCACGAGGAACCCACCGAACCGTCCGGGTTGTACTTGTGCATCATGTAGCCCTGGGGCGTGATGGTGCGCAGGCAGAACTCGAAGAAGCGGCGCGAAATCTCGCCGTAGCCGGCGCGGCTGAGCGCGTACGCCACCAGCGCGCCGTCCCGCGGCCACATGTAGGAGTAGGTGTCGCGGCCAAACTGGGCAATGTCGTTGTCGTTGGCGGCGATGATCGCGCCTTCGTGGTCGGTCTGCGTCTGGATGGTGAGCAGGCTGCGGTTGAAGAGCGCGCCGATCTCGGGCGGCAGGTCGGCCAGCGCGAACCGCTCTTTGCCTACCCAGTGCCGCCAGTACTCCTGCGTGCGGTAGAGCACAGCCGCCGGGCCGACCTGCCGCACCTGGCGGTCCAGGTCTTCCACCGCCATTGCGCTATCGCCCACGGCCATCCAGTAGTAGACGGTGGCCGATTCGCCGGCAGCTACCGTCACGCTGACGGAGCCGGTGCTGTCCACGGATCCCTGCGCAATCGGGTTGCCCTGCAGTTGACCGTCCTCGGCGTCGCGCCAGGTGCCTTCCAGGCCGCCGACGTTCTTGGTGCCGGTGGCGTAGGAGTCCAGCCCGAACTCGGCGCCGTTCATCACGTTCATCCAGAAGAAGATCTTGCCCTTGTAGTGGATGAGTGAGCGGTAGCGGGGCTCGTAGTAGGCGGTGTCGCCGATGCTGATGCCGCCCAGGGAAAAATTGTGGTGGAAGAAGAGGCGCACCTCCCGCGCGGTTGGCGCGAGATTCTCCACCTCGATGCGCCGCACGAAGACGTCCCAACTGTAGTCCACCGCGTCCTGGATGGTAAGCCGCAGCCGCAGCCGGTCGTTCTGGGCCGTGACGTGGGTGACGAGCGTGTCTTCCAGGTAGCGCAGCGACTTGCGCCAGGAGGAATCGTGAATCCACGCGAACTGGTGGTCCACCCACACGCCGAATTGGAACGGATGCCCCTGGGCGTGGTCTTCCTGCCCGACGTGAGGATAGTAGACGTCGCGAATGCGGTAGTTGCTATCGAAGCAGATGAGCAGGCGGCCGTTGCCAACCGGCAAGTCACGCGGCATCGTGTATACCCTTTGGCGATTCAATGCGGCCGTCGCGGCGGCTGCGGCAGCGCGCCGGTTTGCACGCGGCGGCGTCCGCACCGGCAGGAGACGCGCAATCCGCGCTCCCCGGTAGGGGCACGACATGTCGTGCCCCTACCGGTGTAGTCGTGCCTCTGCCAACGCAACCGGCGCGTCGTGGCCCGGCGTCGCAACCCGCATGTCGTAGCGCGGGGGCTTGTCCCCCGCCGCCCCGCGCGCAGAGCCGCTCTGCCCCTCATTGTAGCGACCGACGCGCCAGGCGCAAACCTAACCGGCCTGGCGTGGGCGCAGGAAGTGGGCGGGCGCGTGCTATCATAAGGGTGAGTTGCGGTGCCGCTTCCCCGGTGGCGCCGCCGCGCGGGAAGGCAGTTCACCTTTCCCTCAGTAGTATTGAAACAGCAAGACGGAATCTGTCATTGCCCCACACTGTCCGTCATTCCGGCGAAAGCCGGAATCCAGGTGAGGGATGACGAATTCTTGCAGTTGAAGCGGAGCACAAGCGTGGCAGTGAGCGATCGCGGCACAAGCGTGGTGCAGAATCTGGTGGCGGCGCCGATATTGCGCGCGTTGGCGGCGCAGTTTGCCCAGGCGGGGCACGAACTCTACCTGGTCGGCGGCTCGGTGCGCGACGCGCTCTTGCACCGCCCCAGCCACGACCTGGACCTGGCAACCGACGCCCATCCGCCGGTCATCAAGCGCCTGCTGGCGCAGGCCAAGCCGGATTCCCGCTATGACGTGGGCGAGAAGTTCGGCACTATTGGCGCCACCTTTGGCGAGTGGACGGTGGAGATCACCACGTACCGCAGCGAAGAGTACGCCCATGCCAGCCGCAAGCCCGCCGTCAGCTTTGGCACGAACCTGGCAGACGACCTCTCCCGCCGCGACTTTACCATCAACGCCATTGCCCAGGAACCGTCCACCGGCGCGATGCTCGATCCTTTTCACGGGTTGCAGGACTTGCAGCGGGGCCTCATCCGCGCCGTGGGCGAGCCGGCGGAGCGCTTTGCGGAAGACCCGCTGCGCATGTTGCGCGCCGTGCGCTTCGCGGCGGAACTCGGCTTCCGCATCGATGCCGCGACGCGCGAGGCCATGCGCCGCCAGGCCGGCGCGCTGCGGCACGTGAGCGCCGAGCGCATCGCCGCCGAAATGACCCGCATGCTCGTGTCGGACCGCCCGGCGCTCGGCTTGGAAGTCCTCTGCGATACCGGCCTGGCGGACTATACGCTGCCGGAACTGCTGCCGCTGCGCGGCGCCACGCAGGACGACCGCCGGCACAAGGACGTGTTCGGCCATACGCTCAAGGTGGTGGAGAACGTGCCCGCCGCGCCGGTGCTGCGCTGGGCGGCGCTGCTGCACGACGTGGGCAAGCCGCGGACCAAGACCGTGCAGGACGGCAAGGTGCACTTCTTCCGGCACGAAATCGTGGGCGCGCGCATGGCGCGGCGCATTCTCAAGCGCCTGCGCTTCGATAGCGACAGCGCCGAGCGCATCCGGCGCCTGGTGTCCGAGCACCTGCGCCCCAATCTCTACACGCCGGAGTGGACCGACGGCGCCGTGCGCCGCTTCCTGCGCGAGACCGATGGCATCACCGACGACCTCTTCGCCCTCTCCCGCGCCGACATCACCAGCTACCGCCGCTCCCGCGTGGAGGCCGGCGTGGCCCGCGTGAACCACCTGGAAGCCCGCTGCCGCGAACTCCAGGCCCAAGAGGACGTGGCGCAACTGAAAAGCCCGCTGGACGGCGACGAATTGATGGCCCTGTTCAACCGCGGCCCGGGGCCACCCTACTGGATTACGCCGGTGAAAGAGCATCTCCTCAACCTGGTAATCGAAGGCGACCTGGCCCAGGACGACAAGGAAACCGCCGCCGCGCTGGCGCAGGAGTTCGCGGCGCGAAATTCCGAGTTGTTTGGCGAATAGGGAACTCCTCGGCAAGAGCATTGCACTACAAACTGCTTTGCGGAGCGTACATGTATGTAGTACATTGTACGTAGTAGTACGTATAGGAGGTAACTCATGTCTGCACGCCGCCGCAAGGTGAAGGCATCAGAGGCGCGGCAACAGTTGAGCGGGCTGCTAAACGAGGTCTACGCCGGGCAAACCCGTGTGGTTATCGAGCGCAGCGGCATTCCTGTGGCCGCCGTCATTTCGCCGGAAGACCTTGCGCATCTGGAGAGGTCGGAGGCGGAGCGGGAGGCGCGGCTTAGCCTGCTTGCGAAGCTGAGAGAGCCTTTCAAAGAGGCGCCGGAAGAGGAGATCGAGCGTGAAGTCGCCCAGGCGGTCGCGGAGGTGCGAGCGGAGATGCGGGAAAGAGGGAGCGCTCCCGCAGTAGATACTTCCGCGGATAGCGACGCGCCGGTGTCAGAGACAAGGCAACTGACGGAAACTGAAGGCGTTGACGCACAGACAACCACCGTGGCGGAGATCCGGGAGAAAATCCTGCCCGTGCTGCAACGGCACGGCATCACGCGCGCCGGTCTCTTTGGGTCGGTTGTGCGCGGCGAGGCCGGGCCGGAGAGCGACGTGGACATTCTCGTAGAGATGTATGAGCGGGCGAGCCTGCTCGATTTCATTGGCGTCAAGCTTGATCTGCAGGACGTCTTGGGACGGCCCGTTGATCTCGTTCAATACGATGCAATCAAGCCAGCACTGCACGACAGAATTCTGGGTGAAGAGGTACGGATCACATGAGTAAAGACCGCTCAGTCGCCGTGTACGTGCAAGATATGCTGGAGTGCATTGAAAGAGCACAGGAATACTGCGCAGGGGTGACCGCAGACGAGTTTGAGGTGAACATCATGCTGCAGGACGCAGTGTTCCGCCGTGTGGAGATTTTCGGCGAGGCGGCCAAGCATGTTCCCAGGTCATTGCGTGCGCGCTACCCTGATATTCCTTGGCAGAGGATAACCGGCTTGCGGGACGTGCTCGTTCACAGGTACTTTGGAATAATCGTGGAACAGGTTTGGCAGGTTGCTACAACGGAAATGCCCGCGCTGAAACCACGTTTGGTGCAAGTGCACGCAGACGCTAGAGAAGCCGACCAAGAGTCTTCCGAATGAGAGTAGGTGACGAAGCAGCGCGGCAATGCCGGCGCCATTCAATGACGGCCAGGCGGTAGAAAGCCGCCATGGTTGCCACCCGTTCCCGCGTTACGCCGCCGTTCGTGCTTGCCGCCGTGGTCGCGCTGGTGGGGGTATGGGCGCTAGCGGCCTTGTTGATCCGGGACCCGATTCTGCCGACGCCGTGGGCGGTGGCGCAGGCGTTCGGCCGGGCGTGGGCGGACGGCCTGTGGGAGCACGTGCTCATCAGCGCCTACCGCGTGGTGTTGAGCATCATCATCGCCGTGCTGTTGGCCGCGCCGGCGGGCATGGCGGTGGGCCAAGCGCCCCTGATCGACCGCATAGCCAGCCCGCTCATCTACCTGGTCTATCCGGTGCCCAAGATCGTGCTGCTGCCCATCATCATGTTGTTCCTGGGGGTGGGCGAGGCCTCCAAGATCTTCATCATCAGCCTCATTCTCTACTTTCAGATACTCGTGCTCACGCGCGACGCCGCCTACGCCGTGCGGCCGGAGCTCATCCTCTCGGTGCGTTCGCTGGGCGCGCGCCGCCGCCACCTGCTGCGCTACGTCTATTTTCCGGCGGTGCTCCCATCAATCCTCAGCGCGCTGCGCATTACCAGCGGCACGGCCATCGCGGTGCTCTTCTTCACGGAGACCTTTGCCACCCACAACGGGCTGGGCTACTTCATCATCGTGCAGTCGTGGGGCCGCGTGGACTATCCCGCCATGTACGCCGGCATCGTGGCCATGGCCGCCCTGGGCCTGAGCCTCTACGCCGTCATCGAGTTCCTCGACCGCCGCTTCTGCGCCTGGGTCCAAGCCGGGGTGTAAACGCGCGCAGCGGGCGAAGACGACCAACCTCCGTCATTCCCGCGAACGCGGGAATCCACTGCGTGCGCGGCGAAGATGGATTCCCGCTTTCGCGGGAATGACGAGCAAGGTACCGTTGCTGGCGGAAACTCAGCCGCCTGGGACGAGTTTGCCGCTTGGGACGAGTTCGCCGCCTGCGATGACCTCGCCGCCGCGGACGGTGAGCGCCGGTTCCCACACGCCGCCGTGGCGTTCGTTGCCGGCGGCGTCGCTGAGGGCGCGCGGCTCGTCGTGCCAACGGAGGATGGCGAGGTCGGCGCACGCGCCCGGCGTTAGCGCGCCGATTTCATTCTGCAAACCGAGCAGCGCGGCGGGGCGGCCGGTTACGCGCGGCCAGATGTCGGCCTCGCTCATGCCGGCGGCGCGGAGCTTTGACATCACCAGCGGCAGGTGGTGGCGCGGCCGGCTATCCACGTGACGGGCGTAGACGTCGCTGGAAATCGTATCCGGCAGAAAGCCCTCCCCGATTGCAATCGCGGCCACGTCGAAGTTGAACGAATCCATGCCGTGGCCGAGATCGAAGAGAATCCCCCGCTCGCGGGCGGCCCACACGCAGTCGAGCACGCGGCCATTTGCCACAATGCTTCCCGCCCGCGCGTGAAAGCAGTAGGTCACCACGTCGCCGGGGCGCAGCAGGTCGAACTGCTCCGCCAGCGACCAATCGTCGTGGCGGCGTTGGCCGACGAGCAGGGGTTTGCCGGTGCGGTCGGCTGCCGCAAGCGCCCGCGCCATGATTTCGCGGGGGTCGTTCTCGCCGCAGTTGCCGGGGCCGACGTTTAAGGCAATGCCCCAGATGAGCGCCGGGTCCCGCGCGAGCGTCTGCGCGCAGGCGTCCACGTCGGCGTCGGCAAGGTCGGCAAAGCAGCCTTCCTCGTTCGCCTCGCCGGAGGCCGAGAGGTTGAGCGCCATGCGTATCCGCGCGCGGCTGCCGCCAATGGTCTCCGCCTTGTAGCGCGCCCAGTTGCGCGCGCCGGCGTCGCCTTGCGACAGCAGCGTGGTGGAGCCGAACGGCAGTATATGCGCGTCGGGGTCGATGCCGTACTTGGAGCCGGCAAGCGCCGGATGCGCGTGGGCGTCCACCAGGCCGGGCAGCAGGATGCCGTCGGGAAACGAGAGCGTCTGCCGCGCCGCATCCGGCGGCAGCGCCGCGCTCTCCGCCGCATCCAGTACCGCCGCAATGCGCTCGCCGCGCACCGCCACCGCGCCGGGTCCGTCCAATCCGTTCGCGGGACAAATAACCCGTCCGGCGTGGATGACCAGGTTGTACGGCGTGTTCGATGTTGGTTCCATAGTGCTACTCATGCCTGACTTTATCCTTGGGATGCGCCACATGAGTGGAGAAGCCTTGTAAGGTGTTTAGCATTGTACTACCATTCGAGTATCATTGAGGTAGTGCTGATTGTCTTCTTTGAGTGAGAAATTCATGACAGTTGTACGTGAGGCAGTGCCATGACCGCCGAGATTGCAATCATGAATAGAGAAGCAGTTGCCTTGGCTGCCGATAGCGCGGTAACTATATCATTGGGCGGCGCGCCGAGAGTATATGCATCTGCGAACAAGCTATTTGCGCTCTCCAGGCATCAACCGATCGGGGTTATGATCTATGGGAATTCCGACTTTATGACAGTACCGTGGGAGACTGTGATAAAGCTCTACCGGGCCCGGCTAGCTGGAAACGCTTATTCAACAGTCGAAGAGTATGCAAGTGACTTCATTAGCTTTGTTCAAAGCGAACATGCTTTGGCGTCGGAAGACAACCAAGAGGCGTATGTCAGACGCACTCTGAGCACATATTACGGGCGGCTGCAACAGGAGATAGAGGTAGAGTTCGGCGCACTGTTTAGGCAGAAACTGCAAGAAGAACCGATGCCGACACCGCAAGAGACTTCAGAACTCTTTGGAGACGCTGCGCAAGCAGTAATTGATCGGCACCATCAGCTTTGGAGGGCTGCCAAGTACGCGAACACGATGGGTGCGGCTAATGCTGACAGCCTAAGGAAGCAGTATCGAAAGACCATCCGCGAGACAAAGGAATCTGCGCTTGGCGCGCCCCTTACAGCTACTACGTCGAGAAAACTCACGCGCCTTGCAGGCTGGGTTCTATCCAAGTACGCAGACTTGCCATTTTCTCTCGGAGAGACGGGTGTCGTTATCGCTGGCTTTGGGGCGGACCAGGTGTTCCCCGCTGTTCAGTCCCTGATCATCTCAGGTATTTCTGGGGGAAAGCTGAAATACAAGCACGATAAAGGCAAGTCCGATGAGATAAGCGCCACTTCAGGAGCTACGGTTATACCATATGCGCAAGACGAGATGGTGCGCTCGTTCATGGAAGGGATCGAACCGGATTACTGGGTTGATATGCTACGGGCTGTTAGAAAACTTCTAGATGAGTTTCCCAGTACATTTGTCAACAGCATCCAGTGGGTGACTGAGCAAGAGAAGGAACGCTTCATACAAGGCGCTGCAAGGGCGTCAGAAGATGTGTTTGAAGTGTTTAACGAAGAGTTCAACAACATTAAGCGTACCAGGTATGTAGATCCTGTCGTAACCACTATAGCAAGCATGCCTAAGAGTGAACTTCCCGCGGTTGCGGAGGCATTGGTAAATCTGCAATCGTTCAAGAGAAGAGTGTCAGGAGAACAGGAAACTGTGGGTGGCCCGATTGATGTAATGTTGATTTCAAAGGGGGACGGCCTAGTTTGGATACAGCGGAAACACTACTTTGATCGGGAACTGAACCCGCACTACTTTCAGTCTGAGGGTAGAGAAGTAATCGACGGGAACAGTGGGCCTGGAATAGAGCAGACGAAGGAGACCGTCAGATGACCAACCGACCGAAAGCGGGGCGGCCTGCACCTCAGCGCGATACGCGCAAGCGCGAAAGAGACGTGCTACCGGACATTCCGATAGGCCCCAAGAAGGAGGAGTTTGAGGAGCCAGGCGCCTTTGGGGAGAAAGTAGCGGACAAGATGCTGGCGATCGCCAGAAAGCACTTTCCGCCCGTTGGCGCCGAGAAGCAGGAATAGACAGCGTGGCGCAGTAAGCCTGACCAGTTGCGGGCGATTATGCCCTCAATCCGCCCGTTGGAAGACGAGCGTCGCGTTATGGTCGCCGAAGCCGAAGGAGTTGGAGAGCGCGAACTCCAGCGGCGCGCTGATGGTCTTGCCGAGCACGTAGTTGACGCCGGCGCAGTCCGGGTCGATGGTTTCGGTGTTGATAGTGGCGGGCACCCGTTGCTCCGCCAGCATCTTCACGCAGGCCACGGCCTCGAACGCGCCCGCGGCGGAGAGCATGTGGCCGGTGCTGGACTTGGTGGCCGAGACGTAGGGTTTATCGCCGAACATCTCGCGCAGGGCGGCGGCTTCCACCCGGTCGCCGATTACGGTGGAGGTCATGTGGGGGTTGATGGCGTCGATGTCCGTGGCGCTCAGGCCGGCCATTTCCAGGGCGATCTTCATGGTTTGCACCTGGCCGTCGCCGTCGGGTTCGGTGCGGCCGCCGGTGCCGTTGGTGCAGCCGTAGCCCACCAGGTAGGCCAGGATGCGCGCGCCGCGGGCCTTGGCGTCGGCCTCGCGTTCCAGGATTAGCGCGCCGCCGCCTTCGCCGATCACGAAGCCGTCGCGGTCGATATCCGCCGGGCGGCTGGCGTGTTGCGGGTCGTCGTTGCGGCGGCTCATGGGCCCTCCGCGCGCCGCGAACACCGCCGTCACCGTGGGCACCACCACGCCGTCGGAGCCGCAGGCCACCATCACGTCCGCGCGGCCGGTGTGCAGCATCCACATCGCCTCGCCGGTGGCAATCGTGCCGGTGGCGCAGGCCACGGCGGGCGTAAAGTTGGGGCCGCGCGCGCGAAACGCCGCCGCAATCAGCGCGGTGGCGGCATTGGGCATGATGCGCAGCACCTCGCTGGGCAGCATGGAGTCGATCTCGCCCCGGCCCGTGCGCTGCGAGGCCTGCTCCACCGAGCCGGCGCCGCCCATGCTGTTACCGGAAAGCACGCCGCAACGGAATTGCAACTCTTCCGGCAACGGCAGCGGCAGACCGGCGTGCGCGATGGCTTCCAAAGCGGCGGCCAAGGCGTACTGGTGCGTGCGGTCCTGGCGGCGCGCGTCGTTGTAGATGCGGCGCGGCAGCCCCTTGAAAACCGCGTTCGGCTCGAACCCGTCCACCTCGCCGGAGATCTGCACGGGAAAGTCCGCCGCATCGTACCGCGCCGTAGGCCCCACGCCGGATACCCCCGCGCAGAGATTCTCCCACGACTCCGCTACGTTGCCCCCCAAGGGACACACCGCTCCGATTCCTGTTATTGCAATGCGCGAGTAGTTCATCGTGCGTGCCTAAGTGATTTGACGCTTATTCGTCGGGTCAGGCAAGAGGCTGCCACAATCGTTGAAATGCCTAGCCGACGACATGTTTAGAGTGTGCCGCTACCGCGTAGGTTTTGCAACGCGATAACGTTCCTGCCGCTCTAGCAACCGCCGCTGCATTTCATCGGCGTCGGCGGCTTGCGGCACAGGAGGGGGTTGGCGCTTGCGTTGGACCGGATGGCGGTATTCCTCTTGGATTTCGCCGTTGTTGCGCAGGCGGCTTTCGATGAGCGTGCAGTACTGCTCCTGGACCTCGCAGGTGAGGTAGACGCGGCCGAGGTTTTGCGCTTGCACCACCTCGGAGCCGCTGCCGCCGAAGAGCACGAACACCGCATCGCCGGGCGCCGTGCACGACTTGATGAGCAGTTCCGAAAGCCCCTCGGGGATTTGGCAGGGGTGGTTGGCCTTCTGCCGCGAGACGTTCTTGACCAAATTGTAGTTCAGCCACGAATAGGGCATCCGCCCCTTGTGCCCCTGCCGCAAGCGTTCTTTGATGCGGGGGTCGGTGGGGTTCTTGTAGGGCTGCGCCACCTGCTCCTTGTAGAAGCGGTTGTGCTTGGATTTTGTGGCATGCAAAATCGAGCGGTGCGCCGTGGTGAAGCGGCGGCTGCTGTGGCCGACGTTCGTGTTGTAGACCCACACGTAGTCATGCACGGCGTGGGCGTGGTCGTCCAGGTACTTCACGCGCAGGTAGGCGTTCTGCTTCGGGTAGTTGATGAAGAACATGTTGCCGTCGGGCCGCAGCACGCGCAGGCACTCAGCGGCCAGCGCCACGTACCAGTCAACATACTCGTCCCACGAAGACGTAAACCGCTGTCCGTCGTAGCTGATGCCGACGTTGTAGTCCGGGTCGCCGTAGATCATGTCAACGCAGCCGTCGGGTAAATCCCGCAGCGTTTCCATGACGTCGGCGTTGACGATGCGATTCGTGTACTGTTCCGGCAGTGTGCTCATCGCTCAACCAGGGTGTACTCGGCGTTGCGCTCTAGTCTAATCGATCCGGGACTGCGGGCGTCTTCAAATGAATACAAGTATAGCCGCAGATACTCATTCTTGCGGAGCAAATAGCAGCAACGTATCGACGTCACCGGCTTGTCCTCGGTGGCGCGCAGGTAGTAGCGAAACGGATTGAACAACTGGAACACGTTGAAGTCCCGTGGAAAGCCGTTCTTCGCTTCGAACACGGTTATTTCGCCCAGGTACTCCGTGGTAAAGTCAATCTCCACCTGCACTCTGCTGACGGTGATTTCGTCCGCGCCGATGGTGTAGTCCAAGGGAATGTGGGTGCGGTTGGAGCCGTAGACTTTCGGCGAGGCGGTAATGTCCTCATAGAGGAAGTCGTGGATGATGCGCTGGTTATAGCCTACCGAAAGGACGTTGCTCTCGCTGGTGTTGATGCTGTTCAACATGCTGCGCCGGTAGTACCACTGGTAGCGGCGCTGCTCGGGTATCGGCTCGAACGCATGATACCCAATGTCGATGCCGGACACGAATTGATGCCGGCCTTGGCCGAGATGGACGACGAACACGTCGTCCGCTTTCAAGGCGGCGGGCAGGGCCGCCGAGTTATCCCACTTGGTGGCGTCGAACGGATTGGCGAAGCCGACTGCATTGGAGATGCGCTTCACCTCGTCATTGTCGAACGTCATGTCCCCGCGCGCTTTGCAGGCGGCGTAGAGTTTGGTGATGACCGTCTGCTTTTTGCCCATGCGTGGCGGCGTCATGGCGCGCTTTCCAACCCTCTGTACGGCGTGTGCCACTGCGCTCGCGGTTTATTACCTGCATTATACGTGCCGCAGGCAATGCCCGCGCGGTGGAGATCCGCCCGGGTCGCAGGTTGCAAACCTGCGCTACCGGGGTGGGCAATCCGCGATGGACATGTAACGGGCAGGCACAAGGCCTGCCCCAACAGGTAGATCCCGAACGGGTAGGTTCCCATCGGGTAGGCCCCCAACGGGTAGATAACACCGGTGCAGCAACCGTCGTCCCGTGGGGGAGACGTACGCGCGCCGGGGCGGGCGCCAGCGCAACCGGAGACCGGGCGTGTGCGGGAGGTGACGGGACGCTGGATTCCGGCGAAAGCCGGAATGACGCGGAGGGACATGCGCGTGGAGACTAGGCTACACCGGAAACCGCGAGAACTCCTCGTCTTTCGCATCTACGGTCTGCGGGTCGTCCAGGTCGAAAGGCGGCGCGGTGTCGTCGGAATCGTCATCGGCGCCGTCGGCTTCGTCGTCTTCCAATAGGTCGCTGGCGGAGACCAGCACGTGGCGCACGCGGCCCACGCCTTCCGGCGCGGTCACGATGCCGCGTTCCTCCAGGGTATCCAGGATGCGGTTGGCCTTGGTCGCGCCGATGCCCAGTTGGCGTTGCAGGAACGAGGCCGAGGCGTTGTCGTATTGCGAGACCAGCCGGATGGCCTGGCGCACCAGGTCGTCGTCTTTGTTGTCCTGGTGGTTGGCGGCGGCTTCCTCGAACGATTTCTCCGGAATGTACTCCGGCGCGCCCTGTTCGCGCCAGAAGGCCACGATGCGGGCGATTTCGTCGTCGTCCAGGTAGGTGCCCTGGATGCGGGTGAGGCGGGTGGCCTCTTTGGGCGCAAAGAGCATGTCGCCCTGGCCGATCAGCTTCTCCGCGCCGCCGCCGTCGAGAATCGTGCGCGAATCGGCCTGGGAACTGACGGCAAAAGCGATGCGGCAGGGGAAGTTGGCCTTGATGAGGCCGGTGAGCACGTCCACCGAGGGCCGCTGGGTGGAGACCACCAGGTGGATGCCCACCGCGCGCGCCATCTGCGCCAGGCGGCAGAGGTATTTCTCCACGTCGCCGGCCGCCGTCATCATCAGGTCGGCCAGTTCGTCGATCAGGATGACCAAGTAGTGCATCGGCTCCGCGCCGGCCTCCTGCTTGGCGGCGTTGTAGGTCTGGATGTTGCGGAAACCCTCCTGGGCCAGCACCTTGTAGCGGCGGGTCATCTCGTCGGCGGCCCACATGAGCGTCGGCACCACCTCGTCCAGGTCGGTGATGACCGGGCGCAGCAGGTGGGGAATGTCGCTGTAGCCAATCATCTCCACCATCTTGGGGTCAACCACCAGGAAGCGCAGCGTCTCCGGCGTGTGCTGCATAAGCAGCGAGCAGATGATGGCGTTCACGCAGGCCGACTTGCCCGAGCCGGTGGAACCGGCAATCAGCAGGTGCGGCATGGTGGCCAGGTCGGTGACGCGCACGTCGTTGGCCACGTCGCGCCCCAGGGCCAGCGGCAACATGCCCTTGGGCTCGACAAAGGCGGGGTCGGTCATGAACTCGCGTATGGTGACGATGGTGGTGTGCTGGTTGGGAATCTCGATGCCGACGAACGGGAAGCCGGGCACCGGCGCTTCGATGCGCACGCTGGTGGCGGCCAGGGCCAGCGCCAGGTCGTTGGCCAGGTTCACCACCCGGCTCACTTTGACGCCCTGTCCCAGGGTCAGGCGGTATTGGGTGACGGCCGGGCCGCGAATGGCTTCGGCCACTTCCGCCACCACCTTGAAACTGCGCAGCGCTTCCTCGATGATGAGCGCCCGCTGCTCGATTTCCTGGGTGGCTTCTTCCTCGTCGTCCGCGTCGGCCGCGGGTGATAGCAGTTCGGGGGGCGGCAATTGCCAGCGCGGCGGCTCGGGAGCGTCCTCAGCCGCCATGGCCGCCGCGTCTTCCGGCAGGTCGCCGTTCTCGCCGAAATCCGATTCTGCAACGAATTCGCCGTTGTCCGCGGGCGGCGCGCCGGCTTCCGGATGCGCCGGCTCTGGCGCGGTGGCGGCGAGGCGCACGGGAAATGCGCGCGGCTGGGGCGCTTCTTCTATCTCAGGTTCTGCCGCCGGTTCGTCCGCGCGGCGCAGCGCCCCGCCGGCTGCGCGCAACAGGGCGGCTATGCCCCTGCCGAGCAACTGCAACGGCCGCCACACGCAGACGAAGAACGCGCCGCGCACGCGCCCCAGCGAAATAGAAAACGTGATGATGGTCGTAACGAGCAGCAGGGCAAAGAGCACGATGACGGCCCCGGCGAAGCCCAGCGCGGTGGTGAGCGGCGCGAGGATGTTCAGGCCGAGCGCGCCGCCAACCGGATAGGCCGCGGCCATCTCCGGCGGGCCGGCCAACGATTGCGCGAACGCCGTGCTCGCCAGCACCAGCACCGCCAGCGCGGTCAGGGTCTCCCAGCGCACGGCGCGTTCCTGGCTGACGCCGTCACGGATAAGCTGCACGCCCAGCACGACGGCCGCCAGCGCCGGCAGCGGCGCCATCCAGCCGAAGAGGTTGACGAGCAATTCGTGCCACACGCCGCTCACCGTGCCGCTGGGTGATATGAGCGCAATGGCAGAAAGCAGCCCGATGACGATGCTAACGACCCCAAACACCTCGCGCCGCAGCGGCGAGGGGAGTTGCAGGGAAGGGAACGACAGGCGCGGCTTTTGCGATGAGGACTTGCGGCGTGCGGTGCCGGAACGAGGCGCCATAGGCTGACTCCTTAGGGATGAAGGCGGATTGCGGATCCGGTGAAACAGAGTAGACGTGAAGGGGCGCGGGCCTATGCCCTTGCTTAGGCGCGAATTTCGGCTAAGGAATGGATGCCCGTGTGAGACCGCTTTTCAGGAACACTTCGCGCTGCGCGTCCACCCTTCGACAGGCTCAGGACGAACGCAAGAGCGCGAAAGAGAGGCCAACAATCCGTTCGCGCTGAGCCTGTCGAAGCGGTCTTGCCGTCCCCGGCCACCCGTTCGCGCTGAGCTTGTCGAAGCGCCGGCTTGTGCTTGCCATAGCATTTGCAATAGAACCAGCAGGATCGCACGTGCGCGAGCGCGTGAATCCTAATTCTTGCGGAAATGGGAGTGCACAATTCGGCAAGGCGGAGCGACAGGAAAGATAGCGTCTAGACCTCAGTCACAACGGGGAGCACCATCGGCCGGCGGCGGGTTTCGGCGTAGAGGAACCGCGAAACCACGTCGCGGATGCGTTCCTGGACCTGGCGGATTTCGGCGCGGGGGCCGAGATCGGCCTCCAGACTATTATACAGGCGCTCGCGGGCTTTTTCAATCAGCATCTCCAGCCCTTCCTGCATGAACCCACGAGATATGAGGTCGGGGCCCGAGATCACGTGGCCGGTCTCGCGGTCGATGGCGACCACCACGATGAAGATGCCGTCCTGGGAGAGGTGCTGCCGGTCGCGCAGGACGCTGTCGCCCACGTCGCCCACGCCCAGGCCGTCCACGAACACGTAGCCGGCCGGCGCCCGGTCCACTTTGCGAATTTCGTCGGCGGTCAGTTCGATGATGTCCCCGTCTTCCGCCACGATTATGTTCTCGCTGTCCACGCCCAGTTCGCCGGCCAGCCGCGCGTGGTGCATCAGGTGCTGGTAGCCGCCGTGAATGGGAATGAACGTCTCCGGCCGCAGGATGCTAATCAGCGTCTTGAGTTCTTCCTGCGCGCCGTGGCCGGAAACGTGGACGTTAGCCACCTTGTCGTAGAGCACGTCCGCCCCCTGGCGGAAGAGCTTATCGATGGTCTTGCCCACCAGCGCCTCGTTGCCGGGGATGGGGCTGGCGGAGATGATGACCGTATCGTCGGTTTCCACGTTTATCTGGCGGTGGTCGCGGTTGGCGATGCGGCCCAGGGCGGAGGTCGGCTCCCCTTGGCTGCCGGTGGTGATGATGACGACCTCTTCCTTGTCGAACTCGTGCAGGCGGTCCGGGCGCACCAGCATGTTGGCCGGCATGTCCAGATACCCCAACTGCAGCGCCATGTTCACGTTCTGCACCATGTTGCGTCCGGTCACGCAGACGCTGCGGTCGAAGTCGGCGGCGGTATCCACCACCTGCTGCACGCGGGAGATGAGCGAGGCGAAGGTGGTGACGATGATGCGGCCCCGCGCTTCGGAAAAGACTTCCGCGAAGCAGTCGTAGATCGCGCGTTCGGAGGGCGTGTAGCCGGGCCGGTCGGCGCGGGTGCTGTCGGAAAGCAGCAGCCGCACGCCTTCCTGGGCGTATTTCGCCAGCCGCCAGATGTCGGATAGCTCGCCGTCCACCGGCGTGTAGTCGAACTTGAAGTCGCCGGAGTGCACCACCAGGCCGACGGGCGTGTAGATCGCCATGCCCACGCCGTCCGGGATGCTGTGGCACATGTGGAAGAACTCGAAGCGGAAGGGGCCCAGCGTGATCTGGTCGCCGGGGGCGATCTCCCGCAGCCGCGCCTGCTCCTCCAGCCCGTGTTCCTTGAGCTTGACTTCCAGCAGGCCGAGGGTAAGGCGCGTGGCGTAGATGGGCGCGTTGATGGTGCGCAGGAAGTAGGGCAGCGAGCCGGTGTGGTCCTCGTGCCCGTGGGTGATGATGATGGCGCGCAGCCGCTCCCGCTTGTCTTCCAGATACGAGATGTCGGGGATCACCAGGTCGATGCCCAGCATCTCGTCCTCGGGAAACATCACGCCGGCGTCGATGAGCACGATGTCGTCGCCGTACTCCAACACCATGCAGTTCTTGGCGATCTCGCCCAGGCCGCCCAGGGGGATGATGCGTAGCTTGTTGTCCGCTGACATAGGGATAGAGGGTAACCGTGCCGCAGGTGCTTTCGAGAAATCAAACGCCGGGCTGCCGGTGTCACCGTCATCCGAACGCCTATCACCATGATGAACGTGCCGGCGCAGCGCGTCAAGAACGGCGGCTCACTGCATGTGTGGACGGTAGGCTTGACAGTCTCGCTCTATAGGAACCCCCTGTAGTTCTGCAGGAACGACTGTCACTCTGTAGGAACTCCTGTCTAACTGTAGGAACTTGCTGTCATTCCGAACGGAGCGCAGCGGAGTGAGGAATCTCAGATGCGTCCCTGCCGGTTAGTTTCTGGCAGGGGCACGAGATTCCTCGCATTCGCTCGGAATGACAATAGGCGTACGCAGGTTCCGTGTAGCGCGGGGGCTTGTCCCCCGCACGTGGCCGCGGCATTGCGGATAATCGGGCGAATTGCGACAATAGGGTATCGTGAAAGGCGGGGTGCGTTGCCCCGCGAGAAAGCACAGTGTGGAGAAATACATGAGAGCGCAGATTGCGGTATTGCCCGGCGACGGGATCGGCGTGGAGGTCGTGGCCTGGGGCGCGCGCGTGTTGGCGCACGTGGCGGCAACGTACGGCCACACGTTTCGGATTACGGAAGGCAGCATCGGCGGCAACGCCATCGACGCCAGCGGCTCGCCCCTGCCGGACGCCTCGCTGGCCCTCTGCAAGCGCGCCGACGCCATCTTGCTGGGCGCGGTGGGCGGTCCCAAGTGGGACGTGGGCCCGCCGGAAGCGCGTCCGGAATACGGCCTGCTGCGTTTGCGCAAAGAGTTGCGCCTCTACGCCAATCTGCGGCCGGTAAAGGCCATTGCCGCGCTGGTGGACTCCTCGCCGCTGAAGCGCGAGATCGTGGACGGCACGGACTTGCTGGTGCTGCGGGAACTCACCGGCGGGCTCTACTTTGGCCGCCCGCGCGGGCGCAGCGCCAATAAGCAGGGCATTCGCGTCAAGGATACGCTCACCTATACCAGCGCCGAAATGGAGCGCATCATCCGCCTGGGGTTCGACCTGGCGCGCCAGCGCCGCCGGCAACTGGCCTCGGTGGACAAGGCGAACGTGCTGGCCAGCAGCGGCCTGTGGCGCGAGATCGCGGAGCGGGTGGCGGCGGAATATCCCGATGTTACGGTGGAGCACATCCTGGTGGACGCCTGCGCCATGCACCTGATCAACGACCCGTGCCGGTTCGACGTGCTGGTGACCGAGAACATGTTTGGCGATATTCTCTCCGACGAGGCCTCGGTGCTGGCCGGCAGCCTGGGCATGTTGCCCAGCGCCAGCCTGGGACGCGGCCGGCGCGGCCTCTACGAACCGGTGCACGGCACCGCGCCGGACATCGTGGGCCAGGACAAGGCAAATCCCCTGGCGGCGATTCTCTCCGTCGCCATGCTGCTGCGCCACTCGTTGGGCCTGGAGCCGGAAGCAACGGCGGTGGAAAACGCGGTGGAAGACGTGTTGGCGGCCGGCTACCGCACGCCGGACCTGGCCCGCGGCGCGCCCGGCGAGCGTCCGGCCGGCACGCAGGCAATGGGCGAGGCCGTGCTGGAGCGCATCGAATAAGAATCCTCTCACCCTAACCCTCTCCCCAGTGAGAGGGAATCGGAGACGGCCTCCGCTCCAGGGAGAGGGATTTCAAGACGGCCGTAGCGCGGGGGCTTGTCCCCCGCTTGAGCAAGGAGCGCGTACCCATGGAGCTTGGTTTAGCGGGCAAAGTAGCCGTCGTCACCGGCGGCAGCCGGGGCATTGGCCGCGCGACGGCGCTCACGTTCGCGGCGGAAGGCGCGGACGTCGCCATATGCGCCCGCGGCCGCGAGACTCTGAAAGAGACCCTGGCGGAAATTCGTGCGCGGGGGGTGAACGCCTTTGGCATGGCCGTGGACGTGACCCAGCGCACGGAGGTGGAGGCCTTCATTGAGGCCGGCGCCGCGAACCTGGGCGGCATCGACATGCTCGTCAACAACGTCGGCGGCTCGGTGGGCAAGGGGCTGATGGGTTCCACCGACGAGGAGTGGGTCGAGACGTTCGACCTCAATCTCTTCCATGCCGTGCGCACGTCCCGCGCGGCCGTGCCGCACATGCGGCGGCGCGGCGGCGGGTCGATTGTGGTGATCTCGTCGATCTCGGGCGCGAAACCGGCCCCCGGCAGCCAGTACGGCGCGGCCAAAGCGGCCGAAATCTTCGTGAGCGGCGCGCTGGCCATGGAACTGGGGCCGGACAACATCCGCGTGAATACCGTCAGCCCCGGCTCGATCCTCTTTCCCGGCGGCGGCTGGGGCAAGCGCCAACAGGACGACCCGGCAGGATTCGGCGCGTTTGAGAAAGAGGAGTTCCCGCTCGGCCGCCTGGGCACGCCTGAAGAGGTGGCGCGGGCGATCGTCTTCGTCGCCTCGCCCGCCGGAAGCTGGATCAACGGCGCGAACATCGCCGTGGACGGCGCGCAACAACAGCCGGGCATGTTCCAAAAAGGCCCGGTGTGGCGGTAACAGGCGTGTGAAACGCCGTAGGGGCACGACATGTTGTGCCCCTACGGCTACAAACCGGAAGCACGACAGGTGATGCTACTTACGGAAGCCAAGAGCGCCTGACTCCGTCATTCCGGCGAAAGCCGGAATCGATCTTCGCCGCGTGCCCTGGGCTCTGGCTTTCGCCGGAGTGACGAATGAAATGTGCGACTGGCGCTCACGCATCCGGCTGGACCTCGTTAATCAACCCCACCAGGCCGTGGAGCGCCACGACGTAGCCGTACCAGCCGAAGCCCTGCACCACGCCGCGGGCCGCCGCGGAGATGATGGAGTGGCCGCGCCAGGCCTCCCGCGCGTACAGGTTGGAGAGGTGCACCTCGATTACGGGAAACGGCATCGCCTTCAGCGCGTCGAAGAGCGAGGGGCTGTACTGCGTGAGGCCGGCCGGGTTCAGCAGCGCGCCCTGGGCGTTGTCGATGTTTTCATGCAGGAAGTCCAGCAGCGCGCCTTCGTGGTTGGACTGGAAGCAGAGCGCCTCGAAGCCGAGCTTTTCCGCTTCCTTAGTCACCTGTTGGTGAATCTGATTCAGCGTCACCGTGCCGTAGATCTCCGGCTGGCGGCGGCCGAAGAGGTTGAGGTTGGGGCCGCCAACCACCAGGATGCGTTTCGGCGGATTCTTGTCTGCCATCGTTGTGCTCCGTTCGTAGTGTGCGCGGTGTGTTGTGGAGAGAACGCCGGCGTAGGCGCCGGTCTTGCGCCGCTGCCCGGTTCGCGGCGGCCAACCGGCCGCCGGCCGCGCCTCTATAGAATATCTTACGCGATATAGTTGGCGGGCGCTCCTGTCGTCCCTGGCGCGGATTTGGATGCACGCGCAAGCACGCTACGCTGTTATGAGCTAGCCTCTCGTCGTCGTTCCTCATCGATTCTGCGCGCGCGCCAGATATGGTAGAGCAGCAGGGAACCGGCCACGGCGGCGTTGAGGGAGGCCACCTGGCCGGTCATGGGGATGCGCACGCGGTAGTCGCAGGCCCGCCGCACCACGGGGCGCAAGCCTTTCTCTTCACCGCCGACCACGACCGCCAGGGGCCAATCGTAGGCCGGCGCGTCGTAGGGCGTCTCACCGGCGGGATCGAGGCCCACCACCCACACACCGCGTTCCTTGTACCAGGCGAGCGTCCGCGCCAGGTTCGTCACGCCGCAGAGCGCCAGATGCTCCACCGCGCCGCTGGAGGCGCGCGCGACGGCGGCGCTCACGGGCGCGCTGCGGTCTCTGGGCAGCGCCACGCCGTGCACGCCCACGGCCTCCGCCGTGCGCAGCAGCGCGCCGAGATTCTGCGGGTCTTGCAGGTGGTCGAGCGCCAGCAGGAACGGCGGCTGCCCCCGCCGCGCCGCGAGCGACAGGGGATAGTCGGGCGGATGCAACGCACGCTCGGGAAACCGCGCGGCGACGTTCTGGTGGCGGCTGTCGCGGCAGAGATTGCCAAGTTCCTGCCGCGTGACCGTTCTGGCGGCCACCCCACCCGCCCGCGCCAGATTGACAATCTCTCCCAACCCTTTCGCGCCCGCGACCACCCACAGCGCCTCGGGCACGCGCCCGGCGCGCAACGCTTCCCGCACGGGATGGAAGCCGAACAGTAATTCCACGCGGAGTCCTTTCTAGCCGCCGTTATTCCCGGGCTCGCTTCCGTCACTCCCGCGAAAGCGGGAATCCATCCTGTCCGCGCAAGCGCGCGCCGCCCCAGGCGGGGGACAAGCCCCCGCGCTACGCGGCCAGATTCCTCGCTGCGCTCGGAATGACGTGAATGGCTGGCACGGCCTAGTATAGTCGGAATGACGTGAATGGCTGGCACGGCCTAGTATAGAATGAAAGAGAGAGGACTACTATCCGGCCGCTACGGCTCGCGCGGCATCGCCATGCGGCAGTCCCGGGCGGCGGGCCGGCAAGTGGGAGCACACGCAGCTTAGCCCGCGCGGCGCACACGCCATGATCATTGACGTCCACGTCCACATCCGCTCCGAAGCCATGCTCGACCGCGCGCTGCGGCAGGCGGCGCAACTGAACATGATCCTCTGCCTGAACAGCATCAACCTGGAGGGCAGCAGTTCGCCCAACTTCCCGTCGCGGCAGTTCGTCACGCGCTGCAACGACCGCACGGCCGCGGTGGCCGCCGCCAACCCGCAGCGCGTCATCCCCATGTGGTACCTGAATCCCGCCCACGGCCAGCACGCCGTGGACGAGTTGGCGCGGCGGGTGGCCGGTCATAGCGGGCCGCAGGGGGTAAAGCTCTGGACGGCGGTCAAAGCGAACGACCCGCGCGTGGACGGCATCTTCGCGCTGTGCGCCGAGCAGCGGCTGCCGGTCTTGCAGCACTCGTGGCTGGAGGTCACGGGCAACCTGCCCGGCGAGACCGATCCGTTCGACATGCGCGCCGCCGCTCTGCGCCATCCGGACGTGCGCTTCTTCTGGGGGCACGCCAGCGGCGACGTGGAATACACGATAAAACTGGCGCGCGGCCTGCCCAACGTCTACCTGGACATCGGCGGCTGCGAGGCGACCAACGGCTACACGGAGATGTTGGTGAAGTACGTCGGCGCCGACCACGTGGTGCAGGGCAGCGACGGCACCGGCCGTTCGTTCATCTCGCAGTTGGCGAAAGTGTACGCGGCGGACTTTTCAGGCGAGGACAAGGAGCGGATTCTCTACCGGAACGCGCTGGCGGTGTTCGCGCGGCAGTCCTACGGTCAAGCGCTCGCGGTATAATCCGCCTTTGGCAGAATCCGCATTAGTGACAATCAGCACGCCCAATATGCCCGAACTCGCGGTCACAACCCAGCAACTGCGCAAAGTCTACGGCGGCATTCCGGCCGTCGCGAGCCTGGATCTCGCGGTGCCGACCGGGGAGGTTTTTGGCTTTCTAGGGCCGAACGGCGCGGGCAAGAGCACGTGCGTCAAGATGCTGCTGGGTTTGGTCTTTCCCACCGGCGGCAGCGGCACACTGCTCGGCGCGCCGTTGGGCGACCGCGGCGTCAAGGCCCGGATTGGCTTTCTGCCGGAGCAATTCCGCTTCCACGAGTGGTTCACGGCGCGGGAGTTCCTGGATTTTCACGGCCAACTCTACGGCATGAGCGCCAAGCGGCGCCGGCAGCGCATTGGGGACGCGCTCGCGCTCGTCAACCTGGAGCACGCCGCCGCTCAGCAACTGCGCACGTTCTCCAAGGGCATGTTGCAGCGCATCGGCATCGCGCAGGCCGTGCTGCACGATCCGGAGTTGATATTCCTCGATGAGCCTACCAGCGCCCTGGACCCGATCGGCCGCCGCCTGGTGCGGGACATCATCCGCCAACTCAAGGCCGAGCAGAAGACGGTCTTTCTCAATTCGCACCTGCTCTCCGAGGTGGAGGCGGTCTGCGACCGGGTGGCAATCATCGAACGCGGCGAAGTGGTGCGGGAAGGGGCGTTGGACGACCTGCTGGCCGCGCGCCGCCTGCTGGACGTGCGGGCAAATGACGTCAACGCGGATACGCTGGCGCGCCTGACGGCGCGCTGGGAACTCGCGGCGCGGGAAGGCGAGCGGCTGACGCTGGCGCTGTCGGACCCCGCGGACGTGCCTACGGTGGTGGAGATCCTCGTCACCGGCGGCGCGGCCGTGCACCACGCGGCGCTGCGTCATGAGAGCCTGGAAGACCTCTTCGTGCGCACCGTGGACGATACCGGCGCGTGAGGCCCATTGCGGGGCGCAATTTCAATATGCATTTGTTTGACGTAGCGCGGGGGCTTGTCCCCCGCCTGGCGTGAGCGCGGGCGGAGCAGATGGATTCCCGCGTTCGCGAGAATGACGGGCCGTAGTGCGGGGGCTTGTCCCCCGCCTGGCGTGAGCGCGGGCGGAGCAGATGGATTCCCGCGTTCGCGAGAATGACGGGCCGTAGTGCGGGGGCTTGTCCCCCGCCTGGCGTGAGCACGGGCGGAGCAGATGGATTCGGTAGACTCACAGGTGAAGTGCAACATCATGCTAAGGTGTTGCCATGGGAAGATCATACACACAATTCACGTATGCAGAGCGGTGTCAGTTGGCCGGACTTCAGGCCGCGAGACTCACGCAAGCCAAAATCGCTACAGCTCTTGGTCGCTCGCCGTCGACGATTTCGCGGGAGGTAAAACGCAACAGTTCGCGGCAAGCAGGGTATCAAGCGGAGTATGCGCAGGAGCAGGCCGAAGCACGTCGCTGTCGCGGCATGCGGCTGGAGCGAGACGCGGAATTGCGGGAGGATGTGCTGGAGCGCTTGGCATTGGGGTGGTCGCCGGAGGAAGTGTCGGGGCGCTTGGCGCATGACAGGTGCGCGCCGGTGATCTCTCACGAGAGCATCTATCGCTTCATCTACGGGCAGATTGCGCGCACCAAGGACTACTCGTGGGCAGACCTGCTGCCCCAGGGGCGGACGGCGCGGCGGCGGCGCAAGCGCAGCAGACGCAGTCCGGCCTCGTTCATCGCGCACCGGCGGCCCTTGGCAGAGCGCCCCGCGGCGGCGGCGGACCGGCAAACACCCGGTCACTGGGAGGTAGACCTGATGCTCTTTGGCAGAGGCGGTCAAGCGGTCTTGACCCTGCACGAGCGCCATTCGCGCCTGCTGCTGGCCACCCGCACCAACGGCAAGGCCGCAGAGCCGATCGCCAGCGCCATGCGCGACCTGCTGGCGCTGGTTCCGCCGGACTGGCGGCAGACCGCCACTTTCGACAACGGCACCGAGTTCGCTCGCCATTACCGCCTCCACGACTTGGGCGTACAAACCTTCTTCTGCGACACGCGCGCCCCCTGGCAGAAAGGAGGCGTCGAAAACGCCATCGGGCGCCTGCGGCGGGTGCTGCCCCGCAAGACCGACCTGGCGACGGTCTCCGCAGACCGCTTTGCGCAACTGGTGCAGGCCTATAACCACACCCCGCGCAAGTGTCTTGACTTTCAAACGCCAACCGAAGTGTTCTTGAAACAGGTGTTGCACTTGCAGTGTGAATCCACCTTCCCGCGTTCGCGGGAATGACGGGCCGTAGTGCGGGGGCTTGTCCCCCGCCTGGCGTGAGCGCGGGCGGAGCAGATGGATTCCCGCGTTCGCGAGAATGACGGGCCGTAGTGCGGGGGCTTGTCCCCCGCTTGGCGTGGGCTTCAGCGTGCGCGCTTCAGATTCCTCGCTGCGCTCGGAATGACATAAGCTGTCAATGATGCCTCGTGGACAGGAGATTCTGTCAAGAAATCAGTCAACATTTACAGGAACGACAGGTGTGGCCGACACAGCCTCAATGGAACAGCGCCTGTGACAAACTCGATGGATCATTACTCGTGACAAACCGTTTGGTCGTGCCAAGGAGCGCGCGTACGTGATGACTCCCATTCTCGTTATCGCCAAGCTCACGCTGCAAGAAGGCGTACGCAAGAAGGCCGTGCTGGGCGGCCTGCTGCTGGCGGCCGCTTTTCTCACCCTCTACGGGCTGGGGATGTACTTCGTGATGCGCGACCTGCCGGTGCCGGAGAACTTCGTCAATCCGGACCTATTCCGCGACGCCGTTTCCGGCCAGTTGCTCGCCTCGGCGCTGAACGTGGCCGGCATGTTGACCGCGCTGGTGGCGATCTTCACCTCAGCCGGCGCAATCGCCACCGAGGTGGAGCAGAACACGCTGCACGCCATCATCCCCAAGCCGCTGGCGCGCTGGCAGGTGCTGGTGGGCAAGTGCTGCGGCCTGGGGGCCATGTCCGCCGCGTTCGCCATTGGCACCACTTTCGCCCTGCTGGCGCTCACGTGGCTCTTTGCCGGATTCTGGTCGTGGTCCAGTTGGCAGTCGGCGCTCCTGCTGGGCCTGCTGGGGGTCTTGCTCACCTGCGTCACCGTGTGCGCCAGCACCATGCTCTCCACGCTCACCGCGGGCGTGACCGTCATCATGCTCTACGGCCTGGCGCTGGTGGGCGGCATGGTGGAGCAACTGGGCGTGCTGCTGCAGAACCAGGTGATGCAGAACATCGGCATCATCTCCAGCCTGCTGCTGCCCTCGGACGCGCTCTGGCGCATGGCCGCGCAACGGCTGGGCGTGCAGGAGTTCGCGGGACTGGCCGGCGGCCCGTTCGAAGGCTTCAGCCAACCGTCGGCGGTCATGCTCGCCTGGGCGTTCATGTACATCACCGCCGCCGTGATGCTGGGCGTGGGCGTGTTCGCGCGCAAAGACCTCTAGGGTGTGCGCCCGGTTTGCGGCAATGCGCGCCAGTGTTGAGCGCGCGCCGGTCGTGCTACAGTAGGCAGAGAACACACGCGCCAGCCCGGGCCGGCGGTCACAAAACTGCCGCTGCGCGCTCCGGGCGACACTGAACGCGGCGCGCCATTTTGCAGACATTCACGCAAAGGGGAAAAGGACATAAACCATGGCTGGGCAACACACCGGGACCTGCGACATCGGCGTTATCGGCATGGCGGTGATGGGGCAAAATCTGGCATTGAACATCGAGAGCAAGGGCTTTACCGTAGCCGTCTTCAACCGGACGACCTCGCGCACGGAGGCGTTCGTCAGAGAGCGCGGGCAGGGCAAGAACGTGGTGGGCGCGCTGACGCTGGAAGAGTTCGTGGACGCGCTGAAGCCGCCGCGCAAGGCGATGCTCATGGTGCAGGCGGGCGCGGGCACGGACGCGGTAATCGACGCCCTGCTGCCGCTGCTCGCTCCCGGCGACTTCATCATCGACGGCGGCAACTCGTTCTACGACGATACCGAGCGGCGCGCCAAACACGTGGAAGCGCAAGGGCGCGGCTACATCGGCACCGGCGTGAGCGGCGGCGAGTACGGCGCGCTGCACGGGCCTTCGATTATGCCCGGCGGCACGGAGGCGGCCTACGCCGCGGTGGAGCCGATCTTCACCAAGATTGCGGCGCAGGTGGATGACGGCCCCTGCTGCGCCTACCTGGGCCCCGGCTCGGCGGGGCACTACGTGAAGATGGTGCACAACGGCATCGAGTACGGCATCATGCAGGTCTTGGCCGAGGCCTTCGACGTGATGCAGCGCGGCCTGGGCATGACCGTGCCGGAGATGCAAGCGGTGGTTGCCGCTTGGAACGCCGGTGAACTGCAATCGTTCCTGGTGGAAATCACCGCCGACATCCTGACCCGCGAAGACCCGGACACCGGCAAGTTCGTGGTGGAAATCATCCAGGATAGCGCGGCGCAGAAGGGCACGGGCAAGTGGACGTCCCAGAGCGCCCTCGACCACGGCATCCCGATTCCCACCATCACCGCCGCCACGGAAGCGCGGATTCTCTCCAGCTTCAAGGAGATTCGCGAGCGGGCGGACGGCATCCTGCACGGCGCGACGCCGCGATTCGACGGTTCGCGGGAAGCGTTGCTGCCCGCGCTGCAAGACGCCGTCTACCTGGCCGCGGTTTCCGCCTACGCCCAGGGTATGCACCTGCTCACGGCGGCCTCCGCCGAACGGAACTACGACCTGGATTTCGCCACCGTGGCCCGCATTTGGAAAGGCGGCTGCATCATCCGCTCGCTGCTGCTGGAGCCAATCAAGCAGGCGTTCGCGGCGGACCCGGCGCTGCCCAACCTGATGCTGGCGGAACCGTTCGCCGGCGACGTGCGGCAGCGCGCGCCCGGTTTGCGCCGCATCGTGGGCGAGGCGGCCCTGCAAGGCCTGCCCACCCCGGCCATGAGCGCCGCGCTCAACTACGTCGAGGGCTACCGCACCGCGCGCCTGCCCGCCAACCTGGTGCAGGCCCAGCGCGATTACTTCGGCGCGCACACCTACCAGCGCGTGGATAAGGACGGCGCGTTCCACACCGAGTGGCAGGATATTCATAATATCTCATAGGCATCTCCTTCTCCCTGGGCTGACAGGGGTAGGTATACTATGACCGAATTCACGTGTCATTCCGAACGGAGCGCAGCGGAGTGAGGAATCTAGCGCACAGCCTTGCAAAGTCAGCATCTTTAGATTCCTCGCTGCGCTCGGAATGACATTTACCTACCCCTGTCAGCTCTTCCTGGGGGAGAGGGCCGGGGTGAGGGGGAAGTGTTGCCGCACGTGCCCGTTGCCGCGCGGCGCGTCACACCGCAGCCGCGGACGTGTCGCCGAAGATCTCCTGCAGCCGTTGCCGCCGGTAGGCGAAGATCCGCTCCACGTCGCGGCCAATCAAGAGCGCGTTGGCAAACGCGCCGCCCAGCAGCGCGTATTCCACGATATCCGTTGCCAGCGTGCCGCCGTCTTGCGCCACGAACGTGTGCTCGTGCACCCATTTGCGATACGGCCCTTTGATTTGGCTGTCCACAAAGCGGTGCGGCGGCTCCCACGCCAGAATTTCGGTGCGCCAGCGCAACGGGAAGCCGCGATAGCGCAGCCGGTAGTCGAAGCGAGCGCCGACCGCCATTGTGATTGGCAAGGGCGTGAGAATCCGGAAATGGAGCCATGGCGGCGTCAGGCGCTCCAGATTCGCTGCGTCCGCGAAGAAGGAGAAGATGCTTTCCGGTGGCTGTGGCAGCCAGAGTTTCGTTTCCAGAGTGAACAGTCGCATGTTGCACGTTGCCGTTTGTTGATACACTGCACCGTTCGTTGCAACGACGGCCGGTAGCGCAGGTTTGCAACCTGCGACCGTTGGGCCGCGCGGGCCGCCGGGGCGGAAGCGGCCAAGAGGTGGGGGACAAGCCCCCGCGCTACGCCGACTGGTAGCGCAGGTTTGCAACCTGCGTCCGCTACGCCGCGCGGCCGCCCAGGCGCCCTCCGCCGTCACGGTCTCATCACCAGCAGCCAGATGGCGTAGTCCTCGGCTGAGACGAACGCCAGGCGCGTGCCGTCCGGGGAGAGCGCCCAATCGCCGTTGGCGATGAAGAGCGGCGTCTGGGCCGGGTCGACGAGCCGGGCGCGCTCGCCGGAAGCCACGTCCAGCTTCCAGAGGCTGAAGCCCGCGTCCGGCGCTTGGCGCGGCGGGACGTAGACCAGGGTTGCACTCTCACTGCCGACCCACGCGTATCTTCCCACGAAGAGGAGCCGCCGCCGCTCGCCCGTTTGCACGCGCATCGCCCAGGTGGTGTTCCGGCTCGGGTCTTGCTCGAACGCCTTGAGATAGACCAGCCACGCGCCGTCGGGCGAGAGCGAGATATTGCGCAGGTGCGCGCCGTCGTCGAGTTGCGCCAGCGCGCCGGTGTCGGCGTCAACCTGCCAGAGGGCGGCGCGGGCGGCGCCGGGATTCTGCTTGCCCAGCGCCAGCAGGCGCGTCCCATCGGGGAACCAGGCCACAATGCCGACGCCGTAGAGCGTGGCCAAGCGCCGCGGATTACTGCCGTCCAGCGCCGCCACCACAATGGGATTCTCGCGCTGGCTGGAGAAGAGTGTCTGCTGCGACGTGCGCCCATCATAGGCGACGCGCACGCCGTCGGGCGCGATGAACGGCAGGCTGCCCACGCCATGGAGCGGCCAACTCTCGCCGGTCTGCCGCTCGTGCACGGTGACGCTGTGCGGCGTTTGGGGCACGAGCGCGATGATGTACCGGTCGTGGTGTTGCAGCACACCCACCACGGCGCTGTACGGCGCCGCCTCGCTCGTGGCGGTATCAATACCCCAGATGGCTGCCGGCTGCTCGTCCGGCTTGTCCACGTAGAGCACCTGCGCGCCGCCGGCGGACCACCAGATGTTGCCGCAGCAGCCGGGCGCGGTGAGGCGGCGCAGCGTGGGCCGCGGTGTTGGTTTCAGCGGCGGGGCGGCGGTCGGCGCGGCCGGCGTCGGCGTGAGCGCGGCCCGCAAGACGAGCACCGGTGTGCCCTCGGCGTCCGGCACGTACGTGTACGCGCAGGCGCCGCCCAGGAAGAACAGGAGCGCGCCGAGGATGCCCGCGCCAAGCCGGCGCCGCGCTAGCCGTGCCACAGCGCCTCAACGCATCCAAAGGCGGAAGTAGTCATTGAGAATACGCCCCCCGAAGACCGTATCCGGCTGGTCTTCGATCGTCTGCCAGCGGCGCGGCTCTTCCAGGTTTTTGACGAAGCCGAGGAAGCGGCCGAGGGCCGCGTTGTGCCAATCGGCCTTGATCAAGAGTACCGGATTGACCGCGTAATTGCGGTCCGGCCGCCGGATTTCCAGGTGCAGGTGCGGCGCGGCCGTGCAGGCCGCGTTGTCCAGCCAGTCGCCCGCGTAGCCGATCAGTTGCCCCGCCGCCACCGAGCCGCCGTATGGTATCTCCGGAAACCGCCGCAGGTGTCCGTACAGCGAGATGTCGCCGTTGGGGTGCTGCACGATCGCGTTGTGGGGCCCCGCGCCGTAGGAGAGATCGTCCGCGCCGACCACCACGCCATCGCCGATCGCCAGGATCTCGGTATCGCACGGGCAGGCGAAGTCGACGCCGAAGTGGAGTCCCTGCCCTTCCCGGTAGACCGTGTGGCGGAAGCGGTGCGCCAGATTGGTATTGCCGTACCACTGCGCCACGTACCAGGTGCTGGGCCCCGGCGGCGTGGCAAAGGGAAGCTGATAGAGCGGCTCCGGCTGCTCAGCGGCAAGCGACGCAAGACCCGGCGCCAGCTTGGGCGCCGGCACGGCCAGGCCGACGTATTGCAAGAATTGCCGCCGCTTCATCCGCTTCACGGGCGCAGACCCTCGGAGCGCGCGTACTTTGTCTGACGTATCTCCGACACCGTCCCAAGCGTACCGCAGAGCGTCAGGGAAATGCCAACTCGGCAAGAGTTCGCGTCGGCAGCGTGGGCCGTCTCCGGCGCGCGCTCTCCCCGTCATGCGCCGCGCCTGCGGCTCGCTTCATCCTATCAAACGGATTCGACCTGTGCCAAGCGCATCCGCCGCCGGGCTGCCCAAAGCCGCCGCCTGCGCACTGCTTGACGCTCGCCTAGACGCATGGTAACGTGTGGATGCGGCGGAACCGACCGCTTGGTACTATATGCGCAGGAACGGAAGACGTGACTAACGCTACGAACGCACGGCAAGGGGGAACTCATGGCTGTAGAGATGCAGAAGGAACTCAGGGTTGACGACCTTATCACCAGGGTGCGCGAGATGTACGCGCGCGACCTGGGCGACCAGCACATCGAGATTCTGTATGAATCGGCGCGGCGCACCATGAAAGGGCAGGAGTTCAGCCCCACGCGCGTGCAGGAAGAGAGTCTGGGCCGGCTCACGCAGCTAGGCTTTGGCGTCAAGCACGAGAGCCGCACCCGCGGCACCACGTTCGACGTAACGCCGGACTACATCCCGCCGTCGCTCATGCTGCCCGGCTACCACGACATCTTCCGCTACCAGGCCGGGCGCAACGCCGAGCGCACGCGCGAGGAATTCGCCGATACGGTGCGCGCGATCCTGGAACCGAGCGTGGTGGAGCTTCTCGACCGCCGGGGCATCGATGCGCTCTCCAAGTTCCAGACCGTGGTGACGGATCGCGATATTGCGCGCACCCCCGCGCCGGAACTGGAAATGCAAGCGGTGATGACGCTGGTCGAGCACGGCTGCCTGAACGACGAACTCAAGAAGATCCTCTTCGGCCTGCTCGGCGAACGCCATGAGTTCCAATTCACGACCAAAGGGCAGAGTCTCCTGAGCCTGGCGGAAGCCTTCAAGGAACTCATGGACTTAGGGGTCAACTTCATCATGGATAGCAGTGAAGAGGAGGCAGAAGGATCCTAGCGGCGGCGCGTCCGGGCGGCGTAGCTGAGCGTCTCTACGTCTTGAGGGCGCCGGCCGCGGCGGGGCGATTTGCTGACACCGAAGGTTCAATGCGGCGGGAATCTGTGATTCCCGCCGCATCCGTTTTCTCTATGAAGCGCCACCGGGAGCGGGGCGATTACTTGAGTTCGACGGTAGCGCCGACCTCTTCCAGCTTGGCCTTGGCCTCCTCGGCTTCCTCCTTGGCGACCTCTTCCTTGATGGGGTTCGGCGCGGCTTCCACGGCGGCTTTGGCTTCCCGCAGGCCCAGGCCGGTGAGTTCGCGCACCGCCTTGATGACCTGGATCTTCTTGTCGCCGATCTCGGTCAGAACGACGTCGAACGAGTCCTTCTCTTCGGCAGCGGCAGCGCCGTCGCCGTCCGCGGGAGCGGCCGCAACCGCGACCGGCGCGGCGGCCGAGACGCCGAATTTTTCTTCCAAGGCCTTTACCAGTTCCGACACTTCAAGCAGTGTCATGTTCTCGATGGCCGCGATGATGTCCTCAGTCGCAATCGTCTGTGCCATGGTCTGCTCTCCTTCCGTATAACATGGCGCCCGTCGTCACGGGTGTTGGCTGTGCTTGCACGCTCGTCGTCTTGTTGGCGCACGGCGCCTGGCGGCCGCCTATGCGCTTTCCGCCTGTTGAAGCTGATCGGCGCGGGCTTGCAGCACGTACGCCAGGCTGCGCGTCACGCCACTGAGCACGCCTACCAACTGGGTTGCGGGGGCCTGCATGCTGCCCAGCATCTTGGCCAGCAGTTCCTCGCGGGAGGGCAGCGAGGCGAGCGCGGCCACGCCGGCCGCGTCGATTGCCTGTCCGTTCATCAGGCCGCCGCGCACTTCCAGGGCATCCGCGTTCCGGGCAAACGTGGTCACGGCTTTCGCCACCGTCACCATGTCGCCGTCGGCAAATGCGATGCCGGTTGGGCCTTGGAGCAGCGGGGCGAGGTCCGGCTGGCCTTCCCGCTCTGCCGCCAGCCGCAGCAGCGTATTCTTTGCCACCCGAAACTGGCCGCCCGCGGCCCGGAGTTCGCGGCGGAGCGCCTGCATCTGCGGTACGGTGAGGCCGCGATAGTCGGTAACGATGACCAGGTCCGTGCCGCGCAGCCGCTCACGCAACTCGTCGATGAGTACGGCTTTCTCTTCACGCGTTGCCACTGCGCATCACCTCCTCTCTACACAATAAAAAAGAGCCTTGGCGTTGACCAAGGCTTGGCGCGACCCCGCCGCGCCGCACATTCGCCGCGCTGCCACTACGACAGCGCGCTGCAAGCGGGCAAGGTTCCGCGTTTGCGCCTCGACAGGCTTGCCTCGCAAGCGCGAGGATTATGCTCCCCCATTGGGAGCGCCTGCGGTCAACGGCCACTAAATATGTCTGTGGTGCTCGCGCACACACGCACTAGCCAGCATACCAGGAGTCGTGCCCGGCGCGCAATAGCGGCGGGCGGCCGAGTCTGTGGGGAACGCGAGAATTAAAGCAGAGATGGCTGTGGAAGCGTGGTCCACAGCCATCT
>CAXXVD010000002.1:0-866876 GCA_963662335.2 Chloroflexota bacterium | reverse complement strand
GCGGACGTGAACCGGACGCGCTCCGGCCGCGCGCGGCCGAGGAGAGAATAGAGAAGCGTGCTGCAAGCCCTGGCGGACCACTACGTAGCGATGATCGTTCTCGCCGGCCTCATGGCGCTGGGCGCGGTGGGAGTAGTTCTCATTATTTCCGCGCGCACGGGGGAAACCCTGATTCATCCCGATCGCGGCTGGCGCTTCCTGGAAGTCCCCGGCAATACCGAACGCCACGCTTCCGAGAACCAAGGCATCGGCCCGGCGCTGGAGCCGCTGGCGTTTCCGGCTACCGACGGCGTGCGGATTGCCGGCTGGTTCCTGGCGCATCCGCGTCCCGTGGGCACAGTGCTGCTGTTGCACGGCTTTGGCACGAACCACTTCGGCCTGACGCATCTGGCCTATGACTTGCGCGAACACGGCCTCCAGAGCCTGCTGATCGACTTCCGCGGGCACGGCGCGAGCGAAGGCGAGGCGACGACGCTGGGGCTGCGGGAGCAACAGGACGCGCTGGGGGCATTGGCGTATCTCCGGTCGCGCCCGGACCTGGATGCGGACCGCATCGGCGTGTACGGCGTTTCGATGGGCGGCGCGACGGCGCTGCTCACAATCGAAGATGGGCTCGGCGTGCGCGCCTTAGTCACCGACTGCGCGTTCGCGACGCTGCGCGGGGCGATCGACCACGGCTTCCGGCGCATTGCCGGCCTACCGCCCTCGATATTTCGCGCTCCCACGGTCTGGTTCGCCAGCCGCTTTGCCGGTGAAAGACGCGATGCGGTGCTCGCTGCGGTGCAACCGTTGGCGCGCATGAGACGGACCGCGGTCGTGCCCCCTGCTGCTCATTCACGGCACGGAAGACGACGTGGTCTACGTGCAGGACGCCTACCAACTCTACGTGGCCGCCGCGGAACCCAAAGACCTCTGGATCGTGCCCGGTGCGGGCCACGGCCAGTCCCACGCCATAGCGGGCGCGGCCTACGTGGAACGAGTGGCCGCCTTCTTTGCGGACGCGTTCGACCGCTGCTCAGCATGAGAACTCGCGCAGGCGGGGGACAAGCCGCCGCGCTACGGCCGGATGAGTGAGGCCGGGCGCTACGTGCGCACCAGGCCGCGGGCAAAGTCGGAGACGGCGTCCAGGCGCGCCACGTCCGCCGGGCTGAGCGCGACGGCCGCGGCCGCGAGGTTGTCCTCGAGTTGGAAGTGATTCTTGGGGCCGATGATGGCGGATGAGACGAACGGCTGGGCTACCACCCATGCCAGGGCAATGGCGCTGGGCGTGGCGCCGTACTCCCCCGCAAGCTCGCGCAGCATCTCCACCACGGCGAGATTTGGCGCGGACATCATGCGGTCGTAGTGCTGCGGCAGCGACGTAATGCCGTCCGGCCGCGCGGCAAACCGTGAGTCCGGCGGCGGGGGCGCGCCCAGCTTGTACTTGCCGGTGAGGAAGCCGCCGCCGAGCGGGCTGTGCGCCACGATGCCGATGCCGAGCGCCTGCGCCATCGGCACAACCTCTTGTTCGATCGCACGGTCGATCAAGCAGTAGCGCGGCTGCTCCACCACCCAGGGCGTCAGCCGGTTGCGCTCCGCCAGTCGCAGGCCGTGGGCGATCTGCCAGGCGGCAAAGTGCGACGTGCCGGTGTAGCGCACTTTGCCCTGTTGCACCAGGTCGTCCAGCGCGCGGATAGTCTCTTCCAGCGGCGTGGTGGGGTCCGGGATGTGAATGTAGTAGACGTCGATGCAGTCGGTCCGCAAGCGCCGCAACGATCCCTCGACCTCCCGGTAGATGTGGTAGCGCGAGGAGCCGCGTTCGTTGGGGCCGTCCCCCATCGGGTGGCCGAACTTGCTGGCGAGCACGACCTCGTGGCGGCGTCCCTTCAAGGCCGCGCCCACGATTTCCTCCGAGCGGCCTTTGAAGTAGACGTTGGCGGTATCGATGAAGTTCACGCCCCGCTCCATAGCGGCGTGTATCATGCGCACGCCCGCGGCGGTGTCGGTGTACGTGCCGAGGGGGAAGGTGCCGTAGGAAATGGCGGAGACGCGCACGCCGGTGGCGCCAAGCTGTCGATACTCCATGTTGTCCTCACTTGCATTGCGGCAACGGGCCGCGCCTTACCACGTGACGCTGAAGAGAAGCCCGATGCTCAGACCATAGATATAACCAAGGGCAAGACCTACGGCGAGGTTGCCGGTGGCGGCGCCCAGCAGCGCGCCCGTCCATGAGGCCGAGACTCAGGCCCACGCAGAAGGCCGTGCCGTTGAAGATGTCGTTGCGGTTCGGATCCGAGTACGATGAGCGCCAACTCATGACACCTGGCCTCCTTGCGCGAGCGGCGCGCCTAACCTATGGCGCGCCTACGACGGCATGGACATACACTCATAGACCTCGATGGAACACCCCTCGCCTTGGGCGAGGAATGGGTCGGTCTTTAGTATCGCCTGGGCCGCGTCCATGTCCTCGGCCTGCACGATTGCGTATCCCATCATGGTACCGTCTACGTCAGCGTCGCCAGTGGCGGTCAGAACTTGCCCGCCGCTCAAGGGTGTGCCGGCATTCAGCAGCGCCTCCGCGTTCTGCTGCGTCCACGCCTGCCACTTGGCCATGTGCGCCTGCTGCTGCTCCGGCGCGGCGCTGCCCATGCGCCTGCATGGCGTCCGGCGTGGCGCGGTAGAAGAAGATGAATTGTGCCATTGGTTACCTCGGTTATGTAAAGTATTCGGTTAGCGAACTACGCTCTCCATTCTACCAGCTATGCGCATAGGCGGCGCTCTGTTTGGCCTTCTTGATGAAGGAGATGCTCTCTCGGAACGGCGCGTGTCCGTTCATCCTTCGACAGGCTCAGGACGAACGGACACGCTTGTGAACGTAGCGCGGGGGCTAGTCCTCAATGGGGTCGCACTAACGTAGCGCGGGGGCTTGTCCCCCGCCTCTTGGCCGGCGGACGTAGGGGGGGCTTGTCCCCCGCCTCTTGGCCGGCGGACGTAGGGGGGCTTGTCCCCCGCCTCTTGGCCGGCGGACGTAGCGCGGGGGCTTGTCCCCCCGCCGGCCTAATGTAAGGTCAACTGTGCTTCCTCCCTCCGTTCGTACTGATCCTGTCGAAGTACAAACGAAAAGCGCGGAGCGGAACTTCCGTCCCGCCGTTCACCTTTCGACAAGCTCAAGGCGAACGGCTCTGGGCGCGCCGCGTTGCCTAGCGGTTCAGCTTGCCCGCAGTTCCGCCAGAACCTGGCGCACGAGCGCTTGCGGCACGGCGCTCTCAATGCGCGGTTTGCCGATCTCTTCCAGCAGAATCCAGCGCACGCGGCCCTGGCGGTTCTTCTTGTCCAGCGCGATCGCGTCGTGGATAGCAGCGGGATCCGCCCCGGCGTACTGCACCGGCAGCGCGTACTGGGCGATCACGCGCTGTTGCTCCGCGAAGGCCGCATCTCTCAACAGGCCGAGTTCGCGGGCGATGCGCGCCGCGCCGCTCATGCCGATGGCGACCGCCTCGCCGTGGAGGTAGGTCTGGTAGCCGGTGGCGGCTTCCAGGGCGTGGCCGATGGTGTGGCCGTAGTTGAGCAGCGCGCGGATGCCTTGCTCTTTGGGGTCTTCCGCCACCACCTGCTGCTTCCAGCGCACGCAGCGCGGCACCACCTCCAGCAGGAACGCCGGCGTCAGGTCGGCGGGGCCTCTGGCGGCTATCTCCGCGAAGAGCGGCGCATCGAAGAGCAGCGCCGTCTTGACGACCTCCGCCCAACCGGCCAGCAGATCTCGTGGGGCGAGCGTTTCCAGGAAGCGGGTGTCGATGCACGTGAGCAGCGACGGATAGAACGCACCGACCAGGTTCTTGCCTTCCGGCAGGTCCACCGCCACCTTGCCGCCGATGCTGCTGTCGATCTGCGCCACCAGGGTGGTGGGAACCTGCACCAGGGTCATGCCGCGCAAGTAGGTGGCGGCGACGAAACCGGCCAGGTCGCCCACCACGCCGCCGCCAAAGGCCAGGATCGCCTCCTTGCGCTCGGCGCGCCGCTCCGCCAGCCAATGGTAGATGCGCTCGGCCTGGCGCAGGTTCTTGCTCTCCTCGCCGGCCGGCACGAGGTACGTGGCCACGTCATGCCCGTTCGCCGCCAGCGTCTGCGCCAGCGAGTTATCCGTGCGCTCCGCCACACGCTCGTCGGCGATGATGAAGAGCCGTCCGTCGATGCCGTGGCGCGCCAATGCGCCGGAAATATCGGGCAGGACGTCGCGGCCGATCAGGGTTTCTTCCATGCGTCCACCTTCCGGCGCAGCAACTCCGCCGCGTCCTCGTGGCTCATGCCGTCCGTAGCCGCCGTTACGTGGCACGCCCGGCGGTAGGAATCGTGCCGCTCCGCCGCCATGGCGCGAATCTTCCCCAGGGGATCGGGGTCTTTGAGCAGCGGGCGGGTGTGGACGCTCCACTTCAGCCGCTTGAAGATGGTCTCGGGCGTAGCGCGGAGCCAGATTACCAGGTTGTCGGCGCGCATGGCGGCGCGATTCTCCGCATCCAGCACGGCCCCGCCGCCGGTGCTGACGACGTGTTGCCGATGGGCGCAGAGGTCGCGCACCACGCGCCGTTCAAGCTCGCGAAAGTACGCTTCGCCGCGCTCCTGGAAGATCTGGGTAATGCGCGCGGGAGACTCCTGCCGCTCGATTTCGGTGTCGGTATCGACGAAGCGCCAGCGCAGTTTGCGCGCCAGCAGCCTGCCCACGGTGGACTTGCCCGTGCCCGAAAGGCCGATGAGTACTACGCTCTCTATTGTGGCAGCCCTTCCATGTAGCCCCGGTAGTTGCGCTCGACCTCCGCCAGGCTGTCGCCGCCGAACTTTTCGAGAAACGCGTCGGCGAGCACCATCGCCACCATGGCCTCGCCAATCACGCCTGCGGCCGGCACGGCGGTGGTGTCGGCGCGTTCGTAGTGGGCTTGCGCCGGTTCCAGGGTGGCCAGGTCTACTGAGGGCAGCGGGCTGCGAATCGTGGAAATCGGCTTGAGCGCCCCGCGCACCAGCAGCGGTTCGCCGTTGCTGATGCCGGCTTCCAGGCCGCCGGCGCGGTTGCTGAGGCGGGAGAAGCCCCGGCCTTTCTCAAAGCGAATCTGGTCCTGCACCTGGGAGCCCTGCCGCCGCGCGTTCTGGAACGCCGGGCCGAACTCAACGCCTTTCGTGGCGTTGATGGAGAGAATCGCCGCCGCCAGGCGGGAGTCCAGGCGCCGTTCCCAAAAGACGTGGCTGCCCAGGCCGATGGGCACACCCCACGCCACCACGTTGTAGACGCCGCCCAGGCTGTCGCCGGCCGCCTTCATCTCGTCGATGAGCGCCACCATCTGCTTGCTCGCTTCAGGATCGGGACAGCGCAGCGGGTCTGCTTCCAGCGCGTCCCAATCGACGGCTTCCGGGTTCTGGGTGACCTCATACTTGGCGTCGATCTCGATCGGTCCGAGCACGGAAACGTAACTGGCGATCTTGATGCCGAAGTGGCTCAGCAGGGCGCGGCAAACGCCGGAAGCCGCCAGGCGCGCCGCCGTTTCGCGGGCGCTGGAGCGTTCCAGAATAGGGCGAATGTCATCGACGTTGTACTTCAGGACGCCCACCAGATCCGCGTGGCCGGGCCGCAGGTGGGTCACCTTCTTCACCGGCTTGTCCACCGGCTCCACCGCCATGATCTCCTGCCAGTTGTCCCAGTCCTTGTTATTCACCAACATGGCAATGGGACTGCCGATGCTCAGGCCGTGGCGCACGCCGGAGAGGATTTCGGCGGCGTCCTTCTCGATCTGCTGGCGGCGGCCGCGCCCGTACCCCTGCTGGCGGCGGGTCATGTGGCGGCCGATTTCTTCCGCCGCAATCGGCAAGCCGGACGGCATGCCCTCCACGATGGTCACCAGCCCCTGGCCGTGGGATTCACCGGCGGTGAGGATTTTGAGTATGCGTAGCACGATAGTTAAGTGTCACACTCACAGTCAAGCTTCATCCCCGCGTGGACAGAAATGACGGAACGTAGCGCGGGGGCTTGTCCCCCGCCTCTTGGTTGTCTCGCAGGCTGGTGGATTCCCGCGAAAGCGGGAATCACCAAGGCCGTGCACCGGCCACACAAGCGAATGACAATCAACTCACCTCTCTCCGTTCGTGTTGAGCTTGTCGAAGCGTGAACGGAGAGTGGGGTGCGGCGTAGTTCTGCCCGTTCACTCCGCCGTTCACCCTTCGACGATGCTCAGGGCGAACGGCTTGGTTAGGCTGTTTTCAGAGCAGTGACGGACCCAACTGCAATGGTGACGGAACCTAATCTCAAAGTGACGGCGCCTATCCCTCGGTGGCAAAGCCTATCCCGTAGTGGCGATGCCTATCCCATAGTGGCGGAGCCTGTTGCATTGCGCTCATGCGCCAAGGGCGGCGAGCGCCTTGGCCTTCATCAGTTTAAGGGGCGCGGGCTTTCCTGTCCAGCGTTCGAAGGCGGCGGCGCCCTGGTAGACGAGCATAGGCAGGCCGTCCAGCGCGCGCGCGCCGCCTGCCTGCGCGTGGCGGAGCAGGGGCGTGAGACGCGGTGTGTAGACCAGGTCGAAGACCACGTGGCCGTCGTGGAACACCTCCGGCGGCAAGGGTGAAAGTTCCGGCGCGGGCCCCTTAGCCATGCCCACGGCGGTGGAGTTCACGATGATGTCGGCGGCAGACGCGGCCTGGCGCAATGCCGGGCTATCCCAGTCCATCACGGCGGTATCCTGCGCGCGCAGCGCTCCCGCCAGCGCCGCCAGCAGGTCTTCGGCGCGCGCGCGATGGCGGTTCGCCAGCGTGATTTGCGCCGCGCCGGCCTGGGCCAGGGCTGCCAGCACGGCGCGTCCCGCGCCGCCCGCCCCCAGCGCCAGCACGCGCGCGCCGGCGGGGTCTGCGCCGCCGTCGGTCCGGAGCGCGGTTAAGAAGCCATGGGCGTCGGTGTTGTCGCCAATGAGTTCTCCGTTCTCCTTGAAGAGCGTGTTGACGGCGCCGATGGTCTCCGCCGCGGCGGTGCAGCTGTCCAGCAAGTCTTTCACCGCCTCTTTGTGGGGAATGGTTACGTTGAGGCCGAGCCAGTCCGGTTCGCGCAGCGCGGCGATGAGGTCCGGCAGCGCGTCCGCCGTCACCGGATACGGGCGGTAGGACGCGGGTATGCCGTAGTGGTCGAACGCCGGCTGTTGGAAGGCGGGCGAGATCGTGTGCGTCAGAGGATAGCCGGTGACGCCCACGTTAAGCGTCGTCTGCGCTCGCGTCATTGCTGCTTCCTGGTGGCTGCCCTGACCGCTGGCGGGGCCGCCGCGATTTTTGCCGTATCACCGCCTGGCGTAGGCTGTGGTATCATACCAGCAACGGGCGCGCGGGACACGCGACCCGGGTAGAGCAAAGCAAATTGGAAAGCGCGAGGCACGACGTATCGTAATGAATTGTCCAACCTGTGGAAGTCTGAATAGAGGAAACAGCCTCATCTGCGTTGCCTGCGGGCACTCGCTGGAATCGCAAAGATCCGCAATCGGCACGCAGCTACAGTCAACCCAGCCGCAACGTCTGATGATCTTCATCGACGCGGCCAACATTGAACGCCAGGCCCGGGACATCGGCATCATGCGAGTGCCGTGGCACCTGGTGCGCGACCAGCTCCGCGGAACGGATACGCTCCTGGGAGCTTTCTACTATACGGGCACCGACCTGCGGGTGGAGGGTTTTCGCCAGCATCTCGACTACCTGGTGACGCACGGCTTTCGCGTCGTGCACAAGCGGTCGAAAGAACTGCCCGGCGGCGGCTACAAGGGCAACCTGGACATCGAGATGTCGCTGGACATGCTCGATTTCATCGGGTTCTACGACAAGGCGTTTGCGCTCACCGGGGACGGCGACTTCATCCCGGTGTTCTCACGCCTGCGGGACCGGGGCGTCCAGGTGCTGGTGGGCAACTTTGGCGTGGGCAGCGATCCCGGCTTGAAACTGGTGGCCGACGGCGTTATCGACCTCGGGCTGCTGCTCTCGCTCGTGATCGAGCACGAGAAGGATAAGGCCGACCAGGCGCAATTCGCGCAGCCGGCCCTGCCGCTGGGCGAAACGCTGGATACGCACGTGGACCGCAACCTGCTTGCCGCCCGCCTGTACAGCCTGGGCCGCAGCGCGTACGAGCGCAACGAGTTGTCGCAGGCGCTGAACCACTTCTCGCAGGCCGCGCGGTTGATGCCGCGCCTGGCGCGCTACCGCCACCGGCTGGCGCTCAGCCTGGCCGCGTTGGGACGCCACGGCGAAGCAGCCAGCGAGTTGGAAGACGTGGCGCGCCAACAAGACGACGATCCGGAAGTGTTCTACGATCTGGGGCAGGTCTACGAGAAACTGGACGAAGCCGAGAAGGCGCTGGAAGCCTACACCCGTTGCAGCGGACTGGATAGCCGGTATAAGGACGTGCAGGCGCGCAAGCAGGAGTTGGAGCGCGCCGCCAAGAGCAGTAACGGCCAGCCGCAAAACCAGCGGGGACGCGGAACGCGGTCCCGCCAAGCGCCGCAAAGCCGTCAGCCGCGCGCGGCGGCAGGCTCGGCCCGGCCGGAAGCGCAGGCTGCCGCCGGGCGGGATAGCGGCAGTAGAAAGCGGCCGCAGCCGGAGCAGCGCGCGGACGCGCCCGCAAAAGAGAAGGAACCCGAAGCGCCGAGCGCGGAGCGGCCTGCGGCAGAATCCGGGCCTGCGGAGCGGTCTGCGGCAGATTCCGCGCCTGCGGAGCGCGCCCGCCCAGAGTCCCCGCCGGTCTCTGTGGCCGCGGGCATGGCCCTGGCCTTCCAGCACATGCTGCGCGGCGAACATCAGGAGTCGCTGGCGGCGCTGGAAGAAGCGGCGCGGCAGGATGCGGAGAACGTGGACGTGGCGCTGGCTTTGGCGCAGCAACTGGCCGTGGCCGGCGAGCATACGCGGGCGGCGATGGTGGCGGAACAGCTTGTGCTCGACAACCCCGATAGTCACCTGCCGGTGGCCGTGCTGGGCCGCATCTGCTACGAGCGCGGCAAGTTTGCGGACGCGCTGGAGCAATTCAACCAGGCGCTGAAGTTGGCGGCGCAGGCCAACGATACGCCCGCGCAGGCCTTTCTCCACCGCATGTTGGTCTGGACGCACCTGGAATCCGACAACGAGGCCGAGGCGTTGGCGGCAGGCGAGGCGGGACTGGCCGTTGCGCCCGACGACCAACAGTTGCGCCGCCTGGTGGACCGCATGAAGGGCGCGCAGGCGCCGGCTGCGCCGGCCGCAAGCCCGCCGGTAGGCGATCCGTCCCAGGCCGAAGACGCCGATGAGGCGGGGCCGGCCGCTGCGGACGGCGTGCCGGCGGAACAGGCCGCGGCCGCGGCGACCGCGCAGGCGGAATAGGGGCAATCCCGGGGCAGCGGGGCTGAGACGCGGCCGGCAGTTGCCCGGCCGGCCGTGCTGCTGCGCGCCGCTCCCGCCGGGGGTCTGTGCGCAACTGCGGGCGAACACACTGGCTTCCCTCTTGCGCAACCGGAGGCGGGGCGCGTATAATGATAACTAAGTTACTTAGTTTACAATAAGCGCCGAACTATCAGGGAAGCAGAGCCATGCGTATTTCGATGAAAGCGGACTACGCGGTGCGCGCCGTGGTCGACTTGGCGCACCGCTACGGCCAGGGCCTGGTGCAGAGCGCGGAGATCGCGCGGCGGCAGCACATACCGGAGGCCTACCTGGACCAACTTCTCACGGCGCTGCGCAAGGCCGGCATCGTGCGCAGCACGCGCGGGCCGCACGGCGGGCACGAATTGGCGCGTTCCCCGGATCAGATCACAATGGAATTGGTCGTGTCCACCTTGGAAGGGTCGTTCACGCCGGTGGAGTGTTTGGACAACGCCGCGTTCTGCGCCTTGACGCCGGGCTGCGGGCAGCGGGAGGTCTGGCAAGAAATCCAAACGGCGGTGCAGTCTATCATGACCCGCTATACCATCGCCGATTTGGCGGCGCGTGAGAAAGAACAGCAGGAACGCGTCGTATACTATATTTGACGCGGCGGGCGCTTCGACAAGCTCAGCGCGAACGGAGGAACAGCCTCTACGTGAACGGAGAAGGGCCTCGGCGTGAACGGAAGAACGGCCTTGGCAGGGGCGCGCACGGGTTCCTCTTTTCCGTTCGCCCTGAGCCTGTCGAAGGGTGAGTTTGCGTAGAGCAACGTACGCATGGGATGAGTTCTACTGACACTGATGGATCGAGGAGGAACGCATGAGTACCGTCGCCAAGCGGCGCAGTCTCTTCACACCCGAACAAGTGCAGCGCTACAGCCGGCACATCATCTTGTCCGAAGTCGGCCCGCTGGGACAGCGCAAGCTGATCAACGCCAAGGTCCTGCTGCTGGGCGCGGGCGGATTGGGCTCGCCGGCCGCGCTCTACCTGGCTGCGGCCGGGGTGGGGACGCTGGGCATCGTGGACTTCGACGAGGTTGACCTGAGCAACCTCCAGCGCCAGATTCTGCACGGCCACTCGGACGTGGGCCGTCCCAAGGTGGCCTCCGCCCAAGACCGCCTGCGCGAGGTGAACCCGGACGTGAACGTGGTGGCGCACACCGACCACCTGAACTCCGACAACGTGATGGAGGTCTTTGCCGACTACGACGTGATCGTGGACGGCACGGACAACTTTCCCACGCGCTACCTGGTGAACGACGCGGCGCTCTTCTTGAACAAGCCGGTGGTGCACGGCAGCATCTTCCGCTTCGAAGGCCAGGCGACGGTCTTCGAGCCGGGCAAGGGCTGCTACCGCTGCCTCTATCCCGAACCGCCGCCGCCGGAAATGGCGCCGTCTTGCTCGGAGGCGGGCGTGCTGGGCGTCTTGCCCGGTATCGTGGGGTCTATCCAGGCCGTGGAGACCGCCAAGCTGGTCCTGGGCATCGGCGATACGCTGACCAACCGCCTGCTGCTCTTCGACGCGCTGGCGCTGAGCTTCCACGAGGTCAAGCTGCGCCGCGATCCCGCCTGCCCGGTCTGCGGGGACAATCCGACGATTACCGAGCTGATCGACTACGAGGCCTTCTGCGGTATGCCGGCCGTGGAACGCACGGTGGACGTGGCTTCCGGTTAGCCCAGATTGGTGGCCCATGCTGCGGATAACGCCGGCGCAAGTCGCAGAGATGATCGCCCACGTGCGCGCGGCAGCGCCCAACGAGGGCTGTGGCATGTTGGGCGGCACGGACGGTACGGTTCTCGCGGTCTTTCCGGCGCGGAACGCCGCCGCCAGCCCGATTCGGTTCACCATTCATCCGGAAGATCTGCTGCGCATCGTGCGCACGGTGGAGTACGAGCGCGGCTGGCAGATCGTCGGCATCTTCCACTCCCACGTGGCCTCGCGCGCCTATCCCTCGGCTACGGACGTGGCCGAAGCCGAGTTCGACCTGGGCAACGGCGAGTTGGCGGAGCGGTACCCGGGCGCGGCGCACGTGATCATCTCGCTGGCGGACCCGGCGCAGCCGGACGTGCGCGCGTACACAATCCGGCAAGGCGAGATCGCTGAAACGCCGCTGCGCATCGCGCCGGACGCGCAGTGATAGACCGGCCCGCTGCCGCCGGGCGTCGTTTCGCGTACAATGGCGGTGGAGCGCGTCGGCGACAACCGGGGCAGTTCTCGCAGTCCGCGCGCCCGCGCTAGCGAAACAGGAGGGCAGACATGGCTCGTTCCACGCCCGCGGTCAAACTGACGTACGACGACTATCGGGAGACGCCGGACGATGAGCGCTACGAGCTGCTGGACGGTGAGTTGGTAATGACGCCGGCGCCGCGTCTCTCCCACCAAGATGTCGCCATGCAACTTGGCACGCTGCTCAACCTCTTTGTGAAGGAGAGGGGCCTGGGAAAGATCTTCGCCGCGCCCTGCGACGTGGTGCTTTCGGAGACCGACGTCGTCCAACCCGACTTGCTCTTCGTTGCCCGCGATCGTGAGCACCTATTGAGCAACGGCGCCAACGTCTGGGGCGCGCCGGACGTGGTGGTCGAAATCCTCTCGCCGTCAACCGCCGCGCTCGACCGGACCTTCAAGCGGGAACTCTACGCCACGCACGGCGTGAAAGAGTACTGGCTGGTTGACCCGGATGCGATAATCATAAACGTGCTGTTGCTGGCGGAACGCGGCTTTGAAGTCGCGGGCGTCTACGGCCCCGGGGATAATCTGACCTCACCCACGCTGGGCGGCTTTTCTATAGACCCGGCTGAGATTTTCCAGGAAAACTGAGAGAATAGAAGGCCCTAGGAGGCTTGACTGATGGCTACTGCGGCACTAACGGACAAATACGAGACCCTCACCCAGCTTATCGGCGGCATGGGGCGGACGCTCATAGCCTTTTCCGGCGGCGTGGACAGCACGTTTCTGGCCAAGGTGGCCCACAATACGCTGGGCCGCGACGCGGTGGCGTTAACGGCGCTCTCGCCGACCTATCCGGCAACGGAACTCGAGGAAGCCAAGGAACTCGCCGCGGCCATTGGCATCGAGCACCGCCTGATCGAGACCCACGAGCTTGAGAAAGAAGAATACGCCGTCAACAATCCCGACCGCTGCTTCCACTGCAAGAAGGAACTTTTCAGCGAAATGCAACTCATTGCCCAGGCGGAAGAGTTCGACACCATCATCTACGGCGGCATCATGGATGATCTCGGCGATCACCGGCCGGGCATGGAGGCGGCGGCGCTCCTCGACGCCCGCGCGCCGCTGGTGGAAGCTGAGCTACAGAAGCACGAGATCCGGCAGCTATCCAAGGAACTGGGGCTGCCGACGTGGAATAAGCCCGGCGGCGCGTGCCTGGCCTCGCGCATTCCCTACGGCAGCCGGGTCACACTGGAAAAGCTGCGCCAGGTGGACCAGGCCGAGCACTTCTTGCACAAGTTGGGCTTCCGCCTGGTGCGGGTGCGCCACCACGGCGACATTGCCCGCGTCGAAGCCCCGCCGGAAGATTTGCCGAGACTCTTCGAGAACGACGCCCACACCCACGCGGTCGCGGCGCTCAAGGAAATCGGCTTCAAGTACGTGGCCCTGGACATGCAGGGCTACCGCTCCGGTTCGCTCAACGAAACGCTGGCCGGCCATACGATCACCCCGCTGCAAACGGTGTGAGGCGCCGCGAGCGGGAGAACGAGCGGTCAGAATAGCGGACTCTTCGCTGGTCGGGGTGCCCGGATTTGAACCGGGGACCTCTTGAACCCCATTCAAGCGCGCTACCAGGCTGCGCCACACCCCGTTGCCGCGACCATAGTCACGCCTTCGCCGCGCGCGGGTCTGGTTGGGCCCGAGGCGGCGATACTCGCGGCGGCAAGCCGCCCGCAAGCGCGTAACGTCCGGCAAAGACTGACTGCATCTATTGTACCAGCGGCCAGTCCCGCGCTCAATGGCTCTTCCCTGCCGCGCCGTCCGCCGTCACCGCTTGCGGCGGCGCGCGCATGAGCCTGACCGCGAGCGCGGCGGAACCGCCGAGCATGATGAGAAACCCAATGAAGGGCAGCCCCAGCGGCACGCCGTGCAGCGCGGGGCCGTAGAGGAAGACGAGCGCCGCGCCGGCGAGCAGCGGCAGCGCTTCCCGGCGCGCCAGCGTTTTTGCGCGCCACCCCATGGCGGCCAGCGCAAAGAGGGACGCCAGCAACGCGCCGCCGCTTTGGAACAAGAACGGCACGCGGTTGAGCGCCAGGTCGGCAAAACGCTCCAGAAACTCCTGGTTTGCCGGCGCCAGGCACGAGGCGGCGGCCTCCACGCACGCCTGAGCCAGCGCCGGGATCAGCGTGGCCTCCAGCGTGAAGATTCCCGTCAGCAGCGCGGCGCCGGCGACACCGATGGCCGCGGCGGCGTGCGCGGCAATGCGGGGTCCCGGCAGCAATGACCGCAGCGTGAGAAGCGCGCCGAAGCCGAGCAGGCTGCCCCCGGCCAGGCCCAGATGCACCCAACGCCAGCGCGCCGCGTCCGCCGCCAGCCCTTGAATCTGTTCGGCCGCGGTCCCGGCGTAGCCGGGATGCAGACCCGTGTTGCTCAGCAACAAGAAACTCAGCGGAAAGAGCACGAGGCAGAGCGCCGGCGGCACTGCGGACCAACGCGGCATGGCATCTCCTTGGAAGAAAGATCCTGGGGAGCGATACGGTATTGCCCGGCCGGACGGCGCAGGCTACGAACCTACGCTACCCACCAATTCTACGCTGCCCGTCAATTCACTGTAAACGCGTTGAACCCCATAGGCTTGCCCGTTTCGTTGTCCCCGTGTCAGGCACAAGGCAGGGACGGCTTCCTTGTCATTCCGAACGGAGCGTAGCGGAGTGTCGAACCCTGTTCGCGGAATCTAGAGTGCTTCCCTACGAGGGCACTATGTGCCAGGCGCTCTAGATTCTTCGCTGCGCTCAGAATGACACTGAGTGTAAGCACAACGACACTCAGCGTAGAGACACTCAGAGTAAAGGCATCCTATGCGACGGCCCTGACAGACGGACCTCTTGAACCAACTCTACTGCATCGAAACGCGAAGAACGAGAAACTTGATAAATTAAACCAACTAAGTCATAATAGTATGGAGAGCGGGAGAATCGGGTGTAGGCGAGACTGCGCCCTTACGATTAGCAGCATGATGAACGCGAGCGAGCCGCGATGAGCACAAACGTTGAAGCACGGAAAACCGCCGGAACCGGGAGTCTTGTAACGGCGCGCGTGGCCATGCGCGTCGGCGTGGTCGCGGCGGTGCTCCTTTTTCTGGCGTATCTGGCGGTCGTGAACGCCGCGTTGGCCGTGATGTGGCTCTTTGGCCTGGCGTTTGGCGTCATCTTGCAGCGCAGCCGGTTGTGCTTTGCCTCCGGGTTCCGCGAAATCTTCCTCACCGGCGGCACGAGCGCCATGCGCGCGATCGCGTTGGGCATCGGCGTGGCCACCGTCGGCTTCTGGTTGGTCATGCAGATGATGGTGCCGGAGCCGTCGCACGGCGCCTTGCCCGCCGCCGCGCACGTAATTCCCATTGGCCTCCACCTGGTGGTGGGCGGCGTGGCCTTTGGCTTCGGCATGGTGATTGCCGGGGGCTGTGTTTCCGGCACCATGTACCGCATCGGCGAGGGTTACGTCGCCTCCTGGGCCTCGCTGGGCGGCATCCTGTTCGGCCTCTATTTGTCAACGCTCACCTGGAACTGGTGGTGGACGAACCACATCAAAGACATGCCGACGGTCTTTCTGCCCCAATGGCTGGGCTACGGCGGCGCGGTGGCGCTGACGCTGCTGGCGCTGGCCGCTATCGTGCTGCTGAGCTACTGGTGGGAGTACCGCGCCGGCCCCATGCCGAACTTCGCGCTGGGCGGGCAGGCGCAGGCGCCCGCGTTTGGCCTGGGCGACAAACTGCGGGAGGTCTACGGCACGGTCTTCGTGAAAGGCTGGCCGCTGGCGGTCGGCGCGCTGGCGCTGGCGGTGGTCAACGTCTTCATCTACGTCTACGCCCGTCCGTTGGGCGTGACCGGCGAACTCTCGGTGTGGTCGGACCGCATCGCCAGCGGCCTCTTGCGCATCCAGGCGCCGGCCTTGCTCGGCGTGGACGGCCTGGCCGGGTGTAACCTGGCAGTCGCCAGCGGCGCGTGGTGGAACAGCGAGGGCTTGCTGCTGGACGCCGGCCTCATCATCGGGGCCATGGCCGCGGCGCTGCTGGCCAACGAGTTCAAGGTGCGGCTGCCGCAGCTCAAACGGCGCTACGCGCAGTCGGCAATCGGCGGCGTCTTCATGGGCTACGGCGCGGGCATCGCCATTGGCTGCACCATTGGCGCGTTCTTCTCGGCCATCCCGTCGCTGGGACTGAACGGCTGGATCTTCGGCCTCTCGCTGCTGCCGGGCGCGTACCTGGGCGTGCGCGTCATCAAGCGCATCGCGTGACGCGCGCCTCTTTGCCCCCCTCTACCTGGGGTGAGGGGCCGGTGTGGTAGGATGGAGCAAATTGAGAGACTGCTTGAATCGCCTGGAAGTGTGGAGTCACAAGCAAGAGGAGCGATAGACCATGAAAATCGACGTGCGGGGCGAAATCTGCCCCTATCCCATGATGAAGACCGCTGAGGCCATCGAGAAGCTGGACGGCGACGAAACCCTGGAGGTGCTCACCGACCATGCCCCGGCTCTGGGCACGATCCCGTGGCAAGCCGCCAAGGACGGCTACGAGACGACCATCGAGGCCGCAGCCGACTCGGAATGGCGGCTGACCTTGCGGAAGTCCGAGCAGGCCGCCAAGCCGCAGGAGTTAATCGCCAACTTGCAGCAGCAACTCGCGGCGCTGAACGTGTCGGAATAGCGGCGCGTGGCGTCGAAATAGACCTTCGTGCCGTGAGATTGCGAAGAGGCCGGTTCCCGCGCCCGGGAACCGGCCTCTTCTGCTTTTCCAGTCTTTACATACCTATCTCATTAAGATAATAGCATTCCGAGCGCAGCAGTAAGTCCCACGTAGCGCGGGGGCTTGTCCCCCGCCTCTGTGCCGGTACGCCCCCGCCTCTGCGCCGGCAGGCCCGGCCGCAACCACCACGAGCAAGTCATTCCGAGCGCAGCGAGGAATCTGCGCCGCGATCAATTCACTTCATCGGACGTCAAAGACCTCGCCGCTACAGTGCTCCAACCATTCCTGGAGGCGGGGGACAAGCCCCCGCGCTACAGTGCACTCATCCGTTCACCGCAAGCAGTTAATGCGCGCTTCCCTCCGCCCCGAGTGCGTAATCCACGCTTCCGTTCGCCCTGAGCCTCGTCGAAGGGCGAACGGAAATGCGGTACTATCGTCCAAGCCGTCCATGGTTCGACAAGCTCACCACGAACGGCAATTCGCAAAACCTGCAATAATCAACCTGAAACGTACGCGCTGCCAGCTTCAGCGGCGAGCGCGTTAGCGCGCAATGCAGATAGCTATCCGGGAGCGGCAACCATGACATACGGCGTAGGCATCATCGGCGCGAGCCGGGTGAGCGGCGGGCATGCGCAGGCGATCGCCGCCGTGCCCGAGACGCGGCTGGCGGCAATCGCGGAGCCGGATGCACAGCGGCGCGAGCAGTTTACGCGCGCGCACTCCTGCGCGGCCTATGCCGGCCACGCCGACCTGCTGGCGGACCCGCAGGTGGACGTCGTCATGATCGGCTTGCCGCACTTCCTGCATACGGACGTCACCCTGGCGGCGTGCGCGGCGGGCAAGCACGTCTTCCTGGAAAAACCCATGGCCATGACCCTGGCCGACTGCGACGCCATCATCAGCGCGGCGGCAGCGGCCGGCGTCAAGCTGCTGGTGGCGCACACCGAGCACTTCCTGCCGGCGAGTCTGGCGGCCAAGCGGCTCATCCAGGACGGCGCGCTGGGCGACGTCGTCTTTGCCACCGACACCTGGTACCGCACGTTCGACCTGGCCAGCCGCCCGCCCTGGTTCCTGGACCGCGCCAAAGGCGGCGGCGGCATGTGGTACATGAACGGCGTCCACATGCTCGACCGCCTCACCTGGCTCATCGGCAGCCCGATTACGGCCGTGCGCGCCTGGGTGAGCAACCCCATGGTGGGCCAGAACAGCGACGACACCGGCCTGGCGTGGCTCGACTTCGCCAACGGCGTCCACGCCACCGTGCACCACACCGGCTATCCCCAGGCAGGCCCGGAACGCAACGAGGTGGAGATCATCGGCACAAAGGCAAGCGTGCGCGCCGCTACCCGCGACGACCGCCTCTGGCTCAGCGAAGGCACGCAATACGTCGCGCAGCCGCTTGCCGAGGGCGGCGACTTTGCCGGCGCCTTTGCGCTGGAGTTGTCCGGCCTGGTGCGCGCCATCGATACCGGCACGACGCCCCCCGTAGACGGCAAGTGGGGCCGCTACATCGTCGCCGTCGCTCTGGCCTGCGAAGAATCCTCCCGCAGCGGCACAGTCGTGCACATCCCGCCAAGTCTCTACGCCGACCTCACGTCATGGTAGTTTCCTAACGGAAGCGCTGCTGTCAGCATCTATGACACCGTGTGCGCCTCGATGTAGTCCCAAGCGATGTCCCAGCCCAGGCCGGGTTCCTGGGAGACGTGGACGTTGCCTTGCGCGTCCATGGGGTCGGTGGTGCTATTGAGCCAGGGTTCGACCTCGTCGTAGTCCACGCGCGGGTGCAGGAGGCCGCGCTCATAGTACTTGCCGGGGTAGTTCATGGCGCAGAGGGCGTGCAGGTTGCCCGGGCCGCCGCCGTGGACTTCCATTTGCACGTTGAAGGCCTCGCAGAGGTGGACGACCTTCATCAGGGGCGTAATGCCGCCCACGTCGCTCACGCCGGCCCGGCTGATGTCGGCCGCGCCGCGGACGAGCCACTCGGCGCGGGTGTACATCTTGCCGTCGGCGGTTTCCGGCCCGACTACGGGAATGTCAAGCTGGTCGGCGAGCCAGACGTACGACGACGTGCTGAACTCGTCCATCGGTTCCTCGAACCAGTAGTAGCCGAGGTCTTCCAGCGCCCGGCCGATGGCGAGGGCGTCCGCGCGGCTGTAGAAGTGGTAGCAGTCGAGCATGAGGTCCATTTCGGCGCCCACGGCCTCCCGCACGGCGGCGCAGGCGGCAATGTCCATCTTGGGATCCGGCGCCCAGGCGATGGGCGGCATCCAGGTGTGCAGTTTGAACGCCGGATAGCCGCGCTCCTTGCACCACAGCGCAAACTCCCCATACTCTTCCGGCGTGCTCAGACCGCCGGGAATCTCGTCGCCGCACATGGTGCTGGCATAGGCCGGCACGGAGTCGCGGGTCGCGCCCAGCAGCTTGTAGACCGGCTGTCCCAGCGCGCGGCCCACCAGGTCCCAGATCGCCATGTCCACCGCCGCCAGCGCGCGGTCGGTCAAATCGCGCGACATGCGCTGCCAGTGGTGCAGGGTCTTCCAGATGCGCTCGCGGTACATGGGGTCTTCGCCGATGATGGCGGGCTTGATGACGTCCTCCAATACGCGCGGCTGCGGCGCGCCAAAGCAGTAGCCGACCGCGCCGTCGTCCGCCACCACCGTGAGCAGCGACTGCACGGCCTCATGCTCCGGCCCGGGGTGCGTGTGCCCCTCGGCATCCCGCACGATGCGGGAGGGGTAGGTGAACGCGCGGACGCGCATGTCTACGATTTTCATCGGTTGCTCCTCTCTGCCGCCGGGCTTCCACGCCACATATTGTGCATCCTCTGAGATGGGGCTCCTCTCGACGCTTGGACAACTACCCGCCTCGTTGCCGGGCAGGCCAAGCATCTACAGTATCCCCTTTTGGGCATAGGCTAGGCGGGGTCAAGACCGCTGCCTCTGTGTTTACGTGCGTCAGGGTGACGCCTGCTCCACGTTGACGAGAGCGAGCAAAAGCAAAACGCCCTCAGTACGCCGGCCGTACGGCGAGCGGAGCTCGCTTGCATTCTCTTTAGCATAGCCTTTTAATGGCAGGCAGGAGTAGCGTATCTGCGAGGCCGCAATCGGGGGATAACAAGACGAATTACGAACTCATCGCCACTTTGGGCACTTTCATCGTTAGTTCCATGGGTCTTGCTACGCTCATTTTCACCGGGCTAAACCGCGTACACTCGCGCATAGACCGCCTCGAGACGCGCATTGATCGTCTTGAGACTCGCATTGACCGACTAGATGAGCGCATTGACCGCCTTGGTGAGCGCGTTACGCATCTAAGTGAGCGGGTTGCGAACCTTGAAGGACGCATGGCACAGTTCGAGACCATGCTCGGCGAAGCGCTTGCGGCTTTGGTCAGAACATAGAAAGAGCGTCGCTAGGTAAGGGTCAGCTAGGAGAGCGGGTGCTCGGAGAGTAGGTATTCTACCTAGTATCGAAGAGATCCGGCTTACCCGGCAACGCCGCGCCAGTGTGAGGCATCTGCCAATTCTTGGGCGTGGTGCGCTTGCTCTGCCCGGTCTTCAGCGGCATGTTGGGGCAGAATGATGTCGGCGTGATAGGGGTTACCCGCCAGGGGAGAAGCTACTACGCGGCGTCCCTCGCGCGCCGCATCACTCGCAGCGACAACCAACCACCCGTAGAATGTGCGGCCCCGGGTGCTATCTCGACCACCAGCCATTGCGGTTGCCTGCGCGAGTCCAGCAACACTCAGCCTATCAACCGATATCTCGACTACGCCTCTTCTTGGCAGAAAGTCATAGTGCCGCGCCCGCGAATTGCGCAGTCGTCTGGCGGCTTTACTCGAAGAAACGCCCCTGCCAAGCTCTTCCGCTTCCCCTATGCCCTCTAACGCGCTCATGCAGGACTATGTGCTTTCTGCTTTCAAGTCCAGAAGGGCTTCCTCTAGGAAGCCGTCCGGCAAGATGTCTGTGGCCTGGTAACGCTTGCGCCTGCGCCCGCTGCTCAAGTTAACTAAGCACTGCGCCCCGCCGTCCGGTGCGCAGAGCACTATGACCGATCTACCGGGAGCCAAAGCGCGAATAGCGATCTCGGCGTCCGGTGTGGGGTATACCTCGAAGCGCTGCGGCGCTATCGCGTACATCTCATGCAAAAGGCGTTCAGCGTTGACCACCGCCAAGCCGGAGGGCATGGCAAATCCCTCTTCCTCAGCCTCAGCCGCTGCATGCCTCAGTTCTGCGAAAGCGTCAGATAAGTCTTTGTCGACCAGGTTTGCGCGCAAAGTTCGACACTCTCAAACGACTCAATTGCGTTAGCGTAGCCGGGCGGCCTCGCTCTGCCAACGCCTCTTTCCGCAGCGATAGGTGATGCAATACGGCCCGTGTCCTTTCGCACCCTCTTGGTCATGATACTATAGTGCACACTGACGACGAAAACGAGCGCTCTAAACTGATGAAAGCGAGGTTCCGTAGCCGTGCCAAAACTAGCGATTAATGGCGGCCCTAAATTGCGCCAAACCCCCTTCGGCAGTTGGCCGCTGGTAGACGATGCGACGGTTGACGCGGTGACGGACGTGCTGCGCAGCGCGCGCTGGAACCGGCGGCGGGGCGGCACGCGCACGGCGGAGTTCGAGCAGGCGTACGCGCGCTACCACGACTGCGCCTACGGCCTCTGCGTGAGTAGCGGCACCGCGGCGCTGGAGGTAGCCGTGCTGGCGGCCGGCGTGGAAATTGGCGATGAGGTCATCGTGCCGCCGTACTCGTTCATGGCCACGGCCAGCGCGCCGCTGCAAGTGGGCGCCGTGCCGGTCTTCGTGGACATCGACCCGGAGACCTACAACCTGAATCCCGCCCTCATCGAAGACCACATCACCGAGAAGACCCGCGCCATCTTTGCCGTGCACTTTGGCGGCCTGCCCGCCGACATGGACGCCATCAACGCCATCGCCCGCAAGCACAACCTGCTCGTGCTGGAAGACTGCGCCCACGCCCACGGCGGCATGCACGCCCAGGGCAAGCTGGGGTCGCTGGGCGACGCGGCCGGTTGGAGCTTTCAGGCCAGCAAGAATCTCACCAGCGGCGAGGGCGGCTGCGTGACCACCAACAACGAGGAGATCTACAAGCGCGCGGTCTACTACCACGACTTCTGGCGCTCCCACGTGGACCTGGCGGACGACGATATGAACGACCCCGTGGACACCCAGTTTCCGGTGCTCTCCTGGAACTACCGCATGTCCGAGATCATGGGCGCGATCCTGCACTCGCAACTCGGCAATCTGGAAGAGTGGGCGGCGCGCCGGCACGAGAATTTTTCCTATCTCGCTTCCCGCCTGGCCGAGATCGAGGGACTGGCAAACGTGCGCGTCGATCCGTTCGTCGAACGCAACGCGCTCCACATCTTCATCTTCAGGTACATGAACGCCGAGGCCTTCGGTGGCGCGCCGCGCGAACTCGTCGCCAAGGCCGTGGCCGCGGAAGGCGTTCCGTGCAGCACCGGCTACGTGCGCCCCCTGCACAAGCATCCGCTCTTCCAGAACGCCCTGCACGGCGCGCTGCGCAGCGGCTTTCCGCTCACCAGCCACTACTACGGCCGCCGGATGGACTATCGCCAAGTGGAGTGCCCGCAAGCCGAACGCCTCTGCCGCGAGGAGACGCTCTGGATTGGCCAACCGGCCTTCCTGGGCACGAAAGCGGACATGGACGACATCGCCGACGCCTTCGTAAAGGTGCAGGAAAACGCGGCGGAACTGCGCTCGCTGGCGGCCGTGAGTTGAACGAGCACCATCGGGCGCTAGCGCGTGGTTTTTCTACCGTTCATGCTGCGCCTGCCTGCTCCGAGCTTATCGAAAGGTCGCAGCATGAATCGACGGTGGCATGAAACTTTGAAAGGGATGCCAATGAAACGAGTTCTCACAGCGCTCTTGTTCGGGTTTGCGCTACTTATAGTCACACCTGGTGTAACGCTGGCGCACGAATGCCATTTCGTCCTTGGTTTCAGCACGCTCCGCGACCTCATCGGCCATGACGTCGTTGGCGCGTGCCTGGAAGACGAGCGCTATAGCGCCAGCGGCGATAGCGCGCAGCGGACTACCGGCGGCCTGCTGGTGTGGCGCAAGGCCGACAACCATACCGCCTTCACCGACGGGCACCGCACGTGGGTCAACGGGCCTTACGGTCTCCAACAACGCCTAAACTCAGAGCGTTTCGAGTGGGAGCCTGACTATGGCACAGTCTTTGAACAGGACGGAACGCCCGCACTCACACCGGAGGCGCTGCGCAACGCCGAATACGTACTCGATGGGCGCCGGGTGCGCCTGCAGGATGGCGAGCTAGTCAAGAAACTTGAGTACGGAGCCGCGTCCGAGACGTGGGTATTGCATGATCCAATCGCCTTTGGCGACCTCGATGGCGACGGCGTGGCAGATGCCGCGGTAGTGCTCAGCTATAACGGCGGCGGCAGCGGCACGTTCTTCGATCTCTTCGCCGTCCTCAACCGGAATGGCGCGCCGGTTGCCGTCGGGTCGCGCGACCTGGGAGACCGCGTTCGCGTCACGTCACTCGAGATTTCCGGCGGCGATATTATCCTGATGATGGTGGCGCACGGGCCTGATGACGGTCTGTGTTGCCCAACGCAGGATACCGTCGCGTCCTTCCATTTGCACGGAAACGATCTGGAATTGGAGTCGGTAGACCCGCCGGGCTTTCTCATACCCGATCATCATCACTAGGAGCCGCCTCCTCGCAGCCCCCGATGCCTGAAAAAGGGACTGCAGTTTGCGATGAAGGGTGATCCCATGGCGCCGGATAGGCTGTGAGGACGTGGGAAGTGGTCTAGTGGACCTTACGGTGAACAACGACATCTACTCACTCGAGAGACTGCCAAATCCCTGGAAGAAGTAGACTTGGCAGGTTGACGACCGCGCTCTCTACGAGATCGCTACAATAGAATGGTAGGCGCCTTGTTGACCGGTTGCGAGTTCTCCTCCATATTGGAGGATTTCTCAAAGAGAATCGAGGGGGACATTACTTGGGTAGAGGACGAGAATCACTTGCCCGCCTGGACATTTAAGGTCTCGGTAGAATCAGAAGCGGGCTGGCCGCTATCTATTAATGGCAGCTACAATCCAAGGACGCGGAGGCTGTCTTACTCGCTAATCTTGCGATCGGAGGGCCGCATCTATGGCCTTGATATGGGCAAGCGGCATCGTAATCCGCAAGGTGAACAGGTTGGCAGAAAGCACAAACACCGCTGGTCGGAACGGCATAGAGATAAGGTGGCTTATACACCCAACGACATAACGGCATCGGCTGCTGACCCCGCGGCCGTTTGGAGAGAATTCTGCTTGGAAGCGCGCATACAACACCGCGGAGAGTTGCAGAGAGGCTAATGCGCAATGGATGTTGTCCTGACGAACAGCGCAAACGTGCAGCGCGAAGTCGGCGCGCTCTTTAAGCACACGCATGAGGAGGCCTACGAACAGGTCGCCACGCCGTTTCTCTACCCGGACGGTGACACCATCGACGTATTCCTGTTGGTCGAGGACGACACGATTCTGGTAACAGACTTTGGTGAAACCATGCGCTGGCTGTGCATGCAGTCACTTTCGATGCGCCTCTCAGCGAAGCAAACCAGGCTCGTTTCCGATATATGCCTAACCCATGGCGTTGCGTTTCGGCGTGGTGTCATTGAAACGCGTTGCCATCCCAACGAATTGGCTTCCGCTATCGTCCAGGTTGCACAGGTAGCGTCGCGAGTTGCCGACGTATGGTTCACCTTTCGGGCCCGTACGCCGCCATCGATCACAAGCCAGGTGGCTGACTACCTGGAAAGGCACAATCTACCCTTCGAACGCCCGCCCAGGCTTACAGGATACTCAAAGCGCTCTTGGTCAATTGACTTTCAGGTTCGCACATACGAGAGCAAGTTCCTGGTCAATGTGTTGAGCGCCAGTAATCGTTCCGCCGCGCGTAGGATTACCGATCGGGTGGTAGCCACGTGGTACGACTTGGGTCCCGCAGTACAAGATCAGGGAATTGGCTTCATCTCTCTCTTCGATGACACCGCTGACGTTTGGACAGACAAGGACTACAACCTGGTGGAATCTTTGTCTAGGGTATCGCAGTGGTCGGATCCCGAGGGTCTGGCAAAGAATCTGTCATTGCCTCCAATTGGGTCGCGGCCCAGCTAGAATTGTACATTGGTGCGGCCTTTCCAAGAAGGGTGTTCAGTTCTCTTACCTCGTGCTGGACTCTCCTGACAGACGGGGTCTAGCCGCAGTTGAGCATTCACCGGAAGAGGTGGCTACCTTGACGAGCCAAGCAAAGTCCTTGAACACTGAAATGCCTACCTCACTCTTGGCCCCGTTAGCTTGCTACGACCCACAGACGGCGCCGTTTGGGCGCTACGTGCTGGAGATGCTCTTTGCCGAGGGTTTGACCGGCGCGGAGGAGCGGAACGTGCGGGAGACGCCGCTGGCGGCGGCGGCGTTGCGGGGGCGGCAGGCGGTGATTCTGGCGCCGTGCGGCGCCGATACGGGTGCGGAACAGGCGGCGCTGGCGGCGCTGCGGCAGGGCACGCCGGTGGTCTTCTTGCGTCCATCTGCCGAGACCGCCGCGGAACTGGGCCTCACAGAGAAGCAACGGCGCACGGCCAATGAAGCCTACATTGCCCCCGAGCAAGGCCATCCGCTCTGGTTCGCGGCGCTCGGGGACTTCATGCAGTTCCACGGCGCGGCGGACATGTACGGCGCGCCCGGCGGCCGCGAGCGCGTGCTCGCCTGGCTGGGCGGGCGCGACTGGGCGCTGCCGTTTCCGGCGATTGTCACCGGAACCTATGGCGCGGGGCGCTTTGCCGTCTTCACGTACGACCTGGCGACGTCCACCGTGCTCTTTCACCAGGGCCGCCGCGAGCAGGCCAGCACCGGCTCCAAGCCGGATTTCGACGGAGACGGCCTCTACTGCCCCAGCGATCTTTTTGTTGGCTACCGCGACCAAACGCTGCTCGATTTGCCCCAGGCCGACCTGCAGCAGCAACTGCTCGTGCGCATCCTGGAGTGGGCGAGCGCGCCCCATGCGCCGCTCGCAAGACTTTGGTATTACCCGGATGCCGCGCCGGCTATCGTGCTCGTCAACGGCGACAGCGACAGCATGACCCGCCCCCAGATGGAGTGGTACACCAACATGGTGGAAGCCCACGGCGGCGAGTACACGGTTTATCTGATGGAGGAGCACCTGCCGCACCTCACGCCGGAGATGGAGCGCGACTACCGGCGGCGCGGCCATTCGGCGGGGCCGCACATTTGGCACTCGGCCAAACCCACTGTCGAGCAGATGCGCGCGCGCATCCAGGAGGAAGTCACGCTCTTTGCGGAGCGCTACGGCTATCCGCCCAAGACCACCCGCCACCACTGCGTCATCTGGCCCGGCTGGGTGGAGACCGCGAGAGCGCTGGCCGACGCCGGTTTCCGCATGGACACCAACTTCCGGGCCGGCGACCACCTGCAATACGGCTACCTGACCGGCAGCGGCCTGCCCATGCGCTTCATCGACGAGGACGGCGAGTTCATCGAACTCTTCGAGCAGGAGACGCTCTTCTGCGACGACTACGTGCTGGTGGACAAGAGCTTCCGGCCGCCGCTGAGCGAGGAGCAGGCGATTGCCGTCTCGCAGGAATACATCGACGCCGCTATCGAGCGCTACCACACGGTGGCGCACTTCTACTTTCACCCGATCTACGCCACCGGCGTGACGGTGAAGACCGGCGAGTTCATCCGCACGGCCGGTTGGTTCGAGGCGGTCTTGAAGCACGCGGCGCGGCACGAACTGCCCATGCCCAGCACCGACGCCTGGTGTACGTTCAACGAGCAACGGCGCGCCACGGCGCTGAAAGACCAGCAATGGGACGCCGAGGGCGGCATTCTGCGCGTCACCCTGGAGGCGCAAGCAGGACTGCCCGGCGGCACGCTGCTGCTGCCCGCGCGCTACCAGGGACGGGAGATTGCGGAAGTTTCGCTTGATGGACAGCCGCTGCCGCTGGCGCGGCGGAGCGTCTTTGGCACGGCGTGCGCGCTGGCGGCAGGAGACTTTGACGCGGGCGCCAGCGCGGTGGCAGTCCGCTACCGCTAGGGCGTGTCGGCCATGCCGCGGGCCGCGCGCGGGTTCGTCTTGGCGTGCACGCGCCGGGGGTATTCGTAGGTATCCACCCGGTCGTCCATCTGCGCCGGCAGCGCCTGTTCCAGGAAGCCTTCCAGGCGGGCGCGCTGCCTGGCGGCCGCATCCGGCTCGGTTTCCAGCACGTTCGTCGTCTCCAGCGGATCGGCGCGCAGATTGTAGAGCTCTTCCTGCACGTGGGCGGCGGCGGTCTCCTGCGTCACCGTAAAGCCGCCGCTATCGGTAGTGCGCGGCCCTTGCTCGAAGTCCACCACGTAGTTGTGTTCGTGGTCGCGCACCGTGGCGTGCTGCCCCCAGCCGGCGATGATGAAGTCGCGGTTGCTGGCGCGCGCGCCGGTCACCAGCGGCCACATCGACTTGCCGTCGAGACCCTGGTACGGCACGCCAAACAGATCCAGCACCGTCGGCGGCACGTCCTGGTGCTGCACAAACGCGTCCAGCCGCTTGCCCGCGTGTTGCTTATCGGGATGGCGGATGAACATGTTGATACGCGTGTTGAACCACTGGAGGTGGTCTTCCGACTTGCCGAAGCGGTTGCGGTCGAGCAACTCGGTGCCGTGGTCGGAGGTAAAGATGATCACCGTATCGTCCAGCAGGTGGAGCGCCTCCAGCTTATCCAGGAAGTGGCCGATCCAGGTATCCACGAACGTCACCTCGCCGTAGTAGAGCGCCTTGGTGCGCGCTTGCGCCGCCGCGCCTTGCACCTCGGTGCCCACCGGCCAGATGTAGTCTTTCACCGAATCGTCCTTGTAGTAGGCGTCCGCGTAATGCAGCGGCGGGTCCCACGGCTCGTGGGGGTCGAACGAGTCGATATAGAGGTAGAACGGCCCGTAGGCGGCGTTGTTCTCCACCCAATCCATGGCGCTGGCAAAAACCCGCGCCGCCTGGAAGTCGTCGTCCCGGGGGCGTTCGCCCTGGTTCCAGAGGTACTGCACCATGCCGGTCATGCGGGGCGAATCGGGGTCGGCATCGGTATGCTTGGTGGGGTCCACCGCGCCGGGCGGCAGGGTCTTCCAGTGGTCGAACTCCTGGCCGCGCACGAAGTCCCACGAGCAGAAGCCGCGGGTGAAGTTCATGGTGGCCTTGAACATGTGGTAGGTGTCGGCGATGAAGCCGGTGTTCACGCCCGCTTCCACCAGGCGTTCCGCCACCGGCGTGTGCTGCGGCGGAATCTTGTGCCAGCCGCGCGGCGAGGGGCTGGAACCCAGGGTGTCGAAGCCAAACCGCCACGGAAAGCTGTTCATGCCGGTGAAGAGCGCCCGCCGCACCGGTATCGTCGGATAGGCGCAGCCATAGGCCTCAGTGAAGACCGCGCTCTCGGCGGCCAGGTTGTCCAGCACCGGCGTGCGAATGAAGTCCGCGCCAAAACTGTGCACCATGTCGGTGCGCATGGTATCCAGGCAGATCACAACCACGTTCATACCGCAAAGCCTCGATTTCCGCTTAGAGTCTCGCACCGCTCTACTCAGGGGTCTCGTACCGCCTATAGCTAAGCACACTTGCGGAAACGGGCGCAAGCCGCGTTCCACAACCCCCGTAGCGCGGGGGCTTGCCCCCCGACATATGGTAGACTGGAAGCCAGGCGGCATGTGGACCAAGCATGCCGAGACTGCCTACGCGCACGGGTGCTTAGGACTGCTGGTACTCTCGCGCGGCGGAGCAGGCCTCATTGACCACGCTAGCGACCTCATTGCCGTGCACTATGCCCTGAAGCACTGCGTCCATCGCGAACAGTGCCGGGACACTTCGTGGCATTGCGCGGCCATGCGCCATTGATTGCTGTATTGCCACGACATCTTCTGGGTGAAGGTCTGTGCGATACTCCGCAAGACGCGCTACCGCCTCTTTCTTTGCGGGCACGCGAACCAAGCGCTGCATTGCTTCAACGAGACCTTTCAGCGCCGTGTAGGCTGCTTCAGGCTTCTCAGTACGGGCTACAATACCGATCCCCAAGTCTCCATACACGGGAACACTGTGCAACTTTCCTCGCGGTAGCTCTGCCAAGTGATAGTGGCCCGGCGGACGCGCGGGAGGACTGCTATACACCATGGCTGGCGCAAAACTTGCCGGCTCGAAAACGAGTCTCGCTAGGTCCGTGTACAGGGCCGCAGGTGAAACTTGGTGCGTGTGCAGCAGGCCGTGCACGAACTGTAGGGCTTCAATGGCGGCGGGTTCCTGGAGACGGCACTGCAAAGACACCGCGTCAATCGCTTCGGCATTGTTTTGCCACAATGCCCACCAAAGTTGACTACCGTGCGCCGACAACCCCCAGCGCGATATCGAACCATCCCCTCTGCGCTTGGTCAGCTTGAGCGCGCTCTCCACAAGATCATGCCAATCCCAGTTGTTGTCTAACGGCGGGGCAACCTCTTCCAACGCAAAGTAGTCAATGTCGTAGTAGAGCATCAAGGGACGCGCATCCACTGGCAAAGCAAAGAGCGCGCCCTGCTGGAACTGCTCCAGCACAAACGGATAGAATGCCTGTTCAAGGGCAGCGGCGTCACTCGCGATGAACTGGTCTAATGGCAGCAATACGCCCTCACTCCCAAGCGCCCGCGCGCCCTCGGGCCCTACGGTGACGAGGTCTGCCTCCAGGTCGTGCAGCCAACCAACAAAATCGCTCGCCTCTGATTCCGTCAGGCGCTCCACGTGCCGCAGTGCGAGGCGATACTTGCCGCGCTTCGGACCAAGCGGGTTGTCTTCGTCCTCCGCAAGCGCGGACACGACTCTTTGAAGTTGCTGCGCTGGACGTAACTCCCCCGTGGGATCGTTGAGGCCAGGGTGGTTGCCAAGAGAGGCCCAGGTGAGTTCGGCCTCTTGCGGAAGACTTGGTGCAGTAAAGAGAGATTCGAGTGAACCACATCCGATGGTAGCGAGCGCAGCGGCGCTGGCTATCATCGCTCGTCGTGAAAGCATCTTCTCGCTCCTTTGCCGCTTGAAAGAGCAGAGTGCCCATGGAGGGTGATCACCCTCCATGGGCACTCTGCCCCGAATCTGTCTGCCTACGTACAGGACAAACCCGCACTGTCCTCATTCGCCGGGGCAGGGATTATTGGGAATCGTGCAACCACAACCCCCGTAGTAGATCCTCGTCGGGCATGTCTCCCCTGTGTAGCAGTTCTCGCCTTCTACCTCGGTAATGTACGGCCTCTTGCTCGACTGGCAATGCTCACCGCACGATCCGCAGTAGCTGGAAGTGTTCGTTATGCAGAAGTGACTCCCGTCGCAGTGGTCCGCAGATGCCCCTTGGGCTAGAGCAACTGCAAGGATGACAGCGCCACCGGTGGCACTGGCCAGCCTGCCCAAGAAGCCGCGACGGTCCATGCCGGCTTTTGCCAGGCTCTCGCTCGTTTTCGCAAACAGCTTATCCATGGGTTTACCTCCCATGCGTTGTCTGTTTTGCGTCGTGTGATGCGACTAACGCGCGTGTCAACGTGTGGATACGCCTCACGCTCTACGACTCTGGCGAACCGCTTGCCGTCGCATCTCTAGCGAGCAGTCCGCCTAGCACATGCACATTATTGACCACCCCCTTTCCGGCTACGTTCCCTTCTTCGTCTACGACAAAGCCAAACGGCGTCCCGCTACTGCCGTAGAGGTCTGAGATCTCGTGCCCCTGCTAGATGACCAGCGGGAACGAGAGCTTGAATTCGTCCACCATTTCCCGGCAATCTGCTTCCATGGAGTCTCAGGGTGCAGGTCGGTTAGCGCCTCCGGCAACCGCTTAACCGCTTCACCAATGTGAGCGAGCGCAAGGCGAACTGCATACTGAGTCTTCGCATCGCTAACGAACGCTGCGAGTGCCATGCCTTGGACGAATTCCCGTATCCGCTCCGCTTCCCTGCGAATGTCGGCAAGATACGCCTCAGGCTGCGCGGGCAGCGCATGTCACCTCCCCGACCCCACCAGCGCCTTGGCCTCCAGCAGCATGTCCAGCAGCGTTTCCAGGCCGTCGCGCCACTGCTCCTCGTGGCGGCCCACGCGCCAGCGGACGACGGTGCGGGTCAGGCGCACGTCGGCGCCGAACTCCTTGAAGACTCTCATGCGGTCGAAGACGCGCTCCTCGCGGAAGCGGATGACGAGCGCGTTGTCCTCGAAGGCCAGGGAGAGGATGCCGTGTTCTGAAGCGCGGGCGCGGAGCCGCAGCAGCGCCAGCAGATTCTTCACGGAAGGCGGCGGCGGGCCGAAGCGGTCGCGGAGTTCTTCGGCAAACGCCTCGGTCTCTTGGCGGGCTTTCAGGGCGGCCGCCCGTTGGTAGAGTTTCATCTTCGTGCCCACGCCGCCCACGTACTCATCGGGAATGTAAGCGGCCAGCGGCAGGTCGACCACGGTCTGCAACGCCTGCTCCGGCGGCAGGTCCTCTTGGGGTTGTTGGCTGCGCATGGCTTGCACCGTCTGTTTGAGCATCTTGGTATAGAGGTTGAGGCCCACGGCGTTCACGAAGCCGTGCTGCTCCGCGCCCAGCAGGTTGCCCGCGCCGCGAATCTCCAGGTCGCGCAGCGCGATCTTGAAGCCCGCGCCCAGTTCCGTCGCCTCCATGATCGCGTCCAGCCGCTTCTCGGCCTCTTCGGTGAGTTGCTTCTCCGGGCTATAGAGAAAGTAGGCGTAGGCCTGCACGTCGGCGCGGCCCACGCGCCCGCGCAGTTGGTAGAGTTGCGCCAGCCCAAAGCGCCAGGCGTCATTGACGATGAGCGTGTTCACCCGGGGAATGTCCAGGCCGTTCTCGATGATGGTGGTGCTGACCAGGATGTCGTACTCGCCCTGCACGAAGGCGTGCATCACCTTCTCCAGGCGATCCGACTCCATCTGGCCGTGCCCTACGGTGACCCGCGCGCCTGGGGCCAACTCGCGCACGTGGTACGCCAGCGAGTAGATGGTCTCGATGTCGTTGTGCACCATGAAGACCTGGCCGCCGCGATTGAGTTCCCGCTGGATGGCGTCGCGCACCAGGTCGTCGTGGAAGGCGGTGACGTAGGTCTTGATCGCCAGGCGGTTGGGCGGCGGCGTCTCGATCACGCTCAGGTCGCGGATGCCGGCCAGCGCCATGTGCAGCGTGCGCGGGATTGGCGTGGCGGAGAGCGCCAGCACGTCCACCTGCTTGCGCAGTTGCTTGAAGTGCTCCTTTTGCGCCACGCCGAAACGCTGCTCCTCGTCCACGATCACCAGGCCCAGGTCGTTGAACCGCACGTCCTTGGAGAGCAGGCGGTGGGTGCCGACGACAATGTCGAGCGTGCCGGCGCTGATGTCCGCCGTGTGCTGCTGGATCTCCTTTGGCGTGCGGAAGCGGCTGACCAGACCCACGCGCACCGGATACGGGCGCAGGCGGCTGCTCAGCGTCTCGTAGTGCTGGAGCGCGAGCACGGTGGTAGGCACGAGCACGGCGACCTGCTTGCCGTCCATCACCGCCTTGAACGCGGCGCGGATGGCCACCTCGGTCTTGCCGAAACCCACGTCGCCGCAGATGAGCCGATCCGTCGGTTTTGGCAGTTCCATGTCGGCCTTGACTTCGGTGATTGCCTTCTCCTGGTCGGGCGTTTCGGCGTAGGGAAAGGCCTGTTCCAGTTGCCGCTGCCAGTCGCCGTCGCTGGCGAAAGCGTGGCCGGGTTCCGATTCACGGGCGACGGCAACATCGACGAGGTCTTGCGCCATGTCCACCACTGATTGCTGCGCCCGCTGCTTGGCGCGCTGCCACTCCTGAGTGCCGAGACGCGAAAGATTCGGCGCGCGCTCGCCCATGCCGACGTACTTCTCCACCCGGTCCATGTGGTCGGTGGGCACGTAGATGCGGGCGTCGCGGGCGAACTCCAAGACCAGGTACTCGCGCTCACCGGAAGGGCCGGGCATGCGCTGGATGCCGCTGAAGCGGCCGATGCCGTGATCGACGTGGACGACGTGATCGCCGACCTGGAGTTCGTCCAACAACCGCTGGCCGCGCACTGATGGCCGCAGGCGCGCCGGGGTTGGCGGGCGTTTCCAGCCGAAGATCTCGGCGTCCGAGAGCAGCAGCAGGCCCGCCCGCTCGCAGCGGAGTCCCTCCGCCAAGGCGAGCGGCACGACACTAACGCTGCCCGGCGGCGGCGCGCTCGGCAGCGCGTCCAGCACCGTAGGCGCGAGGTCGTATTCCAAGAGAATCTCGGTCACGCGCTCTACCTGGGTGGTCGCCAGCACCACCCTCATACCCTGCGCGCTGAAGCCCCCGGCGCCCTTTGCCAGCCGTCCCGGCCGGCCGGCGTACGCCGGCAGCACGTCCAGGCCGTCGCTGTCTTCCTCGCTCGGGTCGCGCGCGTCCAGTGCCGCGTAAGCGCTCATCTGCGCCTGCACCGTGGCGGCGGTGTGGTAGGCCTCCGGCCAGGCGGCGGCAAGTTCGCCGCCGGCGATCAAGCGGCGCTTGCGGTCGGCGGTCTGCGTTTCCAGGGCCTGCACAACGTCCCGCAAGTGGGCGGCGTCTTCCGCCAACAGCCGGCCGGCCGGCAGGTAGTGGAGCAGATTGTGGTCGAGAAAGGGCATGGTGTAGAACGACGCATGCTCGAAGTAGACCCCCTCTTCCAGCAGGCGCAGGTGCCGCTGCCACTGCTCGCGCACTTCCGAGCGCAGGCCGCTCCGGTCGAGCGCGCCCACGGCGGCGGCGAAGTCGGCGCTGCGCCAGGTGGGTACTTCATTGGCGGGCAGAATGGAGAGCGACGTGTGCTGCGCCGTGCTCCGCTGCGTTGAGACGTTGAACGGGCGCACCGAATCGATCTCGTCGCCAAAGAACTCCACGCGGATGGGCTGCTCTTCCGAGGGCGGGAAGATGTCCACGATGCCGCCGCGACTCGTGAACGTGCCGGGCGTTTCCACCTGCGGCATCGGCTCGTAGCCAAAGCGCAGCAGGCGGTTCTTGAGCGACGCGGGGTCCGTGCGCTGGCCGGGCGCGACCACGAGCGCGTGTTCGCCCAACTCCGCCGGGCTCGGCAGGCGCTCGCACAAAGCCCGCACCGAGGTCACGACCAGGGGATGCTCGCCGGCCGGCAGGTTGGCGTTCTGCCCGGCCAGCAGCGCGCCCAGCACCGCAACGCGCGCGCTGAGCGTGCTGGAGAAGTGGGGCAGGTTTTCGTAGGGCAGGTAGTCGAGTTCCGGGTAGAAGAGGACGTTTGCCGGCTGCGGCGACCACGAGCGCAGTTCTTGATAGAAGCGGTGGGCGCGGTCGCGGTCGGCGCAGAGCACGAGCAGCGGCTGCCGCGCCTGCTGCTGAACAAGCGCCGCCAACACCGGCCGCGCGCCGGCGCGCGCCGCAACGCGCCGCACGCCCGGCGCCGCAAGCCATTGCCGCGCCGCTTCCGCCCACGGCAGCGTGGCGGCGAGCGCGCGGATGCCAGCGAGATTCATCTATCGCCTTCCCTGTGCGCGCGTGCTACCACGGTGCGAACGCGATTCCGCTCTGCTGTTTCGCCCTCGCTCCCGGTATGAACCGGCGGCGCGGGTAACCGGCGTTCGGGGAGATAGGTTACACATTTCGTTTCCTGAAGTCCACGCTTGTGGCGGGTTGAATCGAGATAGCTTTGCGGTAACGGCACAGGCCCGGTAGTCCAAGCAGGCTCTTCAGCACGGCATAGCGAAACCTGCCGAAGCGCCTCTCGTGCTTCTCTTGGTTGTTCTACCGTACGCGGCGCGAAGTCGAATGTTCTCGTCCAATCCGCCTTGCGCTTCGCTAATTCGCATACTGTGCGCAGTGTTCTTGGTAGGCGTCGCTTGCCCGTACCCACTCGCCGATGCGTTTGGCGAGCCAGAGTTTCATGTTGTTGTTTTCCCACCGTTCGCGCTGGGTGGGGTTGCGCTTGCCGTAGCCGCCGAACTTCTCGTACCACCACTTGGCTTGCGCCATGAAGGCGAGCGTTTCTTCCTCGAAGCAATTCTCCGTCGTGTAGCTTGCGAAATCGCGTGAAGGCCGGGCGTGGAACAGTTCATGCACAAGCGCCGACACGCGCACGTAGTGGCTTTCGCCGCGCAACCCTTCATCGAGCAGGATGCGGTTGTACCGCACGTGGTAGAGGCCGTCCGAGTTGGGGAAACCGTAATTCTCCAGGCGAGCGAAGGCGATGTATGCCACCTCAGACGCAAGATAGGCTTGATACAGCGTTTCGCCGAAGTCCGTCGTGCGCATTAGGGTAAACGCTTCCTCCAGCAGGGGAGCGACGAAGCGCGTGGGCGTCGGTGCGGGCTGCGGTGGGGGCAGCGCGCCGTAGCGGGCGCACCATTCGCGGTAGCCGGTGGCAGACTTGACCCACGCCTCCAGGGTCTGGGCGTGGTAGCGGTGCACTTGCGCGTTGAGCCATCGCTCCGTTGCGGTAGCGGCGTTCGGCAGGCCGAGCGGTCCGAACCGCTCACTCCACCAATGCGCCAAGGTCTGCTCGGCCGCGGCCACCTCTGCCAGGCAGTCCTCCCCGGAGCGCCAACGCGCGCGCTGGCGGCCGCGGTGCTTGGCGTTGTAGGCCAGCACCGTCTCCCACGCGATGAGCGCCGCCAGCACGTCGGCGCTCTCGTTGCGCAGCGCCCGGTCGATGACGATCTCGTGGCGCGGCGGTTCGTAGTAGCGGGACGTCCAGCCCGCGGGCGGCGCGCCAAAGCTGAGGCGGGGCGCCGCTTCTGCGAACCAGGCGAAGAGAGTCTCGCCTACCGGCGTGGTCTTGAGCGTCTGTAGCGCATTGCTAAGCTTGGGGTCAATTGCTGGCTGCAACGGCGCGCGGGCTGGCGTGGCGGTGGGCGCGACCGGCGGAACCGGTGCCGGCGTAGGCGGCGGCGGTTTGGGCGTGCGCAGCGGCGCCGGCGTGGGCGTCGGCGGCGGGACCGGTGTGGGCGTCGGCGTGGCAACGCCGCCGCCCGGCGCGTAGTCCGGCTCCCAGGGGAAGCGCTCGGTGTTCAGGCGCTGTTCCAGGCCGTTGGGGCCGTTGAGCCAGGTGCGGTAGCCGTCGGTGAAGGCGGTCCAGTTGTCGGCCTTGCGCCAGACCAGCAAGCCGCCCGTGGTCTGCTGCACGCTGTCGCCGGTGGCGTTGTAGCGCTCGTTCTCCAGGCACTCGCCGACGACGTCGTGGCCGATGAGATCGCGCAGTATCTTGAAGCCGAGCACGAACTGGCAATCGGCGGCGTGGACGCTCGCGGCAGTGACAAGCGCCAAGAGGCAGGCAAGCGCCGCTCCCGCTATCAGCCGCCGCGCGTTACGGAGAGCTAACAGCGTATCTCTCCATCTTGCGCACAAGCAGGCGCACCCGCTCTATGCCCCGCTGCACAAACTTCTCGTCCTGCCAGTCCTCATAGAAGTTTTGATGGAGAGAGTTTGCCGTGCTGAACAGGTCGCGCAGTTCGGGGTCGCCGGCTTCGTCAGCAATGCGGCTCACAATGCCAAAGAAACGCACATGCGAATTGTGTTGCCAGCCTCGTTGCTCTGCCGCCGCTTTCACGGCGTGCGCGGCCGCGCCCCACGCCTTCTCCGATGCTTGCAGGCGGTCGCCCGCGGCGAGCTCCTCCCGCGCTTGACGAATGAAGCGGTTACTCACGTCCAGGTGTTTTGCCGCCCTGCCGTTTCTTGAATTGCCGGCGCTCACCGTTGGTTTCTCCTTGCCGCTGATCCCGGCCTATTCTAGCGCCCGGGCGAATGCACGGGCTCTGGAACTGCGCTCCGCAGGCGTAGGGGCACGACGTGTCTTGCCCCTACGCCGCGCCTGCTGTCGGCGCACGCAATGACTGATTCCCCATATGGATTATAGTACCAAGATAGGACGCAGGTTTGAAACCGCTGCGCGTCCGCCCGGCGGGCAACGGCAAGGAAAATTGCCAACAGCGGGTTAGTCTACGGTCACCACCGCGCCCGTTGCGGCGGATGCGTAGGCGGCAAAGACCGTGTGCATCACCTTTTCCGCCGCGTCGGCGCCCAGGAAGGGCGCGCCGCCGGTCCGGACGGCCCAGACGAAGTTTTCGATAACGGCGTCGAAGTGCGCCTGCATGCCGTCCGCGTAGCGGTAGCGGCGCTCGACGTAGCCGGGCGTCGGGCCGGTGAGCACCGCGTCGGGTTCCAGTTCATCGGCCACCAGCGTGCCGCGCGTGCCGGTGACCTCCAGCCAGAGGTCGCTATGGTGCAGGTTGCCCGGCACGTGCCCGCGCCCGACGCAGACCGAGGCCAGAATGCCGTTCTCCATTTCGCAATTCAGCAGCGCCATGTCCTCGATGTCGAACTCGCGGTGCGGGCGGTTGAAGTACGCGCCTGTGACGCAATGCACGGCGGCGGGGGCCAACCCCGTGACGTTCAAGATGGCGGTGAGGGGATAGAGGCCGAAGTTCAGCAGTTCGCCGCCGCCGTTCACGACCGGATCGAAGAAGGCGTACTCCTCGTCGTCCCACTTTTCGCCGTTGCCGTAGGTGGCCAGAAAGTGGGCGTTTACGTTGACGATCTCGCCGAGGTCGCCGGCCGCCACCGCGTCCCGCGCCCGCTGGAGCGAGGGATGCCCGATGCGGGCAATCCAAGCAAAGGTACGCCGGGTGCGGCGGGCCGCGGCAATCAGCGCGTCGCACTGCTCGAGGGTAATGCCGATCGGCTTATCCACCAGCACGTGCTTGTCCGCCGCCAGCGCGCGCAGCGCCAACGGCGTGTGCCGGGCGTACTCCGGCGCCACGCACACGGCGTCCACGTCGTCGCGGGCGAGAAAAGCGTCGAGATCCGTGGTGTATTCCAGCCCGACTTGCGCCGCCAGATCGCGGTTGAGCGCGTGGTAGTCATCCGGAATATCAGCATCGTCGGCCAGACCGACCAGGGTCACGGCCGGGTGGCGCGCGAAGAAGGCGGCGTAATCATCCTGATGGCGGATTCCGCTCACCAGGCCCACGCGCAGTTTCTCAGCCATCGTCAGCTACCTCCTGCCAGGCGATACGGCGGCGTTCCTGGAGCGAACGGTCAACCGCCCGGGCGAGACGCGCCGCAGTGAGGGCTTGTTCCGGCCACAGAAGCGGTTCGTCGCGCCCGCCGCGCACGCTCAGCCAGTGATCGAACAATTGCGCGGCAAGGGTGTGGCCGGCATTCTCGTCGCGCCGGTGCACCATGCCCTTCGTGCCGTAGAGCAGCCAGTCATCGTGCGCGGGGCCGCCCGGCGCCTGCGCCCAGGTCGCCATCACCTCGGCCGCCGGGAAGTGGAGATTGGCAATAATCGTGGTAGTCTCCGCCCGTTCGGCGCGCTGCGCAAAGACCCACGCCGGGTCTCCCGGCACAAAGCTGGCGGCAGTCTCCAACGCGTCCGCCAGCGGCGCATAATGCGGCGCGCCGGGCGCGGGTTGGGTCAGCCGCCGCACGGCGACGTAGCGCACGGGACCGGTGGTGTCGTCGCCAAGCGCCAGCCGCATGGCGCGCACGGCGGGCAGCGCGTTGCTCGGCGCGCCAAGAAACACTGAGCCGTTGGCGGCGCGCACCAGCCGCTCTTCTTCCCGCGCGAGAGGCCCGGGCAGACACAACGGAAGGCCGCGCGCCAGCACATCTTCCGCCAGCGCCGGGCGCTCCGGCAGGTTCCAGTGCAGGATGACGCTGTCCAGCGCCGGGTCCGCCAGCGCTTCTGCAAGCGCGCGCGCGTGAATCGTGCGGGGCAAGCGCCCATAGCGGTCGCGCCACCGCGTAGTGGGGCGGAGTTCCGTTGGAAACGGGCCTACAAGCGCTACCCAAGGTGAATCGTCCACCGCGTTCCTCTCTCTGTCGCTGCCAACGCACACGGTCTCTATAAGCCTAACACAAGACGATCTATTGAAGCGCACAGCCGTATGCGAGACTATTGGGACGAGGAAGCGACACGGCGCTTACGCTTCATCCGCCAGCAGCCGGTCTATTAGAGCCTCTAGGTCTTCATCCGAATAGAAGTGGATGCGAATCGTGCCGCGCTTGCCCCGGCGCTGGATCTCCACTCTCGTCGCCAGCGTCCGCCGCAGCAGGTCTTCCCACTCGCCGCTGCGCGGATCCACCGGCTTGGCGCGGGCGGAACGCGGCGACGCGAGCAGCCGCTGCGCGAGCCGCTCGGTCTGGCGCACGTTCAGGCCCCGTTTCTCTATCTCAGCTAAGGCAAAGACTTGCCGTTCGGTAGAGAGCCGCAGCAGGGCGCGGGCATGCCCTTCGCTGATCGTGCCGGCGGCCAGGGCTTCCTTCACGGCGACGGCCAGGTTGAGCAGGCGGAGCGTATTGGCCACGGCCGAGCGGCTCTTGCCAACGCGCGCCGCCACCTGCTCCTGGGTGATGCCGAATTCGCTCATGAGCGCCGCGTAGGCCTCGGCGGTCTCCAGCGGCGAGAGGCGGACGCGCTGGAGATTCTCCACCAGCGCCAATTCCAACGCTTCGCGGCTGCCGGTGGGCCGGATGAGCGCGGGAATGGTAGCCAGTCCCGCCTGCCGGGCCGCCCGCCAACGGCGCTCGCCGACGATCAACTGGTATGCGCCCTCTTCCGGCTGGCGGCTGACCACCACCGGCTGTAAGATGCCGTGCTCGCGGATCGATTGCGCGAGTTCCGCCAGCTCTTCTTCGGCAAACACCTGCCGCGGCTGCAGGGGATTGGGGTGAATGCGCTCCACCGGCACGTCCTGCAAGCCGGATTCCGGCAGCAACGCGCCGAGTCCGCGACCTAGTCCGCCTTTACGTGACACCCTCGCCTATCTCCTTGCAGCCGCCAATCCGATTTCGTCCGCCATTCCGGCACCATCCGTCATTCCGGCTCCGTCTGTCATTCCGGCGCAAGCCGGAATCCATCCTCTCCGCCCAAACAGCCGCCCTGCCCGGCGGGGGACAAGCCCCAATGCTGTCGCATTAAACAGAGAGACAGCAGAACTCGCGTCCCAAATCTCCGGTAGCGCAGGTTTGTAACCTGCGAAGCTGTTAGGTCAATTCTCTGCGTGCCAGTTTCAATGGCTCCAGCGTGGGACAAGCCCCCGCGCTACGGTGTGCCGCTCCTGAGTTTGCATGGTGCGGAGCGGGGGACAAGCCCCCGCGCTACGGCCGTAGATTCCTCACTGCGCTCGGAATGACGCTTGCGCTCGATTACCGCGTATGACCGCTACTGCCCGATACTTCCTCCGCCAGGAGCCGGTACGCTTCGGCGCCTTTCGAGAATGGGTCATACGCCAATATCGTGCGGCCGTGGCTGGGCGCTTCCGCCAGGCGCACGTTGCGAGCGATCACGGTCGCGAACACCTGGCCGGGAAAATGCGCCCGCACCTCGTCCCGCACCTGCTGCGCCAGGCGCGTGCGCGTGTCGAACATGGTCAGGAGAATGCGCACCCGGCCCAGCGCGGGGTGCAAGCCGCCGCGCACGCGCCGCACCGAATCCAGCAGTTGCGCCAGGCCCTCCAGCGCCAGGTACTCGCACTGCACGGGAATTATCACCTCGTCGGCGGCGCAGAGGCCATTCACGGTCAACATGCCCAGCGACGGCGGACAGTCTATCAGCACGTACGCATACTCGTCCCGCAGCGGCGCGAGCGCGGCGCGCAGAAGATACTCGCGCTCCGGCAGTTCCACGGCCTCCGCCTCCAGGCCGGCCAGCGCCGGGCTGGACGGCAACAGCGAGAGATTGGGCGCGTCCGCCACCGGCACGATGCGTTCCCGCGCCGCCGTGCCGCCGCGCATTGCGTGGTAGATGCTGGGGTCTTGCTTGGGAATGCCCAGGCCGCCGGTGGTGTTCGCCTGCGGATCCAGGTCTACCAGCAGCACGTCCTGCCGCCGCATTGCCAGGTACGCGCCCAGGTTGACGGCCGTAGTCGTCTTGCCCACGCCGCCCTTTTGATTGGCAATCGCGATAACCGTGCTCATGGCTAATCTGCGGCTAGCGCGGCAGCGTCACGACGCGGTCAGCGCGGGCGGCCTCGTAGAACGCCAGGCAGACCGCCAGGTTGCGGCGGCCGTCATGCACCGTGGCCGGCAGCGGCGCGCCGTTCCGCGCGAAATCCACCATCAGCGCGACGCTGTCTCCGCTTGGGCTGCGTGCGCCGTCGGAGAGCACCCAACCCTGCCAGGGCGCAAAATTGCCCCGCACGGCCAGCTTGCCGGAGATGCCGTCCGTGGCGATCTGTCCCTCCGTGCCCACCAGATGAAAAGCGTGCATGCCGGACTGCGGGCCGCTGGACCACGTGACCTCCAGCGTTGCCACGAAACCGTTGTCGAACGTGAGGGTCGCCGCACCGTAGTCCTCGAACGGAATATCCGTGTGCACCAGGTTCGCGGTGGCGCCGGTGACGCGGACAACCTCAGCGCCAAGCAACCGGCGCAGCATGTGGACGTCGTAGATGGCGTGGTCGATCCAGCCGCCGCCGGGAGCTTTGCCCGCCACCAGCCACCAGGTGCGCGCCACGTGCACGCCGGGCCACTCCTGCGTGGGCAGGCCGCCACGCCGGATTACCGCGGCGCTGATGGGCCGGCCGATGCGGCCTTCTTCCAGCCACTGGGCGTACTGCCGCGCCGCGCCGCCGCTTGTCTGAATCGCTTCCAGCGGATAGAAGCCGACGCCGGCCCGCTCCACCGCCGCGACTACCGCGTCGGCCTCTGCCAACGTCAACGCCATGGGCTTCACGCAGATGACGTGCTTGCCGTGCGCCGCCGCCTCTTGACACAACGCGGGCGCTTCCGCCGTGGTGCACGCCGCCACCACCACGTCCACGTCGTCCCGCCGCGCGACTTCAGCGTAATCGCTGGTAATGGAGGGTATCGCGTATTCGGCGGCAATCGCCTCCACGTACGCCGTCTGGCGGTGCGCCACCGCCGTCACCACCGCATCATCGTTGGCGGCAATGCCCCGCAGCGCCGCGAAACCGGCGTACCAGTGGTCCATCCCCGCAATGCCAAAACGCACTCGTGCCGACACCGGCGCATCCTTTCGCTCATCGCTAACCTTCACGCGCGCTCCATCTTTGTATACCGTACTACACATGGTGGGGCAGCGCTAATTGCCAATTGCGCGCATCCGGTACCGGGTAGGTGGATTCGCTTGGCGGCCGCAGCGCGGATTCCAGATTCCTCGCTGCGCTCGGAATGACAGCAAATGGTAACACAGGAATTCCAGGCCGTAGCGCGGGGGCTTGTCCCTTATGTTGCCGCATTAATCGCAATGGCAATGAAAACCACGCCACGCATCTCCGGTAGCGCAGGTTTGTAACCTGCGAATCTGCTAGGTCGTTATTTTGCGTGCCAGTTTCGATAGCCCCGGCGGGGGACAAGCCCCCGCGCTACGTTAGCACGACAGCGTTGGAACATGCCCCCCTCTATCGCCGGCGCAGGCCATTGGCGCTCGACCCACGGCGCCGGGGCCTGTGGCAAATGGCGCCGCGTAAACCGCCGTCGGGCGTAGGGGCACGACATGTCGTGCCCCTACGCCTACCGGCAGAGCGCGCAAAGGCATTTTCGCGACGCCCCTACGCCCAATGCCGTAAGGAACATCAGGACTCCCGGTCCCAATAGTCCACTGCCTTTTCCTTGTGGAAGATGTGGCGCACGCCGCGCAGGTTCACCTTGTTGGAATCCGGGTATTCGCTCACGTCGCTGGGCACGATGTTGCTGAGCAGCAGCATCACGCACGGCTCATCGCCGTCATTGACGTACTGGTGGTCGCCGTTGGGGCCCGGCGGAAAGGCAACGAAATCGCCCTGGCGCAGCGCCACGTCGCCCCGCGAGGTGCGCATGGTGCACGTGCCCTCCAGCACCACGCCGAGTTCTTCCTCGAAGTAGTGGAAGTGCAGCGGAAAACCCTTCTTGCCCGGATCGAGCCGCATCACCAGGTAACCGAGATGCCGCGCGCCGATGAGCGGATCGACGTCCTTGAACGCATAGCCAAACGCGCCGGGCCAGTTGGGTATCTCGAACCACGGGATTTCATCCAGGTTGATCCGGTTGATGTAGATGTCCCGGCGCGCCTCCAGCATGGCCAGCAGCGCGTCGCGGGCGCCGGTCAGGAGCGAGTGGCCGTCGCCGAGCAGCAGCGCGTCGAGTTGCTGCACGGCCAGCAATTTGCGCAGTTGCAGCGCCGCCTGCGCCGGGTCCGCCAGCGCCGGTTCCGCGCCCAGCGTCAACGCGCCCACGGGATTGCCCCAGACGTAATCGCCGATGAAGGCCACGCGCCCGCCGCGCCAGAGCAGCGCGATCTCGCCGGGACTCTTGCCGTGCGCTAGGTGCAGCGCCTTGAGATCCGGCACGATCTCCTCGCCATCGGTCACCGTGCGGTCTACGGTAAGCCCAAAGAGCGCCGCGTCGGCCGCGTGCGCCACGATGCGCGCGCCAGTGCGTTTCTGTAAAGTCGCGGCGTCCCGTTCGTGGTCGCGGTTGGTCAGGACGATGAGCGCCGCGCCGCCCAGCGCGTCCAGTTGCGCCGCGTCACCGGCGCTCATGGGCACGGGATCGATGAGGATGTTGCCTTCTTCCCTTACCCACAGAAAGCCGTTGAAGTCGAATTGCTTCTCCTCGTTGAAGACCGACCAGGTGTAGAGGTCGTCGAACATTACCCGCTTCATTGCCGTCGCTCCTTGCTCGCGCTGAGACAGTCAGGGTACATGGTATACTGAATTGCCGTTGCAATGAGCGCTTCCAATGGTGCACCCATGGCAATACTCACTTCGTCTACCCTGCCGGCGGACATCGCCGGCGTAGACGCCCTGGAAGAGTTGCTCTCCCGCCCCAGCCAAGCGCTGGTCGATGATTTGCGGCGGCTTGATGGCGACATTCTCATACTCGGCGTCGGCGGCAAGGTGGGGCCGACGTTGGCGCGGCTGGCCAAGCGCGCGGCGCCCGGCAAGCGCATCGTGGGCGTGGCGCGCTTTAGCGATGCCGCCGTGCGCGCGCGCCTGGAGGCCTGGGGCGTCGAGACCATCGCCTGCGACCTTCTGGACCGGACGGCGGTGGCCGCGCTGCCGCAGTTGCCCAACGTGGTCTACATGGCGGGCAAGAAGTTCGGCACGCAGGCAGACCCGGCCTTCACCTGGGCCATGAACACCCACGCGCCGGCCATCGTGGCCGAGACGTTCCGCCACTCCCGCATCGTGGCCTTTTCCACCCTCTGCGTCTATCCCTACGCGCCGGTTGCCGGGCACGGCTGGGACGAGGCGACCGCCCCGGAACCGGTGGGCGAGTACGCCAACTCCTGCGTGGGACGCGAGCGCGTCTTCCAACACTTCTCGCGGCAGCACGGCACGCCGGGCCGCCTGCTGCGGCTCAACTACGCCATCGACATGCGCTACGGCGTGCTGCACGACGTGGCGCGGTGGGTGCGCGACGGCAAACCCGTGCCGCTGGCGATGGGTTACGTGAACGTCATCTGGCAAGGCGACGCGAGCAGCCAGGCCCTGCGCGCGCTGTTACATTGCGACACGCCTGCGCGCGCCCTAAACGTCGGCGGGCCTGAAGCGATGAGCATCCGCGCCCTGGCCCACGCCTTTGGCGCGCGCTTCAACAAAACGCCGCAATTTGCGGGCACAGAGGCGGCAACCGCGTGGGTCAACAGCACCGCCCAAGCGCGGCAACTCTTCGGCCGGCCGCTCGTGCCTTTGGCAACGATGATCGACTGGACCGCCGCTTGGCTGGAGCGCGACCTGCCTTCCCACGGGAAACCGACCCGCTTCGAGGTCCGCAGTGGACGGTTCTAGCCGGTGCGGCTGAATCCTGTGCCCGCTGCGGTGGGTCGGACACGCCGCGCAGCCCCGCAGGCGCGACCGGGAGAGGGAGCTTGGCTTGCGTTCAGAAAGAGCGCGAGTCCGCGCGCGGCGCCAGGTTGCCTAGCTCAGCGAACGGCATGAAGAAGGCGGCGTCCGGCGCAATTGTGTCGGTGTCCTCCACGGCTAGGAGCGTGCGCAGCAGGCGCGCGACCGGGGCGCTCTCGATGCGGCGCAGTTGCAGGCCGCCACTGCCAGCGCTGAGGGGCGGCAGCGTGCACTCCCACGCCAGGCGGTCGTCCACGGTAACGAGATTGGCCGCCAGTGTGCTCTGCTCTGCCACCACCACGCCCACTTGCTCGCAGACCCGGCGCGCCGCGGCCGCTTGCGCGCGCTGCCCGCCGCGCAGGGCGGCCGCCGGCAACGTGACCACGCGCACCGCGCCGCGTTCCAGCAGCGCGGACGGCAGCCGGCCCAGCACGCGCTCCACGGTGTTCAGCGCCAAGTGCGGACTCCAGATGGTAACGCCGCGCTGCGCCGTTTCCAGATCTTGCAACAGAAGGCCCCAGCCGTCGGCGGCGGTGGGACGCGCGTTGCGCGCGGCGTTCGCGCCCGGCGCTTGCGGCGCGCGGGACACCGCCCCGGCGCGGTAACTCGCCACACAATCGCCCGCGGACGCCGCCCAACCCGCGTCCGCGGCGTCGCTCAGCATCCGCCGCAAGAGCGACCGCGCGCCGAACGCGGCGCGCACGTGCTTGTCGTGCGCTACCAGCAGCAGCCGCTGCCGCGCCTGGGCGCAGACGCTGCTAAAGAGGTCGTATGCCGGAGAATCCGGGCGCGAATCATCGAGCGCGGACCAGGTGAACCGCCCCGGCGCTTCGACTGTATCCAGAATCACGACGTCCGCCGCCCGAGCGGGCAAGCAGGGCGGCGCGTAGACGCCGATGGCGTCGGCGAGGCGCCGGTCGCGCGCCAGGTGGAGCAGCAGCCGCGCCTGGGCGTGGTACGGCGTGACGAGTGCGATGGACTGGGCGGCGTCCGCCGCGCGCAGCCGCTCCGCCAGCGCCACCGTGGTGAGGGCGCTGCCCACGTTCACGCGCCCGTGGCGCGGGATTGCCGCGCACCACGGCTTCAGAGCGTCGGTATCCACCAGCGCCACGGGACTTTCGGCTTCCAGAACCGCGGTAAGCGGCCTGTGCCGCCGTCCACGTACTGGGGAACGCCGCCGCTCGCCGGAGCGCTGCAACTCGTCATTCCGGCGAAAGCCGGAATCCAGGGTCGGCAAGCGCTTGCCGGACGCGCTGTCCGTTTCGGCAAGCCAACCCGTCACGCTCGCGGCCAGCGCGGGAGCGATCCCGTACCGCTCCGCAAGGGCGAGCGCCGCGGGTGCGCCAAGCTCGCGCCGTCCACCCAGATACGCGATGAAAGAGCGCCCCAGCCAGCGGTGGGCAACCGCCTGTTGGGCACAGTGCCAGAGTTGCAGCGCCGCCGGTTCGGTCGCGACCACGACGCGCGACCGGGCTAGACCGGCCGCCCAGAAGAGGTGGGGCAAGGGCACGCGGTGGGCGTCGTCGATCAACACCACGTCGAACGACTGCGGTTGGAGGTAGGAAAGCCGCGACTGAGCGTCAGACGACCGCGATTGTGTGTCGGACGACTGCGGCGGGACTGCCTCACCCGCCAGCGCGTGCGAGAGCGTGCCGCCTACCAGAAGCGCCCGGTTGTAGGCGGCCTGGATGCTCGGCTTCGCCGCGGCCCGCTCACGCTCCACCGCCAGCGCCTCCGAGCGCGCCACAGCCTGTTGCCGCTCCCCTTCGAGGTCGTTGAGATTGAGGTCGTATTGCGCAAGCTGTTGGCGGACACCCGCCTCGAGGCGGGCCGCGGCCGCCGCCTTCTCTTCAAGACGCCGCTGCGCTTCCGCCAGCCGCTGCGCGTGCCCATAGGACTCTTGTCGCTGCCGCTCGGCGCTCTCTCGATACGCGCGCTCGGCACGCCGGGTTGCGCGCCCGCCGAAACGCATGATCCACCGCCGCAGCCACAGCCAGCGTTCCCGCAGGCGCTGCCCGGCGGTAGGCTCGGCGCTACTGCCGGACGCGGCGTCCGCTTGCGCGGCCAGCGCGTCTACCGCCGCCTGCGCCGCGTCGCGCTCCGCAGCCGCCTGTTGCGCCAGCGCCGCGGCCTTATGCAACACGCCGAGGGTCTGTTCCCGCTCCGCCAACGCCGCCCGTTCCGCATCCAGCGCCGCTCGCTCCCGTTCCCGTTCCGCTTCGACCAGGCGCGCGGCGCGCTCCGGCGCGAGCAGCGGATAGGCCTGTAGCAGCGCCGGAGCGGGACTGGAGCCGTGCCGGAGCAGCTTTCCCGCGGCGTAGGCGCCGCCGGCGCCGGATTCGGCCAGCGGGCGGAGCGCCGCGTCGATGGCGTCGTGGGACGGGGCCAGCAGCAGCACGCGGCAACCCGCCTGCACGCACGACGCGGCCACCCGGCGCAGCAGATGCGTCTTGCCGGTGTGCGCCGGGCCGGTGATGACCGTCACGCTGCGCTCCAGGGCCGCCGCCAGCGCTTCCCGTTGCATCTCCGCCAGCGGCGGGTCGGCGGGACCAGCGGCTGCCGGGGCAATCCGCTCCACCAGCGCCGGTTCGCCGCTGAAGAGCGCCGCGCTCAAGTCCGCGTCCGCCGCGCTCGCAGCCGCGCGGTCCGCCAGCGCCTCATCCAGACGCGCCAGCGCCGTCCAAGGCTGCGCCGCCAGTGTGGCGCGCTCGATGAAGCGGGCCGGGGCCGTTGCCAGCAGCACCGTGACGCGCAGTCCCGCCACGGCGGCAATGAGGCAGGGGTGCGCCCGGTTGCCAATGTGGAGTTCGCCCGGCGTATCGTCCAAGACCGGCAGCAGCGCGCTGAGTAGAAACGTGTACATATAGCCATCGTCGGTCTCCGCGCCCAGCTTGCCGGCGTAGACCTCCACGCGAAAGAGCGCCGCCTGTGACCGCGCGGCCTCAAGTTCGGCTGCGACCGCCTGCCGCAGTTCGGATAGCAGGGGAGTCGCTTGTGCGGTGTCTGTGGCAATGTGGGGCAGGCGCGCGTTCACTCGGCAAATCTCCACCGCCGGACGTACTCTCTCTGCCGCCTATCATACCCCTCGAGACGCGCTTGGGTAACTCGTTCCCCAAGCGGTCATTCCTGTAACTGCCTGCTAACTCCTTGACAGAATACGCATTTCGCCAGGCAGTGTTGACCGTTACTGTCGCGCGGGTGGCTCCCCAATGCTGTCGCATTAACGTAGCGCGGGGGCTTGTCCCCCGCCGGAGCTATTGAAACTGGCACGCACAGAATTGACCTAACAGCTTCGCAGGTTACAAACCTGCGCTACCGGAGATTCTAGACGCAAGTTCTGCTGCCGCTCTGTTTAGTGCGACAGCATTAGGGTGGTTCCCCTCGCCTTCCGCCAGGCGCAAAGGCGGAATCGGTTGGCAAACAGGCTATGGGATAAGTAGCATTGAGAAGAGCGCGCCAGGCGCGCGCGAAGCGCCTGGCCGCGAATCGTGGTTGCCCGTGGAGCCAAGCGGCGGGGGACGAGCCCCCGCGCTACGTTCCGTCATTCCCGCGAAAGCGGGAATCCATCTTCGCGCCCAGAGGTGAACCACGAAGCGGGGGACAAGCCCCCGCGCTACGGCATATTTACGGCATCCAGCGTGCGAGGGAGGTATCTCATGGCACAGACCGGCCCAAAACGCATATTGATCGACAACCACTTTGGGCCCTATGGCGCGGGCACGCTCTCCCAGGTGGACGCCGGCGCGCAAATGGCGGCGCTGCGCGAGATTGGCGCCGACGCGGTCTTGCTGCAGGCCAAGTGCCACTGGGGCCACGCCTACTATGACACTACAGCCGGTACGCGGCATCCGGCGCTGGACGGCGACCTGATCGGCGCGCAACTGGACGCCGCCCGCGAGAACGGCATCGACCCCGGCCTCTACTACTCCGTGCGTTGGGACGAGCACGCCTACCGCGCCCAGCCTTCCTGGCGCAGCCGGGACGCGGACGGCAAACCCCTGCCCGGCCCGCCGACCCGCTGGCGCTGGCTTTGCCTCAATTCGCCCTACCGCGATTACGCCTACGCCATGCTCGACGAATTGCTGGCGCAGTACGCCTTTTCGCGGCTCTTCTTGGACATCGTGCACTACCGGCTGCTCTGCTATTGCGACTACTGCCAGGCGGCGTGGCAAGCGCAATTCGGCGAGCCGCTGCCCGACGCGCGGCCGCGTCCAGGCTCCCGCGCGGGCGGGAGACGCCCCGGTGGCAGGCGGCAGAGACGCTTTGCGCCGGCAGACCGCGCGCGCCTGGCCGCCTTCGGTAATCGCATTGTAGATTCCTTTCTCGTCGGCGTTAAGGAACGCATCCGCGCCAGCGGCAATGACGTGCGCCTCACCCACAACGCCCATTGGCCCTACACGCACGACGACTACCTCTTTGGCGAATCCGACGCCACCGGGCAAAACTTCTTCCTGCCCGCCATGCAGACCCACCGCCTGCGGGCGCTGGCGCGGGGACGGCCCGTGGAAATCGCGTTCTGCTGGGACACCGTGATGTACGGCGGCGTGAGCGAGAGCCAGCTTACCTACCAGGCCGCCAGCGCGCTCAGCGCCGGGGCCGACGCCACCGTGCTCTGGGGCGCGCCGGACACGCGCAGCGGCTTCTTTGGCGCGCCAACCCTGGACAAAGTGGCCAACACGTTTAAGAAGATCGGGCCGCTGGCGGCGGAGCGCGCCGCGTCAACAGAGCTTGCGGACGTCGGTTTGCTCTTCTCGGAAGAGCAAGTAGCGCTGGGGAATGTGCCCACGGAAGCCGGTTTCAGCCGCGATACGGCCGGCGCGTACAAGTACCTGGCCGAACAGCACTTTCCCTTCCGGCTGGTGTGCGACGACCTGCTGGCGGCGGACGACCTCGCCGGCTTGAAGGCGCTCGTCGTCGCGCATCCCGGCGATTTGCGGCCGGAATCCCTGCCGCTGGTGCGGGAGTTCGTGGAGAACGGCGGGCGGATGCTCGTCACCGGCGCGCATAGCTTGCAGCGCGACCTGGGCATCATCCTGGCCGACCGCCAAGAGCACGGCCGCGCGCGCCAGGACGGCTGGTTCATCCACGCGCCGGCAGGGTGGCAGATTCCCGATTGGGAGTTGGCGTGTTCATTGGGGCACTGGCCGCTGCGCAACTTCCCCGGCTTTGGCGAACTCGCCTACTCGCTGAAGCCCGTCGTAGAGCCGCGCGGCAACGTGTGGGATAGCCACGGCACGCGCTGGAGCACGGAAACCGGGATGCCGGCCGTGGTCTGCGGGCGCTTCGGCGCGGGGCAAATCGCCTACTGCAACCACGAGCCGTTCGCCGAATACATGCTGCGGGGCGCGCGGGCGTTCGGCCGCATGGTGATGCGGATTTTGCAGTTCATCGGCTACGCCGCCGACCTGCGTGTGCAGGGCGCGCCCAACGTCGAGATCGCCTACACCCGGGACGGCAACGAACTGAAAGTCTTCCTGGTGAACTGCCCGGTCAGCCGGCCGCTGGGCCAGGGCGTCGGGCGCGGCCGGCGCGCCGGGCCCTGGGTTGATATACCGGAAGCGGTACCGCTGGCCGACCTAACCATCAAGTCCGCGCTCGCGGTGCGCGCCGCCCACGCCGCCAGCGGCCAAGCCGTGCACGTTCGTCCTCACGGCACGCACACGCTCGTCACCCTGCCGCGCCTGACCGACGTGGACGTGGTGACCTTGGAACTCGCCGAATAGTCTCCCCGGTTCCCTCTCCCTCTCCAAGTTAGAGGGTGTCTAAGGCAGGAGTCCTATTGCCGCAGCCGGGTCACTCCCCGGCGTCCGCAGGCCGCAGCAGCGAGGCGATCACCGACCCGCCCAGCAAAATGCCCACCACGGCCAGGGAGTAGACCGGCTGATCGTGGAACGCGGTCGCCACCGTTTCGATGCCCTTGAGCACCGGCGTAAAGAAGTGGTCGCCCTTGGGCACGTCGTGGAAGTCGCCCACCACCATCTTGACACCCACGAAGACCAGCACCAGACCGAGTCCCACGCTCAGGTAGTGGAAGCGGTCCATCAGGTTCGCCAGCAGGAAGTAGAGCGCGCGCAGGCCGAGGATGGCGAAGATGTTGGCCGAGTAGACGATGAAAGGTTCGCGCGTGATCGCGAAGATCGCCGGCACGGAATCCAGGGCAAAGACCACGTCGGTCACGTTCACCACCAGCAGCACGAGCAGCAGCGGCGTCGCCAGCCAGCGGCCGTCCACCTTGACGATGTAGCTGCCGCCGTGGTAGTTGGCGGTGCTGGGCAGGATCTTGCGGAACACGCGCACGGCGAAGTTGCGCTCCGGGTCCGTATCCTCATCGCCCTTGAGCAGGATGCGAATGCCGGTGTAGATCAGGAAGCCGCCAAAGACGAAGATCATCCAGTGGAACGACGCGAGCAGGGCCGCGCCAATGAGAATGAACGTGCCCCGCAGGATGATGGCGGCCAGGATGCCCCAGAAGAGCACGTTGTAGCGGTATTCGTGGGGCACCGCGAAGTACGTGAAGATGATGAGGAAGACGAAGAGGTTATCGACGCTCAGGGTCCACTCGATGAGATAGCCGGTGATGAACTCGGTGCCGCGTTCGGCGCCGGCAAAGATGAACATGCCCACGGCAAACGCCAGGGCCAGGCTGACCCAGATGGCAACCCAGGTGGCGGCTTCGCGCGGCTTGATCACGTGCGCGCCCCGGTGGAAGACCAGCAGGTCGAGGATCAGCAGGGTCAGGACAACGGCAGTGAAGCCGATCCAGAGTACCGGTGAGTTCATCGTTCCGAGCATCGTTGCATCCTTCGTCGATGTAGAGAATAGTCGGTGCGTGGCGCCTGCGCGCGTGACACAATTAAGGCGCCGGTACTACGGCGCCGTCTCCCGCTAGAAGCCGTGAAATGTCGCGTGAGCGCACGACTCCCATAGTAACGCAACCACGGCCTGAGCGTCACGTGTACGGAATGGGACGCATACGCTGTCGGCGCTGCTGGGCGCGTCTGCTTGGCCGTGGGGCAATAGACGCCTATGAAGGCCGCTAGCGCGTGGGATGTGTAAAATTGAAAGTAGTACTTTCAATTTTACACGGAACATGCTCTCTCGCTTTGCCCGTCAATCGCTAACACTATCTCTGACTGGCGAGTTGAAGTCCGGGGATGGTCTTTTCATGGCGGGACGGAATCCACCTGCGCTTGCCATTGCCGGCCAGACTTCTATGAGGCGGTGTCATCGCGGCCTAATTCGATGGCGTCGATGAGGCGCGTGGCGCCGATGCGCGCGGCGAGCGAGGCGAGCGCCGGGCCGGTTACGGTTGCCAGTTCCGCCAGGGTTTCGTCGTCGGCAATGCTCACGTAATCCACCTGGACGAGGGGTTCGCGCGCCAGAACGTCGCGCATGGCGGCGCGCAGGGCGTCGGCGTCGCGTTCACCGGCGGCATGGCGTGCCGCCGCCGCCTGGAGCGCCTGGTAGAGGGCGGTCGCGGCTTGGCGTTCCGCCGGTTTCAGGTGGACGTTGCGGCTGGCCAGCGCCAGGCCGTCGGCTTCGCGCACCGTGTCGATCGGCACGATCTCAGTGGGGATGTCCAGGTCGCGCACCATGCGCTGGATGACGCGCAGTTGCTGGGCGTCCTTGCGGCCAAAGTAGGCGCGGTCGGGCTGCGCGATGTTGAGCAATTTGCAGACCACGGTGGTGACGCCCCGGAAGTGCCCGGGCCGCGCCGCGCCCTCCAGGCGCTCAGTGAGATGCTCCACCTCAACGAACGTGCTAAAGCCGGGAGCGTACATCGTCTCCGCTGCCGGCGCGAAAACCGCGTCCACGCCGGCCTCCCGGAAGAGGGCAAAGTCGCGGGGCAGATCGCGCGGATAGGTGGCAAAGTCTTCGCCGGAGCCGAATTGCAGTGAATTGACGAACAACGTGGCCCAGCAGTGATCGTTCTGCGCGCGGGCGGCCTGCGCCAGCGCCAGGTGGCCCGCGTGCAGGTAGCCCATGGTGGGCACGAGGCCAACGCTGCCGCGGGCCGCGCGGCGGGCGGCGCGTAACTCTGGAATCGTGCGCAGGACTTGCATGGCGGCGCGCAACCGTCAACCCTGGTCGGCGGCGGGAACCGGGGCCTTGCCGCGCAGCGCGCGGGCCACGTCGTTGGGCAGCTTGAAGCTGTGTTCCGGCGCAGGAAACGCGCCGGATTCCACTTCCCGCGCGTACGTTTCTACGGCGGCGCGCAGCGTTTCTCCCAGGTTGGCGTACGCCTTGGCGTGGCGCGGCTGCGCGGCGTCCGGATTCAGGCCCACAAGGTCGTGCAGCACTTGAATCTGCCCGTCGCAATGCACGCCCGCGCCGATGCCGATGGTGGGGACGGTGAGCGACTCGGTAATCTTCCGCGCCAGCGCCGCCGGAATGCTCTCCAGGACGACAGCAAACGCGCCCGCGCGCTCCAGGGCGAGCGCCTCCTGCTGGATCTCCTCCGCCTCAGCCAGCGTGCGCCCCCGCGCGCGGTAGCCGCCCAGTTGGTGCACCGACTGCGGCGTCAGGCCCAGGTGCCCCATCACCGGAATGCCGGCCGCCACCAGGCGCGCGGTTGCGGCCACGGCGCCCTTGCCGCCTTCCAGCTTCACCCCGTGCGCACCGCCTTCCTGCACCAGCCGGCCGGCGTTGCGCAGCGCCTGCTCGTCGGAGACTTGATACGAGAGGAACGGCATGTCGGCAATCACCAGCGCCCGGCGCGTGCCGCGCGCCACGGCCTGGGTATGGCGCACCATGTCGTCCATCGTGACCGGCAGGGTGTTGTCGTGGCCCAGCACCGTATTGCCCAGGCTGTCGCCCACCAGAATCGCGGGCACGCCGGCGGCTTCCACAAAGTGCGCCAGCGGCGCGTCGTACGCCGTGAGCATGACGATCTTGCGTCCCTCCGCCTTCATCCGCTTGAGATCGGCGGTGGTGGCGCGCGCGGCGCTCATGGTCTCTCCCGGTCTTTCATGGCTGCGCACAGCAGAGAGCGCAATTCCTTCTCGACTGCGTCCGTGGCGCCGGCTTCATCGCTGCCGCCGGCGGGCGCGAGGTCATTGTATATCATCCCCAGCGCCATTGCAGCGTAGGTGAACGTGTGTTGCGGCGCGGCCTGGTCGATGGCCGTCAGGTTCATTGCCACCGTTGCCCAGTCGCCGCGCGCGGCCGGGCCGGTAAGGGCTGCCGCGGGACCCAGGCGGCGGAGGTTGCGCGCCGTACCGTGCAGCAAGGGCGCCAGCGCTTCCAGGGCTTCCGGTTCGGTCTTGCCGATTGCGCGCCAGAGTTCGACGCCGGCGTGGGCCAGGGCGACCGTGTAATTCGAAACCAACACCGCCGCGGCGTGGTAGGCCGGCCGCGACGCCGGCGGCACGTAGCCCCACGCGCACCCGAGAGCGTCCGCGATTGCCGTAAGCCGCCCCAGGAGCGGCTCCGCCGCTTCGATGGCGACGAACGAGCCGGGTAGATTTGCGCACGCCGCCTGGGCGTCCGGCAAAGTCTGCAACGGGTGGAACGCGCCGGGCAACGCGCCAAACTTTTCTACCATCGCCAGCGCCGCCGCCGGCAACGCGCCGCTGCAATGGACGACGCCTTGTCCCGGCCGCCAGGATACGGCGCGCGCCACGGCTGCGATGGCGCTATCCGGCGTGGTGATGAAGACCAGGTCGCAAGTGTCAGCCACTTCTTGCGCCGGGACGGCCTCGCACGCCGGCAGGGAGGCGGCCAGGTTCTGGGCGCGTTCCGGCGTCCTGCCGGCAACGGCGCGCGCCGCGTAGCCGCGTTCCGCCAGCAGGCGCGCCAGTCCGCCGCCCACGCGCCCCGGCCCGATCACGCCGATGTTCATGCCGTTCTTCCTCGTGGAACGCCGGCCCTATTCGAGCGCAAAACCGAGCGCCAACGGGGACAGTTGGCGGGCCGCGGTAGGGGCACGGCATGCCGTGCCCCTACCGGGGGAGCGCGCTTGCAAATTCCCGCGCTACCCGTCCTCCGGCTCCAGCGGCATGGCGTAGAAGATCTGCCGCGCCACCTCCTCGAAGCCCAGGTCCGGGTACAGGTGGCGGCCGATGGGGTTCTGGTCAAGGGTCTCGATGCGCGCCAGCGTCAGCTTCTGGGCGCGAAAATACGCCAGGCAGTGCTCCAGCAGCTTGCGGCCGATGCCCTTGCCGCGAAAGCGCGCGTCCACCGCCATATCGGGAATCCCGCCCACGCTGTTGGCGCGGTTGATGCGCGTAGTGGCGAACGCGATTAATTCGCCCTTGTACTCAGCGACAAAGCAGTCTTCCGGATGGTCGCTCAGATCGCCGGCCACCATGGGCCACTTGCGCTCGCCCCAGGGCACGGGCAGGAGGCCGGGCCAGCTATTCTCGATGTTGTGCTCGATGCTGACGCCGGTGAACGCGGCAATCGTCAGTTCCTTCACCCGCGCCTCATCGTCCGCCTGATACGGGCGTATCGTCATCTCGGCCAGGAATGTCTCGTCAACCGGCATCGGTGAAAATCCTTCCGTAGCGGCGCCTTCATACTCTCGGGAAACGTCATCAGACTCCACGTCCGCCGTCGATGACGATGTTCTGCCCGGTCACCCAATCGGCGTTGCAGATCAGGTAGTGTGCCGCGGCGGCGATGTCTGCCGGCGTGCCCAGGCGCTGCATGATGGTGCCCTGGCGAATTTCCTCGTTGCGGTCCGGGTAGTTCTCCGTCCAGCGCGTGTAGATGAGTCCCGGCGACACCGTGTTCACCCGGATTGCCGGCCCCAGGGCGGCGGCCATGGACTTGGTGAGGGCGATGAGCGCGGCCTTGGAGGCGGCGTACGGCACCGAACTGCCGCCGCCGGTGATGCCGGCCACCGACGCGATGTTCACGATGCTGCCGCTGCCCTGCGCCTGCATGATGGGCGTCACGGCGCGGATGCCGTAGAACGCGCCTTTCACGTTCACCGCGTAGATGCGGTCCCAGAGTTCGTCCGTGAGTTTGTCGAGTTCGGTGTGAGCGATGAACTGGGTATAGCCCGCGTTGTTCACCAGCGCGTCCACGCGGCCAAAAGATTCATGGGCAAAGGCCACCATCTCCTTGACCTTGCCTTCATCGGCCACGTCGGCGCGGAACGGCACGCCGCTGCCGCCGGCCGCGGTGGCGTCGCGGGCGGTCTGCTCCGCCTCTTCTTGCGACTTCGAGTAGTTGACGACCACGTTCGCGCCTTCACGGGCCAAACTCAGGCAGACCGCGCGGCCGATGCCGGTGGCGCCGCCGGTGACGATGGCGCTCTTTCCCTCCAATTGCATGAAGCATGTTCTCCTTTCGTCAAGCGGTGATGAACCAGAGGCCGCCCAGGAGCAGCAGACCCGTCCAGCAACTTGCCAACATAGCCATGCGGGCGCAGAAGGGGCTGCCGCGCAGCAAGAGCGCGCTCGCCAAACAACTGAAAAGCGTCACCAGCAGCGCGCCCAACGGCAGGCGGAAGAGGTGCGCCTTGTTGGCCACGAAATCGGCCTGTCCCTGGGCGTTGAAGAGCACCGGCAGCCGCTCCGGCAAGCGCGGGTAGACGTCCAGGACGGCGAGGAAGACTACCGCGTTGATAAGCAGGGCCAGAATTAGAAGCGCAAGGAACGCCTTATCGGTCCAACAGCGGTAGCCGGACACAAGCTCGAGCCCGGCGCCGGTGCGCGTTTGCTTTGCCATGGCACTCCTTTGGCGGGGCTTCGCCCTGGCGCGCGCAACGCCCGCGGCCCGCGCTGGGCCGGCGCGCCGCCACGAGGCGGCAGCGCGGCAGCCGGGCGGCTGCGGCGGCGCGGGAATTGCGCCTACTTCACCCCAGCGCCCACCGGATAGGCGGCGGCGCACCAATCCGCGTACTTCGGATTGCGGTTGCGCACGGCGTCGAAGAAGGCTTCCTGCAACTGAGCCGTCACCGGGCCGATTTCGCCGTTGCCAATTACGCGGCCGTCCACCTCGCCGATGGCCGAAATTTGCGCCGCCGTGCCGGTGAAAAAGAGTTCGTCGGCCACGTAGAGTTCCGTGCGCGCCACGCGCCGTTCCTCCACCTGGAGGCCCAGTTCATCCCGCGCCAGCGTCATCACCGCGTGGCGCGTGATGCCTTCCAGGATGTTGGAGTCCGGGCCGGTGGTGATGAGCTTGCCGTCGCGCAGCAGGAAGATGTTTTCGCCCGGGCCTTCCGAGACGGTGCCGTCGCCGTTCAGCATGATGGCTTCGTCGAAGCCCAGTATCTTGGCGTCGGAGGTCGCCAGCGCCGAGTTGATGTAGAGGCCGGTGACTTTCGCCCGCGGCGGAATCACGTTGTCGTCGATGCGCCGCCAGGGCGAGACCGTGACGCGAATGGGTTTATCCAGGTCCAGATACGCGCCAAAGGGCACGGTGAACATGAAGAAATCGTTTTCCACGTCCTCAAGGCCGCCGTCGGCGGCCTTGCGCACCAGGGAGAGGCCCACTTGCTCGGCGCTCTTGTAGACCAGCGGGCGCACGTAGACGTCCTCCCGCCAGCCGCACGTTGCCACCAGGTCGCAGGCCATTTGCGTGAGTTCCGCGGGACTGAAGCGCACCTTCATGCGCAGGATGTGCGCGGAGCGGTGCAGGCGCTCGAAGTGCTCGCGGGCGCGAAAGAGATAGACCTGCTCGTCCTCCGGCACCCAGTAGCCCCGGATGCCCTCAAAACAGCCGGTGCCGTAGTTGAGCGCGTGGGTCATGATGCCGACTTTGGCTTCAGCCAGCGGCACCACGTTGCCTTCGAAAAACGCGTACGGTTCTCCCACAACCGACCTCCTGATTAGCCCATGGGCGCAGACGCTTCCGCTTAATCATGCTACATTCGCCCAGGCCGTGCAAACCGCGAAAAGCATGGGCCAATCGTGAAACGCATAATCTTGCCCATGTCATTCCGAACGGAGCGCGGCGCAGTCATGTCATTCCGAACGGAGCGCAGCGCAGTCATGTCATTCCGAACGGAGCGCAGTGAGGAATCTACAGCGCTTACGCCATGTGGCAGGTCGTAGGAAGGCACGAGATTCCTCGCTGCGCTCGGAATGGCATTGGCGCCGCGCCCGCGCTCTATTTGTGCTCCCGCGCAGGCTGCAAAACTGCGCTTCCGGCCTTTCCGCAGTGGGCGTCAATCCTACGGCCACGTCCCGGCCACGGCCCGTTTCAGCGTATCGCCCCTCATGCCGCAGCGCAGCGCTTCCAACGCCAGGATGTCCTCCGGCGGGATGTTGCCCAGATTGACGTTCGGGCCGAACTCGAGAATCAGCCACTGCTGCTGGTTCTTGATCGGCGCTTCCCAGATGAGGTCGTCCACGTTGTTCACGCCGCCCAGGATTTCCTGCACCATTTCGGTCTGCACGTCGCCGCCGGCGTCGAAGATGCCCACGCCGTGGCCGGATTCCCGCGCCTCCACGATGACCTTATGCGCGCCCTGCGCCAGGTCGCTGGCAATCTGCTCGTGCATGGTGGTGGTGGCGATGGCGTCTTTCGGGTCTTTCTTGCCCACCTCGGTGAGCACCTTGAAGCCGGCGTCCAACGCGCGGGCGATGATGTCGTTCCGGGTGGCGGCGTCCATCTCGATGGTGCCGTCGGAGACCTCGATGGTGTTGAAGCCAAGCTCTCTGGCGCGCGCGACGTAGGCCGGCAATTTGCCCTGCACCACCGCCGCCTCCAGAAACGTGCCGCCGGGGTAGATGTCCACGCCGGCCGCCTGCACCAGGCCGATCTTCTCCCGCAGCACGCGCTCCTCATAGAACGCCGAGGTGCCGAACGTGAGCTTGAGCGAGTCGATGACGTGGGCCGCCATCTGCATCAGGTCGGCGGTGGCGTTGAGGCCCAACCCTTTGTCCAACACCATCGTGTAGCCGGTAGCGCGCGGCTTGGCGGTGACGCGGGTGCGCACCGGCGGCTCGACAATTCCTTCCCAGGCCTGTGGCATAGGCTGAACTCTCCTTATTGTGCGATTTGACCGTTCATTAGGATTGCTCATTGTCATTCTGAGGAGCGCAGCGACGAAGAATCTCGCGCGTAGGGCCCCCTAGATTCCTCGCTGCGCTCGGAATGACAGCTAGTTCTCGTCCGTTCGCGCTGAGCCTGTCGAAGCGCTCTTCCCTCAATGTAGCGCGGGGGCTTGTCCCCCGCCTCTTGGCGACCGGAGGCTACCACCGGCAATGGCAGGGCGTTTCATCCTACCGCCCTGCCTACAATCCCTCCATGCAATTGTGCGTACCGGCCAGGATGTCCTTCGCGCGGGCAATCAAGCCGGTATGCTCGTGCACCAGGCGCCGCATGGCGTCCAGCCGCTTGGCGGCGATGTCCGGCGCGTCCGTGCCCGGCAGCGGGATGCGGTCGTAGAGCAACGCCGTGCCGCCGATCTTTTCCGATGCGTTATCGAAGAGCAGCTTGACCATCTTTGGGCCCGGCTCAACGTCCGACACCACCGCCGTCGCGCGTCCCGATTCGATCTTGGGAAAGAGCAGCGAGAGCCGCGGATTGACCAACTCGTCGGCCGCCGGCGCCACCGGCGCGAGATCCACCGCCAGTTTGTGCCCCCACACGTTCTCCACCTCAGGCAAGTCCAGGCCGAGCCGCGCCGCCGCGTCGGGAAAATCGTACACAAAGCTACCCAGCCGGATGTTGTCCACCAGCGACCCCTTGTGGAACACGACGTCGCCGCCGCGAAACTCCAGATGCGTCATCTCCGTGCTGAAAACCTGGTAGCCGCGCCGCAGCCCCTCCAGCAGGAAGACCGTCTTGCCCGCGCCGGCGCCGCCGACCACGAGCAGCAGTTCGTTGCGGTCGGGCCGGTACAACGCCGAGGCGTGGAAGCTGCAAATCCCGTGCCGCCGCTCCAATACCGCCAGCCCAAAGCGAAAGAACACCCCCAGGTTGCCAAACAACGTGCAGCGCCGGTCTGAACACGCCGCCGCCAACGCGCTGAAGTCCGCTACGGCAAGAACCTCATCCTCTCCCACGCGCACCGCCGGCGACGCCTCAGGCACGTCCAGAACGACCATGCGCGCGTCCAGCGGCTCGGCGTAGGGTATCTCCGGTACCGCCAACACGTTCGTCACCAGCGACTGGATGACCGACCGGCTTGTGAAGAACTCCGGGTCGCTGATGAGCCGCGGACTATTGGAAAGCAGCCCTATCCGCGCCCGCACGAACCGCACCGCGCGCCGCGCCAGGCCGCCAGGCGCAGGCGGCTCTCCCAACTGAGAAGCGGCGGAAACGGCGTGCGTTGCGCTCACGAAAACGGTGCTCCTCCGGTAGACCAGGCGGGCAAGAGCGGCAAGATAGCAAGAACCGCGCACGGCCCATCTGGTAGCGCAGGTTTGTAACCTGCGTCCGCCCGGCGCGGCAGCCGCCCTCGGTGTTGTCACTCTAGCACGGCATCGGGGCACATTCAAGGAATAGATCCCCACCACCAACTGAGCGGCAAGATCGTCGAACCTAGGCCTACTTGCAAGTAGAGAGCCTAGCTGCTTACATGTTAGAGACGGGTTGGCCGACAAATGGTCTAAATGGGAAGTCCCTCACTATGCCCCTGGAGAGCCTGCATACCCTGATCGAATCGCTCAAAGAGCGCATCGCGACGCACAACGACGCGCTGCGAGCCAGCGAGGCCCTCACCCGATATGCCCTGATCAACCCGCTCTTGCGCGAACTCGGCTGGGACACGGCCAACCCGGCCCTAGTCTTACCCGAGTATGAATCGGGCAAAGGCCGGGCTGACTATGCGCTCCTTGGATGCGACGGAAGACCGGCAATGATGATTGAAGCAAAGAAACTGGGCTCACCGCTAAGGGATGATGCGCCCAAGGACTCTCGGGCTCAAGCATTGCTCTACTGTCTCATGGAGGGAACAGGGCACTTCGCCTTGACGGATGGGGGTCGTTGGGATATCTATGAGACTAACCGCCAAGGAGCCATCGATGAAAAGTTGGTGGCCGAATTTGATTTGATCGCACAGTCAGCGGCAGACGTTTGCCTAGTGGCGTTGGCTCTCTGGCGGCCAAGTCTAGCGGATGGTGAAGTCGTTCCCGGTCACGCTCCTCTCATCCAACCGAAACCCGCGCCGTCTCCTGCACCTCAGCCGGCTCCGGTACCTCCTCCAGACGAGCTTGAATGGCGTCCCCTTTCGGAGCTAGAGGTAAGAAAGCATGATCCTCCGCCAACTGATATCCGGTTCCCGGACAAGTCTCGTCAGGCTGTGCGTCACTGGAAAGATGTCGCGGTAAGGATTACGCAGTGGCTCGCCAAGAATGACTCTTTGCTTCCAAGCCATTGTCCTATTCGAAGAGGCGGAAAGAGCAAACTGTATCTTGTGTCAAGCAAACCGGTTCATGAAAGTGGCAAGGCGTTTATTTCGCCCCGTCAGATAGATTCTATGTACATGGAGACAAACTTCAGCGTTGTCGCGCACATCAAGAACACTCGCACTGTTATTGCCCACGTAGGCGAGAACCCGGCAAAATTCGAGCTGCGGTTCAAATGAGGGTGAACGACCCTTTCTGACTGCAACACAGTGCCTGCACTGCCTGAAGAATTGTATCCAGCGGCTGGAGACGCCGGTTTGATTCAGTTGCAGTCCCCAATTGGCTTGTCACGTTTGCCATAGCTTCCCCCAGCCTTTCTATCTCGACAGAACTACACAAAGGTGTCCTACCGGAACACAGCCATGCGTCTCGCCGTCCTCGCCGACATTCACGGCAACATCTACGCCCTGGAAGCAGTCCTGGCGGACCTCCGGCTGCAAGTGCCCGATATGGTCGTGGTGTTGGGTGATAGCGTCATAAAATTCCCGCACAACCGCACCGTGCTGGACGCATTGGACGACATTCCCCATGAGGGCATTGCGGGCAACATGGAGCGGGGTTTGCAGAGGCAACTCGGCGACGAAATCCCCGACCTTTCGCAGTACGACACCGGCAAGGGGGTGCTGTTTCTCAAGCGGCAGGCCATTGCGCAGATCGGTGTGGAGCGTGTGGCGCAGTTTCGCGACCTGCCTACCGAGCGGTCTCTGTCCCTCCTTGAGAGCGAGGATACGCTGCTCTGTCACGGTTCCCCCGGTAGTCTCACGAAGTCGATCTATCCCGCGCCCGACGCCACGCCGCCGGGGCCGGACCAGCCGAGCACGACGGCTGGCGAACTCCACGCCAAGCTGCAAGGCGTGTCCGCGCGCCTCGTCCTCTGCGCTCACAGCCACCGGCGGGTCGAACGCCGCTATAATGGAATACTGGTGGTCAACCCCGGCGCGGTGGGCCACACCTACGAACGCAAACATGATCCGCGGGCGTGCTACGCGCTGCTGACCTATCGGGATAACGACTGGGACGTTGAATTCCGCATGGCGCCGTATGACGGCGTCAGCGCCGTGCGGGAGATGCTGGCCGCCGTGCCGCCGGAAGCCGGCAGCGCGCGCCGCTACCTGGAACGCATCGCGGCGTACGTGGTCTAGGGTCGCGGCCAGGTTTGATGGTTTCTTCCGGCGCTAAGAGGCGGGGGACAAGCCCCCGCGCTACGCATGCCGCTCAATAATGTCATTCCGAGCGTAGCGAGGAATCTCGGATACTGAACGAGGGACGTTCCCCCGGCTCTGTTTCCGGCATTTGCGCCACCGCGCCTCCTGCCCATATGACGGCAGGGAAGCGTCTACTCTTCGCTTCGCAAGCAGTCCTGCGAGAATACATCTATGCGCCTCGCGGCTCTCGCCGACATTCACGGCAACATCTACGCCCTGGAAGCGGTATTGGCGGATCTCAAGCGCCAAGCGCCGGACATGGTGGCGGTATTGGGCGACAGCGTGGTGAAGTTCCCGCACAACCGGGCGGTGTTGGACGCGCTGGACGGCCTGCCGCACGTGGGGATTGCCGGCAACATGGAGCGCGGTTTGCAGCGGCTGCTGGGCGACGAGTGCGCGGAATTGTCGCGGTACGATGCCGGCGCCGGCAAGTCGTTCGTCGAGCGGCAGGCGTTCGCGGAACTGGGCGCGGCGCGGGTGGCGCGGTTTCGCGACCTGCCTAATGAACGTTTCTTATCTCTGGTGGGGAAGGAAGATACCTTGCTCTGTCACGGTGCGCCCGGCCATCTCACGCGGTCGCTCTATCCCGCGCCGGACGCCAGAACGCTGGGGCCGGACCAACCGCGCACCTCGGACGAAGAATTCCACGCCATGCTGCAGGGCGTGACGGCCAACCTGGTGCTCTGCGCCCACACCCACCGGCGCGTGGAACGCCGCTATAATGAAAGCCTGGTGGTCAATCCCGGCGCGGTGGGCCATACCTACGAGCGCAAGCACGACCCGCGCGCCCGCTACGCGGTGTTGACCCACGAGCGCGGCGCGTGGCACGTGGAGTTCCGCGCCGTGCCCTACGACGCCGCGCGCGCCGCGCGGGAGATGCTGGCAACCGCGCCGCCGGAGGCTGCCAGCGCGCGGCGGTATCTGAAACGGGTGGCGGCGTACGTGGTGTAAGTGGCGCGGCCGGTAGGGTATTCGTTATTGGCGTTAAGAGGCGGGGGACAAGCCCCCGCGCTACGGCAAACGCCAATTCCGTGTAGGGCGGGGGCTTGTCCCCCGCCGGGCTGGGCGGCGCGGGGCGTTGCCTCCGGCGGTTGCCCGTCAGGAGAGCGGGTGTGCGCCGCAGTCACGCAGGTTGCAAACCTGCGCTACCGGAATCTTCAAGCGGAAACATAATCTCTAGCGAGACAATCAATATGCCGGTAACCCGCATCATCACCGATCTTGCAGAAGCCCGCCGCACGGTGCTCAAGCGCACGCCGCTGGGGGACGAAGCGTTGCCCGCGCCGGTGGCGGCGCGCATCCGCGACGTCTTTGGGAAAGACCTGCCCCCCGGCGCGGTGGTGGACCGCATCCTGGCCGACGTGCGGGCGGAAGGCGACGCCGCGCTCCTGCGCTACATGCGGCACTTCGACAGCGCCGCGCCGGAGCCGCTGGAGGTTCCCGCTGCGGAGATTGCCGCGGCCCGCGATCGCATCGACCCCGCGCTGCTGGGCGTGCTGGAGCAGGCGGCGGCGCGCATCAGCGCGTATCATGAAAAACAGCGGCGCAACTCGTGGCTGGATTTTGAGACCGGCCTCGGCGAGATGGTGCGGCCCCTGCAGCGCGTCGGCATCTACTCGCCGGGCACGGAGCGGGTCTATCCCTCGTCGGTGCTCATGTCGGTCGTGCCGGCGCGGGTGGCAGGTGTGGAAGAGATCGTCCTGGCCACGCCCTGCCGCGCCGACGGCAGCGTGCATCCGCTCAAACTGGCGGCGGCGGCGGTGGCCGGCGCGCACCGGGTCTTCAGAATCAGCGGCGCACAGGCCATCGCCGCGCTGGCGTACGGCGCCGGGCCAGTGCCGAAGGTGGACAAGATTCTTGGCCCGGGCAATCTCTTCGTGATTCTCGCCAAGCAGAAGGTCTACGGCCAGGTGGGCATCGACCAGTTGCCCGGCCCAACGGAAACGCTCATCATTGCCGACGCCGCGGCCGAGCCGGCGGAGGTGGCGGCCGATCTGCTCGCCCAGGCCGAGCACGACCTGCTGGCGACGCCGCTCCTCATCACGGACAGCGCCGACCTGGCCGCGCGAGTAGAACAAGAACTGGCCGCGCAACTGGCGGCCCTGCCGCGCCCAGAGGAAGCCGCCTATTCGCTGCGGCACAACGGCGGCATCGTGGTGGTAGACACTCTGGAAACGGCCGTCAATGCAGCGAGCGAGTACGCGCCGGAGCATCTCTGCCTGCTCACCCGCGAGCCGTGGCAATGGGTGGGCAAGGTGCGCAACGCCGGCGGCGTCTTCGTGGGCAGCGCCTCGCCGGAGGTGCTGGGCGACTATATCGCCGGGCCGAGCCACGTCATGCCCGTGGGCGGCACGGCGCGCTTTTCGTCTCCGCTCACCGTGCAGGAGTTCTACAAGAGCACCAGCATCGTGGCGCTGGATCCGCAGACCGCCGCCGAAATTGCGGAACCGGCCGCGCGTTTGGCCGAGGCGGAAGGGTTTACCGCCCACGCCCGCGCCGCGCGCCGGCGGGCGCGCCGGACCTAAGCCCCCGGCCCCCACGCAAATCAGCCACGCCCGTGTAGGGGCACGACATGTCGTGCCCCTACACGGGCGGCATGGACAAAGGCACGACGTGTCGCGCCCCTACTTGTGGCTGAACCCATGAAATTCGTATCATAGAAGCGAACCGCCAGAACCGCCAACCAAGAGAAACGAGGTCTGCCATGCGTGTCATCACCCTCAAGCCCCAGCCGCTTACGCCGGAGAGCTTTGCGCCCTTCGGCAACATCCTCGACGCCGACCGCTCCGAAATCGTCTGCACCGACGGCGCGCTTACGGCGCGCATCACCCACGCGCCGCTGCGCGATCTGGCGGCGGAGCAGCCGCACTTCCTGAACCGCCACATGGAGGAGACCCAGGTTTTCGTGCCGCTGGGCGGCAAGGACGGCCTCTTCTTCGTGGGGCCGCCCAGCGAAACGCCGGATTCGTTCGATCCCGCCACGGTCGCGCTCTTCCACTTTCCCGGCGATTGCGCCATCCGGATGCACGTGGGCACCTGGCACGTGGCGCCGTTCGCCGTGTCCGAGCCGATTGACTACATCAACATCCAGGGCGATCAGGTGAGCAAGTACACCGACGGCTACGACTTCAAGGAACGGGATGACCTGGTGTTTCAGTTCGACCTGGGCTAGGGCTAGGGAGACGCGGCATTAGGTTCGCAATTGCCATCCAGAATACGTGGCGCATCGTCCGTCATTCCGGCGCAAGCCGGAATCCATCTTCCGCGTGTGCGCCCTGGATTCCGGCTTGCGCCGGAATGACAGTAAACGACGAGAGTGACCGACAACGATCGGAAAGACGATGTCGATTGTCACCCGGAATGACGATGTTGGTTGTCACCCGGAATGACGATGTTGGTTGTCACCCCGAACGGAGTGAGGGGTCTAGGATGTCTGCGGAGAGGCAGCGGTTTCGTGGGCGCGAATCCTAGATTCCTCGCTGCGCTCGGAATGACACTTCTTGCCGCCGCGCCCGCTCATAACACGCCGCGTGGGAACCACCCAGAGAGTCGTATTGAAATAGACTGCAAATGAAACGCACCGGACAACACGCCCGCCGCACCCGCGAGACCGACGTGGCCGTTACGCTGACGCTCGACGGCAGCGGCCAGGCGGAGATCGCCACCGGCATCGGCATGTTCGACCACATGCTGAGTCAACTCAGCACGCACGGCCTCTTCGATTTGGCGGTGCGCGCCACTGGCGACCTGGAAGTGGACTCCCACCACACCGTGGAAGACGTGGCCATCTGCCTGGGACGCGCGCTGGACGCGGCTTTGGGCGACAAAGCCGGCATCACACGCATGGGCTGGGCGCTCGTGCCCCTGGACGAAGCCCTGGCGCAGGTTGCCGTTGACCTCAGCGGCCGCGGCGGCGCGACGATCGACCTGCCGCTCACCGGCTATAAGCTGGGCGCGCTGCAAAGCGAGATGCTCAGCCACTTCCTGGAGACCTTCGCCGTGCAGGGACATTTCACGCTCCACGTCCGCCTGCTGGCCGGCGCAAACGACCACCACAAGGCCGAGGCGGCCTTCAAAGCCCTCGCCCGCGCCCTGGCACAGGCGGTGCAACCCGATCCCCGCCGACAACAGGGCGTGCCGAGCAGCAAGGGCTCATTGGAATAAACGAAGCAATCGCGTCCGATCTGGAGGAGACGTGATGTTCCGCAAATTCGCAGCGAGGAATTTCCGCTGCTTCCAAGACTTTGAAATCCAACCGCTGGCAAGAGTAAATCTCATAGCGGGCAAGAACAATGTAGGCAAGACGGCCCTACTTGAGGCACTCAATGCCCATAGTGCCCCAAGCACACCGGAAAGAATTTTCACCGCAAACCTTCTCCGTGGGGTTGGAAACAGCAGTGCGGCCCACTGGAGAGAGCTTGACTGGCTCTTCTACGCCAAGCAGTCGGACGCAGTTATTGAACTCATGAGTGTTCACGACCGGGCAGGGAAAGGCGCGTTGCAGGTTAGACTCGCACAGCCAGAAGAGCGGTCCCTTTTCCCGACCGAAGCGAATGGCGCGCTCAAGTCTGAACTACAGATTGGCGCGGGCGTTGTTTCCCCCAATGAGTTGGTTCTCGACTACGAGGACAGCCAGGGGCAAGTCTTCACGTCTTCTGCGCGATTGACTCCCTCTGAGACAAAATCCTCCTCAACGACTGGTGACCCATTTGAAATCAAGTTTTCGTCGTCGAATGTCAACCCGTACGTGCCCGCAATTCTCATCTTGAATTACCCGCGGTTCCCAGAGGCCTACGCTGAACAGTACAGCGCTTTGGTTGAAACAGGTCGAGATGCAGATGTACTGCCTGCCTTGCAGGCGCTGGACCCCCGCATTCAGCGTCTAGACTTGCTCTATCGTACGAACATGCCGATTTTTCACGCCGATGTCGGTACCGTCCCTCTCATGCCACTTCTACACATGGGAGAGGGAATTGCCCGCGTCCTCTCATGGCTGTTGGTGATCATGACGAATGAGACCGGTACCGTGCTCATCGACGAGATCGAGAACGGACTGCACTACTCGGCGCTCGTGGACGTATGGAAGGCGGTCGATGTCGCGGCGCGGGAGTCGAATGTCCAGGTGATCGCCACCACACATAGTTGGGAATGTGTGAAAGCGGCCCAAAGGGCCTTTGCGGATGGCGATGATGACGACTTCCGCCTGCACCGTCTGGAACAGCGGGACGGAGAGATTGTCGCGATAACATACGACCAAGAGCAACTGGAAACTTCCATAGAATTCAACTTCGAGGTGCGCTAGTGGCAATGTCCGTACAAGGTAGCGAAGACCATATCGAAATCGTACTGCCAAAGTTGCTTTTGGTGGAAGGAGAGAGTGAGTATCGATTCTTTCGATTTCTCCTTGATGAGTTGGACACTTCAGATCCCGTTCAAGTCGCCAATTTCAAGGGAATAGGCAACCTCAAGAGAGTTTTGCGTGCGTTGCCTGTCAGGCCGGAGTACCCTACTTTAGAATCAATTGGGGTTACGCGCGACGCGGACAAATCTTCATCACAGGCATTTCAGTCGGTACGCGGCTTGCTTAAGAATGCTGGCTTGGGCGCACCGAATGCTCCAATGGTTGTGACGCAGGGCAGGCCGCGAGTTGGGGTCTATGTCCTGCCGGACTGCGCGAGTCCAGGGACACTCGAGACGCTTTGTCTTTCGGCAGTAGCGTGTGATCCTGCCATACAGTGTGTGAAGCAATACGTGCAATGCTTAAAAGAGACCGCAGGAGTGTCACATTGCATTTCTGACAAGGCACGGGCGTATGCCTTCTTGGCTTCCCGATCTAAACCTGAGCTACGCGTTGGAGAAGCAACTGAAGCCGGGCACTGGTGCCTAGAATCGCCGGTCTATGATCCGCTGAAAAGATTCCTGCAGGCGCTGTGACAGAGGCTAAGTCATGGCTAGGGAAGACCGTTCGGAAGCGCCGCGCGCCGTTCCTCATCCGTTGCCTAGCACGCTGTTGCCTCGCCAGTCTGCCGCCAGGCGGTTAGCGCGGCGCGCGCTCTTGCGAGCGCTGGGCTTCCTGCGGCCGTACCGGTTTCCTACGCCCCACGTTGACCGCATTCTGGTTATTCGCCCCGACCACATAGGCGACGTGCTGCTCATCACGCCCGCGCTGCGGCTCTTGCGCCAGGCCTTTCCGGAGAGTGAAATAACTGCGCTGGTCGGGCCGTGGTCGGCGGCGGCGCTGGCGCACAATCCGTATATAGACCGCATTGAGACCTGCCGCTTTCCCGGTTTCGAGCGTAATCAGCCGCAAGCGGGCGCGCGGGCCTACCGGCAGTTGTGGCGGGAAGCGGCGCGGCTGCGCGGTGAAGAGTATCAGCTTGCCCTGAACCTGCGTCCCGACTTCTGGTGGGGCGCGGCGCTGGCAGCCTTCGGCGGGATTCCGTACGTTTGGGGATTTGACGTACCGGAATGCGCGCCGTTCCTGAGCCACGCGCTGCCGGAGCGGCGCGGCGAGCATCAGGCGGCGAGCAACCTGCGCTTGGCGCGGGCCGCGGCGGCGGTTGGCGTGGAGGTCGAGGACGTAAGCACGCGCCTGCGCTTCGACTACACCCGCGATGAGGAGGCCCAGGCCGAAGCGCTGCTTCAGAACATTGGCATACCCGCCGAAAGCGCGCTCGTCGCCATTCACCCCGGCTCCGGCGCGCCGATCAAGAACTGGCCCGCCGCCGGCTGGCACACGGTAGGCAAAGCCTTAGCACAGAGTGAGCACGTGTACTTTCTCGTAACCGCCGGGCCTGCCGAACAGCAACTCGCGCAGGAAGTCGCCGCCGGCCTGCCGCAGGCGCGCACCCGCCTGGCCGGTGATACCACTCTCGGCGTGTTGGCGGCGCTCTACGCCCGCTGCGCGCTGGTGATGGGACCCGATTCCGGCCCGCTGCACCTGGCGGTGGCGGTGGGCACGCCCAGCGTTACACTCTACGGCGCCAGCGATCCCGCGCGTTTTGGGCCGTGGGGGCCTGCCGCGCGGCACCGCACGGTAGTCTCTTCGATCCCGTGCCGCCACTGCGGGTACCTGGCGCTGCCGGAGGCGGATTTGCCGCGCCACCCATGCATGCAGTTTATCGCGCCGGCCGCCGCCATCGAGGAGGCCCGGGCATTGCTGGAAAACACGCTAGCGAGCGCCACCGCATGATTTCCGCACTCAAGCGCATCGCGCGCCGCGCCGCCGGAGTCGTCTTGTGGCTCTTCTGCGCCGCCCTGGCCTTGGTTGCCCGACTCCGGCGCGGGCGGCAACTCTATAGCCCGGAAGCTGTCGAAAGAATCCTCATAATCCGCCTCGATCTCATCGGCGATCTCCTCTTCTCTATCCCGGCCGTCCGCAACACCCGGCGGCGGTTTCCCGAGGCCCGCCTGGACGCGCTGGTGACGCCCAACACCGCGCCGCTGCTGGCCGAATGCCCGTACGTCGATCACGTCTATACGCTCGACGCGGACGCGCTGACCCATCTGCCCGGCTTTCTCTCGCTAAAGCGGTGGCGGCGGGTCTGGCGGCTCATCCAAACCCTGCGCGCGCAGCGGTACGACCTCAGCCTGAGTCTCTACGGCGCGCCCGCGGCTACGCTTGGCCTATTGACCGGCGCGCCGCAGCGGGCGGGCTTCGCCGGCGAAGCGCCAATAGGCGCCTTCACGCTCCACGCGGCCGGCAGCCGCCTGCCGCAGGACCGCCATGAGGCGCATTGCGCCCTGGCGGTGGCGCAAGCGGCCGGGGCCGCCGCCACGCCCGACCGCATGGAAGCCTGGGTGAGCGCGGACGACCGCGCCTGGGCGCAAGAAACGTTTGCGGCGGCGGCCAAACCGGAGACGCTTTGGGTGGCCTGCGGTCACGGCGCGCGCAACGGCTATGCCAAGCTGTGGCCGCGGCGCCACTGGGTCGCGCTCATCGACCAACTCCAGCGGACCGGCTATCGCGCCGTGCTGGTCGGCGGGCCGGACGAAGCCGGCGCGGCAGGCGAAATCGCCGCGCGCTGCGCGGAGTCGCCGCTCGTACTCACCGGCGCGACCACGCTGGGCCAACTGGCCGCCGTGCTCGCCCACTGCGCGCTCATGGTCGGCAGCGATAGCGGCCCGCTGCACCTGGCCGCGGCGCTGGGCACGCGCGTGGTCGGCCTCTACGGCCCTACAAGCTGGGTGCGCTACGGCCCGCACGGCCAGCCGGACGCCGTGCGCCGCCACCCCATCTTCTGCAGTCCCTGCTACCGGCCGGAAACCGGCCAACCGGCCACCTGCCGCTTCGGCACGGTGGAGTGCATGGAGAAGCTGGAGCCGGAGCAGGTACTGGCAGGCGTGTCCGCTGCAAAGGGCGATGCGGCACAGTAGAATAGACGCAGGCCGCAGGTTGCAAACCTGTCCTGAGCTTGTCGAAGGGCCTGCGCTACCGGAGAAGAATCAGTAAATCGGGTGGGTAACCGACTCGCCGCCAGGCCCGGGAACTAAGGGAAGGTCATACCCGTAGCGCGGGGGCTTGTCCCCCGCCTCTTGCGGATGCGGGCGGGCGAACGCACCCATCCAAGAATGCGTACAATCGAACCGTGAGAATCACAGAACCAAAGGAGAAACCACAATCATGCGCGCAGCGGTAATGGGCATGAGGCACGGGCACATCAGCGAATTCGTGGGGGCCGTGGCGGATAACCCGTCAACCACCCTCGTCGGCATCGCGGAAGACGAGCCAACGGTTCGCGCCAGAATTTCCGCCGAGCACAGCGTGCCGGTCTATGCGGACTTCGACGAATTGCTCGACAAGGAGCGGCCGGACGTCGTCGGCGTGGCCCGCACGAACGCCACCAAGTACCTGGCGCTCATCGCCTGCCTGGAGCGCGGCATCCACGTCATTGCCGACAAGCCGCTGCTCACCGAGATGGCGCAGCTCGAGCAGGTGCGGGCGGCCCACGCCCTGGGCCGGGCGCGCCTGGGCATGATGCTCAGCCAGCGTTACTCCGCGCCGCACCGGGCCTTGAAAGAGCGCGTGGACGCGGGCGACTTTGGCGAAATCGTGCACGTGTACGGCTTCGGCCCCCACAAGCTGCGCCCCCACACGCGCAATCTCTGGGAACTGGACGCGGCGCAGAACGGCGGCGTGCTGGTAGACCTGGGCGTGCACTACTTCGATTCGCTGCGCTGGTTCTCCGGCCAGGAGCCGGTGCGCGTGGCCGCCGCCCAGGGCAATACGCGCTTTCCCGAACTGCCGCAACTCTACGACCACGCCCACGCTCTGCTGGAGTTCGACGGCGGCATGAAAGGCCTGGTGGTGGCCGACTGGCTCACGCCCGACGCCGCGCCCTATCACGGCGACTACCGGGTCTACCTGACCGGCACGCAGGGTACCGCCGAAATCGCCACCGCCGGCACCCTGGAACCCTCCGGCCCCAACAAGCAGGGCGGCGTGCGCGTGGTGCTGAACGACAAGGAACCGTTCGACCTGGATGTCCCGCCCCTGAGCCACACGCCCAGCAGCGACTTCCTGGAAGCCCTGACCGCCGAGCGCGAACCCTACGCCGGCGCCGACGAGGTGCTGCGCACCATGGCGGTGACCCTGCACGCCAAAGCCGCGGCTGAGAGCGGCGAGTGGGTGAACATACCGGCCAAATAGGAGTTCGATTGCCGCTCGACATGAGTCTTTGCAAGGTCACGCAACGCTGCTAGACCAGGCCGCGCGCAAGCGAGTAGTCTGGAGTGTGCGTGGCAATAGTACCTGGATTTCACTGCGGGGTGCACGCCGCTTTGGTTTCAGTTCCCGGAGTGGATCCCAGGACTGCCAAAGTACCCGTACATAGGATTGAGCAAGCAGGAAGGTCACGAGAATGGGCAGGCATCAAGTGCTTGGATTGGCGGGTGAAAGGCCCATGCGTGCTTGCGACTTCCTTGACTATCATTGTCCTGCAAGCCACGGAGAGCAATTGCAATGAGCAAGACGGCCTTCGCACAAGTGACATTTCCATTAGAGAAGCTCGTCAATGACATCGACATGGGACAGATTGGGCTGCCGGACATTCAGCGGCCGTTCGTCTGGCCTAACACGAAAGTCCGCGACTTATTCGACTCCATGTACCGGGGATATCCGGTGGGGTATCTGCTCTTCTGGCAAAACGGGCTGCTCTCCGGGCACAGGGCAATCGGTTCGGATGCCAAACAACTCGCGCCTAGCTTGGTCATCGTCGATGGTCAGCAGAGATTGACCTCACTCTTCGCCGTAATCAAAGGAGCCACCGTCGTTCGCAGTAATTACCGAAGCGAGCGCATCCGCATCGCCTTCAACCCCATGGAAGAGGTGTTCGAGGTGACCAGCGCTGCGATTGAACGCGACAGGTCATTCATCCCGGACATTTCACGGCTATGGAGCGACGAGACCGATCTGTTCCAGGTTGCAGACGACTATCTCAGTGGGCTTCGCTCCGCGCGGGAACTGTCCAGCCAAGAGGTCAGGTCGATCCGAGCGGCCATCACGAAGCTCCAAGGCCTGGTCGGGTTTCCCTTCACCGCACTCCAACTATCCGCTGAAACGTCGGAGGAAGCGGTTGCGGAAGTCTTTGTCAGGATCAATAGCCAGGGCAAGACGCTCAACCAGGCGGACTTTATCCTCACGCTTATGTCAGTCTTTTGGGATGAGGGGAGAACTGAGTTAGAACGCTTCTGCAGAGAGGCCCGTACGCCAACAACCGGCGAGCCGTCGCCGCACAATCACTTCATTGAACCCTCTCCTGATCAGATGCTTCGTGTGGGGGTAGGGCTGGCATTCAAACGAGCCAGGCTGGAACACGTGTACTCGATATTGCGCGGGAAGGACTTGGAATCTGGAGAGTTCAGCGAAGAGCGGCGGGACGACCAGTTCGAGCGGCTGAGAGACGCCCAATCGAAAGTGCTGAACCTGCAGAACTGGCACGACTTCATGCACTGTCTGAGAAGGGCCGGCTACCGTTCGCGCCGAATGATAAGCTCTCAGACCGCGCTACTCTATTCGTACATCCTTTACTTGATTGGTAAAACAGAACTTGGCATGGAAGAACACGCGCTCCGGCAGGTCATCGCCCAGTGGTTCTTCATGTCCGCCGTGACCGGCCGCTACACAGGCTCACCGGAGTCTCGGATGGAGTCCGATCTGGCAATGTTGCGGGGAGTTAAGTCGGCTGACGAGTTCGCAGCCAAGCTTCATCAAACATGCAACGTGACACTTACCACTGACTTCTGGGAAGTGACGCTGCCAAGTGAACTCGCGACCTCTTCTGCCCGCAGTCCATCGCTCTTTGCGTTCGAAGCTTCACTGGTCCTGCTGGATGCTCCAGTTCTCTTCTCCGAATTTTCTATATCGGAAATGCTGGATCCTGCTTGGCGGGGCGGCCACAGAAGTATAGAGCGACACCATCTGTTTCCAAGGGGCCATCTGGCGCAAAACGGCATAACAGCGACAAGAGACGTCAATCAGATTGCCAATTATGCTTACGTGGAGTGGACGGATAACGCAAGGATGTCCGCTCAATCCCCGCAGGAGTACCTGCCGCCTATGCGGGAACGATTCTGCGAAGAGGCGTTAGCACACATGTACGTGCGCCATGGGCTGCCCGACGGCTGGGAAAGCATGGATTATTGGGCTTTCTTAGGAAAACGCCGGGAGTTGATCGCGCAAATAATGCGAGAAGGGTATCAGCAACTTGCAACACCGATAGGCGTTGAGGACGAGACTGATGCAATCGACCTGGAGAGTCTGATAGCAGGCGGGGAATCCGACTTAGTCGAATTCAAGTCGACGCTCCGCGTCAATCTCCACACAGGCAAGCGGGATAGCCGAATTGAACTGTCGGCGCTCAAGACTTTAGCCGGGTTCCTAAACAAGAGCGGCGGCACGCTGCTCATTGGCGTCGCTGACGACGGCTCGCCTCTTGGCTTGAAGGATGACGGCTTTTCAAATGAGGACCGCATGGGTCTGCATCTGGTCAACATCGTGAATGAGAGAATGGGAGCGAGTGTCTGGGCGTTCATGCACGCCAATTTTGACGACTTCGAAGGGGGGCGTGTCTTGGTCGTTCGCTGCGAGGCATCCCGGGCCCCTGTTTACGTAACGGATGGCAACGACGAACGGTTCTACGTTCGTACCGGCCCTTCTACAACTGAACTACCGCTCAAGATGGCCTTAGAATACATCGGCCAGCGATTCAAGTAAGCTCTAACCTAGAGTCACTACAAGAACAGGCTGACGATTGCGCTAGAAGTACATCCCGAAGCCAAACAATTGAGAGAAGGAGAATGGCTCGTGCGCATCACCGCAGTAGACACCTTCATCATGTGGGGCGACCCGCGCAATTGGGTGTTTGTCAAGATTTCCACCGACGAGCCGGAGCTTTACGGCTGGGGCGAGGCCACCTTGGAAGGCAAGGACGCCACGGTGCGGGCGGCGGTTGGGCAGCTTGGCGAGGCGCTCATTGGCAAGGACCCGTTGGAGACCGAGCGTCTCTGGCAGTCGCTCTACCGGGACGGCTTCTGGAAGGGCGGCGTGGTCATCAGCACCGCCATTGCGGGCATCGACCAGGCCTTGTGGGACATCAAGGGCAAGCATTACGGCGCGCCGGTCTACCATCTGCTCGGCGGGCCCGCCCGCGACCGCATTCGCCTCTACACCCACGTCGGCATCTACGAAGCCGACCGCATCGCGCGGGAAGCGGCGCAACTCGTGGGCGCCGGTTTCACCGCGCTCAAGACCGGCGCGTGGGCTACCGACGCGCCCATGGGCGACCATCAGGCCGCCGCGCTCTTGGGGGAACGCATCGCCATCCTGCGCCAGGCCGTCGGGCGGGACGTGGACATCATGCTCGACAACCACGGCAAGAGCCGTCCGGCCCAGGCCGTGCGCCAACTGCACGCCGTGCGGGATAGCCGCATCACGTTCTTCGAGGAGCCGGTGCCGCCGGACAATATCGAAGCCTTTCGGCCTGTGACCGAGACTGCCCGCGAACTGGGCATCGACCTGGCCACCGGCGAACGCTACTTCACCAAGTGGCAGTTCGCGCCCCTGCTGGCGGGCCAGTACGTGGACGTGATCCAGCCGGACCTCTGCCACGCCGGCGGCATTACCGAGGTGAAGAAGATCGCGGCGCTCGCCGAGGTGCATCACGTGCTCGTAGCGCCCCACAACCCCATGGGGCCGGTCTCCACCGCCGCCGCGGCCCACATCGGCATGAGCGTCCCCAACTTCCACCTGTTGGAATACGTGCCCAGCCAACCCTACCGCGACCGGGTGCTGAAACAGCCCTGGCCCATTCAGAACGGCTACCTCCACGTCCCCGACTCGCCCGGCCTGGGCGTAGACCTGAACGAGGAAGTCATCGCCGCCAACCCGCCGCGCAGTTTTTCCTACTTCAAGAACCTGCGGGACGATACGGGGGCGGTGATGGACATTTGACAGTGGAATAGCTTGTTGGGTGCGTAAGAGACAAGCTCACCGCATCTCAAGGGAGCTTTGAGGTGGCCTCCGGGGCGAGAAACGCCAGCCAGTTCTGCACGGTTTCCATGTCTCTTCTCGCCTCGGTAATGTTGATGCTATAGTTCTCGGCGAGTATGCGGGAGGCGGTTGGCGTATCTATACCATGCAGCCGCATCACGGAGTTGGCAAAAGGGGCGGCGAGCAAGCAGCCCGATGCCCATGCACGAACCTGCTCATCGTTCAGACCCGGCGGTATCAAAAGGGCTTGGATGTCCCTTTGCGCCGCACTCTGTTCATCAAGTGAGGCTATGTCGTCTTCTCTGCCTTGATAGGCAAGTTCTACGTTTCTCGGGTCGCGTGTTGAAGGTCTCCACGTTTCAAGCACAGGCTGACCGCCAGCAATTGGCTGGTTAGTTGGGGCCGTGATCTTTGAAATCGACTCCCAATACGCGAATTCTTCGTCAGTAATCTCTCGCGAGCCGTCCATCAATTCTTGCTGGAATGCGCTTGCGTCAAAGTTGTCAACGGCACGGCAAAGAATCTCCAAGTTTGGTTGTGCGGACCAGCCTAATGCAGAAGCCGTGAGATTCGCGGAGCCAATGAGAACCACGTCATCAATACGGTAGTACTTGGCGTGCAGGGAGGGATGCAGTCTGAAGGATCCACCCCGCCGCAAGACTATAGCGCGACAGTCTGCATCGGAAGCACCGACGGCAAGGTCGTGTGGGTTCCACCGCGTAACGCAAATTAGGGTTGCCAGTGGGTCAAGTTCTGCCAATAGTCTAGCAAGTGCATAAGTCTTGATGTAAGGTGCTGCAATGATCAAGCGCTGCGCGCCGGCACAAAGGCTTCCCAGCAAGTCGCCGTGGGTATACGACACGACTAACCATCTCTTTCACGGAGTTGACTAATGAACTTGTCTACCTGACGTCCCCAATCCATTGCAATGTGTTGAATGTGTCTTCGATCGGGATCGGACTCGGTCTGGTCTTCCATCCGGGCCCAAGAAGACAACAAGAGTCTGATAGCGACGATTGATTGGAATGCAGGATCGCTCTCGTCACCTTCCTCGTCGAGTCGACCTTCAACATGCCTCAGCAAGTCGTAGACTGGATGGTCAGTATTGAGTTCGATTAGAAGGACACCCTCCTTTCGTTCCACATTGAAAATCTGGTAACCGGGAAGGTTTCTTGAGGTGAACTGGTACGAGAGATCCTCCTGTACCAGCATCCTTGCGAGATCCTGGGCATCTTGCTCTGCCTGACCATACGAGATGAACTGTGCCTTGAGACCATCTTCTCGCTGATTGGCCGGCTTTTGCATTCGTTCTCTGTCAGTCTCGGTCGGCTTTTCTTCACCGCTAGCCATAGCATCTCGGTCTGCATCGGTAGCCGTCCTTGCGGCCTTTTTTTCGGGACTTCCCCTGCGACCGCGCGGTCCTTGGGTCCCTCGTCGCTGTGTAAACATCTGTCCGATTTCACGCATCATGGCACGTGTCTGGTTCCGAATGTCACCCACCAATGCATATAGCGGGTCATTTTCGTCGATCCCGATCTCTTCAAGTATGCGATGTTGAGGGCGGTCATCTCGAGCGAGAGCCTTTGCCGCTTGCGTGAAGTTTGCAACCATCTGTTTATTGTGGTCTACGCCAAACAGCTCATCACAATTGCGAAAGAAAAGAACTTCACACCCCCACCAACGATTTTGCGGGTTCTCAGTGCTGCCACCCTCTCTCAGAAACGCGTCTTCAAGCACTAGCTCTCTATCCTCGCGCACGACCGACACGCCAATGTTATGTCTTGCATGCCTGCCACGTTCAGTGTTGCCAGGAAGCTGCGAAATACTATCAGTCTTCAAAGCTTCGGCTTTCACAATCGAGTATTTCACCTGAATAACCGCTTCCCGGTCATCCACCCAGACCGTATAGTCTTTAGTGGGACCCCACTCCCGAAACATCGCCTTGGTATCCCACCCCTCTGGAGTAGATGAAGGCGTCATCAAGTAGAGAGGATCGTTTGCCACAATCCGTATTCTGTTTTTGAGTTCGCTAGCCCGATCCTTTAGGAATGATGCAGCCTGAATCCTATGTATTTCTTGATTGATGTAATGCCGATGGATGCGCCCAACCTCCCTGGACAAGTTCTCGATAATTGCCTTAGAAGTCTTCCACTGAATCTTGTCCAGATTACTCCATACGACAAGGGTCCCTGAGCGGCTGCGATATATCTCATCGCTGCCGGCGCTTCTCCATGTATCGGGAATTGGAGTATCTCGGTTAGGAATAGGTACCTCGTGGTTTCCTTTCTCAATCTCGTCGGCGTCAATGCTAGAATGCAATGCAGAATCCAGTCCGTTCTGCCAAGTCCAAACATCCACTTTCTTGCATTGAGACATTGAAGAAGTAGGAAGTCCCATGCCGTACTTGCCGATTCCCGTATTAGAGTCGTGCCGAGTGCCTCCACCAAACTTGAGGGCGTCGAGTAACGTTCTTGCGCTCATGCCTTCACCGTTATCTAGGACTGCAATTTCGGATACTCGTCGCCGAGTCCGCACCTCCGCCAACTGAGAATCTTCCATGCACAAGAGTTCGACTAAAGGCGCCCCTGCTTCGACTGAGTTGTCAATAAGCTCGGCAATTGCATATGCGGTACTATGGTATCGGCTGTCCCTAATGGCGCGTATTGTAAAACTACCTGGAAACAGGCTGCGGTCTGCATCTCTTAGTTCGGCGAGTTGGTCTTCCATAGTTCCTCCCAGTTTGTGAACGCCTCGGTCACTGACCCGAACCCTGGAAGGTTCGTGTCGACAACAGTGAGTATTTCGGCTCTTGGGTTGCCGCCGGCTCTAGGGCCGCGCATTGCGCGCCCCGCCATTTGCGAATAGAGCACCAATGAAGTGGTAGGGCGAGCGATAATGACACAACGAGTTCGCGGAGCGTCGAAACCGGCGGTAAGCACGCCGTAGTTGAACAACACCATGTGCTCCCTACTGTCGCTCTTGAAAGTGGCTATGATGTCCTGGCGTTCCTCGCTGGACGTTTTCGCAGTAATCACGTGAGTAGCCATGCCCTCAGCCAAGAGAAGCCGGTTGCACATATGTGCGCTCTCCACCGAGGGGCAGAACACAATAGTGCGCTGATGCCGTCTAACGGCACCCATAGCGTGTTCAGCGATCACACGTGTCCGGCGCTCGTCGCGGCCCAGTTCAGCTAGGTCATGCCGACTATAGTCCAGGCCGGGGCGAGGGTCTGCGACTGCAAAATCAGAGTCAAAGTCCACCGGCACAAAGCGCGTGTCAGCCAGGTAGCGATTCTGAATGAGGTAGGCAACGGCGCTCTCATGTCCTCTAGGGTCTATTGACACTTTCTTGTAATCGAACATAGCGGCAAGCTGATGGTCAGCATCCGTAAGGTTCGCGGTGCGCCCCGGTGTTGCGGTCAAGCCGAGGAGAGGCGGCCGCGTGCTGCATAGCTGCTCAGTGACAAAAGCGTAGGTCTCGGCAACTGCCTGGTGGGCCTCGTCAAAGATCACACCTGCCGTACAATGGGCCAGGTGCGCAAGTAGTGTGTTATCTCGGGACGCAACGGAATGCAGTTTAGCAAGACCGGTTACCAAGAACCCAGAAGACAGTCGCCGCAGGTCTAGCGACCGGTTGCCCCAATAGCGGTGAATGGAAGCATCCCGCAAACCCAGATACGACCACGCCTCTGAAAGTTGGTCTGCCGCCTGTTCGCAAAGCTCCTCTGTAGACGCCGACCAGATTACAAGGGGCTCCTCACTTCGCTTGTCGTAGTTGTCATTCTCGTTGAGCAGCCGGCACGCAGCATGGGCGGCAATTCTCGTCTTGCCAGCGCCGGTTGGCAAGTGCGCAACGACCCGACGCTCAGGCGATGACAGGGCCTGCAAGATGTCAGTCAGCACCTGCCGCTGGTACGGATGAAGCGAATACTTGGGGCTAACCGTCTCCGTGTGCGCCTCATACACCGCAGACGCCCTCGCACTCCTCGACAAAGTAGTCGTTCGCGTCTGAATCATCAGATTCCCGTTCAGCGATGACGCTAGCAAGAGGTCGGCGCGCAGCATGAAGGTACGGACGGCCGTTGAGGATCTCCCTCACGGGGTTCGTTGCGCTATTTCGCAGCCATACATCGAACTTCACGGCCTCGTTGTAACTGTCAGGCTCAGACCGCTTTAGTTCCAGCCAGTGTTCATCCGAGCGATAGGGACAAATGACGCAAGCTGACCGGGGAAGGTGACGGCCCGGGTATTCAGAAGCGAACCACTCTAGGCAGTCCTGGCGCGACATACCAAGTTCCACAAGCGGCCAGCGGTGTTCAACCCATGGTTCTCGGCTGGGCTTGATACGCGCCACCTCGTCCCGAGATATCCCAAGCCACATTTCAGCGTACGTGTCTTTTGGGAATGGCCGCCCGCGTTGTCCACCTGCAAGCTGTCTAATCTCACGATAGATGGGTCTAACCTTATAATGGCTTGTACACTGCCGCCGCAACATGCCTTTCTTACCATCCGGGTTCACCATAAACAACGGTACATCCACAAACCGGTGTCCCGAAACCGTGCGCCCCTGCTTCAGGTTTGTCTTTATGTCGCCATCAGATACGCGGATTAGCGGATAGTCAAGTTGCTCTTCAAGCCAGTCAAGGTGGCGGTAAACATACTCTGGTTCCCAACCAGTGTCGGCAAACACGGCGACATTTGGTTTGGGGTAGCCAAGTTCGAGCAAGCCGGGGTCGGATCGGGACAGAAGAAGTGCCAACACAGAACTCTGCACGCCTGCACCCAGGCTGAGAGCACGGTAGGTCACAGTTCCGGTTTTCGTTAGCATAGAAGTGCTTTGTTCATTGGATCGCTCGTCTCATGCCAGTGCTCTCGTTGCTGTAGTCGATCCGATGACGTAATGTCTTTCTGCGAGTGCATTCGACCCGCTCATCATACTTTAGCAACGAAAGTGTCGCTGAACAACTGCGCCGCTGGCTACGCCTTGTAGCAAGCCACTTCTTGCTCCTGGCCTTTGCGTTCCAGGGGTGGGTGGTCGTTGTCGCGGCAGAAGTTGTCGGCTTGGGGGCAGCGGGGGTAGAAGCGGCATTGGGGCGGGGGGTTGATGAGGGTCGTGACGCCGCCTTTGATGTTGACCGGGGCGCGGGTGACGGTGGGGTCGGGGACGGGCACCGCGGACAGCAGGGCCTGGGTATAGGGGTGTTGCGGGCGGCGCAGGATTTCCTCCGTATCGCCGATTTCCACGATCTTGCCGAGATACATCACCGCGATGCGGGTGCACATGTAGCGCGCCACCGCCAGGTCGTGGGTGATGTAGAGATAGCCGATGCCCAGGCCCTCGGCCAGGTCCGCCATCAGCCGCATCACGCCGGTGCGCACGGAGACGTCCAACATGGAGGTCGGTTCGTCGGCCACCACAAACGACGGCTCCACCACCAGCGCCCGCGCGATCGCCACGCGCTGCCGCTGGCCGCCGGAGAGTTCGTGGGGGTAGCGGAAGAGGAAGGCGCGCGGCGGCGTCAGGCCCACCAGCGCCAGCATTTCCGTCACGCGGTCGATGCGCTCCACCAGCGTGCCGATCTGCTGCACCTGGAGCGGCTCGGCGATGGTGTCGTAGATCGTGCGCCGGGGGTTCATGGACTCGTACGGGTCTTGGAAGATCATCTGCGCGCGCCGCCGGAATTCCTTCAGGGGCTTGCCGCGCAGGGTGGCGATGTCCGTCGGCTCGCCGGCGCCGTCGTCGAAGAGCACGCGGCCTTCAGTGGGGTCTATTAGCCGCACGAGCATCTTGCCGGTCGTGGTCTTGCCGCAGCCGGATTCGCCCACCAATCCCAGGCTTTCGCCCCGGCCCAGGGTGAAGTTGACGTCGTCCACGGCGTGGATGAAGCGCCGGTTGCGCCGGAAGCGGGAGGTGGCGGCGGGAAAATGCTTGCGCAAGCCCTCTACCCGCAGCAGGGGGCGGTCTTCGGCGGCTGTTGTGTTTGCCGAATCGGTCATCGGCGCTATTCCTCTTCAACGCAAACTTGCTCTACGTCTTCACCCTCGCCCCGGCCCTCTCCCTCAGGGAGAGGGGGTCTAAACGGAGTTATCTGAAATCGGTTCTAGTCCTCCGGTGGGTGCCAGCAGTCGGCCCAGTGCGCGCCGCGGCGCACGGTGGGCGGTTCCTGCTCGGCGCACTTCTCGGTCGCGTGCGGGCAGCGCGGATGGAAGCGGCAGCCGGACGGCAATTCCAGCGGGTTTGGCGGCTCGCCGCCCAGGGTCGCCAGTTCCTGCTTCTCGCCGGTCACGCTGGGAAAGGCCGACATCAACGCGCGGGTGTAGGGGTGAATGGGCCGGGCAAAGACTTCTTCCGCCGTGCCGTATTCCACGATCTTGCCGGCGTACATCACCGCCACCACGTCGCTCACCTCGGCAATCACCGCCATGTCGTGCGAAATGTAGAGCATGCTCATGTTCAATTCCGCGCGGATATTCTGCAATTCGCGCAGAATGTGGTCTTGCACGATCACGTCCAGGGCCGTGGTGGGCTCGTCGGCGATGATGAGGTCCGGTTCGCAGGCCAGGGCCATGGCGATGATGGCGCGCTGCTTCATGCCGCCACTGTACTCGTGGGGATAGCGCGGAATGAAGTTGTGCGAAAGGTTCACCAGGTCGTAGAGCGCGTGCACGCGCTCGATCATTTCCGGCCGCGACGCATTGACGTGCTCCTCCAGCGCCTCGATGATCTGGTCGCCCACGCGGTACACCGGGTCCAAGGCGTTCATGGCCGATTGGAAGACCATGGCGATACGGTCCCAGCGGTAGGAACGCATCTTATCCTCGGAAAGCGCGACCAGGTCTATGCCGTCCAACAGGATCTTGCCGCCGAGTATGCGCGCGTTATCCGGCTGCAGCCGCAGCAGCGCCAGCGCCAGGGACGACTTGCCGCAGCCGGATTCCCCCACCAGTCCCAGCGACTGGCCCCGGTGCAGCGCGAGCGAAACGCCGTCCACGGCGCAGACTTCACCGGCCCGCGTGTTGTAGTGCAGGGTGAGGTCTTCCACGGCCAGCAGGGGAGCGCCGCTCATAAGCGCCGCAATCTGGGGTTGATCACCTCATCCATGGCGCGCCCCACCAGGTAGAACGAGGAGCAGAGCAGCGTAATGGAGAGGCTGGCCGGGAAGATGAGCCACCAGTACGCGCCGACTTGCAGCAGGTAGCCGGCGGCCTCGGTGGTGTGGATCATCAGGCCCCAACTCATGCGCACGTCCAGCAGGCCGAGAAAACTCAAGACCGCTTCCGAGAAGATCGCGCCGGTGACGGTGAACATCATGTAGAGGAACGAAAGCGGCAGCAGGTTGGGCACGATGTGGATGAAGATGATGTGCGCCGGGCCGCCGCCGGCCGCGCGTGCCGCTTCGATATACGGCTTGACAACCACGGAAAGCGCCTGTGACTTCAAGAGAATGCTCGCGCCGCCAAAACCCGATAAGATGCCGATGATGAGCGCCAACTCCAGGTGTTCCACGCCAATCAGCGCGCTCAAGACGATGAGGATGCTGATGCCCGGCATCATCACCATGATGTCTGCAAAGCGCATCAGGAGGGTATCGATCACACCGCCGTAGTAGGCGGCGATCGCGCCGACGGTGGTGCCGATCACGACGGTGACGATGGCGGCCAGCAGCCCCAGCAGGAATTCCGTGCGGGTGCTGTACATCAGTTGGCTCAGGATGTCACGGCCCAGGGGGTCCGTGCCCAGCAGGTGGCTGCGGCTGGGCGGCGCCGGTTGGCGGGTCTCATCGAAGGCGTAGCCCACCACCGGGTCGTAGATGCGCTCGTCCCACACGGTGTTCATCAGAATGGGATGCGCCAGCGCGAGCAACATATAGAAGAGGATCACGGTCAACCCGATCAGCCCGATGCGCGTGCTGACGAAGAGCGACCAGTTTTCGCGCAGGCTGCGCGCCGCCAGGCCGAGCCGCACTTTGCGCAGCGACGGCGCGGCCGGTTGCGGTGTTGCTTCCACGGCCATTAGTAGCGAATCCTTGGGTCAAGGTAGACGTAGAGCACGTCCACGGCCAGGTGGGCCAGCAGGACGAAGATGCCGACGAAGACGAACGCGCCCACCGCCAGCGGCAGGTCTTCCGAAATCGCCGCCGCCACCAGCGTCTGCCCCATGCCGGGCCAGGAGAATACCGATTCGATAATCACGCCGCCGTCCACGGCGAACGCCAGGCTGAAAACCAGGCTGGTGACCACCGGCAGCAGGGCGTTGCGCGCCACGTGCCGGTCGCGCACGGCTTTATCCGGCAGGCCCTTGGCGCGGGCCGCCAGCACGAAGTCCTCGCGCATGGTCTCCAACATGCTGTTGCGCGTGAGCAGCATGGTGCCGGCAAAGCTGATGAGGGTGAGCGTGAACACGGGCAAGATCATGTGCTTCACGATGTCCCAGGCCAAATGGCCGACACCGGTCAGCCACCACGCGCCGAGCATCACGCCGACGGCGGCGATGAGGCTGCCGAGTTGAATGAAGCGCGCGCCGGCCATGCGCCGCCGCGTGGTGACCAGAAAGACGGCGAAGACGACGATGGAGAGCGCCAACGCCGTCAGCATCATGCGGCCAAACAACGTGTTCGCCGCCAGCGGCGCGTCCCGCCACAAGACCGGGTCCAGAAACTTGCCGATGGGGAACCAGCCGGCCTTGAAGGCGAAGAGCCAGATCATCATCAGGGCGAACCAGGGCGTAAAGACCGTGTAGAGCGTCACGCCGCCCAGGGTGGTGGCGTATTCGGTCCAGCCGCCGCGCTTCCAGGCGATGATCTTGCCCAGCAGGAAACCCAGGTAGAAGGAGAAGATCGTGGCCGTCATGAAGAGCGCCACCGTGCGCGGCAGGCGCTCGGCAATCACGTCCATGACGCTGCGGGGATAGTGGGTGAACGAGACGCCCAGACTGCCGGTGAGGATGTTCTTGACGTACACCAGGAATTGCTGCCACAACGGCTGGTTGAGCCCAAACTGGTTTTGCAGCCGCTCGCGGGCATCCGGCGGCAACTCGGGGTTCATGGCGTAGACGTTGCTGATGTCGCCCGGCTGCGCGTTGACGAGGAAGAAGACGATGCAGATGAACGCGAAGAGCGTCAATAGTATCTGCAGGGTTCTGCTAATTAGATAGGCAGCCATCCGCCAATTCCCCGGTCAAGCGCGTGGATATGTATTGCGCCCCATTATTGACGGTTGCGGCGCCGTAGTCAAACCGACGCGCCACAGCCTTAAACGGGTAGGGGCACGACACGTCGTGCCCCTACCCGTCGTAAACCGCGCAATCGCAGCGGGTCAGATTCTGCGCAGGCGTCAGATTCCTCAACGGGCGTCAAACGCCTTTGCGGATTCTCGCCGTTGCTACTTCACCTGCACCGCCGTCTGCATGCCGCCCACGCCTTCCAGTCCGCCGAGGACCTCAGTGTACGGGTACTCGACGCTGCCCGGCCGGTAGGAATCCAGCTTGGGCACGGTGAAGAGCGTCACGTACGGCAGGTCTTCGGCCAGGAATTCCTGCAACTGGAAGACCTTGTCGCGCGCGCCCTCGATGGTTGTCTCGGAGAGCAGGCTGAACGAGATGGTGTCGAACTCAGGATTGGCATAGCCGCCCCAGTTGTAGCCGCCCTCGTTCTCCGGCGCGCGGCGGCTATTGAAGAAGACCTCCAGGTAGTCCGGGAAGAGGCTCAGGCTCCAGCCCAGGATCCACATGTCCAGGTCTTCTTGCACCGTATCGCTGAAGAGCACGCCCACGATGACGTTGAAACCGGTGAGGTTGGCCCGCACCGGGATGCCCACGTCGTTCAACCAGCGCTCGATCCAGATGGCGAACGTGGCGCGCAGCGGGTCGTAGCCCGCGCTGGGCGCGATGATGGTCAGCGCCGGCACGTCGGAGCCGTCGGGCATCTTCAGGCCCTTGCCGGCCTTGGCCACGAAGTTGCCGTCCTCACTGATCTCCGGCTCTTCCTCAAAGGTGAAGCCGGCGCTCTTGAGCAACGCAACCGCCTCCGCCAGCCGTTCGCCTCTGCTCATGCCCGCGCCCAATTTGGCCGTATCGGCGTTGAACCAGGCCGCGTTGCCGGGCGGCACCATGGAGTACGCCGGGATGGCCGCGCCCTGCAGCACGGTCTGGGTCACGAACTCCTTGTCGATCATGACCGCCACCGCTTGCCGGAACTCGCGGATGCTCATGGGCTCCTTGCGCACGTTGAAGCCCAGGTAGAACATGCCGTTATCCAGGTTGGTGACGATTTCCAGGTCGCCCGCCGCCTGGATGCGCTCGCGGAAACCCTTCTCCAGGCCCAAGGGATTGAAGACGTAGTCGATGTCGCCCTTGGTCAGGGCCAGAATGGCCGCGTCCTGGTTGCCGTAGATGCTGAAGAGGGCCGAATCCACGTGGGGGCCGACCGTGTACTCCAGTTCCTTGTCGCCGCCGGGCTCGCCGAAGTAGGTAGCGGTGTAGCCCAGCCGCTCGTTCACCTCTTGCAGCGTGCCGCTGGCGTACCGCGTGATGACCGAGCCGGTGGCGTAGTAGTTCTCAACCTTGGCGTTCTCGATGAACGCGCCGGGCTCCCACCTGCCAAACATGAAGCCGCCCAGGGTGGGGTCGTTCTCGGGCACGTGGGCCATCAGCGCTTCAATCTGCGCCTCGGCTTCGCCGGCTTTCTTGGCCTCAGCGACCACCGGCGCCCAGTAGTGCTCCGGCAGAATCGGCATGAAAGCCAGGCCGAACTGCCACACGCTCAGGCCGGGCGTCTGCGGGTTCCCGTCAGCGTCGGCCGCCTTGAAGAAGATCTTGATGCGATGGCTGTCCAGGGCCTCGATGCGTTCGACGAAGGCCGGGTCCACCGCCGCGCCAAAGTTGCCGCTAATGCCCATCTCCAGCACGGTGTGCGCGGTGAAGATGACGTCGTCCGCCGTCAGTTCCTCGCCGTCGCTCCACATGATGCCCTGGCGAAGGGGCACCTCGGTGGTCCAGTATTCCGTGCCGTCAACGGTCTCTTTTTGCAGATCGGTGGGGAAGTCCGCCGCCAGACTCGGCACCCACTCGAAGTTCTGGTCGGAGTAGCCGTAGAGGCCGCCGGCCCAGCCGCTCAGGACGTATTGCGTCCACACCGAGCCGCCGGGGCCGCCGTAGTAGTTCCAGAAGTTCCGCGTAATGGGCTCCTCGAAGATGCCCATGCGGTAGACCTGCGGCGCGGCCGGTTCCGCGGCCGCTTCCGCTTCTTGCTCCGGCGCGGCCTCCGGCATGGCCGCCGGTTCCTGCGCGCAGGCCGCCAGCGCCGCCGCCGCCAAGACGGCGACCACGAAGACGGCCGCTCTCATCCACATTGACCTAAACACCGCAACTCCTCCTTCTCCTGACTAAATTCTTCCCGCAACACCCCTGCCTTGCGCCTTGCCGCTGATCCCTCAGCGTGAGAACCGCCGCGGCAACGCGCGTCACGCCCTTAGTGTACACGCTTCGCCACACCCGTCAAGTTTTCGATGAAGGCCGAAACGGTGTTTGCCGCGTAGCCGCAGCGCTCACCCCGGCCTGCTGCCGCTGTGCAGCCGTCTCTTCACCAGGTTCAGGTATTCTGCCCTAATCGCGCCGCCGTGGGCGGCGGCGTAGAGATAGACCGTCGGATCATAGTCGTCCAGGCCGGAGGTGGTGACGATGCGCGCGGTCTCCAGGCCCCGCGCCTTGAGCCAGTGGAGCGCGTGCCCGAGCAGGGCCGAGCCGATGCGGCGTCCGCCATAGTCCCGGCGCACGAGGAGGCCCCAATCGAACGTGACGTCGTCCGCCGCGGCTTTGGCGTCGCAGAGAGCCACTACCTCGCCGTCCAGCCGCGCGGTAAAAAGCGTCTGCGGCGCGGCCCCGCCGAACGCAGCAACACGCGCCGCCACGCGGTCACGCATCTCCTGGGCGAGTTCCGCGCTCGGCGGCGCTTCCGGCTCAGCCGGGTATTCCACCCGGTGCCAGCGCGTGTCCTCTTTATACTCTTTCCACCAGCGCCAGTAGGGTTGGTAGCTTTCGAGCGCGAAGTCCGTGAGGAACGCCGGGTCGGGCGCGGCGTGCTCTTCAATCGAAAATTCGTCGCTCGACTCAAGCGCTTCGAGTCCGCCGAGGTCCCACGTCAGCAGCACCATCTTGCGGGCGGCCCAGTAGCCGCGCTCGTAGAAAGGCACGGTGGCGCCCTCGCCATCGCGCACGATCGCGTCGATCTTGGTCACGCCCCGCGCCTTCAGGCGCTCCTCGGCGGCGGCGATGAGGTCTGCGGCAATCGCCTTGCGGTCGTAGTCCTCGTGCGCGGCCAGGTCGGCGATGAGGCCGTGGCGGCGGCGCGGGTCCTCCCGCAGCGCCAGGCGCACCGCGCCGGCAATCTCGCCGCCGGCCGTGGCAAGCAGAATCTCGCTGGGGCCGTACGTGAGCAGGTTTAGCTCTTCGCGGACGCCGAGCACGTGCTCAGGCACGGGCGTAAGCGGTTCGATGGCGTGCGCGGTAGTTTTCATGACAGTGCGAGGTGGCGCGAAACGTAGGCTGCGGTCACTTGCTCAGGATTTCGATTTGCACGTCGAAGCGGCCGGTGATGAAGGGCGCCAACTGGATGAACGCCGCTTCGCTCAGGTCGATCCACATGAAGCCCGGCGACGGCGCGCGGTCTTTCACGATGACGACGATGCTCGCCCCGGTCGCAAGCCGGGTGACGCGCACCACGGATCCCAGCGGGAAGAACGGGCTGGCGGCAATGATGGGGTCGTAACGGCTGTAGATTTCGCCGTTGGCCATGGTGCCGCCGTGCAGCGACGGATGGTAGTACGTGGCGTTGCCGTACTCCACCTGGATTACGGTATATTCCGAAAGATCGCGCCGGAAGGCCGGCGGCCGGAAGCGCGTCAGGTTCGTCAACGTGCCGTCTTCTTGCTCGACAACGAATGAGAAGGCCGCAGCCGGTGTTGCCGGTACCAGGCAGATTACAAGGAGGACAAGTATTCGTATGCCAAGCCGTATTGCCAAAGCGCACCTACACTTCTGTGCCACCCCGATTTCTTATAGCGCATGGCGGGTAGAGTCGTCAACTGCAACTTGCTTCGGCCTCGGTGGCTTTAGGCTTGACCGTTTTGTTGTATTGGCACTTTTGTCATTCCGAACGGAGCGCAACACTTTTGTCACTCCGAACGAAGCGCAACACTCCTGTCCTTCCGAACGGAACGCGGCTTTCTTGTCATTCCGAACGGAGCGCGGCATTCCTGTCATTCCGAACGGAGCGCAGCGCAGTGAGGAATCTCGTGTGCTGGAGCTGCAGACTGCCTAGAGCACGGCACGAGACTCCTCGCTGCGCTCGGAGTGACATGGACTGTCAATCACTAACGTAGCGCGGGGGCTTGTCCCCCGCCTCTTGGCAAACAAGCCCCAATGCTGTCGCGCAGTGCAAGCGGCCGGTCGTTTGACCGTCATGCCAAAACTGCGCTACAATCGAATCGAAGTGGCGCGAACGCACGGGCGGGCAGTCCGCCCACAGTGGAGTGCAAGCATGGCCATGTCCACGCGCTGTTCCGACAGGGATGCCGAATGCGCCATTGCGCGCACCGCGTCTTTGATTTGCGGGCGCTGGACGCTCCTCATCCTGCGCGACCTCGCCGCCTGCCCCCAGCGCTTCTGCACCCTGGAACGCTCCCTCGAGGGCATTAGCCCCAATACCCTCGTCGAACGCCTCCGTACGCTGGAAGAAGAGCAGATCATCACCCGCCGCGCCTACGCCGAAATTCCGCCGCGCGTGGAGTACGCCCTGACCGAAAAAGGCGCCGCCCTGGTGCCGGTGCTGGAAGTGATGCGCGCGTACGGCGAACGGTGGCTCAATCCGGTTGTCGAAGATGCCGTGGCGTCCGGCGGCGGCGTTGCCGTGAAGTAGAGGCCGCGCGAGTGCTCTCCGCGCCGACATTTTCGCAGGTCGCTCTCGCAGGACATTTTCTCGCTTGGATGATCCTCCGTTGCCTGGGCAGCGGAGTTTTTTTATACCAAGAGAGTTGCCAACCGAGGATAGTCGTCCACCAAGCCGTTCGCCCTGAGCGGCGTCGAAGGGTGAACGGCGGGTTGCGCGCGCAGAGACTCAGAACGGGCAAGGCTCCGTTCATGCTTCGACAAGCTCAGCACGAACGGAGATTTGCGCGTTTGCGGGGGACAAGCCCCCGCGCTACGCTATGAATCCCTCGCTGCGCTCTAGATTCCTCGCTACGCTCGGAATGACATGAAGCGTGAGCACGGTAAGACGAAACAACGGGCTCCACGACGTTTTCGCGAAGCCCGTTGTTGCCGTTGCACTTCAACTCGCGCCTAAATGTAATATCGGCAGCCCGCTCGTCGTTAGCCCTCGGAATCCTCGTACTGCCCGCGCAGGTTCTCCACCACGTTGGCGTCCAGCAGCGTCGTCGTATCGCCCAGGGCGCGGCCTTCGGCCACGTCGCGCAGGAGGCGGCGCATGATCTTGCCGCTGCGGGTCTTGGGCAGGTCGGCAGTGAAGAAGATGTCGTCGGGGCGCGCAATCGGCCCAATCTTCTGCGCCACGTGCTTCTTCAGTTCGTCCAGCAGCGTATCGCCCGGGTCGATGCCCTCTTTCAGGAGCACGAACGCCGAGACCGCCTGGCCTTTCAGTTCGTGGGTCTTGCCGATCACGGCCGCTTCCGCCACCGACTGGTGGTCCACCAGCGCGCTCTCGATTTCCATCGTCGAGAGGCGGTGCCCGGCCACGTTCATCACGTCGTCCACCCGGCCCAGCACCCAGTAATAGCCGTCTGAATCGACCTTAGCGCCGTCGCCGGTGAAGTAGATGCCGGGGTAGCGGCTCCAGTACTGGTCCTTGAAGCGTTCCGGGTCGCCGTAGATCGTGCGCAGCATCGAGGGCCACGGACGTTGAATGACCAGGTAGCCGCCGCCCTCCGGCACCTCGTTGCCGGCCTCGTCCAAGATGGCCGCCTGGATGCCGGGGAACGTGCGGGTGGCTGAGCCGGGCTTGGTGGTGGTGTAGCCGGGCAACGGCGTGATCAGAATCGCGCCGGTTTCGGTCTGCCACCAGGTGTCCACGATCGGACAGCGTTCGCCGCCGATGTTCTCGTGGTACCAAATCCAGGCTTCCGGGTTGATCGGTTCGCCCACCGAGCCGAGCAGGCGCAGGCTCGACATATCGTGCATTGCCGGATACTCCTCGCCCCAGCGCATGAAGGCGCGGATGGCGGTCGGCGCGGTGTAGAGAATGGTGACGCCGTACTTCTCCACCACGTCCCAGAAGCGGTCGCGGCCCGGAAAGTCCGGCGCGCCCTCGTACATGACCGTCGTTGCGCCGTTCTGCAGCGGGCCGTAGATGATGTAGGAGTGGCCGGTGACCCAGCCGATGTCCGCCGTGCACCAGTAGACGTCGTCGTCTTTCATGTCGAAGACCCACTTGGTGGTGAGGTAGGTCTGCGTGGAGTAGCCGCCGGTGGTGTGCACGATGCCCTTGGGCTTGCCGGTGGTGCCGCTGGTGTAGAGGATGTAGAGCATGTCCTCGGCGTCCATCTCTTCCGGCTCGCAGCGAAGATCAGCATCCGCCATCAGTTCGTGCCACCAGTGGTCGCGGCCCTCTTTCATTTCGATACCGGCTTCATCGCCGATGCGCTTCACGACGACTACGTTTTCGATGGTGGGGCAGCGTTCCACGGCCTCGTCGGCCATCTGCTTCAGGGGCACGATGCCGCCCCGCCGCCAGCCGCCGTCGCACGTGACAAGCACGTTCCCCTGGGCGTCATTGATGCGGTCGGCCAGGGCTTCCGCGCTGAAGCCGCCGAAGACGATGCTGTGCGGCGCGCCGATGCGGGCGCAGGCAAGCATGGCGATTGCCAGTTCCGGCACCATGCCCATGTAGAGCGTCACCCGGTCGCCCTTCTTCACGCCCAGGCCCTTGAGGGCGTTGGCGAACTTGCTGACTTCGCGCCAGAGGTCGTAGTAGGTGAGGACAACCTGGTCGCCCGGCTCGCCCTCCCAGATGATGGCGGCTTTGTTGCGCCGCCAGGAGTTCAGGTGGCGATCGATGCAGTTGTAGGTGATGTTGAGCTTGCCGCCGACGAACCACTTGAAGAACGGCGGATCGGATTCATCCAGCACCTGGTCCCACTTCTTGAACCAGTGCAACTCCGACGCGATAGAGGCCCAGAAGGCTTCCGGATCGGCGGCGGCTTGCGCGAATACGGCATCGTCATTGACGTAGGCGTTCTTGGCGAACTCTTCCGGTGGAGAAAAGAGGCGCTGCTCTTCCAATAGGGCTTCGATCGTGCTGCCGGATTCTGCTGCCATCGTGTCCTCCTGCAATCAACACAGCGAAAAGTGCTCGTTACGGTGGGGCATATTTGGCTGTCATGGTAGCACAGCGATTGCGGCGCTTCAATCACGGCTGCGTTTACGCGCACTTGGCACTAGGGTAAGATTGAGGCAGCGGGCAGTGCCGGGGCAGATTGCCCAACGCGCCCGCGAGCCGCGCGCAGGCAGGGCGATGCCGCGCCGGGGTTGCGCCGCGGCGCGGTGAATCCCCGCAGCCGCCCGCGTTCACGCCGCCGCCCGCATTCGAGCCGTCACTGGGGTCTAGGAAGCGGCAATCTTGGCAACATCAACTGCTGAATTCTCCGGCTCCGGCGTGGCCGCCGCGGCGGCCTACGGCCAGCGCCTGCGGCAGATTGGCCGTAGGCTGCGGTTGCGCGCCGTGGTGCGGCGGGGCGCGCGGGCGTTGTGGTTGGCGGCCTTGCTCTACGTGGCGCTTTCCTTTGGCGGTTCGGTGTTCACGCCGCAGTTTCCCGTCTTTACGCTCAGTCTTGTGCTGGCGGCCGGCCTCTTTGCGGCGATGGTGGTCCCGGTTCTCGCGCGGCGGCGCACCGCGCTGGACGTTGCCCGGGCCTACGACGCGCGCCTGGCGTTGTCCGCGCGCCTGGCCACGGCGGTAGAGTTATCGGAAAGCGCCAGCGCCAACCCGTTCCGCGGCGTGCAACTCGAAGACGCCTGGCGCCACGCGCAGGAGATCCAACCCCGGCGGGTGTTTCCCCTGCGCATCCCGCGCGTGGACGCGCTCCTGCTGGTCGTGGGTCTGGCGGCGCTCTTCTTCTGGGAGGTCTTTCCCTACATGGGCGGCCAGCTTGCGCCGCTCGCGCCCCTGGCGCACCAGGTAGCCGCCGCGCGCGAGGGCACGCTGGCTGAACCCGCCGCGCCCGATGCGCTGGTGGTGGCTGAAGAATCCCAAAGCGGCGGCGCCGGGGAACTCGTGGAACCGGATGCGGAGCAAGCGGCGCAACCCGAGCAATTGCAGCCGCTGCTGACGCAGGCTGACAATGCCCAACAACAGAACGCCGGACAGCAAGGCGAGGCGACGGAAGAGGGAGCGGCCGGGGAGCGTGGAGAGGGTGAGGCGAGTCTCAGCGACCTTGCCCAGCAGTTGGAGGAATCACGCAATCCCCACGTCAACGAGCAGCAGACCGCCCTGGCGGAGGTCGGACGGGAACTCGCACAGGCGCAGCCGTCACGGAGCGCCGGGCAGAGTCTCGAGCAAGGCAACTTCGAGCAGGCGGCGCAAGCCCTGGAGGATTTGGCGCGCAACGTGCGCGATCTCTCGCGCGAGGATCGTAACGACATGACCGACGCCTTTGCCAAGGCCGCCGAGCGCGCCGAGCCGGTCGATCCGCGGCTGGCCCAGGAGTTGGCGGACGTGAGCCGGGAGGTCGCTTCCTACAACGACCGGGCAACGGAGCGCGAACTCCAGGAGCTTGGCGATGCCATCGAGGAGCGGGGACAGCGCATCCGGGCGCAGCAGCAGTTGGAGGCGCAGGCGGAGCAACTGCGCGCCGGCGCCGGCGGCGAGGAAGCGGGCGCGCAGCCGGGCGGGGAGCAGCAGCAAGCGCAGGCGCAACAGGCCTTCAATACGGCCGGTGTGACGGAGGAGGCCGGGCAGTCACAGCAGCAAGATTCGTGGCAACTTCAATCCGCCCCCGGCGGCGGCCCCAGCCAGGGCGGCGGTAACCAAGGCGAGGAATCCTTCCAACCGGGGCCGGAAGCGCCGCGCTTGCAGATCGCGCAGAAGCCGTCGGTCGTGCTGGCGGATAGAGGCGTCGGCCCCTCGCGCTGGTCGCCGCAGCGCGCGCCGGTGGCGGTACCCGGTCCGGGCACGGCGCCGGCGCAGTACGGCGTGACCGACGCCGGCAACGCCATCGTCTCCACCGGCGGCGCGAGCCACTTCGTGCCCTGGACGGTCGCCGACTACGTCCAACAGTACTTCAACGCCCTCTCAAACGCCCTGGAGCAAGCGCCATGATCTCGCGGCCCACTGAAGAACGCATCGAACACTTCCATTCCCTCAGCCAGGACTTCCGCGCCGAACTCGGCAAGGTGATCGTCGGCCAGCAGGCCGTCGTCGACAGCGTCTTGATCTGTCTGCTCGCCGGCGGACACGCGCTGCTGGAGGGCGTACCCGGCCTGGGCAAGACCGAGCTTGTCAAGACCCTGGGCGAGTTGCTCGACCTGCAATACGGCCGCATCCAATTCACGCCCGACCTCATGCCGGCGGACATTACCGGCACAACGGTCATCACGGAGGACCAGCAGAGCAACCGCTTCTTCCGCTTCGAGCCGGGGCCGATTTTCAACAACCTCATCCTGGCCGACGAGATCAACCGCGCCACGCCCAAGACCCAGTCGGCGCTGCTGGAGGCGATGCACGAGCGCACGGTGACGGTGGGCAACACGCTCCACGACTTGCCGATTCCGTTCTTCGTGATGGCGACGCAAAATCCCATCGAAATGGAGGGCACGTATCCGCTGCCGGAGGCGCAACTTGACCGCTTCTTCTTCAAGATCATCGTGAACTACCCGGACGCGGCGGAACTGGAAGAGATCGTGTTGCGCACGACGACGGACACGCTGCCGTCGGTGCGCAAGGTGGCGACGACGAAGGACATCCTGGCGTTGCAGGTGCTCGTGCGGCAGGTGCCCATCGCCACCCACGTGCTGCGCTACGCGGTGCGTCTAATTACGGCAACGGATCCGGCCTCGGCGGAAGCGCCGCAGATTACGCGCAACTACGTGCGCTACGGCGCGTCGCCGCGCGGCGCGCAGACGCTGGTGCTGGCCGGCAAGGCGCGCGCCCTGTTCGACGAGCGCTACAACGTTTCGTTCGAGGACATTCGCGACGTGGCGCACGAGACGCTGCGCCACCGGCTCATCCTGAACTTCGAGGCTGAGGCCGAGGGGGTCACTGCCGATACGGTTATCGACGAGCTTGTCATGACGATTTCACCGGATACGGAAGAATGAAGGCGAGTCCCGCGGCCCTGATCGACCACGCCTTTCTGCGGCGGCTGGACCGGCTGCAACTGCTCAGCCGGCGCGGCTACGGCGTGGTGAGCGGCGGCGGGCGGCGCAGCCGGCAGTTCGGCTCCTCGATCGAGTTCGCCGACTACCGCAACTACAGCCCCGGCGACGACTTTCGCCACGTGGACTGGAACGTCTTCGGACGCTCGAACCGCCTGTACATCAAGCTGCGCGAAGCCGAAGAGCACCTGGCCGTGCACGTGCTGGTGGACGGCAGCCGCTCGATGGATTGGGGCCGGCAGAACAAATTTGCCTACGCCAAGTCGCTGGCCGGCAGCCTGGGCTACATTGCGCTGAACCGGGACGACGTGCTCGCCGCGGCGGTATTCAGCGAGTCGATCACCCAGTATTTCGCGCCGGCCCAGGGGAGAGCCTTCATCCTGCGCTACTTCGACTTTCTGGAGCAGGCGGAGCCGGTGAGCGGCGCCACGTCCCTGGTGGCGGCCATGCGCAACTACACGGCCCGCAACGCCCAGCGCGGCCTGGTGATTCTGATTTCCGACATGATGACCGAGGACGCCTACCGGGGCATTACGGCGATTCAAGAGGGCGGACACGAACTCGTGGTGCTGCACGTGCTCGATTGGGCGGAGATCGATCCGCAACTGAACGGCGAGTTGAGCCTGGTGGACCGGGAAACGGGCCGGACGATCAACGTGGCGGCGGACGCGGAAACCCTCAACCAGTACCGGGAGCACGCCCTGGCCTGGGCCGACCAGCTCGAGACGTTCTGCGGCCGGCGCAACGCGCGCTACGTGCGGCTGGAAACCTCCTGGCCGCTGGAAGAGGTGGTGTTCCAGCGGCTGTTGCGGAGAGTCGTACTATGAGTTTGCTGGTTCCATTGGCGCTGGCGTGGGCGGCGCTCGCGGGGCTGGTGCTGCTCTTCTACATCTTGCGGCCGCGCAGCCTGCGCGTGGAGGTGCCCAGCGTCTTCCTCTGGCGCGACCTGGTGCAGCGCGAGCAGGCGCTCACGCTCTGGCAACGGCTGCGGCGTCACCTCCTGCTGCTCTTGCAACTGCTGGCGATCCTCTTGCTGGCTTTGGTGCTGGCGCGGCCAGAGCGCACGGCGAATACCCTGCCGCAGCGGCACGTGGTGCACCTCATCGACGCCTCCGCCAGCATGAGCGTGGCATACGGCGACGCAACGCGGTTGGAAGCGGCGCAAGCCGCCGCGCTGGAACAGATTGCAATCAGCGAACCGGGCGATCGGCTCACCGTGGTGAGTTTCGACAATCAGCCCGCGGTGCTTGCGTACCAGACACCGGATAGGGAGGCCGCGCGCGCCGCCATCGAGAGCATTACGCAGACGGCGACTGTCGGCGCTACGGAACGCACTCTGCAACTGGCGGTTTCGCTGGCCGATTCCCTGCCCGGCAGCGAGGTTTACCTCTACACCGACGGCAGCTTTGGCGCGCCGGTCATGCCCGAGTCGCTCAACGCGACGGTCTATTTCGTACGGGTGGGCGCGCCGGCGGCCAACCAAGGCATAAGCGCCTTCGCCGTCCGCCGGCGCGCGGACAGCCTCCAGGCGTTCGTGCAGGTGCAGAACTACAGCCCGCAGGCCGCCACCGTGCCGCTGGCAATTCTGGCGGACGGGCAGCCGCTGGAGCGGCGCGAGATCACGTTGGCTCCCTACCCGCAGGCGGGTTCCTCGCTGGACGTCGTCTTTGGCGATTTTCCGGCCGAAACCGCGCGCGTGGACGCGGTGCTGGATCACGAGGACGCGCTGGCGGCGGACGACCGCGCGGCGGCTATGCTCAATCCGCCGCCCGTGCTGCGCGCGCTCCTGGTCTCGGATACGCCCTTCTTTCTCAGCACCGTGTTCGGCTCGTTTCCGCATCTCGCGCTGGACCACGTGCGTCCGGTGGAGTTTCGGCCCGCGGACGTCTACGACCTCTACATCTTCGACGGCTGGCTGCCGGCCGCGCTGCCGCCCGGCAACTGGTTGATCTTCGATCCGCCGGCCGGCGCGCCGTTGCTGGCGGTGACCGGCGAGATACTGGAACCGCCGGTGGCATTCGTGGCGCCGGAGCACGACCTCATGCGGTTCGTGGACGTCCGCGATCTGCGTGTCTCCCGCGCGCAGCGGCTGGAACTGCCCGCCTGGGCCGACGAACTCATTGGCAGCAATCGCGGGCCGCTGCTCTTCAGCGGCGCCTACGACGGGCGGCGCATGGTGGTCTTCACGTTCTCGCTCATGGAGAGCAACCTGCCGCTGCGCACGGCCTTTCCGGTGCTGATGGGGAACGTCTACCAGTGGCTCAACCCCTACCGCATGCAAGAGGCGGTTACCCACGTGCAGCCGCAGGACGTGATCGAACTCGGCCTGCATCCTCACGCCGACCGCCTGGTGGTGGAGCAGCCGGGCGGCGGGCGCGTCTCGTTCGCGGGCAGGCAGCGCATCCCCTTCTCCGCCACGGCGGAACTGGGCGTCTACCGGGTGGCGCACTATGCGGGCGAGCAAGAAATCTACCGCGAGATCTTCATCGTTAGCCTTCAGGAGCCGGCCGGCTCCGCCGCGGGCGCGGAAGCGAACGTTGGAGCGCAGTTGCCCGCGCTCGCGGGCGGCGCGGCGTCCGTGCCGCCGGTCGAATTGCCCGTCTTCCAAGAAATCTGGCGGTACCTGGCGTTGCTCGCGCTCGCGCTCTTGCTCTGTGAGTGGGTCTGGTACCACCGGGTGCGCACGTAACGATGCTTGACTACTTTACACAGCCGTGGCTGTTGCTGCTTATCCCGCTCGTTTGGGCGCTTGTCGTCGTGGTTGCCAGGCAGGGCGTGACGCAGCTTTCGCGGCGCACGCTGGTTCTGGCTACGGCGCTGCGGCTGCTGGCGGTTACGCTGCTCATTGCGGCGCTGGCCGGGTTGCGGTTGCCGGTACCGGGCGGGCCGGTCAATACGATCTTCCTGCTGGATACGTCGGCCAGTGTGCTACCGGCAACCCAGTCCGCCGCGCGCCAATGGATCGAAAGGGCGGCCGCGGCGCGCGCGCCGGACGACAGCTTTGCCCTCTTGACGTTTGGCGCGGAGACGCGCATCGAGCAGCCGTTCGGCCGCGGCGCGCCGGACGAAAGCGAAGCGACGCAGCCGCCGGACGAGCGCACGAACATCGCCAACGCGCTGGAGATGGCCGCGTCGTTCTTCCCGCCGGACGCGCCGAAACGCATCGTGCTGCTCTCCGACGGCAACCAGACGGCCGGCGACGTGATGCGCGCGGCGGAGGTGGTCGCGGCCCAGGGCGTGCAGGTGGACGTGGTGCCGCTCTTGGCCGAACCGGGGGTGGACGCGGCCGTTACCGAGGTGGCCCCGCCCCAGGCTCTGCGCGAAGAGGAGAGCTTCGAGGTGCGGGTGTCGGTGACTGCCACCCTGCGCGGCGAGGCGGTGCTGCGCCTCTTCATGAACGAAACGCTGGTTAGCGAAGGGCCGGTGACGCTGGAATACGGGCAAAACGCCTTCACGATCCAGCAGCCCGGTGTGGCAGAAGGATTCTACTCCTTTCGCGCCCAGGTGGTAGCGCCGGACGACCGGCGTCCACAGAACAACGACGCCTACGGCTACGCGCAAGTGGGACCGAAAGGCGTGGTGCTGGTGGTGGAAAGCATGGTTGGGGACGCGTTGATTCTGACCCAGGCGCTCCAGGCGGCCGGCATCCACGCCCAGAACGTCACGCCGGCCCAGCTTCCGGCGCGCCCGGAAGAGTTGGACGACGTCTCCAGTGTCGTGCTCGTGAACGTGCCGGCTTCGCTGCTCACCGAGCAGCAAATGGAAACGCTGCGCGCGTACGTGCAGCGCTTTGGCGGCGGTCTGGTGGCGCTGGGCGGGGCCGCGGCCTTCGGCATGGGCGATTACGGCGGCACGCCCTTGGAACACGCGCTGCCCGTCATCTCGCAGCCGCCGGACCACGAGGAATTGCCCACCTTGGCGTTGGCGCTGCTCATCGACAAGTCGGGCAGCATGAACGAAGGCTCGCCGGTATCGAAGATCGCCATGGCGCGGGAGGCGGCGGCGCAAGCGGTGGAGATCTTGCAAGCCGGCGACGTGCTCGGCGTGCTGGCTTTCGAGTATTCGCCCCAGTGGGTGGTGCGCCCCGCGCCGGTGAACGACGCCGAGGACGCCCGCAACGTGGTGCGGCGCGTCTCCACCATCGAGGCCGGCGGCGGCACCGACATCTACAATGCCCTGCAACTGGCCTACGACACGCTGCGGCGCACGCCGGCCCAGGTGAAGCACATCATCCTGGTGACGGACGGCCAGTCAACCTCCGCGCCCGGCCTCTGGGAAACGTTGATGTCCCGCATGAGGCGCGACCACATTACGCTCTCGGCGGTGGCGGTGGGCGCTGACGCCGACCAGAACCTCTTGCAGCGCCTGGTGCGGCAGGGCGACGGCCGCTACTACTACGCCGACGTGCCGGAAAACATCCCGCAAGTGGTGACGAAAGAGAGCCAACGCGCCAGCCGCTCGCTCGTCATGAGCCGGCTCTTCCAGCCGCGGGTGGTAACCGCCAGCCCCATCCTGCGCGCAATCCTGCCGGCTTCCTTGCCCAATCTCTCCGCGTTTGTGCGCACGGAGGCGAAACCGGCCGCCGAAACGCCGCTGCTTTCCGATACCAGCGAGGTCATTCTGGCGCAGTGGCAGTACGGCCTGGGCCGCGCCGTGGCCTGGACCAGCGACGCGGGGCAGGACTGGGCGGCGGACTGGGGCGAGTGGCCCCAGAATCAACGCTTCTGGGCGCAAATGGTGCGCTGGACGATGCCGAGTCCGCTCAACCCGCGGCTGGCGACGCAGGTGCGCGTGGACGGCAGCGACGTAACGGTGGCGGTGGACTCGGTGGACGAGCAGGGCAACGCGCGCAACTTGCTCACCACGCAGGTAGAGGTGGCCGGGCCGGAACAACGGGCGTTCTCTTTGGTGTTGCCCCAGACGGCGCCGGGACGGTACGGAGGCACGCTTACGACGGACAAGGCCGGCGTGTACGCGCTGCGCATTACGCAGTACGACGGCGATACGCCCGTGGTGGAGCAGATTACCGGCGCGGTGGTGCCGGTGGCGGCCGAATTCTTGAGCTTCGAGACCAACTACCGGCTGCTGCGGCGGCTTGCGGCGGCCACCGGCGGACAGGCGCTTACGAGCGCGGACGAGGCCTTTCGCCACGACCGGCCGCCGCCGGAAGGATATTACCGCCCGTTCTGGCAGCCGCTCGTGGTGTTCGCGCTGCTGCTCTTCGTGGCCGACGTGGGCGTGCGCCGCCTGCGCTTCACGTGGTACGAACTCAGCATCTTCGGCTCGTTCGTGCGCGCGGCGCGCCTGCCGCGGCTGCGAATGCCGGCGGCGCTTCAGGCTCGCCGGCCGGTGGACCTGCTTGCTCGCGCCCGCCGGCTCGCGCGGCTGCGGCGGTTGCGGCCTTTGCGGCGCGGCGCGCCGAGACGGCTATAGCAGGTATTGCTAACAGGGTGAGCGCAAGAGAATGGTGGGGCAAGTTGACATCATCGTGGCAATCGCAAATCCACAGCTACGCATGAGGCTGGCAGTGGAACTGCAAACGCGCGGCGCGGTCGTTCATACGGTCCGCGGCCTGGAAGACTTGACGCGCTTCCTCTCAGCGGAGGCGGAAGGCGCGCCGGGGAGTGGGTACGTGCTGGCGCTCGACGAAGCGTTTATCTATCCCCACGTGTACGAGGAGTGTGCGCGCATCAAGGCCATGGCCCGCGTGTCTTTGACAATCGTGCTGCTCGTGGAACCGCGCACGCGCACCCGCTGGGACTGGAACGGCGTGGACGAGATTCTCAGGCTGCCCGCCGCGGTGGCTGACATCGCCGACCGCGCGCTGCGCCGCTGGCAACGCGCGCAGCCCAGGGCGGGAAGCGCCCGTTTTCTATAGCGCGGTGGCTTGTTCCTCAACGCGTACGGCTAATCTCGCTGCGGCGCGGATGGATTCCCGCGTGCGCGGGAATGACGGATGTAGCCGTAGCGCGGGGGCTTGTCCCCCACCTCCTAGCCAAGACTGCAAACTTAATCGCCTGCAAACGCTCAGCGGTCCCGCGCCAGCACCGCGCCCCATACCCAGGGCGCGCCGCCCTCACGCGTGATCTGCCGGGCGCACGTTACCAGAGTCGCCCCGGTGGTCGCGACGTCGTCGATGAGCAGCACGCCGCCGTTGCTGTAGGCGCCGGGCCGCGCCGCGAACGCATTGGCGACGTTGCGCAGGCGTTGCGCCCGCGACAATCCCACCTGCGGCGGTGTATCGACAACGCGCGCAATGCCTTCGCGGTCCAGGGACGCGTGCAGCCGCCGGCTTACTTCCCCCGCCACCAGCGCCGCTTGATTGAAGCCGCGCGCCGTCTCTCGTTTGGGATGGAGCGGCACCGGCACGATCGTGGCGCACGGAGGCATCTCCGCCTCGATGACGGTTTGGCTCAGCAACGTGCCTAGCTCCTGCGCCAAGCTGGTGCGGCTGCGGTACTTGAAGTGGTGTATTGCGTGACGCAGCGGGCCGCCAAACGCGCCTACGGAGACGATGCCCCGCAGCCGGGGATAGGTGCGCCGGCAGCCTTGGCAAAGCGTGAAGGGGCGGGCCACGGCGGCCGTGCAGAGCGCGCAGTGCAGGGCCGGCGAGGCGGTGATTTGCGCAATGCACGGCGGGCAGAAGTTCTCGCCCAGGACGCCGCAACTCACGCACCGCTGCGGCAGCAGCAGATCGAACAGGCGGTGGATCAGATCCCGCACTAGACTTCTTCTCACGCACACTTCGCGCTGCGCAGGCTCGCCCTTCGACAGGCTCAGGGCGAACGGAACAGCCACATGGCAGTTCGTGCTGAGCTTGTCGAAGCACAACGTGGCTCGCCGGTCCGTGCAGTCTCGCCCTGCGACAGGCTCAGGGCGAACGGCAGAGCCGGTCAGCCAATCGCGACCTCAGCCGGCTCGATCACGACGTCGTCGCCGGCCGCGTTGAGCGCCACCAGCCAGTGTGTTTGCCCATCGTGCCGGAGGCGCAGATCGGTGAGCGGGTCTTCCAGCAGCGCGGTGACGAGGCGGCGCAAGGGCCGCGCGCCCTGCGCCGCGCCGCAGCGCTTTGCCAGGTGTGCGACGACGTCGTCAGCCACCGCCAGGGTAACGCCCTCATCCGCCAGGCGCGCCGCGCACTCCGCCACCAGTCGCTCGGCGATCGCGTGAATGTCGTCCGGTTCCAGCGGACGGAACGCGCAGACGGTGTCCACGCGGTTCAGGAACTCAGGCCGCAGGTTGCGCTCGAGCGTCTTGAGCGCGGCCTGCTTGATGCGCTGGTAGTCTACCACCGTGTCATGGGCGTTGAAGCCGATGCCGGCGCGCTCCGGATCATCGTCGAAGAAGTTGGACGTGAAGATCAAGATTGCGTTGCGGAAGCTCACGGCGCGTCCCTGGCCGTCGGTGAGTTGGCCGTGGTCGAGGACCTGCAAGAGGGCGTCGAGCACGGCGGGATGCGCTTTGTCGATGTCGTCGAGCAAGATGACGGCGTACGCCCGCCGCCGCACCGCCTCCGTAAGCTGTCCCGCTTCATCGTAGCCCACGTAGCCCGGCGGCGAGCCGATGAGGCGCGAGACGGTGTGGTACTCATCGTACTCCGACATGTCGATGCGGACGATCTGCTTCTCATCGCCGAGCGCGAACTCGGCAATGGCCTTGGCCAGTTCCGTCTTGCCCACGCCGGGGCCGCCGACGAAGAGGAAGGAGCCAATGGGACGAGTGGGGTCCTTGACGCCGGCGAGCGCCCGTCTGAGCGCCTGCGCCACTTCGCGCGTTGGCTCCGGCTGTCCCACGATGCGCTCGGCGATCGCCGCTTCCATCCGCAGGAGGCGCCGCGCTTCGTCCGTATCGACCGTGCTGCTGGGAATCCCCGTCCACTGGGCGATAACGGCGGCGATCTCCTTCTCGCCGATTTCGGCCTTCTGCTCCGCCAGTTTGCGCCGCCAGCCGGTCTCGATGTCGCGCAACTGCATGTGCAGGCTCTCTATTTCGCTGTTAACGCGCGTTATCCAATCGTAGTTGCCCTCTTCCCGGGCCGCTTTTGCTTCCTTTTGCAGCAACTCCAGCCGGTGCTTGAGCTTACGCGTCTCGGACGGCGGCGTCAGGCGCGCCACTTTGACGCGGGCGGCGGCCTCGTCGATGAGGTCGATCGACTTATCGGGGAAGAAGCGCGCGGGCAAGTAGCGCTGGGCGAGCCGCACCGAGCTTACCAGCGCTTCGTCGGTCACGGTCACGCCGTGGTAGGTCTCGTAGACGCGGCGAATGCCGGACAGGATGGCCACCGTTTCCTCGAAGGCCGGCTCTTCGACCGGCACCGGTTGAAAGCGCCGCACCAGGCCGCCGTCGCGCTCGATGTAGCGGCGGTATTCTTCCCACGTGGTCGCGCCGATCAGGCGCAGGTCGCCGCGGGCGAGCGCGGGCTTGAGCATGTTGGCGGCGTCCATCGCGCCGGCCGCGGACCCGGCGCCCAGCATCATGTGCACTTCGTCAACGAAGAGGATCAGGTTTTCGCTCTTCCGGACCTCTTCGAGCAGCCGCTTCAGGCGTTCCTCGAACTCGCCGCGAAACTTGGTGCCGGCAATGAGACCGGCCAGGTCCAGTTGCACGACGCGCGCCTCGTGCATGATGGTGGGCGCTTCCTTGGAGACGATGCGTTCGGCCAGACCCTCGACGACCGCGGTCTTGCCGACACCGGCCGGCCCGACGAGCACCGGGTTGTTCTTGCGGCGGCGCAGCAGGACCTCGCACATGCGCTCGGTCTCCTGGTGGCGGCCGATGACCGGGTCGAGTTCCTGCTGGCGGGCCAGTTGGGTGAGGTCCCGCCCATACTGCGTCAGTATGGAGGAGCGTTCCTGGCGCCGCGAACGCTCCCGGCCGCGCTGCCGGCCGATTTCCGGACTCTTGCGCGCCCAGCGGGCGGCCACCTGCCGGATCACGTCCACCTGCACGCCCAGACGGTTGATGAGGATGTGGGAGGCCAGCCCTTCTTCTTCGATGAGCAGGCCGAGGAGCACGTGCTCGGTGCCGGTATATTCCGCGGAGAGCGCCTTGGACTCGGCCTCGGCGAGTTCCAGCACGCGCGCGACCGCGGCGGAGAACCGGGGGTTGGCGGACGTTTCACGGGTCTTGCCGAAGTCGATCGCCGCCACAATCTCGCGCACGATCACGTGCAGGTCGAGCCCAAGCTCACGCAGCAGCCGCGCCGCGAGACACTCGGGCAGGGCCACGAGCGCGAGCAGGATGTGCTCGGGCCGCACCTGTTCGTGTTGGAAGAAGAGCGCCTCGTTGCGCGCCAAGGCCAGCGCCTGCCTGGCCATGTCCGTTAGACGATCGACATCCACAACCGGATTTCTTCTGGAACTGGGAGGGAATCGGGTTTCCGCTACGAGGGCATTATAGCATAGGGCGGCGCGACGGCCTGAGCCGTAATCCTGGCGCGGCGCGCTGCCTGACCGTCATTCCCGCAAACGCGGGAGTCTTTCGGGATGCCCGCCACAGCCAGAATCCACCGGTAGGCCCGCAAAGATGGATTCCCGCGTTCGCGGGAATGACGGAGGCCGCTGCGCTTGGCAATCGCGCCTAGTCCGATTCGAGCCCCTCGCCCCAGTCGCGCACCACCTGGAAGAGCAACCGCGCGCCGAAGCCGCTGCTGCCTTTGGGGATGTACGGCCGGTCCAGGTCGGTGTAGTCTACGCCGGCCACGTCCAGGTGCACCCAGGGCTTTTCGTCAACAAACTTCTTGAGCAGCGCCGCGCCGGTGATGCTGCCGGCCGCGCGGCCGCCGGTGTTCTTGACGTCGGCCAGGTCGCTCTTCACCTGTTCTTCGTACTCCGGCCACAGCGGCAGTTCCCAGACGCGCTCGCCGGTCGTTTCACCCGCCGCAATGACCCGTTGCGCCAGGCCGGCATGGTTCGCCATCAGGCCCGCGGCGTGCTGGCCCAGGGCAATGATGACCGCGCCGGTGAGCGTGGCAATGTCGATGATGGCCGAGGGATTGTAGCGCTGGGCGTAGCAGAGCGCGTCCGCCAGCACCAGCCGGCCCTCGGCGTCGGTGTTGTCGATTTCGATGGTCTTGCCGTTGGCGGCGCGCAGGATGTCGCCGGGCTTGAAAGCATTGCCGCCGGGCATGTTCTCCGACGCGGGCACCAAGCCAACCACGCGCACCGGCGGTTTGAAATGCCCCACCAGCCGCATCGCGCCGAGCACGCCGGCGCCGCCGGCCATGTCGCTCTCCATGTGGCGCATGGAATCGCCGGGCTTGAGGTTCAGGCCGCCGGTGTCGAACGTAATGCCCTTGCCCGCCAGCACGACGGTCTGGTCGGTCTCCTCCGCCGGCGTGTATTCCAGGATGATGAAACGGCAGGGTTGGTCGCTGCCCCGGGAGACGCCCAAGATGACGTTCATGTTTTCGGCGGCGATCTCCTCCGGCCCGAGAATTGTGCACCGCAAGCCAAACTCCTGCGCCATGGCGGCGGCGGACTCGGCCAGCGCGGCCGGCGGCAGGTCGCTGCCGGGCGTGGTGGCCAGATCGCGCACGTAGTTCTGCGCTTCGCCAATGGCGACGCCCTCGCTGACGCCGGCGGCGATGGCGTCGATCTTGGCGGCGTCCGCTTCGACATACGTAACAGCGTCCAGTTCCTTCGCGTCTTCATCTGACGAGTAGCGCGTGTAGCGGTAGAGGCCAAGCGTGGCGCCCTCGGCGGCGGCGCGGGCGGCGGCCAGCGGTTCCAGGCCGCCGACGCCGGCCCCGTGCACGATGCTGGCTACCCGCTTCGCCCCCATGTCCCGCGCCGTCCGCGCCGCCTTGCCCGCCACCTGGCGGGCGCGGTCAAGCGTGAAGTCTTCCTGCTTGCCCAGGCCGATGAGCAGCGCGCGCCGCGCCGCGAGCGCACCGCCGGTATAGAGATAGAGGGTTTCGTGCAACTTGCCCTCGAAGTCGCCGGCGGCGATTGCGTCGCTGATCTGACCGCTCAGAGCGCGGTCTACGGCCCCGGTGGCCCCGCCGGGCGCGGTGACACCTTCGAAGAGGTTGACGACGACGAGGTCCGCGTCATGTTCGAGCAAGTTTCCCTGGGCTGCCGATACGTTCACGGGCATCTCCTGTTCGTTACGTGTAGTAGGGGTTACGGATTGAAGCGCAGCAATATGCGGCTCACGTGGCCTTCCCGCCCGAAGCGGTTCACGCCCTTGGCCATGATCTGGTTCTTGCCTGGGCGCAAACGCCAGGTGAATTCCGGGGCGCTCGCGCGCCACTCTTCATCGTCCAGGCGCACCAGCAGCCGGTCGAGATTCGGCATGCTGTGGTCGAGCGAGACGGACAAGTGGGCCTCCCGCCGCTCCCAGGCCGCCGCGTCGACCGCCAGGTCGATCTGCACCTGGTCCACCGACCAGTAGAGATCGTTCACGTTGCTCGTAAACGTCCCGCCGGTCACGCCGTTATACGACACCAGGCGCGGCGGCGTGTGGGCGTCCACCCAGTGCAGCGTGGGCGCGTGCTCCCGGCTGGAGTGCGTGGTATTGCGCATGGGCAGCGTGACGTGGCTGTAGTAGTCGCCCACGTTGTGCCAGCCGAAGATCTGCATTTCGGCATTCTGGTTATCCAGGTTGGCGAAAGTGGTGGCGGCCCCGGAAATGGCCTTGTCCGTAACCCGAAACGGCGTCGGCCCGGTCAGCATCGTCACTTCATCCCAGCGGCGGGTGACCCAGGCGTCGTGGATTTCCAGGATGCTGAGCGGCGCGCCGCCGCGCTCGTAGTGCACGTTCAGGTCCGGGTCGAGCAGAATCCACTTGTGGAACTGGTGCGACCAGTACTCGACGAGCGAGTGGCCGATGTTGCCCTCGTCCTCAGCCATCCACTCGCTGGCGGGCTTGCAGATGCTCAGATTGCGGGCGACGAAGCCGAGCGACAAGAGGCACTGCATGAGCGTGACGGCAAAGTAGCCGCAGTTGAAGTCGTGGCCCGCTTCCACGGCGGCCAGGATGTCAAGCGCGTTGTAGGGTCCCGGCTCCCGCGACCAGCCGTGCTTCCAGCGGGTGTGCACCCACTCGCGCAGCAGCAAGACCTGGTCGAACTCGGTCTGGCCGGATGCGATCACGTCGTCCAGGCGGTAGCGTTCGCGCAACTCTTTCAACATGGCGTCCGGCGCCTGGTAGCGGAACGGGTACGCGCCGCGCACGATTTGCTCGTTCTGCCATTCGACGATGCGCAACTCCGGCGCGATGGCTTCCGCCTCGGTGGATTCCGCTTGGAGTTCGGCTGCGGTCGCCCGGTCTATGGTGGTTGCCATGGGTTCTGCCTCCGCTTCTGCTTCGATTCTACGCCTTCACCCTCACCCTAGCCCTCTCCCCATCTGACAGGGGTAGGCAAATGTCATTCCGAGCGTAGCGAGGAATCTAAAGATGCTGATTTTGCAGGGCTGTGCTTTAGATTCCGCGAACAGGGTTCGACACTCCGCTACGCTCCGTTCGGAATGACACGTGAAGTCCATTATAGAATACCTACACCTGTCAGCCTCTTCCCGTGGAAAGGGGAAGTATTGGGAGCGTTGATTTCCCCTACCTCAATCTGGAATCTGCCCTAGGCCGGCAGTGTCGCTTGCGAGAGCGGCAAGGCCTCCGCCAGCGCCGACCGTATCATGGGGAACGAGGCCGGAATTAGCTCCAGGCCCTCGCGCGCCGTGGCTTCCTGGATGTAGTCCAAGACGTAATCCACGTTGGGGATGTTGACCTTTTCCGAGTTGTGGGTAGCGCCGATGATGGCGCGCACCGGCGTTTGCAGGAGGCCGGAGAGTTCCAGGTTCCAGTCTATGATCGTGCGGTAGAGTTCGCGCGATGCCGCGTTCACCGGCTCTTCCGAGCGCAGGTCGCGGGGGCGCGCGCCGCGGCCGCCGGTCATCTCGCCGCTGCACGAGACGACGCAGATCGGCAATGCGCCGCCCAGCACGTGGTGCTGCGTGCTGCCCCAATGGGGAAAGGGATAGTCCCCTTCCGTAGTGCGGTCCGGGCGGTCGGGAAAGTAACGCCCCGGCGCGGGCGCGATGTACTGCCGGTAGCCGGCCTCGTAGAGCAGGCGCAGCGTGACGGGGCTCTTGGAGCCGCAACACGCGCAATAGGTGTCCGTCCTGAACCCCAGCGCGTTCTCGAAATCCTCCGTTGCCTCGGCAATGATCTGCCGCTGGGTGTCCTCGTCGTATTCGCCCAGGTCGTTCTCGTACTTGGGATAGCGAAAGCCGGGCACGTTGGGCTGGATGCCGATGTTTACGCCCTCGGCGTGCCACTCGCGCATCATGCCGGCGTGGGCTTTGGCCGCTTCGGGCGTGAGGTTGAAGGTGACTGCGGGCAGCAAGCCGTGCGCCTCGAAGGACTGCCGGATGGCGCGCACGGTGCGCTCGCTCACGGCCCACGATTGCGGCCCGCCGCAGCGGGGCGACTTGGCCGCCAGCGGCTCGCAATCGACGAAATAGGAGAAGTAGACCTTGTTCGATACAGCCATAGCGCGCTCCTCGTTCACGAAGTCGATTTTCCTTCACACCGGCGCGCGGCGGCAGCGCCCCCGCGCCCGGCGTGTTCAGCCACTGCGATTATATACCGGCGCGGGCGCATTGGAAATACGCGCGCACCGGAAACGCGCGGGCAGACACGGCCCCTGTACGCGCGCCAGTCATTAACGCCCGTAGGGGCACGACACGTCGTGCCCCTACGTTCACTTCTCCAAGCAAGGAGATCAATCTCGCATTCCCAATAGGTCGAGCTTACGCCTCCCGATACTCCTCGGGGCGGCGATCCAGGACCTCGTTGAGGATGTCGGCGGACTGGCGCAGACCCTCGGCCACGGTGATTTCACCGCGCAGGGCCTCATACCAGGGCGCATTGGACGGGCCAAAGGCCTCGCTGAATTCCAGCACGCGCGGGAACGGGCGGCCGCCGGCGGCCCAACCGTTCACAACCTGTTCTACCTGCGTGCCTTCATAGCGCGCAGCCCACTTCGGGAACAGGCCATGCCGGATAATCGGCGGCCAGGCGATGAAGCCGAAGTAGTCGGTTTGCTCAGCGCCCTCATCGCTGTGGATGTACTTGAGGAAGCTCCAAGCAGTCTCCTGGTTCGGCGAGAGGGTCATCAGAGAGTAGCCATTCCCAACCAGGGTAGCCGTCTGGCGCTGGTCCCGCGGCGGCATGGCAATGTCCAGCGCGTCCTCCAAGTGTTTCTTGGCGGCGTTGTAGCGGAACATGCCGTTGAACTCCATGGCAAGGGCTCTCACCTCGAGAATGCCGATACCGGACCTACCGCCAGTAACCTTCTGGATGTCTTCGCCGGAGGGTGTGTACTGGTGCTTGATGTGCAGATCCACGTTGAACTGGGCGCCGCGCAGGGACAATGGGTCCTCACCGTAGAGCGCCTTGGTGTCGTTCTCGTTCATGATGGACCCGCCGAAGTTGAGCAGGAAGGTGCCGCCCATGTACCAGAGGCTATTCTGGCCCACTTGCAGCGCCCAGCGGCCGTCGTCCGGCTTGTGAAGCCGCTCGGCCATGGAGAGCAGGTCGTCGTAGGTCCAATCACCGCCGGGGTAGTTCAGGCCGGCTTCGTCGAAGTACTCCTTGTTAAAGAGCACCACCTCGCCGCCGGACTGCATAGGCACGGCGTAGAGCTTGTTCTGCCAGGTCCACGAGCGCAGGTCGGCCTGGAAGTAGTCTTCCAACGGGATCTTATCGCGCTGGAAGTAGGGGATGTGGTCCGGGAAGATGCCCCGCAAGCCGCCGTAGCCGTACCAGTTGATCTGGTTGATGGAGAGGTCCACGTCGGCCTGGCCGGCCGCGTGGTTCGTCTGCCGCCGTTCCCAGATCGTGCTGTACTCGCCGGGCACGATCTCGGTCGTGATGCCCAGCGCTTCCTCGGCCTGCTCCAAGGTGTTGCGAAAAGCCTGATAGCGGCCGTCGGATTCGACGAACGTCTCGTCGATCCGCATCAGCTTGACTTCCGGCTCGGGCTGTTCTTCGGCTTCCGGCTCCGGCTGTTCTTCGGCCATGCCGCCATCCGCGACCGGCACCGCGCCGCACGCCGCCAAGAAGACCGCGCCGCCAAGGCCGCCCGCGCCCGCCAAGAACCCGCGGCGGGAAAAGACGTGTCGCTTCTCTTGCATCGTCTCTACTCCTAAGAATGGCCACTTCTCCGCGAAGTGGCGCGCAATTGGACTACACTGTTTGGGTACTCGCGCCCGTGGGGCGGAATCGCCTCCTTTCCCCCTCTAATCGCTCTTGCTCGCTGAGCAGTAGTATGGCACAAGGCAATTTCAGCGTCAATATCGCGGGTTTCGGCTCATCTCTCTCGGTTTCGATGCTTCATCTTGCCGTTCGCGCTGAGCCTGTCAAATCTCCGTTCGCGCTGAGCCTGACAAGTCTCCGTTCGCGCTGAGCCTGTCGAAGCGCGCGCGGGGGTGGACGGCGCAAAGGCTTGTCCCCAGTGGTGTTCAAAGTAGCGCGGGGGCTTGTCCCCCGACAGAGCAAGAGGAAAGATCGCACGCCATGAAATTCCCCTACAGCCTCGCAGGTTGCAAACCTGCGCTACCGGAGGTGCGAGGCGCGGTTCGCATCGCCATAGAGCCGTCGCATAGACGTAGCGCGGGGGCTTGCCCCCCCTCTTGGCGCACAGGACCAAACACCCGGCGTTAACGGGATGCTATCCAATCTCCGCCACCGCGACATCATCGAACCAGGCGGTTCCCCGCGTTCCCGGCAAGGCGGAGAGCACGACCCGGCAAGTGTAGACATAGGGAGGCAAGACGGGTGTGGCGACTTCAAGGCGCGTCCAGTCTTGCGTTCCGCTAACCGGGTCTGAGCATACGCGGCCGATGAACCCCATGTCGCCGCTCCATTCCAGAGATACGGTCATACCGCCGCGCACGTCCGCCGTGCGCACCCAGGCCGCAAGCGCATAGCGTCTGCCGGCGGTTGCCGCCAGCAGTTTGCCGTCATCCTTGAGCACGCGGCGAATGGCCGGGACGACCGGTTGGTCACCCTGATTGCGCCAGCGGATGCTCTCCTGGCTGCCGCGCGCCACCGCCGTGTCGCGCGCGAACTGGCTGCGCGGCAGCACCCAGCGCGATGCGCCCTCCGCCAGGCCGGCCACCACCGTGCCGTCAGGCGGCAGGGCGGGGTACGGCAACTGGGGGCTGGCGGCGGGCAGCGGGACGCGCGGGGCCGCCGGTTTATGCAGCCTGAGGGTGTCGAACCGGTAGCCCTCTGAATCAATGGCGTGTACCTCGCATTCGTCCGGCGCTACGCTCGTCTGCAGAATGTGGTTCGTGGGTCTGGCCAACGCGGAGACGGGATGCAGGTGGTCCCAGAGTTCGCTGGGCGCAAGGCGCATGTCGTAGCCGCCGCCGCCGGAGACGAAGTAGATTACGCCGTTTTCGCTGTCGTATTGCCCGCCGCGCAGCGGATGGAAGCGCTCGTAGATGGTGGCGTGGGCGGTGTAGACGATGTCCACACCGTAGCGTTCGAACAGCGGGCAAAGCGCGCGGGTGGCGGGAATCTCGCAGTTGTTCGAGCAATAGGGCGGATGATGGAAGACGACGAACTTCCAGCGTGCGTTTTGAAAGGTTTGGAGGTCGTGTTCTAGCCAGCGCCATTGCTCCGAGCCGGGCCGGTAGTCCATGTTGCTGTTGAGCACGGTGAAGTGCGCCGCGCCGTAGTTGAACGAGTACCAGTAGTGGGGTTCTGGATAGTTGAAGTAGCGGAAGTAGCCCTCGTTGGGCGAGTCGTGGTTGCCCATGGCCGCGAACCACGGCGTGTAGGGCAGCAGGTTCTCCGCGCAGTTGAAGAAATCCTCAAATCTCGCAATCTCATCCTGCGCGTGGTCGCCCGCGCCGACGCAGATGTCGGCGCGATACGCGCGGGCAAGATCAGCATTTTGCCTATGCGCTTCATGGACGCGCAGGCTGTCGCCGTAGGTGGCAAACGAGAAGGGCGAGTTTTCGCGGACGGCAGTGCGAAAGCTCGCGCCCGCGGACATAACTGACGTTCCGCCAGGCGAGGAAGAGCTAACCCGATAGAAGTAGGCCTGTTCCGTCTCCAGGCCGGTGAGGCGCACGGCGTGGAGCGTGCGCGGTTCGCGGTCTGCGCTGCGGCAGGGGTAGGTGGGTTCCGGCCGGCCTTCGTAGGCGCTCCAACCGAGCCGCGCGCTCCGTTCGTACTCCACAACCGACGTGGCGGGTTCGCCGGTGTGCCACATGACGGTGACGGCGTCTTGCGCAACGTTCTGCAGATAGGGACCGGCGGTGATCTTCATGCGCGCTACCGCCGGTACGACCACACGTCGTTATAGAGGGTGTCGCCAAAGCCGCCGATCACCCACAGCTTGCCGCGGTAGGCGAGGCATACCGGCGCGTGGCGGATTGGCCAAATCGGGTCGCCAATTGCCTCTATCCAGTTGGCTCCGTCGGCTGAGAACCAGACGTCGTTGCGGTTGCCGTCGTGGTAGCCGCCGATGACCCACATCTTCTCGTCATAGACCGCGGCGGCGTGGAAGCGCCGCTCCGGCCACGCGGCGGCCGGCGTCACCATTTCCCACGACGCGCCGTCGGTGGAGCACCAGACGTCGCCGTGGTCGACCACGGTGTTGCTGGGGTAATTGTCGTTGTACACGCCGCCGCCCATGAGCCACATCTTGCCGTCGAAGACCAGCGAGGTCTGCATGGAGCGGGCGCTCCACGGCGCGTATTCCGTCACCAGGTCCCAATGCGCGCCGTCGGTAGACGTCCACACGTCGTTGAAGTGGTGGAACGTGCCAATGTCGAAGCCGCCAAAGAGCCACATCCTGCCGTCGTAGACCAGCGCGGAAGCGGCGGCGCGCCCGGCCCACGGGGCGCTCAGCGTGGCGGCGGTCCAGGCGTGGCCGTCCGCCGAACACCATACGTCATTGTAGGCAACGGCGGGCTTTTCCGCGCCGCCAAAGAGCCAGACCTTGTCGTCGTAGACCAGCGTGCAGGGCAGGTTGCGCGTGGGCCACGGCGCGGCGGGCGTGACTTCTTCCCAGGCGAGGCCGTCGGCAGACGTCCAGACGTCATTGACCCGCGTGGGAATGAAGCCGCCAAAGAGCCACATCCTATCGTGAAAGACGGCCGCGCCCATGGAGTCGCGTTTCGTCCACGGCGCTTGCGCTACTTCCTGCTTCCACGAGATGTTCGCGGTAGGTCTTGCGGCATTGGTTTGCATGTGCTCTCTCGCTGCTGCGTGTTGAGTTCCACGTGACGCCGGTTAACTGTGCATACAATAGCAGACCGGACGAGATGGAAGCCTCTGTGATCAAGAGAAAGAGCGTGACGGGGATTATCGAGCACGCAGCCCACTGGCAACCGGCTATAGGGAAGGGCGCTCCCGGTAGAACCCGGAGCGCCCTCGATACTAGCCGCTAGCTGTGAAAGGGTGCGCTTCGCTCAGGAAGACCGTCATGCGCTCGCGGGGCATGATCCCGGAGCGGGTCTACGCAGCCTCGGTCTTGGCTATGCCCTGGTCGAACAACTCTTCCACTGCGGCGGACGGCGCCTTGGTAACCAGGGTGACCAGCACGGTAAGCGGCAATACGCCGAGCGAATACAGGCCAAGATCGATGAACCCAAATCCCAAGAGTGCGCAACCGATCGTCAACAGTCCCCCTGCGATAAGCCCGGTCATCGCGCCATAGATGTTGAAGCGGCGCCAATAGAGCGACAGGAGGACCACCGGCCCGAAGGTGCAGCCCATGCCCAGCCAAGCGTACAGGAGAAAGGTGACGACTGAGTTGGGGGAGAGCATGGCCAGCAGCCAAGCGACAAGCGAGATGAGAATCAACATCAGGCGGCCGATCCAGACGCGCATGTAAGCGCCCAACACGAACTCGAAACGCTTGCGCTGCGCATACTGTCGCACAAGCGGCAGGTCGGAGGCGGCCACACTGGCGCCGATGAGCGCCTGCGAGTCGATCGTGCTCATCACCGCGGCGATGACGGCGGTGAGGGCAATGGCGCCAAGGATGGGATTATCGATGAGTTCTGCCAACCAGTAGAAGAACTGAATGCCCCGCTCACTATCCATAGGCGACATCTCAAGCGCCGCTTCACCGGATAGACCGAGGTCGGCGCCCCCTTCGGCCACGGCGTTCCCGGCAAAGAGGCCGAGAATGATGCTGAACGCAAAGATGATGAAGATCCAGGCAAGGCTCAGCCTGCGGCTGGTATCCATTATCCCTTCACTTTCGGCCGCCATGAAGCGCTGCAAGAGCCTCTGCGCGCCAAATGCGCCTTGGGCCATGGCCACCATGAAAGGAATGAGAAGCAAGAAGATGACCGCGTTGTTTATCCCGGTAATGTCGAACAGGGCATCGCCGGAGAAGTCTGCGATTCCCGCAGTCGGGTTGTCGGCAACTACATAGACGGCAACTGCCAGGATGGCCACGCCAAGCACTGTGACTATGCCCTGAAAGACATCGGTGCGCGCGACCACCAGGTAGCCGCCAATGAAGATGTAGGCCAGGACCACGAGTATTGTCATGAGGCCGCCAACGGCATTGCTCACGCCGAATGCGATATTGAAAAGAATGCCGCCGGCCATGATGCCGGCGCTCACGTAGAAGAGCACGAACACGAGGGTCAAAACGGCTGCCAGCAGACGCAAAACGCCGGTGTGGTCATCGAAGCGCCGCTCCAGGAATTCCGGCAGGGTGAGCGAGTTCTGGGCCGCGAAGGTAAAGCGGCGCAGCCGGGGCCCGAGCAACTTCCAAGACGCCCACAGGCCCAGGATTATGGCGATCGCCATGCCTATGACCATGAAGCGGAACCCGATTGCGAGCGCGGGCAGGACGAAAATCGCCCAACCCCGCTCCAGTGAGGAACTGGCGCTCAGGCCGGTGGTAATTGCGCCCACGCGCCGGCCCGCGAGCACGTGGTCCGCCATCTCTTGCGCCCGGTTGGTGCGGTAGAGCGATATGCCGATCACCGCGAGGACATAGACGATGAACAAGATGAGGAGTGACTGGTCGAGCTGTGACATGGCGGGCCTTCTCTCTGTGTACTACGGTGTACCGCGAAAGCGTGCCTAAAGACTACAAGGTGGCAACGAAATTGTCAAACTGCGAGACGAACGCAATTGGCGTACGGCAACTCTCTTCAGAGAGCGCGCGTGAAGTGGCGAGGCCGGCGGCGGCGCTTGTGGGGGGTGCGTCTTCGGACTATGGTAGACGTAATAGCAAGAGACGCATGAGGCGAGGCGGGGCCAATGGCGCGTGCAGCGCGCGCCATCTGCCCGCGAGTGGTCAAATGACGTGATTCGCTATACACCGCAAGACCGCGAGCGCCTCCACCCTGAGGCTGCCAAGGTCGATGACGAACGAGGGGAGTTCGAGCGCGACCGCGCGCGCATCGTCCACAGCGCCGCTTTTCGCCGCTTGCAGGGCAAGACGCAGGTGTTCGGCGTGCGCTACGGCGACTTCTTCCGCACGCGGCTTACACACTCTTTGGAAGTGGCGCAGATCGGCAAGGCGCTGGCGTTGCGGCTGGGCGTCGATCCGACGTTGGTTGAGGGGATTTGCCTGGCCCACGACATCGGCCACCCGCCGTTCGGCCACTACGGCGAACAGGTCTTGCGCGCGCGCATGGCGGAACACGGCAGTTTCGAGGCCAACGCCCAGAATCTGCGCGTCTTGACCCGGCTGGAGGTCAAGTCCGACCGCTATGCGGGGCTCAATCTATCGCGAGGGGTGCTGGATGGGCTGCTCAAGTACAAGGCTATTCACGGTTCACGACCCACATCGAGCAAGTCCTGCTATGCGGACGACGCGCCTCTCCTCGAGTGGGTCTGCGAATACGGCTCGGCGGAGGAGCGGTCTTTCGAATGCCAGATCATGAATTGGGCCGACGACGTGGCCTACTCGGCGCACGACTTGGAGGATGGCATTCACGTGGGGATGATCACGGTGCAACACTTGCGGCGGCCCGCGAATCAAGAGGCCGTCATCCAGCGGGTACAGGAGGGGGCGGAAGAACGCGGGCGCGCCTGGCCGGCTGATGAAGTGGTGGGCGAACTCGACTGGTTGGCGGCGCGTTTGCTTGCACTGGAAGGCCTGCCGACGCCGCGGCGCGCGCGGGCGGCGCTAAAGGACTTGACCTCGCGCCTCATCGATGAATTCGTGCGCTGCGCCCAGGGCGCGCCGCGACTGGGATGGACGGCAAGCCAATCGGAACGATACCGCTACGGCCTCATGGTGCCCGAGGCCCAGGAGCGGCGCTGCGAAGTGCTGAAGCAGGTGGCGTTCGTGTTGGTGTTCGCGGAACCGCGGGTGACGACGCTCGCCCACCGCGCCCACCACATGGTGGACCGGCTGTTTGGCGTCTTTCAGGCAGAAGAAAACGCGGCGATGTACCCGCTGGAGTTCCAAGACCGCTTTGCCGCGGCGCGTGATGATACGGAGCGCCGGCGCGTGGCCTGCGACTATATCGCCACCATGACCGACTTTCAAGCCGAACGCACGTACCAGCGGCTCTTCGTGCCCGGCTACGAGAGTATTCTGGACCCGCTCGTATGAGGCGCTATCGCCCAAGGGAGGCTCCCTCAATCTCGGTGTAAGGGCGGTTCGCAAACCAATGCTGTCGCACTAAACTCAAATGGCGATGCGAACCATGCCTCACATCTCCGGTAGCGCAGGTTTGTAACCTGCGAACCTGTAAGGTCAATCCTTGTCGCGCCAGTTTGAATGGCTCCGGCGGGGGACAAGCCCCCGCGCTACGCTAATGCGACAACTGTGGTTCGCGAACCGCCCCTACCGCGCCGGAGCGGCCGGCGCGCGGCCGGCTACCCGCTACGCGAGAGCGCGCTGGTGCGCGCCAGCGGCGGACCGCGATATTGTCTCGGGTCTCAACCGGCTTCAGACTTGCCAAGCAACCGGTCGAAGAGCGCGACGACCTGGCCGGAGGGCTTGCCGGTGAGCAGGCTCACGACGACGGCAAGAGGCCCAACGGCGAGCATGGCGACGGCGAGCAATATGACAGGCATGTCCAACGCCGCGAAGACAATGGACGTAACCCCGCCCGCGAGCAGCGCCGCCCACGCGCCCCAGACGTTGAACCGCCGCCAATACAACGCCAGCACGATGAGCGGCCCGAAAGTCCCGCCCATGCCCAGCCAGGCATACGAGATCATATCCCAGACGGAGTTGGGGATCGTCAAGGCCAGGAGCAATGAGATGAGGCCGATGACGACCAGCATGAAACGGCCGATCCAGACCCTGGCGTAAGCGCCCCACGCGTACTCGAAGCGCCTGCGGTTGGCAAAGCCCCGAATGAGCGGCAAGTCAGAGGTGGCGACACCCGAAGCCAGGAGCAACTGCGAGTCCATGGTGCTCATGACGGCGGCGGTAACGGCGCTCAAACCCAGTGCGCCGAGAATCGGAGGCAAGAAGGTGTCGGCGGCCAGGAAGAAGAGGTGAATGCCCTTGTGCCGGCCCTCGTCCATGGCGAGGTCGACGTCTATGCCCTCCTGCGCAAAGGCGGCGTTGGCCACCAGACCAAGCACGATGCTCGCAGCCAAGAGGACGAACATCCACGCGGTGCTAATCCTGCGGCTGCCCGGCATCGCCGCCTCACTCTCCACCGCCATGAAGCGCTGCATCAGCCGCTGCGCGCCAAACGCGCCCTGCGCCCAGGCGACCATCATCAGCAGGGAAACGATGATAATCGGAATGCTCGCGGCCTCCGGCAGGCCAATTTCCGCACTGTCACCGCCGGTAAACAGATCCACGGCATCACTGAAAGCGCCGCCCAGGCTTTCGAGGGTGTTATTCGCGGCGAAGAACATCGCGAACGACATGATGAAGACGCCGCCGACCATCAGGAGGCCCTGGAAGACGTCTGTCCTGACAACCACGACGTAGCCGCCCAGGAAGATGTACGACAGCACAACCAGGAGCGTTATCGTTCCTCCTACGCGGAAGTCGAGGCCAAGCACGGAATGGAGCAGATTGCCGCCGGCAATCAGACCTGCGCTGACGTAGAAGGAAACGAAGATGACCGTAAAGAGCGCCGCCGCCGACCGCAGGAGACCGGTCTTCTCGTTGAAGCGCTGCTCCAGGAAGTCCGGGATGGTGAGGGCGTTTTGGGCCGCGATGGTGAAACGGTAGAGCCGGGGGGCGATGACTTTCCAAGCGCCCCAGATGCCAATCACGACGGCCAGCCCGACACCCAGCGCCGCGAACCCGGCTTCGAAGGCGACGGCGGGCAGGATGAACAGCGCCCACCCGCGTTCCAATGACGAACCGGCGCTAATGCCCGAGGAAATGGGGCCCATCCGCCTGCCGCCGAGCACGTGATCCGCCATCTCTTGCCGTTGACTGTAGCGGTGGATGGCGATGCCGATCAGCACAAGCACGTAGATGATCGAGACGATGATGAACCATAGGCTCAATCCCGCTATCTCACCCATAAGTGGCCCCTTTCTCGCACAAGCGTTAATCGTCTCGTGTCATTCTGCTGTTGCTTTGGGGTGGTTGTCAAATGTTACCGGGCACGCGCCGCACGGCAAGATAGCATCTCTTTGGGCATTCAAGTCCACTTTGGCCTGGAATTGTCAAACGGGTAGGGGCACGACATGTCGTGCCCCTACCCGTTGGCAATGCTCTTTGGCGGCGGGCCTCGCGAACCGCCGCTAGCGCGCTTCGTGGGCTACCAGACCTCGTCCGTCCTGCGCCAGACCATCTGCGGCCGCACGTTTTCCAGGGGCAGGTCGGCGATCATGCCGTAGTCCTCGCCGTGGTAGGCGGCGATGATGGCTTCCATCGACTTCTTGGACTCCACGCCGTCGGTAAGCGGCGTCTTGTCGTTCACGATGCAGTCGATGAAGTGCTCGCACTCGCCGGCAAAGTTCTTGCGGGCGCTGAAGGCGTCCATCAGGTCGGCCTTGCTGGGGTCGTCCTCCACGAGCAGCGTGCCTTCCTTATCGCCCGCTTGCCAGAGGTTCAGGCGGCGGACGCCGTCCGGGTCGTAGCTGAGAATTAGCTCCCCGCCCTCCAGGTAGATCGCGAAGCGCAGGTGGCAATCGCTGTGCTTGGTGCCCCAGGACGCCACGTAGTTGCCCAACGCGCCGCTGGCAAAGCGGTAGATGGAAACGGCGGTATCCTCGCGGCCCAGGGTTTCCTTGCGAAAGCGGTCGTCGCTCAGGCACGTGGCTTGCACGACGTCGCCCATGTTCCAGATCATCTGGTCGACGTAGTGGCAGCCGTGGCTGAGCAGGCAGCCCATGGGAAAGGTCTTCCACGACTTGCGCCAGCCGGCGGGATTCGCCATGTTGTCTTCCGTGCGCACCTGCGCCATGTAGGGCTGGCCGTAGTCGCCGCCGGCAACCAGTTGGTTGAGCTTCTGCCAGATGGGTTGGTAGCGCGTGACGTAGGCCACCATGAGCTTGACGTTCTGCTCGTCGGCCACGCGGATCATCTCGTCGGCGTCTTCCAGCGTGGTGGCCATGACCTTTTCGGTGAGCACGTGCTTGCCGCGGCGCATGGCGGCCAGGCTCATCTCGGCGTGGAGATGGGGCGGTGTGCAGATGTCCACGGCGTCCACTTCATCGAGGACCGAAAGATAGTCCGTGGCCCACCTGGCGCCGGTGCGCTCGGCCTCGGCCTTCGCTTTCTCCTCGTCCACGTCCACGCAGTAGGCCAACTCGCAGGCTTCGCTCATGCGGGCGTAGGCGTTGATGTGGCCGGTGCTGATGCCGCCGCAGCCAATGACGGCGATGCGAATTTTGCTTTCGCTCATGCTTGCGTGCTCCTCTTTGCCTAGCTTGACAGCGAGTGTGGCCCTCACCCTAATGTTGTCGCATTAACGTAGCGCGGGGGCTTGTCCCCCGCCGAGGCCATTAGAACTAACCTGCAAAGGATTGACCTAACAACTTCGCAGGTTACAAACCTGCGCTACCGGAGATCTTGGTCGCGAGTTTTGCTGCCTCCCTGTTTAATGCGACAGCAATGGGGCTTCTCCCCCGCCGAGGCCATTAGAACTAACCTGCAAAGGATTGACCTAACAACTTCGCAGGTTACAAACCTGCGCTACCAGAAGTCTCGGACGCTGGTTTTGCTGCCTCCCTGTTTAATGCGACAGCAATGGGGCTTGTCCCCCGCCGAGGCCATTAGTACTAACCTGCAAAGCAATGACCTAACAACTTCGCAGGTTACAAACCTGCGCTACCAGAAGTCTCGGACGCTGGTTTTGCCGTCTCTCTGTTCGATGTGACAGCATTACCCTTCACCCTCGCCCTCTCCGTCGGGGAGAGGGGACAGAAGGCGCGCACCCGCACGCTTAGAACAGCCGGCCGAGCACGTCCAGCGCGCATTGCTGCATTGCCGGCCCGGTGCCCACGCCGCCCAGGGACGAATAGCCGGCCCAGGTCTCGTAGCCGCCGTGCTCGGTCAGGGCTTTGTCCGTGCAGACGTAGCCGATGTAGCCGTTGGCCAGGCTTACGACGAACTGCGGCGCGGCCGGCGACTGCGCCTTAATGTCCAGGCCGAACTCCACGAAGATCTCGCCGGGCAGCGCGACGATCGCCGCGTCGCCGAGCCGCAGCGCCTGCACCGGCGCGGTGTGGGTCAGCGGCATCTCCGCCAGGCGCTGGCACTCGGCGGCATAGACATCCGAAAGGCCATGCGGCAGCGTTTGGCCGACCACCCAGCTAAACGGCCCGGAATCGTAATCGGTGTAGGTGCCCGGCGGCACGGCCAGGATCTTTTCCGCCATGGCCAGGTCTTCCGCCGTGATGTCTTTGCGTTGGAAGTCGAACGTGTCCACCGCCGCGCCCATTTCGAGCGTATCGTGCATCTCCATCAGTTGAATCTCGGTGATGAGATGGCCGGCGAGCACGTTCGCCATCTTGATGGCTTGCTTATGGCCGCTGGCGGTCCATTTGCGCTGGCCGCTGTAGTCTTGGTTGTTGATGTCGCCCGACGTTCCGTTCCAGAGCATGCCAACGCACTGGGGGTCGAGGTAGCGTTGGATAAGCCGGTGGAAATGCCCAAAGTAGTCCGCGGAGATGGCCAGGCCGTTGTCGGTGCCCACGTAGTGCAGCACGAAATTGGAAACGGCCGCGATGGGCCGGCCGCCGGCCCCTTCCACGTAGAGCATGGTGACTTCGGGGTCGATCGGGTAGGTGGGCTTGACCTTGTCGGGATTGTCCGCGCCCGGGTTCATGCGCACGGTGCCGTCGCGCATGTGCCAGCGGCGATTGAACGAGATGCGGTCCTCGTGGGCCGTGGCAAAGCCGACGCGGGCGGGCTCCATGCGCTGGGTAGCCACCGCCACGGCGTCGGCAATCTTCAGCGGCGCCCAGGCGACGTACTCTGCGTCCTCGTTGGTGCCGAGCAGGTCGGCGATGCCGGCCGCGGTATGCGTATGGGTGGCGTTGATCATGACGTTTTCAGGCGGAATGCCGCAGCGTTCGGCGATGCGCTCTTTGGCGGCGTCCGCCATGCCCTGGGGCATCACGATCAGGTCGCACGTGACCAGCGCCAGCCGGGTCTCGCCGTTGTCGATTACCAGCGCCTTCGCCAGGAGTTCGTCGTCTACGTCCGCGGCGTAGCGTGTGCGATGGCTCCCCGGCACTTCGATGCCCAGCCAGGGCGTGATGTTCGCCGTGGCCGCGCCGGCTTGCAGTGATGTACTCACGCGCGTCACTCCTTGTGTACGCCTTCTCCGCATGTGCCCGCTATCGACGCAAGTATAGCGCACCCAAATGCCAAACGGAAATGCCAGCGCGCCCGCTGCCTGGCTGCGGCCGCGCTTTAAGGTACAATCTGTGCGAGTGTGTGTTGACAAGGCGCGTGTCACCGAATACGATAGGTCTAGAGTTCGCTGAACGGTAAGGATGAGGAAAATGTTGCGTTTCGCCGAAGAAATCATGCTCCTCTTGCTCGATGATGAGAGTGGGGAGTTCGCACACATCCCGGAGTGGTCGCTGCGGTATGCCCTGGCCGGCGCCGTGTTGATGGACATTGCGTTGGAGAACCGGGTCGATACCGACCCCAAGCGGCTCATGCTGCTGGATCCGACGCCCATCGGTGACGACTTGCTGGATCCAACGCTGGCCGCCATCGCGGAATCGACTGACGTCCACGACATCGCCCATTGGATCGAGCACACGGCTGAGAACGCCTACGCCATCCGCGACAAAGCCATGAAGCGGCTCATCACGCACGGCATTCTGGAGAGCCGCGCCGATCGCTTCCTCTGGGTGTTTCGGGCGCGGCGGTACCCGGTGATCGACGGCAAGGCCGAACGGGAAGTGAAGCTGCGGATTATGGAAGTGCTCTTCAGCGACGTGATCCCCGGCCCGCGCGACATCGTCATCATCGGACTGGCGGACGCCTGCGGCATCTTCCGCACGCTGCTCTCCAAACAGGAATTGAGGCAAGCGGCCGCGCGCATCGAACAGGTGCGCAAGCTGGACCTGATCGGCCAGGCGGTCTCGCAAGTGGTCTGGAACATCGAGTCGTCGCTGGCGCTCTCGATGCATCCGATGGCGTAAAGGCACCGTTCGACCGGAAGCTCTACAAAGCCCGTAACGATGTGCGGAAATTCATCGTTGCGGGCTTTTGCTATGCTACCAGCGCCGCTGGCAGGCCGGCTGACGGTCACTCCCGCAAAGGCGGCTGCTGACCGTCATTACCGCAAAGGCGGTTGTTGACCGTCATTACCGCAAAAGCGGCTGCTGACCGTCATTACCGCAGAGACGGCTGCTGACCGTCATTCCCGCGCACGCGGGAATCCATCCTCTCCGTGGGCGCTCAAGATGGATTCCCGCGTGCGCGGGAATGACGGAAAGGCGCGCCGCTTGCCTGGCAGTCCCCAGCCTAGGGGCTAATCCCGTAGAAACGCGCGGCGTTGCCGCCGAAGACCTGCGCCATGTTCGCCTGATCCAGAAGCGGCGCGAGGATTTCCGTCAAGGCGCCGATCACGGCATCGTAGCGCGCCGCCAGGAGGCAGACCGGCCAGTCGCTGCCGTATAGCAGACGCTCCGGCCCAAAGCACGCAAGGGTGTGTTCCACATATGGTTTCAGGTCGTCCGGCGTCCACTGGGCGTGGTCGGCCTCGGTCACCATGCCTGAAACCTTGCAGGAGACGTTCTCGTGCCGCGCGATCTCCGCCAGCAACGACGCCCACGGCTCCCACTTCCTCGCCGCGATCTCCGGCTTGGCGATGTGGTCGATCACCGCGCGTATATGCGGCACGTGTTCCAGCGTCCGGAGCACGTGCGGCAGGTGCTGGGGGCGCACGAGGAAGTCGAAGGGAAAGTCGTGCGCCGACAGGAGTCTGAGATTGTCCAGCACGAGCGGTTGCGTCACCCAGGCGTCGTCGGCCAGGTCGTGCAGCATGGGGCGGAGGCCCACGAAGGCGGGATTCCGGCGATAGCGCTCGAACAGGCGCGGAAAGCCGGGGTCGGCCATGTCGAGCCAGCCGACCACGCCGCCCACGGTCTCGTCTTCAGCGGCCAGCGAGAGCATGAAGTCCGTCTCAGCGACGGTCGGCGCGGCCTGCACGACAATCGTCTTGTCTATGTAATGCCGGTCGAGCGCGGGCTTCAGGTCGGCGGGCAAATAGTCTTGATACAGCACGCCCATGTCCGGCGTGAGCCAGCCGTAGTCGCCGCGGCTCAGCTTCCAGTAGTGTTGGTGCGCGTCGATGCGCATGGGTTTGCTTCCCGCCTGCCGTTCCGTCTCTCAAAAGTAGTAGTCGCCGGCCTTGCCGGCGCGCTGCGCAGGATCGCTGGTGTCCGTTACCTCGGCTTCGGTAATGCCCGAAACCCGCAGGCAGACCTGGCGGGCGCGGTAGACCTGATCGGGGTCGCGAAACTCCGCGCGGATTTGCGCCACGCCGGTATCCGGGTCAACCGCCACCGACTCGAAGCGGATTCCAAACAGGAACGAGTCATCTTCCAGCACTTTGGCGACCGCGACGCTCTTGCGGAACCAGGCCGCGCGCCCGGTAATCTTGCCCAGGACGAACTTGTGGACGATATCCCAGTACATCCCAAAGAGTACGCCCGAGAAGAACAACAAGGGAAACGCGCTCAAGGCGAAGGCATAGCCGTTGGGGATGGCCGCGGCCAGCGCAGCAACGATGCCCACGGGCACCGCAATGCCGGACAGGACTTGATGCGGGCCAAAGTAGACGGAGACGATCGGCCCAATGACGATGCGCCAATAGATTTCGCGGTGGGCCTGGAGACGGCGCAGGAGTCCCATGACCGCGCCCAGCAGTCCCGCGGCGATGATGACGGGCATGAGATTGAGCGTCAGCGCCACGGTCGTGAGTAGGCCGGAAAAGAGCGTGCCGAGGGTGATCGCGTTTTGCGGGTCGGCAGTCCGGACCGTAAGCACGCCCACGATGACGACGATGAGGATGATGAGCGCCGCGGCAATCTCGATGATCTTGAGCGCGCGCAGCCGTTCCCAGAAGCCGGAGACGATGACCAGCGGCGTGAGCACGATCGCAAAGAGCAACGCGCCGGCCATGAGCGCCACCATGAACGAATTGAAGATGGGCCACAGGCCGACGGCAAGCCCCACCGGTATGATAAACGCCATCGGCGCAAGCGCGCCGGCAATGAAGCCGGACAGGAGCGTGACGCGGATGCCGGCGATCATCACCAAGGCGTCCGCTACCGTGGCGGAAATGATCTCGCGGCGCGAAAGGAAGCGCTTATCGTCGCCGGCGCCTCCGTAGCTGTTTGGCTGTGCCATTAGACTACGAGAGACTGGTCGACGGTTGCGGTGTATTCGTCCCAGATGTCATCGCGCATCTCCCACGGCAGCGTTTCGACTTCAACGCGGCGGATGCCGACCACGCGGCGCGCGACCTGGCGCGCCCGCTTCACCTGCTCGGTCGTCTGGAACCACCCCTGTATGTGGGCCGTGTGCCCGTCCGCGCTCACGGCCAGATCGCCGAAGATGCAGCCAAAGAGGTCGCTATCGCTGTGCAGCACGTAGGAGAGACTGTGCGTCCGGCGGAACCAGACCGCCGAGCCCACCCACGACTGCATCATGCCGGCGAACCAGCCGTTCCAGTACTGGTCGTAGACCAGGCCGGAGAGCAGCCAGGGTATCAAGAGGTACCCGACCATGAAGGGCATCTCTTTCCAAAACGCCAGTCCCAGGAAGAGCAGCGGCACGCCGATGACGCTGAGCAATATGCCGGGCAGGGAGTCCCAGACGGAGTGCAGGGGCACGGGGAGCAGGCGGCGTTCCGCGCGGCGCACGTTGAGGCGCGCCTTGGCCGTGCCCAGGAGGCCGCCGACGAACAAGGCCGGCCAGAGCGCCATGAGAATGGAAACCCAGCCGAAGGTGTGAGAGAGAACGAGGGAGACGAACCCAACGAGATTGAACGTAAAGATCATCACCATGAGCGGCCAGATGGCGATCAGGATCATGATGACGGCGAAGAGGCCGGCAAAGACGCCCGCGCCGGCGATGAAGCCGGCAATGAGCGGGATGCGCCGGTCGCCCACCAGCAGCATGCTCTCCAGGTCCGTGCCGGTCGCCCACTCCTCGCGCCGGAGCGCCCGCGGCTGCGTCCAGCCGCTTGGGTCCCACCAAGGCCGCTGTGTGCTGCGCATGGCCTGCCTGCCTTCCCCCAACTACCGGAGACTGCGCTCTTCCGCCTATGATACTACGTTACGCGCGTAGTCTGCACTTTTTTTGTTGCGTATGCCGGCGGCCGCTGTCCGCCGCGCCAACGCGCAGGTGGTGGTACAGTTAAAAGGACGCAGCATAACTCACGCACGCATCGAGGATTCGCGCTCTTGGCAACCTCCACCTTAGCCCGGCGGCGCCGGCGCAGGAGCCGGCAGAGTCGCGGGCGCTCGTTCTCCGTATTCAGCTTCTTTCTCATCTTGGCCGGGCTCTTCTTCGGTCTGGCGTTCGTTGCCACCGCCGCGGTGGGGGCCGCGGTTGGCGGCGTCTACCTCTATCTGGCGCAGGACCTGCCCGATCCCACGCAGCTTCAGACCTTGCCCGTGCACCAGAGCAGCAAGATCTACGACCGCAACGGCGCGCTGCTCTACACCGTCAACGACCCGACCGAGGGGCAGCGCACCGTGCTCTCCTACGACCAGATCCCGTCCGTGATGAAGCAGGCCATCATCGCCGCCGAGGACCGCAATTTCTACACGAATCCGGGCTACGACGTGCGCGGCATTGCCCGCGCCGTGCTGGGCGTGGTGACCGGCAACTTTGCCGGCGGCGGCAGCACGATCACCCAGCAACTCGCCCGCGCCGTCTTTCTCACGCCCGAATTCAGCGTGGAGCGCAAGCTCAGAGAACTGCTGCTGGCCGTGCAGATCGCCGAGCGTTTCAGCAAGGACGAAATCCTGGCGCTCTACTTGAACCTGATCGCCTTTGGCAACCTGGCGTACGGCATCGAAGCCGCCTCGGTCGTCTACTTCGACAAGCCGGCGCAGGACCTTACCCTGCCGGAAGCGGCGATGCTGGCCGGCATCGTGCAGGGGCCGAGCCGCCTGAACCCGTTCGTGAACGTGGAAGGCGCCAAGATCCGCCAACGCTACGTGCTGAACCAGATGGTGGAAAACGGCTTCATCTCGCAGCAGGAAGCCGCCGACGCCTATGCGACCGAACTTGACTACAACGAGCAGAGCCAGCCCTTGCGCGCGCCGCACTTCGTCTTCTACGTGCGCACGCTGCTGGAGGAGCGCTACGGCCCCGACACGCTCTTCCGCGGCGGCCTGCACGTCACCACCACCCTCGACCTCGAGTTGCAGGCGCTGGCGGAGCGCGTGGCGCGGGAACACATCACGCGGCTGGCCGCCCACGACGCCAGCAACGCCGCCCTCATCGCGCTCGACCCCAAGACCGGCGAGGTCCTGGCCATGCTCGGCAGCGTGGACTACGGCGATCGCTCGATCGACGGGCAGGTGAACGTCACCACCTCGCTGCGGCAGCCCGGGTCGGCGATCAAACCGCTCTTCTACGCGGCCGCGTTCGAGCGGGGCTGGACGCCCGCCACGCTCATCTGGGACGTGCCGCACAACGTCCATATTCCCGGCTCGCCGGTCTATTCGCCGCAAAACTATGACGAGAAGTTCCACGGCCCGGCCCCGGTGCGCGCGGCGCTGGCGAACTCCTACAATATCCCGGCGGTCAAGACGGTGCAGCACGTGGGCGTGATCGACGGCATCGCCATGGCCCGGCGCTTGGGCATCACCAGCTTTGCCGACGAGACGTACTACGGGCCCGCGGTGGTGCTGGGCGGCGCGGAGGTGCGGCTGCTGGATCTGGCCAGCGCCTACAGCGTCTTTGCTACCAATGGCCTCTACCGCGCGCCGGAAGCCATCCTGCGCGTCACCGATTCCGCCGGCAACGTGCTCTACGCCTATGAACCGCCGCCGGGAACACAGGCGCTCTCCCCACAGATCGCCTACCAGATCACCAGCATCCTCTCCGATAACGAGGCCCGCATCCCCATGTTCGGGGCGGATAGCGATCTCAAGCTTTCACGTCCGGCCGCCGCGAAGACCGGCACCACCGACGACTCCAAGGACAACTGGACGCTGGGCTATACGCCCAACCTGGTGACCGGCGTGTGGGTGGGCAACTCGGACGGCCGTCCCATGAAGGACACGACCGGCCTGAGCGGCGCCGGGCCGATCTGGAACTCCTTTATGGAAGCGGCGTTGGCGTTGCTGGCTTTGCCGGAGGAAGAGTTCCCGCGGCCGGCCGGCCTGGTGGAAGTGGAGGTCTGCCGCGCCACCGGCATGTTGGCCACGCCCTACTGCGACGACACCCGCGAGCAGGAGGCGCTGGCAACGCTCTGCGGGCTGGTGGCGGGCTACCAGCCAACCCCCTACTGCGGCGGCACCTACATGGAATTGTTCATTGCGGGCACGGAGCCCACGGAGGAGGACACCTTCTTCGTGCCGTTCCAGATACACAAGGAGAGCGGCTTGCTGGCCGCGCCGCAGACGCCGCCCGACCAGGTGGAGGAGCGGGTGTACTTCATCGCGCCGCCGGATGAGCAGGACTGGTTCCAGCAGGAGGAAATCCCGCAGCCGCCCACCGAGGCGCACATTCCCGTGCCGGTGGCGCCGGTGGCGCTATCCTGGCCGCAACCCGATCGTCCGGTGCGCAGCATCCTGGAAATCCGCGGCAACGTGCTGCTGCCGGGCCTGGCGTGGTTCCGGGTCGAGTACGGGTTTGGGCCGGAACCGGCGAGTTGGGAGTTGATTGGGCAGCGCACGCAACCGGTGGCGAACGACGTGATCATGCCCTGGGATACGGCAAGCCCCCTACACTTGAACGGCGTCTTTACCGTGCGCGTTGTCGCCCAGGACGTCAACGGACGCCAGCAGGAAGCGCGGGCGCGCGTGACGGTTGACAACACGCCGCCGCAGGTGACGCTGCTCACCCCGCGCGAGGGCGCGCAACTGCCGCCGGGCATCGTCCGCATCCAGGCGCTGGCCTCGGACCAGATGCTCGATCGGGTGGAGTTCTACGTGGACGGCAAGAAGATCGCCGAGCGCCGCACGCCGCCGTTCGAGGTAGAATGGAACCCGCTCGGCGCCACCGGCGTCCATACGATCCTGGTGGTGGCCTACGATAAGGCCGTTGCCCACGACGGCACCTACAATCTGGCGACCACGCCGCAAATAAGCGTGACCGTCGTCGAGTAGGCTTACGTGTGCGGGAGTCTTGCGCAAGCGCGGGAAGATTGGAGCTTCTCCATTCGCGCCGGGCAATTCGGCAAGCTCAGCGCAGGCGTGTGGCAGCGCGGAAGCATAGCGGAGCGCGCAAGAATCGCTCGCCGTTCCGCATCCCGTTCACCTTTACAACGGCTGCCCGGCGGCAAAGTGGAAAGACATCCCACATCCCTGGAAGGACCGACAGTGCGATGAGCGGCTACGATCTCCCCCTGCGGTACGGCGTGAATCCGCACCAGACGCCGGCGCGCGCGCTGCGCGCGGAGGGCAGCGGCGCCCTGCCGTTCACCGTGCTCAACGGCGCGCCGGGCTACGTCAATCTGCTGGACGCGCTCAACGCCTGGCAACTGGTGAAAGAGCTTCAGGAGACGCTGGAGTTGCCGGCGGCGGCCTCGTTTAAGCACGTCAGCCCGGCCGGGGCCGCGGTGGGCGTCCCGCTCAGTGACGCCTTGCACCAGGCCTACGCCGTGGGCACGGTAGCGCTTTCGCCCCTGGCGGCGGCCTATGCGCGCGCGCGGGGCGGCGACAGCGTCTCGTCGTTCGGCGACATGGCCGCGCTCAGCGACGTGGTGGACGCCCCGACGGCGCGACTGCTCCGCCGCGAAGTCTCAGACGGCGTCATCGCCCCCGGCTACGAACCGGAGGCGCTGGCGATGCTGCGGCCCAAGAAGGGCGGCGCCTATCTGGTGCTGCAGGTCGATCCGGCCTACGCGCCGCCGCTGCTGGAACGGCGGGAGGTCTTTGGCGTCACGTTCGAGCAGCGCCGCAACGACCGCGTGCCCGGCCCGGAACTCTTTGCCGACATCGTCACGACCAATACGGAATTGCCCGCCGCGGCCGTGCGCGACCTGCTGGTGGCCACGCTGGCGGTCAAGTATACGCAGTCGAACTCCGTCTGCCTGGCCTACGACGGACAGGTGATCGGCCTGGGCGCGGGCCAGCAATCCCGCATCCACTGCACGCGCCTGGCCGCGGCCAAGGCGGATCTCTGGTACCTGCGGCAACATCCCGCCGTGTTGGGGCTGCCCCTGCGGCCAAAACTAGCGCGCGCCGAGCGCAACAACGCCATCGACCGCTTCCTGCTGGATGAACTCACGCCGGCGGAGACGCGGGCGTGGCTGGAAGCGTTCACCGCGCCGCCCACGCGCCTGACGGCCGGCGAGAAGCGCCAATGGCTGGATACGCTCCAGGGCGTGGCGCTGAGTTCCGACGCCTTCTTCCCGTTCCGCGACAGCGTGGACCGCGCCTCCCGCAGCGGGGTGCGTTACGTGGCGCAAACCGGCGGCTCCAACCGCGACGACGAAGTCATCCAGGCGGCCGACGACTACGGCATGGTGATGACGTTCGCCAACCTGCGGCTGTTCCACCATTGAGCGCGGCGCGCGGCCGGCATCCTAGCGCGGGGGCTCGTCCCCCGCCTCTTGGCCCGAATGGCAAATGCGCCCAAGGGCATTGCGCTTAGCAAATCAGGCAATTCTCGTTGTCAGCGCCCATCCCTCTCTGCCGTCCACTGCCGGCCCCAGGCGTCTGAGAACACGAACGCGCTGAGCGGCCGGCGCTCGCGGGGTTGGAGTTCCCGCGCCTTGATTTCCGGCGGCAAGTCCTCCGGGTCGCCCGGATAGCCCACCGCAATCGCCGTAATCGCCTCGTACCCCTCCGGGATGCCGTAGTTCGCGCGCGCCTTGTCCGGGAAGAAGCCGGCCATCTGGTGCGCCACCAGGCCGAGGGCCACGGCTTGCAGCGCGAGATTCTCGTTCGCCAGGCCCACGTCGTGCAGCGCGTGGCGGTTAAGCCCGCGCTCCGCCGACATGGACAACTGCGCCACCGCCAAGATGAGCACCGGCGCGTGCTGCGCCCACCGGATGTTTTGCGGCCGCAAGCAGTCGAGCAGCCGGGCGAACGCCGCCCGGTCGTCCCGCGTGGCGACGATGTAGTGCCAGGGCTGGCCGTTGAACGACGACGGCGCCCAACGCGCCGCCTCGAACAGGCTGGCCAATTGCGCCGCCGTCACGCCGCGCGCCCCAAAGGCGCGGGGACTCCACCGCCGCCGGAGCAGGTCGTGAATGGGATGCGCGGTGTCCGCCGGTTTCTCCATGATGGTTGCTCCCCTGACAGCGATGCTGAGACATTCTTCAATTCAGCATACTCCACTCCGCCACCGCTGCCCACCGGCCGCCGCCGCGCCGGTCGCGCTCGCTGTGCCCCGCGCGGCGTGGTATACTGGACGCGACTCACCGGCTTCTATTGCGCCGTGCCACCCTCAACGGGAGCGGCGCGGTAAAGCGCCTTGGCGGAAGGCAACGGCAATGGCAGACACGCTTGTGATTGCGGGCAAGCAGTTTCGCTCGCGGCTGATGATCGGCACCGGCAAGTACCGCACGCCGGACGAAATGCTCCAGGCGATCGCGGCTTCCGGCGCGGAGATCATCACGGTCGCGATACGGCGGCTCGACCTCAGCAACCCCACCCAAAAGACGATTCTGGACCACATCGACTGGGAACACTATACAATCCTGCCGAACACGGCCGGCGCCCGCGACGCGGACGAGGCGATCGTCACCTCCCAACTGGCCCGCGAACTGACCGGCTCGGACTGGGTCAAGCTGGAGGTGCAGCCGGACCCGGATTCGCTCCTGCCGGACCCGGTGGATACGCTCCTGGCCGCCGAGGCCCTGGTGAAAGACGGGTTCGTCGTGCTGCCCTACATCCACGCCGACCCGATTCTGGCGCGCCGCCTGGAAGACGTGGGCTGCGCCACCGTGATGCCGCTCGGTTCGCCGATCGGCTCCGGCCAGGGCATCTTTACGCGGGAAGAGATCGAACTCATCGTCGAGCGGGCCAACGTGCCGGTGGTAGTGGACGCCGGCTTGGGCGTGCCGTCGGAAGCGGCGCTCTCGCTGGAAATCGGCGCCGACGCCGTGCTCATCAACACGGCCATCGCCCGCGCGGCAGACCCGGCGCTCATGGCGGAAGGCTTCCGCCTGGGCGTGGAGGCCGGCCGCAAGGCCTATCTGGCCGGACGCATCGCGCAGCAGAAGTTCGCCAGCCCCAGCAGCCCAGTGGCGGGCGTCGTCCACGCATAGTCCCGTGAGACCCATCATGGCGCGCGGCCATGCCCCAATCTCGTGTTCCCTCTCCTGGGCTGAGAGGTATGTATTCTATAATCGACTTCACTTGTAATCGGCTTCACCTGTCATTCCGAACGCAGCGCAGCGGAGTGAGGAATCTAGCGCACTGCGGCGCAAAATCAGCATCTTTAGATTCCGCGAACAGGGTTCGACGCTGCGCTCGGAATGACATTTGCATACACCCTGTTAGCCTATCCTGGGGGAGAGGGCTAGGGTGAGGGCGAAACGGCGCGAGCGCACGCACTTCCACCCAGCATGAAACCCCAACTGCCATATCCCTGCCTCACGCTCATCACGCGCCTGGAGCCGCCGGACGAGAGCGCGCTGCCGGCAGTCCCGGCAGTCACGGGTCTTAGCAGGCGCGAATTGGCGAAGCCGGAGTCTGTGCGGCTGCTCTTGGAGCGCGTGCGTGCGGGCCTCGACGGTGGCGTGAACGTGGTGCAATTGCGGGAAAAGGGATTGCCCGCGGGCGAACTCTGGCATATGGCTTCAAATCTTCGGCGCGTCACTCAAGGCCGCGCGCTCTTCATCGTCAACGACCGCGTGGACGTTGCCCTGGCCGTGGGGGCGGACGGCGTGCACCTGCCGGCCAACGGCCTGCCGGTAGAGTCTGCCCGTGAGTTGGTGGGGGAGGACATGCTGCTGGGGTGTTCAGTGCACAGCGTGAGGCGCGCCGTGCTGGCTGCGCTGCAAGGCGCGGACTACGTGCACGTCGGCACGCTCTACGCCACGGACTCCAAGCCGGGGCGCGCGCCGGCCGGCCCGCAGCTGGTGCGCGGCGCGCGGGCGAAAATTGAAATTCCCGTAATCGGCGTCGGCGGCATCACGGCGCGCAACGCGGCGGACGTGATGGCGGCCGGCGCGCACGGCGTGGCGGTAATCAGCGCCCTGCTCGCGGCCCCGGATACGACCGCCGCGGCGCGGGCGCTCAGGGAAGCGCTCGCCGCACACTCACAGGCGCAAGCCCAATGAACGCGAAAGAAGAGGCGGCTGAGGTCGCCCAAGACGCCGCGCCGGCCCACGTCCGCGTGACGGTGAACGGGGAGACCCGCCGCCTGCCCGCCGGCACGACACTGGCCGTATTCCTGGCGGAGAATAACGTGCCGGCGCGGTACGTGGCCGTTGCCGTGAACCGCCAGGTAATCCGCCGCGCCGCGCACCCGGACGTGGTCCTGCGCGCGGGCGACGCGGTGGAGATCGTCCGCATGGTCGGCGGCGGCGCGGCCTGCGCGCATGTAAAGCAATGACGGATTCCGTCGTGCTATCCTTACGGTAGAGGTGAGGGCAAGGATACGATGTCCAATTCCACTGACGTCGCCATTGTCGGCGGCGGCATCATCGGCTGCGCGTTGGCCTACGAACTGGCCAAGGCCGGCGTGAGCGTGGCCGTGTTCGAGCAAGAGCGCGTGGGCGGCCAGGCGCGCATCGCCGCGGCCGGCATTCTCGGTTCCGGCGTGGAAGGGCCGAGCAGGGGCGGGTCTGCCAGCCTGGGCGCGCAGTCGGCCCGGCTCTATCCCGACTTTGCGGCTGAACTGGAAGCCGCCACCGGCCTGGACGCCACGTACACCCGGTCCGGCGCGCTCACCGTCGTCTTTGGCGACACGCAGGCGCTCTTCCTGGAACACCGGGCCCGGGAACTTGCCGTGCAGGGGCAGCGCGTGGCCTGGCTCGACGCCGCGGCCGCGCGCGAAATCGAGCCGCTGCTTTCGGCCAAAGCGCGCGGCGGACTGCTCTTCCCGGACGACGCCCACGTGTACGCGCCGCAACTCATGCACGCCCTCGCGCTGGCGGCCGTCGCCCAGGGCGTGCAACTGCACGAATACACGCCGATCCACGGCTTTCTCACGGACGGCGACCGCGTTACCGGCGTGCAGACTCCCGCCGGCCCGGCGCGCGCGGACCAGGTCGTCATTGCCGCCGGCGCGTGGAGCCGCCTGCTCGGCGACCACCTGGGACTTGCGCTGCCCCTGCGGCCAATCCGCGGCCAGGTGATGGTGCTGGAAACCTACGACCGTCCGCTGCGGCGGGTCGTCTTTGGCGCGGGCGGCTACCTGGCGCCCAAACAGGACGGCCGCATCGTCGTGGGGGCCACGGAGGAAGTCGCCGGGTTTGCGCGCGAGAACACCGCTAGTGGCGTGGCATCCCTCTACAGGATCCTGCGCAGGATCGCGCCCGATCTGAAGGACGCGCGAATCAGCCACTTGAGCGCGGGCTTGCGGCCCGCGCCGCCCGATGGATTGCCCCTGCTCGGACCGGTCGCCAGCCGTCCGGGACTGTGGATCGCCGCCGGCCACCACCGCAACGGCATCTTGCAGGCCCCGGCCACCGCGCGCCTGATGTGCGCTGCGCTCCGCAGCGGCGACCTCGCGCCGCTTGAACCCTATTCTCCGGATCGGTTCGCGGCGGAATAAGCGCCTGCGCGCGCCCTCCACGCGCATTGCAGAACGAGACGCGCGCCGCCGCATCCGGCGGGTGGGCGTAAAAGGAAAGTAACGGATGGCAGATTCGCAGACGGGTGAGCCGCCGCCCTCCAACGACACGCTCGCGCTCACGCCCCAGACCGAATTCAGCGGCCCGGCGCTCACGTTCGACTTTCCACATCTGGAAATCGGCGTTGCCGAGTACGCGGCAGGCCCTACCGGCTGCACGGTGTTCAGTTTCGCTCACGGGGCCACCGGGGCCGTGGACATTCGCGGCGGCGCGCACGCCACGCTCTACACCGAGGCGCTGCAGAACGGCGAGGGCCGCCTGGACGCCGTCTGCCTGGCCGGCGGCTCATTCTACGGCCTGGAGGCGGCCGCGGGCGTGGCGGCGGAATTGCTCGCCCAGCGAGAATACTCGCCGCATTGGGGCAACATCGCCCTGGTCTCCGGCGCGATCATCTACGATTTCGGCCCGCGTGACAACGCCGTCTACCCGGACAAGGCGCTGGGACGCGCGGCGTTGCGGGCGGCCCGTCCGGGCGTCTTTCCGCTCGGTCCGCGCGGCGCCGGCCGCTCGGCGACCGTGGGCAAGTGGCTGCAGCAGCCGTTTCGGAGCGAGTCTGCCGGGCAGGGCGGCGCGTTCCGCGAAATGGACGGCGTGAAAGTGGCCGTCTTCACGGTAGTGAACGCGGTAGGCGCAATCGTCGACCGCCAGGGGCGCGTGGCGCGGGGCTCTCTCGATCCGCGCACGGGCGAGCGGGCGCGGGTGGCCGACGCCGGTCTGCCGCCGCACGGCAACACGACTCTCACCGTCGTCGTCACGAACCAGAGCCTCGGCGGCTGGTCGCAGCGCCAACTGGCCCGCCACGTCCACACGTCCATGGCGCGCGCCATCGAGCCGCTGCACACCATCTCCGACGGCGACGTGCTCTACGCCGTGACCACGCACGAGATTCCCCAGGAAACGGGCCTGAACGAGTACGTGCTGGGCGTGCTGGCATCGGAGACGGCCTGGGACGCGGTGCTCGCCTCTTTCGCCCCTGATGATGCGCACGCTGCCCACATCGATGCTTGACCAGTGCCCGGCACGTAAATGTCATTCCGAACGGAGCGTAGCGACACCCACCGTCATTCCGCACGAACCGCAGCGCCGCCCACCGTCATTCCGCACGAAGCGCAGCGCCACCCACTGTCATTCCGCACGAAGCGCAGCGGAGTGAGGAATCTATGCGGCTGCGGCCGGCGGGTAGATAGACGTAGCGACTCTAGATTCCTCGCTGCGCTCGGAATGACAGGCACAATCGTCCTCCCGACCGTCACTACTCTGAAAATAGCGCCATGGCCGCCCGCCGGCTACACGAGGGAATGAGAACGAACGCACATCTTTCCGTTCGTGCTGAGGGCTGCGCGAAGCCCTTGTCGAAGTATGAACGGAAAGATGTGCGTTCGGAGTTGCTACACCCTCAATCCGCCGTTCACCCTTCGACGACGCTCAGGGCGAACGGCTCGTTCTCGCTACTTTCAGAGCAATGACGGCATTGCGCCGTTTTGGGCTACGTGGCGGTCTGCCGCTGGCGGACGGCCTCGAAGAGCAGGATGCCCGCGGCCATGCCTACGTTGAGGGACTCGACTCCTCTGGCAAGCGGAATCGACGCGGCAGCGGTTTGCAGGCTGCTGCCGAGGTCGCCGGGGCCGTGGGCTTCCGCGCCGACGATCAGCAGGGTCGGCGCGGTCCAAGCGAGCGTATCGTAGCGGGCGCCGTCCCGCGCCGCCGCCGCGACCCGTTGCGGAAACATGCCCGCGGCCGCGCGCGCCTCATCCTCGTTGCGGAGATCGAGCAGCGTGGTGCGAAAGTGCGCGCCCATGGCCCCGCGCAGCGTCTTGGGATTGTATGGGTCGACGCTGCCGGGGCCAAAGAGCACGCCGTCGGCGTTGGCGGCCGCGGCGGCGCGCACGATCATGCCCGCATTTCCCGGGTCTTGTACGCCGTCCAGCAGCACCGCCAGGGTAGCGGTGGGCGCGAGCGCGCTTTCTTCCGGCATGGCGCACACCGCCGCCACACCCTGGGGCGCGGCGGTATCCGTCAAGCCGCCAAAGATGTCCGGCGCAACGTGGATGAGGTTGAAGCCGCCCGCAGCGGGCACGCCGTCCAGGAAGGCCCGCGTGCGGGCGTGGGCGGACAGCAACTCGGGACAGGCGTAGAGCGTCGTCACGCGCCCGGCGGCCAGGGCCTCCTCCACCAGGCGCACGCCTTCCACGACGAACGCCCGTTCCTCTCGCCGCCGCCGCGCCGATTGCAGCAGCGCCCGCGCCCGTTTGAGCTGCGGGTTATCCTTGCTCATGATGTAGTGCGGAATCGTGCTCATGTAGTGCGGACGCGGCCTACTCCTATTCGCCAGACCCGGCCAGCAGCCCCCGCAACGCCGTGCACTGGGTCAGAAAGGCCGGCTCCGCCCGGTAGGCGTGGGGGGCGTCGTGGCGGTTTTCGAAGACGTGCGCGCTCGCGGCCGGCGGTTGCGTGAGCACCAGCACCCGTTGGCCGAGGAAAACCGCTTCCTCGATGCTGTGGGTCACCAGCACCGTGGTGAGGCCGTGCTCCACGATCAACTCCAGCACCACGTGCTGCAAGCGCTCGCGGGTGAGGGCGTCGAGCGAGTTGAACGGCTCGTCCATCAGCAGCAGGTTCGGCTGGAAGACGAGCGTGCGCGCGATCGCCGCGCGCTGCCGTTGGCCGCCGGAGAGTTGCGCCGGATAATGGTCGCGCAGCGCCGCGATGTCGAGCCGCTCCAGCCAGTAGGTTACTTGTTCCTCCTGCCGCGCCCGCGGCGCGCCGCGCAATTGCAGGCCGAGCCGCACGTTGTCCCACACCGTCGCCCACGGCAGCAGGCCGTAGTCTTGCAAGATCAAGCCCGTCGCGCTGCTGGGGCGCGGCGCGCCCACCTGGCTGCCGTCCACCCGCACGCTGCCCCCCTCAGGTTGGCGCAGGCCGGTGAGCAGGTAGAGCAGCGTGGACTTGCCGCAGCCGGAGGGGCCGATGACGGCCCAGGCCTCGCCGGGCGCGATTTGCCAGGAAAACCCGCCAAAGATGGGCTGGCCGGGGCGGTAGGCGAAGGTAACTTCACGCAGTTCCGCGCGGGGCGTGACGGCAGCGGCCCCGGTCTCGGCAACTCTCGCCTGTGGCGCGGCCTGGGGCTGCACGCTCATTCACTCGCTCCGGTCATACAACGGCCTCGAACCATGCTCACAACTGGCGCTCAGTGCTAGCCTCGTCGCCACAGGCAGGCATCCATTGCCGCGCGTCCCGGCAGCGGCGGCTATCCCGGCAAGAAGCGCGTATCCACCAGGTTTTCGTAGGGTATCGCCGCTTGCAGCAGGCCGCGCTCCACCGCCCACTCGCCCACCGCCTCGAATTCCGCCTGCGGCACCACCGCAGCGGCGGGGAACGTGGGCACGGAAAACGTGCCAAACAGCGGCGGCGGAATGCGGCCGCGCGCTTCCATCAGGTCCTGGTAGGCGCCCGGGTTGGCGTTGATGCGGTTGACGCCGGCCTCGAAGCCGTCCATGAAGCCGCGCACGACGTCCTCGTGGTTGGCGATGACGTCGCTGCGGAAGGAGAGCAGCGACGCGCCGAATTGCGTCTCGGCGTCATCCCGAATCAGGCGCGAGCCGCCCTGCAACATGCTGAAGCTGACCAGCGGCTCCGGCAGCACGGCGGCGGTCACGTTGCTCTGGTTCAGCATCTCCAGGCGCAGCGGAATGCTGGGCACGGCCAGTTTCTCCACGTCGTCATGCCCCATGCCCACCGTGCCGAGCATGCGGTCCAGCACGTACTCGATGATGGTGTTCGGCGAGATGGCGATCTGCTTGCCCTTGACGTCCTCGATCTTCTCGATGTCGGATTCTTTGCTCGCCAGGAGCGCAAACAGCGAGAGTTGCGGCGTGGAGCGCAGAATCACGCGCACGTTGCGGGTGAAGTCCTGGTCGCGGTTCAGGGCGGTGGCGGAGACGAAGTCGTTGAGCACGCCGTCAACCTGCTTGGAGGTATAGGCCGTGTCGCGCTCAAGGGCGCTGGAAAACGGCACCAGTTCCACTTCCAGGTTTTCGGGGAACAGGCCTTCCTGTTCCGCCACGTAGACCGGCAGCATGTCGATGAGCGGCAGGTCGCCGATGCGAATCTTTGCCGGTTCAGCCGGGGCCGCCGGCGCTTCCGCCTCGTCCGTCGTTACCGTAACCTGGCCGCAGGCCGCCAGAATCGGGAGCGCCAGCGCGCCGGCCGCCGCGCCGCGCAGTAGTGTTCTTCGTGTGAGACCCACGTTGCCCAATCCTCCTTTTGACTGCGTAGATATGCGTGCAGGATACCGCACTTGTGAACGAAAGCACAAATGTGTCGTTGGCCGCATTAGGTCGCATGGCTGCGAGGAGAATCGCGCGCCCGGCCTATCTTTCGCCCCAAAGGCTTGCGCCACACGTGTTACCGCCGGTAGCGCAGGCGCTCCGGCAGGGCGTCTGGAAAGCCCAGCAGCGTCAGCGCCCGGCCAGCGCTGAAGTCCACCATGTCCTGGATGTTCTGGGGGTGGTTGTAGAAGGTGAGCATGGGCGGCACGATGGCGACGCCCAGCCGGGCGAGCTTGAGCCAGGATTCGAGGTGGATGGCCGAGAGGGGCGATTCGCGCGGGACCAGCACCAGCGGGCGCTTCTCCTTGAGGGTCACTTCCGCCGCGCGGTGCAGCACGTTCGTGCAGACGCCGTTGGCAATGGCCGCCGCCGAGCCGGTGCTGCACGGCACGATGATCATGCCGGCCGTGAGCAGGCTGCCGCTGGCAATCAAGGCCGCCTCGTCACCCACGTCCACCAGCGTCACGTCGCCCTGTTCCCGCCAGCGCGCGGCGGCGTCTTCCAGCGTCTCGTCCAATTCCTGCCGCCAGACCAGCCGGCCGTTGTTGCTGCACGTGACGTAGAGCGGCACACCGTGCGCCGCCAGCCACGTCACGCAGCGCTCGGTCAACGCCGCACCGCTGGCGGCGGTGATGCCAACAACCACGGGCAGATGACCGTTCTGAATCGTCACTCGCGTACGCTTTCGCGCTGGCTCATCCAACCCACTCCACTGTCCGCTTTGAAAGTCCATTTGCGCCTTGCCATGTCTCGATCGAAACAATCTTTGCCTCTTGCCATGCCCTATCAGGAATATCCTTGGTTTGATGCCAAGCTGTCAAAACCGGCTCAAGTCCCATTCTCTGCTTCCATTCCATGCTCAAGCTATAGAATCGATGTCCCAACAAAACGAAGCTTGCTACGGCCATTGGTATCGCCAAAGCGCCTAATATCGGCGTGAACCAAGGAAAGACAATTGCCATTCCTGCGACAAGCCCCGAAATGACAACAGCGAGCGCAACTCGCTTTCTTAAACGCTTCCACACCCGCGAATGCATTTCGGCCCTGCTTATCTCTCCATCGTAGAAGCGTAAGCCTTCCTCCATTAGGGCGAAAACGCCCTCTACCACGGCTGCAGCGAGGGCCGCAGAAACCATGACCGAAGCTGTTTGCGTTACCGCATGGCGAACTGCCTCAGTTTGCAGCGCCTGCCGCGCCAGGCCAATCTCCTCGCTCGTCATCGTCGCTGCGCCTCTGGCCTGGTTGATACTCCTCTCTTCGAAGATGCCGTTGCTGGCGCTATCACTCCCTCCCAGGCTCCGCGGCACAATGTGGCTCCAGTCGCGTCCGCTGCGAAATTCCTGCAGCGCTCCCGGCCCAGCCATGCGTATAGAGTGCGGAATCGTCCCCCATACCGCCTCCGCTCCTGCTAAGCCCCGATACTCGCCGCGCGTGCCTGCGCGTTGGTAATAGTCGATCAGATTAGCCGGCAGCGAATTGAAATCAAGGTTGCTAAGCCAATTGTTCGCAAACGTGCCTGCTACCCAGAACTGCAAAGCACCGGCGCGGATGTACTGCTGAACCTCGGGCGCCTCAGCCGCAGGAGTAAGACCTTCGATTTTGACGATACCGGTACCAGTGCCTTCAGCGATTGCCGGCTTGCGGAAAGGCCGCTCCAGCGCGCCATGGACAGCATCGGCAGAAAGAATGGCGGCAGTCACTGGTCGACGAAGAAGGGACTGTACGTTTCGTACCACCAAATCGCCTCACTTTGGAGTTGTTACTCTCGACTTATACTCTTGCACACCTTATACCACATTTTGTGTCATTTTTCAAGTTAAAGTACAACAATTACCTGTTAGTTACTACTCGAATTCCCGATCTATTGCTTTGAGTTTGAGCAGTAAGTCATTCGAGTTCCAAGAATGTCTCCAAGAAGGCACACCGTAAACACTACTATGTGTCGACTTCACGACCCGAGCCGAGCTACGATGCAGCTCCTTATCGCCTCAATGTAGCGGGGTGGGCACCTTAAAGCATCTCTGTCTGGACTAGAATTCCAAGCGCTTCGCATGGGTAGACCCAACTCACGCATTACCTTCGCAATGCAGCATGTCTTGACAGAGGATAGTTTAATGCAAAGCTCTTGAGCAGCGCATTCCTGGATTTCTCTATACGTGGGCACTTCACCCATGATGTACCTCACATATGATTGTCACCTCAGACATCAAGGGCCAATTGAACGCAAGCAACACCCGAACGATGGGACGCTTCTAAAGACAATACCGATATGAGGATTCAGCCGCTAGCAGAAGCAAGCAAGAACCAGAGCGCTGGCCATGGTAGTTAACGCCCGCGGGCTACTTTCTCCGACCAACATAGTCTCTAAGCATGATGAAGAGCGCCGACAGAATGCCGCCGCCGAACACCGCTTCCACCTTGTCAACTTGCTGCGGCGTCATCCACGCCCATTCTTCACGGCCAATGTAATGCCACAGCATCACAACCATGAGCACTGCGCCGATTATTGCGAGGAAGTACGGCGCTACGAGCGCGACGTAGACGATGCCGTCGTTTAGCGCGTCTCTCAGTCTCTCCGAGCGCCGGAATTCGCCGGCTTCCAGTCTTTCCTCGATCGAACCTCTACCAAAGGAATCCTCTTCCGCGCGAGGCTCGTCGGTTTCCGTTGGCGGCTGCCGCGCATCCGGGACCTGTCTGCTCATGGCTCTCTTGTCGATTGCTCATAGAGGTCTGCGTAATAGTCCTCAATCATAGGATCGGGTATGACGGCGCTCTTTCCCCATTGATGCCAGACCTGGTGCCATGGCGTCCCAGGAGCATGGGTTATGGCGGACAACTGTCTGGCGGTGTATTTGCCGTAGACTTCCCAGACTTGATCCATGAGATCCTTCTGGGTAGGGGTGTACTCTTCATCCGCAATGCTGATCGGGCGGTTGATCGGCTCGCCGCCATACCGCCGTAGACTGCGGTACACGTCTCGCACCACTGGGCCGTACCGCCATGCTTCAACCGGTTGAAATTGCAGCGGTTCATGATAGAGGCCCAGCATCCACGCATGGCAGAAGTAGACCAACTTCATGACCTTCAAGTGGGTTATCGGGCTGCCGTCGTCTTTGGCTCGGCGAAGCAATTCGTTCGCCACGCTTCTGGCGTCGTGCTCCATGATGCTATCCCCTTGCCAATACACGCTTTGATAGTACTATTCTACCATACGGCTCTTTGCACACCCCTTAGGCGTTAGCTACGCATCTAACCTCCAATCAGGCAAGGAATTCTCAGGCTTACGCCGTTTGTCCAGCACATCAGATAAACTTCCCCCGTCCCAGTATCGGCAGCGTCATCACCACCTCCTCGCCGTGGCAGAGGTGGTACTCATCGTGCACGGCAATCGTCGTATCGCCGTGCATGGGCAGGAGTTCCACCGGGTCGCCGGGGCGGATAGGGTGGTTGGTGTCGGCTAGGCGGATGCAGGCGTTTTCCTCGCCTTCGCGGTAGAACTCGCAATTGGGAATGCTCAGCACGTCCGGCATCCCGAAATCGTTAGTCAGCGACTTCATGCCCACGTCCACCACCACCCGCTCCGGCGTGGGACGGCTGATCACCGTGCAGACCACCGAGAGCGCGCAGCGAAACTCCGGCCGCAGCGGGCGGTAGCGCCCGTCCATGAAGATGTAGGAACCCGGCTGGATCTCGGTGATGCCGGGGTAGCGGCCGGTAACGTCGTAGGTGCCGGTGCCGGCGGCGGAGACCGTCTGCACCGGGATGCCGCTGGCGCGGATGAGTTCGGCGCTCCCTACCAGCTTTTCCTGGTCCGCCTGCGCCATCCGCCGGCGCTCGTCCGCGTCTTCGATGAACATGCAGTGGCCCTCATAGCCCATCACGCCGGCGAATTCCACGCTTTCCAGTTCCATGATGCCCCGCGCCAGTTCCAGTGTCGGTTCGCCGGGCGCCGTGCCGCAGCGTTCCGAGCCGCTATCCACCTCGATGAGCAGCCGCAGCGTGCTGCCCGCGTCCATGGCGGCGCGCGCGGCGTCCGCGGCGCACGGCAGGCTATCCACCGCCAGCGTGATTGTGGCGTAGTGCGCCAAGGCCGCCAGTTGGCGCAACTTGCGCGGATCGGCGATTTCATTGGTGACGAGAATGTCCTTGACGCCGCCCTGCACCATCACCGCCGCTTCGCTCAGTTTCGCCACGCAGACGCCCACTGCGCCCTGGGCGAGTTGCATGTGCGCAAAGAACGGGTGCTTGTGGGTCTTGGCGTGGGGGCGCAGGTCCACGCCGGCCCCGTCGGCGAAGTCCTGCATCGCGCGCAGGTTGTGGCCGACCGCCGCCATGTCGATACAGAGCGCCGGGGTTGGTAGAACGAATTTGTTCACGATGTGCATTCTCCTCGCCAGGTTTCACGCCCCTGCCATTGTGCCGGATACGGTATACTCCTAACAACGTCAACAACCGCTTTCAGGGAGCACGCAGTCAGACCACCGGGAGGTACACGCACACTATGGTTATCGACGTACACACGCACACGTGCCGCGGACGCTGGAGCATGGGCAACGCCCTCACCATGACGGCGGAACAGATGGTGAACCGCATGGACAAGATGGGCGTGGACATGTCCGTGCTGCTGCCGCTGGAAAGTCCGGAGTCCTTTCCGGAGTACTTCCTCACGGCGGAGGCGTTGGAAGACTGGAAGCGGTTTCCGGAGCGGTTCATCCCGTTTGGCGTCATCGATCCGCGGGCTGCCGTGAACAAACGCATGCTGCTGGAGCGGATGGTCGCGCGCGGCATCATGGGCTTTGGCGAGCACAAGAACGGCCTGGCGATCGACGACCCGCGCGCCATCGAACTCTTCTCAATGGCCGGCGAGTTCGACCTGCCGGTTATGCTGCACCTGGACCTGAACCTCTGCACCGACGAGGACGGCCAACCGGGCATGGAGCGCGTGCTGAAACAGTGCCCGAACACCGTCTTCATGGGCCACGGCCCGGCGTGGTGGGCGGAAATTTCCGCGGACTTCAAACGCGCCAGCCGCATCGGCTATCCCCCGGGCAAGGTGACGCCCGGCGGCAGCACGGAACGCCTCCTGCAGGAATATCCCAACATGTACGGCGACCTCTCCGCCGGTTCCGGCTTCAACGCCATCTCCCGCGACCCGGACTTTACGCCCGGTTTCATCGACCGCAACTGGCAGAAGCTGATGCTCGGCACCGACTACCTCCACCCCTGGCAACCGCTGCCGCAGGTCGAGTTCCTGCGCAATTTCCCGATGAGCGAGGAAAAGCGCACGGCCATCATGGGCGGCACGGCGGAGAAGGTTATCTTGAAGGAAAAGCATCTGCATACGAAGAAGCGGTAGGTCTCTCCCTTTCTCAATCTAGTCGGTAGGCGAGTGCGTCACTCCGGCTTCCGCCGGAATCCAGGTGGGGAAGGGGAGAAGCTGGATCAGAAAGCGGTGTAGAGGCACGATATATCGTGGCTCTACGGTGAAAACATAGCGGTTCCTGCAACCGACGGACAGGAGAATCAGACCATGGCAACGACAATCGAGCGCCTGGCAGTAGACGGCGGCGAGCCGGTGCGCAAGACGCCGTTGGAGACCGGCTATCCCGGCGCGCGGCTCATCGGCGACGAGGAGCGTGAACTCGTCCTCGAAGTGCTGGAAAAGCGCGCGCCGTTCCGCTTCTACGGCGTCAACGAGCCGGACAAAGTAGCGGCCCTGGAGCGCGAAGCGGCGCGCATGATGGGCACGTCCTACGCGCTGGGCGTGACCTCCGGCACCGCCGCCCTGAAAGTCGGTCTGAAGGCGCTGGACATCGCGCCCGGCGATGAGGTCATCGTGCCGGCGCTCACCTTCATTGCCTCGCCCGGCACGGTCGCGGCGCACCACGCGATTCCGGTCTTCGCCGACGTTGACGAATCCCTCACGCTCGCTGCCGACGACATTGAGAATCGCATCACCTCCCGCACCCGCGCCATCATGCCGGTGCACACCAGCGGCGTGGCCGCGGCAATGGACGACATCATGGACGTCGCGCGGCGGCACGGCCTGGGCGTGCTCGAGGATTGCGCGCAATCGGCCGGCACGGCGTACAAGCAGAAGCCCATCGGCGCGTGGGGCGACGTGGGCGCGTTCAGCCTGCAGGTGAACAAGATCATCACCGCGGGCGAGGGCGGCATCGTCACCACCAGCGACCCGGCAATGTTCGAGCGCGCCGTGCGCTACCACGACCACGGCAATTATCGTTTTGGCCGCCACGCCGTCGAAACGAGCGCGCCGGACGACACCATGGGCGACCTCACCGTCTACCCGCCCGCCCAACTCGACGCCTTTCCGGGCGAGGTCTACCGCATGGGCGAACTGGCCGGGGCGCTGGCGCTGGCGCAGATGCGCAAGTTGCCGGGCATCATCGCCCACATGCGGCGCGCCCACGACATTATCAAAGCGGAGATCCAAGGACTGCCCGGCGTGACGCCGCGCCACTTGCCTGATCCCAACGGCGTGGCCGGTGTGGCCCTCGGCCTGCTGCTGGACGATCCGGCCCACACCGGGCCGTTCGTGCGGGCGCTGCGCGCGGAGGGCATCCCGGCGCGGCACGTCTACGGCGGCAAGCCGGTCTACACCAGCGAGGCGCTGCAAAACTACCGGCCGGCGGTGGGCGCGCTCACCCAAACCTACGGCCCCGGCCTCTGTCCGCGCACGGAAGCCATCATGGCCCGCGCCGTGCTCATCGCCATCGCGCCCAACTACACCGAGGCCGACTGCGCCGACGTGGCACAGGCGCTGTGGAAGGTGGCCACCCAGACGCTGGTCTAGCCGTTAGGGCAACACCTCTAGTAACGGGCAATTGTGTAGGGGCACGACATGTCGTGCCCCTACACCTGTTTGCGCCCCTTCACGAAAACAAAATCACGGCCCGGAATTCACTTGCTCCGGCTTGCCGCTCTCCAGCGAGCGCAGGCCCGCGGCCAGGGTGGCCACGGTCTTGGCGCCTTCCAGCGCGTCTACCAGCGGCGTCGCGCCGCTGCGGATGCAATCCACCAGGTGCGTGAGTTCGTCCAACACCGGATGGCCGATAGTGCGCCGGAAGGGCAAAATCTGGGCATCGGCCTGTCCCGCCACGCCCCAGTTCAGCCAGAGTTTCGCTTCCATCTCCAGCGTATTGGTAAGCATGGTGCCTTCCGCGCCGTAGGCGTTGAAGTTCACCACGTGCCCCGGCACGCGGCGGATGGCGGAGGTCTCCCACACTTTGCCCAGGCAGCCGTTCTCAAACTTCAGGATGCTGATGTAGGTGTCCGGCAGGGGAAATTCCGGCGCGCTGGCGCACTTATTGGCGTAGAGCGTAATCTCCGCCACGTCGCCGGCCACCCAGCGCACCAGGTCCATGGGATGCACCCCGCCGCCGTACCAGGCGTTCTGGGGATTCGTGCTATCGGCCCGCCACGGCGTGCGCTTGTAGACGTTGCGCATGTCGTGAATATAGTCGCTTTCCACGAAGAAGAGTTCGCCCAGCCGTCCCTCCCGCACAAACTGGCTGAGCGCCGCAAATTGCGGTACGAAACGGTTCACGTTGCCCACGCCGAAGCGCACGTCCGCTTCCGCGACCCGCCGCACGAGGTCCCAGGCGTGCGGCTCGCTGACGGTCATGGGCTTCTCGCACAGGATGTGCTTGCCGTGCGCCAGCGCCGCCAGGCAGTGCTCGTAATGCAGGTGGTCCGGCGTGCAGATCGAAACCACGTGCACGTCGTCGCGACTAACCGCCGCGTCCACGTCGCGCGTTGTCGCTATTCCGTCGCACTCCTGCCGCGCCTCCGCCAAGCGCTCCTCATCCGTATCACACACGATCACCGGCCGCACACCGGGTATCTGCCGATACGCGCGCAAGTGACTGCGCCCGACGCCAAGACCGATAACGGCTACGCCAAGTTTATCCATCTCCTGCCTCGCTATGCCTTTTGAGACTACCCTTGAAACCGCCCGCTGGGAACGGGATACTCCTCGCCCTCTGGGTCGAGTTCCGGTGGCGGGGCGGGCATCTCATCGCTCGCGCCGATGGGCAGCGCTTCCTGGTCGCCTTCCAGGTGCACCCGCTTGGCCGCCTGGACGAAGGCCGCGAAGAGCGGGTGGGGGCGGTTGGGGCGGGACTTGAACTCCGGGTGGAACTGGCTGCCCAGGAAGAACGGGTGGTCCGTGCGCTCCATGATTTCGGCCAGGCCGCCTTCCGGCCAGACGCCGCTCACGCGGAAGCCGTGCTCTGCCAAGACGTCTTTGTAGCGGTCGTTCACCTCCCAGCGGTGGCGGTGGCGCTCGTGCACCAGGGATTCGCCGTACGCCTCAGCCGCCAACGTGCCGGGTTCCAGTGCGCAGGGATACGCGCCCAGCCGCATGGTGCCGCCTTTCTGGGTAATGCCGCGCTGGCTCTCCATCTGGTCTATCACCGGCAGCGGCGTCCCCGGATCGAACTCGGTGCTGTTGGCCGCCGCGCCCATCACCGCGCGGGCGAACTCGATAACGGCAACTTGCAAACCGAGGCAGAGGCCCAGGTAGGGAATCTTCTTTTCGCGCGCGAAGCGCGCCGCCGCAATCTTGCCCTCGATGCCGCGCGGCCCGAAGCCGCCCGGCACCACGATGCCGCGCGCGTCGTTCAGGTGGGCCTCCGGCCCATCGGCTTCCACGTCCTCGGCGTTCACCCACTTCAGGTCCAGGCGCCCCCGCTGGGCGATGCAGGCGTGCCGCAGCGCCTCCACCACGCTTAGGTAGGCGTCCGGCAACTGGGTGTACTTGCCCACGACGGCCACGCGCAACGGCCGGTTCTCTTCCCCATTTACGTGCGCCACGATCTCTTCCCAGACCGCCAGGTCCGGCGTCCGCTCCGCTAAGCGCAACGCCTGCGCCAGCACCGCGCCGACGCCAATCTTCTCTAAGTACAACGGCACTTCGTAGATGGAGGAAAACGTCACCAGCGGAATCACCGCCGGTTCGTCCACGTCGCAGAAGAGCGCGATCTTCTCCCGCAGTTCCGGCGGCATTTCGTCGTCGGAGCGGCAGATGATCATGTCCGGTTGAATGCCCAGCCGCCGCAGTTCCTGCACGCTGTGCTGGGTGGGTTTCGTCTTGAGTTCGCCGGTGGAAGCGATGTGCGGCAGCAGGGTGACGTGGATGTAGAACACGTTCTCCCGTCCCAGGTTACGCCGCAGTTGGCGGATGCTCTCGATGAACGGCTGGCTCTCGATGTCACCGACCGTGCCGCCCACTTCCACGATCACCACCTCGGCGTCGGAGGCCTCCCCCACGCGCAAGATGCGTTCGCGAATCTCGCCCGTCACGTGGGGGATCATCTGCACGGTGCCGCCGAGAAAGTCGCCGCGCCGCTCCTTCTCGATCACGTGCTCGAACACCTGGCCCGCGGTCACGTTGCTCTCGCGCGTGAGGTGCTCGTCGATGAAGCGCTCGTAGTGGCCCAAGTCCAGGTCGGTCTCCGCGCCGTCTTCTGTCACGAACACCTCGCCGTGCTGGTAGGGACTCATGGTGCCGGGGTCAACGTTGAAGTAGGGGTCGAGCTTCTGAATGGAGACGCGAATGCCCCGGCTCTTGAGCAGACGTCCGATGGCGGCCACGGCCACGCCTTTGCCCACTGAGGAGACGACGCCGCCGGTAACGAAGATGTGCTTTCTCTGCCCGCGCCTGGTTTCCGTCATCAATTCACTCACTCCCGGCCAACGCCTAACCCGCTTTCGCCCCCGTCTGCGCACGGCACTCGAGCACCGCCAACGTGTTCTGGCCCATTCCGCCCCGGCGGCGGGTATTGAACGTGGCTTCCGGTTGCGGCAACTCCTTCTGCCCAAGTTCGCGGGCCAGCCGCTCCAGTCCGTGGAAGCGCTCGTTGGGAGCGTCCGGCAGGCTGTAGTACATGGGCAATAGCGCCTTCGGCTCCAGTTCGCTGGCCAGGTCAGACACCGCCTGTACGCCAATTCGCCCCGGCCCGCCCACCGGCAGGAGCAGCAGATCCACGTCGCCGAGCGCCTCGATCTGCGCCGCGGAGGGCGTCTGTTCCGGCAGTCCCAGGTGGCAAATCGTCACCCCATCCATCTCGAAGACGAAGGCGGTGACCGGCCGCTGGGCCGTGGGCGGCGCACCGGCCGCGGGACTCTCGCCGCGGCCGTTCATGGGCACACCCCAGATGAAGGCGCCGCCGATCTCGTACTCGCCCGGCCCGGAGAGGAGCATGGGGCCGCGGTCTTTGCGCGGGGCGATGTGCTGCGCGGCGTCCCGCAGCGCGGCTTCGCTCAGGGTGACGATGTCGGCGGTGAGCTTGGGGAGGCGGAGCGCGGGGGTGGGCGGATATGGGTCGGTGATTACCGTCCCTGACTGGCTGCGCAAGCGGAAACATCCGTTGCCGTACCAGGTAATCTCCACGCCAATCTACACTCCAATGCCAGCGGGAACAACGAGCGGCGGAATACGGTCCGAACGACCACGCGCATTCTACCACACCGCCCCGCGCGGCGAAAGCGCTCGCCGCGCCTCGAAGGAGTCTCCGGCGCCCGGTGTGCGCCCGCGGCCGCACGCGGGACGCGCATTCGTTCGCGGCGCGGTCAGGCGCGCGCCTCTTCCAGCAAGCGCACGCTCGCCCGCTTGCGCAAGCGCCGCGCGTACTGCGCGGCCGTCTCTCCGTCGCGGGACTGCAACGCCAGGTCCGGCGCGTGCGCCAGCAACAGCGCAACCAGGTGGCGATTCCTGGCAACCGCATGGTGGAGCGGCGTCTTGCCCGACCAATCTTGGCGGTCTGGGTCAGCCCCGTGTTCCAGCAGCAGGCGCGCCACGTCAGAGTCACCGTTTACGACTGCCCGGTGGAGCACCGTACCGCTGTGATGACCGCCTTTGGCATTGGCGTCCGCGCCGCCGGCAAGCAGCAGTTGCGCAATGGCCGCGCGGACTTCCGCCGTTGGATGCTCCACGCAGAGAGCCAACGCGGTGTGGCCGTTGTGGTTCTCCGCGTCAACGGGCACGCCGCGCGCCAGCAAGTACGCTACGGCGGCCCGGCTGCCCCCTATTGCCGCCGCGTGCAGCGGCGCGAGCCGCCAGCGGCCGCCGGCCGCCGCCGGCTCGCGCAGCGCCGGCGTTGCGCCGAGCAGCCGCTCCAGCAAGGGAATGTCGCCAATGGCCGCGGCGTGTTGGATAGTAGGCCGGAGGCCGATTGCAATGAGATACCGGAGAATGTCCGCGTGGCCGCCATACGCCGCCGCGTCCAGCAGAGTCCGCCCGTGGTAGGCATGGCGCGGATCCGCGCCCAGGGCAACAAGCAACTTCACGCGCTCCAGGCAGCCCGTGCCGATGGCCGCGCCCAACGGCACGTGGCCGTGGGCATTCGCCGCGTTGACGATACCGGCATCAATTGCGGCGATTTCGGCCACACGGGACATGTCCCCCGCCTCGATGGCCACGATTAGCTGCTTGCGCAACGCTCGCCGGCTCATACACTGTGCCCTCTAGTAACTTCGCGTTCAATGAGTAAACGCTCGCTGCAAAGCCAACATGTGCGCTCACTCCGTTTGGGTGTACCAGACCGGGCTGCTCCAGGCGCGTTGGCGGTTGGCCTGGAACACACGCAGGTAGTAGTAGACGAACGGGCGGTCGTCCGGGAACGTGGGCGCGAAGGCGGCGGCGGACAGGTCGGCGGTGTCGGTCCACTCATCTTCCCACACGTCGCTATGCGGGTCGGCGCTGAAGACCGGCTGATTGTTGCGGATGACTTCCACGCGCGTTATCGGCGCCGTGCCCGCCGCGCGCATCCGCAGGCGGCGCGGGCCGACACCCTCTAGGTCGGCGGTGATGTCGCTGCCCATGGGCCGGCCGTCGCTGGTGAAGTCCAGTAGGATGCGGTCGCCGGTGGTGGCGTAGCAGCGGCGGTCGGAGAGCGCCTGCCAGATGGCCTCGCGCGTCAGCGCCGGCGCCACGACGCAGGCCAGGCCGTTGCCGTCGTTCACGTGGTAACTGCCCTGATTGGCCAGGCCGTAGTGGCTGTCGGTGCCGCCCACGAAGCCCAGGCGGTGTCCCATTGCCAACGCCGCCTGCACGCTGCGCGGCCCGGCCTCTTCCGCAACGTCCCACTTGGAACAAATCTCCACCAGCCGTTGGTAGCGGTCGTTGCGGAAGCGCCAGTCCACGCCGCCGGCCGCCTTGGGATGGTGGGGCACGGTGAGCGCCTCTAGGCCGCGCTCCGCCATGTCTTCCCAGAGCGCGTCGGGATTGCGGTGCTGGCGCCGGTACCAATAGTGGAACGGGCCGCTGTCGCCCCGGTAGTAGATGTTCTTGTGCCCGCTGCCGCTCACGCCGCCCCACTCGTAGCTGACCAGGGTCACAAAGCGGCCGGGCGTGTTGAAGCGGTTGCAGTCGGCCACGAGGTCCTGCCAAATGTCGTCCGTGACCTCGAAACGCCAGTTGTAGTGATTGGCGGGCGCGCAGAAGTCCAGGCCGGCTACGTCACGTCCCCAGGTGAAGAACTCCGCCGTGGTCCCGGTGCCCATGCTGTGCCACATTTGGCTGTGCATCTCGCCAAAGTAGATACCCCGGTCCGGCAGAAAGCCGACGCCGATGGGATTGCTCTTGCCGGATATTCCCGCCTGGGGATCGAAGACGCTGAGGGTGTGTGCGCCGCTCGTCTTGGCCGACTTCGTCGCAGACGCGGTAACGGTCAGTGTTTCACCATGTGGCTGCGCGGCACTGTCTATGCGCACGCGCTCTTGGGTCGCAAGGCCGTCCGATGCAAAGACCCGCGCCTCGCCCGCGTAGCCGCTCGCCGGATTGAAGCTGTAGATGTCCACCGGCAGCACCCGCACGTCGAACGTCTCGCCCGGCCGGACGACGGCCGGCGCAAAGACGCGGAAGCGGTCCGCCGCCTGCGCGCCAATCACCTGCACGGTCGGGAACGCGGCGATTTGCCGGTATGCGCCGCTGCCGTCCACGTCCACGGCAATGCTGAACACGGCGGTCTGGGCGAACTTCTGCGCCTGCAACAGGTTGCCGTCCGGCGCGCCCATGGTCACATTGACCTCGTCGCCCGGCTGCAGCGCGCCTGCCTGCACTACAATGTCGAGAAGATCCAGATGGCGGCCCCAGGAAGCGGCGTAAGCGAGTTGCACGTCGGGATTCGAACACGCCGCGTCCACGTACGCGCCGTAGCCGGCTTGCACCTGGCCGCGGTTGCCCAGCGTGCGCACGCCGCGGCGAAAGCAGTTGCCCAGATGGCAGTCCCAGCACTCCGGGATTTCCACCGTCACGTGCGCGCCCGCGGCCAATGTGAGCCCGGGGCCCACAGTGAGGGTCAAGACGAAGGTGTGGCCGCTGCCCGCCTCGACCACGCTGGGCGTAATGGCGGCGCGCACGTCCACCGGCGGCAACATCTGCCAGGCGCGGGTGATGCCCCGGATCCAAACGCTGGAATCATCGAAGATTCGTGGCTCAGGCACGGCGGAACTGCCGCCGGACTGCGCTGACATACGGGTCGCTCTCTCCTATTGGCCGCGCTACAAACCGCCTGGTCAAGCACCTAACCGTCATTCCCGCCCCGTGTCACGGGATTGACGCGCTCCGCCGCTCTATCTCTCGTAGCGCGAACGGCCTGCGCGTGACCCGGCTCGGCGCCGTTCGCGCCCGCGCAACCCGTTTCAGGAGCCGCGGTTCCGCTGGTGCAGGCCCACGTAGCCCACGACTACCTGGCTGCGTTCGTCGTCCCAGGCGAACGCGATCCGGATCGTATTCTGCGGGTTGCGGCTGTTGCCCTTGGTCAAGTGCTCGCCGATTTCGTAGGGCCGGCCCTCGTACCTGGTCGTGTACCAATCCGCGAACTGTTGCTTGGTAACGTTCGACTGATGCGGCCGGTACTTCCAGCCGGGACAGAATTTCCGCAGGCGTTCGTCGAAGCCCGGATCCTCGCCGGGCTTCACCCAGCGCACGTGATGGTAGTCCGTGGCAAGCCACACAAATGCGGCCAGCGCCTCGGCCGGCTTCTGGAACGGGATATCTCTGTTCGACTTGGAATTGAGCGCGAACAGCAGTTGCTTGGGGAAGAGTTCCTCCGCGCGCGCAACCGCCTCATCGACGTTGCCCACCTGTGCGAACGCCGTGTAGAAGCGCCGCCAATACTTGCCCAGGTCCCGGCTCTGCGCGAACTTGGCCCGCAAATCGCCGATCTCGGCGCCCAGCGACTCTTTCTCCGCTGCCAGACCCGTGTTCGCCTGGGCCAGCCGGTCCCGCTCCGTTTGCAGCCGGTCGATCTCATCCCGGAACCACCCGCGCTCGCCTTCCAGCCGCTCCAGGTCGGCGCGCAGGGCCTCGTGCTCTTCCTGTTCTTCCCGCGTTTGCGGCGCCGGCGCGCTCTGGGCCGCGGCGTCTTGGCCGTTCGTTGCGCCAGCCTCCGCGTCTGCCGGCGCATCGTTCTGGCCGGCAGTCCCGGCGGCTTCGCTATTGCCGTTTGCTTCAGCGTTTGCAAGTGTGCGTTCCCACTTGGCGACGAGCGCGAAGATGGCTGCCTCGCGCTCCGCCCGCGCCTTGGCCCGCGTCTCCTCTTCCTTCTTGGTCGCGGCTTGCGGGCGAATGTTGCAGTATTCCAAGAGGCTGAGCCTTAACTCCTCCACCACGTCCAACGCGACGACGACGGCGACCGAGCTACCGGCGGCCTGTCCCGCCCACGCGCCGACGTCCACTTCCAAGTACTCCAATTCGTCCGCGAAGTTCGTCTGTATGTTGTCGAGGGTATCGTGAAATCTCTCGGCGAAGAACTCGGCCCGTTCGATAGCAACGTCCTTCTCCAACTCCCGGACACTGCGTACGAAGGCGTCGATCTCTTCCCAATCCGGGGCGCTGGCCGGCAGTTCCTCCAGTCGGTCGAGGCAGGAGGAGAGCAAGGGAGACGTCACCGCGGGCGCTACTGCCATGCCGGACACGTAGCACACCATCATGCCGACGTCGTCAGAATCGATACTGGGGTCTACATCGGAGAGCGTGCCAACCGCTTCACTCCACTCCGCCCGCGTCCAGATGGCGTTGAAGACGCCGTCCCGCCGGTTGGGGCCGTCCACCGGCGCGCCCAGGCTCTTCAAGTGGCCCTCCACGCGCGCCTGCAGTTCCTTGTGCGATTCCGCCCACGTCCGCAGCACCTCGCCGGTAAGCCTGTCGTTGCCTTTCATCACCTGCACGACCAGGGGCTCCTTGAGCCGCGCCGGCTGCGCCTTGCTGGGATGCTTGCTAAAGCCGCGCAACTCGATGCTCTCGTCGATTGCCGCGTCCAGTCCCTTGCGCACGCCGCCGGACGCCCGGGCGCGATGCGCCAGGACACGGTCGATGAGACTGGATAGGAATTCGGGGCTGAACACACGCACGACGACGGCGCTCAGTGGGACGCTCTGTTCGGCTACGGCCATTGTCGCCGGTTCCCCTCAGGCGTAAATCTCTATCTGCCAATCGATGCGATCGCGACGGCCGGTTCGGCTCGCGCGCGCCGCTGCCGCCATCCCTGACGGCGTCATTATAGCCTAACCGACCGCGCCCGCGTGCGTCGGCTAGAGCCGAAGGCGGCGGCTGGAGCCGAAGGCGGCGGCTGGAGCCGAAGGCGGCGGCTGGAGCCGAAGGCGGCGGCTGAAGCCGTAGTATACTGTGTGCAGGCACAATTGCGGACTTTCGTATTAGGGAATCGAACAGCGTCGCGGCGATACGCCCGGCCGCCTGCGGTCACTACGGAATTTCATGCGCGCTTTGTGAACCGCGCGCCCGCGATACCGGGCACGATGCGCGTCTAGAACCGTCCTACGGTCGGTGATTGTGCCCCAGTGTCGGACCGAGCCGGCAGCGAATGCATTGGAGAATGGCTTGTGCGTACATTGCAATCCGCCCTGGTGTTGATCGCCGTCTTCCTGCTCGCGGGGTGCGGCGCGTACCCGGTGTCCGCCTGCCCGGAGGGCACGGACGCCTTTACCGAATACCGGCTCTTCTTCGGGCGCAGCAGCGCCGGCGTGGAGGTGGTGAGCGACGAAGCCTGGGCCGCCTTCCTGGCGGACACGGTCACGCCCAGATTTCCCGATGGGCTGACCGTGGTCGACGGCGCCGGCCAGTGGCGGGACTCCGCCGGCGTCGTCCAACGCGAGCGCACTAAGGTGCTGATCATACTCGCGCCGCCCGGTGAAGAAGGCATGCGCTTGACCGACGAGATTTCGCAGGCATACGAGACCCGCTTCGGCCAGGAAACGGTGCTGCGCGCGGTGGGCGCCGCGTGCGTGTCGTTCTCATAGCGCGCGACAGGCCTAGTGCAGTGCGGTAGGGGCAGCCCTTGTGGCTGCCCGTCTTGGCGCCTTGGCACAAGGCCTAGTGAAGTAGGGGCAGCCCTTGTGGCTGCCCTCTTGGATTCCTGGCACAAGGCCTAGTGCAATAGGGGCAGCCACAAGGGCTGCCCCTACGGTTCTGTTCTACGCGCGCTTTGGCCGCAGACGAACGTCCGGCCCGGTCGCTACCGGCCCAGCCGTTCGTTCCAGCCGGCCAGCAGTTCCGTGATTGACTTTTCAGCGGCTGCCAGCGCCTCCGGCGCGGTGATAGTGCCCGCCATCACGTCCGGCACGAAGCCCACCGCGTGTCTGCGCGCCTCGGTGCCGCCCGGCCCGGAATAGTAGAAGTGGCGGAACGGCATCTGCTGGGCGATCAGTTCGCGGAACGGGTCATTCTCCGTGTAATCCGGCGAGGAGGTGGTCGCCTCGCGCACCGGCACCCGGTCGTACTGCTTGGCAAAGCGCAGGTTGGTGTCGGCGCTCAAGAAGTACTCGAAATAGGCGAACATCGCGTCCGGGTTCGGCGCGTTGATGGCAAACGTGGCCGTGTGGTTGCCGCCCAGGTTGGCGTCCAGGCCGCCTTCCGGTTTGGGCCACGGCGTGAAGCCGAAGTTCAAGTCCGGGGCGTTCTCCTTGAACCACTGGCCGCGCTCGGCAAAGGTGGCGTAGTAGTGCACGGCGCGCGCCTCGGCCAGGTGGCTGTTGCGGTGCAGGCCGTCGCCGCGCAGTTGCGCAATCGCGTCCCAACCGCCCTGCACCTCGTGGATGTTCTTCAGCCAGTCCAACGCGCGCACCGCTTCCTGGCTATTGATGGTAACCGCGGACCAGTCGTCGGCCATCACGTCGCCGCCCAACTGCCACAGCAGCAGCAGCCACAGGCCCGTGCCGCCGCTGCCCCAGAAGGGCGGGCAGCCGGCGCGCACCAGGGTCTCGCCGTCGAACTTGGTGGTCTGGATGATGGCGGTGTCGAAGTCGGCCCAACTCGTTGGGGGATTTTCCGGGTCAAGTCCCACTTCCAGATAGGTGTCCCCGTGGATGTACATCACGCGCAGGTCGGGCGCGTAGGGCGCGCCGTACATGTTGCCCGTGGGCGCGTCGTTGAGGTAGCTGAGCACGCTGGGCCAAAACTCGGCGAGGTTGAGCACGCCGGACGCCTTGTAGTAGTTGTTCAGCGGCTGCGAAATGTCCGTGACGCCAAGCTCTACGGTCTGCCAGTCGCCTACGTCCACGGCGTCGGGCGGGCTGCCCGCCGCCACGGCCGCGACGAATTTGTTCAGGCGGTCGGCTTCACCCACGGCGTTGAGCGTCAAGCCGGGGTTCAGCTCCGCAAACTCCTTGGCCCACGGCTCGAAGTCGAAGAAGCCGCGGTGCCAGTAGAGCGCCTCGCCTTGCGGGCCGCTGGGCGCTTCGGTTTCGGCTTTGGGCGCGTCGGCCTGCTCCGGGGCGGCCTCCGCCTGCTCGGCGGCCGGCGCCGCTTGTCCGCACGCCGCCGCCAGCGCGCCGCCGCCGACCAGCGCCGCGCCATACAAGAATCCTCGTCGGGTCACACGCTGTCGCATTTCGCTATCCCTCCTGTGGTCTGGCAAGACTGTACGTCATTCCCTGTTATAGCGGTAGCGCAGCAATGTTGTCAACACGCTTGCTTCTGCTCAATCCCCCTCGCTCTAACCCTCTCCCCAGGAGAGGGAATGCCGGGCTACTCCGCCGGCCAGCCGTCCGCGCGCTCGCCGGCGTCCAAGGCGGCCTGGATGGCGGTTGCCGCTTCCGCCGTGACCCATTCGCGCCAAACGTCACCGTTGTTTTGCAGCCACCAGAGAGCGGTCTCCTCCACACTGGCCTCGTTGTCGATCTGCCAGACCGCCACGGCGCGGTAGCGCTCGATGCTCAGGTCCCAGTTTTGCAGCACGGCCACCACGTCCGGCGCGTCGCTAAGCAGGGCGGCGCCGACCCCAATCACCAGCGTCGTATCCTCATACGCGCAGGCCTTGGTCGAGGCCCAGCACTCGTCGCTGTAGGGCGGTTCTTGCAGCGCGACCATGTCCAACTTGAGCGCGGCGGGCATTTCACCGGAAAGGTAGCCAAGCCACGGTTCGCCGGCCGCGTAGCGGGCAAACACCTCATCGTTCAATGCCGCATCGGATTCCGGCACGACGATCTGCACGTGGTCGCTCAGCCCGTAGCCCGCCACTTTCGCCGCGTTCACGGCCTCGCAGGCCCAGCCGGGCGGACAGGTTAGCAGGCGAATCTTGCCCTCGCTCTCCGCAGTGGCGAACAGTGCTCGATATTGCTCCTCTTTCAAGTCCTCAACACTGTCTAGCTCCGGATATGCTTCCTGGAGATACGCCGGGATCATGAACGTGGCCTGCGCGATGCCTTGCAGGCTCTCGCCCACGGCCGCCGCTTCTCCCGCCGCCACCGCCGCTTCCCAGGCCTCACTCTGGTTTGGCAGCCAGACTTCCATCGTCACGTGGCTCTCGCCCCGCCGGAGACCCTCCAGCAACGGCACCGACGGCCCGGCCACCACGCCGGTGGCGTAGCCGTAGCCCTTTTCCACGATGTACTGCGCGATGCGGTTCTGCACGCGGGCGCTATCCCAGTTGAGGTCGTTGAAGATGATGGCTTCCGGCTGCGCCGCCGGCTCATCCTGGTCCCGCGGCGGCGCCTGCATACAGCCCACGGCCAAGACAACGGCCGCGATTGCCGCCAGTAGCACACGTAAGTTGCTTTGGATGCGCATGGTTCGTCTCCTCTTGTTCTTCATAGCCGGTGCGGGGGGACCCGGTGTTCCGTTACTTGGACCGGCGTCGGGCCGCACGGGCGCGGCTATTCCACCCGGCCAGTATAGCAAAGCGGCGGCCGGTCCCGTGGCCGCGGCGCGTGTGTGCCAGGCTCAATCCGGCGAGCGCTATTAGTGTTGCACAGACCAGTCAATCTGCGCCCGGAGCGCACGGCTTTCCAATTTTGGCGGCCGGCGCGCACGCGCCGCGTCCTATCTGATAGCATTAACGAGACTACACGAAGGAGGAAATCCGCCATGGCGACAGAAACGGCCGTAATGACCTACGCTGAGATGGAAGCCGCCTACGACGGCGAGTGGGTACTGATTGGCGAACCCGAGCTTTCGGCGATGAATGAGGTGCGCCGAGGCACGGTGCTCTTCCATAGCAAGAGCCAGGATGCCGTGTACCGCGAAGCAATGAGGCGCAGCCAAAAGCGGGCGGCCATTCTCTACATGGGCGCCCGCCCGACAGACGTAGACTTTCTCTTGTAGAATGGCCTACTCTTTCAACCCCCGCGACGGCCTAATCGTCGTACCTGTCACCCTCTACGGGCCGCAACGAGAAGTAACAGTCGAACTCGCTCTTGACACCGGAGCTACCGCAACAGTAGTCAAGCGCAGTGCGCTCGAATATGTTGGATGCCAACTAGACGAGGAAGGAACACCGGCGGAGATAACTACTGGCAGCGGCCTAGAGTCGGTGCTGGAGGTAAGCCTAGCGAGCGTCCACGCCTTGGGAAAAGCGGAATCCGACTTTTCGATTCTGTGCCATACGCTACCGCCTCGCACTGCCATAGACGGCGTGTTGGGATTGGATTTCCTGCGCGGGGGAAGGCTGCTCATCGACTTTCGCGCAGGCGCACTTTCGCTAGATTGAATGGCCCAATGGCAGCCGCACAAATGGTGGACTGTCTGCTATCATCCAAACGAGGACATAAGGAGCACGATTGAATGAAGACGCAATCAACCATGATGACTTACGCTGAGATGGAAGCGGCCTATGACGGCGAGTGGGTGCTGATCGACGACCCCGAACTCACCGACATGAACGGGATAATTCGCGGCACCGTGTTGGCCCACAGCAAGAGCCGGGAAGCAGTGTACCGCGAAGCAGCTCAGCGCGATCTCAGTCGCGTCGCAATTCTCTACATCGGCGCGCCGCCGGCAGACTTGCACTTCGTGTTGTAGATTGACTGAAACCACTAACCCTCCGCATAGGCCCTATGATCGTGCCCGACACAATTCTTGGACTACAATTGGAAGTTACGGGCGACAGCAGCAACCGCTGCAATCCTAGTTGAGGAAGTAAGGAGCGACCGTACCATGAAGACCCAAGCAACCGTCATGACCTACGCCGAAATGGAAGCGGCCTACGACGGCGAGTGGGTGCTGGTTGGCGAGCCGGATCTCACTCCTATGCTGGAGATCATCAGCGGCGCCGTGCTCGCCCATGACGGGAACCGGGAAGCCGTGTATGAGGCGCTGTGGCGCTTGCAAGAAGCCGGAATTGCGCCCAATGAATTCGCCGTGTGGTACTTTGGCGAGGCGCCGGATGATGTTGATTTCCTCCTATGACGTTCCGTTTCAATCCACGCGCCCATCTCATCGTCGTTCCGGCCCGGCTCTACCGCGGCGGTCGTGTTGAGGTCTTGCGACTGGCGCTGGACACCGGCGCTACGCGCACGCTGATAAGCAGTTCAGTCGCAATTTCCTTGGGCTACGAGCCGTCTCGTGCGCGCGACCGGGCCCGAATCCTCACGGGGAGCGGCGCTTTGTCCGTACCCATGCTGGAGATTGAGAAGATCGAGGCGCTCGGCAAGGAAGCAACCGACGCGCGCATTCTCTGCCACACCCTCCCTTCGCAAACTGCCATCGACGGCGTGTTAGGGTTAGATTTCCTACGTGGCGGCCGCTTGACCATCGACTTTCGCGCGGGTCTACTTTCGCTGGATTGAATGGGCCTATGGCAGCTGCAAAAGCGGCGTTCGGCATCCAGGGGCCATTGCTGGCTCGTGGGCCACCCAAGCCCACAGTAGAGCAGAATCTCTGCTACTATCGCAGGGAGCGCATAAGGAGCGGCCATACCATGAAGACGCAAGCAACCGTTATGACCTACGCCGAGATGGAAGCGGCCTTTGACCGCGAGTGGGTGCTGGTTGGCGATCCAGACTTGACGCCGATGCTTCAGATAATACGCGGCGTCGTGCTTGCGCACGACCAGGACCGGATCGCCGTCTACGAGGCGCTGTGGCAACTGCAAGCGCAGGGACGCGCGCCTAGCGATATTGCCGTCCACTTCATCGGTGAGAGGCCGAATGACGTTGAATTCCTACTATGAGTTTCCCGTTGAATCCGCGCAGAAACCCAATCGAGGAGCGACCATACTATGAAAACACAAGCAACCGTCATGACCTACGCCGAGATGGAAGCGGCCTATGGCGGCGAGTGGGTGCTGATCGGCGAACCGGACCTGACACCCATGAGCGAGGTGATACGCGGCGTTGTGCTCGCCCACGATGAGGACCGGGTCGCCGTCTATGGCGCGCTGAGGCGTCTGCGCGAGGAGGGCCGTGAACCGAGTCACGTTGCCGTGTGGTACTTTGGCGAGTTGCCGAACGATGTAGAATTCCTCCTATGACCTACAGCTTCGATCCGCGCGGCAGTCTCATCGTCGTTCCTGCCACTCTCTATCTTGGCAAACGCCCTGAAACCGTCCGTCTGGGGTTAGACACCGGCGCTACGAGGACGGTCATTAGCCGGCAAATTGCGCTCCATCTCGGCTACGAGCCTGCCGAGTCAGATAGACGGACGCGCATTATCACTGGCAGCGGTGCGATTTCAGTGCCCTTGCTGAAGATTGATAGGCTCGAAGCGTTGGGGAAAGCGCTAACGAACGTGCCCGTGCTCTGCCACACGCTGCCGTCCCGCGCCGCCATTGACGGGGTCTTGGGCCTGGACTTCCTGCGCGGCAGGCGCTTGACCATCGACTTTCGCGCGGGTCAGCTAGCGCTGGAGTAAGCGGGTTATGCGCATTCTGATTGTCGGCGGGGGCGGACGTGAGCACGCCATTGCCTGGAAATGCGCCCAGAGTCCCCTCCAGCCGACCCTCTTCGTTGCCCCCGGTAACGCCGGCACGGCGGCTCTGGGAGAGAACGTGCCCATTGCGGCGACCGACATCGATTCTCTCGTCGCCTGGGTGCGGCAAAACGCCATCGACCTCACGGTGGTGGCCCAAGACGACCCCCTGGCACTCGGCGCAGTTGACGCACTACAAGCCTGCGGCCAGCGCGCATTCGGCCCCACGCAGGCGGCGGCTAAACTGGAGTGGAGCAAGGTCTGGGCCAAGGAGTTCATGCGGCGGCACGGCCTGCCCACGGCCGGCTTTGCCATTTTCAACGAGCGGAACGCGGCGGCCGCCTACATCGAGCAAGCGCCGGACCGGGAAATCGTGCTCAAGCCCGACGGCCTGACCGCCGGCAAGGGCGTCTTCGTCTGCTCTTCGCGCGCGGAGGCTATGCGGGCGCTGGACACCATCATGTCAGACCGGGCCTTTGGCGCATCCGGCGACCGCATCGTCATCGAGGAGTGCCTGCGCGGCACGGAAATTTCGGTCTTCGCCTTTGCCGACGGCGCGCGCATCACGCCGCTGGCCACCGCCTGCGACTACAAGCGCGCGTTCGACGGCGATGCCGGCCCCAATACCGGCGGCATGGGCGGCTATTCGCCGGCTCCGTTCGTGGACCCGGAGACCCTTGACTACATCCACCACGACATCATGGCGCGCACAATCACGCTCATGGCGCAGGAAGGCCGCCCCTACGCCGGTGTGCTCTACGGGCAACTGATGCTCACCCACGACGGCCCGCGCATCGTGGAGTTCAACGTGCGTTTCGGCGATCCGGAGGCGCAACTCATCCTGCCGCGCTTGCAGGCCGACCTGGTTGCGGTGTTTCAGGCCGCGGTGGATGGCAGGCTGGCGGAGACGGACGTGACCTGGGATCCGGCCGCTACCTGCGGCGTGGTGCTTGCTTCCGGCGGCTATCCCGGTTCCTATACCACCGGCCATCCCATAGCGGGACTGGATACGCTGGATGACGACGCGTTGCTCTTCCACGCCGGTACCGCCTTGTCAGACGACACGGTCGTCACCGCCGGCGGCCGGGTGTTGCTGACCGTCGGGCAAGCCGCCAACGTGCCCCACGCCCGCGCCCGCGCCTACGACAACCTCGCGCGCGTCTCGTTTGAGAACGCCTACTCCCGCAGCGACATCGGCGCCCGCGAGCTTTGACCGCGTTGCCTGGCCTGCGCCCGCCGTTGCCCGCATGATAGAATGCGAAAGAACAGTGCGCCGCTTCCCTGCCTGGGGCAGCGCGCTGCTTTGGGCGGTCAAGCGTGCAACGCGACGTGACTTAAGCACCCAAATACACAGTTTTCCCTCAGAATCTCAGGAAATTCCCAGCTTTCTCCCGCATACTAGAGAGCATGGAGCAATCTCCGGTTTGAGCGGAAGCGGCGCGCAACCGGATTGCCGCGCGTGCGCCGCGCACGTTTGAACGAGACCGCTGCGACGCAAAGAGCGTACCCGGGCTGCATGGAGGCAAGGCCACAGTGACGCGACGGAAGCTGCTTCGCGCGGCGCCCTTCGTTTCTGCGGCGGCATTTGCGCCGCTGTTGCAGGCGTGCGGGCCTTTCAGATCGGATGATTCCGATGCGGAAGAGGCCGCCCAGACTCCGCCCACAGCCGAGCCCGCGACACCGCTGACCCTCCTCATGCCCGACGCCTCCGGCGGCCAGACCCGCGCCATGGGGGCAGTGCTGGAAGAAGCAATCTTTGCCGCGGCGCATGTGGTGGAGGCGGTGGCGCTGCGGCCTACCGGCGGCCAGACGTATTCGGAAGCGGTGACGAATCTGGTGGCGGCGGGCACCAGGCCCGATTTGGTCTGGATGGACCAGTTCGCGCTGCCGACGCTGGCTTCACAAGGCGTGACGCGCTCCCTGACCGAATACACCCGCCGCGACATGGACTTTTCCACCGAACGCTACTGGCCCCACGTCCTGAGCAGCGGCGCGTACCGGGGAACGCTGCACGCGCTGCCGCTCTCCGCGGCCGTCTGCACGCTGCTCTATAACCCGGCGCTCTTCACGCAGACGAACACGCCCCTGCCGGAGGCCACCTGGCGCTGGACGGACTTCCTCGCGCTGGCGCGCTCGCTCAACGACGCCACCGGCACGCCGCGCGTGTGGGGCTTTCTGCAAGCGCCGCTCGTGCCGCCGTTCTTTGCCCTGGCCTGGCAGGAAGGGAGCACGCTCTTCCAGGACCGCAACTGGGAGGTTACGCACCCGGGCGTTATCGCCGCGTTGCAGTTTCAAGCGGACCTCATCCTGAACCATGAAGTGGCGCCGCCCTTCGAGTTGGTGGACTACCGCGCGGACAACCTCACGCTCAACCTCACGAACAAAGCCCAGGAGATGCTGCTCTCCGGCCAGATCGCGATGTCGGGCAGCCTTGTGCGAGCGGAACCCTTCTGGCGCGGCACCGGCCGGGCAGCGTTGGAACTGGTCACGCTGCCGCGCAGCCGGGACGCGGCTACGTGGGGGCTGGTGGAGCACATGGTGGGCATCGCGGAGGAAAGCAACCGGCCGGACGCCGCCTACGAGGCGCTCTACCCGCTGGCGCAAGCCGCGTCCCGCAGCCTCAGCCTGCCGGCCCTGCGCACCAGCGCGGAGGAGTTGCGCACTATCCACCGGACGCTTACGGTCAATGACTCGCTCGTGCTGGTGGAGAGTATGGAGCAGAGCCAGTACATCGACGCCGACGCGCCCGAATGGCTCGCCTTTCTCGTCCTCGCCTCCCTCGTCTTCCCCGTCCTCACCGGCCAAGCCACCGCCCACCAGGCCGCTACCGACACCCACAACGCCATCCAGATGCAACTCAACTCGGCCCAAGCCACGCCGACATCCTAGTTCTTGGAGAGAAGCACGCCAGGTTCGTCGCAGCTTCCGCCTGCAAGTTGCTCGGCCTCGTCCGGCCTCGCGCTTGTCCTACAGACCACTTCGTACTAACATAGTTGGCCTAAGGCTTGCATTGCCCAAGTGCGCCGCACTTGAATATCATGAGTTGGCGATTGCGACGGGGAAATGGCCGCAAGACTTGTCAAGACAATCATCCGGTTGGAGTTTGCGGAAGCGTTGCATCCCTGGTTGGAGGTGCGCGACTTATTTCGTGTAGCGAGCGCCGACGAGAACTTCGAACTGAAGGGCGAACCGCACTACTTCGAGCATGAAGATCGCCGGCAGCGCGTAGGACTCAACATGCGTGAGGTGTCATTCGAGCAAGAAGGGAATGCTACGAGCGAGGCTGCGATACGGAACGCCTTAGATACGTTCTCCAGATTTCATGCCGTTTCTCACTTGCCAGTCGCGCAAAAGGTTGAAATGAACTCTGCCTATGTAGAACCCTTTGAACTATCCTTCGATGAATTGCGTACGCTTACTCGAGAAGCCTATCTGCAACCTACTGAACTCGCGCGCCTAGCTACAGACATCGGAGTTAGGCTTGAGATTGACGAAGGTCACAGAGTAAAGAACGTCGAACTCGGTCCAATGGCGCACAGGCAACTGCAGGAAAAGTACTTGCGTTGGTCTCTCGATGACTTGCCAGGGAGTTTTCTCTTTCTTGGCCTTAGTTCCAGTTGGAACGTCGAAACGCACTTTAGTCCTCAAGAGTTGCAGAGTGTGCTTGAAGAGGCGCAAGCATGGACGGAATCTACGGTACAACTTGTGCGCTCCGACATTAGCGTTAGAGCAGGTGTGTGATGTCAACGGACTCTGTCTTGCAGATAGATAGGGCGCCGGCCTATCGAAGAGAGACTTCAAACAGCCTCTTTACTGCCAAGGCTACCAAATCCCAGGACACGGACTGGCTGAATGGAGCAATGCCGGGCAGTGCAATTCAGGAAAGTGGGTCTGCCCAGGATGTACCGGGGGGTGAGCCGTGGATCAAGGTTGCCCCGGATTACTATGTGAAGAAGTCAGAGTACCAGCGGCGGTTCGGTGAATTCGACCTCGATTACTATCGACAGCGGATGTCGCCCAAGTTGTTCACGGCGTTCGTGCGGTACATGGGTGTCGTCCCCGGTTCACCTGAACTCGACGTGGTGGAATTGACCACACCGCCGGACTACTAGAATGCTCGTCACGCGCTGGCAACCAGGTTACACGTTTCAGTCACCCGTCTACTTGGACGCCAATGTGCTTGTCGGCTACGTAGCAAGTAGCCACCACCTCTACAAGCGTTGCAAGGATGTGGTCGGGGAGTTGCTTATCACTGGCGCGCCTATCTTGGTTTCCATGATTTCATTGCAAGAAGCCTGGTGGGGAATGTTCCGGGAGTCCTACCCCACGCTCGATGAGCAACCGCACGGCGCCCGTTTCACAAGAAGCACATTTCGTAAATGGAAAGGCGCTTCCTTCGAGAAGCACGGCGACTGGATCGAAGGCGTCGCGCGTGCAATCCACGTTTGGCGAGAAGCCGGGCATCAGGTGGACGTGGTACCGGTCAGCGCAACCTTTACGCCACCATTGACGGCGGCGGCAATCCGCTACATGCGCGATCTCGACCTTACGCCGGACGACGCGCTTCACCTCGCCCTGGCAGAGGCGCACGCGGGGACATTCGTCACTGCTGATTCCGACTTCAAGCGCGTAGCGGGCGCTTCACCGAGCAGTCTTGAGATTCTTCATCTTACCGCAACAGGGGCTTGAGTTTGCTCCGCGCAAACTCGCCGAAGCGCCCATAGTATCTTTGGCATACGATGTCCTGTAATCTGCGCGCGTTGCCGGACGGGCTCGCCTGCTAAGCGGCGTGTCTGTCTGCGCTAGAGCAAGCGGCGGCGGGTCTGCAAGCGAATGCGCTGCGGTTCGGCGGCCGGGTCGTCAGCGGGGCGCAACTCCAGGAAGATGCCGCCGGACTGCCCGATCACCGTGCCGACAAACTGCGGCGCCGCGTCATCCTGGCCGGTCAGTTCCCAAATCACGACGGCGTCGTCGACCTCCATCGGCACCGACTTCCTGCCGCCGGGGGGAATGCGGTGCGCGACCGTATCGCCGTTCACCGTGATTCGCTGCGGGGCGCTTTCCGTATTGGTGTAGTCCAGACGATATACCGGCACGAACGCCGCCACTCCTCGCTACTCGTGATGCAGTCCACAACTATAGCGTTTTCCACTCCATGATACCAAGTCTCTTATGTGGAAAGCAGTCCCAAACCGACCGAGAGGGTGTTTCGCCCGTCGCCTCTTGCGTGGCGTAAGTTGCCCTTTCAGCGCCTCCGTTTGTGGAACGAGGTTTCCCGGCGCGGCCTGAGATTCTTCGCTCCGCTCGGAATGACAGAAGGAGACCTGCTCCCCTGGAGGGTCTTTGCCGCGCCCCATCGTCGCAAATCGTGGCAAGGAGTCCCGCAACTGCCGGCTGTCCCGCACAAACGGGGTCTCCAGTGATTGGACATCCTAAAACGTCCGCAGTAGGCATCCGCCCCCTGTGGTGAGTATAATGGGCGTGTGGGAACGCGCGTCACGGCGCACGAGAGTAGTTGCCATGCCGACCCTCGTCACACCGCAACAGCAGGTGCTGCAGCAGCACCCCGAATCAGCCCTAGCCACCGACCACACCCCGGCCGTGCGGGCCTTTGCCGCCGCGCTGGGGGAAGGCGAGCATTGGTATCGCGCGCTGTTGGGCGCGGTCCATCTCTGGAGCCGGGCTGAAGAGTGTTACGGCGGGCGCTACTTTCGCTACCTGATCGGCGGCGAAGCGCTCGACCTGCTGCTCGTCATGGAGCGCATGTGCTGGGACTGCCGGCATCTCCTGCCGCCGGCGGAATACAACGCGCTCTTCTTCTATGCCCGGCCGCCCTACACGTATGCGGATAGAGACTTCGCCCACCTGCTGGGCGAGGAGAAGTACCGCGCGTACCTCAACTACTTCTACGGCGTAACGCTGGAAGAGGTGCTGCTGCACGCGGTGGAAGACGAGATACTCAAGGCCACGAACTATGGCGTTACGCGGGACTCCCGCGACCCGGAAAACCCCTACACCCGTCTCTACGGCAGGAACGAGCACGAACTCTTGCAGGAGTTCAGCGCCGCGCGGGAACGCGACCGCAGCGGCGTCATGACGCTCACCGAGTGGAAAGAGTTTCACTACTGGCTCTTCAAGCAGCGGGTGGCTACCTCGCTGCCGGAGCGCCTGGCCAGCGATACGCAGAAAGGCTTGGAGACGTTGCGCCTGTTGCGCGGCACGTATCCGGCCGGGCCGTTCGACACGCTGCGGGGGTACAGTGACTGATGCGCCAACTCATCTGGCTTCTCACGGCCCTCAGCCTGGCGCTGGTGCTCTGGGTGGAGTTCCGCACGCGGCTTTCGCGCAGCCTGAAGATCGCGGCGTGGTTCTACCTCTTCGCGCTTGGCGCGCGCCTCATCTTTGGCTGGTCGTCGGAAAACGCCCTGGTCTTGGGCCTGGTGCTCGGCGTGGGCGGCGTCATCTGGTTGGCGGTCTGGTACGTCACCGAGCGCATCATCCGCGGCCAGACCCAAAAATAGCGGCCGCGCGATTGACGCCGCCGCCGCCTTAGCGAATAATAGAGAGAGCAGCAGTACCGAGGAGTAACGAAAATGCCGCAGCGTATGTCCAAACGCGATGAGCAAGAGGTGCGGCGGCTGCTCGACGGCATTGAGGTCTACGTGCCCGAAGAGCGGCAGCGGCCCCGCCGCACGCCGCCCTCGCTGCGGCGCGCCTTCTACGCCGTTTTCGATCGCTTTGGCCCGAGCGGCACGTTGCTGCTGCTGGGTCTCGCCGCGCTGGTGCTGGGCAACATCTTCCGCCTCACGTTTCCGCTGGCGGCCCCGCTGCTCGGCATTGCCGCCGCGGGCTGCCTCGGCGCGGCCCTCTTCCTCGCTTTTCGCGGCAACCGGCAGCGGCCCGCGAAGACGTGGCGCGGCCGGCAGATGACCGACCAAGCGCCGGGTTTCATGGAGCGCCTCCAGCGCGCGTGGCGTACGCGCCGCCGCTTCTAGCGCCCCAACGGCCTGAGCGCGCGCGCAACCGGCGGTATCGCATCCCTTTAAGTGTTATTCTCCATCAGTCGCTAAGGAGGACAATGATGTCGCAGCGGCTTCTTTCGTATCCTGCACACGCCCTCAGACTCCTTGCCCGACACGCGTCGTTGGGCACGCGGGTCGCGTTGCTCTGCCTGGGCGGGGCCTTCTTGCTGACGGCGGCCGCCTACCAGTCGCCGTGCACCGAAGACGTTAGCGCCGAAGATTGCGCGGTTCTGGCCGGCGGGGTCGGAGACGCCCTGCGCGGCGAAGGCGGCGCGAACCTCAACTGGAATGCCGACACGCCCATTACCGAGTGGCTCGGCGTCACCATCGACCCGGAGACGAAGCGCGTAACCCGCATCGATCTCCGCAATCTCGATCTGCGCGGCACGATACCGGCGGCCTTGGGCGACCTTGCCGGCCTGGAGCGGCTCTGGCTTTCCGGCAACCACCTGACCGGCGAGATTCCGCTGGAGTTGGGCAACCTGGCCAACCTGAACTGGATTACGCTAAGCGGCAACCAACTCACCGGCTGCCTGCCGGATGAGTTCAGCGCCGTCTCCTACGGCGACGCGGCCGACCTGGGCCTGCCCTACTGCGCCGAGAATGAGCACGCCACGCTCTTGGAGCTGAGAGACCAGTTGGTCGGCGACGGCACGGCGCTCAATTGGGCCGACGACCTCGATGTCAGCGAGTGGGACGGCGTGCGTCTCAATTCCTTGCAGCGCGTGACCGGACTGAGCCTATCCGAACACGGCCTGGCCGGCACACTGCCCGCCGCGTTGGGCGACCTGGCCCATCTCCAATCCCTGTCGCTCTCGCAAAACCGGTTGACGGGCGCGATACCGCCGGCGTTGGGCAACCTGGCCAACCTCAGTTCGCTATCGCTTTCACGCAACGACTTGAGCGGTGAGATTCCGGTGGAGTTGAGCGGCCTTGAGAGCCTGAGTTCGCTCTCGCTTTCCTACAACAAACTCACCGGCGGCATACCGGTGGAGTTGAGTGAACTTGCCGAGTTGCGCTCGCTGGTGCTCTCCTTCAACAAGCTGACCGGCGAGATTCCGGCCGAGTTGAGCGGCCTTTCCAACCTGGCGACGCTGCACCTGGCCTTCAACCGCCTGACCGGCCCCATACCGGTGGAGTTGAGCGCCCTCTCCAAGTTGCGCACGTTGTCGCTCTGGAACAACCGGCTTACGGGCCAGATTCCGCCGGTGCTGGGCAACCTGACCGAACTGCGCGAACTGGACCTGGACAATAACCACCTGACCGGCGAGATACCGCCGGAGTTGGGCAATCTCACCGAACTCCAAGAGCTATGGCTCTCCGGCACCGGCGTGACCGGCGAGATTCCGCCGGAACTGGGCAATCTGGTCAACCTCTGGGCGCTGGGCCTTTCCGGCAACCAGTTGACCGGCCCCATTCCGGCAGCCTTGGCCGACATCCCGAACCTCTCGTGGCTGTACCTGGACGGCAACCGCCTGAGCGGTGAGATTCCGCCGGAACTGGGCAAGCTTGTCCACCTGCGGTACTTCAACCTCTCCCACAACCGGCTGACCGGCGCCATTCCGGTTGAGTTGAGCAACTTCTCCTTCGTGCGCACGTTCAACCTTTCGCACAACCGTCTGAGCGGCGAGATACCGGTGGAATTGGGCGAACTCGTCTACCTGGAGGTGATTTCGCTGGCGTCCAACCAACTGACCGGCAGTATTCCGGCGGCGTTGAGCAAAGCCGGCAAGCTGGAGACGCTGGACCTCAGCGACAACCGGCTAAGCGGCGCAATTCCCGCCGCGCTTGGCAGCCTCACGAGCCTGAGCGAAATCGACCTCTCCCACAACCACCTGTCCGGCGCAATTCCGGCGGAGCTTGGGGACATGGCCCGCCTGACCGTGCTGGACCTGGGCCATAACCAGTTGACCGGCAGCATTCCGGTCGAGTTGGGCAATCTGGAGAACCTGCAGATCATCGGCCTCTGGAACAACCAATTGACCGGCAGCCTGCCGCCGGAATTGGGCAACCTGACCAACCTGCGGTCAATGGACATGCGCCACAACCAACTCTCCGGCGAACTGCCGGCGACGTTGGGCAATCTGGCCAAACTGCGCGAGTTGGACATGGATGAGAACCAATTCTCCGGCAGCCTGCCGCCGGAACTGGGCAACTTGATCCGGCTGCGGGAGATGGACTTCAACGAGAATCTGCTCACCGGCAGCATCCCGGCCGAGTTCGGCAACCTGACGAACCTGGAGTGGCTGGACCTGGACGAAAACCAGCTTTCCGGCAGCATTCCGCCTGAACTGGGCAACCTGGCCAACTTGCAGACCCTGGACCTGGGCGAAAACCAACTGAGCGGCGACATCCCCGCCGCGTTGGGCGACCTACCGTCCCTGAGCAAGTTGGACCTGAGCGGCAACCAGTTCACCGGCTGCATACCGGTCGGGCTGCAAGACGTCCAGTACAGCGACCTGGACCAGCTAGAGTTGGAGTTCTGCAGCGAATAAGCAGTATCGGCATCTTCTGTCATTCCGAGCGCAGCGAGGAATCTCGTGGGCAGCGAGGAATCTCGTGGGCAAGGGGGCATCTCAATCGTAGCGCGGGGGCTTGTCCCCCGCTCTGCGGCCAGTTCGCACGGCTTTGATTGAAGCGAGAGCGGGGGCTTGTCCCCAATGCTGTCGCATTAACGTAGCGCGGGGGCTTGTCCCCCGCTCTGCGGCCAGCTCACACGGCTTTGATTGAAGCGAGAGCGGGGGCTTGTCCCCCGCTCTGCGGCCGCTCACCGGACTCTGGTCGAAGCGAGTTGACTTCCTCTCCCCGGGGAGAGGCTGACAGGGGCATGTAGATGTCATTCCGAGCGCAGCGTCGAACCCTGTTCGCGGAATCTAAAGATGCCGGTTTTGTAAGGCTGCGCTCTAGATTCCTCTCTCCGCTACGCTCCGTTCGGAATGACACGCTTAGCCGGCTATTGTATACATACCCCTGTCAACTGGGGAGAGGGCCGGGCTGAGGGAAAGTGGTCGCCCGCGCGGCTGAAGCGGCACACCGTCAATGCGCATAGGCATCCTGGGCGGCACGTTCGATCCCATCCACTACGGGCACTTGCGCGCGGCCGCGCAGGCGCGGGCCGGGCAGCGCCTGGACCGGGTGCTCTTCGTGCCGGCCAACCGTTCACCCCTCAAGCCCGCCGCGGCGGCAACCACCGGGCAGCGGCTGGAGATGGCGCGCCTGGCAATCGCCGGCAATCCGGCTTTTGCGCTCTCCACCGTGGACGTAGCGCGCCCGCCGCCCAGCTACGCGCTGGATACGGTGGCGGCGCTCCGGCGCGCCTTTCCCAATGACGCGCTGGTCTTCCTCATCGGCGCCGACCAACTTGCCGACTTGCCCCGCTGGCGCGCGCCGGAACAACTCCTGGCGGCGGTCCCGCTCGTGGCTCTGACCCGCCCGGGCGCGGGGGGCGCAAGCGCCGACGCCCTGCAAAGCCTGTCCCCGGCGGCGCGGGCGCGCATCACCGTGCAGGAGATTCCCGCGGTGAACATCTCCGCCAGCGAAATTCGCCGCCGCGCCGCCGCCGGCCAATCGCTCCGCGACCTCACGCCGCCGCCGGTAGTTGACTACATCCACACCCATGCGCTCTACCGCCGCTGAGCCCCCGGCCGCCGCGCCTTGCGGCCTCCCCACTTCCGGTAGCGCAGGTTTGCAACCTGCGAAGCTGTTTTGGTCAATCCTTTACCTGTCAGTTTCAACGGCTCCGGCGGGGGACAAGCCCCCGCGCTACGCTAATGCGACAACATTGAGGGCTCCCCCTCACCCTAATCCTCTCCCCTTCTGGAGAGGGAATGCTATCGCTCTCGCACGCGGGAATGGGAAATGCCCGCGCCCGTTGTCGAGACCCGGCCGGTTTGTGCTATAATGGTGCCGATGGACGGCTTAGAGAAGGCGAAACTCGCAGTTGACGTGATGGCCGAACACGGCGGCGCGGATATCGCTCTGCTTGATATCCGGCGTCAGACCGTGGTGGCCGACTTCTTCGTGCTGTGTTCGGCGGAGTCCACGCCGCAGTTGCGGGCGATTGTGGAATATATCGAAGCCGCGCTGGGCGAGCGGGACGAAACGCCCCTGCGCAGCGAAGGCAAAGGCGAGGGCGGCTGGGTTGTGCTCGACTATGGCGACGTGATGGTGCACGTCTTCTCCAGCGACATGCGCGAGTACTATCACCTGGAGCGCCTCTGGTCGCAGGCAACGACCATCCTGCGGGTGCAGTGAGCCGCACTGCCGCGCCCGACGCGCGCAGAGCGACCGGCCCGCCCGCTGCGGCTGGATCGCGACTGGGACGAAGGGATGAATGCTATGCTACCTACGAAACTCGCGGCGGAAGACGGCCACTTCGTGTGGGGTATCGCCCTGGGCGCGCTCTGCGGCCTGGTGCTCGGTTCGGTGCTCGGCGCGCTGCTGGGCCACGATAGCATCTCCCTGGTTCGCCGCGTGGCGCAACGCTTCCTCAGCCGTGAAGAGGACGTGAACTTCGAGATCTTCGTCCAATAACCCCAGAAATAGCCCCAGACTCGATAATCTTCTTCGTCTTCATGCCTGTTTCAACCGCCGCGCTCTTTTGACCGCGGCGGTGTTTCTTTAATCGGGGGGGGGGCAGTTGCCAGCAAAACGGCGGCGCACGCTTCGTCATGCCCGCGAAAGCGGGAATCCACGTCTCGCCCCACGAAGATGGATTCCCGCTTTCGCGGGCATGACGATGGCCGTGCGACGGCCACCAAGGAAATAAAAAGTGCACGCACATCTCTCCGTTCGTGCTGAGCTTGTCGAAGTATGAACGGAGAGATGTGCGTGCGGAGTTGCTAATCGCTCAAGCCGCCGTTCACCCTTCGACAAGCTCAGGGCGAACGGCTCAGTCTCGCTGTTTTCATGGCGATGACAGTTAGAGCGGGGCGCTATCCTTGCTGTGCAGGTCGTCGGTGATTACTGCGCAAGCTCCACCACGGTAGCCCCGTCGCCGCCCTCCCGCGCCGGGGCGGTGCGGAAGCGGCGTACCAGCGGATGTTCCCGCAGCATCTCGTGCACGGCGGCGCGCAGCGCGCCGGTGCCCTTGCCGTGGATGATGCGCACGCTCTTCAGGCCGCCGTGGAGCGCCTGGTCCAGGTAGCGGTCCACCGTGTCCCGGCTCTCCTCGGCGCGGTTGCCGCGAATATCTATTTCAATCGGCGCCACCGGCGGGGCCGGCGCCACGTCTCCCCGCCCCCGGTCCGGCGCGGCCGCGCGCTCCCGCGCCTCCAGCAGCGTAGTCTCGGCCAGCGGCACGCGGGTCTTTATCTGGCCGACCTGCACCGCCACCAGGCCGCGTGCGTCCGGCGCCGCCAGCACCTCCCCCGGCAGTTCCCAGCCGCGCACGCGCACCGCGTCGCCCACGGCAAGCGACGCGGGCTCCGGCAGTTGGCGCGTCTCGCGCGCGCGGGCGCGCATCTCACGCTGCCGTTCACGGGCTTGTCCCGCCGCGCGCTCCAGCAACTTACGGTCCGGGTTCGTCGGCGCGGCAAACACCTTTGCCTGGCGCGCCAGCGCCTGGATTTCCTCCAGCAGTTCCGCCGCTTCATCAGTGGCCGCGTCCCACGCCGCCGTCTTCTGCGCCGCTACCGCCTCCTCCATCGCGCGCACCCGCGCCGCCAGCGCGTCGCGCTCAGCTTCCACCGCGGCGCGGTCGTTTGCCAGGTGTTCGCGCTCCGCCTTCAGTTGCTCCGTCTCGTCGCGCAGGGCTACCATCAGCGCGTCCACCGCCTGCTCGGTGGGACTAAACCGCGCCTCCGCCTGGGCCGCGATCGCCGGGTTCAGGCCGAGACGCCCGGCAATTTGCAGCGCGTGGCTGGTGCCCGGCGTGCCGATTGACAGCACGTACGTCGGCGCGAGCCGTTCCACGTCGAACTCCACGCTGGCGTTCTGCATCGCATCCTCCACGTGCGCCAGCGCCTTCACCGCCGAGAAGTGGCTCGTCGCCACCGTCGGCACGCGCTTATCGCGCAGGTAGAGCAAAATGGCCTGCGCCAGCGCCGAGCCTTCCTGGGGATCCGTGCCCGCGCCAAGTTCGTCGAAGAGCACCAGCGAGCGCTCGTCGGCTTCATCCAAAATTGGAATGATCTTGGAAAGGTGGGACGAAAAGGTGGAGAGACTCTGCTCGATGCTCTGTTCGTCGCCAATGTCGGCGTGCACCTGGCTAAACACCGCCAAGCGCGAGCCGAGCGCCGCCGGCAGGTGCAGCCCGCACTGGCCCATGAGCGTGAGCAAGCCGACGGTCTTGAGCGCCACGGTCTTGCCGCCGGTGTTCGGGCCGGTGATGACGAGCACGTAGAAGGGCCGTGACCGCTCCCGCTGCGGGTCGTGCCCCAGGTAGACGTCGATGGGCACGACCTTGCCCGTGAGCAGCGGATGCTTGGCCTGCCGGAACGAGAAGCGGTAGCCGGCAACGACGTCCGGCTGCTCGGCCTTGATGGTATCCGCGTAGCGCGCCTTGGCCAGGATTATGTCAATCTCGGCCAGCGTGCCCACGTTGTCGCTGAGTTCCTGCTGGTAGACGCCCACCTCGGACGAGAGCGCCCGCAGGATGCGGTCAACCTCCCGCTGCTCCTCGCGTTGGGCGCTGCGCCAGCGGTTGTTGATCTCCACCACGTCCAGCGGCTCCACGAACACGGTCGCGCCGCTGGCCGACTCATCGTGCACGATGCCCTTGACGCGCCCGCGAAACTCGGACTTCACCGGCAGCACGTAACGCTCCGCCCGCAGCGTGACGATCGGGTCTTGCAGGTAGGTGAGGTACTCCGGCAGGCGCACCAGGACCTGCATGCGGTCCAGCAGTTGGTTGTGCACCGCGCGCACCTCTAGGCGCAGCGAGCGCAGCAGCGGACTGGCGCTATCCAGCACGTCGCCGTCGGGCCCAATCGCCTGCTCGATCGCCCCCTGCAAGGGATCGCAGCGCATGATCTCCCGCGCCAGGCGGCTGAGCCGCGGGAACGCCTCGGCCCGCCGCACCAGCATCTCCCGCGTCATGCGCCCGCTGCGCACGGTGTCCGCCACCGCCAGCAATCCGGCCGCGTCCAGCACGCCGCCGCGCGCGGCATAGTCCACCAACCCGCGCACGTCATGCGCCGGGCCAATGGTGAAGTTCGGATGCAACCGCAGCAACTCCCGCGCCTCGGCGGTCTCCTCCAGCAGCGCCTCCACCGCCTCCGGTTCCGTGGCCGGCATGAGTTCCTCCGCCAACGCCTTGCTGGCAGAGAAATGCGCGTGCTCGACGAGGAGCGCGCGGATCTTGGGAAATTCGAGCAGTTCGAGGGTCTTGGGATTCATGGGTCTTGTCGATCTCTATAATTCGTCATCTCCGCCTCTTGCTCCGTCATTCCCGCTTCTTGGCCCGTCATTCCCGCGCACGCGGGAATCCATCTTCGCCACGCCACTGGACTCCCGCGTTCGCGGGAGTGACGGAAATAGCGCCCACCAATCTTGTTACTTCGAGTGGCCCGGGCAAGGCTATCGTCATTCCGGCGAAAGCCGGAATCCATCCTCCGTGCGGCGCGTGCCCCAGTGCCGGCGGAAAGCCCGCCTTTCTAGTGTAGCCTGCATAGGCGGCAATGGGTAGAGGTCGGGTGGTTCTGCAACTGCGTCCGGTGTCCGAAAAAAGAGGCGGGGGACAAGCCCCCGCGCTACATCGGCGCAACCGCTAGCCGTTCACTCTTGTTACGCCCCGGCATCAGCCAGCAGGCCGTCCCGCAGTTCGCGTTTCAGCACCTTGCCCATCGTATTGCGCGGTAGTTCGTCCACGAAGTGCACGTCGCTCGGCACCTGGTAGTCCACGCTGCGTTCGCGGCAGAAGTCGCGGATGTTGCGGGGCGTGGCCGCAACACTGGCGTCGGGGTCTTGCACTACCACGGCTACCACCTTCTCGCCGCGCAGGTCGTCGGGCAGGCCGAACACGGCGGATTCCTTCACGCCGGGGCAATCGTTCAGCACGCGCTCCACCATGGGCGGGTAGACGTTGAAGCCCTTGGTGATGATGAGGTCAACTTTTCTCCCAATCAGCGTCAAGTACCCCTGGTCATCCAAGAAACCCAGATCGCCGGTGGCAAAGTAGCCCTGGTGGGCAAAGGCCTCTGCCGTCGCCTCCGGCCGGTTGAGGTAGTGGGAGAAGATCACCGGGCCTTTCACGTGCACCTCGCCCACGGCGCGGCCTTCCTTGGTAGTAGAGCCGTCCTCCACCATGGTCATCTCGATGCCGTCCAGCGGCAGCCCCACTGAGCCTTGCACGCTGGGCCGGTCGATAGGCAGGCTGGCAATCACGTGGCTCTCGGTCATGCCGTACCTGTTGATCAGCGGACTCTTTAGAATTCCTTCCAACTCTGGTAGGACTTCGGGACGAATGGGCGCGGAACCGCACGTGAAGAGCCGCACGTGCGACCACCCTTTGGCGCGCTCCCGAAACTCCGGCCGCCCCAAGAACTGGTAGTACATGGGCGGAATGGCCATGAAGACCGTGGCCCGGTCGATGAGGTCCAGGGTGCGCACCGGGTGGAACTGGTCGGCCATGAGCATGTGCGCGCCGGTGAGGAAGTTCACGTGGCTGGCGAACGAAAGCCCGTGGATGTGGAAGAATGGCAGCACGTTCACCAGCGCGTCGTCCGGCGTGAACGCCCAGCAATCGGCCAGCGACCGCACCGCCGCGCCCAGATTGGCATGGGTGTGCACCACGCCCTTGGGCTGGCCGGTGGTGCCGGAGGAGTAGAGCAGCAGCGCCCAATCGTCCGCGCTAGAGTCCGGCAGCGGGGCGGTAGGCTGCGGTTCCAGCGCGAGAAATTCGTCGGCGCGCAGCACACCCCGCAACGGCGTTTCTTCGTTGTCAACCAGCGCCTGCAAGATCGGCAGTTCGGCGTCGCCCCCAACCGCCAGCGCCGCGCCGCTGTCCTGGGCGTAGTACCGCATCTCGCTGGGCGTGAACTTGAAGTTGAGCGGCAGCGAGACCCCGCCGGCCCGTATCGCCCCCAGATGCGCCAGCAGCAGCGCCCGCTTGTCCGCCGTATAGAGGATCACCCGCTCCCCGGCCCGCAAGCCCCGCGCCCGCAAGTGCGCCGCCGCCGCCCGCGTGCGCGCGTCCACCTCCGCATACGTCCACGTCTCACCCCGATACGTCAGCGCCGCCCGCGCTGCAAACTGCGCAAACGCCGCTTCAAGCTGGTCGCGAAACGGCGCAAAGGCCACTGTAGACTCCGAATTCATGCTCATCGAGCCGTAACTCCAGCGGGGGTCTCAATGCGATGCCAGCGCGCCCATTGGCCAAGCGCCCGCGGGCGGAAGTGCGTCCTCAGCGATGCAACTGCTCTGCTATCACCCTATCGCTCTCTTCCTGCGGTCTCTGCAACGGCGGGGCGTCGTAGCGTTCCACCTGGTACCAGCCGGAGCCGAAGATAAGGCCGTCGTGCTTGACCACCCAGGCGTGCTTGGTTTCCAGGAAGCCGCCCCTCGCCGGGTTCTCATAGACGTACCGCACCCAGATTCCTTGCTCGGTGGCGGCGAGCATCGCGGCGCCGAAGTCATAGCCGTTGGCGTCGATGCCCAGGGGATCCCTGACGAACAGGCCCACGTTATCCGGAATAGCGGTGTGCGCCAGCACCTCGGCGTCCTCGCCGATGATGAAGAGGTACCACTCGCCGTCCATGCTCTCCGGCGTGTTGTAGAAGGCAATGGCGGCGTCCCGCCCCTCGGTGTCGTAGCGTCGAATTGCCTCTGCCACGAACGCCTTGGTGTAGAGGCCCGGCTCCGCCTCCCGGGAGATGGCATCCAGGCCCGGCAGCGACGGCGCCGCGGGCTGCGTTTGCGTCTGGGTCGCTGCGGCGCTGCACGCGGTCAGCGCGATGACCGCTGCGAAAACGGCAAGGACTGCGACGACTCGACCCAACATCCGAAGACTCCTCCGCGCCAAGACTACGCTGCGTGGCTGAATGAACTCGATGCGCCTCTCTCTACAGTATAGCACCGCAATTGGCGTGACCGGCACACGGGGGGGGGGGGGGCGGACACATTGGCGCCGCAAGCACGCTCCTGGAATGCGCGGCGCGCGTGGGCGGCGGAGCAAGACTGCCGCGTTCACGGCACATCCAGCACGAAGGTGAACTGGGCCTCTTTGCCGTTCGCCGCATCCGCCAGCGTTACCAGCAGCGCGGGATTGAAGATGTCGTCGCCCTGGTTGCCCGATTCGCCGGGGAAGTAGAGTTGGGTAATGAGAATTGGTTGGTTTGGCGCTTGCACCCGCACGTGGATGTGGCGCGTGCGGCCGGGATAGATGCCCGGCACGATCGTCTCCAGTGTGAAGCGCCCCGCGCCGTCGGCGAACTGGTGGCCGCGAAACGTATAGCCCTCGTTGTCATAGTCGCCGGCGTTGTCCGTGTGCCAGAAGTCGAGCAATGCGCCCGCGATTGGCGCGCATGCCGTGGAAACCACGTGGCCGGTGAGCAGCAGCCGCGTGCCGGCCAGGCCGGGTTCCAGCAATGACGCGCGCAGCGGCGTGTTGGGCGTGTAGAACGGGCCGGCGGTCTGGGGCGGTGTGGGGTCGTCGCCGTCGTCGCACGCCGGCGTGGCCGGCAAATCAGTCGAACTTGCCGCCTGGGGCGCGGCCTGCGCCTGTTCTGCGGGCCGCTCCGCTTCACTCCGAGCCGGCGGCGCGGCCGTGGCCCGGGCCGCTTCCGTGCCTTGCGCCGCGGCCGCTCGTTCGCTATCCGTTTGCCGTCCCAGCGCGCCGCAGGCCGCAAGCACGGCCGTCAGCGGGACTATGAGCGCCTTTTGCCAGAGCACGCGGCGTGACAGGCGCAAGACTCTGCGTGCATTCACACGTATTCCTCCAATTGCGCGCGTTCTCCCTCTTATTCACTGTAGAACGAAAGCGGGATTCTTGCCAGTTGCCGCCAGGGTGCGGCCAATAGCCGCGCGCTCTCCACCTGTGCGCGTCTCCCTGCAAATGGGCGCAGGCGCGAATCGCTGTGCCGTTGGCTCCCGCTTGCTATACTACGAGTGGGATTTCTCCGGTGTTTTCTGAGCGGTAGGCACGCATTACAGCGGGAGCACGCAAACGATGACTCGTGAAGAAGGCATGGAACTCGTTCATGAACTCCTCAAGAACAAGAATCTCGTGAAGCACTGCCTGGCGGTGGAGGCGTGTATGCGGGGCCTGGCGCGGCACTTTGGCGAGGATGAAGACCTGTGGGGCTTGGCGGGCCTGATGCACGACGCCGACTACGAAGCCACCGAGAAAGATCCGGCCCAGCACACGCTGCTGATGGCAAAGCTTCTGGAAGAGCGAAACTGCGATCCCCGCGTCATCCACGCCGTGCGCGCCCACAGCGACGAGCACGGCGTGCCCCGCGAAAGCCTGATGGACAAGGCGCTCTACGCCTGCGATAACCTCTCCGGCCTCATCATCGCCTGCGCCCTGGTGCGCCCCGATAAGAAACTGGCCTCGGTGACGCCGAAATTCGTCATGCGCAAGTACAAGGAAAAAGCCTTCGCCGCTTCCGCCAAGCGCGAGGAGATCGAGACGTGCAGCGGAATAGGCTTTACCCTGCCGGAATTCGCGGCCCTGAACCTGGCGGCGCTGCAAGGAATCTCAGAAGACTTGGGTCTCTAGCGGGTTGGGCGCAGAGAGCCGATTGACGAGACCCCCTAGGCCGCCCGTAGCGCGGGGGCTTGTCCCCCGCATCTTTGCGCGGAGCGACTGCGTTGACTGGCAGGAGGCGAAAACCGTCTTGTCTGCCCGTAGCGCGGGGGCTTGTCCCCCGCATCTTCGCGCGGAGCGACTGCGTTGACTGGCAGGAGGCGAAAACCGTCTTGTCTGCCCGTAGCGCGGGGGCTTGTCCCCCGCATCTTTGCGCGAAACGATTGCGCTCTCCGGCAGCACGCCCAAATTCATTCCGCGCTAGAACGGCAATTCCTCGCCAATCCCCGCCGCCTCGGCCTTGCGCAGCACGTGCACGGCGGCGTAGAGGTCTTCCGCGGCGATACCCTGGGATTCGTAGACCGTGATCGCGTCGGCCGGACGGTGCGCGACCGGATGCCGTCCCGCCGCCACCTGGCCGATTTCAATCACGTCTTCCCATTGCACGATGCCAACGTCCACCGCAGCCAGCAGGTCGCCGCACTCGATCTTCGCCCCCTCCAGCGAATCGGTCGTGACGAGCCAGGCGCGCCGGAAGACATCCGTATCCACCTCGCGCTCCACCAGCATGTTGTTGCCGGCGGCGTTCAGGTGCGCGCCGGGCTTGAGCCACGCGCCGGCCAAGACGGGCCGCTTGCTGCTCGTAATCGCCGCCACCACGTCGGCGGACTCCGCCGCCTCCTGCGCGCTGCTCGCCGCTGCCACCGGAATGCCGAGCAATTCCGTCATCTCCCGCGCGAACGCCGCGCGCCGCTCAGGGTTGCGGCTGTAGACCAGCGCCTCCGTAATGGGCCGCACGGCGCACACCGCCTGCATCTGCGTCGGCGCTTGGAGTCCCGTGCCCAGCACGCCCAGCACTGCGGCGTCTGGGCGCGCCAGGTATTTCGTGGCAATGCCGCTGGCGGCGCCGGTGCGAATCGCGCCCAGCAGACCGGCCTCCAGCACCGCCAGCGGCCGCCCGTCCGCCGCGCTGTAGAGCGTTACCAGAAAGCGCGCGCCGCCCGGCGTGGTGGTGTACGCCTTCTGCCCAAAGACGCCCAGTTCCCGATCCCCGGCGAACATCACGTGCAACATGCCCCCCGGCAACCGCAGGCGGCGGCGCGGTTGGTTGCGCGCCTGCCCCGCGCCCAACGCGCGAAAGCAGGACTCCACCTGCGCCAATGCTTCGTCCATGGACAAAAGTTGCCGCACGTGCGCTTCGGTAAGGAATCGTGCCATCGAGACGTCTCCCTCTATTGCAATTCACGCGGATTGTGCGATGCATCTAAAGTGCTGTAGCGCGGGGGCTTGTCCCCCGCCTCTTCGTTTCGCGTCGCCGCGGGGCCTTCCGGTCCGCCCTCTTGAGTGATGGAGTGGACTGAGCGCTCACGGTAAACACAACCGGCGGCAAGGGCCGAACGCTTGGCAGCATGGTACCACGCGCGCTGCGCCGGGCGTAGGCGCGTGGCAGCGGGTCTGGCAAAGGCCGCGCCCGCCGCCGGCCCAATTGACGCTGGCGGCAATCGCTCCGTATAATGCAAGAGAGTCGCGTGGCGGCGCCGCGCGGCACGGGCCCATAGCTCAGCGGTTAGAGCTGCTCCCTCATAAGGAGAAGGTCCCTGGTTCGAATCCAGGTGGGCCCACTTGTCAATGCCAGCCGCCGAGTCCCCACCGGCTGGCCCGGTAGACGCACAACCCGGCGGGGTAGCTCAATGGTAGAGCGGGGGACTCATAAGCCCTAGGTTGTGAGTTCGATTCTCACCCCCGCCACCATAGAAAACGCAAGAGCACGCACCCACGCACGCTGCGTCCAGCGTGCTTTTGCGCTTAAGTGAACCATCGCAAAGTGTCTCGAAGGCGCCGGTAGCTTGCTATACTGCATTCGGTTACGGCAGCCAAGCACGAATGGCATGGAGAGAAGCATTGAATGGAAGTGCCTTTACTAACGACATTGAGGATTGCCATTGAACCGTGGTAGGAGCGGGGACTAGACGATGACTAAAGAACCAAACCTCGCGCCAAGTAGACGCGGCAAGTCCAATTGCAAGCCCCCAAAGTCGACTAAGGCAGGCGACGCTGCCAACCCGCCCAAACCCAGGCATGCAACCAAGCCGCCGCCGCCAAAGAGGAAGTGACATCCCTACGCAGACCGGATGCGCATGAGCAGGAGTCCGGCCACTGTGCTTCACTGTTCCTACTACTTGGCATATGACGCTATAATGGCCTTATGTGAACAACATGAAGGAGGCCAAAGTGGACGTTAGAGAAGCGGTGAATTCAGCGAAACAGCATCTCTTGGAACTCTTCACTGGCGAACCGATCAGCTACGTCGGCCTTGAGGAGGTCGATTTCGATGACGAGTACGAGGAGTGGATAATCACCATCAGTTTCGCGCGGTCCTGGGAAACAAGCCCAATACCCCCAGCACTTGGCGGCAAGCCGCCAGAAGATCGGCATTACAAAGTCTTTCGCATCAGCGATGTCGATGAACGCGTAAAGTCTATCAAGGATCGTCCCCTGGATCCCGCAGAGTGACCAAAGGCAAATGGCAGGTCTATTCGTCGATTCGAACCTTCTATTGCTTCTCATCGTTGGCAGGTCTGGTAAAGACATAATCGCCAAACACAAGCGATTGCGCCGATTCACAGCAAGAGACTACGACACGCTAGCCCGCTTAGTGGCTGGCGTCGAGCAGGTATTCGTGACACCCCACACGCTCACTGAGACCTCTAATCTGCTCGCGCAGCACAAAGACCCGGAACGCTCCCGCCTAATCGCCCAACTACAGCATTTAATCCATGGAAGCAAGGAAGTGGCTGTCGCAGCTACTGTTGCCGCCAAGAACCCGGCGTTCAGGCGACTAGGAATCACTGACGCCGCTCTCCTGGAAGTCGTTTCGCCAGAGGCTCCACTGCTTACCGTGGACCTCGACCTATACCGACAAGCGGCAAGCAAAGAGCCCGCTGCGGCGGTAAACTTCAACAGCCTGCGAGAATTCTGAACCAAGAATATGTCCTTGCCACTATGCCGCCATTCTTCAATAGGGGGGAGTTAGATTGGGCGTAGTCCCTTGGGTCGCCCTAAGACCCTATCGGCGACGCCCCTCGATGACCTGCTGAGGCGCTCCTACAAGGTCGTGCGCATCGATGACGCCGATGGTCGTGTCATTTCGCTCAAGGATCGCTTTTTTACTGCCGCAAAGTGATTAAGCACCGCCGGGGCGGTGCTTAATCAAGTTCTGGCACTTCCTATTGAAGCAGTTCCTCACTAAAGCTGTCGTTCTCGCGCCTAGCGCAGACGACTGTCGGCGTTCGCCCTAGTCCGGCTCTCGTGTATCCCGCGCCTGCATGAAGTAGCCCTCCAGCAGCCCTTCGATGCGAGATATGCGCTCGCCCAAGCGGTTTTCAACATCAGAGATACGGTTCTCAAGCCGGTTCTCAACGCCCGAAATTCGGGTCTCGAAGCGCCACACCAGGCCCAGCGCCGATATCACTATCGTCACGATGATGCCCACAAACTCGTAAGTTTCCATCTTCACCTCTATGCAAGCACTACCTGTACGTACACCATCGTAATGCTCACCATCCTCTTTACACGCCTTTGGGACAGCACGGATGCGCAATAACGTTTCGCAATACAGGTCCAAACTGCCAACTAACATGGGTAGCAACGCGGAGACAGCATCAGTCAGGGCTCCCGGCTGCCTTAATCTTGTCAGCGGCAGTGTACCCTTCGTGTGTCAATTTGAACACCTGTCCACTCCCCGTATCTTCAATAAGACTGTATTCAACGAGTTGCGCAAGTGCCCCTTCCCATAAGGCTTCTGAGCGAGGGCTGCCATCCGTGAACTCTTCTCCATCAGTAGAGACTCGCGTACCGCCTTGGGTCGTAACTTTTAGAATTCTTCCGTGCCTGTCATTGGAGGCTTTGATCAATAGAAGCTTAGCTTCCTCCGTGAGTGCTGGAACCTCAGGATTAGTCGATGGTGACTGGGCCAATTGATCTTCGCTATTGGTAACGACGTGCATTCCGCTGTGCAAGACCTTTGATGATGCGCCCATTAGCTTCTTAATTGGACTTGAATACGAACTCGCAGAATCTGGTTGGCACTTCAGATACTTCGCCGCATCTTCTATCAACTGATGGACCTGGCCATCTTCGGAACAGTCCAGCGCATTGATGTCCTTAAGCGGTCCTTCCAGGTTTTCTGGTTTCGTGCCGGAAGCAAGTAGAGGAATCATATCTTTCTCCATGCCCCAGCGCGCGCCTAGCTCAAAGAGTACGTAGGCCGACTTGATAGAATTGGGGGTTATTAGCCCGATGACCAAAGCCGCTTCGTTCACCTCTTTCCGAAGGGCCTCGCTCGTAATTGCACCACCAGGCAGGCGGTAACCGTCAAGGCTAGTACATCGTATGTCTTCACTTCTCAGATTCAATGCCTGTCGAAGAAGATCGACAAGGACTTCAGTCACCTCTTCGTCGAGACTGCAGTGACTGATGAAAACGCGCATAGTTCTAGCCTTGTTTCTTTGTGAGCTTGTAAGAGTCCGTTGAACAACCCATCTCTAGTATAGCCCCGATGCGCCTGACGGTGTCGGTGAAGTGTTGCACGACTACCGTTCTGAAGGGGCAGTTGAGGATTGTGTGTTCGCAGTAGGAGAACCGTACTTGGCGGCGTGGCGATTGCCGAGCACGTCGAAGGCTGCCTGGCTGGCGCCGAAGGGGGCAACACTATAGTCCAAGTGGTTCGAAAGTGGCAGTCTTGCAGGCGCTCTGTGTGGTGTCAAGTAGCGCTCAGTTCCATCTCTTCCTCTACTTCCTCTTCAGCTTGCTGCACCTGGATCACCGGGTCGCCCACCTTCACGTAGCTAGCTTCTTCGTCGAGGTCTTCCCAGGTCTTCTCTTCCGTCTTGAGCGTCTCGTACTTAGTTACCCACTTGGGTGGCATAAGCAGTAAGGAATAATCTGAAGGTGGTGGCGGGCCAACTCCGCCTAAGTTCACTCTTTCAGTCTTGTATGTACATACTAGAGACAGTCTCTCCTGTACTCTCGTGACCTTTACTCTCACTTTTGGACGTTCGATAGACCCTAACGACTCTCCTGTGTCAGGATCCTTAATTACGTCACCCGCCGGATCAAGTATGTCAAAGAGCATGCCTTTCCAAACGCCTTCATTGGACCCCACGTTCAATGCGGCTTCCCGCGAATTGAGGACGCGCGCAACTTTCCCGCGAATCATCTCAGCCATTTCTAAGCTCCTCCCGCTCTTCAGGCGCACGACGGAACTTTCTCGTCAACTCTGCCACAGACTCTGGCACCACGTCTTCCCAATCTGCAAGCGCATCATTGGCCGTGGAAATCTGTTCGGCCACGATTGCCTTGACTACCTTTAACTTCACCGCATCAACATCGGGTTCCTCTATGACCCTTGCCACGCGCGATAGACCCTCATACAGAGAAGTGAGACGCCGAAATGCGGAGCGCGCGTGTGGTTCAATCATCTCTCTGCCGGCATCACGAGCCGATTGTCGGCCAAAGAGATACGATCCTCCGACTCCTGCCAAGAGTGTAATGATCTGTAGCGCAATGATCTCAACTGGGGTCAGCGTGCGTTCAATTGCGGCGTACACAAGAAAGCACATCAACAGGATTGATAGACCGATCAAAAAGAATACCGCGAGTTTGTCAGAGCTTCTCATTGGCTAGCATCCATATATGCCGTCTTACAAAACGTCAGAACTTGCTAAGTCTAGTATAGCGGCAATCCGGCGGGCGGTGTCGGTGAAGTGTTGCACTTCTTCCGGCTTCAGGGGGCGGCCTAGGACGGGTTGTTCGCGGTAGGAAAGCCATTTCTTGAGGACTTGGTAGCCGCCGAGTTTGTAGCGCCAGACGTTGGCGGGGACGTTTTGCCAGTAGGCGCGGTCGTTGAGGTGGATGTCGTAGGTGGTCTCGCCGAGGATAGTGACGGAGTTGCCGAGGGCCTCGCGCTCGGCGGGGGTGTAGGGGCGTTCGGTGGCTTTGCCTTGGCCGGGCATGACGGCTTGGGCGCTGCCGAAGTGGCCCCAGCCGGCGGTGAGGGCGAAGTCGGCGGCGGTCATGTTGCGGTTGCCGGTGGTGGCGGGTACGGCGATGGCGCTGATTTCGGGCCGTAGGTCGCCGGTGGTGACGCCGGGCACGGGGGTGTCGGAGTCGAGGAGCGCGGCCAGTTGGCGGCCGCGAGCGGCGGAGGCCGCGAGGGTTTGCGCCGCTTCGGAGGGATGGGTTCCCGTTTTCACGGGAACGACGGAGGCTACGGCGGAAGTGTCCGGTTGTGCGGTGTCCGCAGGCTCCTGGATTCCGGCTTTCGCCGGAGTGACGGCGGGGTCGGCTGCGCTGAGTTCGGGCCAACCGGGCAGGGGGATGCGCGGCCACTCCATGCGCAGGGCGCCGGCGTTGGCCGCGCGGTAGGCGGGGTCGTGGAGCACGGCGAGCACATGGTAGAAAAGGCCTTCCACACCCAAGTTGAGCCGCTGAAGGTAGCGCTGTGCGGCAGGTGAAAGATTGGGGACACGTTGTACGCTAGACTCGTCGGCTCCGAGGCCGGTTTCGCGGAGCCAAGCGGGGAAGAAACTAGAAAGTCCGTTTCCAAAGTTGTCTGCAAGATTTCGAATCAGTGTTCCACGCGAAAACTCTTCCTGTGCTTCTCTTTCTCTCGCTTCAAACCACACGTTCCCCTCGAACACATGCGGGCCGAACTCTGAGCGTGGCCGATCCAGCAACCTGCTTTCCGTTTCGCAGTAAAGCCAGCGGGTGTCGAAGGGGCGGTAGGCGTAGCGGATGAATCCGCTTGCAAGTGGCCCGCCGCGGTCAAGTAGCGCATTGCGGACAGCGTGAGCATTGAATCCCGCCGTACTGCGCATCACGCCTGGATAGAGCCGCGCAATTTCCTCATGGCCCAGTTCCGCGTCGAAGTAATCCGCTACACGCGCCCTCAGCCGGTCGAGATCGATGTCAACGAGAAATGAGTCACGGCTGGTTTTGACTCCCGGATAAGAAGTAGGGAACAGGTCAATTAGCGCAGGCCAGTCGAACCAATCATCACTCACCGCCATTGGCTTGAACGGCAAGCCAAGCCGCAGATCGGGTTCCAAGTTGGCGTATCCTGAATCCATCGTGGGGGCATTCAGGCTGTCCAGCAGCGCCTGCCTTCTTTCGTCCGCGCGCGCTTGGTCAAAGTCGCGGTACAGGATGTGCTTTCCTTTCGGTTTCGAGCCAGGTCTCTTGGTTAGCAACGTGATGCTCGTGCCAATCTTGATGCCTGGCGACTTTCCTCTAATAGAGAAGACCGTTTCGCTGGTGCGTCCGTCGGGCGCATATTCCGAAATGATGCGGTCGCCGTGCAGATTGTCGATGCGGATGGCGTCGAACGCCTCCAGGTAGCGTTCTCTCATGCCGGTGAAGGAGAGGCCGTCGAGCCAGGAGTAGTTGGAGATGAAGCAGACGACGCCCTGGCCGGTTTTCTCGGCGATGCGGCGTTCGGCCATGCGGAAGAAGCGGACGTAGAGGTCGTTCAGCCCCTGGCCTTCCGGGCGGCGCACGCGCTTGGCGGCGCGGTAGGCGGTGGAGAGTTCCCGCTCCTCGTCCACAGCCATGCCGGCGAAGCCGTTGTAGGGCGGATTGCCCAGCACCACCAGGATCGGCGCGTCGCGCTTCACCCGTTCGGCGCGCTCGCGCTCCTGCTCCAACTCGGGAAACGGCAGCGGCTTCTGGGTCTTGGGTTCCCAGCCGGTGAGGGCGTTGGTGAGGAAGATGCCGGGACGCTCCTGGTCGTCCGCGCCTGCGAGTCCCGGCGCGTCGTCCGCCAGGGGCGCGTCCAGGGCTTGCAGGGTCAGGCCAACCTGGAGATGGGCGACCACGAACGGCGCGGGCATGATCTCGAAACCGAAGACCCGCGCCTTGGCCGCTTCCTTCACTTTCACGCCCGCCAGCGCGCCCAGACCGCGGCTCCGGAGGTTCTCGGCGATGCGCCGCAGCGTTTCCGCCAGAAACGCGCCGGTGCCGCAGCAGGGATCCAGCACGTAGACGTTTTCCGCCGCCAGGCCGTCGCTGATGCCCAGGTCGTCCTTGAGCGCCTTATCCACCCGCGCCACCATGTAGCGCACCACCTCGGCGGGCGTGTACCAGACGCCCAGTTGCTTGCGCAGGGCGGGATCGAAGGCTTCCAGGAACGGCTCGTAGAAGTAGGGCACGGCCTCGCCCTCGCTGAAGCGGGTGAAAAACGTCTGCCGGTCTACCCGGTCGAGCGCGGCGGCGGTCCAGTCCAGCACCTCGACGAGGCCCAGCGGTTGCAGGCGGCCGGGATCGGAAAGCTGCTGGAAGAGCGCCCGCAACACCGGCGCGCGCAGGTGCCAGACGGCGGTGCGCCAATCGAACGCGCCCACCGGCGGCGGCAGTGCCCGCGACCAGAGCACCCAGGCGGAAAAGACGCCGTAGAAGAGCGTCTGCACCAGCGTGGAACGGAAGAAGGCCGCGCCTCTATTGCCCTCGAAGCGGACGCCCAGCGCCTCCTCAAGCGCCTCGCGCACCGCCGTCAGAGATGGCGCGTCACCGGCCGCCTCAACCCGCGCCAGGCCGTCGCGGGCGTAGGAGGCCAGCAGCCACGCGAGGTCGCGCGGCTCGGCCAGCGCCGCCCGGTGCGCAAGCGCCCGGCAGAGGTATTCGCCCAGTCCGGCGCCCACGTCACGGGCAAAGGCGCGGGGCTTTTGCAGCTTTTGCGTGAATTCGTCGGCGTCCGCCGCCAGCCGGAAGGTCTCCAATTTGGCGGGACGGCCCTGCGCGTCCTCGCCCAGCAGCACGAAGTCGCGGCAGTTGGTGACCAGCACCAGGCGGTAGCGCTGCCAGTAGCGGCTGACCTGGTCGCTGGCGGCGGTGAGCCAGGCGTCGTCGTGCAGGGGCTTGACTTCGACCACGCCGCGTTCGGGCACGTCGCTGCCGTTGGGTTTCGGGGCCGCTGACGAACGTGAGCCGGACGACCGCTTTTTCACATAGAGACCAAAATCGGGATGCCCGGCCCCTTGGTCGGTCATGTCGCTCACGCAAAAGATCTTAGGCTTGAGCGTGGCGCCGACAGCGTCCAACAATGCGGCCAGCGGCGGATAGAGCGAGCGCTCGTCGGTAGCCCCGCCGGAAGCGCGCACCTGCCGCAGCGCGGCAAAGTAGGTCTCAACGGCGGTGATGAGTTTGGATGCGGCCATGTGCCCTGTCCACGCGCTCCGGCAACGCGGGGCAGAGCGCAGGTTACAAACCTACGCTACCGGAGCCCCGCGCTTCAATTTCCGCTATTGAGCAAGGAAAAGCCGTGAGCACGTGCGCGCTGCGGGACGAGTGCGGCTATCCCGTGCGCACGTATTGTACCGCGATTTCCAGGCCGGGGGCGCGGGCCAGGCGGGCGTCGGTAGTGAGGAGGGGCGTGTCGTAGGCGCGGGCGGGGACAATGCAGCGCGTCACTCGGCCCTGAATTCGCGCTCGGCGCGCGCTTCGCGCAGCAGCGTTGCCGCCGGCACGCCGAGGTCGGTAGGCGGGCGCTCTGCCAGACGCGCGCGCCACTCCCAGCGGGCCAACTCGCGCTCCAACGCGGCGAGGACGGCCGCGCTCAGGGTGCAATTGCGCTCCCGGGCGCAGCGGCGCAGGCGCTCGTGCAGTTCGTCCGGTATGTTCTCTACCTGTAGGTTCGCCATGGCATGATGCTAGCATGAGTTTGTCATGCTAACAAGGCGGGGGGCAAAGACCCAGGGCCGCGAGAATTCCTCTCACCCCGGCCCTCTCCCCAGTGAGAGGGAGCAGAGCGCGGAGGCGGGGGACAAGCCCTAATGCTGTCGCATTAAACAGAACGACGGCAAAACTCGCGTCCAAAGTTCCCGGTAGCGCAGGTTTTAAACCTGCGAAGTTGCTAGGTCAACCCTTTTCGCGTCAGTTTCAATGGCTCCGGCGGGGGACAAGCCCCCGCGCTACCGGTTGTGCCGCCGCAGGGAGCCTCTTTCGTTCGCGTTTCGACAGGCTCAGCGCGAACGGAAGAGATGGGCTTAACGCGAATGGAAGAGATGAGCTCAGTCCGAACGGAGAACGTAGGCTCAGTCCGAACGGAATGCGGTGCGCTCTCTTTTGCGCGCTTGCGGCGCGGGTTGCAACGGGGCTTGCGTCGCGGCTTGCGGCAGGGCTAGAATTAGGAACTGGTGTCTTGCAGGCGCGGCTGCGCGCGTTTTTCCCACCTTCACGATTGCCGAGCGCTAGCGCTTATGGAACAGACGGCACGGATAACGGCTGGATCGCGCCAGGGGCTTACCGCGTGGAGCCGGCTGGCGTGGCTGCTTGGCCTCGGTTTCGGCGCGGCCACGGCCCTCAGCCGCATTCCTTTCCGAAGCGAGACGCTCTTTGCGTGGGATTCCGCCAGCTACGCCTTCGCCCTGGAAGCGTACAACGTCGCCTTTCACCAGCCGCAGCCGCCCGGCTATCCGCTCTACGTCGCCAGCGCCAAGCTGCTCTACGGCCTGGGCGTGGACGCCAACCTGAGCTACGTGCTGCTCTCCATGGCCGCCAGCGGGTTGGCGGTGTGGTGTCTCTTCCTGCTGGCCTGGCGGCTCTACGGCATGCAGACCGCCGTCATCAGCGCGTTGCTGCTGGCCACCAGCAGCAACTTCTGGTCCCACGGCGAAGTGGCGTATCCCTACGCCTTTCTCGCCCTGTTCAGCACGCTGGTGGTACTGCTGTTGGCCGAGACGAAACTGGGGTCGCGCAACCTGATCGTGCCGGCCGCCTTGGCGCTGGGCCTGGGCGCGGGCTTCCGGCCGGACCTGCTGCTCTTCCTCGTGCCGGTGTGGGTCTACGCCTGGTGGGGGCGCAGCCTGGGGAGTCTGTTGGGCGGACTTGGCGTGCTGGCCGCGGTCGTGCTGGCGTGGGCGATTCCCATGGCGCAACTCTCCGGCGGCTGGGAAGCGTATTGGCAGGCATCCGCCGAGAACTACCGCTTCTGGGCGGGACAATCCGGCGGAATGCTGTCGTACCTCCGGAGCGTGCTCGACAACATGCGCACGCTGGTCGCGTTTCTCTACAACGGCGTCGGCTTAGCCCTCTTGCCGATAATCTACTTCGTCGGGCGCTACTTTTCGCCGCAGCAGATCGTGCGCGACGCGCGCACGCGGCTGCTTCTGCTGTGGATGCTCGTGCCCGTACTCTTCTACGTGCTGGTCTACATTGGCAATCCCGGTTACGTGCTCTCGTTTCTCCCGGGCTTGGTCATCTACGCGGTTTTGGCCATGCGCGGCTTGGCCCGCGACTGCGAACAAGCGTACCGCTTTCTCATGACGCAGCGCGGTATGGTGACGACCGCCCTCACGCCGCATCGCGTCTCGCTGGGCATCACCCTTGCGCTCGCCACGGTGATTGCCGTCTCCAATGCGCTGCTCTTCCTCTTCGCGGACGGACAGGGGCGGTTCAAGGAGATACGTCAAATAGACGAGATACTGACGAAGCAGGTGCGGTACATCACGTTGAACCACGCGCCGGAGCAGACGCTGATCGTCGCGTTCGATCGCTCCCATCAGCTTGCGTACTACCTGCCGGACTATTCTTTCCGGCTGCTCTTCGATCCGGGAGACACTACGTACTGGGAGACGCGCCGGGAGTTGGCAATACCGGAGGGAATTACGCAGGTGATCTTGCCGGATCTCGCGCGCAATACCAGCGGTCAAATAGCGCAAATCGAGCGCGTGGGCCTGGGGCCCGGGGTAATCCTCTACGTCGCGTCCGTCACGCCGGGAGATACGCTGATCCACGGCTATCAGTTTGCGTCCATCCGCCCCGGGGCCGAGGGCGGATGATGAGCTTCCCGCCGTTGGCTCACGCGGCAAAACCGCGCGAGACACAGTGCGGCGATGGCGCCCTGCGGTGGGGAGACCGCACTTACGTGGTCGGCATCATCAACGTGACGCCGGATTCATTCTCCGGCGACGGCATTGGGGGTGACGCGCGCCGCGCCGCGGCGCAGGCGGCGCGGTTCGTTGAAGAAGGCGCGGACATTCTCGATATTGGGGGCGAATCGACCCGGCCCGGCGCGGACGCCGTCCCCCTGCAAGCGGAACTTGACCGCGTGCTGCCGGCAATCGAGGCGATACGGCGTGAGGTGGAAATTCCCCTCTCGATCGACACGTATAAGGCCGCCGTGGCCCGTGAGGCGGTGCGGGCCGGCGCGGCCATGGTCAACGACGTCTGGGGGCTGCGCGGCGATCCGGCCATGGCCGCCACGGTAGCCGCCCTCAACGTGCCGGTCATGCTCATGCACAACCGCCGTTCCACGCCCCGGCAATCGGGCCTGGGCGGCTACTACGGCGCGGCGGCCTACGGTGACGTGGCGCGGGACGTGACGCGGGAACTGGAAGAGACGCTCGCGCACGCGACCGCCGGCGGGATCGCGCCGGAGAACGTCATCATCGATCCCGGCATCGGCTTTGGCAAGACGCCCCAGCAGAATCTCGCGCTCATGCGCAACCTCGGCGCGCTCCAGGCGCTGGGGCAGCCGGTGCTAGTCGGCACGTCGCGCAAGTCGTTCATCGGCCTCACCCTCGATCTGCCGGCGGCGGAGCGGCTGGAGGGCACGGCGGCAACGGTGGCGCTGGCGATTGCGCAGGGGGTCGATCTGGTGCGGGTGCACGACGTGGGGCCCATGGTGCGCGTGTGCCGCATGGCCGACGCCATCGTGCGCAATGCCTGACCGCCGCCTAACGCCAGGGCCGCTTCGCGGCGCATCGTGCTCGACGCCGCCTATACCGCACCGCCCGCGCCGGCAGTGCGCAACCAGCGAAAGTAGCAAGATCAGGTGTCCGGCCGTCGCAACTTCATCCTGGGCGTCCTCAACGGCGTCTTCTACGTCACGGGAATGGCGTTCACCAGCGCGACCGTCGTCCTGCCCTGGTACGTGAGCCAGCTTACGTCGTCCAACCTGCTCGTCGGCATCCTGCCCGCCTTGCAGATGGGCGGTTGGGCGTTGCCCCAGTTGCTGTTGATCAACTACATGCAGCGCCAACCGCGCAAGCTGAAGTTCTACCGGCGCAGCGCGCTGGTGCGCAGCGGCTGTTGGGCATTGCTGGCGGGCGTAGTCCTGCTCATGCCGGAGCGGGGCGAGATCGTGCTGCCGGCCCTCATCGGGCTGACTGCAGTCGCCTCGTTGTCCGGCGGCTTTACGGGTCTGGCGTTCTTCGACGTGGTGGGGCGCATCGTGCCCCGGCGGCAGTTGCCCACCTTCTTCTCGCTGCGCAACTTCTTTGGCGGCATTGGCGCGCTGGCGGCCGGCGTGGTCGTGCGCCAGGTGCTTGAACGCTCGGAAGGCAGCCTCGAACTGATCTGGATTCTCTTCGTGTTGACGTGGGTCTTCACCGGCGCCGGCTACGCCTCGTTCAGCGCCGTTGAGGAACCGGCAGGGCCGGCGGTCCTGCCCAAGCGCACCGCGCGGGAAGACCTGCGCCGCATCCGGGAGATCGTGCTGCGCGAACCGCCGTTTCGCATGTACCTCATCATCCGGGTGCTGGCGATGGTCACCTTCATCGCCATGCCTTTCTACGTGGTCTACGCCGCCAAGGTCTTGCAGTTGCCGGCAGGGGTGGTGGCGTCGTCCGCGGTGGCGCTGATGGGCGGCGTGATTGGCAGCAACGTCATCTGGGGTTGGCTGGGCGCGCGCGGCGGCGGTTGGCTGCTGCTGGTAGCCACCACCGTGCTCAGCGTGCTGCCGCCGGTGTTAGCGCTGGCGGCGCACCTGCTCACCGTTTCACAAGCGGACGTGGCGCTGGTGAGCGGGGTCTTCATTGCCCTCTTCGTCTGCCTCGGCATGGCCACCGGCGGGCAGGAAATCACGTTTTCCGTGCTGGCAATCGAGGTCTCGCCGGCGGAAGACCGCATCATCTATCTCGGCTTCACCAATACGCTCATCGGCATCCTGATCTTGCTCACGCCGGTAGGCGGGCTGCTGGCGGACCTGGTCTCGTTCGAGGCGCTCTTTGGCGTAGCCGGCGCGGCCGCAATTGCGGCAACCGTACTCGCCCTGAGCGCATTACGCCGCTTCGCCCGGCCACTGCCGGACGCAGCCGAGACGACGACCCAAGCGGAGAGCGCATAGCAACGTGGCCAACTCCCTCGCTGGCCGTCATCCCTCCGCTTTGTGGTACGTGTGCGTCATTGCCGCTTCCGATTCGGCCACGCCGGAGAGGACGTCCACGTGGCGTTGCAGGCGCAGGCGCTCATTCAGGGGCGCGTCCGGGTCTTCCAGCGCCTGGTAGACCACCGCGCCCTCGCAGTCGGCGGGCACGGGCAAGCCCAGCAGGTAGCAGACGGTGGGTACCAGGTCTTTCAGGCTCACGTTGCGTTCCAGCGTGTGGCCTCGCTTCACGCCGGGCCCGGAGAGCGCGAAGAGGCCGCGCAGGTCGCCCATGCCCTGGGTAGCCGACGGAAACTGCGGCCCGTGTTGCGAGCCGTACTCGTCGGCGTAGCAGAACACCACGTCGCCGGTGGCTTCGCCGTAGAGATCCAGCATTCGGGCGTTCTGCTTCTTAAACGCGAAGCCGATGGGCTTGAGGCCGGTCTCCGGATCGGTATAGTCGTAGAGCGCCTTGATGACCTCTTGCTGCACAGTCTCATAGTCTTCCGGCTCCACGATGCCTTCCGGGTCGCGGCCTTTCAGGTTGACCCAGACATATGAAGAGCCGCTGGCCGCCGCGCGGGTGCGCGACCAATCCACCCGCTTGCGCCCGGTATACATGGCAAAGTGCGCCACCGCCGCCGGGTCTTCCTCTTCCGCCAGCGCCGTTAGCCCGGCGTCAATCAGGACTTGGCCGGGATTGCACTTGTAGCCGTTGGCTTTCGCGCCATGATCGGAGACGTAGGCGTAGAGCGTCCGCCGGGGCGCGGCGTCCGCTATAGCCGCAAATGCCCGGTCCAGGCTCTCGTACAAGCGCGCCTCAACCTCTTGCCAGTGCGCCAAGCTGTCAGCGTCCGCATTTAACGCCGGGTCTACCTCGCTGGCAAAGAGGTGGTAGAAGTAGTCGGGCGTATGAATGTGGATGAAGAAGAGGTCCCACGGTCTTTCGCGCATCAGGTAGCGCGCGGCGTCGGCGAACCACTGGTGGCTCATGTCGCAGAGTTCGATGAAGGTATCGGCGTCGAACCACCCCATGCGGAAGGTGCGCAGGCCGAGGTACGGCGCCGGCAAGCCGCGGCAATTGCCCTGCTCGAATATCTCACGATCTAAGCCCTTGGGATAGGTCCAACCGTCGAGTTGGCTGAGCGGGGTCACGTAGAGCGTGGCCGTTTCGCCGTCGGCGGATAGTTCCAGCAGCTTGACGCGAAAGACCGCCTCCGCCTTGCCCAACTCCGCGCACGCAAACTCGCGGACGATGTAGTCCGACCACTCGCCTACCCGCAGCGAACACATGGCGGTCGCCCGGTCGCGCCGCTCGCAGACGTGGGCGGTGGTAAAGTTGCCCTGTGCGTCCGCCTCCAGCAGCAGATGCCACGTGAGCGGTTGCATGGTGTACTTGGGGTAGCGGAAGCGCCACGGCAACTCGGCTTCCAGGTAGTCTACGCCGGCTTCCAGATCCTGCCAATCCTCCGCGTCTTCCACTTCGATTAGCGTACCCTCCACGTAGTCATCGGTGGCAAAGAGCGCCTCACCGGAAAAGGTGTAGGCGTGGTGGAAGGTGGGATGGTCGTGCCACTCGTTGACGGAGAGGCCGTAGCCGGCAATCTGCCAGCCGTCTTTCATGCGCGCCGGCCAGGAGGAGGGCCAATTGATGACGATTGACCGCTTGCCCACCTTTTCCGCCGCTTCCCACAGATATTCCGCCGTGTGCCAGCGCGAGTCGAACGCCGCGTGAGTCTGGCCGAGCGGCTCGCCCGGCCGGTGGATATTGAAGTCGGTAAAGCCGGTGCGCCCCGCCGACGCGCCGGTGGCAATAGTGGTCCAGTTCGGCGGCGTAATCGTGGGATACGGCACCAGGCAGTTTTCCGCCCACGTGCCGCCCTCTACCAGTTTCCGCATCAGCGGCATACGCCCCTCATCCATGAGCCGCTGCATGGTGGGCAATATGGGGCCGTCGATGCCGAATACGATCAGCTTTTCCGGGGGACGGTAGGCCATGAGATTTGCACCCTCCGCTTGGTTGGTCATGCTCAATTATCAAGAAACGGCGCGCCATTGCCCGAGAGTCAGCAGCAATGCAGCCCGGCATTTGGTGGAGATAGACCGTCTGCCTCCGTCATTCCGAGCGCAGCGAGGAATCTAGGGCGTACATTCCGGCTCTCCATACGCCATTACTTTGAGAATAGCGTGATCATGCCGTTCGCCCTGAGCAGCGTCGAAGGGTGAACGGCGGAATGAACGAGTCACATCCCGCCACGCACGTCTCTCCATTCATGCTTCGACAAGGGCTTCGCGCAGCCCTCAGCACGAACGGAAAGACGTGCGTTCATTTGTCAATGCCTTGTGTGGCCGTCGCGCGGCCATAGTAATTCCCGCGCAAGCGGGCATCCATCCTCTCCGCATCAGCGCGCCGCACCGAGCGGGGGACAAGCCCTAATGTTGTCGCATTAAACAAAAAGACAGCAAAACTCGCGTCCCAGACTTCTGGTAGCGCAGGTTTGTATCCTGCGAGGCTGTTAGGTCAATTCTCTTTCGTGTCAGTTTCAATGGCTCCGGCGGGGGAGAAGCCCCCGCGCTACGCAGTAGGCCCCTTGTTGCGCACTAGATTCCTCGCTACGCTCGGAATGACAGTGGGAGCCGCACGTTGAGAGTGCTTCAGCGCCAACACTACCTAGTCGCCAACACTACCTAGTCGCCAACACTGCCTAGTCGTCAACACTGCCTAGTCGTCAACACTGCCTAGTCGGCGGCGGTGGCCACCGTACCGGCGGCGGCGGCGTAGTAGGGCAGCGCGCTTTCGCCGGCGGACGCGGCCAGCGCGTTCCAGGCGCGGAAGAGTTGCGCGTACATCAGGAAGTAGTCCCGATGCGTCGGTTCCGTCTTGCCGATCTCCGAAGAGAGGTAGCCGTCGTAGCCGTCGCGCTGGAGCAGCCCAAAGAGTTCCGCGTAGGGAAAGCCGTTCACGAAGTCGTGCATGTGCACGTGGCCGATCAGGTGCGCCACGCGGTTGTAGGTAGACGCCACCGAACCGCCCACCAGGTCGCGGTTGTCGCAGTTGTAGAGGATGCCGACCTGCGGATGGTCGGCGTGTTCCACCGCCGTCATGGCAAAGTGCCAGTAGTTGAACTGCCCGTGCATCTCCAGCATCACGTTGACGCCGTGGGGCGCGGCAAAATCGCCCAGTTCACGGAGCGCGTCGCCGACGTAGCGCATCACGTCCTCGCGCGGCGGCGGCGGCCCGCCGTCCGCGCCCGCCTTGGGCATGTCGTTGCCAAAGACGCGAATCTGGCCGGCGTTCACGTCCGCCGCCAGCTCGATGAAGCGCTTGCTGCGTTCGACGACTTCCCGGCGCTGGGCGGCGTCCGGCGTATCGAAGCGGGAACTGGTGCTGATGCCGGCAATCTCCAGGCAGGCGTCCTGCACCTGATAGCGAATTGCCCGCCGCTCGTCGGCGTTCGTCTCCAATTCCACGCCGTGCTTGTGGCCGGCCTCGGCGCGCAGTTCCAGGCCGCTGAAGCCGCCCAAGCGCGCCACCGCGATGAGTTCGGATAGATCCCAGTGCCGCGCCATATTGTAGGTCAGTAGACAAAGCTTCATCTGGTACTCCAGTGCGTGCTGCGACGTTCTCCCCTGGGCACGATAGCGCGCCCGGCGCGCGCCGTCAACATGGGCCGGCGCAGTCTCAGTGCCCATAGTGGGTACTCGTTCGCAGCAGGGTCGAGTATGATGGAGGAAGAGGCGCACTAAACCGGAGCGGACGCCCTCATGTGGGAGCCTGACAGGCCGGTACGAGTCACGATCATTCCCCGCCCGCGGCGGCGCACGCCGCCGTCTCGCCTGACCGTTTGGGCCTTGCTCGCGATTCTCAGCGTGTTCATCGGCGCTTTTGCCCTTGCCGCAACCGGCGCGCTCTTCACCGCCGAGGTAGAACCGGACACCGCCGCTGACGCTGAGCCGCCGCGCGCGGTCACGTCCCCGCTAGCGCCACGGCCCGTTAGCAGCGCGCCCGCAATGAGTACGGCGGCCCCGTCGCCAACCGCCGGCGCGCCTTCAGCGCCAACGGCGAGCGCGCCCACGCCGCAACCGACCGCAGTTCCCACGCCAACGACGCCGCCGTTGCCCCAGGCCACGTTGCTCTCCGGTCTCCGCCACGAATACCAGGGGTGGAACAACTGCGCGCCGACGACTATGGGGATGGTGCTCAGCTACTTCGCGCGGCCGGAGGCGCAGGACGAGATCGCTCCCTTCCTCAAGCCCGATCCCAACGATAAGAACGTCAGTCCGCCCGAGCTCGCGGCGTATGCCCAGAGCATCGGCTTCCAGGCGCACGTTGGGGTTGGCGGCGACCTGACCCTGCTCAAGCGACTCCTGGCGGCCGGTTTTCCCGTTATCGTCGAATTCTGGTTCGAGCCGGAGCCGGACGACGGCATGGGACACTACCGGGTGCTGGTGGGGTACGACGAGCAAGCCGGCGCGTTCCACGCCCACGACTCGTACGTCGGTCCCAATCTGACTATTGCCTACGCGGAGTTGGACGCCGTGTGGCGGGTGTTCAATCGCGCGTACGTGGTCGTCTATCCGCCGGAAGAGCAAGCCGCGGCGGACAAAATCCTCAACACAACCCACAGCGGGACGCCCATGTGGGAGCGCGCGCTGCGCATCGCCCAGCAGGAACTGGCGCAGGACCGCGAAGACGCGTTCGCGTGGTTCAATTTTGGCACTAGCGCCCTGAATCTCGGCAATACGAACCAAGCGGCTGCGGCCTTTGACCGGGCACGCCAAATCGGCCTACCGTGGCGCATGTTGTGGTACCAGTTCGGCCCGTTCGAAGCCTACTGGGCAGAGGGCCGGCACCAGGACGCGATCGCGCTGGCCGAGGCCAATCTGCAGGTGGTTGCGGTTGAGGAATGGCACTACTGGCGCGGGCGGGCGCGAGAAGCCCTCGGCGACGTGGCAGGAGCGCGCAGCGACTACCGGGCCGCCGTAGCCTTGAACGCCAACTTCACAGCCGCCAAAGAAGCGCTGGCAGAAAGCAACGCAGCCTGATGAAGCCCGGGTAGTGCGGTGTATCCAGCCGCGCCGCATGACGAGAATGTCCCTTGGCGAGACTTTGGCCGAAAACCATTCGCGTGAAGACTGTACTTGCCGGCGCTGGCAGGAACCCAGGTGTGGCTGTGCTTCAGTCCGCTATAGTGGCGCTGTGCGTTGCGGCGTAATTCAAGGAGCGCGAAGAGTGTCAGTGTCAGAACTAGAGGAACTCAAACACACTATCTTGAATATGCCTGAGTCCGACTATGCTCACTTGAGGCGGTGGTTCTTCGACGAAATGGATTGGCAGAGGTGGGATAGTCAACTGGAAGCAGACTCGGAAGCGGGGAACCTGGACTTCCTGGTCAGCGAGGCGCTGAAAGAAAAGCAAGATGGCGCATTGATCAGATCTGTAGATGAATCATCCTAGTGTTGCAGCCAGCCCTAATAGTGAATATCCTTGCCCAATTCTTTCACCCCGGCGGAGAACAAGTCGATTGCGCCGCTCAGCATCTCCCGCGCCTCCCGGTCGGAGGCCGCGCGCGCCACGAAGTCCACCGGCAGGTGCGTGTCGCTGCGCAAGGCCACGTAGGCCTTGGCGTACAATCCGGGAAACCGCCGCATTGCCTCCTCGATGAGCGGCGAGCATTCAGACTCGCTCATGTTCACGAACACGCGGCGGGCGGCGCTTCTGACCTCCAGCGACTCCGAGATGGCGGTGGCTACGAAACGCTCGAAGAGCGCCTCCATCTCGCGCGGCGGGCCCGGCAGCACGAAGTACGTGGTGTTCGCTTTTCTCAATTGGATGCACGGCGCCCAGCCGGCGGGACTCGCCCACACGACGGCGCTCTCCGGCACCGTCGCCATCTTGCGCATACCGGGGCTGAGTTCGTCCGCGCCGATCTGCCGCCGCCGCATGTAGTCCTCGAGTAGTCGTGGGTCCTCGTACACGCCCACGTCCAGCAGCCGCGCCAGCGCCTCCACCGTGATGTCGTCCGGCGTGGGGCCGAGGCCGCCGGTAGCCACCACGAAGTCCGCGCCGTCGGCGGCGGCGCGATCGAGCGCGGCGACGATGTCGTCCAATTCATCCGGCAGCACCGTAATGCGCCGCACCTCCGCGCCCAAGTCGGTAAGCTGCTGCGCCAGCCAGAATGAATTGGTGTCTTGAATGCGGCCTAGCACAAGTTCGGTGCCGATAGCAACGATCTGCACGGTTGGAATCTGCGGGTCCGGCACGCTATCCTTCCCTTCTAGCCAAAGAACGGCAGCCGCCAGCCCTCCAGGGGCGAGCGCACGCGGGTGACGTTCTTCCTGGTCTTGATGTACCACCGGTCGATTTCGGCCAAGCGGGATTCCACGGTCGGCAGCACCATGGGCACGCTCACGCCGCGCACGGTCGTGCGCACGGCAAAGCTATAGCGCGGCGTAAGCAGCATCAAACTCGGCGCCTCCTCGGCAAACATGCGCTGGAAGTCCGCGTACATCACTTTGCGTTCACTCTGATCCAAGGTGTGGCGCGCATTCTGCAGCGCCTCGTCCACGCGGGGATCGATAAATCCGGCAAAGTTCCAGCCGCTCTGGATCTGGCTCGAATGCCACGTCACGTACGGATCGGGGTCCAAGCCCTTGAGCAGCCACGTGTACAACGCGATGTCGAATTCACGGGTCAAGAGATAGTCTCTGAGCAACCCTGCGGGGCGTTCCGCCTGCACGTCAACCGCAATGCCCACCGCCGCCAATTGCTCCCCGACCGCTTCCGCCAGCCTGATTTGGTCCGGCGCGTCCACGGTCAGCAGCGTGAGCGAGAGGCGCTTGCCCTCCTTGCCGCGCACACCGTCCGCGCCAATCGTCCAGCCGGCTTGATCCAGGAGCGCCCTACTCTTCTGCGGGTCGTACGGATAGCGGGCCACGTCTTCGAAGTAGGCCCACGAGAGCGGCAAGATCGGACTTTCCAGCGGCTCCGCGGCCCCCGCCAGCACCTCGCGCGCCAGGTAGTCGCGGTCGATGGCGTGGGCAATCGCGTGCCGTACGGTGCGCTCGTAGAACTGGTCGCGGCGCAGATTGAAGTAGAGCACCGTATAGCCGGCCAACGGCGCGCTGTACGCCTGCACGTCGGCCATGGCCTCCACGCGGCCCGCTTCCGCCGGCGGCAAGTAACTCACGCCTTCCACCTCGCCGCGTTCCAGCGCCGTAATGGTCGCCTTGGCGTTGGGGTAGAACTTGAACTTGACGAAGCGGATGCGGGGGCGTCCGTTGAAGTACACCTCGTTTACGCGCAGGAGCGCGTACTCTTCCGTTACCTCAACCACACGGTAGGGACCGGTGCCCACCGGCTGCAAGTTGAACGGCGTAAGCGGGATTTGATCGACCGTAATTCCATCCAGGAGGTGCCGCGGCAAGATGCCAATCGTGGCGTACTCCAAGAGCGGCGCGTAGACGTTGTTGAGCACGTAGATGCGCACGGCGCGGTCGCCGAGGCGCTCTACCGCGATGTTGCTCCAAACCGGATGCGCGTGCTCCGGGCTCGACAAGAGACCGAACGTAAAGAGCACGTCGTCCACCGTGAAGGGTGTGCCGTCGTGCCACGTTACGTCACTGCGGAGTGAGAACGTGTAGGAACGGCTCTCGGCGTCCATTTCCCAGCCGGTCGCCAGGTCGGGCACAATCGTGCCGTCCGGCGCGTACGCCGTGAGGCCGTTGAACACGAGTTGGGAGATGGTGCGCGCCGTCTCGTCCTGGGCAAGGATGGAGACGAGCGTGGACGGCGGCCCGAGCGTGCCCTCGATGTACGTGCCGCCGTAATCGGGCACGTCTTCCACCGTGGCGGCATAGGCAAAGTACGCCAGCAGCGCCGCTACCAGCAGCGAACCAATGCCGCCGACGAAGACCGCGCCGGCAATGCGCGAAGAGGCGGGCGACCGCGTTGCAAATGGTGAACGCGCCGCGGACGGCGGCCTCGTCGCGGACGGCGAATATCGACCTGCCATGCTGCACGCCCAGCCGCGCGTTAGATCCGCACGAGGATGATCGACACGATGATGAAGAGCGCCGCGATCCCGATCGTGACGTTGAAGAGCAGTCGATCAACGCCGCGGCGCGTGTTGTGAATGGTGTCCGAGCCGCCGAACGCCGAGCCCAGCGCCGCGCCGCGCGCCTGCAAGAGCACGGCAGCCACCAGCGCGACCGACAGGATAATCTGGATTATCTGGAGGTATTGTTCCATCCGCTTGCGTTCTCCTCACACTGCAAAACCGTACTCTGCGGGCTCGCGCGCCCATGCGCCCAAAGCGTCGAACATGCGCTAGCCGCCGCCCAGCGCGCTTCACCGGCACGATACCGCCCGTTCATCACCATAGACAGGAAACGGCATGTCCGCTCCATTATACCAACTCTGAGCGGAGGAAGAGCAGCGAGCGCAACCGCCGCCGGGCCGTAGCGCGGGGGCTTGTCCCCCGCTCCTGGGCGCGCCTCGGCTCCAACCGCCGCCAATCTGCGCTACAATGGCTACGCACTACCACCCGTTCCCACATAAGGAGACTCAAGCATGTACCGCAAAGTCAGTGGCTTCGGCGACGAAATTGCCGACGACTTCGGCACACAACTCGACGCTATGCAGGGCATGGGCATCGATTACATCGAAGTGCGCAATCTTGCCGTCAACGGCAAACCGAAGGCCGTAATCGTCGACCTTTCCGATGACGACCTGCGGGCGGCGAAACGCGCACTCGACAGTCGCGGCATGAGCGTTTCCGCCATCGGCTCGCCGATCGGCAAGATTGGGATCACCGACGATTTCGCCGCGCACCTAGAGCGCTTCCAGGGCGCGCTGCGCGCCGCCGATATTCTGGAAACGGCCAACATCCGCATGTTCTCCTTCTTCATACCGGAAGGCGAGGATCCGGCGCAATACCGGGATGAAGTCATGCGCCGCCTCCAGGCGCTCTGTGACGCGGCCCGCCGCCATCGCGGCGACATCATGCTCCTGCACGAGAACGAGAGCGACATCTATGGCGACACGCCGGCGCGCTGCCAGGACATCTTCGAAACGGTCGGCGCCGAGAACCTGCGCCTCACGCTGGACCCGGCAAACTTCGTGGCCTGCGGCGTGAAGCCGTATACCGAGGCTTACCGCGCCCTGAAACCGTGGCTGCGCTACGTGCACGTCAAGGACAAGGAATCCCCGCGGGGCAAGGTGGTCATCGCCGGTGAAGGGAGCGCGGAGTGGCCCGAACTCCTGCGCGCGCTGAAAGCCGACGGCTACGACGGCTTCTTTTCACTGGAACCGCACTTGCTGGTGGCGGGCCGTTCCTTCGGCCACACCGGCCACGACCTCTTTGCACAGGCGCACGCGGGGTTGATGAACCTGCTCGCGGAGACCAGCTGGCAGCCCGCAACCGCCGCTAGCGCTTCCTAATCACAGCGGAATCCCCTCACCCTAACCCTCTCCCTCGAGAGCGGGAACGCTTGCGCCTCGGGGAGAGGGAACCCTTACGCCTCGGGGAAAGGCTAGCAGTGAAGCAGACGTGTGCGGCTGGGGGCGGCTCACACGTCTTGGGAACCGGGCAATTGGGCGCGCGCCGCCGCTTTCTTCTGAAACGTCGGGCGCTTGCCGTGCCGCCGCGCCAGTTCCGCGTAGACGTCCGCCGGCGTGAGGCCGCTGTGCGCCAGCAGCACCAAGCAGTGGAACCAGAGGTCTGCCACCTCCGCCGTCAGTTCGTCCGGCGTCTCGTTCTTGGCCGCCAGCACTACCTCCAGCGCCTCCTCGCCCACCTTGCGCGCAATCCGATCCACGCCCCCGTGCAGCAAGTGCGTGACGTACGACCCCTCCGGCAGCGTCTCCTGCCGCTCGCGGATCGTCTGATAGACCGCGTCGAGCACGGCCGCGGTCGCCGCGTCGCATTTCTTCTCGTCAGACACGGCTACTCCTCGTCCAGCGCGCGGTAGTAGCAGGTTACGTTTCCCGTGTGGCAGGTGGGGCCCTCCGGCCGCGCGAGAATGAGCAGTGAATTGTCTTCGCAGTTGCGGTAGACGCCTGCCACGTTCAGGTAGTTGCCGCTGGTAGCGCCCTTCAGCCACGGCTCCCGGCGGCTCCGGCTCCAGAACCAGACCCGTCCCGTCTCCAGCGTCTTGGCCAGCATCTGCCGCGTCATGAAGCCGAGCATCAGCACCTGCTTTGTGGCCGCGTCCTGGATTACGGCCGGCACAAGCCCCTGTGCGTCGAACTCCAGGCGCGCGAGCGCGTTGTCCACGGTTGCCTCGTCCACTTCGGCTTCCCCGCCCTGCTTAGATGCCAACACTGTTCCGATTCGCACAATGGCCGCGCGCGGATGCGGCGGTGTCGGGGCGCCGCCGGGCGTCTCCCACCCCGAATTATACCGCAGGCGCGGCGCCGGGTTGCCGCCGCCGCGCTCCACCGGGCCGGTCTAGCGGTAGACCTGCGCGTGCAGCGCCCGGCGTTCGCGGGCCAGGGCCGCCGGCCGGCCGCCAACCGTATCGAGCACGTGCACCAGGGCCGGGTTCCGGCCCAACCCGCGCATGATCAGCCCCAGGTCCGGCGCGCGGTCAAGCTCCAGTTGCAGCGGTCGGTCAGGATCCGTAATCGGATTGGCGTTCGTCCAGCGAATGGCCGCCAGGCGGTCGACGAAGCGCGCCGCCTTGCGCACGTAGCGCGCCAGTTGCTCGTTATCCCACATTACCGACTGAAAGGCGCGCCCAGTGTGCAGGGCGAACCGCAGCGACGGCAACGCGTCGAGAAACGTCAGAAAGTCATCCGGGAAATGCAGCACGGATTCGCGCCCGCCGTTCTCGATTGCCAGCGGCACGCCGGGGTAGAGCACCAACAGCGCCTGAAACGCCTCCTCCAGCGCCTGCAGGTGGTCGTCCACGTGCCGTGTGCGCCGTCCCGCGTGCGTCACGTAGAGCGACATGGGCGCGTAAGCCTCGAAGAACTCGATCGTCTGCGCCACGCGCCGCAGGTAGATGGAGCGCGGAAACGCGTTGACGTCGCTCGGCGCTTCTTCGAAACCTTCGTCCGGAAAGAGGTTCACCTGGAATTGCGCGGGGGCGTGCGTGATGAGGTCCAGCGCGTCGTGGGTGAACGTGTCCCACAACCCCTTGCGATAGACCACCTCGTCCACGGTCAGTTCTATCACCCCGAACTCAAGCCGCTCCGCCGTATGCAAAGCCTCCTGCAACTGCTCCGCCACGCTCATGCGCCGAAAGGGCTGCAACCGGGGATTGAAACCGACAAGCATCGCTGGCTCCGCTATCGTTCAGAAAGACGTACCGTATCTTCTTGCAATACCGCGCTCGCCGCCCATTCGCCGCGCCAACCGGCTGGCATAGTGAGCACGCGCTTCTCAATCGCGCAAAAACCATCTGGCGAGAGGCAAACGCGCATCGACACTTCTTACCTTAGATACCGAACCCAGCTAGCGACTGTCAAGTGAGCCGCTACAGCAACGGGCGGAGCGAGATTCCGAGGTGATCGGTCTAAGCGCTCTCGCTGGGACACCTTCGCGCCCCAGCGACCAGCCGTAGCGCGGGGGCTTGTCCCCCGCCGGAGCAAGAGAAAAGCATACTCAAAGGATTGACCCTACATGCGCTCAGATTGCACACCTGCCCTACCTGAGATGCGAGGCGTGGTTCTCATCGCCATTGAGTTTTCGGCTCGTCTTCGCGCCGCTGCGACAGCATTAGGGCTTGTCCCCCGCTTCTTGTCGTTGATTATGACGCTATCGCCGGGAACGAGCCTAGTGTACGGAACCGAGAAACCGCTGACATTTCCCGCAAAGTCCGAGACTGCTAGACTGGAGCGTGGAGGCGCTCGGGTCCCGGTGGGCCTCGCGGTCTTCAAAACCGTTTGCGGGGCGGGCTACTCCCGTCCTGGGTGGGTTCGACTCCCATGCGCCTCCGCAGTTGCCCGCGCCCGGGCAAGCCGTTCGTGGTGAGCGTGTCGCACTCTGGACGGGTGGCCGCGGCGCTTCTGTACGTCAACCCAGCGCCTGGCTGAGGTATTCGCGGTTCAGCCGCGCGATCTCGGCCGTGGCGCGGTCTGTCGTCGGGTCGCACGCCGACCACTCGTAGAGCGCCCAGTGCGGGTACTCCCGCGCGCGTAGCGCGCCGAAGACGTCAGCCAGCGCCGCGTCGCCTTCTCCCATCACCTCCACGCACGCCGCATGACCCACCGTGTCGCGCACGTGCACCATGCGCAGGCGGTCGTAGTATTCTGCCATCACCGCTGCGCCGTCCGCCCCCGCCCACATGGCCCAGTTCACGTCCAGGCAGAGGCCGAGCGTGGCGGCGTCCACGCCGGCCATGATTGCGCGAAACACTTCCGCGCCGTGCGCGAATTCGTGCTGATGGTTGTGCAGCAGCGGCGTCACGCCCCGCGCCGCCGCGTAGGCGCTAAGTTCGCCAAGATGCGCCACCTGCGCGTCGATTTCCGCCGGCGTCAGGCGGCCGTCCGCTTTCCGTCCCGTGCTGATCACGAGGTGTTCCGCGCCCACTGCCGCGGCGAAATCGGCGGCGGCGCGCGCCTGGGGCATGGCCTTCTCCCGCGCTGCGTCAGGGTCGTGCCAGGCGCCGCCCACGTGAATGCCGGCCGTCTTGAGCCCGTTGCCGTCCACCGCCCGCCGGTAGGCGGCAACGTCGTGCGGGTTGTTGACGTAGGCGTAGCCAATTTCCAGGCCGGCGTACCCGGCCGCCGCCAGGTCTCTGCCGATAGCCGGCAGGATGCCGCCAATATCCTGCGTCTCCCGCAGCCACAGCCGCGCCTGACATCCGATCTTCGCTGCCATGTATGCTCGCTCCTCTGTTTCGAATCCGCCGCGCAACAGCGTTCGATGGAATGGCCCTCAATCTCCAAAGCGCTCAACCAGAGGTCCAGAAACCCAACAGCGTAAAGGGCCAAAGGTGCGCTCCGCTCCCAGGTGGTGTACCATTATGCTACCTGCACATGTTTCAAAGCATACTACCACTTGCGGAGGATCTTGCTGATGATGGACATCGTGCTGCGCATCATTGGGTTTATCGTCTGGGGGTTCTTTTCCGGATTGCCGTTCGTGGTCGCGCCCATGATTGCCATCCTGACCAGTCTCGCCATCATGGTTGCGGTCAGAGGGATCTGGCGCCACATGTCGCGGTCGTAGGGTTATAGTCCGCCGCGGGGGCGTTGCCCGAGATGGCGCGCGTCCATTAACGCAAAGAGGCGGGGGACAAGCCCCCGCGCTACGCCTTAGATTCCTCGCTGCGCTCGGAATGACATGACTGCACTTCCGTGACCGCATTGCCGTGACCGGAATGACGCGAGCGGAATTACGAAAGTGGTATGACGCGAGCGGAGCAACGGGACTGCCTAATCCACCTCGATTGAGACCCTCCGGCCGGCGTCCGCATTGGCCAGGCCGTGTTCCAGGGTCGCCCACGGCAGCAGGGCGCACTTGACGCGCAGGGGGAAGTTGGCCACGCCTTTCAGGGATTCCAGGTCTTCCATCTCTTCCGGCAGCGTGACGTCCGCGCCGTGCATCATAGCCTTGAAGCGTTCGCCGATTTCCTGGACCTCGGCCTTGGACTTGCCCTCCAGCGCCTCGGTCATCATCGACGCCGCCGCCAGGCTAATGGCGCAGCCGGAGCCGTCGAACCGCACCTCTTGCAGGCGCTCGCCGTCGAACAGCACGTAGATCTCCACGTCGTCGCCGCAGAGCGGATTGCTGCCCTCGGCCTCGACGTCGGCGCGCGGCGGCCGGCCCCGGTTGTGGGGGCTTTCGTAGTGGTCGAGGATGATTTCCTTATACAGATCGTTCAACTGCATGGCCAAATACCCTCTGCGCCTTGTGCAAGCCCTGTATCAGCGCGTCCACTTCCGTCTCGGTATTGTAGGCGTAGAAACTGGCGCGCGCCGTGGCGGGGACGTTGAACCGCCGCATGAGCGGCTGGCAGCAATGGTGCCCCGCGCGCACCGCCACCGCCTCGCTGTCGAGAATTTGCGCGATGTCGTGGGGATGCACACCGTCCAAGTCGAACGAAACCACGCCGCCGCGGGTATCCAGTTCCCAGGGCCCGAAGAGCTTGATGCCGGAAACCTCACGCAGTCTATCCAGCGCGTACTGGGTTATCTGCCGCTCGTGCTCGCGCACCTGCTCCATGCTAAGTTCGCTGAGGTAGTCCACGGCGGCGCCCAGCGCGATGACGTCCGCGATGTTGGGCGTGCCCGCTTCGAACTTCTGCGGCGCGTCCGCCCACGTGGACTCCGTGAGCATCACCTTGCGAATCATGCTGCCGCCGCCCAGGAAGGGCCGGATCGACTTGAGCAGGTGCGGCTTGGCGTAGAGCACGCCCACGCCGGTGGGGCCCATCATCTTGTGGCCGGAAAACGCCAGAAAGTCGCAGTCCAATTCCTGCACGTCCACCGGCATGTGGGGCACGCTCTGCGCGGCGTCCACCAGCAGCAACGCGCCGTACTTGTGCGCCTTCTTGGCGATGCCTTTAACCGGATTGATGGTGCCGAGCACGTTCGAGACGTGGGTCACCGCCAGCAGCCGCGTCTTTTCGGTAATTAGCACGTCGAGCCCATCCAGCATGAGGCGGCCTTCATTGTTGACCCGCAGGAAGTGGAGCACCGCTTCCTGCTCCCGCGCCAGCAGTTGCCACGGCACCAGATTGGAGTGGTGCTCCATCTCGGAGACCAGGATTTCGTCACCGGCGCGCACGTTGTCGGCCCCCCAGGCATAGCGCACCAGGTTGATGGCCTCGGTGGTATTGCGCGTAAAGATGATGCAGTCCGGCGAGGGCGCGTTGATGAAACGCGCCACTTTGGCCCGCGCTTCCTCGTAGGCTGCGGTGGCTTGCTCGCTGAGCGTGTAGATGCCGCGGTGCACGTTGGCGTTATAGCGCGAATAGTAGTCCACCAGGCTGTCGATAACGGCCTGCGGTTTCTGCGAAGTCGCGGCGTTGTCCAGGTACACCAGCGGCTTGCCGTGCACCTGCACGTCCAAGATTGGGAAGTCTTGCCGCACGGCGTTCACGTCGAAGCCATTGTTCGCCGGCTCGGTCGGCGTCATCGCGCGCAGTCCCATCTAGAGGCGCTGCCTTCACCGCAGGCGCGGCCTTGGCCTGTGAAAGGGGTCATCCCACGTCCACCAGCACGTCCGTGCCATCGATGCGCACGTCATAGGTGTTCACCGGCACCACGGCCGGAAACGTCATGGCGCGGCCGGTGCAAACGTCGAAGCGGGCGCCGTGGCGGGGGCACTCCAGCGTCGTGCCGTCCAGTTCGCCTTCGCCCAGCGGCCCGCCATCGTGGGTGCAGACGTTGTCAATGCAGTACACCTCGCCGTCAACGCGGGCCAGGGCCAGACTATCGTAGTCTATATCGACGACGATGGCCCGGCCCTCCGGGATCTCGTCTACGGACGCTACCCGAATGAAATTCGCCATCCGTCAATCCTCCACCTGCCAGCCGCTCATCTTCCGCTGCACCGCCTCCGCAAGCTGCGCCCGCACGCTGTCCACCGGCGTATGCTGGATCACCTCGCTGAAGAACCCTTCCACCAACATGCGCGCGGCGTCGTTCTTGTCCAGGCCGTGCGCCATCACGTAGAATAGTTCTTCCTGGTCCACCTGCCCGGTGGCCGAACCGTGGGTGCAGCGCACGTCGTCGTTGTCGATTTCCAAGATGGGAATGGAGTCGGAGCGCGCGCGCTTGCTCAGGAGCAGGTTGCGGTTCTCCTGGTAGGCGTCGGTGCGCTTCGACCCCTTGCGCACGTTGATGACGCCGGTAAAGACGGCGCGCGAGCGGTCGCGCAGCGCGCCCTTGATCAGCAGGTCGCTGGTGCTGTAGGGCGCCAGATGGTCCTGCATGGTCTTATAGTCCATGTGCTGCGTGCCGTCGGTGAAGAAGAACCCGCGATGAAAAGACTCTACCCCCGAACCGGCGAAACTGTTGTCCACGTAGTTCTTGACCAGTTTGCCGCCGGTGGCGGCGAGAATGGTGTGGAGGTTGCCGTCGTTGGCGACGCGGAAGCGCTGGAAGCCCAACTCGATGACGTGCCGCCCCCAGTCCTGCACCGTGACGTGGCGCACCTGCGCGCCGTCTTTGGCCACCACCTCCGTGGCCGGACACGAGAACGACTGCGCTTCCAGGCTGGGACTGGCGTAGCGCTCGACGAACGTCACCTGGCTGCCAACGTCCGCCACCAACAGCACGTGGGGAAAGACGGCGACGTTCTCGGCAGTCATCCAGAATGACGCCTGAAGCGGCAGTTCCACCGTCGTATCCGGCGGCACGTAGCAGAAGATACCGCCGGCGAAGAACGCGCCGTGCAGCGCCGGGAACTTGCCGTCGTCGGGCGTGACGACGTGCCCCAGGTGCGGCTGCACAAGCTCCGGATGCGCGTGCATTGCTTCCGCCAGCGGCGCGAGGATGACGCCTTGCGCGCGCAGCGATTCGTCAAGTCGCGAAAAGACGACTTCCGAATTGACCTGCACGGCCAGGCCGCCCCATTCGTCACCGATAGCCAGGCGAGACCGCAGCGCATCCGGCAGGTCGGCTTCACGCGCCGCGGAGAGGCCGGCGGGCAGGTAGAGCAGCAGGTCGTCCGGCTTCAATTCGCGGTAGTCGGTGCGCCGCCAATCTTCATCTTTCAGCGACGGCATGGGGGTATCCACGTAGGCTTCCCACGCCTTGCGGCGCAGGTTGCGCGCCCAGTCCGGCTCGCCGCACGCCCGCGAAATCTCCTGCCACGCTTCTGTGGTTATGCCCTGCAACGCCGTTAGCGGCTTCTGTTCGACTGACGATTGAGTCACGCTTGCCTTTCCTGATCCGTGCCTTGCCAGGCTGCTTCGCTCACCAAGTTGTTTTGAGCTTTCTGCGGTCTTTCCGTCATTCCCGGTGGTTTGACCGACACTGTCGCGAATGCCGGAACGCATCTTCGTTGTGCGCACCAACCAAGAGCGGGGGACAAGCCCCCGCGCTACGTCCCGAGTTCCTTGCGGGGCGAACAAGCCCCGGCTCCACGTCTCGACACTCGTGCGGGGGACAAGCCGCCGCGCTACGCACTAGATTCCTCGCTGCGCTCGGAATGACATCCGGTAGCCTTTGCGCGCGGAATGACATTGAAATTGCCTGTGCCGGAGCTGAAACCGGCGTCAATCCTGCCCAGGCCCTGCTTCACCCGCGCGGGGTGTCCTACAGCAATTGCGCCAGACACGCGCACGGCGAGCCGTGCCGCTGTGCCTGGCGCTCAACGCCGCGCGCCGCCCACGTCGCGTTTCCGCGAGACAATCCGCTTCTAGCCCACCGCCTTATCCATTTGCAGTTGTATCAGGCGGTTCATTTCCACCGCGTACTCCATCGGCAGTTCCTTGACGATCGGCTCGATGAAGCCGCTGACGATCATGCCCGCCGCCTCGGACTCGCTCAGGCCGCGGCTCATGAGGTAGAAGAGTTGGTCTTCGCCAATCCGGCTCACCACCGCCTCGTGCCCGAGATTCACCTGCTCCTCTTCAATCTCAATGGTCGGATACGTATCCGAACGCGACTCCTGGTCCAGAATGAGGGCGTCGCAACGCATGGCCGACTTGGCCTGCTCCGCGCCCTTGTAGATCTTCAGCAGGCCGCGGAACGAGGTGCGCCCGCCGTGCTGGCTGATGGACTTGGAGATGATCTTGGAAGACGTATTCGGCGCCACGTGAATCGCCTTGCCGCCGGCGTCCAGCACCTGGCCGTCGCCCGCGTAGGCAATCGAGAGAATGTCGCCTTTCGCGCCCGGCTCCATCAGATAGACGCTCGGATACTTCATCGTAATGTTCGAGCCGAGATTGGCGTCCACCCACTCCATCACGCCGCCGGCATAGACCGCCGAGCGCTGGGTCACCAGATTGTAGACGTTGGTGGACCAGTTCTGGATGGTCGTGTAGCGGCAGCGGGCGTTCTGCTTAACGATGATCTCGATCACGCCGCTATGGAAAGAGTCGGTCGAGTAGACCGGCGCGGTGCAGCCTTCCACGTAGTGCACGTACGCGCCCTCGTCCACGATGATGAGCGTGCGCTCGAACTGCCCCATCTGCTCGGCGTTGATGCGGAAGTAGGCTTGCAGCGGAATGGTCACCTGCACCCCCGGCGGCACGTAGACGAACGAGCCGCCGCTCCAGAACGCGCCGTTCATGGCCGCGAACTTATTGTCCGCCGACGGGATGACCGTGCCAAAGTAGGTGCGGAAGAGTTCCGGATGCTGCTCCAGCCCTTCCTCGGTGCTGAGGAAGACGACGCCCTTGGCCTCCAGGTCCTTCTGGATGGAGTGATAGACGACCTCGGACTCGTACTGGGCGGAAACGCCGGCCAGGAACTTGCGTTCCGCTTCCGGGATGCCCAGTTTGTCGAACGTATCCTTGATGTACTCCGGCACGTCTTCCCAGGTTGTGCCCTGCTTCTCCGTGGTGCGCACGAAGTAGGAGAGGTCGTCGAAGGGGATCTTGTCGAGATTCGCGCCCCACTTGGGCACCGGCTTCTTGTTGAAGATCTCCAGCGACTTGAGCCGGAACTCGAGCATCCACTCCGGCTCGTTCTTCATCTGGGAAATCTCGATCACGCGCTCCGGGTCGAGGCCTTTCGGCGCTTTGTAGATCGCCTGGTCCGGGTCGGCAAAGCCGTACTTCTCCTTGTAGACCTTCTTGCTCTCTTGGATGTCCTTCTCGGTTACGGCCATTGCTGCGCCTGCCTTCCTCGCGCCTGTGCGATGTGGTGTCTAACTGACTCGCGGCCCTCACCCTAGCCCTCTCCCAGCGGGAGAGGGGACAGGAGCGGACGTTTTCATCTCCGCGAATTCAATCTTCGCGAATTCACTTTCGCGTATTTCATCTCCGCGTCTACGAAGTCTGCATGACTTCCTGAAGCAGCACGTCGTAGCCCTTGGCCTCAAGCTCCTCCGCCAGTTCGAAGCCGCCCGATTGGCGAATCTTGCCGTCCACCATGATGTGCACGTAGTCGGGCCGCACGTAGTGGAGGATGCGCGGGTAGTGCGTGATGATGACGATGGACATCTCCGGATGCATGAGCGACGAGATGCCCTCGCCGACGGCGCGGATGGCGTCGATGTCCAGGCCGGAATCGATTTCGTCCAGGATGGCGAGTTGGGGTTCCAGCACCGCCATCTGGAGGATTTCCATGCGCTTCTTCTCGCCGCCGGAGAAGCCGTCGTTGAGGTAGCGGCCGGCGAACTCGCGATTGATCTTGAGCAGATCCATCTTGCCCAGCAGGTGCTTGCGAAACTCCCGCGCGCTGATTTCCTTCTGCTTCACCGCCTTCAGGGACGTGCGCAGGAAGTTCAGCGTGCTCACGCCGGGAATCGCCAGCGGATACTGGAAGGCGAGGAAGAGACCGAGCTTGGCGCGGTCGTTCGGATCCTTTTCCAGGATGTCCTCGCCGTTGAAGAGCGCCTGGCCGGCGGTGGCCTCGTAACTCGGATGCCCCATCAACGTGTGGGCCAGGGTGCTCTTGCCGGAGCCGTTCGGCCCCATGATCGCGTGTATCTCCCCGCGCTTGACGGAGAGATCGACCCCGCGCAGGATTTCGTTCTCTTCGATCTCCACGTGGAGATCTTCTATGTGGAAAAACGCTTGCTCAGTAGCCATCGCGCTCTGCTATCTACCTCTCTGCACTCAAGACAACGCCGTACGTCCTAACGATACTTACACTTGCTTCTCGCCAACGGGCAGCGCCCGCGCTGCCCTCAATCGCGGCAACGGGCGGCCCCCTGTGCACGCTACCGCGACCAAAGCTCCAGCCCGAACATAATGGCGATCATGAGGCCGGTCGCCGCAAACACATATGCGCCCAACGTGAGCCGCAACCGCAACTCCATTTCGCGCATTTCGGCTTTGGTCGTGCACTCGCTCAATGCCTTCTCCAAGGCTTCGAACCGAGCATCAGATCTGGCTTCCCGCGCCTGCATGTCCGCTCGAAGCGACTTATCCAGTGCCTGCATGTCCGCTCTAAGGGATTTATCCAGTGCCTGCATGTCCGCTCTAAGGGATTTATCCAGTGCCTGCATATCCGCTCTAAGCGAACTCTCCAGTGCCTGCATATCCTTTCGAACCGAACTCTCTAACGCTTGCACATCGGTTCGAAGCGCCTGCTCCGTCGCTTCCAGGCCGTCTTTGGTCGCCAGCGCTTCGTGTTCTTCGCCCACCACGTCAACCAGCGCTTCCGCCTGGTGGTCCGGGAAGCCCGCGCTCGCGAGCGCCTTCACTGCCTTGTGGGTATCGAACACCGGCATCGTTAGTTGTGCCTTCCGTCTCTATCCTTGGTGCTTGAGCGCCGCGACTGCCGCGCCTATGCGCCCGCGCGCCCAGGCGCCGCTAGTGTTTGGCCGCGGGCCGACGGCCGGCTGCTGCGGTTGTGCCGCGCCAGATCCGCCAGCGTCGTATCCCCCAGCGCCAGGTTGAGTTGCTGCTCCAGCCGCCCCCACAAGAAAACCGTGGGGCAGTAGTCCACCCGCTCGCAGCAGACGCCCTCTTCCGGTTGCAGCGAGCACGATATCGGCGCAATCTCGCGCTCGGTAGCCAGTATAATCTGATGAGCCGTAATCTCGGCCGGCGCTCTGCCCAGCACGTACCCGCCTTTCGCGCCGCGCGTGCTCTCCACCAGGCCGGCCTCTTTGAGCGTCGAAACGATCTGCTCCAGATAGCCGAGCGAAATGCCGGTCTCATCGGCGATCCGCGCCAGGGAGAGCGGCTTTGCATCCGCCGCGCCGGCCAGCGCCGTCATAATCACAAGACCGTAGTGTCCCTTGGTGGAAATCCCCAACATTGCTCTATCTCCACCGGCTCACGTCACGCGAAACCCTAGCCGTCTTCTAGGAATTAGCGTAGCACGCGCGCGGCGCAGCGTCAAACGACTGAGCGTTTCATCTCCAACGCCGGGAAGCCTATTCTGCGGCACACGGGTCACGGCTGTCTCGCCGCATGGCATCCTCAAGCGGCGGGGGCAAGGCGTTGCGTCTCATTCCGTTCCAGCGTCGCCTGCGCCCAATCGGCCTCGAACGTCTGCTGCAAGCGCCGGAGCGCCGCCGGCTCATCGATGAGAATGCCCACCTCGCGGTTCAGGTCCAGGGAGGTGGCGGTGAAATTCTGGCTGCCCACAAACGCGCGCTGGCCGTCCACAATCACCACCTTGGCGTGCACGTTGGGAAAGTCCAGGAAGCCCACGATGCCGCCGCGCCGGCGCAGCAAGGCGCGTTCATCGCCGTAGGGGTCGCGCTCAGTGGGCGGATTCGTCAGCAGGCGGACGCGCACGCCCCGGCCGGCCGCTGCCGCCAGCGCCGCCGCGATCGCGTCATCCTCCAGGGAAGGCGCGTAAATCTCCAAGCTCTGGCGCGCGCCGCCAATCAGGTCGTGCAGAGTTCCACGAGCGTTGACGGGGCTGACAACTAGAGGAGGTTCCAGTTCCGGGGCCGGCACACCCTCCCAATCGCTCTGGAAGAGTTCCGCCAAGGCGCGTACCACCGCGGGGTCTTCTACGAGCACGGCGAATTCACGATTGGAGCGCAACGAACTCGGCGTAAGATTGAGGGTCATAATGGCGGCCTGCGCGCCGTCGACCAGAATCACCTTGGCATGGGTGAAGCGGAAGGCCGCGCTTGCCCACCGCACCGCGATACCGGCGGCCGCCAACTGCTGCGCGCTCATGCGGTTGCTCTCGCCGCCGCCGACCGGATCTTCCTCCAGCAAGACGCGCACTGCCACCGCGCGCCGCCGCGCCGCCAGCAACTCCGCCACGATCTCATCACTCGAGAGCAGATAGACCATTATGTCAATGGAATGCTCGGCGCTGCGCAACCACGCGCGCAACTCGTGCGCGCCGTCGTCCGGCGCCACCAGCAAGCGCACCGCGCCGTGGACGGCAGTCTGCTGCGCTGGGCCGCACGCCACAGCCAACGCGAGCAGCGCAATCAGCGTAGCGGTGAGGCAAGCCGCTCGGCCCGCCACGCAGACCGCCGCTGGCAATATGGGGAAGACCGCTAGCCGCCGACGGATTTGCGGAGTGTGGTGCCGGCCGTGAATACCGGCGCTTTGCGCGCCGCCACTTGCAGGGGTTCGCCCGTGCGCGGATTGCGCCCGGCCCGCGCCGCGCGCTGCGCCACGCGAAACGTGCCGAATCCCGAAATAGCGACGTTTTCACCACGCTTGAGCGAGTCCTGTACCGACTCGACAAAAGCATCCAAGAACGTCTTGGCCGCCTTCTGGGTAGTACCCGTGCGTGACGCAATGTCTTTTATCAAATCACCCTGAGTCATCTCTCGTACCTCCGTCTCGCTGATAGGCACTTTCACAGAATTAGCATAGCACCCTCACCGGACACGCGTGAATCGTCCTTAGTCCTGTAAGCCAAGGGAGCATATCACCATCGCTATTGCCACGCAAGTTGTCCAATAGGCTACCAGGAGAATAGGCAATGCAAGCCGTCCGGCCTGCGACGATGCTCAGGGCGGACGCGGAGGAACCGGGTAGCAGCCTGCAACGCTCCATTCTCCGTTCGCGCCGAGTGCTGCGCGAAGCCCTTGTCGAAGCATGAACGGTCTTGCTGCCGACGCTCCGCCGGGATGTGCGTCACGTCCACCGCAGACGCCGCAGCAGCACGGGGAAGAACCAGAGGAAGCCCAAGGCAGGCGCGCCAATGAGCGCGATGACGACGCCCAGGCGGAACGCCGCCGGCCGGTAGCGAAAGACAACTTCGTGCGCGCCGGCGGGAACCCATACCGCCTGGTAGTGGGCGTTCGCGCGCCAGATCTCCGTGGGCGCGCCGTCCAGGGTCGCTTCCCAGCCCGGGATGAACGTCTCGCCAAAGACGAGCACCCGCGGCGTGGGCGTTTCCAGCCGCACGCGGAGGAGTTCCGGCCGGGGGCGGTCGATTGCGAGCGCGACCGCGTTGGCGTCGTACGCCAGCGTGTAGCGCGTCAGATCCACACCGCCGGACGGCGCGCTTTCGCCAAAGCGCGCTTCCGCGTTAGGCCGCACGACGCCGAACGGCGGCCCGCCCCCCCACACGTCCATCCCTTGGAGCCAGTGCTTCAGGGGCCGGCCAAGCCGGGTAAGCGCGTTGCGCGGCGGCAGTTCGTGGAACGCGGCCTCCCGCTCCAGAATGACGTCCTGTCCCACGCGGAAGGCCGGCTCGCTCAGGGCAGCGCGCGCCGCGTCGGTGCTCTCCGCCACGTAGACCGTGCCCGCCGTGTAGACCAGACCCAGCGGGCGGTCGCGCCGGTAGAGCTTGACGTCGCCGCTGAACAGGAGCGTGACCGGCTCGGTGGCAAGGATGAACGGCGCGTGGGACTCAGGCCCGACGGCGCTCATGGCCGCCACGTGCAGCGCGCCCGCGGCGGCTCGGTACTCCAAGACTACCTCCTTCACACCGACGGTCTCGCCAAGCGCGAGCACGGCGTGATAGCGGCGGATGTCGGGATGGTGCGGCTGCGCGCCAACAACCCGCGCCGCCTGGTGCGCCGGTGTCGATTTCTCGTACTCACCCTCGGCGGTATGGATGCCGGCCTGGAGCGGCCGCTCGATAACGCGGTTATCCGCAGTCGTCACGCGCAGCACGGCAACAACCTGACCCTGCGGGAGCGCCGCCGCGCCGGTGAGATACGAGATGACGCCGATGCGGTCGGTAGCAACGTCCGGCGCGTTGGGAACCGCGACCGTCGGCTGCTCCGCAGCGAGGGTGAGGCTAAACGTCGTGTCGTAGAAGACGTCGTCTACCCAGGGATCGTGAATCTTGTCTTTCAACAGATAGGCCACGCCAAAGAGGTCGAGGATGCGCGGCGGCGGCACGGACCGCAATTGGTTGCGCAGAACGGTGTCCGGATGCGCCGACGCGCCGGCTTGCAGCACGTCCTTCATGCGCGCGTAGCCGGCCATAGGCAACACGCCGCCGTCGTAGCCGTCCACGGTGGCAATCTGCATCCCTAACGGCGTGTTTGGGGTCATGACCTCGAAGTACTTCTGCGTGACCAAGAGGTTGTAGGTGCTGCCGGCGCCCAGGTGGGCGAACCGCTCCCGCAGTTCCGGCTCCACGCCGGGCGCGTAGGCGGTGTTGGCGAGGCTGAGGATGCGCCCCCCTTGGTACGCCTCGCGCAGAGTAGCGGTGACGGGGCCCGGGTCCGTGTAGGCCATGGCCGGCGGCGCTTGATTGTACTCCAGATGGCGCGAAGCCCAGAAGAGTTCCAGCGCGAGCACGGGCGGCAAGAGCCACAGGACGAGCGGCGCGCGCGTTGCCAGCGCCACCAGCGCGACGCTGCCAATGGCAAGGCTAAGCCAAATGAAGGGTAGTTCCGGCGAAAGTGTGTGCTGGAGCGGCGCCAGCGCGGCAGCGGCAAGCGCGAGCAGGAGCACGCCGCCGCCAAAGCGGAGCAGCGGTGCGCGCAGCGGCTCACGGTGTCGGGCCGCGTGCGCGAGCCAGTCCAGGCCGATGCCCACGAGCACACTGGCGGCGAACGTGTAGAGCAAGAGCCAGCGCGCGGGAACGCGAAAGAGATCCAGCCCGGGCAATACTTCGAAGAGAGCCGGATAGAGCGGATTGGACGCGCCCAGCGCCAGCAGCGCCGAGACCACCGCCAGTCCCGCGAAACCCCAGGTGGCCGGGCGGCGGTAGGCGCAGGCCACGGCGAGCAGCGCCAGGACGAGGGCGAGGATACCGACGAAGCCGTAGTACTCGGCGGTGCTCACGGAACCGTCCGGCGTGGGCAACATGCCGGCCAAGAACTCGCGGGGCGAGAGCGAGAACGCGGCGGCCTCGCCATAGCTCAAGCCTCCCTGGCGGATGGAGTGATGCGTGAGTTGGAGCATGGGCAGCACTTGCGGCGCGGTGAGGACCGCCATGCCCGCGAACGCGCCGCCGAGCAGGATGAGCGCCACAACCGGCCGCCATAGCAACTGCGTGTACCGGTCCGTAAGCGCGGCGAACCACGCCGGCGCTTGCTGCGGTCTTACCGCAGGCGGCGCGTTCGCGCCGGGGTCGGCAGCGGGCGCGCTGGCCCCGGTGAGAAACGCGGGCCGGTAGGCGGCGACGCCGAGCCAATCCCACACGGCGCACCCCAGCCAACTGAGCATGACGGCAACGAGCGTAATGTACGAGGGTTGCGCGTGTCCGGCCAGGAACTGCAGGGCCAGGATCACGCTCAGCGCGACCGCCCAGCGCACGCTGCGCCCCTGGTAGAGGCAGTGCGCCGCCAGCAGCGCCCACGGCAGCCAGACGGCGGCGTTCACCTGGTTGACGTGCCCGACGTGCGCGCCCAGAAAGCCGCTGAGACCGAACGTAAGCGCCGCGCCCACCGCCGCCAGCCACACCAGCCGGTGCGCCTGCCGCGTATAGACGTAGACGCCCAGTCCGCCCCAGATCAGATGAATGGCGATGGAGAGCGCCAGCCCGGTTTCGGTCGCAACCAGGAGATAGAGCAGGTTCGGCGGGTAGAGCACCGCGGTCTGCTGGTTGGCGAGAAACGGCACGCCCTGGAAGAGGTAGGGGTTCCACAACGGCAGGTTGGCCTGCCGCAGCGCTTCCGCGGCGTACTGGCGATAGGGGTAGAAGTAGGTCGAAAGGTCGTAGCCGGCCAGCACCCGGCCGGTCAGGAGCGCCTTCCAGAAGAAGACGGTGACACACGCCGCCAGCGCCAGCGCGGCGCCAAGCCAGGGACCATGGCGCTTGCTGAACGGATGGGAAGAGAGTGCTTGAGTCAATACTGTCACGCGTGAAGTCAATGTCCGAACGGCTGCCGGACTGCTCTGTTCGCTCTGGCGCGCTTAGGTGATCTCGTGCGCCAGGATGATGGCCTCGGCGATCTCCTTCATCGGCTTGCGGCGGTCCATGGCCAGTTTCTGGATGCGCCGGAAGGCCGCGCTCTCCGACATGCCCTGCCGATCCATCAGCAGCCCCTTTGCCCGCTCAACCAGACGCCGCGTCTCCAGGGTCTCCTTGAGGTCCACGTTCTCCTGCTCGATTGCCCGCAACTCCGCGAAACGAGCGATGGCGACCTCCAGCGTGGGCGCCAGGTCGGCTTCGCGGAAAGGCTTGGAGATGTAGCCGAGCACCCCGGCCTCGCGCGCGTCTTCCACCAGATCTCGATCGCTGTAGGCCGTGAGCAGCACCACCGGCGCGATCCGCTCTTGCAACAGGATGCGCGCCGCGCTGATGCCGTCCATCTTTGGCATCTTGATGTCCATGAGCACCAGATCCGGCCGCAAGCGCCGCGCCAGAGTCACCGCCGCGTGGCCGTCCGCGGCCTCCCCGGCCACCGTGTACCCCAGGTCGCTCAACCGCTCGCGCAGGTCCAGGCGGATGATCGACTCATCATCCACGATGAGAATCTGCGCCTGCGGCGTGGGCCGCTCCGGCGATGATGTGTGCGTGTAATCAGTGCTCATGTTCTTGTCGTGGACTGCAGAACTAGATGAAAAAAACCCTCTTCATCCAGCATACGAGATTTGAGCGTACAGCGTCCGGCTGCCAAAAGCGCTCCCATTGTGGAATGACCGAGCCTGCCAAGTGTGAAAAACCTATAACTGTGTTGGTTTGCGCAAACTTCCGTTGCTTGACCTCATCGAAGACAACGAGTTTGATATTTCGTGCTGCGATCTCGCCAACCTTCTGCAGAGAGATGCTCGCGTCCGTGGTTGCCAAGTACACGTTCGGACAATTCATCTTGTGAAGCTCATCAACTACCTGCTGCCAACGTTCACGCAATGTGCGTTTGGCAGAGACGATGAGGCACTGGGTTCGATCGTTACGGTAATGTGCGTAATCTGGCAATAAGATATCAATTCGAGATTCTCGCTGCTGGGCTTCGTACGGAAAGCCAGCCAAGCGGAACAGGTGCTCCAACTGTAACTCGAAGTCCCTGCCGCCACGAATCTTACGGGATTGACTTACGCTGAGAAACAATTGACGCAGATGATAATACCAGGTTTCCATGAGGTCTTGAACCGCTAGAGAGAAACCTTCTCTGTTTCCTCCAAGTGACTGCATCTTGCTATAGGCCGTGTCTAAGTCCTGCCCTCGTATTTCAGTTAGTTCACGAACCGCGTGCCTGGAATATGCTGGCCTTTCGTAGTTCTCAAGCGTTACCAGGGTTTCTCGAAAGACGGTGGCAAGCATGCGATTGAACTGCTGGCGGACCTGCTCAGACGTAGAATCCTCGTGAGTGTACCCTAAGCGCGTGAATGTCTCGGCAACGATGTCTGCGGAGGCAGGAATACGTCGCCGGCGCACACGCTTTACACGCTCTATGAACTCTGAAACATCTGGATCCATTATGCCGGCCGCCAGAAATCAAGGAGATACTCGAACGTCGTACCCATGGTAATGTAATTGCTCGGCCAGCCAAAGATGCCGACGCGGTTTGCGATGTTCGTGCGGTCCCAGACTACCGTATTGCGTAGTTCGTAGCCGGCTCGCCGCAGCGCGTTGACCACGCTGACGTGGAGCGTAACCCGCGTATTCTCCCACCACATGTCGGGCACGTTGATCACGCAGTGCGCCTTTGGCCGCAATAGCGGCAGCAAACCGCCAAATATCTCCTCGATTGCCCGTTCGTAGTGAGCAAGGTCGAGCGTGCCGAGGTCGCGGCCGTCTTGAGAGTATTGCTCCACCTTCAGGTATTGCTCGTTGCGGCGTTCCGTGCTGCGGCGGCTCTTGTTTTTGCGCTTGCGGTTGAGCAGGTTCGCGTACGGGGGTGAGGTCAGAATGAGGCTGACGGATTCCGGTTCCAGGTAGTGCGGGGAGTTTCTGGCATCATCGCAGATCGCTAGCTGCCGGTGGCCGGCATCCAGTAACGCTTGCGCCAGCCGCTTCTGACACAAGTCGGTGTAGTCCGCGCTAAGGTCGAAGCCAACCGCATTCCTGCCGCCGTCTCGCGCCGCAACGAGCGTAGTGCCGGATCCCACGAACGGATCGAGCACGAGTTCGCCTTGGTGCGTGAAGAGTTCGATGCAGCGCGCGGCGAGCGCGATGGGGTAGGTAGCGGGATGGAGGCTCTTGTCGCGCACGTCGCGGCGCTCGTAGGAGAATTGCCACACGCCCAATTGCGCTTTGAGCCATTCTTTCGCGCTCAGGCAATTGAGGTGATTCGGCGGGCACGCGCACGTTCTCTCACCTGCAAGCGAGAGCGCCTGCGGCTCCGGCTCCGATTTCTCTATAACTTTCATGCGCTTGCGCTCCGTAGCCCCTGCTTTCAGGTTGAAGCAATAGCAAGGTCATGACGCACAGTTCCCAGACCGCCACCTGCCGCGCGACGGCGCGTGTGAGGACGTTAGCCAGCGCAGCACCGCCTGCGCCGAGGATGCCGGCTGCGCGGCCGACAGCTCCGACCACTGCCGTGGGCGCTGCCGCGTATGTGCATGCCCACATGGCCCAGACCGGCTTTGCCATACATGATACACTACCTGCCGGTAGAGAGAAGACATCCTGTCCTTCTCAAGCGTTTGAACGCGGTTAGCGCGCTCTTCCGCCCGCTCGGTAATCGCCCGCCGGCCGTAGCGCGGGGGCTTGTCCCCCGCCTCTCGGCGCGAATGGTATCCCGCCATCTCAGACCGTTTGTCTCAAACGCTGGTTGTATCGAGAGTGCGCGCGCCGCAGGAGCGTGAATGAGATCGCTGGGACCGGCGTCTGCCTAAACCCGTAGAGCGCCGGACGGACAGCCGCCTGCCTACACGCTTGCCACGCATAAATCTATGCCAATCACGCCGGATGAAGACCGCGCCTACTACGTGGCGCTGAGCCTGGCGCCGGAGATGGGGCCGGGGCGGATGCACCGGCTGCTGCGGCACTTTGGCACGTTGGCGGCGGCGTGGAGCGCGTCGCCGGCCGCTTGGCGCGACGCCGGGCTGGAGAAGGCCGTTGCCGCCGGGTTGCAACGAGCGCGGGACGAAATCGACCCGGCGCGGGAGTTGAACCGGCTGGCGCACGCCGGCATCTCCGCGCTCACGTGGGCCGACGACGACTTTCCGCCGTTGCTGCGCCAGATTCCCAGTCCGCCGATTCTGCTTTACGTGCGCGGCGCTTTGGAAGCGCGCGATCAGTTGGCCGTGGCGGTGGTGGGCACGCGCAACGCCACCGCTTACGGGCGCAGCGTCACCCGCCGTCTGGCCGCGGACCTGGCCGCCAGCGGCGTGACGGTGGTGAGCGGTTTGGCGCGGGGCATCGACGCGGCGGCGCACCGGGCCGCGCTGGAAGTGGGCGGGCGCACGTTGGCCGTCTTCGGCTGCGGCCTGGACGTCGTCTATCCGGCTGAGCACCGGCGGCTGGCGGAAGAAGTCGCCGCCCAGGGCGCGCTCATCTCCGAATACCCGTTGGGACGGCAGCCCGCGGCCGAGCAGTTTCCGGTGCGCAACCGCTTGATTAGCGGTCTCTCGCTGGGCGTCGTGATTACCGAGGCGCGCGAACGGAGCGGCGCGTTGATAACGGCGGAGTTCGCGGGCGTGCAGGGACGCGACGTGTTCGCCGTGCCCGGCAGCGTCCTGACCCAAGCCAGCGCCGGCCCGCATCGCCTCATCCAGGACGGGGCCAAGCTGGTTATGGACGTTGCGGACATTCTGAGCGATCTGAACATCCACCTGACCGGGCGTCAGGCCGAACTCACGACCGCCGTGCCCATGAGCGCGGAGGAAGAGCGGGTATTTGCCGCTTTGGCAGGCGATCCGGTGCACCTGGACGAGATCAGCGCCCAAACCGGCATTCCCGTGCAGGAGGTAAGCAGCCTGCTCACGCTCATGGAGGTGCGGGGCATCGTCCACGCGGTCGGGGCGCTCACGTACGCCCGCGGCCGGCAGTGAGGCCGCCATGAGTGTGGACCCGCGCGTCCTCTATGAACGGTTGGTACGGGCGACCGCGGCGGAACAGGAATTGCTGCTGCGGTTTCTGCTCGGCAAACGCACCGCCGCCATGGGCCGCGCCAATCCCCAACTCGACCTCTTCCTGGCGGAACTGCAAGTCGCGCTGCCCGGCGCTGTAGACGCGCTTGGCGAACTGCGCTTCGCGCTGGGAGACGAATTGCACGGCGAGATTGCGCGTTGGGCGCGAAACCGCACGACGCCTGCGGCGCGAGAGACCGGGCTGCTCTATCAGCGTGTGCTGGCGCGGTATGAGGCGCTCTTCCTGCGGTGACGGCAGCGCGGCGCATTGCCACAGGTTGGAGCAGCGCCGCGCCGGGAGCGCCCGCGGCAAAGTCCCCGCAAGTTGCGAGCAGCCGGACGCCGTGCCATAATGGGCGGCAGTGAACAAAACGTGAGGAGTCCGATGCCACGACTAGACCTCTTCTTCCAGGTGGGCCCCTTCATCGAGTGGGGACGTGACGCCGCGCAGTCCCTCGGCCTGCTGGCGATTGCCACCAACTATGGCGTCTTCGGCGCCGTGATGTTGGCAACGCTCGCCATCTTCCTGGCGGCGCTGGACTTCTGGGTCTTCCAATTCCGCCGCAAGAAGCTGTGGATCGATTGGGACAAGCCGGAAGAGCCGTACGAGCCCCAGCCGTACGACGGCCCCTAGTCCCGCCGCCACCTCCGCTCACCGCCAGTCGAAGAGAACTCCGAGCGAGTTTTCTCCGCCTTGCGCAAGCATGGCGTAGACCGCGGCCGCCTGCGCGGGAGGCGCCACGTGGGTGACCAGGTGCTCTACCTCCAGGTCGCCGCTGGCGAGCATGTGCAGATAGAGTTGCCGGTGGCGCTGCTGCGTCCACGGTGTCTGCGGCGTTTCCGCCGTGGGCGTGAGCGGCTGGTAAACGCCCATCAACGTAAGTTCCCGCCGCGCAAAGTCCGGGTAGAGGTTTAGCTCCACGTTGCCGAGTGGCGTGCCGAGCACGACGATGACGCCGCGCGTGGCGGCAACGCCGAGATGCGTCGGCAGCGCGTGGGGCACGGGTATGGCGTCGTAGATGCGCTCGACGCCTCTGCCGCCGGTCGCCGCCATTACCGCCGCCCGCACGTCCTCGCGCCCGGCGTGCACGGTTAGGTCCGCGCCGCTGCGCTGGGCCATCTCCAGCCGGAAATCCAGCACGTCGGTGGCTATCACCGGGCCGCAGCCGGCCGCCTTCAAGAACTGGACGATGAGTTGGCCGATCACACCTTGTCCGGCCGCCAGGGCCGCGTGTCCGATTTCAGGCGGGGCGCGGCGCACGCCGGCCAGCGCCACCTGTCCCAACACGGCCAGCGCCGCATGTTCGGACTTCACGCCGGACGGGATCCGCTCAATAGCGTCTGTGCCCACCGTGCGCAGGTAGTGGCTCGCGTGGTTCGCCATCGTGAGGACGCGCTCGCCCGGCGCGAACGCATCCACACCCGGGCCGCGCTCCACGATCGTGCCGACGCTGGCGTAGCCCGGCCGGGCGGGAAATCCTCTTCCCTGCGCCACGCCGGACTCGCCGAAGGTGTGCATATAGCGCTTGCGCTCCGTGCCCGCGCTGATGCAACTGAATTCCGCCTGCACCAGCACCTGCCCCGGCCCTGGCGCCGGCAGGGGAAACTCTTCCAACACGGCCGCGTGCGCGCGGGGAAAAACGACGACTCTACCGCAGTGCATGTGGCGCTCCTATGCTGCGACCTCCGCTCACGTGAACATCCGCGCGCTCACTCACCGCCAACCTCCCCATCGTAACGCTGCTAACCCGCTCTGCCCGCGAGAGCGGCTGCACTCTCTCCAACTGTCTAAGAATCCTCTAAGATTTCTCTTGACAGTTTGTCTGGCAATAGACAGTATGCACAGGATATGCGAGACTTGCTACTATGTAGGCGTGTGCCGCTTGCACTAGCCTACGGTATCATAGCCGATACGCAGTTCATCAGTAGCGTGCTTGATTCAATGCCATGTGAGGGAAGAGCCGCGTGAACATCCGATCATTCTTTCTCCTTCTCGTGAGCGGCGTGTTGCTGCTCACGGCGTGTGTGCCTTCGCTGCCGTTTCTCTCCGATGACGGCGAATCGGAGGATGCCGTTGCGCGGCCGGTCACGTCGCGCGTCGAGCGTCCCACCGTCAAAGTCGAGCGCGGCTCCATCATCGACGCGGTGCGCGTCTTGGGGCGTGTAACGGCGGAAACGGAAGAGAGCCTCTTCTTCAAGCAGAACGGCCGCCTGAAGGGCGTCTACGTCGAATACAACCAGCCGGTCGTGGCGGGCACGTTGCTGGCAGACCTGGAAACCGGCAACCTGGAAACGTCTATCCAGAATTCGGAGCTAAGCCTTCAGGACAAAGAGCGCGACTTGAACAAGGCGCGTTCCCAGGCCGCGTCCGGCGAAGCGGAAGTAACGCTGGCGCGGATCGCCGTGGAACGGGCGGAACAAGACGTTGAAGAGGCGCGTGAAGCGCTCACCGAAGCGCAGGGAGGGCCCAATGCCCAAGAACGCGCCCAGGCGGAGACCGCCCATGCCAATGCCGCCGCCCGCCTTGACACTGTTCAGGACGCCTTGCAGCGCGCGCAGGACCAGTACGCGCAAGCGCAAGAGGACCTCACCAACTTCCGCGCGGGAGCGGCGGTAGACCTGAAAGTGCAGCGCGACCTCGCCCTGCGCGCCGCGGAAGAAGCCTTCGACGCCGCCCAGGCGCGGCTGGATCATCTGCGCTCCGGCAACCCCGATACCCAGGTTCTGTCGCAACAGGCTAATCTCCGGGCGAGAGAGCAAGCCTTGGAATCGGCCACTCAAGCAGTCAACGCAGAGCGGACGAAGCTGATAGATGAGATCCAGGCTGAGATCAAAGTGTATCGGGCTGAGCTCAGAACCGTATCCCTAGATATCGAAGAAGCGCTTGAAGAAGCGTTCGAATCCGCAAGGCAACTGGGAAGCAAGGCGTCGGCCGCTCAGGCCGCGCTCGAGGAAGCGCTGGCTGCGCTGGAAGAGGCGCGGTTGGCTTTCCACGACGCCATGCGCTTGGAAGGGGACGTGCCGGCCGCCCAGCGCGCCCTTGAGAACGTGCTGGACGTAAAGTTGGCTGAAGCCCTTGCCACGGCGCAGACGAATTACGCTGAAGCAAAGCAAGCGGGGAGCAACGTGTCAGCCGCGCAGCGTGCCCTCGAGGACGTGCAAGAATTGATCGTAGACGAGTATGAAGAACGAAAGACCGCATTGGCCGAGTACATCGAAGAGCGCAATCTACAGCTTGTCGTGCCCCCCTTGCAGGGAACGCGCATGGCGATCTTGTGGGCAAGCCGGGAGAAAGCCAGGCTGGATCTGCAATCCGCCACGGCCGCCCTGGATCAATCCAGAGCACAGGCAAGCCAGGCCTTGCCCGCAGCCCAAGCGGAACTAGAGAAAGCCCGCTTCGAATTGGAGCAGGCGCAGCAGGCGTACGCCGACGTAGAGTCCGACCTTGCCAAGAACTTGACCACCGCGGAATTGAACCTCAACGCCGCCCAGGCCGCCGTGCGGCAGGCCGAAGCCGACCTGGCCGTGGCCCAAGAGCGTTGGGACGTGGTCCGCTCCGGCGTCGACCCGGAGAAGCTGCAGAACGCGGAATGGCACCTGGCAAGCATGGAAGCCGCCTTGCAGAAAGCCCAGGTGAACCTGGACCAGACCTTGATCAATGCCGCCGACGCCGGTAACGTGACCAAGTTGGAGAACGACCTCAAGCGCGCCCGCGCCAACCACCAACTGCTGCTGGAGCAATTGCAGGACGCGCGCCTGACGGCGCCCTTCGACGGCGTGATCCAGTTCATCAAGGGCAAAGCGGGCGAGAGCGCCACGGCCTACCAGCCCATCATCGGCTTGGCCGACCCCAGAAAACTCATCATCTCCGCCGACCTCTCCGAAGACGACGCGGCCAAGGTGGCCCTGGAGCAAGTGGCCGACCTGACGCTCGACGCCTTCTCTTCCGAGAATATCACGGGCATCATCACGAAACTGCCCACCTCCCTGGTTACCACGCAGGGCGTCATCCAAGACCGCTCCATCCGCATCGAGGTGGATTGGCCGAAAGCGGGCGCGGAAATCGGCATGTTGGCGCGCGTCAACATCACCGTGCAGCATAAGGATGACGTGCTCATGGTGCCTATCGAGTCCGTCAAGCGTTCCGGCCGGCGCACCTACGTCGAATACATGGACGGCGACATCAAACGCGCCAAGAACGTGGAAATCGGCATTCAAACCGAGACGCACGTGGAAATCCTGAGCGGTCTCGAAGAAGGCTTTGTAATCCTGCAGGGACAGTAGCCATAGTTTTGCCTTGCGGAGCGCCGGCCGCTACTGATGGAACCGACGACTACGCTTGCTTGTGATCGAAGGCGGCGGGTCACATGTGACCGCAGACTACACGTCTCCTACGCGCGACGCGCAGGAAGCGCAGCATTCTCTCTGTGATACTCTCGACAGTAACTCGTAAGCCGATGCGAGGGGATACACCTTGACCTACTCCATCCTCGTCCTCGTCACCAAGCGCCTGCTCAACAACATCAACATCGTCTTCTCCACTATTCTCGGCTTGGTGGTCACCGTCACGTTGGTTTCCAGCGTGCCGCTCTACTCCGAGGGTATGAGCGAGATGCTGCTGCACCGCGCGCTGCGCGAGTCTGAAAACCGCCAGGCGCAGCCGCGCGCCAGCCTGCTCATCCGCATGTTCGAGCCCAAGAACGAAGTGAACATCACGCTGCTGCAATACCAGCAAGCGGACGAGTACATGCGGGTGACGGCGCCGACCGAGATGGGCATCCCCCTCCTCCTCTCCACCCGCTACGGCCAGACCGAGCACATGGCCATCCTTTCAAGCGGTGATGACCTTAGCTTCTCATCGCGCCAATTCGCCGACTGGGGCTTCATCGCCTTTGCCACGGACTTCGATAAACACGTCCGCATTCTCGAAGGACGCTACGCCAGACCGGCAAAGTCCGGCGACCCGTACCTCGAAGCCGTCATCATGACCGAAAAGATGGACGCGATCGGGGCTGAAGTCGGCGACCATCTGTTCGTCCGCTTCATGAGTCCCAACAATGAACCGCAACCCATCGAAGTGAAGATCGTCGGGCGTTGGTTCCCGAACGACCCCAACGAAATCTACTGGTTCTACCATCCCCAATACTTCAAAGAGGGACTCATGGTCCCAGATGAGACGTTCATAGACGTGATCCTCTCAGACTACGAAGAAATCGGCTATGAGTACACCTGGTTCTCCGTCTTCGACGTGGACGCGATCAACGCCAGCAACGCCCGGTCCATCGTCACGGGCGTCAGCGAGATTCGCTCCAACCTGGGCACGATACTCGGCAAGGTAAAGGTTGACATCTCTCCCGAAGACATTCTGATGCGCTACCTGCGCGACCTCTTCTTCCTCAAGATCCTGCTCTTCATCCTCTCCGCGCCCATCATCGGCATCGTGCTCTACTACATTGGCATCGCGTCCTCGATGGTAGTGGACCGCCAGCGCAACGAAATTGCGGTGCTCAAGAGCCGCGGCGCCAGCACGTGGCAGATCATCGGCATCTATCTCCTGGAAGGCGGCATGATCGGCGTCCTGGCGCTGGTGGTCGGGCCGGTGCTGGGCGTCTATCTGGCCCAACTCATTGCCCGCACCTACACGTTCCTGACGTTCATCGGCCGCGACCCGCTGCCCATCACGATTACGGGCAGCACGTTCAACTATGCCCTGGCCGCCATTGCGCTCTCGATTGGCGCGGCGCTCATGCCCGCGGCCGCCACGGCGCGCCACAGCATCGTCACCTTCAAGCAGGAAGCCTCCCGCAAGCTGCGGCGGCCCTGGTGGCAGCGCTTCTTCGTGGACATTCTCCTGCTCGGGTTGGCCTTCTACGGCTACCGCCTGCTGCAAGACCAACGGCAGGTCATCGTGCTGGGAGAAGAGGGCAACGTCTTCTCCAACCCGCTCTTGCTCATCGTGCCCTCGGTCTTCATGTTCGGCATGGCGCTGCTGTTCGTGCGGCTCTTTCCGTATATCGTGGAATTGGTGACCCGCGTCGGCAACCGCTTCTGGGGCGTGTCGATCCTCTTGGGGCTGCGCCACATCTCCCGTTCGGCGGGCCAGTACAACAGCCTGCTCTTGCTCCTCGTCCTCACGCTCGCCATCGGCACGTTCAGCGCCTCCGTCGCGGCCACGCTCACCCGCAACCACTCGGACTCGGTCTACTACCGCATCGGCGCGGACATGGCGTTCTACGAGTCCGGCGACTACGATGAAGAATTGGAGCAGTGGTACATCGCCCCCTTCTACGACCATCTCCAGGTCGAGGAACTGAAAGCGGTTGCCCGCTTCTGGGATAGCAAGGGCAACGCCATCCTGCCCGACCGGGCGACACCGGAGATTCAAATCGTCGGCATAGACCCCTGGGACGCCGCAACCGTCATGTACTGGCGGCCCGACTTTGCCCATCGCTCGCTCGTCACCTTGCTGAATGAACTCGCCGCCCAGCCCGACGCCATCCTGGCCAGCGCCAACTTCATGATCGACCACAAGCTGAAAGTCGGCGACCGGGTGCGCATCAACCTGCGCCAGACGCAGATCGACTTCGTGATCGTCGATTGGGTGGACTACTTCCCGACCCAGTTCCCCGATACCGACTACTTTGCCGTGGCGAACCTCGACTACATCTTCGACAACATCGGTTTCGGGCCGTATGACGTCTGGGCCAAGACGCAGGCGGGGGCCGACATCGAGGAGATCGAAGATAAGCTGCGCGAACTGGAATTCATCGTGGTGCGCGCCCAGGATACCCGCGAAAAGGTCATCGCCCAGCGGGACGACCCCCGGCGCACCGGCGTCTTTGGCATGTTGACCGTCGGCTTCTTGATTGCCATCCTCCTCACCATCTTGGGCTTCCTGACGTACTCGCTGCTCTCCTTCCAACGCCGGATGCAGGACTTTGGCATCCTGCGCGCGATGGGACTCTCCATCCGGCAGTTGATTAGCCTCTACATCTTCGAGCAAGGCTTTCTGATTGTGATGGGCGTGACGATCGGCACGATCTTCGGCGTGGTGGCCGGACGGGTTTTCATTCCCTTCCTCCAAATCAAGACCGGCGAACACGCCAACATCCCGTCATTCGTCGTCGTCACCGCCTGGGAAGACATTGCCAAGATCTACTTCATCCTGGCCGTCATTCTCGTTATCGCCGTGCCCGTGATCATCTCCATGCTCTCGCGCATGCGCATTCACGAGGCGATCAAGTTTGGGGAGGAGCAAGGATGAAGTTCCCGGAACTCCCAAAACGCGGCGAGCGGTTCATCTTCTGCGACAACCTCGTCAAGATCTACAAGGTCGCCGACCTCGAGGTCGTCGCCTTGCAGGGGCTTGACCTGGAGGTGGCCAGCGGCGAGATCATGGCCATCATCGGCAACTCCGGCAGCGGCAAGTCCACGCTCCTCAATACGCTCGGCGGCCTGGACCGGCCCAGCGCCGGCAACTTGACCGTCGGCGGCCTGAACTTGATCAAGCTCTCCGACACCGACCTGGTCTGGTATAAGCGCTACATGGTGGGGTTCGTGTGGCAGCAGAGTTCGCGCAACCTGATTCCCTACCTCACGGCGCTGGAAAACGTCCAGATGCCGCTGATCATCGCCGGCATGTCCACCAGGAAGCGGGAAGCCAAAGCCACGGAGTTGCTGGAAGCCGTGGGGCTGGGACACCGCCTGCGCCACCGCGTGGGCCAACTCTCCGGCGGCGAGCAGCAGCGCGTCGCCATCTCCATCTCGCTGGCGCACTCCCCGCCGCTGCTGCTGGCGGACGAGCCCACCGGTGAGGTGGATACCCAGACGGCCAGCACCATCTACGACACCTTTCGCCGCATCAACGCGGAGTACGGCACCACCATCATCATCGTGAGCCACGACCCGAACGTCGCCTTTCGCGTAGACCGGGTGGTCCAAATCCGCGACGGCCGCACCAGCACCGAGACGGTCCGGCGCATCAGTCTGGACCAGGGTGAGGAAGAAATCAGCCACGACGAGTACGTGGTGCTCGACTCCGCCGGCCGCCTCCAGATTCCGCAAGAGTACCTGGAGCAATTCGGCATCCGCGACCGCGCGATTGTGGAAGTGTCGGATGACGGCATCGTCGTGAAACCGGCGTATACGTCTTCCGACGAGGAAGAGGAGAAGCGCGGCCTGCGGGGTCTCTTGCGCCGCTAGACCGCCGGCCGCGCGCCCGGCAGTGCCGCCGTGTCCGCACAGTAGCAAGAGAAGAGGCAAAATCGGCGTCATGGCAGAACCCATTACCCTGGCGGAAGGCGTCTCCCGGGTCTATCACGTGGGCCGCGAGGACGTGTACGCCGTGCGCGAAGCCAACTGGAGCATAGCTCCCGGCCGCTTCATCGCGTTGCAAGGGCGCTCCGGCAGCGGCAAGACCACCCTGCTCAACATGGTTGGCGGCTTAGACCGCCCCACCGCCGGCATGATCAAGATCATGGACAACGACACGCGCCAAATGAGCGACCGCGAGCTCACCATGCTGCGGCGGCACAAGATCGGCTTCATCTTCCAGGCCTTTGCGCTGCTGCCGGTGCTCTCCGCTTACGAGAACGTGGAATTGCCGATGCGCATCGCCGGTATGGGCGCGCGCCAGCGCCACCAACGGGCGCTTGAACTCCTGGACCTGGTGGGCCTGAGCAAGCGCGCCAGCCACCGGCCGTTCGAGCTTTCCGGCGGCGAGCAAGGCCGCGTGGCGATTGCCCGCGCCCTGGCCAACACCCCCGCCTTGCTGCTAGCCGACGAGCCTACGGGAGACCTGGACAGCGTGACCGGCCTGCAGATGATGCTCCTCTTCTCGCGCATCGTGCGGCAGGAAGGCGTCACCGTCGTCATGGCCACCCACGACCTCTCGGTGCGCGACATCGCCGACGAGACGTTTACGATGAGCGACGGCGTCCTCTCCCGCTGGAGCCCCTCGCAGGAAGAAACCGACGATCCGATCAACACTCTGGCGCGTCAGGCCGAGGCCGGTCAATGGCGCCCGCCTGACCGCGAACCGCCCGCGCCACCGCCGCCACGCCGCTGACCGCCCGGTTACGGGGTTGTACCCCGCGCCCCGTTTCGCTATCGTATTAATTGATCAGCCACCCTTGGAGAGGTGTCCGAGTGGTTGAAGGAGATCGTCTCGAAAACGATTACGCCCCCAAAAGGGCGTCGTGGGTTCGAATCCCACCCTCTCCGCCAAGTCTCCACGTGTGCCGGCCCGCCCAGCGCGTCAGCCGGCGCAATCGAATTCAGCCCCACCCGCGAGTCCGGCAGCCATGAGCAGCACGCAACCGCAATTCCCGCGCATGGTTCCGATCCTCTACGTGCATGACCTCTCTCCGGAGGTAGCCTTCTACCAGCGCTTGGGCTTTGAAATCTCGTATCAGGGCGACGAGTTTCCCGGCTTCGTCGGCTTGCGTAGCGGCGTCGTGGAGTTCGGCCTGAAAGAGCGCGCCGGCTTCGACGCCGCGCAGCTTGCCGGCAAGTTCGTCTGGCAAATGGAGACATCCAGTTTCAAGGACGTGATCGCCGTCTGCGAAGCGCACGGCATCCCATACACTCAGCCGGCGCAATACTGGGAAGCAATGGACTCCTGGGAAATGAGCGTCCAGACCCCAAACGGCTACACGCTGTTCCTGGAGAAGTTTGGGAAGGACTAGACACCCGTGCCCGCGGTATCCGGCGGCGCGCCGTTATCGCGCGCTCGACCTGGAAGGCTACGAGTGCAGCTTTGGCAACTGCCGTCCCGCTACAGACAACTAGCAAACCACATTACCGCGCCGATTCAAGAAAGGAAGAACCGTGTCACGAATAATCCACTTCGAAATCGAGGCCGCCGAGCCGGAGCGGGCCATGACGTTCTACACCGGCGTGTTTGGCTGGAAATTCCATAAGTGGGAGGGCGGCAGCGTGGACTACTGGCTCATCCAGACCGGCCCCGCCGACCAACCCGGCATCGACGGCGGCCTGGCGCGGCGGCAAGGCGACCCGCCGGCGGCTGCCGTCGCCGTCAACGGCTATTCGTGCGTGGCGCAGGTCACCGACCTGGACGCGGCGTTGGCGCGCATCACGGCCCACGGCGGCGTGGTCACCGAACCCAAACACCCCGTGCCCGGCATCGGCTGGGCGGCCTACGCCAAGGATACCGAAGGCAACCTCTTCGGCATGATGCAGCCGGACCCGAACGCGCGCTAGGCGAGCGGCCGCACATGCGAAGCGCCTTACGCGTAGCGCGGGGGCTTGTCCCCCGCCAGAGCCATTGAAATTGGCACGCAAAGGATTGACCCAGCAGATTCGCAGGTTACAAACCTGCGCTACCGGAGATTCGAGGCGCGGTTCGCATCGCCAATTGAGTTTTCGGCGCGTCTTCGCGCCGCTGCGACAGCGCGGGGGCTTGTCCCCCGCCAGAGCCATTGAAACTGGCACGCAAAGGATTGGCCCAACAGATTCGCAGGTTACAAACCTGCGCTACCGGAGATTCGAGGCGCGGTTCGCATCGCCAATTGAGTTTTCGGCGCGTCTTCGCGCCGCTGCGACAGCATTGGGGCTTGTCCCCCGCTGCGGATGACTAGGCGGGAAGGCGCTGATACCAACTCCCGCGCGAATCATAAGGGCTTTCCGCCGGCCACAAAAGGGAATGAAAACGCCCGCACCTCTCTCCGTTCGTGCTGAGGGCTGCGCGAAGCCCCTGTCGAAGCATGAACGGAGAGAGGTGCGGGCGGAATTGCAACGCGCTCAAGCCGCCGTTCACCCTTCGACGCCGCTCAGGGCTAACGGCTCGGTCACGCCAATCTCAGAGTTATGGCGGATTTCGCCGCAGAGGCGCCTGTCTACGACACTGCAACCGGTATCTGCTCGCCCTGTACCCTTGTATAGACGCGGTCGGCCAGGCTGCCCGCCACCGGCGCCGGCTGTCCCAGGCGGATGCTCTCTTCCAGGTAGGTAAAGAGCGCGTCGAGGTCCGCGGTGTCGTTCATGCCTTGGAACCAGAGTCCTCTGCCGAAGAGGTACATGAAAACGTTATTTCCCAGGCCGCACGGGCCCAGGCAGCCGCCGCCGTCATCGGCCGTAAACACAGTGGTCACGTGCTCGGAAATTCCCCGGCGGCGCGACTCGCGCAGGTAATGGGCTTTTTCCAATCGGGGTTTGGAATAGCCGTTGCCGCAGCAGCAGCCCTCGCAAATGAACAAGTAGCCCGCCTTCATCTGCAGCACTTCCTGCCCGCCGTCCAGCGTGGTCACGATTGTCAAGTCCGGCCGACCGGGAAAACTCCGCATTGCGCTATCCTCTCTCCATTACCGCGCGGCTATGGGCTGGTTGCTGCGAGTGCAGGCGCGCGCCAAACACTCTGCTTTTTACGTGGAAAACGGAGCGCGTCCAAGCGCACATTGCATGGAGCACGCACTCCCTACCGCAACGCTACCAGAATCTGCGAATTGTTGTCAACTAGGCAAAGCGGCGCTTGACGCCGCCGCCGCGTTCGTGATATTACAAGAGTACGAATAGCATGTGTGCAGAGTAGCCCTTGAGGCAACGAACACCACTATGTACCGCGCCGGGAAAATCCGCACTCTCGCGCTACGCGGCGGTCACACGCCTGAATTGTGGCCGCTCGTGTTGATGATTCTCGTAGCCGCCTAGGCGGCGCATTAATCACAACACTCACACATTGACCAGCGGGACGGCAGCATCCCCGGCGAGCGACGGCAAATTGACGCCGGCGCGGGGATGCGGATACCGGAGAACACGAAGCCAGTTTGGCGCCAACAGCCATACAACACGGTTCGTATTGCAAAGAGTAATGCCCGTCCCCAGGCGATAGGGACGGGTTTTTTCTTCGCTGCGCGGCAGACGCCGCCGGGAAGCTGGCGCAATGTTCGATGCGTTTTCAGATACGCCTGTAGACTTGCCGCTCGAGGCCGAGCCGGTCGCCGCGGCGTACCGCTGGAACAAGCGCGCGCTGCTGTTAGGGGCGCTGGCGCTTTCGGCGGCGATCCTTGTCCTGGGCGCCCTCGCCATCGCGCTCCTGGGCGTCCCCATCGCGCTGATAACTGGTATGGTAGAGGGCAACTGGCAGGCCGCCGAGCGCGCGTTGGCGCAGATCTGGCGGCTCAGCCCGTTGCTCTTGGCGGCGGAGTTCGCGCTGGGCTGGCTGCTGGTGGCGCTCTTCTTCGTCGTGCGGCGCGTGTTGGCGAAGTTTGGCGTGGCGATTACCTGAGGAGAACGCCCGGTTGCCCGCATGAACAACGTTCGCCCTGAGCCTGTCGAAGGGTCACCCTGAGCCTGTCGAAGGGCTCAGCACGAACGGTTTTCACGGGCTTTGCGCGCAACCGCTTAACAATAGCTGGCGGGACGAGTATCATGAAGTGGATCGGCAAAACAGCAACAACGGAGGCAACTAACTGTAAGGCGCGGCGCACCCTCTTTGGGGCGCGCAAAGCGTCTTGCGGGGCGGTACACGCCGCACGCGTCCAGGCTGGGCGCGTGACGCTGCGCGGCGCACAGACCCGCGAGCAAGCGGCAACGCATCGAGACACGTTCGCTCAAGTGTAAGGAATGAGGAAGAGAGCACATGAAACGGACCGGAGCAGAGATCATCTTGGATAGCCTGGTGGCGCACGGCGTGCACACCGTATTCGGGTATCCCGGCGGCGCGTGCCTGCCCCTCTACGACGCCCTCTATCACTACCAGGACCGGCTCAACCACATCCTGGTGCGCCACGAGCAGGGCGCGGCCTTCGCGGCCGACGGCTACGCCCGCGCCAGCGGCGACGTGGGTGTCTGTATCGCCACCAGCGGCCCCGGCGTCACCAATCTCGTCACCGGCATTGCCGGCGCGCACATGGATTCCGTGCCCGTGGTGGCGCTCACCGGCCAGGTGCCGCGCAACCTGTTGGGCACCGACGGCTTCCAGGAAACCGACGCCACCGGCGTCATGCTGCCCGTCACCAAGCACAACTGGCTTGTGCTGAACGCGGAAGAATTGCCGCGCGTGATGGAAGAAGCCTTCTACATCGCCAACACGGGACGCAAAGGCCCGGTGCAGGTGGACGTGCCCAAAGACGTCTTCCTGGAAGAGGTCGAGTTCGACGGCTTCCCGCCGCCCAATATCGTGGGCTACAACCCGGAGGAAGGCACGCAGCCGGACCCCACGCTCGTGCGCGACGCGGCGGAAGTGATTCACGGCGCGGAGAAGCCGATCATCCTGGCCGGCCACGGCATCCACTATTCCGGCGCGTACGAGGAGTTGCTGGCGTTCGCGGAGAAGGCCAACATCCCCGTCATCACCACGTTGCACGGCGTGTCGTCCTTCCCGGAAAGCCATGAACTCTCGTTCGGCATGGTGGGCATGCACGGCAACATCTACGCCAACTGGGCCGTGGACCGCGCCGACCTGCTCATCTCCCTGGGCATGCGCTTCGACGACCGGGTGACCGGACGCCTCGAGGACTTCGCTACCGGCGCGCGCATCATCCACGTGGACATCGACCCGGCGGAGATCGGCAAGAACGTCGCCACGGACGTGGGCATCGTGGCCGATCTGAAGCCCACTATTCGCGCGATGATCGACGAGATCGACCAACTCGACCACACGCCGTGGGTGGAGCAGATTCGCGAGTGGCGTGAGGAGCATCCCAGCCTCGCCATCCGCGAGACCGACATCGTGCTGCCCCAGTGGGTCATCCGCCAGATATACCACATCACCAACGGCGAGGCCGTGGTGGTCACCGACGTGGGCCAGGCGCAAATGTGGGCCGCCCAACACTTCTGGTACGACCGCCGCAACACCTTCTTCTCGTCTGGCGGGCTCGGCGCCATGGGCTACGCCTTCCCGGCGGCCATCGGCGTAAAGTACGCCCGCCCCAACGAGCAGGTGTGGTGCATCATCGGCGACGGCGGCTTCCAGATGACGCTGCAAGACCTGGCGGTGGTCAAAGAACACAACGTGGACGTGAAGATCGCCATCATCAACAATAACCACCTGGGCATGATCCGCCAGTGGCAGACGCTCTTCTACGACAGCCGCTTCATCAGCGCCAAGCTGGAGAACCCGGACTTCGTCAAGTTGGCCGAAGCCTACGGCCTGCCCGGCCTGCGCGCGTCCACGAAGGCGGACGTGCTCAAGGTGCTGAAAGAGGCGGAGAAGATCCCCGGCCCGGTGGTGCTCGACCTGGTGGTGGACGAAGTGGAGAAGGTCTACCCCATGGTGCCGGCCGGCTCCAGCCTGGCCGAGACAATCGAGGGCGACGCCGTGGAAGAAGCGAGGTACGCATGAGACACGTCCTGATTGCGGACGTCGAGGACCATCCCGGCGTCCTAAACCGCATTGCCAGCCTCTTCCGCAAGCGCGGCTACAACATCGAGAGCCTGGCCGTCGGCCACTCGCACCGGCCGGGCATCTCGCGCATGACGATTGTGGTGGCGGAAGACCACAAGGAATCGATCCAGGTGGCGCGGCAGTTGGAGAAGCTGATCGAGGTGGTCTCGGTGACCGACGTCACCGAGCAGCGCCACGTCTCCCGCGAGATGGCCCTGGCCAAGATCGCCGCGCCGGAGATGAAACGCACCGAAATCCTGCAACTGGCCAACGTCTACCGGGCGCAAGTGGTGGACGTCTCGCCGGGCAGCATCATCCTGGAGATTACGGGAGACGAGGATAAGATCGACTCGTTCGTCGAGATCATCCGTCCCTACGGCATCCTGGAACTGAGCCGCACCGGCGAGGTGGCCATGGTGCGCGGTCGCGCCATGCCGGCGCCGGCGGTCCTGGCGCAAGAAGGCCCGGCGGCATAGCGTATGGGCCGGTCTGGGTATGGGCCAGTCTGGATGTGCGCTAGCTTGGGTGTGGGCCGCCTCATAGCCGAGAGGCGGCCCCTATGCTGTCATTCCGGCGAAAGCCGGAATCCAGGTCACGCGCGGCAATGATGGATTCCGGCTTTCGCCGGAATGACGGAAAAAGGACGCCGGTGTAATGGAGAAGTGCCGATATGACAGAAAGAGCGCCGGTGTGACGGAGAGGGTTCCGGTGCTACGGAGGCCGGCTTGCTATTTCTCAATGGTGGCTTGCTCCCCTCCAGGGTAATGACAAAACTGAAAAGCGAAGAGAGGGTACCGTGGTCCAGGTCTACTACGACGAAGACGCGAACATCGATCTGCTCAATGACAAGACGATCGGCATCATTGGCTACGGCAGCCAGGGGCACGCCCACGCGCTGAACCTGCGCGACAGCGGCTGCAACGTCATGGTGGGCCTCTACGAGGGCAGCCGCTCGTGGTCGAAAGTGGAGAGCGACGGCCTTGGCGTCGGCACGACCGAGGCGGTGGCGCAGCAGGCCGACCTTATCATGATACTCGTGCCGGACACGGTGCAGCCGATCCTCTACCAGGAATCGATCGCCCCGCACCTGCGCGCGGGCCAGATGCTCCTCTTCGCCCACGGCTTCAACATCCACTTCCAGCAAGTCGTGCCGCCGGCCATGGTGGACGTCAGCATGGTCGCGCCCAAAGCCCCCGGCCACCGCATGCGCGCCACGTTCGAGGAAGGCAACGGCGTGCCCGGCCTCATCGCCATCCAGCAGGACGCCAGCGGCAACGCCCGCGAACTGACCCTCGCCTACGCGCGCGGCATCGGCTGTACCCGCGCCGGCGTGCTCAATACGACCTTCAAAGAGGAGACCGAGACCGACCTCTTCGGCGAGCAAACCGTGCTCTGCGGCGGCGTGAGCGCGCTGGTAAAGGCCGCGTTCGAGATTCTCGTCGAGGCCGGTTACCAACCGGAAATCGCCTATTTCGAGTGCATGCACGAACTCAAGCTCATCGTTGACCTCTTCTACCAGGGCGGCCTCAACTACATGCGCTACTCGGTGAGCGAGACCGCCGAGTACGGCGACTACAGCCGCGGCCCCCGCGTGGTGGACGAGCACGTGCGCGAGTCGATGGAGAAAATCCTCCACGAGATTCAGAACGGCGAATTCGCCCGGGAGTGGATCCTGGAGAACATGGCCGGCCGCCCGGCGTTCAACGCCTACCGTGAAATGGACAAGTCGCACCAAATCGAAACGGTGGGCAAGAATCTGCGGGCCATGATGCCGTGGCTCGACCCCAAATAAACGCGTTAGAGGGAATACAAGCGATGGGGATACCGCAGTATCCGCCCATTTCACCTCGACCATGTGCAGTCCAAGAGGAGTGTGGTTTCAGGCCCTTCCGGCGCCAGGGCTTACCGGCCCTGGTATGCTGGCGGGCCTGCCCGCTTGCCATGCCTTTCGCGACCCGCTGACCGGCGCGCTTTGGCACGCGCCTGCGACCCAAATTGGCATGGAGGACCTAACACGTCATGAGAACCCTGCAAATCTTCGATACCACCCTGCGCGACGGCGAACAGGCGGCCGGCGGCTCGCTGACCGTAGATGAAAAGCTGCAACTCGGCGAGCAACTGGAACGCCTCGGCGTCGATATTCTCGAGGCCGGCTTTCCCCGCACCTCGCCCGGCGACTTCAAGGCCGTGCAACTCCTGGCGGAAAAGCTGCGCAACGTCCAGATTTGCGCCCTCTCCGGCTTCAAACCCGATCAGGTCGAGGCCGCCTGGGAGGCGATCAAACCGGGCGCAGCCCCCCGCATCCACGTCTTCATCTCGTCCAGCGACATCCACCTGGAGCGCCAACTGCGCATGACGCGCCAGGAAGTGCGGGAGGCCGCGGTGGCGTGCGTCCGGCAGGCCGTCGGCTACTGCGCCAACGTCGAGTTCTCGGCCATGGACGCCACCCGCAGCGACTGGGATTATTTGTGCCAACTCTTTGGCGACGCCATCGCGGCCGGGGCAAGGGTAATTAATGTGCCCGACACCATGGGCTACACCCAGCCGGATGAGTTTGCCGAACTCTTGCAATACCTGCGCGCCAACACGCCCGGTGTCGAGAACGTCACGCTCTCCGTGCACTGCCACAACGACCTGGGCCAGGCCAACGCCAATTCGCTGATTGCCATCCTCAACGGCGTGGACCAGATCGAGTGCACGCTGAACGGCGTCGGCGAGCGCGCCGGCAACGCCTCGCTGGAAGAGGTGGTGATGAACGCCACCGTGCGCAAGGATTTCTTCAAGGTGACGCACCGCATCAACACCGAGGAAATCTATCGCACGAGCCGCATGGTGAGCGAACTGATGAACATGCCGGTGCAGCCGAACAAGGCCATCATCGGCGCCAACGCCTTTGCGCATTCGTCCGGCCTGCACCAGGACGGGATGCTGAAAGACCGCCAGACGTACGAAATCATGACGCCCGAAAGCGTGGGCATGGGCGGCAGCCGCATCGTGCTGGGCAAGACCAGCGGCCGCCACGCCTTCCGCGACCAGCTTGCCAAGATGGGCTACCAACTGAGCGAGCGCGAATTCCAAGAGGCGTTCGACCGCTTCAAAGAGTTGGCCGACAAGCGGCGCAACGTCACGGCGCGCGACATCGAGGCGCTGCTCTCCAGCGACGTGCTGCAAGCCAAGGAGTACTTTAGCCTGGAGCACGTGCAGGTGAGTTGCGGCGATAAGAGCATTCCCACGGCCACGGTGCGCATCATCGACGACCAGGACCGGGTCTACGAGGACGCCGCGCTGGGCGATGGGCCGGTGGACGCCGTCTGCAAGGCCATCGACCGCATCGTCAACGTGCCGGCCAAGCTCACCGAGTTTCGCGTGCAAGCCGTCACGGAGGGCATCGACGCGCAGGGCGAGGTGAGCATCCGCCTGGAAAGCGAGGGCGTCTCGGTGACCGGCTACGGCGCGGACACCGACATCGTAGTCGCCAGCGCCAAGGCCTACATGAACGCCCTCAATAAGCACATCTCGGCGCAGAACGTCGCGGACGGCCAGGGAGACGGCGCGCCGCTGGCCGCCGCCGAGGCCGCGCCCGCAACCTGAGCGCCCAGCCTGAAATTGGCACATCATCGACAGACCCAAAAGGGGTAGGGGCACGACATGTCGTGCCCCTGCCCCTTTTGGCCAACCCAATACCCCGTAGCGCGGGGGCTTGTCCCCCGCCAGAGCATGAAGAAGAGCACACGCAAAGGATTGACCCTACAGGATCGCAGGTTGCAAACCTGCGCTACCGGAGATGCGATGCGTGGTTCTCTTCGCCAATTGAGTTTTCGGCGCGTCTTCGCGCCGCTGCGACAGCATTGGGGCTTGCCCCCCGCTCCCCTGCCACGGGCAATGGCTACGTGTCGCCGCCCTTGCGCCCGCGCCGCAACTCGATGCGGGCCTCGCCCGGCTCGGTGACGCCCTTGAGCGCCGACAACATGCCGGAAACGCCGCCCGCGATCACCGCGCTGGCAAAGGCGTTTAGGCGCACTTCCTCACCGTCTACCGTGACGCGGATGGCGTCGCGCTCCAGGCCCGGGCGCACGTAGCGCTCATCAAGAAAAGCCGCCAGCCCCGCCGCGTTGGTGGAATCGAAGACGGGAACCTCGAAGTCGCATCCGCCGTCGCTCACCACGGCGGCAAGATGCTCTGCCGCAACCAGCAAATCCGGCCCGAGCGCGGCGCGGTGCACCTCGACTTTGGGATAGTCTGAGCGTTTGTAGCCTTCCACCAGCACGAGATCGAAGCCCAGCGGCGGCAGCAGTCCCAGGAGTTGCGGCAACGAGGCGCTCGCCGGCAGCGTGATGAAAACGGCGGCGCTCCCCGGCCCGCTGAGCGCCACCGCGGCGGCCTCCGTTTGCGCCAGACGCCGCGAGTCGCTCCCCTCCCGGTCAAGCGCGAAGCCGTGCGCCGCGTGCTTGACCACCGCCACCCGCCGCCCGCGCTCCCGCAAACACGGAATCAGGCGCTCGAGCAGCGTCGTCTTGCCCGCATTATGCTTGCCGACGATACACACCACCGGAATCACACTGCGGCCTCCCCGCTTTGTCGCGCGCGCTGCCCGGCCGCCCCGTGGAGAAGCAACGAGGAATCTTTCTCAAACGCAACCGCGAGCGTTGTAGGGACACGGCGCACACCTACCATACGTCTCTCCCCAACTTACCCAACGCCGCTAGTGCTGTTGCGGCGGTTTTCAGCCTGCTGCCGCAGATAGGCCTCCGCGAACTCGTCGATGGCGCCATCCAACACCGCCCGCGTATTGCCGGTTTCGACGCCCGTGCGGAGGTCTTTCACCATGGTGTAGGGATGCAGCACGTAGGAGCGTATCTGGTTGCCCCACTCGGCGCTGGTATGTTCGCCCTTCAGCGCCGCCTGTTCTTCCTGTTGCGCCTGCAATTTGCGCTCCAACAGGCGCGCCCGCAGAATGCGCATGGCGGCCTCGCGGTTCTGCAGTTGCGAGCGCTCGTTCTGGCACGAAATGACGATGCCCGTGGGCACGTGGGTAATCCGCACGGCGGAACTCGTCTTGTTCACGTGCTGCCCGCCGGCCCCGCTGGCGCGAAACGTATCCAGCTTCACGTCGTCGGGCTTTATCTCAACGGTTACGTCATCGTCGATGACGGGCAGCGCTTCCACCAGCGCGAACGACGTATGGCGGCGGTGGTTGGCGTCGAAGGGCGAGAGCCGCACCAGGCGGTGCACGCCGTGTTCCGACCGCAGGCGCCCATACGCAAACGGCCCGCTCACCTGCAGCGTGACGCTCTTGATGCCGGCCTCTTCACCGGGCGTGCTATCCAGGATTTCCGGCGTGTGCGCATTAGCCTCCGCCCAGCGGACGTACATGCGCAGCAGCATTTCGACCCAATCCTGCGAATCCGTCCCGCCCGCGCCGGCATGAAGGGAGAGCAGCGCGTCGCGCTCATCGTACGCGCCCTGGAAGAGGGTCTGAATCTCGCGCTTCTCGCCATCCGCCTCCAGGCGGCTCACCTCGGCAGCGAGTTCCGTCTCCAGGGCCGGGTCGTCGAGTTCCGCAAGTTCCACCAGCGCTTCGACATCCGCAAAGAAGCCGTTCCAGTCATCGGCCAGGCGGCGCACGGCAGCCAGCCGCTGCATGACCCGCTGGGCATTCCCCGGCGAATCCCACAAACCGGGATCTAGCGACCGCGCCTCCAGGTCGCCGATCTCCGCCTCCCACGCCGCCAGGTCAAAGGCGCCTCCGGAGTTCCGCGGCGCGCGCGTTCAATGCGACAATGCGTTCTTTGATCATCTTCTTCACTCTTCTCGTTGCTTCGTGCGCTGCAAACGTAGCGTAACCGTACCCTCTAGCCTACGACAGCGGCACGGCAGTTGGCAACGAACGACATAAGGCCAATGGAGAATGTCATCCTCCATCGAGGTGCTCATGACGCTCGTCCCGTTTTCGATGCTATAGTGCAAAGCACGTAAACCGTGTGGCAGTATCGCTGATCTTTAGAACAGGCGCACCGGACTTTGCTAAAGCACACCTCGTGGAAAGAAGACCTATCCTTGGCCATGGAGCAAGCGGAAATCATCGCCGTGCTCAAGTTCCATGGCTTGGACGCAATCGCGGATCGCCTCGAGTACCTCCAAGGGCTTGTTGCCGACGATCCGGATGAGCAACCTATGTCAATCGACTCCATGCGAGAGCTGGCTTACTTCCTCATGAGCGAACGACAGTTGCCACAACCTCAAATAGCGATAGGTCCAGAGGGGCTGGCGCAAATCGAGTGGCGAGTTGGGGAGACCGGTATCCTTGCGATGGAGTTCCTGCCCTATAACCTGATCCGATTTGCGGCCATTTCCGCTTCCGCAAAGAGCGGCGCCAAAAGAATGCGAGTTAGCGGAACCTTGGAAAGAGCAGCTACGCTAAGGGCTGTTGAAGTCTTCACGGCGCAAATCAAGAGCAATGCCTGGCAACCCGCTTCCGGATGAAGACCACGTGTCAAGGTATTGCAAGCCATCATCCGTTGGCAGATTCCACTAGCCTGCGGTATGCTGGTACCAGCCGTGCCGTGGGGTCTTTCCTGCGGTCGGTCTTCAACCGAAGTGCACACCCGCCGCAAGGACAGCGCCGCATGAAGCAAGTGCTCCACGTCATCGATGACAAAGACAACACCGCCATTGCGCTGGCGGACCTCACGCCGGGTACCACAGTTGCCTTTACTGGACCGGCGGGTGAGCAAGAAATCACCATCCGCGACGACATCCCCTTTGGCCACAAGGTCGCCGTGAAGCCGATTGCCAACGGCGAGCACGTTATCAAGTACGGCGAGTCCATCGGCGCCGCCACGCAGGACATCGCGCCGGGCAACCACGTGCACACGCAGAACCTGGAAAGCTTGCGCGGCCGCGGCGACCTGGTTGGCGCAGACCAGGCCTGAAAGGCGTGTATCCCGCCAAGCGGCCGGTCTCAGATTACCTCCACGCGCTGCGCCCATGCCGGTTCACGTGGAGTAGCGCGGGGGCTTGTCCCCCGCCTCTTGGCGAGAAGAGCGCGTAACCAACTCAGGGAAGACGGCTACGTTCCATGCCCGCACAGAAAGCCGCACGCCCACCGCAGCGCAAACGAGGAAGAGAATCGCAGCGCGCGCTGCGGGAGCGCGTGGGCCGCATCATCACCGGCCTCCGCGCCACCTATCCCGAAGCCGAGTGCGCCCTGCACTACCGCAACCCGTGGGAACTGCTGGTCGCCACGATTCTCTCCGCGCAGTGCACGGACAAGCGCGTGAACATCGTCACGCCGGCGCTCTTCGCGCGTTTTCCCACGGTGGCCGCGTTTGCCGAAGCGCCCCGGGCAGACCTGGAAGCGGCCATCAAGACCACCGGCTTCTTCCGCAACAAAGCGAAGAATATCCAGGGTGCGGCCCGCGTCATCCTGGAAAAGTTCGGCGGCGCCGTGCCCGAGACGATGGCTGAATTGCTGGAGTTGCCGGGCGTGGCGCGCAAGACCGCCAACGTGGTGCTGGGCGTGGCGTTTCAGGTCGCGGACGGAGTGGTGGTCGATACCCACGTCTCGCGCCTCTCGCAACGCCTCAAACTCACCCGGCAAAAGGAACCCACCAAGATCGAGCGCGACCTCATGGACGTCGTGCCCGAGGCCGACTGGATCGACGTCGGCCACCTGCTCATCCACCACGGGCGCGCCCTCTGCACGGCCCGTAAACCCGCCTGCGGTGAATGCCCGCTGCAAGACCTCTGCCCCAGCGCGGAACTCTATCTCAGCGACTAAGCGCCTGGTCCGATACGCGCCGGCCGGGGGCAGCGCCAGGCAGACCTTACGCCGATTCCGCGCAACACGGGCAGTTCTCCCGCAGGCCGTCGAACGTGTAGATGCCCGTATTGTGTCCGTCCTCCCAGTGCAGGCGCACCGCATAGCTGCCGACCTGTTCCAGAGATTCCAGAAACGTCTGGCTTGCCATGAGGATCGTGCCGGCGTTCATCGTGCCGGGCGCGCCCATCTCGCCCGCGCAGAGCGCGCACGGACACAGGCGGCGCAGCGCCTCCCAGTCGTAGCGCGTAACGTGGCCGTCGCGCCATTCGATCACCAGCGTGCGGTCTGCCTCCCCGCGCGAGATCACCGCCGGTGTGCGCGCGCGCATATCCTTCATGCCTCTTCTCCGGATCTGGACGTGTTGCCGCTCTCATCTCTATCCAAGCGCCACGGCTCCGCGCGCGGCGCGGAGGAACGCCCCTCTGACAAACCAAAGAGCGCGCCTCGGATAGGTCCGAGGCGCGCTCAATCCCATTGCTGGTTCGGGCCGTAGTCTTGCCGGATTTTGCCGCCCGTGAATCGGGCACTCGCTTTGGCTCGGCTGCGCCACACGGACGCCTCGCCGCTGCCACGCATCAAGCGGCAAGCCCCGCCACCCTGCGGTCTCGCCCTCCACCCGCATCTGTCATGTAGAACCTTGCGCGGATGGAGGGTTAACAGTCCACTTGCCAAACACCGTACAGCACTCTCGGGTTATCCAGCGGCAAGCGCATACCTTTCATCGCTCACCTCCCTCCTTGGTGCCGTTTCGAGGACTCGCGCCCTCTCTACTCCCATTTAACCATATCGCGTGAACTTCGTCAAGCCCTTCACGCGCTATCCGCCCGGCTATCACGTGCTCCCCGTGTGAAGCGAACGAGCAACCCAACCGCTAGAGTTCCAACTCGCTCAAGTAGCGGTCCTCGCCCACCATCATCAGCACGTCGCCGTCTTGGATGCGCTCGCTGGATTTGGGGTCGTGCACCACGCTCTTGTTGCGTCCAATCATCAGAATGCGCAACCCGCTCCCCTCACCGAAACCGAGCACCTGCAGCGAGCGGCCCACAAAACGATCCGGCACTCTGAGCTTGCTCACGCCGTAGCCGGGCACCACCTCAACGTAGTCGATGATAGCCTGCGAGATGAACGTGTGCGCGATGCGCACCCCGGCTTCATGCTCCGGATAGATCACCTTATCGGCGCCGATTCTATCCAGGATTTCGCCGTGGAGTTCGTCGCGCGCCTTGGCGATCACGTAGGGCACGTCCAGGTGTTTGAGGATCAACGTCGTGATGATGCTGCCCTGCACGTCCGAGCTAATGCCCACCACCACCACGTCGAAGTTGCGAATGCCGAGTTCTTCCAGCGCGCCCTCATTGGCCGTGTCCGCGCGCACCACGTGGGTAAGCTCGTCCGACATGCTCTCGACCTTATCCGCGCTCTTGTCCACCCCCAGCACGTCGTAGCCCAAGCTGGCAAGCTGAATCGCCGCGCTGGTGCCAAAGCGGCCCAGCCCAATCACCGCGATCTGTTGACTCGGCATAGCGTCACTCCTATCCCACCCGTACCGTTTCACGTGGATATTGCAGATACTCGCGCTGGCTCTTCTGCGCCAGCAGCAGCACCAGCGTTAGCGGGCCCAGGCGCCCCACGAACATGGCAGCCACCAGGACCAAGCGGCTCACGTCGTGCAATTGCGGCGTAATGCCGTACGACATGCCTACCGTGCCCAGCGCCGACGCGGCCTCGAAGAGCACCGGCATGAAGCCGGCAGTCTCGAACTCCGCCAGCAGCCAACCCACGCCGATGAGCAGCACGGTAGCCAACGAGATGATCGTCAGCGAGCGCAGCACTATTTCCTGCGGGATCGTGCGGCGCAGTACGGTAATGCGGGTTCTGCCGCGCATTACCGCTACAATCGTCACGATGAGAATGGCAAACGTGGTCACTTTGATGCCGCCGGCCGTGGAGCCGGGCGCGCCGCCAATGAGCATGAGCACCATGGTCAAGAAGGTGGTGTCCTCGGTCATGCCGCTCACCGGCAGCGAGACGAAGCCCGCCGTGCGGGCGGCAACGCTGTGGAAGAACGTATCCAGGAGTTGCACGTGCCACACCTCGCCGGCCAAAGTCAGCGGATTGGCGCGCTCGCGCCAGAAGAACGCCGCGCCGCCTAGCAGCCACAACGCGCCGGTTACAAGCACGATCAGCTTGGTCTCCAGGCTGAGCCGCAGCCAGCGCCGCGAGCGCGCCATGTCCGCGAACACCACGTATCCAGTGCTGCCAAAGACCACCAACACGGCAATGACAATAAGCAGGAACTCCTCGCGGCGGAATTGGGTGAGGCTGGAGAAGCCGCCCATCAGATCGAAACCGGCGTTATTGAAGGCCGATACCCCGTGAAAGAGCCCCATCCAGAGGGCGTGCGCGGGCTCGCGCTCACGCGCGAAGTAGAGCGTAAGCGCCAGGACGCCGGCCGCCTCCACCGCGACTGTCCAGATAGCGATGTTGCGCACGATCGGCACAATTCCGCCGATACTGGAGAGGTTGAGCGCCTCGCGCATTAGGACGCGCTGGCGCAGCCGGATCGATTGGCCGAGAATCATCAGGATGAGAATCGAGCCGGTCATGAAACCAAAGCCGCCAAGTTGGAAGAGCGCGAGAATCACCGCGTGGCCGAATCCGCTCCAGTGCTCGCCGGTATCCACCACCACCAATCCGGTCACGCACACCGCCGAGGTGGCGGTGAAGAGCGCATCGACGAAAGACGTGGCGTTGCCGGAGGCGGCGGCCGCGGGCAGCATGAGAAGCAGCGTGCCCACCGCGATGAGGACCGCAAAGCCGCCCACCAGCACGGCCGAAGGGGATGAGCCACGCCGCCGCCCGCGCTCTTGCGACGGGGGAGACGTTACCTGCGCTATCTGAGGGGCGCGCTGCGGCTCTGCGTGGTGAGCGCCGCCTTCGCCGCGGGCGTCGGCCCTGTCTTGGGCTTCGACCTTGCCGCCGTCGCCATCTTCGTCGAAAGCGCCGTTACGCTCTTCCGAGCGTTCGTAATCTGAGGAACCGATAGCCGCATCCCTCCCCTGCCTCAGTAGCGGCCTGTTCCGTTGCGCAGCAAGAAATCCGGCCAGTCAATAGGTTGTGTCGGCATTCAATGTCATTCCGAGCGAACGCGAGGAATCTAGACCGTGTGTCCTGGATTCTTTCGTCGCGGAGTTCATCCTGAGCTTGCCGAAGGGCTCCTCAGAACAACAGACGCGGTTGAGCGTGCGGCGTGTTTCTCTTGGGTTTATCCCTCCTCAAGTGTCAAACACAACCTTAGGCTTCAAGACGTCTGCGCGGCCTCTGCCGCAAAGCGGACGGTTACGAATTCATGCGTTTCGATCTGCGGGATCGCAATCCGCAGCACGTTGTCGCGCACGCTGTACTCGGCGCTGGCGCCGCTCACGAGCAACTGCGCCTCTTGCACCGCGTTGCCCGGTTGCAACACAACCCGGAGTTCCTGCGGCCCCACAGTCACCACTTCCTGGATCGAGCCTCGCCAGGCGTCGGCGCTGGTAAGGTTGACCAGGTGCACTTGCAGCATATTGCCGTAGACGTGCACGCCCACGTCCACCAGCCCCGGGCCTGCCACCGTTACCGGCAGTTCGCTGCCGTGCGCCCACCGCACCGCGCTGGCGAGCAAGACCGCCAGATCCGTATGGTTTCGCTCCCAGATCGCGCGGTCGACGTCCCCTGGGAAGTAGACGATCCGGCTCTGCTCCTGTTCACGCGCGAACAGGACCGGGCGCGAAATCTGCGGCAATTCCGCCAGCGCATATTCAACCGGCGTAGCGGCCGCGGGCGGCACCAGCACCAGGGGCGTTTCCGCCCGCGCCAGGGGCTGCACCAGACTGAGACGCGCCGCCGCCGGCAACACGACCGTATCGCCGAAGTCATGGACGATCGGGTGGTCGCCGCCAATTTGATACTGGGTGTTATCCAGTCCCTCAAGCGGCGCGCTGCCGGTGGCTGTGACGCCAAATACGTCCGCCAAGCCGAAGTCGGCGCGGTAGCCGCCGGCGGGATCCCGGCGCGAGGTTTCGAAGGTCGCCACCACGCTGCGCCCGCCGCTCACGAACCGCCGCACCTCCTGCGCCTGGCCGTCGGATAGCTCGCTGAGATTAGGCAGCAGCAGCAACCGGTAGTCTTCCAGCGCCCCGGACTGGCTGCGATCCACCTCCACCAAGTCGAATGGAATGCGCGCGCGCAGCAGCGCCAGACATGCGCCCAGCGCGTGCGCGTCCAGTCCGCAGACCGCATCCGCTGCGGCGCACGGAGCGTACAGCACGCCCACGGTAGCGCCCGGCAGGCGTCCCCCCAGGATGCGCTCATGCTGATTGCGCCACGCAAGGAGCGGCGCCATCTCCTGGAACGTGCGCCGGTCGCGCGGTACGGCCGCCATGCTCACCCACGGCCACGCGCCATGCGCCAGCACCTCCGCCAGCGTCACCGGAATCTCAGCCGGCGGCGTCTCGCCGCTTGCCCCACTGCCCACGTTCACGGTGACGTACGCCGCTTTATTCCGGCCGGCCATGTCCTGGGCCTTGCGGCTGGCCAGACCCGCGGCCCACAGCGGCTGCGCTCCCCGGCCGCCGTCATGCCTGGCGACGACGAATTCCGCCAGTGAGGCCACGCGGCCTTGCGGCGTATCTCCCACCCAGAGCGCCTCGGCCCGGGCTTCTTTCGTCACCCCCTCCAGAAAGCTCCACAATTCCTCATCCACTTCCCGGCGCCAGCGCTGCCATCCCCGCTGCGCGCGCTCTTCGTCCTCCCGCGCCGGCTGGCCCATCGGCCTGGGCAAGCGCATCTCCGCCTCCCGCGCGTAGCGCCGCTCGCAGTAGGTGCAGTAGCAAATCGCCCGGTGCCCCTGCCAATTGTGGCCGAAGAAGCCATCCACCGGATACCGCTCGCCAATTTCGCGGACGATGGCCGGCAGATATTCCCGGTAGTACGGCGAATTGACGCACGTGTAGTAGAGGTCGTGCGACCGGCGCGGCTTGCCGGCGTGGTCTACCATGAACCAATCGGCATGGGTATAGTAGAGGTCTTCGTGGGCGAGACTGGGATCGATACGCGCCAGCACGATGAGGTCTTGCTGCTTGGCGGCCTCCACTAACTCCCCAAAGACGTCGCGCTCGCCCAGCCAACGGCTCCGCCGGTGAAAAGGCACCGTCGTGGGATAGAAAGCCAGGACACCGCCGGCGCTCACCGCCACGCCGCCGAGGCCGCTCTCCTGCCAGCGCTCCTGCCACCAGCCAACGTCTACGTGCGGCGGATCAGCCTCATGCAGCGCCACCTGTCCAAAACGCACGAATTGATCGTACCACGGCATCCCCTGGGCCATACCGGCTCCCTTCATTGCTGGCGTAGACCGCTCATTCCGGCCTCGCGACACGTATCGGTCACACTACGTTGCTTAATTTCAGTCTAGCCAACAGCCGCCGAATCTTCAAATGACACCACGCGCTTTGCCGCGCTTAACGTCGTCTTGCCACGTGTACGGCCAACCCGCGCCAGCACGGCGTAGCGATGGGGCTTGTCCCTAGTGTGGTCGCATTTGCGTAGCGCGGGGGCTTGTCCCTCGTGTGGTCGCATTTGCGTAGCGCGGGGGCTTGTCCCCCGCTTCTTGGCGCGATAGCGTCACGCATAACTCTCCGTCACAGCACAAAGAACGCACGTCACAATTCGGCTTGACGCGCCGAACTGTGCTTCGACAAGCTCAGCACGAACGGACACTCAGCACAAATGGACACTAAGCACGAACGGACACCCATCCTTCCCGTTCGCCCTGAGCCTGTCGAAGGGCAGGACTGGCGGAGCACTGTGCGTATGCCGTCCCCGCGAACGTGCGGCTTCCCTGACACCGCATCCGCTTTCGTTGTACACTACCAGCGTCCTCCGCAGCCGCTTCAAACGAGGCAAGGGTGGGCCGCATACAATGGCCAGCGTCAACATTCACGAGCAGCACGGCGCCGCTACGCTCGAGCCAAGCGCTCCCGTCGTTGCCGGCACGTACGGCACGTGGCGCCTCCGCTATACCGTGGGCGCTGCCGGCGTCGCAAGCGGCGGCGCAATCCGCATCTCTACGGATTCGGACACCGACTGGGGACTGCCCCAGGTGACCGCTCCCGCCCGCGCCGAATACCTGACCGTGCACGCTCCGCCTGAGGCCCGCCTCGACGTGGTGGTCGAGGACATCAAGTCGCTGCGCCTGCGCGTGCACGGGCGGCCGTTGCGTCCCGGCGAAACCGTCACCGTGACCTACGGCGACCGCAGCGGCGGCGGGCCGGGGTCGCGCGCGCAGACCTTTCAGGAGGCCAAGCGCTACTTCTGGGTCGCCGTCGACGCCGCGGGCGACGGCCGGTTCGTGACGCTGCCGGACTCGCCGCATCTCACCATCGTGGGCGGCGCGGCGCGCAAACTGGTCGCCGTCGCGCCTTCGAGCGTGGTTGCCGGCCGGCCGTTCCGCCTGCTGGTGCGCGTGGAAGACGCCTGGGGCAATCCCGCGCACGACTACCAAGGCACGCTCGCCCTGCGCGCGGAGAGCATCCACATACCCGACCCGCCCGGCGCGACAGACTCACCCCGCGCCGCTGACCCGCCCGGCGCCGCCAACCCGTCCAGCAGCGCCGACCCGTCCCTTGACCCTACTCCGTCATTCCCGCGAAAGCGGGAAACCACCGCCGCGGCACAGTATGTCACCTTTCATCCCAAAGACGGCGGCGTCCGCGTTATCGAGAACTGTACGGCCACCCGTCCCGGCACGCACCGCATCCGCGTGGAAGACGCGCAGCGCGGCCTCGCAACGCACAGCAATCCCATGCTCTGCGCGGAACAGCCGCCGCCGCACTCTCTCTTTTGGGCCGACCCGCACGGCGGCCAGGTCGCCTTGGCGGAGAAAATCCCCGATTTCTTCCGCTATGCCCGTGACGTAGCCGCGCTGGACTTTGTGGGCTACCAGCGCAACGACCACATGATCTCGGCGGCAGATTGGCGCGCGCAGCAGGAGGCTGAGGCCGCCTTTGCGGAGCCTGGCCGCTTCGTGCCGCTGCCCGGCTTCGAGTGGTCGCCGGAAACGGCGCGCGGCGGGCATCACAACGTCTACTTCCGCCGCCACAACCAGCCGCTCCGACGCAACAGCCACGCGCAAGTTGCCGACAAGTCGGACGTCGACACCGACCTCCCCCACGTACGCGACCTCTACGCCGCCTACCGCCATAGCGACGCGCTCATCACGCCCCACGTGGGCGGCGCGCACGCGGACCTCTCCTATCATGAACCCGCTATCGAACCCGCCATCGAGATTACGTCCACCCACGGCAGCTTCGAGTGGTTCCTGGAGGAGGCGCTGGCGCGCCGCTATACGGTCGGATTCCTGGGCGGCAGCGACAGCCACACGGGACGCCCCGGCACGGACACCCCCGGCTACCAGCCGCGCCGCTACGCGCAGGCCGGGCTGACCGGCATCTATGCCGCCGACCTCACGCTGGAGGCGTTCTTCGCGGCGCTGCAGGCGCGCCGCTGCTACGCGACCACCGGCGCACGGATTATCCTGCGCGTGGACGCGGATAGCCACCCCATGGGCGCGGCCTACACGTCGTCCGCGCCGCCAACCGTCGCGGTCTCCGTTACCGGTACCGCTCCGCTGGAAAGCATCGAACTCTACCGCGGCTTGGAGCGCATATACGCGCATCCCCTGGATATTGCGCCCGACCCCCAGCGGGTGCGCATTCTCTGGCGCGGCGCGAGCCGCACGTCCAGCTACTCCGGCGTGATCTGGGACGGCGCGGCCACTATCCGCGACGGCGCCATCCTCGCGGCGGACACGCTCCGCTTCGACAGCCCGCGTTCACATCTTTTGGACGTTACCGAGCACGGCCTCAAATGGCACTCCGTGACGTGCGGCTACCGCAGCGGCGTGGTGTTGACTCTCGCAGACACCGGGCGCGCTATCCTCGACCTTGCCGTGAATTCCGCCCTCATCAGCCGGCCGCGCTTTGGCGCGTACGGCGCGGCCGGGCCGCAGATTCTCGCCCACTCTCCCGCCGAGTCCCTCGCTTGCAGCGTGTCTCTCGCGGAACTGGCCGCGGGCGCGCAGGAGTTCGCGCTAGGGCCGCTCGACCGCGCCGTTGCCGTCTCGCTCGCACCGCAAGCGCACGGCGCGGAAACCGCCGCGTTCACGTTCACCGATCCCGCGCCGCAACCGGGCGTAAACCCTTATTGGGTGCGCATCGTGCAAACCGACATGGAAATGGCGTGGTCAAGCCCGGTGTTCGTCGACTTTGCCGGCGAGTAGCGGTGTCGATCACATTCAGGAGAGCGCCCGTGAATAGCGACGTTGGCATATCCACAATCGGCTGGGTCATCTTGGTTCCCATCATGGTGTCTGTCGGCATTTTGGTCTATTTTCTGCCGTTCATCATTGCGCTCAAGCGTGGGCATCCCAGAGCGGAAGCGATTCTCATCATAAGTCTGACTCTCGGTTGGCTCATTCTATCGTGGCTCGTCGTCCTGGTCTGGGCCCTCAGGGGTTCGGGTCAACATCACGCCGCCCGGCGTGACTGAGCGCTTTCCCAAATGCGTGAACTTGCGTAGAATACAGTCAGTGGTTAGAGCCTGTGCCGGCGGCAAAGCGCCGCGCACCGGCAACGCCGGCAACAAGAGAGCGAGCAAAGCCCAAGGAGGCAACACCGTGTCAGCAGTAGGCACCGAAGTCGGCCAAGTAGCGCCGGACTTCACACTGGTCAACCAGGACGACGAGGAGGTCACCCTCTCCGACTTTCGCGGCAAGCAGAACGTCGTGCTCGTGTTCTACGTGGGCGCGTTCAGCAGTATCTGCCACGGCGAGTTTGCCGGCATGACCGGCAATGCCGGCCGCTACGACGCCGGCGACGCCGCCGTTCTCGGCATCTCCACCGACACCAAGTGGACGCTCAAGGCATTCAAAGAGGAGAACGGGTTCAACGCCACGTTCCTGGCCGACTTCTGGCCCCACGGCGGCGTGGCCCAGCAGTACGGCGTCTTCCTGGATGAATTGGGTTTCGCCACGCGCGGCACGTTCATCATCGACAAGAGCGGCGTCATCCAAGGCAAGATCGTCAACGCGCCGCTGGACGCCCGCGATGAAGAGGACGTCTTCGCCGCGCTCCAGCAGTGCTCGTAGCCAAACACGACAGCAGCGCCCCTATCCTCGTCCCACGGCAGCTAAATAGCCTAATCTTGTCCCCTCTCCCTCTGGGAGAGGGTTAGGGTGAGGGTATCTTGCCTCCGCCTAGCCGCAAAGCAAACCGGCGCAGCAAAGGCCAGCCGCAATGCCGGAGCGGCGCAGGTTGTAAAATCCGCCCTACCCGAGGACGTAGCGCGGGGGCTTGTCCCCCGCCGGGCCAAGGGAAACGGAAAAGAAAGACGCCGGAGCGGCGCAGGTTGCACAACCCCCTACCGGGGACACGACGCGCCTATCCTCGTCCAGGCGGGGGACAAGCCCCCGCGCTACGCTCCGTCATTTGCATGAAATAGCGAAACCGAGCCGTTCGCCCCCGTATCACGTACGGGGCAGGCTCTGAGCAGCGTCGAAGAGTGAACGGCGGATTGAGCGTGTAGCAACTCCGTCATTCCCGCGAAAGCGGGAATCCATCTTGAAGCCCCGGCGGAGATCCAAGCGGGGGACAAGCCCCCGCGCTACAGTTGCCCAAAGCACAGCATAGACAGCGCCGCCCCCAACTGCTAGCATGGCGGGTGGAACGGTTGCGCATCTGACGGCAGGAAGTCCTCGTGGTACCGTTGTCGCTCATTCAAGAGCTATCGCAGCAGACGCCCTCCAAGATACTCTTTCTCATCTTGGATGGCTTAGGCGGCATGCCGCACCCGGAGGTCGGCCAATCCGAGTTGGAAGTGGCGCGCATCCCCAACCTGGATCGCTTTGCCGGCCTCTCCATCTGCGGCGTCACCGATCCGATTGCCCCCGGCATCACGCCCGGCAGCGGCCCCTCGCACCTGGCGCTCTTTGGCTACGACCCGCTTGAATTCGACATTGGCCGGGGCGTGCTCTCCGCGCTGGGCATCGACTTTCCGATTGGACCGCTTGACGTCTGCTTTCGCGCCAATTTTGCCACCATCGACGGCAACGGCGAGATTACCGACCGCCGCGCCGGTCGGCTGGCCACCGAACTCAACCGCGAACTCTGCGCGCTGCTGCGGCACATTCACCTCTCCGAGGTCGAGGTATTCGTCGAGACCGAGTCCGGGCACCGCGCCCTGGTCGTCCTGCGCGGCGAGGGCCTCTCCGACCGCGTAACCGACACCGATCCGCAGCGCACCGGCGTCCCGCCGCGCGCCGCCGCGCCGCTGGACGAGAACGCCACGCCGACGGCGCAGATCGTCAATGGCTTTCTGAACGAAGCCTTCATGGTGCTGCAAGACCAGGATCCCGCCAACGCCCTGCTGCTGCGCGGGGCCGCCAGCATGCCCGCCATACCAACCCTGCCGGAAATCTACAAGCTCTCGCCGGCCGCTATCGCCGCCTACCCCATGTACCGCGGCCTGGCCAAGCTGGTGGGTATGGACGTGGTAGAAACCGGCAACACGATCTGGGACGAGTTCGAGACCCTGCAGCAGTGCTGGGACGATTACGACTTCTTCTACTTTCACGTCAAAGCCACCGACACCGCGGGCGAAGACGGCGACTTCAACCAGAAGGTGCAAGTGCTGGAAGAGATAGACAGCCTGGTTCCCGCTCTGCTCCGCCTCCGGCCGGACGTCTTCATCATCACCGGCGACCACTCCTCACCCTCGGCGCTCAGCGGACACTCCTGGCATCCGGTTCCGTTCGCGCTCCATAGCGACACCTGCATTAGCGACGACATCGGGGAATTCACGGAACGCGCGCTCGTGCGGGGCAGCCTGGGCCGCTTTCCCGCCCAGGACGCGATGCTGCTGGCGATGGGCCATGCGCAAAAACTCGCAAAGTACGGCGCGTAGGCACGCCCTCCGCCAGCTACCCAGCGTAGACCGCCTGCTGCTCGCGCCCGCCGTGCAGGCTCTGGAGCTTGATCTTCCCCACGAGACTCAGGTGGAACTGGCGCGCGACGTGCTGGAAGCGGCCCGGGCCGACATCCTCGCAGACGAACGGGCGCCTACGCTCGACGACTTAGCCGAGGACCTCCAACGCGAAGCCGTCCACCGGTTCCGGCCGTCTCTCCGCCCGCTGATCAACGCCACCGGCGTCATTCTGCACACCAACCTGGGGCGCGCGCCTTTGAGCCGGGCCGCCATCGCGGCAATGAGCGCGGTGAGCGCGGGCTACAGCAATCTCGAATTCGACGTCACCGACGGCGCGCGCGGCTCCCGCTACACGCACCTGGTTGACACGCTCGCCGGGCTTTGCGGCGCGGAAGACGCGCTGGCGGTCAACAACAACGCCGCCGCCGTCCTCCTGGCGCTGAGCGCGCTGGCGGCCGGCAAAGAGGTCATCGTCTCGCGCGGCGAAGCGGTTGAAATCGGCGGCGGCTTCCGCATTCCCGACGTGCTCGCGCAGAGCGGCGCGCGCCTGGTGGAAGTCGGCACAACCAACCGCACCTACGTGGAAGACTATCTACACGCCATCACACCCGCCACCGCCGCGATCCTGCGCGTGCACTCCAGCAACTTCCGGGTCGTCGGCTTTACCCACGCGCCCGCGCTGGAGGCCCTCGTGGAAGGCGCGGCGCAACACAGCATTCCCGTTCTCTCCGACCTCGGCAGCGGCTCGCTGCTCGACACGGCCGCATACGGCCTGCGCCGGGAGCCAACCGTGCCGGAGACGCTCGCCGCCGGCTGCGCCGTGGTGACCTTTTCCGGCGACAAGCTGCTCGGCGGGCCGCAAGCCGGTTTGCTTGTAGGCCGCAGCGAACTGATTGCCGCCATGAAACGGCACCCGCTCGCCCGCGCACTCCGCCTCGATAAGGCCACCATCGCGGGCCTGGAAGCCACGCTCCTGCATTACCGCAAGCGCGAGGCCCCGGCGCACGTTCCGGTCTGGCAGATGATCGCCGCCGCTCCGGACCGGCTGAGGCGGCGCGCGCGCGCCTGGCAACGCGCGGTTCCCGACAGCTACAACCCCAGTCTTTCGACGGCGGTGGTAGCGGCGGAATCGACGATCGGCGGCGGCGCGCTCCCCGGTGAAACGCTGCCAACCTGGGCGCTCCGCATCGCCGCCGCCGGTAGATCAGCGGAGGCGCTGGCAAGCCGGCTCCGCGCCACCACGCCGCCGCTCGTGGCGCGTATCGCAGACGACGCGCTCTTTCTCGACCCGCGCACGGTGCCGCCGGAGCAGGACGACGTCGTTAGGGATGCGCTGGCGTTTCTGCTCTCATGAACGGCGGTTCTGCGCTATAATGTGACGTGGGGCGAAGATTGCGCCTGGGCGCACGGTTGCCAGGCAGACTCGCAAGCCGGAGAATTTTGGATGCAGCCGCTGATCGACAGCTTTGGGCGGCAGATCGAAAATCTGCGCATCTCGATAACCGACCGCTGCAACTTTCGTTGCCGCTACTGCATGCCGGAAGAGATGATGCAGTGGGCGCCGCGCGACGAGATCCTGACCTACGAAGAGGTCGAGCGGCTGGCGCGGCTCTTCGTCCGGCTCGGCATTCGCGACGTGCGCATCACCGGCGGCGAGCCCACGGTGCGCAAAGACCTGGCGTACCTCATCGGCCGCCTGCGCCTGATTGACGGCCTGGAAAGTCTCTCCATCACCACCAACGGCTTCCGCCTCACCTCGTTGGCAAAGCCGCTGGCGGACGCCGGCCTGACCCGCATCAACGTGAGCCTGGACAGCCTGGCGCCGGAGCAGTTTGCCTACATTACGCGCCGGAATGCCCTCGATGCCGTGCTGGCAGGCCTGGAAGAACTGGAGAAATACCCGTCAATTAGCCCAATCAAGCTGAACTGCGTCGGCATTCGCGGGTTCACCGAGCGCGAGGTGGTGGCGTTTGCCAAACTGGCGCGGCGCAAGCCCTACGTGGTGCGCTTCATCGAGTTCATGCCGCTGGACGCTGACGGCATCTGGCGCGAAGAGAAGGTGCTCACGGGACGCGAGATACTGGGCATGATAAACGACGCCATGCCCGTGCCGCTGCTGCCGGTACCCACCGACCCCTCCTCGACCTCGCGGGTCTATCGCTTTGCCGACGGCAACGGCGAGATCGGCTTCATCAATCCCGTCAGCGAACCCTTCTGCGCCGCGTGCAACCGCATCCGCCTGACGGCGGAGGGCATGCTCCGCACCTGCCTCTTCTCGGTGCGCGAAACCGACCTGCGCCTGCCGCTGCGCGACGGCGCCAGCGACGACGAACTCGAGCGCCTCATTCGCGCCGCCATTTGGCAGAAAGAACTCAAGCACCGCATCAACGAGGGCGAGTTCTTCCAACGCGCCAATCGCACCATGTCCCAAATCGGCGGCTAGGCCGACGCCCGCGCCTGCCGCTGCTGCCGCAGGCCCCTGGCGGCGCGCACGCCAACGCCGGCCAACATGATACTGCGGGGGCTTGGCTTATGCCTTCACGCCAGCGGCGCGCGTTGGCGGCTGTCGCAAGCACCGGCTGGGCGTGCCGGAGCGCGCTTCGACACGCTCAGCGCGAACGGGAAATCGGCTTCTCGGTTCGCTGCCGCGGCCAACAGTGCGCACACGGACACCTGGAATTGCGGTTTTCTAATTCCTGTATCCATCTGTTGACAACTTCCACGCCATCTGCTATATTTTCTAAAGATACAGATTAGAATACTTTAGTCAGTTCACTGGGAGGCGTGCCATGCGCAACATTTTGGGCAATCCCCAAACACCGGAAGTGCTTGGGCGCTGCCCCGTATGCTCGAGCGAACTCACCGTGCAGCGACTGCGCTGTTCCTCGTGCGGCGTGGCGCTGGAGGGCGAGTTCCATCTCAATCCGTTCAACCGTCTCTCCACGGAGCAACAACGCTTCGTCGAGATCTTTCTGGTCGCCCGCGGCAACATGAGCGAGGTGCAGAAAGAACTCGGCGTCTCATACCCAACGGTGCGCGCGCGCCTGGAGGAAATCATCAGCCAACTCGGCCATAAGCCGGCCGGCAACGAGGCTTCACTCCAAGCCGAGCGCTTGCAGACGCTGCAGGAAGTGGAGAGCGGCGCGCTCAGCGTGGAAGAGGCCTTGCGCCGCATGGCGGAGAGGGAGTAGCACAATGGGCGCGGAAGAACGCTTGATACTCGAAATGCTGCGCGAAGGCAAGATCACGGTCGAGGATGCCGAACGCCTGCTGGGCGCGGTCCGCAACGGCAGCGACCGGGACAATCGCGGGTTCTCCTCAATTCTGGAAGGCAACTGGTGGGAGGAAGTCGAGCGCTCACTCGGCGAAACGCTTTCCAAGGTAGAACAGCGCATCTCGCGCGCGGTCACCGACATTCCGCGCGGCAACAGCATCCGCGTGCCCCTGCGCGGGCTCAAGCGCAAACGGCAGCGCGAGGAGCAAGGCTACACGCCGGTAGACGTGCAGGACCAATCTTTCAGCATCCCACCCGACGCCGCCATGGCAGTCGACGTCGAGGGCAGCTCGCTCACTATCGAGGAGGCTCCAGGCGAGGCGCAGGTCAGCTTCGACCGGGAGGGCCACGATTGGGAGTGGTCCGTGCTCAAGTTGGACGACGCGTACGTGCTCTCGGTCTACGCCAACGCGGTCTGGGCCGGCGTGCCCAACGTCACCCTGCGCCTGCCGCCCGTACGTTCCTTGAACTGTCGCGTCGCAGGCGGCAGCATGGCGGGCCGCAACCTGACGCCGCCTCTGGACATCGCGGTCTCCGGCGGCTCCCTCCAGCTCAACGGGGTTACCGGCGCGCTCAATCTGGAGTCGGCGGGTGGCACGATTGGGGTCTTGGGCGATACGCCGTCGCTCCAGGCGGTCGCCGCGGGCGGCGCGGTCTCGATTCTCGGCAAGGTGGGCGCGCTCAACGTAAAGTCCGCGGGCGGCAGTGTGAATATCAACCACGCGCTGCTGCAAGAGGGCGAGCACCACGTGGAGAGCGCCGGCGGCGGCGTGATGCTCGTGCTGGACCAGAACTCCACCGTCTCCATCGAGGCTGCCGCCTCCGGCGGCGGCGTGGACGTCAACCTGCCCGGCGCCACGGGCGAGGCGCGCAATCGCTACGGCACGGGCCAGTACACCGGCGACCTGGGCACGGGCACGGCCAAGCTGCAACTGCGCAGCAGCGGCGGCAGCATCCGCATTCACGCCTGTGAAGAAGACGATGACGGCTAGTCCGACGCGCGCGCAAACCCATAGTCGAGCAGGATAGCGGCGTCGGTAAAGTGCTGCGTGGAGCCCAGCACCACGGCCAGCACGTGCCGTCCCCCGCGTTCGGCGACCGCCACCAGGCAGTAGCCCGCGTCCGGCGTATACCCCGGCTTGAGGCCATAGACCCCTGTGTACGTCCAGAGCAGGCGGTTGAGGTTTCCCGGCCCGTACCAGCCGTGCTTCTGCGTGGCCGTGAACTGTATGTTCTTGGTACCGGCGTAGGTGATGATGGCGGGAGTCCACTCCAGGGCATACTTGGCGATCACCGCCAGGTCGTAGGCCGACGAGTAGTGGGGCAGCACGTCTTCGTCGTAGCCGGTGGGATTGCTGAACTCCGTATTCTGCAAACCCAGTTCCCGCACCTTGGCGTTCATGCGGTCTACGAACGCCTCATAGCCGAACGTGCCCTCGGCAACGGCGATCGCGGCGTCGTTCCCAGAATCGAGCATCATGCCGTAGAGCAGAATCTCTATCGGCACTACCTCACCGGATTTCAGCCCCATCACGTTAGGCTCTGCGCTTCCCGCCCGTTGCGACACGACCACCTCTTGCGCCGGCTCGCTGTTCTCCAGCACGACGACGGCGGTAAGGATTTTCGTGGTGCTCGCAGGCGCGCGCCGCTCGTGTTCGTTGACCGCGTACAGCACGGTACGCGTCGAAAGATCCACCAGAAAAACGGCTTCCGCCGCGATGCCCGCCAGCGGTGCGGGCGGATTGGCTTCTAGCCAAGCGTAGGAGAAGTGCGCGGGCGGCGGCGCAACTGCCTCCACCGTCTCCGCGGCCGGCACCGGTGTGCTCTCAACCAGCGTAATCGTGGGCTCCGCGGTATCCGGCGCAAGCCGCGTGTAGATCGTGATTCCCGCCAGCACCAGCACCATCGCAATCACCCAGGCGCGAAACGACGGCCGCCGCTTGCGCGGCGGCGTGGTGCGGGAGTGGTACTTGTACGGGTGCATGCCCATCGAATTGAACGGCTATACCGCTCTCTCAGGCCCGTGAAAGCTGCCGGATGCCGGTTGTAGCGGAATGTCACGGCTGGATACCGGCAAAGAGGAAGACAGACAGAGCACGCGCGAACCGCGCGCGAGATTCCCGCCTACACGCCGCACGCGCCATAATCTGAATTGGGGAATCACGGCACCGACGTGCCAAGCCGCCGGCACGAGCGCCCAGGCTAGCCTACCCGCTAGAAAGCGGGCGCCCCCACGGGCGGAAGACGCAGTTATTCCACCAAGCCCGTACGGTCGACGCTCTCCACGAAATAGCGCTGCGTAAAGAGGTAGACTATCAACGGCGGGCTAACGGTCAGGAAGGACGCCGCCATGATCACGGCCTCGTTGAACTCGTCACCCGCGCCTTGACCGGCCAACATCTGCAAGAGCGCCGCGCTCAAGATGGAGAGGCGCAACGGCAGGGTGAAGTTGTTCTGGTCGAAGAGGTAGATCGTCGGCTCGAAGAAGTCGTTCCAATGCCATACCAACGAGAAGAGGAAGACGACGATGATCGCCGGCGCCGCCAATGGCAGCATGATACGCCAGTAGACGCTGAACGGCCCCGCGCCGTCAATACGGGCGGCATCCTCCAATTCATACGGCAGATTGCGGAAGAATTGCCGGAACACCAGGATGAAGAGCGCGCCCCGCAGGCCGTGTCCGAAGAGCGCCGGGATCAGGAACGGGAAGTAGGTATCCATGAACCCGAGGTTGCGGTACAGGATGAAGAGCGGCACGATAATCGTCTGCGGCGGCACCAGGAACGTAAAGAGCACGAGCATGAAGAGCACGTCGCGCCCCGGGAACGGGATGCGCGCAAAGCCATAGGCCACGAACGAACACGCTACCGTCTGCAAGACCGCCGAACCGACCGAAATGATGATGCTGTTCCTGGCCGCCTGCCAGTAGAGCATGCCGCTGATGGCGAGCTCATAGTTCCGCCAGAAGAAGGTGCGGGGAATCCACAATACCGTCAGGTCTGCCAGGTCCGCCACCGTCTTCAGCGAGGTTGAGAACATGTAGATGACGGGGAACAGGAAGACGAAGCAGACGTTGATGAGAATGATGTAGGTGGCGATGCGCAGGAAGGCATGCTCCCACCACTTGCGTGAGGTAAGCGCGCCCAGTATCCCGCGGCGCTGCCGAATGACGAATACTGAATCTGCCATGCCCAAGGTACTCCCTAGCGTTCACCGGCGTAGAACACGAAGCGGCTTGAAATCACGATGGCTATCCCCATGATGATGAAGATAGAGGCGAAGTACATCCAGCCCAAAGCCGCCGCGTAGCCGAGACGGAAGTCCCGGGTCAAGCCTACGGTCTGAATGTAGGTCAGCACCTGGTTGAAGTTGTCGGTAAAGGAATCCACGATGGTGTACACGACGTTGACCAAAATCACGGGCGAAAGCATAGGCAGCGTAATCCGCCAGAAGATCTGCCAGCCGGACGCGCCGTCGGTCTTGGCGGCCTCGCGCATCGTGATGGGCACGCTGTGGAGTCCGGCCACGAAGATGAGGATTTGCACGCCGGTGCGCCAGAGCACCAGGGTTACCCGGTTCACCAAGTCCAGCACCCAGTCGGCAATCGTGCCCTGCAGGTAGGTAAAGACCACCTCGCTCAGCGTCTGGACGCTGACGCCAATCGCCTCGGTGCTCACCCCTTCGCCGAAAAGGCGGCGAATGACAATCGCGGAGCCAATCACCACCGGCATGAAGAGCAACATGCGGAACACGCCGCGCCCCGGCAGGTCCTGCACCACCAGAATCGATACGAACAGCGAGAACACCAGGATGATCGGCAGGTCGGTGAGCAAATTGGCCACCGTCTTGGTGAACAGCGGCAAGAAGTGGATGTCCTCCAAGAAGGGTTCCGCGTAGTTTTCCCACCCGATGAATGTCAGCTTGAGTTCGGAACTGGTGATCTTCACGTTGTGGAAGCTGACGTAGAGCGATTGGAAGAGTGGCCACGCCAAGAAGATCAAGAAGCCCACTATCCACGTGCTGATGTAGAAGTAGCCGTCCATCGCGCGTTGGAAGCGGTAGGTCAGGTGCACGCCCACGGCCGACAGGATTACGCGAATCGACAGGATGCACGCCGGCACGACGAACGCCAACCCCGTGAGCAGGATTACCCACGTAAAGTTATCTTCGAATTGCATGGCCGTTACCTCCGCGGCGGAATAATCAGATAGTTCTGGCCCTCAACCGCAAATTCCCCATCGGAATAGCGGCTCGTATGGTAGTTTACGATTACGCGCGTGCCGTCCTCGTAGACGGTTTCATAGACGTTTTCGGCTAACTGCCTATGGTCTTCCATAAGCAGATTGACCGTATAGCCCAACTGCCGAATGAAGAGTTCGTACTCATCGACGATTTGCGGCTCCCAATCGGCAAAACGCGAGGAGTAGAGGCGGTTGTACTGGGTGCGGGTGAGCAAAACGCTGGGGTTCGACGTAAGCTCGAACGTCGGCAGCGCGCCGTACTCAATTGCGCGCAAGAACTCATCGCGGTCGCTGCGCAGATTGCTCTCATCACCCGTGTACCGCACCAGCCCGTGCACCGCCAACGGGAAGAAGGGCACGGTCTCCTCGCTAAACACGTAGTTATAGCGGTCTAACGGGACGCGCGTGAAGAAGTCAGTCGAATCAAGCATGTAGGCGTTGGCGCCCTGCACGACGGCCGTGCCGGTCTCTTCCTTGCTGATTTCGAGAATATCCTTCCAGACGTTTACGAAGTCCTCCCGGCTCAACTTCGTGCCGCCCTGTGTCGTGTCGACCGGCTGCTGCGCATTCCGGATTTCCAAGAATGCGCCTGCCCCCAGCACCACCAGCAGCGCCACCGTAGCAATCGGCCGCCACAACGCGCCGCCGACAAGCTGGCCGAGTATCGCGTCGCCGGGGCGCCGGGTCCCAATCAAGACGATGTAGAGCCCTATCAAGGCAAACGCCGCCAGCGCAACCAGCCGCAAGCCCACAAGGAACGACGAGCGACCGGAAAAGAGGATTGGGTAGTGGTTGAGCGCCACCTTGCCAAAGAAGCGGAACTCAACACCGGAAACACCGTAGTCTCGCATCTTCGCAATGTCATCGACCGCGTAGCGGTCGCGGGCGATCTCGGGACGCAGCAGTTGCACCTCGGTATGCGGCTCATCCTCTTTCCGCTTGAAGCCGACGTAGTTCGTCGTAATCGGCAAGCGGTTCGCGCCGCGAATTACGTCCGTGAGCGGATTGAACAGAAGGAAGGAGTCGAGATTCCTGAATCCGAAGAGGTAGTTGTCCTCCAGATAGAGAGGGATGCTATTCGCGTTCGCGTAGTTCGCGACGGCGCGCAGTCCTTCCTCACCGCCAAGGCGCCCCTCGGGGGGCAAGCGCTTGGGGAGCGACCAATCGTACCCGTCGGTGCTCCAGCCCACCAGCGTCACCCGGAGATTCTCCAGGCCGCGCTCTTCCTTGAGCGTCTTGAGCATCCCCAACGCCTCGTCGAACGTGGTCATGGTGATGAACTGGTCGCGCGGGAACGCTTGGCGCTGCATGGCCATGAAGATGCGGAGATGCAAGAACGGGTTGGCTTCGGCGAGCTTCTGCATGCCCCGGTCGGCCATCAGGTATTCGCGGTAGACCTTGGCCATGCCCACGTACGTTGCGTCGTAGCCGCGCAAGAAGGCGTACTTTAACTCACGATCGCCCTCCACGCGCTCCTGCTCGAAGCGCGTCACAAACGACGCCCGCCGCAACGGGAACGGCGCCTTGCGCCGGAAGATGAACTGGCCGGAAATGCGATTGTAGCCCAGCGCGGTGTAGCTCAACGCCGCGCTGATGTTCACGTCCATATCGCCCTGGGTCACAATTCCCGTAAACGCCGAACTGCCCCGCACCAGACCGAAGACCGGCACCGGAATCGGTCCCTGCTGCTGCTCCGGCTCAAAGGAGAATAGCGCCGGCCCGTAGACTTCAGCCAGGAAGTTGTGCCGGTACTCCGGCTGCTCCGGCCGGAAGTGCACGATAGCGCCGGGGCCGTCTGGCACGAAGAGGTAGCCCTTCTCTTCATTCGTCGCGGCCCCCAGGAACGGCAGCACGTCCAACGTTACCAGCAGGCGCTCTTCCGTCTCCCGAATGGTATCCTCGTCAACGAAGACGATCAGGCGGTCGTCCTGCAGCCGGTAGTCGATCGTAAAGCCGATACTCAGTTCCTCGAAGAGGTAATCCACCCGGATGCCGTTCTCAATCGGCTCGTACGTCATGCGCGGCATGTCGGAGATGATGTCGGCCACGCGCGTCTGGGTGCGCACCTTGTCGGTGTATTCGACGATGACAACCGAATTGAGCCGGGCTTTGATGGAATCGGAAACCGCTTCCGGGTTCTCGAGAATCGGCGAACTGCGCCACAGCCGCCCATTCTCCCGGTCGTCGAAGACCGCCAGTTGCGAGTTCTCTTTATTCAGAAAGAGCGACAGGTGCTCTACTTCCGTCACCAACTCGAACTGGGGCCCCAGTTCCTTCGCCGGATCCGCGGTCGTAGCGGCCGCAAGCGGCGTGATGGGCAATATGGCAAAGCAGAGCAGCAGGGGTACGAGATACTGCGCGAAACGCCACCCTCTAGCGAGTGACAACTTCATAGATAACCTCCCAGAGGAAGCGGATCACCCGCGACGACATGAAGTAGCTAAGGGCGGAGATGCCGAAGATTGCAACCATGCCCAACACGTTCAAGAAACTCACGCCCGCGGCGCGCTTGAACTCGAAGTCGTGCACCACCTTCACTTGCAAATAGATGAGCACGCCCATCCACCAGTACATGGCCGTCTGCGCGAAACCGTACAGCGCGCTCTCATCGGTGGTCAGCACGTTCGAAACCAGCGCCAACGGCAGCGCGATGAGGATGTAGGGCAGCAGGCAGTAGGCCGTGGTGGCGGCGACAACCTTGGGCGAACCTTCGCCGTAGAAGATCGCGCTCACGCCGTAGTTCGCAATCACCCAGACCAGGTACGGCACCGCGATACGCGACACTTCCAGCACGAAGTTGATGTCCTCAGGGTCGATCGAGGAGAAGTGGAAGCTGACCGTATTGAGCGTCAACATGCGCACGAGGATGGCCAGCGCGAGCATGGTCCATACCGTCCACCATGTTGAATCTTCGCGCAATGCCCAGAAGGTCTCCATCGGGTCCCGCAGGACCCCCGCGCCCTGGCGGTAGATCTTGTACCAGGTGCTCTCTCGTTTCAGAATCCCGCGCCGGAAGCCAAGCTCGAACACGCGGCGCGTGCCGCGCGGGATAACGATGATTGCGCCGATACCCAAGAACAGGTAGAGCATGAACAAGCCAAAGTTGGCGCGCATCCACAGGTAACGCGCCTCGGAGTATGCTTTCGCGTACTCAGTCTTGTCGTAGCCCCGGAAATACTCCACCATCGCGTCGTCGTAGCGCTCCTGGCGGTAGAGCGCCTTGCCGAGCGCGCTGTGGGCCAGGTACATGTTGGCGTCCAGCTTGAGGACTTGCTGCCAGAGGTTGGCGGCCTCATCGTAGCGCCCGTCCCAGTAGAACTTGCTCGCGGAGTGCACCAACCGCGCAAAGAGCGTGGGACGATACACTTGGATGTTGTTGCGAATCGCATCCAGGATGTAGAGGGAACCCTCGTCATCCGTTACCACGCTGGTCGGGTAGCCAAGCTGGCCCTGCTGTACGCCGCGTCCGCCGAACGCCAGTAACGGCTCGCCGTCTTGGTCGTACTGATACACCTTTGCCGAATTGGCGTCGACGACCGTAATGATGCCCGCGTCATTCACGTTGACGTCCGAGAAGCGCGGGAATTGGGTGCGCCGGCCCGCTCCCTCTCGTTCGCCGTAGAACTTCAGCGAATCTTCCTTGAAGAAGCGCATGTAGATTGCCACCGACGTGGAGTGCGGGTAGACGTTCACGCCCACCGGGCTCAGCTTTTGAAGCTGGTCCTTCACCGCCGTCGCCACGACCGTGTAGAGGAAGCCGTCGTCGGAGAGGAAGAGGTTGGAGTGCGGCGTAGGCTGCGGCAAGAAGATCTTGCGCCGCTGCTCTTGCGTCGCGAACATACTGACAATCAGGCGGCGCAGGCTGAAGTCAAGGCGCGTCGCGCCAAAGAAACCGCGGAAATTGCCCTCGCCGTCGAGCACGATGATGCCCAGGTTGCTCCCCGCCTCCAGGGTGTAGATGCGTCCGCTGCGGTCTACCACCAGCTTGCTGGGCGCGAAGGTGTGGTCTATCGGGATGAGGGTCGTTTCCGGCTTGAAGAACTCATCGACGAAGTTGCCTTCCGGGTCGAGCCGCAGAATGCGGTTATTGCCCGTATCCGCGATGAAGATGTTGCCGTCCGGGTCAACGTACACGCCTTCCGGCTTGCTCAAGTTGCTGATTTCCATCAGGTACTCGCCGGTCTTCGTAAAGCGCAGCACCCGGTCGTTGCCGGTGTCGGCGAGCCACAAGCGTTCCTCGTAGTCGAGGAACAAGTCGGAAGGCTCCTTGAACGCGCCCGTGGGCAGGTGGATGCCGTTGATCTCCTTCTCGAAGATGTACGGCAGCGGCGACGGCACCCGCTGATTGCGGGGGTCGATGGTGTACGACAGCTTGGGGTCAAGCTCCAGCGCGGAAATCGTGCCGGCAGACGTCAACGTGAGCCAAATCGCCGCCAGTACCGCCAGCAGTAGCCCCAAATGAGATTTTCTCAGTCCACGCATGTTGTCGCTTCCTTACCCGTTACTGCCCTTATTGCTACCGTCAGTCCCCGCGTCTCGTCCTACGCTTTGATGCCCGAATGCGCCATGGTGGCAATCACGCGCCGCTGCACCAAGGTGAACAGCACCACCGGCGGCGTAATCATGATGAACGTCGCGGCCGCGTACGCGCCTTGCCGCGCCACGGACCCCTGGCTAATCAGGGTTTGCAGCGCAATCGGCAACGTGCGCATCGACTCGGTGCGCGTAAACACCAGCGGCGCCCAGATGTCGTTCCACGTGCCGACGAAGATGATGATCACGAGTGTGGCCCAGGCCGGCGTTACCAACGGCATGACGACTCGCCAAAAGACGGTCCACTCCGTAGCGCCGTCGATCTTCGCCGATTCAATCAATGCCGCCGGTATCTGCTCCATGAACTGCTTCATCAAGAAGAGCGCGTAGGGAATGGCCAGGTTGGGCAGCACCAACGCAAAGTAGGTGTCGATGATGCCAAGCTGGTAGACCACGAGATACCGCGGAATCGCCGTCACTTGCGGCGTGAACATGAGCGCCGCGATGACGACGATGAACATCGTATTGCGCCCCGGGAAGTTATGCTTCGCCAGCGGATAGGCCGCCAGGCTCGCCAACAACACACCCCCAACCACCGTGCAGAACGCGACGAATACACTATTGAAGATGTACCGGATGAACGGCACGTTCAGGGAATACGTGGCGATGAGCAAGTCCTGGAAGTTGCGCAACGTGGGGTTGCGCACGATGAAGCGCGGCGGAAAGAGGAAAAGCTCATCAATCGGCTTCAAGGCGTGCGATACCACGAAGATGAGCGGCAACGACATGAACGCCGCCAGGATGGTCAGGGCGGCGATGGTGGTAAACTCGCCGCTCGTCATCTTGAATCTGCCAACGCGAATAATCATCTCTACGGCTCCTCTGCTCTGCTATTCGTCCTTGGTCGAAAGCAGACGCAGCGCGCCTTGCCCGACACCGAAGGTAATGATGAAGAGTATCACCGCAATCGCTGCCGCGTACCCCATCTCGAACCGGATGAACGCGTAATCGTACAGGTGCGAGAGGATCATGTGCGCGGCATAGAGCGGGCTGGGCAGACCGGCCAACGAGAGCGAAATCTCGAAACCGGCCGAGAACATCAGCACCACCGCGTTGATCACACCGAACAGCACCTGCGGTTTCATGGACGGCAACGTAATGTACCACATCTCTTGCAGCGGATGGGCGATGCCGTCCACCTTGCCGGCTTCATAGAGTTCCGTATTCACCGTCTGCAAACCGGCCAGGAAGACGAGGAAGTTGTTGCCCATGCTCATCCACAGCATCACGAACATGATGACCGGCAACATGGTGCGCTGGTCGATGAGCCACAGGAACGGTTCCTGAATGAAGCCCATGCGCATCAGGAAGTAGTTCATGTAGCCGTAGCGATCGCCGGAGAAGACGATGCGCCACACCACCGCCATCGCAATCGCGCTCGTCAGCGAGGGCGCGTAGAAGGCCAGCGCGTAGATGGTGCGCACGCGAATCTGGTTGATGAACCAGGCCAGCAGGAATGACGCCGTCAAACTGACCGGCCCCGTAATGAAGGCGAAGAAAAGCGTGTTCCGGATGGAGAGGACGAAGATGTCGTCCTCCAGGAACAGCAGCCGGTAGTTGGACCAGCCAATCACGCGCGGCGGTTCCAGCATGTTGAAATACGTGAAACTCAGCCAGATCGCCACGCCCACCGGGATGATCAGGAAGGCGAAGAAGAAGATCATGTAGGGCAGCAGGAAGGCATACGAGACGCCGTACTGCGCCACCAGCCGTTGCAGGCCGGTCTTGGGGGCCGCGACTGCCCGTTGTTGGGTTGTCGCCTCCGCCTCCACGCCCGGGTCGCCGCTCTTTACCTCGGCCATTATTCAAGACCTCCTTTCGTCTTCGTGAGATCGACCTCTAGGCCGAACTCCTCGCGTTTGCGAATGAGTTCGCGGTCAATCTGCTTGACCGCTTCTTCCAGGGCTTCACGCGCGTTCCACCCTTGCAGCACCACACGGTTCCAGGCATTGATGATGTGGCGCGGCGTGAAGTAGCCGCCCAGGGTTACCGGCTGCTCCTTGAACCAGCGCCACTGCTCCTGGATAGCTTCGATATCCTTCTGCGGGAACGGGAGCTGGTTTAGGGCTTTGACGTTAGCCGTGTTCCAGCGCGCCTCCGTGCCGATCAAGGCCTCGAGCTCTTCACCGAAGCGCGCCTGGGCCCGCGTAGACGTCCACCACTTCGCCCATTCCCAGGCCTTGTCCTGCTTATCTGAATTATCCATGATCACAACGGCTTGACCATAGCCGCCTGAGGTACGGTCTACCTGTCCGTCCGGGCGGCGCTTGCCGGGCAGCGGCAGCATTTCCCAGCGGCCCTCAAGCTCCGGCGCGGCGACGGAAAGCAGAATGTAGGTAAAGAAGCCGGAAACGCCGATGGGCATCTCGCCGGTTCTCATGCGGTTGTAGAAGTCCGCCTGCTGCGTGATCTTGTAATTCGTGTAGAGTTCGGTCCACTCACGGAATCCCGCCAAGGCCTCCGGCGAGTCGAGGGCGCTCAAGCCCTTCTCCGTATAGAAGTCGCCGCCGTTCTGGTAGAGGAACGGCAGGAACCCCGGCACAAGGGACTCAGCCAGGCCGTATATGCCGCCACCCGCGGACACGCCCACCGGCGGGAAGAAGAAGTCCATGCCGCGCTGCTGCAGCAGCCAGATCATGTTGTACAAGTCTTGCCAGGTATCAGGCGGAGTCAGGCCCAATTCAGTGAAGATGTCTGTGCGGTAGAACATCATCAAGAAGTCCTGCGTTTCCGGTATCGCGTAGTCTCCGCCCTCCCAACGGAAGGGCAGCAGCGCCCCTGGCCGGAATCGCGTCGTCACCTCCTGATAATCCACGAACTTATTCATATTGGCTACGCCGTTACGAATAGCAAACTCCACCGGCACGTCGGGCAACACACCGGTCGCGACGTCCGGGGTCACGCCGCTCGCCACTGACAGGAGCAACACGTTCACCGAACCCGCGCTAAGCTGCGCCGGTGGGAACACCTGTAGGTTTACGGCGATTCCGCTCGCCGGGGTGAAGTCATCCTCCGTCATGTCCTTCATGATCATGCCCCACTCGCGGCCACGGGCCACCCAAACGGTGATGGTATTGTCGTCATCGCCGTAGATGGAGCCGACGCCGTAGTAGTTGCGCACAAAGGAACTCAGGAAGTTCATGAAGCCGGCCCAGGCCTTCTGGAAGATGCTGGCCTTGCCCACCGGCAACTCGAACTCGGGGTTGGTAATCAAGAGGTAGTCGAGCCAGAGCGGATGCTCGCGCAAATAGAGCAGCCACTGGGAGAGACGGCCTTGGCTGGCGCTCAGGTCGCTCAGGCGGCGGGACATGCTTTCCGGATCGCTCGCCATGTCGCGCAACTGGAACGCCACCTCGCCCAACACGTTGGCCACGTTCGGCTTGACGCCGTTATTCACCATGGTCATGTGGCCTACTTGCTCTTCCAGCAGTTCGTAGTTCCTGACCAGGCGCGGCACCAGCGTCGGAATACGCGACGTGAGGTCAAACTCCATGTACGGGTCGGGGTTCACACCCGTAATCATCGTGATTTCGCGCACCATAATCGAAAGGTCGGTAACTACCTTATTGATGGCGCGAATCGTTTCAGCGGAAGGCCCAACGGTGACCTCCATCGTTAGCGTGTGCTTCCCCTTTTCAAGGTAGAAGAGATAGGGCTCACCGAAACCGGACTCATCGCCAAAGGGCACAATGCGCCAATCGCGGTCGTTGTCCGGCGTAAAGAGGAAGCTGTTGAGCTCTTGGAACGGCACTTTGCCGTCGATGAGAATGCGCCGGGCGGACGGCAGGAAGCTGGCGTACGCCTGCCAACGCCGCCAGGCAATCTTGTAGAGACCGTCTTCCGGCACCTCGAACTCCCACGTGGCCGCTTGCAGCGCGCGGCGCCAGCGATAGGAGCCGTAGGCGTTCAAGCGCACGTAACCGGCGGAGTAGGGGTCAACCAGCGGGCCGGAGGTGTACTCCATGCGAATAGTGGCCTCAGTCCGCTCCACCGGCAACTCGGCCTGGTGGCGAATCAAGGTCTCGCCCGCGTTCTTGTAGCCCTTCTCCTGGTAGCTAGCCAGCACCTCCGCGTAGGTTGGCGGCCGCGTCGGCGTCACCAGGCGCAGGCTGCGGATCGCCATCGGCTCGCGCACAGTGATCATGCGAATCACGTGCTCGCCTTCAGTCAGGTAGAAGTCGAACGGCCAGGGATACATGCCGTCGCCGTCGATGATGCGCACCGTCTCCCAACGCGGTTCTTCACGCTGGCCGGGGCGCCGGTCGTTGCCCTGGTTATCGGTGGTCGGCAGGCCCTTGTCATTCCAGAAGCGCACGAAGACTAGCCGCCGCGCCTCCTGGAACGGATACTCACCGTCGATCTGGATGCGCCGCTGGATGGAGGCGCGCTTGCCAGGCAACGGGTAGTATTCCATTTCAATGTTGTAGAGGCCGGTCTTGGGCACGTATACGCGCCACTCCAGCCACTCGGTCTCCTCTTGCCAGTCGATGATTTCGCCGGTGCGTCCGTCGAGTTCGCTCAGAATCTCCGGCTCATGACCGCGGAACCGGGTGTAGTTCATGAGGTCAATGGGAATGTCCGCTTCCCCAACCCACTCGTAGCCCTGCTTGGCGTACTCTTGCAGCGTTTCGGCGTAATTGGGCTCGAGCTTCACCTCGATCACGCCCGTGGCGTGCGTAATGAAGGTGCCCTTCTTCTCCTCGCCTTCCTCTTCTTCCGCGTCCTTGGGCTGGGCTGCCTGCGCGTAGACGGCAGCCGACGCCGCGGTCGGGATGGAAATCGTCACCAGCATGACGGCAAGCGCGATGTTTATCCACGCGGTCCACCTGCGCAGACCGCGCAACGCCTCGGACTTTCTCATTGCCGCCTGAAGCCGCGTCATTTCTTCCTTCAGGTTATCCATGTGCTGCCACCCTCATGCTACGAGCGATACGTCCCGCGCCACAAGCCCTTTCCGGGCCGACGCCGCTTATGCGAATCCTGTTCCGGCATTCACCAAAAACACCCCGCGCAGAGCCTGCGCTCCATATTACAGTGTACGCTAGCACACGATTCTTACCAGCGTCAAGTAATCGAGGCTACCTTAATCAAGCTACCTCTCATTATTCTCTTTTGCGCCGCTCAGGCGTCCAGGGCTACGCGGAACCCAATGGCGGGCACATCCGGCCCGGCGGGGTTCCCGCGCCGCGCGCAGCGGCCCCGCGGCTTCGCGTCCCGCCAGCAGCCGCCCCGTATCACCCGGTAGCGCCCGTATTCCGCTACCGCGTCCGCGATCACTTCGCTGCCGTCAGAACCCGGATACGTCCCAATGAACGACGCCGTCCACTCCGCCACGTTGCCGGCCATGTCCAGCGCGCCGTAGGGACTCACGCCTTCCGGATACACCCCCACGGGCGTCGGCGCGCCGACGCCGCCTTCCCAGACGTTGCAATGATTGTAGCGGAACTCGTCTCCCCACGGAAACAGCCGGCCGTCTGTGCCCCGCGCCGCCTTTTCCCACTCTTCCTCGGTGGGCAGGCGAAAAGGGCGACCCGTCTCGTTTGCCAGCCAATCGCAATACGCCAGGGCCTCGTCCCACGTGACGCCGTGCACCGGCTGGTTCTGAAGCCACGGATCGAGGGTCGTGCCGTCCCAATACGCCCGCGGCGGCGCGCCGCCGGCAAGCACGAACGAGCGAAATTCAAGATTGGTCACGAGAAACTTGCCAATGGCAAACGGCGGCAGTTCGACCGTCCGCGCCGGCGTTTCCATCAGCGCCGCGCCGCGCTCCGTTTGGTGGAGCGGCTCATCACCGCCGTTGCCGGCGCCTTGCTGCTCGAGCAATTGCGCTACTGCCTCCTCAGCCGTGCCCATGGTGAACGCGCCGCCCGGCACCCGCGCCAGCATGGGTTCGAGGACGCGGATGCGCGGGTCGCCCAGGAACGAGAGCGCCTTGCCCACCGAGACGCGCTCCGTGACGCTGTACTGGTTGGGCGTGCCGACCATGCGCGCGAGGTCTATCAGCGCAATCTGGCGCTCGCGCTCGCTCAACATGAGCAGCGCGCCGTGAATGCGCTCCTGCACGTCGCTCTGCAAGTCCGACCAGATTTCCTGGCCCAGCCGTTCCTCTGCAATGGCCACGTGTACTTGCTCCCTGCCCGAAGACCTCTGACTGCCTGCGTGCCGCCGCAGCCTCCATTTAAAGAAAACGCCGGCGCTGCCGCATTGCGGCGCGCTCCGGCTACACCCCGGAGCGCAGCCGCGCCCGGCGGCTGACTATTCCTACGACCAGCCAGCGCGCCAGCGCTAGCAACGTGCCGGCATCGTGCCGCAGGTCTGCGACGCTGAAACCGGCTAACCTGCGCCGCCTGCCGCTGCCGCCGCTCTGCCGCAGCAGCACGTGCAGCAGCACGCCAATGACCGCTACTCTACCAAGCCGGCGAAAGCCGGGCAACATCCGGCCCGGCACACGCACCGGCAGACGGCCAAAGCCGGCCTCCCGCGCCAGGGCTTGCGCATACGCCGCCGGCAGACGCCGACGCCGCGCGGCAGCGCCAAACAACAGCATGTATCCCGGCAAACGGCCGCTCAGCTTCAGCAACCGCCTGCGCAGTCTGGCCGGCAGCGCCGGTTGAGTCCCCGCTCGCGCTGGCAAGGGATACGTGACTCCTGGGTAGCCGTGAGTACCGCTCTCGGTGAAGCGTTGCGGTCTATGGTATAGAACGGGCGCACCGATTGCATCTTTTCCCCTAAGCGGGAGAAAAGACGCCGCTGCCCGCCGTTGCGCCGGGGACTGGCCGCTACACCTGTGCCGCAATCGTCGAGGGCGCACCACGCCTATACGAGGCTAAACCCAAACTTGCTTCGCTACGCCGGGCGCCCTGCATCGCTTTCAGCCAGTGCGCCCGTTCCCCCGCAGCTTAGGCACCATGATACTGAGGCCACTTGCCAGTGGCAACAACCTGGTTGGTTTTCTTATCTCATTCTCATAATCGCCGGCCGCGTTCGGCGCGGGCCTATCCGGCGTTAGGCGTTCCCGCGTCGTCCGCGCCCCCGCCCGCGGGTGGATCTGCGGATTCGGGCAGCCGGTACGTGCACACATGGTTGAAGTCGCAGTACCCGCACACGTCCGGGTCCGGCTCCCGTGTTTGCCAGAAGGGGCGAAAGTCCGCGGACCGGATACCGGCGGCAACGGCATTTACCCGCTCCACGTAGCGCTCGACGTGCTCCTGCTCGTAGCGAAAGTCGAGCCGCTGGTAGGCGATTTCCTCGCCTTTAATCAAGACGTCCAGGCGCACCGGCGGCAGCATGTGGACGAACGGGAGTTGCCCCGGCCGCTGGCGCGCGCCCATGCGCAGGGCGTGGTAGCCGAGGCTGTAGGTGAGCAACTGCACGTCCTGCGCCAGGTAGTCTGCCGGAAACGGCGAGGAGGAAGTCTTGTGGTCGATCACCGTGCCGTCCTGGTCCACCAGGTCTACGTAGCCGACGATCGGCACGTCAACCCCCGGCAAGGTGAATGAAAATCGTTGCTCGATGAGGTGCGGCCGGATGTGCGGCGCGACTTCATCCAGATAATACTCGACCAGGTCGTACCCGAGTTCGCGCAGATCTACGACTTCCGCGCGCCCTTCCTCATCCAGTTCGTGCAGGGTGGCGTCCAGGGAGTCATCGAGCACGTCGAACGCCGCTTCCGTATCGAGATTCTCTTTTTCTCGCTTCCTCTTGTAGTAAACCTCGATAACGGTGTGCACCGCCCGGCCGAGCAGTTGCGCCGCCGTGCTGGGCGTGCGGATGCGCTCGTGGTAGCGCAGGTGGTACATGTACGCGCACCGTTCGTAGGTGCGCATACTGGTCGGCGACAAGCGGCGCAGCGGCGGAGCCACGGCGTCTGCCCTAAACGATGGCGCGGGGCAGGCCCGCGTCGAGCATGGTCAGCAGGCCGGCCGGCGCGGCTGCTACGCGCGGGACCATGTTCGCCACCATGGACCACGTCGCCTGATCGCCGTGGGTCCCACCCACGACGTCCACATGCATGGGCGGCGTGGCGTCGATGGCGATGCTGTCCCGGCTCTCCGCCGCCGCCATGCTCATGGTGAGGTCGAGCACGAGTTCGCGCCCTGCGCTCTGCGCCTGTATGGTCTGATGGATGCCGGCCACCTGCCCGGCGGCGATGTCGAAGTGCTCGGTGGTGATGCGCTGCTCGGCGCGCACCGGGTCGATCGTCTCGTGCAGGTCTTCAATCTCCCAGCCAAGACCGGCGGCAATGAGATAGAACGACTCCCGCAAGCCGACGTGCCCAATCTCGCCCCGCTCGGCCAGACCGCGAAACGCCGCTTCCGTCATGCCGGAGCCGATCTTCTGCTGCAACGCCAGGCGCCGCTCGCGCGCGGCCACGACCCGCGTGGAGACGATACGCCGCACGTCGCCGCACACCGCCGTGGCCACCAGCACCAGCGTATCCATGATGAAACCGGGATTGACGCCGGTGCCCAGGATGGTCACGCCGTGTTCACGGGCTTTGGCGTCGATCTCCGCGGCCAGCGCCGGGTGGCGCAGCCAAGGGTACGCCAGTTCCTCGCAGGTGCTGACGACGTTGCAGCCGGCCGCCGCGATCTCCGTGAGTTGGCCTGCCACCTGCGGAATGTGCGAACCGGTCGCTTGCAGCACCACGTCCACCGGCTGCGCGTCCAATGCCTCGCCCAGCGAGCCATGCACCGGAATGCCCAGCGGCGCGTCCGCGCCCAGAATCTCGCCCAGGTCGCGGCCCGCCTTGGCGGGATCCACGTCGATCGCGCCCACCACGCGCAACTGGGAGCGCCCCAGGGCGGTCTGCGCAATGCCGCAGCCCACGGCCCCCAATCCCATCTGCACGACACGAATCGGTTCCACGTTCTCGTTCTCCTTCGGCAAATCCCGTCAGGGACGCCATTCTCAGCCGGCGCGCCGGCTAGCCAATCCCAAACAGCCGCCGCAGCGTGCGCGCCACGGCCTCATGGTCGTCGTTGTGGGTGTATTCGTCGGCGGCGTCGCGGGCGGCCCGGGTCGCGTTGCCTACGGCCACGCCCAGGCCCGCGAACCGCAGCATCTCCACGTCGTTTACGTCGTCGCCAAACGCCGCCACTTCCCGCGGTTCGATGCCCAAACGCCCGCAGAGCCAGGTAAGGGCCGTGGCTTTGGACGTGCCCGGCCCCAGGATTTCCAGCGCGCTCTGCCCGTCGCGCACGAACGAACTGGACTCCCGCCCGCGCCAGAAGACGAGCGTGTAATCATGTCCGGTAGCCCGCAGCGCGTCCGCCAGGGCCTGCATCTCCTCGTCAGTGCCCCAGAGCACGATCTCGATAGGGTCCGGCAGGTCGGTGATGGTCCTGAGGTCGACAAAGAGCGATTCGAGTTCAGGACGCCGCTTAAGTTGTGCCTGCGGACTCCTATGGACGCGCCAATCGCCGTCGAACAACATGCGGTCGCCCACCGCCGCGTTCTCGTAGATTGTGGACCGCAGGCCCAGGCGGCGCGCCTCGTCTACCGCGCGCCACGCCCAGTCGCTCGGCAGGTAGCTTTCGTAGACGATAGCGCCGGTGTGGTCGCGAATCACCGCGCCGTTACTGAGAATCAGGTAGAGCGGAACTTCCAGCAAACCCGGCAGGAAATTGGCAATGATGTAGCGCCGGCCGGTTGCCAGCGCCACGCGCGCGCCGCGCCCGACAACGTCGTGCAGGGTCGCTTTCGTGCCCGGCGTCACGCCGCCCCGCCCATCCAGCAAGGTGCCGTCCACGTCCAGGGCAATCAGGCGGTAAGGCAGCGCTTTGGCAGCGGCCACTGCTTTCGGATTCGTCATTGCGGTTCTCTACGTTGGCAATTCGTCCGCGCCGCCCTCGCCCCCCAAGTCGCCGTCTCCGACGAAGTCGCCGTCTCCGACGAAGTCGCTATCATCCGGTATCTTACCCGCTTCCAGTTCGCGCACCACGTCCTCATACTCGCTGGGCAGGTCGTCGCCCGCCTCTTCGCCCATCGTGCGCGCCAGGCGGCCCAACGCGCGGGGATCGTCCTCATCGAAGCCATCCAAGAATGCAGGATCCTCGAACGACACGCTGCCCCGGCGCACGGCGACACGCGAAATAAGCCGTTCCAAAGCCGTCGAGCCGCAGTGCGGGCAGACCGGCTCCCGCACGTTGGCGAAACTGCGGAAGAAGTGCGTCGACGGCCGCTCGCAGTCGCGGCACTGGTATTCATACGTCGGCATGGGCCTTCCCCGGCCGGCGCGGCGGCCTCACCCGCCGCGGCGTTCCCCGCGCCGGCGCGGGCGGGCGCCGTCATTCGCGAGAACGAACCCGGCGGTCAAGGACAACAGTAGGCGAACTTTCGTCCGCCTACTGTTGCTTCAATCGTCGTTTCCCGCTTTATGTAAACGCGCTGGCGCGCCGCCCTCACACAGCTTGCACGTTACGCTTCGTAGTCCTACACATCGTAGTACAGGAAGAACTCGTACGGATGCGGCCGCAGCCGGATCTGGTCGTCTTCCTCAACGCGCTTGTATTCCAGCCAACTATCGATGAGGTCCTGGGTGAACACGCCGCCTTTCAGCAGGAACTCGTGGTCGGCCTCCAGCGCGTCCAGCGCCTCGCCCAGCGAACCGGGCACCGCCTGGATGTCGGCCATCTCCTCTTCCGAAAGCTCGTAGAGGTCCACGTTGCGCGGTTCCGGCGGCTCGATCTTATTCTGGATGCCGTCCAGCCCGGCCATCAAGCAGGCCGCAAAGGCGTAGTAGGGATTGCAGGACGGATCCGGCGGCCGGAACTCCAAGCGGCGCGCGGCCGGACTTTCCGAATACGTCGGAATCCGCACCATCGCGCTGCGGTTGCGTTCGCTGTAGGCCAGGTAGACCGGCGCTTCGTAGCCCGGCACCAGGCGGCGGTAGGAGTTCGTGGTGGGCGCGGCAAAGGCCAGCACCGCCGCCGCGTGGTGCAGCAGGCCGCCGATGTACCAGCGCGCCTCGTCGCTCAGCAGGGCGTAGCCCTCGGCGTCGTAGAAGATGGGCGTGCCGTCTTTCCACAGGCTCTGGTGGGTGTGCATGCCGGAGCCGTTATCCTGGAACAAGGGCTTGGGCATGAACGTGGCCGTCAAGCCGTGCTCCACGCAGGTCTGCCGCACCACGTACTTATACTTCATCACGTGGTCGGCCATGAGCGTGAGTGTGTCGAAGCGCATGTCGATTTCGGCCTGGCCGGCGGTGGCCACCTCGTGGTGCTGCACCTCCACCTCGATGCCGACCGACTGGAGTTTGAGCGTAATCCGCGAGCGCACGTCCTGCAGTTGGTCCACCGGCGGCGTCGGATAGTAGCCGCCTTTCAGGCGCGGACGGTAACCCAGGTTGGGCGCTTCGTCCTCCAGGTTGCCGGTGTTCCACACGCCCTCGTTGGAGTCGATGAAGTAGTAGCCGCTGTTCACGTTCTGGTCGAAGCGGACGTCGTTGAAGATGAAGAATTCGACCTCGGGCCCGATGTTGATCGTATCGGCAATGCCCGTGTCCTTCAGGTACTGCTCGGATTTCTGCGCCACGTGGCGGGGGTCCTTGTTATACGGCACCAAAGACCCCGGCGTCACCACGTTGCAGATCAAGACGAGGGTGGTCACCTTGAGATTGGGATCGATGAAAGCGCTGGCGGGGTCGGGAATGACGAGCATGTCGCTCTCGTCGATGCTCTGGAACCCGCGAATTGACGAGCCGTCGAAGCCGAGGCCTTCGGCAAACACGTCCGGCTTGAGCTGGTCCATGGGTATGGAAAAATGCTGCCACGTGCCCGGCAGGTCGGTAAAGCGCAGATCGACCATCTGGCAGCCATGCTCGTGCGCAAAGGCAATCACTGCCTCTGGCGTGGGCGCAGCGTCTGAATCCGAGCCGGAGATATACGTACTTGCCATGCTCGTGCCTCCTCAAATAGCGCATGGGGGTGGCGCGCGAAGACCTCTCTGTTTCACTGCCGCCACAAGTCGCAAGCCAGTCTCATCCAATACTTCACGTTACCAGAATCTCATGGCCGCTGTCTAGCGAAAACCCCGCCGCGGCCGCGGCGCTGCGCCTCGTCCTGCGCCGCATTCTTGAGTGATTATGTCCAGTCGCCGCGCGCCGCGCGCCGCCGCCGGGCGCGCGCGATTGCGCGGGTTCCCCCGCGCTGCCGGCGGCGGCGCTCCGGCTCCGTTTACGTTGGCGTCACGCTATGGTATGGTAACAACGTACAAAAGCCACGTGCGAGATTCGCGGCGCTGCCGCGCGGCCTGAGGAACTGGGAGGAGACACGACGCGTGACACGTTTTGACTACGCTGCGCCCACGGAAACCCATGAAGCCTGCGCCCTGCTGGCCGACCGCGGCGACGAGGCGCGCGCCCTGGCCGGTGGCACGGACCTCATCGTGCAGATGCGGGAGCGCGGCCGCCGCGTGCCCCTCATCGTCAGCCTGCGCAACCTTGCGGACATGAATGGCATAAGCCGGAACGGCGACGGCGCGCTGACCATCGGCGCGATGGCCACCGGCAACGAGGTGCACCACAGCCCGCTCGTGCAGGACCACGCCTTCTTCATTAGCGAAGGCGCGGAGTTGCTCGGCTCGATACAGATTCGCAATCGCGGCACGCTGGGCGGCAACGTGGGCAACGCGGCCCCCAGCGCCGACGCCGCGCCGCCCCTGGTGGCGGCACACGCGACGGCCGCCATCGTCGGCGCGAAAGGGACGCGCGCAGCCCCGGTGGGCGACCTGATGACCGGGCCCGGCCAACTGGCCCTGGAACCCGGCGAGTTGATCCAGTCGTTCACCGTGCCGGCCCTGCCGGCCCGCAGCGGCACGCGCTACGTGCGCCACGTGCCCCGGCGGGAGATGGACATCGCCGTAGTCGGCATCGCGGCCCTGGTTACGTTGGAAGACGACCTGGAGACCATTGCTGACGCCAGCGTGGTGCTCTCCGCGGTCGCGCCCACCTGGCCCCACGCAACCACCGCGGAACAGGCGCTGCGCGGCCAACCGGCGAACGACAGAACTCTGGCAAACGCCGGTGAAGCGGCGGCAGCCGATTCCCGGCCCATTTCCGACGTGCGCGCCTCGGCCGAATACCGCCGCATGATGGTGGACGTCTATACCCGGCGCGCCCTGGCCACGGCGATCGAGCGCGCCCGGGCCGCAAGCTGATTGCGCCGCACACCCACTACCTGAAACTTTGGAGGCAGCACAAGCGATGGACTATCCGTTGCAACTGACCGTAAACGGCGTCGCGGTGAAGCGCATCGTGGAGCCGCAGGTGCGGCTGCTCGACTTCCTGCGCGAGGACCTCGGCCTCACCGGCGCCAAGGAGGGCTGCGGCACCGGCGACTGCGGCGCGTGCACCGTGCTCGTCGACGGCGACCCGCACCACTCCTGCCTGACCCTGGCCGTGGAAGCCGAGGGCGCGGCGGTCACGACCGTCGAGGGGCTGGTGAGCGACGACAAGCTGAACGCGGTGCAGTCGGCTTTCGTGAGCGCCGGCGCGACCCAGTGCGGCATCTGCACGCCCGGCTTCGTGGTCATGGCCACCGCCTACCTGCGCGACAACCCCAATCCCACCGACGACGAATTGCGCATGGGCGTCGCTGGCAATCTCTGCCGCTGCACCGGCTACGAAACGATCGTGAGCGCCCTGCACTCCGTCATCGACGGCAAAGTGGAACGCATCGAAGTATCTCCGGAACCGCAAGAACTGGTGCCGGAGCCTGAAGGCGAATGATGCCAACGCCGCGGCGGCCGCGCCGCCGCCGCAATCCGAAGCACTAGCATCCGCGAGGAGGAAGACCATGGCAAAAGTGGTGGATCGACCGCAAGAGAAGACCGCGCTGCGCGTCGCCAACCAGCCGGTAAGCCGCGTTGACGGCATCGAAAACGTCACCGGCGCGGCCAAGTTTGGCGCGGACTTTTCCCTGCCCGGTATGCTGTGGGGCGCGATCCTGCGCAGCCCCTACGCCCACGCCCGCATCAGGAGCATCGACTACACCAAGGCGCTGGAGGCTCCAGGCGTCGTATCGGTGGCCACCGCCGCCGACTTCGACGACGACGTGGTGGAACCCACCTCCCGCCCGCACAACGTCTTTGCCGGTGACTTCGCCCTCTTCCTGGGCGAGGCCGTGGCCGCCGTCGCCGCCGTCACCATGGAGGACGCCGAAGCGGCCCTGGAACTCATCGAAGTCGACTACGAGCCATTGCCCCACGTCCTGGACCCGCTGGCAGCCATGGAACCGGATGCGCCGGTGATTCGCCACGGCGACGGCGGCGAGATTGACCGCACCGAGATGTCCTTCCACTCTTCCGTGGCGTCGTCCGCGGAAGACCTGGATGAATCCGGCAACGTCTCATCCCAGGTCCAGTTTTCGCGCGGCGATATCGACGCGGGCTTCGCGGAAGCGGACGTCATCGAGGAAGGCCGCTTCACGGCGGCCATGGTGCACCAGACCTACCTCGAGCCCCATGCCGCGCTGGCCGACTACTCGCCGTCGGGCGACATGAAGATGTGGGTCACCTCCCAGGGGCAATTCTACGTGCGGGATACGGTGGCGCGTTTGCTCAAGCTGCCGGCCCACAAGGTGATCGTGCAGGGCACCGCCATCGGCGGCGGCTTTGGCGGCAAGATGACGCTGCTCGCGCCCATTCCCGCCATTCTCTCCAAGAAAGCGCGCAAGCCCGTAAAAGTCGTGTGGAGCCGCAGCGAGGAACTCGTGGCCGCCAATCCCGCGCCGGCCTCCGTGATTGACGTAAAGATTGGCGCGAAGAGCGACGGCACGCTGACCGCCCTGCAGGGCCGCGTGGTCATGGACACCGGCGCGTATCCCGGCTCGCCCATGTCCACCGCCACCATGCTGCTGGGCAGTTGCTACGTCTTCCCCAACATGGAATTGGAAGGCCTAGAAGTGCTCACCAACAAGGTGAGCGTGGGCGCGTACCGCGCGCCGGGCGCGCCGAATTCCGCCCACGCCGTGGAGAACGTCATGAACTGGGTCGCCCAGAAACTGGGCATGGACCCGGTGGACTTCCGCCTGCGCAACGCGATCGGCGAAGGCGACCGCTGGCCCAACGGCCAGCCCCTGCCCAACGTGGGCGCGGTGGAGGTGCTGGAAGCCATCGGAAACCACGAAGTCTGGAGTACCCCCCTGGAACGGGGCGCCAACGGCAAGCCCCGCGGCCGCGGTATGGCTATCGGCTGCTGGTCCGGCGGCGCGGGCGGTTCCGCCGCCACCATCAAGCTGGAAGCGGACGGCTCCTTCAGCGTGCTGGTCGGCACCATCAACCTCACCGGCAACACGACGTCCATCGCGCAGGTTGCCGCCGAGGAGTTGCGCGTGCCGCTGGAATTCGTGAGCGTGCACCTGGGCGACACGAACGAAGCGCCGTTCGGCCCGGTGGCCGGCGGCAGCCAGGTGACGTACACGATGAGCCTCTCGACCGCCGCCGCCGCCGCGGACGTGCTGCGGCAAATGAAGGCGGTGGCGGCGCAGCGGCTGGGCGCGGACGCCGACGACATCGCGTTCGACGACGGCAAGATGTGGGCGCACGACGACCCGGAGCGCTACGTCACTTACCGGCGCATTGCCGATGAAGCGGTCGGTTCGGCCAACGGCCCCATCATCGGCACCGGCCACGGCAAGCCGGCGCGCGGCAACCCGGGTTTCGCCGGCACGATTGCCGACGTGGAAGTCGATACCGAGACCGGCCTGGTCACCATCCTCAATCTGGTGGGGGTGCAGGACGCCGGTTTCGCCATCAACCCGCTCTCGGTGAAAGGCCAGATTCAAGGCGGCACCATCCAGGGCGTCGGCTACGCGCTGCTGGAGGAAATCGTCTACGACGAGGACGGCCGCGTGCGCAATCCCGGCCTGCTCGACTACCGCCTGCCCACGGCGGCGGACGTGCCGGACGTGGACGCCGTGATTGTGGAGAAACACAATCCCTACGGCTGGCGCGGCACCCGCATCGTGGGCGAGCCGAGCATCGTGCCGCCGGGCGCGGCGATCACCAGCGCGATCAGCGACGCCCTCGGCATCCCGCTGCACAACATGCCGCTGACGCCGGAACGCATCGTGATGGCCCTGCGGGACGCCAGAACGAACGGACGGCCTTCCGCGTAGCGCCGCAACCAACGCAAGTGAAAGGGGAGGGGCGTCACTCATTCTGACGCCCCTCCTGCAATTAACCTACGAAGATCCCGTAGCGCGGGGGCTTGTCCCCCGCTCGGCTTGCGGCGCCGGTAGGGGCGGTTCGCGAACCGCCCCTACCGGAATCTGGCGCGAGGCCTCGCGCCCCGCCTCGTAAATGCGACCGTCTGCGCCGTGGGGATTGCTCCCCGCCCGCACGGGAATGACGATATCGGAAGCACGGGACGAAATCGGGGATTCGCAGAAAGGCAAATCAATGACTAAGCTCCAAGTCGGCTTCGTCGGCCTCCGCCGGGGCGGGGGGTTGGTGCGCGCCCTGGCCGCGCACCCGCGCGTAGAAGTAGCGGCGCTCTGCGATCTCAAAGAGGATACGCTTGCCGCTCTAGCGCAAGACTTCAACCTTCCCGGCAACCGCCTCTACACCGCGTTCGACGACTTCGTCAACGCCCCGCTGGACGTCGTTGTCATCGCCACGCCCATCGAGTTTCACGCGGCGCAGTCCATCGCCGCCCTGGAGAGCGGCAAGCACGTGCTCTGCGAGCAGACCGTGGCCTACACCCTGGACGAATGCGCGGCAGTCATCGACGCGCAAGAGCGCACCGGCAAGGTCTACATGATGGCGGAGAACTACTGCTACTTTCACTATATTCTCGAGTGGCGCAAGCTCGTCGCGCGGGGCGACCTGGGCACGCTCTTCTACGCGGAAGCCGAGTACGTCCACGAAATCGCCGACCTGCTGCGCGATCCGGACACCGGCGCGCCCAAATGGCGGCTGCCCCGCGCGCCGATCTGGTACTGCGCCCACACCCTGGGCCCGGTGCTCACGCTCATGGACGACCGCATTGTGAAGGCCACCGGCGCGTCCGCCGGCCGCAACATGCACCCGGACGAAGCGGACCTCGGCCACCTGGATATGGAAGTGGGACTCTTCCAGACCGCGAAAGGCCACGTGGTCAAGATCCTGCGCAGCCAGGTGGCGCACCGGCACCCGCACTCGGTCTACTACACGATCTACGGCGCCAAAGGCTTCATCGAGAACGGCCGCCACATCGCGGACGCCGCCTCCACCGGCCGCTACTTCAACGTGGACACCATGTCCAAGCAGACCGGCGCGGAAGAAATCGCCTGCCCGACGGTTGACCCCAACGCGCCGCCGGAAGCCCGGCACGGCGGCCACGGCACGTCCGAGTTCTTCATGGTGCAAGACTTCATCGCCGCCATCGACAGCGGCGCGAAAGCGCCCATCGACGCCGTCCGCGCCGTCGAATTCACCGCGCCCGGCATCGTGGCCCACGACGCCGCCATGCAAGGCGGCGTCTGGCTGGATGTGCCGCAGTTTCGCTAAGCCGTCCGTCCCCGGTAGCGTAGGTTTGCAACCTGCGCCGCTGTGGGGACATAGCCACGATAACGGCGCATCGAAATCCGTCATTCCCGCGAACGCGGGAATCCATCCGCTCGTGGCAACGCGTCAGACAAGATGGATTCCCGCGTTCGCGGGAATCCATCTTATCTTCCCGTCGGCGTAGGGGCACGACATGTCGTGCCCCTACGCCGACGGGCGGCGCGTCACAACAGGCGGGGGACAAGCCCCCGCGCTACGTTAATGCGGCAACATTGAGGGTAAGCCCCCGCGCTACTCTTCAAATGCAAAGAGGCGGGGGCATGCCCCCGCCTCTCGCGTATCGTCGTGTGCGCCGCGCCGGCGCAACGCGGAGACGTCAACCGTCCCCAGCGTCCGCGCGCGAATGAGAATGGCCGGCTTCCCTATTCGGCCCCTTCAGGCACGTCGGGCAACTCGTCGTAGTAGACCGACGCGAATATCAGCCCTTCATGCTCGATTGCCCAGTAGTGCGCGTACACGCTCTCGGTCGCGCCGGGCACCGTGTACGGGAAACTGACCCAACCGCCGCCCTGGCGCGCCGCCGCCGCCGCCTCTTGGCCGAACTTCCTGCCGTCACTTGTCTCCAAGTCTTCGACCTGGCTGCCGAGCACGCCCGCCAGCAGGCCGGAGACAATCACGTAGCCGTCCTCATTCACCAGCACCAGGTTCCACTGGCCGTCGAAACTCGCCGGGTCGCTGTAGTGCGCCACGGTCGCTTCCAGGCCGTTCTCCTCGTAGTATGCGATTGCCTTCTGCACGTACTCATGCGTGTGCGCTACCGGGTCCTCCACCGCCGGGTAGTAGCCTGAGGCAAAGAGCAAACCGTCGTAGCGCACGGCGTACCCCACTTTGGGCACTTCCTGCAGGGTCACCGGATGGGGCCAGAGGTATTCCACCCACACGCCTTCTCCCTCGGTGGCTTTCGCCAATTCCTTGCCCAACTCGAACCCGTCTTGCCCCACCACGTCCTTGATGTCCGTCCCCAACAGTTGCGGCAGGAGCGGGTGCACGATGTAGATGTCGTCCGCGTCCGTACCGAACAGGTACCACTGGCCCTCGAAACTGGCGACGCTGTTGTAGTAGTTCAGCAGCGACTCCAGGCCGCCCGCCTTGTAGCGCTCGATCGCCCGCTCCACGTAGGCCACCGTGTATTCCCGCGGGTCCGCGCCGCGCCACGGCGGCGTATCGGTCTCCGGCTCGCCCAAGTAGTAGCCGGACGCGAAGAGCAAGCCGTCGTGCCGCTGCGCCCAGGTTACCTTCTTCTGTTCGAACCGCGTCACCGGATGCGGCCACAGGTACTCGACCCACGCGCCGTCCTCAGTCGCCTGCGCGATCTCCTTGCCCAATTCCTGGCCGTCGCTGCCCACCACGTCCTTGATGTCCGTGCCAATCAGGTGCGGAAAGACCGGATGCGCCAGATAGATGTCGTTGGCGTCGATCAGGAACAGATAGAACTGGCCTTCCACGCTACCCTGGCTGTTGTAGTAGGCGACGGTCGCGTCCAGTCCGGCGCTCTGGTAGCGCTCGATCGCGGCGCGCACGTATTCCTGGGTCGCTTCCTGGACGTTTTCCACCAACGCCGAGTGGCCGGCCGAAAACAGCAGTCCCTCGTGAATTACGCCGACGAGACGCCGGGGTTCTACCTGCAGCGAGACCGGATTCAGACCCCGCATCGAAATCCAGAATCCTTCAGCGGTGGCGTTTTCCAGCAAGAGCGCCATGTCGGGGTACCGCCCGCCCGGCCCCGCGTAATCTCCCACTACGAACGGCACCGGTTGATAGGCCAGCACAATGCCGTCTTCCGCGTTGATGAGGACCAACGCCCGTTCGCCTTCCACGCTGTCCTTGCTGCTGTAGCGCTCGATCGTGGCCTCCAGGCCGTTCTCAGCGAAGAATTCGATGGCCTTGCGCACGTAGGCCAGCGTGAGCGCTTCCTCTTCCAAATCGACGACAACGGCCTCCGGCTCCGTGAGCGCGGGCGCTGTCGCGGGCGCGACCGCGCAGCCCGCCGCGAGCACGGCTACGAGCGCCAGCGCCGCCAGCCAGGCGGCTGCTCGTTGGACTCCAAATTGCCGGATACGTGCCATAGTCGCCTCCTCTTGGCGCAGAATTCTCACTCGGAGTCTATTGTTGACCCAGCTAGACGTACAATAGCAGCAATTGCCGCCACAATCAAAACCCAATGCGCCGCAGTCTGGCGCTAATGCTCGTTGCCCGTGACCGCCGGCCACCCAGGGGAATGAAAACGAGGGGCCGGCCGTCACACCCGCGAACGTGGGAATCCACCGTGCGCGAGACGAAGATGGGTTCCCGCGTTCGCGGCAATGACGGAGGCCACGGCGCTACTTTCGGGGCATCGTGATTACTGAGCATTCAGACGGCGTAGGGGCGCACACCAAAAGGCGTAGGGGCACGACATGTCGTGCCCCTACGCCTTCGTGCCAGATTGTCAACTTGCTCAGCGCGGGGATACCGCCCGCGCCGCGCTGCCCTGCCGCACTTATTCAGCCACGTCGGGCTGGTCGTTGTAGTAGCGCGACGAGAAGATCAGCCCGTCGTGCCGGATTGCCCACTGGTGCGCAAACAAGAGCTCCGACGTTCTGGCATTCGGCACCGGGTAGCTGACCCAGCCGCCCGTTTCGGCCGCCGCCACGATCTCCTTGCCGATTTCCCGGCCGTTCCGCAACACGAGCACCTCGATGCTGAGGCCGAGCGTGCGCGTAAGGACGGGAGCAACAAGGGTGACGTTGTTCTCATCGTACAGCGAGAGATTCCACTGCCCGTCGAAACTCTCCTCCGAGTTGTAGTGCTTCACCGTCGCGTCCAAGCTGTTCTCTTCGTAGTACGCGATCGCTTCCTGCACGTACTCCTTGGTCCGCGCCGCGGGGTCGTCAACTTCCACGTAGTAGCCGGAGGCAAACAGCAGGCCGTCGTAGCGCACCGCGTATCCCACCTTGGGCGCTTCCTTCAGGTTTACCGGATGCGGCCACAGGTATTCCACCCACACCCCTTCACCCTCGGTGGCTTTCGCCAATTCCTTGCCCAACTCGTAGCCGTCATTCCCTACCACGTTCTTGATGTCCGTGCCAATCAGTTGCGACAACAGCGGGTGCACGATGTAGATGTCGTCCGCGTCCGTGGCAAACAGGTACCACTGGCCCTCGAAACTGGCGACGCTGTTGTAGTAGTTGAGCAGCGCCTCCAGGCCGCCCTCCTTGTAGCGCTCGATCGCCCGCTCCACGTAGGCTACCGTGTACTCTTGCGGGTCCGCGCCGCGCCACGCCGGTTGTTCGAGCCCCGGCGCTCCCGTGTAGTAGCCGGAAGCAAAGATCATGCCGTCGTGCCGTTGCGCCCACGCCACCTTGTGCTGCTCGAATCGCGTCACCGGATGGGGCCACAGGTACTCGACCCAGATCCCATCCTCGGTCGCCTGGGCGATCTCCTTGCCCAGTTCCTGGCCGTCACTGCCCACCACGTCCTTGATGTCCGTGCCAATCAGGTGGGGAAAGATTGGATGCGCCAGATAGATGTCGTCGGCGCCAATCAGGAAGAGGTAGAACTGGTCCTCAACGCTCGCGCCGCTGTTGTAGTACGCAATGGTGGCGTCCAGCCCCTCGCGTTGGTAGTACTCGATGGCCTGACGCACGTACGCCTGCGTTACTGCCGCGACGTTCTCCCGCAGCAGCGAGTGGCTGGCCGAGAACACCAGTCCATCGTGGAGCACGACCACGCGGCGCCGCGGTTCATTCTCGCCGGTCTCCGGGTTGGTGCCCTGCGAAGTTCTCCAAGAGCCCTCAGCGGTGGCCGTCTCTATGCGTTGGACCATATTGAAGGTAGCGCCGGGGCCGACGAACTGACCCACGAGGTTGCGGAAGGCGGATGTCAGCACCACGGCCTCTTCGGCGTCGATGAGCAGCAACGCCCGCCCGTCTTCGATGCTGTCGACGTTGTTGTAGCGCGCGACGGTGGCGTCCAAGCCATTCTGCTCATAGAAGTCAATAGCCTTGCGCACGAACGCCATAGTCTGCGCTTCGTCGTCCGGCTCGGCAACGGCAGGCGTCGATACCGGCTGCACGGCGCAGCCCGCGGCCAAAACCGCCGCCAGCGCGAGAGCCGCAAGCCACCAAACGGCTGCCGAGATGCCAATTCGTCGTATGCGGGACATCGTTGTCTCCTGTTCACTAGAAGGCCAGTACTCTAAGGTATCTATGTAACACATTCAGCGGCAGCGTGCAATGCGGTGCTATACTGGTTAGCCAAGCCCAAGGGTTTCGCCGCCAAAGAAGATGATATCGAGGATTCACACCATGTCGCAGACAAACCGGCCCAACATCCTCCACATCATGGTCGACCAGATGCGCTTTGACGTGGTGGGCGCGAACGGCAGTCCCATTTGCCGCACCCCGACGCTCGACCGCCTGGCGCAAGAGGGCATCAACTATACCGAAGCCTATACGCCCGCCGGCATCTGTTCGCCGGCGCGGGCAGCCATGGTCACCGGGCGCTACCCCCACAATAACGGCATCTACAACAACTGCAGCCAACCGGAAACCCTCCAGGAGGAACTGCCCGCCGAGGAAATCACCTACAGCGAACTCCTGAACGAAGCCGGCTACCGGCTGGGGCACGTGGGCAAGTGGCACATCGGCCGCAAAGGCGAGCCCAAGACGCGGGGCTTTCACGACGTGGGCGCGGAGAGCATCGCCGGCTACCGGCGGCAGCTTGGCCTGCCCGCGCGCCCGCCGGAGCCGCCGGACGCCGTCTACGCCAACTATCCCAACGAGCGGTTTCTCATCTCCGGCACCGAACAGCTTCCCCCAGAGGGTACCCTGATGTACTACTTTGCGGAAGAGGGCATGCGCCTGCTGCGGGAGTACCACAACCACCAACCCTTCTACCTGCGCGTCGACTTCAACGGCCCGCACCATCCCTACGTGGTCCCGGAGCCGTGGGCCTCACGCTATGACCCGGACGAGATCCCGCCGTGGCCGAATTTCCACGACACCTTTGAGAATAAGCCGCAGGTGCACATACGGCACAAGTACCACCGGGGCGTGCAGGACTTCACCTGGGAGGACTGGCAGCCGGCCGTCGCCAAGTACTTTGGCTTCGTGAGTTTCCTGGATGAACTGTTTGCCAAGCTGCTGCAAACGCTCGACGACCTGGGCATCCGGGATGAAACGCTTGTCATCTTCAACACCGACCACGGCGACTTCACCGGCAGCCACGGCCAATTCAACAAAGGCCCCCTGCTCTACCAGGAGGTCTACCACATTCCCATGATCATGCGCTGGCCGGGACATACACCCCCCGGTTCCACAACCGCGCAATTCACCAGCCTCATCGACATCATGCCCACCATATTGCAGGCCGCAAATCTCCCCATTCCCGACAATCTCGACGGTGACGCGCTACAGCCGCTGTGGCGCGACCCCCAGCACGCATCCTGGCGGGAGGTCTTGGGCTGCGAGTTTCATGGCGACGAGGTTGGGCTGTTCACATCACGCCTGATCCGCTTTCAAAACTTCAAGTACGTCTATAATCCGCACGCCGTCGACGAACTCTACGACCTGGAACGCGATCCCCATGAGCTAACAAACCGGTTGGAGGAGCCAGCGTACGGGGACATCCGCCGCGACCTGCAGCGCCGCCTGCTGCTCTGGATGCAGGAGACCCACGACCCGTGGCGGCGCTGGGCGGCGAAGTGGCTGCCCCATGCGTGAGACTGCCTTGCGCACACTCGCCGGCACGCACAGCGCTTCCGCGCAGGCGCGCGCCGTTCTCGGGGGCCTCGAGCGGCTTGCCCTTTACACCGACGTCCTGGACGAGCCGATCGGGCAGGGCTACGCCGCACTGCTGCGGCACGCGGCCGCGGGCGAATCGGCCGCCCAGTTCACGGCCGCGGCCGCGCAACTCAGCGGTCTGCTGGCCGCTTACGCGGAACTGCAAGCGGCGCCGCAGCCCCATGGCGACGCCTGGCGTTGCGACGCCTGGCAAGGTTTTCTCCTGACGCGCATCCTGGAAGCCGAGAACGCCTTTTCGCGCAAGGCCGCGTTCACCGGCCCGGACGGCCTCAGCCCCGCGCTCACCGCGTTGGCGGAACAAGATCTCGCGATTCTCCAAGGGGCCTTTGCGCTCGCGGCCAGCGCTTTGCGGTCATTCGCGCACGCGCAAGGCTGGGACGAGGCGCTGCCGTATCTGGCCTGGGAGGACTTCCAACCCCTAGGCCCGTCCGCCAACCACGCGCCGGTGGCGGAGACCCATCGCGCGCTTGCGGCTATGACGGATTGGCGCCAGGCCGTGCCGCTCCTGGCCGCCCACTACCACCGGCACGGCACCGGCGACTTTGCCCGCTACCGCGCCTTTCGCTGGGAACACTCCACCCAGGGCGGCCGCTTGCGCGGCGTGCCGCATCCTGACCCAATTCGCCTGGAGGAACTCATCGGCGACGACCGCCAGCGGGGGCTTCTGCGGCAGAATACGGAGCACCTGCTGGCTGGCTACCGCGCCAACAACGTGCTGCTCTGCGGCGACCGGGGCACGGGCAAGTCCTCGTCCATCAAGGCGCTGCTGCACCGCTACGCCGGCCGCGGCCTGCGCCTCATCGAAGTCGCCAAAGACGATCTCGGCGACTTTGCCCGCATTGTGGAGATTCTGCGCGCAAGGCCGCAGTCATTCGTCGTTTTCGTCGACGATCTCAGTTTCGAGCCGCACGAGACCGACTACAAGGCCTTGAAGGCGATCCTGGAAGGCAGCGTGGCGGCGCAGCCCCGCAACGTGGTCATCTACGCCACCTCGAACCGCAGCCACCTCGTGCGCGAGAATTTTTCAGACCGCGCGGGGATTCTCGATGGTGAAGTCCACCCAAAAGAGACGCTGCAAGAGACCTTTTCCCTCAGCGACCGCTTCGGCATCCGCATCGCGTTCACGGCGCCGACGCAAGCGCAATACCTGGCGATCGTCGCTGCCCTCGCCGCGCAGCGCAATCTCTCGCTTGGAGGAGCGGCCCTCCGCGCCCGCGCCGTCACCTGGGCGCAGCAGCAGAACGGCTTCTCCGGCCGCACCGCGCGCCAGTTCGTGGACTACCTGGAAGGCGAATTGGGCAGCGGCGAAGCGCGGTAGGAACTTCAGCCCTCGAAAGACACTTCCCCTGGAAATAGCGCGACTAAGCCGTTCGCCCTGAGCTTGTCGAAGGGTGAACGGCGGAGAAAGCGGTTTACAGCTACGCCCGCGCTTCTCTCCGTTCATGCTTCGACAAGGGCTTCGCGCAGCACTCAGCACGAACGGAGAGAAGTGATTTCACTCTTCATTCCTTGTGTGGCCGCCGCGCTGCAATGGCAATAACTCTGGAAACCGTCAACTGTCATTCTGAGGAGCGCAGCGACGAGGAATCTCGCGCGCGGATGCACTAGATTCCTCGCTGCGCTCGGAATGACAGCGGGCGGCGGCCCTCGGCATGACAGCGGGCGGCGGCCTTGGTATGACAGGAAACGATACCCTCAGTATGACACGTAGCACAGTCCCGCAAAGCCGCCGCGCCGAGAACCGCCGCTATGCTCCTATCCTCTTGACAACGCGAGAACCACAAAACTATACTGCCAGCAGCAGCGGCGGCGGATACCGAATCCCGCCCATCGTTGCCAGGGAACGAGCGCTGAAGCGCACAGGAGGCAGCAGCCATGGCGAACGTGCACCTTACGCGAAGACGCATTCTTGGTACCGGCGCTACCATTGGCGTTGCCGGCCTTTTCGCCGCCTGCGGGCAGGCGCAGATGGCCGGTGAAGCGGCGCCCGCGGCGGAAGATTCTTCCACTGAGGCCGAGGCCGCCCAGCCCGAGGCCAAAGAGGTGGTGACCCTCGTCTACGCCTCGCCGGAAAGCCCGGCGCGGCAGGAGAAGGAAATCGCCATCTTCAACGACTTCAACGACCAGCACACCGACATCCAGGTCGAGGTCGCCGGCCAAGCCGGCGGTTGGCGCGGCGTCTACGAGAAGTTCATGACCGCCCACGCCGGCGGCGTCTCGTTCGACTTCGTCCACAACGGTTGGCTCACCTGGGACCGCATGTACCAGGCCGGCGCCATCCTCGATCTGACCGAGTTCTTCAAGGCCGACAAACTCGTGCCGGGGGAGATGTACATCGAGTCGTCGCTGTTCGAATGGGTGCTGGACGGCGTGCTCGGTGGCATGCCCATCAGCACCTCGTCCGACGCCATGGCCTACAACAAGGACATGTTTGCCGAGGCCGGCCTGCAGGAGCCGCCGGTGGACGTGAACGCCAAGTGGTGGAACATGGACACCTTCCTCGAATACGCCCAGAAGCTGACCGGCGACGGCCAGTTCGGCTTTGGCGGCAGCCTGGGCGGCGGCAACGCGGCCGGCGAGACCACCGGCACGTATTTCGGCCAGGGCCCGTGGGACGACAACGAGAAGGTCGCCTTCATCAACTCGCCCGGCATCATGCAGGGGCTCGAGTTCTGGCGGGACGTCACCGAGGTCAAGTACCACGTGCAGCCCAACCCGGACGAGGCCAACGAGTTGAAGGGCGGCCAGCGCATGAATACCTTCGTGACCGGCAAGATCGGCATGCAGGTCTCCTTCATCAACCAGGACACCAACTTCAACTGGGCCGCCGGCACCCTGCCCTACGACGGCGACGGCCCCAGCCGCTCGGCCCGCATCTCCAATCACGGCCTGCAGATCGGCAACGAGGATGCCAAAGACGCGATTTGGACGGTCTTCCGCTGGTTCATGACGCCGGAGAACGCCGGCCGCTTCCCGCGCACCGCCGGCCACGTGGTCTCGCCCTTCCTGGACCCGGCGTACTCCGAGGTGTCCCAGGCCGAGTTCCGCAACCAGCTTGGCATCGATCCCAAGGCGTACTTCCTGCAAGCGCAGCAGACGCGCCCCCACGGCTGGGGCATGTTGAAGTACAGCGCCTGGGAGAAGATCCGCAACGAGGCGCGGCCGCGCTACCGCGAACAGTACCAATTGGGCCAGATCGACACCCGCGAGTACGCGGACTGGTTCCAGAAGCTCATCACCGATGAGATGGCGGCCTACTTTGCGGGAGGCAGCTAGCCTGCCGCAAAGAACGTAGCAAAGGAGCGCAGGCGGGGTCGGGCGCGCCCGACCCCGCCGCTGTCTGTTGCGCCAAGGTGAATTGGCGCATGCCGCGCCCGCCGGTTTGGCCGCCGCGCGCGTGGCCGCACGCACCGGGGTCTTGAAGCGGCATTTGCAATGGCGAGCGGGGTATCGCGCGTGGCCGGCCCCGCTCGTGCCCCATAGTGGGCTAACAGGTGTATGTATTCAATAGCCGAATTCACATGTCATTCCGAGCGCAGCGAGGAATCTAGGGTGCAGCCTTACAAGACCGGCATCTCTAGATTCCTCGCTGCGCTCGGAATGACATGTACATACGCCTGCCAGCCCGTAGAGTAGAGGGAATCGCTAACCGTGTCCGCCAGTCAGCCCAACATCCTGCTCATTACTACCGACCAGCAGCGGTTCGACACCGTCGGCGCGGCCAAACCGCCGTTCCTGCGCACGCCGCACATCGACCTGCTGGGCTATCAGGGCGTGCAGTTCACCCGCGCCTACGCCGATTGTCCGCTCTGCGTGCCGGCGCGGGTGGGCATCATGACCGGCACGCAGGTCTTCACCCACGGCGTGGCCAACAACGACCAAACTTCCAACGTGATGGGCCGGGCGGGCACCCTGCCTACCTACCTGCGCGCGTGCGGGTATCAGACCGCCGCCATCGGCAAGATGCACTTCGGGCCGCAGCGCGTGCGCCACGGCTTCGAGGAGATGATCCTCCCCGACGACTACTACCGCGCCATGCGCCACGCCGGCCACGCCCAGCAACCGATGCACCACGGCCTCGGCCAGAACGAACTCTATCCCACCCTGGCAACGGTGCCGGAGAGCCTGACCCTGACTTCCTGGATCGCCGAGCAGTGCGTGGAATACATCCTGGTGCGCCGGGATCCGACGCTACCGTTCTTCCTCTGGTGCTCGTTCGCCAAGCCGCACCCGCCGCTGGACGCGCCGGAGCCGTACTACTCCATGTACCAGAATTCGCCCATACCTGAGCCGGCCGTAGGCGTGTGGCGCGAGAGCGCGGACTGCCCCGTTTCGTTTCAACGCCAGGCGCAGCGGCGGGCGTTCGAGGACATTCCCGCGGAGACGATACGCGCGGCGCGGGCCGTCTACTACGGGCTTATCACGCAGATCGACAACGTGATCGGCCGCCTGATCAGCGCCCTGGAGGACTGCGGCCTCTTCAACGACACGTTCATTATGTTCGCCTCCGACCACGGCGAAATGCTGGGCGACCAGCGCAACGGCGCCAAGACCTTCTTCTACGAACCGTCCGCCCATGTGCCGTTCATCGTGCGTATGCCGCAGAGTTGGGAGAACCGCCGCCACGGTACGACGGTGGACGCGCCGGTAACGCACGCGGATATTCTGCCGACGCTGGTTGGAGTAGCTGGTGGCGAGCCGCCAGGCGACACCGACGGGCAGGACTTGATAGCGCTGGCGCGGGGCGAACTGGCAGAACCCCGCCGCTACCTGGAAGGCATGAGCGGCCCCCGCTGGCCCCAGGCGGAACGCATCCCGTGCGTCTACCTGGCAATCACGGACGGCCAATGGAAGTACATCTGGTACCCGGAGGGGGCGACGGAACATCTCTTCAACCTGGCCGACGACCCGTCGGAATTGCACAACCTGGCCCACGAGGCGCGTTTCGCCGCGAAGAAGCGGGAACTGCGGGAGGAACTGCGGGCGCGGCACCGGTCGCGGGACTCGGTCTACCTGGAAGACGGCGACCTGCCGGCGCGCGAGCCCCAGGGCGATACCACCGCCGACCGCCGCAATACGGCCGCCAACCACGCCGGCTTCCGCACCGAGTACAGCGACGCCGACGTGCGGCACTAGCGCCGCTTTGCCCTTACCCTCTCCTACGCTGACAGCGGTACGTGAAAGTGATTCGTAAAAGTAATTCGTAAATGTCATTCCGAGCGCAGCGAGGAATCTAAAGCTGCTGGTTTGGCAGGGCTGTGCTTTAGATTCCTCACTCCGCTGCGCTCCGTTCGGAATGACACGTGAAGTCGGCTATAGAATACATATCCCTGTCAGCACAGGAGAGGGAAAAGACGATCGCCACCCCGTAGCGCGGGGGCTTGTCCCCCGCTCGGCCCCATTGCCAGACCGTAGCGCGGGGGCTTGTCCCCCGCCTCTTTGCGCCACGCCAACCCGGTAGCGCGGCGGCTCGCCCCTAATGCCGTCGCACTAGCGGGGAGATTCCCAAGACTGCGCATCTACTCAAACTGTCAAGAGGCGTAGGGGGCACGACATGTCGTGCCCCTACGCCTACACGGGAGTGTTTCCAAACCCATAGCTGTGCACATCCGTCACTGTTCGCGGCGCACCGGCTTAGCACGCGCCGCGCCGGACGGTTACAATAGCCACAAGAGCGCGCCGGCCGCCGTGCAGCCGGCGGCCGTTTCGGGCGCAGCGAACAGAACCCCTCACATAGGAGCGCATCATGCCCAGCAACTTACTGGAAGTTTTCACCAACTGCTACGGCCGTTACGGCGTGCGGGCGGCGATCGACCTCGCGCCCCAGGCCGGCATCACGCATCTCGAGCTCGCCATGAAGCAGCACGGCGGCGTGCTGGAAATTCCCGAGGACGTAGTCGCCAGCGAGAAGTTGGGCGACGAGGGCATTCAGAAACTCAAGCAGGAACTCGACGCCAACGGCCTCACCGTCATCAGCGCCAACGGCTCGGACAACCTCATGGATCCCGACGGCTACGCCCGCATTGCCGAGCGCATGCGCCTGGCGGCCCTCATCGGCGCGAAATACTTCGTCGGCCTGGGCGGCGAACCGGCGGAGGAAGACCGGCGCGAATTCTTCGACAAACTGAGCGCAATCGGCGACGTGGCGGCCTCGCACGGCCTCACCATCGCGCTGGAAACCCACCCCGGCATCACGCAGAATGCAAAGAACATCCTGGACACCATGCAGGCGCTCCAACACGACGCCATCCGCATCAACTTCGACACCGGCAACATCCTCTTCTACAACGAGGGCGCGGACGTGTACGCCCAACTGGAAGAGGTCATGGAGTACGTCGTGCACATGCACCTGAAGGACAGCCGCGGCGGCTACCGGGACTGGTACTTCACGGCCATGGGCGACGGCGGCGCGGTGGATTTCGCCCGCATCGGCCAGATCGCCAACGACCACGGCTTCTACGGCCCGTACAGCCTGGAGATCGAGGGCATTCGCGGCGAGCCGGAACCGACCCTGGAACTGCGCCAGGAGCGGGTCGTGCGCAGCGTGGCGCACCTGCGGTCCGTCGGCTTCCTTTCCGCTTAACGGGCCGGAAGCTATCAGTCTTGGCTTAACAGGCCGGAAACCAACCGCCTTAGGGCCCTTACGCGGTCGGCGTGTGCTCCAGCCATCTATCGAGAAACGGGAACGACTGCTCCCCGTGAATCTCGTGCTTGCCCTCGAACAGGCCCCACACGCAGCGGTCGCCTAGCCCTAGTTGGTCGTAGTGGGCGTGGAGCCGCCGGAACTCGATTTCCGCGTCCTGGTAGTAGACCGCGCTATCCCGCGTGCCTTGCTCGATGAACAGCGGGCGGGGACAGATGAGCGACCCCAGGTCGGTGTCGGAAAACTCCAGCAATTGGCCCAGGTAGTACTGGTGGTATTCATCCGTGGTGACGTACGCGCGGTAGCGCTCGGACTCCACGTTGAGTTTGCGGGTGCGCTCATTGAAATAGGCGGACACCACCGCCGCTTGTATGCGGGGTTCCAGGGGCGTAAGCCAGAGGGTCATCGTCCCGCCCTGTGAAAGGCCGTAGAAGCCGATGCGCGCCGGATCGACTTCCGGCAGCGCTTGCAGGTAGTCGATCACTTTCATCTCGCGCCAGATCTCCAGTCCCATCAACCGCCTACCAAGCACAATTGCCTTGTTGTGCAACCGCACGCGCCGGGGCGTGCCGTTGATGCAGTGCGGCGCGAAGACCACGTAGCCCCGCTCCGCCAAACGCCGGCCGTAGCGATGGTAGGCGTCGTCCTCTTCCAGCAGCCCGGCCACGGCCTGCACGGCCCCGCCGAGTCCATGCTGCGCCACCACGGCCGCCCGCGGCGCGCTGATCCCCTTGGGCACGAGCAAGTAGCCAAACTGCCGCACGCCGGGCAGCACGTCGAGGTTGACGGCGTAGACCGTGTGATCGGGGCGTTCCGCCACTACGTGGCGCGCCGGATTCAATGGCACGCGCTCCGCTGCCGGCGGCAGCCCGCCCAGCATCTCCAGCCACGCCTGGCGGTTCCGCGCCACTGAACTTTCGTAGGCGTCCACGCCCGTGTAGTCGCGCTGCCAACGCGCCGCCCGCTCGGCGTAGGCTAGCTCGGCCAGGTTGTCCAGGTAGCGGTCGTGCTGGCCGTTGGTGTCGTCGCGCATGGCCTGTATAGCGGCTTCGTTCACGAAAACCGGCGGCGGTGGCGTGACCTCTTCGTCAACCGGCGCGGCGTTCCGTTTTGGCGGACTGCCGTCGTTCAGCCAGCGGTCCAGAAACGCGAACGACTCCACGCCGTGAATCTCGTGCGGGCCGTCGAATTCACCCCACTCGCAGCGCTCGCCGACGCCGAGGCGTTCATAGATTTCTTTGAGGGGAAAGAACTCCTCGCGCGCAGTCTCGATGTAGTAGGAACTGTCCTTCTGCCCGTGCTCGATCATCACCGGACGCGGGCAGATGAGCGAAGCCAGGTCGTAGTCCGAAAACTCGGTCAGGAAATCCGGCTCGAAATACGATTGTTCGCGGGTGTTGATGAACGGCCGGTAGTGGGGCGAGGCGACGAGTTGCTTCTTGGTGCGTTCGTTGTAGAAGGCCGAGATGACGGTGGCGCGGATGCGGGGTTCCAGCGGCGGGAACCAGAGCGCCATCTTGCCGCCCTGGGAGAGGCCGTAGAAGCCGATGCGCTCGCTATCCACCGACGGCAGCGTCTCCAGCAGGTCAACCACCCGCATCTCGCGCCAGATTTCCAGGCCCATCAGCGTGCGCCCGACCAGCAGCGCCTTATTGTGCAGGCGGCTGCGCCACTCGATGAAGTTGATGCAGTGCGGAGCGAGCACCACGTAGCCGCGTTCGGCCAACCGCTGGCCAAACTTGTGGTAGGCGTCGTCCGCCGCCACCAGTCCGGCGATCGAGTGCGGGGAGCCGCCCATGCCGTGCTGGCAAATCACGGCCGGCCTTGGGGCCTCAATGCGCTTGGGCACGAGCAGATGGGCAAACGAGCGCACGCCCGGCAGCGTGCCGAACGTGACGGCGTAGACCGTGTGGTCGGCCCGCTCCGCCACCACGTGGCGGTCGGGTTCCAACGGCACGCGCTCCGCCGCCGTGGGCCAGTTACCCAGCATCTCCCGCCAGCGCTCGCGGTTCGGCGCAACGGACTCCGCGTACGCCCGCAGGCCGGAGAAGTCGCGCCGCCACCGGGCGCGCCGCCAATCATACGCTTGGATGGCAAGCGCGTCGAGGTACCGCTCAAGCTGCGCCGCCTGGTCCCAGCGAGTGAACTCCACCGCATTGGCTGACGCCAGGCCGTCGTATTGCGTCACCGGCCTTGCGCTCCGCCGCCCGCCGTGGTGCGCAGAAAGCGTTCGATTGCCTTCGCGGCAAGCTGGTTTACCGTCACGCCCCGCCGTTTCGCCTCTTGTTGCAGGCGTTCCATGAGCCAGGCGTCGTCCAGGGTCAGCGTCAGCCCGCGCTCGGCGCTAGCGGCGGCCGGTGGCGCGGCCGGCTGGTCCTGCACCACGATTACCTGACTGGTGTGCTCCACCACGTGCCCGCGGCGGCTCTGCGTGAGCGACCGCCACCGCTCCTCGGTCAGCGGCCGGCCCCAGGCCTGTTCGACTTTGGCGCGCGCAATCTCCAGCCGCTTGCCCTCGATCGTCAGCCACGGGCCGTTCTGGTGCAGCACGCCCCCGGTAACGTCCTTCAGCACAGCGGCGAGTTCGAGATTGGGGGCGCTCAACTGGATGGTGATGCTCGCCATACCGCTTCCTCCTCGCGTGAGACGTGGCGCGCGATGTGCCCGCTACGTCATTGCTTTCAACCATTAGACCATACGGCAAAGAGACGTACAAGCAAATACGCAACCCGGCATCAGTCAACTCAAACTTGCAACTCTCGTCGCGCGAGTTTGCATGTCATTCCGAGCGCAGCGAGGAATCTAGGGCACAGCGAGTGACCTCGCATTGGCGCCGCACGAGATTCTTCGTCGCGGAGTTTACACTGAGCTTGCCGAAGGGCTCCTCAGAATGACATGCCGGTGCGCCACTTTGGGCAAGGACAAACGCGCCGCACTGCAGCGCGCGCGGTCTGCGTTCAACCAATTTCCTCCGCAAAGCGCACACGCCTTGCCTTACGCTTGACTCTTTAGGCATTCCTGCTCGGCCGCGCCTTGACCAGCCGCCGCCGCGTCGGTTACGCTCAGTGCCGGAGCGCGCCGCCCGCGCGATCCGCACAATTCGCAAGAACAGAGCCTCGTCCCCGCATGAGCCATGCGCCAGCCGCGCGCAGCGGCCAAGGGAAAGGAAAAACCCGTGCCAGACATCAACGTTGCCTTGGTGGGCCACCGCTTCATGGGCAAAGCCCACACCCACGCCTACCGCGACGTGAATCTCTTCTATCCCGACGTGCCCTACCGCCCGCGGCTCAAAGTAATCGCCGGGCGCGACGCGGTTGCCGTGCAAGAAGCCGCAACCGTCCTCGGCTGGGAAGAATCATCGACCGATTGGCGCGAGGCCGTCACCCGCGACGACGTGGACCTGGTAGACGTGTCCACCCCCAACCATCTGCACGCCGACGTTGCCATTGCCGCCGCGGAGGCCGGCAAGCAGGTCATCTGCGAAAAGCCGCTGGCCGTGAGCGTCCCGGAAGCGCGGTCCATGGTCGCGGCGGTCGAGAAGGCCGGCGTGCGCAACACCGTCTGCTTCCACTTCCGGCGTTACCCGGCGATTCGCTTGGCCCAAAAGCTTATCGCGGACGGCGCGCTGGGCGAGATCTACCACTTTCGCGGCTGGTTCCTGGCCGAGCGCTTCGCCGATCCGGCCACGCCGCTCGGCTGGCGCATGCAGCAGGAATACGCCGGTTTCGGCGTCTTTGGCGACATCGGCTCTCACGTGCTCGACACCGCGCGCTTCCTGCTGGGCGACGTGCGCAGCGTCTGCGGCAACCTCGCCACCTACATCAAGGAGCGTCCCACGCCCGGCGGCGGCAGCGGCGCGGTGACCGTTGACGACTGCGCGCAGGCGCTCTTGCAGTTCGCCAACGGCGCGCAGGGCATCCTGGAAGTCACCAAGCTGGCGCGGGGCAACAAGAACAACTTCGGCTTCGAGGTCAACGGCAGCAAAGGCTCGGTGCGCTTCTACTTCGAGCGCCTGAACGAGTTGCAGTACTACGCCGGCGACGACCCCGGCCCGGTGTCCGGCTTCCGCACGATCCACGCCTCGGACCCGGCGCACCACGACTACATGTCCGGCTATTGGCCGTCCGCCGCCCACAGCATCGGCTACGGCGAGGCCTTCATCCACATCTTCAAGGACTTCCTGGAAGCGCTGGACAGCGGCGCGCCGATGAGTCCCGATTTCAGCGACGGCCTGCGCGTGCAGGAAATCATGGAGGCCGTGGGCGTTTCGGCCCAGGAGCGCGGCTGGGTGGACGTGCCCGCGCCTGCATAGAGTCCTATGCTAATGAGTGATGGGTAATCCCGGACGATGTGTTGGTCAAGAGCAAGTGGGCCGCTTACTCTCCGTTCGTGCTGAGCCTGTCGAAGCATGAACGGAGAGTAAGCGGCCCACGACACTTGGTTCTCTCTCCAGCAATTCAGAAACGCGAACACTGCAAGAGAGCAGGCTCAGTGCAACGGCCATTGCCGCACGTGTTGAACAATTCGTTGACAGAATTTCGTTTCCACTAGAGAGCGTCGACAGTACATGTCATTCCGAGCGCAGCGAGGAATCTAGGGTCCATGCTCCCGGCGGTCTAATGGCGCCAGCACTGTAGATTCCTCACTGCGCTGCGCTCCGTTCGGAATGACATGTGTTGTGGCCATACACCACAGTGGACCCACCAATTGTTGCTACCAAAACTGGCAACGAATTACCTGACATTTACACTTTGCTTCGCTGAACGCAACGAAAACGGGCGGCATGGTACCCTATCTACGACCAAGCCGGTACCATGCATGATTTGGAAGGGAAGAGATACATGTACACCAGGTCCTACGACGGCACGAACAAGAAAGTCTTCTGGCAGGAGATGTGGCGGCACGAACTCTACGAGGCGCTCAAGCACGATCCGGTGGTCATCATTCCCGTGGGTTCCATCGAGCAGCACGGGCCGCACAGCCCCACCGACATCGACATCAGCATTCCCTACTACCTGGCCGCCGAGGCCGCCACCCGCACCGATGATTACCCCATTATCGTCGCGCCGCCGGTCTGGACCGGCTTCACCCACTTCAACATGGGGCACATCGGCACGATTACGGTCACGCTGGAGACGTATATCGCCGTGCTCTGCGACGTCTGCCGCAGCATCAAGGCCAACGGCTTCGAGCGCATGATCATGCTCAACGGCCACGGCGGCAATGTCGCGCCCACGCAAACCACCTCGGTCAAGCTGGCGCAAGAGGACATCTGGGCGCTCCACGTGACGTACTTCCACATGGTGGAAGACGAACTGAAGGAGTGGGGCGACAGCGACGACAGCATCGGCCACGGCGGCGAGTGGGAGACCTCGCTGCAACTCTACCTGCGCGGCCACATGGTGGACTTGGACAAGCGCACGCCCAACGGCTTGGCGCCCTGGTTCCGCGATCCGGTGGTGGGCAAGTTCGCCAAGTGGCCGGAACGCCGCCGGGAAGCCGACGAGGGCGTGATGGGCGATCCGTTCGCGGCCAGCGCCGAGAAAGGCGAGCGCATCTTCAACCTGGCCGTGGAACGCCTCATCCTGGCCTGCAACGAACTGCACAACTACCCCGTGCGCGGCTACTTCGACCGCGGCAGCGACGCCACCGTAGGGCCGCTTTCGCCCGACGCCACGCCGCCGCGCTAGACCTGAATCCACAGAGCACACGCATACGGAGAGGAAGCGACTATCGCCATGAGGATCTATTCAACCAAAGAGACCGCCACGATGCTCGGCATCACCGGGCAGCGGGTCATTGAAATCGCGCGGGAGAAGGGTCTCGGCAGCCAAGGCGCGACCAGCCGCCGCTGGCAGTTCGACAGCGAAGACGTCAGGCAGATAGCCGCGCGCTCGCGCAAGGCAACGTTGCCGGCGGAACTGGGCGACTTCTATCACGAACTGGGCGTGAAGCGCGTTATCAACGCCGCCGGCACGCTCACCCGTCTCGGCGGCACGCCCATGGACGACGACGTGCTCGAGGCCATGCGCCAGGCGGCCCAGTGGAGCGTGCGCATCGAGGAACTGCAAGAGGCGGCGGGCGCCTACCTCGCCGCGGTCACCGGCGCGGAAGCCGGCTACGTTACCGCGGGCGCGGCGGCGGGCCTGCTGGTCGGCACGGCCGCCTGCATCACCGGCCTCGACATCCACAAGATGAACCTGCTGCCGGATACTGACGCAATTCCCAACGAGGTTGTCGTCCAGCGCATCCACCGCAACGCCTACGACCACGCCCTGCGCACGGCCGGGGCCAAGCTGGTCGAGGTCGGACACATCGGCCATCCCACCGGCGGCTACACGGAGCCCTGGCACATCGAGACCGCCATCAACGAACGCACGGTGGCCGTGCACTGGGTGGCAATGCCCGTGGAAGGCGCGGTGAGCCTGGAAGACTCCGTGGCCGTGGCGCACAAACACGGCGTGCCCGTGATCGTGGACGCGGCCGGCGGCCTGCCGCCCGCCGAAAACTTGCAAGGCCTGATTGGCACGGGCGCGGACCTGGTCTCCTTCTCCGGCGGCAAGGCGATCCAAGGCCCGCAAGCCTCCGGCATCCTGGTGGGACGCCGCGACCTCATCGATTCGGTGGCGCTCCAGCACCAGGACATGGACGTGATGCCGGAAACGTGGACGCTCCGCGAGCAATTGCTCGACAGCGGCCGCCTGCTCGGCCCGCCGCTCCAGGGCATCGGCAGACCCATGAAGGTGGGCAAAGAGGAAATCGCCGGCCTGCTGGCGGCGGTGCGGAAATACGTCAGCCGCGACCACGCCGCCGCGCGGCAGGAGTGGCTGCGCCGCCTGGACGCAATCGCCGATGCTCTCGCTGACGTGGCCGGCGTTTCTACCGAGGTGGTCGGACGCGACGGCACGTCCTATCCGACCCTGCGCGTCACGCTGGACGAATCCGTGCACGGCGTTTCCGCGATCGACCTGGTCAATCGCCTCTTCGACGACGACCCGGCCATAGCCGTCAGCCAGTACGGCTCCCAGGAAGGCAGCGTCTCCATCAATCCGCTCAACCTGGACGGCGACAAGCCGGAACTGGTCGCGGACCGCATCCGCGCGATTATCTCCCCGTAGCGCGGGGGCTTGTCCCCCGCCAGAGCTCGCAGGTTGCAAACCTGCGCTACCGGGGAGTCAACATCCAAAGAGGCCATTCAGCCCATGCGACTCCGTGACTTTGGCGCGGTAGACCAGCGGTTCGCGGGCTCTTCCGGCTTCGCGGACTCTTCCGGCTTTGCCGGCTCTTCCGGCTTTGCCGGCATCATTGGTCTGCGGCAAAACAAGCTGCTCTTCACGCTGCCGGAGCCGCGCTACGCGCAGGAGGCGGAGGACGGCGGGCGGGCGCTGCCGCTGTGGGGCGTCGGCGGCATGTGCGCGACGGGCGAGTCGTGGCAAGACGCCGCGCACCGCCACGGTGAAGCCGAGACCGGCTGCGAGGTGCGGCTCTTTTCCAGCCGCGAGACCTACTACTTGAACGTCAAGAGCGACATCTTCGCCGTAGAGATAGACGACGTGCCCGCGCCGGCCCTGCTCTACGCCGCCGCGTACCGCCCGCCGGACAATCCCTACGGCGATCTGCAAACCGTCTACGGCGTGGAGTACTTCGCCCACGTGCGCGGCGCGCCCCGGCCCGGCGCGGACGCCGCCGCGCTCATCGCCCTGGGACAACCCCTGCTCGTGGCGGCGGCGCAGCAACCCTTGACCCTTGATAACCTGCTGCAAGCCGGCGCGGAACTCTTCGCCAACCCGGCCTATCCGCCGCTGGACCCGTCGTTCACCATCACGCCGCTGGGCACGCCGCGCTTCATGCTCCAGGTGCTCGATGCCGGCCACTGGTGGCAGGTGCTCTCTCTGGCCGACCTGCCGTTGCTCTAGCCGCCGTGTTTGCAGGTAAGACATCGGTAGGGGCACGACATGTCGTGCCCCTACGTTACCAGGCGCAGGGCCTTTGGCACATTGGGGATTCTGCTTTCACGATGATAGGTCCTCGCGCTGCGCTCTAGATTCCTCGCTTACGCTCGGAATGACAGTAGGCGCGCGTCGCTCACCGGCCCCTCGGCATTCACGTGTCCCAGGCGGCCAGCGCCGCTTCGACCTCATCCTTCCCCGGCAGGCTGGCGATCGCCCCCCGGCCGCGCACTTTGAGGCCGGCCATGACCACGCCCAGGCGCGCCGCTTCCAATGGCGGCATGTTCCGCACCAGCCCGTGCAAGAACGCGCCGTCGAAGGCGTCACCCGCGCCGGTGGTGTCCGCCACGCGCGGCACTGGCAACGCGGGCACGTGCCGCTTGCCGTCTGCCGTGCTCAGGTACACGCCGCCTTCGCCTAGCTTGACCGCCACCGCGTACGCGCCAAAGCCGCGCAGGTAGTCTGCCGTTTCCTCGGCGCTCGCCAAGCCGAACAACTGCTCCGATTCCTCGGGACCGCTGGGCAGGGCGATGTCCACGTGCGGCAGGAGTTCTTCCGCCGCGGCCCGCGCCGCCTCCGCCGGCCACAGCGCCGGCCGGAAATTGGGGTCAAACGACACGCACACCTGCGCCTCATTGGCAATGCGCGCCGCCGCCAGCGCCGTCGCCCGCGCCGATTCGGAGATAGCCAGCGTAATGCCGCTGACGTGCAGCACCCGCGCCTGCGCGATGTAATCGGGGTCTATATCATCGGGAGTCATGGTGCTGGGCGCGCTGCCGGCCCGGTAATACGTGAACTCGCGTTCACCGTGCCCGTAGGTGGAGATAAAATAGATGCCGTTGCGCCCCTCAACCCGTTTGACGTGGGACGTGTCAATACCCAGACTCCGCCAACCGTTTAGCAGAAAAGGCTGAAACGGATCGTTGCCCACGCGCGAGAGAAAGCCGCACGAACTGCCCAGGCGCGACGCCGCCGCCAGTAGATTGAGCGCGTCGCCGGCGAACGCCTTCTCCACCGTGTCCGCCTCCGCCAGCGGCTCCTCGGCAAAGAACTCCACCATGCACTCGCCCAGGGAGAGGATGTCAGGCATTGCCGATTCTTTCCGGTGCAAAACCGCAAACGCCGTCAAGAGGCGGAGATGCGGTCAGTCCTCTTTTGCGCCTGCAGAGGCGGGGGACAAGCCCCCGCGCTACGCCGAATGGCAGTGAATACCACGCCGCGCGTGTCCGGTAGCGCAGGTTTGCAACCTGCGTACCATATGGGCTAGCCCTATCGCGTCCTACTGTCTCCCTCTGGCGGGGGACAAGCCCCCGCGCTACCGACGCTGGCAATCCGACGATAGCGATTGCTGGCCGCGCGCGCTAGATTCCTCGCTGCGCTCGGAATGACACTCGAATGCCACGCCCCAGCGAGCGCACGCTTACGCCAATTCCTCCACGAACCGCCGCGCGCAGGCCGTGAGGCCGGCATAGTCGCCGGCGTCGATGAGCGCCGGCGGCATGAGGCCGGAACCGAGCGCCACGCCGGCCGCGCCCGCCTCCAGGTAGGCGCGGTAGTTATCGAAGCCGATGCCGCCGGAGGCCACGATGGGAACATCCGGCAACGGCCCCAGCACGCTCTTGACGTAGCCCGGCCCGCCCACGCTGTCGATGGGGAAGACCTTCACCATGTCGGAACCGGACTCATGCACGTCCAGGATTTCAGTGGGCGTGAGGCCGGCCATGATGGCGGGCACGTCCGCCGCGTGCGCCAGTTCCACCAGGGCGGGCCGGTGCACGGGGCCCACGATGAACTGCGCGCCGGCCGCCAGCGCCGCCTGCGCCTGCGCGGCGGTCGTCACCGTGCCCGCGCCCACCAGGCAGTCGGCGGGCCTATCCGCCGCCACCGCCGCGATCACGGCCGCGGCGTCCGGCACGGTAAACGTGATTTCCACCAACCGTATGCCCGCGGCGTAGAGCGCCTGCGCCGTTTGCACCGCCTGTTCCGCCGTCTTGGTGCGCACGACGGCCGTCAGCTTGGCTGCGCGCAGTTCCCGCAGCAACGCCGAGCGGGACATAGCGTTCTCCTTTGCGCGTTTTAGACCCGGCAGCGCGGATTGCCCCTGCCACCTCTCACGTAGCGCGGGGGCTTGTCCCCCGCTTCACCATTTAATGGGCAAGCGCTATGAGAATCGGAGGCTCATCTCGGGCAAAGCGCCTAGCGCCAGGCCTCGCATTAAGCTAGAATACGTGTGTAGCGCACGTTCATCCTCGCCAGGCCCGCCGCTCCGCGCTGCAATCTCCTCGAATACACCGACCGGTCGTTACGCGTTGTTGCTCTCTGCAAGGGTAGTGTCTTGCTTAGGAAGTCCCCGCGTTCTCGCGTTTTCGCTTTGCTCACAGCGCCGTACACGCTCGCGGGCGTGCGGTCTCTCGTGCCCGCGTGGCTGTGGCGCCCGCTGCTCGGCGCGCTCGTCCTGGCCGCGTGCAGCGCGACCGGCTCGGAGCGCGCCGCGCTTGGCGGCAGCGCGCCGGCCGCCACGGCGCCGCCGACGCCCATAGTCTTAGCGCCGGGCCCGGCAACGCGTACCGGCGCACGGCCAATCCCAACCGCCGCGCCGACGCCAACCCCGTCTCCCACGCCGGACTTCACGGGCCTTCCTTACGCAACCCGCATCTGGGAGGTGCGCCGCGGAGACCCTGAGGCGCGCGCGGTCGCTCTCACCTTCGACGCCGGTTCCACTGCCACCTTCACGCCGTCCATGCTGGAAACGCTGCGCCGGCACGGCGTGCGCGTCACCATCTTCATCACCGGCGAATTCGCCGACCGCTACCCGGAACTGCTCAAGCAGATGATCGCCGACGGGCACGAAATCGGGAACCACAGCTACGCCCACCCCGACTTTACCACACTCGAGGATGACGCCATCCGCCGCGAGATCCGGCGCACGGAAGAAGCCGTGAAGCGGGTTGGGGGCGTGAGCACCAAGCCCTGGTTCCGCGCCCCCTACGGCGCGCGCAATCCCCACGTCCTCGACCTCGTCGTCCGCGAAGGCTACTGGAGCATCTACTGGACGATTGACACCATCGACTGGCGCGAAGACGCTACGCCGGCGCTGATCCGGCAGCGCATCCGCGAGCGACTCCAGAACGGCGCGATCATCCTTGCCCATCTGGCCAGCCACCACACGATGGAGGCGTTGCCCGACATCTTGACTGACCTAAAGCAAGAAGGCTACCGCATCGTCAAGGTCTCCGAAATCTTGCACCCGCCCAAGCGCAAGAAACCGCCATTGCCGGCCATCATTATCGAGCCCACGCCCACCGTCGTGCTCTCGCGCCCTTGACAGCGCGCGGCGGCTGCCCTAGAATACGAGGCACAAGTGAAGATTCCAAAGGCGATGATCAGGAAGAGTACGCTCGCAAGGCGGCCTCCAGAGAGCCGGGAACTGGTGAAATCCCGGCGGCGCGCGGTGAGCGGAATGGGCCTGTGAGCCGTGGCCCGAACGACGGCCCGGCAAGCGCATGACGCAAGGCGTCTGCTTGCTGCGGTTGCCAAGTAGGCGCCACCGGAACCCCTACCGTATACCTTGGGGCAAGCATGAAACCGCTTGGCGGGGAGTGCTTGAGCAAACGAAGCGGGCCGCGCATTGCGGCCAAGAAGGGTGGCACCGCGAGGCTATGTCTCGTCCCTTTGGGGACGAGCATTTTTCGTTTAAGGTAGCAACGGCCCGCACGAGGAAGAATAATGGCTGTCGTACAAACCGCGCCGGGCGCCGTATTTACGGGCATCCAGCCGGACTTCGAAACCGTGGAGGCACTCACCGCGCAGGGGCTGACCGTGCCGCTATCGCGCACCATTCCCGCGGACCTGGAAACCCCGGTCTCCGCTTACCTCAAGCTCGCCCAAGGCGACTACTCGTTCCTGCTGGAAAGCGTGCAAGGGGGCGAAAGCCTGGGCCGCTACTCGTTCATTGGCGTGAATCCTTCCACCACCATCCGCATGGACAAGGGCACGGCAATCCGCTCCCAAAACGGCACGCGCGAGACCCGCGCCTACGCCGATCCGCTGGCGCTGCTGGCAGAGGAAATCGCCAAGACCGCTCTGGCCGTGATGCCCGGCCTGCCGCGCTTCCAGGGCGGCGCCGTAGGCTATTTGGGCTATGAAACCGTGCGCTACTTCGAGCCGCGCGTGCCCCTGCCGGCCGCGGACGCGCCGCCCGTGCCCGAGGCGATCTTCATGTTCACGGATAGCCTCATCATGTTCGACCACGTGAAGCACAGCCTCACCATCATTGCCTACGTCTCGCCCCACGGCGACGTTGGCTCGAACTATGATGCGGCGGTGGACGCGATCGAGGAAACCGGCGCCCGCCTGCGCCAGGCGGTGCCAAACGTGCGCGGCGCGGGCGCCCCCGGCCCGGCCACCCCAAGCATGGCCGAGGCGGACCACCACGCGATGGTACGCGCCGCGAAAGAGTACATCGCCGCCGGCGACATCATCCAGGCGGTGCTCGGCCTGCGCTGGTCCCGGCCCCTGGGCGTGCATCCCTATTCGGTCTACCGGGCGCTGCGCATGATCAACCCCTCGCCGTACATGTTCTACCTCAACCTGGACGACGTGCAGATCGTCGGCGCGTCGCCGGAGATGCTGGTGCGCGTGGAGGGCTCCCACGCCACCACCCGCCCCATCGCCGGCACCCGCCGCCGGGGCGCCACGCCGGAGGAAGACGCCGCGCTGGCCGCGGAATTGCTCGCCAGCGAGAAGGAACGCGCCGAACACATCATGCTCGTTGACCTGGGGCGCAACGACCTCGGGCGCGTCTGCCGTCCCGGCTCGGTGCACGTGCCGACGCTCATGGTGGTGGAAGAGTTCTCCCACGTGATGCACATCGTCTCGCAAGTGGAAGGCGAACTCGCGCCGGGCAAGACGGCCTTCGACGCCTTGCGCTCGTGCTTTCCGGCCGGCACCCTCTCCGGCGCGCCCAAGGTGCGGGCCATGGAGATCATCTCCGAGCTTGAAGGCGCCGCGCGGGGGCCCTACGGCGGCGCGGTCGGCTACTTCGACTACTCCGGCAACATGGACATGGCAATCACGATTCGCACGATGACGGTGAAAGACAACACGGCGTACATCCAGGCCGGCGGCGGCATCGTGGCGGACTCCGACCCCGAAGAAGAGTACCAGGAAGTTTGCAACAAGGCCGCCTCGACCATGCGCGCAATCGACGTCGCGGAGGAGATGGAACGTGATCTTCATGCTGGATAACTACGATTCGTTCACCTACAATCTGGTGCAGTACCTGGGCGAACTGGGCGCGGAAATGACAGTGGCGCGCAACGACAAGACGACGGTGGCGGAGGTATTGGCGCAATCGCCTGACGGCATCGTGGTCTCGCCAGGCCCCTGCACGCCCACTGAGGCGGGCATTTCAACCGACCTCATCGCCCAGGCTGCGGGAAAGGTGCCGTTACTGGGCGTCTGTCTCGGCCACCAGTGTATCGGCCAGGTTTTTGGGGGGAACGTGATTCGCGCCCAGACGCTCATGCACGGCAAGACTTCGCTCATCCATCACCAGGGCAGCGACGTCTTTGCCGGACTTGAGAACCCGTTTGTCGCCACGCGCTACCACTCGCTGATCATCGATCCGGAGCGCTTGCCGCCGGTCCTCGACGTGACGGCCACAGCAGACGACGGCACGATCATGAGCGTGCGCCACCGGGACTATCCGGTGTACGGGGTGCAGTTTCACCCGGAGTCCATTCTGACCGTTGGGGGCAAAAAACTCCTGCAGAACTTCCTCGATATCGTTGAGCAACATGAACACGGAAAACGCTAGCGGCTGCCGCGCATAAGGGAGCGGAGAGATGATACTTGAAGCAACTGTCAAGGTAATCGAGGGCGCGTCGCTCACCCGCGCCGAAGCGGCTGAAGTGATGACCGAGATCATGGACGCGGCCTGCACCCCGGCGCAGTTCGGCGCGTTCGTGACGGCGCTCCGCGCCAAGGGCGAGACCGCCGACGAGATTGCCGGGTGTCTTGGCGTCATGCGCGCGAAAGCCCTGCCGGTTGCCGTCAGCCAACCGGTTGCCGACACCTGCGGCACCGGCGGCGACGGCGTGGGCACGTTCAACGTCTCCACCGCCAATGCCATCGTCCTGGCCGCGGCCGGCCAGCCGGTGGCGAAGCACGGCAACCGCGCCATGAGCAGCGCCTGCGGCAGCGCCGACGTGCTGGAAGCGCTCAGCGTGCAGATAGAATTGGGCCCGGACGCGGTGGCGCAGTGTATCGAGCAGGTCGGCATTGGCTTCATGTTCGCGCAGGCGTACCATCCCGCGATGAAGTTCGCCGCGCCGCTGCGCCGCGAAATCGGCATCCGCACCATCTTCAATATCCTCGGCCCGCTCACCAATCCCGCCGGGGCAAGCTACCGCGTGTTCGGCGTCGCCGACCCGGGTCAAGCGGATGACATCGCCCACGCCCTGAGCGCGCTGGGCGTGCGCCGGGCGCTGGTCGTGCACGGCGAGGCCGACGGCGTGGACGAAATTTCCCTGAGCGGCCCGACGTTGGTGACGGAGTGGAACGGCAGTAGTGTGCAAAGCTACCGCCTGGAGCCGGCGGACTTCGGCCTCGCCACCGCGCCGGTGAGTGAAATTGCGGGCGGCTCGGTGGCAGAAAACGCCCAGTACGTGCGCGACGTGATGGCCGGAGCGCCGGGTCCACGCCGGGACGTAGTGGTCATGAACGCCGCCGCCGGTCTCGTCGTGAGCGGCCGCGCCACTGACTGGAAAGAGGGCGCGCGGCAAGCCGCCGCCGCCATCGACAGCGGCCAGGCCGCCGCCAAGCTGGAAGCGTTCGCCAGCCTCAGTCAGAGTCTCGCCTAGCGCCGTATCTAGATGAGGCTAATAGAAACGCGGCTCAACTCTTGTCCCCTCTCCCCGAGCTGACAGGGGCAGGTAAATGTCATTCCGAGCGCAGCGAGGAATCTAGAGATGCTGATTTTCCAGGGCGGCGCTTTAGATTCCTCACTCCTCTGCGCTCCGTTCGGAATGACAGGTGAAGTCGATTATAGAGTACCTACCCCTGTCAGCTCTTCCCGAGGGAGAGGGTGAGGGTGAAAGAACAAAACACATGATTCTGGACACCATCTTGGAACATAAGGAACGCGAATTGGCAGAGCGGCAAGCGGCCGTTCCGCTTGCGGGTCTGGTGAAGAGGGCCGAGGCGACGGAGCCGCCCCGCGACTTCGCCGCCGCGCTGCGGCAAGACGGCATTCGCCTGATTGCCGAGATCAAGCGCGCCTCACCCTCCAAAGGCGTCTTCGCGCCCGGCCTTGATCCGGCGGCGCTCGCCCAAACCTATGAAGCCGGCGGCGCTAGCGCCCTCTCCGTGCTCACCGACGAGCGGTTCTTCCAAGGATCGCTGGCGGACTTGGGAGCCGCGCGCGCCGCCACGTCCCTGCCCGCGTTGCGCAAAGACTTCACGACAGACGAATACCACGTCGTAGAGGCCCGCGCGGCGGGGGCCGACGCGGTGCTTCTCATCGTGGCCGCATTGCCCCAGCCGCGCCTGCGGGCCTTGCTGCGCTGCGCGGCGGACTGGGGCATGGCCGCCATAGTGGAAGTGCACACGGCGGATGAAACCGCGCGCGCCCTGGACGTGGACGCGCCAATCATCGGCATCAACAACCGCAACCTCCACACCTTCGAGACGACGTTGGAGACCACGGCCAAGCTCCGCGCGCTCATTCCCAGCGACCGCCTGGTGATTAGCGAAAGCGGCATCCACACGCCCGCGGACGTGGCGCGGCTGCGCGGCTGGGGCGTAGACGCCATGCTCATCGGTGAAGCATTGGTTACGGCTCCTGACACGGCGGCAAAAGTGGCTGAACTAGTAGCCGCCTCACAAGTTTCTTCCGCGAACCCTTCATCAGTCATTCCGGCGAAAGCCGGAATCCAGAGTGAGGCAATCGAATGAAATTTCCCTATAGCTCTTACATGAAGATCACCGAGCAAATTGCCAATGCGCCCAAAGTGAAGATCTGCGGCCTCATGGCGCTGGCCGACGCGGAAGCCGCCGCAGCCCACGGCGCGGACTTCCTCGGCTTCATCTTTGTGAAGGGCAGACGCCGGTGCATGACCGTCGAAGATACGGGCGCTATCATTCGTCAACTTGGCTCCGCGTGCCCGCCCGCCGTGGGGCTCTTTGTCAACGAAGACCCAGCAACCGTGCGTAATGTCGCCGCCGTAAGTGGGCTCCAATACGCCCAGTTGTGCGGCGCGGAGTCTCCCGACTATTGCGCGGCGTTGGGCATGATGCACTGGAAAGTCATCAACCTGCATTCCGCAGAAGACTACGAACGTATGACCCCATATACGGACGCCACCGCTTTTGTGCTGGAAGGCGCCGACAACGGACCCGGCGGCACTGGGCAAACCTGGGATTGGAGCTTGGGCGGTGGCGTGCCGCGCGACCGTCGATTTCTCATCGCCGGTGGACTCTCTCCGGACAATGTCGGCGCCGCCGTTGCCCAAGTGCAGCCCTGGGGCGTGGACGTGAGCAGCGGCGTGGAAACCGGCGGCAGGAAAGACCCTGACAAGATTGCGGCATTCATCCGCCGGGCAAGAGATACTGCGCAACTGAGAGAGGAAACACAATGAAAACACTCGAGGAGTTGGTGCGGGAATTGCCGCCGGAGTTGCAGCAGGAAGTCTATGACTTTGCGCAATTCCTGCTGGAAAAGAAGGCAAAGCCGCGCCGGAAAGGCAAATTGCGGTTGAACTGGGCCGGTGGATTGCGCGAGTATCGCGATCAGTACACCTCCCTCGAACTTCAGCGTAAGTCGCTGGAGTGGTGGGAAGACTAGGCAAGGTGGACTTTGGAACTAATGTGTCACATGCCCGTACATGTCATTCCGAGCGCAGCGAGGAATCTAGGGCGCAGCACGGCAGCTTGCATCCGCCTGGGACAGCGCGTATGCGTGCGGGTCGCTGGATTCCCGCTTTCGCGGGAATAACGGAGGCCGCCGCGCCATTTTCAAATTGATGACGGAGTTTCCTCGCAGACGTTCGCATGTAGATGTCAACCAAACACCAGCGAGAAGAAGCACCTCTAATCACATGATCGCTTGAGCCGAAGCGAGGAGGACAGACTACTGTGAAGCGACCACCCCAAAAACGCATTCTCACCGGCATGCGCACCACCGGCGCCGCGCATCTCGGCCATTACGCCGGCGCGCTGCGCAACTGGGTCGAAATGCAGGGCGAGTACGAATGCTACTTCCTGCTCGCCGACGTGCAGGCCTTTAGCACGCACTTCGACGAGCCGCGCCGCATCGTCGAATCGGTGCGCGAAATGGTGCTCGACTGGCTTGCCGTGGGGCTCGATCCCACCAAGCAGTCCAACATCTTCTTCGTGCTGCAAAGCCAGATTCAAGACCTGACCGAACTCACCACCTATTTCTCGATGCTCACGCCCATGGCCTACGTCGAGCGCAATCCCACCATCAAGAGCGAGCGCGCGCAATACGGCGAGCGCGCCGGCAACCTCGGCTTCTACAATTATCCCGTTTCCCAGGCCGCCGACGTGCTGCTCTTCACGCCGCCGCCGCCCCACGTGGACGGCGACGAACTCTGCGTGCCGGTGGGCGAAGACCAACTGCCGCTGCTGGAACTCACCAACGACATCGCCGGCTGGTTCAACCGCACCTACGACCGCGTCTTTCTGGAATGCACCCACCGCCTGAGCGAGGTGCCGCGCCTCATGGGCACCGACGGCCAGGCGAAGATGAGCAAGAGCCTGGGCAACGTCATCCTGCTGAGCGACGACGCGGATTCCGTGCAGAAGAAGGTGATGAGCATGTACACCGATCCCACGCGGCTGCGCGCCACCGATCCCGGCCACGTGGAGGGCAACCCGGTCTTCATGTACCACGACGCCTTCAACCCGGACGTGGCCGAAGTAGACGAACTGAAAGACCGCTACCGCAAGGGCCGCGTCGGCGACGTGGAGGTGAAGCGCAAACTGGTCGCCGCCCTCAACGGGATGCTCGACCCCATCCGCGAGCGGCGCGAAGCCTTTGCACAGGACCCGGACATCGTGCCGGAAGTCTTGCGCGGCGGCATTGAGCAAACCCAGGCGGTGGGCGGCGCAACCATGGCCCACGCCCGCGCCGCCATGTACATCGACTATCCGAAACTGCTCGCGACGCAGGCCGTTGCCGGTTAGGCGCGAGCGCAATTGCATTGAAAACGTCTTCGCCGCGGCGCGCCGCGCGCCGGGCAGCGCATTGAGAACATGAACAGGAGCCAACTCATGGCGACGACACCACCACTCACCGTACGGGGCCAGTTCGGCGACTACGGCGGCCGCTACGTCCCCGAAACGGTCATTCCGGCCTTGGAAGAACTCGAGGAAGCCTACGCCCGCTTCCGCGTGGACGCCGCGTTTCAGCACGAGCTTGACGTCCTGCTGGACCACTACGTGGGCCGTCCCACGCCGCTCTACCACGCGGCGCGCCTGAGCGACGAAATCGGCGGCGCGCAAATCTACCTCAAGCGCGAAGACCTGGCCCACACCGGCGCGCACAAGATCAACAATGCTCTCGGCCAGGCGCTGCTGGCCCAGCGCATCGGCCGCACCCGCATCATCGCCGAGACCGGCGCGGGACAGCACGGCGTGGCCACCGCCGCCGCCTGCGCCAAACTCGGCCTGGAGTGCATCGTCTACATGGGCGAGGTGGACGTGCACCGCCAAACGCTCAACGTCTTCCGCATGAAGTTGCTCGGCGCCACCGTTATTCCAGTTATGTCCGGCAGCCGCACGCTCAAAGACGCCATCAACGAGACCATCCGCGATTGGGTCACCAACGTCGAGACCACCCACTACATCATCGGCTCGGTGGTCGGCCCGCACCCGTATCCGACAATCGTGCGCGACTTGCAAAGCGTCATCGGCCGGGAATCTCGTGAGCAATGCCTGGCGCAACTGGGGCGTCTGCCCGATGCGGTGGTGGCCTGTGTCGGCGGCGGCAGCAACGCCATCGGCATTTTCTATCCCTTCCTGGATGACGCGGAGGTGCGCCTGATCGGGGTAGAAGCCGCCGGCCACGGCCTCGAGAGCGGCGCGCACGCCGCGACGCTGGTGGCCGGCACACCCGGCACCCTCCACGGCGCGAAGAGCTACTTGCTGCAAGACGACGAGGGGCAAATCTACGAGCCCCATAGCATCTCCGCCGGTCTGGACTACCCCGGCGTCGGCCCCGAGCACAGTTACTTGAAAGACCTGGGGCGCGCGGAATACGTGGGCGTAACGGACGCGCAGGCCCTGGAAGGCTTTCAACATCTGTGCCGGACGGAAGGCATCATCCCGGCCTTGGAACCCGCCCATGCCATGTACCACGCCGCGCAACTGGCCAGTGCGCTTCCGCAGGATCAGATTGTGCTGGTCAACCTCTCCGGCCGGGGCGACAAGGACATGACCATCGTGGCCGAGGGACTGGGGGTGGAACTGTGAGCCAATCTCGTCAAACAAGCCGCCTTGCCGCCGCCTTTGCCCAGGCCAAAGCCGAGAACCGCGCCGCGCTGCTCACCTTTGCCACCGTCGGCTATCCCACGCCGGCGGAGACGAAAGACGTCGTGCGCGCGCTGCTGGCCGGCGGCACGGACGTGGTAGAACTCGGCATTCCCTTCTCCGACCCGCTCGCCGACGGCGCCACCATCCAGCACGCCTCGCAAACCGCCCTCGACCAGGGCACGACCCTAGGCATGGCGCTCAACCTGGTGCGCGAGTTGCGGGACGATGGCGTGGAAACCCCGCTCGTATTCATGGGCTACTACAATCCGTTTCTGCACTACGGCCTGGAGCGCATCGCGGCGGAAGCGGCGGAAATCGGCCTGGACGGCTTCATTGTTCCCGATTTGCCGCCGGAGGAGGGGCAGGAGTTCGCCCGCCTGGCCCGTGCCCACGGCCTCGACCTCATCCCGCTCCTCGCGCCCACCAGCACCGAGTCGCGCATCCGGGCCAACGTCCAAGCGGGCAGCGGCTTCGTCTACTGCGTCTCGCTCACCGGCGTCACCGGCGCGCGCGAGCAACTCTCCGCCGCGCTGCCCGACTTCCTGGCCCGCGTGCGGGAGCATACCGACCTACCGCTGGCGGTAGGATTCGGCGTCTCCCGTCCCGAACACGTGGCCACGATCGCTCAGTTGGCCGAGGGCGTGGTCAGCGCCAGCGCCTTGATCAACCTCCTAGACGAGACCCCGGCGGCGCGGCGCTACGACGCGCTCACCGACCTCGTCCGCGCCATGCGCGCGGCGACGACGCGGGCGCCGTAGCCGTGGAAGGCGCGCGCCTGGGAGTGCAATTGTCGCGCGCCGCGCTCTGGGGCCACTCGATGACTAAGTACGACGGTATGGTCGCGCCCAGCGCGCGGGACCGGGAGATCTCGCCAAGCTCATGCTGAGACTTGCCTGCTCTACGCTCTGCTTCACACAACAACCGCTGGACGAGGCACTCGCGCGCATAGCGCGATTGGGCTTTCGTTATGTCGATCTGGGCGTGCAGAATTGGGCGCACGGGAGCGCCCCGGCGCTTGCCCGCTCCGGTGAAAGCATCGCCGCTTCCCTCCGGCGCGGATTGGAGCGGGCGAACCTCACGTTGTGCGCCATGAACGTGGGGCTTGACCGGAACGCGGACGTTTCGCTGGCAGAGCAAACTGCGGCCGTTTGCGCCCTGGCCGCCTCTCACGAACTTTACGCGATCTGCATCAATGCGCCCGCCAACGGCACGCCCCTGGATACGGCAATCGACGAACTCCGGCGCCTTGCCGCCATTGCCGCCGGCCATAACGTCACGCTGTGCCTCGAAACCCACGTCAACTGTCTCACTGAACTACCGGCAGTGGCCGTGCGGCTGGCAGAGTCCGCGCCGAACCTCGGCCTTGCCCTGGACCCTTCGCACTTCTACGCCGGCCCCTGGCAGGGCCGCGACTTCTCCGCGACGTTTCCGCACACGCGCATCGTCCACTTGCGCGACGCCGGCAACACGCTTGACGAAATCCTCGTGCCGCCCGGCCAGGGGTGTGTCGACTTTGCCGGCATCCTGCGCGGCCTCACGCGGTGCGGCTACGCGGGGCCGCTCTCTGTCGAATACATCGACACACGGGTCTCTCCGGACGCCTACGACCGCCACGTGTCCCAGGTCGAAGGCATGGCGGCTCTCGCTACGTCTATTCTCCAAGAACTAGACGCGCCGTACGCTTAAGCCGGCGGGTAGGCCCGCGGCTCGCAGTGCGGCCCAGCCGACAGCGCTCGCTCTCCGGAGAGTTCTGCCGCCGTGTATTCCGTAGCCGCACCTGCTATACTCCCAACAGCCGCGCGTGCGCGTGTCTGCGGCAAGGGAGTTCCCGCCGCGCGCCGCCGCCGACCCATCAGTCGAATGATTGCCTACCCATAGGAGCGCCGCCAAGCAACCATGGCCGCCGCAACCGCCACAGCCGCGCCTGACCGCCCAAGGCTCCTATCGGTAGGAAGCTGGGTGCTCTACGACCTGGCGAACACGATCTTCTCGATGAACATCGTGTCGCTCTACTTCTCGCTGTGGGTCGTGAACGACATGGGCGGGAGGGACAGCGACTACGCGCTGGCCAACAGCCTCTCCATGTTCATCGTCTTCCTGGTCGCGCCGTTCCTGGGCGCGCTCTCGGATCAGACCCCCCGCCGGATGCCGTTTCTCGTCGTTTCAACGCTCATCTGCTGCGCGGCGACGTTGCTGCTGGGCATCACCGGAATCTTCCTGGCGCTCGTCATCTTCATCGTTGCCAACACCTTCTACCAGTCCGGCCTAATCTTCTACGACTCGCTGCTGCCGGTGGTGAGCACCGAGACCAACCGCGGGCGCGTGGGCGGCTTTGGCGTGGGCATCGGCTACATGGGTTCCTTCATCGGCGTGCTGATGGGGCTCATGGTCTTGGACAACCTGCTGGGGCTCACTATTCTTGAGGAAAACCCCGCCGACAAACCGCTGGTGTTCAAGCTCACGGCGGTGCTCTTTCTCTTGTTTGCCCTGCCGTGCTTCCTCTGGGTGCGCGAGAACCCCCGCGCCGGCACGGTCTTCCTGGGCCGCGAGGCCGTAAAGCGCACGCTCCACGACTTGCGCAACACGCTTGCCCGCCTCGACAGACTGCCAAACCTGCGGCGCTTTCTCATCGGCCGGGTCTTCTATACCGATGCCGCCAACACGTTCATCATCTTCATGGGCATCTACCTGACGAACGAAGTGGACTTTACCGAGACGCAGGCGCAACTGGCGCTCATGCTGGGCATCACCACGGCCATGCTGGGCGGGTTGTCGTGGGGCTTCGTGGTGGACTGGATTGGGCCGCGGCCGTCGCTGCTAATCGTAATCGGGGTATGGGCCGTAGCCATTACGCTGGCCATTGTCGTGCCCTTCTTCAACCTCACGTCCAACATCATCTGGGGAGCAGCGGCGCTTGGCGGCTTCTCGCTCGGCAGCACGTGGGCCGCCGACCGTCCCTTGATGCTGCGCCTGGCGCCGCCGCAGCACATCGGCCAGTTCTACGGCCTCTACGCCATGGTGGGGCGCTTTGCCGCCATCATCGGCCCCCTGCTCTGGGCGCTGATTGCCGACGGCCTCGGCTGGGGCCGCCCGGCCGCCGTGGCCGCCTTCTTGCCCATGATGGCAATTGCCGCCTGGTTCATCTTCCGCGTGGACGACACGGCGGAACCGACGCCGGTCGCGGCAGAAGCCGCGCAGCCGGCGTAGGACTCTTTCCGCCCAATCACCGCGCTTTAACCTGGCGGCAAACTCTTTCTCACGTTGCTCTCACACTTCCCCGGCACAGTGTTAAGTAGGGAATGAAGAGCGATTAGCAGTGAGGAAGAAGGGAAAAGACATGTCGCTCCGCCGCTACGAGCAAGAGTTGGCAGACACGCCCGATACGCAGTTCCAGGACCTGCGCGGCCTGCGGGTGTACGACGACAAGAACCGCTTGCTCGGCACGGTTCGCGCCGTCATGGTGGACACGGCCAGCAAGGAGACGGTCTACGCCGAGGTGGCGTCTACGGGCATTCTCGGTCTGGGCGGCCGCAGCCGGATGGTGCGCCGCAACCGGCTGCACCACAACGCCCGCGGCCTGCGCCTGGCGCGATCTCCGTCCTACAGGTAGGCGTTGAAGAAGTCGAAGGCTTTCGCGCCGCTGAATTGGTGCCCGCCGTCGAATTCGTCCAACCAGAGGCTTTCCGGTACCTGCGCCGCCGCGTAGATGCGCTCCAGGTGGGCGTACGCCTCGCGCGCGGCCTCGATCGGAAAGCCTCCGTCATGAATGCCCGACTCGATCAGCAGCGGCCGCGGTGCGACCAGGCCGCAGATGTCCGCCACTTCCGCGTATCGCAAGACCCCCGGCACGAACTGCGAGCCGCAGAAGTTCCCCTGCTTCAGCGCGTACTGCTTGAACGTGGTCAGATAGCAGACCACGTCAGCCGCTTTCACGCGCTCGTCCACCGCCGCCAGGTACATGGAGCGCGTGCCCCCAAACGAGAGGCCGATGCAGCCCAGCCGGTCCGCATCCACTTCCGGGCGGCTGGCCAGGTAGTCCAGGCCGCGCATGTCGTCCCAGGTATTGAGCGCCATCAGGTTCATCCCGAAGAGGAAGGTCTTGATGCCGTTCACGTTACAGCCGTCGCGTTTGCCGTAGCGCCGAAAGTCTTCTCCGCGCTCGCCAAAGCCGCGCGCATCGGGGCACAGGGTCACATAACCGCGCTTGGCAAGCTGCAGGCCGTAGTCATAATTGGCGCGTTCGATCGTCCGGGCCCTTTCTTCCTCACCGTAGTCCACGTGCGCCACGTTATCCTTGCCGTCAAAGCCGTGACCGTGCAAGCAGATGATACCGGGAGCAGGCTGCGCTACGTCATCCGGGATCAAAAGCCACGCCGGTACCTGCACGTCTTCCGAGGTGGTGTACACCACTTTTTCGTAGTGCACGCCAAACTGCTCCCGCTCCGCGACGACCCGCGCCTCCAGCGGCGCCTGCTCGGGGAATGGCTCCATGAGATCGAGCAGCTTGGCGCGCAAGCGCTGTTGCCACGTGTACCACTCATCCCGGCTCTCGCCGGCAAAGCGCAGCAACGGGGCATGCTTATCGTAGTACGCCATGATGTACGAATCGAAATCAAGAACATCGCTCATGGGGTGCATCTCCTGCTTCAACACACCGAATACTTACAATACGCTTACTCAACCCCGCCACAGACCGCACCAATTCTCATCCATAGCTGCAATCGCACCTCTCTGCCAAGCCCAGCCGTAAAGCAAGAGCCTGCAGTAGCGCCTCTCATGCAACCTGGCAGAGGGCTGTGTGCGGGCGGGACTAAACGACGGCACGAGCCAAAACAGGCCGGCCGATCAGGGAAAGACGCTGTGCCCGTTGACGCCATAGGCAGCGAGACGGTATGCGGAGAACTCTCTTTGGGGAGGCATACCTGGGCTCGGTCGCCAGCGCCGCGTTGTGCCCTGCGCGAAGCGCCGCAACCTCCCCCAGAGGCGCCGCCTTACAGATACGCGTTGAAGAAATCGAAGGCCTTGGCGCCGCTGAACCGGTGCCCGCCGTCGAATTCGTCTAGCCAGAGGCTCTCCGATACCTGCGCCGCCGCGTAGATGGTTTCCAAGTGTGCATACGCCTCACGCGCCGCCTCAATCGGAAAGCCTCCGTCTTGTATGCCGGACTCGATGAGGAGGGGCCGCGGCGCGACCAGGCCGCATATGTCCGCCACTTCCGCGTATCGCAAGACCCCCGGCACGAACTGCGAGCCGCAGAAGTTCCCCTGCTTCAGGGCGTACTGCTTGAAGGTGGTCAAATAGCAGACCACGGTGGACGCTTTTACGCGCTCGTCGACCGCCGAGAGGTACATCGAGCGCGTGCCGCCAAGGGATAAGCCGATGCAACCGAGCCGGTCCCCGTCCACTTCCGGGCGGCTCCCGAGATAGTCAAGACCGCGCATATCGTCCCACGTGTTCAACGCCGTGAGGTTCATGCCGAAGAGGAAGGTCATGATGCCGTTCACGTTGCAGCCGTCCCGATTGCCGAAACGCCGAAAGCCTTCTCTGCGCTCGCCAAAGCCGCGCGCATCGGGACAGAGCGTTACAAAGCCGCGTTTGGCTAGCTGCAGGCCATAGTCATAGTTGTAGTTCTTGATCGCCCGCGCGAGTTCCTCTTTGCCATGATCCACGTGCGCCACGGGATCTTTGCCGTACGGCCCCCCGTGGCCGTGCAGACAAATGATGCCTGGCGCCGGCGTTGCCACGTTCTCCGGGATGAGCAACCACGCCGGGACCTGCACGTCTTCGGCGGTGGTATACACCACTTTCTCGTAGTGCACGCCGAACTGTTCCCGCTCCTCGACGACGCGCGCGTCCAGCGGCGTCTGCTCGGGAAACGGCTCCATGAGTTCAAGCAGTTTGGTACGTAAGCGTTGCTGCCAGACGTACCACTCATCCCGGCTCTCGCCGGCAAAGTGCATTAAAGGCGGATGTTTGTCGTAGTACGCCATGATGTACGTATCGAAATCGAACACGTCACTCACGAGAGCACTCTCCCTTTCATGTCTATTGGGACGATGCGCCAAACGGCGGCCATGCTACGCGTTTGTCCGAGCAATGAGCCACGTCGCCGCAATTGCCATACAGTATAGAGAAATGGCGCAGGCCGCGTCGGCGCGGCGCAAGCGGATTGGTCTCGCGAATCCATCCTGCCGCACCGGAAATACGCGCCGCGCAATCTCTCCTGAGCGCCTTTACTTGCATAAGAGGCCGCTAAACTGGCATAGCGCGCAAACGGTGTCGAGCGGCGCCGGTTCGTATAGAATGGATACGGTAGCATTTAACTTTCCGGAGGCTCTCTATGGCGCAGCAAGCAGATACCGACATTCCTTTTGGCACGGTGGACAGCGCGGAAGCGCGGCAGATGATCGACAGCGGCGAGTACCAGGTCATCGACGTGCGCACGCCCATCCAATTCGCCCAGGCTCGCATCCCCAACTCCACCCTGGCCCCCTTGCCCGAACTCCTGCAAAAGCCGTGGGAGTTTCTAGCAGACGACAAGATCATCTTCGTCTGCGACGTGGGCCAGAGCAGCCAGGTTGCCTGCGAAATCGCCGCCGCCATGGGCCTTGAAGACCTCTACAACCTCGGCCCCGGCATCGTCGGCTGGCAGCAAGACGGCTATCCGCTGGAAGCCGGCCCGCCGCAAACGGACTGACCGTTATGCGCGGGCCTTCAACCCACGCGGCGGCTATTCTCGATAGCGAGAGTGGAGCAATCAGGCGGCGCGAACTCAATCTCAGTTAACGAGTTGGCCCCGTCACGAGGAGGAGTTCCAATGAAAGCGGCTAGCGCACAGCCCAAGGCCGTGCTTACCTATGCAGACTATGCGCAAACGCCGGACGACCGCCGCTATGAACTGCTTGACGGAGAATTAGTCGAAAAGACCGCGCCGAACATTGCCCACCAGCGGGTCGTCCGCGAACTCGGGTGGGCGCTCTCTGCATTTGTCAGAGCGAACGGTCTCGGGGAAGTCCTCCTTGCTCCCTGCGACGTCGTGCTCTCGGAAACCGTCGTGACGCAGCCCGACCTGCTTTTCGTCTCCAATGAGCGGGCGCACATTGTCACCGCCGCCAACATCCAGGGAGCGCCGGCTCTCGTCGTCGAAGTTCTCTCCGATTCCACTGCCAGGACTGACTGGACGAGCAAACGGGACCTGTACGCGCGGCACGGCGTAAGCGAATACTGGTTGGTGGATCCCGTTGCGTGGACAGTGACGGTGCTGCTTCTGCGCGAAGAGCGCTACCGGGTTGTGGACGTCTACGGCGAAGGACAGGTGTTGACTTCGCCCACGCTGGCCGGATTCAACCTCAACCTGACTGATTTGTACCAGGGCGTCGCCTCTCCTCGGTAATCTAGCGAGTTCAAATACGGGAAGAGCGCTTGTTCCGCACACGGCGTTCGGTCTTGCGAGGGCGCCTACTCTACTTACCGCCTAGCAGCCGCCAAAGTGTGCCATTACCTGAAAGGAGACGTTCTCATGAGCACACGCTTACGTGTTTCCAAATTGGGCGCCAGCCTCATCATCCGCATTCCTGAGACTGTGGCGCGCCGGTGGAACGTGCGCGAGGGCTCCGCGATCGAGATCATCCCGCGCGGCGATCATATCGTACTGCGCAAGGAGTCCTATGATCTTGCTGATATGCTGGCTCAGGTGACAGCCGACAATCTCCATTCTGAACAGGATTCCGGTCCGGCCCAGGGCGGCGAAGCATGGTAGACAGCGACTATATTCCCGCCAGAGGCGAAATAGTTCGGCTGCGCTTCAGTCCACAGTCTGGGCACGAACAGGCCGGCCGCCGTCCCGCTCTGGTGCTGAGTCCGGCGGCCTACAATGAGAAAGCCGGCCTCGCACTGTTCTGCCCCATTACCTCGCAAGTCAAAGGATACCCCTTTGAGGTCACTCTTCCTCCTACCGGCGAAATTACCGGTGTCGTGCTCGCCGACCAAATCAAGAGCCTCGACTGGCGGGCCAGGCGCGCTCGCTGCGCGTGCCAGGTTTCTACGCAGGTCGTAAGCGCGGTCTTAGGCAAGGTCAACGCTCTCTTGCAGTGATGCACCCGGCAGGTTCGTGATTCAGCAGATTCCCTTCGCACTGTTCCTCGGCGGCGGCGCGGCGCTCACTGCGCTTGCCTTGCTCATGTTCGGGTGGCTCGCCCGGCGCACGGTAACGGCCGAATCAGCAATTCATGCCGGGCCGGCCTTTCTGCGGCGCATAGCCCGCAACGCGCTCGTGCCGCTGCTGGCCGTGGTCGTGGCGCGCATCCTCTCGTGGGCGTTTGCCGCCTACTACCTGCGCGTCATTGGGCCGCAGGACTACGGCCTCTACGCCGTGGCCGTCAACGTAATTGGCTACTTTGGCCCGCTTACGGACTTTGGCCTCGGCGTGCTGCTCACGCGGGACGTGAGCCGGCGCCCGGACGCGGCCCCCGCATACCTGGCGCTGGTGCGGCGCATCCGGTTCCTGCTCTCGCTGGCCGCCGTGCCGACTGTGCTGCTGATCATGTTGGCCTATTGGTACGCCGGGCGCGCGGAGGTTGCCACCATCGTCACCGCCGGCTTGCTGGCGGTTGCGCTCATCCCGGCCAACGCCGCCGGTACCGCCAGTTCCCTCTTTGCCGCCCGCGAGCGCATGGACTTTACCGCCCTGGTGCAGGTTGCCACCGCGCTCTTCACGGTAGGCCTGGGCACGGTGGCGATTAGCCTCGGCTGGGGCTACGTGGGACTGGGCGTCACGGCGCTGCTCGCCAACGTCGTCACCGCCGCCGCCCTGCTGCGCGCGCTGCCCAGCGATACGACCGCCGCCGCGCCCTGGGACGGGCAACGGGCCCGCGCGCTGATGCTGGCGTCCCTGCCGCTCATGCTCAACGCCCTGCTCAACCTCCTCTTCTTCCGCATCGACGTCCAGATGCTGCACTTGCTGCGCGGCGAGACTGAGGTGGGCGTGTACGGCGCGGCTTACAAATACGTCGAAGCCTTTGCCCTGTTGCCGTCAACGCTCGTGCTGGCGCTCTTTCCGGCGCTCTCCCGCGTTGCCGAGACCGACCGCGCCGCCCTGCAGGGCATTCTCAATCGGGCCCTGCAATTCATGCTCGTGCTGGCCGTGGGCGGCGCCGTCTGCTTCAGCGTCTACGCCGCGCCCTTCATTTGGCTGCTGGGCGGTGACGAGTTTCTGCCCCACGGCGCAACGGCGCTGGCGATTCTCATCTGGTTCCTGCCCTTCAGCTATGTCAACGCCATCACGCAATACGTCCTGATTGCCCTGGACCAGCAAAAATGGATCCTCATTGCTTTCGCGCTCGCCACGGCCTTCAACCTGGCCGCCAACGCCGTCCTGATTCCGCTTTACGGCTATGCGGCGGCGGCGGTGACGACGGTGCTCTCCGAAATCGTGCTGCTCGCGCCGTTCGTCGTCGTGGCCCGCCGCCAGCGCGTTGCGCTGCCCATCGCCGGCGCGGCGTGGCGGCCGCTGCTGGCCGGGGTTGGCATGTTCGCCGTGGCCTGGCTGGCGCGCGACTTTCCCGCCATGGCCGGCATGGCGCTGGCCGGGGCCGTCTATCTCGGTCTTGTCATCGCCCTCCGCGCGCTGCCGCGTGAGGACCTTGTCCGCTTCTGGGGCGCGCTGCGCGGCTGACCCGTAGCGCGGGGGCTTGTGTCAAATCAGCGTAGCGCGGGGGCTTGCGTCGAGTCAGCGTAGCGCGGGGGCTTGCGTCGAGTCAGCGTAGCGCAGGGGCTTGTGTCGAATCAGCGTAGCGCGGGGGCTTGTCCCCCGCCGGCGCCGTATCCCGGGGGCTTGTCCCCATTGCGGTTACAGCGACGTGGCAGGGCGCCGCAAAAGCGCCTTCATGGGACTCGCCAACAGGTGTAGGGGCACGACATGTCGTGCCCCTACACCGTTGCGCTAGAGACTTAGGCCCCCAGATCGTGCGCGGCCGTCTCAGTTTACAGCCCGGCGGCTCATGCGCTAGCATTTGCTCTTGTCCCTCTCCTGAATCACCCTAATCGTAGACCCGCATGAAGAGGAACACGCATGGGAAAGGACGACGAAAGAGTCACTGACCACCGCGCGGTCGGCGAACTCTGGGACGCAAACGCCGAGGCCTGGACCACCCTCACCCGCCTGGGCTACGACAAGTACCGCGACCACATCAACACGCCCGCCTTCCTGGCAATGCTGCCCGACGTGGCCGGACTGCGCGGGCTGGACGTGGGTTGCGGCGAAGGCCACAACACCCGCCTGGTCGCGCAACGCGGCGCGCGCCTCACCGCCCTGGACATTGCCGGCCGCTTCGTGCGCTACGCCCAACAAGCCGAAAGTGCCGAGCCGCTGGGCATTGCATACCTCCAGGCCAGCGGGGTCGCCCTGCCGTTCGCCGACGCCGGTTTCGACTTCGCCATGGCCACTATGAGCCTGATGGACATTCCCGACCAGGCGGCCGCGCTCCAGGAAGTGACGCGGGTCCTCAAGCCCGGCGGCTTCTTCCAGTTCTCGATCCTCCACCCGTGCTTCCTGACGCCGCGCTTCAAGTGGGTGCTGGACGAGAGCGGCCGGCGGGTGGCCATGGAGTGCGGCGACTACTTTGCCTCGGAGCAGGGCACGATCGAAGAGTGGATTTTCGGCTCCGCGCCCGACAAACTGAAAGCGCGCTTTCCCAAGTTTCGCATCCCCCGCTTCTTCCATACCCTGAGCGACTGGCTGAACATGCTCACCGCCGCCGGCCTGGCGCTAGAAGCATCCGCCGAACCGTACGCCAGCGACGAATCCATCGCCATCCACCCCAAACTCGCCGCCACCCGTGCCGTCGCCTGCTTCCTCCACCTCCGCTGCCGTAAACCAACACGCTGAAGGGATGCGCCGCGGCCGTGGGGAGTGGAAAAAGTGGCGCGAACCGGCGCTTGGAACTTGCCAAGCGCCGGTTCGCGCTTCAATCTTGAATCCCCGTCGCTGTCCGGGCGGGCAAACACCCTCTCCTACGTCTATTCGGGATAGAAACCGTTCGCCAGCGTTTCAATGGCGTCTACGGTGCGTATGCCCGCCTGCGTGGCCGTGAAGAGCACCTCCACGAAGTGCTTATTCCGCACTGCCTTGATGGAAGCAAGCGCTTCAGTGCTCTCCAGGTACTCTCTCTTCTCCGCAGCCGTAGACCACCCTGGGGCATCGAGCAGCACGATGACGTCGGGGTCCCGCTCGACCACGGTCTCCCAGTTCACTGTCCCAAAGAGTCCTTCGACGTCAGCGAAGATGTTGACCCCGCCGGCCTCTTCGACCAATGCATTCAGAATGCCCGATCCAACGGCGGCGTACGGCGTATCACCCCCACTGTCATAGATGAAAACCGAAACTTTGGGGTCGGCGGGCGCCGTCTTGGCGCGGATTTCCGCCAAGCGCGCCCGCAGCCCCTCGACGTACGCTTCGGCACGCTCCGCTATCCCAAAGATCTTTCCGATGTTCAGGAAGTCCTCGAAAACGTCCTCAACGACCACCTTGCCCTCTTTGCAGTTGGAGGCCGTCTGGTACGACGCAATGCCGAGTTCCATGAGCGCATCGCGCGGCCCTGCCACGTCTTCGCGATTCCAGGCGCTTACGAAAGCAGCGTAGATGAAGTCGGGCTCCGCTCCCAAAATAACCTCATGTGAAGGATACTTTTCGGCAAGTACCGGAATCCGCTCGTAGGCTGCCTGGAGATCAGAGGGAACCGAGTCTCTGAGAAACGCCGTGCCCACCATGCTGTCTTGCAGACCCAACGCCAGCATCAGTTCCGTCGATTGCTGGGAGAGACTGATGGCGCGCTGCGGCGGCTGGTCGTACGTAATGGTAAAGCCGCAGTTCTCGATGGTTACGGGCGTGTAAGCGGTCTCGGCCTCTGGCGCCGGCTCTGCCGGCTCCGCCGCCGGTTGCGGGGCGGCTACCGTGCCACAGCCTGCTAGCAGGAGACTGCCCGCGCCTGCCACACCGATGGCAAGAAGGCCGCGTCGGGTCATACGCTGAGCATTGATCACGTTCAATGTCCTTTCCGCAATTACGCGAAAGCTACTACCACGCATTCACAGCAAGTTTGGAATGCGTATCAATTACTCGGGATAGAAAGCATTCACGAGCAATTCAATGGTGTCAATGGTGTAAATGCCCGGGTTCGCGACCGTGAAGCGCACTTCCACGTAGCGCTTGTTTTGCACGGCCTTGATTGAGTGAAGCGCCTCGGTGCTTTCCAAGTACTCAATCTTCTCTGCAGCCGTAGACCATCCAGGCATATCGAACAGCACGATGACGTCGGGGTCCCGTTCGACCACGGTCTCCCAGTTCACTGTCGCGTAGAGGCCTTCGACGTCAGCAAAGATGTTGACCCCGCCCGCCTCTTCGACCAACGCATTCCCCATGCCCGTGCCAACCGCGGCGTATGGCGAATCAGTGCCACCGTCATAGATGAAGACCGAGACCTTCGGGTCGCGCGGTCCCGCCTTGGCGCGGATTTCCGCCAAGCGCGCCCGCTGCTCTTCAACGTACGCTTCGGCACGCTCCGACACGCCAAAGATCTGCCCGATCTTCAGGAAGTCCTCGAATACATCCTCAACGGTCACCTTGCCCTCTTTACAATTGGCGGCCGACTGGTACGACGCGATGCCAAGCTTCAAGAGCGCATCGCGCGGCCCTGCCACATCTTCACGATTCCAGGCGCTTACAAAGGCAGCGTAAACGAAGTCGGTCTCCGTTCCCAGAGTGACCTCATGTGAAGGATATTTCTCGGCAAGTACCGGAATCTGGTCGTAGGCCGCCTGGAAATCAGGGTGCACCCAGTCTCTGAGATACGATGTGCCAACCATGCTGTCTTGCAGACCCAACGCCAGCATCAGTTCCGTCGCTTCCTGAGAGAGCGTAATGGCGCGCTGCGGCGGCTGGTCGTACGTAATGGTAAAGCCGCAGTTCTCGATGGTTACGGGCGTGTAAGCGGTCTCGGCCTCTGGCGCCGGCTCTGCCGGCTCCGCCGCCGGTTGCGGGGCAGCTACCGTGCCACAGCCTGCTAGCAGGAGACTGCCCGCGCCTGCCACACCGATGGCAAGAAGGCCGCGTCGGGTCATGCGACGAGAATTGGTCACTTCCAAAGTCCTTTCCGCAATTGCACGTTTACCTCTCACTCACAATCTCAACCTTCTTGAGAATGCGTTTCATTTAAAGTAAAACAGTTTGCAATAGCTTTGTCAAGGGGCAGGCGGAGTCAAATTGAGTTGTCCGGTTCTTGCCGAAAGTTGCAGCGGCTATGCGTCCTGGAGGCAGGTGGCCGCCACGACGGCGCCTTGGGCGGCTGGCGTCAGTGGGCCGCAACCTTCGGTGTTCCTGTGACACATCCCCAGCGCAAGGCGCCGCCACCCATGCGTAAGCAGCAACCGATCCCGGATGCAAAAAACGCCCCGTTCCCTGGAGAACAAGGCGTCCCTCTAGTGATAGAGCCGAAGCGTAGACCGGTGGTTTGCCTCAACCACCGCCAAGAACGGAGACGTCTAACCTCACGGCGCGCGGCCCACACACGAGACCGGTGGGAAAACTAGCTGCCCTCAGAGCCCGGCCGGCTTCGAGCCGGCGCGCCGGGAACGCACGCATATTCCGGCACTGCTTCTCCGTCCACGAGGTGCTCGGCCACAATGCGGTCCACGGCGGCTTCGTCCACGCCGCCGTACCAGGTGCCGTCCGGGTGCACCACCATGACTGGCCCCAAGTCGCACGGATACAGACAACCGGTGCGCACGGTCATCACGCCCCGCTTGCCCCGCAGTTTATTCTCTCTGAGCTTCTCCTGGAAATACGCCCACGTCTCCGGGGCGTTCGCCAACGTGCAGCGGGGCCCGTGGCAGAGAAACACCTGATGGCGATGTCCAGGTATGAGGTTCCAGGAGCGTTTTCGGTCCGAAATGTTCGGATTCTCACGGACTTCCATGCAGCCGCCCGCGTCCGCGACCGCAGCGCTCACCGCGTCTGCCAAGTGTTCGCTGTCGCCGAGCGGCGGCGCCAGCGCAACTTCCATCGTGCCATCCGCGACGTTCTCCCGCACCCAGTCACGGATTGCGAGCGGCAGCCACCAACGCAGCGTGCCATCCATTGGCACAAGGGCGGGCACAATCAGCAGGCGGCGCGCGCCCGCGGCCATGCACTCTGCCAGCATCGCGGGCAAGGCCGGCTTGCCCTGCTCCATGAATGCGTAGCGCACATCCCGATAGCATCCGGAACCCGCTACCGTAGCAACAACCCGCTCCAGTTCTTCACGCGGCGCGGCGCCATAGCCGCCGCGACCCACGATTACAACCGTATCAAACGGCGTGCCGTTGGTTTCTGCTGCGGCCCTCGGGGACGTATCGTCCGTCCCTTGCTCACTCTGGGGCTCTGACATGGCGGAACACCTTCACTGTGTGTGCTGGCGTTTTAGCTCTCACCAACCAGCACAGCCGCAGCCAGCGTCTCATTGGACGCCGTCGCCATCGGCGCGGCGGCGTGCGCGGGCAGGAAGACAATGTGGAGTTTGCCGGTGCGGGGATGGACTTGCACCTCGGCCTCTACGCCGAAGACCTTGCGCAACAGCGCCGGCTGAAATACGTCCTCCGGCGTTCCTGCCGCCACAATCTCTCCCTCCGACATGATGTAGAGGCGGTCGCAGTACGTTGCGGCCAGGTTGAGATCATGAAGTGCGGTAAAGGTCGTCACCCGCAATCCGCGCACGAGATCGAGAATTTCCAGTTGGTAGCGCACGTCCAGGTGATTGGTCGGTTCGTCGAGGATAAGAAAACGCGCTTGTTGCGCCAAAGCGCGGGCAATCAGGACTCGCTGCTTTTCGCCGCCGGATAGCGTCACGAAGGAGCGGTCCGCGAAAGAGAGCATACCGACTTGCGCCAGGGCGCTCTCCACCAGGTTGTGGTCCTCCGCGTTTTCGCGCGCGAACATGCTCTTATGCGGCGTGCGGCCCATCAGCACCATTTCCCAGACCACAAATTCAAATTCGCCGGGCGTCTCCTGCAGGACGGTAGCCGTGCGCCGCGCGGCCTCTCGCGGATCGAGGTCCCACACGTTGTCGCCGTCCAGGGCAATGTATCCCGCATTGGGCTTTAGCGCGCGGTAAATGCACCGCAGCAGGCTGGACTTGCCGCTGCCGTTGGGTCCCAGCACTCCCACAAGCTCTCCCGCTGCCACGTCCACTGCCACGTCCCGCAGGATTGTCTGCTCCTCCACGCGCCAGGTTACGTTTTCAACGTGCAACGTCATGAACGGCCTCCTCCCAGTGCGTCCCGCCGGTGGCGCATCAACCAGATGAAGAACGGGCCGCCGATAAATCCCGTAATCACCCCCAGGGGCATCTCCTCAGGTTGCACAATCGTGCGCGCGAGCACGTCCACCCACACGAGGAAGATCGCGCCTGCGAGCAGGCTGACCGGCAAAACCCGGCGGTGGTCTGACCCAACGAAGAGCCGGACCGTGTGGGGCATCATCAGGCCCACAAAGCCGACGGCGCCGGCCAGAGCGACCATCACGCCGGTGATCATGGCCGCCACCACCATCAGCACGCGGCGAAACCTATTTGTGTTCACGCCGAGGCTGATAGCCGTTTCCTCCCCGGCAATCAAGGCGTTGAGCGGCCGCGCCTGCAAGACCAGATACGTCGTTCCTATCAGCACCGCAACCGAGGGTATGGTGAGGTAGCTCCACTTGGCGCCCGCCACGCTCCCCATGAGCCAGAAGAGAACCGACCGGATCCCCTCGGCGTCGTCGGCGCGAAAGATGATGAAACTCGTGCCCGCCGAAAGCACGTACGATAGCGCCACGCCAACCAAGATCAGCCGCACCGGTGAGAGCGTGCCCCGGTTCTGCGCGAGCACAAGCACGATGACAAAGGCCATCACCGAGCCCAGGAACGCCGCTACCGAGAGTGAATAGATGCCAAAGAACGTGAAGACGCCCAGCAGAATCACCAGCACCGCGGCCAGCGACGCCCCGGACGAAATCCCCAGAATGTAGGGGTCCGCCAGGGGATTGCGCACGGCAGCCTGCATGGCGACGCCGACTACGGCAAGCCCCGCGCCAACGAGGGCCGCCAAGAGGACGCGCGGCAAGCGGATCAGCCACACGATGTTCTCGTGGGCGGCAGACCACTCGCCCGCGGCAAGGCCGGTCAGGCGCGAAAAGGCAATCTGCCACACCGATAGAGGCGCGATCGCCACCGGCCCAATGGTGACGGCCAGTGTCAGCGTCAACATTAAGGCCGCCGCCAGAGCGAGCAGAATCAAAGGAAAGCGCGCGTCCCGGCGCTTGGAACGAAGCGGCGCCGGGCGCGTTTCGCTTTGGTCCTGGGTCGCTCGTTCTACTGCTGCCCCCATGTGCTGCGCCTGTCGGCTACTTGGCTACTCAGGATAGAAGCCCTGGAACAGTGTCTCGATGACGTCGATGCTGCGGGGACCCGGCTGCGTGGCCGTGAAGGGCACGATGACAAAGCGCTCTTCCTGCACAGCCCTTAGCGCCGCGAGTACCTCGGTGTCTTTCAAGTACTCAATCTTCTCTTCCGCCGTGGACCACGTGGCATGGTGCAGCACGATCACGTCCGGGTCGCGCTCGATGACGGTTTCCCAGTTCACCGTGGCAAAGCCGCCTTCCACGTCCGCGAAGATGTTGACGCCGCCGGCCGCTTCCAGCAGCGCGTTCACGATACCCGTGCCCGCCGCCGTATACGGGGCTTCGTCGCCACTGTCGAAGACGAAGACCTTGACCTTCGGGTCCGCCGGCTGGGTCTTTGCGTTGATTTCCGCCAGGCGCTCTCGCTTCTCGGCCACGTACGCTTCCGCCCGGTCCGAAATACCGAAGATCTTGCCGATGTTGAGGAAGTCGGCAAAGACATCCTCGACGGTGGCCTTCGCTTCCAGGCAGTTCGCATGGGCAAGATACGAGCCTATGTTCAGTTCCATTAGGCTCTCGCGCGAGCCGGCCACCTCGTCGCGGAAGGCGCTCACCCAACCGCCGTAGACGAAGTCAGGCTCCGCTGCCAGGAACACCTCGCGGGACGGATACGTGTCCGAGAGCACGGGAATCGTTGCGTACGCCTCGGCGACATCGGGCAGAATCGGATCTTCAAGGTAGGCCGTGCCGACCATGTGGTCTTGCAGCCCCAAGGTCAACATCACTTCGGTAGCGTGCTGCGCCATCGACACGGCGCGCTGCGGCGGCTGGTCGTACGTAATGGTAACGCCGCAGTTCTCAATGGTTACCGGCGCGTAGGCTGCTTCCGCCGCCGGCTCCGGCTGGGCCTCCGCCGGCTGCACCGCCACGGTACCGCAGGCAGCGAGCAAAGCACCGCCCACGCCGGCCAGACCGGCAACCAATACGGTTCGTCGAGTCATGGGTCGAATTCGAGTCATCTGCACCAAGCCTCCTGCTTAAGTTTATCACTACTCAGAACCATTCTCATATACTAATGAGAACGCATCTCATTAAAGAGTAGTCGGTGAACTTTGTCAAGGGCTGGCAGGGGATTTTCTGGGGGAATCTTCAGACACACCGGTTACAGTCGCGCGGCTGCCTGCCCATCTACAACGCCGGGAGTTCCGTGTGCTACGTCCCAGAACAGTAAGTGCAAGGGTCGTCTGTTGTCATTCCGAGCGAAGCGCAGCGAAGTGAGGAATCTAGGGTGTTTTCTCCATTGGGCCCATGCGGTATGGACTCTAGATTCCTCGCTGCGCTCGGAATGACATGTCAAACAGGACATGACAGACTGACGGCGGAATTCTTGTCTCCATTTTGGCGGCAAGACAGAAGCCTAACATACTAACTCGGCTTGCCGGCAGGATAGAGAAACGGCACCCACGTCTCGTGGGGTCTTATGGGCACTTGGCGGAGGTGGGCCAGGTAGCCGTTCAGGCGGGGCTTGCCGGGGCTGGCGCGCAGTCGCATACGGGCTTCTTCCGCGGTGCGGCCGCCCTTGCGGTGGTTGCAGTCCTTGCAGGCGGAGACCAGGTTCTCCCACGTATGGCCACCGCCGCGGTGGCGGGGCAGCACGTGGTCCAGCGTCAGTTCCCGCGTCCGCACGCCGCAGTACTGGCAGGTATGGCCGTCGCGCCGGAAGACCTCCTGGCGCACCAGGCGCGGCCCGCCGGGCGGCCGTTTCACCAGGTAGTGCAGCTTGATTACCGAGGGGCGCGAGTGCCGCGTTTCGGCGGACACCAGGTCGTCGGCGTACTGCTCCACCATCTCCGCCTTGCCGTTGAGCAGGAGCACGAACGCCCGCCGCACGTTGCAGATGTTCAGCGGCCGGTAGTCGAGGTTGAGCACCAGCACGCGCTTGTTTATGCCGTTCATGAGCGGAACAACCGTGTCCTAAGCGCTTGACAAGGGGTCTCGTTGCGCCTCGCGCGGCGGCGCCCGCGCTCTCCGCCGCGCGGAGCAATGCCCGCAATTCCCTTTGGTGTATTTTAACCCGCTGGCGGACTATCCACAATATCGTTGACCCACAGCGCGAATCTGACTATACTGGTAGATACGGGCATCGTTCTGTGCGTCCGCCGCGCGTCTCTTCTCTACCTCGTTGCTAACGTCCTTGCCGCAACCCGCGCGCAGCATGTATGCCGCCGTTTAGCGGCGCGTTTGTGGGAGACCCACGCTGCTGATCGTCTCGGCTTTGCAAAAAGGGGGCTTGCATGTACTCCAGTCTGATAGGAAAAGTGGAGAAAGCGAACCGCTACACGGAAGAGCGGGACCGCTTCAGTTTTACCGCCTTCACCGTGCGCGTGCGCGGCGATAATAACGAGCACGTGGTTTCTTTCCAGGACGGCGAATGGCGCTGCGACTGCGATTTCTTCACGATCTACGGACTGTGCAGCCACGGCATGGCGCTGGAGCGCATTCTCGGCGAGATGGTGCCGGCCAAGATGACCTTCTCGGACATGATCAAGGCCAAGACGGGCGTCGACGTGCCGTAGGCTGCCGCGCGCGGACACATGCGCCGGGCAGTAATGCGCCCCGGGCAACATCGTCACACCTTAACGTATTCCCTTGGCCCGCCAAGCAAACTCGCGCTTCCACACGCCCTGCATGTACACCATTGACCCGCGCGACATCGAAATAGTCCGCAGCCGCCAGCGCGTCAAGACCGTCAGCGCCCAGTTTCGAGACGGTAAACTGCGCGTATTGGTGCCGGCGCACCTGAGCAAGGATGAAGAGGCGCACTACGTGGCCAAAGTGCGCGCGCAGGTGGAACGGCACGAAACCAAGCGGCTGCTCAATGACGGCGAGCCGCTGCGCAAGCGCGCCGCCGCACTCAACGCCAAATACTTCGGGGGCAAGCTGGAAATCGCCTCCGCAACCTACGTCACCAACCAGAACAGCCGCTTCGGCAGTTGCAGCGTGCACCGCAAGACCATCCGCCTTTCGCACGTACTGGCCGAGTTTCCGGCGTGGGTGCGCGACTACGTGCTGATGCACGAGATGGCGCATCTGCTGGAACCGTCGCACAACCGGCGTTTCTGGGAGATCGTGAACCGCTATCCGCGCACGCAGGAGGCGCGGGACTACCTGAAGCAGTGGGCGCGGGAACAACACGCCGCCTCGTGACGCGCGTTCCGCAACTTTGCGCGCCCCCGGCCCCACGGTACGTTCCGGCATTGGGCTTCCGGCGCGCCGCTCCGATGACAGGCTCTACCTATGCCTTCCGCCAAGACCAAGAAAGCGCGCCGGGCCGCCAAAGTCCACGACCCCAACAACCTGGTGGTGGCCACGAACCGCCGCGCCCGCCACGACTATCACATAGACGCCACCTTCGAGGCGGGACTGGCGCTGCTGGGCACTGAGGTTAAGTCCGTGCGCGCCGGCCGCGTCAATCTGACTGAAGGCTTCGTGCGCGTCATCGACGGCGAGGCCTGGCTCTGGAACGCGCACATCTCGCCCTATCAACGCGGCGGCTACGTCAATCACGAGGCCACGCGACCGCGCAAACTGCTGCTCCACCGGGACCAAATCGCCACGCTGCGCCAGCACGCCCAGATGAAGGGACAGACCGTCATCCCGCTGCGCCTCTACCTGCGCAACGGCCGGGTGAAGGTGGAAGTCGCGGTGGCCCGCGGCAAGAAACTCTACGACAAGCGCCAGACCCTGGCCGCCAAAGACGCCCAACGCGAGGTGGACCGGGTGGCGAAAGAGTACGCCCGCGGCCGCTACTAAGCCCCGGCCGCCGCCGCGCTCCTAGCCACTGCCGCCGGTTGAGCGTCCCAAACCGCCGCGGGCACTCACTCCCCCTCCCTGGGGAGAGGCTGACAGGGGTAGGCATTCTATAGTCGACCTCACCTGTCATTCCGAACGGAGCGCAGCGGAGTGAGGAATCTAGAGCACAGCCCTACAAAGTCAGCATCTTTAGATTCCTCGCTGCGCTCGGAATGACATTTATATACCTTTTCAGTTCTCCCTGGGGAGAGGGCCGGCGTAAGGGGAAAACTCGCCCGATTGTCTTCTCTCCATCTCGCCTTCTTGCCCGGTAGCGCAGGTTTGCAACCTGCGTCCTTCCGCCCGCCGCTGCGGGTCATGCAAGAATCTCGCCAAGCCTGTAGACTCGTATGCGGAACAGAACCGCAACCGTGCATCTACTATTCGTAAACTGGAGAAGAAAAACGTGGAAGAGATTCGCATCGGCCTGACCGGACTTGGCCCGCGCGGCCGCCACTGGTTGAAGATGCTGGACGATTTCAACGGCTATCGCGTCACCGCCATCTGCGACCCGCTCACCGAATTGCACGAACGGTCGCTCGAACCGCTGCAAGACCCGCAGTCGATTGCCGCCTACGACAATTACGCAGACTTCCTGGCCGATGACAACGTGGACGCGGTGGCGCTCACGGTGCGCTGCCAGGAGCAGGGCGCGCTGGCGGCGCAGGCGCTGGAGGCCGGCAAGCACGTCAATTCCGAGGTTCCGGCCGCGCACACCCTGGAGGACTGCTGGCGCATCGTGCTGGCGGCGGAGCACAGCGGCAAGGTCTACCAGCTTGGCGAGCAGCGGCGGCACTCCGGCGAGTTTGCCGCCTGGCGCGACCTGGTGCGGGAGGGCAAGCTGGGCAAGATTACGTTCTGCGAGGGCCAGTACATTGGCTATAAGGAGTCGTATCGCTACCACCGCAGGCGCGGCACGGCGGAACACGTGCCCATAGCCGACTTGCCCAATACCCCCGACGCGGAACCGTCGTGGATCAACCTCATGCCGCCGATTCACTACCTGCCCCACGAACTCAGCCCGATCCTGATGGTGCTCGACGACCGCGTGACCGAGGTCACCGCCATGAGCACCCGCTCGCCCAGTTACATCCACGAGGAAATCCGGCAGCCGGACATCCAACTGGCCATCATGAAGACGGCCAAAGATACGCTCATGCGCCTGGCCGTGGCCTACACCCAGCCCACGCCGCCCCGCGACAACCACTGGTGCCACATCATGGGCACCAAGGGTTCGGTGGAACTGGCGCGTTCGCTGCGGGATAAGCCCAAGCTCTGGCTGGCCGACGCCCAGATGCACGACCACGCCGAGGTGGACTGGCGCCCGCAGCGCACCGACGCGCCGGCGGAAGCGCGCGGCAGCGGCCACAGCGATACCGACTACTACATCCACGCCACCTTCCGCGACGCGGTGCTGCACGGCACGCCGCTGGAGTTCGACCTCTACAAGGCCATGGACACCGCCGCACCGGCCGTCCTGGCGTCCGAATCCATTGCGCAAGGCAGCAAACTCATGCACGTGCCGGACTTCCGGCCCGGCCCCAACCGGCGCAAAGGCGAGATGCCCAGGTAGCTCAGCCGAAGCCAAATGTGTCGCGCCCTGCGTTGTCAATTCAATCTATCACTCACGTGGTCGCACTCACATGTCATTCCGAGCGCAGCGAGGAATCTAGTGCGCACCGAAAATTCTAATGGCACAGCAAGGAACGTAAATCGCAGTGGGGCCTTACCCCGCGCGCGGCCGCATCACCGTAGCGCGCCCCGCGCGGTACCGCATCACCGTAGCGCGGGGGCTTGTCCCCCGCCTCCGGCTTTGCAAAAGGCGCCACAGACTTGATCGGGAGAGACAACACGCATGAGTAGGAATATCCCTTCTTGGGTAACCTATCCCGAAGAAGACTGGGTTACCATCACCCCGCAAAAGGCGGGCCTAGACCCCCGCCGGTTCGAGGCCTGGCTGCGCACGCTCGGCTTCCACGGCGCGAAATTCGGCGGCGAAGACCACACCGGCAATAAGTGGGGCGTGATGCTCACCCGCGGCGGTTACTGCGTGCACACCTGGGGCGACCCGCGCTACCGCTTCCAGACCGCCTCCATGGGCAAGGCCTTCATGTGGGTCTTGCTCGGTTTCGCGGCGGCGGACGGCCTACTGGACGTGGACGCGCCCATCCATGAATCGTGGACGGGCGCGGGCGAACTCTCGCATCCTCACAAGCATCTAAACGAGGGCAATCATAAGAATCTCACCTGGCGGCACATCATCGGCACGCAGTTTGGCCGCACCCATCAGGGCGGCTTTCCCATGGAAATCGGCAGCCACTATGCCGCCGGACGCGCGGGCAAGACCCAAGAAGACGCCGACAAGACCTGTCCCGCCTGGGCGAACTGGACCGGCGACCCCTTCTACGATCTCTACGCCCACGTGCCGCCCGGCACCCAGGAGCACTACAGCAGCGCCGGCTTCTGGCGCATGGGACAGGCGCTGACGCACGTCTGGCAACGCGACCTCAAAGAGGTGCTGGACGAACGGCTCTTCGGCACAATCGGCATCGCGCCGGACAACTGGGACTGGTACACCGGCGAGACCGTGCAATCCCAGCAGTACTTCTACCCCACGATCCCGGATTCCTACACCTACCTCGACCCGCCGTACCGCGTCGCCGGACACCCGGTGCGCAGCGGCCCCGGCTGGGCGGTGATGTGCGCCGCCGACATCGCCCGCTTCGGCCACCTGCTCGCCACCCGGGGCCTCTGGCAGGGCAAGCAACTCATCGACCCCCACTGGCTGCGCGGCCACGGCGGCGGCAACCGCAGCGGCGTCAGCGGCGAAAACACCCACTTCACCGCCCTCGCCCAGGTCACCACCGAAGGCGTCGACCACGTGCATTCAAGCGCACGAGCCAGCTTCATTCCCGCAGACGTGTTCACAGGCCCGGTAGAAGTGTGAACCCGTTTGCGGTTTGCCACTCACCGTTCATTCGTTCGAGAGCCCCATGCCGTCCGGTAGCGCAGGTTTGCAACCTGCGCCCGACCAAGCTGCGTTTCGCGGCCCAAAGTTAGCTGGGCGCTTTTCAAAACTGCAAAGAGCGGCAGTGCGAGGGCAGCACAACGTCAATGTCGTCGCCTGCCAGCGCGTCCTCGAAGTAACGCGCCTTCTCAGTGTGAATGGGAATGAGCGTGCGCGGTCGCACTTGGCGAATTATGTCGATGAGCTCTTCACCGCTGGCGTGGCCGGAGGCGTGCAGCGGGCCGTCCTGCCCTTCGTCCAGACCGTGCATCTCCACGCAAAAGTGTTCCAGCCAATTGCGCAGGCGCTTTCGGTCCATCTCCATCTCCTCATTGAACGCCTCGCTGCTGGAGTAGACGTAGACCGCCGGCACGGGCGCAAGGCTGGCAAGTTCGTTGATGTCCCAGAACGAGAAGCAGAGGATGTAGCCGCCGGGGTTGCGGCGCACGGCGTCCGCGTCTACCAATAGGGCGCTATGGCGCTCTACGAGGTTCTTTTCCCAGCCGCTCAGGCGCGCGCGGCCCTTCTGGTAGAGCGCAAAGCCCGTTTCCGTGCCAAAGTCGGGCACCTCGGCCGGCGCGGCTACGTGCATGGCCTCGAGCAGGTAGGCGTCCTTGTTGAGCACGGCCAGGCGGCGTCCGGTATCCCGCGCGATTTCACGGAATATGAGCAGCCGCTCCACGTTGCGCGGCCCAAAGTCGGCAAAGACCAGTTTGCCTGCGGCCCCCTTGACGATTTCCGCCGCCGTGGCCTGGACGTCCTGCTCGGTGGCGTCACCGCCGTTTGCGCCGCGCGTGCCCTCGCAGAGCAGGACGGCCGGTTTCAGCGCCGCCAGCGCCGCCACCGCCTGCCGCGTCTGTTCGCCGCGCAGGCCATGCAGGCGCAGATCGCCGGTATAGGCCACCCAGCCTGACGACGTTTCCACCGCAAAGGCCGCCGCGCCGTAGATTGAGTGGTCTACCGGGTACCAGCGCAGCTTGTTGCCCGCGCCAACGGTCTCACCGGCCGCCTCAACAGGCGTTACCTCCATGCTCCGTGTTGCCTGCGGCGATTCGTGCCAGAAGCGCTCCGCCTCAAGCGAAAGCGGCCCGTTGAGCACACGCAGCGGACGCTGCTGCAATGGGGCTTTCGAGACGGTGCGCAGCACGCCGTCTTTGCTCTCGCGCGGTACGGCGTACACAAGTTCGCGCTCGATGTCGGAGGGAGCGCTATCTTGAATCGCCTTGGAAATGAGCGCCGTCAGCGCCGTAGTGTAAAGCGGAATGTCGGGCCGCAGAAACGATACCGAACCGGTGTGGTCCACGTGGGCGTGGCTCAACAGCACGCCGTCCACGTGGTCGAGCGGGCGATAGCGGGAATCCGTTTGCCAGCGCGACCAGAAAGCGTCGTCCGGCTCCAATGCAGTCCGGTAGATACCTTGCAGCAACGGCAACATACCGGTGTGAAAGTAGTCGTTCAGGCCGTAGCCCGATCGGGGATTGAGAAACTCCTCGAAGTAGAGGCTCCGCACCTTGAAGGAGATGCCGAAGTCGAAGAAGAGGCGGGTAGCGCCGTCCTCCAGCAGGATCTTGTTGCCGCCAATTTCGTTGGCGCCGCCGTAGAAGTGCAATTCAGGCATTAGAGTACCCCGTCTTGTAGGACTTTCCCCTCACTCCGGCCCTCTCACCTGCTGATAGGGGTAAGCATTCAACAATCGACCTCACCTGTCATTCCGAACGGAGCGCAGCGGAGTGAGGAATCTAAAGCACAGCGATGCAAGACCAGCATCTTTAGATTCCTCGCTGCGCTCGGAATGACATTTACCTACCCCTGTCAGCCTCTCCCCTGGGAGATGCTGACTTTTTTGCTCACCGATCCCTTGCCAGGGGAAAGGTGTTTGTCTCGCCCGCCGATCTGGGCCGGGCAAGGGTGGACAAACGCAACGTAGGGGCGGTTCGCGAACCGCCCCTACGCAATTGCCATATTATTGTCAAGGTCACCCCACGAGAACCGGCGTCCCTAGATGAACAGCGGCGCCAGCACCAGCGTAATCGTGGAGAAGAGCTTGATGAGCACGTGCAACGACGGACCCGCCGTGTCCTTCAAAGGATCGCCCACGGTATCGCCCACCACCGCCGCGTGGTGCGCCACGGTGTTCTTGCCGATTACGTTGCCGTCGGCGTCCTTGAGGTTGCCCGCCTCGATGAACTTCTTGGCGTTGTCCCACGCGCCGCCGCCGTTGTTGAGGATAGTTGCCAGGATGATGCCGGACATGGTACCCACCATCAGGAAGGCCGCCTCCGCCTCCCAGCGCAAAGCGACGCCGACGACGATGGGCGCGGCAACCGCCAGCACGCCCGGCACAATCATCTCGCGCAGGGCCGAGCGGGTCGTAATGTCCACGCAGCGGGCGTAGTCGGGCCGCTCCGTGCCCTCCATGATGCCGGGGTTCTCAGCGAACTGGCGGCGCACCTCCTCGATGATGTCGCTGGCCGCGCGCCCCACGGCGCGAATCGCCAGCGCGCTAAAGAGGAAGACCACCATCGCGCCAATGAAGCCGCCAATGAAGACCTCCACCTTCACCAGGTCCACCTGGATCGCCTCGTGGGGCAGGTCCAGCTTGTGGCGCACCTCATCCAGAAAGGCCTGGAAGAGCAGGAACGCCGCCAGACCGGCCGAGCCGATGGCGTAGCCCTTGGTGAGCGCCTTGGTCGTGTTGCCGACCGAGTCCAGTTGGTCGGTAATCACCCGCGCCTCTTCCGGCGCGTCGGACATCTCGGTGATGCCGCCGGCGTTGTCCGTAATCGGCCCGAAGGTATCCATCGAGAGCACGTAGGCCGCGCTCATGAGCATGCCCATGGTCGCTACCGCAGTGGCGTAGATGCCCTTCACCGCCGCGCTCACGCCCTCCACCTCGGCCAGCGTGCCGAGCCAGAACGAGAGGCCCAGCGCCACGGCAATCGCCAGCACCGACGTGGCAGTAGTTTCCAGGCCGATCGCAAAGCCGCTGATGATGTTCGTGGCCGGGCCAGTGCGGGAGGCCTCCGCGATTTCCTTTACCGGCCGCCAGCTACCGGAGGTGTAGTACTGCGTGATGTACACAAATGCGAGGCTGGTCAGAATGCCGACGGTACCCGCCCAGAAGAACATCAGGTCTTCCAGCAGGTAGTAGACCGAGACGAACATGAAGACGATCGAAAGCGCCGTAATGACGTAGTAGCCCTTGTTGAGGGCATTCATGGGGTTCTCGGGATTAGCCCCTCGTGCCAATATGACACCGACGATAGACGCCACCAGCCCAAACGCGCGCACGATGAGCGGGAAGAGCACCCACGCCAGGTTATTCGTCGCCACCGCCAGGCTCGCGCCGAGGATCATCGCGCCGATGTTCTCGGCGGCCGTGGACTCGAAGAGGTCGGCGCCGCGGCCGGCGCAGTCGCCCACGTTGTCGCCCACCAGGTCGGCCACCACAGCCGCGTTGCGCGGGTCGTCTTCCGGGATGCCCTGTTCCACCTTGCCGACCAGGTCCGCGCCCACGTCGGCGGCTTTGGTGTAGATGCCGCCGCCAAGCTGCGCGAACAGCGCCACGAAGCTCGCGCCAAAGCCGAACCCTACGATGCTGCTCACAATCGAGAGGGAATTCTCCGGGGTGAGGTTATTGCCGCCGTAGATGAGCAGCATCGCGCCGACGCCAATCAGGCTCAGCGCCACGACGAGAAAACCGGAGACCGCGCCGCCGCGCAGCGAGACCTTCAGCGCCTCTTCCAGGCTGGAGCGGGCGGCGTTGGCGGCGCGGCCGTTGGACTGCACCGCGATGTGCATGCCGACGAAGCCGGAGATGCCGGAACAAATCGCGCCAACCAGGAAGGCTACCGCAGTCTTGATGCCGAGTTCCGTGTCGGACGCGAAGTAGCCGATGATGGCGCCAATCACGATTGCCGCCACTATCGCCAAAACGGCGATAGTGCGGTATTGCCGGTTGAGGAAGGCGGTTGCGCCTTCGTAGATCATGCCGGCAATCTCCTGCATCTGCGCCGAACCGCGGTCGCGGCGCAACACGTCGTACGCGAGCCAAATGGCGAAGATTACCGAAATCAGACAGGCGATCGGCACTGACCAGACAAGTTCCACGTTACTCTGTACCTCCCGTGATTGGCACTAGACTTTGCTCCAACACCGCATTGAGGGCGCTGAAGAATGTTTCCATCTCTTCTTCGGTCCCAATCGTGATACGCAGGTAGCGCTCCAAACCGTGTTGGCGGAAGTAGCGCACCAGCACCTTTTGCGCTTTCAAGGCCTCGAAAACGTCCGCCGCCGCGTGCTGCGTCGGCTCGACGAAGAGGAAGTTCGCGTCCGAGGGATAGACAATGCAGGGAAACTCCCGCGCCAGCCGCCGCGCCACCCGCTCCCGGCGCGCGCCGATCTCCGCGCAGACCGTCCGCATCCAGTCGTAGTCGTCCAGCGTCGCCACCGCAATTGCCTGGCTGGGGCGGCTGACGCTGTATGAGTCGCGCAGCTTCCACAGCGGCTCCAGGAGTTCGGGCTGTCCGAAGGCAAATCCAACACGGACTCCGGCGAGACCGAACGACTTGGACATGCTCCGCGACACGATAATGTTGTCATACTGCCGCACCAGGGGCAAGACGGAGGCCGCCGCGAAGTCCACGTACGCCTCGTCCACGACCACCAAACCGTCACACTGCTGCGCCAAACGCTCGATGTCCGCGGGCGGCGTGAACGTGCCGGTGGGCGAATTCGGGTTGGAAATTGCCGTAAGCGTGGCCTGCAAACCGGCCAGTTCGTCGATGGGCACGGCAAATTCCGGCCCCGGCGCGACCGTCTGGATTTCCGCGTCCTGCATGTGCGCCCACACTTCGTAATAGGGGTACGTGGGAAAGGTGTAGGCCACGGTCTGGCCCCGGTCTACGTAGGCGCGAAAGGTGAGGTTGAGAATCTGGTCCGAGCCGTTATCAACGTAGATCCAGTCGACGTCGATTTCGTAGATTTCGGCTAACTTCTGCCGCAAGTCCCGCGCCAACGGATCGGGATAGCGCGAAAGCGCCTGCGAGGCCTGGCCTTCCAGCGCCGCCAGCGCCTTGGGCGAGGTGTAGGGATTCTCGTTCGTGTTGAGTTTCGTCCAGCCCGCGCCCTGGGGCTGCTCCCCAGGCACATAGGGCGACATCTCCTGGACGGCTTTTCGCGCAGCCGGAATCACTGTTTACCTCGCCTCCCTTGCACGCGCCGCGCCGGTCTCTCGCTCGTTCGCTGAAGTTCCCCGGCAGCCATGAGCGGCGCCAAGGGAAAGAATCCACAGGCGTACAAACCGGTCCAAGCCGGCGCATTTACAACTGAGGCATTATAGCGAAGATTGTGAATAAAGTCACGTGGGATTTTCGCGGATTCAATAGAGCCAGACGTGATAGCTTTGCGGGGCTGCGTGTCATGTCACTCCGAGCGTAGCGAGGAGTCTAGGGTGTTAGCGTCCCTAGATTCCTCGCTGCGCTCGGAATGACAGTTCGAGAAACCGCTTCTAGGGTGGGGTTACGCGCCATTTTCCTTGCCAAGACGCAGGGGCGGTTCGCGAACTGATGCTGTCGCATTAACGTAGCGCGGGGGCTTGTCCCCCGCCAGTGTGCAAGGCACGAAGGGCGATTGCCGAAAGTTTCCCTCCGGCAGACAACGCCAACCTCTTGACCCTACCATGACGCAGGTTGCAAACCTGCGCTACCGGGGATTCTGGACGCGAGTTTTGCCGTCGTTCTGTCTAATGCGACAGCATTAGTTCGCGAACCGCCCCTACACCATCCCGGCGGGGGACAAGCCCCCGCGCTACACCCGGCCGCCAGGATCACTCCTAACCGCCGCGACATCAAGTGAAAGAGGCGGAGCGCCCCCATGCGGGGGTGCTCCGCCTCTGCTTTCGGCGCATTAGGCGTCGAACAGTCTTCGTCGCTTACTGGATGCAGCCGCCCTCGGCCAGCCAGTTCTCCAACTGACCCTGCGTGCGCTCCAGGCCCTCGGGCACCGTCAGCGTGCCGGCGACCATCTCGTCCCAGGTCTCCCGCCAGCCCGCGTTGAACTCGGACTGCTTCAGGATCGTGGGGGTAATGCGGCTGTTGGCAGCCTGCATGAGATAGACGTCGACGTTTTCGTAGTCGGTGGTCGTGGCCGGCGTAACGTTCTTGTTGGCCACGTAGCGCCCGCCGCCCATCGCCGCCACGGCGTCAACCACGTCGGCGCTGAACGTATGCTTCAGGAACTCCCAGCCGCCGTCGGGATTCACACCGGAGCCGCCGAGGTACATGGCGTTGTTCGCCAGCGCGATGACGCGCCCTTGCGGTCCGTTCGGCATCGGCGCCATGCCAATCTCGAAGAGATTGTTCGGCGTGATCTGCGCCTCGAAGGTGCGCACGTTGAACGAGCCGGTGTTGAACATGGCCTGGGTGCCCTCCGTGTACGAGCCGCCCATGACCTTGTGCTTCAGGGCCACGTCCACGTGGAACTGCACCGCTTCGCGGAACGCGTCGGACGTAAACGTCGGGGCCGTGCAGCCCTCGTCCCAAAAGTCCGCGCCGTACGCCCAGACGTACATGCAAAGGTAGGACGTGTACCCGGCGTAGAGCCGCACGCCGCCCTGCACGATTTCGTCGCCTTCCATCTTGGTCAGCAACTTGGCGTCTTCCAGCAGCGCATCCCAGGTCCACTCGCCGTCGGCTTCCTTCTCGGCCGGATTCTTCAGGCCGGCTTCGGTGAAGAGATTCTTGTTGAACCAAATCTCTTTGCCGTTGCTGAACCAGGCAAAGCCGTAGATCTTGCCCTGGTATTTCTCTGTCGTGGCCGGATAGAAGTCATCGGCAGAGACGTCGGCGTCCGCGGCCAGGAAGGGGTCGAGATTCGTAATAATCTCGGATTCGATGAACGGGCCCAACCAGGCAAAGTAGCCGTACACCGCGTCGAACGCGATGCCGCCGGCCTGTGCCGCGCCGGCCTTGGCCGGCAGTTCGCCAAAGCTCGTGCCGGTTACGGTCAGTTCGAGGTCCGGATGTTTCTCCGCGAAGGTATCGAAGATGTTACCCCAGGAGTTCTGCCAGATCTCGTTCTGGGCCAGGTCCACGTGCAGGTAGTTGACCACTGCGGCTTCAGGCGCCTTGGCCTCTTCCTGCGCTGCGGGCTTCGGCTCTTCCTTCGCCTCTTCCTCAGCCGGCGCCTCTTCCATTGCCACCGGCTGCGCGCCGCAGGCCGCCAGCAGCAGCCCCGCGCCGGTCAGCGCGCTTCCGCCGAGAAACGTCCGGCGGGACAACCTCTTTCGCATGCTCAAACCTCCTGTAGTGGCATACGCTTCCCCTGTTTCCACACTCGCACCTGAGAACAGAGGATGTACCCCTAACAAACGGGGTCTTCTCCACAAACAACCACACATGGGATTCACCCCATGCTTGCAGCGTAAGCATAGTCTAAGCGGGCGCGGTAGTCAAGTGGCGAGCGGCTATTGCCGCTTTGCGGCGCTTGTACGGCGCGGCGAGTGAAACTCAATCTCTTGCCGGCGGCATTCCCGAGCGCGATACGAAATGGAATCCTACCGTTTGCGCGGCCGCTCGACGTGCCATTCGGCGCGCTGCAACTCAGCGCGCCGCAGCCGCATTCGCCACAGCCGCGCCCAATAGACGCCCAGCGGCAAGAGCAGCGCCACGATCGCCGCCGGCGCCATCCAATGGGTGCCAATGACGAAGATGAGTGATTCTTCCGCGCTGAAGAAGAAGAGAATTGCGCCGCCGATGAAGAGCTTGATGAGGATCAACGACCAGATCAACACCCACCCGGGCACGGGACTCTCGTCGATCGACGGCTCGATGAGTTCGCGCGGGCGCTCCGTGAGGAGCCGCAAGACGTACGCGCCCCAGCGACGCTGTCCGGACCATTGCCGTTTCATAGTATCTGGATTATACCGCATCGCGCCGCCGCCGCAAGCCGCCTCGCCGGCAGAGCGGCGGCGCGAACCGTCGCGCGGCGGGAGAGCCGTGAAACACCCGCCCGGCGCGCCGAATCCCATTTCACCGCGCCGGCCGCTGGGCTATACTGGAGAGGCGCGGAGCGCACTGCGGGAGTAGCTCAGTTGGCAGAGCGCTAGCCTTCCAAGCTGGATGTCGCGGGTTCGAGTCCCGTCTCCCGCTCCCCCTTTGGACGCCACTGCCTCACGCATCCTCGTAGCGCGGGGGCTTGTCCCCCGCCTACGTTGCGCATCCCCGTAGCGCCAGGGCTTGTCCCCAATGCTGTGGCATTAAACAGAACTACGGCAAAGCTCGCGTACAAATTCTCCGGTAGCGCAGGTCTTCTCCGGTAGCGCAGGTTTGCAACCTGCGTCTTCCTAAGGTCAAGAGGTTGGCGTCATCCGCCGGAGGGAAACCTTCGGCGATCGCCCTCCGTGCCTTGCACACCGGCGGGGGACAAGCCCCCGCGCTACGTTAATGCGACAACATTGGGGCTTGTCCCCCGCCCGCCTATCCCATCCTGGTCGCGCGAAAGGTTGTCCCACGCCAGGGACGGGGTAGGGGCACGACATGTCGTGCCCCTACCCCATCCCGCCAGAGGTTCAACGCCAGGAGCTTTGCGTAACCGCCGCTGTTTTCGGGGCAGCGACGGTTACGCAACGCGCGGCATTCAGGCGGCAGCCGCATCGTCTTTCACTCCGCGGCCGCCGGCTCCTCAACCGCGCCGCCGAATAGCTCGTCGATGATCGGCCGCACGCGCTCCCAATCCGGCAGCAGCACGTGCGCGCCGCCGGCCGTCACGTAGTTGTAGACCAAAGGCGGCTCGATGACACGCGCCTTGACCGGCGCGTCGCGCAGCAGGTAGAGGTCGCGCAGCAAGTAGAGTTGCTCGCCCGGCGTGAGGTCGGTCTCGATTACCTCATTGAACTGCTTGTAGAGGAGGGGGAACGCGCGGATCGACTCTTCCGCAAAGAGTTTCGTCCGCGCCGCGAGCATGAAGTTTTGCTGGCGGCCCATGCGCTTGAAGTCGTTGTCCGGGTGGCGCGTGCGGGCGTAGACCAGCGCCGTGGCGCCGTCCATGTGCTGCACGCCCTCGGGAATGACGATGCGCGTGTAGCCGTAGTCCAGCGTGGGATACCGGTCGTCGACGAGGGTCTTGGCAACCGTTACGTCAACCCCGCCAAAGGCGTCGACGAGGGCGGTGAAGGAAGCAAAGTCAACCGCCGCCACGGCATGTATAGGCACGTCGAAGACCGCCTCAACCGTCCGGCGCGCCAACGCCGGCCCATCGCCCTGGTAGACCTCGCCAAAGAAATATGCCGCGTTGACCCGGTACCAGCCATAGCCGGGGATGGTTACCCAGAGGTCGCGCGGAATCGAGAGCAGCGAGAGCGAGCGGCTCTTGCGCTCGATGCTGAGCAGCATGATGACGTCGCTGCGCGACTGTTCCGTGGGCTGCCGCCGGTCGAGGCCGACCAGCAATACGGTGAAGCGCTCCCCGGCGCGCAGGTCGGGCCGGGCCGAGCGCGCGGCGCCTTCACCCCGTCCCTCTTGCCTGGGAGAGCGCGCTTCCTCGCCTACCGCGGTTGCCGCGGCGTTTGCGCGCGCGGATGCGCCGAGCGGCGGCGGGAATGCGCCGCAGAACACCAGCAAGACGCACAACGCGCCGATGCGGAGCGCCGCCGCGCCGCAGTCAAACGGTCGCGAATAGAGCGCGCCGCTGCTCACGCGCCCGGCTTTCGCATGGGAGCGGTGCCCAGCAGCCCCTCGATCTCGTCCTCCACCGCCGGCGTGAGCGCGATGCGATCGTGCGTGTCGATACGCGCCTGCACGCCGTTGAGCACGATCCGCAACGTCACGCGCAGGTCGCCGGGATTGCGGGTCAGTACCTCGGCAAGCTGCTGCAAGCGCTGCAAGTCCCGCGCGTCATCGTCAGTGCGCTGGAGCACCAGTTCCACCTCCGGCCCATTGGACGCGGGCGCCGCTGCTGCCGGCTGGGTATCCGGTGAGACATCCTGATAGCTTTCTGCGGGCGCGGCCGGCGCGGCGGTTTCCTCCTCGGCCGGCGCAGGCTCCGGTTCACCGGCCCCGGCTTCGTTACCGGCGGCGGGCGCTTCCGCCGCAGTTTCGTTGCCGTCCAGCACCCAATCGGGCAGGCCGTCTTCCCGCGCGGACGGTGTAGCCGCCGCGCTCTCCGCCGGCGGCTGCGCGTTGTTCCACGCCGGTTGCGCGGCGCCACTTTCTTTTGCCACCGGCTCCCCGGCCGCAGCGGCATCGTCCAAAGGCCGCACGTTCTCCGCCAACACCCGCAGCACGTCGTCGCGGCTATCCAACTCCACCCGCCCCCGCACCACCACGAACGCGCCGTTCGTCAGCAGCGCGGCGTGTTCCGCGTAGGCCTTGGGAAAGACCGTCACCCCAATCTGGCCGCTTTCATCTTCCAGCACGACCGCCGCCATGTACTCCTGTTTGCGCGTGAATATCCTGCGCACGGACTCGATGCGCCCGGCCACCGTGACCCGCCGGTTTTCCTTTTCCCGCGTAATCTCCGCCGCCGTGGTATCAGCGGCGGCGCGCAATTGCGCGCTATGCGCCTTGAACGGGCTTTCCGAGAGGTAGTCGCCCAGCAGTTCCTTTTCCCAGAGACCCTTCTCTTCCGGCGTCGCCGGGTCCGTCTTGGGCAGCGTAAAACTGGTGAGTTCAGCGGCCTGCTCCTCGCCCAGGAACGTCTCGAAGAGCGTGGGGCCCTGGTTGCTGGCGTTCTGCGCCCGCTGCGTGGCCGGCAGCACGTCGTCCAGGCTGGCTAGCAGGGCCGCTCGCTCGCCCATGGTGTCCAACGCGCCCACCTTGATCAGGCTCTCCAGGGCGCGCCGGTTCACCACCCGCTGGTCGATGCGCACGCAAAAGTCGTAGAAATCCTGGTACGGCCCTTCCGCGCGCTCGGCGGCTATCGCCTCCGCCGCCGCCGTGCCCACGTTCTTCACCGCGGCCAGCCCGAAATAGACCGTGCCCTCTCTCACCGCAAAACTGGATTCGCTTTCGTTCACGTTCGGCGGCGAGACCTTCACGTCCAGGCGCCCGCACTCGCGCACCACCTCGATGATCCTGTCCGTGTTGCCGAGCTCGGTGCTCAAGACCGCGGTCATGTACTCGGTGGGATAGTTGGCTTTCAGATAGGCGGTCTGGTAGGCAATCGTGCCGTAGCAGGTGGCGTGCGCCTGGTTGAACCCGTAGCGCGCGAACGGCTCGAAGTCGTCGAAGATGGCCTCCGCCAACCGCTTCGCCAGGCCGTTCTCCACCGCCCCGGCCACAAACCGCTGCCGGTGCTCCTGCAACTCGTGGGCGATCTTCTTGCGCACGGCGTAGCAGAGCTTGTCGGCCTCGGCCAGGGTATAGCCGGCCACTGCCTGCGCCACCGCCATCACGTCCTCCTGATAGACCATGATGCCGTAGGTGCGCTCCAGCACCGCGGACATGAGCGGATGCCGCGCCGAGGCTTCCTCGCGCCCGTGCCGCCGCGCCACGTACTGGGGAATGTACGCCATCGGCCCCGGCCGGTAGAGCGCCACCAGCGCCATCACGTCCTCGATGCGGTCCGGCTGCAATTCTTTTACGTAGCGCCTCATGCCGTCCGATTCCAACTGGAAGACGCCGGTGGTCTCACCCGACGAGAGCAGTTCGAAGGTTGTGCCGTCGTCCAGCGGGATTTGCTTCAGGTCGAGCGCCTCGCCGCGCGTCTGGGCGATGAAGCGCACCGCCCGGTCCAGCACGGTGAGATTGCGCAGGCCGAGAAAATCCATCTTGAGCAGGCCGATCTTCTCGATGGCGTTCATCTCGAACTGGGTCATGACGCCGTCGTCGCCGACGTTGCGCTGCAAGGGCACGTACTCGGTGAGCGGCTCCCGCGAAATCACCACCCCGGCCGCGTGGGTGGAGGCATGGCGCGCCACGCCCTCCAGCCGCTCGGCCAGGCCCAGCAGTCGTTTCACCTGGGGCTCGTCTTCCATCAGGTCTTTCAGTTCGGGCGCGGCTTGCAGCGCCTCGGTCACCGTTGACATCATGGGAATCAACTTCGCGACCCGGTCCACCTCGCCGTAGGACATGCCGAGCGCCCGGCCCACGTCGCGCACGGCCGCCCGCGCCTTCATGGTCCCAAAGGTGATGATCTGCGCCACGTGATCCGCGCCGTACTTCGCCGTCACGTACTCGATGACCTCGTCCCGGCGCACGTCCATCAGGTCCACGTCGATGTCCGGCATGGTGTAGCGTGAGGGATTGAGGAAACGCTCGAAGATGAGGCCGTAGTGCAAGGGGTCGATGTCGGTGATGCCGGCGGTGTAGCAGACGAGACTGCCGGCCGCGGAACCCCGCACGGTGGTGGGTATGCCCTGCTCCTTGGCCCAGTTCACGAAGTCCGCCGCAATCAGCAGATACGACGAAAAACCCATCTCGCCAATTACGTCAAGCTCGTATTCCAGGCGCTCCTGCGCGTTGGCGTCGGCTTCTGGATAGAGTTTCGCCAGGCCCGCCGTGCAGATCTCGTGCAGATATGAACGCTCGTCATGCCCGGCCGGCACCTCGAAGTGGGGCAGGATGCGCTGGTCCAGCGCCAACTCCACGTTGCACGCCTCCGCGATCTTCATGGTGTTCTCGAGGGCTTCGGGCAAGTCCGCGAACCGCTCCCACATCTCGTCCGCGCTGCGCAGGTAGAATTCTTCCGTCTCCATGCGCATGCGGTTCTCGTCGGTGACCTTGCTGTTGGTCTGGATGCACATCAACACGTCGTGGGCCTCGGCGTCCTCGCGGCGGGTGTAGTGGCCGTCGTTGGTGGCCACCAGCGGCAGGTCGAGTTCCCGCGCCAGCGCGACGAGTTTCGTGGCAACCTCCTGCTCCCACGCCATGCCGTGGTCTTGGATTTCGATGTAGAAGTTCTCCGGGCCGAATAACTCGCGGTAGAACTGCGCTGTCTCCCGGGCCTTTTCCTCGTTGCCGTCCTGCAACGCGCGCGGAATCTCCCCGGAAGGGCAACCGGAGAGGCAGATGAGGCCCTCGTGATACTGCTCCAGCAGTTCGCGGTCCACCCGCGGCTTGTAGTAGAAGCCTTCCAACTGGGCCTGGGTGGCCAACTTGACCAGGTTGCTGTAGCCCTGGTTATTCTTGGCCAGCAGCGTCAGGTGGTACTGCCGGTCGTCCAGCTTCGGCTCCTTGTCGTGGCGCGTGCGCGCCGCCACGTAGACCTCGCAGCCAATAATCGGCTTGATGCCCCGGCTGCGCGCTTCCTCATAGAACTCGATCGCGCCGTAGAGCACGCCGTGGTCGGTGAGGCCGATCGCCGCGAAGCCGAGTTCCTTCGCGCGCTCCATCAACTCCGGCATGCGGCTCATGCCGTCCAGCAGGCTGTAGTGCGAGTGCAGATGCAGGTGGGTGAATTGCTTCATGCAGTGAAGTCGCTCCTGGAATGTCGTTCGCGCCAAGGGGAGTGTAGTACGATTAAGGATACCTGCAACGGGGTGAGAATGAAAGCGGAACGCACGCCCCTTGGACTCTAATTGAGACCCCACCACCGCTTGACTTAGCCTGCCACCGGCACATCGCTTAGACCGTAGCACGAGGCCTCAATCCCCGTAGCGCGGGGGCTTGTCCCCCGCTCTTGGTCCGAAGCACGAGGCCCCACACCCTGTAGCGCGGGGGCTTGTCCCCCGCTCTTGGTCCAAAGCATGGGGCCTCAAACCTTGTAGCGCGGGGGCTTGTCCCCCGCTCTTGGTCCAAAGCATGGGGCCTCAAACCTTGTAGCGCGGGGGCTTGTCCCCCGCTCTTGCTCCCTAGCACGAGGCCCCACACCCTGTAGCGCGGGGGCTTGTCCCCCGCTCTTGGTCCGAAGCATGGGGCCTCACGCCCTGTAGCGCGGGGGCTTGTCCCCCGCTCTTGGTCTGAAGCATGAGGCCTCACGCCCTGGAGCGCGGGGGCTTGTCCCCCGCTCTTGGTCCGAAGCATGGGGCCTCACACCTTGTAGCGCGGAGGCTTGTCCCCCGCCTCTGAGAGAGCTTACACGTGCCCAAGCGCGTCTCCGCCACCGCGTCTGGTGGCAAAAACGGCGAATCCAAACCCCACAAAGTCGTCTACCCAACTAATGAAGCAAGCCCCGCTCCGGTGGAGCGGGACTTCCCCTACCAAACCGTGCGGAATCACGTCACGTGCCGCACGGCCGCGCCTCTCTCCGTCATTCCGGCGCAAGCCGGAATCCATCTTCTCTTTGCCGGCGCACCCCACCACCCGTGCGGGCTGACAGGGGTACATAAATGTCATTCCGAGCGCAGCGAGGAATCTAGAGATGTTGACATTGTGGGGCAGCGCCTAAGATTCCTCACTCCGCTGCGCTCCGTTCGGAATGACTCGTGAAGTCGATCACTGAAGACGTACCCATGTCAGAGGCCAGCGGGGGACAAGCCCCCGCGCTACGCCACAGGAAGACCATCTATAGAAAGAGAAAAGCCCCACTCACCACAAGTGGGACTTCACGAACCGGCCTTTACTATCCCGTCAGTCACGTGCTACAAGGCCGCGCCTCGCCGGCGCTCTCCGCCGTATCGAACGACTGCCCGCACGAGCACGACTTTTCCGCGTTGGGATTCAGGATGGTAAACCCGCCGCCAATCAAGGCGTCGCTAAAGTCGATCTCCGAGCCGCTGAGGTACATCAGGCTGAACGGGTCCACGAACACACGCACACCCGCCTCCTCGATCACCTCGTCACCGTCGTCCGCGCGCTCCTCCATCGACATCCCGTACTGAAATCCCGAACACCCCCCCGGCGACACAAATACCCGCAACCCCGCCTCAGGATTCCCCTGCTGCGTCAACAACCCCTTCAAATGCTCAACCGCCGTCGGTGTCACAGATAACATAAATGACATCCTACCCACTCAACGCTACGGCGCCTGCCACTGCTTCTATCGTACTGATTCCAAGCCTATTGGTCAAGCAATCTCGCTGCCAGCAACTCGGAAGATGCAGATATCGGTCTCTTTCAACTACCCGCAGCCTGTCAGAATGCGAAGAACCGCATCAGACCGGGATAAACTGCATCGCGGCTATCAGCGCCCCGCCCCACAGTACCATCACTACCACTATCCAGCGAATGAGCCGGCTTTCCATCGCCTTCATTTCGCCTTCAAGCCGTGCGATGTCAGCCTTCGTCACCAAGTGCTCGTAGCCGCCCTCAATCCGCGCAACCCTCTCGTCAATCGCCGCCACTGCCGCTCCTCCTCAAGCCTGCCTCAAACTCCCCTTAATCCTAGCCAGCGAGTGCTAGCTTGTCAATGGCGGCGCTTCCCGGAGTAGGCAGACTTAAACTTGACTAGCATTTTGCCTCTTGCTACCTTGCAACTTGCTACAGCTTGAATACGCACCAGCAGTGGGTCTCAGATCGAGACACCCTCGTAGTGACGTGCTTGCACGTCTCCTTGCGGCCCACTCTGGTGTCAGGCTGTAGCAACCCGTTCACTATGTAGCGTGTCGCAAGGAGGCACCAGCAATGCGTTCCTTAGTCCAACGATCTCTCATTCTGTCCGCGTTTTTGTTCTTGCTACTATCCACTCCAACAACCGCCACCAATCACTGCGAGTTCCGGCTCGGCTTCGCAACCCTGCGGGATCTAATTGGGCATGACATTGTCGGCGACTGCCTGGAGAACGAGCACTACAACCATATTGGCGACAGCAATCAACAGACCACTGGCGGCCTCATGGCGTGGCGCAAGGCCGACAATTGGACTGCGTTCACCGACGGCTACCGCACGTGGATCAACGGCCCGAACGGGCTAGTGGTGCGGCTCAACACCGAGCGTTTCCCCTGGGAGGCAGATTACGCGCCAGGGGGCGGTGTCGCAACGCCGGTACCGCAGCCAACGCCAGTGCCACTATCCACACCCACGCCTGCACCAGTGGCATGGCCTGGTGTATCAACCGTGCCTGTGGGTGTGCCGCATCGCTTCACTCACGATGGCGAAACCTGGGAGGTGACTGTACTGGAGGTCATGAGAGGTCAGGCAGTAGTTGATCAAGCTAATCTCCTAAAGCGAAGCAACAAATATATTGATTATACGGCACCTAAACACGACGAAGAAGACGTAGCCGTGAAGTACAGGGTCAAGCTCGCAGGCATCAATACACTAGGAGAGAACAAGGCATTCTTCAACTATCACATATGCGTAGGTACATGGATCGTTCGATGCAGCAGTGCCCAACCAACTAGCCTCATTATGGAGAGTGGCAGTCAAGGATCAGTCCACCCTTACCCTGATTTCGTCGGCAATCCAATTGAATGGGTGCCTTATCTAAGCATTGGCGATTCCGTTGTCGGCTGGCAAGCTTGGCGTATTTGGAAAGGTATGAACGTTGTCCTTGTAATACATATGGACGACGACCAAAAGGACATGTCGCAATACTCTGCTATCTTCTCCCTTAGTTGAAACTACCGCTCCTGGATAGAATCCGGAATAACGTACTTAGCTTGATTCTAGCTGGTCTCTTTCTCTCACCTATACCGCTGCTATTGGACGGGGAAGAGCCGCTGGAACCGCATTGATCACATCGTCCGGCTCTGAAAGAATAGATTTCCTAGGATTTTAGTCTGATAACCCTTGACTCCTTTCTAGCGTATAACGCTATAATGGGTCTAGGTTCATTTGCACAATTTTGTGCGGTAACTTGTGGAACCAGAAGTAGCGGACTTTCGCGTGACGCAAGTCTGCTACTGTGTTCAGATCAAGGCAACCCTAGAGGAGAAAATGCCGTGATCGACAAGGTGACTATAGACGCATCAGTGGAGTGGCTTGTTACAGATACTGAGTCCGGCTACTATGTGGCGTTCTGCGAAGGCTTGACCATGGCAACCCAGGGCGAGACTTGGTCGCAACTAATGCAGAACATTGGGGATGCAATGAGCCTGCTTTTCCTGAGCCTGCTCATTGAGGGAGAGATTGACGAGTTCTTTTCTGATCGCGGATGGACAAAGCCGCCAGGACTGGAAGTAGGCACACCGATCGATATGCCCTTTATTGCACAACAGGTAGACAACCATGCGTATACGTCGGCAGCACTTCATCAATAAAATCAAGGACTTAGGCTGCTATTTTGTGACTTCAAATGACCGCACAGACGTGTGGCGCAAAAGCGGAAGCACAATCTACGTGCCAATACCTAGAGGGGAGTTCTTGGCTGACCTCTATGTCCGGACATGGCTTGCATTTTTGGAGTGTGACCACGAGGAGATTGAGTCGTTTCTAGGACCGTACGGAGAGTCGTAACTCGACATTGAACGCCAGATTCAAGTCAAGTACGTTATTCCCATAGAATCGACAGTCGATCGCAACATCAATAGGATTAGGCAAATCGGACTGGTGCGCTGACACCAGCCCGCTTCGACTCATAATACTTGCAAAGGAGTTAGACTTACGTTACACGAGTTCAGCGATGGCGTCAACGATGATGCCTCAAGCTGGTTGTGCGAAGAGGTGGACGATTTAGACGAAGAGAAAGAGCGACTGAGGCTTGAAGTCGCTCACTTGCGCAAACAGACCGCACGCAGAACACCGGAACGCACTACAAGGAGGCAAAGCCTCACTGAGTACATGCAGCTTACGGGGATACTCGACCATAGGATTACTACCCTGAATCATTCCCTTACCTGGCGAAAGGATTGAGAATGGCAACTGAGAAAACCGTATCGGAAAGAGCGGAGGAGTTGATTGCAACCTATCAAAAATGGTCGTGGATGTGGCCCGTGCCAGACGACGAGATGCCCAATAAGGACGTGCACTGGAGTCTGAAAGAGTATCTACCCGAAAAGTACGTTGATAGCAGAGTCACCTTTGTGCCTTTTCTCAATCTCGCCGCAGCCGAAGTATTGCGCGATTGCCTTCACCTGATACAGGCCCTTGAGAAGCGCATTGAAGAGCTCGAAAACAGTCGCAAGAACCAAGATACTAAGCCACACCCCTCTGCATGAAGTCGTCCCAGGGCGTTTCAGACTTCCCAATACTGTACTTGTACGCCACCTCATCAATGTAGGACGCAGTGTGCTCTACCGTGTAGTGGCGGCCGGCAATCGCACGCTTCACCAATGACCATAATCTCTCAATGGTGCTGGCGCGAATCGCGCTATCTGCATAGCGCTCGCTATGGTTGACGCGCAGGTGCAGCACTTGGTCAAGAACTCCGTTGAAGCCGGTGGAATAGTCCATCATGAGGATTGCGCGCGGATCAATGTTGTGATTCTGGAAAGCACTGATGTACGACGCAGTCAGACGTGGGGAGACCAGAGTGGCAATAGAAAAGTAAAGCCTACGACTTGTAATTCCACCGCCATCGCGTCTCGTCGATTTTCTCCATTGCTTGATCCCACCAACTTCAACCGGCAGCGCTTGACGCTGTGGCTTGAGTTTGCGTAGCATTAAACCCGAGGCCGTGCTAGGCGGGGAGTTAGCGGTGCCCTGTTACCCGCAATCCGCTATAGCGGGGTTGACAGCTTTCCGTGAGGTTTGCGCGTCCTGGAGGCTGCCGCGTGGTCTGCGGCGTTGATGGCTGGGTCTTGCGCGGCGAGAGGCCGTGAACCCCGTCAGGTCCGGAAGGAAGCAGCGGTAAGCGGTTACTTTCGGGTGCCGCAAGGAAGCTTGGCCGGAGCTAGCGCCGCGTGGGCGCTTCAGGGGGCGGAATCGATGGAAAGGCGCGGCCTCTTTGCGCTTTCCTTGCCACGGATTGCCGGGTTCCTACGTCATCTGGACGTTCCAGGCGGTTTCCGGCGCGCCGTTCTTGCCCGTGCTCCGGGCTGATCCGTCTTAGCTCGCTTGTGCGAATACCGGCGGTTGGCTCTTCGCTCGTCACTCTGTCCTGAAAGAGGCGCAGATGGATTCCCGCGTGCGCGGGAATGACGGACTCTGGGGCTCTTACCATTCTCCTCATCCGCAGCGCCAGCAGCGCCGGTTGCCGATTGCCAGCAGCGCCAAAATACGCACTGTCCCGCCCGCAGCCTCTTGATTGCCGCACCACTATCAAGCCCTGCTATCGTAAGCTCCAGATTCCTCGCTGCGCTCGGAATGACGTACAATTCAACACAGCGAGTGCGTGCAGTCTCGGTTGACCGGACGTGACGGTCGCTTGCCGCAACCGCGTGCGCCTGCTGACAGACGGCGGGCGTTAGCGCAAACCAGGAGATGCCCTACCAGTGTCGCGGGTCGTGTTGTACAACAAGTGGCGGCCGCAGACGTTTGCGGACGTGGTCGGCCAGGAGCCGACGGTGCGCACGCTGCAGAACTCGCTGGCGTCGGGGCAGGTGGCGCACGCCTACATCTTTGCCGGGCCGCGCGGCTCGGGCAAGACCTCGTTGGCGCGCATCCTGGCCAAGGCGCTTAACTGTCTGCAAGGCGTCCAGCCGGAACCGTGCGGCAAGTGCGACGCCTGCGCGGACGTGGTGGCCGGGCGCTTCCTGGACCTGGTGGAACTGGACGCCGCCTCCAACCGCGGCATCGAGGACATTCGCGACCTGCGCGAGCGGGTCAATTTTGCCCCTGTTAACGGCCGCTACAAATTCTACTTGATCGACGAGGTGCACCAGCTCACGCCGGAAGCCTCCAACGCCCTGCTGAAAACCCTGGAAGAGCCGCCGGAACACGCCGTCTTCGTGTTGGCGACCACGGAAATCCACCGCGTCTTGCCCACCATCTTGTCGCGCTGCCAGCGGTTCGACTTCCGCCGCATTCCCGTCACGGCGCTGGTGGGGCGCTTGCAGGAAATTGCCGACGCGGAGAAGGTGAGCGCCGAACCGGAGGCGCTGAACATCCTGGCGCGCATGGCCGGCGGCAGCGCCCGCGACGCGGTGAGCCTCTTCGACCAGGCCACCATCTACGCCGAAAGCGGCGTGACCGCGGCCGCGGTGCGCGAGATGCTCGGCCTGGCCCACACGGCGGTTGTAGCCGAGTTCGTCAATACCCTGGCGCGGCGCGACACCGGCGAGGGCCTGCGCGTCCTCTCACAGGCCGCCGACCAGGGGCTGGACATGCGCCAGTTCGCCCGGGAGACGATCCGCTACCTGCGCGGCACGTTGCTCCACAAGAGCGGCATGGAGGCCGCCGCCTTGCTGGAAATGAGCGAGGAAGAGGCCGCGCTGATGGACGGCCTGGCCGGGCGCATCTCGCTGGCCGAGATCGTGAAGGCGATCCGGCTCTTCTCGGAAGCCGAACAGGCGCTGCGGCTGGGGGTCTTTCCGCAATTGCCGGTGGAACTGGCCTTGGTGGAGTTTTGCGCCGCGGAAGAGGTTGCGACCGCGCCGACGACAGCGCCTGCCGCCGCACCGGCAGCAAGCGCCCCGCGCGCAGCGACCGCCCCTGCGGCCCAAGGCGCCGGCGCGAGCGCAGCCCCTTCGCCAAGCGCGGCTCCTGCCGGGGATTCGCCGCCAGCCGGTCCCGGCGCCGCGCAGCCACCGAATCCTACCGCCGACGCCCCGGCCGCACCAACGCAAGCTGCGGATTCTCCGGCGGACGCGCCCCCAGCCGCGGCGGACACACCGCTGGCGGAGATCCAGCAGCGTTGGGACGCGGTGGTCGACTCCTTCCGCCGTCCCAACGTCCATCTGCGCGGCGTGCTGCGCGATTGCACGCCGGTCGCCGTGCACGACCGCGCGCTCACGCTGGAGTTCGCCCACGCCTGGCACCGCGACAAGGTGCGCCAGCCGGACAATCTCATCCTGGTGGAAAAAGCCGTGGCGCAAACCCTGGGCCGCCACTACGCCATCGAATGCACCCTGGCGCAGAAGCCGCCGTCCACGAACCTCAACGCCAAAGACCCCGCCCAGGACCCGGTGGTGCGCGCGGCGCAGCGGCTCTTCCACGGCGACATTACGTTTGAAGAATCCGCTGAAGAAACGCCGCCGCCCGCCGAGTGACCGCCGCAAGGACACACCGAGGGCCACCCACTCGTGGTTCAGCAGCGGCATAACGCCAGGAAGCAGACAGCATGCGCGGGGCAGTGGTACATTAACCAGGAGAAGTTGAGGCTGAAACGAGCCGTGCGCGCCGGCGCTTGTCAAGATTGCCGCGCAGCGCCGCAACGCAAAGGAGAGCAGAACCATGTCTCTGGATATATTCGAGCGGGGCAAGCTCCCGCGTTGGGTGCGGGTGCGGCAGAGTCTCTTCACCGCCACCATCGAAGACGTGGCGGCCGCCGTCGCCCAGGAATTCGCCCGTCCCGAAATCGGCCAGACAATCCAGGCCGGGCAGCGCGTGGCGCTCACCGGCGGCAGCCGCGGCATCGACCGCATCGACCAGGTGCTGAAAGCCGCGGCCCATGAGGTCAAACGGCTTGGCGCGGAGCCGTTCATCGTGCCGGCCATGGGCAGCCACGGCGGCGCGACGGCGCAGGGCCAAGTCGAACTGCTCGCCCACTACGGTGTTACCGAAGAAGCCATGGGCTGCCCCATCCGCTCCAGCATGGAGACCGTGCTGCTCGGCCACGTGGAAGGCGGCGTGCCGGTCTGGTTCGACAAGACGGCCTATGAAGAGGCCGACGTAACCATCCCCATCAACCGCGTCAAGCCCCACACCGACTTTCACGGGCACATCGAATCCGGCCTGATGAAGTTGCTCGCCATCGGCCTGGGCAAGCAAAAGGGGGCCGACACGTTCCATGGCCGCAGTTTCGCCGAATTTCCCACGCTCATTCCGGCGGTGGGCCAGTTTACGCTGCAAAACGTGCCGATTCCCTTCGGCTTGGCGCTGGTAGAGGACGGCCACTCCCGCCTCTCGCTAATCCAGGCCGTGCCGGCCGACCGCATTTTGGAAGAAGAGCAGGAGTTGCTCAAGGTCGCCCGCGAGCGCATGGCGCGCCTGCCCGGCGAGGAGATCGACGTGCTCATCGTCGATCAGTTCGGCAAGGACATCAGCGGCATCGGCGCGGATACCAACGTGGTCAACCGCTACTGGAGCGGCCCGCTGCCCCAGCCGCCGCGCATCCAGCGTCTCGTCATGCGCGACTTGACCAAGGATACGGAGGGCAACGCCTGCGGCATCGGCCTGGGCGACGTGGTGCTGCAACAGGTCGTGGATAAGCTGGACCCGGTGCAGACTTACATGAACACCATCACCGCCAAGGGGCCGGAAGGCGCGCGCATTCCGCTCACGGTCGCCAACGACCGGGAGGCGCTCTACGTGGCGCTGGCCTGCTGCCTGCAGACCGAGAACGAGACGGCGCGCATCATGCGCATCCAGGATACCAAGCGCCTGGAAGACCTCTGGGTCTCGGAGCCGCTGCTGCCGCAGATGGAAGCCACCGGGCGCGTGCGCCCGGTGAGCGAGCCGGAAGAGATTTCGTTCGACGCGCAGGGGATGTTCACCCAGGCGACGCGCAACGGCGCGGCGGTCGCGGCCTCCTGATGCGGGACAAATCGGAGCAAGAGATATAGAATACCGCTATGCCCCGGCAGCAGTTTGAGCAGTGTCGTCGAGCACGCTGAGTGCACGACCGACTTCAACACCAGTGCGGTGGCAATGGGACACAGCCACCGGTGAAGTAAAGGGAGATAGACGCAATGGCAGTTGATGCCCAGAGTACGCGCAAATCCACCAAACATAGATTTAGCCAGCAGGCTGAAGACCTCTATGAGCGCTACGGCAAGCCGCTTGAAGCGAAACACCATGGCGAATTCATAGCGATCTCTACTCAGGGGAAGGTTGTACTTGCGCCTACACTGCAGCAAGTCCTCGACGAGTCATTGAAACAGCTTGGCCCGGGCAGTTTCGTGTTCAGGCTCACCGCCGACCGCTGTGCCATGAAGTGGAGATGACGAGGCGCTACAGCCGTGCGTGTCGAAAGCGATCGCTATCCCTACCTCCCTGTTAGTCTCTCACTTCAGGGCCGCAAGACCGAGTTGGAAGCTCTCCTCGACACTGGGTGCGATGCCGGTTTGGCGGTATCCGCAAGCACCGTTGCCTACGGGCGATCCCTCAAGTGGAGCATCGCCTTTGAATTGGCCGATGGTTCCCGGGTGGACGCTCCCGCATATCTTGCAACCGTGCAAGTTGGCTCGCTACCACCCGTGACCACGATAGTGATAGCTCTAGGCAACGAGCCAATACTTGGCCGCGCAGTAGCCGACCAATTCAAGATCACACTCGACCACGGGCAGCGAGTGATCGTTGAACCATAGAAGCGGGCCGTAGCCTTAATTTCGAGTGCTAGACACTTGGGGGTCATGCGCAATCTCCCTGCACAATGCGGACGGTAGTCTACGCGCTTCTCGACTACGGGCACTGTTCAGCGACTGGTCGTGTTTGTTCTGTGAGAAACTCCTAGCAAGATCAGCGCAATCCAAGACACAGCAAGAGAGGCATTCTTCATGCTCGACGCATTCGACCTCACGGGCCGCACCGTCATCGTCACCGGCGCGAGCCGGGGTATTGGGCGCACCACGGCGGATGTGCTCGCGGCGGCGGGCGCGAACGTGGTAGCCGCGGCGCGCACCGAGAGCGCCATCGCCGCGTTGGCGCAGGAAATCGCCAGCGCCGGCGGCACGGCGCTGGCCGTGCGCGCCGACGTGAACGTGCCGGAAGACGCCGAGATGCTGGTGGAGCGCGCGTTGGCGGCGTTTGGCGCGGTGGACGCGCTGGTGAACAACGCCGGCGAATCCGGCCGGCACGGCGCCATGGGCGAGACCTCCGCCGCGGATTGGGACGACCTGCTCGGCAACAACCTGCGCAGCGCCTTCTTGTGCAGCAAGGCCGTCTTTCCGCACATGGAGCGGCGGCGGCGGGGCAGCATCGTCAACATGGCGAGCATCAGCGGCCAGAACGGCGGCCAGAGCGCCCGCGTGCACTACGCCGCCTCCAAAGGCGGCATGATCGCCTTCACCAAGGCGCTGGCACGCCAGATGGCGCCCTGGGGCCGCGCCAACAACATCGCGCCCGGCCAGATCGACACCGGCATGAGCCGCATTCCGGCAGACCGCCTGCGCACAGTGCTCGACCGCACGCCGCTGGCGCGCCTGGGCAAACCGGAGGAAATCGCCTACGGCGCGCTCTATCTTGTCAGTGACGCCTCCGCTTTCATTACCGGCCACACGCTGGCGATCAACGGCGGCATGATCATGGACTAGGCCCGCGTCTCCGGCTAACGGTCCACAAAGAAGGCAAGCCCGCGTCCACACATCCCAACCCCAACGCCAATGGCAGCCCTCGAATCGTTCCTTCTCGTCTTTGCCGCCTCATTCTCAATCGGCCTCTCCGGCGCGATGTCGCCCGGGCCGCTAACGATCTTCGTCATGAGCCAGAGCGCCCGCCACGGCGTGTTGGCCGGCCCGCTCGCCTCGCTGGGGCACGGGCTGCTGGAAGTCGCGCTGGTCGTGCTCTTGTGGCTGGGTCTCGCCCGCGTCCTGCAATGGGACCCGGTGCTGGCCGCAATCGGCGTGGTTGGCGGCCTGGTGATGCTGTGGATGGGCTGGAAGATCGTCAGCGGCGTGCGGCGGGAAGGCGCTACGCTCACCGAGTCTATTTCCGGCCGCCACGCGGGCAACCCCATGCTCGGCGGCGCCGTGCTCAGCCTGGCGAATCCCTACTGGTCGTTCTGGTGGGCCACCGTCGGCATTTCCACGATTACCACGCTGGCGTTGCCGCGCGGCGCGCTCGGTCTCACCGCGTTCACCATCGGCCACGTGGCCAGTGACTTCGCCTGGTTCACGCTCGTCGCCATCGTCTTTGCCACCGGCCGGCGCTTCATCACGGACCGGGTGTACCGCTGGGCCCTCTACCTCTTCGGCGTCCTGCTGGCGCTCTTTGGGTTCTACTTCATCTGGCACGGCGCGCGCCTGTTCTTCTCGTCTTGATACAGAGTGCCAGCCGAAGGGCCGCGAAACTAGGGCATGTCTAAACTAAGCAGATTACTGTGGTATTCTAGTGGCATTGTGGAATCACACAAGCGCAGTACGAGCATATCGCACATCTGTTTCCGGTGCCGCGCGGGAACGTCAGGGTATCCAACGTGCAGGCGCTCAATGCCGTGCTCTACATGGCGGAGAACGGCTGCAAGTGGCGTGCCTTGCCGCCCCACTACGGCAAGTGGAGCACCATCTACGCACGGCTGAGCCGCTGGGCGCGGACTGGGGTGTTGGATCGTGTGCTGGCGGCCTTGCGTGAGCAGGGAGTGCTCCGCACCGAGGTGGTCGTGGCCGCCCTGGACAGCACCACGGTCACGGTGCACCCACAGGGCACTGGGGCGCGGAAAAGACGGACCCCAGGCCATTGGCCGCTCGCGCGGGGGAGTGACCACCAAGAGCCACGTGCTGGTTGTCGACGAGCGTAGTCCGGTACAGTTCTGCCTCTCGCCTGGGCAGGCGCACGACGCCCCGGAAGGGGAGAAGTTGCTGCGCGCGGTGGGCACACAGGCAGGCACACCCTATCTGGCGATGGACCGCGCCTATGAAGGGGAGACCACCAGAGCGCTGGCACGGCGTCTGGGGTATGAACCGGTCGTGCCGCCGAAACGGAACCGCAGAGAGCCGTGGGCCTACAACAAGGAGGTATACAAGAGACGCAACGAGGTGGAACGCTTCATCGGCAGGCTCAAACGGTTCCGCAAGATCTATACCCGCTACGACAAACTCGACAGCATCTACGCCGCCTTCATTGTCTTTGCCATCATCGTCGATGCTTTGCGCTTAGTATAAACAGACCCTAGATGGCGGCTGAGGGCCGCGTGCTCGTCCACCCGCGCGTGTCTGTATTTCTCCATCCCACTTTCCCCTTCACCCAGACTCGCCCGCGCCTTTATCGCGAACTAGGCTATTCCGCTGGCGCGCGCGTAAGCCGATCCCACTGCCTGGGGTCGATTACAACCGACGGCGGCGCGGGCCGGCTGCGAATGTCTTCCAGCAGGTCCACAAACCGCTTCACCGCCTTGATGCCTTCTTGCACCGAAAAGTCCGGCTGCCAGTTCTCATAGAAGTTCTGGTGCAAGGAGTTGGCCTCTCGGAACCACGCGCCCAACGCAAGATTGCCCGTATCTCGAGACACTTGGTCTACCACGTCGGACAGCAGCCGGTGCGTGTTGTGGTTCCAGCCGCGGGCCGCGGCCACGGCCTTCACCGCGTGCGCCGCCGCGCCCCAGGCCTTCTCGGAAGCCTGCAGCGGATCGCCGTTATCGAATTCTTCTTGCGCCTGAGGCGCGAACCGGCGGCTGAGCGCCGCGTGCTCGTCCGCGCTCGTCTGCCGGTAGACTTCCATTGCAATCCCTCCCATCACCACTATACCACCGGGCGTGGTACCATTCACGAGCGCACAGGCGCAGAGAAGGGGGGTTGCTCCCAATGTCCAAAGCGGTGACGCTCGTGACCGGCGCTACCGGCCAGCAAGGCGGCGCGGTGGCTAGGGCGCTATTGGCGGCGGGACACACCGTGCGCGCCCTAACCCGCGACTTTGCCCGCGCCGAAACGCTCATCGAAGCCGGAGCGCAGGTGGTCGTCGGCGACATGACCGCGCACCAGGAAATGCGGCGCGCCTGCCAGGGCGTAGACTCCCTCTTTCTCATGGGCACGCCCTATGCCGCGTCTCCCACACAGCCGGCCGGACCGGAAACGGAGTGGCGGCAGCTTGAAACGTGCATCGACGCGGCGGGGAACGCAGGCGTAGAGCACGTCGTCTATTCTTCGGTGCAGCGCGCGGCAGACCTGGCGCACGTGCCCCACTACGCGCAGAAACAGCGCGCGGAAGCGTATCTGCAAGCCAGCGGCCTTGCCTGGACAATCTTGCGGCCGGTCTTCTTCATGGACAACTTTGGCGCCGGCGCGCTGGCGGGCAATCTGCTGGCGGGACGGCTGCACGCGCCCATGCCGCCGCATATCGCCACCCAACTGGTGGCCGTGGACGACATAGGCCGCGCCGCCGCTACGATTCTGAGCGAACCGGAGGTCTGGGCCGGCAAGACCCTCGACCTCGCCGGCGATGCGCTCACGTGGGAGGGTATTGCCGCAGCGATCGGTGTCGCCATTGGCCGTACGGTGGATTTCTATCCCCTGCCGCCGGAGTGGGTTGCCGAGAGCATGGGCGCGGACTACGCGGCGTACTACGACTGGCTCTGGCAAGCAGGCTTCACGGCGAACGTGGAAACAATGGAACAGACGCTCGGCTTCCGGCCAATGGACTTTGCCGCCTATCTCAACCAAGCGCGCTGGACGCTCGATTTGCGCATCGAACTGGAGGTGCACTCCCCGCGTTCGTTCACCTAAGCGCCGTGCCAGAGAGGAAGCGTATGCACCGCGCAAAGAAGCGGGGGACAAGCCCCCGCGCTACGGCTTGGGCCTGTGCCAGAAGTGATGTGTGCGTTGCGCACGAAGGAGCGGGGGACAAGCCCCCGCGCTACGGCTTGGCGCCGGGAGTTCAGGGAAACTAGCCGGCGGGCGCCGGAAATGCTTCCGCCACTACCGTCGCGTCGATGGCCGCCTGCAAGGCCGCAATCTGCGCTTGCGCCCGCGCCACAGCCTCGGCCAGCGGCACCAGCGTAAAGTCTTTGTCCGTGCGGTGTTTCAATTCCACCGCCTCGTTCTTCAATGTGCGGCGGCTGACGGTCAGGCGCAGCGGCATGCCCAAGAGATCCGCGTCGGTAAACTTCACGCCGGGGCTTTCGTTGCGGTCGTCGAAGAGCACGGTGATACCGGCCGCGCCCAGGTCGGCGTAGAGTTGCTCGGCGGCGTGCATTACGGCTTCGTCGTTCTGGTTCAAGACGACCAGGTAGACGTCATACGGCGCGACCGCAACCGGCCAGATGATGCCGCGCTCATCGTGGCTGGCCTCCACGATCGCCGCCATCAGCCGTTCCACGCCGATGCCGTAGCAGCCCATCACCATGGGATGTTGCTGCCCGGCCTCATCGCGGTACTGGGCTTTGAGCGCCGCCGCGTATTTCGTGCCCAGCTTGAAGATGTTGCCCACCTCGATCGCGCGCTCCAGGCGCAGCGGCCCGCCGCAGCGGGGACAGGGCGCGCCGTCGTACGCGCTGGCAATGTCCGCCACCACGTCCGCGGAAAAGTCGCGCCCATAGTTCACGTTGCGCAGGTGGTAGCCTTCCCGGTTCGCGCCGGCCACCAGATTGGCCGACTCCGCCGCCAGGTCGTCCACCACCACCTGCACGCCGGTCACGCCAATCGGCGAGGCATAGCCCGCCACAATGCCGTGTTCGCGCAATTCGCCTTCGGTAGCGGGCCGCAGCGCCGTGGTCTTTGTGGCGTTCACCAGCTTGGTCTCGTTCACCTCCATGTCGCCGCGCACCACCGCGAAGATCAGGCCGCTATCGCCCATGAAGAAGGCGGCTTTCGCGGTGCTCGTCTCGGGAATGTCCAGCAGGTCCGCCAATGCGGCAATGGTCTTGGTGTCCGGCGTGGCCACCTCTGCCAGCGGCAGCGGCGCGCCGCCGTCCACGACGTCCTTGCGAAACGTCGCGATCTGCCGGTTGGCGCTCAGGCCGCAGGCGTCGCAGAGCGCCAGCGTGTCCTCGCCCACCGGCGTTAGCGACATGAACTCATGCGCCATGGTGCCGCCCATCATGCCCACGTCGGAATCTACCGACATCACGTCCAGCCCGCAGCGGCGGAAGATGTTGAAGTAGGCCTGGTAGACCGCCGGGTAGTAGCGGTCCAGGTCCTCTTGCGAGACGTGGGCGCTGTAGGCGTCCTTCATGGTGAACTCGCGCAGCCGGATTGCGCCCGCGCGCGGACGCGGCTCATCCCGGAATTTGGTCTGGATTTGGTAGAGCATCACCGGCAATTGGCGGTAGGAGTGGACGTTGTAGCCGATGAGACTGGTGATGACTTCCTCATGGGTCATCGCCAGCACCAGGTCGTGGTCGGCGCGGTCTTTCAGCCGCACCAGGTCGTCGCCAATGTCGTACCAGCGGCGCGACTGCTGCCAAATCTCGGCCGGCTGCACCACCGGCATGATGAGTTCCTGCCCGCCGATGGCGTCCATCTCCGCGCGCAAGACCCGCTCGATCTTGGCCGCCACCCGCGCGCCCAGCGGCAGCAGGCTATAGATGCCGGAGGCAAGCTGGCGAATATAGCAGCCGCGCGCCAACAGCTTGTGGTTGGGCACGTCCGCTTCCGCGGGATCGTCACGCAGGGTTTCGCAGAGTAGGATTGAACGTCTCATGATTCCTATGAGTACTCCACAGTGGCAGTCTCTATCCAGAGAATCAAGCGATGGCGCTGCCAAGGCAAGTGTTCTCAGTGTAGCAGAATCTCGCTCACCCAAGCGTGACCGCGCGGAGCGGCGGCGCTCGTAAACACCTGTTACGGCCGCCGCCAGGAGCGGCCGTCCATGGCGATGAGGGCATCGGCCTCAGGCGGCCCCCAGCTACCGGCTTCATAGTTCGGGAAGTTGTTGGCCGGGCGGGATTCCCAAGTCTCGATGATAGGCGTAATCAAGTCCCAGGCGTATTCGATCCATTCGCCGTGGGCGAAGAGCGTCCGATCGCCCCGCATGATGTCCAGCAAGAGCGTTTCGTACGCCGGCGGCGCTTCACCATTGAAGAGCGACTCGTAATCGAAATTCATGCTGACCTGATGCACCCGGATTGTCTGGCCGGGCGACTTCACGCGGAATTGCAGCGAGAAGCCCTCGTTGGGCTGCACGCGAATGACAATTGCGTTGGGATTCAGCGTATCGGCGGGGGTCAGCCCGAAGAGCAAATGCGGCACGCGCTTGAACTGGATGGCAATCTCGGTCACCTTCTTCGTCATGCTCTTGCCGGAGCGCAGATAGAACGGCACGCCCTCCCAGCGCCAATTGTCGATGTAGAGCTTGAGCGCGGCAAAGGTCTCGCGGTTCGAGTTCGGGTCGGTATTCTCCTCTTCGCGGTACCCTTTTGCGTATTCGCCGCGCACCCAGCCGGGCCCGTATTGCCCGCGCACCGCCCACTGGTCGATTTGCATCAGCGGGATCGGGCGCGTCGCGCGCAGCACCTTGACCTTTTCCGCGCCCACCGCCTCGGCGTCGAACACCACCGGCGGGTCCATCGCCACCAGCGAATAGAGTTGCAGCAGGTGGTTCTGGAACATGTCGCGCATCGCGCCCGACTCTTCGTAGTAGCCGGCGCGGTGCTCGATGCCGATGCTTTCCGATGCCGTAATCTGCACGTGGTCCACGTAGCGCCGGTTCCAGAGCGGCTCGAAGATGTGGTTCGCCAGCCGGAAGACCAGGATGTTCTGCACGGTCTCCTTGCCCAGGTAGTGGTCGATGCGGTAGGTCTGGGTTTCGGCAAAGACGCTGGCAAGTTGCGCGTTCAGCGCGTGGGCGGAGGCCAGGTCCCGGCCAAACGGCTTTTCGATGACTACGCGCCGCCAGGACGACGCGTCCGCCTGCGCCTGGTGCAGCCCCACCGCGCCCAGTTGCGCGATGATGTCGGAATAGACGCTGGGCGGCGTGGAAAGGTAGAACACGTAGTTGCCGCCGCAGTTGATTTCAGCGCAAACCGCGCCCAGCAGCGCCGCAAGCTGCCGGAAGTCCTCCGTATTGTCATAGTTGCCGGAGATGTAGTGCAGCCGCTGCGCAAACCGCCCCCAGGCTGCATCGTCCAGCCGCTCCTCGCCGCCGAACTCGCGCACGGCCGACTTCATCTCGTCCCGGAATTTGCCGCTGTCCCACTTGCTGCGGGAGAACCCGACGATCGCAAAGTCGTCTCCCAGCAGGCCGCGTTGGCGCAAACTATAGAGCGCCGGCACGATCATGCGGCCGGTCAGGTCGCCGGTCGCGCCAAAGATCACGATGACGCAGCCTTCCGGCCCGCGCGGCGTGGGCGCGCCCGTTTCCCTGTCATCGGCGGGCGGCGTGATTTGCATGAATTGCTTTCCTCATCCCGCGGCTCAACTTCGATTTCCGCCGCTCAACTGGACTTCCCGCTGCACAGCGCCAGGAACAGCGCTTGCCCCACATTATAGCGCGTGCGGCTGCCAAACTTTCCGCATTAGCCGCCAGCGCAAGTAAACTGTCTCTCCTTCAGAAAGAAGGCCGGGGTGAGGGGGCAATGCGGTCGCTCCGACGTAGCGCGGGGGCTTGTCCCCCGCCTCGCTCGCCGCACATCTCCCTCTCCCTGGGAGAGGCTAACGGGAAATTCGTAAATGTCATTCCGAGCGCAGCGAGGAATCTAGCGTGCTGAGGCCATGAGACTGCGTGGAGGATGTGCCCTAGATTCCTCGCTGCGCTCGGAATGACACGTTAAGTCGCCCATCGAATACAATTACCAATAGCTGAGGAGAGGATCGGGATGAAGGACTCTAGCGGCTGAGGTGTCAACACTATCCGCCCAGCGCCTGTTCCAGCGCGGCGAGACCTGCCGCGCAGTCCGCGCCCAGGTGCACGCGCAGCGCCCGCCGGCCGTGGCGTTGCAGGGCGCGCAGGTCGCCGAGCGCCTGCGCCTGGAGGAACGCGCCGAACGAGTACGGCGCGCCGGGAATTGGCAGGTCCTCGGCAATGTCAACCGTAAGTTGCAGGCACACCGCGGTGTTCGGCCCGCCCTTGTGCAATTGTCCCGTGGAGTGGAGAAAGCGGGGGCCGTAGCCCACCGTGGTCGCCGCGCCCGTGGCGGCGCGCACGGCACGGCGAATGGCGTCCAAACCGCCTTGGATCGCTTCTTCCTGTGGCAGGTACGCCATCAGCGCGACGTAATCGCGAGGCCCGGCCTGGCCGACAAAACGGCGCAACGCGGCGGTGACGCTTTCGCCCGCGCACTCCCCGTATAGGGAGAGAACACCATCAGCGATGGCCGGCTTCTCAGCGGGGAGCTTTCCTTCCTCTTCATACGTCCGCAGGAGCGCGGCGGTGTTGTCCTTGCTCTCCTGGACGTTCGGCTCGTCGAAGGGATTGACGCCGAGCAGGTGTCCGGCGACCGCCGTTGCCGTCTCCCAGCGGAAGAATTCTTGCCCCACGTCCAGCGGCGCCGCCGTCTCCAAGCGGATTACCGGCTGGCCCGCCGCAGCCAGCGCGCACAGGCGTTGTTCGGTGTCACCTTCATCCGCGTTCGCAAGCGTGACGTGCACGAACACGCGGTCATTCGCGTACGCTTCCGGCGGACCAAGTTCCTCGCCTTCTACCGGCACGATGCCCACGCCCTGCTTGCCGAGACTCTCCGCCACGAGTTGCTCCAGCCACCAGCCCAGCGTGGCAATCTCCGGCGCGCAGACCAGCGTCAGCTTGTCCCGGCCCTGCCGGGCATGAACCGCAAGCCGCGCGCCCAGCGCAAGGCCGGGATTATCTGCGGCGGCAACGCCGGGCCCGCAGCGGCGCGCCATGTCCCCGGCGCGCTCCAGAAAGCCGGCCACCTCCATGCCAATCAGTGCCATGGGCACGAGCCCAAAGAACGAAAGCGCCGAATAGCGGCCGCCGATGTCCGCGGGATTGCGGAAGACGTGGCGAAAGCCGCGCGCGGCGGCTTCTTCATCCAGAGGCGTGCCGGCATCGGTGACGGCGATGAAGTTGGCGCCGGGTTGCGCGACACCGGCTTTCACCACCTGTTCCCAGAAGTAGTGGAAGAAGGCGTTGGATTCGCCGGTCGTGCCGGACTTGCTGGAGACCACGAAGAGCGTGCGCGCCGGGTCTACGCCGTTTCGAATAGCCCGCACGGCGCGGGGATGGGTGCTGTCGAGCACGTGCAGCCGCAGCCAGCCGGGCGCGCTGCCGAACGTGACGCGGCAGACGTCCGGACAAAGACTGCTGCCGCCCATGCCGAGAATCACGGCGTCGGTAAAGCCGTCCGCCCGCGCCGCGCGCGCCACGGCGTTGATCTCGTCCAGCCCGGCGCGCCGCACGTCCGCGACCACGTTCAGCCAACCCAGGCGGTCGCGAATTGCCGCCTGCACCGGCGGCTCGTCAGTCCAGAGGCTGGCGTCTTTCCGCCAGAGGCGCTTGCCTACTTCTCCCTGCGCGAGCGACTCAAGCGCCTGCGCAAGCGCGGCCTCCGTGCTACCGGTTTGCCCCGCCATTGCTAAGCGCCTTGCCCAAGATGGTGTTTACGCTTCGGGTCAAGCCTGCCCCGCGCCCCGACACGGGGAGGCGGGGGACAAGCCCCCGCGCTACGGCTAGTTTGCACGCAGCGGGCGTACTCGTGGCACGAGAACATCAACCGATTCCAGGCGCTTAGGTAGCGGCGACCAGTTCCGCGCACACCTGCTCGATGCGTTCCAGCAGCGCGTGGTAGGGCTGCACGAACTTATCCACGCCTTCCTGCTGGAGTTGCCGCGTCATGGCGGCGTAATCCACGCCCACGTCCGCCAGCGCATCCAGCACGGCTTGCGCCTCCGCCGCGCCGGTGTCCACCGTCTGCGCCAGCGTACCGTGGTCGCGGAAGGCGTCCATGGTCTCGTCCGGCAGGGTGTTCACCGTATGCGGGCCGATCAGATTGTCCACGTACATCACGTCGGCGTACGCGGGATTCTTCGTGCTGGTGCTGGCCCAGAGCACGCGCTGCACCCGCGCGCCGTGCGCCTCCAGTTTGGCGAAGCGCTCCGACTTGAAGAAGTCCAGGAAGTGCTGGTAGGCGATCTTCGCGTTGGCAATCGCCACCTTTCCCATGAGTTCCTGCGCGCGGGATTCGCCGGCCTGGACGCGCGCCTCCAGCAGTTCGTCGGCCAGCGTGTCGATGCGGCTCACGAAGAAACTCGCCACGGACGCAATCCGGTCGATCGGCTGCCCGGCCGCCGCGCGCGCTTCCAAGGCGGAAATGTACGCCTCGGCCACGTTATCGTAGTCGGTGAGCGAGAACATCAGCGTAATGTTGACGTTGTAGCCCTCGGTGAGCATCTGGCGCACCGCGGGAATGCCCTCGTCCGTGGCCGGAATCTTGATCATCAGGTTAGGGCGGTCCACCTGCCGCCACAGCCGGCGCACCTCGGCAATCGTGCCCGCCGTGTCAAAGGCGAGTTCCGGCGAGACCTCCAGGCTGACCAGGCCGTGCTCGCCGTCGCTGGCGTCGTAGACCGGGCGCAGCACGTCGCAGGCCGCCTGGATGTCGGTGACCGCCACCGCTTCGTAGACTGCCGCCGTGCTCTTGCCGCCGGCGTGAAGCGCGCGCAACTGGTCGCGGTAGTCGTCGCTGCCGCTGATCGCCTTCTCGAAGATGGCCGGGTTCGACGTCATGCCCCGCAGGCCATCGTTGTCCACCAGGTCCTGCAGTTGTCCCGATTGGATCAACCCCCGGCTGATGCTGTCCAGCCACACGCTCTGGTCGTAGTCCTGCAACTGCACGAGTCTATTCTGCGCCGCCATCGTTGCCTCCTCTCGCTACCGCGCGGTTAGCGATTTGTTCGTGTAGTCCGTTTGTGCAATCCCCAAAGGAGCCTCACTGACACACCCTAGGAAACTTCCGCTTCCGCCGCCCGGCCCAGACCGGCCTCTCGTTCCGCCTGCTCCAGGGCCGTCACTTTCGCCAGGCGGCGCTCATGCCGCTCTTCGCCCGTAAACTCGGCGGCCAAGAAGGCCGCCACCAACTCCTCCACCAGCGCCGGGCCTACCACTCGGGGGCCCAAGCACAACACGTTGACGTTGTCGTGCTCAACCGCTTGGTGCGCGGAGTACGCGTCGTGGCAGAGGCCGGCGCGAATGCCGCGCAGCTTGTTGGCCGCAATGCTCGCGCCCACGCCGCTGCCGCAGAGCAGGATACCCCGGTCGGCCTCGCCGCGTTGCAGGGTCTCGCCGACCAGGCGGGCGAAGTCCGGATAGTCGTCGTCCGGATCTAGTTCGTGCGGCCCAACGTCAACCACGGCGTGGCCGGCGGCCTCCAGCCACTGCCGCACCGCCTCTTTGCTGTCGAAACCGTTGTGGTCGGCGCCGATTACAATCCGCATCGCGGCTCCCTTCCGCTCTATCCTACCGGATTAGGCGGGTACGGCGCTAGATTCCGCGCCGTCAAGGAGAGCCGTCCCACCGCAGCGTGTGCGCGCCGGCGTCCAGCGTCTGCGTGACCGCGTGGAACCGGAAGCCGTAGCGTGCGACACTCCGCGCGGCCGCGGGCCGGCCGTCGATCTGCAGACCGCGTTCTTCATCGCCAACGCGCAGCACGAGCAGCGTCGCGTCCTCCAGCGGCGCGCCGGCCGTCAGGTCCGCGCCGCCGCCGCGCACGTCCGCGAACGACACCGCGCGCCGGCCGCGCTCCCAGGCGTTGATTTGCGCCGCCGTCCACCACGGCAGACCTTGTTCCCGCGCGTAGCGCACCACGTCCGCCAGGGCCGCGGGCACGCCGGGCCGCCGGCAGTGGTGGGGATGGAAGAGGAAGTGGGCAACCCCGTAGTGCCGCTTCACCCGGTCTACCAGCGGTTCGGCAATGGCGTACGGCGCGTACTCATCCACCGGCGCGTCGGGATGGTTGGCCGGATTCACCATGTCCTGGCTCAGGAAGTTGACCTCCAACACGTCGTAGCGGCGGCCGGTAGCCGGGTCCATGGGAAACCACGGGTGCGTGCTGCCGTAGAGGTGGCCGGTGTTGCCGTGCTTGGAGGGGCCTTTCGACTGGTCCAGCGCAATGCCGACGCGCTCCAGCCAGCCGAAGAACTCCAGCGAACCCTCCCAGCGGGTGTAGTGGTTCTTGTTGGTCGTAATGGCGTCCAACCCGGCCTCCCGCCGCAGATGCTCCCACTGGAAGACCATATCATCGTATTCCCAGCGGTTCGGCTCCGTGCCCGAGAGCGCGTCGTAGTGGAGGCAAATCTCGCTGCCGTAATCCGCCACGGCGGCGTAGAGCGCCGGCGTGTAGCCCGGATACTGGATGCACCACGTGGAGCGCACGTCGAGGCCGCGTGTATTTTCAAGGAGTTGGAACGCGCGGTCGAGGACGTTGTTGTCGGAATCGTGGGAAAGGTGGGCCACGGCTTCCAAAGCGCCGGGCCAGTACCACAGCAGCGGCAGCGCGGTTTGCGCGTGCTGCGCGCCGTAGAAGACGCTGCGCAGCAGAATGGCGCGCAGTTCATCGCCAATCGCCTCGCGGAAGAACGGCAGAGCCGTATCGCTGGCGCGGTCCGCTTCCCAATCCAGCACGACGCCGTCGTCGCACTTCAGGATGCCGTCGTCCACGTTGGCCGTGCCGTCCGGCGCGGGCGCGCCGTCCTGTCGCACGGGCCGCCCTTGCAGCAGGTGCAGGATGCACCAGGGCAAGTCCGCGGCGCAGAAGATGCTCAGGCCCCGTTGCAGGCGGTAGACGCTCACGCCCACGCCGATGCGCTTCCCTTCCGCGTCGCAGAGGTTGGCCAGCACACCGGCCCCGGCCGCCCGCGCCGCCGCGGCGTCCCACACGTGCAACGACGAGCGCAGACCGCGCACCAGCGGATGTTCCGGCTGCGCGACCCGCAGAAACCCTTCGTGCGTGCCCGCCTGCGCGCGCACGCCAAAGAGGTCGTCCAAGCCGCTGGTACCGCCCAGCCCGATCAGCACGCCGCCCGCCGTCACGAAGCCATAGAGCCGCCCCATCTCCGGCGTGGTGACCTCGTGGTGCGGCAGGATGAGCACGTGCAGCGTCGCCAGCGCCTCCGGCAGCGCGGCGGCGTCCACGCGCGTAAACGGAATGCCCGCGTGGGCGAGAATCTCCAGCACGTAGGCGCTGCGCGGCGCATGGCCGCCATCCTGCAGATAGACGCCGATGGGTTGGACGCCTGGGTGCAAAGTTCAACTCCCCTGCAAGAGTTCTTGCGCGATTCCGCAGAACTATCGGAGATGGGCAGTTTCGATGCCCCTCTTCCCCATCCCAACCTTCCCCCTCAAAGGTGGAAGGGGGTTATACAGAGGCCTCCAGGGAGAGGGGGTTCTTGCGCCCGGCCCTCTTCCCAACAAACCGGGGCTTGCAAATGTCATTCCGAGCGCAGCGAGGAATCTAGAATCACGGACTCTGCCGGGCTGTTCCCTAGATTCCTCTCTCCGCTGCGCTCCGTTCGGAATGACGCGCGAAGTTGGACGTAGAATGCATACCCCCGTTCAGCCTCTCCCCGGGGAGCGGGGCATCTTCGCTCTTGACAGCCCCGCCTAGTCCCCTTTCAAGCTGAGCGGCTGGCCGATCTCGTGGATGCGGATCAGGTTCGTCGTGCCGCCCACGCCGAACGGCATGCCGGCCGTAAAGACCACCGTATCGCCGTCCCGCACGTGGCCGGCCTCCTTCGCCAGCGCCACGGCCTCGCGCATGGCCGCGTCGGTATCGGTCTTCACGGTTGCCAGCAGCGGCTCCGTGCCCCAGCACAGCGCGAGTTGGCGCCAAATCGGTTTCTCCGGCGTCACCGCCAGCAATTGCACGTGGGGGCGCAGGCGGGCCAACATGCGGGCGGTGTAGCCGGACTGCGTGAGCGCAAAGATAGCCGTTGCGTCAAGCTCTTCGGCAATGCGATGCGTGGCCTCCGCGATCGCGTCGGTGGTATCGCTGGCATCCACGGAGCCAAAGCTTTCCACATGGGGGTCCACCTTTGTGGCAATGCGCGCCATAACCGACACGGCCTCTACCGGATAGGGGCCGACGGCCGTTTCGCCGGAGAGCATCACCGCGTCGCTGCCGTCCAGGATGGCGTTTGCCACGTCGCTGGCCTCGGCGCGGGTGGGGACCGGATGCTGCATCATCGATTCGAGCATCTGGGTGGCCGTAATGACCGGCTTGCCCCGCTCGCGCGACTTCTGGATGATGGACTTCTGGTGCAGCGGCACCTCTTCCGGCGGCACCTGCACGCCCAGGTCGCCCCGCGCCACCATGATGCCGTCCGCCGCCGCCAGGATTTCATCGAAGTGTTCGATGGCTTCTTGCGTCTCGATTTTGGCAATGATGGGGATCGTCGCGCCGTAGTTGAGCATGAGTTGCCGCAATATCTCCACGTCGGTGGCGGCGCGCACGTAGGAGAGCGCTACCCAATCCACCTCCTGCTCCACGGCAAAGCGCACGTCTTCCCAGTCTTTGGCGGTGAGGCTGGGCAGGCTCAGGCTGCGCCCGCGCACCACCACGGCCTTGCCGCTGATCAAATCGCCGCCGCGCGTCACCCGTGCCACCACCGCCGCCTGCCCGGTCTCGACCCGCGTGGCAAGCACTTCCACCGCGATCAAGCCGTCATCGAGCAGAATCGTATCGCCCGGCCGCGTCTCCGCCGCCAGTCCGGCAAAGCGCACCGGCGCGTCGGCCACGCCGGGCGCGTCGGGATCGAGCGATTGCGCGTAGTCCCGCAGCCGTTGGCGCGCTCCCGCGTCAAATCCGTCGCCGTCCACCGTGAGCACCAGCAGGCTGTCCGGCGCCAGACGCAGCGGCGGGTCGGCAATCGTGCCCACGCGCACTTTCGGGCCTTGCAGATCGGCCATGATGGGCAGGGTGGCGCCGGCCGCGGCCGCCAACCGGCGCAGCAAGCCGATCGAGCGCCCCTGCGACTCGTGATCGCCGTGGGAGAAGTTGACGCGCGCCACGTCCAAGCCAGCCTCCAGCATGGCGCGGAGCGTATCCTCATTCGCGGTTTCCGGGCCAATCGTGGCCACGATGCGGGTGCGTCGCATACGCCTTACTCCAGCCAACCTATGCGTATCAGGTACTCATCGCCGATCAACCCCAGCAGCACCGGCGTCTCGGCATTCGGATAGTGTTCCAGGCGCGCGAACTCGAAATACTGGGTATACACAGTATGCCCGTTTCGTTGCTCCTCGTCCGCCGCCGGCGCGATTGGCCTGCCGAACGACTCGCGTCCGTTGTTGCTGGCGTAGAAGTTCGCAAATACCCGGTCTACGGCGTACTGCATTTGCGACCCGTTCGACGACTCACCGGCGGCGGACGGCGCGCCAAAGCGCAGCATCGCACCGAGCGGCGACCGCGCCACGCGCTCGCCGGCCTCGTCCGTCACGATCTCCAGCCGCGCCCGTTGGAAGTATTGTACCGTCTTGCCGTCCTCGCTGACAGCATCCGTGCGCGGATAGCCGAAGCGCGCCACGCCGCCGTGGGTAGCGAAGAAGCTGAGAAACGGCTCTCTAATCGTATGCCCGGTGATGGCGACGTAGATTTCCGAATCCGACTCTCCGTGCGGCGGCGACTGCGGCGAGGCCGGCGTGAACCGCTGCCAGTAGGGGCCGTCCGCGCCCGCCACGAAGAGATGCGTGTAGGCCGGCCCGGCCACGAACACGGCGTCCCGGATGGGCGGCATGGCAGCGGGCAGGTCTATCGTGACCCACGACACCCCGCCGTTCGTCGAGCGATAGAGCGCATCCGCGGCCACCAGCAGCATTCCTTGCCCCGACGCATCCGGCTCTACCAACAACTTGTGCGGCGTCTGCGACGAGGTCTGCGATGGCGTCGGTGCCTGCGACGAAGTCGACGTCTGCGACGAGGTCGGTGTCTGCGACGAGGTCGGCGCCTCCAGAGGCAAGGCCCCGAGCAACGACCACTGGCCGCCGCGGTCGGTGGAGAGGAAGAGGCCGCGCGGCGTGGCGGCATAGAGACGGGGCGGCCCGCTCGCGGTGACGGCGAGGCCGAGCACCGGCTCCTCCGGCAAGCCGGCGCTCGCGAGGCCCCAGGCGCTGCCGTCGTCGAGCGACCGGTAGAGCCCGCCGCTGAGCGTGGTCGCCGCGTAGAGCGTAAACGAGCGGTCCGGATCGGCCGCCAGGGCCACCGCGCCGGCCACGTGGCCGAGCCCGTCCCGCGGCAGGCCGGTGTCGCTGCGCCGCCAGTAGCGGCCACCGTCCACGCTGCGGTAGATGCCGCCCAACTCGGTCCCGGCGTAGACGACCTGCGGGTTCAGCGCATTGTAGGCGATGGCCAGCACCGGCGCCACGATGCCCGGCAGGCGCGTCCAGGTTGCGCCGCCGTCGGTGGTGCGATGCAGCCCCAGCGGGCCGGCCGCCAGCGCCCGGCTCGCGTCGCTGGGGTGCGGCGCGACGAGCCACGGCGGACTGCTGGGCACCCACGACTGCTCCGCTTGCGTCCACGCGCCGGGGTCGAGCGCGTTCACCCAAAGCTGCCAGACCGGCAGCATGGCGCCCGCCGGCGCGGCGCTGCCGGAATGCCAGGGGGTCCCAGACGCCGCGCCGGCGGCGCCCACCGTGCTCAGCCACAGCGCCAGCGCCACCAACCCGGCGCGCCAGAGATGCGCCGCGCGGGGAAAGATCCGTGCCGCCTGCCGCCACTGCGACCATGTCTCATCCACGCCGTCACTCCCCCAACCGCCGCCTATCCCGCACGTTCCATCATTTCCACGTTCCGTCATTTCTATGAAAAATAGGCACTCATACCGTTCGCCCCCGTATCGAGTACGGGGCAGGCTCTGAGCGGCGTCGAAGGGTGAACGGTGGAGGAGGCGGGCAGCAACTCCGCACGCACCTCTCTCCGTTCATGCTTCGACAGGCTCAGCACGAACGGAGAGAGGTGCGTTCACTTTCATTCCCTCGCGTGGCCGTCGTGGGGCCATGGTGATTACCAGGAAAACGGCACGTCTAACTCCGTCGTTACCATGAAGATAGCGCAACCAAGCCGTTCGCCCTGAGCAACGTCGAAGGGTGAACGGCGAAGAAAGCGGGTAGCAACTCCGTCATTCCCGCGAAAGCGGGAATCTATCTTCGCGGGCCTCCCGAATGGATTCCGCGCCCCCGCGCGCGTCCTACGGCTGCGCGGACGGCAGGCGCAGTTCCGTGCCGGCCCGGATCGCATTCGGATTCGCGATGCCATTCAGTTCCGCCAGGACCGCCACGGTCGTATTATACCGCTCGGCTATGGCGGTGAGCGACTCGCCCGGCCGCACGACGTGGGACGTGGGCATGGGCGTTGCCGTCGGTTCGGCGGGAAGCGGGCTGGGAGTGGGGGGCACGGGCGTAATCTGCAACGCCTCGCTAACCTGGGGGCTCTGCTCGCCGGCGTTAGCGGCTTGACCCGCCCACCACAGCAGCACGCCGCCGCTGAGCGCGAGTACCGCGAACACCAGGCAAAACCCAAGCAGCGCCGTTTGGCTGCGGCCCCGGGACAACGGCCGCAGGTCGCTGCGCCGGCTCACCGAGTGCCAGCGCTGCGCTGGGGCGGAAGAGAGAAGCGACGAATGCAGAGGAGGGCGGACTCTTTCTTTCAGTTCCATGGGGGAATCACCTGCCGTAGACTGCGAGAGGAGGATAAGCTGAACCGAGGAGACGAACGAACGAGGATGCTAGGGCATTCCCCTAGCCAAAAGCGTAGACGAAGATCAGGTCGTTCACGTTGGTGTTGGTCGGTCCGGTGACCAGCAGCGCGTCGGTCTGCCGCAGGAAGTGGTAGGAGTCGTTGCGGTCCAGGAAAGCAAGCGGGTCCAGGCCCAGCGCCTGCGCCCGGCCGCGCACCGCGCCGTCGGCGATGCCGCCGGCCCCGTCGGTCGGGCCGTCGGTGCCGTCGGTGCCCACCGCCATCACCGCCACGTCTTCCCAGCCGTCCAGCGCAAGAGAGGCGGCCAGTGCCATTTCTTGGCTGCGCCCGCCCTGCCCATCGCCGCGCACCGTGACCGTGGTTTCACCGCCGAAGATAAGGCACGCCGGCGGCGGGACGGGGGAGTGGTGGCGAATCAGACCCTTGGCGACTCCGGCCATCACTTTGGCAACCTCACGCGCCTCACCTTCCACCCACGTGGTGACCAGGACTGTATTATACCCCAAGGCCGTGGCCGCGTCCAGCGCGGCGCGCGCCGCGATCTCGTTGCTGCCCACCAACTCGCTCGCCGCGCGCGCGAAGAGCGGGTCGCCCGCTTTGGGCGTGTCCGGTATCGCGCCGTCCAGGCCGCGCCGGAGTTGCGCGCGCACGCTGGCCGGTATGGCGTCCTGCAAGCGGAACTTCCCCAGGAGTTGCCAGGCGTCTTGAAATGTCGTCGTGTCCGGCACGGTCGGCCCGGAGGCGATGAAGTCCAGCGGATTGCCCACCACGTCGGAGAGAATGAGCGCGATGAGCGTGGCGGGCGCGGCGGCGCGCGCCAGGCCGCCGCCTTTCACCTGCGAGATGTGCTTGCGAATGGTGTTTACTTCATTGATGGTCGCGCCGCTGCGCAGGAGCAGGTCGGTGAGTTGCTGCACGTCGTCCAGCGTAATGCCGGCTGTCGGCAATTCCATGAGCGCCGAGCCGCCGCCGGAAATCAGGCAGAACACCAGATCGTCCGCGCCGGCGTCCGCCGCCATCTGCAAGATACGTTCGGTGCCGCGCACGCCGTTCTCATCCGGCACCGGGTGCGCCGCCTCGATCAACTCGATTCGTTGCGTGGGAACGGCGTAGCCCTCCTTGACGTTGACCACGCCGCCGGCCAGGCGGTCGCTCAGAATCTCCTCCAGCGCCTGCGCCATCGGCCCGCTCGCCTTGCCCGCGCCTACCACAAGAACCCGCCGGTACGAGTCCAGGTCGTACACCGCGTCCCCAACCGTCAACCGCGCGCCCTCCCGCCGCACGCGGTTCCGTACCGCCTGCGCCGGGTCCACGGCCTTGAGCGCCGCCGCCAACACCGCCATCATGTCGCCGCGCTGTGCCGCCGTAATGCCTGCCATAGCCGTTGCTCTTCATGCCGTCTGCGTCTGCATGCGCCTCTCACATAGTGTAGCCGAGCGCCAGCGGGGATGCGAGCGGGGCAAGCTGAGGGCTACAATAGAAACGTAGTGGAATCAGGCCTTTTCTGCGCTCGACACCCACACGCTCACGAACACACAAAGCAGCACGTACCACGGCAACGAAAGGGACATCCCCATGCGCGGCACCTGGCGGGCGGGCACGATCGTCTTCATCGCGAGTTTCTGCACGCTGGTCGTGGAACTCACGGCCGGGCGCATGATCGCGCCGTACTTGGGCGTCTCGCTCTACACCTGGACCAGCGTGATCGGCGTGATGCTGGCGGGCATCAGCCTGGGGAACTACGCCGGCGGGCGCATCGGCGACCGCTTTCCGGCGGTCTCCACGCTGGGCGTGCTCTTTCTCATCTCCAGCGTCTTTACGCTCGCCATCCTGCCGCTGACGGCCGTCATTTCCGGCATCGCGCAGGACTTGCCCGTGCACCTCATGTTGAAGATCCTCTTCTTCACCGCCGCGGTCTTCTTCCTGCCGAGCGTGTTCATGGGCACCATCACGCCGGTAGTCGTGCGCCTCATCCTGGACGATCTTTCCCGCACCGGCGGCGTGGTGGGCCGCATCTACGCCCTCTCCACGGTGGGCGCGATCGCCGGCACCTTTGCCACCGGCTTCTTCCTGGTCTCGTTCTTCGGCACGCGCACGGTCATCCTGCTCGTGGCCGTGATTCTGCTGCTGGTGGCGATCGTCTTCGGCGACCTCTGGAACCGCCGTCTGTTGCTGGGCGGCGGCGCGCTGCTGCTCGTGGGACTGAGCGTCGTCAGCTACGGGCGCAACGCCTATTCCATGCCCCTGGGCTGGAACTACGTGCGCAATCTGGCGCAGGACGCCGTGACCTTGCAGCCGCGCGGCGCGTTTGCCGCGCCGTGCGACGTGGAGACCAACTACTTCTGCATCCGGGTGAGCGAAAAGAAACTGGAAGAAAACGTCACCCAACGCCGCCTGGTGCTGGACCACCTGATCCACAGCTACAGCATCCTGGAAGACCCCACGCGGCTTGACTATGACTACGTAAAGATATACGCCGAGCTAATTTCCTATATCGCCGGTGACCGGGACGGCATCCGCTCCTTCTCCATTGGCGGGGGCGGCTACACCTTTCCCCGCTACCTGGAGGCGGTCTATCCCGGCGCGGTGATCGAGGTGGCGGAGATCGACCCGGCGGTCACGGAAATGGCCCACGCCAAGATGGGCCTCCCCCGCGACACCCGCGTAATCACCTACAACGAGGACGCGCGCCTGGTGGTGAAACGCCTGGAAGCCGGCCGGTACGACGCGGTGATCGGCGACGCCTTCAACGACCTCTCGGTGCCCTATCACCTGACCACCCGGGAGTTCGCCGAGAAAGTGCGCGCGCTGCTGACCCCGGACGGCTACTACATGCTGAACGTGGTGGATACGTTCGAACACGGCCGCTTCCTGCCGTCGCTGATTCTGACCCTGGAGCAGGTCTTTCCCCACGTCTACCTGTTGGCGGAAGGCCCGGGCTGGGAGCAGGAGGGCCGCAATACGTTCGTGCTGGTGGCCGGCGCGCAGCCGCTCACGGAAGCGGCCCTGCACGACCGGGTGGCCGGCCTGCTGCCCAAGGGCCCGGTGAGCACCATGCTCGACCCCGCCCGCCTGCGCGCGTACGTGGACAACAGTTCCGCCGTCATCCTCACCGACAGCTACGCGCCGGTGGACAACATGCTCGCGCCGGTGTTCGTCGAACGCGGCTAGGCAGAATTTGACCCTAAGCGCCATTCCGCGCAATTTGCATATTGTCCGTGACTGTCATTCCGAGCGCAGCGAGGAATCTAGGGCATAGCGCGCGGCCTTGGGCCTATGGTGACGCCTTTGCGTAGCGCGGGGGCTTGTCCCCCGCCTCCGGCAGCGTGCGCCCGCATGTCGGGGATGAATCCTCTTGCCTTGAAAAACGGGGGAAGACGGCGCATCCCAGCCGAAAGAGCGGTGAACCATGGAATCCCACACCGACGACATTGCCGCCCGGCTGCTGCGCTGCCCGGTGGGGTGCGCCTTTCTGCTGACCATCGCGCGGGATGGCATTCCCGTGGCGCGCGCCGTCACGCCGCCGCAGGCCTTCGCCCGCGCCGCCGTAGCCCTGAACGCGCTCAATCCGTGGTCGGTGGATTTCGATGAGGCCGTCACCGCCGCGCTTTCTCGCGGCGCGGAACTGACCCACCTGGCGCGGGACGCGGCGGCGCATCCGGCAAGCCGCTGGTGGACGGAGCCGCTGGACCGCGCCCGCCAGGCGCTCGTGCGGGACGACACGCCGCCTCCGCCTCCCGCCCGCCAAACGCTGGCAAGCCGCATGTTGGCGCGCGTATCTCGCCGGGTCAAGCGGCCTCCCTCCCGCGCGGCGGCGTCCCCGTCAAATACCCGCTGGGAGGATTACGCGCAACGTCCAACGGAATGGCGCATCACTTCCACCCTAAGGGGCGGGTATTCGTGTCTTGACACAGCCATTGCCTCCGGCGTCGGTGACTGGCCGGAAGTAGAATTGCAGCGCAGATTCGCTGCGGAGATCGACCAGTCCGCCCGCGTCTGCGAAATCAACGGGCCCGCCGGCTGGCACGCGCTCTGCGTTGCGTTTCCCAGCGTCAATCAGGATCCCAATAGCCCGGCGGGCGCCGGTTCGCTATCGCCGGACTGGCGCCGCGTCGGCGCGCGGTGGGACGGCGTTCACCTGACGTTCCTGGGTCTCTTGACCGCGCCGTTCGTGCGCCACACCACGGCGGCCGGAATTTCCATGCTCTGGTCGTGGGACACCGAGGGCACAATCTGGCTGCCAGGGGATTTCCTGCGGCCGGACGCCCCGCTCGCGCCCGTTGACCCCGACCCATGCGCGTTCAGCGAAACCGCCCCGCTCATGCACGACGACCTAGGCATTCCACAAGGCCCGTCACGCCCCGGCGTCGTCCACTACCGCGTCTCCAAATGAGCAACAGCGCCCAACAGTGACGTTCCGGTTGAGCGCAGCGCGCTCAATTCATCTCACTGTCAACTATCTATTTCGGCGCACGCGTCGCTCACCACGGCGAGAACTTCGTCGCCGCGCACGATGCCCTCTTCCAGGGCGGGCATAGCGCGCCCTTGCCGGCCCATTTGGGTTTTCCGTGTCTTCTTCCAGCGCCGCCACTATGTGCTTAAGCGTTTCCTCAAATCCGCTCGGTCCAAGGCCCCTTTCGCGGAACCCTCCAAAGGCACTTGACGCCCACGTCAGATTGATTACTTGAGGCTGACTCGGCACGGAAAACGACGACTCGAGAGTGCTGCACCCGGCCGCCAATGCCGCCGTGCCGCCTATCAAGGCGCGTCGTGTAAGCATCGCGCAGTCCCCCCACATTTGCAGCGGTTCCCGCTCTCTGCCCTCTTACCTCATAATGTCATTGTAACACGGTGTGTCAATAGGATAGAAGGGAATAAAACATTAAGGTAGGCCTGTGGACAGTGACGCGGGGGCTGGCCCAGAGCGGGCCGTTAGCGCCGCAGCCAGCAGTTTACGCCGTGCAACTCGCCGCCCACCGGCAGCCAAGCCGGCCAGGAGGCTTGTTGAGCAAAGCCGTGGGCGTGGAGGAGGTCGTTCTTGGGGGAATCTTGGTCGGCGTAGGCGAAGGTGGGCTTGGGCGGCAGGGGGAGAGCCGTCAGCAGGGAGCCGGCGGCGGGCCAGGCGGCCGGATGGACGAAGAGGTCGAGCAGCGCCGCCGCGCCGCCCCAGAGCGGATCGTCCTCGAGGCTCGCCCAGCCGACCACCAGGCCGGCCTCGTTCCGCAGCACGCGCGCCGCAGGTGAAAAATCCTCAGAATCCAGCGCCCGCTTGTAGGGCACGAATTCGCCCTCGAAGTTGCGTTGGCCCCAGACGCGCCGGGCGGCGTTGCGCAGCCGGTCGCCGCGGGGCTGGTGGCAGAGCAGATTGAGCAGCGGCCAGTGCTCCCAACGTATTTCTTCCGCGCCCACAACCGCGGCTTGCCAGAGGTCTTCCGCCTGTTCCGGTTGCCGCCAGTACCACATCGCGCCCGTGCCCGGCGCGCTGCTGCGAAAGCCGTAACTGTGGTAGATCCAATACGGCGGCGACTCGAAGCCGGTGCCCAGGGTCAGCGCCCGTCCGCCGCGCGCGCGGAAGTCCTCCATCAGCGCCGCCATGATGCGGCTGGCGATGCCCTTGCGCCGCTGGTCGGGCCGGGTGAAGACGTGGCCCAGGATGCCGACGCCGCCGTATTCAACCGTCATCACGTTGCCCACCGCCCGGCCTTCCACCACGCCCAGGTAGAAGCGCGTCTCCAGCGCGTCCAGTGGCCCGGCAATGGCGTGGGCGATGTGCCAGTGCACGTGCTCGCGCTTGTGCACGAGCAACTCCTGCACGTCCGCGGCCCAGCTTTCTTCCGGCTCTTCCACCAGCAGACACCGCATCCGCTCACCGGACTTCAGGGTAACTCTGGCCAGTTGGCGCACCATGGCTGAACGATCACTCCTTGGAAATACCGCGCGCTTGCAGCCAGCAGAACACACGCGCGCCCTCCAGGTCAAATGCCGCGCGCGTTCTGCCCCCTCACCCCGGCCCTCTCCCTGTACAGCCCGGGTACATGTGTTACCTATGTCCTCGGGCTATACACTTAGGGAGAGGGGGAATTCTGTAGCGCGGGGGCTTGTCCCCCGCCGGAGCCATTGAACTGACACGAAAGAGGATCGACCTAACAGCTTCGCAGGTTGCAAACCTGCGCTACCGGGGACTTTGGACGCGAGTTTTGCCATCGTTCCGTTTAATGCGACAGCGCTAGGGTGAGGGAGGCGCTTCGCCGCTGCCGCAATCCACCTCCAAGCAACTTGCAGGGCTAGGCAAGAGTCGCCCCAAGTTGACACAGCCACCTGCGACGCGCAAGCTATGCGATGAACGCTATCACCACCCTTACACTATTCTGCGCACTCCCATGACCGCAACTTCACGGCATTCAGACCTTACCGTCGCCGCGTACGTCGCCAGATTCCTGCGCCAGCAGGGCATTCAACGCTTCTGGGGCGTGACCGGCGGCGAGAACGTGGACCTCATCAACGCCTGCTACGCCGAGGGGATCGACTTCCAGCTTGTGCACCACGAGAACACGGCAGCGTTTCTGGCGCAAAATACCGCCTTCCTCAGCGGCGAACCGGCGGTTTTCCTCACCACCCTCGGCCCCGGCGCCACGAACATCATCAACGCCGTGGCCGACGCGTTTCTGGCGCGGCTGCCGCTGATCGTCATCACCGCCGACTTCGAAGACCCTACGGTGGAGTTTGCCACCCACCAGAACGCGCCGCTGCTGGAACTCTTGCGCCCCATCACCAAGTGGAACGTACGGCTCACGCCCGCCAACGTCGCCGGCGCGCTGGCCTACGCCTGGGCGGTGGCGGCGCAGGGGCGGCCGGGGCCCGTGCACCTGGCGCTGCCGGCGGCCGTGGCGCGCCAGACGCTGGCCGCGCCGCCGCTCCAGACCGCGGCCCGGCCGCTGGGCGTGCTGGACGCCGCGCCCCTGCCGCGCACGGCCCTGGCGCGCCTCACCACCTGCGACGCGCCGGTGATCGTGCTGGGCCTGGAGGCCAATCACCACCTGGAACAGGATGCGATAGTGGCGCTGGCGGAGCAGTGGGGCGCGCCGGTGGTGAACATGCCCATGAGCAAGGGCGTCTTTCCGGAAGACCACCCGCTCTTTGCCGGCATTCACAGCGTCTACGGCTACGCCCTTGTGGATGAGTTTCTCGCCCAGGCCGATTGCATCCTGGCGGTGGGCCTCGACGGTTCCGACTTCATCCATCCCTGGCAGACGGACGCGACGACCATCGCCATCCATCCGCACACGGAGGTCGATTCCGCCTTTGGCGCGGACTACGCGCTGGTCGGCGACCTGGACGCCACCGTGCGCCGGCTCACGCCGGAACTCACCCACCAGGGCGAGTGGGGCACGCGCGCCGCGGCCGCCTGCCGGGAGAAGATCCGGCGGCTGCTCGCGCCGCAAGGCACGGGCGCCGCGTCCCCGCCAAGAACTGGCGTCGCGCCGCAGGCCGTGCTCACCGCGCTGCGCGAACTCACGCCGCCGGAGACGGTCTTTGCCTGCGACGTGGGGTCGCACAAGCTGCTGGCGTGCCAGTGGTGGCAGAGCACCCAGCCGCGGACGTTCCTGGTCTCCAACGGCCTCTCCACCATGGGCTTTGGCGTGCCGGCGGCGCTGGCGGCCAAACTCCGCGCGCCCGAACGGCCGGTAGTCTGCGTCACCGGCGACGGCGGCCTGCTGATGTACGCCGGTGAACTGGAAACCGTCAAGCGTCTCGCGCCGCCGAGCGAGACGCCGTTCCTCATCGTCGTCTTCGTAGATTCTACCCTGGCCCTGATTCGCATGAAGTCGGAAGAGCGCGGCTACGAGGGACGCGAGAACGACTTCGGCGAGACCGACTACCTGGCGCTGGCGGCGGCGTTCGGCCTGCCCGCGTTTCATATTGACAAGGAAGAAGACTGCGCCGCCGCGCTGCCGGAAGCACTGGCGCTGAACAAGCCCGCGCTGGTGGCGGTTGACATCGACGTGAACGAATACCGCCGCATGGGCGGCTAGCTTGGAAGGAAGTTGGGACGTAGCGCGGGGGCTTGTCCCCCGCCGGAGCAAGAGAAAAGCGAACAAGCCGTAGCGCGGGGGCTTGTCCCCCGCTTGCCCCCCTGAATCCTCCAAAGTTGCGGAGGGTGTTTCCCCGGTATAGGCGGTGACAGACTTCCTTGCCGTAGGGACTGGCGGGGCCGGGGGACTGGATTCCGGCTTTCGCCGGAATGACGATCGTAGCGGGACGCCGGTTCCCGGAACAACGCGAAACAGCTGGACGAATAAAGCCTCACATCACAGAGAAAGGCGCATCACATGGCTACCGTACACCGGCACGAACCGGACATCTACTACTACACGTTCGGCCCGCACGAACCGGCGCTGCGCATCAACGCCGGCGACCGCGTGATCGTCAAGACTGTGGACGCCGGTCATTGGGACAGCAACGGCGAGCAGTTGGCGGAAGCAAAGCGCCACAGCCGTCCCGACACCGAGTTTCGCCAATCCAATCCGCAGTGCGGCCCCTACTACGTGGAAGAGGCCGACGTGGGCGACATCTTGCGCGTCCGCATCCTGCGCGTAGACCTGAACCGGGACTGGGCGTTCTCGCGCTACAATCCCGGCTTTGGCGCCATGGGCGTGGAAGACTACCCCGGCGGCCCGACCGGCCTCAACCCGCCGCTGCCGCAGAAGTACTACCACTGGGAACTCGACCACGCGAACCAAACGGCAAGCCTGGATCTGCCGGAGAGCAAACTGGGCCGCATCACCATCCCGTGCCACCCGTTTCTCGGCTGCATCGGGGTCGCGCCGCGCTTTGGCGAACACGTCAGCACGCTCTCGTCCGCCAACCACGGCGGCAACATGGACTGCGTGGAAACCGGGCCGGGCACGACGGTCTACCTGCCGGTCTTCGTCAAGGGCGCGTACCTGCAATTCGCCGACGTGCACGCGGCCCAGGGCGACGGCGAACTCTGCGGCGTGGCGCTGGAAACTACGGCGGAAGTTGAGGTGGAGGTGGGCGTATACAAGGAGCGCGAGCCTATCAACTGGCCGCGCTTCGCGGACGACGAGTGGATTATGGTGGCGGCCAACACGCGCCCGCTCATGGACGCCTACCGCATCGCCCACGTGGAACTCATCCGCTGGCTGGCCGCCGACTTCGGCTTCGACCTCTGGGACGCCTTCCAGGTCGTCTCCCAGGTGGGCCGCACCCGCGTCGGCAACGTGGTGGACCCGAACTATACGGTGGTGGCCAAGTTTCCAAAGCGATATTTGCCGTAGCGGCGCCGGCCGCTAGTCAACTGGACCTGCCTAGCGCCCCGGGTGCTGCACGTGCACTTGATCCCAGCGAACAAGCCGTAGCGCGGGGGCTTGTCCCCCGCTCTTAGCCGCAAACCGCGCCCACCATCACCGTAGCGCGGGGGCTTGTCCCCCGCTTCTTGCCGCAAACCGCGCCCACCATCTCGGCAAAGTGCTTGGCGGCGCGTCGATTCGCCTAATGGTATGCTAACGATGGGCGTGGGCTCGGCGCTTCGATGACAGTTGGGTCGAAGGATGTCCGCATGATGACCGAAGTGGATCGAGTGCGGTTGCTCCACATGGCGGATGCTTCCAGGATGGCGATAGCCCTGGTTTCCGGCGTCAGTGTAGCGGAATACACGGCGGCGGAGAACTCTACGCTGCGCGCCGCCACGGAACGGATTATGGAGATCGTCGGTCAGGCGGCTCAACGTGTATCGGACGACTGCAAGACGCAGCACACGGAATTCCCGTGGCGACAGATTGACGACTTGCGCAATCATCTGACGCCGTCGCTCGCGCCTACGGACGATGAGCTAGTATGGAAAGCTGCGACGGAACTTGCGCCGAGTCTTCTCGCGCTGCTGGAGAGCGTACTTAGCGCCGAGCCAGCGATGGATTCAACCGGGGGCGCCGCAGAGCGGGGGACAAGCCCCCGCGCTACGGTTAGGCAGGCAGAGGAGCGGGGGGCAAGCCCCCGCGCTACAGTTTGGCGGCCAAGACCGGGGGTAGAACGCGAGTTAGACGCTGAGCGCTTACGTGCGCTCACTGAGGGCGAGATAGCGCCCGCACGAGAAATCGTGCTGGCGGCGCTTTACGGCGTTCGTTCAAGACTGCGGTCGTTTGGCGTACGCCGCATTGGGGTCTTTGGTTCGGTTGCCCGCAACGCCGCGCGCGCCGGCAGCGACATTGACATTCTCGTTGACATTCCGAACGGTCACATGACGGCTGACAACCTCTTTGGACTTCAGCACTTCCTGCAGGATTACTTTCAGCGTAAGGTAGACGTAGTCACGGAGAGCGGACTTAAGCCTTTTGCACGCGATTTGGTCATGAAAGACGCGGTCTTTCTCGATGGCCTGCAGGAATCTGAAGCGAAAGCCGAAGCGGAGCAGTCGCTCTCCGGCGCATAGGGCGCCAACTACTCGAAGGTACCGCTTGATTAGCGTCAATCCGTGTCTCACCATCATCCAGCCTTAGGGTGTACACCATGACCTTCGACCTCCTCATTCGCAACGGCCGCGTCATCGACGGTTTGGGCAACCCGTGGTTTCGGGCCGACGTTGGCGTTCGCCGGGGCCGCATCGAAGCCGTCGGGCGGTTGGATACCTGTACCGCGGAGACTGTGATCGATGCCGGGGGGAAAATAGTTTGTCCCGGTTTCATCGACGTCCACAACCACTCGGACCTGATCCTGCTGCGGGAGCCGGACCACACGCCCAAGGTCGCCCAGGGCATTACCACCGAGATTCTCGGCTCCGACGGCATCGGCTACGCGCCCATGTCGCCTACGCACCTCCGCGAAACCGCGCAACTCTACCACGCCATCAACGGCGGCCTGCCGGCGGACGTAGAGCCGTGGCAGACCATCCCCGAATACCTGGAGCGCTTCGACCGCAAAGCCGCCGTGAACGTGGCCTACCAGGTGCCCCACAACGCGCTGCGGCTGGCGGTGATCGGCTGGGAAAACCGCGCCGCGAGCGAGGATGACCTGAAGCAGATGGCGCGGCTGGCGGCGGAGGCGATGGAGCAGGGCTGCGTGGGTTTCGCCACCGGCCTCTCGTACCACCCGCACGTCTTCAGCACGTTGGAAGAGCTTGTTGTCATCAGCCGGGCGGCGGCGGCCCACGGCGGCGTCTACAACACCCACATGCGCTACCACCTGGGCGACCAGTTCCTCGACCCGGTGCACGAGACGCTGGACGTGGCGCGCCAGGCCGATATTCCGGTCCACATTGCCCACTATCTGATTTCCGGCAAGGACACCTGGGGACTCAGCAGCGAACGGCTGGCGCTGGTGGACGCGGCCCGCGCCGAGGGCCTCGACGTCACGTTCGACGCCTACTGCTATCCCGCCGGTTCCACTACCGGCATGTTCGTGCTGCCGCTCTGGATGGGCGCGGACGGGCCGCAGGCCATGCTGCGGCGGGTGCGCTCGCCCCGCGTCATGGCGCAGATTCTGGACGAAATCCAGGGGCGCGAGCGCGATTTCTACGCCCGCATGCAGATTACGCACATCGGCCCGGCGCGCTACCGCGAATGGGAGGGCCGCCGCCTGGCGGACGTGGCCGACGAGGTTGGCGCCGCGCCGGACGCGCTCCTGCTGCGGCTGCTGGACGAATGCGCGCTGGACATCGGCTTCACCTTCCACTTCGGCAACGAGGCCGACGTGCAGGCAATTATCCGCCATCCCGCCCAGATGGGTTCCACCGACGCCATCATGATGGGCAGTTCGCCGCACCCCCGCGCCTACGGCACCTACCCGCGCTTCCTGGGCCGTTACACCCGCGAACTCGGTCTCTTTACGCTGGAAGATGCGGTACGGCGTTTCACCGGCTTGCCGGCGCAGCGCTTTGGCCTGCACGACCGGGGCATCGTCCGCAACGGCATGGCCGCCGATCTGGTGGTTTTCGATCCCGCTACCGTCATTGACCGCGCCACGTTCGAGAACCCGCGCCAATTCCCGGTGGGCATCGAGCACGTGCTCGTGAACGGCGCGCCGGTGATTGCGGACGGCGCGCCCACCGGCGCGCGCCCGGGCCGGGCGCTGCGGCGGGGATAGTTCCCCCTCACCCCAGCGGCTCCATCTCGTCCCAGCTTGGCCCCGCTTTGGCGTCCACCTTCACCGGCACGTCCAGGGTGACCGCGTTCTCCATGAGCGGCACGACCAGGTCCGCGCCGGCGTCCAGCGCGCCCGCGTCGCATTCGAAGACCAGTTCATCGTGCACCTGCAAGAGCATACGCGCCGGCAGTTCGGTAGCCGCCAGTTGCGCGTCCACGTGGAGCATGGCCACCTTGATGATGTCGGCGGAGGTGCCCTGCACCGGCATGTTGATCGCCATGCGCTCCCCGGCCTGGCGCACGTTGTAGTTGGAGGCGTTCAGTTCCGGCAGGTAGCGGCGGCGGCCCAGCAGCGTTTGCACGTAGCCGTGCTCGTGGGCAAACTGCTTCGTTCGTTCGGTGTAGTCGCGCACGCCGGCGTAGGTATTCAGATAATTCTCGATGAATTCCTCCGCCGCCTTGTAGTCCAGGTCGGTGCGCTGTTCCAGGCCGTGGGCGGTCACGCCGTAGATGATGCCGAAGTTTACGGTCTTTGCCGTGCGCCGCATGGCGGCGGTGACCCCATCCATCGCCACGTCGAAGAGTTGGCTGGCGGTGAAGGTGTGGATGTCCTCCTCGTTGCGGAAGGCCTTGCAGAGTTCCTCGTCCTGGCTCAGGTGCGCCAGCACGCGCAGGTCGATCTGCGAGTAGTCGGCGGCCAGCAAGACCTGGCCCGCAGCGCCGGCCACGAACGCCTTGCGAATCTTCCGGCCCTCGTCGGTGCGGATGGGGATATTCTGCAGGTTGGGGTCGTTGGACGAGAGCCGTCCCGTGGCCGCGCCGGTCTGCTCGAACGAGGTGTGGATGCGGCCGGTCAGCGGGTTCACTTTCGTTGGCAGCGCGTCGAGGTAGGTGGACTTGAGCTTGGTGAGTTGGCGGTACGCCAGCACGAGATCGACGATCTTGAATGAGTCGCGCAGCGGTTCCAAGACCGAGGAATCGGTAGAAAACCCCGTCTTGGTCTTCTTGGTCAAGGGGATATTGCACTTCTCTACCAGCACGTCGCCGAGTTGCTTCGGCGAGTTGATCTTGAACTCGCCGCCAACTTCCGTGTAGATGGCGGCTTCGATCTCCGCGATGCGCGCCGCCATGTCCGCCGTGAGTTCCCGCAGCAGGTCTACGTCCACGGCGATGCCGTCACGCTCCATCTGCGCAATCACCGTAGCCAGCGGCAATTCCAGGTCGTCGTGCAGCGCGCGCACGTCCCGCGCGTCCAGGTCCTTGGCCAGCGCGGCGCGGAGGGGCAGCAGCGCCCCGGCCTCCTGGGCGGCCGCCTGCGCCAGTTTCGCGCCGTCGGCGGCGGCCAGCGACTTCTTGCGGTCGCGGAGCGCGTCCACGCCCTCCAGCGTCGCGCCGAGGCTATCGAAGACGATGTGCTGCAAGGTATGAGCGCGGCTGCCGGTGGGGTTGGCCAGGTACGCGGCCAGGTGGCAATCGAACGCCACGCCGGCCACGCCGACGCCCTGCGCCAGCAGCGCCAGGCCCAGCGTCTTGGCGTCGAATGCCACTTTCGGGATGCGCGGATCGGCCAGCGCGGGCGCGATCGCCGGGAGCGCCGCCGGGTTGGCCAGGTCGACGTAGGCCGTGTCGCTATCGCCCCACGCGAATGCCAGCCCGCGCAGGTGAGGCCAGGCGGGCGGCTCCGGCTCGAGGACCGGCGCCACCGCCACCTCGCCCACGTCCCGCAACGCGGCGCAAAACTCCTCGACGGCGCCGGCATCCGCCAGCACCCGCGCCGCGGCGGGAGCCGCTACCTCGCCAAAGAGCGCCGCCTGCTCCGCCGCCGCGCCGGCCGGCTGCGGCAACCGGTCCAGCAGCGAGCGGAAACTCAACTCCCGGAACAGCGCCAGCACCTCTTCCCGGTCGTAGTTGCCCAGTTCGCTGGCCGCCGGTTCCAGCGTGATGTCCACGTCGCGCACGATCGTCACCAGGTCCCGGCTTTGCGCGAGCTGCGCGCGGCCTTGTTCCAGCGCCTTCTGCTGGCGCGCGGGCAGTTCGTAGAGGTTTTCCAGAATGCCGTCGATGTCGTTGTATTTCTGCAGGAGCGTCCCGGCGGTCTTGGGGCCGATGCCGCGCACGCCGGGCACGTTGTCGGAGGTGTCGCCGACCAGCGCCTTGTAGTCGATGATTTGCGCGGGCGTCAGACCCTGGAAGCGCGCCGCCACCTCGGGCGCGCCGACTTCGGCCAACTCGCCGGAGCGGGGCCGGGGCACCAGCAGGCGCACCGTGTCGTCCACCAGTTGGTAGGCGTCGGTATCGCCGGTGACGATGTAGGTGGGAATCCGCTGCGCCGCCGCCTGGCGGGAAAGCGTGCCGAGCACGTCGTCGGCCTCGTAGCCTTCCACCGCGAAAATCGGGATATTGAAGGTCTCCACTACCTGGCGCACCCGGCCCATCTGCGCGTAGAGTTGCGGGTCGCCCTCGGGCCGGGTGGCCTTGTAGTCGGCGTACTGCTCGTGGCGGAAGGTGGGGCCGGGCAGATCGAACGCCACGGCCACGTACTTGGGCTTGAGCTTGTCGATGACGTAGAGGAGCGTGTTCGTGAAACCAAAGACCGCGTTGGTGGCCTCGCCGGAGGCGCTGGTGAACGTATCCGGCACGGCAAAGAACGCCCGGTGGACGATGGAGTGTCCGTCGATGAGGACGAGCGAATCGGCGGAGGGTTGGCTCATGGGGAGAATCTCTGTCACTCGTTGCGGGGTCAGGCGTGAGTTGCGCGCTGCCCATAGCATACGCCGCCGCGCGGCTGCGGGCAAGGCGGCGCGGCCAAAGGGATGTGGTGGAGACCGTGTCCGTTGGGAAGCGAAGAGGCGGGGGACAAGCCCCCGCGCTACAATCCGTCATTCCCGCGAACGCGGGAATCCGTCTTGGACGGCTACGGGAAATCCTAGGCGCACTGCGGCCAACCCGGCGGGGGACAAGCCCCCGCGCTACCGGCGTGAAGAGGCGCGGCATCACGCGCCCGTGGCATACTCTACCCACGGCCTCAGGCGCGCCGGCATACGCGAAAGGATAGCTGTGAGCGACGACATGCTCCGCATTTCCCGCACCAAGGCCCAAGCGCGCGCGAGTTACGACCGGATGAGTCGCTCGTACGACCTGTTTGCGGGCGCGTTCGAGCGGCGGCTGCGCACCCTGGCGCTGGCAAGGCTCGGCATTGCGGAAGGCGAGGCCGTGCTGGAAATCGGCTTTGGCACGGGGCACGCCCTGGAGCGGATCGCCGCGGCCGTGGGCGCGCGGGGACGGGTGTGCGGCATCGACATCTCGCCCGGCATGGCGGCGGTGAGCCGGCGGCGGCTGGCGCGGGCGAGACTGCTGGAGAGAGTTGCGTTGCACTGCGGCGACGCCGCGGCGCTGCCCTACACCGACGAGAGTTTCGACGCCGCTTTCATGAGCTTTACCCTCGAGTTGTTCGATACGCCCGAAATGCCGCGCGTGCTCGGTGAAGTCCGGCGCGTCTTGCGGCCGGGCGGCCGGCTGGGCGTGGTGAGCCTGTCGCGGGAAGAGGGAACGCCGCCCATGCTGCGGCTCTACGAGTGGCTGGCGCAACGCATGACTCAGTATATCGACTGCCGGCCCATCTACGTGGAACGGGCGCTGCGAGAGGCCGGATTCACAATCGCCCACAGCGAGGAAGAGAAGCTCTGGGGATTGCCGGCGAAAATCGCGATCGGCGCGCGGCGCGGCTAGGCTGTGTTGGTACTGGATCACGCTTTGCGCAGGCAAGTTCACGTCATTCCTTGTTAGTGTTGAGCAATTCGCTGACAAGATATTCTTCACTAGGGGTGTTGACAGCTAATGTCATTCCGAACGCAGCGAGGAATCTAGAATCGCAACACGGGGCCTTGTGCCCCGCTGGCGAGCACTCTCTCCCTCACCCTAGTCCTCTCCCACCAAGAGGGTGAACCAAGAGTAGCGCGGGGGCTTGTCCCCCGCCGGAGCTATTGAAACTGGCACGCACAGGATTGACCTAACAGCTTCGCAGGTTGCGAACCTGCGCTACCGGACGTTTCGCACGCGAGTCTTGCTGTCGTTCTGCTTAATGCGACAACATTGGGCTTGTCCCCCGCCTCTTGGCAACCGCTGACGGGCGCCGCCATTTGGCAGCCACAGGGACACCGCCGCTTGGCAACCAAGGGCGCTCACCGTCTTGGCAAGATACTTCGCAGTCCAGTACTATTGTGATGAAGGTAGTATCGGCGCAAGCGACAGCGCTGCAAGCGGGTTGAACCGCCAGGGATACGCAACAGCCTCGGCGAATGCGAAAGGGGATTGCCGTGAGCACGTACGTATTGGCGCTGGACCAGGGCACCACTTCGTCCCGCGCCATGCTCTTCGACGCCGCCGGGCGCGTGGTGGGCAGCGCCGGGCGGGAATTGCCGCAAATCTACCCGCAAGCCGGCTGGGTGGAGCACGACCCCCGCGACATCTGGCGGACGCAGCGTGAGTCCATCCAGGCCGTGCTGCATGAAACGGCGGTTGCGCCGGACGAGATAGCGGCAATTGGCATCGCCAACCAGCGCGAGACCGCCCTCGCCTGGCAGCGCTCCACCGGCGAGCCGCTAGCCAACGCGATCGTATGGCAGTGCCGCCGCACGGCGGCGCGTTGCCAGGAACTGGCGGCGGCGGGCCTGGCCGATGAGGTACGCCGCAAGACCGGCCTGGTGCTGGACGCCTACTTTTCCGGCCCCAAGTTCGAGTGGCTCCTGCGCAACGTCCCCCGCGCCCGGGAACTGGCGGCGCGGGAAGACCTCTGCCTGGGCACCGTGGACGCCTGGCTCATCGCCAACCTCACGGGACACAGGCAACACCTCACCGACCCGACCAACGCCTCCCGCACCATGCTCTACGATTTTCACGCGCGGGTTTGGGACGAAGAACTGCTGGCGCTCTTTGGCATTCCGCGTGAAGCCCTGCCGGAAGTCGCGCCCTCGACGGGGGTGATAGGCGAGACCGACGCGGCGGTGCTGGGCGCGGCAATTCCCATTGCGGGCGTTGCCGGCGATCAGCAGTCGGCGCTCTTCGGCCAGACGTGCTGGCGGCCCGGCCACGCTAAGAATACCTACGGCACCGGCTGCTTCCTGCTCGCGCACACCGGCGGCTGGCCCGCGCACTCGGAGTCCGGCCTGCTGACTACGGTGGCGGCCGCGGCGCACGGCCCGGCGTACGCGCTGGAGGGATCGGTCTTCGTGGCCGGCGCGGCGGTACAGTGGCTGCGCGACAAACTGGGCGTCATCGGCAGCGCGGCGGAGAGCGAGACGCTGGCCCACACGGTGCCCGACACCGGCGGCGTGGTCGTGGTGCCCGCCTTCACGGGCCTCGGCACGCCCTACTGGGATCCGGCGGCGCGCGGCACGATCCTCGGCCTGACGCTGGGGTCTACCAAGGCGCACGTGGCCCGCGCCACCCTGGATGCGATCGCGTTTCAGACCCGCGACGTGGCGCAGGCGATGCAGGAGGAATCGAGCGTGGCGCTGCGGGAACTGCGCGCGGACGGCGGCGCGGCAGCCAACGCGCTCCTGATGCAGACCCAAGCCGACCTGCTTGGCATTCCGGTGGTCGTGCCCGCGGTCACGGAGACCACCGCGCTGGGCGCGGCGTATCTGGCGGGCCTGGGCGTCGGTTTCTGGCCGGATACGTCGGCTGTGGCCGCGCAGTGGCGCGTCGCGCAGCGCTACGAACCCCAAATCGGCGCCGACGAACGCGAAGCCCGCTATGCGACCTGGCAACGCGCCGTCAGCCGCGCCCGCGACTGGGCAACGGCCTGAGCGCTTGTCTGGCTCTAGCCGGATTTAGCCCGCAAGCGCCTGGAGCGCCACGCGGTAGAGCGTTTCCAATCCGACGCGCGTGGTGTCGGAGCGGAAGTGCGGCTCCCAGGTGAGGTCCGCCAGGGAGTCGCTGATCGTCAGGAGTGATCCCATCTCCACGCCGCGATAGGCCGCCACCGCAAAGAGCGCCGCGGCTTCCATCTCGACGGTCAGCACACCCTCGGCCTGATAGCGCCGCACTTCCGTGACGGTCTCGCGGTACGGCGCGTCAATGGTCCAACTCGTGCCGACGGTATGCGCGATGTCCGCGTCCTGTAGCGCCTCGACCAACCGGGCGGTCATGGCGGGCGAAGCCTGGGCGTACTTTTCCGGCGGCACGTAGTGGTGCGACGTGCCTTCATCCCGGATCGCCCGGTCGCAGACGACGATGTCGCCAATGGCGACGTGCCGCTGCAAACTGCCCGCCGTGCCAATTGAAAGAAAGCGGCGGACACCCTGCACGATCAGCGCTTCCAGCGCCAGCACCACCGCGGGCGCGCCTACACCAAAGCCACCGGCGACGGCGACGCGGTTTTCCGTTTCCGCGAGCCAATGTAGATGGCGGTAACTTCCCCGCCCAGGACTAATGGTCTCATGCTGCTCGAGGATATGCGCCAGCAAGGAAGACTGATAGCAGAAGATCACGGCATCCGGATACGGCAGAGGCGGCTCCTCGGTCACCAAGTGCGCAACGGCAGCTTGCGGCGTGATAAGCGCCGCTTCACGGTGTTTGTTGGGGAAGTTTGGATACGGCATGGAGATCTGCGCTTAGTCAAGACACGTGACTGCGTAGCGCGGGGGCTTGTCCCCCGCCGGAGCAAGAAAAAAGGACGTGCAAAGGATTGACCCTACAGCGCCGTGAATTGTAAATCTGCGTTACCGGAGATGTGAGACGTGATTCTCATTGCCATTACGTTTAATGCAACACCATTAGGGCTTGTCCCCCGCCTCTTCGTGTCTAGGATGACAATACCAACCCGCTTGATCGTGCACGTGAGGCGCGTCTACGCCTTCTTTACAAACACCGGACTGCACCAGGCCATCTCGCCGTCGTATTGGGTGACGCGGACGAAATAGGGGGTAAGGTCTCTTTGCAGCGGTTGCGGGTCTTGGAACGTGAAGGCGACGTCATAGGGCGCGCGCTCCTCATGGTCGTGGCTGATACGGACTTCGCTGCCGACGCCGGTGCTGCCGGGGCGCACGATTTCGCTGCCAGCGGCGAGTTCGTCTAGCCGCACCGCAAAAGTGGCGGGCGCGGACGTGAAGTGAAGCGTGGTCTCGGCATCACCGGCAATTTCCAGCGCCACGCCGTCCCAGTCGCCGGAGGTCTGCGAGACCCAGCGCACGCTCTCTTCGTTCCACTCCACGATGCCTTCCGTGGGGTCGTCGAAGGCCCAGCCCTTAGCCGCCAGGATGCGGCCGTTCTCCACGCGCAGGCTGCCGTCCCAGCGCAGGCGGCGGGTGCGGTCTTTCACGCGCGCGCCGCGCCAGCCGACGCGAATCTTGCGCGGGAGGCCGCTTTCCCGCTCCACGAGGGGATGAGAGTAGACCACCTCCGTGCCGCGCAGCGCCTCCACTTTCTCCAGCGGGGCGGTACCGGCCACTTGCACGCTTAACACCGGCGGATTGGTGTTACAAAAAAACCTCGCCCATCGGGTGTCCGTCGGCGGTCACGTGCAGAATCATGCGCGCGCCGGTGGAGGCGAACGTATGCCGGGCGCGGATGGCGTCCCAGATCGAGCGGCGCTGGAGCGCCGGCGCGTACGTGCCGAGCAAGCCGCCGCGCACGCCGAACATGCCGCCGTTTGTAGGGCGGCTGGTGCCGGGACGTCCTGTGTGGTCGTCGCTGCCGGCCGCAAAGCCGGTGATATAGCCGCGCGCCAGCGCCTCCTGCCAGACCCACTCGAACCAACCGTGGGCCGAGGCAATCTCGATGAGGGGCATGACCTCTGAGTCAAAGTAGTCGAGGTTCGCGCGCCGCCCGCCGATGTGGGGAATCAGAAAGACGTCGTCCCGCCCGCGGTAGAGGTCAACCAGTTTCGAGACCGGGCACGTGTCTTCCCACGGCCCCGGGTCCCCCGGTACCTGCCAGTGGGACGAGCGGTGCAGCGGGCCTTCATCGCCGAGAAAGTGCACGTTGTGGTCGCCGCCGGCCGGATGGTTGCCGGACCACTCGTAGCCGAGCAGCGTGAGAAAACGGCCGGGGTCGTTGTAGCGCTTCACGATTTCTTGTAACTCATACCAGAATTCAGCGGTAATTTGAAAATCATTGCCCTGGATGCCCAGGAAGTCCACGCCGGCGTGGTCGCGGGCGTAGGTAAAGTACTCGTCCGGGCTGCCGGTGCCCACGGTCTCCTCGGTCTGGGCGTGCATGTCGCCCCAGTAGAGGCGCACGGCGGGCGCGTCCGCCTGCACGTGGATGGGATTGCTGCGAACGCTGAACGCCGGCTTTGTGCTGCGCGCTTCCAGGCGGATAATGCCGGTCTCTTGAATCGTCAGGCCGGTGAAGCGGTGGATCCCGCCGTCCTCCGCGCTGAACGTGTGGCGCGCCAGCGGCTCCGCCTGATGGGGCAGATAGAGGCCGACCGCGCCGCGAAAGCCGTCCGCCGTATTGCCCCAGGCGTCGTCGGCGCGCACGAGCACGTCGAATTCTTCTCCCATCGCCGCCATGCTCGGCGCTTGCGCCACCAGATGCGCCACCGGTCCCGCCGCGATGCGCACCACCGGCGCGTCGGGCAGTTCGCGGAATTGCAGCGTGCCGAAGTTGTCGGCAAAGAACTTGAACTCGAAGGTGCGTTCCACGAACGTCTGCGCCTGGCTGCCGGGGCTGCCGCCGGATTGGTCTCCCAGCACGATCCAGATGTGCTCGCCTGCCTTAAGGGTGCCATCGTGCACGTGCACGTGGATGGTGCGCCGCCAGGGCCGCACGTGGTTTTCCGGGTCGAAGTGCACCCGCAATTCGGCGTTCCCGTCGGTGTGGACGCGGCAGTAGTTCGGCGCGGCGGGATCGGTGAAATTCGGTTTGCCCCAGTCGCAGACGCCCCGCATCACCAGGCGCAGGTTGGAACGGTCGTCCATGCCGTACGTCCCAACGGTAAAGGTGAACGTCCACGTGCCCCACGAGCCGGCCGCCACGTCGCCGGTGGGCGTCAATGCGACCGTGCCGCAGTATTCGCGCAACGTCGCTGCATCGTATTCCGGTGGCATGGCGGGTGTGCGTTCTCCTTTGCGGTAGCGGGTCTACGGGCGGCGCCTTGCGCTGGGAGCCGCAAGCGATGGCAGGCGTCCACGTGAACAGTATACGTCTTTGGCGCGGCAGCCGGGGCGCTTCGGGAATTAGGGCGTGTCGTCAAAGCAGGCTAGTGGTGGCAAGCTGAGGCTGTACCCAATGTAGCAGGATGGGAGTTATGGCAGCAACAGCCGCAGTGCCGGCGCACCGGCGCGTAACCTAGCATCGGCTCCGGCAGGTGTGCTATGCTGTATACACCCCTCGTTTGAACGCCTTCGGCTGTCTCGCTGTCTTAATTGCCAAACCGCAAAAATCCTGGCAAAACGCGCCTATATCCCTTGACGCCCCCATATCTTGTTATCTATAATCTCCACTACAACAAGATATATTGAGCACGCAGCATTTTGAGCAGCGCCGCTACGCCGCATTGCGCATACGCGAGTCTTGAGCGCATCCCTCTTCTGCGCGCACCTTCGTTCACTCTGCCAATCCACTGACGCAAGGAGATCCCAGCAATGGCAGTCATTCACACCAACGGCAAGAGCGCCAACGGGCAGCCCGTCGCCCACGTAGCAGACGGCACTATGCTCGACGGCATCCGGCAGAAGGTCTTTGCCGACCGCTATTCGTTCAAGGACGAGACCGGCGCGGCATTGGAGGAGTATCCGGAGCAGATGTGGCGGCGGGTGGCCCGGGGCATTGCCGCCGTAGAAGAAGAGCCGATCCGCCCCGCGTGGGAAGAAAGATTCTACCACGCGCTGCGGGACTTCAAGTTCGTGCCGGGGGGCCGCATCCTGGCCGGCGCCGGCACGGGGCATGAGGTCACCTTCTACAACTGCTACGTCATCCCCTCGCCGCACGACAGCCGCGGCGGGATTCTGGAGAACCTGAGCGTCATGACCGAGATCATGGCGCGCGGCGGCGGCGTGGGCATTAATCTTTCCAGCTTACGGCCGCGCGGTTCCTATATCCGGTCCGTGAACGGCACCGCCAGCGGGCCGTGCTCGTGGGGCGAGTTGTACTCGGTGGCCACCGGCGACGTCATCCAGCAGGGCGGCTCCCGCCGCGGCGCGCTCATGCTCATGCTGGACGATTGGCACCCGGACATCGAGGAATTCATCACGGTCAAGACCGACCTCACCCGCATCAACCACGCCAACCTCTCCATTTGCGCCTCGGATAGCTTCATGGAGGCGGTGAAAGCCGACGGCGACTGGGAGTTGGTCTTTCCGGACACCACCGACCCGGAGTACGACGAGGTCTGGAACGGCGATCTGGCCGCGTGGCGCGCGCGGGGCAAGGCCGTCACCGTCCAGCGCACGGTCAAGGCGCGGGAGATGTGGCAGAAGATTTGCGAGGCCGCCTGGCGCTCAGCGGAGCCCGGCCTGGTCTTCATGGAGCGCTACCAGAAGCGTTCCAACACCTGGTACTTCGAGCAAATCCGCTGCGTGAACCCCTGCGGCGAGCAGGGTCTGCCCGAATGGGGCGTCTGCAATCTGGGCGCGATCAATCTCTCGGCGTTCGTGCGCGACGGCGCGATGGACTACGACCTGCTGGCCGAGACGTCCAAAGTCGCCATCCGCTTCCTGGATAACGTCATCGACGCCACGCCCTACTTCATCGCCGACAACGAGCGCCAGCAGCGCCACGGCACGCGCCGCACGGGCCTGGGCACCATGGGGCTGGCCGACGCGCTCATCAAGCTGAAAGTGCGTTACGGCAGCGCGGAGTCGATGCCGGTGGTCGAGCGCATCTACCGCACCATCCGCGACGCGTCCTACAGCGCGTCGGTTGAAATCGCCCAGGAGAAAGGGCCGTTTCCGCACTTCGATTCTGAGAAGTTCCTGCAGGGCGACTTCATCCGCCAATTGCCGGCCGCGCTGCAAGCGCAGATTGCCGCGCACGGCGTCCGCAACGGCGTGCTGCTCACCCAAGCGCCCACCGGCACCACCTCGCTGCTCTCCGGCGTTTCCAGCGGCATCGAGCCGGTCTTCGACTTTGCCATGAAGCGCGTGGATCGCACCGGCGAGCACATTCTCTACCACCCGCTCTTCAAGGAGTGGCAGGACGCCCACGCGGGCGAGCCTGTGCCGGACTACTTCGCCAGCAGCAACGACCTGCGGCCGGAAGACCACGTGCGCGTACAGGCAATCGTGCAGGAATTCACCGACTCCAGCATTTCCAAAACCGTGAACGCGCCGAATTCCTACGAGGTAGCGGACGTGGAGAAGCTCTACACCCTGGCTTACGACCTGGGCTGCAAGGGCATCACGTTCTTCCGCGACGGTTCGCGCACGCCGGTGCTCTCCCGCGTGGAGGAGAAGAAGGAAGAGGCTGGTGAAAAAGCCGCAGACACAGAGCAGCCGCGCGGCCCGGCCGTGCCGGTAGCCATGCACCCGCGCAAACGCCCGGCCGTGGTCTCCGGCGTGACCGTGAAGAAGGTCACGGCGCGGGGCGACCTCTACGTGACCATCAACCACGACGGCGACGGCGAGGAACGGCGGCCAATCGAGATCTTCCTGACGCTGGGCAAGGCCGGCACCGCCGACCAGGCCTATCTGGAGGCGCTGGCGCGCTCGATTACGCTCGGCCTGCGCAGCGGCGTGCCGATCAAGGAGCACTACAAGCACCTGCGCGGCATCGGCTCCCTGGACGTGATGGGCATCGGCCCCAACCGCGTGCTCTCGGTGCCGGACGCCATCGCGCAGGTGATTGCCGAGATCTACGAGATTCCCACCGGCGCGAACGGCGCCGCCGAGGAGGCGTCGGTGGTGCAACTGGGCTTGCAGCCGGGGGCGCAGGCGGAAGCCCCAACCCGCGAGGCGCGCCACGGCGAGATCTGCCCGGATTGCGGCGCGGCCGGCGTGGTCTACGAGGAAGGCTGCGAGAAATGCCTGGTCTGCGGCTACTCCCGCTGCTAACGCTCCCGCCGCGCCAGAGTCTGCCATTCCCGGGCAAGCGGGAATCCATCAGGAAATCCGGCCCGGCGCCGGGCGGGGGACAAGCCCAAATGTTGTCGCATTAACGTAGCGCGGGGGCTTGTCCCCCGCCGGAGCCATTGAAACTGGTACGCTAAGGATTGACCTGCAAGATTCGCAGGTTACAAACCTGCGCTACCGGAGATGCGAGGCGTGGTTCACATCGCCATTTGAGTTTAATGCGACAGCATTGGGGACAAGCCCCCGCGCTACGGGATGAATGTCATTCGTTAGGAGTTCAGGTTGCAGCCGGAGAAAGGATACGCGCATGGACGCCGCACGGAAACCCTTAGGCATATACTTGCTCGGCAGCGCCCTCGTTGTGGCGGTGCACTTCGTATTCAGCCCGTTCTACCGCGACGCGCTCGACCCCATCGCGGTGTGGAGCGTCTTGGATTGGTTCATGGCGTTGGGCATCGTGGTTGCCGTGGTGGTGAACGTGCGCCGCGGGTTGGCGGCGGAGCAGGCCGCGGATTCTGAGGCCGGGGCCGCCGCGTCACTGGCGGCCAACGCCGCCAAGTGGGCCGCCATTCTGCTGGCCTTGTGGTTCTTTTGGAATTGGTTCGACTTCCTGACCTTGGAAGCCGACGTGCAGCAGATGCCCTATCTGGTCATGTGGTCGGTCATCGATCCGCTGTACGCAATCGTCGCCGCCGCCACGGGCCGCAGTCTCTTGCGGGACGGCTAAGCGGCCGCGGCTAGCTCCGCCACCACTGCCGACAGCGCCAGGTAGATAGCAACGCCGGTATAGCCGAGCGTCGCGGTGTAGGCCGATTCCGTGCGCGCCCGCACCGCCGTCAGGTAGACGCCCATGACCAGCAGGGCCGCCGCCGGTTGCCAGTAGACGCCTTGCGCGGCAAGCTGCGGCAGCGCGAAGCAGACGGCGCACGCCAAGCCGCCGGCCCAGAGGCCCAAGCGCGCCACCAGCACCGGATAGCAGAACCCAAAGACCAGCACCCCCGCCAGCAGCGCCGTCAGCGGCACGCTCACGCCGTAGGCGAGCGCATCGAGCAGGGAGAAGTAGCCGGCGGGCGCTTCCAGCAGCGGCAGGGGGTAGCCCGACCACCCCAGGGCGAGCCGCAGCAGAAACGTCAGCAGCACCCCCAGCAGCACCACGGCCGCCAGCACCCACACCGGATTGAGCCGCGTGAACGCCAGCGCCTGCAAGGGCGCGCCCGGGTAGCGGGCGGCAACCAGGCGAAAGGCAATACCGGCGGCGAGCAGCGCGGGCAGCAGCAACACGGCGGCAACCAAGACGCCGGGGGAGAAACTGGTGCCGCGCAGCGTCTGGGGGCTCGCGTCGGCCAGAAAGCGCAGCGGCGCGAATGCCGTGTAGAAGTCGAGCAGCGCCCGGCAGAGGTGCGCCAGCACAAGCCACAGCAGCCACACCAGGAGCGCCGCACGGATGCCCCACGGCAGGTTGTCGTTTGCGTAGTGTTGAATACCGGGCCTCACCACACGCTCCTTCTCGCTCTATACGCCGCGGATGCGGCGCTCGATCGTCGTCTGTATCATGCGCGGCAGCCGGGACACGTCGGGCACCACCACCGTTTGCAGGCAGCGCAGGAATTTGCCGTCGGCCTGCGCCACGTAGGATTCGCTCAGCGCGTCGCCCGGCACGCCGATGCCGAAGACGATGATGCCCAGCGCGTCGCCGGCGCCGACCATCCCGTTGCGCCGCTCCACGCGCAGCAGCACCTCCTGCAACTTCCGCCGGTTGGAGGAGATGCCGTCCGTTAAGACCAGTATAGTCTTGAATCCCTTCTGCTGCTGCACGTCCGCCACCGCCTGGCGCACGGCGCCGGCGTCGTCCGTCTTCTTGTGCGGCTGCTCGTACATGGCGCGAAAGACGCCGCTCAGGTCTTTGGGCGTGTAGGTGCGCTCGTTCGCCACCACCTGCGTCGCGAACGCGCATTCTTCGAACGTCCGCAGCCGCCAGACCTCCTCGGAGAACGCCATCATCTGGTAGGGAATGCGCAGCCGCTCGTGGATCTCGCTGAAGATGATCGCGGCGTTCACGGTGTGGTCGAACTTGCGCGTCGAGTAGCCCTTGGCCACCATGCTGCCGCTGACGTCTATGAGGATGATAGCGGCAAAGTCCTTCTGGTGGTCCGCCCGCGGCGCGCGCACGCCCTTGAGGAAGGCTTGTTCCGGCGCGACGACCAGGCGCTCCACGTGGTCGGTGTCGATCTCGCCGCTGTCGCCGCCGCGCCGCCGGCGGGGACGCCGCCCCGGTTCCAGGGTGCCAAAGCGGCGGCGCATCATGATCTCCTTGAGGCCCTTCCGTCCGGCCTCGCCGTCCAGCGAGCGCCGGATGGCCGGTTCCAGCCGCCGCACGGCCGCGCGGTAGTCGAAGTTCTCGTAGTCGGTCTTGGGCGCGGCCGGCCGCTCGCCCAGCCCCTGCACGATGGTGCGCGGCATGGGCGTGAGTTGGCCGGGACGCGCCTTGAACATGCGCGGGTCGATCAGGCGCGGCGGGCCTTGGGGACGGGATTGCGGCTGCGCGCCCGGCTCGGCGTCGTCGCGCAATTCGGCCTGCTCGTGGGGGCTGCTCTCCACCTTGGCCGGGCCGCCGTCTTCAGCCGCTGAGCCTGGCTCCGGCTCGGAATCGGACCTGGAATCGGCGGAATCTTGCCGCTCGCCGGATTCTGGCCGGGCGGCGGCTGAACCGGCCTCAGCCACGACCGTTTCGATGCGCAACTCACCCAGGGCCTCGGCTTCGTCCTCGGCGCTCGCGTCTTCTTCGGGCGTAGGCCGTTCGGTCTCGGGCCGCTGGCGGGCGCGCCGGTCGTCTTCCGCCACCAGTTCGTCCAGAATCGGCAGCATCCGCCGCGCGAGCACGTCCAACATCTGCGGCATGGAGTCCCGCAGCAGCGCGTCGCGCACGCCGGGCCACAGCGCCTCCACGTAGCGGTGCGCTGCGCCGCCAACCCGCGGCGGGCGCGCGCGCTCCGGCCACACCTCTTGGAGCCAGCGCGCCAGCAAGCCCTGCTCCACCTGTTCCCGCAAGGGCGTGCTGCGCCGCCGGGCCGACGCCCACTGGGGATTGTCGGCGTAGAGCGCCCGCAGGAAACGCGCCGAGCCGGGGTGCCGCTCCAGGTGCATGCGGTTGACGCGCAGTTCGTTGACGAAACGCGCGAACGGCATGACGGCGCCGAAGTCCAGTGGCGCGATGCGGGCAAAGCTCTGGAGTGCCCGCTCACCCATGACGCCGGTGTGCCGCGCTTCCGCCATCTGCTGGCAGATCGCGCCGACGACGCTGGTGCCGGGCCAGGTGTCCAGCACCCGCGACGGGTACGCGAGGGTGTGGCCGCGGGCGCTGTAGGCCCACTCGCTGCCCGCAACGACGTTCAGGCGCGCGTCGCGCAGAATCAGCCGCGCCAGCGCCACGACCTCGCCGTGGGTGTAGCGCGTTTCGCGCACGCGGGCCTCGGCCCGCGTTGCCGCGTTTGTTGTTGCCGTTGTGGCCATGCCTTGCTCTCGTGCCGCGCTCCCGCTGCTGCGGGGGACAAGCCCCCGCGCTACGATTTCGCAAATACGATGAATGTAGCGCGATGGTATCCGTCATTCCCGCGAAAGCGGTAATCCACTGCGGGCGCGGCGAAGATGGATTACCGCTTTCGCGGGAATGACGGACAAAGAACGGTTCATCTTCATTCTCTAATGTGGCTGTTGTCCGATCATGGTGAATTCCCCTTCGCGGGAATTCATCTTCTCTTTCCGTCGGAGTAGGGGCACGACATGTCGTGCCCCTACTCCGACGGTAGCGGCGCGTCGCAGGAGGCGGGGGACAAGCCCCCGCGCTACGGATCGACCGCCGCGCTCACTCTACCGTCACGTTATATTGCAGCAGCAGCGCCTCCAGGATGCGGCGGGCGGCGGGGCTGGCGGCTGAGAGCACGCCCTCCTGGAACCGTTCCACCACCGCCGCGCCGTCTTCCGCCTCTCGCGCCAGCGCCACCAATTCCGCCGTGCTCCAGTTGCCGGCCGCCGCCACGGCGGCGATCAACTCCGGCGAGACCGCGTCCTGCCAGAGCGTTTCCTGCGCCAGGTCCTCCGGCGCCGCGCCGGCCGCCCAGCGCCGGCATTGGCCGACGAAGTCCACCACCGCGCGCAGGGTTGGCGCGGGCAGGCCGCGCCCCACGCTGCGCAGGATGGCCAGTTCTTCGCCGGACGACGGATACGCGAGTTCCAGAATCGCGCCGAAGCGGTTTTCCACGCCCTCGTTGAGCGGCTTCACGCCCGGGCCTTCCGGCTGGCCGGTGGCAACCAGCCGGAAGCCCGGGTGCGCCGTCACCGTCCGGCCGTCCGGCAGCGTAATGCGCCGGCCCTTGTCGAAGAGGCTATTCAGCAGGGAGTGCACGTCCGAATAGGCCAGGTTATAGTCGTTCACCAGCACCAGGTAGCCCTTGAGCACCGCTTCCAGAAAGGCCTGCACCGTCCATTGGGTCTCGCCCGTGCGCAGGCGGCGGCTGACCAGCAGGTCGTGCTTGGAGGTCTCGCCCGTAAACGAGAGTTCCACCAGCGGCGTCTGCCGCAGCCGGGCCAGCGTGCGCACCAGCGCCGACTTGCCGCTGCCCGGCGGGCCTTTGACGTACACCGGCCGGTCGAGCGCCAGCGCCGCCTCCAGCAGGCGCAGCGCCGTCCAGCCGGAGCGTGTCAGGCAGGGCAGGGCCACGCCGGCGGCCGGCACGTTGCCAATTGGCCTAGGCACCGTGAGGCCGTATTCCGCGCCGAGGACGGCCTCCAACGCCTCCAGCCGCGCCGGGTCCGCAATCTCGAACCCGTTTGGATCCCACGCCCGCAGGCGCAGCCCCAGGGCCATGGGGTTTCCGGCCCAGGTGTAGAGCGGCTCTTCCAGGCGCAAGCGCGTGCCGTCGGGGAGAACGCACTGGTAGCGCGCCAGCGCCGGTTGGCCGCCCGATGCGGCGCCGTCGAGCGGCTGGTAGACCTCTTGCTCCAACCCGCCGGCGCGCTGGGCGCTCTCTTCGTCCTGAGCAAAGGGCGTCGGCGCGGGCGCGAGACTGCTCAGCGCGACCACGCTCTCCTCCGGCACGGTAATCTCCGGCAGCAGCACGCCGCTCACCCGGCGCTGCGTCCGCGCGGGCCAGCCCACGGTGCGCAGCAGTTTCCCCACAAGCGCGGCCGCTTCCTCTCGCGCCTCAGGCGGCGCGAGCGTCAAGATCGCGTCCCGCGCCACCGCGGCCATGGCAAAGCCGGTGAGGCCGCACACGCTGAGCCAGTGCACTAACGAGCGCGTGGAAATCCGGTCGCGCATGATGCCGCCGAGTTCCGGGTGGCTGCGCAGTTCCGCCGCCACCGCAGCCGCGGCCGTGCAGGCCTCCATGGGCGGCGGCGCGCCCACCTGCGCCAGCGCCGCCACGCGCCGCAACTCGTGATAGACCGCCTCGGCCTCTTCTTCCGGCGGCAGGAAGTCCAGCGCCACGTTGCCCGTGCCGCGGCCAAAGCGCCGTTCCCAGGTAACGCCGATCTCCAGCGTGCCGGTGTAGTTGGGGTTGGCGGTGGCGATCACGCCGAACTGCGGGTGCACCGGCACGGTCACGTTCCCCCACTCGCTGCCGGAGAGGACCACCTGGCGCGCGTCCAGCGCCTGGGTGAAGACGCTCAGCAGGTCCTGGGGAATGATATTCACCTCGTTGAGCAGCAGTTTCTTGCCGGTGAGCATGGCGTCCACCGCCGGACCGAGCACCGTGGCCGTGCTGTGCGCCTGGCTGCCGGCCTGGGTGACCACCTCCACCGATTGGTAGAAGTCGCTGAGCGCCGTATCGCCGCTGAACGTGATCTCCACGCACGGCTCGTTTGCCAGGTGGCAGAAGGTCTTGGCCAGTGTGGTCTTGCCGCAGCCGGTGGGCCCGGTGAGCAGCAGGGAAGGGTTGGCCGCGCTCGCGCCGCCCAGCACGTGCGCCATCTGCCGCAGCGTGGCGGTCATGCGCGGCGTGCAATGGCGGAAGACCTCGCGCGCCCGCGGCACAGCGCCCGCAAAACTCCGCGCGCCGTCCCAGCCGTCGAACTGGCTCTGAATCTCGCGGTAGGCAGTTTCGTCGCCGCGTTCCAATGCAAGCGCGAGCGGCGGCTGGCGGCGGCGGTAGGCGTCGCTGCCCAGGACGAACGCATCCTCGTAGAGCAGAACGCCGCCGCCCAGGTCGCCCAGCAACGCGCCAAAGTCGCCGGCGTCCCGTTGCCGCGCACGCGTGGCGGTCCGCGCTTCCTCCTCACTCCGGCTGCCCAGCAGCCCGCTCAGGATATTCCGCATACGACCGCAACTCTCTTCCACAATTCACTGACGGATCGTAGCGCGGGGGCTCGTTCCCCGCCTCTGCGCATATGCCGTATCACGGGGTCTCAGCCCCCGCCACTGCGCATATGCCGTATCACGGGGTCTCAATCCCCGCCACTGCGCAAATGTCGTAGCGCGGGGGCTTGTCCCCCGCCTCTTCGTCGGCTACTTACCTGTGCTCTTGCGCCGTCCGTGCCCGCATTCACGCGCGCGGCGCGCTCGTCGCGGCGGCCGGCCCACATTCCACATTATAGCGTCACGGCGGCGGCGCTCGTGCGCGGCATGAGCAGGCGCGGACACACCCCACGCGGCGGCCGTAGACACCGCGCATGCACAGAGCGCCTTTTCAGGCTGTCATCCTTCTCAAGCTCTGTCATTCTGAGGAGCGCAGCGACGAAGAATCTCGTGCGGGCGCGCGTAGATTCCTCGCTGCGCTCGGAATGACAGGAACCTCGCCTCTTGAAGCCATCACGTCTCGGTCCGCCAGCCCCACCCCGGCCGCCGGCTTTGCTATAATAGTCACAGTTCACTGCCCGCTCGTCCCCTTTCCAGCAACGCTCACGAAGGGATCAACTCATGCAACTTGGCGCCCACGTGCGCACCACCGGCGGCATTGCCACCTCGTTTGCCCGGGCCGCGGACCTGGGGTGCGAATGCATGCAGATCTTCAGCGCCAACCCGCGCGGCTGGCAACGCGCGCTGCCCAAAGACGAGCACGTGACCGCCTACAAGGCCGCCTACGCGGAAACGCCAATGCCCGCTTTCTTCCACACCCAATACCTGATCAACACCGGTTCGCCCAAACCGCAGAACTACCAGAATTCGGTGATGACGCTCACGCACCAACTGCAAACGGGCGACCTGCTCGAAGCCGCCGGCGTCATCACCCACGTCGGCAGTCACATGGGCGACGGCCTGGAGCAGGCCATGCCCCGCGTCGAAGCCGCCATTGGCGACGCGCTGGCGGCCTCCGACACCGTGCCGCTGCTGCTGGAGAACAGCGCCGGCTCCGGCGGCAACATCGGGTCGAACTTCGCGGACCTGGGCGCGATCCTCCGCGCCTGCGGCAGCCATGAGCGCATCAAGCTCTGCGTGGACACCGCCCACGCCTTCGCCTCCGGCTACCACGTGGAGACTCCGGAGGGGTTCGACGCCATGCTGGCGGAGATCGACGCGGAATTCGGCCTGGAGCGCCTGGCCGCCTTCCACCTCAACGACTCCAAGGTGCCTTTCAACTCCCAGAAGGACCGCCACGAGAACATCGGCGAGGGCCACATCGGCCTGGAAGCCTTCCGCTACATCGTCAACCACGCGGCGCTGGCGGACACGTGCGCGGTGCTGGAAGTGCCTGGGTTCGACGACAAGGGGCCCGACCAGGCCAACATGGACATCGTGCGGGGGCTCTGCGCATGAGCGCCAAGCCCGGCTACCGGCTGATCGCCATCGACTTGGACGGCACGCTCATCGACCATAGCCTGACGATCTCGCCCCGGGTGAAGCGGGCGATTGCCGCGGCCCAGGCGCAAGGGGTCACGGTCACGCTTGCCAGCGGACGTATGTTCGCGGCCATGGCGCCCTTTGCCCAGGAGCTAAACATCACCGCGCCGCTCATCTGCTACCAGGGCGGCCTGGTGCGCCACCCGGTCAGCGGCGAGACGACGTTCCACCTGGCCGTGCCGACGGCGCTGGCGCTTGAAGTGGTGGAACTGGCGCGGGCGCGGGGCATCCAGGTGAACGCCTTCGTCGACGACCGCCTGCACGTGGAGACCCTGACGCCGGAAGCGGAGGTCTACATGCGCATTGCCAACGTGGAGGCTACCGTGGTACCGGACTTGGCGGCGTTCGTGGCGGAAAATCCCCCCACCAAACTGGTGCTGGTGAACCTGGATGAGGATAAGACAGACCGCCTGGTGGAAGAACTCGCCGCCCACTTTGGCGACCGCCTGGGCATCACCAAGTCGCACCCCTACTACACCGAGGCGATTCATCCGGACGTGAACAAGGGGCGCGCCCTGACACAGCTTGCCGACGCGCTCGGCGTCCCGCTGGCGCAGGTGATGGGCATCGGCGATAACCTGAACGACCTGAGCCTGGTGCAGACGGCCGGCTTCGGCGTGGCCATGGGCAACGGCGCCCCGCGCGTGAAAGCGGCGGCGGACTTCGTGACCGCCACCTTCGAGGAAGACGGCGTGGCCGTGGCGATTGAGGAGCACGTGCTCGAGGCCTAGGCGCCGCTCTTGCCCCCTCTCTCTGAGGGAGAGGGCCGGGGTGAGCGTGAATCCTGGCGGCGGTGGATTGGGAGCGGATGGGGGAGTTGGTGTCGGGCATCTATGCGTCTGAGCGGGGTCGGCCAAGCTATCCGCCGTTGGTGATGGTGAAGGTGTTGTTGTTGCAGCAGTGGTACAACCTATCGGATCCGGTGATGGAGGAGATGTTGCGGGATCGGCTCTCGTTCCGGCGGTTCGTGGGGTTGGGATTGGCAGACAAGACGCCGGATCACTCGACGCTGAGCCGGTTTCGGGCGCAGATAGCGGAGCATGGATTGAGCGAGGCGTTGTTTGCGGAGTTGGGAGCGCAGTTTGAGGAGCGAGGGTTGGTGGTGAAGAACGGGACGTTGCTGGACGCGACGCTGGTGGAAGCGCAGGTGCGGCGGCCGTCGGTGAAAGCGGAGTTAGGGCAGAAAGGGGAGAAAGACCCGGACGCGGATTGGACGCGCAGCGGGGCCAAGCGGCAAGCGCACTATGGGTACAAGGCGCACGTGGGGATGGATTTAGGGTCGGGGTTGGTGCGGCGGGCGGAACTGACGCCGGCCAAAGTATCTGAGAGTGAGGTGGCGGACCACTTGGTCTGTGGTGACGAGGAGGCGGTGTACGCAGACAAGGCGTACGAGTCCAAGCGGCGGCGAGAGTGGCTGCGGTCACAGGGGATAGACGATTGCATCATGCACCGGTCGCACAAGCACCAGCGGGAATTGCCGCAGTGGCAGCAGGAGCGCAACGCGCGGATAGCGCCGGTGCGGGCGGTGGTGAAGCGGGTGTTCGGCACGCTGAAGCGGAGTTACGGCTACCGGCGGGTGCGCTACCGCGGCCTGGGCCGCAACGGCGTGGAGGTGTGGTTCAAACTGATAGCGTACAACCTGCGGACGGCGGAGACGTTGCTGGCACGCGCGGCCTAACCGAGAAAGGCAGAGCAGAGACGGCGGGAACCCGGTTCCCGCACCTCCACAGCACCAATCTGACCCCTGCGCGGGGGCAAAGAGCCCGCTCAATACTCACGCACGGGCGAAGAACACCCCCCGGCGGAAGCTGAAAAATCCCGCTTCCCAGCCCGGCACGCCTCTGTCTCGCCCAAAACCAGGATTACGCAAAGGTCTCCTTGAGGGAGAGGGTTAGGGTGAGAGTGAGGGCGATTCTCCACAACCACGCCCAGAATCGCCACTTCAGCACAACTACGCCAGAAACTTCCCGGAGGCAATGAACCATGGCAACCACGTTCGACGTACGCAACCCGGCCTTCTTCGACCTCGTGCCCCGCGGCGCGGAACTGGAGCGCGTGGCCGGCGGCTTCGCGTTCACCGAGGGGCCGGTGTGGCGCGACGGCAGTCTGCTCTTCAGCGACATTCGCAACAACCGCACGGTGTGCTGGTGCGAGGCGCCGGAAGGCTTTTCAGTAAGCACCTACCGCGCGCCCTCTGGCAACGCGAACGGCCTCACCCTGGACGGCGCGGGCCGCCTCATCTCGTGCGAGCATTCGGGCCGCCGCGTGAGCCGCCAGGAAGCCGACGGCAGTTACGTCACCCTGGCGGACTCCTACCAGGGCATGAAACTCAACAGCCCCAACGACGTGGTCGTGCGCTCCGACGGCACGCTCTACTTTACCGATCCGCCCTACGGCGTGGAAGACTTGGGGCAGGCCCCGGACCTGGACTTTCGCGGCGTCTATCTAATTACGCCTGACGGCGCGCTGCGCCTCCTGGTGGACGACTTCGACCGCCCGAACGGCCTTGCCTTGGCGCCCGACGAGCAGACGCTCTATATCGACGACAGCCGCCGCCGTCACATCCGCGCGTTCACGGTCAAGGCCGACGGCGCGCTGGCGGACGGCCGCCTGTGGACGGACATGACCTCCAACGACGAAGGCAGTCCCGACGGCATGAAGGTGGATACCAACGGCAACGTATTTTGCACCGGGCCGGGCGGCATCTGGGTGATGAATCCGGCCGGGCACGTGCTCGGACGCATCATCGGCGACGAGCAACCCGCCAACGTGGCATGGGGCGATGACGACCTGCGCACGCTCTACGTCACCGCCCGCACGAGCCTCTACCGCATCCGCCTGCATACGACCGGCATCCCCGTCTCCCGCTGACAACGCCCAAGCGCTTGGTACCGCTAAGAAACTCCCTCTCCCTGGGGCCGGGGTGAGGGCTGACAGGGGCAAGTAAATGTCATTCCGAGCGCAGCGAGGAATCTAAGGAACCTCTGAACAAGTACGTGGCATACCTATGATACCAAGGAAATGCCGCGAGTGGAGGAGTAAGGTGATGGAGCAGCAGTCGTTTGCGGAGATGGAGTACACGCATAAGAAGCGCAAGACGCGTCGGGAGAAGTTCTTGGAGCACATGGACGGCTTGATCCCGTGGGCGGAGTTGGAGGCGTGCATAGCGCCGTTCTATCCCAAAGCGGGACGGGGGCGGCCGCCGTATCCCTTGTCGGTGATGCTGCTGTCTTCGACAAGGTCGCGGATCCACTGTGTGCAGTTGTTCTACAACCTGAGCGACCCTGGGATGGAGGACATGCTGTACGAGGTGGAACCGGTGCGGCGGTTCGTGGGGTTGCGGCTGCGGGACGCGTTGCCGGACGAGACGACGATCCTGCACTTTCGGCACTTGTTGGAGAAGCACCGGTTGGGCGAGCGGTTGCTGGCGGAGATCAACGGGCATCTGGCGGCACAGGGGTTGCGGCTGCGGGAGGGGACGGTGGTGGACGCGACGATTATCGCGGCGCCGACATCGACGAAGAACCTTGCGGGGGAGCGGGATCCGGAGATGCGACAGGTGAAGAAGGGGAACGAGTGGCATTTCGGGATGAAGTTGCACATTGGGGCAGACGCGGCGACGGGGGTGGTGCATAGTCTTGCCACCACGTCGGCCAACGTGCACGACATCACGCAAGCGGCGGTGTTGCTGCACGGGGCGGAGCAGGAGGTCTGGGGAGACGCGGGGTACATAGGCGTGCAGAAGCGGCCGGAACATCAGGGGCGCGCGGTGGTCTGGCAGGTGGCGCTGCGGCCTGGGCAGCGGCGGTGGCTGACGGCAGGGAGCGCGGCGGCGCTGGCAGAGCAGCGCAAAGCGTCGGTCAGGGCCAAGGTAGAACATCCGTTCCTCTGGGTGAAGCGGCGCTTCGGCGACCTTGTCGAAGACAGCTACGCCACGGTGCGCTACCGGGGCCTGCACAAATACACGCAACGGCTGGCGCTGCTGCTGGGACTGGCCAACCTGGCCACGACCGCACCCCGCTTGGTGGCCTGACACAGGCGTAGTGCGCCCAAAACACGAGCGGGAGCAAAAAACGCTCCCAGCAGCGCCCACAGTGGGGCAAAACAGCCCCGCTCAATCGCCAAAACACTCCTCAAATGACCACCACAATCCCGCACCACTACTTCCCTGGCTAAAACCGACTTGTTCAGACCTTCCCTAGACGAGAGGATCGCGATTGTCGAACGTACGTGCGAGTATTTGGCTACAAAGGAGAGCGTGGCCGAGGCTAAGGGCATGATCGAAGCTACCAACAAGGTAGTGGCAAGAACGCAGTGGGAAGTCCATGTCATTCTCATACTGTGCATCGCCATCTTTGGCGGCCTCTTGACTGTCATTACCACAATCTTGCGAAATGGCTAAGGAGAGTGCGATGGTAGCGGTCCATTGCATTGTCTGCAAGGTCGCGGACTTCAATACCGTAGAGGTTGGAGTGCACGACCCTGAACATACCATCAAGAGGGTATTCCTACCAATCGCGGCACGGGATGACAAGGAGCAGGAGTGCAAAGAGGCATTGGAGGAACTACTGCCAGTCGGCACCCCGGTTAGCGTGCGCGACCCCAACTTCCAGAATGCCAATCCGACTATCGCAGACATATCGGTTGGCGGCGCTTCAGTCGTGAAAGAGCTTCTAGAGCGCGGAATCGCGACGCTCTGGAACATGCCGCTGCAGTAACTCTTGTTAGTCCTGCTACTATTGGATGTGGCCTGGTCGGACTATCCCCGACCACCCGCTTCACCAGATTGTGGCTGCGCTGTATACTAGCAGTGAGAATCGCTCGAGCCAAGCGGCTGCGTGCCCACAGTGGGTCAGCGTGTACTGGCGCGGGTTTCGGAACCGGTGTGGTCGCCCTGCGTGTTGCCGGAAACTGTTGGCTGCGGTTCCACGACCTACCGCGCTGAGAGTGCGCGGCTATTGCCGCGCGATACGGAGGCAACCAAATGGCCGCAGACGCCAATGTCGGCAAGCGGCGGAAGCCGCCGGGCCCTCGCGACTTCCTGGGACTGCGCACCGTGGGCGCGCTGAAGGATAACCCGCTGCAGTTGATGCAGGCGGTCGGCCGCGCCTACGGCGACATTGCGCACCACACGCTCCTCTTCGACCGCGTCTACTTCTTGTCTCATCCCGAGTACGTCGGTCACGTCTTGCAAGAGAACCACCAGAACTACCGGCGCGGCCCCGATTACCGCAAGCTCCGGCGCCTGCTCGGCAACGGCCTGGTGACCAATGACGGCGAGTCGTGGCTCAAGCAGCGCCGCTTGATGCAGCCGGCCTTCCACCGGCGCCACATCGCCGGCTTTGGCGAGACCATGATCGCGGAGACGGAGAAGATGCTGGCCGGGTGGGAGGCCCCGGCCGCCGCCGGGCAGCCGTTCGACGTCAGCAGCGAGATGATGCGCGTCACGCTGAACATCGTGAGCCGCGTGATGTTCGGCGCGGACGTGCAGGACGACGCCGAGCGCCTGGAGCCCCTCATCACGGTGGCCCAGCGCGAGGCCCGCAAGCGCATGTACGTGCTCATCGACTTTCCGGAGTGGGTGCCCCTGCCGGGCATTCGCCGCGCCGTCATGGCCCGCCAGACCATCGACGACGTGGTGCAGCGGTTCATCGACGCCCGCCGCCAGTCGGACGACCCCCACGAGAACGACCTGCTCTCCCTGCTGCTGGACGCCCGAGACGAGGAGACCGGCGAGGCCATGGACGACGTCCAACTGCGGGACGAGGTGCGCACCATCTTCCTGGCCGGACACGAGACCACGGCCAACGCCCTAACTTGGACCTTCTACTTGCTGGCGCGCAACCCGGAGGCCGCCGCCAAACTGCGCGCCGAACTCGATAGCGTTCTGGCGGGCCGGCCGCCCACGGTCGCCGACACGCGCCAACTCCCCTACACGAAGATGGTGGTCGAGGAGTCCATGCGCGTGCTGCCGCCGGTGTGGAGCATTTCCCGCGGAGCCATCGGCGACGATGAAGTCGGCGGCTACCCCATTCCGGCCGGCAGCACCGTAATTATGAGCCAGTACATGACGCACCGCCATCCCGACTTCTGGGAAGACGCGGAAGCGTTCATACCGGAACGCTTCTTGCCGGAGCGCGTGAAAGAGCGCCACCGCTTTGCCTACTTCCCCTTTGGCGGCGGGCCGCGGCTCTGCATCGGCAACAACTTCGCCATGCTGGAAGCCCAATTGCTGCTCGCTACCATCGCCCAAAAGTACGAACTCGACCTGGTTCCCGAACACCCGGTGGAATTGGATCCGCTCATTACCCTGCGTCCCAAGCACGGGGTAATGGTGACGCTGCGCCAGCGCGGGTAGACGGCCGGCCAAGAGGCTGAATGCCCCCGCGAAAGCGGTGCTCGGCCAAGTCCGGCCGGGCGGCGCAGTGAAAGTTGTCCTCCCTGGCAGGAACCTCGTGCAGAGTTCGCTCTTTGCGCCCTCATACCGCTTGGGCCGGCGGGGGACAAGCCCCCGCGCTACGTCTGCCCGGCGGAGGACAAGCCCCCGCGCTACGTCTGCCCGGCGGGGGACAAGCCCCCGCGCTACGTCTGCCCGGCGGGGGACAAGCCCCCGCGCTACGTCTGCCCGGCGGGGGACAAGCCCCCGCGCTACGTCTGCCCGCCGGCTCAGCCGCAAGGGGCAAGATTGAACCCGGCGCGCCCGCGCCTCCGGTAGCGCAGGTTTGCAACCTGCGCTACCGGCTGCGGTATAATCGAGTAGAAGGCTCCGGCCCCACGCCTAGCGCTGCATGCCGCGCCCAGTCTACGCCATCTGCCCATTTTTCTCCTGCCCCCGTAGCTCAGTGGACAGAGCAACTGCCTTCTAAGCAGTTGGTCGGGTGTTCGAATCACCCCGGGGGCGCCGCAGTTTACGTTACTCCGTTCGCCCTGAGCCTGTCGAAGGGTGAACCACCGCGACAGACGCCACCCACCTTCCCCGTTCGCCCTGAGCGTGTCGAAGGGTGAACGGATGATAGCGCCTCCGTCCAGAACCGTTCGTACTTCGACACGCTCAGCACGAACGGTTCTTGCTGACTACGCAAACACCGGCTAAGAATCGCCGACAACCAATCAAGGAGTCCTACTCGCCGCACAGCCCCAGTGCCTTCCCGCTTGAAAACGGTTACACTGGGATTGCTGCCCGTAGCGTGAGGCCACTGCTACAAGCGGGTACACTGTGCGAATCGTTGAACACAGGAGCAGACATAGGAAAAATGGTTACACTTGGCGACGGAGATTTCACCTACACCGTAACGGGGACGAACTGGGGCAACCTGCCGGCCGGCGCGCACTACAAGGAAGCCACGTCGGTGGCCGTGGATTCCCAGGACAACGTCTACGTCTTCAACCGCGGCACGCATCCCATGCTCGTCTACGACTCGGCGGGGAACGTGCTGCGCACGTGGGGGCACGGTATCTTCGACATACCGCACGGCGTGGCGGTAGGGCCGGACGACACGGTCTATTGCATCGACAGCGGCGACCACACCGTGCGCAAGTTCACGCCTGAGGGGGAACTCCTCATGACCCTGGGCACGCCGGGCGAACCGCCGCCGCCCATGAGCGGCACGCCGTTCAACCGCCCGACCACGGTCGCTTTCGCGCCCGGCACGGACGACTTCTACGTGGCGGACGGCTACAGCAACGCCCACGTGCACAAGTTCTCCGGGGACGGCGAATTGCTGCACTCCTGGGGCGCGTCGGGCACGGAGCCGGGGCACTTCAACATCGTGCACGACATTTCGGTGGACGCCGCCGGGCGGGTCTACATCGCCGACCGCGAAAACCACCGGGTGCAGATCTTTTCCGCGGACGGCGCGTACCTGACGCAGTGGACCAATCTCTCCAAGGCCGCCTGCGTGCTGGCGGACCCGCGCGGCGAGGACCTGGTATACGTCGGCGAGTACTTCGGCGGCATAGATTCAAACAACATGGGCACGGACCTCGGCCCGCGCGTCTCTATCCTCGACACCGCCGGCAACGTGCTGGCGCGCCTGGGCCGGGAGGCGTACGGCGACCAGCCGGGCCGCTTCTACTCGCCCCACAGCCTGGCCGTGGACTCAAAGGGCGACATCTACGTGGCGGAAGTCGCGTGGAGCGAGTACGGCCGGAATCTCGACCCGCCGCGCGAACTCAGGTCGCTGCAAAAGCTGATTCGCCAGCCGGCCTGATACGGGGCTGCGTCCAGTAATCGCCGCGCGGCAAGCCAAGCGGCAAAGCAAAGAGAGCGGGCGGAACGAAAATCGTTCCGCCCGCTCTCTTATCTCCGCTGTCCGCGATTGTCAGCCGCTCGAGCGGCCGCAAGCGCACGCGCCGGTTCTACCCGGAGCCTGCCTCGTCGATGATCGCGTTCAACGTATCCTGGATCTGCTTCAAGCCCTCGGGTACCGTGATTTCATTGGCGAAGACCAGGTTCATGCTGGGATTGATGCCCTCGCGGATCATCTGCACCCACGTAACCACGTCGTGGGTCGGCAGCGCAATGGTCGCCCGCAGCGATTCCTCGAGCATAGCCCGTGACGGCGGCGGCCCCGCCGTCTCTGTGTTGGTGTAGAACTCAATCGCGGAGTCCAGCCGCCCCGGCACCTCGTTGAAGAGTTCCACTACGCGATCTTGCACCGGCTTCGTGATCGAGTGGGCCATCCACTTCCACGCCGCGTCCGGGTTGCCGGTCGCCGCGTTCATGACCGTGCCGCGGAAGTTACTGTTGTTGCCGGTCTGCCCGGTTCGCGGCGACTTCGCCAGGAAGGTCACGTCCCACTGAAAATCAGGCACTTCGAAGTAGCGGTTGAAGTACCAGTCGCCGGCCGAGTGGATCGAAACCAAGCCCTCTGTCAAGAAGTAGGCGGGGTGTATCCGATTCTCGCCGCGCAACGCCACGTATTCGTCCGGTGTAGGCGCCACTCTATGTTTGTGAATCATGTCGACGCAGAACTGCACGCCTTCAACCGCCTCCGGCGAGTCAATCACACACCGCGCGCGGTCCTCGCTCAGCACGCTGCCGCCGCTCATCTGAATGAAGTTGCCCCAGCCGGTCTCGATGCCGTGCAAGTGCCCGGAGCCGAAGCGCGTGATATTCTCGCCTTCACGCTGTGTGAGCTTCTCCCCGTACTCTTGATACGCGTTCCAGTCCCACCCGTCGCCAAGCTCGGCCGGCGGGGTCAGGCCCCCGGCTACCACGTGGTCCAGGGCGTACTGGGTATTGCTCGTGCTGTAATTCCACGGCGTGCCGGACGCCTTGCCGTCGGTCGAGTACCAATCGACGAACGACGGCAGCGCGGCCGCCAGGTCGTCGGTGGCCTGCTTGTCGCTGGAAACGTACTGCGACAGGTCCGCGGCTACGCGGCCGCCCGTAATCCACGACTTGATGTTCACGCCGTTCATCAGGAAGATGTCCGGGCCGGTCTGCGCTGCCAGCCCCGCCAGCAACTTGTCCCAGTAGCCGGACGGATTCTCAACCGTCAGGGCGACTTCATCCTGCATCTCGTTGTACTCGTCCACCAGCACGTCGAAGCCGGGCACGTACGTGGAACCCCACTGCCAGAGGAGGACCTCAGCCGCGCCTTCAGCGGCCGGGGCCTTGGACTCTTCCTGCGCCGGCGCGTCCGCCTGCTGGGTCTCCCCGGCGTCATCGGCCGGGCCGGCCTGCATGCCGCACGCCGCCAGCATCACACCCGCGCCCGCCAGCGTCGCTCCCCCCAGGAACGCGCGCCGGGAGACGCTATGCAGTCTGCTCTCTCGCGCCTTGTCCATCTCTGTACCTCCTCTTATGGAGTACGTCACCACTCCGGCCGCACGCGCGTGCAGCCTACGTGTGTAGGTTAGCCACTCTGTCCATGAGCGTCAAGCTAAGGCACCTAACCTGGCGTGAAACCATGCGCCAAGCACTTCACGTCATGCCGAGCGCAGCAAGGGAACTGAGGGGCAGCGTAGGAATCTGGGGCGCGGCGCGGCACATCGTACTCGGCCTCAACACGTGCTGGATTCCCGCGTGCGCGGGAATGACGAACCATAGCGCGGGGGCTCGTCCCCCAATGTTGTCGGATTAAAGTGAAAGGGCTACTTTGGTAAGAGGAAACACCATACATCTTACAAAGGAGCCCTGGGTAATGGTAGCACAGACTGCAAGACTGGGGCGGTTGTGGCGGGTGTTGGAGCCGGCGCTGACGGCAGCAGCGCAGGTAGCGGGGGTGGGTCGGTATCGCAAGCACTTTTTGGTGCAAGCGCATGTGGGGATGCTGCTCGCTCACGTGGCGTGTTTTTGACGCAGCGTGGGCGGTGGTGGCGCGGCAGGTGGCAGCGCAGGGGTCGGCGCAGTTGCGGCGGGTGGTGGCGGTGGACGGGAGTTTTCTGGCGTTGAGCGCGGCGTGCAGTCCGTGGAGCGTGCACAAAGGGCATGAGGCGGGGGTACGGCTGCAGATGGCGTATGCCGTGGGGATGCAGGCGCCAAGGCAATTGCAGGTGACGCTGGCGAACGTGAATGACGTGACGGCGTTCAAGGGCTGGGAACTGACGCCGTGGCGCGGCTGGACGGTCTTGCTGGACTTGGGCTACTACGCGCACCGGGTCTTTGCGCAGATGCGGACAGCCGGTGTGCATTTCGTGACGCGGCTGCACCCGCAGGCCGCCTACCGGGTGGTGCGTGCGCGTACGCTGACGGGAGAGCGCACGCCGGAAGGAGACGTGGTGGTGCAGGATGCGGTGATCGTGCTGGGCAGCGCCCACAACCACAACGGCGCGGTCTTACCGGAGATGCGCCTCGTGGTCAGCCGCACGGCGAAGTGGAAAACGCGCCTTCATCACCGACCGCCACGACCTGAGCGCCGCAGACGTAGTGCGGCTCTACCGCAAGCGCTGGCAGATCGAGTTGTTCTTTCGCTGGCTGAAGCATGTATTGGGGGCAATCCGCCCCTTCGGCCACAGCCGCGCCGCCGTCCACCTCACGTTAGCGATCGCCAGCATCGTGGCCGTGCTCGCACAACTTTTGGAAGAACACCACCCACGCAGCATCACACACGTCTGCTGGTTGCGGGTCCTTGTCGTCTGCTTGCCGCGCGAACTCCGCCTCAGCGGTCAATGCGACAGCATTGGGGCTCGTCCCTCGCCTCGGCACTCGCCAATGTTGAAAACGCATTCCCGCCTTCGCGGGAGCGACAAACCATAGCGCGGGGGCTTGTCTCCAAAGCTGCCGCACAAATGTGGCAGGGCACATTGCAGAAACGTCTCTATCCGGCTTGTCAAAAGGCGGTAGGGGCACGACATGCCGTGCCCCTACCGCTGTCCCAACAACGCAGAGAGTGCGCTCAGCAGCGCCTGGCCGTCATTTTCGCTGGCGCACAGCGGCGCCGGCCGTCGCGATGGCGGCTCGTGCCTCTTCAGGCGGTTCCTTGCCTTTCCGCGCCGTGTCCCGGGCCGTACGTCAGTTGGCGGTACATGAGCACCGTCTTGGCGGCAATGCGTTCGTGGCTGAACTCTCGCAGCACCCGTTGCCGCCCCTGCGCTCCCAGTTGGCGGCGCAGCGCCGGCTCCCGGTAAAGCGTGTCCAGCCTCTTCGCCAATGCCGCCGCGTCCCCCTCCGGGAACGTCAATCCGCCCCGGTCTTCGCCGGCACCGCCTAGCGTATTGGGAATCTCACCTGAGTCCGAGCCTACTATCGGCACTCCACACGCCATGGCCTCTATTAGCACGCGTCCAAACTGCTCTTTCCAGCGCGGCGTGGTCAGCGAAGGCAGCGCGCAGACGTCCATGTCCCGGTAGCGTTCCGGCATCGAGCCGATATCCAAGTGGCCGTGAAACTCAACCAGGTCTTGAATGCCAAGGTCTTGAGCCTGGGAGCGGAGCGCCGGTTCCTCCGGGCCGGTCCCGAATAATTGGACCCGCCAGGGAAAATCAAGACGAGCAACGGCGCTGAGCAACACGTTAATCCCTTTCGCCGCTACCAACCGGCCCACGTAGCCGATGCGAAAGACTTCGCCCCCCGCCTGCGGTTTGGCCGCTGGGGCAAAAAGCGCAGCATCCACGCTGTGCTGGGTGAAAACCACCGAAGGATGAGAATAGCGTTTGCGGCGCAGCACCTCCTGCGCCTGCCGCGAGCCCGCCTGCGCCGCGGTCGACTTGAGCATGCTATAGAGTTCGATGAAATAGAACGGAGGCGGATAGACCCGGTAGTTATTCTGCCACGCGACGAAGACTGCCTTGGCGCCTGCGCGCCGGGCGTGCCAGATCGCGTGCGCGGTGGCGAAGTTAAACGCCTCTCCATTCATGTGCACCACGTCGGGCCGCCAGTCCAGCATGTGCCGCCGCAAGTTGGCGAAGTAGTGCAGGTGATAGTGGCCGTTGAAGCGCACCGGTTCAACTACCAATTCGTAACCCGCCGTGTAGCGGCGCTGCAGGCGCTCGCGGTGTTCGCCTTCGCGCCAGTGTTCCGGCGCGATCGCCCGGAGGGCAACGTCCGGGTGCTTGGCAATCTCCTCCAGCTTGCGTTGGTACTGCCCAAACACCAGCGCCTTGGAGATGTAGAGCACGCGCATGAGCCTGCCTGCCTGGTTCAAGATGGATTCCCCCCTGTGCGGTAATTGAAAGTGTCGACTATTTCGTTGACAGATTCTGCAGAGTCTGAAGAGGCGTATTTCCCTTCAATGCCTGGTGGGGTCGAGCCGTATTGTAATAGAGGAGGTACTAATCAGTTCATCCTTGAACTCCTCCAGGTTCGCGAACATCGTGCCCTCGATCAGGTCATCGTTGAGCGTGCGCCAGAAGCGTTCCACCTTGCCGTGGTTTGGGGCCGGTAGGGTCGGGTGTAGCGGTGGCGGATGCCGAGTTCCAACAGCATGCGCTCAAACGGGTGTTGCGCCGGCTTGGTGCGCGCCGCCACTTCGGCGCCGTTGTCGGTGAGCAGGGACTCAAACTGGATGCCGTACTCGACATTGAGCAGGTTGATGCTCTTGACCGCGGAAACATCACACTCAGGCTCTTAGGTCAGGCGTGTGCAGGCGTCCAGCCGCAGACCAAGTAGTAGCGCTCGTTGCGGCCCAAGACCAGGTCGCGGCTGAGGTAGTGGCAGTCCAAGTGCCCCAGTTCGCCCGCGCGGGCCTTGATGATGGTGCGTTTGGCTTGCTTCATGGCCGGCTTCAGGCGATTCAGCCCATGGTACCTGCAAATGGCATAGATTGCAGACAGCGTATGGTCTTTGAGCACCGGCTCCAGTATAGCATAGATCTCATAGCGGTCGATATCCTGGCGGCGCTGTTCCAACACGTTCTGCTCGATGAAGCGCGGCGTACGCCGGGTCTTCCACTTGGGACCCCGCTTGCGCGGCAGCAGAGGGTCAGCGCTCCGCGTCTAGCAAAAGCAGTTATAGTACTTGACAAAGGTCTGCCGGGTGGTACCGTGGAACGCATAGAAGCCCTGCACGAAGCGGAACCGGGGGTGCCGCTTGGCCTTGATCAATTCGTACTCGTTGATCAAGGCCAAGCGACACTTCTGCTCCAGGTTCCGCTCAATGTTCTTGTCACTCCGACTGTCTCGCATTCGTTGCTTCCAAATCTGGTGATTGACACTCGCACTAGTTCTACCAGATCTGTCAACGAATTACCTGACACTTACAGGAATGACGGACTTTCTTGTAGATTGCCGCCGTTGCCGCCGCCGTGCGCTCCCACGAGAATTTTCCCGCCTGCGCCAGCGCCCGTTCGCCATACTCGCTTCGCGCCGGCGGGGACTCCCAGAGGCGGCCGATTGCGTCTGCCCACGCGCGCGCATCGTCGGGCGCGGCCAGGATGCCGCCGTCTCCTACCACCTCCGGCAGGGACGCGGCGTCGCTGCACACCACCGGCGTGCCGCAGGCCATGGCTTCCAGGGGATCCAGGCCAAAGCCCTCATAGCGCGAGGGGAACACGAACGCGGTCGCGGCGCGGTACAGCAGCGGTTTGTCCGCCTCCGGCACCCCGCCCAGGAAGCGCACCCGTTCGCCAACTCCCATCTCGGTCGCCTGGCGCACCCAATCGGGAAAGAGCGCCGCTTTGCCGTGGCGCGCGCGGCCGGCCACCACCAGCGTCACCTCTGCCGGCAACAGAGCCAACGCCCGGAACAGCGCGCCCAGGTTCTTGCGCGCGTCCAGGCCGCCGAGGTAGAACAAAAACCGCTCCGGCAAGGCGTAGCGCTGGCGCGCGGCCGTGACGTCCGCCGGCGGGATGTCCGGCCGGAAGCGCGCGTCAGCCGCCAGATGCGCCACGTGCACGTCCTCGGCGCGCACGTCCAGATGCGCGATGACGTCACGCCTGGCGGCCACGGAATCGGTAATGATCGCGTCCGCCTTGCCCGCCGCCGCCATGGCCAGGCTGGTATAGAGCCGCACCAGCGGATTGCCCCGGTAGGCCGGCAGCACCACCGGGATCAGGTCGTGAATCGTCGCCACCAGCGGAAACGGATGAAAGAGCGGCGGCGCGAAGTAGGGCACGTGTCCCACCGCATCCGTGCCCAACGCGGCAGCCAGCCGCGGCCACGTGGCCTGCTCCCACCACAGCTTCGCAAGATTGCCGCCGCCCAATGCGCCCCACAGCGGCGCGCGCGCGCCGATGCCGCCCACCGGACGCATGGTGTTGCGCGTGAAGTACGGCACCCGCACCGAGAGCGCGAGGTCCGGGCTGTGCTTCGCCAGCGCCCGCAGCAGGTGGTACGCGTACTGCCCGCTGCCGGTGTGGTGCACGTTGAGGAAATACCCGTTGATGGCGACTTCCATAGGCGCGCAGGCTACTTCTCGAGGGCTTGCAGGGCCAGGTACGCCGGGCGCGGCCGGAGGTCCTTATCCAGGATGGAAAAGGAGTATGCGCTGTCCATTGGCACGACGTGATTCGCAAAGTTCAAGTTGAACACCACTAAGCCGCTGACGTACCGATACCGTTCCTTGACCAGTTGATAGGACTCGACGAGAAATCGCGCTTGATCCTCTTCGGAAACATCAGCCCCAAAGGCAAACTCCGGGTGGAGATTGCGCGTCGTCCAGCCCATCTCCGTCATCCAGATCGTCTTCTCAGTATCGCCGTATCTCTGGAGAACTGCCCAGTGCTGCTCGAAGCGGCGGAAGAAGAACGACCAGTGCTCCTTGTACGTGGTACTCGCGGTCGTGTAGTTGTCCGGTGTGTCGTTCGGCGCATTGTTGTAGCCATAAGAGTGCACGCCGAGCGCGTCGAAGTAATCGCGAATCATCCCATTGCGGTATTGGTACATCGCCTCGAGGTAGCGCACGTCATCCATGGCGACTCCTTCGAGGTTGACGCCGGTGGGCGCCAGGCCGCCGGCGATGACGATAGCGTTAGGATTGCCGCGTTTCACGCCGCGGTAGCCGATGGCAATAAGCTCGACGAATTCCCCCGGCGCTACCTTGCCGTCCCAATTGCCGGCTAAGTTTGGCTCATTCCATAGCTCGTAGGCCTGCACGTTGTCGCCGTAGCGACGGGCGATCAGCTCCATGAAGGCCCCGTAGTCGGCAAAGTTCGCCGGCGGACCGTTATGGTTCCCTTTGAATTGCTCCCACCACTCCTGAATCGATCCTGTTGGGCCGGCGTCCGGCGCGTCGATCCGGTCGCCGGTGGGCGCTACCCGGCGCAACCAAATGGGCGCCGCGTAGACGCTCAGCATCACCTCCAACCCGTGTCGCCTCGCCGCCTCGACGATAATGTCCACCTGCCCCCACGTATACCTGCCGGGAGCGATCTCGATTGCCTTCCACGGTATCTGATGCTTTATGCCCGTAAACCCGGCGGCCTTTGCCAATGAGAGGGTATAGTCGAGCTTAGGGTTGTAGAAGAGCGCGACTTGCGTGAAGAGCTTTGGCCCGGCAGTGCGACGAGTCGGGGCGGGCTGAACCGCGCCCGGCCGCGCCCCGCCGCGCAACGCCAAAAACGCCCGGCCCAGCGGGGCCAGGCGCACCGCCGCGGGCGTGCCGGCCTTGGCCGGATCGTAGCGCAAGACCGCCCGCTCGAAGTACTGCACCGGATGGCGCCATTCGTCGTCGGCCGGCAACTCGCCGGAAATCGGCAATCCAAACGTCCGCGCGCCGCCGTGCGCCAGGAAGAAACGGAGGAACGCATGGCGCACCGTATGCCCGGTCTCGGGAAAATGACGCTGCGCCGAGGTCTGCGCCACCGCTTCTTCCGTGCCGAAGAAGCGCCAGTGCGGATACAGCAGCCGGCCCAACGGACTTAGCCGCACCTGCTTGCGCTGCGGCCACCACTCCAATCGCGCGTTTTCGAAGTACTGCACGATCAGGCCGTCTTCCCGCAACTCGCCGGTCAGCGGCGCGCCCAGGACCGCTTCACCCCCCATCTGCTCGTAGTAGCGAAGCATGGCGCCGCGCGCTTCGGCATTCGCCGGCGGCGCCGGTCGCGCATCCGCCAGCAACGGCGCCGGAACCAGCGCGAATACGCACAACGCCAGCAACAGCCGGGCGCACCAACGCCTAATGCCAGCACTGCTCATGACGGTGCGGTTTTCTCCTCAGTGGCCTCTCGGCGAGGAATTGGCTGCCCCACACTCGATGCGGAGGCGAACGGCTTGGTCGCGCTGTTTCAAAGTAATCACCATGGCCAGGCAACGACCACACAAGGGAGTGAAAATGACGGCGAGTTCTCTGTCCGTCAATAGCGCGAACACGCTCCGTCATTCCCGCGAGCACGCTCCGTCATTCCCGCGAAAGCGGGAATCTATCGGGAGGCCCGCAAAGATGGATTCCCGCTTTCGCGGGAATGACGGAGTTAGTGTCGCTGATTCCATGATAATGACCCGCACGGAAGTCCATTGGCTTTGGCACAGTATAGCAGATGGGTGCGCCCTTCTCGGCCTTCAGCCCGCCCCTTGCCCTGCCGGGAGAGGCCGCGCCGTAGCCGAGCATGGCGGCGGCCGGCGCGTTCAGCGTTCGCCCCGGGCCACCCGCGCCAGGTGCGCGCGCAGTTCCCCCGCCGCCCGCTCCCACGTAAACGCAGCGGCGCGTTCTCTGCCCGCGCCGATGAACTGAGTCCGTACGTTCTCATCGCTCGCCAGCGTTACCAGCGCCTCGCCAATGGCGGTTGTATTCGTCGGGTCAACCAGGATTGCCGCGTCGCCCGCCACTTCCGGCAATGATGACGTGTTTCCCGTAATCACCGGTGTTTCGCAGGCCATGGCCTCCAGCACGGGCAGCCCAAACCCTTCGTACAGGCTGGGGAAGACGAAGGCGGTCGCGCCGCTGTAGAGCGCCGCCAAGTCGTCGTCGGAATCGACATTGGTCAAGAAGCGCACCCGCGCGGCAACGTCGTGCTCGTGCGGCGCGGCAAAGATCCGCTCGTAGAGCCAGCCCGGGCGTCCCACGTGCACCAGTTGCTGCGGCAGGTTAGCGGCAACCACGGCGCGCATGGCCGCGATGACGCGGGCGATGTTCTTGCGCGGTTGTATCGTCCCCACCGAGAGGAAGTACGGGTACGTGATGCCGTAGCGCCGCAATACCGCCGCCCGTGCGCCAGCCGCCTCTACGGAGCGAAAGGCCGGATCTACGCCGCCGTGCAAAACGCTGATTCTGGCCGGGTCTACCTGATACGTTGCCACCAGGTCCTGCCGCGTGGACGCGGAGTCCGCCAGGATCAACCGCGCGCGGGCCGCGCTGCGCGGTACCACGCGCTCCAGGTATCCGCGCAAGGACGCCGGGTAGGATTCCGGAAAGAAGCGGTACGAGAGGTCGTGGATGGTGATCACGCCCGGCGCGCGCCACAGCGGCGGCAGGGCAAAGTCCGGCGCGTAGAAGACGTCGACGCCGCCCGCGAGCATGTCGGCAAAGAGCGGCAGCCGCAAGCGGTGCCAGAGGCGGGTCAGCGTACGCTCCGATAGCGGTAACGGTCTCAGAGTAACGTTTGGCTGCGCCAGGAGGCGCGGCGGCGTCCGCGGCGATGCCAGGGCGTGCGCGGTTTGCCGGGGCGCCAGGAGTATAAACTGGTCGGATGGCGCCTGCGCCGCCAGCGCGCCCACCAGCGAGCGCGTGTAGCGGCCGATGCCGGCCGGCTGCGCCGCCGCCGTGAAGTCAATGCCAATTCGCATAGCCCTAGAGGCGCAAGCGCGCCTGGCTGAAGTAGTAGACGCCGCCGCTGAGCAAGACGAGCCAGTAGGATATAAGCCGGTCGAGGAGCGCCGCCGCCGCGGCCACGTCAACCGGCACGTCGAGCAGCAGCATCATGCCCACCATGCCGCCTTCCACCGCGCCCAGGCCGCCGGGCGTCGGCACGGCCAGCAGCAGCGCGCTGGCGGCGAACACGAACAACAGTTGCGGCAGCGCCAGCGGCACGCCCACGGCGTTCGCCACCAGAAAGAAACGCCCGGCTTCCGCCGTCCATACCAACGCCGTGAGCAGAACCATAAGCCACAACGGCCGCGCCGACGTGAAAATGCCGCGCCTGAGCCGCTCGAATCGCTCTCCCAGCCGCTGCTGACTCCGCTGCAGGAGCGGCAACCGCGCCAAGAGGCTGCTGTCCAACCGCCAGACAAGCAGCAATCCGCCCGCCACCAGCGCAACCAATACGCCCGCGCTGAACAGCACGCCCCGCATTTCGCTCAACAACTCCCCCCGCGCAAAGAAGAACGCGGCGCACCCGGCCAAGACAAGCAGCGCAAACACGTCGATGATGCGCTCGGCCACCACGCTGCCGGTGGCAAGCACGAAGGAGATGCTCTCCCGGCGGCGCAAGATCAGTCCACGATACAGGTCCCCCATCTTGGCGGGAATGAGATGGTTGATGAACCAGGAAAGGAAAATCACTTCGCCCAGCAGGCGCAGCGGCACGCGGTGCCCCAGGTTGCGCAGCATCCGCCGCCAGCGCGCCGCGCGGGGCAGAAGTGTGGTGAAGTACACCGCCAACGCGAGCAGAAAGAGCCGCAGGTCCATCTGCCGGATCTCAGACCAAATGCCGCGCCAATCCAAGCCCGCCAGGCGCCACAGCGCGAACAAGAGCGCCGCCGCAATGAGAAACGAGAATATCGTCCGCAAACTCACAAAGCGCTGCCGGAACGACGACGGCGCGTCTGCCGCCGCGTCGCGCGGCTCAAGCGGAGAGGAAGCTGTGGAATCGATGGCGGTATCTCTCGTCTCGTGCAGGGGGTTACGCGACTATCATACCGAATGCCCGCCGCTCACCGCTAACTCAGTAGTTTCCTCCGCCCTCGCGACGACCTCCGTCATTCCCGCGAAAGCGGGAATGACAGGCCTCGTCGCGGCATTGTCACCGCGGCAGCCAGGGCCGCGCCGCCACCGCCGCGCATCGTTCGAAAGCGCGCAGCCGCCGGAACGGGTATCCTATAGGAAAGTTAGCAGCCGTTCGACCCAATCACCGTATTCAGACGCAAGGAGCGCGAAAGTCCTATGGAACTCTTGAAGCGACTGTGCGAGACCCCGGGCATTGCCAGCCGGGAGGAGCCGATCCGCAGCGTCATCCACGCCGAGTTGGCGCCGCTGGCCACCGACGTGCGCGTGGACGCCCTGGGCAACCTGATTGCCTACCGCCGGGGGCAGGGCGGCCCCCGGGTCATGATTTCCGCCCACATGGACCAGATTGGCTTCATGGCGCGGCACGTGGACGACGAGGGCTTCATTCGCCTCCAGCCCGTGGGCGGCTTCGACCCCCGCACGCTGGTGGCGCAGCGGGTGCGCGTGCACGGCAAAGAGGAACTGTCAGGCGTGCTCATGCCGGCCACCAAGCCCACGCACCTGCTGGACGACTCCGAACGCGGCAAGGCCCTGAAGCTGGACGACCTCTTCGTTGACGTGGGGCTTGCCGGCGAACGCGCCAAGGAGCTTGTGCCGCTGGGCACGCCGATAACGTTCGACCGCACGTGCAACGACCTGGGCGACGTGATGGTCGGGCCCGCCATGGACGACCGGGTGAGCGTCTACGTCATGATCGAGGCCGTGCGCGCCCTGGGCGAGCACGCGGCGGAGGTCTACGCCGTTGCCTCCTCGCAAGAGGAAGTCGGCTTGCGCGGCGCGACGACGGCCGCTTTTGGCGTTGCGCCCGACGTGGGCCTGGCGCTCGACTCGACGCTGGCGGTGGACATCCCCGGCGGCACGGAAGCGGACCGCGTCTCGAAACTCGGCAACGGCACGGCGATCAAGATCATGGATTCGTCCCTGATCTGCGACCCGCGCCTGGTGGCTCACTGCCGCGCCGTCTGCGACAAAGAGGACATCCCCTACCAAATGGAAATCCTGCCGCGCGGCGGCACCGACGGCGGCGCGATCCAACGCACCCGCGACGGCGTGCCCGCCATCACCATCTCCACGCCGACCCGCTACGTGCACACGGTCAACGAAATGGTGCACAAGCAAGACGTGGCGGCTACGGTCGATCTGGTGCGGCGCTTCATCGAGACCGCGCACGAGATCGATCTGTCCTGGGATTGAGCGCCCAGGCGCGGACAGCGACAGCGTCCCTTATCCCCGGTAGCGCAGGTTTGCAACCTGCGCTGCCAACGCTCCGGCCCTGGACGTGAACGCGCTGTACTCCTAGACCCCGGCTACTTCCGCCGGTTCCTTGGCGGTTTCTTTCTCGGCAGGTTCCTTGCGCGCCGATGGGGGACGCGAACTCGCGTAGTCGCAATCGGGATAGCGGGAGCAGCTATAGAAAACGCTGCGCCGCTTGTTGCGTTTGCGCACGATCTCCCCTTGGCCGCACTTGGGACAGTCAACGCCAATGGTATCCAGGAACGGCTTGGTGTTCCGGCATTGCGGAAAGCCGCTGCAGCCAATGAACTTGCCAAACCGCCCGTCCTTGAGCAGAAGCGGCTTGCCGCACTCCTCGCACATTTCACCCGTTTCTTCCACCGGCGCCTTTACGCGCTCCGCCTCTTTGTCCGCCTTCTCCAGCGCTGCGCTGAAGCCGCCGTAGAACTCTTCGAGCACCGGCGTCCACCGCTTTTCGCCGCGGGAGATCGCGTCCAGGTCTTCCTCCATAGCCGCCGTAAACTCCGTCTTGATGATGTCGGGGAAGTGCTTGACCAGCATATCCCGCACCACCATGCCCAATTCGGTGGGCTTGAGGCTGCGCCGCTCGCGCTCGACGTAGGCGCGCTCCTGGATTACCGAGAGAATTGGCGCGTAGGTGCTCGGCCGGCCGATGCCCTCTTCTTCCAGCGACCTAATCAAGCTCGCTTCTGTATACCGTGGCGGCGGCTGGGTGAAGTGCTGCTCCGGCCACAGCTTGCGCAGGTCTAAGTCCTCGCCCTCCGCCAGCGGCGGCAGGGTCTTCTTCTCGTCGTCCGCCTGCTCGTCGGCGCGGTAGACCTGGTAGAAGCCGGGAATCTTGACCCGCGTGGCCGACGCCCGGAAGCGGTACGGCAGGTCGGCGCCGCCGCGTTGAGGCACGACGTCCACCGACCTGGTCTCCAGCAGCGCCGGCCGCATCTGGCTGGCCACGAACCGCCGCCAAATGAGCGTATAGAGCCTGAGTTGGTCCTTATCCAGGAAATCACGCATCTGCTCCGGCGTGCGGTAGACGCTGGTGGGGCGGATCGCCTCGTGCGCTTCCTGGGCGTTCTTCACCCGCGAGGTGTAGCGGTGGGGCGACTTTGGCAATTCGTCCGCGCCATAGGTTTCCACGATGAACTCCCGCGCCTGCGCGATCGCCTCGCCGCTGACCTGCACGGAGTCGGTGCGCATGTACGTGATGAGTCCCACCTGGCCTTCGCCGCCGATGGCGATGCCCTCGTAGAGTTGCTGGGCCAGCCGCATGGTGCGGCCGGCGCGAAAGCCCAGGCGGCCGGAAGCGTCCTGCTGCAACGTGCTCGTGGTATAGGGCGCGCTGGGCCGCCGCCGCCGCTCACGCACGGCAATCTTCTTCACCGGCCACGCCGCGCCGTCAAGCTCCTGGACGATGCCGGCAGCGGTCTCTTTGTCGCTGATCTCCGGCTTCTTGCCCCGTATCCGCACCAGTTCGGCATCGAATTGGTCGCGTTCGCGCTTGGCGGGCCGTTTAGCCAATGTGGCGTGCAGCGACCAGTACTCCTGCGGCGTGAACGCCTCGATTTCGCGCTCCCGGTCGACGATGAGGCGCAGCGCCACCGACTGCACCCGCCCCGCCGAAAGCCCGCCGCGCACCTTGCGCCAGAGGAACGGGCTCATCTTGTAGCCGACCAGCCGGTCGAGCACGCGCCGCGCCTGCTGCGCATCCACCAGGTCGTCGTTAATTTCGCGGGGTTCGTCGAGGGCGTGCCGCACGGCGTCTTTCGTAATCTCATGAAACACGACGCGCTGGGCGGTCAGGTCCTGCTTCTTCATGCGGCGTTTCAGCGCCTCCAGCAGGTGCCAGGCGATCGCCTCGCCCTCCCGGTCCGGGTCGGTGGCGAGCAGGATTTCGCTGGCGTTCCTGGCGTGCTCGGTCAGTTTCTTGACCACCGCGTTCTTGTCGCGGGGAATGACGTATGAGGGCGCAAAGCCGTCCTCGACTTCCACGCCCAGCTTGCTCTTGGGCAGATCCCGCACGTGGCCCATGGAGGACTCAACCGCGACGTTGCGGCCCAGGAATTTCTTGATCGTCCGCGCCTTGGTCGGCGACTCGACGACGATGAGCTTCCGTTTTGCCAATGTTCACTACCTACTTGATTTGCTGCAAACGCGCCTATACTACACTACGCCTGACGGCAAGGGGAAAAGTCCAACCAGAGGACCGGGAGCCCGGCCTCTATCCGACCCGCATACCTGCTGAATCCATTTGTACCACAAACGCGCGCCATTACGCAGGTGAAGCGGTGGCGCGCTCCCAAGCATGCAGTTCAGCGACATTTTCCCGAATCTTGCGCACGGCGTCAAGAATCACGTCCATGCGCCGCCGCGGCCCCAGGAAGAGCGTGTGCGAAAACGCCAGCGCCTCCGTTGCCGCGATGCGCTCCGTTTCCGGGCAGGAAAAGGCGGCGTAGTCCATCTGCCGCCCGTATACCTGCGCGTTGAAAGGGAAGCCCGCGCGCCCGCAATCCATCTCGGTGAGCGCCGGATGCCGGTAGAGCGGCGCGGTCTGGCCCGTGCTCGCCGGCACGCCTTCGGCCTTGAGCGCGGCCAGAACCGTATCGCGGTGTATGCCCTCGAACTCCGACGGAGTATAGCGCCAGTGCCAGATGTAGAAACTCCACCGCGTCACGCGCGGGTCCCAAGCCAGACTCGTTACACCCGGTATTTCGGCCAATCCCTGCATCAGGTAGCGGGCGTTGGCCTCGCGATTCGCGATCTGCTCGGGCAGGCGTTGCAGTCCCACAAGCCCCAGGGCCCCGACCCACTCGGACATGCGCAGATTGGTGGCGGGCAACGAGCGCTCCGGCTTGGCGCGCCCCACAATGCCGTTCACGTGCTGATACCCAAACAACCGCGCCTGCAGATCATCCCGGTCGGTGAGCGCCATGCCGCCCTCGCCGAGCGGCAACACCTTGCTGCCTTGAAAGCTGAAGACGCCCACGTCCTCGAGCGCGCCCACGCCGCGCCCGCGCCATTGGCTGCCGTGGGCGTGGGCGCAGTCGCCGACCAGCGCAATGCTATGCGTTTCCGCCAGTGTGCGCAGCGCGTCCAGGTTGGCCGGCAGGCCGCCGTTGTGGACGCACATGACCGCCCGCGTCTTGGGCGTGATGGCGGAGGCAACTTTGCGGGCGTCTATGTTATACGTGCCGGGCTCGATGTCAACGAACACGGGCACGGCGCCAACGGCGATCACCGCGGTTGCCACCGTAATCCACGTGGCCGCCGGCATGATGACTTCGTCGCCGGGCTCAACCCCAACCGCCTTTAGGGCCACCTCCAGGCCGCTCGACCCGGTGGCGACCGCCACCCCGTGCCGCGCGTCCTGAAACGCGGCAAAGGCGTCCTCGAACCGCCACACCCAGGACGCCGCGCCCTGCGCCTTGGAGCGCGTCCAGGCCCGGCTCGTGAGCACGTCCGCGAGCGCGCTCTGGTCGCGCTCGTCGTGCACCGGCCAAGGAGTATCGAGTGGCTCGGCAACGCTCGGCGTCCCGCCGGCTATGGCAAGTTTGCCCATTCGCAGGCAATCCTACTTCCGGTTGCTGTCTGGGAGAGATCGAATCCTAGCGCGTCGCGGTCTGGGCTTCGGCCTGACGCGCATCACACTCGTCTATAGCCGCATGGTGACGCGGCTGCGGCCCGGCGCTGCCAGCGGCAGGCGCAACCCAAAGCGAGCGCAGGCTAGTATAGCACACCCTTCCCCTGCGCCAACACGCGAAAGCCGCCGAGGCCGTCGGGCCAGATGAGGTCGGTGATGGCGCGCTTGGCGCGCTGCGATTCCGCCGTGGCCGGCTGCCGCGCCAGCGCTGTTAGTTCCTCGCCAATGCCAAGTTCCGTCAAGTATTCGGCCTGGGATTGGTAGGATTCCGTGCGCAGACCCAGGCGCGTACCGGCGTCCATCAGCGCGGAGAAGTTCACGTGGGCGGTGATGTCCTGGCTGCCGATGCGTGTATACGGATCCGTGCTCACGCGGTGGCGGTAGTAGCAGGCCAGCGTGCCGCCGGCGTGCCGGGGGGAGCACAATTCCTCCCACACCGCGCCGTAGTCTATGGTGAGGATTGTGCCGCGCGTCAGCAGCCGCGCCACGTGCTGGAGCCACGCCACGGCGGCGAGTGAGATTTCGCCCTGCCAGCCCTCAGGCGGCATGCCCATTCGCGCGACGTAGGCGGTGAGTTCCGGGCAGGACGGGGCGTCAAACTCCTCACACAGCCGGCCGTCCCGCAGCGTGACGTAGCGTTCCTGCAAGGCCCCGTTCCGCACGCGCACGCGATGCGCCGGCAGCGCGTCCAGCAACTCATTGGAGAGCACGACTCCGCCCACCGGCCCGGCGAGCGCGCGGCACACGACAACGGGATGCGCCGCGGCTGCCGCCAAAGCCTGCAACTCTTCCGCGTTCGGCCCCGGGCCGCGCTCCACCAGGCGGTAGCGCGTGCGCTCCCAGCAGCGGGGCGCGGCCTCCCGCAGGCCGCGCAGCACGTCCCATGCCAAGATGCCGCGTCCCGCGCCCATCTCGACTACGTCGAAATGCTCAGGTTCGCCGAGATCCCGCCAGATGCGTGCCACGTGGCGGGCCAGGTACGCGCCAAAGACCCCGTGAAGCTGCGGCGCGGTGTAGTAGTCGCTTGCCGGAGCGTCATTCCCGCGAAAGCGGCGAGAAGCTGTGGTGTAGTAGCCCGCGCCCGGGGCGTAGAGCGCAATCTCCATGAATTCGGCAAACGTGATGCGGCCCGTGGCCGCGATTGCCGCGCGTACGCGTTCACTCGCCGTGGCTGCACCCATGCGGCGTACGCATCCTCTATCCGCCCGCCACCGTGGACTCTGGATGGAAAACCCATGCGTATCCCGGCCGCCCGCGCACCGGCAGGGCCGATTCGCAAACGCTGGGGCGGGCGGCGCGGACGCGCTCTTGGCTAAGCAGTGAAAAGTGGAATGATGCGTTCGAACACGCCCAGCGCGGCCAGCATGACGATCACCGCTACGATGAACCCGATGATCCACCGCATCATCGCATTGTGCCGGTCGGCCATATCGGCGCGCAGGTTTGCCATGTCGGCCTGCGACTTTTCGGCCAGCAACTCGATGGCGTGTTGCATCCGCTCCAAACCAGCTTCCAAGTCGCCTTTGGTAGCATACTCGGCCATGCCGCGCGGATGCTGTTCCTCTCCAACTGCCATCTCTGCCCTACTTGGGGCGTCCACAATCGGTTCCCGCCGATTTCTACACCCTAGATTTTCTCAGGAACCGGCAGCAGTGTCAAGGTCACAAGACCCGTGTGACACATCGTCACCCAACCAGTGGCGAACGGTCGCTTGCAGATTCTCCCAGCCGCACTTCGCTACAATAGAGAGCGTCAGCCAACCAGCAAACGCGAATGCGCCGGAAATCGATGAGGGAGGATCAAGACTATGGAGTTGCGGAGCCAAGAATTACGCAACCTCAACCGCCAGGGCGACGCCCTGCGCATGGGCATGGACTGGACCGTGGACGACCTGGGCAAGCCGCAGGTGCTGGTGGAGAGCGTGACCGGCTGCTCGCATCCGTCCAGCGTGCACCTGGGCGATCTGGTGGAGCAGGCCAAGTTCGGCGTCTACACCCGCGGCGGCAAGCCGGCCGAATTCTACTGCACCGACATCTGCGATGGCGTCGCCCAAGCCCACTCCGGCATGAGGTTCAGCCTGCCCTCGCGGGACATCATCAGCTACATGACGGAGATCCACGCGCTGGCGCACCCCCACGACGCCATGGTCTGCATCTCCACCGCCGACAAGGCCGTGCCCGGCCACCTGATGGCCATGGCGCGGGTGAACCTGCCGGCGATCCACGTCCCCGGCGGCACGCAGACCAACGGCCCCTGCAACATGTCCTCCGAGCTTATGTATCCGCTCGGCATCATGCGCGACAAGGGCCAGATAACCGAGGAAGAGCTTATTGCCAAGCAGAAGCACGCCTGCCCCACGCCGGGTTCCTGCCAGTTCATGGGCACCGCCAGCAGCAACCAAGTGATTGCCGAAGCGCTGGGTCTGGCGCTGCCGGGCAGCGCGCTCATTCCGGCGGCCTTGCGCGAACTCACCCGCATGGCCCGCGACGCCGGCGAACAGGTGATGGCGCTGCTGGAACGGAACCTCCGGCCCCGCGACATCCTGACGCCGGCGGCCTTTCACAATGCCTTGGTGCTCCACGCCGCGGTCGGCGGCTCTACCAATCTGTTGATCCATCTGCCGGCAATTGCCGCGGAAGTGGGCATTGAGATTCGCCCCCAGCAGTTCGACGAAATCGGCCGCAAGGTGCCGGTGCTCACCGACGTGAAGACCTACGGTACGCATCCGGTGGAATACATCTGGTACTGCGGCGGCGTGCCGGCCCTGATGAATGAGGTCAAGGACTTTCTCCACCTCGATTGCCTCACGGTCACCGGCAAGACCCTTGGCGAAAACCTGGCAGACCTGGCAGCGCGCGGCTGGTTCGACGAAATCGGCGGCTACCTGGACAACCACGGCGTGCGCAAGGAAGAGGTGCTCTACCCGATTGAGAAGCCCTACAAGTCCGGCGGCACGATTGCCGTGCTCACCGGCAACCTGGCGCCGGCAGGGGCGGTGATGAAGCACGTGGCCGCCGACCCGCGCACCCACCAGATGGTCGGCCGCGCGGTGCCCTACGACCGGGAAGAGGACGCCATTGAGGGCGTGACGAACGACGAGATCAAACCGGGCGACGTGATGGTCATCCGCTACGAGGGGCTGCGCTCGTCGGGAATGCCGGAGATGTACTTCTGCACCACCGTCATTTCGGCGCGGCCCGACCTGGAGGCCAGCACCGCCATCATCACCGACGGGCGCTACTCCGGCGCGGCCAAGGGCCCGGCGATCGGCCACGTGATGCCGGAAGCCGCCCTGGGCGGGCCGCTGGCGCTGGTGGAGCGGGACGACCTGATCGCGATCGACGTGCCGGCGCGCTCGTTGGACATCGTCGGCGTGAACGGCGAGCGCAAGTCCCCAGAGGAGATTGAAAGAATCCTGGCCGCGCGCCGCAGCCGCTGGCAGCCGCCGGCGCGCAAGCACGAGGGCGGCGTGCTGTCGCTCTACGCGCGCGAGGCGGCAAGTTCCACCAATGGCCTGCCGACGGACGCGCCCGCGCGCCCGCAGCCCAAGACGGCGCCGCGCCCGTGAGCGCGCAGGCCCCGTTTCCGCTCGCCGCCGTGCGCGCGGTCATTCTGCACGCCCAAGGCCTGGACGCGCCGCAGCGCCGGGGCAGCCGGCCAACCATCGAGGACGTCTACGCCGCCGTGCAGCGCGTCGGCTGGGTGCAGATCGACACGCTCCAGGTCGTCAACCGCGCGCAGTACCTCACGCTCTGGAGCCGGCTGGGCCGCTACGATACCGCCCTGCTCGACAAACTTCTCTTCGACGACGGCAACACCTCGCCCGACAATGCCCGCCGGTTGTTCGAGTACTGGGCGCACGCGGCCTGCATCATCCCACTGACCGAATATGCCTGCTTCCTGCCTGAGATGCGGCGGCGCGGAGAGGGTCATGGCACGTGGCACACGCGCTGGGCCGCCAATCCTGAGAAGCAGCGCCTGGTCGAGTCCATCCTTGCAAGAGTGAAGGCAACGGGCCCCGCCCGCCCCGCCGACTTTCGCACCGGCAAGCGCGCCCCGGGCTCGTGGTGGAACTGGGACGACGCAAAGATCGCGCTTGAGTACCTCTACGACGTGGGCGAACTTGCAATTGCCAATCGGGTCAATTTCCAACGCATCTACGACAGCAAAGAGCGCCTGCTGCCCGCGTGGGTCGATACGCAAGAGCCAACCGCGGACGAGGCGCTGCGACGACTTCTCTCGACTTCCATGCGGGCGCTAGGGGTCTGCGCGCCGAATCAGGTCGGTAACTATCTGCACCTTAAGGCTACCGAGGCGAAACCGTTGGTGGAGAGGCTGATTGCGGACGGCACGTTCGTACGCATCGAAGGCCGGCTTGCCGACCGTGAGACGCACGAACTCCTGGCGCACCGCGATAACCTGCCCCGGTTGGAGGCGGCGGCGGACGGCGCGCTCCGGCCGCGCCGGACCACGTTTCTCAATCCGTTCGATAGCCTCTTCTGGGCCAAGGGACGCGACCGCGCCGTGTGGCGGTTCCGGCAGACGCTCGAGTGCTACGTGCCCGCGCCCAAGCGCGTCTGGGGGTACTTTTGCCTGCCGATATTGGACCGCGGCCGCCTGGTGGGCCGCTTCGATCCCAAGGTCGAGCGCAAGGCCGGCCTGCTCCGCGTGAAAGCGCTGTACCTGGAGCCGGGCGTCCGCCCCAGCCAACGGCTGGCGGCTTCCGTAGCCCGCGCCATGCGCGACTTCATGCGCTTCCACGACGCGACCGACCTGATAATCGAACGCAGCGAACCGGCGGATTTCGGCGCGAAACTCCTGGCGGCCATGTGAAGCGCCATGAAGTCCAGACGAAGCGGTTTCCCCTCACCCTAACCCTCTCCGACGAGGAGAGGAAACGAGATGCGTAGCGCGGGGGCTTGTCCCCCGCCTCTGTCGCGCACACGTAGCGCGGGGGCTTGTCCCCCGCATCCTCGCACCGTAGCGGGAGGGGCTCTTCACTCGCACGGGCCTTCGCCTGGGCCTATAATGGATTCCCGCGTGCGCGGAAATGACGGAGCCGGCCGCGCTATTTCCATGGCAATCACCATGGCCGCCCGCTCGCCGCACAGGGGAATGAAAACGAACGCGCCTCTTACCGTTCGTGGCTGAGGGCTTCGCGCAGCCCACCGTCGAAGTATGAACGGAGAGAGGCGCGTTCGGGGTGGCTAAACGCTCAATCCGCCGTTCACCCTTCGACCCGGCTCAGAGCCTGCCCCGTACGCGATACGGGGGCGAACGGCTCAGTTACGGCTATTCTCAGAGTGATGACGCACCGTAGCGTGGCGGCTAAACCAGGCCGCGCAGCAGCGCCAGCGCCGTATCCCGCACGCTCGCGCCCGCGGCGGCGGTGAAGCGGCTCCAGCGGCCCACGTTCACCTCGTAGCCGCCTTCCGCATACGCCTGCGGCGTCGGAAAATACCCCTGGTAGCAGTTGGCGTAGCCCACGATATACGTGCGCGTGAACGGCGATTGTTCTTTAATGTCCAGTCCGACTTGGCAGAATAGCTCGCCGGGCACGCCCACCCACGCGCTCTCGCCAATCGCCATCACCTGGATTTCGCCTTCCTCTTGGCGGGCGTCGTTGCGGGTGAGTTCGTACTGCTCCAGCGTCAGGCGGTGTCTATTGATCTCCTTGCGGACCTCTGCGGCGGACGCGCCGCCGCGCTCCAGGCGCTCGACCGCAGCCCTTGCCGCCTCGTTGGCGCGGTCGGCATCTTCTCGTGAGGGCAAGTCGGGGCGGTAGTCCCACGTCACGCGCCTGGACGCTACCCGCACGCGGCAATCCACTGCCGGGATCTCGTCCGGCAGCAGCGACGCCGCCGTTCGCAACACTTCGCCGCCCAGTTGCAGCCCAACTTCCCGCGCGTCGCGCACGTTGCGCCGCACCACCGGCGGATTGACGTCGCCGCACGCGCCCTGGCTGAAGAGCGCGGTCACGCCCGGCCCCAACGCCGCCTCCACCGCGGCCATGGCATAGCCCGGATAATCCGCCGACACCAGCGGCTGGCTCATGGCGCAGATGGGATGGGCGGTGAAGTTGCAGAGCGCGGCCAACGGCGCGCCGTCGGGTCGCTGCGCCAGCAGCACGCCCACTTCCGGGTCGATCGGCCCGCGCCGCACCTCCGCGCCGGGCGCTTTCGTGTCCCAGTTGCGATATACTTTGCCGTCGGTGCGCACCACCCGCCGGTTTTCGGAAATCCCGTGAATCTCACCCGAACTTACCTTGATAGAAGCCGGCTCGCGCTGCTGCCAGGCGGCAATCGCCGTGCCAGCCAGGCTCTTGGCTAGGTCTTTCACCCACGGCCACTCGAGGTCTAGCGTGGAGAGGTCGATCGAGGCGTGGCTGCTGTGGGTGTGGCTGGCGCTAAGCATCACGCACTCGCCGGGGATACTCGTATGCGCCGCCACCAACTCCCGCACCCCGGCGGCAAAGGGCGCGGGCGGAAAGCCGATCATGTCGCAGGCGATCAGCGCCGCCGTCCGTTCACCGTCGTCGATCACCAGCGCCTTGGCCCACAAGTCGTCATGCACGCCCAGAAAGAAATCCTGCCGGTCCCAGCCGTAGCCGAGATACGGCATGCCCACCGAAGGCGTTATGCGCGCGCGCGCTGTGCCCACCTGGAAGTACGGCCCACGGCCATGGCCCACAGCATCCATTGCGCTCACCTCGCTCAGTGCGGCTGCGTCTCGCTCGTGCACGTGGGAACAGGATACATCCCCGCGCTTGCGAATGTCGCGCCGAATCTCTCCGCGCATCTCCTGTATAATCAGAAAAACTTCCGCCGCGCAGAGAATGGAGCGCCAGGATGGAGACGGAACTACGCGAGCCGCCGCGCCTCTTCGACGCCAACGTCTTTCTCGGCCCGATCTTCCTCCGCCACGACGACACGCCCAACGACGTGCCGCGCCTGCTGGCGGCGCTGGACGCGAACGGCATCGACCGCGCGCTGGTCACCCACGGCCGCGCCAAGTGGCAGCATCCCGCCGTCGGCAACCGGCTCGTGATCGAGGAGACCAAAGGCGTAGACCGGCTCGTGCCGTGCTGGGTGGTCATGCCGTCAATCACCGGCGAGGCGCCGCCGGAGCAAGAACTCGTGGCGCAACTGCTGGACTCCGGCGCGCGGGCGGCGCGGCTCTGCACCGGCATCAACCGGCTCACGCTGGAACCCTTCGAAATCGACACGCTGCTGGAAGCCCTGGCCGAGCGCCGTGTGCCCCTCTTCCTGGACACGAACAACCGCCACTGGAGCGAACCGCGCCCCTGGGCGTTCATCGAGTGGGCGCTGCGGACGTATCCCGCGCTGCCGCTCATCCTTGTGCGCGAGCCGCCGGCAAACTACCGCACGCTCTTTACCCTGATGGAACGGCACGACAACCTGTACATCGAGACCTCCTATTTTCAGGGCCACGACGCCATTGCCCACGTTGCCGGCCGCTGGGGCGCGCAACGCCTGCTCTTTGGCACCGGCCTGCCGGAGTGGGATCCGGGCATGGCAATCACGGGGCTCACGTACGCCAGTTTTTCTGTAGAAGAGCGCGACACGGTGGCCGGCGGCAGCCTGCAACGCCTCATCGACAACTGCGACGTCTAACCGACGCACGCTCAGCGTCCGTTCGTCCTGAGCCTGTCGAAGGATGAATGGACGCGCCAGACAAGGCCGCAACACGAAGCGCGTGGCCACCAAACGCAACAGCGAGAAAGACGTGAAACCATGACACAGACAGCCTCACCGGCCCCAGGCCAGTCCATGACCCTGCGCGAGGCCGCCCTGCGCGGCGAACCGCTCACGGACACGTTCGTCGTGAACAACCACTCCCACCTGGGCGCGTACTATGGCTTTCACCAGCCCGCGCCGGACGCCGACTCGCTGGTGCGCACCATGGACCGGGTGGGCATCGACCAGACGTGCGTCTTTTCCAGCCTGGCGATTACGGCCGACATGCGCGCCGGCAACGACATGAACCTGGCGGCGGCGCGCCGGCATCCGGACCGTCTACTGGCCTACGCCGTGCCGGACCCCAACCTGGCCGGCCAGGTGCGCGACGAGTTGCAGCGCTGCGTCGACGCCGGCGCGCGCGGCTTCAAGTTTCACACCAGCCTGCATGAATATCCATTCGCCGGGCCGGCCTACGTGCCGGCCTTCGAACTGGCGGACAGGCACCGGCTCCCGCTCATCAGCCACGGCGTGGATTCGCCGGACGTGCTGCGCCGCACCGCCCGCGCCTATCCCAACGCCCACTTCATCGTGGCCCACGCCGGCGCCGGCAGAAAACACCCGGAGACGGACGGGACGTACGACGTGGCACTCGAGGAACCAAACGTCTATCTGGATACCGCCGGTTCCGTCGCGTACTACGGGATATTCGCGCAGTTGGTTGCGCACGTCGGCGCGGGCAGAATCCTCTACGGAGACGACTTTCCCTGGATGTGCCCCACGCACCAGATCGGACGTATCCTGCTGGCGCCCATCAGCGACGACGAAAAGAAGCAAATCCTCGGCGGCACGATGCGGCGGCTGCTCAGCACCCGGCAGTGACGGCCGTTGCCTCTGCCGCTAATCTGTGCTCTCAATCGGCTGGTGGAAGTGTACGTTGCAACTGGTAGCATAGGCCCGTGATGTTGGCAAGCGCCGGCCCAGCGCGGGATAGGCGGCGCAGTAGTTTGATTCTTGTTCTTCAAAGAATCTTGACGTTTGCCTGGTAGGTTGCCGTGGAGAACGCACCGTCGCACTGCCCTCGTTAAGTCCTGCCGCGCGGCGCAATCCGCCTGTAGGGGCGCAGTCTACCCTGGGAGGAAATCTTGGAAAAACTGATTGCCGATACCATCGAAGACCTGCACTCCATCATCGTCCATTTTCCCATCGCCCTGCTTGTTCTCCTGGCGGCCCTGACCGTCTATGCGGTTGTCAGGCCAAAGCCCTGGATGCTCCAGACCACTTGGCTTTTGCTCGTGGTTGGGACGATTGGCGCTATCGCCGCCTCGGTCTCCGGGTTGATCTCTCATTTTCCGTACGAGGAGACGGAACTCCATGGGGTCATCGAAACGCACCAGAGTTGGAGCTTTGCCGTTACGGGGCTTTTCATCGCGATTACGGTCTGGCGATTAGTTTCCCGTCGGAGAGGATCGGACTGCGGGGCATCGCTCCCGTTCCTGGCGCTTGTCGCCATTGGCGCCGGCCTGCTGGTAATGTCCGGCATGACCGGCGGCGACCTCGTCTTCGACTATGGCATCAACGTCCGAGGGGTCAATCCTTTGTTGGGCCAGTGAACGCTACCTGCGGAGTAGCGCATGGCGCTAACGTGGTCCAACAACATCCCACAGCCCGCGCCGGTAGATTCTATGCTGCCAAAGCAGATACTGAAACACGATGGGAAGCCTGCCTGAGACGCGGCGGCGTCCGCGGCAAGGCGCGCGCATAGCTTCCACCTGCCAACGGCGCAACCGCCCGGCAAAGAGTAGGCAATTCTACAAGTCTCCCACACTGTGGGCGAGGAGAAACGTGTGCCATGAAATTCCTGATGCTCTCAAAACCGCTTGAGGACCTCGCCTATGGCGAACTTGCCGACACCGTGGCGAAACTTGGCATGGACGGCGTAGACCTCACCGTGCGCTCCCCCGGACACGTCTTGCCGGAGCGGGCGAAGACCGACCTGCCCCAGGCGGCGCGGGCCATCCGCAGCCGGGGCCTTCAAATTGGCTGGCTGACGACGGCCGTCGACAGTGCCCAGTCGCCCCACGCGGAAGACGTATTTGCCACGGCCGCCGACCTCGGCATCGAGCAGTTGAAGCTCGGTTACTTTCGCTACGCCGGTTTTGGCGCGATGCGCCGGCAGATCGCGGCAGCGCGGGAGCGGTTGCGCGGCATCGAGGCTCTGTGCCTGAAGCACGGCGTCCAGGCCGGCGTGCACGCCCACGACGGTCCCACTCTTTCCGCCACCACCCACGCGGTTTCGCTCCTGCTGGACGGCTTCGAGCCAACGGCGCTCTGCTACTATCCCGACCTGGGACACATGGGCATCGAGGGCAGTTACGGCGGCTGGATTCACGGCCTCGACCTGCTTGCCGAGCGTATTGCCATGCTGGCTCTGGAAAACCTCGCGCAGTTCCAGGAAGCAGACCCGGAAACCGGCGCCGAGCGCTGGCAGGCCAAAGTGGTGCCCTTCGACCAGGGGTTCATCCCGTTCCCCGAGGCTTTCCGGTACTTGAAGCGCATCGGCTACACCGGCTACGCCTCGTTCCAGGCCGAATACCGGGGGCCGAACAGCTTCAAGGACATGAACCAGGCCGAACTACTCGCCCAGGTCAAGCAGGATCTGGAATACACCAGGCGGCTTGCGGATGAGGCGAGTCTCTAGTCCACAGTCAACGCATCGATTCCAAGGCTAAGGGCGTAGCGCATCTCCGATAGCTCATCTCCGGTAACGCTTCTCCGGTAGCACTTCTCCGGTAGCGCAGGTTTGCAACCTGCGCCGCTGCAGGCGCGGGCGCTTGCGTCCCAGCGTGGCCAAGCGAGTGTGCCGGGGCGCGCCCCTGTTCGGTCTTTCAGTTTCTCTCACAGTGTTACAATGTTGCGCGGGGGTTTTGTCCCCAGCCTGAGTCCCGCCTAAGTGTGTAGCGCTCGGCACGTGCGCCGGCGGTCTGACACGGGAAAGGCCGGCCTTGGAGAATTGAACGTACAGAGGCGCAGGTTGCAATCCTGCGCTACCGGCAACAGGAAGCAAGAGCCAATGGAACGCCCGAACATCATCCTCATCACCACCGACGAACAGCGCTGGGACACCCTGGGCTGCTACGGCAACCAAAAGGTCAAGACGCCCACCCTGGACGCGCTGGCGGCCAAGGGCACGCTCTTCGCCAAGGCCTACAACCAGAATCCCGTCTGCATTCCGGCCCGCGCCTGCCTGCAAACCGGGCGCTACACCCACCAGCACGGCGTGACCTACATGGAAGCCGCGGTGGATAGCACGCCCGGCCTGCCGCCGTGGGAGCGCACGTTCATGGAAGAACTGCAAGACGCCGGCTACGTCACCGCCGCCTTCGGCAAGATTCACATGATGCCGCCCAAGGGCTTCAACGAGACCCAACTCACCGGCGGCAAGGGCGCGCGCTGGACGCAATCCTACGGCTCGCCGCTGGGTCCCGGCCCCTTGGGCCCGGTCTACGCCCGCTGGCTGGACTCCGTCCATCCCGGCGGCTACGAACTGATCTACGAACAGCGCCGCGAACCCGACTACCGCCAGTACATGACCGCGATTAGCAACGTGCTGCCGTTGGAAGAGTACATCGACACCTGGATTACGGAGAACACGCGGGAGTTTGTGTCCCGCGACCACGACCGGCCCTTCTTCGCCTGGTGCGGCATCTGCGGGCCCCACGGGCCGTTCGACCCGCCTAAGCCCTACGACAGCATGTACCCGCTGGACTACGTGGACGTTTCGCCCACCTATCTGGCCGACGACAGCGACAAGCCCAAGCACCTGCAAAACGGCGGCGGCCGCTTTGCCAAGCAGCCGGACGACAGCCTGATTAGGCGCGTGACGGCCTTCTACTGGGGACTCTGCACCTACATCGACGACATGATGGAACGCCTCTTCCAGACGCTGGAAGAGTGCGGCAAGGCGGACAACACCCTCATCATCTTCACCAGCGACCACGGCGACCACATGGGCGACTGGTCCCGCGGCGGCAAGGGGACGTTCTGGGAGGGCTCCACCCGCGTGCCGTTCATCGTCGTGCCGCCCGCGGACATGCCCCGCGTGCCGGCGGTGGACGGCGTGATCGAGACCTTCCAGGTGGCCCCGACCATCCTCGACTACGCCGGGGTTGAAATTCCCAGGGAAATGGAAGCCGCCAGCCTGAAGCCGGTGGTGGAAGGCGCGGCGGATGCGCCCGGCATCGCGCTCTGCGCGTTCGAGGATAACAACCAGGTCGTGCGCGGCAAGTCGATCACCACCAACCGCTACAAGTACGCCTTCTGGAACACCCCGGACGGGCAAGAGTTGTACGACATGGAGGAAGACCCGCTGGAAACGCGCAACCTGGCCCGCGACCCCGGTTCCCGCGACCTGGTGCGCCAGCACGAGGACATGCTGCTCCACCGCCTGCTGGAGAGCGAGAAGCCGGTGCGGCGCTGGTAAGAGGCGCAACCGGCAGGCGTTTTCTCATCCCAGTGGAGATCTTCGCGTAGCCGGCCACCCAGAATGTCACTCTGAACGCAGGATGTCATTCCGAGCGCAGCGAGGAATCTAAGGGGTCTTGGCGCAGGAGCGGCGGGACGCTTCAGCAGAGTCGCGGTTCTTGGCGAACTTCACTCTAGATTCCTCACTCCGCTGCGCGCCGTTCGGAATGACGTACGCCGGGGTTTCGCAGAGGCCGGCCGAGGTTCGCAGAGGCCGGCTGAGGTTCTCAGAGGCCTGCTGAGGTTTTCAGTGGGAGCGGGCCGGGGTGAGGGATTTCCCGCACTGACCGGCCGGCAGGCGATGCAATAGGGCGAGAAAGCGGATGGCTGCTAGCCGCGAGCCGAGCGCATACGCGCCGCTACCTGTGCGGGCGTGGGCATCTCGTCGGCGCCAACGCGCTCGATGCTGCACGCCGCGGCGGCGTTGGCATGTTGGCACGCGGCCGCGGCATCGCGCTTCGCCGCGTAGTGGAGCAAGAAAGCGGCGGCAAAGATGTCGCCCGCGCCGGTTGGGTCTCGCGGATTGGCGGGAAAGGCGGCATGGCGCGAAATACGCCCGTGTTCGAAGAGCGTCGCGCCGCCGTCGCCCTGGGTCATCACCGCAAAGCGGGTCTGCGAGGCGTAGTGCCTGCCCAGGCGCTCGCTCCCGCCCACGTCTTCATCCGAAAAGAAGATGACGGTATAGGGCGGAAACTCATGCGCGGCGCGGGTCCAGCGGCGGGTGTAGACGCGGCCTCGTTGGTGCGAGCGCAGCCGGCCCTGAATCGTCATGCCGGCCAGCGTCCCCGGGGAAAAGCTTGCGCCAAAGCGCGTTGACGTTTCGCCAATGATCGGCCCCGCGAGCACGATGGGGGCTTCGCGCCACGCCGCCGGCACGTGGCCCGGCTCGATGCGCGCGGCCTTGGCGTGCAGCAGTTGCCGGCGTCCCGCGTCCGTATAGATATTCTCCATCGTCGTTGTCACTGGTGATGGAAGCGCGTGCAGGAGCACGTCCTCGCCGAGCAGCGCCTGGTAGCCGGGCACGTCTTCCGCCGCGAGAGAGGTGAGCACGGCGGTCGGCACGTCCCAAGCGCGGGCCAGCAGGGCGGCGTAGGTGACCGTGCCGCCCCAACGCCAACCGCCGGGCACGAGGTCCCGCGCGGCGTGGCCGATAACCAGGAAAGCCGGCGTCGCCTGTTCGGATTCAGTCACGGTTCGCGCCTCGCGCGCAATTGGTTTGGCAACAATCCTGCGCGCTCCTCTATTGCGCGGTGGGGTCACATTACGCCGCGCGCCTCGTTCACGCGGTAGGGGCACGCATTCAATATTCTCTCGTTGGCGGCCCCTGCACAAACGGAAACGCGCGTTAAGGGGAACAATTCTGCCACGCCACGGCTTGCGCCGCCACCGCCGCGCGGGTCGTGCGCAGCGCGTCGTCCGTGGCCGCCCGCCGCGCATCATCATCGCCGAGCGTTGCCAGCGCGGCGGCGAGCATGGCGGCGTCCACCTCGCCGGCGGCGGTATGGGCGGCAGTTGACGTACGAGCGCGCCCGGATTCGCTATAGGCCGCGCGGCCCGCAACGTCGGGCAAAGTCTCCGGTGGCGGGCCGCCCCAGATCTGCAGTTTGCCGCCGCTGATCCAGGCCGCGCCTGCCGTGCCGACAACGTTGAGTTCGTGATAAGGCCCAACCGTCTCCGGCGCGAGCCAGTTGCACACCACCACGCCCTCGCCGCCGTCCGCCAGGGTGCAGCGCGCCAGGCCCGCGTCCTCGAAGTCCGGGTGCTCGGTCAGGCCCATGCGGCGCGTTGCCGCGTATGCCACGGTCACGTCGCCGCACAGCCACCGCAGCGCGTCCAGGTCGTGCACCGCGAGGTTCGTCAGGATGCCGCCGTGCGTTTTCGTGGCAAAGAAGGCCTGCGTGCGGGGCGTGGCCGTGACCTGCTGCGAGTTGATGACGACCGCCTGGGTAATGTCACCCAGTACGCCCTGCGCAATCGCCTCCCGCAAGCGGACGTAGGCCGGCGTGAAGCGCAACGGCAGCAGCAGAACCACGCCGGTACCGGCCGCCCGCTGCGCCTCCTCAACCGCCGCGCACTGCTCCGGTGTAAGCGCAAGCGGCGCGTGGGCGATCACGTGCGCGCCGGCGCGCAGCGCCTCTTGGATAGTAACCGCCTTCTCGCCGTTGGGCGTTGCTACCACAACGGCGTCCACGGCCGTTTCCGCCAACAACCGCGCCAGGCGCGGAAACACCGGCACCCGGTAGCGTCCTTCCGCCGCCATGCGCAGCCGCCCGCCGCGCTCAGCTATGGCTACCAGTTCAGCCGCATCATGGCCGCGCAGCCGGTCCAGCACGCGGTAGATTTCGTCGTGCTCCAAGCCAACGGCGCCGATGCGCAGCGGGACTTTCACCAGGGACGCCCTCTTGTCGATAGCCTCGGCCAGCGCCGTCAAACTTCACACCGGCTGCGACGGACACGGGCGCGGCTCTCTGTTGCCATGCCGCCCGTCACTCCGAGCGCAGCCGGCTGTCATTTCGGGCGCAGCCTGCTGTCATTCCGAGCGCAGCGAGGAATCTAGAGTCCATGCCCCAGCCGGCCGCAAAGCCTTGAACGCCCTAGATTCCTCACTCCGCTACGCTCCGTTCGGAATGACAGGAGTCGGACTGACGGTGCCAGGGAACCGCCTCACGCGCCGTTCGCCTTGCTGGCGCAATGGCGGGTTACGGAGAGTCAGCAGTGGCGGCGCTGCCGCCTGCCACGCACTCGCCAACTCACAGCGGTCGCCGCCTTAGACGCCGTCGGCGTTGTCCCTGCCGTTCGATTGCGCCTGGGACACCTTCGTCTCCCGCGCGTTCGGCGTCTCGGAGTCGATCGGATAGCGGTAGACCTTGCCCTCGTAGTTCTTGAGCACGATTTCGTCGTCGGTGATTTCCTGGATGAAGTCGGGCGTCACGGGAATTTTGCCGCCGCCCTGGGGCGCGTCGATCACGAAGTGGGGCACGGCCATGCCGCTGGTGTGGCCCTGGATGGCCTTGATGATTTCCAGGCCTTTTTCCACGGCGGTGCGGAAGTGGCTGGTGCCGGTGACCAGGTCCGCCTGGTAGAGGTAGTAGGGCTTGACCCGAATCTTCAACAACCCCTGCACAAGCTCCTTCATCACCTCCGGGTCGTCGTTCACGCCACGCAGCAGCACGCTCTGGTTGCCGAGCGGGATGCCGTAGTCGGCCATGCGCTCGCAGGCGCGGGTGGATTCCGGCGTGATTTCTCGTGGGTGGTTGAAGTGGGTGTTCAGGTAGACCGGATGGTAGCGTTGCATGATTTCGCAGAGATTCTCCGTAATGCGGTGCGGCAGGGTGACCGGCATCCGCGAGTCCAGGCGGATAATCTCCATGTGCGGAATCGCCCGCAGGCCTTTCAAGATGTAGTCGATCTGGTGGTCGAGCAGCATGAAGGGGTCGCCGCCGGAGATGATCACGTCGCGCACCTCCGGGTGGGTGGCGATGTACTCGATTTGGCGGTCCCAATCTTCTTTCTTCACGGCGTTGCGGCTGCCGACCTCGCGGCGGCGCGTGCAGAAGCGGCAGTACATTGCGCACTGCAACTGCACCACCATCAGCACCCGGTCCGGGTAGCGGTGCGTCAGATACGGCACCGGCGCGTCCATGTCCTCGGCCAAGGGATCCATGGTGGTGAGGGAATCGCTGTGGTCGAGTTCCATCTCGTCGGGAATGGCCTGCCGCCAGATGGGGTCGTTGACCTCTTCGATCAAGCCGAGGTAGTAGGGATTGATGCGCACCGGGAAGTTTTCGTGGAGGCTGGCGGCCGTGGCATCGTCCAGGCCGAGGCGTTCGCCGAGCTCCGCGATGAGCTTCTCCGGCCGGTTGATGCCGGCGGCGAGCAACTCCTGCCACTCGTCTTTTTCTCGTTTCACGCGCGTTTGCGAAATTGCCATTGCGGCTCCTTGTTCTCCGCGTTCCCCGCAGGTAGCAAACCTGCGCTACCGGATGTGCCCGCAGGTAGCGAACCGGCGCTCTATAGGTCGAGTTCTATCCCGTCGTCGCTCACGGCGGCGGGTACCATCACCGCGTCCACCATGCCGTGGATGAGTTTCTTGTCCGCCGGCACGATTGTCACCAGCACGCCGCCCAAGCGCGTTTCGTCATTCACCACGAAGTAGTAGGGACTAAAGCGCACGCGGCCGTTCATGCGGCGCACGGTGTCGCGCTCGAAGTCATAGTAGCGGGTGGCGTAGCGCTTGCCGTGGTGAAACTTCTGCAAGACGTGGGGCGTCTGCGCAAACGCAGCGAGCGCGGTCTGCACGGCAGCGTCCCACTCCGTTTCGGGCCGGTCGTGGCCGATGGTCACGCCCCGGCTGCCCCAGGCGGTGGCGGAGTAGCCTGAGGGCTTGATCACCAACCGCCGCTCCGCCTGGCTCAGTCCCTTGAGTTGGTCGAAATTCGTCACCGGCCGCTTGGCGATTTCCAGCCCCGGCACCACCGCCTGCGGCGGCAAGGCGCGCGGGTCGAGGATCCACGTCTGCGGGATGACGCCGCGCAAGGCGGCCACGGTCTTCGCGCCCATCTCCTGCCGCCAGTGCTCGGCCAGCGCCGGATGGTGGAAGAGCGCGAAGAGCAGTTTTTCTTCCAGATACGCCTTCACCGGCGGCGTCATGGCGACCAGTTGCTTGCGCACGGCGTAGAGGAGCAGGTCGTAGTTCGGGATATTCTTCAGGTCGAAGAGTTCGAAGAAGCGGTAGAGCGTATCCACCGGCCGGCCCCCAAGGGTGAGGCCGTCGCCGTGCAACTCGATCTCTTCCGGCCTGGCGCACGCGCTCTCCATGCCCAAGGCCCGCAATTGCTCGGCAACCCACTGCATCTCGGGACGGTAGTCGTTGGACTCATCGGATACCGCAATCGCCAGCTTTGGGTCGTCCGTGGCCGCGCGGCCGCGAATCATCGCGCCAAAGCCTTCCACCATACCGTTCGCGCCGCCGGCCATGTTGAATCCCAGGCTGGCGTAGTGCTGCTGCATACTGCCGGTGAGGCCGATGCCGCCGGGCACGGAATCGAGTTCGGCGGCCTTCACGCCATCGGTGGTGAGCAAGAGGTCGGGCCGGATTACGCCCGGCAGGTCGCGCCGGAAGCGGTTCATGCGGCCGTAGTCGATAACGGTCTCGCTCTTGCCCAGGTCAAGGTATTCGTGGAAGAAGGCGGGAATGGTGCCGCGCACGCTGCGCTTGTAGAGCCGGTTCGCGGCGCCGTAGAACGCCAGCAGCCGCTCGCCCAGTTGGCACAGGTTCTCGTAACTAGCGGGCGTGATGAGGAACGGCTCCGGCGCGATGCGCCAGGAAGCGCGGGACCCCTCTACCAGGGGACGGTCGGCCTCGCCGAACAAGCCGCTGGACGGCACGCGCTCGTTAAGGGCCAGGCTGCGGGCGCGGGCGTCGGTTGCCGCAACCGCGTTTGGAGCGGCGTCTTCGCTAGGTGCGGCGTCATCCGCTTGGCGTTCCATCTGCGCCGTGGTACACGGCCCGTTTTCCGCCATTTCAACTCGCTCGAATTCCTGGTTGGCTCCATTACTTCAGTATTTATAGCATACCACGCGCCTGTGCGAGTGCCAACAGAGCGCGTTCGTCTCCCTTGGGAGAAGCCGGTATCCGTTCGTCCTGAGCCGGAATCCCTTCGCTAAGCCGGGTAGCCGTTCGTCCTGAGCCTGTCGAAGGATGAACGGCTACCCGGCGCACGCAACCTACGCGCCGGCCTCTTCTTCCTCATCGCTTCCGCGACCCTCACGCTCCTCGCGCAGCGCGTTCACCTCGCGCCGCAGGTCGCCAAGCTGCCGGGTGAGGAAGAAGAAGTAGCCGAATACCACCACCCAGAGGATGGCGTACGCGGCGAAGAGGTAGTCGAAGTTCTGAATCGCGTCCATTCACATGCTCCTTTTCAGTGTCAGCGCGCAGGCGAGCGCAGGGCGTTGAGCGTTTCTCGCATTTCGTCGATTTGCAGCCGCTGCCGCACCAGGAAGACCGCCAACACGGTAAAGACCGCGATGCAGAAGAGCACGGTGTACCACATGCTCATGGGCAGCGCCGGCCCTTCCACCGTGGCGACGATGGGGTCCGGGTGCAGCGTGCGCCACCAGCGCACCGACATGTGCACGATCGGCACGTCGATGAAGCCGATGATGCCGACGATCGCGGCGTAGCGCCGCCCGCGCTCCGGGTCGCCAATGAGGCCGGGCAGCATGAGATAGACCACGTAGATGAGCCAAAGCACGAGGGTGCTGGTCAGGCGCGGGTCCCACGTCCAGTACGTCCCCCAGATCGGCTTGGCCCAAATCGCGCCGCTGATGAGCGTGATGGTGGTAAAGACCACGCCAATTTCCGCCCAGGCGCGGGCGATGCGGTCTGTGCGCGCGCTTGCGCGCCGGAGATAGAGAATGCTCGCCACGAAGACGATGAAGAAGCCCAGGTAGGCGTTCCAAATCGACGCCAGGTGGATATAGAAGACCTTCTGCACCGCGCCCTGCACAAGTTCGACCGGCGTGTAGATGAAGATGAGCCAGAGCGCCACCACCATGCCAATCAACGCGGCCACGCCCAGCGCGTCGTCCAGCCAACCGCGCCCGCCTTCCGCATTTCCGCTTCGCAACATGGGCATCCTCTCTCTGCGGCGGCGTTGCGCCGCATTGTGTTCCTACTGCATCTCCCCATTAATGGGAGCTAATGTTTATGAAGTTTACTTAACAATACGCCCGCACTCAGTATACCCGTTTTCTCTCGATTCCTCTCACAACCATAGGCCGTCGTTCACTCTTCAATCGCGTGGGCAAACAATAGATACGAGAGGGTAAGGAAAATTACGTCGAAGGCGAGCAGCAGGCCGAGCCACGGCGGGCCGCCGCCGATGCCGGCAATGGCGTTGCTCGTCGCTTTCACCGCTCCAATCAGCACCGGCACGGTGGTGGGCAAGAGCAGCAGCGGCAGCAGCGCCTCTCGCGCCCGGCTGTGCGCCGCCATGGCGGAGAAGAGCGTGCCGAGCGTGGCGAAGCCGAGCGTGCCGAGCGCCGTGATGAGCAGCACCAACGGGGTGAGCACCGGCAGGTTGAAAAGCATGGCGAACAGGGGCAGCGCGACCGCCTCCATGACGAAGAGGAAGAGGAGGTTTGCCAGCAGCTTGCCGATGAAGAGCGTGCCCCTGTCTATGGGCGCGAGCAGCAGTCCGCCGAGCGTGCCCCGCTCGTGTTCGCGCACGAACGCGCGGCCCATGCCCAGCATGGCGGCAAAGGCGATCGTGAGCCAGAGCAGCCCCGGCCCCACCTCCCGCACCACCGCGCCCCGCAGGTCCAGCGCCAGGTTGAAGATGATGAGCGAGAGCGCGGCAAAGATCAGCATCGAGAGCAAGAGGTCGCGCGCCCGCGACTCGACCAGGAGGTCTTTGCGGACAACCGCGAGGACTTGGCGCAGGGCGAGGCTCATGGCGCCGCTCCCGCAAGACGGCGGTAGGCGTCCCGCAACACCGCGTGGTCGAGCGCCGCGCTTGCGGCCTGGTAGACCAGCCGCCCCCGCGCCAGCACCGCCACGCGCTCGCACAGTGACAGAGCGCGCTCGAGGTTGTGGGTGGTGAGAATCACGCTGCGGGGCGGGATAGCGCGGCCCTGCACGAGCGACGCCAACAGTTCCAGATGCTCCTGGTCGAGGCCGGTGTCCGGTTCGTCCAGCAGCAGCACGTCGGGATCGTGGACCAGGGCGCGCGCCAAGGCTACGCGCTGCTGCATACCGCGCGATAGGCGCCCGCTTTGCTCGTGGCGGCGCGGGTAGATGTCCACGAGATGCAGCAGTTCGTCCACGCGCCCTTCCAAACCCGCCACACCATACAAGCGCCCGTAGAAGAGCAGGTTTTCCCGCGCCGAAAGCTCCGGGTACAGGTAGGTCTGGTGGGCCGCCAGGCCGATGCGGCGGCGCACTTCGGCCGGCGCGTCGGCGCTGTCGTAGCCCATGACCCGCAGCGCGCCCGCGGACGGACGCAAAAGGGTAGCCAGCACCGCGATGAGCGTGGTCTTGCCGGCGCCGTTGGGTCCGAGTATCGCCAGGCGTTCCTCTCTCGCCAGCGCGAGGTTGACCTGCTCCAATGCCGTGTGAGGGCCGAATTGCTTACATACCCCGCTGGTTTCCACGGCGAGATCCGCGGCGGCGTGTTGCGGCTCAGCCATCGCCGGCCTCATTGTCGATTTTTTCATAGAGTTCCAGCAGGCGTTGCTTCTTCTCAGCGCGCAGCCGCTCGTACTCTGCCTCGCCCACGCCGCCGGCCGCAAAGTCATCGTCGAGTTGAGCGATGTCGAGCAACAACGACTCCCTGTCGTCCGGCGCGGCGGCGTCCAGGGGCTTGGGCGCGGGCGTCCGCCGCAGCCCGCCGCGCCGGCGATAGACCGCGTAGATGAGGGGCAGGGCCAACGCTAGGCCGAGGATGACGAAGAGAATCGACTGAGCGCCGCGCGCACGCTCGAGGAGGCGCTCGAACCGCACCCGTATGGAAGGCGCGGGCAAGCCGCTGACCCGCACCGTCACCTCCGCCCGCGCCGCCAAATCGCTCGCGCTGCCGACCAGGTAGCGGCGCTCGCCAATCGGCGTGGCCTGCACTTCGAGTTGCGCCGACGCGAAGTCCAGCCCGTGTTCTTCCAGGGCGATGACGGCGAAATGGTCGGTCGGGTAGACCGTGCGCTTGCGCAAGTCCAGCGTGCTGCCGGCATACGGCACCTGGTAGCCGAACGCCACTTCCCGTTCGCCCGGCAGCAGCGGCATGAAGGCGCCAAAGCCCCGCAGATTGTCGCGTGCGCTATCGATCTGCACCACGCTCTGGTCACTGAGACCGCTGATCATCGTAAGGTCCTGCGCGCCGGCCGGTAGCGCGAAGCGCAGCACCCGGTCCATGGCCGCGCCGCCGCCCGCGACGCCGGTGGCAAGATAAGTGCGGTCGCTGTCGTTCGCCAGCCGCACTATCTCCAGGACGGACAACATGCCGCTGCGCTCTTCGCCCGGCGCGATGATGAGCACGTCGGTGACGACCCGCACGACGCTTGGGTCCTGGCCGGCTTCATACACCGTAAGCGGCGGCGCTTGGACTTCAGCGCTCTCCCCGAACTGCAACTCCGGCGTGTTGTACGGCACGCGCACGTAGGCGGCGACCACCACGAAGCGCAGTCCGGCATCCAATGGCACGTCGGCGAAACGATACGCGCCGGCCGCGTCGGTAACCGCCGTGCGCTGTTCGACGATGTCGCCATCGCGCAGGAAGTAGAGCGTCACCGCCACGTCCGCCGGCACGCCGCCGCCCGCAGTGCCGTTGACGACGGTGCCCGTTACGACGCCCTCCGCCGCTACGGTTGCAGGCAAGAGTGCGAATAGGAGAAGGCCGAGGCAGAGGGCCGCCGCGCGGTGAAGCCACGCGGGAAGACGCGGGACGGAGGCGGCGGGCGCGAACCCCGACGCCAAACCGTAGCGCGGGGGCTTGTCCCCCGCTTCTTCAGGCAAAGAGGAGGCACGTTCTTGGGCGATGCGCGTTGGTTCTCCCTCCGGCGGGGGCTTGCCAACGTCCGCGAGGATGGATTCCCGCTTGCGCGGGAATGACGGACATTCCGCGCGTTGACGAAGCCGCTTGTAACCGGCGCGATTCGTCACTCGTCTCTCCACGCGATGCCGCCGTCGGCGCTGCGGTAGACCGCGCCGGATTCCGTTACGGCCAGCACGGTGCGGGCGTCCGCCGGATCCACGGCCACCGCCGCCAGCGGTTTGCGCAGCGGCAAGTCCACCCACGTCTGCCCGGCCGACGTGCTCATGTAGAGCCCGGTGTGGGAGGCCGCGTAAAGCACGCTGGCGTCCGGCGCGCCGACCAGCGCGCGCACCGGGCCGCGCAGGGCCATGGTGACCGCGCCGCTGGCCGCCCGCCAGGTCGCGCCCTCGTCGCTGCTCACCCGCACGTTCCCGGATTCTCCGGCAATGAAGAGCAACGGCGGCACGCCGCCCACGAAGATCGCCACAATCCGTTCGTTGTCCGGCGTCGAAACCGGCTCCCATGATGCGCCGCCGTCGCGCGAGCGGTGAAGGCCGGCATCGGCGAAACTGGCGTAGACCTCCGTTGGCGCGTAGGGATTTACCGCCGCCGCCAGGACTTCCGCGCCCGGCAGCGCAGCGGGAATGGCTTGCCAGGTGCGCCCGGCGTCGGCGCTCGCGTGCGCGCCCGCCGCCGTAACGACGTAGGCGTTGCTGCCGGCCGGCGATACCGCCAGCGCGCGCGGCGCGGCGCCCAGCGCGTGCGCCGTCCACGTCCGCCCCCCGTCGCGGCTCTCCTCTATCCCGCCGGTCGTAGCCAACAGGACGCGGCCAGGCGCTACGGATGCAAACCCTACCAGGGATGCCGCGTCCACCTGCGCAATTGGCGTCTGTTCGGTCAGCGTGCGAGCGGAGGAACGATAGAGTTGGAAGATGACGCCAAAGGCAACCAGCACGAGCAGCGCCGGCACGCCGAGCCACAGCCAATGCAGCCCGCGCGCCGGGGCGTCCTGGCCGGCCGGGGAAGCGCGCTCGCCCCGCCGCCGGGCGCGAATGCGCAGGACTTCCTGCTCGATGGCGTCACTGAGGGCATCGGCGTTTTCGCTTGCTGCCGCGTCTCCCAGCGCGACCGCTTCACGCTGCCGCTGCTCGAGGAGCGTGAGCACGCGCCGCTTCTGCGCCTCGCGCAAGGCGGCGTATTCGTCTGCGGTAAGGTCGCCCTGTTCGCGCTCCAGGTCGATCTCTTCCAGTTCTTGGTAGAGCAGCAGCGTACGCTCGGCAAGATCGTCGCCCGTGTCGTCCGTTCCCAACGCCGCCGCGCCGCCGCGCCGCACCAGCGGCCAGAGAATCCACAGCAGCGCGCCGACGCCGAATACGCTTCCCAACGCGATGACGGTCATGAGCGCTTGTCTCGCTTATAGCGCGCGAATTCTTCCTCGAAAAGCTCTTCCAGCGCGCCGGCGGGCGACTGCGGGGAATCCGCCGGCGCTGCGGTGGCTACAGCGGCCGGCCGGGCGCGGCTCCAGTTCCACAGCACGATGCCAACCACAGCCCCGCCAAACGCCACCACGCCAATTGCCGCAAGCCACAACAGCAGGCTAAATCCCGCCCGGCGCGGTTCCAGCAGCACGTCCTCGCCGTAGCGGTCGACGAAATACTGGATGATCGCCTCCTCGCTCTCGCCCTGCGTCAGCTTGTCGCGAATCACCTGGCGCATCTCGTCCGCCAACTGCGACTGGGAGTAGGCCACCGGCACGTTCTGGCAGACCGGACACTTGAGTTGCTTGGCAATCGTCACGGTCCGCTCGTCGATGGCGTCCGCTCTTGCCGCGTCCCAACCTATTTGCAGCGTTACCGCCGCAAGCAACACCGCTAGGGCGACCGTCACGACCACGGTCGGAAGCGCGTAGCCCCCACTCCCTCGAGGGAGAGAACTAGGGTGGAAGTGATGTGTCTCCAATCCCAATCCCCTTCGCATCGCCGCGCTTCCCCACGCTCTCCTCATGAAGAAGCCGCCGCTGCCGGCGCCGTGCGGCCGGCGCGCGCGTCAGCGACCACGGGCGCGGCCTCAGGCCACCATGATATAAGCCCGCCAACCACCAGCAAAGCGCCGCCGAGCCAGAGGAACGCCACCAGCGGATTTACGAAGACGTGGAAACTCGCCGCGCCGTCCGCGCCGGAGGCCGCCATTACCACGTACACGTCGTCCAATTGCGGGTAGACCGTCTTGATCACCACCTCGCTCACCGGCTGCTCTTCCCAATTCTCGAACGTGACCTTCTGCGGCGCGACCTGGAACGACCGGGCGCCGTGGCGCACCAGCATGGCGGCGATGGTGCGCCGCTTGCCCGGCTCGTTCACCGTGGTGAGCCCCTGGTAGGCCACCGTGTACTGTCCCACCTGCACGCTCTGGCCGGGGCGGAGGCTTACCGAACGCTCGGTCTGGAAGAAGGAGGAGCCAATAATCGCCAGACCTATGAGCGCCACGCCCACGTGCACCAGGTAGCCGCCGTAGCGGCGGCGATTGTAGCGAAAGACCCCCAACAACGCGGCGGGATACCCGGTCTGCCGGGCGCGCATTAACGCCAGGGCCGTGCGGTGAAACTCCCGCAGCGCCACGACAAACGCGAAGGCGCAGGCCGCAATGCTCAGTATCGTCCACGGCGAGCGCGCGCCGAGCGCAATGGCGGCCACCGTGAAGAGCGCCGTAATCGCCAACGTACTGCGCAATCCCCGCAGCAGCGCCCGCGCCGCGCCGCGCCGCCAGGGCACCAACATACCCAGGCCCATGAGCGCCACCACCGCCAGCAGCAACGGCCCGTTCACCTGCTGGTAGAACGGCGCGCCGACATTGATGCGTTGCCCTTGCAGCGCCTCCGAGAGCAAGGGAAAAATAACGCCGAGGAAGGTGACGACGATGACGGCGACCAGGAGGAGGTTGTTGAAGAGAAACGCGGCCTCGCGGGAGAGCAGGGAGTCGAAGTCGTGCTCGTCGCGCAGTTGCGGCAGCCGCAGCACCAGCAGCGTCAGGGAGATGATAAGACTCGCCGCCAGGAAGCCGAAGAAATACGGCCCGATTTCGGATACGGCGAACGAGTGCACCGAGGCCAGGATGCCGCTGCGCACCACGAACGTGCCGAATACGGCCAGGTTAAACGCCACGATGATGAGCGCCATGTTCCAGACTTTCAGCATCCCCCGCCGTTCCTGCACCAGGACCGAGTGCACGTAGGCGCTCATGGCGAACCAGGGCAGAATCGCCACGTTTTCCACCGGGTCCCAGCCCCAGTAGCCGCCCCAGCCGAGCACGTGGTACGCCCACCACGCGCCGAGCAGGTTGCCCAGCGAGAGGAAGAGCCAGGAGAGCAGCGCCCAATGCCGGGTGGCCCGCAGCCAGCGGCTGTCCACCTGTCCCGTGACCAAGGCGGCGATCGCGAAAGCGAAAGGAATGGAAACGCTCACGTACCCGGCCAGCAGCATGGGCGGATGCACCAACATGCCCGGGTCTTGCAGCAGCGGGTTGAGGCCGCGGCCGTCGGGCGGTACCGGCGAAATGGTCTCGAACGGCGACGAGATGAAATTGAGCACCGCCAGGATGAACGCCTCGACGGCCATGAGCGTGGCGATGACGTAGGGAATGAGCCGCCGGTCGGCGCGAAAGTGAATCAACACGGCCACCGCCGCGAGCAGCGCCAGCGTGAGCGACCAGTAGAGCAGCGAGCCGGCCTGGCCGCCGTAGAAGCCGCTGAAGAGGTAGGGCCACGGCTGCGAGCGGGTGGACTGGGCGACCACGTACTTCAGGCTGAAGTCATGGGTCACGAAGGCGTAGATGAGCGCCAGCGCGGCCAGGGAGACCAACGCGGCCACGCCGATCACGGCGTTGCGCGCGCTGACGACCAGTTCCGGCACTCGCAGCCGCGCGCCCAGCACCGACGCGACGGCGCCGTAGAGCGCCGCCAGAAACGCGATGAAGAGGAGTGCTGTTCCGATGCTTGCGGTCATAGTGTTGCGGCGGCGCGCCTCGTTCCCGCGCGGCGCGGGCGCTCAGGCCGGCGCGGGCCAGGCCGGGCCGCGCCAAGACCGGCCTGCCGGCTCGCCTACGCCTCGTCCTCTACCACGACCGCCGTGCCGTAGGCCAGCAGTTCCGACGCGCCCTGCATCACCTCGGCGTTTTCGAAGCGGATGCCGATCACGGCGTTCGCCCCCAACGCCTCGGCTTCGGCCACCATCCGGTCCGTGGCCTGCTGGCGCGATTCCGTCATAAGTTGCGTGTATTCGCCGATTTCGCCGCCGACGACGTTCTTGAGCGAGGCCATGATGTCCCGCCCCACGTGCCGGGCGCGAATGGTGTTGCCCTGCACCAGGCCTTTCACGGCGGTCACCCGCTTTCCGGGTATCCGCTCCGTCGTTGCGAGTATCATTCTCGTTCCCTCCTTTGCGCTCGTCCCGGCGCGGCGATTCTACGCGCCTGTGCTTGGCTAATCTCGTTTCACCTGTTTGCGCTCTTCTCCACTCGGCCCACCAATACCTGTCAAACCGTCTCCACCGTAGCGCGGGGGCTCGTCCCCCGCCTGGGTTCGCGCCCAACCGCGCGGCGCGGATGGATTCCCGCTTTCGCGGGAATGACACGTCCTGTCATAGCGCGGTTTCTCGCAACTCTAGGATTGCGCATAGTCACTGCCGTTTGCGGGCGCTTCCTCGAACCGCGAGGGGCACTTGGCAAAGACCTGCTCGGCGTAGTAGACGCCGTCCCGTCCTTGGGTGCCTTCCACCACCACCTGGACGTGGTCGCCAAAGATGTCGGACAGCACACCGCTGTAGACCACGGTCAGCCGTCCGCTCTCGTCCTCGACCTGGAAGCGCACGTCCTGGCTCTCAGCGCTGCGCACGATCGTGCCGGGCACCACGTTGCCGGAGACGCGGGTGCGCTGCTCCTGCGCGCGCGCGCCCATCTCCTGCAACTCGCTCACCGTAATGTAGTACGCGGTGCCCGACGGCAGCGCCGCCGCGATCAAGTAGGCCACCGCCAGCAGGATGATGACCCCGCCGACGATGATCTTGAGGTCGATCCGGCGGCGGCTCTTGCCGCCCACGCGCGCTACCGCAACCTCGCCTGCCATGCCGCAACTCTTCCTTAGCGCCTACACCGAACGCAGCGCGCTCTCCGCGATAACCTTTAGGAGATCAGCCAGCAGCAGCACCGCGCTGCCGACGATGGCGATCTGCACCACCGGCGAGCGTAGCCGACGGAACATGCGCTGCTTCCCAGGCGGAGTCTGCCGCGGCCCACCGATTGGCTTGCGCGCCCCCGCCGGCCGCAGCCCGCCGGAGACGTAGACCAACCACACTACCAATAGTACCTTAATCACCAGGACGACTATGTAGTCCAACCCCGGATTCACCGTCGTCAGCCGGTCGTACGTCAGGATCGCGCCCGAAATGAAGAACGTCCAGATGCAGACCTGCACGACTTCGTGAAACCGCCGCTCCACCGCCTGGCGGAGCGCGCCCCAGGCACCGGCGCGCTCGTCGGTATCCAGCGCGGGCCGCAGCGCCAGGAGATAGAAGAACGTGCCGCCGATCCACACCACCGCCGCGCTCAGGTGCGCCCAGCGCAGCGCAACCCGGAGATAGTCTAGCGTTTCCACACCCGGCGCATTCCTCTATGCCGCGTTGCCCCGCGCTCGCATCCTTGCTAGTGTAGCATGGTGAACCGCCGGAATGTGCACAGCGAGCCGGGAGAGGAACGAGGGTGGCGCAAACGACAGGTACGCCGTTCTGTTCGCGCGTCGCGCAGGCCGCGGGCTTTCACCCGATTGGCTCCGCGCCCACGTACGGCGCGCACCTGGCAATCGAATGCCCGCTGCCGTGGGAGCGTGAAGTAACGGATTCCGCAACGTTCCCACCCGAGGTGCGGGACCTGTTGGCGCGCGCCGCGCGGGACGGCATCGAGCCGCGCGTGACCGGGCTCGTGCCTGACGAGGAGTATGCGCAGGCGGGGCGCACCCGGGTCTTCTTCTACGCGCACACCGGTGACGCTCCAACCTACGCCAAGCGGGAGTACCTGGTGCCCCCGGCCCAGTTGCCGGCGCTGGTGGAGGCGCTGCTCTACGCCCCGGCAGACACTGAACGCTTTCGCGCGTACGAGCAGGCAACGGAGCAAGTCCGCGAAATCCTGGTCTGCAACCACGGCAGCCGCGACCGCTGCTGCGCCACTTTCGGCTTCGCTGTCTACCGCGAACTCCGCCAGCGCTACGCGCGCCCGGACGCGCTGCGCGTCTGGCGGTGCAGCCATCTCGGCGGGCACCGCATGGCCCCAACGCTGCTCGACCTTCCCGAGGGACGCTACTACGCCTACGTCACACCGGACTCCCTGCCGAACCTGATCGCGCGCCAGGGCTCGTTCGGCGCGCTGGCGCGCCAGTACCGCGGTTGGGGCCGGCTCTCGCCGTTGGAACAGGCCGCCGAGCAGGCGGTCTTGCAGGCCGAGGATTGGCCGTGGGCGGCGTATCGGATGCACAGCGACGTGGCCGACGATGGAGAAGACGGCACGGTGACGGTGACGCTTTCGTACGTGGCGTCCGATTCCGCGCCTGTGGGAAGGTACCGGATTGTGGTGCGCGAAGCCCCGGAGCGCCTGCTCCGCTTCCCAAGCTCCTGCGGCAAGGAGGTCGAGCCGCAACCGCAGTTCGTCGTCGAGCGCGTGGAGCGACTAGCTTAACTCCCGCACCCGCTGCACGATGATGTCGCGCAGCGCGGCCCCGACCGGCGCGGGATAGGTGACGAGCACGCGCAGGTTGCCCTGCCGGTCGATGAGGAACACCACGTCCTGGTGCGCCACCTCACCCGGCTTGCCCGGTTTCGGCCCGCCGGCCACCACGTGGTAGGAGCCGATGATCTCCGCCACCGCTTCCCACTCACCGCCGAGATAATGCCAGGCCGGACTTTCGCCAAGCCCCTGGCTTTGCAGGAAGGCGTGCATCGCGGCCGGCGTCTGCGCGTCAGGATTGACGTTTATCGCCAGCACAACAAGGTCCCGCGCGTCCCCGCCCAAACGCTCATAGGCCGCGGCGATTTCCTGGGCGATAAGCCCGCACTCATCGGTGCAAAGGGGGTCGAGAAACGTCAGCAGCACCACGCTCCCCTGCCGGTCGGCCAGGGAGACCGTTGCGCCGCGCTGGTCGCGCAGCGTGAAAGGCGGCGCGGGCGCGCTCTCCAGTTCCGTGCCGGCATAGGCCAAGGAGCCGCCGCTGACGTACGGCCAGACGTACGGCATGAAGGGAAAGAGTTGCGGGTAAACCTGCGCCAGGGCGAATGACGTGATCAGGAAGACCGTCACCGCGAACGTCAGCGCTTTGAGGTGCCGTTTCGGGTCTCGCATTAGCCGTTCACGCAAACGCTCGCGCCGCCCTCACCCTAACCCTCTCCCTGTGGGAGAGGGGACAGGATCCAAGCCTTGTCATGCGCCAAATCCATCGTAGTGAACAACCGCCTGGAAGCGGCGCGAGGCGCTACTCCACGGCCACAGCGCGGAGACTATCGTGCCCGATGTGGGAATTGGCAACCTGGAACAGAGTCCAGCGGCCATTCTCCAGCAAGTTCGCGCCGGCATTGGTGGCTATCCAGACCCGGCCGCGCGCGTCCACGGCAATGTCGTAGACGCTATTGTGCACCAAGCTGGAATTGAACGTGCTGTAGTTCTGCCACGTGGAACCGTCGTAGACGCTGACGCCGCCGTCCGTTCCCAGCCAGACCCGGCCGTCCGGCCCCACGGTGATGCTGCGTACCGTGTCGTGCGCGATGTTAGAGTTCGACGTGCTGTGCGTAGTCCACGTTATGCCGTCGTATACACTCGCGCCGGCGCCGTTCGTGCCTACCCACACACGGCTGCCAACGATTGCCAAACTCAAGGTATCGTTGCTCCCAAGGCCCTGTGCCTGCTGGTGGATCTGCCACTGGCCGTCGTTGTAATTAGCGACGCCGTTGGCGGTAGCCAGCCACGCGCGCCGCGGCTGCGCGCTGTATACCACCACGTCCCGCACCAAGTTGCTCGGGAGACCGGAAACGTTCCCGGATCTGAAATACTCCCACGTATTGTTGAAGAAAGCGCCGGCGCCGCTGCCGTCGGTCCCAATCCAGAGGAGGCCGCCGTGGCTATGGATAGACGTGACCCTGTTCCCCGGGAAGCCCCGCGTGTTCGTATTGAAGACCGTCCAGGCGCCGTTGTGCAGCCGCGCCAACCCGTTCTGGGTCGCAAACCACTTTGCGCCGGCGTCGTCGATGAAGACGTCAAGCACACGATCGTCGGGGAGCGAGGAGTCGAAGGCGCGTTCATACGTCCACCGTGCGCCGTCGAAGTGCGAAACCCCTCTGCCGTGCGTCGCGAACCATACGCTGGTGACGCCGGCCGGCGTAGGCGCCGCCGGCGGCGCGGTGATGGGCGTGGGCGTAGCCCCGGGCGCGACGCCAGGCGGCGTTGTGGGCACAACGCCGGGTGTGACTTGCGGCGCAGCCGTCGGCCGCGGCGCGGGCGCGGGCCGTCCGCTTGCCGTGCGCCCCTTGATGACGCGGGGCACCGCGTATTGCTCCCCGGTTGTGAGCGGAGTTGCCGCATTGAAGGCCGCGTACGATTTCCAGCTATCGCCCGGGTAGTTCAGGTTGCGCAGGTCGTCGCCGAGCAGCGTCAGCTTGACCGGCTCCGGGTCACCGGAATGATGCTCGAATACGGCCGCCTGGAAGTACTGGCGGATGAAGCCGGCGGTCCCAATGCGCAGTGTGCCGTCCGCACCGGTATCGATGCGGGCGTCGGTCTTGGGAAAGCCAAAGGCCTGCACCCCGCCGAGGGATTCATAGAACCCTTTGAATCCGGTATAGATGCCCTCGATTGAAAAGTCGGAAACCTTGTGGCCCCAGGGGCCGACCACGTCGCCCGGGTGCGGGTTGAGGATGCCCGGTTCAACGCCTTGATCGACGCTGCCGCCGGCCCCACCGCCAAAGAAGTCCCACACCAAGCGGCGCTCCAACACGTAGCTCCCCAGATCGGCGCGCCAGTGCCAGTCCACGACGCCCCGCTGGTAGTATTGCGCCAGGTTGCCGGTCTCTTCCTCGATTACCTCGGAGGTTGGATGCCCCCACCGGGTCAAACCGCCGGTGGAACGATAGTGGTCGAGGAAGTTGACGCTGTGCGTCTCGCCGCTGCTCGTGACCTGAAGGTTCGGGATATTGTGCTCCAGCGTGTCGTTATAGAAGTTGTCGGTGATCGTCGCCGCGGAAAAGGTGGTGCCCTCCTGCGCATGGATTGGCGCCGCCGTAAGCATGAAGAGGAACACCAGCAGGGCAAGCGCTCCCGGTGTGTGACGCAGTGCCTTCATCGACCTACTCGTACCTCGCATGGTGGGTTACTTTCCTTCCTCACCGTCGTCGCGCCTGCCAAAACCGCCGCCGGCGCCGCGGTCGCCGTGAATCTATTGTGCTAACACCGAGAAGACCGGCTTCCCGTTCTCTGCGGCATCCATACGCAAGTCAAACAGCGCCCCCCGCACACTACACCGCTCTTTGAGAGCGTATCACAGTTGCGGGAACCTGTCAGCCAAGCCCGCGCGCATTTACGGGAAACAGGGGAACCGACTATAATAATCTCGCTTCGTCCGGCCGCGGATACGGCCCGCGCGGTTCACGCGCCGCCGCGCCCTGCCGGCAGACCAAGCCAGGGTCTTGCCCCGGAAAGGATGCGCCATCATGAAAGCGTACATCGCCGTTGACATGGAAGGCATCAGCGGCGTCGTCATCACCGAGCAGCTTGGGCACGGCAGGTTGTTCTATCAGGAGGCGCGCCGCTCGCTGGTGAACGATACCAACGCCGTGATCAAGGGCGCGCTGGACGGGGGCGCGACGGACGTGCTCGTCATCGACGCCCACTCCTCCGGTTTCAACTTCCTCTACGAGGAACTGCACGAGGCCGCGGAGTACATCATGGGCGGCGCGCACCAGCAACGGTTCCCCTTCCTGGAGGACGCCGACGTGATGCTGCTGGTGGGCTACCACGCCATGTCCGGCACGGCGAACGCGGTGCGCGACCACACCATGAGTTCGGCCTCGTACCAGGACATTTGGATCAACGGGGAGCCGGCCGGCGAGATCATGATCGACGCGGCCATCGCCGGCGCGCACGGCGTGCCGGTGGGATTGGTGACCGGCGACGACAAGGCCTGCGCCGAGGCCCGCCAATTGCTGGGCGGCGTGGAGACCGCGCAGGTAAAGCAGGCCCTGGGACGCCACGCCGCGCGGATGCTGTCGCCCCGCCGGGCGCGGGAACTGCTGCACGTACAAGCGCGCAGCGCCGTGCGGCGCGCGCGCGAATTCGCGCCCTATCGCGTCCCCGCGCCGGTTACGGTGCGCATCCGCTACAACAGCACGGATCTTGTAGACCGCCTCTACTTCGACGGCGACAAGTGCGCCAAGATCGATTCCCGCACGGTAGAGTATCGCGGCGGCGAGGCGCTGGAAACACTCAGCGCCGCCAGGTTGATCCAGCCCTACTCCACGCAAGGCGGCGTCGGCTAGGCCGCGATGGCGTTGCCGGCCAAGCCGATCACGTTGCTTGCATAGATGTCATTCCGAGCGCAGCGAGGAATCTAGCGCCCGGCAAGAAGCCAAAGACGCAGCGCCGGGCGCATTCCCCATTGCGCCACGCCTGACGTAGCGCGGAGGCTCATCCCCCGCCCGGCCCGAAGGCGGCCCCCTGCGCGGGATTGTAGATGTCAACACACACATGAATGACGAACCGGGGTAACGCGCGGGACCGACGCCAAACCGGGCAGTAGACTCACGGAATCGCTGCGCGAGCGGCTAGGATATAGAGGAGATCATCATGGAAAAGCACGAGTGGCAATACCTGCGGCGGGACGAAATCGCCGCCATGCGCGACCGTGGCGCGGTGGTCATACTGCCGGTAGGCTCCATCGAGCAGCACGGCCGCCACCTGCCGGTGGATACGGACATCTGCATGGCGCATACGGCCGCCGTTTCCGCGGCGCGGGCGCTTGCCGGTGAGGTGCCTGTGCTCGTCGCGCCGCCGCTGTGGACCGGCGTCTCGCCCCACCACATGCACTTCACCGGCACCCTCACGCTGACGGTGGACACCTTCTCCCAGGTGCTGTGCGAAATCGTGACCTGCATCCGGCAGCACGGCTTCCGCCACATCCTGCTGCTGAACGGCCACGGCGGCAACGACCAGACCATGAAGGCAACCACGCTCAAGCTGGGCGCGGCGGGCATCGAGGTGGCTGCGGCCACCTACTGGGACCTGGCGGCGGCGGACATGGCGAAGATCGTCGAGGGCGAGCGCAAGAACGTCGGCCACGCCTGCGAGATCGAGACCTCGCTCATGCTCCACCTGCGGCAAGAACTGGTGGACATGAGCACGTCGGTCAAAGATCTCGGCATTCCGCCGACGCGCATGCCCACCGGCGGGCCGGTCTACTTCTGGCCCGTGTTCGACCCGGGCACCACCGGCGTGGCCGGCGATCCGACCGTGGCTACGGCGGAAAAGGGCAAGGCTTTTCTGGAGGCGATTACGCGGAATCTTGCCGACTTCGTCCGCGTGTTCCACAAGGCGGATATACCTTAAGGCGCGCTCATGAAGATTGCGGACATTCGCACCTTCATCGTTGACGGCCAGTGGTGGAACTGGGTCTTTGCCAAGGTCACCACCGATACCGGCCTCCACGGCTGGGGGGAAGCGCCGCTGGCGTGGAAAGAGCACACCGCCGCTACTGCCATTCGCGAACTCGGCGCGGTGCTGCTGGGCGAGGACCCGCGCCATATCGAGGCCAACCTGCAACTGCTGCACCGGGGCGAGTACGGCGGCACGGGGCCGGTCTACAACACCGCCATCAGCGCCTTGGAACAGGCCTGCTGGGACATCAAGGGCAAGGACGCCGGCCTGCCGGTGCACGCGCTGCTGGGCGGGCCGTGCCGGGAGCGGGTGCGCGTCTACGCCAACGGCTGGTTCGAAGGGGCGAGCACGCCGGACGAGTTCGCCGCCGCCGCGCAGGACGTCGTGGCGCAGGGCTATACGGCCCTGAAGTGGGACCCGTTCACCTCCTGGATTACCGCATCCGACCAGGAGATTCGCGCGGCGGCCGCCAGCGTGGCGGCGGTGCGCGAAGCGGTGGGCGATGACATAGACCTGTGCGTGGAGGTGCACGGGCGTCTCAACGTTACCAGCGCAATTGCCGCGGCTGAGGCGCTGCGCCCTTTCCGGCCCTTCTTCTATGAAGAACCGCTGCGGCCGGACAACCCCGCGGCCTATGCCAAACTGGCCCAGGCCCGGATTGGCATGCCCATCGCCGCCGGCGAGCGCTTCTTCACCCGCTGGGGCTTCCGCGAGTACATCGAGCGGCAACTCCTCGACGTCATCCAGCCCGACATCAGCCACACCGGCGGCATCCTGGAAGCCAAGAAGATCGCCGCCTGGGCCGAGGCCTACGACATCCCGGTGGCGCCCCACAATCCCTACGGCCCGGTGGCCATGGCCGCCACGCTCCAAGCGGTGGGCTGCATCCCCAACGTGCTGATTCTGGAGTCGTTCCTCTTTGGCTGTCCCTGGCGCCAGGACATCGCCGTGGACTCGCTGGAAGTCCTCCAACCGGACGGCACGCTGCGCATACCGGACGCGCCGGGACTGGGCATCGAGTTGGATGAGAAGGAGTTGCTGAAGCGCCCGTACCGCAACATCCCCACGCCCTGGAGCCGGCCGACGCTGGATACCTGGGGCGGCACGCTCTTCAACGACCCAACCGCAGCGCCAGGCAAGGAGTAGCGCCGTGAGCCGACCCAATCCGCAGTTGATCATGGTGCGCCCGCACCTGGACGACCTACCGCCGTTGCGCGTGCCGGAACCGTACCGCATCCGTTCCTACCAGCCCAACGACGAGACGCTGTGGACCGAACTGGTGGGCGTAGCTATGAACTCGTCGTGGACGGTAGAAGCCTGCCGCGAGCGGATCATCAGCGCGCCGGGTTTTGATTCTGGAGGGTTATTTTTCGCGGTGGAAGGTGAAACGGTGGTGGGCACGGCCTGCGCGTTCCATGAAGAAGACAATCCGCCGGAGCGCGGCACCGTGCACATGGTCTGCGTCCACCCCGACCACCGGGGGCAAAGCCTGGGCTACTGGCTCTCGCTGGCGGTCTTGCGCCGCTTCCGCGCGCGCGGCTTGCGCTCCGTGCAACTGCTTACCGACGACGTGCGCCTGGCCGCCATTCACATCTACCTGAAACTGGGCTTTGCGCCGCACATGAGCCACGAGAGCTATCCCGCGCGCTGGGAGGCGATAATGCGGAATCTCCGCGCAACCGGCCCCGGCTAGAAGATTCCCAGGCCGGCGGCTCCAACCCGTAGCGCGGGGGCTTGTCCCCCGCCTCTTTGGTCTAGCGCGCTGGGCAAACGCGCACTTCGACAGGCTCAGTGCGAACGGAAGATACGCAACCCGTTCGTGCTGAGCTTCTCGAAGCACGGGGCCTGATCTCAGTGTCTCCGCACCAACCGTAGCCCGCCTCCGCACCAACCCGTAGCGCGGGGGCTTGTCCCCCGCCTCTTTGGCCTATCGCGCTGGGCAAACGCGCACTTCGACAGGCTCAGTGCGAACGGAGTGTGCAGTAAACTTAGCAACTGTACGCTCGATATCCGCCAACAACCCGTAGGGCGGGGGCTTGTCCCCCGCCTCTTTGGTCTAGCGCGCTGGGCAGACGCGCACTTCGACAGGCTCAGTGCGAACGGAGTGTGCAGTTAACTTAGCAACTGTACGCTCGATATCCGCCAACAACCCGTAGGGCGGGGGCTTGTCCCCCGCCGGAGCCGCTGAAACTGACATGCATAAGGATAGACCTGGCAGCTACGCAGGTTACAAACCTGCGCTACCGGAGATTGCGGACGCGAGTTTTGCTGCCTCTCTGTTTAACGCGACAGCATTAGGGCTTGTCCCCCGCTACTTGGCGGGAACGGCAGGCGCCATCTTGGCCGAGGCGCTCAGAAGACTTCCAGGCCGGAGGCGATAGCAAGCAGCCCGGTGCACAGCACCACCACCAAGACGACCCGGCGGAAGAGCGCCTCCGGCACTTTGCGGGAGAAGAAACTGCCCAATGCCAGTCCCGCCGCCAGCGTCGGCAGGAAGAGCGCCGCGTAGCGCACTGCCTCGCCCGTAAGCAGCCCGCTCGCCGCGTGGGCGGGCATGGTGACGGTGTTCAGGAAGACGAAGTAGGCGGCCAGGTTGGCGCGAAAAACCTGCTTCACCATGCCCTGGTTGGAGAAGAAGAGAATCACCGGCGGGCCGGCCATGGCAATGCCCGAGGCCAGCAGCCCGCTCGCTACGCCCACCGGCGCCAGCGCGAGTTTCTCGTTTGTGATCTCCAGGTTGAGGCCCAGCAGCAGCGCAATCGCGAAGCATACGATTACGACGCCAACGATCGCCTTGAGCGCGCCCCCGCTGAGGACGAGCAGCGCGTAGACGCCCAGCGGCAGCCCCAGGAGGCCGGTCGCCATCAACGGCCAGATGCGGCGCAGGTCAACGTGCTTGAGGACCTGTAAGAGAATGAGCAATGAGACCAGGAAGATGTGCGTGGTGACCGCCGGCACCACCAGCTTGGGCGGCAGCACGAGCATCAGCAAGGGCACGCTGACGAGGCCGTAGCCAAAGCCCGTCGTTCCCGCGACGGCGGCGGCAAAGAACGTCACCAGGCCGCCAAGGAGCAGCAGCGTTTGAAAGTCGGTTAAGCCGGGCAGCGGCACGCAGGGTCACCTTCGTTGAGCGTGATGGAGAGAGACGGGCTGCGTCTACTGTGCCGAATCCGAAGGCTAGCGCGCAACCGCGCGGCGAATTCCGTAGCGCGGGGGCTTGTCCCCCGCTTCTTACGCTAAGATTACGCTGCGCAGACGTGCGCTTCGACAGGCTCAGCGCGAACGGGAGAGACAGCAACCCGTTCAATGTTCCAAGCCGTAGCGCGGGGGCTTGCCCCCCAATGGCGTCGCATTAGATTGAAGACGATAGAACCACGCCGCGCGTCTCCGGTAGCGCAGGTTTGCAACCTGCGAACGCTGAAGGGTCGAACCTTTGCGTGTCCTCGTCTCATGCAATGGCGGGGGACAAGCCCCCGCGCTACTTCAATGCGGCGCGACGGTCTCGACCGTCACGTCGCGCCGCGCCGCAGGTTCTCCCGGCGCTTGCCGCAGCGCGCCGCGTTCCCGCCGGGCCACGCCGCCCGTGCGCGGATCGAAGGTCACCGCGTAGAACTCGCCGTCGCGGGTCTCCAGGCGTCGCCCGCCCTCGTCGACCGCAACCTGCCGCCGCGAGACCGTGTAGTCCACGCACACTCGCTCGGATTCCGGGTCGTAGCAAAGGGTTGTTACCAGCAGCGCTTCCAGGTGGGCCTCATCGTATGACCGACCAGGGTCTTGCGCGCCGTCATCCGCCGATGGCGTCCGCGCGCGTTCCACTCGCGCTTCCGTCAGGGCGGCCGGCGCGCCGTCGTAGGCGGCCAGCAGCGCGCGTTCGGCCATGCGCCGCCGCACGGCGTCGATAGTCCGCAGGCCGAAACGGCCCAGCAGTTCCCACTCCGGCGCGGTCAAAGCGGGATTGCGCGGCGCGGCCGCCCGCGCCCGCCGCAAGCGCGTGAGCGTGCGATACCCCTTGGCCCGGAGCGCCGCGGACCCGCCTCGCTCTCGCTCCGGCGCTGTCTCCTCGTTCATGCCGGTCTCCTTGCCGCACGCCGGGCCGGACGCCGGCATCGCCGGCAGCTTTCAGGCGGAGCACGCCGTCACACACGCGGCCTGCCGCCCGTATTGTACTATGGAGCGGAAGGGACGCTCACAGAGCCGGAAGGCGGTTGCTGCGCGTGGGACTCATATGGCGAATCTACAAGGCGCTGGCCGTCATCTTCTTCACGCTCTTCCTGGCGCTGCTGGTCGCCGGCGTGGCGCTGCTGGCGGCGATCGGCGTGGTGGACGCGCCGGCGCTCGGCGGGCTGCTTCCAGGCGGGGCCGCGCCCTCGCCGACGCCGACCATTACAATCGTCAGAGACGCAGATTCCGCCGCCGCGGCGGCAGCCGCGCGTGAAGCCGCGATCCAGCGGGCCGAAGACGCCATAAGCCAGGCCGACGCCGTCGGGCGCTTCACCGTCGAAGTCTCCGATAGCGACCTTACCGCGCTGCTCGGCGAGGTCATTGCCGCTGAGGATGACCGCCGGTTTCCAATCTCGTCATCGTCTTCGAACAGGACGTCTTCGCGGCCACCGGCACGGTCACCAGTCCTTTCCGCGCCACCATCACGGCCAAAGGGCATTTCATCATTGCCGGGGACACGGTGCGCATGGAGTTGACGGAGGCGAATCTCGGCGCGCTGCCGATGCCAAAGGCGTTGCGCGATCAGCTTACGGAACAGGCCAACAGGTTCATCAGTGACAACGTCGGCGCGGCGCGCGGTCTGCGCATAGACAGCGTCGAGATTGCGCCGGGCACGATTCGCGTCACCGGCGAACGGCTGGCGCGGTAGGCCCGCCGGCAGCGGGAGTAGATTCCGTGCGTTGGGCCTGGAAACAACACGATGCCGCGCGCGGGAGGCGCTGCGTTATGGGGCGGATCCGGATATATGCCGCGTGGGCGGCCATTGGCCTGTGCGCGCTCTTGCTCGCGCACTGCGGCGGCGCGCCGGCAGCGCCAACCGCCGCGGAAACACCGCCGGTGGCGCCGCCTGGGCCGGAGGCTTCGGCCGGGCCGCAGGCGGCGGCAACGTGGGTCTCCTGTCTGCCGCCGCAAGGGGATCCGGCGGCGGCGCCCGATTCACTGTGTCCCTCGCCGGCGCCGGGGCAGTTCATGTTAGTACTCACCGAGCAAGAATTGATTGCAAAGATAGAAGCCGCGATCGCGGTGAACAACCCCGACGGCGAGGTCTCGGACATTGCCATCGAGTTGGCGCACGACGCTTTCGTCATCCGGGGCCAACTGCAACGTCCGTTCCGCACGACGGTGCAGGTCAGCGGCCGCCTGGTGGTGCGCAACGGCAGGTTGGAGGCGGACAACATCAAGGGGAAGTTTGGCGTCCTGCCGGTGCCGGCGGGGTACATGGCGGAGGCCGCGGCCGAGGTCAACGAGAGGCTGGACACGTATTTCAGGACGGCGCACGGGATACGGGTGACGGGCGTGCAGATCGTGCCGGGCGAATTGCGCCTGACCGGGGAAGACCTGCGCTAGGCAGTGCCGTCACATGCAGGAGGCGCCGCGCCGTGAGCCAAGAGAGCCAACCAGAAAGCATCGCCCGCTTCCAGCGGGACGTCGACTACTTCGAGTCGCACTACGCGCAACTTCTGCAAGAGCATCCCGAACAGTGGGTTGCCATCTTCAATCAAACCGTCGTGGGAACCGATTCGGACTTCGATGCGCTGCTCGATACGCTGGAGCAAGCGGGAATACCAATCGAGAAAGCCCTGATCGAGCACGTCACCGCCGAGGATGATGTTCTCATCCTGCCTACGCGGTCCGCGCCTCCATCTCTACCCATCTCGGGAATGTCTGTCGCAACTGGAAGTCGATGACTTTTCCAGGGCTACTCGACTACGCCCCCTAGACACTGGTATTGGTAGCCTTCACTGAGCAGCACCCACTCCGTAAGTCTATCATTGAGCCATGCCTGCATGAGAGCGTTATTCGCCAGTTCCGCACGATTGGGGTTTCTCCTGCCGTAGCGCCCGTACCACTCATACCACCAACGGGCTGATAGCCTGAATGCATCTACCTCCTCCTGGAGGCACTCCGCGGGAGTAGCTTGCTGCCGCCCCCCTCTGCTCCCGTGCGACAAGACGTGATACGCCTCGTGAATGAGCACCGAGGCGAGCACCTGGTTGCTGTAGCCCCTTAGCTCTTCGCTAATGGTAATGAGGTTGCGCAACGGCGAGTAGCTGCCCCATCCCCCTACGGGCCCAAACACTACCTCAGTTCCTGCTGCAACAACCGCGTCTACCGCCCACCTACCGATTTCGGATTCGCCCTTGAGCGCCGTCACGAACGCGTCCGCAAGGTCGGGATCGATGTACGGCCCAGGGTCATCACTTCTTCCACACTGCTCTCTGTAGTGAGCACTCATCCACACGTTCCTCGTGTTTTGTGTACGTAGCCAACTCAGGCCATTGTTGGCCCACCGCTCCATTTGCGTGGGGTTTCGTTTGCCATCTGTGCCGAACTTCTCCAGCCACCACTGAGACTGAAGCCTCTCAAGTGCGACCATTCGATTCATGCATTCTTGCCAAGAAGCTGAGTTACCGTCTTCAATCCAAACACTCAGTGCCATCGTCGGCCAGATGAGCGCATGTGCGAGCGCTTCCGGACTCTCGCTGCGGTACTCCTGATTTATGGTGATGCGACGAGGCGTGGAACTCCACCGGCTTGTGGAACCGTCCAACGGACCGAATACTGCGCTTGCCCCCGACTGAAAGAACCTATCGGCAATTTCCCTCCCGGTTCGTGTGGTGCGCAATACTTCAAACGCATGGCCCAAGACGGGGTCGATAGTCGGTCTAGGGGCTGGTGAAGGAGTTGGCGTGGAAGGCGTGCCGAATCGTTCACAGACAGTGTCCATCGTGACAACTCTGCGAATGCCGTTATCAAGGTGCGCGGCCAGCACAGCATTTGCGAACTTTTCCTCCCCGGTAGGGTTCTGCTTGCCGCGTGCGCCGTGAGTCTCCAGCCAATACTTAGCCGCCTGGGTGTACCCGTGTGCTCTCATGCTGATGCACTGCTCCCAGGACTGAGGCTGGCCAAAGTCAGTTACCGACGCCAACATTACTGTCGGATAGACCAACATGAAGGCTTGCAACTCGTAACTCTCCCGCCGGTATCGTTCATGGAGACGAATGCTAGGAGGAGACTCACGCCACGCGCTTAAGGCATCGCCATCTGTACCGAACTGGACACTTGCCCCTAGACGCACGAACGTGTCCGCGACTTGGTTTCCGGTCCGCGAACGGCGCATGATGTGATACGCATGGGCAAGTGTGGGATCAATGGACGCTTGCAGGACCGGCGTAGGTGTCGCTAGGGGAATTGGTCCCGGCGTTGGCGGTGGTGCATGAACATGGTCCGCTTCCCACGGGAATCGTTCAGTGTTCAGGCGCTGCACAAGCCCATAGGGACCATTGATCCACGTGCGATAGCCATCCGTAAACGCCGTCCAATTGTCCGCCTTGCGCCAGGCCATTAGTCCGCCGGTTGTGCGCTGATTGCTATCGCCGATGGCGTTGTAGTACTCGTTTTCCAGACATTCGCCCACGATGTGGTGTCCGATGAGGTCGCGGAGCGTTTTGAAACCCAGACGAAACTCACAATGGCCGTGAGCAGACACAGATGAAGCGGTCAGCACGAAGAAGAGAAGGACAAGGGCAGGTATAAGCAGGCGCACTTTAGCTACTCCCTTGCAGAGATAAGCTGAGCGCAGGCTGCCAAGACTGCATCACGCATAGCCCGCAAGGGAGCGCGAGGCGCGCTCTTACCTAATCTCCCTATCCGCTGGCAAACGGAATGGGGCTATGGTGACGATACAGTCTTGGCACGGTTATCTTAGCACAGTCCGACCCAAATACGACGATACTGACCCTGAGAACATAGAGGCGCTTTCGCCCGGAAGCACGCAAGTGAGTTAAAGGAAGAACGCCCCCGTGCAGTTAGCACGAGGGCGTGCGAGAGACACTATCTTGACTTCAACGCCTAGCGCAATACCTTACGTACAAATTGCCGACAAAGCGCCTACACCGTCGCCAGCACCGACAGATTCGGATCCAACTCATACGTCCCCAGCAGTTCGCGCAGGGTGTGGGCGAATTCGTCGGGGACCGGGATCAGGGGCAGGCGGTGGCCGCCGGCGTTGAAGCCGGCCAGGTTGAGGCAGGCCTTGATGGCGGCCGGGCTGGCCACCGGCGAGATGGGCGGGAAGATCGACGTGAAGAGCGGCATCAGGTGTTGGTGGAGCGCGCCGGCCGTGGGGATGTCGGAGGCCAGGGTGGTGTCGATCATCTTCCTGATTTGCAGGCCGATCACGTGGCTGGCGACGCTGATGATGCCGTAGCCGCCCATGCACATGATGTGGTAGGTATCGGAATCGTTGCCGCTCCAGACGCGGAAGTCGGCGGGCGCCAGGCGCAGCACGTCGGAAATCTGGCCCAGGTCGCCGGATGCCTCTTTCACGCCCACGATGTTGTCCACTTCCGCCAGGCGCGCCGTGGTGGCGGCCTCCATGTTGCGCACCGTGCGGGTGGGCACGTTGTAGACGATGCACGGCAGCGACGTGCTCTCGGCAATCGTCTTGAAGTGTTGGTAGAGGCCCTCTTGCGGCGGGTTGTTGTAGTAGGGCACGACCAGCAGCAGGGCGTCCACGCCGAGCGCCTCCGCCTCGCGGGAGAAGGCCGCGCTCTCATCCGTGGCGTAATTGCCGGTGCCGGCGACTACGGGTACGCGCCCGTCCGCCGCCGCCATGACGGTGCGGTAGCATTCCAGCTTCTCCTCGTGGGAGAGCGTGGGCGATTCGCCGGTGGTGCCGGTGACCAGCAGCGCGTCGGAGCCGCCTTGGATAAGCTGTTCGGCCAGCCGGCCCAGTTGGCCGTAGTCCACCGCGCCGTCGTCGCCGAAGGGCGTGACCATCGCCGTAATCAGTCTGCCAAGTTCCGTGCCAGCCATGGGTGCGCTCCTCCTCGTATGCATGCGTGGTCATTTGCCACAGTGTACCGTACGCAAAGCGCGGTGTCACACGATTTAGGCAGATGCGGTATCGTACCGCGCCAAGCGGAGGGCAAGCCCCGACTGCACAATGAACGCACGCCGCGCCGGGCGGGGGACAAGCCCCCGCGCTACGGCGGATGGGGAAAGCGCCAGGCGGGAGTTGGCAATCCGGCGGCGGTTTGCCGGGGCGGCGCTAGCCGGCGCTCCTGCCAGCCGCCGCTGCCGCCGCGCCGTGCAGCAGGCCGCGCGCGACGAGCAGTTCGGCCGTGCGCACGGCGTTGGTAGCCGCGCCGCAGCGCAGGTTATCGGCCACCACCCACATGGCCACGCCGTTTTCGTGCGAAACGTCGTTGCGAATGCGGCCGATGAGCACGTCGTCCGTGCCGGCCGCGTCGGTGGCCACCGGGTAGAGCCCCTGGCCGGGGTCGTCCACAATCCGCACGTCCGGCGCGTCCGCCAGGACCGCGCGCACCGCGTCGGCGGTCATGGGGCGCGCCAGTTCCAGGTGCACCGCCTCGGAGTGGCCCACCGCCACCGGCACCCGCACCGCCGTGCACGTAATCAACATTTCCGGCGCGTGCATGATCTTGCGCGTCTCGTGGATGACCTTCCACTCTTCCTTGGTGTAGCCGTCGTCCAGGAACGAGTCGACCTCCGGCAGCACGTTGCCGAGAATGTCGTGACGGAAGATCTGCCGGGGCAGATTATCACCATTGCCGGCGGCCCTGGCCTTGATCTGTTCGTCCAACTCGACCACGGCGTCCCGGCCCCAACCGGAGACCGCCTGGTAGGTATCGACCACCAAGCGCCGGATGGGGTTCACCCGATGAATGGGGTTGACGGCAATCACGAGTTGCATCGTGGTGCAATTCGGCCCGGCGATGATGCCGTTGTGCCAGCGCAGGTCGTCGTCGTTCACGCCGGCGATGACCAGCGGCACGTCCGGATCCATGCGAAAGGCGGAAGAGTCGTCCACCACCGTCACCCCCGCGGCGGCGGCGATTGGCGAAAAGTGCCGGTTGGCGCCGGTGGCGGCGGAGGCAAAGAGGATGTCCAAGCCATCGAACGAGTCCTCGGTGGTCTCCTGCACGCCGTGCTCTTCACCGCCGAACGCCACGGTCTTGCCCAGCGAATTCGCCGAGGCGAGCGGGCGCAGTTCCTTCACGGGAAACGCCCGTTCTTCGAGAATGTCGAGCAACAGACGCCCCACCACACCGGTAGCGCCGAGAACACCTATGTTGTAACCGTCGCTGTTTGCCATGCTGTTCTTTCCTTGTCCAGTAGACGAGTCAGTAACGTACCGTGATTCTAGAATGCGACTATCATGATACCAACACCGGACACGCTACGCGCCAGTGAGGTCACCCTTGTCGTGTTTCAGTAGGAGCGCATCCTCAACCCGCACCGCGCAATTGGGAAAGTGCGCGGGCCGGATCGTTTCCTGCGCCGAGCAGATCACGCGCTTGCGATAGTATGCCGCGCCTGCTGCCGGAGAGGTTGGCCCACGGTGCACTTCTATATTGTTTTCCTGCAAATTCATCAGCCAGTACTCGCCAATTCCCGCGGCCGCGTATAGCGGAATCTTGACACGTCGGTCATATTCCAAACTCGAATCTGCGATTTCCACCACCAAGAGCACGTCCGCAGGGTATGGATGTCGATCGTAATACTCACCCGCACGTGGGGAAGCCAACACTATGTCGGCTTCAGGTTCGGAGTTGTTGTCGCAGAGTGTAATGGGGCCCTGCACACGCACCAAAGCATCGTCGCGGACTTGGGAAAGCAGAAGATGTAGCATCTTGCTGCGGCAGGCCGCATGGCGCACCCCCTTGGGGCTCATCTGAACCAGAATTCCCGTGACTAGCTCCACCCGCTCATCTTCATGGAAGAAGTCGTGCTCGCTCAACCAGTGGTACTCTTCGATGCTGAAAGGCCGTATGCTCATCTGGTTTACGGCCGGTTCCACCAGTGTCGCCACGTCCTGCGCTCCTCTGCAATCCTAGCGGCCCGCGGGGCCTCTACAACGCGCGGGAAGAGGCGGGGGACAAGCCCCCGCGCTACCGCTCGTCATTCCCGCGTGCGCGGGAATGACGGTCAATGGAGTACAAGCCCCCGCGCTACGCCGCGCTGTCAATACAACAGTAGCACAGGTTTGCAACCTGTGCTACTGGTGACGCAAATGTTCAGTTCTCAATCTGCGCTGCCGTCAATGCCCGTGCCTGCGGCGCGTCTACTCCAGGCCCAATAGCGCGTCCAGGCCGTAGGTGAGGCCCTTCAAGTTTGGTACCGCGCGCACCGCCATGAGGACGCCGGGCACGAACGACTCCGTGCTGGTGGAGTCCTGGCGGATGGTGAGGGTCTGCCCCAGGCCGCCAAAGATCACCTGCTGGTGGGCCACCATGCCGGGCAGCCGCGCCGCGTGGACGTTGATGCCGCCGTGCACGCCGCCGCGGGTGCCGGCCAGCGTCTCCTTCTCCGTTGGCGCGGAGATAAAGTCGCGGCCCCGCGCCGCGCGAATGTCGATGGCGCTCTGCAGCGCGGTGCCGGACGGCGCGTCGATCTTGCGCTCGTGGTGGTACTCCACGATGTCGCAGTAGTCCATGTATTTGCCGATGAGCTTGCTCACGTGCATCATCAGCACGGCCGTCAGCGCAAAGTTGGGGGCCACCACCAGACCGAGATCGTTGGCGGCAGCCACTTCTCCCAACTCTTCGATTTCGGCTAGTTCCATGCCGGTCGTGCCGACCACGGCGTGGACTCCGCGCTCCAGGGCCGCGCGCACGTTCACCCGCGCGGCGTCGGCGCGGGTGAAGTCGATTACGACGTCGGGCGTGGCGTCTGCCAGCAACGCCGGCACGTTCGTATACGCGGCTACCGTGTCACCCGTTGCGGTGGTGAAGCCGCCATCGGCGGCAATTACGTCCGCGCCGCCGACCAGCGTGAGGTCGTCCTCCCGCGCCACCGCGTTCGCGACGGTGGTTCCCACGCGCCCAAAGACGCCGAAAACGGCTACGCGGAGGGGTGCTGCGCCCGTTGCTGCCATGAGACGCCTACCACTTTCTGCCGGAACTTTGGGAAGAGCCGCCGCCGTCGCTCTGTGCCGAGTCGCGGTCGCCGCCGCCCTCGCGCCCGCGCTCCGACGCTGCCGGCGCGCGTTCCCGGTCGTAGCGCCGGGGGCCCCGGCCGCCGCGCGGCGGACCGCCGCGCCGGTCCGGCGGGCCGCCCCGTCCCCGATTGTAGCCGCCGCGCTCGCCGCGGCCGCCGCCGCTCGGCAGGTCGGCGGGATTCGTCCCTTCCAGCACCGCGCGGCGGGAGAGATTTACCCGGCCCTGGTAATCGATCTCGACCACCATCACCATGATCTCGTCACCAATGTCGGCCACGTCCTCGGCGCGTTCCACGTAGTCTTCCGCCAGTTCGCTCATGCGCACCAGCCCTTCGCGCCGTCCGTCCGGCAGGTGCACGAAGACGCCGGCGTTCATGATGCGCGAGACCGTGCCGGTGAAGATCGCGCCGACCTCGAGTTCGGTCGTCATGTTGCGGATGGTCTCCGCCGCCTGATCGACGCCTTCTTTCGACTCGCCGGTGATGACGATAGTGCCGTCTTCCGCGATGTCGATCTTCGATTCGGTCTCTTCCTGGATCTTGCGGATCATCTTGCCGCCGGGGCCGATCACCTCGCCGATCTTCTCCGGGTTGATCTTGATCGATACCAGGCGCGGCGCGTAATCGGAAAGTTCCGTGCGCGGTTCGGCCAGCGCCTCGCCCATCACGCGCAGCACTTCCAGGCGGGCGTCCCGCGCCTGGGCCAGCGCCTGCTCCATGATGCTGAACGTAATCCCCGACACCTTGATGTCCATCTGCAAGGCAGTGACGCCCTTGGTGGTGCCGGCCACCTTGAAGTCCATGTCGCCCAGGGCGTCCTCGATGCCCTGGATGTCGGTCAAAATGGCGTACTCACCCTCATCGCCGAGCACCAGGCCCATGGCGATGCCGCCCACCGGCGCTTGCAGCGGCACGCCGGCGTCCATCAGCGCCAGCGAACTGCCGCAGGTGGACGCCATGCTGGTGGAGCCGTTGGACGAGAGCACCTCGGAGACCACGCGAATGGTGTAGGGAAAATCCTCTTGCGCGGGCAGCACCTGGGCCACGGCGCGCTCGGCCAGGCGGCCGTGTCCGATTTCGCGCCGCCGGGGGGAACCCAGCCGGCCAGCCTCGCCGGTGCTGAACGGCGGGAAGTTGTAGTGATGGATGAACGGCTTGGAATCGGCCAGTTCCAGGCCGTAGAGGGGCTGCGCGTCGCCCATGGAACCGAGCGTGGTGATGCTCAGCACCTGGGTCTGGCCGCGCTGGAAGAGGCCGGTGCCGTGGGTGCGGGGCAGCACGCCCACCTCGGCGGAGAGCGAGCGGAGGTCCGCCGGGGCGCGTCCGTCCGGGCGCTTGCCTTCCTGCAGGATTTCGCTGCGCACGTGCGCCTTGACCGCGGATTGCACCGCGTCTGCCACGTGCTCTTCGCCGTGCTCCGCGCCCAGTTGGGCCACGGTCTCGGCCTTCACCGCGCTAAGCTGCTCTTCCCGCGCCGCTTTGTCCGCCTGGCCGAACGCGGCGGCCACTTTATCCGCCACCTGCGCCTTCACCTGGGCCACCAGGTCGTCCGGCGGGCCGTGGGGAACGTACTCGTGCTTGGCTTTGCTGATCTTGCTGATCAGCTCTTCCTGCATGGCGATGGTCTCTTGCAGGGCCTCGTGCCCGCGCTCCAGGGCAGCAAGCATCTCGGTCTCGGGCAATTGTCCCGCCTCGGCTTCCACCATCATCACCGCGTCGCGGGTGCCGGCGATGACCAGGTCGAGGTCGCTCTCGGCGAATTGGGACATAAGCGGATTGATGACGAACTCGCCGTTTATGCGCCCCACGCGCACCGCGCCCACCGGCCCGCCAAAGGGAATGTCCGAGATGCAGAGCGCCGCCGACGCGCCGACGATGCCCATCACGTCCGTGGCGTTCTCCTGATCGGCGCTGAGGATGGTGATGATCACCTGCACCTCGTTGCGGTAGTCCTTGGGAAAGAGCGGCCGCAACGGGCGGTCGCAGAGCCGCGCCGCCAGCACGCAATCGTCGCTGGGCCGGCCCTCGCGCCGCAGGTAGCCGCCGGGAATGCGGCCCACGGCGTAGTACTTCTCTTCCACGTCAACCGAGAGGGGAAAGAAGTCGATGCCCTCGCGGGGTTTGTCGCCAACGACCGTGACCAGGAGAATCGCGTCGCCGCAGCGGATGGTGACGCTGCCGCTGGCCTGCTCGGCAAACCGTCCGGTCTCGATGCTGAGCGTACGACCGGCGTGGTTCGCCTCTACCTTGTGAATCATGCTCCGAACAAGATCCTTCCCGCGCTCCGCCCCGCACCGCCGCGTGGTTAGTGACTAGCAGATGCCGTTTCCTGGAGAGGAATTCGCACAATCGCCGCAACACGACTCGCCGGTGATGGCGAGCGCCGCTGCGAAATGGCCCTGACTTCCCGCTAACACCGCCGCTGTGAAACGGCATGTGCTAGTCACAAAACACTAACCCTGTCCGCTGCGTGTCGGTCGGACAAGCCGGTGGCCGGCGCTCAACGCGCAATGTGAAATGTGTATTGCGGAAGATCACGCAGTCTTCCAACTCCCACTATAGCGGAGCGGGCGCTACCTTTTCAAGAATCCCACAACGGCATTGCCCGCCCACACCGTAGCGCGGGGGCTTGTCCCCCGCTTCTGCAACGCGTAGCGCGGGGGCTTGTCGAACGGTGTCACGCAAACCGCCGCGCCGTAAAGAGCGACGGCTACGCGCCGTCAAGGGCCTCGAAAATCAAGCATGGCGGCTAGGGGCACGACATGTCGTGCCCCTAGCCTTTTCACAGACTGCGCAAAGGCATCCTCGTGACGCTCTTACAACTCTGTGCGACACCACTGGGGACATGTTCCCCGCTCCAGTTCCGTTCGCGCTGAGCCTGTCGAAGCACCGGAAATAGCTGCTTTGGAGTTAGAGTGACCAACCCCAGACCGTAACCGCCCCCAGGTCTTAGCTACTTCTCATCTGTCATTCTGAGGAGCGCAGCGACGAAGAATCTGAAGTCGGGAGTCACGTAGATTCCGCGAACACTGTTCGACGCTGCGCTCGGAATGACAGGAGCCGGCGCCTTGCAAAGACTACAAGCCTAGGTCGCTAGGAGTTGGAGCAGTTACCGATCTCACGTCCAGCGGACTCTTAGTGTAGCAATTGCTATATGTCGTCTCGCGCCGGATAGGGACGATATTCCACAAGCGCCGCTCTGCCGACGATGGCAATAATCCGCACCACGCAATCGTGACCTCTGGCGTCTGTCAACAGCAGACCTTCACCGGGGATGAAATTGACCGGCTGCGGCTTGCCCCGGTTTATGGCGACGTTGGCGGCGTAGAGATACGTGCGGTCGAAGGCATCGCGGATGGGATTGAGCCGGCCTTCGATGCCCGGCACGGCGCCGGCGGCCTCCGGGAAGATGACGCTGCCGCCCGCGATAGCGTGCAGTTCCAGCGCCAGCGCCCCTTGGCTCGGCAGCCACTCGCGTTCCAGATGGGCGGCGTGGCCGGGCGCGGCGGCGAAGACGGTCAGGGGAAGGTGGGTCGTGTGCAGGTCTACGGCCGCCTCACCGTTTTCGTCCGTCGTCCCGCGTTGCCAGGTCGCATTGGGGTAGAGCGCCAGCAGGTCCGCGCCGGGCAGGGGCCGTCCCGCGGACCGCACCGTGATGACGGCGCGGGCCGGGCTGTGCTCCTGCGCTGCCGCTGGGATGGTGAGGCGCACCTCGGCGTCGTCGATCACGCGGTATTCAGGCAGCTTGCCGGAGAGTTCCCGCGTTTCGCGCAGGATGATCGGCACGCCGTGGCCGCGCCGTTCCATGAAGTACTGTTTTTCCTCCGCGCCGCTCATGCCCCCCAACCGCCATGCGCGCCAGCACCGAGGTCAGCGCCTGGTTGCGGGTTGCTTGCCGCTCCGCCATGCTCTCCACCGTGAGGTTGTTTGGCAATGAGCCCGGCGTGTGAATCTCCAGGCGGTCTTGGAAGAGCGAAAGGCGAATCTTGCTGCCGCGTATCGAATAGTCGCGGTGCGCCACGGCGTTGACGAGCGCCTCGAAGAGCGCCTTCTGGCTGTACTGCGGGATGTCTACGCGCGCCGGCTGCTTGCGGGCCGCGACGCTCATGTTGCGTACGGCAAACGCCATCGCCTCGGCGATTTGCCGATTGAGGGGGCCGGTGATCTCTTGCGCGTCAAGCTGCCCGGAAGCGCGGTCGCTGCCCCGGTAGCGCGTTGCCGTGATGCAGGCGTTGGGGAGCCAGTGCTCGGGGTTTGGGGCGCACAGCAGCACGCCGGCTACCGTGGCGCGCAGCACCCCGGCCTCGTCGGCGGCCAGCAGCGCCAGCTTCTCGAGCGCCAACTCAGGCCGCGCCGCGCCTTCCGCGCTCAGGAGGGGCTTCCACAGCGATTCGTCCAGCGTCTTGAAGCCGGTACTGTGGACGGTCTGCTCATCGAATGACGAGAACCGCGCCTGTCCGCGCCGCTGCGCCAAGCGCAGCCGCTCATCGCTTGTCATCCTGCGCTTGGAGCCGCCCACCCGCACGTAGCTGCCGCCGGGGCTGTCGTGCTGCGCCTCGCCCTCAGGCGCCTCGACCAGCAGCAGGCGCTTGCCGCTTGGGAGTTGCCGGTGGTACGTGCGGATGCGCACGGCCGGCCGGACCGAGTCGGAACTGACCTCGACGAGCAATGCGTCCAACGCGACGATCTGCGCGCGCGACATGTCCTGCACGTCGCCCTCGTCAGTAGCGCCGCAGAGCAGCATACCGCCGTTCGCATTGGCAAAAGCGGCGACTTCGTCCGCCCAGTCCGCGCGCTCAGGGCTCTTCGGTTGGTTGCCGGCAAACGCGACTGCCTTGAATTCCCACGCGCTGTCCTCGCCTAGTTGCAGTTGACGCTCGATGTCGTCGTCGCTAAACGTCATTGGCAACCTATTCCATCAAAGGAACTGCGCGTCCCACGAAAACTGTACGCGCTTCGACAGGCTCAGCGCGAACGGCTATGCGGCAACGTTCACCCTTCGACAAGCTCAGGGCGAACGTTGCTCATGCAGACAAAGCGAGTTCAAACAGGCCCTTAGTTCAGGTGGCGCAGCACCTCGTCGTGTTCGGGGAAGCGGCCTTGTTGGTGTTTGGAGAAGATGACGGTGTCATCAAGGGTGACCTCGAAGGCGCCGCCGCCGCCGGGGATGAGTTCCAGGCTTGCCAGGTTGAATTCGTACTCGCTCAGCACTCTTTCCGTCAAACTGACGGCTTTTGGCAGGTAGCCTCACGAGGTGCAGTATTCGATGCTCAGGCGGTGTTTCGCGGCCATGGCGTGCCTCCTTGCCGGTTGTGTGGTTGGGTCTGTGGCTTTCGCATTGCCAAAGTATCGCCAATCACCAGTATGACCCCAATGGCGCGCGGCGGTCAATGGTGGTGGCGCAACGGCGCGCAGACAGCGGAGTTGGGCTAAAGGTGGCCAAAGCGATGATGCGTGTTCATCTCACGTTTCAAGTCAAGCAACTACTGTAGTTTCAAGTCAAGAACCTACTGTCATTCTGAGGAGCGCAGCGACGAAGAATCTAGAGCCGGGGGCCACGTAGATTCCTCGCTGCGCTCGGAATGACAGGATCCGCTGTCTGCCCCGCTGCTTCGTTCGCTGCCTGCCATGATGCAACCGACACTCCGCAAGGACTACAAGCGCTAGACTGCTGTTGCCGCGGCGGCTTGCGCTCGACGCCTTAGCTTGGTACCCTAACGTGGGTTGTTTTAAGGTGCGGGCGGCGCGCAGGCCTGGGAGCGCCGCCGTCCCCGGCAGCCTGTGGGGAATGCCCGGGCAAGGAAGAGAGCGAAGCCATGGCAGCAGCGCAAGCAGGGGAGCCTGCGTTTACGCCGCAGGCGAACGGCCAGGTGCGGGTCAGCGTGCGGGGCGTGTGGAAAGTGTTCGGCCCGGCCGCCGGTCCCGACGTGGCGGAGACGCTGGCGGGCAAGACGAAGAACGAGGTGCAGGACGATCTGGATTCGGTGCTCGCCTTGCACGACGTGAGTTTCGACGTGCGTCAGGGCGAGACCTTCGTGGTGATGGGCCTTTCCGGCAGCGGCAAGTCCACGTTGGTGCGCTGTCTCATCCGGCTCATCGAGCCCACGGCCGGCGAGGTGGTCATCGACGGCGAGGACGTCCTCCAGTACAGCGACGAAGAGCTTACGCAGGCGCGGCGGCAGAAGACGGGCATGGTGTTCCAGTATTTTGGCCTGCTGCCGCACCGCACGGTGATCGACAACGCGGCCTGGGGTTTGGAAGTGCAGGGCGTGCCGGTGGAAGAGCGCCGCTCGCGGGCGGCCGAGGTGCTGCGCATCGTCGGCCTGGAAGGCTGGGAGGACTACCGCCCGGCGGCGCTCAGCGGCGGCATGCAGCAGCGCGTCGGCCTGGCGCGGGCGTTGGCGTGCGACCCGGAAATCCTGCTGATGGACGAGCCGTTCAGCGCGCTGGATCCCCTCATCCGGCGGGACATGCAGAACGAACTCATCCGCCTGCAGGAGCAGATGCACAAGACCATCATCTTCATCACCCACGACCTGGTGGAAGCCACCAAGCTGGGCAGCCGCATCGCCATCATGCGCGACGGCGCCGTGGTGCAGATTGGCACGCCGGAAGAGATCATGGCGAACCCGGCCGACGACTACGTGGCCGACTTTACGCGGGACGTGCGCACCTCGTCGGTGGTCACCGTGGGCTATATGATGGATGAGTGCGCGGTACAGGTGGATAGCGAGGCGGCGCCGGCGGAGGCGTTGGCCGCATTGGAGTCTGCCGGCGCCGATGCCGCGTTCGTCGCGGCCCAGGACGGCGCGTACGAGGGCGAAATCAGCCGCGACGACGCGAGCCAGGCCGCCGCCAACGGCGACGACACGATCGAGAGCGTGATCGAGCGGCGCTGCGAGCCGGTTGCCGCCGGGCAGTGCATCGAGGAGGCCCTCTCCCAGGCTTGGTCACAAGAGGGCAGCATTCCCGTGGTGGACGAAGAAGAACGCCTGGTGGGCACGGTTGAGCGCGACGCGCTGGCCGAAACCGTGTTTGCCGAAGTGCACGAGGAGGCCGGCGTTTAGCCGAAGGGTATCATGGCCGTAACGACCCAAACTAAGGAAGAGACGGGCGAAGGCCGCCAGGCCGCGCGCGGCATTAACCTGCCCCCTAAGGGCGCGTTGGTGCTGGCCGGTCTCGCCGCCCTCTTCGTCGTGACGCTGGTGGTCTGGGGCCCCAGGACCGCGTTCCCCCTGGATTGGAGTCGCGGCATCAGCCGCTGGATCAATGATGGGGTGCAGACCGTCACCGTCGCCTGGGGGCCGGCGTTCGACCTGGTTTCGGACGCGGTGCTGCGTTTCCTGCTGTTGATCGAGACGGCGTTTCTCTGGACGCCCTGGCCGGTTGTCATCGTCGGCGTCGCCGCGATCGCGTGGGCGACGGTCGGTTGGAAGTTTGCCGCCTTCGGCGCGGTCGCCCTGCTCACAACCGGCGTCTTCGGCCTGTGGGAAAGCGCGATGGAGACCATGGCGCTCATCGTGGTTTCGGTTTTCCTCTCCATCGTCGTGGGCATCCCGATTGGGGTGTTGGCCGCCCGCAGCAACACGTTCGACGCCGTGCTCAAGCCCCTGCTGGACGGCATGCAGACCATGCCCTCGTTCGTCTACCTAGTGCCGGTAGTGATGTTCTTCGGCATTGGCAACGTGCCGGCGGTCTTTGCCACCATCATCTACGCCGCGCCGCCGACGATTCGCTTCACCAGCCTCGGCATCCGGGAAGTCAGCCCGCAGGTGGTGGAAGCGGCCCGCTCCTTTGGCACTACCCCCCGCCAACTGCTCTTCAAGGTGCAACTGCCCATGGCGATGCCGACGATCATGGCCGGCATCAACCAGACCACGATGATGGCGCTGGCGATGATGGTGATTGCCTCGCTGGTCGGCGCCGGCGGCCTGGGCGAAGACGTGCAGCGGGCGCTCTCCCGCGCGCAGCCGGGCCAGGCGCTGCTGGGCGGACTGGGTATCGTCTTCCTGGCAATCGTCATCGACCGCATCACCCAGGCCTGGGCCAAGAGCCGGCAAGAGTCCTTGCGGGTGTAGCGCCTCTCGCGGCGCGCCCAGTTGCCAGCAGAGTGAAAATGCGGCATTATTGGTTTAACACCGTTACACACAGAAGTGGGAGGTTCCCAAGGCAATGAAAGTACGAACGTGGCAGACCCTGGGCGGCATGTTGGCCTTCATGCTCGCCTTGATGCTCACGCTCAGCGCGTGCGGCACGGCGCAAGTGGCGCCCGATGAGGGCGAGGCGGCGCCGGCCGAAGAAGCGGCCGCGGAAGAGATGGAAAAGCCGACGATCATCTTTGCCGACTTGAGCTGGGATAGCGCCCAGATCCAGAACGCGGTGGCGCGCTACATCCTGGAAAACGGCTACGGTTATGAGACGGACGCGGTCTTCGGCGACACGGTGCCGTTGCTGGTGGCGCTGCGCTCCGGCGACATCAACGTGAATATGGAAATCTGGCTGCCCAACCAGGAAGAAGCCTTCGTTACCGCGTTGAGCGAGGGTTCGGTGGAAGTCGTGGGCAAGAGCCTGGAGGACAACTGGCAGTCGGCGTTCATCATTCCGCAGTATACCGCGGACGCGAACCCCAACCTGCGCACGGTGCAAGACCTGAAGGACCACATGGAAATCTTCGTGACGCCGGACAGCAACGGCAAGGCGCGTCTGCTGACGTGCATTCCCGGCTGGGCGTGCGAGGCCGTGAACGCGGCGCAGGTGGAGGCCTACGGCCTGAGCGACGTGGTGGAACTGGTGAACCCGGGTTCGGACTCGGCGCTGCAGAGCGAAATCCGCGCGGCGTTCCTCAAGGAAGAGCCGGTGCTCTTCTACTACTGGGGCCCGACGACGTTCTCCTTCGAGCTTGAGACTCAACTCGGCGGCTTCTACTTCCTGGAAGAGCCGGAGTACAACGAGGAGTGCTGGGAGAGCCGGGCGTGCGCGTATCCCGTGGCCGAGGTGGTGATTGCCGTCAATACCTCGATCAAGGATGGCGCCGCGGATGTGGTGGATATGCTCAGCAAGTGGGACTGGAACTTCGAGAACCAGCGCCAGGCTGAGGTGTACTTCTCCGAGTCCGGCGCCGAGTACGCCGAAGTGGCCACCTGGTGGCTGCAGAACAACGACTCCTGGAAGGCGTGGGTGACCGCCGACGCCGCCGAGAAGGTGACCGCCGCCCTGGCAGCGGAATAAACCGCCGGCAAGTCGTAAGCGTTCCACCGCTGGCAGGATAGAGTTCTTCTCGAGCGGGCCGGAATGCTGACATTAGACGAAGGCTAAGAGGGACGCGCGACTGCGCGTCCCTCTCCTTTTAGTGCCGATACGCGGTCTGCGCGCCATCGCGCCGGCGCCCGGCCTCGGCGGTACAAATCGTCCCCTCCGCACAAGTGCTGCAGTTGGATGTCATTCCGAGCGCAGCCCGTCATTCCGAGCGCAGCCTGTCATTCCGAGCGTAGCCTGTCATTCCGAGCGCAGCCCGTCATTCCGAGCGCAGCCTGTCATTCCGAGCGCAGCCCGTCATTCCGAGCGCAGCCCGTCATTCCGAGCGCAGCCTGTCATTCCGAGCGTAGCCTGTCATTCCGAGCGTAGCCTGTCATTCCGAGCGCAGCGAGGAATCTAGGGTCCAGGCGCGGCGAGACTATTGACCGCCAGCGCACTAGATTCCTCACTTCGCAGCGCTTCCTTCGGAATGACAGTAAGGATTGCCGCGTGAAGGCGCTGCGCCCGGCGATACGCAGTCGGCAACGCCGAAACTATGCTGCGCTCGGAATGACAGTGGGGGATAGCCGCGAGAAGGCGCTTCGTTGGAAATGACGGGTTGGATTGCGGCGCGCTGTGCTTCGTCTGGAATGAAAGGATGGACAGGCGGCGCTGCGTTTCGTCTAGCGCACAAACCGGCCAAAGACATCGCGCCCGCGGTAGACGCCGTGCGCACCCAGTTCTTCCTCGATGCGCAGCAGTTGGTTGTACTTGGCCAGGCGTTCCGAGCGGGTGATGGAGCCGATCTTGATCTGGCCGGCGCCGGTTGCCACGGCCAGGTCGGCAATGGTGGCGTCCTCGGTCTCGCCGGAGCGGGCCGAGACCACGGGCAGGTAGCCGTGGGCGCGGGCCAGGCGCAGCGTCTCCACGGCGGCGGTGAGCGTGCCGACCTGGTTCACCTTGACCAGCACCGCGTTGGCCGCGTCTTTCATAATTCCTGCGCGCAGCCGCTCCGCGTTGGTGACGAAAAGGTCGTCGCCAATGAGTTGCGCGCGGTCGCCCACCCGCGCCGTGAGCGCCTGCCAGTTCTCCCAATCGTCCTCCGCCAAGCCGTCCTCTATCGAGATAATGGGATAGTCCCGCACCCAGCGCGCGAGCAGATCGACCATCTCATTGCCCGCGAGTGTGCGGCCTTCCGCGCGCAGGTGGTAAGCGCCATCCTGGTAGAAGTGGCTTGCCGCCACGTCCAGGCCAATGGCCGCGTCCGCGCCGGGGCGGTAGCCGGCCGCTGCGAGCGCCTCAACCAGGAGTTGCACGGCGGCCTCGTTCGCGCCGTCTTTGCCGCCGTTACCGCTGGCAGGGGGCGTCAAACCCCCTTCGTCCGCAACCAGGGTGCTCGCGCCGCGCGCCGTCAGGATTTCGCCCATGGCGTGGTAGACGTTGCGCACCATTACCAGCGCGTCGCCGAAGCGCCGCGGGCTGAGCGGAATGAGCAGGAAATCTTGAAAATCGACGATGCCGCGCGCGTGCAGGCCGCCGCTGAGGATGTTCACCATGGGCACGGGCAACTCCCGCGCCTGGCTGCCGCCCAGATAGCGGTAGAGCGGCAGGCCGAAGTGCGCCGCCGCCGCGTGGGCGACGGCCAGCGAGACGCCGAGCGCGGCGTTGCCGCCCAGGCGGGCAAGATTGGGCGTGCCGTCGGTTGCCGGCAGGATGGCGTCCACGGCGTGCTGGCGCGCGGCGTCCACGCCCGCGACCGCCGGGCCCAATACCTCGTTGACGTGACGGACGGCGTGGCGTACGCCCTTGCCCTGATAGCGGCCGGGATCGCCGTCACGAAACTCCCGCGCCTCGTGCCGTCCGGTGGATGCGCCCGCGGGCACGATTGCCCGCCCCCGCGCGCCGCCGGCCAGGGTGACGTCCACCTCCACCGTGGGCACGCCCCGCGAATCCAGCACCTCCCGGGCGTGTACGCGCGCTATTGAACTACGGTTCCTCATACCATCATCCCCGCCTTGACTCCGTCATTCCCGTGAAAATAGCCAACCAAGCCGTTCGCCCTGAGCGGCGTCGAAGGGTGAACGGCGGATTGAGCGTTTGGCCACTCCGCACGCACATCTCCCCGTTAATGCTTCGACAAGCTCAGCACGAACGGAGAGAGGTGCGTGCGTTTTCATTTCCTTGCATGGCCTGAGCAAGGCCATGGTATTTCCCGTCCCTGTTTCCGTCACTACTCTGAAAGTAGCCGCAACTGAGCCGTTCGCCTTGAGCAACCGTCGAAGGGTGAACGGCGGATTGAGCGTTTGGCCACTCCGCACGCACATCTCTCCGTTCATACTTCGACAGGGGCTTGGCGCAGCCCTCAGCGCGAACGGAGAGATGTGCGTGCGCTTTTACGGGAATGACGGGCAAATCGTCCGCCCGCATCACGGCGCCGTCTCTCCGGCAATGCGCGCGTACACGTCGTCCATCCCCGGCTGCTCCCGCAAGACAAAGCGGCTCACCCGCCGCACCGTCTCCTTGGTCGGCTCATCCGTAATGTACTCCACCGGCGACTTGCCGTCGATGCGCGCCAGCATCAGGCAGCCAAGTTGCAAGCGCGTTTCGGCCTCTAACTCCGCCCAATCCACGCCCGGCAGCGCGTCGCGATAGCCCGCCAGCAGCGCCGTTACCGCCTGGAAGTACGCCGCCTGCGCGTGCGCGTTGACGATGGACTTGATGAGCAGATGGTTGACGCAGAAGGCCAGATCGAACGCCGGGTCGCCCCAGTGCACCACCTCGAAGTCGAGCAGCAGGATGGAGCGAGCGCTCCGCTTGCTGCTACTGGGCGGATAGCCGGCTTCCTCCGGTAGCGCAGGTTTGCAACCTGCGGTTGGCGGTGCCGCGCACGTACTCCGTTCCAGATTTCCGCGTTCCTCATCACGCTCCCCGGCAAGGCCGCGTGGCGGCGCGCTCTCATCGCCATTCCCGCGTGCGCGGGAATCCATCTTCTCGTGCACGACGAACATATTCTTCGGACTATAGTCCCCGTGCACCAGCGCGGTCTTGCGCGCCTGCATGTGGGCGATCGCCCGCGCAAAGACCGGGCGCAGGGACGGGTGCGCGTCCGCCGTCGTGTTGTAGTAGGGATCGACGCGCAGTTGCCAGAAGACCTCGTCGTCGCTGAAGCGCTCTCGCACCGCCGGTTCCTGGATGTCGTGCAATTGCGCCAGCAGGCGGCCCGCCGCCGCGGCCACCGGCGTCTCCACCTGCCCGGCCAGCAGGTCTTCCTTCCAGAGTGTGGCCGTTGCGGGCGCGCACGACATGCCGTAGATGAAGTTCTCCTCATCGATGAAGCGCACGTCCGGCACCGTGCCGGGCGGCAGATGCGCCGCCGCGACGCGCAGCGCCTCCGCCTCGCGCAGGGCGCGGTCGACGCGGGAGGGCCAGTACGCCGCAACCCGCAGTTCCGGCAGTGCCTGCTTGAGCACCAGGCATCGCGTGGGAGTCGTCACCCGCAGCACGATGTTCGAGACGCCGCCGTCCAGCGGATTCACCGCAACCGGCGCGTCGGAATCAAGCGCGCCCCGCGCCGCGAGATAGCGCCCCAGGGCCGCGCCGTCCATCCTATCAAGAGCAAGCATGGGTGTGCGCCGTTCTAGGACTTCATCTGAGCACAAAATTTCAAGGTAGAGGCCGGAATACCCGATCGTGCCGCCCCGGGCCCCACTCGTCCGGCCCAAGACCGTCATCGAACAGCGGATAGCTGTCCGACAGCCCAAACGTATAGGCGGACACCCGCAGCCGGAGCCGCTGGTAGTACACCATCACGTTGAAGAGGCCTTCCGGGTACTGCCCGAGTAGCAGCACGGGGATCCACGTGAGCCAGAACAGGAGATAGACCAGCAGCCCCATGACGAACATGTAGATGAAGCAGGGCACGAGCACGGCGAACCGGAAGAGGCCGCCGGCCAGCGGCGCCGCGAGCAGGCGGTTTGGCCGTGCAGGCATTGGCATCTCCAGCCTGATCTCAGAGCCAGAGTCCAGTGAAAACCCGGGATACCGGTCGCTGAGGCCCAGGAAGAAGCAGTTGGCCTTAGCCGTGAGCCGCATGGAACCCAGGGCCAGCGCATAGGCCGGCCGCCAGTACGCGCCCGTGAAGTAGACGACGAAACTGTTGATGACGCTGAGGCCGAACGCGGCCCAGAGCACGACGAGCAGCCAGAACGCTACCGGCAGCAAGACAATGTGCTTCGTCACGCCGCCGATCACCGGCAGCGCCCACAGCCGGTTTGGGTTCTGGATGTGGTCGATGGCGAAGACGGAGTTGTCCTCTTTCCGGGCGGGTTCGTCGAAGCGCATCTCTGGCTTCCCCTTTCGCGGCGCCGGTTGCCGCTGCGCGCATCTGCGCGCTCTGCCGCCGCGCTCGCGCCTGCCAGTGCTCTGCCGCCGCGCCGCGCAGCCATGCCAGCTTGATAGTAGCATGGCCGGCGGTGGCGGCACACTGCGGGAGGCCGACTCGCGCGTGGCGCGCGAGCGGCAGCCGGCGGTTGCGAACACCGCCAACGCTAGTTGTCTGCCCACCGGATGGCGTACACTGGTGACGCCACGATTACGGGTCGAGAGCGAGCGCAACCGAGCAAGTTATTCTCAAGGAGAGTCCAAGTGATCCGCCTAACCAGCGACGTGGAGTGCGGCAACGGCAAGGAAATCGAGCAGACGGCGGCGGACCGCTTTCGCTTGCAGGTGGACGGGGACAAGCAGAGCGGCTACTGCGGCTACTTCTGCTTCGACGTGGTCAACGAGGGGCCGGCGGCGGACGTGACAATCGAACTCTGGGAAGACGCCAAGTTCGGCGGCCCGACCGGCTTTCACTCGCTCTTTCCCACCACCGTCTGGTTCAAGCCGGTGGATTTCCACCGCTACCGCCCGCTGCCCAGCGCGCCGCCGCCGTGCGAACGCGACCACGCGGTATTCACCGTGCCCGTGGAGGCCGACCAGCGCGTGCGGGTGGCCATGACGTACGTTGCGCCGTACAGCGAGGTTGCCGCCTCCCTGCGCCACTTCGCGGTGGAGCGGCCCGGCCGCTGCGACCTCTTCAGCGTAGGAACGACCGTGCAAGGCCGTGAAATCCTGGGCCTGCGCGCCGGCACGCCGGGCAAGCCGAAGCTCTTCTGCGTGGCCGGCCAGCACCCCCACGAGCACGCCGGCGTCTGGGGCGTGCTGGGCATTGGCGACTTCATCACCTCGCTCTTGCCGGCGGCCGCGGCGTTGCGTGAGCAACTCGACGTGTTCGTCGTGCCCACGGTGAACCCGGACGGCAACGTACTCGGCCGCAACGCCTTCAACGCCGAGGGCTATGACATGTACCAGGCGTTTGGGGAGACTCCCGACGCCGCCTTGCCGGAGGCCCACGAGAGCCGCCTGCTGTGGCAATGGGTGGAAACGGAGAGGCCGGCGCTCTGGTTGAACTTCCACTGCTACACCGGCTGGCGGCTGAACAGCGAGTTTCCCTACGACGGCTGGTACGAGGTCGCGGACTACGGCCTCTTCAGCGATCCCGCGCAGCGTGAACGCTACGCCGCCATTTGCGACACCATGCGCCTGGAGACCGACGGCCCGTCAACCCACGAGCGCCCCAGCATCCATCAACCCAACACGCTCTGCTACCAGTTCGCCAAGCGCCTCAACGTGCCCCACGCCTTCTACGAAATCAACAACGGCACGGCGGGCAAGCACCAGGGGGCGCAGCGGGCCATCCACGTCTTCAAGCGCGTCGCAAACACGCTGCGGCACTACGTGTGAAGGCTGGCGTAGGAGTCGCGCGCTTCCCGCTGGACTTCCCCGGCGAAGTCATCCACCCAGAGGATTTCGTCGGCGCGGCACTGGAGTTTCGTGGAGACCCCTTCTTGAAAGACCACGAGCACGATGCGCTTGCCGCGCTCGGAGAGGAACTCAACGGCGGGCAGCAGGTCGCTGTCGCCTGAGGAGAGCAGCAGCGTCTCATATTTGTCAAGGTGCGTAAGCGCCAGCGTGGCCAGTCCCACGTCCACGCCCTTTTGCTGCTCCCGCACGATGTGATGGTAGCTGCCGTGCGGGCAGGTGAGCCGGATCTTGCCCTCGCAGTCTTCGCAGTAGGCGGAGTCGGCCCTGATCGTCTTGAGCTCATAGAGTTGCGTGATGATCTTGGGGCCTTTCGGCGGCCCGGACTCCAGCCAATTGTGAAAGCTGTTCTGCCCTTCCGATGGCGAATTTGGAATGGAATTGAGGTAGTAGGCGCGCCAAATCGTGGAACTCTGCTCGATCTTCGTGCGGAGTTTGAGGTAGTCCACGGCATAGTCCACACCAAGCGACCGCTGCGCATTGAAGATGTAGCCGCCGTCTATCAACCAGAGACAGTTTTCATTGAGCACGCTAGGATTCCTTTCTCTGCGCGTTAAATCGTGGCAAGCGGCGCGCGCCTGCGGCCGGTGGCGGCCGGCGCCACGTCACGCCGTAGCCTTTACCCGCTTACGCTGGGGATGGAGCGCCAGCGCCAGCACTTCGCTCACGTTCTCCACCGGATGGAACGTGATGTCGTCCCGCACGTGGTCCGGCACGTCCACCAGGTCTTTCGTATTCTCCTTGGGCAAGATGATGGTGCGGATGCCGGCGCGGTGGGCGGCAAGCACCTTCTCTTTCAGGCCGCCGATCGGCAGCACGCGGCCGCGCAGGGTCATCTCGCCGGTCATCGCCACGTCGCGCCGCACCGCCCGCTCGGTGAGGGCCGAGAGCAGCGCCGTGGCGAGCGTAATGCCGGCGCTGGGCCCCTCTTTCGGCACACCGCCCGCGGGCACGTGGATGTGCACGTCCAGCTTTTCCCAGTCCCACTCCTGCACGCGCAACTTCTCCGCGTGGACCCGGGCGTAGCTGAGCGCGGCGCGGCCGGATTCTTTCATCACCTCGCCCAGCTTGCCGGTCAGGATGAGTTTGCCCTTGCCCGGGGCCAGGTTCACCTCCACCGGGATGATGTCGCCGCCGAACTCGGTCCACACCAGGCCGGTGGCCGTGCCGACCTGGTCGCTCTCCTCCGCCAGGCCGTAGAAGAACTGGGGCGCGCCCAGGTAGGCGGTGAGATTGCGCACGCTCACGGACACCGTCCCGTCGTCGCCTTCCGCGTGCTTGCGGGCCACCTTGCGGCAAATCGTCGCCACCTGCCGCTCCAGGTTGCGCACGCCCGCCTCGCGGGTGTACTGGCGCACGATTTGGCGCAACGCGCCCGCGGTGAAGCGCACGTTGCGCTGCTTCAAGCCGTGCTCGGCCCGCTGTTTCGGCACGATGTAGCGGGTGGCGATCGGCAGCTTGTCCTCCTCCGTATAGCCGGGCAGTTCGATCACCTCCATGCGGTCGCGCAGCGCCACGGCCAGCGTCTGCACCGTATTGCCGGTGGTAATGAAGATGACGTTGGAGAGGTCGTAGGGCACCTCCAGGTAGTGGTCGGAGAAGGCGTTGTTCTGCTCCGGGTCCAGCACCTCCAGCAAGGCCGCGGAGGGGTCTCCCCGAAAATCCGCGCCCATCTTCTCGATCTCGTCCAGCATGAAGACCGGGTTTACCGTGCCCACCTGGCGCATGGCTTGCAGGATGCGCCCCGGCAGCGCGCCCACGTAGGTGCGCCGGTGGCCGCGGATCTCCGCTTCGTCCCGGATGCCGCCCAGGGAGATGCGCACGAATTTCCGGCCCAGCGCCTGGGCGATGGAGAGGCCGAGCGACGTCTTGCCCACGCCCGGCGGGCCGACGAAGCAGAGAATCGGCGTGCGCACGTCGGGCGCGAGTTTGCGCACCGCGATGTATTCCAGGATGCGCTCCTTGACTTTGGGCAGGCCGTAGTGGTTGGTGTCCAGCACCTTCTTGGCGTGCTCAATGTCCAGGTCGTCCTGGCTCGGCTCGCCCCACGGCAGCGCCAGCAGCCAATCGAGATAGGTCTGGATCACGCTCACCTCCGGGCTGGCGGTAGGCATCGCCTCCAGGCGGTCGAGTTCCTTGTAGGCCTTCTCCTGCACCTCAGCCGGCAGCGGCGTCTCTTCCAGCCGTTCGCGCAGGGCGGCAATGTCGCTGCTCACCTGGTCGGTCTCGCCGAGTTCCTTGTGGATGAGCTTGAGTTGCTCGCGCAAGAAGTGCTCGTGCTCCTCGGCGTCGGAGGTGGTGGGCGCGGCGTCCTCGTCGAGCTTGCGCTGCAAGGCCAGGATTTCCAGTTCCCGCCGCAGGCGCAAGATGACGCTCTCCACACGTTTGGCGACGTCCAGCTCTTCCAGCAACTCTTGCTGCGCCGGCGTAGTCAGGTCGATCGTATAGGCAATCAAGTCGGCCAGGGCGCCGGCCTCGTGGGTGTTGATTGCCTGCACGTAGGCTTCGTCGGGGAGATCCTTGCTGAGTTCCACCGCCTCCTTGAAAAGGGCCAGCATGGCGTCCATCTGCGCCTTTACCGCTTTGCCGGACGCGGCCGGCGGTTCCACGTCGATGGCCTGCACGCGAATGTGCGGGTCCAGTTGGAGGAAGTGGGTGATGGTCAGGCGGCGCTGCCCCTCCACCAGGATGCTCACGCTGCCGTCCGGCATCTTGAGCGTGCGCCGGATCGTGACTTCCACGCCGACGAAGTAGAAGTCCTCGGGGTTGACGTCGTCGATCGTGGGGTCGCGCTGGGTAACCACGAACAACCGCCGGTCGCCGTCCAGCGCGTTGCTCACGGCGTCCAGGGAGCGGTCGCGCGCCACGATGAGCGGCGCCGCCATCCCCGGAAAGACCACCTGATCGCGGATTGCCAGCACCGGCAACTCCACCGGGTGGAGCATGGCGTCCAATGGGTCCGCCTCGCGCTCGCGGCGGCCGGCGGCGCGTCTTCTTCGCTTCGTCGCGCCGTCGCCGTTGGCCGCATCCGCCTCCGCGGCCGCGGTTTCCGTCCCTTTTCGTCTTCGTTCAGCCACTGTTTGCTCTCTTGTCCTCGCTTTGCTACTTCGTGTCGGGCGAGACGCCGCACCGCCGCAGCAGCGCGGCCGGGTTCTCCCGCCGGATGGCGTCTACGTGCGCGGGGTCGAGTCCCGCGCCCAGGATTATCTTTTCCACCCGCCCGGCCGTCAGGAGGTCATCCGGGGCGTGCGCGTCGCTGTTCACGAGCATTCTCGCGCCCACCTCCCGGCAGATCCGCGCCACCCGGCCGTTGGCAGCGCTGTGCCCCTTGCGCGCGCTGAGTTCGAAGAACAGGCCGCGCGCGTGTCCCGCGCCGGCGTCCGCCGCCGTGAGCAGGCCAGGGTGCGCCAGCACGTCAACCGCGCCGCATTCCGCCGCCGCGGCGTTCGTGCCCGGCGGCACCGGTTCCGTGATCGTCTCGCCGTGCACCGCCACCACCTGCGCGCCGGCCGCCTTGCAGCGCTCCGCCAGCGCGCCGAGCGCCCGCGGCGCGACGTGGGTAATCTCCACGCCGGCGAGCGCCGTAATCGCCAACTCGCGCTCGACGACCTCACACTCGCGCCGCAAGGCTTCGCACACGTACTGGTAATTGGCGAAACCCACGTGATCCGTGATCGCTATCGCCCGGTAGCCGGCGGCAACCGCGCGCTGCACGAGCTCCGCCGGCGAGAGCACGCCGTCGCTGAGAAACGTATGGGAATGAAAGTCGAATATCATGCGTTCCGGGTTCTGTGGGGGCGCGGCGTCCGGTCGCGGCGCTCACAGAGTCCAGTGTACCGAACGGATAGCGTCGGCTTCAAACCGCCGGCCGGCCGCGCCTCACTGCGCCAGCCCGCGGAGCGCTTTGGCAATCTCCCCGCTGTTCACCACGGTGACGGTTCCGGCGCGGGCAAAGGCCGTATCCACGCGCCACCACTGAAACGCCGCCCGCTGGGCGCGGAGGACGACCACGTCGCCGTAGTCCTGGACGCTCACCGGCAGGCCGTAGCGCTCCAGCCAGCGCGGCGTATTCAATACGTAGGCGGCAAGCGGCGGCGCTTGCGCCATCATGGCGACGCGGCGGGCAACGATCTCATCCCACGTCAGCCCCACCTCGGCGGCGGTGTCGGCCGGCGGCGGGATCAGGTAGTCGGCGGCCAGCGCCGCGTCGTATCCCCGCTCGCTGAGAATGTCGAAGACCGCGAGGAACGTAAACGTCTGCATCCGCGGCTGCCACTGCAACACGCCCTTCTGGAAGAACTGCGTCGGCTTGCCTTCATAGGTAATGGCCCGCGTGAGCGGATAGCCCAGCGCCGCGACGCCCCCAAGCTGCTCGAACCCGGTGAGGAAGGGCACGCCGCCGTACGCCGCCGGGTCGTCCGCCACGTCGTAGCAGGGCAGGAGCAGCGCGTTGCCGTTAAGCGTGGGCGCGGCGGAATCGACGGTCTGGCCGTAGCAGGCGACGTCGTCCGTCACGTACTCGCTGAGGAGGCGCGGCGGGCCCTGGGTGAAGCGCAGGCGCAGCGTGCGCGGCAGGAAGGCGGATTGCGTGGTGAACGACCAGGCGCGGGCAAACGTCTCCGCGCCGTCGTCGGTTGCGCCCACCACGCGCACCGTGTGGGTCTGGCCCGCGCCCAGCGGCAGCAGCGTCATGAAGTACGCCCAGCCGCCGTCGTCCACGCGGCGGTGCGGCAATGACACCCCGGCCTGGTCGAAGATCCGTACTTCAATGATCTCAGGCGGCGCGTCCGCCCACGGCGCGAGGCCGATGCTAATGGGACTGCCGACGTAGCCGGCCGCGTCCGGCAGCGGGTTGGGGCGCTCGCTGCGGGGCAAGAAACTGTGGGGCACGCCGGTCTGGCCCGCCCCGGGATAGACGTGGAGGCGGTTCACCTCCGGCAGGCCGTTCAGGCAACCGCCAAAGACGAAGACGCTGCCGCCCGCGCTCTGGCCGAAGCCCACCAGCGTCAGCGCCGGATGGAGCATGACGGTGCGGTGATAGACGCTGTTTACCAGGGAATCCACCGCCGCCACCGGCTCGGCGGCGATGGTGGTAGCCGACTCGCCGCTGCACGCGCCGGCGAACCCGGCGGCGCGCAGGCGATCCGCGGGCGTCACCCCGCTAAAGCCGGGCCTCGTCGGCTCCTGCCGGTGCCCGCTGAAGCCATGCAGCGCGTAGTACGCCGCGTGGGACTCCGCCGCCCGCCGCAAAGCCGGGTCGGCCCGCACCGGCGGCGCCTGCGCATGGGCGCGCAACTCATTGAGCCGCGCGATTGCCTGCTCTTCAGGCGTGGCGTCCGCCGCGTGCAACGGCACGCACGGCGCGAGCAGGCAAAGCGCCGCCGCGAGCGCAACAACCCCATGCACGGCCCGCGCGCCACGCGCAAGCGCGCCGGCAGACCGCGCATTGCCTCTCGGCGGTGGTACGTCCATGCGAATACGCTCGTTTCTGAGAATCAACCGGCGGGGGAGTCTCACTTCTTCTATTCTACCCCTGATGCGCCTGCCGCGTGAGCCGGGCCGGACGCGCCCAGACCACCTGAACGATCACGCCGTAGCGCGGGGGCTTGTCCCCCGCCTCTTCAACGAAACCCCGACGCGCGTAATCCCCATTCCCACTGAGCCTGAACCGTCAAACCGTAGCGCGGGGGCTTGTCCCCCGCCTCTTCAACGAAACCCCGACGCGCGTAATCCCCATTCCCACTGAGCCTGAACCGTCAAACCGTAGCGCGGGGGCTTGTCCCCCGCCTCTTCAACGAACTCCCAGCGCACGTAATCCCCATTCCCACTGAGCCTGAACCGTCAAACCGTAGCGCGGGGGCTTGTCCCCCGCATTGGCTATGCGCCGCGCGTGGGATAGAGTAGTAGACAATCCTAGCCGCCGCAGGCGGCCGTTCCCCTCCGAGGCGGAGAAACCCATGGACGCCGAACAAGACACCGCCCAATTCAGCGAACTCGCCGCCGACATCCTGCGGCGGCACGACAACCGCGAAGCCGAGGCCAACATCACCAGCGCCGTGCGCGATTTTCTCATCAACACCGGTCTCGTGCGCGCGGCCGACGTTCAAGAAGAAAATCCGCCGGCGCAAGGTTCCCGCCAGGCCGTAGACCTGAAGGCGCTGGACACCTTCATCGAATTCAAGCGCCGCATCGGCCCCGGCGGCATTTCCCCCAATCCCGACTACGTGGAGCAACTCGACGACTATCTGGCGCAGTCGGCGCAGGCCGGCGGCGGCGCGCGCCTGGGCATTCTGACCGACGGCAAGCACTGGCTGCTGCGCTGGCCCGGCGCGGGCGCGGTGCGCACCACATATCCCTATGCCTTTACGCTGGATGCGCCCGATTCCGGCGCGGCCCTCTACCGCTGGCTGCGGGACGAGGCCCTGGCCGCCGAGCCGCAGACGCAGCCCGACCGCCAGCGCATCCAGGCGCGTTTCGGGCCGGACAGCATCCTCTACCAACGCGACATCGACACGCTCAGGCAGCTCTATCAGTCCGCCGCCGGCAGCGAGACCATTGCCGTCAAGCGGCGGCTCTGGCACAACCTGCTGCTGGCCGCCCTGGGCGAAATTGCTCGCGGCGCCGGCGAGATGGACGACCTCTTCGTCCGCCACACCTATCTCAGCATGACCATCGGCATGGTGGTGCAGGCCTCGTTTGGCATCGACATTGCCGAACTGGCCGAGAGCGAGCCGGCCGCCCTGCTGCACGGCAGCCGCTTTCACAACGCCACCGGCTTGCACGGCATCGTGGAGTCGGACTTCTTCGCCTGGCCCGCCGAGGTTGAGGGCGGCCTCTCGCTGGTCAAGACCCTGGCGCGGCGCGTGGCGCGCTTCGAGTGGCGCAACGCCCCGGCCGACGTGGGCGCGATTCTCTACGAGACCGTCATCCCGCCCGATGAGCGCCGCCAACTGGGCGAATACTACACGCCGGACTGGCTCGCCCGCGTGATGGTGCGCGAGTTGGTGGCGGAGCCGCTGGCGCAACGGGTGCTCGATCCGGCCTGCGGTTCCGGCACGTTCATCGTGGCGGCGGTGGCGCATTTTTTGGAAGCGGCTCAACAGGCAAAGCTAGACCCCATTGAGGCTATAGAAAAAATACGCACCGCCGTTACCGGCATCGACGTGCATCCGGTGGCCGTGCACCTGGCCCGGGCCGCGTGGACGCTGGCGGCGCGCCCGGCGATCACGGCCGCCGCCAACGCCGGCTACGCCAGCCCCGTCTCCGTGCCCGTCTACCTGGGCGACGCGCTGCAACTGCGCTTCCACACCGGCGATATGTTCGCCGCGCACGTCGTCACCATCGAGGTGGAGGACGAAAAGAACACCACTTTGGTCTTCCCCGTGAGCCTGGTCGCCCGCGCCGACACGTTCGATCCGCTCATGAGCGATATTGCCGGCGCCATCGAGCGCGGCGCCGACCCGCTCATCGCCCTGGACGACTACGGCATCACCGACCCCAACGAGCGGGAAACCCTCACAACCACCATCGCCGTCATGCAAGACCTCCACGCCGCCGGCCGCAACCACATCTGGGCCTACTACACCCGAAACCTCGTGCGCCCGGTCGTCCTGAGCCGCGAGAAAGTGGACGTGGTGATCGGCAACCCGCCGTGGCTGAACTACAACCAAACGGTTAGCACGCTGCGCACGGCTTTGGAGGACCTCAGCAAGGACCGCTACGGCATCTGGGCCGGCGGCCGCTACGCCACCCACCAGGACGTGGCCGGCCTCTTCTTCACCCGCTGCGTTGACCTCTACCTGAAGAACGGCGGCGTAATCGGCATGGTGATGCCCCACAGCGCGCTGCAGACCGGGCAGTACACCAAGTGGCGCAGCGGCCTGTGGCGTTCCAAACCACAGGGACGGGGACGCAATCGCTCCTATGCCTTTACCTTGTCGGTAGAGTTCGACTACAAGCGCGCCTGGGACCTGGAACGGCTGGAACCCAATACCTTCTTTCCCATTCCCGCGTGCGTCGTGTTTGCGCAGAGCACAGGTGACAGCGAGGTAGCAAATCCCCTGCGGGGCTCTGTGGAAAGTTGGCGCGGCAAAGCCGGTGCCTCCGAGGTGCGGCGGGAACTAGCAACCATCACGGACACCTCGGAGGGCAGCGTTTCTCCTTACGCCGCATATACCCGGGAAGGCGCTACGGTGGTTCCACGCTGCCTATTCTTCGTGCACGAGACCGAAAACCCCGCCATTATCCAAACCAGCCAGACCGTTACCGTGAACCCGCGGCGGGGTGTCTATGACAAAGAGCCGTGGCGCAGCCTTGACCTCGCTGCAATCACAAGCCAGACCATTGAGGAGCGACATCGCTTCCGTGTCCACTTGGGTGAAACGTTGGCCCCATATGTCACTCTAGACCCTCTAAATGCGATACTGCCCCTGAATCGCGGAGAGCGCCAACTACCTATTGATTCCGATGTCACTAGGGGTGTTAATCTTGGCAGATTGGAACGACGAATGCGCGAGCGCTGGCAAACCGTTAGCGGCTTCTGGGAGCAAAATAAGGCGACTGCCAATAAGCTGAGCCTCTTGGAACAGCTTGACTATTACGGCAAACTTTCGGCACAACTCGACTGGCAGCAGAACTCGGGCAATAGACCGGTGCGTGTAATATACAATCAATCGGGCGCGCCGACAGCGGCGTTGCTTCAGGACGATGACACCTTAATCGATTACACGTTGTTTTGGATTGCTTGCAGCAATGACCAAGAGGCCAATTACCTGCTGGCAATCATCAACAGCGACACCCTGGCAGCGGCAGTCAACAGGTTCACGACCGCAAACTGGGCTGGCAATACCCGCCACCTACACAAGCACCTCTGGAAACTCCCCATCCCCAAATTCAACCCCACCGACCCGCTCCACACCGCCACCGCCGCAGCCGGCCAGTCCGCCGCCACCGGCGCCGCCGCACAACTCGCCGAACTCCGCGCCCAACGCATCCAAACCCCCACCACCGCCAACCGCCGCACCCCTCGCCCCCTAACCGTCACCATAGCCCGCCGCGAACTCCGCAAATGGCTCCGCGCATCCAAAGAAGGCAAGGCCGTAGAAGACGTGGTGAAGAAGCTATTGAATAGTTAGCGTTGACGATAGCAATTGCGATACATGGCAGAATCTATTGGTCAAGCTCTTGACCATTGTCGCCAACTTGAGCCTCAGCTAGGCTTTCAAGCTCTCGGTGCACTTGAAGGAATGCGTCCCCAATCTCATCCAGCAATTTCATGAGGATCTTTAGGGCCACTAGGCAATCAAGGTTCGGGCTAGTGGTAAGCAGACTCACAGTCACTTGGTTAAGTGAAATGGCAGTTGAATGCCCAGGATCGGCAAGACCCATGATGCTTGGTCCCGCCAAGAGTATCTTCTTGGGGTGCAGGCTTGAGCCTAACCTATAGGAAGCGCCGTGCGAGTGCGCATGTACGTTATCACTTGCCATCTTGTAGTAGGGGATCATATGATCAAGTTTCACATACTTAGCAACGTCAATCAGGTTGGGCTTGCCAACCCCTAATGTTGATGCCGCCCAGCCGTAGTCAGTCTTGAAGGCATCTCCATATTGGTCTATTCTTTGGTCTCGGATTGCCTTCAATTCGTCGAATTCCTGCTGTGAAAGCGGTGTGGCATTGAGTCGTTCCTCGTATATTTGGTGCTGACATGCTAGCTTATATTGCTGAATGATCTCGTGACGAAGGTACCTTTCAGCCAAGACTTGGTCTTTTTCCCTAATGAAGGAACTAACCACTGCAATCTCGTACAGAGTGCGCCAGCGAGCATGCGCTCCGTCTGCATAGCCGGAGCACAAAAGAACGAGGATTTCCGATGAAACTTGACATGCTCTCGCGTGCAGCCGTGTAAGTGCCTCGAACTTCGCATCGCCTAACCGCTTACCGTCTTTGCGCGATTCGCTGTTAAAGTCGGACCCTGCCTCCACAGCTATCGAGATGAAGAGTTCAAGGAGGTCAAGTGGCTTGTTCCAACGTTTTCGGATCCTCTTTTCAAATAGCCGTTGCTCCCGGCGCTGTTCCCTTAACATAGAGGGAGCATCCCGCTTGATCGTTACTAGCATGTCTTCGGCAGTCGACTCACTCACACTTGGGACTATGTCGGCTACTATCGCTTTTACTTCATCCAAATACTTCGCAGTGTTGGCATCGGTGAAATCTAGGGAAATGTGCTCATCTGGAGTAATCTTGCTCTTGTTGGTGTCGATGTCCTCATCTTCCAAGACTAAACTGCTTCTTGCCCAGTCAGATTCCTCTAGCTGTTGCTCAATACGCTGCTTCCCTGCCTCACTCAATGTAATCCCATGCTCTTGAAGCTTGTTGACTATTGCATCTAAGGCAAACCCTTGAAGGTCTAGGCACTCCTCCAAGGTAGCATCGAACAGTTCTTGCAGCCTATTCACCAGTTCAACCCTCCCAAAGCTGGCCTCGCGTAGATTATGTGTACATTACTCTACGCAAACATGCAAAAGCATGTCTGTGTCAAAGACATTCGCTGATGTACTCGATCTGAATGCAGACCTGATGTCCGACAGAGGAGAAAGTAGTTGCCAACCTGACGTCTGCAATCAGGCTCGAATTAGAATTCGACCTTGCTCTCAACTCTATCAAACGCCTTAAGAACATCACTCGCGAGCTTGTACAGAGACCTGATAATTGCCCCGCGCTTGAGTGTGGCACCATCGTCCAGCCCCGGTTGGGACTTGAGTAGTGTGGTGGTGATCTCCTCCAGGGACCTTGCGCAGTGGTAGCCAGGCGACTTTAGGTCAATAGAGCTTGGGACAGCGTGCTCTGCTCTTCCCAATGGATCTCCTGGTACTGAAGACTGAAAGCTTCTCAGGGCACTTGCATGTATGCTGCTGCTTGCTAGCTTGTAAGCGGAATACGAACTGCCTAGGCCGACACTTTCCGCGATTCTGCGAAGATTGGGAGTGCCCTTCAGTTCAGGTGCCGCCCAACCGTAGTCTCTTTCAAACTCCTTGCCGTATTTCTTCACAAGTGAACCCTGGAGGGCCGCGAGGTCTTCGACGAACTCCTGGGGAAGATTGCTCGAGTTGCCTGGGTCTATATCTTGCAGGTATTGGCGCGCTAACTTGCTGCGCTCTAGCGGATTATGGAACAGGTATCTTTCTGCAACTTCCTTGCCGTTCTTCTTAATGAACTGGCTCACAGCCGATAGCTCATAGAGCGTACGCCAGCGCGCGAATGCCCCTTCGCTAAGGCCGAAACGCAACAGAACGAGAATCTCAGATGAAACTTGGCACGCTCTTGCATGTAGGTTTGCAAGAACTGGGAACACTAAGTCGCCTGAGTGGGCGGCGTTACTAAGTACTTGGTCATCGAAGAGCGACCTAACCCCTTTGGCTAGTGCAATGTGCACACCAAGGAGATCAAGCGGTTCTTGCCACTCTTCACTCACTCTCTGTTCGAGTTGCAACTGTTGTTCACGCTCATCGCTAAGTATTGAGGTAGCGTGCCCCTCCAAGCCCTCCACCAGATTCCTGGTTTTCTCGGCCATGGCTAGACCCAGCACATACATGAGAGTCTTCTTGGCAATAGGCATGCGATTCTCAGCAGTGATGAGTCGAGACTCGGTCGAATCCAAGAACCTGAAATTCGTTAAGTTCAACGTTGCTGCCTCGAGAGTGATCTTCTGGAATTCATCTTCGAGTTGGGTTCTTTCGGAGTCGCTCAAATGTATCCCCCATTCTCGCAGTTGAGGGATAACCAAGCTGGGCAACAATTCTTGAGGTTCGCAAGTGCCATCCAGTACAGAAATGAGCGTTTCTTGGAGAGTATTCATGTATTCAATCTGCCTCACTTTGACTCTGCGTGGGGACCCTCTTCTCTCTACGCTACCATGTGGGAGTGACTCAGGCCAAGAGCCGCATTTAGAATAGAACTCAGAGCTTGTCTGCTGCTAAGACTTGAAGTAGGGTATTTGGATTGATCCACTTCTTAGCCACAGACTCTAGACTGCTGGCAACAGGGGCCAGAACCAGCAACGCCGGCATGATAGATGGGAAAGGCTGTTTGGCTAGATTGCCAGGAAGAGGATTCGCATGGGCAAGCTAAACACCAGCCTTGTCGCCACAGTCCTCGCGGTCGTGGTCGGGCTGTGCCTCATCATCCTGGCTGCGTCTCTTGCTGCTTTGCGCATCGAGAATTTCAGGGAATCCGTCGAGATTACCCAGTCGCTATTCACCATTATTGCCATTATCGCCGGTGGACTCTTCGCCTGGCACAAGTGGCAGGAGTTCCGCGAATCCGAGCCGCACCTGACGATCACCCACGAGGTCTCCCACCGCCCCGTCGGCGACAGCTACGTCCACATCGCCGTGACCGCCGTGCTGCACAACAGCTCGAAAGTGCACATTGAGTTGCGCGAAGGCCTTTATTGGTTGCAGCAGGTTACGCCAGTGTCGGACGAAGACCTTGAGGCGCTCTATGCCGAAGTGTTTGCCGACGGAGAGCAGACTGCTATTCAGTGGCCTACCCTTGAACAGGTGCGGCGCAATTGGGAAAAGAATGAGACGATCATTGAACCGGATGAATCGCACCCAGAGACATGTGAGTTTATCGTGTCGAAGGAGGTAAAGTCAGTCGTCATATACACTTATTTCCATAATTCGAGATTCTCGCCGGGCGCACAAGCTGCCGAAGGCTGGCATGCAACGACAGTCCACGATATTATGGAAGCGTAAGGGCACAGTTTCAGTGGATGGAGGACGCAATGCCTACCAGCGACAAAGAAAAGAGACCAGAGGTTGTCATTAAGGGGACGGGGCCAAAGAACGCGCCTCCCAAAGCCGATTTCTCTGGGAAACCCCCGGGAGCGATCAAGCCCAAGACCACGCCTAATCCTCCACAACAGTCGAAGCCGTCCAAGTAACTGCGGTCAGGCGTGTAGCGTTTCCTCCTTTGCCTCCATGCCTCGGGCTTGCGCAGAGGCTCTCTGGACGATATGGTGACTTGCCTGGGATCATCTTCTTTCCAGAGTTTCAGTTAGTCTTGGAGCCGGGTGAGAGACACCCGGAGACCTTTGGTTATCTTGTGTCCGAAATTGTAGAAGCGGTTAGAACGCACTCCCATTTGCACACGCTCGCCGGAGGCGCGGACTGCCAAGGGCTGGGTGAAAACAACACACCATGACATTCTTGAGCAAAGCCCTAAAACGTTTGCGTAAGAAGGCTACAGTGGCAAGTGGCGACAAAGGCAACGAGGAATGCCTTCACCAAGACGAAGGATTGCCAAAAGAGCGCCCTGCCAAGATGAGGTTTGAGTGGCGTATCCCTGTCAAGCGCGGCACTGGACCCAGGGAGAGGCCGCCTATTGTCAGAACCTCGCGCAAACCCCCGGGCGGCAAGCTCCGAGGTTCCACGAGAGTTTGAGCGGCCTGCGTAGCGCCGCGGGTATTCTGCTTAACCGCTTTCCGCTGGGCTAGCGTGACCGGCTTGTGAGCCAAATTGGACTCGACCAGGCCATTTGGCGGTTGTCCTGGGTGACGCGGAGGTAGTAGAAGACGAAGGGGCGGTCGTTGGGGAACGTGGGTTGCAGCGCCAGTTCCGCCAGGGGTTGGTAATCGGTAAATCCGGCTTCCCAGACGTCGCTGGCGGGATGCACCGTTAGAACTACCTCGTTGTTCTGCACCAATTCGATTGAGTCGATGGGGTACGTGCCCGCGACCCGGATGGTGAAATGCCGGGGGCCGTAATCCTCCAGGTCGACGGCGAGGTCGGAACCCATCGGCGCGCCGTCCAGTGTGAAGTCCAGCAGGATGCGGTCGCCGGTGGTGGCGTAGCAGCGCCGCTCGTGGAGCGCCTGCCAGACGGCGTCGCGGGTCAATTCGCGTGCCATCACGCAGGCGAGGCCGTTGCCGTCGTCCACGAAGAAGCTGCCCTGGTTCGCCAGGCCGTGGTGGGAATCGGTGCCGCCGATGAAGCCGAGCCGGTGTCCCATGGCCAGCGCCCGCTGCACGCTGTGCGGCCCGCCGGTCTCCGAGATGCCCCAACTGGAGCAGATCTCCACCAGGCGTTGGTGGGTATCGTTGCGGTAGTCCCAGTTGGTGACGTTGCCGAACTTGGTGTGGTGGGGGATGGTCAGCGCGTCGCGGCCTTCCAGGATTGACCAAAGCTCGTCCGGCGTCATGCCGCCCGGCCCGAACGAGCAGATGAACTCGGCGCTATCGCCGCGATGATAGATGTTCTTGTGGCCGTTGGGGTTGCCGGTGCCCCACTCGTGGCTGACCAGCGTGACGAACTCGTGGGGAGCGTTGAGAGCGTTCGACGTGTCCACCACTTCCCGCCAGACGTCATCCACGATCTCGAAGCGCATCTTGTAGTGGTTGGCCGGCGCGCAGAAGTCGAGACCGGCCACGTCGCGCCCCCATTGGAAGAACTCCGCCGTCGTGCCGGTACCCTGGCTGTGCCACATCTGGCTGTGCATCTCGCCAAAGTAGACGTTGCGATCAGGCAAGAACCCCGCGCCAATGGGATTGCTCTTGCCGGCGATGCCGGTATCTGGATCAACTACCGTGACGCGGTGGATGCCCGCGCTCGTTGCCTGCGCGGAGATGGCCGCGCCGGCCGGCGCCGCCGACTGGTCGAGCGCCACGCTGCCTGGAACATCCAAGCCGCCGGTGGCAATGGTGTGGGCCTCTCCCCGATAGCCGGTGGCCGCATTGTAGCTGTAGCCGTCCACCGGCAGCACGCGGATGGCGAAGTCCTCTCCGGGAGCGACGACCGCGGGCGCAAACACCTTGAAGCGCTCGGCGTGCGCGCCAACCACGCGGACGGTTGGATGCGTGGCGGCGCGGCGGTACGCGCCGTCGCCTTCTCTGTCCACGCCCACCGTGAAGATGGCCACCTGTGCGTAGCGCTGCGCTTGCACCAGGTTGCCGTCCGGCGGCCCCAGGATGATGCGCACGGCGTCACCCGGGCCCAGTTCGCCGGCCTGCACCACCACGTCCACCAGGTCCATGTGCCGCCCCCACGAGGCGGCAAGGGCCAGCGTCACGCCGGGCCGCGAGCACTCTACGTCGGTGAACGCGCCGTAGCCAACCTTGCGAATCTGGCTCTTGTCGCGGCTGCCCACGGTCTTCAAGCCGCGCGGGTAAGGATTGCCCAGATGGCACTCCCACGTGCTCGGCACTTCCAGGGTGAGGTGCGCGCCGGTGGGCAGCGTGAGCGCCGGCCCCAGAGTGAGCGCGGCCACAAAGGTATGCCCGCTGGCGGCTTGCACCTCGTTGGGCGACATCTCCCCATGTATGTCCGCCGGCGGCGCGAATTGCCACGCGCGGTTGATGGGGAACCAGTCGGAGGTGTTGTCGAAAAGACGCGGGGTTGGGAGTGCCTGTGCCATAGGTGTGCCTAGTGCGACCGAGCCGGGCTTATGGGCCTGCGCGCCACGCTAGATCTGCGGTACGCACACCCGGCCGCCGCGCGCCACCGGCATGCCGGCGAAGGCGCACTTGTTGCCCCACTGATCGATGGCTTCTTTGCTCTTATACTCGTTGATGACCTTGTGGCGCGAGGTGTGCGAGTAATTATTGCCGGCGGTGTGCAGCACCATCACGTGGATGAAGAGCACGTCGCCGGGCTTGGCGATCATGGGCACCGGGTCGTAGTCCGCTACCTTCTCGTCGGCCACCTGATGGCCGTGAAACGTCTCCCACTCGCCCATCAAGTGGCTGCCGGGCAGCACCGTAGTCGCGCCCTGATCGACGTCGTTGGCATCCAGGTAGATGATCGCCGCCGCCAAGTCGGACTTACTGTGGCGCTCGTAGGGCCAGTCCTGGTGCCAGCCCTGGGTATTGGTGAAGCCCGGCGGGTTGTTGCGCACCTTGCCGTTGTGAAAGTCGATGTCCGGGCCGAAGAGGTCGATGAAGACGTTCACGATGCGGGGATCGGTGACGTTGTTGAACCAGTAGTCGCTCGCCAGCGGCTGGTCCATGATGCCCTGCACGTTCTTGGGGTTGTAGGGGTCGATGGGATACCCCTCCGCCTGCTCCATGAAGTTGTAGCGTATGGCCGCGGCGCGGCCGTCGGTATTGGTGATGAGGTCATGAAACTCCCGCCGCATCTCTTCCATCTCAGCGGCGTCGTACAGGCCCTCCAAAACCAGATAGCCGTTGTCATCGAAGAACTGCTTCTGCTCCGGGGCCAGGGTCACCAGTTGCGCGGTTGCCATAGGGCACTCTCCTTCTTGCTGTGTGTCAAGAGCGGTTAAGTTTGGCATCGACTGCGGTGATCTTGCAGTTGGACTCTCGCGCCAAAGTTAGAGCCGCCTCTATTTTGAACTAGAGCGTGTTGCCGAGTCCAGATTCAACACAATCAAGTTGGCGGCATTTTGCGCAGTTCCTCCATCGAGTTTCCTTTACGGGTCTAGGAGACTATTGCATGGTGGGCTGAGTGCGGGGATCAAGTCTAGCACTTCGCGTTCCCGCACACTCCTATCCTCCGAGTTGGTATGCGTGAGAATGTGCGTGGCGTCGTTTGCTCTGAGACATGGCGCCACGTGGTGACCATAGAATCGCGTAGAGAAGTCCGCAGTCTCGCCCACGTATATGACGTAGTATTCATTACGCCGGGTCAGCCTGGCAAATGCATAGTTGCCCGGCTTTGCCTTGAAAGCGGAGGCCTTAATCGACGCAATCCAATAGCGATAGGGTGTTCCGGATATGCCGTAGAGAGTAACAGTGTCAGACATTGTAGCTAGCCATCATCTTGGACTGCTGATTCATTGCCCACGTCCCCATCTGTAGTGTCCGGTTGTTCATGATCGTTGGCTCTTGCAAGAACCCTTTGCGCGCCAGCCTGCTCGATTTCGTTCTCGGCCTGCTTGCGCTGTTTCTCTTTTCTCTTTTGCCACCAATCTTCCCACAATGAGGCAAGCACTCTGTACCCTCCACCTAGAACCTCGGAGACGTATAGAGCTACCACCACCGACAATAGGGTGAGGTTCGAGACTCTACTCCACAACTCCAAGAAAGTTGACGACTCTCTCCAGCTTATGTAGACGGCTACAGCAAGAACTACGAACAGCGACCCAAAGTAAAACCACCTGGCACGTTTGCTAATGCTCCAAATCGGCCACGAGTCATCTTGCATTGTAGGTTTCTCTGCCGAATTCCGCCAGGTGGATCGCAGTGGCAATTTGGGGAAACAACACGCAGGAGTGATCAGTGTAGTTTAGGAGAGTCGTGCGGATTCCTCAGTTGGTGGCGTGGCATCGCATGATGGTCTGCCACGCTTTGGCTTACCAGAGGACCATACCTTAACGTTCAGACTTTGGTCAGGCCATGAGAACACCTACGTGTACAGCCGCTTGCAAGCCGCCGAAGACGGTAAGTCTTGCGCACATCGCACGTTCCTAGAGTATAGCACTCTCTCGTCAGAATACCATTGTAAACCCTCATTGCAGCGATGCCGCGAACGGCCATGGGCCGGTTCGTATGCGCGGCTTGCGGTTTGCCAAAGGGCCACTCCGTGAGCGGGGGACAATCCGGTGTAGGATTTAGTAGTCTAAAGGTAAGGCGCGCAAGGAGCAAGAGGAGTGCTCTCATGGCTATCCTGGATAGAGAATGCGCCACATATGAAGACAATCGTGCCGAGCTTGAGGCCAAGCATCCAGGCAAGTGGGTCGTCATCTGCGGCGACACGTTCCTGGAAGTGTACGACACCTTTCAAATCGCCGCCGATCAGGCGGCTCAGAAGTTTGGCCGCGGCCCCTACTTAATCGAGGAGATCGGAAGAGACTACGAGCCGAGACTGCCTAGTTCCGTAATGTACGGAACGAAAGTGTGAACGGCAAGAGCCTAGACCTCCTGCGCAACGGGCCTACGCTGCCTGTACTGACTTTCCACTGACCGGCAACTAAGCGCCTACCCAACCGAGCGGCCAATTCTACTGCTGGACCTCCACCCGGCCGCCGCCGTGGGAACTCTCGTACACCGCCTCGCCGAAGGTAAGCGACTTGTAGCTATCCCACAGGTCGGGGCCGCCGGTTTCCAGGCCCAGGCAGCGGCGGGCGAAGTGGCGCACCTCGCCGGTGTAGCCGAAGTTGATCTGGCTCCGCGCGATGCTATTCCACGCGGGTTCGACGGTATAGTTGTAGCGGCCCAGGTGCGGCTTCTCCTGCGTCCATTCCTCATAGGGCTGGTACGTGACCTTCAGCATGTCCTCGCAGACCACGTGTTTCTCCAGGCCGATCAATTCCAGGTTCTCGATGATGTCGCGAAAGGCCACCTTGGAATCGAGCGTATTGATGTCCATCTGGCCGACCATGCCGTTCGTGAATTCCACGTTGATGAGGTAGGCAAAGTTCTGGGGGCCCACCTCGTGGTAGAGCGCGTTCACGGCCTGCACGTCGCCGCCGTAGAAGCGCATGAGGTCGAAGATGTGCACGCACTGGCCGATGAGAAACGCCCGCTTGGCGGAATCGATGCCCCAAATCTGCGGGTACTTGCCCTGGCCGAACTTGGTCTTGACCACGTGCAGGTCGCCGAACTCGGGCCGGGAGACGATCTCCTTGGCGATGAGGTACACGTCGGCGAAGCGCTTCATGAAGCCTACCTGGCCCCAGACCCCTTTGGCTTCCGCCAATTCGGCCAGTTCTCTGGCTTCCGCCGAGGTATTGGCCGACGGCTTTTCGGTGTAGACCGGCAGGCCGCGATTAAGCACCACCGGCGCGAGTTCATACTGCTGCGGCGCGGGGCCGATGGTGAAGACGCCGTCCAACTCTTCCGTATCGAGCATCTTGTGCATGTCGGTGTAGACGCGGCGCGCGCCGAAGTTGCGGGCGTTGCGCTGCGCCTTTTCCTCTTCGATGTCGCACACGGCAACGAGATCGATTTCAGGGATGAGCTGGATCTGGGGAAAGATCGAGGCGGTGGCAAAAGAACCGCAGCCGATGAAGGCCAGTCTGGCGCGGCGTTCGGTACTCATGGGAGTTCACTCCTTGCATTGGCGGATACGGTGCAATTGCTTTGCGGGGCAACGATCGAGAAAAGTCCTTTCGCACCGTCAAGAGTATTGGGGTAATTATATTCCCAGGATGCAAGCGCATCAATGCCGCGTGCACGCAACACGCATGTCACCTACTGGTTAAGGAAATAACTTGAACCGTCAATACTCCAAAAATAGCCGCAACTGAGCCGTTCGCCCTGAGCGGCGTCGAAGGGTGAACGGCGGCTTGAGCGGGTAGCAACTCCGAACGCGCCTCGCTCCGTTCATACTTCGACACGCTCAACACGAACGGAGAGACGCGCGTTCGTTTCCATTCCCTCGTGTGGCCGGCGCGGGATCACGGTCAAAACTCTGAATATAGGTTTAGCAAGCCGTTCGCGGCGTCGAAGGGTGAACGGCGGCTTGAGCGGGTAGCAACTCCGAACGCGCCTCTCTTCGTTCATACTTCGACACGGGCTTCGCGCAGCCCTCAGCACGAACGGAGAGATGTGCGGGCGTTTTCATTCCCTTGTGCGGCCGTAGCGCGGGGGCTTGTCCCCCGCCTCTTGCGCGCTGCGGGGCCGGCTTGCCCAGCGCGCAGCGACAATTTCCAGATTCTGCAGAGCCGAGCATTCGTCTGCGCGGGCGCCTACTGTTCCACCAGCACGCGGCCGCCGCCGTGGGAACTCTTGTACACCGCCTCGCCAAACGTGAGCGCCTTGTAGCTATCCCAGAGGTCGGGGCCGGCGCTCACCTCGCCCAGGCAGCGGCGGGCAAAGTGCTCCACCTCGCCGGTGTAGCCGAAGTTGCGCTTGCTGATCGACAGGCCGGTCCACGAGGGTTCAAGGGTGAAGTTGTACCGGCCCAGGCGCGGCGCCGCGTCCGACCACGCCTCTTGCGGCTGGTACTTGACCTTCATCATATCCTCGCAGACCACGTGGGTCTCCATGCCGATGAGTTCCAGCGTCTCAATGATGTCGCGGGTCCCCACCTTGGAATCGAGGGTGTTGATGTCCATGTGGCCGACGGTGCCGTTCGCGAACTCCAGGTTGATGAGATAGGAGAAGTTCTGCGGGCCGACCTCGTAGTAGAGCGCGTTCACGGCGCGCACGTCGCCGCCAAAGAACCGCACCAGGTCGAAGATGTGCACGCACTGGCCGATGAGAAAGGCGCGCTTAGCGGAGTCGATGCCCCAGATTTGCGGGTACTTGCCCTGGCCGAACTTGACCTTGAGCACGTGCAGGCCGCCGAATTCGGGACGGCCGATGACTTCCTTGGCAATGCGGTAGACGTCGGCAAAGCGCTTCATGAAGCCCACCTGGCCCCACGTGCCGTTGGCCTCGGCCAGTTCGGCCAGTTCCTTGGCCTCCGCCGAGGTGTTGGCCGACGGCTTCTCCACGTACACCGGCAGGCCGCGCCGGAGCACGACCGGCGCAAGCCGGTACTGCTGCGGCGCCGGGCCAATGGTGAACACGCCGTCCAGTTCTTCGCTATCCAGCATCTTTTCCATGTCGGTGTAGACACGGCGCGCGCCGAAGTTGCGGGCGTTGCGCTGCGCCTTCTCTTCTTCGATGTCGCAGACGGCAACGAGATCGATTTCGGGAATGAGTTGAATCTGGGGAAAGATCGAGGCGGTGGCAAAGGAGCCACAGCCGATGAAGGCCAGTCTGGCCCGGCGCGCGGTACTCATGGGGAAATTCGCTCCTTGCAGTGCGGCGCGGCCAAAGCGCGATACAACGGTCGCACTCGCTGCGGCCCGCGCCAAGATAACGCATTGCGGCAATTATATGCGTATGCCGCGCGGGCTACAATGCCGGACGCTCCTGACGGCAACATCCACTGGGAAACTGTCAAGGAAAGGGAAACCATGCCGTCATTCCTCCCTGTGAGTGTTGACTAATTCGTTGACAATATCGCTGGAAATAGTGTGTGAACCAAGTGCAGCGCAGAGCAGTCTTTACTGTCATTCCGAACGAAGCGCAGCGCAGTGAGGAATCTAGAGTGCTGAGGCCTGGGAGCTTGTTCCGGTATGGCCCTAGATTCCTCGCTGCGCTCGGAATGACAGCCGCCGCCACCGTTGCCTCGGGGAAGGTGAATTCTGTCAACGAATTACCTGACACGTACAATTCCCGCTTGCGCGGGAATCCATCTGTTCTGCACGGCATGGACTTTGCATGGTCAAAGAGAACACGAGAGACGCAACCACATTGACTCTGTGGCGCCACCAATTCCCCGACTTTAGACAACGGATTTGCGCCGCCGAGGCACAACGCAGCACAGCAGCAGGTATATACTCTCTACAAGAACACATACCGCACGCACGGCGGGTAAGAATCCAGAGACGTGAAGTCCCTCAAGACCATCAAGACTATGCCAGTGCGAGATTCTTCAACCGGCAAAAGGAGCATCCCATGAGCGAGCGACCGAATTTCCTCATCATCCTCACCGACCAGATGCGCGGCGACACCATGCGCTGTGCGTGGCATCCCTGGCGGGAAGAGACGCCCTTGCGGACGCCCAACCTTGACCGGCTGGCGGCCGGCGGGGCGTTGCTGACGCGGGCGTTCGTCAACAATCCGCTCTGCATGCCGTCCCGCTCGACGCTGCTCACCGGTCTCACGCCGCGCGGGCACAACGTGCGCACCAACGGCATCGACCTTGACCCGGCGTTTCCCACCGTGACGGGCGCGCTGGCCGACGCCGGGTACCACACGTACAAGATTGGCAAGATTCACGTGCGCGTGGCGGGCGAGCCTTTGGGCAGAGACCCGGAGACCCTGGACCCGCTCGACTTTCCCGAAATCCGCTGGATGTGGCACAATCGCAAGATTTCCAAGCTGCCGTCGCCCTACTACGGCTTTGCGGGCACCGAGTTGACCATCGGCCACGGCCCCGGCATTCCGGGCGAACACTTCCACTGGCTGGAACGCGAGCATCCGGACGTGCTGCCTTACTGGAATCGCCAAGCATCCACGCCCGCGGCCAGCGGCGCGGAGCAATCATACCGCATCGAGGTGCCGCCGGAACTGCACTACAACACGTGGATTGCCGACCGCAGCATCGCGTACCTGCGGGATGCTGCCCAGCGCGAGCAGCCTTTCATGCTGTGGGCCTCGTTTCCTGATCCGCACCACCCGTTTGCCGCGCCGGACCCGTGGTTCTCCATGTACGACCGGGATTCGATCCCGCCGCCGACGCGGCGCGAGAACGAACTCGACGACCTGCCGCCCCACATGCGCCTGATGTACGAGACCGACCAGTGGACGTCCGGCCGGCGCACGGCCACCAAGATGCCCGACGCGCACATGCGCGAAATTACGGCCATCACCTTTGGCATGGTCTCGTTCATCGACGAGCAAGTGGGGCGCATGTTGGACGCGCTGGACGAACTGGGCCTGGCCGACAACACGGTGATCGTCTTTACCGCCGATCACGGCGACCTGCTGGGCGACCACTGGCTGCTGAACAAAGGGCCGTTCCACTTCGACGGCATGTTGAGCATTCCTTCCATCTGGCGCTGGCCGGCGCGCTTCCCGGCGGGTCAGGTCTCGCGGAGCCTGGTGTCGCACCTGGACATCCCGCCCACGCTGCTCGACCTGGCGGGCGTGGACGTGCCGGAGTACGGGCCGCCGTTTATGAAAGGGGTGCCCCAGCCGGAGGCGGAGCGGCAGATGGCGGCCTGGCCGGGACGCCCGCTCACGCCGCTGCTCACCGGCGCGGCAGACACCGTGCAGGACGCCATCATCATCGAGAACGACGAGGACTACATCGGCCTGCGCCTGCGCACGCTGGTTACCGACACCCACCAGCTGACGGTCTACGTGGGCGACGACGGCGAGCAGGACTACGGCGAACTCTTTGACGCCGTGAATGATCCTGGGCAGTTGCACAACCTCTGGCACGAGCCGGCCGCGCAAAACCTGAAAGGCGAACTGAAGATACGCCTGATGGAGGAACTCATCCGCACCGACAACCGGATGCCCAGACGCCAGAGCCACGCGTGACATGGGAAACCTCCTATGAGAGACTACCTCGCCGTGCTTCATCTAGAACGCCTGGCCCACACGGTCAAGCGGGTGGTGATTGCGCTCCGCTGCACGTATCCCGAAGCGAAAGAGACGGCGTTTTCGCTGGAACTGCGAATGAGCCGCCGCGTGCGCTACGCCCAGCGCCGCGACTTGCTCCTGGCCGATGGGTCGCGAGCCGTGCTCTACCAACTGGAGCGAATCGACCGCAACCCGGAGGCGCAGTGATGCCCGCGCCGACCCTGGGCGCGGAGATCTGCCGTTTGGTCGGCTTACTACAGGGGTCCCGAATCGGGCGTCTGATACCAAGCGGAATGCAGTACAATTAGACGCGAGGCACAGGTAGCCGGGCGCATCGGTTGGCAGGGAGGCGCACAGTGGCAGCGAGTTATGTGATTCTTACGTTGCGGTTCTTCCAAGAAGAGGGGCAGTGGGTCGGCGACTGCGAGGAACTGGGTGTCGCGCACTGCGGTGACAGCCTCGATGAAGCGCGCGCGGGCCTGGAAGAGTTGCTGGCTTTGACGCTCGACACCATGGAGAGCGTTGGTGAACGCGAGCGATTCTTTGCGGATCACGGCATCGTATTGCACCCATCCGCTCGTCCAGTGCCCGCACAGCAGTACCACGTCTTGCCGGATACGTATCTCGTAGAGCCAAGGCGCATCCCGGTATTCGCGTAGGGCATGGCGCACAGCGCCTGCCTGCCGTCAGCGGTCTGCAACGTTGGCGGCCGCAATTAGCGAAAGAGCGGGAATGCGCAGTCTTGGCGTCAAACGCCGGATTGGCAAGAGACAAGGGACAAGAATAGTGGAATCCTACGAATTAATAGGCCCATTGGCGGTTGCCGTCGTGGCAATCGCGGGACTCATATGGCGTCTTGAGACACGCCTATATGGTGTCGAAACACGCATCTCCGATTTGTCCAACCGATTTTCTCGCATCGAGGGGCTGCTGGAGGGATACTTCCTTCAGGCGAGCAAAAAGGAAGACTAGCGCCATTGCGCGGGCCCAAGCAAGGCTCACCCTGCACCCGCGATGAAGTCTTTCGTTCGCTTCCGCGTGTAGCTAGCGTACGAAATAAGAGAGCGTAGGTTTCAAACCTACGCTCTCTCTGCTGTTCTGCTAATCGCAAGACGTGCTACAGAGACACGCGGGGTGTCATACACCTCCTGCGCTCATGACGGAAGGCAGCCTACACGCGATAGTACTCCGCCACTTTCTGGAACATCGTCGCCATATCCTCGATGTCCGCGGCGGAGTGCTTGTCGGTCCACGTCCAGCGGATGGTCGTATCCACGTGCTCCTTGGCCACGGGGCACGTGTCCGCGCTGTACTCGATGTCCTTGGCAAATTCGTTCATGGGATGGTCCCACGGCCAGCCGGACCGGCCGGCCACGTGGGCCCTATCCTGCATGAAGACGTGGCTATCGGGCACCAGGTAATACGGTGCGGGGCCGGCGCCGGGGGTAAGGCCCTCGGCCAGCAGCGCCTCCGCAAAGTCCCAAATGGAGCAGCGGAACTGGTCCAGGTCGAGGCGCACGTGGTAGAGCCAGTGGATGTGGTCGCTGCCGGGCGGCGTGTACGGCGGCGTGAGGCCGTCGATCTCGGCGAGCAGCGCACTGAGGTGCGCCGCCCCCTGCCGCCGCCGCTCGTTTTGCTCCTCCAGCACGCCAAGCTCGGCCAACGCCAGACCCGCCTGGAACTGGCCGAAGCGGTAATTCAGGCCGAACGTCTCGTGCTTGCGCCCGTAGTTCGGATGCGAGACGGCGCCGCGGGTGAGCGCAAAGCTCCGCACCTTTGCGGCGACTTCCTCACTGTCCGTCGTCACGGCGCCGCCGTGGTCCGCCGTCAGGTGCTTCTCCGCGTCGAACGAGAAGCCGCCCACGTCGCCCAGCGAACCCGCTTTGCCGCGCACGGACTCTCCCGCGTAGTTTGCCAACGGCGCCTGGCAGACGTCCTCGACGACGGTGATGTTCTTGCTCTTGCCCAGGGCCACTATCTCTTCCATAGGGCAGAGCAGGCCGTAGAAGTGCACGGCCACGATCGCCTTCGTGCGCGGGGAGAGCACCTTGGCGATCGTCTCGGCGGTGACGTTGCCCGTGCGCACGTCCACGTCCGGGAAGATCGGAATCGCCCCCTGCGCCACGATGCCGGCGATGGTGCCAAAGTCGGTGATGGGGCTGACCGCGACTTCGTCCCCGGGCCCAATTCTCAGGCCGGCGTAGAGCGAGTGCAGCGCCGCCGTGCAGTTCGCGATGGAGACGCAATACTTCGTGCCGGTGGCCTCGGCAAACGCCTCTTCGAAGCGGCCGATGAGATTGCTCGCGACGCCGCCGTCCAGCACCGCGCGCACGTTGTCGTAGGCGCTCTCCGGCACATAGCGCGGGAACACTTGCGGCAGCGGATTGTCCGCGCTCCGCACCGCCGTGCCGCCGTCTACCGCCAAGCTGACGTCCGCAGGACTCTTGATTGCCATGCCATGCTCCTTTCGAGGTGGGTTTACTGGATTATACACACATAGGCGGCGGCGTGTGGATTCCGCCTTACCCTAACCTTCTCCGCCAGGAGAGGCTCACAATGGATAGTAAATGTCATTCCGAGCGCAGCGAGGAATCTAGAGATGCCGGCCTTGTTAGGCTGCGCTTTAGAATCCGCGAACAGGGTTCGACACTCCGCTGCGCTCTAGATTCCTCACTCCGCTGCGCTCCGTTCGGAATGACACGTTAAGCCGGCTATTGAATACACACCCCTATCTGCCCAGGAGAGTGATCAAGAGGGACTGCGAATTGGATGTAATTCCGTTCGGCCTGAAACTGTCGAAGGCCAAGCCACCCCTATGCCGCGTCCATTGTTCCAAATGCGCGTAAAACGGCACCACCTACCGTTCGGCCTGAGCCTGTCGAAGGCCAGCGGGCTTCAGTGGTGAGACCCTCGCTCAATGGAAACGAGGAGCGGCCCTACGGTTCGGCCTGAGCCTGTCGAAGGCCAGCCTGTCCATGCGAGGGCTTGGCAGCTTGCCTGCGGACACGTTCAATTGACCCTGGCCGCGCAGCGCAAGCGTTCTACGAGAGTTGCGGAATCGCCACCAGCGCATCGGCGTCCGCGGCCGTCTTGGCCGTCAGCGCCGCCTGCATGGATTGCAACGCGCCGGCCGTATCCACCAGCGGCTCCTGGCCGGCGCACGCCTGGAGCGCGAAATCGGCAAACACGTTCTGTTCCGCCGGCAGGTCGGTCACCTGGCCGGCGTGGCCGCTATTGTAGAGAATCACCTCGCCCGTGGCCGTGATCTCCACCTGGCCGTCGGCGCCTACCACCTTCATGCGGCAGTCCATGCCGGCGAAAGACGGGCTCACCAGGCGGTGGTGCTCCATGATGGCGGTGGCGTTCCCTTCTTGCAGGAAGAAGAGTTGGCCGGCGTTGCGGTAGTAAGGGTCGTCGGGGCGGGCAAAATTCGACTCCCGCGCCAGCACGTGGGTGTATTCCAGGCCCGTAATCCAGCGCAGCGCGTCGATGTCGTGGATGAGCAGGTCGGGAATGGGGCCGCCGGAGAGCCGCTCGTCGAAGAACCACGGCGCGCGGACTTCGCGCTTCTCCAAGGCCGAACGCAGGCCGTAGCTCTGGACAACCTCGCCGATGCCGCCGCCGCGCACGATCTCGCGCAACTTGGCATAACCGGGCCGGCCGCGCAGGGTGAAGAGTTGCCCCACCTTGCGCTCCGGGTGGGCGCGGGCCAGCGCCACGGTGGCGTCAAGCTCTTCCTGGCTGATCATCAGCGGCTTATCCGCCGTGACGTGCAAACCCGCCTCGAGCGCATCGATCACCACCCGTCCCTGGTCGACGGGAATGAGGCAGACCGCCGCCACGTCGAGTTGCTCCTGCGCGAACATCTGCGCGTGGTCGTCGTATATCCGCGCGCCGTATTTTTCCGCCAATTCGTCCGCGCGCGCCCCGGCCCGCGCCACCGCCGCCAGTTCCAGTTCATCCGATTCATCGATGCCCGCGAATACGTGCGGCACGTGCTGTTCCACGCCCACCAAGCCAACCCTAATTGCCATCGGCCTCGCCGATCCTTTCTAATCTGGAGACAAAATCTCGCTGCCTTGCCACTCGTTCAACACTGGCAACCATGTTGCAAAGGCTTACCATAGATAAAGATAGTACCGCACCCGCCAATCCCGCGCACGGTCTGCCGGGTTGCTATCATGGTAGTCACCATGGCCGTCTGCCGGCCACACAAGCGATTGAAAGCGAACTCACCACTCTCCGTTCGTGCTGAGGGCTACGCGAAGCCCTTGTCGAAGTATGAACGGAGAGCGGAGAGTGGGGGAACTTGACCCGCTTCCTCCGCCGTTCACCCTTCGACGCCGCTCAGGGCGAACGGCTCGCTTTCGCTGTTTTCAGATTAATACTGCGAGTCCGGCACAGGAGAGAAGCATATGGCTAAAGCGGAGACGATCGAACTAACGAAGGCCGAGTACGAAGCCTTGTTGCAGCGCAATGAAGACCTGGAGGACCTGGTGGCGGCGATGGAGGCCGACCGCTCCGACGCGCGCATCCCCCATGCGGTGGCGCTCGCGATCGGCGACGGCGGCAGTCCGGTCACGGCATTCAGGCTGCATAGCGGACTGACGCTGCGCGCGCTTGCCAAGCGGGCCAGCCTCAGCCCGGGCTACCTCTCGCAAATCGAGATGGGTGTCAAGCCGGGCTCCGCGGCGGTTCTGCAGCGAATCGCCGCTGAACTTGGCACAACCGTCGACGCCCTGTTGGTTGACCGCGAGAGTGACCCCGACTGAACAACCTTGTTGCGCACGCCGCAAGAGGGGTCTGACATCCGGCCAAAGAGCAGAGAGGCACGGAAACCCGTGCCTCTCTCTTCCACCGGCAGCTTAATGCCGCAGGCGCTAGCTAGCAGATGCAGCCGCCCTCTTCCAGGGCAATCGTGGCCACCTGCTGCAGTTCTTCCTGCACCTCTTGGATGGTGCGCACGCCGTCCTCGATGTCCTTCCAGCCCTGGCTCCAGGCGCCGTTGACCTCAGATTGCTTCACAATCTGCTTGGCGCCCTCGCTCAGTTCCGCCATCTGGGCGTAGACGTCGGCGTTCTCGTAGGGCCACAGGGTCACCGGGCTTTGCTTGCGGCTGGCCGTGTAGCGGCGGCCGCCCAGCCGGGCAATCTGCTGGTCGGATTCCGGCCCGACGAGAATCTTGTAGAGTTCCCAGGCCAGATCGGCTTGCGGCGCCGACGAACTCAGATAGTTCGCATTGAGCGCCTGAATCGTGTTGCGACCGCCGGGGCCCTCGGGCAGCAACGCGTGACCGATGTTGAAAGGCTTGTCCTTGGACATGATGTTCGCCTGGAAGCTGCGCGTATTGGCGCCGCTCGCCAGGCGCGAGGAGAGGGTCTCCTCTTCGAAGGACGCCTTCGCGTCATTCTCACTCGGGCTGCTGATGCGGGGGGAAACCTCATGCTTGACGACGAGATCCTGGGCGGCTTGCACCGCGGCGGCGAATTCAGGGGTAGTCATCGTCGCCGCGCTAATGTCCGCGTTCCACCAGTCCGCGCCCCAGGCCTTCAGGTGGTGCCCAAACCAGCCCGTGGAGTGGTAGGCATAGAAGAAGCCCCAGCGCGTGGTGTTCGCGCCTTCCCGCTTGGTGAGCTTCTGCGCGAACTCAAGCGCGGCGTCCCACGTCCACTTGCCTTCCGCTACCAGGTCGTCCGGTGACGTCAGACCGGCCTCGGTCACCTGGTCCGCGTTGTACCAGAATTCCTTGCCCTGGTTGAACCAGGCAATGCCGTAGATCTGGCCCGCGATCTTCTCCAGCGCGTGATCGTAGAAGTCGTCCCGCGACACGTCGCCGTCCTTGGCGATGAACGGGTCCAGCGGCTGGATCATCTCCTGCTGGGCAAACTGGCTGATATAGGAGAAGTGGCCGTAGTACATGTCGATGGGCACGTTGCCCGCAAACGAGGCCACGGCCTTCTCGATGAGCACGCCAAAACCGCCGGTCACGGCATCCACCTGTAGCTCAGCCTCGGGGAACTGCGCCCGGAAGTTGTCGAAGATCTGGCCGAAGTTCTCCTCCCACACCGCCTGCGTGGTGGTGTAGTGCAGGTAGACGACCTTCTTCGCCTCCGCTTCCTGGGTCTGCTCTGCCGGTTTGGCCTCTGCCTCGGCGGCCGGCGCCTCGCCTTCCGCCGGCGAGGCGGGCACGGCTTGCCCGCAAGCAGCCGCCAACAAGCCGGCGCCGGCAACCAAACTGCCGCCAAGAATTGTTCGTCGAGTCACTGTCGCTTTCACGTCTGTCTCCTTCATGTTCGTCAAGGTATCGTCTCTAACACCGGCGCGCACGCGCCGCTACAAGCAGAGCGCGTTCACGCAGCGGGCGCCTGCCAATCGCGCCGGCGCGCTTCACGTCGCACACAGTGATGGCATCGCGATAGCGCATACGGCTGCACGGGCCGTCGCTTGCGCCCCGCAACCGCGCCGCAGCGCCATGCCGTCGTTCGCCCTCCTTTCTCGTTGCTTTCTGTCCGCGCGTGGGCGCCCGCGCCGCTGCCGGCCGCCCACCAACTGATGCCCCGCCCTGCCGGCGGGTGTCGTTGCACGTAGTATACCAGCTTGGCAGGCGCAAGCAACGAGCCGCCTGGAGGCTGCGCACTCCTGCTACATGGCGCCTGCGGCGGAGGACTCTGCGCCGCGCCCTAGCCTTCTCGCTTGATCCCCGCCCGCTGCGCCGCGCGGGCTCACTCCCGCCAGGTCTGCTCGCCGCCGGCAAGAGCAATGCCTTCCGCCGCAGCGTACAGGTAGCGCTCGGCCCAGGCGGTGGTGGCCTGGAGGTCGTAGTTCCACGATTGCACGGCGTAGAACATGCAGTGGGAGTGGAGCCGCGCCAGGTTGGGGGTGAAGAACGCCGCCGGTTTCCACCATTTGCCGATGGGCCGGTGGTCGTTGTGCGCGCCCAGCCGTTGGCGCATCACGGCGTTGAAGCGCTCCACGTACGCCGGATCCGTTGCCGGCGGGTAGATGTCCGCCATGCCGGGATTGAGCAGGTGCAGTTTGCGCACGCCCAGGTGGTCTTCCTGGCCCGGCGGGATGGTGCGGTAGTGGGCGTGGAACTCCAGGTAGGCGTGGGTGGGCGCCAGGCGCACGTAGTCCGCCAGAGCCTTGCTCTCCACCGGACACGGCTCGCCGTTCACCGCCGCTTTGTAGCCGCCGGCCACCACTTCGCCAATGCCGTTCAGCAGGCTGTGCCCCTCCGCCGCGCCGTCGGGATTGATCATGGGCACCAAAGAGACCTGGTAGTTGTCCAGCAGCCAACGCGAATCGGTCAGGTCCACCGTCAGCCGCCGCGCCAGTTCCACCAGGCGTTCCGCCACCGGTTCCGCGCCCTGCGACGTGCCCGCCATGACGATGCGCTTGGCGCGCGGCGCGGTCTCCAGCGCCCAGATTTTGCGGCCTTTCGCCGTCTCGCCCAGCACGCGGGCCGACCAGACGTGTCCCTCCGTTCGCAGCAGCGCCTCGACTTGCGTTTCCAATTCCGAGGGCGCAATGAACGGCATACTGCCCAACACGACCGATTCGCCCGCGCGCAACGAAAGCGTTATAAGAACGTCGCTGGTGCCCGGCACGTTTACGGCGTGCTCCAGCGGAATCGGCTCCCAGCCGCCGGCGCGCTTGACGAAACCGCCGAACTGAATGTACCAGCCGCCCAACTCCTTGTCGGTATGCACGTGGATGCGCAGTGCGGGCGTATCGCGGTGGGCAGTGACGCGCACGCTGTAGCGGTACTGCGTTGGCACGCCCTTGAAATGCTCGTCGAAGCCCGTGGGCTTGGGGTCGACGCGGGTGTGGAGATGGACAGTGTCATCGTCAGCCAACGACACGTCTTCCGCCGCCGCGGCCTCGAACTCGGTGTCGAAGGTCACGCCCAGTTGGTCGAGAGTGCGTTTCATGGTCGGTATTCTCCTCTTGTTTGCAATGTGCACTGACTGCCGTTGTACGCGGCTCGCGCGGGCTCTTCGCCCCTCTCCTCAAAAGGTTGGGCATGTAAATGTCATTCCGAGCGCAGCGAGGAATCTAAGAATGCTGATTGTACAGGGCAGTGCTCTAGATTCCGCGAACAGGGTTCGACACTCCGCTGGGCTCTAGATTCCTCACTCCGCTGCGCTCCGTTCGGAATGACATCTGAAGCCGGTTATAGCATACATACCCCTTTCAGCCTCTTCCCCAGCGAGAGGGGCTGCTTGGCTACAGTCAAGACCGTGCGCACTTTAAGTCACGGTGTTGGGGCTCCGCAGCACCCACACCGGGCTGGACCACGCCTGCGCCACGCGGCCGGCCACCGGCGCCGCCTGCCGCAGGCGCACGTAGTAGAGCGCGTTGGCGACCGGCTGGGGGTCATCCCAGGTGAAGGCGGCTGAAGCCGCTTGCGGCTCGCGGCGGTAGACCACGTCGAAGCGCTGCGCGTCCAGGTCACCGCGCAGGATTTCGACCCAGGCGATCTCCGCCGTGCCTACTGCCCAGACGCGCACGCTCACGCCCTCGCCGCCGGCGGTCTCTTGACCCATGAACGAGTCGTTCACCCACATCTTAAGCAAGATTCGCGCGCCGGTTGTGCCGTAGGTTTGGCGCTGGTGGATGCTATCGAAGACGCCGCCGCGGGTGAGCGCCGGCGCCCAGACCGCCGCCAGGCCGGTCTGCCGCTTGCCCGGCTGCGCCTGGTGATTGTCCGACGAGCAGATCGTGCCCAGGCGCTGCCCGCTAAGCCAGCCGTCCTGCGCGTAGTGCGGCCCCACCGCCGAGTTGTTGAGCGAAAAATCGCAGTGCTGGTACGCCAGCGGGTGGTCCGGGTCGTAGTACTCGCAGAGGCCGTGGCCGGAGTAGACCTCGACCACCCGGCGGAAGCGATCGTTGGCGTACTGCCAGTCGATGTTGGGGCCCGTGCCGCCGGGGACGTCGCTCGCCTTGGGCGAAAAGCGCACGCCGGTGTGGTGGGGTATCGTCATCGCCTCGCCGGGTATGAGACGCCGCCAGAGGTCTTGCACCGTGCCGTTGTGGCGGCCGATCCGCACGTCGCCGTCAGCGCGAAAGTAGACGTTGTGGTGCGCCCACGGCGCGGGGAACGTGGCCTCATAGCCGAGAATGGTGGCAAAGCGGCCGGGGTCGTACCAGTCGTGGGTCGCCAGCCGGATTTCCTCCCACATTTCGTCGGTCAGTCCCTCCACGTGGTCGGTGAGGGCGTAGAAGTCCAGGCGCGCCACGTCGCGGGCGTAGTGGAAGGGCAGGTCGCCGGTGGCGTCGAAACTGCGCCGGGCGTGGGAGTGGAGATCGCCCCAGTAGACGCGCTCGGCGGGTTCGTCAACCGTGCAGATAATCGGATTCGAGCGGGCGGTGAAGCGGCCCCCTTCCGCCGTAAACTGGAGCCGCAGCACGCCCGGCGCGGTGGGCGTAAAGGGCAACGCGCATGTGCCGGTCTCCGGATTCAACACAATCGTCTTAGGATGTTCCGCGCGGCCTTCGGCAACGCTGACGGCAAACGCGAGTTGCGCGCCGGCGGCGGCATTCTGCCAGGCGTCCAGCGCGATCACGTGGCAGGCCGCTTCAACGCCCACGCGGGCGTGGGAAGGCGCGTAAGCCGCGATCTCCACCGGTTCCGCCGCCCGGGTCACCAGGAGCGGACTCTCCGCCTCCGGCAGCAGCGTCTTTTCACCGTCGTTGCCCGCGGCAAGCACGGCCACGCGCACCGGCTCCGGCCCGTTGGGATGGAGCGCGGCGGTAAAGCCCGGACTGCCGCCGCCGGTCTCGCCATACGTAACGTCCAGCCAATCGCCCGCCCGCAGCGTCCCGCGCCCGATCGTCACCTCGGCATGGTACGCGCAGCGGTTGGGCGGTCCCGCCAGCGCCGCGCGGGTGCGTTTCTCATACTCGTCGGTGGAGCCGTCGGGCACCACGCAGCGTAGCTCCACGTCATTGCGGGAAGCGCGGGCCGCGACGTAGTTCGGTTTGGCCGGGTCGAGGCTGTGCACCCCTTTGGCGGAGTTCCGCTGCCAGGCGTGCCAGGTGTTCGGCAGCGCCACGGCCACCGCGTCGCCGGGGCCGAGTTCACCCTCCACCACGTGGCAACGCACGACCCACGTGCCGTACTCCCCGGCCGTGCCCGCAGACGGTGTAACGGAAGCGCGGATGCGCGGTAGCATGAAGATACCCCAATGTGCGGCTTGCGACACGTATGATTATAGCGTCTTTGACGAACGCGGCGGCCGCGCTGAAACCGGCTGCCCGGGGCCGCCGCCATTGACAGCGGGCGGCGGCGATTCGATACTGGCTAGTGCAGGCGTGCACACGCCTGGCCCGGGGCAGTGCGGCCCCACAGTCGCTAGGGAGAAGTTCTGGAGAGGTTCTATTGAAGACATACATTGTCATGGTGAAGCTGGAAACTTCGGCGTTCGGCGGCAAGAATCCCACCTATCAGGAGGCCATTGCCGGCGGCCCGGTCGAGACGCGCCGGATAATCAAGCGCCATGGCGGCAAGCTGATCGAGGCATACCTTATCAGCGGGCCCTACGACGGCATCATGATCGTCGAATTTCCCAATGACACGGCCTGCACGCGGGCGATGGTGATTCTGCGCAACGGCTTCGACCTATGCCATGCCGTGCCCGCGTATCCGGAGAGCGAGTGGGCTGACCTTGCCGGGCTGGAGACCGATGAGTGACGCGGGCCTGCCATAGTCTTGGCCACGCGCCGCAAGGGAGTGACAACGACGGCGAGTTCCTTGTCCGTCATTTCCGCAAAAGCGCACACGCCCCGTCATTCCCGCGAAAGCGGGAATCCATCGGGACGCCGGCGAAGATGGATTCCCGCTTTCGCGGGAATGACGGAAGGCACATGCGCAATTGACAGAAGCACATTTGCACAAGCCAGGAGGATGCGAATCATGAGCGCAGACGCGAACGTGGACACCAAGCCGTTTAGCAAAGACATCACGGAAGGACCCCGGAGCGCGCCGGCGCGCTCCATGTTCCACGCCATGGGCTTCAGCAACGAAGACCTGGCCAAGCCCCTCATCGGCGTGGCCAGCACCTGGAACGAGGTCACGCCCTGCAATTACCATCTTGACCGGCTGGCCAAGAAGGTGAAAGAGGGCATCCGCCAGGCCGGCGGCACGCCGATCGAGTTCGTGGCGATCACCGTCAGCGACGGCATTGCCATGGGCACCGAGGGCATGAGAACCAGCCTGGTGACGCGCGAGATCATCGCGGATTCGATCGAGGCGGTGGCCATCGGCGAGCGGCTGGACGGGGTTGTCACGATTGCCGGTTGCGACAAGAGCCTGCCGGGGTGCGCCATGGCCATGGCGCGGCTGGACATCCCCAGCGTCTTCGTCTACGGCGGCAGCATCATGCCCGGCCGCTGGCGGGGCGAGGACGTGACCATCCAGGACGTGTTCGAGGCCGTGGGCGCGCACGCCGCCGGCAAGCTGACCGAGGACGAATTGATCGACCTGGAGTTGCATGCCTGTCCCGGCCCGGGTTCCTGCGGCGGCATGTACACGGCCAACACCATGTCAAGCGCGTTGGAGGCCATGGGCCTCTCCGTGCCCGGCAGCGCCTCGCCGCCGGCCATGGACGCGCGCCGCGACCAGGTCTGCGTGGACGCCGGCCACCTGGTGATGGACTGCGTGCGCCACAACCGCCGTCCCTCGGACATCATCACGAAAGAGGCCATGGAAAACGCCGTGGCCGTGGCGCTGGCGGCCGGCGGTTCCACCAACGCGGCGCTGCACCTGCCCGCCATCGCCTGGGAAGCCGGCGTGCCCTTCGACCTGGACGACATCGACCGGGTGAGCAAGCGCGTGCCCCACATCGCCGACATGCGCCCCGGCGGCCGCTACGTAATGGCCGACCTGGATAAAGTCGGCGGCGTGCCGCTCATCATGCGCGAGATGCTGCGCGCCGGCCTGCTGCACGGCGAGTGCCTGACCGTAACCGGCAAGACGCTGGCGGACGACGTGGGCGCGGCGCGGGTTTCCGAGAACGGCCAGGACATCGTGCGCGCGGCGGACGACCCCATCTACGCCGGCGGCACGATGGTGATCCTGCGCGGCAACCTGGCCCCGGAAGGCGCGGTGGTGAAAGTGGCGGGCGTGGCGAACCGGGTGCATTCCGGCCCGGCGCGGGTCTTCGAGATCGAGGACGACGCGTTCGAGGCCGTGGTGAAGGGCCGCATTAACGCCGGTGACGTGCTCGTGATCCGCAATGAGGGGCCGAAAGGCGGGCCGGGTATGCGCGAGATGCTGGCGGTGACCGGCGCGGTCTTTGGCCGGGGCCTGGGCGATTCGGTGGGCCTCATCACCGACGGGCGCTTCTCCGGCGCGACCCACGGCCTGATGGTCGGCCACGTGGCGCCGGAAGCCGCCATGGGCGGCCCCATCGGCCTGGTGCGCGAGGGCGACCAAATCACCATCGACGGCGACAACCAAACCCTCACGCTCCACGTGGACGACGCCGAACTGGCCGAACGCCGCAAAGAGTGGCGCCCGCTGGAACCGCGCTACACCAAAGGCGTGCTGGCAAAGTATGCCAAATTGGTCACCTCCGCCGCCAGAGGCGCGGTTTGTGAATGAGGGGTACAGGCGGCTGTAGAGCCGTGATATAGAGGCATTCCAGGTAAACAACTCACTTGTCAATGCATTCAACGCCTCGCTTGCTAGTGTTAGCCGTAGCACGAGGGCTTTTCCTCCGCAGGGCAACACAGATCAGTACTTACGAGGAACTTCGATGCCTCGACACCCGTACCCGCAAGAATTAGCCGAAGCCATCCTGAAGGCGCGGACTATCCTGCAGGAGGCTGACGACTATTCCGCTGCAGTTGCTGCCTTGGCCGATCTGATGTCTCCACAAAGTGTCAGTAGTTGCCTTGAATACCGCACCTTTCGCTATGTAGCGATGATCCCTGAAGGTCACCCCCTGAAAGCCGAATTGCGAGCGAGAGACGCCGCCAAGCAGCGACGCTCCTACCGAACTCGCAAGCACCGCGCAACTGTGATCGAAAGAGACGACGGACGCTGCCAGCGTTGCGGCAAGGAAGTCAGTGGGAGAGATGCCACCCTTGACCACATTGATCCCAACGGACCTAGCGAGCCAAAGAACCTCCGCCTGTATTGCCGTTCCTGCAATGCCAGCAAGAGCCGCCTCTCTGAACAGCAAGTGACCTTACGCGATGAGCGCAGGGCCGCTTGGCAACAAGAAATGGCAAGAGATGAGGAGTTCTACAACTGCCCGTGCACTTTCGACGGATGCGACCCTGACTGTCCGGGCTGCTCGGTATGTAGGGAGGAAAACCGGGACGAACTAGGCAACCATCCGCACAGGGTAATTTGCAGAATTGTACCTGAGGAACTTGAGGAGTCTGGCTTCGAGTGGTCGCGCTGCGAAACCGAGTCGCATTGCAGACACGCGGCGCGTTGCCTGAAAGAGGGAAGCCGTGTTGACGCCCCAAACTCGCTGCCCCTCAAATAGACTCGTAGCGCGGGGGCTTGTCTCTTGCTGGAAAAGGAAACGCGGTTTTCGTGTGCGCCCCGTTCATGCTCCGACGGGTCTGTACTGAGCTTGCCTGTCCTGAGCTTGTCGTAGGGTCGAAGCGCTCAGCACGAACAGTTGTGCTACTACGGCTGCGTTACTACGGCTGCGTTGTTACGGAAACAGCGGCTTGGCTGCCAGGCCCATGGTCTCCGGCAGGCCGAGCATGGCGTTGGCGTTCTGCAGCGCTTGGCCGGCGGCGCCTTTCACCAGGTTGTCGATGGCGGTGGTGACGAGCAGGTGTCCCGTGCGCTCGTGCACCACGGCGTGAATCAGGCAGTGGTTGCTGCCGTAGGTCCACTTGGTCTTGGGCGAGACTGAAAGCGTTTCCACGAACGGCTCGTTGGCGTAGCGGGCCTGGTAGAGGTCGTCTACCGCCTGCTGGGTGGTCGCGCCGGTGAGTTGCGCGTAGCAGGTGGCCAGGATGCCGCGCGTCATGGGGATGAGGTGCGGCACGAAGGTGACCGCCACGTCCCGCGCCGCCGCTGCGCTCAGTTCCTGCACGATTTCCGGCTGGTGGCGGTGGCCCCCCAGCGCGTAGGCTTCCACGCTCTCGTTGACTTCCGAAAAGTGATTGGTGAGGGTCAGGCTGCGGCCGCCGCCGGAAACGCCGGACTTGGCGTCCACGATCACGTTGGGCGCAATCAGCCCTTCCGCCAGAGCCGGCGCGAGACCCAAGATCGCGCCGGTGGGATAGCAGCCGGGATTCGCCACGATCTTGGCTTGCCGCACCTCTTCCCGGTGGAGTTCGGTCAGGCCGTAGACGGCGTTCTCCAGATGCTCCGGGCACGGGTGCTCCTGGTACCACTCCTTGTAGGTTGCCGGGTCATGCAGGCGGAAGTCGGCGGCAATGTCCACCACCGGCACGCCGTCTTGGATGAACGGCAGCAGCGCCTCCGCCGAGGCCTTGTGCGGCAGGCCGGAGAAGACCAGGCCCACGCCGGTATCGATTTCTTCAGTGATGCGCATTGCCCCCAGGTCTTCCTTGGGAAAGAGGCCGCTGAAGGGAAAGACTTCCGCCAAGGTCTTGCCGGCCTGGCTGCGGCCGGTGACGGCTACGACTTGCATCTCCGGGTGCCAGGCCAGCAGCCGGATGAGTTCCAGTCCGGCATAGCCGGTGACGTTCAAGATGCCAATGCGCATGACAGTTCTCCGCGTTCGCATAGGTAATCGTAGCGCGGGGGCTTGTCCCCCGCCTGTAGGGTAGACACCCAGTGTAGCGAAACCGGGGCGCCGCCGTAAAGATCAGCGCGTGGTGAGCACTATGACGATGACCACCGCCAGTGCGATGCGGTAGAGCGCCAGCGGCCAGAGGCGGCCGCGTTGCAGATAGCGCAGGAAGACGCGGATGCAGAGGTAGCCCACCGCCAGCGCGCTGAGAAAGCCGGCGCTGAAGAGCGCGCCGCCGTTGCCGCTCAGGGCCGCGCTATCGAGGTGGCGCGCCTCCCACACCCCCGCGCCAAAGATCACCGGCGCCATGAGCAGGAAGGAGAAGCGGGCCGCCTGCACGCGGCTCAGGCCGAGCATCATGCCCATGGTGATGGTGCTGCCGGAGCGAGAGACGCCGGGCACGATTGCCAGGGCTTGCGCCAGGCCGATGAGCAACGCCTCCCGCCACCCGAGGCTGTCAAGCTCTTTCCGGCCGGTGTGCCGGGCGTCCACGACCCAGAGCAGCACGCCGACCCCGGCGAGCGCGGCGGCGATGAGCCACGGCGCGCGCAAGACCGTGGCGGCGGCGTTCTCCAGCAGCAGGCCGGCCACAACGGCCGGCAGCGTGGCAAGGATGAGGAGCCACGCCAGGCGGCGTTCCGGCTCGGCCTGGACGTCGCGCTCGCGCAAGGAGCGCAGGAAGGCGGCGGCCAGCGCCAGCACGTCCCGCCGGAAGACCAGCAGCACGGCCAGCAGCGTGCCCACGTGCAGCGCCACCGTGAACGGCAGGCTGTTCAACACCGGCGACGACCAGCCGAACGCCCACGGCAGGACGGCGAGGTGGCCGGAACTGGAAATCGGCAGGAATTCGGTAATGCCTTGCACGATGCCCAGGATCACGGCGGCGGTCACGTCGCTCTCCCACCAGGCTTGCCCAAGGGCGGCTGCGGCGAGATTCTGCTGTGGCATCGCTGCGCTTTCGCTCTCTCTGCGGCTTGCGTGGTGTTGCCTTCACCCGTTGCGGCGGGCCCGTTCCCGGGTCTTGATCTTGGTGATGATCGCGGCGTCGCCGACCACCAGCGAGCCCGTCCGCGGGCCTGTTACCGGGTCGCCGTCCAGCGTCTCCACGCAGCCGCCGGCTTCCCGCGCGATGAGGAGCGCGGCTGCCATGTCCCAGGGTTCGAGCCGGTGGTGGAAGAACGCGCTCAGGCGGCCGGCGGCAACGTAGCAGATTGCCAGCGCCGCCGAACCCGTGAGCCGCAGTCCCGCCACCTGGGGCCGCAGCGCCGCGGCCAGCGCCAGGCTGTCGTGGGCGGCCTGGTCGACGTGGCCCAGGTCGAAGCCCAGGAGCGCGTCCTGCCAGGGGACGCCACGGCGCACGGCTATGGTCTCGCCGTTCCACGTTGCGCCCGCGCCCGCCTCCGCCGCGAAGAGGTCGTCCAAGAGCGGATCGTACACCACGCCCACCACCGGCCGCTTGCGTTCCACCAGCGCGATGCTGACGCAGAAGAGCGGAAAGCGGTTGGCGATATTGAGGGTGCCGTCGATCGGATCGATGATCCACGTCGGTTCGTCGGAGAGCGGCGCGCCGACCGACTCTTCAGAGAGCACGCGATGTTTAGGAAACGCGGCGCGAATCTTCTGCTGGATGAGGTCGTTGGCGGCGAGGTCGAGGCCGGTGACGTAGTCGCCCCGGCCTTTGGTCTCCACCACGGCGGCAGAGGCCGCGTGCGCGCGGAGATAGGCGCCGGCTTCCCGCGCCGCGGCTACCGCGGTCGCGCCGGCTGAGCTTTGCACAATTAACCGTTGCCTTTCCCCGTGGCAGGGCGGATGTCCGGCAGCGCGCTATCGTTCCAACTCGCTCGCCAGCCGCTCGGAGGTCAAGGCGTCGTCGCGGTAGCGCAGCGCGCCGTCGGCGTCGAAGGCGCGGTAGGCGGCTATGGTGCGCAGGCACGCCGCTTCCAGCGTGTCCGCGGCAACCGGCCGGCGTTGGTGGTCGTGGGGCGTCCAGGCCACCAGCGGGCGGGGCGCGACCAGCGCCGCCGCGTCGCAGATGTCGAACTCGCGCAGCGCGCCAAAGAGGAACCACGAGGCGTCGTAGGCGTAGAACTCGTTCTCCACCAGCCAGCGGTACGAGCCGAGGCACTCGTGCGCCACGACCCCGGCGGCCCGCTGGTCGAGAGCGGCGGCGAAGAGCGCCAGCAGCGCGCCGCCGCCGCGTCCTCCCACCATGATCCGCTTCGTGGTTGTCTCCGGCATCTCCGCCAGCGCGTCAAGTCCCCGCACGACGTCCTGCACGCGCATGCCCAGCAGCGGGCGCGCCTGCAAGTGCGCCATATAGGCGACTTTGTGGCTAATGTGGCCGTGGTCGCTCGTCTGCGGGTTGTCCGTGGGCGGATAGCCCGTTTCGCCCATGCCCCGGGGGTCCAGCGCCAGGGAGCACGCGCCCCGCGTCGCCAGGGCGTCCAGCAGCACCGCGCTGCGCTCGGCGTCCTTGCCGTGCTCGTCAATCCAGAGCAACAGCGTATCGCGCTGCGGGCCCACCGGCGTGCGCAGCACGGCGGGAACCGAGATGCCGGGTTCGGATTCGAAGACGATGCGTTCGCGCCGCACGTTATCGCTGCCGGCCAGCGGCGCGCGCGTCAGCTTGAGGTCGCCGGACTCCGGGAAGGCGGCGAGCGTCCGGCGCAGGCGCTCGCTCACTGTCTGCTGGTACTTGGTCGCCTCGCGCTTGGAGCCGACTGCCGGCAGCCCCGGGTCGATGCCCGCCAGCAGCGCGCGGTTCAGCGAGATGACGGTCTCGCCGCCGAATTCGTGCACGTTGCCGGATTCCGTGCACCAGAGCGCTTCGTCCGGCTCCAACTCGATCTCGGTCTCGCCGCTGCCTTCCGCTTCCTTGCCGAAGAGCCGGTTGAACCAGGCGTACGCCGCCTGGCGCATGGGCAGGTGGTAGCCGTGGTTCTGTTCCGCCACGGCCAGCGCGAGGTTCTGCGGCACGCCGAGCGTTGCGTAGACCCGCTCGGCGCTCTCCACGCAATTGCGCGCGCCGGCCAGTGGAAAGTAGTCGCCGGTGGCGGCGCCCACGCAGAGCGGGCGCGGCGCGACCAACGACAGGTAGTCCTCGTGGTCGAGGCCCACGGCCAACTGCCCAAAGAGATTCTGCTCGGCGTCCTGGGGGCCGACGCTATCCAGCAGCGCGGGAAAGCCGGCGATGTAGCAGGTGGGCATGGACGCCGTGACCCGGTCGTCGAACGGCACGTAGTAGGCGGTATTCGTGCCGCCGCCGGAGACGCCCGTGCAGCCGACGCGGGTGGGGTCCACTTCATCGCGCGCGAGCAGGTAGTCCAAGGCGCGGATGCTATCCCAGATCATGTACTGCGCCAGGTTGATGCCCAGCAGCAGGCACTGCGCGCCCATGTTGCTGTGCTCGTGGGTTGAGGAGCGGAAGGCGGACTCCCGCGTTTCCGGATCCCAGTACTGCCAGCGTTCGCCCTGGCCGAGCGGGTCGTAGGCCAGCACGAAATAGCCCTTTTCAGCGAAGCCGGCCGGTGTGCGCTGGTAGCTGTCCATGGCCTTGCCGTTGCGGCTGTGACCCAGCGGAAAGAGCATGCCCGGATAGGGCGGCTTGTGGCGCTTGGGCACGTAGGCGACTGCCGTCACGTAGAAGCGCGGGCGGCTCTCGAAGACGAGCTTCTCGATGGTGTAGCGTTCGCGGTCCAGCGTGCCCACCAGGCGGGCGTTGAGCGGGGTCTTCTCCGCCGGAAACGGGCCGATGGCCTGCTGGAAGGCGGCCAGCAGGCGTTCCCGCCGCTGCGCCCATTGCGCGGGAGTCCGGATGGCGGCGCGTTCCTTCTCGGCGTGGTCGAACAGCGCGTGGGCCTGCTGCATGAGGTAGTCATGGAGCATGGTGGCCGGGAGCGCGTCCGCGACGGTGGGTGGGGCGACAGTTGCCATGGCGGTTAACATCCCTTCTTGCGATTCACGCTTGCATTGTCTTGATAAGGCGAGTATAGGCGCAAGGCGCCGGCGGCGTCAATCGGCGGCGCGCGTCACTGCAATGAAAACGGCGCGGCCGCTTCCGTCATTCCCTCCGTCATTCCCGCGCACGCGGGAATCCATTTTGGTCTTACGCGTAACGAAGAGCGGATGGATTCCCGCGTTCGCGGGAATGACGGAGTTCGTCGCGCTGTCTCCATGGGAATGACGGGCCGGAAAGAGCCGCCGCGTCCTACCGCTGGCGGAAGATCTGCTCGATGCCCAGGCCCGTGAGTTTGCGAATGCCGAACACGATGTAGAAGATGGCGATGGTGAAGATGATGATGGCGGGCACGGAAATCACCGGAAAGCTCAGCGCCGTCATCTTGCCCAACTCTTCGTTGAAGGCCGTGGTCCCCGGCGTGCTCACCACCACCAGGCGCGCCAGAATGTAGTTCAAGAGCGCGGAGAGGAAGAACGACGCGGCGATGATGAAGGTGCCGTTCACCAGGCGCTTTTCATACGCCGCCCGGGCGTTGCGCGCGGTGAGCGCGGCCTCCACCGCCGCGTTGTCGAGCACCTGCCGCAACAGCATCGGCAGCAGCGAAAAGCGGGTCTTGAGCGAACCGATTACGACGATGCCGATGACCAGCGGCACGGCCGCCTCCTTGACGGCAATCCACTTGGGATCGAGCTTGAGCAAACCGATGCCGCCGGTGAGCAGGATGCCGACGACGCCCACCACCGGCAGGAAGTTGAACGTGCGCCGCTGGTAGAAGTCGAAGATGCCGTACGCCAGCGGAAAGGCCAGCGCGGCCAGCAGCCCGTTCACCGGCCCCAGCCACTCGTCGCCGCTGAAGCGCGTGAGGATGACCACCGGCACGACGATGTTGAGCAGCAGGCTGAGCAGCGGATTCTCCCGTCGCGGGCGGGCGTCGTTCTGCGCGGTGTTGTTCATCTCGGGTTGGCCTCGCGGTGCGTGACGTGGTTCCTTGTATATGATAGTACAACCGAGGATGCGGCGGAATGTAAAGAGGCGGATGCCATGAAGGAAGTGGCGCAAGTGACGGAGATGGCGGGGGGGGGGCTGGCGTCAAGGGGCCAAGCCGGGCCGTTCTTGGCGCGCCACAGCGCGTGGAGGCTCTTGAGATTGAACGCCGTAGACAGCAGGCGCCATTCGGACACCACCGGCGCGCGGCCTCTGTGCAGGAAGCGCCGGGCGCCGGGCCACTCTTTGCGCAGGCCGAAGGCCGGCTCCACCAGCGCGCTTCTGCGCCGGTACCGTGTAGGTGAAAGGGTGAGGGAAATCCAGGGATCATGGGATATTCCTGCCTGGCCCAAGAAACCAAGCGCGCGTCTGCGTGTATAATCGGTAGCGTACCGCGAGCATCCGGCTGGGAGAGCGCTTTCACCATGATCATCGACGTCCACGTCCATACCCGCCTGGGGCCGGACCCACACGGATTTCAGTACTTGCTGCGCCAGGCTGAAGAACTCGACGTGACCCTCTGCGTCAACAGTCTGAGCCCTAAGGATGGTTCCGGTATGCCTCAGAGCCCCACCGAGGACGAGGTGCGGCGCTGCAACGACTGGACTGCCGAGCTTGCCGCCGCGCAGCCGGCGCGCATCATCCCCATGTGGTACCTCAATCCCGCCCACGAGGACTTTGCCTGCCGGGAGCTTGAAGCGCGCGTGGCGGCGCATGACGGCCCGCAGGGGGTCAAGCTCTGGGTGGCGGTGCGCTGCAACGACCCGCGCCTGGACCCGATCATGCGCCTCTGCGCCGCCCACAAGCTGCCGGTGCTCCAGCACACGTGGTTCAAGGTCACCGGCAATCTGCCCGGCGAGTCCACGCCCATGGACCTGCGCGAACTGGCGCTGCGGCACCCGGACGTTAGCTTCTTCTGGGGTCACTGCGGCGGCGACTACGAATACGGGGCCAAGTGCGCCCGCGGCCTGCCCAACGTCTACATGGATCTCGGCGGCGGCGAGGCGATGAACGGCTACGTGGACATCCTGGTGGAGCACGAGACCGCCGACCACGTCGTCTTTGGCAGCGACGCGCCGGGGCGCTCCCTCATCTCGCAGCTTGCGAAAGTGTACGGCGCGGACGTGAACGAGGAGCAGCGGGAAAGAATCCTCTACCGCAATGCGCAGGCCGTCTTCGCCCGCCAGACGCACGCGAACGGAGCGTCCCTATGATCGACGCCAACGCCTACCTGGGCAATTGGCCGTTTCGCCCGTTGCGCTACACTACGCCGGACGCCCTGCTCGGCAAGCTGGACGCCCTCGGCATCGAGCGGGCCGTGGTCTCGCCGCTTCCCAACGTTTTCTACAAAGACCAGCTTGCCGGCAACCGTGTTTTGCACGACCAGGTGAAGACTCACGCCGATCGCTTCCTGCCGGCGTTCACGCTCAACCCGACGTTTCCCGGGTGGGAAGAAGACCTGGCGATTTGCGTGGAAGAGTTCGGCATGGGCGTCATGCGGCTGCATCCGAACTACCACCGGTTCGCGCTGGATTCAGCGGCAGGCAACGCGGCGCTGGCGGCGGCCCGCGCGCACAACTTCGTCGTCATCCTCACCGTAGGCATCGAGGACACCCGCCACCACCATCCGCTGGTCAAGGTCCCGGACGTGCCCGGCGCGGAACTCGCAGCGGCCGTGTCGGCCTTTCCCGACGTGCGGTTTCTCATCGCCGCCGGCGCGTTCGCGGCGCTCAACGCGGTCTGGGCGGAGGCCACGCGCCGGGACAATCTCTACGTGGAAATCTCGCGGGTGCAAGGGCCGGTCGGGGACATCGAAAAGCTCTGCGCCACTATGGGGGCCGACCACGTGCTCTTTGGCACGAACCTGCCGCTCCACGTGCCCGAGGCCCCGGCAATGGCGCTGGCACACGCCAAGATCAGCGCCGGCGAACGCCGGCAGATCGCCCACGACAACGCCGCGCGCCTCTTTGGCCTGGCCTGATCCCCGCCTCTGCTATCCACCGTAGCGCGGGGGCTAGTCCCTCGCCTCGGTCGCCCGCAGCGCGGGGCCTCGTTCCCATGCTACTCACACCAATCTCGTCTCCAAGCCGTTCGCCCTGAGCCTGTCGAAGGGTAAACGGCGAGGGAAGCGCAGGAGCGTGCGCGGTTCTTGCCGCTTCCCCGTTCGTGCTGAGCCTGTCGAAGCATGGACGGGGAAGCGGCAAGAACCCACCAGGTCTTCCGCGACAGCGCCGCGGCTCGTCTCCCGCCTTTCCCGTAGCGCGGGGGCTTGTCCCCCGCCTCTTGCCTCTTCTCGTAGCGCGGCGCTTGCCCCAAATGCTGTCACACTGATGCTATGTCCTAAAGGGACCACCTTCAGGCAGTCTGACAAAAGAGGCGTAGGGGCACGACATGTCGTGCCCCTACACCCGAGGCGCTAGCGCCATCTCCGGCCGGGCTAAGCGCCCGGCCGCCCGCGGGGATAGAACCACGTGCCGACGCGTTCATTGCCAAGGAGTTGTCGCAAGACGGCGTGCGGCTCCCGGCCATCCACAATGTGGGCGGAGCCCGCCTTCTTCATCGCGTCCAAACACGCGGTCACTTTCGGAATCATGCCGCCGCTGATCGTGCCGTTACGGATCAACTTGCGCGCCTCCGCGACGGTGAGGTTGGGCAGCACCTTCCCTTCCTTGTCCTGCACGCCCGGCACGTCGGTGAGCAGGACGAGATGCCGCGCCGCCAGGGCTTTGGCAATTTCGCCCGCCACCGTATCGGCGTTGATGTTCAGGAATTGCCCCTCCTCCGTCATGCCGAGCGGCGCGATGACCGGCACGAATCCGTTCTCGCCAAGGGTCACGAACATGGACACGTTCACCTCCGTCACCTCGCCCACGAAGCCGAGCCCGGCGGGTTTTTCGCGCGGTTTCGCGATAAGCAGTTCCCCATCCGCGCCGGTCAGGCCGATTGCCTTGATATAGCGCGCGTTGAACATCGCCACCAGGTCGCTATTCACCTTGCCGGCGAGCACCATCTGCACAAGCTCCAGGGCATCCGCGTCCGTCACCCGCAAACCCTGCGCGAACGAGGCTTCCCGGCCCAGGGTCTTCTCCCAGTCCGTCACCGCCTTGCCGCCGCCGTGCACGATAACCGGCAGCACTCTCGATTCCCACAGCGTCTCGACGTCCTCGCAGAACGCCTCATGATGGGGCAGAACGTTGCCGCCGATCTTGATGACGACTACCTGATTGGCGAGGGCGCGCAGTTCGACGATTGAGTCGACTACCCCCTGAAACGGTGTCTCCACCTTTCGTTCCTCCGTGGTTGCCGGCAGATTATGTTTAGCAGATTGCGGTCAGCCAATGGCGCTTAGATGACTTCCGGATTGACGCAGAAATGCGGCCGCTCGCCCTGCAAGACGCGCGTAATATCCAGCGCGAGCGTGGTCGCCATGCGAATCATCGCTTCTTCCGTGTGGGCCGCCATGTGGGGGCTGACGATCACGTTTTCCAGGTTGAAGAGGGGATGGTCCGCCGGCGGGGGCTCTTGCTGCCAGACGTCGATGGCCGCGCCGGCGATCTGGCCTTCCAGCAGCGCCGTCGCCAGCGCATCTTCATTCACAATACCGCCGCGCGCGCAGTTGATGAGAATGGCCGTCGGCTTCATCAGATTGAATGCGCGCGCATCGATGAGGCCGCGCGTTTCCGCCGTGAGCGGCGCGTGCAGCGAGATGTAGTCCGCCTCTTGCAGCAGCGCGGAGAGATCGTCCACAAGCTCTACGCCCCGCAGGCGGGCGTCGTCCGCCGCCAGGTACGGGTCGTAGGCGAGCGCCCGCATGTCCAGCGCGGCGCGGCACATGCGCGCCACCCGGCCGCCCACCCGGCCCGCGCCCACAATCCCCAGCGTCTTGCCGTAGAGTTCCAGGCCGATGAGGCGCGTGCGGGACTGGAAATCGCCGTTGCGCTGGGCGCGGTCGCCGAGCAGGATCATCTTGCTCACCGCCAGCATGAGCCCCAGCGTGTGTTCCGCCACCGATTCCGCGTTGGCGGCGGGCGTATAGAGCACCGGGATGCCCCGCGCGGTGGCGTAGGCCACGTCCACGCTATCCACGCCCACCCCGTGCCGCGAAATGGCGCGCAAGTGCGGCGCCGCGTCGATGAGGGCGGGCGTCACTTTCGTGAGGCGCGTGACGACGGCGTGAGCGTCGCGAATCTGGCCGGTCACGGGCCGGCCGCCGGCTTGACTTGCCTGGCGCACCGTAGCGATCTGCTCCAGAATGGCGATCCCCTGCTCGTGAATAGGGTCGGCCAAGACAACGGTGTACGACATCTGCCTCTTCCCACAGGGCCGCTCGTGCCCAGTATCCAGGCCGTGGCGGCGGCTAACGCATGATATAATGTAGCAAATGTCCCCACCGCCTGCCAGCCGCAGCGCCGCTGCCGCTCGCGCGGGCGCAACCCGGCCGGCAGCGGGGCAGGCGCGCTCTAGCGCGCGCTTTGCTGTGTTCTGAGCCCCGGCTAGCCTCCGTGAGCACGCGGCGGCGGGGCGCAAAGAGCATTGACGATTAAGGAGAACACGCCTACGTGGCGCGAGTGGTGCAGAAATACGGCGGCAGTTCGGTAGCGACGGCGGAGCGCATCCAGGCCGTGGCCGCGCGTTTGGCCGCCGCCCGCGACGCCGGCAACGACGTGATCGTCGTGGTTTCCGCCATGGGCGACACCACCGACGACCTGATCGCCCTCGCCAATCAAGTCTCGCGCGACCCCGGCGGCCGCGACCTGGACCTGCTGCTTTCCACCGGCGAGATCGTCTCTTCCACCTTGCTCTCCATGTCTCTCCGCGACACGGGCTACGACGCCGTGGCGCTCACCGGACAGCAGGCGGGCATCCGCACCGACTCCTTCTACTCCCGCGCGCGCATCGTGGACATCGACCCGGCGCGCATAGAGCAGGAACTCGCCGCCGGCCGCATCGTCATCGTGGCCGGTTTCCAGGGCGTCACCCACGACCTGGACGTGACCACCCTGGGTCGCGGCGGCTCCGACACCACCGCGGTTGCTATTGCCATTGCGGCGCACGCCGACGCCTGCGAGATCTACACAGACGTGGACGGCATCTACACCGCCGACCCGCGCCTGATTCCCAGCGCGCGCAAGCTCCACCGCATCGCCCACGAGGAGATGCTGGAGTTGGCCAAGCTCGGCGCCCGCGTGATGCACGCCCGCGCGGTGGAACTGGCCGAACTCTTCGACATGCCCATCGTCGTGCGCTCGTCATTCAACCACGATTCCGGTACCGTGATCACGCGAGGAGAGGATATGGAGAAAGACGCCCAACGCATTCGCGGCATTGCCGTCGATACCGACGTCGCCAAGATTTCCGTGCTCGGCATCCCCGACCGTCCCGGCATTGCCCACGGCCTCTTCCAGCCGCTGGCCGACGACGGCATCAACATCGACGTGATCGTGCAGAACATCAGCCACGACGGCATCACCGACATCTCGTTCACCGTCTCCCGCGACGACCTGGCGAAGACGCTGGAACTCGTGGAAGGCGCCTCCCAGTCGCTAGGCGCCGCCGACGTGCTGCACTTTGCCAATCTCGCCAAGGTCTCGATTGTGGGCACCGGCATTCAGAGCACGCCCGGCGTGGCGGCGCGCATGTTCGGCGCGCTGGCGGAGCCGAGCATCAACATCGAGAGCATCACCACCAGCGAGATTAGGATTACCTGCCTGGTGCACGAGGACGACGCCAAGCGCGCGGCCCAGGCCCTGCACCGCGCATTTGAGCTAGACCAGCCGGCAGAGTAAACTAGAACGGTAGCGAGAGCCAACGCGCCGCCACGAAAGCACGACCATGATCGAGATGGTGATACAGAGCATCCCGCAGAACCCGTCCAACCCGACGCGGGTCGTCATCCTGCGCGAAAAGGAGCAGGAGCGCTACCTTGCCATCGTCATTGGCATTGCCGAAGCCGAGTCCATCGCCATCAAGCTCCACAAGCGCACCTTTCCCCGGCCGCTCACCCACGACCTCCTGGTCAACCTGATCGACGCGCTCGGCGCCACCGTCGTCAGCGTTCTCATCAACGACCTGGCGGACCGCACGTACTTTGCGCGCGTGGTGCTCGATCACAACGGCCGCCACGTGGAGATCGACGCCCGGCCCAGCGACGCCATCGCCGTGGCCGTGCGCGCGGACGCCCCGATCCTGGTGGCCGAAAGCGTGCTGGAGGTCGCGGGCATCGTCCCCACCAAGGACGGGGAAGACGGGGACGAATCCGAGCGGAGCAGCCCGCTGGACCCCGAACTGGAAGAGAGCCTGGGCGTCTTCCGCGAGTTCATCAACTCCCTGGACGCGGAAGACCTGGATAAGCCCAAGCCGGAGTAGGCCCCGCGTTCCCGGCGCCAGCGTTCACGCCTGCACCCGCGCGCGAATCGCCGCTAGCGTTACCGCATTCCCCGCCAGCAGGCGGCGCAGCGCGCGGCCGGCCGCTGAGTCCGCCGTTGCCAGCCGCACCGCCGCCGCGAATTCAGCCGCCGCAAAGTCGCTTGCCGGTTCCGCCGCCAGCGCCTCCAGCAGCCGCAGCCGCATTCCGTAGCGGTCCACCGTCTCGCCGCCGGGCAGCGCCAGCGGCGGCGCGTAGACCCCGGTCTCCCGCGCAAACGCCCACACCACATCCGGCGCGCCCCAACTCGCGGCCGCCGCAGTCGCGCCCTGCCCGTCCGTTGTTTCCCGCGCCGCGTCCTGGGCGTAGGCCGCGCGCACCTGGGTTGAGGAGAGGGTTGGGTCGTGATCTGCGGGCAGGGTCGTCAGCGCGGCCACGCGGTGTTGATAGAGCCGATTCTCGCTTTGAGCCAGCAGGGCGGCCAGGGCGTGGCGGCCGTGCCCATCGCGCGCGGCCACCAGAAACCGCGCCAGCCCAAAGAGCCGTGCCAGGCTAGCCTCCCGCGCCGTATAGTAGCGCCCGTCGAAGATCTGTTCGATCTTATCGTAGCCCACCACGAACACCAGTTCCCGTGCCGGCGGCACGATCTGCACGCGCAGCGCCGCGGCCTGTTCCACGTAGAGGCCCCGGTTGCAGAGGGCCACGCCCACGTTGGGCCGCGCCGCCGCCAGCATCGATAGCAGCAGCAGGCGGTCTTCCAGGCAGGCGCCGGTCACCGCTTCCTTATCAACGGTGCGCACCGCCAGCACCAGCCACACCGTCTCGATCCCCGGCTGGCGCAGCGCGCCGTCGCAGAGGCTCAGGTGCGCGGCGGTCGGCGGATTGAACGACCCGGCCACCACCGCCGCGGCCCCGGCCGCAGCCGCGCCCGGCGGCGCAATCACGTCCGCCGCCGGCGCCGCGGCCGCGTCCAGCGCGGCAATGCGCGCGCGCCACGCCCGCAGGCGGGCTACGTCATAGAAGCGTGGTGTCACTGCGCCTCCCTATCGCATTCCGCCCCCTTTCCCTAACCTTCCCGCCGGGAGAGGGAACCGGAGCCAATCAGCTCTTCTTGCCCCCTCTCCCAGGGAGCGGGCCGGGGTGAGGGGGGACAATGCCAGAGCCGGTGTCCTCGCGCGCGGACACCGGCTCTGCGTTCAGCATCTTACCGGACTAGCGGCGCCGTGTGCGCCGTCGCACCAGCACGAGCCCGAACGCCCCGTTTACTTGGAGTGGCAATTCGGATAGTTCGGGTCTTTCGCGGTGCCGCTGCTTGGCAAAGGAGTTCCGATATTGGCGCGGCTGAAGAAGTCGACGTCCGCCGCGGTCACGTCGCACCAATAGAAGCCCTCTGCCTCGAACGTGGGAATATCGGGGATCCAATGCCAGGCGTTGTTCCGGAACACGAAGATGCGTCCATCGCTGCGCTCGTCGAAGCGGCGCGCCAATTGGTTCTCCACCGGACGCGTCTCATCCAGCTTGATGGCGCTCAAGACGCCCACCGGCACCGTGTAGGGCGGCAGTTTCACGGTATCCCACGGCACCTCGCCCCGCTCGGGGCTTTCGGGGGATATCCAGATGCGCACGATCTCTTGGTCCGCCTCGCGCCGCACCACGGCGTAGGTCTGGCCGCCTCGGCCCTGGGACTCACCGTCGCGGATGTAGCCGCGCGGATTGAAGCCGCGAGCGCCGTTGGGCGCAAGATAACCGAGCGCCAGGACGAAGTCCCGACCCCCGTCACGCCGGTCCACGTGGACGTGGTGAGCCCCTCGAATCGTAACCGTCGCCGCGCTCGTCCTCCCGACTACTGTCGTCACAGGCGTCGGTGTCGCCGTAGCCCTGGCCGCAGGTGTCGGTGTCGGCGTTGGCGGCGCTCCGCCCAGAAAATGACTGCGCGTGAAGACCTGGCTGAAGTCGTCACGGAGATCATCCGTAGGCGACCCATTGGCGTCCAGCAGGTGCGAATCTTCGACTACCCACCTATAGAAGAACTCGACCCGGCCGGCGCCGGCATCCACGTCTTCCTTTTGCAGCGTGTAGGACTGCGATTGCTCCTCGCTCACTGCCCCTTTCAGAAGATGCGGAATGCCGAACAGCGTGACGGTCTTCGCCGCGCCCTTCTTGGCGCCGTTAGCGTCATAGAGCTGCTTCTGGATTATCAAACTGTTCCCAAGCAGCCCGTACTTGCTTGTGGACACCCGCAGCCTGAACCCGACCTGTTTCCCCACGGCAATCGTATCCGGCTCAGTGATACCAAACGCCAAGGTTACGCCCGAAGAGGTATCGCCCGAGCCCGGTCTCTTCGTTACGAAAACGCCAATTATGTTGCTCATGACCGTGGCTTCAGGATGAGTCCCGGTATATTTACTAGGATCAGGCGTAAAGCTCATCTGTACCTGGAAGGGAACGAGGCGCCGCGCCGCATTGCCCAGATCACCTTCCGCAACGACGTAGTCGATCGTCATGGAGACGAGGCTATTGCTCGCCGTCACACCGTCATTAGGGTCATTAGGGTCACCAGGGATGACCGCGGTGAGAGAGCTGCCGCGCGTCACGCCGAACACCGTGGTACCGGCACGAATATCATGGTCGCCCCGTCTGACGAAGACGCGGAACTGCAATGCCGTCCCCACGTGTATCTTGTCCGCGGCTGTGGAGTCGATACGGGAAAGCGATACCGTAGCGCCGTACGTGCTCTTCGCGGGGTGATTATCCCCTGCCGACGCGGTCGCCAGTGATAGACCCATCAAAATAAGCGCCAGGAAGACGCTCAACAAACGAGACAGGGGGGCCACAGTTCCTTATCCTTTCACTAGACCGTCCGCTTCCGTGAAGCGGCTGGCAAAAGCTGGAAAGAGAGACACAATTCCGGGCGGTTTCGGTGGGCAGACGCGCTCCCTTCTTGGAGGCTATCCCGCGCTGAGGCGGAATCATCAGTATGCGTCGCAGTCTCGGGCGGCTTAGGGGAAATCGCTACCGACCTGGCCGGTGGCGCCAGGAGCGCGGCACGCCAATGCAGAACACGTCTCGTTGGCCTTCATGGCGCCCCCGCGCTATCCGCGCCGCTCAGCAGTGGGGTGTACGCTGGTCGGTCTTCGTTAAAAGTGTAGCAGAGCGCTACCCGCGCTGCAAGGGGCGCGCCCCGCCGTTCCAAAGACAATAACAAGAGCCGGTGTCCTGCCACAGACACCGGCTCTCGCCGTAGCATAAGGAGACTGTACAGACCCCCCGGGCACGCTAGCGTGCGGTCATCACGCTCTCGCTCTCCCGGTCACTGATACCTCTATGGTCTGTGATGCGCCCATACAGCTTCAATGCGTCCTTCCCTACCTGCACGCCGGGTAGCCCTCAGCCGGAGGCCCTACCCTGGACGGAAGCGGCGTCGCGGTCGACGATGCCGCTGCGTGGCTGCTGTCCGCAGTCGTCAAGTCGCACCAGTAGAACCCTTCCGCACGGAACGTGGACAGGTTCGGTATGTGCCGCCACGCTCGATCACGGTACACGTACCACACGCCGTCCACCGCAACCAGTTGGTCGACTTCAGGCATCGTGTCGTCCAACGGTATCGCGTTCAAGACCGCTGCCGGCACGTTGTAGAACGCAATCACGTTCGCCCACGGCACGTGCGGCACCCACTCGCTGCTCGAGGAAATCCACACACGCCGTACCGTGTTGTCCGACGTCCGCACCACCGCGTAGGTCTGCCCGCGGCTCTCGTCGCGAATGTAGCCGCTGTCCCGCGGCAACAACGCGCCGGCGCTGCTCAGCGTGCCCAGCGTCAGGGTAATCGTCGACCCGGTGTCCTTCCGGGTAAGCTCGATGGCCCCGCCGCCCGCCAGCTCCATCACCGTCGCCGCGTCAGTCTCGTAGAGATACGGGCTCGGCGTCGCCGCCACCGGAGGCATGCTCATGAAGACGTGACTGCCCTCCAGCGTGTCTTTCGTCCACCCATGAATGTCAGTCTTAAGAACGGCAGTGCCGTCAGCTTTGCGGATGTCGTCGAGCTCAATCTCGACCTTGACCGAGAACTCGACCTTGTGCGCGTCGATGTCCTCCTGCCGCAAGACGTACTCGACCGACTCCTCATTGCTTACCGAATCGGTTTCCAGCGTCGGAATGGTGAGGAAGTTGACGGTAACCGGGTCGCCGTCCTTCGTGTCGGCATCGCTGTAGCGCTGCCGCATGATCTCCACCAACTTCGTAGCACCCAGACCGTACTTGCCGGTCCTCGCCGTCAACGTGAACTTGATCTTCTTGCCCGCGGCAAGCTCGTCAGGATCGGCGCCGGCAAACGTCATCGTCACACCGGACGACCCCGCGCCCTCGTTAGGCTTCTTCTCTACCAGCACCGGCACCGTATTGCTCGTGACCGCATGCGTTTCCGCGTTAGTTCTATTTCCATCTGCATCCATCGCGGTTGCGAGAAACGTGAGAGTAAACTGGATGTCCACCGTACGGTTGGCCGCGTTATCGCCCAAGTCGCCGTCGCTCACCTTGTACTTGAACTCCGTGGAGAACGTCGGCGCCTTTTCGGTGAGGTCTTTCGTCTTATCTGCCTCAGCGGTCGTGCGGCCATCGTTGTGCTCGGTGAAATCGTCGCCATCGATATACTTAGTGCCGGCAGTTACACCAGTGCGCTCCAAGTAGGTAGCAGCGGCGGTACCCCTAACATCGTGGCCGCTTCTCACAATGAGTACCCGGAACTTCAGTTCAGTACCGGGATACACGGGGCTTTCGGTGTCAACGCGAGAGATGACAACCTTGGCGCCATGATCCAAGCCCTGAGTTTCAGCATTCGCGCCCGTAGTAACTTTATCATCCGCGGCCACGACCATCAGCGAGGCACCCATCAAAATGAGCGCCAGGAAGACGCTCACCAAACGAGACAATTGTCTCACAGTCCTTTCCTTTCACTTGTACGCCCGTTCAACCGTTAGCGGGCGTTCGCAAACACTCGAAAGAGACACCCAAAATACCGGGCTATTCCGGCGCGTGTAGCTATACACTCCCTTCTTCAGATGACTGTCCCGCGCTGTGGGGGAATCGTGGGTGTACGTCACACTCCCCAGGTGGCAGACCAGGGCGATCAATTGGCTGATCCGACCGTTGACGCCAATAGCACGGTATGTGGATACGAATTGAACTCGACCGGCTGCCGCCGCGCCCATGGTGTCCCAGCTAGTGGGCGCGCGCCGCGCCAGCCTGCTTAGTAGTGTAGCAGACTGCCCCAAGCTATGCAAGGGGCGCGCCGCTCCGTTCTACAGACAATAACAAGAGCCGGTGTCCTGCCACAGACACCGGCTCTCGCCGTAGCATAAGGAGACTGTACAGACCCCCCGGGCACGCTAGCGTGCGGTCATCACGCTCTCGCTCTCCCGGTCACTGATACCTCTAGGGTTTGTGTTGTGCCCATACAGCTTCAATGCGTCCTGCCTACCTGCACGCCGGGTAGCCCGCAGCCGGAGGCCCGACCTTGGACGGCAGCGGCGTCGCGGTCGACGATGCGGCCGCGTGGTTGGCGTCCGCCGTCGTCAAGTCGCACCAGTAGAACCCTTCCGCCCGGAACGTGGACAGATTGGGTATATGCCGCCACGCTCTATCACGGTACACGTACCACGTGCCTGCCGCGTCTACCAGTTGGTCGACTTCAGGCATCGTGTCGTCCAACGGTATCGCGTTCAAGACTGACGCCGGCACGTTGTAGAACGCTATCACGTTATCCCACGGCACGTGCGGCACCCACTCGCTGTTCGAGGATATCCACACACGCCGGACCGTGTTGTCCGACGCCCGCCGCACCACCGCGTAGGTCTGCCCGCGACTCTCGTCGCGAATGTACCCGCTGTCCCGCGGCAACAGCGCGCCAGCGCTGCTCAGCGTGCCTACCGTCAACGTGATCGTCGCCCCTGTGTCCTTCCGCATAATCTCCACGGCCGTGCCGCCCGCCAGCTCCGTCACCGTCGCCGCGGCATTCTCGTAGATATACGGGTTCGGCGTCGCCGCCACCGGAGGCATGCTCATGAAGACGTGACTGCCCTCCAGCGTGTCTTTCGTCCACCCATGAATGTCAGTCTTAAGAACGGCAGTGCCGTCAGCTTTGCGGATGTCGTCGAGCTCAATCTCGACCTTGACCGAGAACTCGACCTTGTGCGCGTCGATGTCCTCTTGCCGCAAGACGTACTCGACCGACTGCTCATCGCTTTCCGCCTTGGTTCCCAGCGTCGGAATGGTGAGGAAGTCGACGATTACCGGGTCGCCGTCCTTCGTGTCGGCATCGCTGTAGCGCTGCCGCATGATCTCCACCAACTGGGTAGCACCCAGACCGTACTTGCCGGTCCTCGCCGTCAACGTGAACTTGATCTTCTTGCCCGCGACACGCTCCTCAGGATCGGCGCCGGCAAACGTCATCGTCACGCCGGACGACCCATCGCCCTCGCTAGGCTTCTTCACTACCAGCACCGGCACCGTATTGCTCTCGACCACGTGCACATCACTACCCACGGTAAACGCGAGGGTGAACTGGATGTTCACCGTGCGGCTGGCTGCGTTGTCGCCCAAGTCGGTACCAAGCACCACGTACTCGATCTCCTTGGAGAACGTCGGCCGCGCCGAAAAGAGGTCTTTCGTCTTGTCCGCGGTGTTATCCGTCGTGCGGGTATCATCGACCTCGGAGAAATCCGTGCCGATGAGATATGACTTGTCTTCGCCGCCAGTCAAGCCAGTGCGCTTCAGGGTCGTTGCAGCCACACCCGGGATATCATGACCGCTGCGCACGATGAGTACCCGGAACTTCAGCTTAGTGTCGGGATACACGGGGCTCGTGGTGTCAACGCGGGAGATGACGACCTTGGCGCCATGATCCAAGCCCTGAGTTTCAGCATTCGCGCCCGTAGTAACTTTATCATCCGCGGCCACGACCATCAGCGAGGCGCCCATCAAAATGAGCGCGAGGAACACGCTCACCAAACGAGACAATTGTCTCACAGTCCTTTCCTTTCACTTGTACGCCCGTTCAACCGTTAGCGGGCGTTCGGATCCATTCGAAAGAGACACCCAAAATACCGGGCTATTCCGGCGCGTGTAGCTATACACTCCCTTCTTCTAGATGACTGTCCCGCGCTGAGGGGGAATCGTGGGTGTACGTCACACTCCCCAGGTGGCAGACCAGGGCGATCAATTGGCTGATCCGACCGTTGACGCCAATAGCACGGTATGTTGATACGAGATGAGCCTGACTGACTTGCGCTGTGCCCAGGGTGTCCCCGCTAGTGGGCACGCTGCGCCAGCCTGCTTAGTAGTGTAGCAGACTGCTCCAAGCTGCGCAAGGGGCAGGCGCGGCTGCGCGCTTGTCAGTCCGGACATTAGTGTAGCAAAGGGCAAAAGCGGTTGCAAGGGGGGTTTGTCCAAACAAAACGGGAAAAATCGCGCGGAGGCTGACCGGCAACGGCGCCGGGGTAGCGCGCGTGCGGGTACGCGCGCTACCCCGGCGGGATGATCTCGAAGAGGCGCGCCAGGATGATAAGCTGCAAGGCAATGGAGATGCCCAACGCCCAGCGGTGGATGCGCAACTCGGCGACCACGGCGTCTATGCGGGCCTCGAGGGCGTCTATCCTGCCGTTGAGCGCGGCGATGTCGGCCTTAACGTCGCCGATGTCGGCCTTGGTGGCCAGGTGTTCGTATCCGCCTTCTATGCGCGCGAGGCGCTCTTCATTTGAAATCATGCCGGACGGCTCCTGCTCCGGTTTGCGGCGGGACTGCGGTATTCCCTAATTCGCATTCGCCATACAGTATACCGCAAATGCGGCATAAGCATACGATTACCCTAGGCGCGTGTGGATGGTGATACAATCGGGGCGTAGCGGCAGCGGAACGGCGGTCACTGGGACGAAGCCCCATTAAAAGGAAGGGAAACGGACACCATGGAACGACTGGCCCTGCTGGGCGGCACGCCGGTGCGGGACGGGACGAAATCCTGGCCCAAGTGGCCGCAGTACGGCGAGACCGAACTGGACAACGTGCGCGCGGTGTTCGAGAGCCGCGTATGGGGCGGCACGGCGCACGGGCCGATGAAGACGGCGGCGCAGGAGCGGTTCGCGGCCTATCACGACGCCCGCTTTGGCATCGGCCTGACCAGTTGCACCGCGGGCCTGGAGATCGGGTTGAAGGCGTTTGGCGTGGGCGCGGGCGACGAGGTGATCGTGCCGGCGTTTACGTTCATCGCCACGGCCTTCGCGCCCATGTACCTGGGCGCGACGCCGGTGATGGCGGACATCGACCCGGCGTCGCTCTGCCTGGATCCCGACCGCACGGAAGAGGCGATTACGCCCCGCACCCGCGCGATCAGCCCGGTGCACTACGGCGGCTATCCGGCGGATATGGAACGCTTCGAGGAAATCGCGCGCAAACACGGCCTGGCGCTGATCACGGACGCGGCCCACGCCCACGGCGCGGAATGGAAAGGCCGCAAACTGGGCGGGATGGGCGACGGCAGTTCGTTCAGCCTGGGCGGCGGCAAGAACATGAGCACCGGCGAGGGCGGCATGTTAACGACCGATAACGCGGAACTGGCCGAACGCTGGCTCTATACGCTCTCCAGCTTCGGCCGCGCCAAAGATGAGCCGGGCTACGTGCACTACGAACTGGGCGGCCACTACCCGATGAACGAGTTCCAGGCGGCAATCCTGCTGGGACAACTGGAACGGTTCGACGAACAGACGAAACTGCGCAACCGCAACGCCAAGTACCTCTCCGGCCTGCTGGCGCAAATCGACGGCATCGCGCCGCCGCCAATCCCGCCGGACGTGACCCAACACGGGATGCACATCTATACGTTCCGCATCTTGCCGGAAGAGTTCGGCACGGATAAGCGGTCGTTCCTGGACGCGGCGCACGCGGAGGGCGTGCCGGTTTCCGGCGGACACCCGCGCCCAATCTACGACAACCCGATGCTGGATCTGGAAACCGGCGCGATTGCCGGCGGCGCGGGCGTCTTCCGCGCGCTGGACTGCCCGGAAGCGGAGAAACTGACCCGCTACGAGGGTATCGCCATGGGCCACCCCACCCTGCTGGCGGAAAAGTCCGATATGGACGACATCGCGGAGGGCATCGCCAAGGTGCGGCGGAACGTGGGGCAGTTGCAACGGGTGGCGGTGTAGGCGGCCGGAGAGCGGGCGGGATTGCGCTTGACTTTCCTTAATACGGGATTTCGCTTGGCTTTCCTTTAAATGTAGACTTCCTCAGGTGATTGCGCTTGGCGCGCCGTGAACGCGCCGGGTGTCTACGGTTGCGGGTTTGGCGCAGAAGCGAAGGAGCGGCAGCATGGCGGCGCAACTGCACGCGGGGGCGGCCACGGCGAATATCACGCCCGGGCTGGGCATTCCCATGCGCGGGGCGTTCCGGGACGTAACCCACGCCGACGCGGTGCACGACGACCTGCTGGCCAAGGCGCTGGTATTGGACGACGGGGAGCGGCGCATCGCGTTCGTCCTCTGCGACCTGACGATGATGCCGGGCCGCATGATGGACGCGGTGAAGGAGCGCATTGCGGCGCGGTGTGGCATCCCGGCGGACCACGTGCTCATCGCCGCCACGCACACCCACTCCGCGCCGGCTACCGTGACGGTGGGCTTCATGGAGGAGCAGACCGACTATACGGCGTGGGCCGTCCGCAAGATTGCCGACGCGGTGGAGATGGCGGCGCGGCGCTTGCAGCCGGCGCGCATTGGCTTTGCGAGCGTGGCGGAACCGCGCCTGGTCTTCAACCGCCGCTACCACATGCGCAACGGCCAGGTGCACTTCAATCCCGGCGTCGGCAATCCGGACGTGGTGCGCCCCGCCGGGCCGACGGATCCGGAGTTTGCGCTCTGCTACGTCGAAAGCTGCGCCGGCGAGCCGCTGGCCGTGCTGGGAAACTACGCGCTGCACTACGTGGGCACGGATACGGGCGCGGAGATTTCCGCCGACTACTTCGGGCACTTCTTCCAGGCGGTGCGGCGTCTGCTTGGGCCGCAAGCGGTGGGGCTGCTCTTCAATGGCGCGTCCGGCAACATCAACAACACGAACGTCTTCAAGCCCTGGCCGCATCGCGGCCACGCGCAGGCGGCGCGCATGGCGAACGCGCTCGCGGGCCGCGCCCTGACGGAAATCCAACTGATGGAGATGCGCGACCACGTAACGCTGGGCGCGGCGGTCGGAGAGTTCGCGTTTGCGCGGAAGCAGACCACCGATGCGGACGTGGCAATCGCGGCGAAGATTCTGAACGGCGGCTATGATTACACCGAAGGGCCGTTTACGGCGGTGAGCGGCCAGCCGATCTACCCGCGCTGGGCGCCGGCCTACGCCCGCGAGATCAAGGCGCTGCACGCAATGCCGGAGACCCTTACCTCATCGATTCAGGCGCTGCGGGTGGGCCCGGCCGGTTTTTCCGCGCTGCCGGGCGAGATCTTCGTGGAGATCGGCCTCGCAATCAAGGCGGGCTCTCCCTTTGCGCCGCAGTTTGTCATCAGCCTGGCGAACGACTATCTTGGCTACGTGGCCACCGACGAGCAACTGGCGCTCGGCGGCTACGAGACCTGGCCCTCGCGCTCGGCCATCGGCGGCCCCGGCACGGCGCAGGCGATGGAGACGACGGCGCTGGCGCTGCTTGACTCGTTGGCGGATGCGCCTGCGTCTTGACGAGGCCGCCCGGAAACGGAAGGGGAACGGACAACCATGTTGGATGGATTGCAAAACGGTCTGCACAGCATCGCGCTGCTTTCGGATGCCGAAACGCGCTCGATTTCGGCGGAAAACCCCACCGGCGCGCGGGGCGGCGGCGCGAAAGCCGTGCCGGATGCGAACAGCGCCGCCTCGCTGCTGGGTCCGGGCTGGAAGGTGCGGCCCAAGATCGAACTGCCGCCGCAAAGCACGACGACGCTCGCCGAGATCGAAGGGCCGGGCACAATCCAGCACATCTGGCTGACCGTACGGCCCCAGGCCTACCGCAGCACCGTCTTGCGCTGCTACTGGGACGGCGAGGAGACGCCCTCGGTGGAAGTCCCGCTGGGCGATTTCTTCTGCAACGGCCACGGGCTGCGCTACGACGTGAACTCGCTGCCGGTTGCCGTCAATCCCACCGGCGGCTTCAACTGCTACTGGCCCATGCCCTTCCGCCGCAGCGCGCGCATCACCATCGAGAATGACTATTGGGAGGAAATCCCGGGCTTCTACTACCAGATCACCTACGCGCTGGCCCCAGTGCCGGAAAACGCCGCCTACTTCCACGCCCAGTGGCGGCGCTCGATGACCACCCGCGAGTATCCCGAACACGTGCTGCTCGACGGCGTGCGCGGCCAGGGGCAGTACGTGGGCACGTTCATCGCGTGGTCGCAGTTTTCCAACGGCTGGTGGGGCGAGGGCGAGGTGAAATTCTACCTGGACGGCGATACCGGCCATCCCACGATTTGCGGCACCGGCACGGAGGACTACTTTGGCGGTGCGTGGAACTTTGGCGACCGCACTTTTTCCACGCCCTTCCTCGGCTATCCGCTCTACAAGCAAGATCCGGTGGAAGTGCCGCTCCACGGCATGTACCGCTGGCACATCCTGGATCCGATCCGCTTCAAAGAGGACCTGAAAGTGACCGTGCAGGCGCTCGGCTGGTGGCTGAACAAGAAGTTCGAGCCGCTCACCGACGACATCGCCTCGGTCGCCTACTGGTACCAGACCGCGCCGCACGCGCCGTTTCCCGCCATGCCGCCGCTGGCCGAGCGCTGGCCGCGCACGTAGCCGCACGCTCTCGCCAAGTCTCCTTGGCGGCGCGCCGCGCCGCCGGTTTCAAGAACACACTTGACAACCGTAGTCTTTCCTCTATAATGCGCGTTAACTCGCTGGCAATGGCGTTACCATGCGTCCCGCGCAGGGATGTGATGTGCCACTGTCGCGGGTAGAGGAAGCGCAGCCGCGCCGGGTTGCGCGGAGGCATAGCTTGGCGCGGCTCGTCAGCACTTGAAGAGTAGAAGGGAGGCCGCTTCGCGCAAAGGCACTCGGCGCACCAATGGCGCCCAATATAGTGTCGCTCGCCCGGTACCCGGTGAGCGCGAACACGGAGGAGGAATCGTACGGTGAATACGCCTGAACACTCCACTCGTTCCAATCCGACCCGCCGCCAATTCCTTGTGGGCGGAGGCGCCGCGTTCGCAGCGGCGGCGCTCGCCGCCTGCGGACAAGCGGACACGGCCATGCCCGCGGAAGATGCGCCGGCCGAGCCGGAAGCGGAAAAACCCGCCGAGCAGCCCCAGGCCGAGGCCGCCGAAATCAACGTCTGGGTCTGGTGGCCGGACCCGGTGGCGTCGGTCGAGCAGATGGGCGCGAACTACTCGGAAGCCAATCCCAACGTCAGCGTGTCCGCGGAAGCGGTCTCCGGCTATTGGGACAATTTGCAGGCGGCCTTCGTCGGCGGCACGGGCCCCGACATCTACTTGATGAACAGCGTGAACTACTTCGCGTGGTCGAACAAGGAGATTCCCGCCGACATCACCGCCCAGTTCAAGGCCGATCCCATCGCCCAGGACTTTGCCGCCAACGCCTGGAAGACCGGCATCGACTTCTACACCTACAAGGGCGAGAAGATGTTCGGCGTGCCCGGCATGATGACGAGCATCATCACGCTCTTCAACGAGGACGCCGTCAACGAGGGCGGCTTTGCCATACCGTCCGATTTGGGCACCGACTGGAATTGGGACCTGCTCCAGGAGTACGCCATCAAGCTCACCGAGCGCGAGGGAGACAACATCACACGCTACGGCGCGTTCGCCCCCGACGCCCTCGAGCAGGGCTGGCTGAATTACGTGCGCGGCAACGGCGGCGACTTTCTGAACGACGATTTGCGCTGCGTCATCGACAGCCCGGAATCGGCGGAGGCGTGGCACTTCTGCGTGGACCTGGCGCTCAAGCACCGGGTATCGCCGTCGCGGGAGCAGATTGCGGACTTGAGCCAGGGCATGGCGGGCCGCGGCGGCCGCTTCGCGCTCTTTGGCAGCGGCCAGGTCATCCTCTGGACGGCGGCTTCCAACAACGTGAAGTTCCTGAACGAAGCGTGGCCCGGCTCCGGCTTCACCTGGGACTACGGCTACGTGGCCGCCTCGCCCAACACGGGCAATCCGGGCGGCACCACCAACATCGTCGGCTGGTGCATGAATACCAACTCCAAGTCCCCGGACCAGGCGTGGGGCGTCTTCGCCAACATGATGACGAAGGATTCCCAGGACATTCTGGCGCGGGCCGACGTGCTGCGGCCGGCGCGGGATGACTCCGCGCAACTCTACTACGATCCGGAGGTCACCGACGGCCCTGCCAACCGCATCGCCGCGTTCGAGATGTTCCAGTGGACCACCAACCTGCCGACGCACGACGTCGTCTCGTGGGGCGAAATGCTGGGTCCCATGGGCGTGTGGGCGCCGCAGATCTTCGCCGGCGCCGTCGGCGTGGAGGAAGGGCTGAAGAACATGGCGGCGGAGACGAACGCCTTGTTCGACGCTGCTACTTCGTAGGTCGCGGCTGCGGTTCCGCCACGCTCGCAATCTCGATAGAGTTCCGAGGCTACGGGACAAAATCCCGTAGCCTCAGAGCCAAAATCGGTACGCTGCACGCCGGTGGGGCAGCGCTCGTGTGGGCTTGCGTTATCAGGCATTTTGCGCCTTGAAGAGGCCGCCTGCTTCAGCATCATTGTCTACGAAAGGAGCGGCAGGCACGATGGCTATGCTGGACTACCGACCTGATGAGAAGGTCTACGCCTTCGAGACGGCTGAGATACAGGGCGTGCTGCGTCCCGGCAACGAGTTCCCGCATCACGGCCTGACGAGTTTGGTGCACAAAGCCACCGGCGTGGAGTTCGTGCATCCGCTCTACGCCATCCTGAATCTCTACCGCTTCATGCATTGCGATCCGGCGGGGACAACCGGCATGGACAGCGACCTGGGCAATCCCCGCCAGGGCGAGCGCGAAATCGAGGCGGACGCGAATAGCGTGACCCTGCGCTGGGCGCTGCAAGACCCTGCGCATCCGGTAATGGCCATCCGCTACGAAATCCAAGAACCGGCAACGATTGACATGACCGTCACCGTTATGCCAAACGCGGCGGCGCGCGATTTCGAGGCCCTGCTGGCGTGCTACTTCGATCCGGCCCACGTGCCCCACGTCTACCTGGCGCGCGACAGATTTGAATTAGAGGACGAGCCGGGCCGTTTCGGCGACGAGCCGGAACTCGCGCCCGTCAACGTCAACCCGGTCTTTCGCGGCGGCGTGCTCGTCTATCCCCGCGATGAAGACGCCGTGGGCGTCAGCGTGGACGGCCGCTGGCGGGACATCGCCCGCTTCGCGCCGGTGCGCCGCTACAAGCTGCCCGTGTGCTTCCAGGCCGACCGGCAGCGGCGCGTGGCCGCCGTGCTCATGTCCCGGCCGGAAGATTGCTTCGCGGTTTCCAGCGGCTACGACAGCCCGGATGCCCGTGACCGCTTCCACAAGCACAATCCGCTTTATTTGTCACTCTTTGGGGGCAGTCTGGAGCCGGGCGTGGCGCGCACCGCGCGGGCGCGGCTGGTCGTGACCGCGCTCGACGACGACTGCGCGCAACCGCTCCAGCGCTACGCGGACTTTCTGGAAGAGACAGGCAACGCATGATTGGGCGCAAACTCCGCATTGCCGTCTTGGGCGTCGGCGCGGACCCCGGCTCGCGGGCGCGGCATTTCCTGGCGACGATCGCGCGCCTGACCGATCACTACGAACTGGCCGCCGTCTGCGACCGCAGTCCCGACGCGCTGGCGCAGGTGGGCGCCCGCTACGGCGTGCCGGGACAATACACCGGCGTGCGCGCGCTCTTTGCGCACGAGCAGCCGGACGTGGTGCTCAGCCTGACGCCGAAAGATTCCCATATCGTTATGGCGCTCACCGCCGCCCGCCGCGGCTGCCACATCATCACCGAGATTCCGGTCGCGCTCACGCGCCGCCACGCCCACGCCATCGCCGCAACCTGCCGGCAGCACGGCGTGCTCTGGGAGGTGGCGGAGCAGGTGTGGCTCTGGCCCAGAGAGCGGCTGAAGCGGCAGCTCATCGACGCCGGCCTGCTCGGCCAGGTCACGCACGCCCGGCTCTGGTACCAGACCGGACAGTACCACGGCTTCAGCGGCATTCGCGCCCTGATCGACGCCCCTGCCAAGCGCGTGCTCGGCTACTGCGGCGAGGTTCCGACTGCGCCCTACACGGCCTACGGCGGCGAACCGGAAAACACGCTGAAGTGGGATTCGGGGGTAATAGAGTTCGCCAACGGCGTGGCGTGTTTATTCGAGAAGCCGCCGCGCGTCTTTCCGTCGAGCCACATTACGTTTCCAATCGGCTGGGAGATCGAAGGCACGAAAGGCTACTTCAACCGCGACGTGTTCGTGCAATACACGGCGGGTGAGTCCTTATCTTTTCCAATTCAGGAGCACTACTTAGAACAAACAGGTGAAAAGGTGCTCGCATCTCTCTCCGTTGCCACCGACCCGCCAGTTGTCTGGCACAATCCCTACGCCCAGTACGGCATTAGCACGCAAGATGACGCTTCGAAGGCAGACATCCTCACCGGCTTCCACCGGGCAATCACGGCAGGCGGGCAGCCTCAGTACGGCGTCGCAAACGGCCTGCGGGACTATGAACTCTGCCTGGCGGTGCGCGAGAGCGCGGACCGGGGCAACACGTGGGTTGATTTGCCCCTGGCGGAGCCGACGGCGCTGGAGCAGCAAATCGAGGCGGAGTTCCTGCGCCGCTACGGCCACGATCCAATCGAAGAGACCGACGCCCTGCTCGACGCGCCGTTCACCCGGTCGGCTACCCTCTGGCCGGTAGCCCACTGGCTATGAGGAGCGCATGGGAACGTCAGCGGGTAGCGCCGGTCTGCAACCTGCGCCCGGCTGCGGCAGAGGCTAAACGGTCGTAGCAACGAGTGGAGCGCAAGCGGAAGCATCATGGCGTTGGACGGAGCCGCTGCCCTGGTAACCGGCGCATCCAAGGGAATCGGTCAAGCGATCGCCGTAGCGCTTGCGGCTGCCGGCGCGGACGTGGGCATCAACTACAACACCGACCGCGAGGGCGCCGAGGCTACGAGAGCGGCCGTCACCGCCACCGGACGCAACGCTCTGCCGCTTCAAGCCGACGTTAGCGACCCGGCGGCCGTGGCGCGGATGTTCCGTGAGGCGCAGGCGCAGTTCGGCAGACTGGACGTCCTGGTCAACAACGCCGCCATTGGCGGCACACACCGGGGGTCGTTTGCCGACTATCCCCTTGACGACTGGCATCGCGTCTTTGCGGTAAACCTGGACGGCGTCGTACACTGCACGCAGGCAGCCATCAAAATCATGCTCGCGCAACCGGCGGGAGGCCGCATCGTCAACATTAGCTCCTCGCACAGCCTCGTCTTCCAGCGCCGCGCCAGCGCCTATACCGTGGCGAAAGGCGCGCTCAACACGCTGACGCAAGCCCTGGCCGTGGAGTTCGGCCCGCAGGGGATTTCGGTCAACTGTATCGCCGCCGGCGCGGTCTCAACCCCAGGGTGGCCGGCCTCTCGCCAAGGCCGGGACGCCTGGATACGCCGCGCGCCCCGCGCCCGCATGGGCCGGGCGCAGGACATTGCCGCTGCCGTCGTCTTTCTCGCCTCGCCGCAAGCGGACTACATCACTGGACAGATTCTCTGCGTGGACGGCGGCTACGTGCACAGTGTGACGCCCCTGCCGTGAAGCGTCCCAAAGGATAGCGCCATGACCCTTGTACCCAAACCGCTCGACTACCGGCCCCATCTGCCGCCCAAGCGCGACTACGGCATCGGCGTCATCGGGGCCGGCAGCATCGCGCGCGCCGGCCACCTGCCGGCGTATCGCGGCGCGGGGTTCAACGTGGCGGGCATCTATGATGAGGATGCGGCCAAAGCGGAGGCGCTGGCGGCGGATTTTGGCACGGCGGCTTTTTCTGCGTTGGAAGCGCTGCTGGATGCGCCGCAAGTGGACGTGGTGGATATTGCCACGCCCACGCTCACCCATCCGCTCCTCGTGGACGCGGCCATTGCTGCCGGCAAGCACGTGCTCTGCCAGAAACCGCTCACGTACGACATCGCCAAAGCGGAAGCCATGGTGCGGGACGCCGCCACTGCCGGCGTGCGGCTGGCCGTGAACCAGAACGGCCGCTGGGACCAGGCGTTTCGTTCCGTCTATGCCCTCAAGGAACGCGGCGACCTGGGCGACCTGACCTACGTGCAAATCGATCGCGTCGGCCCGCTGCGCTGGGAATTGTGGCCGTGGCTCTGGGAACGCCCCCGCGTGCTCATCGTCGAGGACGCCATCCACTTCCTCGACGTCGCGCGCTTCATCCTGGGCGAACCGGCATGGCTCTTTGCCGACGGCTTTCACGCCGGCGACGCGCGCATCAAAGGGGAAACCTCGGCCATCATCACGCTGGCCTGGCCCGGCGGCGCCCGCGGCCTGCTGCTCAATCACGCCGGCGTCTGGGACGACGATACCCACGCCACGTACCGCTTCGAGGGTACCGATGGCGTGGCGAAAGGCGAACTGGGCGTCTTCTATAATTTTCCCTACGGCCGCGCGGACACGCTCTCCTACCGCAGTGAACGCTACGGCGCAGAGTGGATCACGCCGGAACTGCGCGGCAAGTGGATACCGGACGCGCTGGTGGGGCCGATGGCGGAACTCTTCGCCGCCATCCAGGAAGACCGTGAGCCAATGAACAGCGGCGCCGACAACCTGCGCACGCTCTACCTGGTGGAAGCGGCCTATGAATCGATTGCGGAGAGACGCGCGGTGCGCCCGCGCACGCCGCCTGAGCCGTAGAAGGCCTGGCCGCTGGCGCTTCGACAGGCTCAGCGCGAACGGAGAAATGCTTCCACACGTAGCGCGGGGGCTTGTCCCCAATGCTGTCGCATTAGACAGAACGACGGCAAGACTCGCGTGCGAATTCTCCGGTAGCGCAGGTTTGGAACCTGCGTCAAGCTACGGTCAAGAGGTTGGCGTCGTCTGCTGGAGGGAAACTTTCGGCAATCGCCCTCCGTACCGTACACACCGGCGGGGGACAAGCCCCCGCGCTACATTAATGCGACAACATTGGGGCTTGTCCCCTGCTCTTGGGCGCTTTGACCGCCTCACGCATAACATTATGGAGACAAACCATGCCACTACGCTTTGCCGCCATCGGCATCCACATTCACGGCCCGGGAGCGATTCAGGAGATTCTCGCCGCCGGTGACACCGAACTCGTCGGCATTGCCGAGAGCGACCCCGAACGCCGCCAGGAGGTTGCCCAACAATACGATGTGCCGCTCTACGCCGGCCATGACGAAATGCTGGACGCGCTGCGGCCCGACCTCGCCACCATCTGCAACGCCCACCACGAAAAGGCGGCGGCCATCTTGGCGTGCCTGCGGCGCAACGTCCACGTGCTGGTGGACAAACCCATGGTCATCGAACTGGCGGACCTGGCGCGGGTCGAACAAGCCCTTCAAGCCAGCAATGCAGAGTTGCAGATGATGGTCACCGAGCGCTTCGGCCCGCCGTTCGCGCGCCTCAAGGAGTTAGTGGATTCCGGATTCCTCGGCGAGATTGCCGGCTGCGTCGCCACGCGGCCCCACGAGTTCGCCCTGGCCGAGCGCGAGCCCTGGATGTTGGAAGAGAGCAAAGAGGGCGGCCCCATCGTCGATCTCATGATCCACGACATCGACCTGGCGCGCTGGTATTCCGGGGCCAACGTGCAGTCGGTCACCGCCCACCACATGCAGCGCCGCTGGCACGAGTATCCCGGCTTCAACGACGTGGCCCACGCCATGTTTGCGCTGGACTCCGGCATCATCGCCGCCATCGAGGCCGACTGGCTCACGCCCCGCAACACGCCCTGGGACTGCCGCTTCTTCCTGACGGGCACGGAAGGCGCGGCCGAGGTGCGCAGCCTGCACTTCAGCGACCTGCTCTACTGGCGGCACGACTCGCCCCGCGTGCACGTGCAGTTCGGTCGCAACCGTCCGGATTCAAGCGGCCAAGACCTGGTGCGCCGTATCCGGGGGCAAACCCCTATCGTGGCAACGGCGCAGGATGCGCTTGACTCGACCCGCGCGGTGCTCATCGCCCGCGAAGCGGCGCGCAAAGGCCACACGCTGCCCGTGCCGTTTGACGACACCCTGCCGACTCGGCGCAGTATAATCTAATGCGGCTGCAGGGCAGCGGCGCCAGCAGAACACCCGGCAGAGGCATGAGCGGAGACTCCCCCCTTGACATCGCGATCGTAGGCGGCGGCATCGTCGGTCTTGCCACGGCGCTTACCCTGGCTCAGCGGCATCGCGGCGCGGGCATCGCCATCTTGGAGAAAGAGGCCGGCGTCGCCCAACACCAGACCGGCCACAACAGCGGCGTCATCCACTCCGGCATCTACTACCGGCCCGGCTCGCTGCGGGCGCGCATGGCGGTGGCGGGGTCGGAGCGTATGGTGGCCTTCTGCGCGGAGCACGGCATTCCGTATGACCGCTGCGGCAAGGTGATCGTGGCTACTGAGGCCGGGCAAATTCCCGCGTTGGAAGAACTGGCGCGGCGGGGCGCGGCCAACGGCGTGCCGGGCGCGCGCCTGATCGGGCCGGAAGAGTTGCGGGAACTGGAACCCCATGCCACCGGTGTCCGCGCGCTCCACGTGCCCAGCGCCGGCATCGTCAACTATAGCCTGGTGGCGCAAAAGTACCGTGAGCTATTTGAAAAAACCGGCGGCCAGGTGCGCACCGGCGCGGAAGTGCTAGGCATCGCGGCGGAACCGAACGGGCTGCGGCTGGAAACCGCGCAGGGGGACGTGCGGAGCAGGCATGTCATCACCTGCGGCGGCCTGTTCGCGGACCGGGTGAGCATGTCCGCCGGCCACACACCGCAGATGAAGATCGCGCCTTTTCGCGGCGAATATTCCGCACTCGTGCCGGAGAAGCGCTACCTGGTGCGCAACATGATCTATCCCGTCGCCAATCCGGCCTTTCCTTTTCTGGGCGTGCACTTTACGCGGCGCATCGACGGCGCGATTGAGGTGGGGCCGAACGCCGTGTTCGCCTTCAAGCGCCAAGGCTACCGCTGGCGCGACGTGAGCCTCGGCGACACGCTGGACATTCTGGGCTACGCGGGTTTCTGGCGCATGGCGGCGCGCTACTGGCGCACGGGAATTGGCGAAATGTACCGCTCGCTGCACAAGCCAGCCATGGTGCGGGAGTTGCAGAAACTCGTGCCGGACGTGAGAAGCCAGGATCTCGTGCGCGCCGGGGCCGGCGTGCGGGCGCAGGCCCTCGACCGGCAGGGGAAGTTGATCGAGGACTTCCACATCGTGCGGGAACCGCGCATCATCCACGTGCTGAACGCGCCCTCGCCGGCGGCGACGGCCTCGCTGAGCATCGGCGCGGCGGTGGCGGACATGGCGGCGGAATGGCTGGCGCCTGGGAGCTAGCGTGCAGAAAAAGCCCTCACTCCAATGCGACCGCATTGGAAACAGTGAGGAACTACACCGTGCCTGATTTCCTGGTAGCGCAGGTTTGCAACCTGCGCCATGGTAGGGTCAAGATTCTGGCGTTGTCTACCGGAAAGAGCCTCTGGGTGATCGCTCTCTGTGCCTAGCACACCGGCGGGGGACAAGCCCCCGCGCTACGTTAATGCGACAACATTGGGCCCTCACCCTAACCCTCTCCCGCGGGGAGAGGGGATAAGAGGGCCGAGCCCGGCGTTGGTAGAGGGGACGTGAGCGCCGCTGCTGCTGGGGCGCATTGCCGCCCGCGCCGCGATAGGGGTATACTAGTTTGGATAGGCATTGCACCGGCGCGCGCGAACGTGCGCGCGGCGGCAGAAATAGAATTAGCGTAGCAGCAAGCCGAAGCGCGCGTAAGCGTAGGAGTGCGGAAGGGGTCGCGAACGTATGGCCGTGGCGAGTTTGAAGGATCTTTTCGATGCCGGGGTGCACTTTGGGCATCCCACCAACCGGTGGAATCCCAAGATGAAGCCCTATATCTACATGGCGCGCAGCAAGATTCACATCATCGATCTGGAACAAAGCGCGAGCGGGTTGCAGGAAGCCTGCGACTTCGTCCAAGACCTGGCCCTGCGCAACCGCGAAGTCCTCTTCGTCGGCACCAAGAAGCAGGCGCAGGATATCGTGGAACGGGAAGCCGGCCGGATTGGGATGCCGTTCGTCAACCAGCGTTGGCTGGGCGGCATGCTGACCAACTACCAGACGATTAGCGAGCGCCTGGCGAAGATGAAGGAGATGGAGGCCGAACAGGCGAATGAGGCTTGGCAGAGTTTCTCCAAGAAAGAGATCGGCCGCCTGCAGGACCGCCTGGCGAAACTGCAACGCTTCTTCAACGGCATCCGGGACATGCACCGCCTGCCGGCCGCGCTCTACGTGGTGGACACCGTGCGCGAACACATCGCGGTGGCCGAGGCGCAGAAACTCGGCATTCCCGTCATCGCGCTGCTGGACACGAACTGCGATCCCGACCAGGTGGACTACTCGATTCCGGGCAACGACGACGCGATCAAGTCGATTCGCCTCATCACGCGCTTGATAGCGGACGCCATCCACAGCGGGCAGGAACTGCGCGCAGCCAAAGCATCCGCGGCGGAAGCCGAGCAGGAAGCAGAGGCGGTGGCCGCCGATCCGGACGCGGAGGGCGAACCGGCCGGGGAGGACGCTCCGGCCGCGGAGGCCGCGCCCGAACCGGATGGAGACGCGGGAGAAGCCGCTGCCGCGGAAGCGAACTAGGGCCGCTGCCCCTGACGCCTGGCGGGCGGCTGAAAGTCCTAGGGTTCTCATGGCGGGTCTTCCCCCCTCACCCCGGCCCTCTCCCCAGGGGGAGTCTTTTGAGGGGATTGCTGGGCGCATCCGTCGGTTTAATCACTCTCCCTGGGGGAGAGGGTTAGGGTGAGGGCGAAACATCAGGATGGAGTTGACGTTTACGTAGGAAACTGGCTGTCGCGAGCTGCGCGGCGTCGCCGCGCAAAGGGAGATTGATTTCAGGCAATGGCAACTGTGACGACTGCGGACATCAAGGCGCTGCGCGAGGAAACCGGCGCCGGCATCATGGACTGCAAACGGGCTTTGGAGGATGCCGGCGGCGACCACGCGGCGGCAAAGAAACTGCTGGACGAGCAGGGCCTGGCAAAAGCCGCAAAGCGCGCCGACCGGGAGGCCTCCCAGGGCTTGGTGCACTCGTACATCCACGGCGACGGCCGCGTCGGCGTGCTCGTGGAAGTGAACTGCGAGACCGACTTCGTGGCGCGCACTGAGGAATTCCAGCACCTGGTGCACGAGATCGCGCTGCACGTGGCCGGCATGAGCCCGGAGTTCGTGAGCGAGGACGACCTGCCGGAAGACTTCGAGGGCAACGCGGAAGAGACCGTGCTGCTCGCGCAGCCGTTCGTGCGCGACCCGTCGCTCACCGTCGCGGACCTCATCAAGCAGACCATCGTCAAGACCGGCGAGAACGTCGTCATCCGGCGCTTCTGCCGCTACGAGCGCGGCCTGTAGCGCGCGGCACAACGCGCGTTCTCTTCATGCGCAACGCCAACGGCCGGCGCGGCGGGACAGAGAGGATACATGGCTAAGCTTCGCTATAGGCGCGTGCTGCTCAAGATTGGCGGCGAAGCGCTCATGGGCAAGGGGAAGGGCGAGTATGGCATAGATCTGGCGATTGCGGGAAGAATCGCCAAGCAAGTCGCCTCCGCCCGCCGCCTGGGCACGCAAATTGGGGTCGTTATCGGCGGCGGCAACATCTGGCGCGGCGAGTTGGCGGCCGACCAGGGCATGGATCGGGCCACCGCCGACTACATGGGGATGCTCGCCACCGTCATCAACGCCTTGGCCTTGCAGGACGCCCTGGCGCGGGAAGGCCTGGACGCCCGCGTGCAGACGGCAATCGAGATGCGCGAAGTCGCCGAACCCTACGTCCGCGCGCGGGCCATCGACCATCTGGAGAACGACCGGGTCGTCGTGTTCAGCGCCGGCACCGGCAATCCCTTCTTCACCACGGATACGGCCGGCGCCCTGCGCGCCATGGAGATCAACGCGGAGGTGCTGATCAAGGCCACCAAGGTCGACGGCGCGTACGATAGCGACCCCGTGGAGAATCCGCGCGCCGTAAAATTCGACTACCTCACCTACCTGGACGCGCTCAACATGGGCCTGCGGGTGATGGATAGCACCGCGATTTCACTCTGCATGGAGAATAATCTCCCCATTGCGGTCTTCAAGCTGGAACACGCCGGCGCGTTGGAGCGCCTGCTGCAAGGGGAGCCGGTGGGAACCCTGATAGGAGAGCGAGACGATGCTGGAGCCAATTCTTGAGGAAACCGAAATGGCGATGGGCCTGGCAACGGAGGCCCTGCAGCGCGATATTGCGCGTATTCGCACCGGGCGCGCGTCCACCGCGCTGGTAGAGGACACGCCGGTGGAATACTACGGGACGGAATTGCCCCTCAACCAGGTTGCCACCATCATCGTGCCGGAGCCGCGGCTCATCGTCATCCAGCCGTGGGACAAGCAGTCCATTCCGGCGATCGAACGGGCAATCCTCAAGTCCGAACTCGGCATTACCCCGGCGAACGACGGCACGGTGATCCGCATCGCGCTGCCCCAACCGACCGCGGAACGGCGCCAAGAACTGGCAAAGCTGGTGCGCCAGCGCGCCGAAGAAGCCCGCGTCGCCATCCGCAACAGCCGGCGTACGGCGCAGGACGCGCTGCGCAAGCAGAAGGGCGGCAGCGTCTCCGAGGATGACGTGCGCCGCGCCCAGGGCGAGTTGCAGAAGCTCACCGACGCCGAGATTGAGCGCGTGGACGCCGCGCTCGCCGAAAAAGAGCAGGAGATATTGACCATCTAGCGATGGAACCGACGCCTCCCAAGACCTCGAAGACGGTGACGGCAGAGGAAAGGAAATTTCCGCCGCTGCCCGTCACGCCCGTCCACGTGGGCATCGTGATGGACGGCAACGGACGCTGGGCGGCCCAGCGCGGGCTGCCGCGCCTGGAAGGGCATCGCGCCGGCGCCCGCTGCGTGCGCGCGGTGGCGGAAGCCGCCGTTGACTTTGGCGTCAAGATCCTTACGCTCTACGCCTTCTCCACCGAGAATTGGGCGCGCCCGGAAGAGGAAGTCAGCGGTCTCATGACACTGCTGGAAGAGACGATCGAGCGCGAACAGGGCGCGATCGTGGAGAACGAGATTCAGGTGCGCTCAATCGGGCGGCGCGACGCCGTGCCTTCCACGTTGCAAGTAGCAATCGAGCACCTGGAGGAAGCGACGCGCGGCAACGAGCGCCTGACGATCAACTTCGCGTTCAACTACGGCGGCCGTGGCGAAATCGTCGACGCCGTGCGCGAAATCGTCGCAGCCGGCGTGCCGGCCGCCGGGATTTCGGAAGAGTTGATTTCCCAGCACCTCTATACGCGCAATCTGCCCGACCCCGACCTGGTCATCCGCACGGCCGGCGAGATGCGGCTCTCCAACTTCCTGCTCTGGCAGGCCGCCTACGCCGAATACTACGCCGCGCAGGTCTACTGGCCGGATTTTGGGCGCAAAGAGTTCTACGCCGCGCTTGCCAACTACAGCCGCCGCGACCGCAAGTTCGGCGGCCTTTCCGCTGGCCGCAATGGCAAAGCGCAGCGGTAGGCGCGGCGAGGCGAGCCGCGCGGCGCAACGTTCTCGCTGGCAGGATCTTGCGACCCGCGCCCTCTCCGCCCTCGTCTACGCGCCGCTCCTGCTCGCGCTGGCCTACTTCGGCAATCCCTGGCTGCTGGCGGGCATGTTGGTGTTCGGTGGACTGGCGCTGTGGGAATACTTCCACCTGGCGCGCCGCATGGGTTTCGCCGTGAGCCGCGTCACCGCCGCCGCGCTCGGGCTCGCGTTCTTCCTGTGGCCGTACAGCTTGATTTGGGCCGGCTACGCGGAACTCGTCATCCTGCCGCCGCTCTTCTTCACGGCGATTGCGCTCTGCTCGCTCTGGCTCTTGCTGCTGCCCCGTTCCGGCGACCATGCCCGGGCGTTCACCGGCTGGGGCCTGGCGGTTGCCGGCGCGCTCTACGTCGGCTGGCTGCTCGGCCACACCGTGGCGCTCCGGGACTATATCTACGTGCGCGGCGAGTGGTGGCTGATCTTTGCCCTGGTGGTCACCTGGGCCTACGACACGGGGGCGTATCTCGTGGGCCGCAGCATCGGCAAACGCCGCATCTTCCAACACCTGAGCGCCGGCAAGACCCTGGAAGGCACGTTGGGCGGCGCGTTCATCGCGGTCACGGCCGCGGCGCTCTACGCCCAGTTCACGCCGTTCCCGCTGAGTCCACTGGCCGCCGGCCTGGTGGGACTGGGCGCGGCGGTCGTGGCCCAACTCGGTGACCTGGTGGAATCGCTCCTCAAACGCGGGGCGGACGTGAAAGACACCGGTACCCTCATCCCCGGCCACGGCGGCATCCTGGACCGCATCGACAGCCTGCTCTTCACAGGCCCGTACATGTTCTACGCGGCCCTGATCTGGGCCAGCCTGCAATTGGGCGAGGTCTAACGCGCCCCGTTCATGCTTCGACAGGCCTGTGCTGAGCTTGTCGAAGCGCCTGGCGCGCCGGAGGTTGCGCTCACGCCTCTAGGATTCCGCCACCGTGTAGGCCTGATCCACGGAGTAGGCCGCTTCCAGCTTCACGCGGAAGGGTTCTTGGGGGCGGGAGACGGCGGCGCTCTTCATGGCGTGGTTGTGGAGGTTGTGTTCGACGAGCAAACGGCGCGCGTGGGCAATGACATCCGCATGTGCGCGGCTCTGCGCCAGGTTGTGGATTTCATCGGGGTCGGTCTCCAGGTCGTAGAGTTCGCTTTCGCCGGTGGCGTAGTGGGCGTACTTGAAGCGCGCGTCGCGCACCATTTGGCTGCCCATGTTCTCGCTGAAGACCGTCTCGCGGTGGGGGAGCGCCGGGTCGGCGAGCAGCGGCGCCAGGCTTGTGCCTTGCAGCGTTTCCGGCGGTTCCAGGCCGCAAGCGCTGTAGAAGAGCGGCACGTAGTCGAGGGAACTCACGAGTGACGCGCAGCGCGTCCCGCCGGCCACCCCCGGCCCGCGGATTATCAGCGGCACGTGGGCCATGGACTCGTAGTAGAAGCCCTTGTACGGCAGGCCGTGGTCGCCCAGCGCGTCGCCGTGGTCGGCGGAATAGATGATGAGGGTTTCGTCCAGCGCGCCATGGCTCTCCAGCGCGGCCAGCATCTTGCCCACGCCCTCGTCGATCAGGCTGATGTTGGCGTAGTAGTGGGCGCGCCAGCGGCGGTGCTGCGCCGGCGTGGCCCGCGACGGATCCATGCGGTACATGGAGTTCTTGACATTTTCTTTCCCGGCTTGCCGTTGCGCCCGAGGCTTTGTCGCCAATTCCGCGCGGGAACCCACGGGCGCGGGAATGGGCGCGTCGGCATACATGTCCGCCATCTCCGCCGGCGGGTCGTAGGGATCGTGCGGCCCGGCAAAGCTCACCCAGGCGGCAAACGGCTCTTTGGCGTTCCGTTCCAGCCAGCCGGCGGCCTGGTCGCCAACGAAGCCGTCCACGTGGAAGCGCTTGGGCAGCGGCGTGACCGAGGCGTTCAGGGTCTCGAAGTAGCCGGGATTCTGCGTGGGATGCGCGCGCTCGTGGCCGTGGGCGCGCAGGAACTTGCTGTGGTCGTCGGGCAGGTACGTGTGGCGCTTGTCCTCGGCGCTAATGCGCTCCTGAAAGCCGTTGCGGGCGTCCCAGGGAAAGAAGTGCATCTTGCCGATAGCGGCGGTGAGATAACCGGCCTCGGTCAGCGCGTGGGGCCAGGTGGGCAGCGCGGCGTCGAGCCAGTGCGCATTGCCGAGCACGCCGGTAGTCGTCGGCCACTGCCCGCCCAGCAGGGCCGCGCGGGTGGGCACGCAGAGCGGCGCCGGCACGTAGCAGCGCTCGAAGACCAGGCCTTCCCGCGCCAGGCGGTCGAGATGGGGCGTGCGCAGGAAGTCCAGGCCGTAGCAGGGCAGGCTGTCCCACCGCTGCTGGTCGGCGGTAATGAAGAGAAGATTCATGGCCGTTTCCCCCGGTTCCGGCTTTTCCTCTTCGTACGATAGCAAGCCGGCGGCGCTTTCTCAACACGCGGGGAAACGTCCGTGACCGTGGGAGACCGCGTTCCGGCCACCAGACCGTGGAAGACTGCGTTCCGGCCACCAGACTGTGGTTTCCCCGCAAAGCGCGCTGCGCCGCCTCTCCCGTTATTCCTTACAATGCACGTCGCGCCGAATTGCTGTCATTCCGAATGGAGCGTAGCGCAGTGAGGAATCTCGGGTGCCCGGCCAGTGTCGGTGGCCCGGTGCGGACTCTAGATTCCTCGCTGCGCTCGGAATGACATGGCGGGTGCGCTCGATATGACGTGCCGGGTGCGGCTGCGCTCGGTATGACATGGCCAATTGGTTTATGATGGAGGCGTATTCCCGCGCGCAGGAATGAGAGAATGGCTAGAGCGCGTTCCCGCGCGCAGGAATGAGGGAGTGGCTAGAGCGTCTTCCCGCGCTGGAGCACAGGCGGAGACATGCCATGGCTGCGGACACAGCGGACACGCTCCTGGAGATCGCGAACGTCGCCAAGTCGTTTGGCGGCTTGCAGGCCGTGCAGAACTGCTCGCTGCAGGTGCGGCGCGGCACGATTACGGGTCTGATCGGGCCAAACGGCGCGGGCAAGACCACGTTGTTCAACCTGATTTCCGGCTTCTACGCGCCGGATTCTGGCCGCATCGTCTTCCAAGGTAGGCGCATAGACGGCCTGCCGCCGCACCGGGTCTTCCGCCACGGCCTCTGCCGCACGTTCCAGGTGCCCAAAGAACTCAAGCAGATGACCGTGCTGGAAAACCTGATGCTCGTGCCCGCGGGGCAGGCGGGCGAGCGGCTGGGCGCGGCGTGGCTCATGCCGTTGCGCGTGCGGCGGCAGGAGCGCGACGCCTACTACAAGGCGCTGGACGTGCTGGAGTTCGTCAAGCTGGCGCACCTGCGCGCCGAATACGCCGCCAATCTCTCCACCGGCCAGAAGAAACTGCTGGAACTCGCCCGCGCCATGATGACCGACCCGCAACTCATCATGTTGGACGAACCCGGCGCCGGCGTGAACCCCACTTTGCTGCGCAGCCTGATGGCGCAGATCAAGCGGCTGGTGGCCGAGCGCGGCATCACCGTGCTGCTGATCGAGCACAACATGACGGTGGTGATGGGACTCTGCGACCCGGTGATCGTGATGAGCAACGGCGAAAAACTGGCCGAAGGCACGCCGGCGGAAATCCAGCAAAACGAACAGGTGCTCGCTGCCTACCTGGGAGGCCAGAACCGGTGAATCTGCTCGCGGCGTCCGGCATCGTCTCCGGCTACGGCGACATCGAAATCCTGCACGGCGTCTCGCTCACCGTGGGCGCGGGCGAGGTGGTGGCCATCATTGGGCCTAACGGCTGCGGCAAGTCCACGCTCATGAAGACGATCTTCGGCCTGCTGGAACCCACGGACGGCGCGGTTGAATTTCAAGATACGGACATCACCGGCCTGCCGCCGCACGAGATCGTCCGCCAGGGCTTGAGTTACGTGCCGCAGGCCGACAACACGTTTCTGAGCCTGACGGTGGAGGAAAACCTGGCCATGGGCGCGTTTCTGCGCGCGGACGGCTATGCGGAGCAAGCGGAGATGGTGTACGGCCTCTTTCCCGCTCTCGAGGAACGCCGCCGGGCCAGGGTCGCGTCGCTGAGCGGCGGCCAGCGCCAGATGGTGGCGATGGCGCGGGCGCTGATGTTGGAGCCAAAACTCCTGCTGCTGGACGAGCCGACGGCGGGCCTGGCGCCGGTCTTCGTGGAAACGGTGTTCGCGCAAATCGCCCACGTAAACGCGCAAGGAATCGCCGTGCTCATGGTGGAGCAGAACGCGCGCAAGGCGCTGGAGCATTCCCAACGGGGCTACGTGCTGGCCGGCGGCCGCAACCGCTTCACCGACGCCAGCGGCGCGCTGCTGGCCAACGAGGAAGTGGCAAACCTCTATCTGGGAGGGACGGCATGATCGCGCTGGTGGTGGACGGCATCATCCTGGGCAGCATCCTCTCTCTGGGCGCGGTGAGCCTGACCCTGGTATACGGCATCGTGCGCTTCGCCAATTTCGCCCACGGCGACCTGATGGCGATCGGCGCGTACGTGGCCTTCTTCCTGGTGAGCACGGTCTTCGCCGCGCTGGGCGTGCCGGACGCCACGTTCGGCCCGCTCTCGTTCGGCTTGCCCATGGCGCTGGCGCTGCCGGTGGCCATGGCGGCCGCGGCGGGCGTGGCCGTGGCGGTGGACCGGCTGGTGTTCCGTCCCATGCGGCGGCGGCGCTACGCGCCGGTGATGTTCGTGATCGGTTCGTTGGCGACGGCGTTTGCGCTGCGGGCGTTGTTGTCCATCATCTGGGGGCCGGAGTTCCACTTCTACACCCAAGCCCTGCGGCCGGCGCTGCAACTGCCGTTCGAGATCCGGATCAAACCCGATCAGATCTTCATTCTGGCTGCCTGTTTGGCGATGGTGGCGGGGCTGTACCTCTTCTTGGGGCGCACCCGCATCGGCAAGGCGCTGCGCGCCACGGCGGACAACCCGGACCTGGCGCGGATCAGCGGCATCGATACGGAGCGGATGATGGTGTGGACCTGGGGCATCGGCGCGGCCATGGCGGCCACGGCGGGCATCCTGCTGGGCATCGATTCGCAACTGCGGCCCGATATGGGCTGGAACTTGCTGCTGCCGCTCTTTGCCGCCGCCATTCTGGGCGGCATCGGCAATCCCTACGGCGCGCTGCTCGGCGGCATGATCATCGGCATCGTGCAACAGGTCTCGACGGCGTTCCTGCTGCCCACCTACAAACCGGCGGTGGCTTTCGTTATTCTGATCTTGGTCTTGCTGATCCGGCCGCAGGGGATATTGGGCAGCGAGCAGCGGCGGTTCTAGTGGCCTGGAAGCGTTGTATGAATGTGTATTTGCGTGTCTGCGGTCGATGCGCACATGCCGCTCCACCGGTAGGGGCACGACATGTCGTGCCTCTACCGGTGGGCCGAAACATGGGGGTTTGTCCCCATTGTTGTCGCATTAACGTAGCGCGGGGGCTTGTCCCCCGCCGGGGACGGCGAGGATGGCTGCGGCGAGGATGGATTCCCGCGTGTGCGGGAATGACGGAGGTGGCGCTCTGTTTTCATGGCAATCACCATGGCCGCACGCTGACCACACAAGGGAATGAAAACGAACGCACGTCTCTCCGTTCGTGCTGAGCTTGTCGAAGTATGAACGGAGAGACGTGCGTTCGGAGTGGCTACACGCTCAATCCGCCGTTCACCCTTCGACCCCGCTCAGGGCGAACGGCTCGGTTGTGGCTGTTTACATGGCAATGACGGAAGTTGAGAGGAACACCATGACAATCGAAGCCATCCTGAGTTCCGGCCTGCTCAACTATCTGGTCGGCTTTCTCATCGTCGCCAGCATCTACGCCCTGTTTACGCTGGGGCTGAACGTGCACTTTGGCGACACCGGCCTGGTCAACTTTGGCGTGGCCGGGTTCTTTGCCATTGGGGCGTACACGGCGGCGCTGGTCACCAAGCCCTTGCCCACCGGCGAACTGGCGCGCTACACCCAGCAGGCGTTCGGCCTGGACCAGCCATTCGTGGTGGGCGTGCTTGCCGCCGCGGCCGTCTGCGGCATTATCGCCGTGCTGATCGGCATTCCCACCCTGCGCCTGCGCGCGGACTATCTGGCAATCGCCACGATCGGCATCGCGGAGAGCATCCGGCTGGTCTTCAACAACGAGCAGTGGCTCGCCAACGGCTCCAAAGGGCTGGTGGGCATCCCGCGTCCGCTCTACGATTTGGTGCCGCCGGCCTACTACAACTACGTCTACCTGGTCATCGTGGTGGTCGTGCTGGCGGTGGTGGCGGTGCTGCTGGAGCGGATGATTCGCTCGCCGTGGGGGCGCGTGCTGCGGGCGATACGGGAGGACGAGGTGGTGGCCGCGGCCTACGGCAAGAACGTGTTTGGCTTCAAGCTGCAGGCGCTGGCGCTGGGCGCGATGGTGATGGGCGTCGGCGGCGCGCTCTACGCCCACAACGCCGGCGCCATCAGCCCCAGCGTCTTCGATCCGCTGCACGGCACGTTCATCATCTGGGTGATGCTCATTCTGGGCGGCAGCGGCAACACCAAGGGCGTGATCCTCGGCGCGTTCGCTTTCTGGGCGATCTGGGCGGGCACGCAGTTTGCCACCGACGCGCTGGTGCCGGCCGAGTTGAGCGCCCGCGCGCCGCACTTCCGCTTCCTGCTCATGGCGGCGCTGCTGGTGCTCATGCTGCTCTTCCGGCCCAAGGGCATCCTGGGCGAGGAGCGGTTCGTATCCACGTTGCGGCCACAGTGACGGGAGCGACCCTTGCCGTCCGCTGCCAATTTGTGGTGCGAGACGCGCTAGGGCGGTGTACAGCCGGGCTCGTCGCGAATGTTGAGGTAGATATCGGTATCTAGGGGAACAGGTGTGCCGGGCTCCGGATTTTGGCTGGCAATGGTGCCGCACTTGCCGGAATCGTTGGTGAGTTTGATGCCCACTACCCCCCGCAGCCCGCTGCCGGCCAACTCCTGCTGGGCGAAAGCAAAGTACTTGTCGCGCATGTCCGGCACGGGTATTCGATCCACTCCTGCGCTGACGATGATCCGCACGGTACTCTCCGGCTCCACCTGTGTGCCGGCCGGCGGGTCTTGGGCCAGCACGGTACCGGCCGCCTCCGTAGCGTTGGCCTGCTCGATTTCCTCGATGGTGACGCCGAGCAAGCCTAATTGCTCGCGGACGTTTTCCACCGGCTGGCCGACCACGTCGGGCATCGTGCGGTTTTCGGGGCCTTTGCTAATGCGGATGATGACGGTGGAGCCAACCGCCAGCGAGGTATTTGCCTCCGGCTGCTGGCTCACAACCAAGCCGGGCGCCACCTTGTCGTCGAAGACCTCTTCGATAGCCGCGGTGAGTTCATGCTGCTTGAGCGATTCGACCGCGCGCTCCTGACTGGACTGGAGGACGTTTGGCACGAAGGCGGAACGGGTAGATGAAGACTGGGAGGCTTGGCCGTTCGACGCGGCCGTGGGTGTGGGAATGGGCGGCCGGCTGACGCCCCGGGTCGGCGTGGCGTCGGCAACGGCGGCAATCGTCAACGTCGGGGTGGCGGCCGCGGAGCGGAGCGGCAGATCGTCCACCAGCGCGCCCAGGTCGGGCACCAGGCGAAAACTGAGCCACAGCGCGGCGATTACGGCCAGGAATATCAGCGGTATGCCCCACCGCGCATCCGGTCCTGGGGAGAATCCGCCCGGCGCGCCTTCCGGCGCGGCGCGTCTCGCGCCCGGATTATCCGGCACTTCTCGCTCGGCCATCGTACCTCGCCAACGCTACGAGAGGATAGCAGGTTGAACTCCGTCATTCCCGCGCAGGCGGGAATCCATCTTGGTCGCGCCCCCTGTGGATTTGGTAGACTCACAGGTGAAGTGCAACATCATGCTAAGGTGTTGCCATGGGAAGATCATACACACAATTCACGTATGCAGAGCGGTGTCAGTTGGCCGGACTTCAGGCCGCGAGACTCACGCAAGCCAAAATCGCTACAGCTCTTGGTCGCTCGCCGTCGACGATTTCGCGGGAGGTAAAACGCAACAGTTCGCGGCAAGCAGGGTATCAAGCGGAGTATGCGCAGGAGCAGGCCGAAGCACGTCGCTGTCGCGGCATGCGGCTGGAGCGAGACGCGGAATTGCGGGAGGATGTGCTGGAGCGCTTGGCATTGGGGTGGTCGCCGGAGGAAGTGTCGGGGCGCTTGGCGCATGACAGGTGCGCGCCGGTGATCTCTCACGAGAGCATCTATCGCTTCATCTACGGGCAGATTGCGCGCACCAAGGACTACTCGTGGGCAGACCTGCTGCCCCAGGGGCGGACGGCGCGGCGGCGGCGCAAGCGCAGCAGACGCAGTCCGGCCTCGTTCATCGCGCACCGGCGGCCCTTGGCAGAGCGCCCCGCGGCGGCGGCGGACCGGCAAACACCCGGTCACTGGGAGGTAGACCTGATGCTCTTTGGCAGAGGCGGTCAAGCGGTCTTGACCCTGCACGAGCGCCATTCGCGCCTGCTGCTGGCCACCCGCACCAACGGCAAGGCCGCAGAGCCGATCGCCAGCGCCATGCGCGACCTGCTGGCGCTGGTTCCGCCGGACTGGCGGCAGACCGCCACTTTCGACAACGGCACCGAGTTCGCTCGCCATTACCGCCTCCACGACTTGGGCGTACAAACCTTCTTCTGCGACACGCGCGCCCCCTGGCAGAAAGGAGGCGTCGAAAACGCCATCGGGCGCCTGCGGCGGGTGCTGCCCCGCAAGACCGACCTGGCGACGGTCTCCGCAGACCGCTTTGCGCAACTGGTGCAGGCCTATAACCACACCCCGCGCAAGTGTCTTGACTTTCAAACGCCAACCGAAGTGTTCTTGAAACAGGTGTTGCACTTGCAGTGTGAATCCACCTTTCCGCTTTCGCGGGAATGACGGACTCCGGCGCGCCGACCACCCAACGGCAGAACAACCGCCCAAAGGCAGGGCGGCGGACCAGTGGCAGGGAACGGACGGGGCCGCGCAGCCTCTAGCGCGTCTGCTCTTGCCTGTGGGCTTCTAGCCCGTGGGCGAAAGCACCTGTTCGCGCAACTCTTCCAGGCGGAGGGAGAGCACCTGCGATACACCCTCCTCTACCATGCTAACACCAAAGAGCGCGTCCGCCATCTCCATAGTGCCACGATTGTGCGTAATCACCAAGAACTGGGTGCGGCGGCCGTATTCGCGGAGCAGGCGGCAGAAGCGGACGGTATTCGTCTCATCCAGCATCGCGTCCGCCTCGTCCAGCAGGCAGAGCGGCGCGGCGCGGGCGCTGAGCAGCGCAAAGAGCAGGGCCAGCGCCACCAGCGCGCGCTCGCCGCCGGAGAGGAGCGAGAGCGCCTGCCGCCGCTTGCCCGGCAGGCGCACGGTGATTTCGATACCGGTCTCGGCGGGATTGTGGGGATCGGTCAGGCTCAGTTCGGCGTCGCCGCCGTCGAAGAGCGCCTGCACCATGGCGCGAAAGTCCGCCGCCACCTGCTGGCAGGTAGCCAGGAAGTCGTCGCGAATGGTGCGGCGGAGTTGGCGCTTCACCTCGTCCAGGTCGCGCGCGGCGGCTTCCAGATCCGCCACCTGCTCGCGGAGGAAGTCCGCGCGCTCCCGCAACTGGGTGAACTCTGCCACGGCCAGGGGATTGACCGGGCCGATGCGGCGCAGGCGGTTGCGCAGCGACGCGACCCGGCGCTGCAAGGTTTCCACGGGTTCGGCGGAAGGCGTGGGAACCGGCTCCGCGTCCGGCTCGTCGCTCAACCAGCGCACCACCGTATCCTCACGCCGCTGCCGCACGCCGGCCAGCGCCTGCTCGGCGCGAATGCAGTCCCGTTCACGGGCGGTCCGTTCTTCTTCCAGGTCGGCGCAGGTCTGGGCGCAAACGCCGAGCCGCACGCGCAACTGCTCCAATGCGGCGCGTTGTTGCGCTCTTTGCGCGGCGGCTTCTTCCACGTGGGCTGCCGTCTGCTGCACAGCCGCTCCGGTTGCCGTCAGGTCTGCCCGGAGCGCACGCAGCGCCTCTTCCCGCTCGGCGCGGGTGTGGGCGCTCCGGCCGCGTTCGCGCTCCAATCCGCGTTGGTCGGCGCGCAACTGGGTAATGGCGCGCGTCAGGTGCTCTTTGCGCTGCTGCTGGACGGCGAGTTGTGTCTGCAAGGCGCTCACGGCGGCGCGCTGGGCTTCCACCTCCTGTTGCAGCGTATGGCTTGCCCGCTCCCGCTCGCCGATTGCCCGCGCCAGGCGCTCCCGGGCGGCAACGGCCAGCGGCGCTTCACGCTCGCGGGCGGCGATGGTCTCCGCGAACTCATCTCGCTGCGCGCGCGCCTCCTGCTCTACCTGCTCCCACCAGGCGCACTGGCGGGTCAACTCGTCATACTCTTGCGTGTGTCGTTGCAACGCGGTGGCGGCGGCGCGGGCCGCGTCGAGACGCTGGGCGTGCGCCGTAGCCGTTTCCTGGGCCGCCGCGCGCGCTTGTTCCAACTGGGCGCGCAGGGCGGTTTCTCTTTCCTCCAACTCTTCGCACTGGCGGCGCACTTCGGCTAGGCGCGCGGCAAGCCGCGCATACTGGGCGTGCTGCCGGCCGCGTTGCGCGGACGCCTGAGCATAGCGGAAGACGCCGCCGCCGTAGACCACGCCGTCCAGGCTGACGAGCAGCGGCCAGGGCTGCCGGGCGGCAACGGCAAGCGCGGCGGAGATGTCTTCTACCACCAGAATGGCGCGCAGCACCGGCTCCAGCGCGGCGCTCGCCGGGGGCAACGCGACAAGGTCGGCGGCGCAGCCGACTACGCCGGGGAGAGCGGGCGGCGGCAGCGCCGGCGCGGCCAGGAGGTCGGCTGCCAGCACGGTGGCCTGTGCGGCTCCCGCGCTGACCGCGTGGGCGACGAGTTGCGCCGCGTCCGTGCCCGTGGCGGCCAGGAACGCCTCGCTGGGCAGGGCCGCCGCCAGCGCGGTGGCGCAGGTATCCGGCAGGTCTACCCCGGCAAGCGTGGGCAGCAGCGGCACGCCCGCCTGGGCCGCAACCGCCGCGGGCGCGAGTTCATCACCGGCGGAAGCGCCCGCCAGGAGCGCGTGCAAAGCGGCGGCGCGGCCTTCCAGGTCGGCGCGTAGGCGCAGCGATGTTTGGCGCGCGCGCTCCAGGTCGCGGGCCACTTGCTCCGTCTCGGCCCGCGCCGCTTCCGCGGCGGCGTTGGCGGCGTGCGCGGCGGCTGCCTGCGCGTGGAGCGAATCCGCTCGTTCCCGCAACGTCGCCAGGGACGCCGCCCGGTCGCGCTGTTGCGTGCGGACGTGTTGCAGTTGTTCCGCCGCTTCCGCGGCGCGGGTCAATACCGCTTCGCGTTGGCGTTTCGCGTCGTTGATCGCCGCGTTGAGGCTGCTCAGCCGCTCGGCAACGGCAACGCCCTCCTGCCGCAACGCTTGCAGGGCTTCATCGGCCTCCTGGCGCGCGCGTTCCTGGTCCGCGATGCCGTCCCTGGCCGCGTGCCACTCCGCCTGGCGCGCGGTGAGCGCCTCGGTTGTGTCCGCCAGGGCGGTTTCCCGCCGCGGCAGGCGCGCGGCGACGGCGGCGTGGCGCTCGGCAAGCTCCGCTTCACGGGCCGCGGCTTCCTCCACGCCGCGTTGCAAATGGGTGTGCCGTTCCTGCTGGACGGCCTGCCGTTGCGCCAGGTCGCGCTGGCGGGTGCGCAGACCCGCCAGGCGCGCCTCGGTGCGGTGCAGGGACTGCTCGTGTTCCTGCGTTTCCTGCTCCAAACGCCGGCGCTCGCGGGCTTGGCCGGCGAGTTCCGCTTCCAGCGTGGCGAGCGTTGCCTGGATTCCTGCTACGTCCCGGCCGGCCGCTTCTTCCTCCGCCACCAGTTGCGCCAGTTGCGCCGCGTACCAATCGTGCAGCGTCTGGGCGAGTTCCCCCTGGAGCGTCTCCGCTTTCTGGGCCTCTTGGGCTTGGGTTTCGAGCAGGGTCAGGCGCGGCTCCAACTCCAGCAGGATGTCGCGCACGCGGTTCATGTTGTCGTGGACGCGGGCCAGCTTATTCTCCGCCTCGTGCTCCTGCATGTAGAGCGCGCGCACGCCCGCGGCTTCTTCCAGCAGGACGCGGCGCTCCTCCGGCCGCTGCGCCAGCACCTGGTCCACCAGCCCCTGGCCGATCATGAGTCCCTGGCCGATGCCGGCTTCCGCCAGGAGTTGCTGGATGTCGCGCAGGCGCACGCGATTGCCGTTGAGGAGATACTCGTTCTCGCCGGAGCGGTACGCCCGCCGCGCGATGCTGATCTCGGCAAGTTCCAGCGGGAAGGCCCCGTCCTCGTTGTCGAACGTGAGCGCGACCTCGGTCATGCCGCTGCGGGCGCGGCGCGGCGTGCCCGCAAAGACCACGTCCTCGCTCTTGCGTCCCCGTAGGGCCAGCATGCTCTGCTCGCCCAGCGCCCAGCGGATGGCGTCGGCCAGGTTGCTCTTGCCACTGCCGTTCGGACCGACGATGGCGCTGATGCCCTGGGGAAAAGCCAGCGTGGTGCGGGTGGGGAAGGTCTTGAAGCCGTGGATTTCGAGTTGGGTGAGGAACATAAGGACTAGGAGAGCGTCGCGGGATCTGCCGCCAGCGGTTCTTTAGCCTGGATTTGCGCCAGCGCCCGGGCCGCGGCCGCTTGCTCGGCCTTTTGGGTGTTGGCGCCTTCGCCGGTTGCGAGCAGGATCTTCTCCTGGTAGACGCCCACGACGAAGTGTTTGGCGTGGTCGGCGCCGCTGGCGCGCAGCACCCGATACGTCGGCGTGACGTTGTGCTCCGCTTGCAGGCACTCTTGCAGTTCGGTCTTGGCGTTGCGGTCGCTGGCGGTGCTCAAAACGTGCGCCGCCGCCGCTTCCACGTGCGGCAAGAGCACGGTCCGCACGTGCGCGTACGAGGTTTCCAGGAAGAGCGCGCCGATCACCGCTTCGAAGCCGCTCGCCAGGATGGAGTCGCGCTCCCGGCCGCGATTCGCTTCTTCACCCTTGCCCAGGCGGAGCAGCGCGCCCAGGCCCGCGTCCTGCGCCAGGAGGCACAAGCGCTCCTTGCGCACCAGCGCCGCCCGCAGGCGCGTCAATTCCCCTTCGGTCTTGGTGGGATACCGGCGGTAGAGGAGATCGGCTACCACCAGTTCGATAACGGCATCGCCGAGAAACTCCAGCCGTTCATTGCTGTAAAGACTTGAGAGGCCGTGTTCGTGGGCATATGAACGGTGCGTGAGAGCTTGCGTAATGAGCGCCGAGTCCGCGCCGGGCGCGCCGAGGACGTTGCGGAGCTTGTCAAGATCATCGCCAGAGCGGTCAGCCGGCACGGGGCACTCCAATCGTCATATGCTTCTCTCCGGTAGCGCGGGTTTGCAACCTGCGCCTGAGATTCCTCGCTGCGCTGGGATTGAAGCTAGCAGTCAACACCCAGTGTGAGACGGAGAATTTGCCAGAGGATAAATCTGAAAGTGGCGCGACGTAATCCGTCATTCCCGCGTTCGCGGGAATGACGGACAGAGAACGCGCTGTCACTCTCATTCCCTTGTGCGGCCATTGTCCGGCCATGGTGACTACTCAACACGTACAGGAGTGACACCGAGCGGTTGCCCGCAACGTGAGCCGCGCCGAGCATAGCCGCCGTCTCGGCGCTGCCTAGATAAGCGAGCGGGACTGGCAGCCGTCCACCGGGATGCACGCGCCGTTCACCCAACCGGCGCGGGGCGAGGCGAGGAACGCGACCACGTCGGCCACTTCCGCCACCGTGCCGAAGCGGCCGCCGGGAATCTCCCGCGCCACGAAGTCGGCCATGCCCGCCGGGTCGTCGCGCACGCGCCGGTCCCAACTGCCGCCGGAAAAGCGGATCGACCCCGGCGCGACGCTGTTCACGCGTATACCTTGGGGCGCGAGTTCGCGGGCCAGGCTGGACGCCAGGCCGATGGCGGCGGCTTTCGTGCTGACGTAGACGGGCGGCCCGCCAAGTTCCCGGCCCCAAATCGACGCGACGAACACCACCGAGCCGCCGGCCGCGGCCAGATGCGGCAGCGCGGCGCGGGTCATGCGCACGCCCGCCAGCAGGTTCGCGTCGATGACCTCCCGCCACTCTGCATCGCTCTGTTGCCCGAACGGCGTGCGGTTGTTGCCGCCGACGTTGTTCACGAGGATGTTGAGTTGGCCGAAGGCCGCAGCGGTTTCGGCGACGATGTGCGCCGCCGCGTCCGGTTCGGTGACGTCGCGCGCGATGGCGTGGACCGCCGCGCCGCCGGCCCGCAGTTCCGCCGCCGTTTCCGCCAGCGTGTCCGCGCCCCGGGCGCAGATGGCCAGTTTGCAGCCTTCCGCCGCCAGCGCGGCGGCGATGCCTTTGCCAATGCCGCGGCTGGCGCCGGTGACCAGGGCAACGTGTCCGTTGAGCGCAAGATCCATAGCAGGCGTGTCCGCGCGAGCGCCCCTTCTACGCAGTGCTTCTCTCCGCTTAACCCTCACCCTCGCCCTCTCCCCCAGGGAGAGGGGACAAGAGCGGCGCTAGCCGGAGGTCTGCTGTTCGATATACGCTACGGCATCCTTGATACTGCGGATTTCCTGCGCCTCTTCATCGGAAATCTGGATGCTGTACTCATCTTCCAGCGCCATGATGAGTTCGACAAGATCGAGCGAGTCCGCTTCCAGGTCCTCCTGGAAGCGCGTATCCTCGGTAATCTCGGCGGCGTCCGCGCCGAGCTTGTCCGCCACTACCGCCTTTACCTGTTCCAGCGTATCGCTCATGCCTAGCTCCTCTACACGTTGTACAAACGGGATAGTACGATAAGACGCCAAAGCTCCGCATCAAGTATATAACCACCGGCGCCTGTTTAGAAAGTGGCCGGCGGCGCGTCCGGCGGCTAGAAGTCCCCCTCACCCTAACCCTCTCCCCCAGGAGAGGCTGACAGGGGTAGGCATTCTATAATCGACTTCACCTGTCATTCCGAACGGAGCGCAGCGCAGTGTCGAACCCTGTTCGCGGAATCCAGAGCGCAGCCCTGCAAAATCAGCATCTTTTAGATTCCTCGCTGCGCTCGGAATGACATTTACCTACCCCTGTCAGCCCAGGAGCGGGAACGTGGGGCTGCTGCCGCGTCCGCTCACTCCCGCTTGCCCATGGGCAGGCCCAGGCGCGCGGCGCCGTACACCAGGCCGACGGCCACGATGGCCTTTGCAATGTCAATCAAGACGAACGGCTCCACGCCGTTGCGGTAGGCGAGCAGCCACGGGCTGAGTTCGTCTCTCACCAGATAGTACCACTGGGATAGGTGGTACCAACCAAGCACGTAGATGACGGCAATGCCGGCCAGGGCCGCGACGATTGCCCAACGGGGCCCCAGCCAGCGGACGAGAATGCCGACCAGCGGCGCGGCAAACAGGAAGCCCCAGATGTAGCCGCCGGTTGGCCCCAGCATCCAGGCAATGCCGGAGCCGCCGCCGGAGAAGACCGGCAGGCCCGCGATGCCGGCGCCGACGTATTCGGCCAGGGCCAGGAACGAGAGGCGCGGCGAGAAACTGAGGCCGATGAGCAGCACCACCAGCACTTGCAGCGTGATGGGCACCGGCGTGAACCACAGGTGAAACTCCGCCCGCGCCGACAGGGCAAGCAGCCCCGCCGCAAAGGTCGCAATGGCGATTGCCGTGAGCGCGCCGCGCGCGTTTGCGCCGCTGAGTATCGTCTCTCGTGCCGTCATCTGCTTCGCTCCTTAGCGCAGGCTTCTGCCGTGTTCGTTGGGTGTGCGACCTGTGCGATGTCTTTACCTGTACCTGCTGCCACAGGCGGGGGACAAGCCCCCGCGCTACTTTCCGCCAGTCCGGTAGCGCAGGTTTGTAACCTGCGTCCCCGGCCGCACGTGCGGGGGACAAGCCCCCGCGCTACGCGGGAAAGGAAGTCCAGGCAGGCGCTTGCGTTAGGCGCTTGCCGCTTCCGCCTCCAGCGCGATCAAATCTTGCCCGCTCTGCACCATGTCACCGGATTCTACCAGCAATGACGCCACGCGGCCGGGCTGTTCGGCGTGCACCTCGTTGAAGACTTTCATGGCCTCGATCAGGGCAACCACCTGGCCGGGCCCGACGTGGTCTCCCACCTGCACGAACGGCTCGGCTTCCGGGCTTGAGCGGTCGTAGTAGATGCCGTTCAGCGGCGCGTGAATTGTCGTCCCAGGCGGCGCTTCCGTCTCCGGCATGGAGGCGGCCACTGCCGGGGCCTGGCGCACAAGGCCGGGGCGGCGGCGGAGATGCACCGCGGTTCCGCCAAAGCGCAATTCTACCTCATGCACCGGCGTGTCTCGCACGGCGGCCAGGAGGGCGCGCAGGCCGTCGAGCCACGCGGCGGTGTCGTCGTCTCTCGTTTCGCTTGATTCCTGCGCAGACGCCACTGTGTCCGTCCTATCTCTCATACCGCGTGAAGAGCAAACTGGCGTTGTGGCCGCCAAAGCCGAAGCTGTTGTTCATGGCCGCGTGGACGTCCGCCTGGCGCGCGGCGTTCGGCACGTAGTCCAGGTCGCAGTCGGGATCGGGTTCTGCGTAATTGATGGTAGGCGGGATGAGGTTCTCTGCTATCGCTTTCAGGCAAAATACGGACTCGACGCCGCCGGCGCCGCCGAGCAGGTGGCCGGTCATGGACTTGGTGGAACTCACCGCCAGCGCGCCGGCGTGCGCGCCAAAGACCGCGCGAATGGCCTGGGTCTCGGCGCGGTCGTTGAGCGGCGTGGAAGTGCCGTGGGCGTTGATGTAGTGCACGCCTGCCGGCTCAAGCCGCGCTTGCGCCAACGCCGCCCGCATCGCCCGCGCCGCGCCTTCGCCGTCTTCAGGCGGCGCGGTGATGTGGCTGGCGTCGGCGGTGGCGCCGTAGCCGGCCACCTCGCCGTAGACGCGCGCGCCGCGCTCTCTCGCGTGTTCCAAACTTTCCAGCACCAGCACGCCCGCGCCCTCGCCGACTACAAAGCCGTCGCGGTGTTTCTCGAAAGGACGCGAAGCGGCGGCCGGCGCGTCATTGCGGGTGGAAAGCGCGCGCATGGCGGCGAAACCGGCAATGGTCATGGGCGTGACGGCGGCCTCGCTGCTGCCGCAGACCATCACGTCGGCGTCGCCGCGCCGGATGACCGCCGCGCCTTCGCCGATTGCGTGCGCGCCGGTGGCACAGGCGGAAACCACCGCCAGATTCGGCCCGCGCAGGCCAAAGCGAATGGAAATCGCCCCGGCCGCCGTATCGGTGAGCAGCATGGGAATGAGAAAGGGGCTTAACCGGCTCGGCCCGCGCGCGGCCATGACGGCAAACTGCGCCTCCAACGACTCGATGCCGCCAATGCCGGAGCCGACGAAGACGCCGATGCGGCCGGTATCTTCCGCGTCCAGGTTGATGCCGGAGTCGTCCACCGCCTCCTGCGCCGCGGCCACCGCGTACTGGGTAAAGCGGTCCATGCGCCGCGCCTCGCGCGCGTCCACGTACCGGCGCGGGTCGAATTCTTTTACCTCACCGGCAATCTGGGCGGCGAAACCCTCAGTATCGAAGCGGCTAATGGACGTGATGCCGGAAACGCCGTCACAAACGGCGCGCCACGAATCGGCGGCGGTATGCCCCACCGGGGTTACCGCGCCCATGCCGGTGACGACGATGCGAGTCCGCGCCATGCAATCAATCCTTGCTGCAGCCGCTCATGCGCCCAGGAAACGGCTGGCCAGCCAGGGCGCGAGATCGAGTTCGGTTCTACCTTCCATGATCCACCTGGCATTGTACTCGCCCAGCGCTACCGAGAACTTGAAGCCCCGGCCGCTCCAGCCGCAATCGAGAAAGAGGTTTTCGTAGCCCGCAATATAGCCCAGGAGCGGTTTCAGGTCGGGTGTGTCGTCGTAGCAGGTCTGGTACGCGCCCTGGAAGCGGCCGCGCTTCATCTTGGGCAGCCGCCGCTGGATCACCTCCGTCGTCCAGTCCACCATCCACTGCGGCGGCACGGCGTTCGTCGGGTCCGGTTCGATCTTCACCAGCGGGTTGCGGCGGTCGCAGAGGACGCGGAAGTGCTTGTTGTGCCAGGGGATGATGGCGAGTTCTACGCTAAAGACCGGCGGCCGGTCGTAGAAATCCGGCGGCTGGCGGTAGAACGAGACGCCGACCTGCGAGGGCTGGATTGGCAGGCGCAGACCGGCGGAACGCGCCACCTTGTGGCTCCACGGCCCGCAGGCGAGCACCACCTTGCCGGGCGCGATTGCCCCGCCGGGCGTTTCCAGCCTTTCAATGCGCCCGTTCTTGGCGTGGATGTGGGTAACCGGCGTGAACTCGCGGATTTCCGCGCCGTGCGCCCGCGCGCCGGCCACGTAGGACTGCATGGTGCGGTAGGCGTCCACGTTGCCGGTCTCGCCGTAGAGCAGCGCCGCGCCCGCGCCATCCAGATTGGCTTCCGGGTAGTAGTCTTTGGCCTCGTCCAGGGTGATAGCGCGCGCCGCCGAGCCGTTCTTCCGCGCGTTCGCGGCCGCCTTTTCGGCTAACTCCATGGTGTTGAAGAGATTCAAGATGCCATATTTGAAGAAGCCGCAGTCGCCGCCGATGACGTCGCCGAAGTTGTCGTAGATGTCGCGGGCGCGCACCGCCAGCCTGGCGATGGTGTCCGTCATCTCCGCCTGCTGGCCGCACATGGCGCCGGACATGGAACTGGTGCCGGAGCCGATCGTCTTGCGTTCGCAGAGCACCACCTTGCCGGCGCCGGCTTTGGCGAGATGATACGTAATCGTCGTGCCGACGATGCCGCCGCCGATCACTACAACGTCCGCAGTCTCCATGATGCTTCCGCCATCCTCTCGCTCTGCGCGGGGGTACGTCAACTATTCAAGTGGTCCGCAATCTCGCGGTTGGTGGTGGCCCAGCAGCCGCCGGGTTTGTCCAGCGCGTGGCGCAGCACGGCGTCGACCATGTCGCAGTGCGGGTCGCGCGCGGCGATGTCCGACGGGTGGCAGCACAAGCTGAAGATCTGCTTATTCTCGTGCGCGTGGTCCACGCCGGCCTTGATCAGGTCGATGAACTCCCAGCGGTCCAGGTCCATGTGCCGGAAGGCCCATATTGACGTGATGCCCATGAGGGGGATTTCCAGCAGGCCGTTGGGGTAGCGGTACGGCTGGAGCTTGTTCAAGCTGGCGTGGAAGGCCGCCTCCAGCGTCTCTGTGGGCTGATGCCGCACCTGGGGGTCTACCGGATAGTGGTAGTTGGCCGAGGCAAAGCGAAAGCCCTCGTCCTTGAGCACGTCCTGCACTGCCGGCACGTCGTCCAAGCCGCCCTCGAAGCCGCCCGGCGTGCGAAAGCCCTGGGGCCGTTCGCCCAACTTTTCTTCGATCGCGTCGCTTGTCTGCCGGATTTCCTGGCGGATTGCTTCCAAAGGCGTGAGACCAGCCGCCTTCCAGGGCGCGTTGGCGTAGACCTCCTGCAAGCCGTCGATCGTCTTGGCCTTGACGTTCACGTGGGTGTAGGTGTGGTTGTCGATGGCGTGGCCGTCGTCCACCAGTTGCTTCAGATAGTCGATGTCCGGGTCTTCCAGCGCGCTGCCCACCAGGAAGTATTGCAGCTTGACGCCGTAGCCCGTGGCGATCTCGCTCATGCGCCGCAGGTAGAGCTTGGTGCCCTCGTCAATCTGTCCCTTGCGGTGGTTCCACTTGGAGGTCCAGTACGGGAAATTGGGGGTCATCTCGATGTCGAAGGTGAGGCTGAGCGCGAATTCGGCGCCGTTTGGGAACATGTGTGAGTCCTTTTGTGTTGGTGTGCTCGATGCGGATTGCGCTTCGACAGGCTCAGCGCGAACGGATTGTCTGCCGTAGCGCGGGGACTTGTCGCTAATGCTGTCGCCTTGTCCCCAATGCTGTCGCATTAAAGAGAAAGACAGCAACACTCGCGCTCAGAATCTCCAGCAGCGCAGGTTTGTAACCTGCGAATCTATTAGGTCAATCCTTTGCATGTCTGCTCAAATGGCTCCGGCGGGGGACAAGCCCCCGCGCTACGTTTATGCGACAACATTGGGGCTTGTCCCCCGCTTCCCAGTCCGGCGCAAACGGATTATCTGCCGCGCCGCTACCGAATCCCGGCGGCTAGTTTAGCGTATGCGCCGCCATCTCCTGGTTCGTCGTAATCCAGCAGCCGCCGGGTTTATCCAGAGCGTAGCGCAGGATGCCGTGCAGCATGTCGCAGTGCGGGTCGCGCACGGCAAGCACCGGCGGATGGAAGCAGAGGCTCAGCGCCTGCCGGTGGGCGTGGGCGTGATCGATGCCGTGTTTCAGCACGTCGATGAACTCCCAGCGGTCCAGGTCCAGCACGCGGAACGCCCAGATGTCGGTGATGCCCGCCAAAGGCAGTTCCGGCAGGCCGTTGGGATAGCGGGAAGGCTGGAGCGCGTCGATGCTGGCTTCCATCGCTTGATTCAGCACGTCCGCCGCCGGACGTTTCCGCTGTGGATCCACCGGAAAATAGTAGCGCGCCGAGGCGTATGCCATGCCCTCGTCGCGCAGGACGTCCTGCACCGCCGGCGCGTCGTCCAGGCCGTTGTTGAAGCCGCCGGGCGTGCGGAAGCCGGTAGGAGCCGCGCCGAGCTTTTCCGCAATGGCCGTGGAAGTCTGGCGCACCTCGCGCCGGATGCATTCCAGGGCATCGAGGCCGGCGGCGCGCCAGGGCGCGTTGGCGTAGACCGGCTGGAGTTGCGGGATCTCCCGCGCCTTCACGTTCACGTGGTTGTAGGTGTGGTTATCCACCGCGTGGCCTTCGGCGGCCATGCGCTTGAGGTAGTCGATGTCCGGATCTTCCAGCGCGCGGCCCACCAGGAAGAATTGCAGCTTGACCCCATACGTATCCGCCACGTCCAGCATCTTGCCCATGTAGAGTTTGCTGTCCGCGTCGATGGCGCCTTTGCGGTGGTCCCATACGGACGTCCAGTAGGGAAAATTGCTGCACATCTCGACGTCGAACGTCAGGCTGAGGGCGAAGTCCGCGCCATTGGGATACATACGCAGTCTCCTATGCTACGGGAACTAGCGTGATTCGAGGAGGAACTTGATCGCGGTGCGCTCGCCGCTCTCGACCGTCACCTCGATGAAGGCGGGAATGCAAATGAGGTCGATGCCGCTGGGCGCCAGGTAGCCGCGCGCGATGACGATGGACTTGACGGCCTGGTTCACCGCGCCCGCGCCGATCGCCTGGACTTCGGCGCGGCCGCTTTCCCGCATCACGCCGGCGATCGCGCCGGCCACGGCCGTCGGCTTGGATTGCGACGCCACCTTAAGGATTTCCATCCGCTCCCCTCCGGCTTCCGTTGTTGGCTGCAACGTTCGTCGCCTCGGCGACTCTCAGCGAGCAGCCTCCGGTCTCGCGCGCTACCGGGCGTTCCCGGTCTATCTGGCGTATCCAGTTTACCGGGCGTACCCGCTTTAGCGAGCGAACCCGGTTTACCGGGCGTACCCGGTTTACCGGGCGTACCCGCTTTAGCGAGCGTAGTCCACCACCCGCGTCTCCCGGATCAGGGTGACCTTTACCTGGCCCGGGTATTCCAGCGACTCCTCGATGCGCTTGCAGATGTCGCGGGAAAGGCGCACCGCGCCCAACTCGTCGATTTCGTCGGGACGCACCATGATGCGCACCTCGCGTCCGGCCTGGATGGCGTATGATTTCTCCACGCCGGAGAAAGAGTTGGCCACGGATTCCAGCGCCCGCAGGCGCTGCATGTAGCGCTCGATCGAATCCCGGCGCGCGCCCGGCCGCGAGGCGGAGATGGCGTCCGCCGCCGAAACGATGAAGGCCTCCACCGTGCGCGGCTCCTCGTCGTTGTGGTGGGCGGCGACGGCGTGGACGACTTTCGGCGATTGGTTGTAGCGGCGCACCATTTCCGCGCCCACCAGCGCGTGGGGGCCTTCCACGTCGGCGTCGATTGCCTTGCCCACGTCGTGCAGCAGGCCGGCGCGGCGGCCCACGTTCACGTCGGCGCCGATTTCCGCGGCCATGCTCGCGGCCAGTTGCGCCACTTCCACGCTGTGCGCCAGCACGTTCTGGCCGTAGCTGGAGCGGTAGCGCAGCCGGCCGAGGAGGCGCACCATCTCGGCGGGCAAGCCGCGCACCTGCGCCAGGTCCGCCGCCTGTTCGCCCTCCTCCCAGATCGTGTCCTCGATCTCCTTGTCGGCCTTGCCCACCATCTCCTCGATGCGGGCCGGGTGGATGCGCCCATCCTGGATGAGGCGGGTGAGGGCTACGCGCGCCACCTCGCGCCGCACCGGGTCGTGGGCCGAGAGCACCACCGCCTCGGGGGTATCGTCGATGATGAGGTCAACGCCGGTGAGGAGTTCCAGGGCGCGGATGTTGCGTCCCTCGCGGCCGATGATGCGGCCTTTCATCTCCTCGTTGGGCAGGGTGACGACCGAGACCGTGGATTCCACGGTATGGTCGGCGGCCAGGCGTTGGATGGCCGTGGCGATGACGCGGCGCGCGCTGCGCTCGGATTCCTCGCGCGCGGACGCTTCAAGCTGCTTGATCATGCGGGTGCACTCTGCGCGCACCTCGTCCTCGATGCTCTGGGTGAGCACCGCTTTGGCCTCGTCGGCCGTCATCTGGGCGATGCGCTCGAGTTCGCTGATCTGCTGCTGGCGCAGTTCGTTGACCGCGTTGCGCTCGCGGTCGACGCGCTTCTCCTGGTCGCCGATCTTCTTTTCGCGCCGTTCGGCCTGCGTCGCGCGTTGCTCTAGCGTCTCTTCGCGCTGTTGCAGGCGGCGCTCGGTGCGGGTGAGTTCGCCCCGCCAACGTCCGATCTCCTCCTCCGCTTTGGTTTTGAGCCGCAGCGCCTCATCTTTGGCCTCCACCGCCATGCGTTTTCGTGTTGTCTCTGCATCCTCCAAGAGCCTCTGCGCTTCAGCCGCCGCCGCCTGGGTATTCCGATGCTGGATTAGCCGTTGCGCCCAAAATCCTACTACAAAAGCTCCAGGGATTAGGACAAGCAGAGGCACGACAAGCATCCATAGCTCCATGCCCTTTGCCTTCCTCTCCGCGATACCGTGTAAGCAGTCGAAACATCTCAATCACCACTGGTGGCAATCATGTTTTCGTTCGGGGCGTGCAGCTACCGCTAGCGTAACTAATCGCCCACACTAACGGTACTAATTCAGCGTTCCGCTGTCAACGCGCTGGCGGCGGGTTGATGCGCAGGCGCGGGAAGGAAAGAGGGTGAAACGAAAGAACTGGGCGGGTTCGCGCGAACCCGCCCAGTCTCGCTTGCCGTATGAAAAGGCAAATGGGACAGCCGCTTAGGTGCCCAACTCCTCCAAAACGCCATTGAGCAATTTCACGGCCTGGGGCAGGGCCTCCTGCACGGTGAGTTCCTGATTGTTCAGGGCGTCCCACACCGGCTTGGTGGCTTCGTTGCCCGCGGACGTGTGGATCCACGGATACGGGCCGGACGTGTCTGCGATCGTCTCGATGTCCTTCAACACCGGCCGTTCGGCCACGATCTTCTGCCACGGCTCGCTCTGGTAGAACTCCTTGCGGCCGGCGTTGCGGGAGAGGATGCCGGCGAAGTACTTCTCCAGGGTGGCTTCGCTGTTCACCCAGGCAATCCACGACCAGGCGAGGTCCGGATCCGGCGAGACGCCGAAGAGGCACCACTGGTTCGTCCAGGTCAAGCTGCCCGGCGCCGCGCCGTCGGGGCCCTGGGGATACGGCGTAAAGTCGAACTCCAGGTCGGGATTCTCGCCGAGCAGGTAGCCGACGCGCCACGAGCCTTGAATGTCCATCACCAACTGCTCGTTCTGGAAGGTCGCGCCTTCCGGCACCGGGTCGAACTTGTGCTTGAGCTTCAGGTCTTCCATGAACTGGCCCCCGGCGATGGCCTGCGGCGAATCGAAGACGGCCTCCGAATTATCATCGCTATAGAGCCGGCCGCCATTGACGTAGACCCACCGCCCGAGATGGTAAATGGAGAAACTGCCCGGCCGGTAGCCCATGCGCACGATGTTTTCGCCAGACACTTCGTGCGCCTGCTGCGCGTACTCCAGGAACGTGTCCCAGTCCCAATTCCAGGTAACTTCGCGATCGGGATCGAGGCCGGCGTCCGTGAGCAGCCGCGTGTTGATCCCAACCACGGTGGTGGAGGGGCCGTCGTACGGGATGCCGTAGGTCATGCCGCCGTGCTGGTTGAAGAAACGGCCGGAATCCACGAACTTGTCGGGCGCCATGGACGGATCCGCGGCCTGATAGGGATCCAACGGCGCCAGGAAGTCTTTCAGCAGCCAGTTGAGGATGAAGGCTACCGAAACCTGCGAGGAGTCCACCTGCTCGCCGGCGGCAATCATCGTCGTGACGTGGTCCTGCAGGCCGATGGTGCCCCGCACGTGGACCGACTCGACGGTGATGTCGGGGTTCAACTCCATGAAGTCGCCCTTGATGCCGTCGAAGTACTCCTGAATGGTGGGCGCGCCACCGGGCCGCCACCAGTCGGTGTGCACGATCAGGCGCGGCTCAGCCGCCTTCTCTTCCGCCTCGGCCTTGGGGGCCTCTTCTTCCTTGGCCTCCATCTCGCCTTCGCCCTCCATGGCGGCAGGCGCCGCGCCGCAGGCTGCGAGCAATACGCCGCCGCCTACCACGCCACTCCAGCCGAGGAGAGAGCGTCGGCTAAAACGTCCTGTGCTTCTCATCGCGTATACCTCCTACGCACTACCAACCTACTCTCGGCATGTTCTGCGTGGAACAGTGCCGTAGCACTTACGGTACTAGGCCGTTTATCTGCTGTCAACAAGCTGACAAGACTCCGCTTAACGACGGTCTTTAACTTGAAGCGCCACTCTCCCCTTCGAGAGCATGTAGGGCGCGGTCATAGCAAAAGAAAACTGGGCGGGTTGTGCAACCCGCCCAGTCTCTACTGCTGTACTAAAGAGCAGAGGAAAGAGCCTAACTAGGTGTGCCCAGCTCCTCCAATACGCCGTTGAGCAGCCCCGCGGCCTGCGGGAAGGCCTCTTGCACGGTGAGTTCCTGGTTATTCAGGGCGTCCCACACCGGCTTGGTCGCCTCGTTGCCCGCGGACGTGTGGAGCCACGGGTACGGGCCGGAATTGTCGGCGATTATCTCCAGGTCCTTCAGCACCGGCCGCTCGTCGGTGCGCGCCTTCCAGGCTTCGCTCTGGTAGAATTCCTTGCGGCCAGCGTTGCGGGAGAGGATGCCGGCAAAGTACTTCTCCAGCGTGGGCTCGCTATTGACCCAACTCATCCAACTCCACGCCAGTTCGGGGTCCGGGGAGACACTGAAGAGGCACCACTGGTTCGTCCAGGTCATGCTACCCGGGTTCTCACCGCTGGGACCCTTGGGTATGGGCGCAAAGTCAAACTCAAGGGTCTCATTGTTGCCGAAGATGTAGCCGACACTCCAGGAACCCTGTTGGGAAATGACGACTTGCTCGTTGACGAAGGTCGCGCCTTCCGGCAAGGGGTCGAACTTGTGCTTGATCTTCAGGTCTTCCTTGAACTGACCCGCGGCAATGCCCTGTGCGGAATCGAAGGCCGCTGCCGTATTGTCCGCAGTATACAGGGTAGCGCCGTTGGGATAGAGCCACCGACCGATGCCGGACAGGCTGAAGCCGCCGGTGCGATAGCCCATGCGCGTAATATTCTCGCCATCCGTCTCGTGCGCCTTCTGCGCATATTCCAGGAACTGGTCCCAATCCCAATTCCAGGTGACTTCGCGATCGGTGTCGAGGCCGGCGTCCGTCAACAAGCGCGTGTTGATCCCCATCACAACGGTTGAGGGGCCGTCGTACGGGATGCCGTAAGTCTGGCCATTGTGCACGTTGAAGAAGCGGCCGGAGTCCACGAACTTATCCGGCGCCGTATCCGGGTCCTTGGCCTGGAACGGATCGAGCGGCTGCAGAAAATCCTTCAGCAACCAATTGAGGATGAAGGCTACCGAGACCTGCGAGGAGTCGACCTGCTCGCCGGCGGCAATCATCGTGGTCACCTGGTCCTGCAAACCGAGCGTGCCGCGCACGTGCACCGACTCGACGGTCACGCCGGGGTTGAGCTCCATGAAGTCGCCCTTGATGCCGTCGAAGTACTCCTGAATGGTGGGCGCGCCGCCGGGCCGCCACCAGTCGGTGTGCACGATCAGGCGCTGCTCGGGGGCCGGCTGCTCCGCCTCGGCCTTGGGGGCCTCGGCTTCGGCTTCGGCCTCGGGCTCCGCCGCGCCGCCGGTCGCCTGCGCGCCGCAGGCCGCCAGCAAAGCGCCGCCGCCTACCGCGCCACCCCAACCAAGCAGGGAGCGCCGGCTCAGTCTTCCTGTGCCTCTCATTGCGTATACCTCCTACGCACTACCAGTCTGCCTAAAGATGCAGGTTCAACATAGAACACCGCGCGTACGGTGTCAAGTTAGCGGCGCAGTGGGTGCTTGGTGACGTTAGGAAGAGCTAGACCTGGTTATGTCGCGGGACGGTATTCCCTGTAATCCCTGTAAGCGCCAGGCAATTGGTTGACAGAATCTTCTCTTCACGAGAGGGCGTTGACAGCTAGTGCCATTCCGATAATGTCACTCCGACAGTGTAGTTCCGATAGTGTCATTCCAATAAATGAACTCCGCTAGTGTCATTCCGAGCGCAGCGAGGAATCTATGGCTGCCCGCGCACTGGATTCTTCGTCGCTGCGCTCCTCAGAATGACATAGCGAGGAGCAGTCTAAGATGCTGACATGTAAACTCTGAAGCCTACACGCAAGACCGCTAGCGCGCACGTTAGCATTGAAGAGACCGGGCGCTTTACCATGCGAAAACCACGCCCAGCCAGTCGGAACCGCCGCGGGCGATCATGTCGTAGGCCTGGGGCGCGTGCGCCGGCGGCAGGCGGTGGGTGATGAGATGGTCGACCCGCAGGGACTTGCGCGCGAGCAAGTCCAGGATTTCGGCGCGGTTGCGCTGCTGCGTCCACGGGTAGTAGGCGTGCGCGACCAGCGGCGAGCGCGGTTGCAGCACGCCCATGATGCTGAGTTCCTTAGTCTGGAGCGGGTCGAAGAGGGGCAATTCCGCCGTGCGCGGGATGCTGCCCACCAGGAGGATCTTGCCGCTTTGGGCGGCCATGTCCATCAGGGCGCGCAGGGCCGTGCCGCTGCGGGTGGCGTCGAAGCCCAGATTCACGCCCGCGCCGCCGGTCTCTTGCATAGCCCGTTGCACGACGTCCTCTTCTTCCGCATTGACAAGCACGGGCGTGCCGCTCTTGGCGCCCGCGTCCAGCCGCGCGGGAAAGACGTCGATGCCAATTACCGGATGGACGCCGTTGAGGCGCAGCAGTTGGCAGAGGAGTTGCCCCACCACGCCCTGCCCGACCACGGCGGCGGCCTGGCCCAGCTTGGGTTCGGCCTTGCGAATGCCGTGCATGGCCACCGCGCCCAGGGTGGTGAAGGTGGCGTCGGCCGGGTCCACGCCGTCCGGCACGCGCAGCAACGTCTGCGGCGCGCCGGTGCGGCCGGCGGCGCGGCTAACGACGTGGTGGGATGCGTGGCGGCCGTTGCTGAGCACCCGGTCGCCGGCGGCAAAATCGCTAATCTGCTCACCCACGCGCTCCACGACGCCCACGTTGGAGTAGCCCGGATACTTGGGAAAGTTGTCGTAATTGAGGTCGCCGCGCAGGTTCGAGAGTTCCGTGCCGGCGCTGATCAGGCTGGCCTCGGTGCGCACCAGCACGTCGCGCGGCCCCAGCGGCGGCAGCGCGGCGGTTTCCAGCGTGACCTCGTTCGGCTTGGGAAAGACGATCTGGGTGGTTTGCATGGGTAATTGCTCCTCTTCGTTCCCTCTCCACGGGGGAGAGGGTTAGGGTGAGGGGGTATCCCCAGTGTAGTCGCATTAACGTAGCGCGGGGGCTTGTCCCCCGCCGGCGCCATTGAAGCTGACATGCAAAGGATTGACCTAACGGCTTCGCAGGTTACAAACCTGCGAAGCCGGAGATTTTGGACGCGAGTTTGGCTGTCTTTCTGCTTAATGCGACATCATCGGGGGCATCCCCGGCCGGCGGGGGACAAGCCCCCGCGCTACGGCGGAAACCGGCTCTCTATGCTTGCGCTCGGTGCGCAAACGCTCATAATAGGAGATGTCTTGCCTGTTAGACACGCTTATTGTACCGGAAAGGACGCAAGCGCGAATGTTAGGCGTTGGCATAATCGGATGCGGCGGCATCAGCAACGGCCACGCGCGGGGCTGGCTCGCCAACAGCGGCCGCGCCAAAGTGGTGGCGGTGGCGGACGTGGTGGATACGGCCGCCCAGGGGCGCGCGGCGCAGGTGGGCGGCGCGCAGGTCTACGCGGACTTCCACGAACTCCTGCAGAACTCCAGCGTGGACGCGGTGGACATCTGCCTGCCGCACCACGTCCACAAGGAGGCCGCGGTGGCGGCGGCAAACGCCGGCAAGCACATCCTCATCGAGAAACCGCTCTGCCTGGACCTGGACGAGGCCGCGGAGATCAAGGCGGCCGTCGAGGCGAGCGGCGTCACGCTCATGTGCGCGCACAACCAGGTCTTCACGGAATCGATACAGGAGATCAAGCCCCGCATCGACGACGGCCTGGTGGGTGAGGTCTATTGGATTCACTCCGCCGACTGCTTCATCACCCGCCCCTACGTCAGGGCCGGCTCCACCACGCACGGGTCGCACGCGCCCGGCAGTTGGCGCTCCAAGCGGGAATTCATGGGCGGCGGCGAACTCATCGACACCGGCTATCATCCGACCTACCGGCTGCTCTACCTGGCCGGTTCGCCGGCGGTGACCGTGAGCGCGGTGCTCACCAACCACCGCCTGCCGCAACTGGACGGCGAGGATACGGCGCAAGCGCTCGTGACGTTCGCGAACGGTTCAACCGGTCAGATTCTCAGTTCGTGGGCGATGAACCTGCCGTCGGGCTACACCATCCACGTGGTCGGCGACCGGGGCACGCTTTCGGCCGGGGCGGGGCGCATCGAAATCAACCTGAACGGCATGGACCGGCCGGCGGTGAAGGAACTGCAAGTGCCCGATACGTTCGCGCGGGAGATCGCCCACTTCATCGGCTGCCTGGAAACGGGCGCGGCGCCGGTGCAAGGCCTGGCCGACGGCATCGCCACGCTGCGCCTCATCCGGGGAGCGTACCTGTCGGTGGCGGAGCAGCGGATCGTGGCGCTGGATACGATGTAAGGGTATTGGCGCCGTCGCCGTTCGCCGTGAGCGGAGAGTCGCCGCCGTTCGCCCTGAGCCGCGTCGAAGGGGCAACGGCGGCGGCGCGGCCAAGAGGCGGGGGACAAGCCCCCGCGCTACACCGTCGTGCCCGCGTTGCCCCGACGTTCCCGCGTTACGCAGTCATGCCCGCGGACCGGCGCTTTCTACATGGCGAAGGGGCAATCTTGCTTGCGGCCTAGACCACGCGCACGAAACCGAGATCTTTGACAAGCTCGAGAATGGCGGCAAAGATGGGTGACGGGTAGAGGCCCAGGGCGAAGCACGCGACGGCGAGCAGGAGGGCCAGGATGGAACCGGCGCGGGAGAAGGGGCGAATGCGGCCCGGAATCTGCACCGGCCGCAGGCAGGCGCGGAGGGCGCGCGCGTAGGCGAGCATCAGCAAGCCGCTGCCCGCCAGCAAGGTGAAGAGAAACCACTCGCCTTGTTGGGAAGCGGCCTGGAAGACCAACCAGCGCCCGGGAAAGGCGCCGAAGCCCGGCACGCCGACGATGGAGAAACTGCCCACCACGAAGGCCAGCGTCAGCAGCGGCGCGCGCGCGGTGAGGCCGCTAATCTGCGCAAACGTGACGCCGCCCAGGCGCTCTTCGATCACGCCAATCAGGATGCTGAGCAAGAAGAGCGCCACGGCCATTGCCAACGTCTGGTAGAGCGCGCCGGCCACGGCCAGCGCCGAGCGCGAGGCGACCCCCAGCACGATGAAGCCGCTGGCGCTCACCGTGGAGTAGCCCAGCAGCCCGCGCAGGTCGTTCGCGCCGTAGGCCAGCAGCGCGCCGAGCACGATCGTCGCCAATCCGCCCAGGGCCACGAGCGCGTTGAGTTCCAGGTCGCCGGTAAGCCACGGAAAAGCGCCCAACACGGAGACCAGGAAGGCGGTGGTCACCACGTGGAGGACCCCGGCAATGAGGGCGAATCCCATCACCGGCGCGCGGTAGGCCACGTCGGGCAGCCAGAAGTAGAGCGGCGCGGCGGCAAGCAGCGTGCCAAATCCCACCGAGAGCATGGCGGCAATCAGCCGCACGCTCACCTCCGTCTCCGGACTGATGCGGTATTCGTCTACCAACAGCAGGCCCAGGACGACGAGCGCGCCGCCGAGGGTCATCATGAGCGCGTAGCGGATTACCGTGACGCCAACCTGGCGCGTGGGCGTCCGTCCCAGGATGCCCATCGCCGCCACGACGTACGCCAACTGGAGCACGGCCGCCGTAACCACGTAGCGGGAGTAGAGGAGCGCCGCGGCGGCGATGAACGCGCCGACGAGGCACGCGGTGGCGGGGAAGAACTCGCCTTGGTCGCGTATGAGGTGGAACACGAGCGTGAGCGCGACCAACGCGAGGAAGGCGAGCATCGGCACGCGCACCCTGGCGTCAAGCTGCAAGGCGAGCGTGAGAATGGGGCTTGCCGACTGCGTGTTCACGGCGAAACCCAGGGCGAGCGTAACGACAAGGGCGGCAAGGGCGACGATGCCGGCGAGCGCCGACCAGCGGCGCGCGAGCAGCGCCAACCCGGCCGCGCCCAACGGGACGAGCAGCAGGTGCAACGGCGTGATGAGCACACTATCCGCGAGCATCGCGCTCCACTAAGCCCTCGAAGTCTATGATCTGCACCAGCGTTACCAGGAACGTCACCCCGACCGGCACCAAGCCTTCCACCGTTAGCAGCGCCATGCCTTGCTCGCCCAGGAAGAGGCAGATGATGAAGTCCAGCCCGTTGACGATGAGCAGCACGCCCATGCTGAGGCCGAAGATGCTGGTGCGCAGCACGACGGTAAAGAAGCCCAGCAGCAGCACGGCGGCGGCCGCCATGGCGGCGATCGGGTCTATCAGCGACGGCATGCGCTCGGCCAACGCGTAGGCCGCCAGGATGCTGAGCGCGGCGACGCCCGCGAGGGTGGGAGTCGCGAACAGGGCTTGATTTTGCAACGGCCGTTTCCGCTCCATCCAGAGCGCCACCGCCAGCATCGTGGCGACGGTAAAGCCGATGATGATGCGCGTCACCGCTACCACCGTGCCGGTGTAGGCCATGAGCAGCAACGCGGTGCCCACGTAGGTGGCGATCAGGCCGCCGAATGCGGGCAGCCACCACTGCGCCGCCAGCACCGTGGCGGCCCCGGCAAGCACGAGCACGAGGATCAGGGCTTCCCAACTCACTGGGCGATTCCTTGCGTTTCCAGGAGCAGGATGAAGAGCGCCAGCAGGGAGAGCATGACGATCGCGACGTAGTAGCGGCGCTCCGCCACGGCCGCCGTTCTGCCAAGCGCGGCCAGGCAGCGCCCGAGGGCGACGAGTAAGTTGTTCGGCGGCGCCAGGAGCCGGTCGGCGGCGCCGCCAAGCGTGCGCGTGACGGCGGCGAGTTGCCGCCGGTCCCGCGGATGCATGCGCCGCACGAGCAGCACCGCGATGACGCCAACACCGCCCACCAGCACGGTGGAGAGCGTGCTGACCGTCAAGAGGGCGCTCCACGCGAACAAGGCCTGGTCGAACTCTACGGCGTGGCTGATGGTGGCGGCCGCCGGCCAGACGAGCACGGGCAGCCGCCACTGCAAGACGGCCATGACGATGCCCGCCGCCGCGAGCAGCCACACCAGATGACCCTGGTCGAGCAGCGCTTCCGCGCGCCGGGCGGACGTGAGCGGCGGGTTTACGAACAGGCGCTGCATCCAGCGGCCAAAGGTGATGATGGTGAAGATGCCAAAGAGAATGAGCAGCGCGCGCAAGGGGACGGCCCACGCCTCCGGTTCGAGCGCGCTGAAGAGCAATGAGCGCGAGGCGGCGCTAAGCGGGACGACGACGCCCGCCAACGCGGCGATGCCGATGACGCTCGCGGCCGCCGGCAACGTCCAGAGGGCGCGCTGGCTGCCGCGGTGGATCGCCAGGAGGGGCGGTCCCGCCGCCGCCATGAGCGCCATGCCGACGCTGCCGCTGAAGAGCGTGAGCGCCGCGGCGGCAACGGCTTGATAGGTGCCGACGCCGACCGCTACCGCGATGAGGCCGGCGTGGCCAATCCAGTTTACGGCCAGGAGCGACGTCAGCCGGCCCATGGCCAGCATAGCGGCAATCGAGAGCGCCAGGCTGAGGCCGCCGACCACCAGCAGCGGACGCGACCAGGCGACGAACGGCTCGGGGCCGGAGAGCACCAGAAAGCGCGCGACCACGTAGGCGGCGCCCAGCAGCATGATGCCCGCTACGTTGGCGTAGATCGGCGCCAGATGGCTGCGCAGCGAGGCGGCCCAGCCGTGAAACGGCGGCCAACCGGCCCGCGCCGCCACCGCCGCCAGCACCAGGCCGACCACCAGCGCGTCGAACGCCCCGGCGGGAATGTCGCCGTAGAGGTACTGGTCGCTGCGGCGCGAGATGATGAGCACGGCCGCCAACAGGCCGTAGCCGGAGAAGTGGCCGATCATGAGCAGACGCACCGCCACCGCGCCGATGTGGGGGCGCTCCTCCCGGGGCAAGACCGCCAGGAAGTAGCCGGCCAACCCCAACGCTTCCCAGAAGACGTAGAGGAAGAGCAGATTCTCGGAGAGCACCAGGCCGCCGTAGGCGCACAGCGTCAGGAGCAGGAAGGCGTAGGCTCTTCCCATTTGATCCCGCGGCAGGCGGGCCGCCGGCAGCGTCCACAAATGACAGAGTATCGAGGCCGCGCCCAGCCAGAGGAAGAGCAGGCTGACGGAATCCACGCGAAAGGCGAGCACGATCGCGTTGGTGGGCAGCGCGAGCCAGGTTCCGGCCGCGGCCTCAAGCGGGGCCTCGCCGCCAAACGAGGCGTAGAGGCTGATCTGCACGAGCAGCGCGGCGACGGCAACGGTGGCTGCGACCGGATAGAACGCGATCCACGCGCTGGAAACGCGCAGCGCGACCACCAGCGGCCGCGTCCACCGCCAGCGCAGCAGGCGCTGCTGCAGCCACGCGCTGCCCCGCACGACGTAGTCCGCCCCAATGAGGAGCACGCTGAGGCCAAGGAACACGGCCGCCGGCCCAAACAACCAGGGGTGCGGCGCGCTGCCGAGAGTATCCAGCACGGCTTAGGCTCTTTCGCAATCAAACGGCTACACGCTGAAGTACTCCCGCCAGCGGCGCGTCACCCGCTCCTCTATCTCCGGGCTCATCACGATGTCCGGCGGCCACTCGCGGGTGAAGCCTTCCTCCGCCGTCTTGCGGGTGGCGTCCACGCCCATCTTGCCGCCGTAATTCGGCAGCGGCGCGGCGTGGTCCAGCGAATCCACCGGCCCTTCCACGATCACCGTGTCCCGCTTCCAGTCCACGTTGTTGCCCATGCGGAACAAGACCTCCGACGTATCCTGCACGTCGATGTCGTCGTCCACCACCACGATGAACTTGACGCACATCATCTGGTGCAGGCTCCACAGCGAGTACATGGTCTTGCGCGCGTGGCCGGGAAAGCGCTTCTTGATGGAAACGAAGACGATGTTGTGGAAGACGCCCTCGTCCGGCAGCGCGATGTCCACCACTTCCGGCGCCATCAGCTTGATCAGCGGCAGGAACATGCGCTCGGTGGCTTTGCCCATGTAGATGTCTTCCATGGGCGGACGGCCCACGACGATGGTGGCGTAGATGGGGTCGCGCCGGTGCGTGATGGCGGTGACGTGGAAGACCGGGTACTGGTCGGCGGTGGAGTAGTAGCCGGTGTGGTCGCCAAACGGCCCTTCGGTCGCGTATTCGCCGGGCTCAACGTAGCCTTCCAGGACGATTTCGCTGTTGGCGGGTACCATCACGTCCACGGTCTTGCCCTTGACCAGTTGCACCGGCCCGCCGCGCAGGAAACCGGCAAAGAGAAACTCGTCGATGCCCTGGGGCAGCGGCGCGGTACCCGAATAAACCGCGGCCGGCTCCGCGCCGAGCGCGACGGCCAGTTGCAGGCGTTCCTTCTTCTCGACGCTGTCGTCGTAGTGCTCGCGCCCGCCTTTGTGCCGCTGCCAGTGCATGGCGGTGGTGTTGCGGCTGAGCACCTGCATGCGGTAGCAGCCCACGTTGCGCTTGCCGGTGTTGGGGTCGTAGCTGCACACCAGCGGCAGGGTGATGTATTTTCCCGCGTCCAGCGGCCAGCACTTGATGACGGGCAACATGTTCAGATCTACGTCGTCGCCGGTGAGCACCACCTCCTGGCAGGGGGCGGAGTCGACGACCTTGGGGGCGATGCGCGCCAGCTTGAGCAACTCGCCGCCGGCCTGGAGCTTGGCGGCGAGACCCTCCGGCGGGCCGCCCAAGGCGATGCCAAGCAGGTTTTCCAGTTTCTGCGGCAATTCTTCCCAGGCGTCGGCGCCGAGCGCCCACGCGGTGCGCTGCTCGGAGCCAAAGGTGTTGATGAGCAGCGGGATCTCCGAACCCCGCACGTTCTCGAAGAGCAGCGCCGGGCCGCCGGCCTTGGTGACGCGGTCGGTGATCTCGGTGATCTCAAGTTCCGGGTCCACCGGCGCGGTAATGCGCTGCAACTCGCCTTTCTCTTCGAGGAAGGCGACGAATTCACGCAGGTCTTTGAAGGTGGGCGGCATGGGTTGTGGGTGTTCTTTCTAAGTGCGGATCCGGCAATGGAGTGGGGACTACCTCTTGTCATTCCTGTAAGTGTCAGGTAATTCGTTGACAGCTTGCGCCTTCCGTGAGGTAACGGCGGTGGCTGCTGTCATTCCGAGCGCAGCGAGGAATCTAGGGTTGCTTTGCAGCAAGTCTCTAGCCATTTGACGCCCTAGATTCCTCACTACGCTGCGCTTCGTTCGGAATGACAGCAAGACGGCTTAACGTCGTACACAGGTCACCCGCCTTGTCCAGCTACTCTGTCAACGAATTAGTCAAGACTTACAATTCCCGCGCAGGCGGCATTCCATCTTCTCCGCGCGCCCTGGGCTATCGCCTTACGCTACCCGGGCCGCAGGTTGCAAACCCGCCTCCGAATTATCTGGTAGCGCAGGTTTGTAACCTGCGATGCTGTTGGGGCAATCCTTTGCGTGTCAGTTTCGATAGCTCCGGCGGGGGACAAGCCCCCGCGCTACGGCAGATGCGGACGCGGCCGGGCGCAGGTTACAAACCTGCGCTACCCAGAACCGCAGGTTGCAAACCTACGCTACCGGATTTGCATCTCCTGCCGCGCCTGCGCGATCGTCGCGCGCATGGCGCGGGCGGCCGCCGTGACCGGCGTGAAGTCATCTTCCAGGTTCTGCCAGTCCAGCAGGCGTGCGCCGACGCCCAGCGCCAGCGCGCCGCTGCGAATGTAGTGGCCGGCGTTTTCCACCGTGATGCCGCCGGTGGGCAGCAGCGGCAGCGCGCCGTACGGCCCGGCCAGGTCTTCCAGGAATTGCGGCCCGACGTGGTTGGCGGGAAAGATTTTGACGATGTCCGCGCCTGCGCGCAGGGCGGTAAAGACCTCGGTGGGCGTAAACGCGCCGGGCGCCACCATGCAGTCGCGGTCGTTGGCAAAGGCGACGACCTCGGTATCCAGGTGCGGCGCGACGAAGAACTCCGCCCCGGCGTCAAACGCGCGCTGGGCGTCGGCCGCCGAGAGCACCGTGCCCGCGCCAATCTCCATCTCCCCGCCCAGCGCAGTCCGCAGCGCGGCGATCATCTCCAACGCGCGCGGCGTATTGAGCGTAATCTCCATCACGTCCACGTCCGCCGCCAGCAGCGCCTCGCCGATGGGCACGGCCCACGCCGGCGGCACGCCGCGAATGATCACCACCATGCCGGCGTCTCGCGTGCGCGCCACCTGGGTTTCTGCCCGTGTGCGCTGCAATGTCTGCATCGTTCGTAACCTTTTTGGCGGCCTCGCCTGTTGGCTGTTGCGGCGGTTCGTGCTTGTTGCTTCCTATACTATAGACTACTTGCCGCCGCTTAGAGCGCCCCCGCCGCCAGCTTCCAGGCGCTGGCGGAGGATCTTTTCCGCGCGTTGGCGGATGGCGCGCACGGCCTGGGGGCTGACGCCCATGCGCGCGGCGACGTCCACCACGCGCTGGTCCTGCCAGTAGATGGCGAAGAGCACCGACTTCTGCTTGGGCGTGAGCGCTTGCAGGGCAATCTCGAGTTCGGCGTGCACCGCCGGTTCGGCGGTGGGATTGCCGGCGCGCAGGCGCTGTTCGGCCAGGTAGGCGGTGATCTCGTCGCTGAGCGACTGGTTGTGGGCCGGGTCCGGCGGCGCGATGCGGCGGGACGCGCGCCCGAAGTTGTGCACGCGCCACTTGAGCATGGTGCACATGTAGGCTTCGAAATTGCCGTTGCGCGTGCGGTCGTACTCGTAGAGCAACTCCAGGAAGAGGCGCTGCACCTCCTGGCGGGCGTCTTCGGCCTCCGACGGGCGGAAACTGCGCTTGAGACGCCGAATCTGGCGCTCCATGGGCAGGCGCAGGCGGTCCATGAGCAGCATCTGGGCGGTGGTGTTGCCCTGCTGCGCCGCCTGGACGGTGACGAACAGTTCGTCGGGCGGGCCTTGCCGCGGGCCGCTGGCCGGCCCGGCGCGGCGCGACGGCGGCGCCACGGACGCCGCTTGCGCCAAAGGTGTTGGTTTCGTCAAAGGCGGCGCCTTGGCCATGGGCGCCGGCTGCGTCAAAGGCACGGTGACTGCCATTGTGCTTTCCTCTCTTTACGTTAGATCCGGCACGGTTTCCGGCGTGCACCGGAGGGGCGCACCGGCGGGGGACAAGCCCCCGCGCTACGGCCCGCCACTCCGGTAGCGCAGGTTTGCAACCTGCGTCCCCGGCCACACGTGCGGGGGACAAGCCCCCGCGCTACACTCCGCCACTCCGGTAGCGCAGGTTTGCAACCTGCGTCCCCGGCCACACGTGCGGGGGGCAAGCCCCCGCGCTACGGTGATGGTTCGTTGCGGTATTGCTTCCTTTCGCGTAGGGGCGCTTCGCGAAGCGCCCCTACAGCGGCGGATCCCCCTACGGCGGCGGATCCCCTCCCGTTCGTCCTGAGCCTGTCGAAGGATGAACGGGGGAACCCCACGCGCGCGGGATTCTTTCTCGCTGTCATCACGCCCCGCCCTCCTCACGCGAAGACGCGGATCACGCCCACCACCTTGCCCAGCACGGTGATGTTGTCGCCGGGGAGCGTGGGGTAGTAGGGGTTGGCGGGAGCCAGGAACACCTGCCCGCCCTCGCGGAGGAGGCTCTTCAGGGTGGCGGTGCCGTCTTCGCGCAGAGCCGCCACCATCTCGCCGTTTTCCGCGTCGCGTTGGGGACGGATGAGCACGTGGTCGCCGTCGCAGACGCAGGCGTCCACCATGCTGTCGCCCTGCACGCGCAGCGCGTAGACGTCCGGGTGGCGCGCAAAGACGCTATCCACGGTGAGCCAGTCTTCCACGGCCTCCACCGCTTCCACGCCGGCGCCGGCGGCAATCGTGCCGCGCACCGGCACGCGCGCCACGCCCAGGCCCTCCAGAACCTGCGCCTGGGGCGTCAGTTCGTAGGTTCCCCAGGCCGCGCGGCGCAGGCGGCCCTTGCTTTCCAGGCGCTTCAGGTGGTGGTGCGCCGCCGCCGGCGTCTGCGCGCCGATGTGCCGGGCAATCTCTTCCAGCGTGGGCCAGCGCCCCTCTTCCCGCTGCGCGCGCGTGACGAACGCCAGCACCTGCCGTTGCTTACCGGTAAGGGTCTCTTTCATGCGCGTCTTCCTTTCTCGCCGGATGCTGTTCAGCGGTATCCTGCGCCGCGTTTTCCCCAGTATAGTAAATACTTCGTAAAATTGCAACCCCTTTTACCCCTCATTTTTACGTTATTTTTGAATATACCTCTATGCACGCCCCGAATAGGCGGACGCAACGCCAGCGGCGCGCCGCAGACCGCAACCACATCTCTATACAGAACAAGCGCACAGCCACGACGCAAAGGAAAACATCGCGGTGACCCAAAGCAAGAAACCATCCCAAAGCCTCTACGCCGACCTCTTCACCGAGCAGGAGTTGGCGGCGCTGGCGCGCACGGCCGACAATCCGCTGCTCCAGGACGAGATCGGCCTGCTGCGCATGCTCCTGCGCCGCATCGCGGCCCAACTGCTCGCTGCCGAAGACGACGAGCGCGCGCCGGCGGACAAAATCAAGGCGGTGAAGGAACTGACGGGCATTCTGCTGGACGCCCTGAAAGCGCGCGCCCAACTCTCGCCCCGGGCCGAGGACAACCTGACCGAGGCGATGCGCCAGGTCGTTGCCGAAATCGAAGCGCTGGAACAACAGGAAGAGCAGGCACACCATGCCGACCACACTGAATGAACCGAACACCCATACGCCGCCGCAACACGCCGCGCGCTGCCACGAGTTGGCCGACCGCCTGGCGCAACACGGCTGCGCGTACGGTCAAGTGACGCGCGAATTGGCGGAGAACACGCGGGAGGACTACGCCCGGCTGGAAGCGAAGATCAACGTGATTCTGATCGGCATCTTCGCTTCGCCGTTTGCCGCGGCGCTGCTGAACGGCATTCTGCGCTTCGCGCCAGGGCAGTAACCGGAATGGCCGTTCCGCATTGCGCGCGCTTTGTCATTCCGAACGGAGTGCAGCGCAGTGAGGAATCTAGGATTCTCGATCAATTGGACCGCGCGCCGCATGGACTCTAGATTCCTCGCTGCGCTCGGAATGACAGAAAGAGCCAATGCGGTTGCGCGGGGGCTTGTCACCCGCCGACCGGGGACGCAGGTTGCAAACCTGCGCTACCGGACTGGCGAAACCTAGCGCGGGGGCTTGTCCGACTCTATGGAAGGAACATGGAAGCACAGCGCCCTGTTTGCCTCTTGTGCATGTCATTCCAAATGGAGCGCCCGGCCTTGGTAGCCGGGCCGATGGTCTGCACACGCATGTCATTCCGAACGGAGCGCAGCGCAGTGAGGAATCTAGGATTCTCGATCAATTGGACCGCGCTCCGCATGGACTCTAGATTCCTCGCTGCGCTCGGAATGACAGAAAGAGCCAATGCGGTTGCGCGGGGGCTTGTCACCCGCTGACCGGGGACGCAGGTTGCAAACCTGCGCTACCGGACTGGCGGAGCGTAGAGCGGGATTAGCGGAACGTGGCGCGGGGGCTTGTCACCCGCCGGCCGGAGAGGGCGAGAAAGTCCACGCGGGAAAACCGCTCAGGAAGAGACTTGTGCAGACTAATCTAGCCGACAGAGAAAACCGGTTTAGGAAGGACGCCGCGCCGCCGCCGTCAACGGCGGGCGGCAACGACGGCAACGCGCTGGCGCGCGCCTTCTTCCGCCACACCCTCACCGACATCGCCCACTTTTCGCGCGCGCTCGTGGGACGGCCGCTGCGTTCTTACCAATTAACGGTAGCGCGGGCGGTGCTGGCCAGCGTGCGGCGGCGGGAGGGCAAGATCTTCACCGTGGAGATGGCCCGGCAGATGGGCAAGAACGAGCTTTCGGCCCATCTGGAAGCCTACCTGCTCTACCGCCATCAACGGCGCGGCGGCACGGTCGTCAAGTGCGCGCCCACGCTCACGCCGCAGACCCTCATCTCGCGCCTGCGTCTGGAAGAGGCGCTGGAACGTCCCTGGCTGGCGCCCCACTGGCGGCGCGTCCCCGGCAACATGATTGCCGTTGGCAAGGCGCGGGCGCTGTTTCTCTCGGCCCACGAGCAGGCCAACGTGGTCGGCGCCACCGCCGACCTGCTGCTGGAAGTGGACGAAGCCCAGGACGTGGACGCGGAGAAGTTCGCCAAGGAGTTCCTGCCCATGGCTGCGGCGCAGAACGCGACGATCGTGCTCTACGGCACGCCGTGGACGAACGATACGCTCCTCGCTCAATACAAAGCAATAAACCTCGCAGGAGAAAAGGAGACCGGCGAGCGGCGGCATTTTTCCTTTCCCTGGCAGGTGGGGGCGCGGGAGAACCCGCGTTACGGCGCGGCGGTGCGGGCGCAGATCCGCCAGCGCGGCGCGAACGACCTGGTCATCCGCACCCAGTACTGCCTGGAAGAGGTGGACGACGCCACCGGCTTCTTCACGCCGGAACTGCAAGCGGCGCTGCAAGGCGCGCACGAACGGCAACGGGAACCGCAGGCCGACGCGCACTACGTGGCGGCGGTGGACGTGGCCGGTGAGGAAACCGCTCTTGGCGAAACGAGCGGCAATACGCGGCGCGACAGCACGGTGGTCTTGATTGGCGAGCGGGTCTGGCGGCACGACCCGGTATTGGGGTTCGCCCTGCCCGCGGTGCAGGTGGTGAACGCCTACCAGTGGACCGGCCTGCCTACCACCGAGCAGTACGCCCGCCTGGCGCGCCTGCTGGGCGAGGAATGGCGCGCGCAGCGGGCAATCATCGACGCCACCGGCATCGGCGACGCGCTGGCCCGCTTCCTGCGGGCGCGCCTGGGGGCTGAGCGGGTGGAGCCGTTTACGTTCACGGCGCAGTCCAAGAGCGCCCTGGGCTACGACCTGCGCAGTCTGGTGGGCGGCGGCCGCCTGCAACTGTGGGCCGACGACGGCTCGCCGGAACACCGGGAGTGCCGGCGCCAAGCGCGCAGGTGCCGCTTGACGCTGCATGCCGGCCAGCGCATCGGCTTCCACGTGCCCAGCGGCCAAGGCCACGACGATTACGTGTCGGCCCTGGCCCTGCTGACGCGCGCGGTGGAAGGCGGCGCGCCGCCGGCCGCGTCGGTGGCGCTGCCGCCGCAAGAAGCGCGGACGGAAGGCTATTGATACCGGCGAAGAGGCGGCTGAGCCGTAGCGCGGGGGCTTGCCCCTCGCAGGCGCGGCGGCGGCGGCGGCGGAGAAGATGGATTCCCGCTTTCGCGGGAATGACGTAGTGCGGGCGCGGGAATGACGGCGGCGGACGCCCTTCGACACGCTCAGGGCGAACGGCAAGGAAGGACAAACCGGCAAGGCGGCTGACACGTAGCGCGGGGGCTTGTCCCCCCGCAGGCGCGGCGGCGGCGCCGGCGGAGAAGATGGATTCCCGCTTTCGCGGGAATGACGGGGTGCGGGCGCGGGAATGACGGCGGCGGACGCCCTTCGACACGCTCAGGGCGAACGGCAAGGAAGGACAAACCGGCAAGGCGGCTGACACGTAGCGCGGGGGCTTGTCCCCCCGCAGGCGCGGCGGCGGCGCCGGCGGAGAAGATGGATTCCCGCTTTCGCGGGAATGACGTAGTGCGGGCGCGGGAATGACGGAGTGCGGGCGCGGGAATGACGGCGGCGGACGCCTTTGACACGCTCAGGGCGAACGAAGATGGAGCACATCGAGGGAATTCAGGTCGTCGAGGAAAGGCAGCACATAGAGGGAATGTAGGAGTTAGCGGAATGCCGGACAAAGAACAGAAAAGTGCAGAAGAGCAGAAAGCGAGCGCGATGGCAATACAGACGAGACAGTGGTGGCGGCGCGTGGGCGAGCGGCTCTTTGGCGACGTGATCCAGGCGCGGGTGCAGGAGGCGGTAGCGGCTGAGGACATCGGCTACCGCCAGGCCGCCGGCGCGGCGGAGACGCGGGACGATCCCCTTTGGGACCATCAGCGGTTGCTGCGCGAGGTCTACGAGGCCTACGTCACCAATCCGTTGGCCTACGCCGTCATCGACGTCCAGGCCAATTTCGTGCTGGGCGGCGGCGTGCGCATCGCGTGCGCCAGCCCGGCGGCGCAGGAAGCGGTGGACGCCTTCTGGCGGCATCTCGACAACAGCATGGACACCCGCGTCTACAGCCTCTACACCGAGCTTGCCCTCTACGGCGAGCAGTTCGTGCGGGTTTTCACCGACCCGCTTGCCGGCGAAATCCGCCTGCGGCAGCTTGATCCGCTCCTCATCGAGCAGATCGAGACCGCGCCGGAAGACGTCGAGCGCGCGCTGCGCTACCGGGTGCGCGGCGTGGGCGCGGACCCCGGCTACTGGGTGGCCGCCGGGGAGATGGAGCACTTCACCATCAACCGCGTCTCCAACGCCCTGCGGGGCCGCAGCGACCTGGCGCCCCTGCTGCCCTGGCTCAAGCGGTACCGGGACTGGCTCGTCGACCGCGCCCGCATCAACCGGCTCAAAGGCAGTTTCATCTACGACGTGACCGTGCGCGGCGCGACGCGCAACGACCTGCTGGCCAAGATGGCCGCCTACGCCCACCCGCCCGCCCCCGGCACGGTGGTCTTCCACAACGAAGCGGAAACCTGGCAGCCGGTGCAGCCCGCGATTGGCGCCGACGACGTGGCCGCCGACGGCCGCGCGCTCAAGCTGATGATCGCGGCCGGCGCGGGCCTGCCGGAGCACTATCTCGCGGAAGGCGGGCACGTGAACCGGGCCACCGCGGCCGAGATGGGCCTGCCCACGCTGCGGCGCTTCCAACGCCGCCAGGAACTCTTTGGCCGCTACCTGCGCCGTCTCGTGGCGCGGGCAATCCAGGCCAAACAGGAGGCCGGCGCGCTGGCGGCGGACGTCGATACGGCGTTTCGCGTGGTCTTCCAGGAACTCCAGCCGGACGTGGCGCAGGTGGCCGGGCCGCACGCCGAGTCGTTCGCGCGCTCGCTGCAACTGGCGCAGGGCGAGGGCTGGCTGGAAACGGAGGACGCGGCGCGGCTCTTCCGGCGGTTTCTGGCTGAGGAGGAGTGAGGATGGTGTGTGAACGGCTGGCCGGAGACACCCTCACCCCGGCCCTCTTCCTCGAGGGAAAGGGGGCATTTGGGAGGAAGATGAGGCTAATCCGGATCGTAGTCCAGCATCTCGCTCAGTTGCTCTTTGGTCATGCCGGCGGCGCGGAGCAGCACCAGGACGACTTCGGGCTTGAGGGCCTCGTTTTGGGACAAGGGCGCGCCGGTGGCCTGGCCGACGCGGGGGTGGATGGCGGCGGTATCGGCCACCCCGACCACCGGCACGGTCTCGCCCTCGCTCAGGTCGGCGCTTATCCAGGCGGGCAGCAGCCGTTGCAGTTGCGCCAGGGCCTCTTCCTCGGTTTCGCCGCGCGCCACGCGGTCGTGGACGGGAATGGCGACGGCGTGGACGCGCCGCCCCACGCGCCAGGTGACGGCCGGCAGGCGGTACGCGGCGTCGCCCACTGCGGCGGCAACCGTGCGCAGCGCGAGCGTATCGGCCGGCGGCGCTTCCTGCGAGAGGAACATCTCCGCCGCCATGGTGAGGTCGGTGAGCACGGCGTCAACGGTGTCGCCCTGGGCCGCGCAGCCCGGCAGGGACGGCAGTTCCGCCCAGTAGCCGCCGGCCTGGGAGGGCGCGACGACCACGGTGAGCGCAACGGCGGCGGGAGATTGGTTATCGTTCATGGTCGCTATTGTACCAAGTGGCCGCATGAATACGTACGACTCACAGCAGCGAAAGGAGAATGACGCCTTGAAACCGGAACAACTCGCGTTGCTCGTGCCGTTGCAAGAGGCGCAACTGGACGCGCCCCGGCGGGAGGTGGCCGTGACCGTGTTGCGGCAGGGGCTATCGCGCAACGGCCGCTATTTCACGCCCCAGGCGCTGCGGGACGTGGCGGCGCAGCTTGACGGGTTGCGCGCCTTTGCCGACCATCCCGCGCCCGCGGCCGAGGGCAGCGAGAAGCCCCGCAGCGTGCGCGACGTGGTGGGCTTCTACCGCGAACCCCGGCTGGAAGGCGACCGTGTGCGCGCCGTGCTCCATATCTTCGCCAGCGCCGACTGGCTCTGGAGCCTGGTGCAAGAGGCCGTCGACTTGGGGCGTCCCGACGTGCTGGGGCTCTCCATCGACTCGCTGGCGTCGGTGCGCGCCCAGCGCCAGAACGGCGCGACCGTCCAGGTGGTGGAGAGCATTCCGGCGCTGCGCTCGTGCGACGTGGTCACCCGGGCCGCGGCCGGCGGCGCGTTCGAACAGATCTTGCCGGCGTCGGAGGGTACCGACACACACAAGGAGGATACCTTGCAGCAAGACGAACAGGCCAACACCGTGAACGACCGCCCCCAGGACGGGGCGGAGTCGCATGATTCATCCCATACCGAGGAGGTACAGATGGGAGACACGACCGCAGCCAACACCGAGACGCGCCTGGCGGAGGCCGAGGCCAAACTGGCGTGCATGACGGCGCTCAACGAGCGGCTGGAAACCGCCGCCTTGCCGCGCGCCATCACGCGCAAGTTGCGCCGCCGCTTCGCGGGGCAGACCTTTACGACCGAGGTCTTGGAACAGGCCATTCAGGACGAGGTGGAGACCGTGCGCGCGCTCGCCGGCGGCGGCAACGGCGTGCGCGGCGCGGGCGCGGAGAAGGCGCGCGTGAGCCTGGGCACGGCGGGCGCCGACCGGGGCCTGGCCGCCGCCGCGGCCGGCCTGGCGCGCCTGCTGGGCGTGCGGGACATGGGCGGCGACGCGCCGGCGCCCGCCTGGTCGAGCATCCGCGAAGCCTACGTGCAGATTACGGGCGACGCCGAGGTGCGCGGCGCTCTGAATCCTGAGCTTTCGCTGGTGCGCGAGGCCAACGAGGTCACCACCAGCGTGCTCAACCACGCCCTGGCCAACGCCATTACCAAGCGTCTGGTGCAGGACTACGCCGCGCAGCCCCAGGACTGGAAGAAGTTCTGCGCGATCCGCGCCATCCGCGACTACAAGCCCCAGTACCGGGTGCTGCTGCACGACTTCGCCGCGCTCGGCACGGTGAACGAGAACGCCGCCTACACGAACCTGGCCTGGGACGACACCCGCGAGACGTACACGCCGGCCAAGCGCGGCAACCTGGTGGTGGTCACCCGCGAGGCGATCCTGAACGACGACCTGGAGGCGGTGCGGCGCATTCCCACCAAGCTGGCGATTGCCGCGGCCACGACGATCAACGAGTTCGTCTACGGCCTCTTCACGAGCAATCCGCGCTTGGCGGACAACACGAAGGTCTTCGACGACGGCAGCCAGACCGCGCACAAGAATCGCGGCACGACCGCGCTCTCGGCGGCGGCGCTCCAGGCCGCGATCACGGCGATGATGAAGCAGACCAACAGCGCCGGCAAGCGCCTGGGCCTCAAGCCGCGCTACCTGCTGCTGCCGCCGGACCTCTACTGGACCGCGGTGACGATCCTCAACAGCACGCTGCTGCCCGGCAGCCAGAACAACGATGCCAATCCGCTCCAGGGCATGGTGGAGCCGCTCGTGGCGCCGCAGTTCACCGACGTCAAGGACTACTACCTGATGGCGGATCCGGCCCAGAGCGAGTGCCTGGAGGTGGGCTTCATCAACGGCCAGGAGACGCCGGAACTGCTGGTGCAGGACAACCCGACGGCCGGCTCGGTCTTCACCAACGACGCCATCAGCTACAAGGTGCGCTGGGAGTTCGGCGGCGGCTGGCTGGACTTCCGGGGCGCGTATTGGGCGGACGTGGCGTAGGGCGGCCCTCACCCTAACTCTCTCCCAGCAGAGACTTTTGCGTAATTCCGTCATTCCGGCGAAAGCCGGAATCCAGAGGCGCTCTTACAGCCAAGAATAGCGGTTGTCAAGCCATTTACAGTTGCAAAAGGGCATCTGGACTCCGGCTTTCGCCGGAGTGACAGAATTATGCAAAGGTCTCCAGCGGGAGAGGGAACCGGAGGCGGAGAGGACATTTGCCGCCGTCACCTTCTTCCGTAAGAGAGAGGGAACGCCCGGTAGGGGCACGACGTGTCGTGCCCCTACCGGGCGGGGGCGGTGGCTCTCTGCCTGAGCGCGCGCTTCGTTGTGCCGAGCAATCCGTGTGTAGTTGTCAACGTAAGGAAAACCTATGACATTGAGCGAATTTCGCGGCGTCTTGCGCGGCGAATTGTTCGATCCGGCCGGCAGCGAGGCGCGCTTCAGCGACGCGGACCTCGATCACGCCATCGACCGCGCCCTGAGCGAACTCTCCCGCGCCGCGCCCTGGACCCGCGACGCCACCCTGACCACCAGCGCCGGCTCGCGCCTGCTGGACGTGAGCAGCCTGGCGGGCGTGTGGAGCGTGGAGGAGGTGGAGTGGCCCACGGGCCGCTATCCGCCGGCGCTCTGCACGTTCATGACGCTGCCCGCCAGCGACGGCACGCCGGGCTACGTCTTCCTGCTCGTGCCGGAAGCGCCCGGCGCGGCGGAACCGGCGCGGGTGCGCTGGGGCGCGAAACACGTCGCCAGCGAGAGCCAGTGGACGCTGCCGGACGCCCACACCGGCCTGCTCACCACCGGCGCGTACGCCCACGCTTGCCTGGCCTACGCCACGCCGAAGTCCGATAACTTCCGCTACCAGGACGGCCAGCAAGGCGCGGGCGTGGATACGAGCATGGTGAGCGCGGCCTGGTGGCGCAAGGGCATGGACGCGCGGGAGGCGTTCGAGAAAGAGCTTGCGCGCCTGCGGCAGGAGCGGGCGCAGCAGACGCGGGGGAGCGTGGCGTGGACGGTGGACGGCACGAATGCGGAACGCTAAACGGCAACAATGGGGAACGCTAGCTGGCGCGGGTCTGTTCGCATACGCCAGCGCATTGGTCGCGCCGCTTGCAGCCCCTGTTTCAGACGCAGACCGGCGCTTCTGTCATTCCGAGCGCAGCGAGGAATCTCGTGCCATACGGCAACGCGCCCGGCTGCTCCAAGACTCTAGATTCCGCGAACAGGGTTCGACACTCCGCTGCGCTCCGTTCGGAATGACATGGTGCATCATTTGTTGGCGCGCGCCGTGAGACCGTTCACGCTTCGACAAGCTCAGCGCGAACGGTCGCACTGCCGGGTTTTGGGGGTGAACTCTGTGTAGCGCGGGGGCTTGTCCCCCGCTGGGGAGTGGGAATTGACGATGAGAAGATGGATTCCCGCTTTCGCGGGAATGGCGGGCCGACGTTGAACGGAAATGGAGAAAAGAATGCTCGATAGCAGGCAGGTTGCCCACGCGCAGGCGAACCGGGCGCGAATCCGGCAGGGGCGGCTGCGCGCCGTGACGCTGATCCGCAAGAGCGGCAGCGAGACGGTCTACGCGGCGGCGGCGTGCACGTGGCAGGAAGCGCGCGGCGCCGCGTCCGGCGCGGCAAACCGGGGCGAAGAGCCAGCCAGCAAAGGCCCGGACGTGACGGCGGAGTTCCCGCCGGACGTGGACCTCAGCGACGTGGTCGCCATTGTCGATACGCCGGACAGCACAAAGGTCGCCAGCGCCCGCAAATACCGGGTGCGGGAGTGGCTGCGCTTGGGGCTGACCGGCGCGCCCAACCGCATCCTGGCCAAACTCGCAGCAATAAGGTAGCAAACCATGCCAACCGTTGGAACGGATTGTTCGGTAATCCTGGATGGCAACGGCTATTTCGTGAAGCCCGGCTCGTATCGCGTGGAGATTCCCAAGATCATGGCCGCGGACCCGGACGCCAGCGCCGGGCCGGCCGCGGTGGACCTGGGCGCGGGCAAGCAGGTCTGGCGCTTCACCGTGCTCGCCTACACCAACCACCTCAACCACGACGGCACGGTGAATCTCACGTCTGCCGCTACCTACCGCGCCAACCTGCGGGCGTCCCACGCCAAGACCGCGGCGTTGAGTTTTACCGACCGGCTGGGAAGCGTGCACAGCGTGCGCGCGCTGGCGCTGGAGGAGCGCGTGTCCGCGGCCTCGGGCCTGTGGGAGACACCAGAGTGGGAGATCGCGGTGACGCTGGTGGAGGCGTGAGGCCGGTAGGGGCACGACGTGTCGTGCCCCTACCGGCTAGACCGTTCGTGCTGAGCTTGTCGAAGCAGGAACGGGAGAGGCTGCCGGAGAGCGCCTGCGCAGGCACGGGTAGCGAATACCAACACGAGAGGGAGCACGAAAAGGATGCCCACCATTGGAGTGGACTGCAACGTAACCCTGACCAATACCAACGTGAACGACGGCGCTGCGCTGGGGTTCTTCATCAAGCCCGGCACGTATACCATGACCCGGCCGCGCCGCGCGCAGTCGCGCCTGACCGCGGGCGGCACGGTCTCCTACGTGGAGAGCGGCCTGGGCAAGCGCGAGTTTTCGTTCGTCGCGCTGTGCCGGGAGAGCATCCGCAATCTCGACGGCACGACGAACGCCACCACGGCCCGGCAGTGGCGCGACCGGCTCTGGTCGTTCTTTCAGCGCACGAACGAGAGCCACACCTTCGTCGATCCGCTGAACGCCAGCCATACCGTGCGTTTCGCCGCGTGCGAGGAGCGCGTCATCCCGTATGGCAAAGAGCAGTTGTGGACGCTGGAGTGGGAAATCCGCGTCACGCTGCGGGAGGTATAGCCGTGGCCCGCACCTTGACCACAACCCTGGCGGCGGCGGTGAACGCGGCAGCCCGCCGGCCGGCGATGCAGTTTACCTTGCGCGACGCGGCGCACCGCTACACGCGCTACCGCTCCGCTACGCGCTCCGCCGCGGCCAACGCCTGCTTCGTGGATAACGGCGGCGCGCTCTGGCGGGTGGACGTCTCGTCGGCGCGGGGCGTGATTGCCGCCGTCGTCGCCTTTCAGCGCATCACCGACACCACCCAGGCGAGCCAATGGACCACCTGGACGACGTTGCAGACCGGCGTCACCGGCGCGGCCGGGGTGGGCGCGGGCGTGTTGCCCAACGGCCACGTGGCGGTGGTGTACGTCAAGCTCACCACCGTCTACCGGCGCACCAGCAGCGACGGCGGCGCCACCTGGAGCAGCGCGGAGACTCTCTGGAACGCCAAGAAGTTCGTGCGCGCGCTCTGCTACGGCGGCAACGGCAGCATCTTCCTGGCGGTGGACAAGACCGGCGGCGGTGTGACAATCTACCGGCTGCATGAATCCGGCGGCAGTTGGCAGGCGGACGAGTGGAGCCACGGCGCATACTCGTCCTGCGGCGGCATCGGCGCGGCGTGGGACGGCACGAAGTGGCACCTGGCCGTATCGCTCTGGGGCGGCGCGCCGGGCGCCAGCGGCACCGCAATCGTGGGCTGCCGCACCAACGGCACGACCTGGGAACCGCTGACCACCATCGCCCGCGTGGACGACAGCGCGGCCCGGCGCGACCTGCTGGATCCCACAATCCAGTACTGGGAGCAGGCCTTCCGCATCGGCTACCTGGAGCGGGACTACGGCACGGTCTCGGGTCTCAACTTCGGCCGCTGGCGCTACGGCACGGCGCACACGTGGGGACTGTTTTCCGAGGGCGCGCCGGTGGAAGATGAGTCGTTCACCGGCTTCTGGTGGCTGCGGCAAAGCGCGACCAAGTATTGGCTGGTGAACCAGGAGATCGCCCACCGTTACACCGGCTACGCGGCCACGAACGTCGACCAGTTCCAGGACGTTACCTCCCGCGCGCTGGATTTCCGCTGGGAGGAACGGGCCAACGCAACGAGCGCCGCCAGCCTGCTGCTGGATAACACCGACGGCGCGCTGGACGCCCGGCTGGATAAGACGCTGCGCGCCGGCGTGACGCTGGACGTGCGCGCCGGCTACGTGACGAGCGCCGGCGCGGAGAAGAAGAAGATGGCGGAACTGGCGGTGCAAAGCGTGACGCTGCTGCCCGATAAGACCGTCCGCGTGGAGGCGGCGGACGCCAGCGTGCACGCCCGCCGCCGGGTGGCGCAGACGTGGTCGTTTAGCGGCAAGACCCTGCGCGCGCTGCTGGCGGAGGCCTGGTACCGCGCCGGCGCGCTGCGCCTGAGCGACGACAACGATAGCCGCTTCGGCCGCGCGCTGCCGGCCTTTGCCCTGCACGCCGGCCAACCGTGGCAAACGATGATCGACCGCCTGACCGCGCTGGACGCGCTGTGGTGGCGCGTGGAACCGGACGGCACGGTGCGCTGTTGGTTTCCCAGCAAGGATGACGCGGCGGCGTGGACGTACACCGGCCAGGAGTTCGCCGGCGCCTGGCGGCAGAGCGCCCGCGTCAACCACGTGCTGGTGCAGGGCGACGGCGCGCTGGGCGAGGCGTGGGACTGGGCCGCGCTGCGCGCCCAGGGCAACGCGAACACGGCGCTGGTGACCGATACCCAACTGACACAGGCCGCGGACTGCCAGAAACGCGCCGCGGCCGCGCTGGCCGCCGCCCGCCGCGCCAACGAGGCGTATACGGTGGACGTGCCGTATAACCCGGCGCTCCAGGTGGGCGACGTGGTCGATTTTCAGACCACGGGCTTTGACCACGGCACGTTGCGCATTGCGCGCATCAACCACCGCTATACGCCCGACGACGCGGAGTACACGATGACCCTGGAATGCGGGGAGTTGGAAGACACATAGGAGCAAGCGCTGCGCATCCGCGTAGCGCGGGGGCTTGTCCTCCGCAGAACGAATGCCCACTCACCGTAGCGCGGGGGCTTGCCCCCCGCAAACCGAACGCTCACCAACCGTAGCGCGGGGGCTTGCCCCCCGCAAACCGAACGCTCACCAACCGTAGCGCGGGAGCTTGCCCCCCGCCGATACGTGTCCGGCGGTTCCGGTTCCCTCGCCACTGGGGGGTGGGTTAGGGAGAGGGGGAAGACGGCGGCACAAGCATGTAACCGACACCGGAGGAACATCCATGGCAGAACGCGCAGAAACACGAGGCATCACGCCCGGCGCCGCGCTGAGCGGCGTCGTCAAAGAGTTCGACGCCAAGAAGTGGCAGGCTGACGTGCAGTTGGCCGGCTCGTTTCCCACGTTTCTCGCCGGCATCGCCGTCAATCGCGGCCTGGACGCCATGGCCATCACGGCCGGCCGGCGCTGCGTGGTGGTCTTCAACGACCTGCAGAATCCCAACGAGGCCGTGCTGGTGGCAGTATACACGTAGGGGCAACCCTTGTGGTTGCCCTGCGGCGGACGGCAGTCGCGGTTGCCCTGCGATGGGTTGCCCCGTCGCGGTTGCCCTGCGGTGGACGGCAGTCGCGGTTGCCCTGCGGCGCTGTCCGTGGACCCCACGGTTGGATGCGGTTGCGCGCCAGGCGACCACAAGGGTCGCCCCTACCGGGCCGGGGGCGCGACCGCAACCGGCCAAGCCGTAGCGCGGGGGCTCGCATTCCAGGCGACCACAAGGGTCGCCCCTACCGGGCGGGGACGCGACCGCAACCGGCCAAGCCGTAGCCGTAGCGCGGGGGCTTGCCCCCCGCTGCCGCACGTTACGCGCGGGCCGACTGGAGGCTCTCAAGTGTCGGCAGCGTTCTGATTGCGCTGCCGGCTCTCTTCTCAGCCAACCGCAGTTCGTAGATCTTCTGCAAATTCAGCCAGAAATCCGCGCTGGTACCAAAGAAGTGAGCCAACCTGAGCGCGGTATCCCCGGTGACGGCGCGCTGTCCGTTTAGGATTGCGGTGATGCGGTTGGTGGGCACGTCCAACTGGCGCGCCAGCGTGGCGGCGCTCATGCTGATTTCTTGCAACTCCGCGGCCAGGTGTTCGCCGGGATGGACCATAGGTAGCGCCATGCGTAAGCTCCTTCACGATGGACGTAGGGGCACGACATGTCGTGTCCCTACACCGATTATGCAAGTCCCCCGCCACGCCTCAGATTCCCGGTTGAACTCTAGATTCCTCGCTGCGCTCGGAATGACAGGAACTGTTGACACTGTCTATTGAGACAAAAGCGCCTCGGCGGCATTCTTGCCAGCACCTCCATCCACCGCGCAGCCTTGGGCGGTGAGCACCTGGGCAAAGGCAGCCAGGAACGTGCGCACGTTCTCCGGTCTTGCCGCGTAGCCCATCAGGCCGATGCGCCAGATTGCGCCCATCAGCGGCCCCAGGCCGCCGGCAATTTCGATGCCGTGCTCGGTTAGCAGAGCTTTGCGCACGTCCAGGTCGGCGGCGCCCTCGGGAATCCTGACCGTCGTGAGCATGGGCAGGCGGTGTCCCGCCGCAGCGACCAGGGAGAGCCCCATCGCTTCCAGACCGGCTTTCAGCGCGTCGCCGCAGCGTTGGTGGCGGGCAAAGCGGTTCTCCACGCCCTCCTCATCCATCAGGTCCAGCGCCGCTTTCAGGCCGTAGACCAGGGTGCTGGAGCAGGTATGGTGGTAGAAGCCCTGTGCCGACCAGTACTGGTGCAGCGCCTCCACGTCGTGGTACCAGGTGGGCAGCGCCGCCGCGCGTTGGGCCATACGCTCGCGGGCGCGGGGGCTGAGCGTGAGCGGCGCCAGGCCGGAAATCGTGCCCACGCACTTCTGGCTGGCGCTGTAAGCCGCGTCCACGCCCCAGGCGTCCACCATCACCGGCAGCCCGCCCAGGGTCGTCACCGCGTCCATGAGCAGCAACGCGCCGTGGGCGTGGGCGGCGCTGGCGATCTCCGCGATCGGCTGGCGCACGCCGGTGGAGGTCTCGCCGTGCACGACGCCGACCACCTTCACGCCCGGATTCTGCCGTAGCGCGGCGTCCACGGCGGCGGCGGCAATGGGTTCACCCCACGGCGCGTTTACTTCCACCACCTCGGCCCCAAAGCGCTGGGCGAATTCCGCCATGCGCGTGCCAAAGAAGCCGTTCACGCCCACCAGCATCGTATCGCCCGGCTCGATGAGGTTCGCCAGGCACGACTCCATGCCGGCGAAGCCGGTGCCGGTCACGGCCAGGGTGAGTTCGTTCTCCGTGCCAAACAACCGCCGCAACTGCCCGGCGGTCTCCACCAAAATCTCCTGGAAGACCGGGTCCAGGTGCCCCAGCACCGGTTGCTGGAGCGCCGCCATGATCTGGGGATGCACGTTGGCCGGCCCTGGACCCAGGAGCAGCCGCTGGGGCAGTGTTCGTTGCGTGAGCGTCGCCATTGGTCTCATTTCCTCCTATCCGGTTTCGGATTTCGCTGGCTGCGGCAGTTTGCGCTGTGACTATACTATCCCATATCCGTGAGCGCGCTTGCCGGCGGCTCCTTGCGCCCGCGCGCGGCGCGCTTGCGGCCGACGGCCTTATGATACGCTTTAGCGTGGAACGAGTCCTACCGGCGCACACGTGGGGGCAAGGGTGCGATGGTTGCAAACAAGGCTGCCTGGCGTCCGGCGGCGCGCCGCTTTGCGCTTGGCTTCCGCTTGGTGCGCCGGTATCCGGGCGCGTACGGCTTGCTAACGGCGCTCTTCGTGCCGCCGGCCCTCATCGTTGCCGCGCTGACCGTGCTCATGCCCCAGCCGAATTTGTGGCAGAACGCGCTGCTCTACCTGCTCCGTTCGCTCACCGTCGTGCTTGGCGCCGTCACGGTAATGGTGGTGGTGGCGTACCATGCGCAGGGGCGCGCAATCGGCGTCCCGCGGGCCACCTGGCTAGGCTTGCGCTGGGTGTGCCGCTACCTGTGGACGAACGCCCATACCAGCCTGATCTTCTGGCTGCCGGTCAGCGGGATCGTGTGGGTGAGCGCCTGGCAGGCGGAGGCCGCGCCGCTGGGCGGAAGCGGGCAGCCGCTCATGAACGGCGTCTGGTGGGCGGTGATTGGCGGCGTGGCGCTGGCGATTCATACGCGCACCTTGCTCGCGCCTTTTCTGGCCGTGCACGGCGATCTGCCGGGCACGCTGGCCGCGCTCGAATCCTGGCGGCTGAGCGGGCGCTCCTTCTGGGGCTGCCTGAGCACGCTGGCGCTGGCCGCGGCGCCGGTGGCGCTGCCGTTCGGCGTGGTGTGCGGCGGACTCTTGCTCGCGCTGCCGGCCGCGCCGCAGGCAACGTTCCTGCTCGTCTTGCCGGACCTCGCCTGGGCCGCCATCCAGCTTGTCCGCCCGCTGCTCATCCCCGCCGTCTACGTGCTCTACACGGAACTATGGGACGCGGAACGCGCGCGCCGCGCGACGGAAGGCACACCCCCGCCACCCGCGTTCACCCGCCCGCTGCTGGCGCTGACCAAGCCGCTGCCCCACACGGGCCGCTGGGAGTAATCTCCGCCGGCAGGCAAGCGGATTCCCTCTCCACCTGGATTGTGCGCACCGCAGGCGAAAGCAAAAGGCCTCCCTTTCCCATGGAGGCCTTTTGCACAATCCCGTCGTTGCGGTGAAAGCCGGGACAGCCGTTTACGCCGGCGAGTAGAACCGCCAACTACCGATGTCGCCCTGGTCGCCGGGATCGTCTTCCAGCAACTCGGTGTAGCTCTCGGCGGCTTTGCGGTAGGCGGCGGCGTACTCTTCGATCACCTGGGGCCGGAACTTCTTGAACCACGGGATACTATACGTCCGCGCGCTGATGCCTTCGCTGACCGGCAGGCTGCCCAGCGGTTGGCGCACGTCCCGGCTGGCGTGGGCAAGGTTCGTAGGCTTGCCATGGCCGTAGACGTCGGCCTCGTGGAAGAGCGGATGCGGGTGCAGAGGCTTATTGGTGCCCGGCCCGCAGCGCGCGCCCTCGGCGGAAACGGCCTGGGCAAAGCGCGTAATCGAAAGGCCGCCGACCTCTTCCGGCCGGTAGAGGCCGCGCGCCGCGTACCAGCCGCCCATGGTGCTGCCGGAATCTTGCGCCGGCCGGTGCGGCGCAATGCCCGGTACGCCTTCCAGGAGATCCCAGAAGTAGTTCATGGCCTGCTGGATTTCCGCCACGTAGCCGTCGTAGTACTTCAGCGTCACGCGGCCCATGGCGGAACTCAACTGGTTCACGCGGTACTTGTACCCACCGAGCGGCAGACCGGCGTACGGCTTGAGGTACTCGGTCTCGATATTCTCCGCGTCGTACATGTCGTAGTGCCCAAAGGCCACGGCGCGGTCGTAGATTTCACGGTCGTTGGTGGTCATGATGCCCGCTTCACCGGTGGCAAAGGACTTGCCGCTCATGAGCGACATGCCGGCAACGTCGCCGATCGTGCCCACCGTGCGGCCCTTGTAACGCCCGCCGTGGGCGTGGGAGACGTCCTCTATCACCTTGAGGTTATGCTTGCGCGCGATTGCCATGATTGGGTCCATGTCGGCGGGATGGCCGCAGTAGTGCACGGCCACGATGGCCTTGGTGCGCTCCGTGATGCGGTGCTCGATGTCGTTGGGATCGATGCAGAGAGTGTCGGGATCGATGTCGGCAAAGACGACGCTCGCGCCCAGGGAAAGGGCCTGCAGGCACGACGCCCAATAGGTCACGCTGGGCGAAATCATCTCGTCGCCCACGCCCACGCCGCAGCCGTACATGGCGGCGCGCAGCGCCTCGGTGCCGGTGTTCGCGCCCAGGGCGTAGGTGGTTCCAACCCAGGCGGCGTACTCGCGCTCGAATTGGCGGGTCACGTCCGTGCCGGACATGCCCCCCCGGCGCAGCACGTCCAAGACGGCCGCTTCGTGCTCAGGCGTGACGATCGGCCAGTTGAAGATGTCGCCGGGGTCGCTCTGCACCGACTTGGGGCCGCCCAACAATGCCAACCTCGACTTGACTTGCATGCCGCCGGTTCCTTTCCTGATGCTCCAATAGCGATTGCTACCCTGAAATGGAATGGTGCTCACACGGTAGGATAGCACGAACCGTCGGCGGTTGGCATGTTGGTTGCGCTCCGGCGCGCCGGGCGCTCCTGCTCTATACTGTAAGCGGCGCTTGACGATTTGCAGTCTGGCATTGCCAAGAGCGACACATGTCCGTCCTCAGCGACCGCACGATTTCCGAACTCATCGCCAGCGGGCGCTTGCGCATCGAGCCGTTCGCGGCGGCGCACGTGCAGCCCTCCAGCGTGGACGTGCGGCTGGGAAGGCACTTTCGCGTCTTCGAGCACAGCCGCTATACGCACATCGACGTGCGGGAGCCGCAGCCGGATCTGACGCAGGAAATCGCAGTGGGAGAGAACGAGCCGTTCGTGCTGCATCCCGGCGAGTTTGCGCTGGGCACGACCCTGGAGCGCGTGGGGCTGCCGGACGACCTGGTGGGCCGCCTGGAAGGCAAGAGCTCGTTAGGGCGTTTGGGCCTGATTATCCACTCGACGGCGGGGTATATCGATCCTGGCTTTTCCGGCACGATTACGCTGGAACTTTCCAACGTGGCCAAGCTGCCGATACCGCTCTACCCGGGCATGTTCATCGGCCAAATTTCCTTTCTCACCTTGACGACGCCGGTAGACCGCCCCTACGGCTCGCCCGGCCTGGGCAGCCGGTACCAGGGGCAGGAGAAACCAACCGAGAGCAAAGTGCACCTGAGCTTTAAGCCGGAAAGGGAAGAGTAGCGCCGCGCGCTGAGGGATCTGGCCGGCGTTCACGCTGGCAGGGTCGACATTCGCCTCTTTAGATGACAACGTCTGTCGTTCCATTGGCGCATTGCCCGTTGCTCCAGAATCAGTTGATTGGAAAAGAGATTGAAGGACTAGGCCTATCATGAGGCTCTACATAATTCGCCACGGCCACGTGACGTATCGCAGGGGTGTGCCTTTTGCCAGCGTGCCGCCGGAAGAACGAAGCCTCCTCCCTGATCCCGCGCTCACGGAAGTGGGCCGCAGGCAAGCTGCACTGCTTGGCGAGCACATGAGCAGAGGAATAGTGCCTGAGGAGCATACCCAACCTCTGCCCCATGATCGATTGGTGTTTGCGATTACGCGCCTCTTCTGCAGTCCAATGCGACGGGCGCTGCAGACGGCGCAGCTCGTGGCAGCCGCGCTCGGCCTCCGTCCCGAGATTTGGCTGGGTCTCCATGAATTGACTGGATTGTGGCATGACGAAGGTGACGGACGCGGCGCGCGGGGCGTGCCGGGGCTTACCCGCGTTGAGGTGGAAGAGCAATTTCCCGAATTCGTCATCCCGCCGGACTTTGCGGATGACGGGTGGTGGAATCGTCCGCCGGAGACGGAGGCCGAGTGTCTCCCGCGCCTGCAACGAGTGGCGCAGGACCTACGCGCGATGGCAAAGAATTCAGATGAGCGCATTGCCATCGTTTCACACGGCACGGCGTCCAATTACATCTTGCATGGCTTACTGGGGAGCACGGAATACGAGAAGGTCTATTTCAATCATGCCCATACGGGGATGTCGAATCTGATTATCGAAGAGAACGAGACTACGGTGCGTTACCTGAATAGCGTAGAACACCTGCCAGCCGACATGATTACAGGGTGAGGCGCCATTCAGGAGATTTCCGAGAGAGCAAGGCGCACCTGGACTTCGAGCCCAGAGCGGACGACTGAGGCCGCGCCCGCCGCCCCCGCCGGGCGCGCCGGTGGGGCGGTGGGCGCTTGTCAAAGCCGTGTGCGCTGTACTACATTAGGTAGGTGTGTGTCTTGCCGCGTATACGGTAGCGGGGAGAATGAACCTAGTGAGAGGTCGAGATTCGAGCGCGCTTGCGTTGCTGCTGGGCATGGCGGCGGCCGTGCTGGCGGGCGCGTGCATTCCGTTCCTGGGCGACGAAAACGGCGCGGAAACGCCGCCCACGCCCACACCCACCATCATGATCATCCGGCCCAGTCCCACCGCGATCGCGGAACCGACACCGCCGCCGGCTGAAGGGACTGTCTACGTGGTGAAGTCGGGTGACACCCTGAGCGGAATCGCGAGCCAGTTTCCCGGTGTGACGTATCTGGACATCGCCAATGCAAACGATCTCGAGGACCCTTACCCCCTTCAAGTTGGCCAGCAACTGGTCATCCCTCCGCCGCCGAATCAAGAGCCTACACCCACGCCGGCCGGCCGCTCCGTCGTCCAGACCCCTGAGCCAAAAGACTAGCCGATCTGCCCTCGGCGTCCGGCAGCATTCGCGCTCAAGAGCGGGGGACAAGCCCCCGCGCTACGGTTCGCAAGCCACGGTTCGCCGGCTGCGCTCGGAATGACTTAGGGGTACGCCTCGATGCTGTCGCGGAGACCGCCGCATTGTAGTCGATAGCGGCTACGCGCTGCTACGAGCCTTGAAACTCCATCGAGACGGCGTAGGGGCACGACATGTCGTGCCCCTACGCCGTTTGATAAGTGGGGTAAAGGCGTTCTTGTGATTGCCTTCCGCATTGGCGGGCGACTCGCGAGACGACCCGCGCGGGCGCAGGCTGCAAACCTGCGCTACCGGAGATGATGTCGCGCCAGCGGAGGCGGCGTTGCGCGAGCGGAGACGACGTTGCGCGGCCGCGGCGCGCGGTTAGCGCGGCCGCGTCGCGCCGTCGCCGTAGACCAGCCACTTGTACGTCGTCATCTCGTGCAGGGCCATGGGGCCGCGGGCGTGGAGCTTCTGGGTGCTGATGCCCACCTCCGCGCCGAGGCCGAACTGCGCGCCATCGGTGAACTGGGTCGAAGCGTTCCAGTAGAGGGCGGCGGCGTCTACTTCGCGCATGAAGCGCTGGCCGGCGGTATAGTCCTGCGTCACGATCGCCTCCGAGTGGCCGGAAGTGTAGGCGTGCAGGTGCTCCAGGGCGGCCTCGAAGTCGTCCACCACCTTCACCGCCATGGTCAGCGCCAGAAACTCCGTGCCCCAGTCGTCGTCCGTGGCCGGCCGCACCCGGAGCGACTCGCCCAGGATGGCCTGGGTGCGCGGGCAGCCGTGAATCTCCACGTCCGCCGCCGCCAAATCGGGAAAGACGGCCGGCAGAAACTCCCGCGCCACGTCCGCGTGCACCAGCAGCGTATCCAGGGCGTTGCAGATTGTATAGCGCCGGGTCTTGGCGTTCACCACGATGCGCTGGGCTTTTTCCAGGTCGGCGTGGGCGTCCACGTAGGTATGGCAGACGCCGGCGCCGGTCTCGATCACCGGCACGGTCGCGTTCTCCACCACGAAGTTGATCAGGCCGGCCCCGCCGCGCGGGATCACCAGGTCGATCTCGCCTTTGGCGCGCAACATGCGGTGCACCAGTTCGCGGTCGGTGTCCTCGATCAGTTGCACCCAGTTCGGCGGCGCGCCGGCTTCCAGCCCGGCGTCGTGGATCACCCGCGCCAGGGCGATGTTGCTGTGGATCGCCTCGGAACCGCCGCGCAGCACCACGGCGTTCCCGGACTTGAAGCAGAGACAGGCGATGTCCACGGTCACGTTGGGCCGGGACTCGTAGATCGCGCCCACCACGCCAAAGGGCACGCGAATGCGCCCGACCGTGATGCCGCTCTCCACCGTGCGCATCTCGCTAACCGCGCCCACCGGGTCTTCCAGCGCCGCCACCTTGCGCACGTCGGCGGCAATCCCCGCCAGCACTTTGGGCGTAAGCGTGAGGCGGTCGATGGTGTAGACGTCCAGCGCCGCCTGTTCGGCGGCGGAGACGTCTTTGGCGTTTTCGGCGATCAGGTATTCGCTCTCCGCCTCCAGGGCCGCGGCCACCGCGTGCAGCGCCGCGTTCTTGGTTGCGGTGGCGAGTTGCGCCACGGCGCGGGAGGCAACGCGCGCCTGGGGCAGCTTATCTGTCAATATATCTATGGCAACGCTCATCGAGAATTCTCCACCTCGGTTTGGGAAACGTGGTATGCTCGAACCACGTTTCGGCAGTGCTTGTCGTATTGCGCTCACGCGGCAGCGTGAGCCTTTCTTCTTAGTATAGTTTTCTGAAGCCAATCTCTGCAAAAGCGCCATGAACCGCAAGCGCACACAGCCTGGCGCCCGCAAGCCGCCTCCGCCGCAACGCCACCGGAAGCGCCGCCCGCACAAAGAGATTTCCGCGGGCGGCATCGTCTACCGCGAGCAGAACGGCGGGCTGAACGTGCTGGTGACCCAGAGCAGCGCCCACGACGGCTGGATCTTCCCGAAAGGCCACCTGGAGCACGGCGAAACGGCCAGCGCCGCCGCCCTGCGCGAGGTGAAGGAAGAAACCGGCGTAGACGCGCGCATCGTAGAGCGCGTGGGCGCGATTCGCTACGTCTTTCGCGCCCGGGGCCGCCAGGTTGCGAAGACCGCCCAGTTCTACTTGATGGAGTACGTCGGCGGCAGCGCCAACGACGCCAGCCCGGAGGTGCACGCCGTCCTGTGGGTGCCGGAAGAGCGGGTGACGAGCACGCTGAGCTTCGCCAACGAGGCCGCGCTCTGGGCTAGGGCGCGCGGACTGCTGCGACAGCGGCGAGCGCGCTCCGCGTAAGCGCCCCTTCACGCAAGATGCGCGCCGGCCGCACCGTGCAGTCTATCACGGTGGAAGGCGTGCTGCTGCGCGCCGGCCCGCCGTCGAGAATCAGGTCTACCGCCGCGCCCAATTGCTCCCACGCCGCTTGCGCCGTGGTGGCGGACGGATGGCCGCTGCGGTTGGCGCTGGTGCCGGTGATGGGCACGCCGGCCGCCGCGAGCAACTCCAGAATTGCCGGATGGTCCGGCAGCCGCGCGCCCAGGGTCGTGTCGCCCAGCAACGGCGAGAGTTCCGGCCGCTTGGGCAGGACGAGCGTGAGCGCGCCGGGCCAGAATGCCGCCATCAGTTTCTCCGCGTCCGGCGTAATGCTTGTAACGAGATCTTTCAGTTGCGCTTGCGCGCCGATGAGCACCGGCAAGTGCTTCTCTTCCGGCCGCCGCTTGGCCGCCACCACTTTCTCCAGAGCCGCCGGCAGAAACACGTTCGCGCCCAGCCCGTACACGGTGTCGGTGGGATAAGCGACGATGCCGCCTGCGCGGAGTATGGCCGCCGCGCGCTGAATGGCGGCGGGATCGGTTGCGTCGAGAATGCGGTCTGCCATCGTCTCAAGGAGACCTTTGCGTAATCCTGGTTTTGGGCGAGACATAGGTGTTCCGGGCTGGGAAGCGGATTTTTCAGCTTCCGCCGGGGGGTGTTCTTCGCCCGTGCGTGAGTATTGAGCGGGCTCTTTGCCCCCGCGCAGGGGTCAGTTTGGTGCTGTGGTGGTGCGGGAACCGGGTTCCCGCCGTCTCTGCTCTGCCTTTCTCGGTTAGGCCGCGCGTGCCAGCAACGTCTCCGCCGTCCGCAGGTTGTACGCTATCAGTTTGAACCACACCTCCACGCCGTTGCGGCCCAGGCCCCGGTAGCGCACCCGCCGGTAGCCGTAACTCCGCTTCAGCGTGCCGAACACCCGCTCCACTACCGCCCGCACCCGCGCTATCCGCGCGTTGCGCTCCTGCTGCCACTGCGGCAATTCCCGCTGGTGCTTGTGCGACCGGTGCATGATGCAATCGTCTATCCCCTGTGACCGCAGCCACTCCCGCCGCCGCTTGGACTCGTACGCCTTGTCCGCGTACACCGCCGGTTCATCGCCACAGACCAAGCGGTCTGCCACCTCACTCTCAGACACCTTGGCCGGCGTCAGTTCCGCCCGCCGCACCAGCCCCGACCCTAAGTCCATCCCCACGTGCGCCTTGTACCCGTAGTGCGCTTGCCGCTTGGCCCCGCTGCGCGTCCAATCCGCGTCCGGGTCTTTCTTACCCTTCTTCCCCAGCCCCGCTTTCACCGGCGGCCGCCGCACCTGCGCTTCCACCAGCGTCGCGTCCAGCAACGTCCCGTTCTTCACCACCAACCCACGCTCCTCAAACTGCGCCCCCAACTCCGCAAACAACGCTTCGCTCAACCCACGCGCCGCGATCTGCCCCCGAAACCGGCTCAGCGTCGAGTGATCCGGCGTCTTGTCCGCAAGCCCCAACCCCACGAACCGCCGGAACGAGAGCCGATCCCGCAACATCTCCTCCATCACCGGATCCGATAGGTTGTACCACTGCTGCAACAACAACACCTTCACCATCAGCAACGGTGGGTAGCTTGGCCGTCCCCGCTCAGACCCATAGATGCCCGCCACCAACTCCCCCATCCGCTCCCAATCCACCGCCGCTTCTATCCGCTCCAACCGCTCGTTCTGCCCCAATCCCTCCGGCAACATATACTCGCTCAGTGACGGTCGACCCAGTTCCTGGTGCATGACACCCTCCGGTTAGCGCAGGCCTGCCTCTCCCTATTTTCACCCCTACACTAGGGTTTATGCAAAGGTCTCCTTAAGGGAGAGGGGATTTTGGCCTACTGTCGGCGGAAGACGTGGATGGCGCGGCGGTCGACGTCCCAGGCGGCTTCCATGACCGCCTCCGAGAGCGTCGGGTGCGGATGGACGTTCAGGCCGACCTCCAGCGGCGTGGCTTCCAGCAGTTGGGCCAGTCCCATCTCGGCGATGATGTCGGTGGCGTTGGGGCCGATGGCGTGCGCGCCCAGGATTTCGCCGGTCCCGGCGTCGCTGACCAGCTTGACGAAGCCTTCGGTTTGCCCCTTGATGAGCGCCCGCCCCAGGGCGGCAAAGGGGAAACGGCCTACTTTCACGTCCCGGCCCTGATCGGCGGCTTCCTGTTCCGTAAGGCCGCTGCTGGCGATTTCGGGCCGGCAGTACGTGGCGCGCGGCACGCGGTTGGGGTCTAAGGGATAGGTCTCCTCGCCGGCCAGGTGTTCCATGACGATATGCCCCTCGGCGGTGGCTTTGTGGGCGAGCAGGTAGCCGCCGGCCACGTCGCCAATCGCGTAGACGTGCGGCACGTTGGTGCGGCCGCAGCCGTCAACCGGAATCACGCCGCGCTCCGTCTTTACGCCGAGCGCCTCCAGGCCGAGTTCTTCCACGTTGCCGGCGCGGCCCACGGCCACGAGCAGCAGGTCCGCCTGCAAGGACTCTCGCTTGCCCGCCGTCTCGACGTCCACGGATACGGACTTTTCCTCGCTCTTTAGGCTCTCCACCAGCAGCTTGGCGCCGGTCTTGACGGTGATGCCGCGCCGGGTGAACGAGCGGCCGAGTTCCTTGCCGACGTCGTTGTCTTCCAGTGGTACCAGCGCCGGCATGATTTCCACGATCGTGACCGCAACGCCAAAGTCGTGGAAGAGGCTGGCCCACTCCACGCCTACCGCTCCCGCCCCGAGTATGATTATCGACTTTGGCAGCGTCGTGAGTTCCAGCGCGTGGTCGCTGCTGATGACGGTTGTGCCGTTCAGTTCCAGCCCGGGCAGGCTGCGGGGGCGTGAGCCGGTGGCGATGACGACGTTGGCGGCGCGCAGGTCGTGGTCGCCGTCGTTGCCCGCCACGCGCACTGACTGGGGCGAAGTGAGTGCGCCGGCGCCGTAGAATACGTCGATCCTGTTGCGTTGCAGCAGGCCCTGCACGCCCTTGTGGAGTTGCCCCACCACCTGGGACTTGCGCGCCAGCACTTTGGCGTAATCGAAGGAAACGTCCGGCGCCACGACGCCGAACGCCGCGCTCTCGTCACGGGCGTGGTGCAGGCGCTCGGCGGACTCGAGCAGCGCCTTGGTGGGGATGCAGCCCTTGTGGAGACAGACGCCGCCGACCTGGTCTTTCTCCACCACGGCCACCTTCAGGCCAAGTTGCGCGCCGCGAATGGCGGCCGGATAGCCGCCGGGCCCGCCGCCGATGATCACCACGTCGTACGATTTGTCTGACATTGCGCTTCTTTCTCTACTGTGTCTTTGCCTGTAGGCGGTTTTGTTGGCCATGCAATTGCCGGGATAGCGTGCGCCGCACGCTCCTTCCATCTTGCCCAATGCGCTAGTCAGGAATCAAATTGCAGCCGTATTATCAGTCTCAACGAGAGACTGAAGCCGCGTCTCCCGTCATTCCGAGCGCAGCGAGGAATCTCGTGCCGCTCGCGCCCTAGATTCTTCGTCGCTGCGCTCCTCAGAATGACAGTCACAATGACCGTCACGTCGCTCGCGGCAAAGTAAGATTCACTCAGACCAGAATCAAGCGGGGCGAACGCTGGGTTCGCCCCTTGTCGTCTACTAGCGAGTTGAGGAAACGCGCGCGTTAAATCAAGAGGTTGTACGGATTCTCCAGCAGGTCTTTCAAGTCGCGCAGGAACTCGGCGGCGGGCGCGCCGTAGAGGATGCGGTGGTCGGCGGAGATGCTGAGGTACATGATGTCGCGCGCGACGATCTCGCCATCGCGGACAACCGGACGCGGCTCGATCGCGCCCACCGCGATGATGGCGGCCTGCGGCGGATTGACAATGGCGTAGAAATCGCGCACGCCGAACATGCCGAGATTCGAGACCGTAAACGTGCCGCCTTCCAGGTCGCCGGGGCGGTTGCGGCCTTGCCGCGTGCGCTCCGCCAGCACTTTCGCTTCCACGGCCAGTTGGCGCAGCGGCTTGGTGTCGCAGTTCTTGAGCACGGGCACCAGCAGACCCTCGGGCACGGCCACGGCAATGCCGATGTTGGCCGCCTGGTGGTAGACGAAGCCGCCGTCGCGGTACGAGCCGTTGGCGTCTGGGTGCCGCATCAGCGCAAGCGCGGTGGCCCGGATTACAATGTCGTTGTAGCTGATCCGCTCTTCCTCGCTCCAGGCGGCGTTCACCTCGGCGCGCATGGCCTTGGCGGCGCTCATGTCCACTTCCATCGTCAGGTAGAAGTGGGGCACGGTGGTCTTGCTCTCCAACATGCGCCGGATGATAGTGGCCTGCATGCGCGAGGGCGACGCCACCTCGGTCTCGCTTGGCATTGCGGCGGGGTCTTCCGCCGCGGCCGCGGTGCGGGCGGCGTTCTCCACGTCGTCCTTGACGATGCGGCCGCCGGGCCCGGTGCCCGCAATTTGGGAAAGGTCTACGCCTTGTTCGGCGGCGATGCGGCGGGCGAGCGGCGAGGCTTTGATACGGCCGGTATCTTGCCTTGCGCCGGTCTCTTGCCCGGCGGCTTGCGGCGCAAATGACGTAGGCGGCGGGCCGCCGTCGCTTGCGGCGGCGCTTGGCTGCGCCGCCGCAGTCGCGGGCGCGGACTCAGCCGCAGGCGCGGCGGCCGCGGCCTCGCTGCCCAGTTCGCTCGCGTCGCCCACCAGCGCGATTGGCGCGCCCAAGGCGGCCGAGCCGCCCTCCGCCACCAGCAGTTGCAGCAGTGTGCCTTCCTCGACCGACTCCAGGTCCATCACCGCTTTGTCGGTCTCGATCTCGGCCAGCAATTCGCCTTTCGCCACGCTGTCGCCCACCTGCTTATACCACTGGAGGACACGGCCTTCCTCCATGGTATCGCTGAGGCGGGGCATGGGGACTTCGCGCGCCATGATGTGGAGTAGTCCTCTTTCTGCCGCCTACCGGTTGAGGGTGGCCTTGACGGCGTTGACGATGCTTTCCGGCCCAGGTATTACGGCTTGTTCCAGCGGTTTGGAGTAGGGCATGGGCACTTCCACGCCGCCAACCCGGCCGATAGGGGCGTCCAAATGGTCGAACGCCTCTTCATAGATGGTGGCGGCCACCTCGGCGTTCACGCCAAACGAGCGGTGCTCTTCTTCCGCGATCACGCAGTGGTTCGTCTTCTCCACCGAGTGGACCAGCGTCTCCACGTCCAGCGGGCGGATACTGCGCAGGTCGATGACTTCCGCGCTGATGCCCTCTTCGCTCAGTTGGGCGGCGGCTTGCAGCGCAAAGAGCGCCATACGCGAGTGGGCGATGAGCGTAACGTCGCTGCCCACGCGCTTCACGTCCGCTTCCCCAAACGGCACCGTGTGCTCGCCTTCCGGCACCACGCCGCGTGTGTTGTAGAGCGCCAGGTGTTCCAGGAACATCACCGGGTTGTCGTCGCGGATGGCGGTCTTGAGCATGCCCTTGGCGTCGGCGGGCACGGCCGGCGCGACCACTTTCAAGCCGGGGATGTAGGCAAACCAGACGTCCAGGCTGTGCGAGTGCTGGGCCGTGAGTTGCTGGCCGCCGCCGCCGGGGGCGCGAATGACCATGGGGCACTTGAGCCGGCCGCCGAACATGTAGCTGATCTTGGCGGCGTGATTGGCGATCTGGTCCATGGCCACCATGCCGAAGTTGATGGTCATAAGTTCGACCACGGGCCGCAGTCCCGTCATGGCCGCGCCGGCCCCGATGCCGATAAAGCCTTCCTCGGCGATGGGCGTATCCACCACGCGCTTCTCGCCAAAGCGGTCCAGCAGACCTTCGGTAACTTTGTACGCGCCCTGGAAGACGCCGACCTCTTCGCCCATGACCAGGACGTCCGGGTCGTGGTCCATCTCTTCGATCAGGGCGTCGCGCAAGGCTTCGCGGTAGGTGATTTCGGCCATGGCTAGCCGTCCTCCGCGTACACGAACTGGTGCAGGTCGGCCACGTCCGGGAACGGGCTCTCCTCGGCAAAGTCCACCGCGTCCTGCACCCGCGCCAGCACGTCGTCTTCAATGGCGTCGGCGTCGTTTTGCGTGAAGATCTCGCCCTCGAGCAGGCGTTGGCGGAAGTTCTCCACCGGATCGCGCGCGCGCCACTCCGCGATTTCCTCTTCCGTGCGGTAGTTCTTGCCGGCGTCGGCCATGGAGTGGCCCCGGTAGCGGTAGGTCACGCACTCCACGAAAATCGGCTCGCTGGTGCGGCGCACCTCCTCCACCAGTTTCTTGGTAAGCTGGTAGACCGCCAGCACGTCCATGCCGTTGACCTTATAGCCGGGGATGTCGTAGGCCACGCCTTTCTTCCAGAGTTCGGTCACGGCGGAAGCGCGGGCGACGCTGGTGCCCATGCCGTACTGGTTGTTGGTGCAGATGAAGAGGTTGGGCAGTTTCCAGAGGCTGGCCATGTTCAGCGCCTCGTGAAACGCGCCGATATTCGTGGCCCCGTCGCCAAAGACCGACATCACGATTTCGTCCGTGCCCCGGTACTTGCTGGCAAAGGCGACGCCGGTGGAGAGCGGAATGCTGCCGCCGACGATGCCGTAGCCGCCCATGAAGCGGCGGTCGGGATCCACCAGGTGCATGGAGCCGCCGCGGCCGCGGGCGCAGCCGTCGCGCTTGCCGAAGAGTTCCGCCATTACCGCGCCGGCCGGCACGTCGCGCACGATTGCGGAGCCGTGCACGCGATAGCTGCCAAAGAAATAGTCGTCTTCTCGCAACGCTTTGAGCATGCCAACGACGGAGGCCTCTTCGCCGATGTTCAGGTGGCAGTAGCCGCCAATCTTGGCGCGCAGGTACATCTCCGCCACGCGCTCCTCGAAGCGCCTGACGAATAACATGCTGGAGTAGAAGTCGATGAGTTGGTCGCGCTCGTAGTTGGCGAGATCGCCGGAGTCACGTACCGGAAGTTCCGAATCGGCAACCTGTTCCGTCGGTTTCTGGGTTTGGTCCATTCCCGTGCAACCTCCTTTGTCTTGCTGCGCGTGCACGCAGCCCGTCTGCGTCGAAGTCGACGTCTCTGTCGAAGTCGGACGTCCGCGCGGAAGCCGGCCGCAGGTCTTCTCTATGACCGGGCGTCCCGTCTGCGGAAATATAGGCTGACGAATCCGCGGCGCGCTGTTCGCCTCCCCCAGGGTCTGCCGCGCGCCAGTCCTTAACCATTATACCGCAGGGGAAGAAAGAACGTGACGCGCGGCTGGGAGGAACCCCGCGTGCTATACTTTGCAGGGACTTTGTCGCTTGACTGACCCCTCTGTAAGGTACCGCGTATGTTGGCTGTGGCGCAACGGGTGCGGGAAGCGCGCGTGGACGTTGGCGAGAAGACGACCGGCAGCATCGGCCACGGGCTGGTGGCGCTGATCGCGGTGAAGAGCGGCGATACGGCTGAGGACGCGGCCTACATTGCCGCCAAACTCGCCACCTTGCGCATCTTTGGCGACGACGCCGGCAAGATGAACCTCTCGGTGCAGGAAGTCGGCGGCGCGGTGCTGGCGGTCTCGCAGTTCACGCTCTACGGCGAGACCCGCAAGGGCCGCCGGCCCAGCTTCACGCGCTCGGCCCGGCCGGCGGAAGCCGAACCCTTAATCGAACAGGTTGTGAGCGACCTGCGCGGCCGGGGCATTGCCGTGGCCTGCGGCGAGTTCGGCGCGATGATGCGACTCTCCCTGGTCAACGACGGGCCGGTGACCATCATCCTGAATTCGGAAGACCGCCAGACCCCCCGCCGCCAAGCGTAGGCGCGTCCTTGCCTTGCAATGAGCGCCCACCCTCCGTCATTCCCGCGCTTCTTCATCGCCCCTGCCCGGTAGCGCAGGTTTGCAACCTGCGTCAGGGTAGGGTCAAGATGTGGACGTCGTCTGCCGGAGGGAAACTTGCGGCGATCGCCCTCCGTGCCTTGCACACCGGCGGGGGACAAGCCCCCGCGCTACGGTATTGCAGGTGAATAGCGAAGGGCCCACACCGCGCGGCGGTGGCGTGGCATCTACCGTTCGCCCTGAGCGTGTCGAAGGGTGAGCGGCCGGCATCACAGGCGTAGGGGCACGACATGTCGTGCCCCTACGCCCGTGATCAATGCGCGCGCTACTCCGCGGGTTCTGCCGGCGCATCCTTCGCGGCAGGTTCCTGGGCGGAAGCCTCTGCCGGGGGAGCCTCCGGTGCAGCCTCCGCGGCCGGCGTTTCGAGCGACGCCTCCGTCGGCGGCGCCGCGAATGACGCCTCGGCAACGGGCTCCTCGCCGTCACCGCCATCGCCAACTCCGTCACCGTCGCCGCCATCGAAGAACCGCGCCGCTTGCTCTTGCAGAGACGCGGCCGCATCCGTCGCGGACACAGCGACCGCCTCTTGCCCGTCGCCGCCGGCGTCCTCCTCTTCCGAAAAGAGGGCCGCGGCAGCTTGTTCCGCGGCCTGTTGCCGGCGCAGGGCCGCCGCTTCCTCGCGGGCGCGGACGCCCGTGCCGGCCGGAATGAGCTTGCCGATGATCACGTTCTCCTTGAGGCTTACCAGGCGGTCCACCGTGCCTTCCAGGGCGGCGTCGGTGAGGACGCGCGTGGTCTCCTGGAACGACGCGGCGGCCAGGAACGAGTCGGTCTGCAGGCTGGACTTGGTGATGCCCAGCAGCATTTGCTGGGCGGTGACCGCCTCGCCGCCTTCGGCCAGCACGCGGGCGTTGGCCTCCTCGAACTTGAGCCGGTCCACCAGTTCGCCGGGCAGGAAGTCGGTATCGCCGGCGTGTTCGATGCGCACCCGGCGCAGCATCTGCCGCACGATGACCTCGATGTGCTTGTCGTTGATGTAGACGCCCTGGCTGCGGTAGACCCGCTGGACTTCATCCACCAGGTAGCGTTGCACGGCCTCGCGGCCCAGGATGCGCAGCACGTCTTGCGGGTTCTGCGAACCCTCGGTCAGTTGGCCGCCGGCGCTGATCTTGTCGCCCGCCTTGACCAGGAGATGGGCGGCCAGGGGGACGGCGTACTCGCGCTCCTCGGTCTCCTCGAAGTTGACGATCACGCGGCCGTCTTCCAGGCTCACCCGGCCGGCCACGTGGGCAAAGACCTCGCGCTCGGCGATTTCACCGCCGTCCGCCGCCGGCGCATCCTCAGCACCGGCCTCCTGGCGGGCGAGCGCGTCGCCGTACGCCACCTCATCGCCTTCCGCCACGAGCAGCGTGAAGCCCGCCGGCACGTCGATGCGCTCCGCGAACGTCTGCACGGAGGTAACGGTGATCTTGAGGCGGTCGTCGGTGCGCTCGATTGCCACCTCGCCGTCGATGTCGCTGATCGTGGCCACGCCCTTGGGCAGGCGCGCCTCGAAGAGTTCTTCCACGCGGGGCAGGCCGCGGGTGATGTCCTCGGTGGCCACGCCGCCGGTGTGGAAGGTGCGCATGGTAAGCTGCGTGCCCGGTTCGCCGATGGACTGGGCGGCGATGATGCCGACCGCCGTGCCCTCTCCCGCCACCTCGTTGCGGCCCAGGTCCTGGCCGTAGCACTTGGCGCAGAGGCCGACCCGCGCCTGGCAGGTCACCGGGCTGCGCACCTGGACGCTCTCCAAACCGGCGTCGTCGATCGCGCCGGCTTCCGCATCGGCGATGAGTTCTCCCGCATCCACGATGATCTCGCCGGTCTGGGGATGGATGATGGGATGCAGGGCAAAGCGGCCGTGCACGCGCTCGCCGAGGGAGTCGGCCACGTCCCGGTCCTGGGGCGCGCGGGTGGTGATGCCGATGGCGGAGCCGCAGTCGTCCTCGCGGATGATGACCTCCTGCGCCACGTCGATCAGGCGCCGGGTCAGGTAGCCGGAGTCCGCCGTGCGCAACGCCGTATCGGCCAGACCCTTGCGCGCGCCGTGGGTAGAGATGAAGTACTCCAGCACGCTCATGCCCTCGCGCAGGTTGGAGCGCACCGGCAGCGGAATGACGTTGCCGTGGGGGTCGGCCATCAGGCCGCGCATACCGGCCAACTGGCGCACCTGCTCGAAGCCGCCCTTGGCCGCGCCGGAAGCCGACATCATGAAGATGTTGCCGCCCGCGCTCAGGTTATCCTTCACGGCGTCGGTGACCTTGTCCTGCGCCTCTTTCCAGGTGCGGATGACCTGGTCGTTCTGCTCCTGCTCGGTAATGATCCCCCGGCGGTAATACTGCTCGATGAGGGCGACTCGCTGCTCGGCCTCCGTGAGAATCTCGGCTTTCTCATGCGGCATTTCGATGTCGGACATGGCGATGGTAGAGCCGGAAAGCGTGGCGTAGTGGAAGCCGATCTCCTTGATGTCGTCCACCAGTCGAATCGTTTCCTCCGGCCCGGCTTTGCGCAGGGCCGCGTCGATCACGTCTTTCAGGCGTCCCTTGTCCATCACGGCGCCCTGGAAGCGGAGTTCGCGCGGCAGGATGCGATTGAAGATCACCTGCCCCGGGGTGGCGTCATAGATGGCGGCGCCGCCGGTTTCTTGCCAGTCATCCGGTAGGTCGATGGGGTTTGCGCGCACTTTGATCGGCTCGCGCAGACCGATGATGCCCACGTCGTGGGCCAGGATGACCTCGTCGAAGTCGTTGAAGACTCGCACCTTGCCGGCCGCGTCCGCAGGTTCCAAACCTGCGCTGCCATTGCCGGCCGCGCTACCGGATTCACCGGCGCTGCCGTTGCCGTTGGCGGCGCTCTCCACGCTGGTCAGGTAGTAGCAGCCCAGCACCATGTCCTTGGTGGGGCTGACCACGGGCGAGCCGTCGGCGGGCAGGAGCAGGTTGCGGGAGGAGAGCATCAGGTCGTAGGCCTCTTCCCGCGCCTTGCCGGAGAGCGGCACGTGCACGGCCATCTGGTCGCCGTCGAAGTCGGCGTTGAAGGCCTGGCAGACCAGCGGGTGCAGTTGCACGGCGTTGCCTTCCACCAGCGCCACCTCGAACGCCTGGATACCCAGGCGGTGCAGGGTCGGCGCGCGGTTCAGCAGCACCGGATGGTCCTTGGTCACCTCTTCCAGCGCGTCCCAGACCTCGGAAGCGCCGCGCTCGACCATGCGCTTGGCCATCTTGACCGTGGCGGCGTGCTGGCTATCGACCAGAGCGCGCATCACGAACGGCTTGAAGAGTTCCAACGCCATGCGCTTGGGCAGGCCGCACTGGTGGAGCTTGAGTTCCGGCCCCACCACGATGACGGAGCGGCCGGAGTAGTCCACGCGCTTGCCGAGCAGGTTCTGGCGGAAGCGCCCCTGCTTGCCGCGCAGCAGGTCGCTGAGGCTCTTCAGCTTGTGGCCGGTGGAGCCTTGCACCGCGCGGCCGCGGCGGCCGTTGTCCACCAGGGCGTCCACCGCTTCCTGCAACATGCGCTTCTCGTTGCGGATGATGATCTCCGGCGCGCCAAGGTCCAGCAGTTTCTTCAGGCGGTTGTTGCGGTTGATCACGCGGCGGTAGAGGTCGTTCAGGTCGCTGGTGGCAAAGCGGCCGCCGTCCAGTTGCACCATGGGGCGCAGTTCCGGCGGCAGCACCGGCAGCACGGAGAGGATCATCCAGTCCGGCCGGTTGCCGGAGCGGCGGAAGGACTCCACGATGCGCATGCGCTTGATGGCCTTCTTGCGCTTCTGGCTGGAGGTGGACTGCACCTCCTCGCGCAGATGCTCGGCCAGCGCCTCCAGGTCCAATTTGCGCAGGATTTCCAGCAGGCCCTCGGCGCCCATGGCGGCCTCGAAGAGGCCCTCGCAGGTCTGGGTGAGACGCTGGTAGAGCGCCTCGTCGAGGATCAGCAGCGGTTGCAGCAGCTTGAGGTCTTCGCTCTTCTGCGCCATGAATTCCGGCAGGGCGGCGAGTTCCTTCTCCATCTGCTCTTGCGCGGCGGCAATCTCGTCGTCCGCTTCCTGGCGCATGGCCGCCTGGCTTTCGGGCAGTTCGGCCTTCAGTTCTTCCTGCTCCGCCTGCACCCGGTCGGCGATGCCGTTGATATAGGCGTCGCTGGCCGTGTCGAAGCCTTTCAGGAGTTCTTTTTCTATGACTTCGTCTTCGGCCACGAACGGCTCTTCCTGCCACGGCACGATCAGGTCGTATTCGGCGGCGCCGCCGACCCACTCGGCCAGCAGGTCCCGCGTCTCGGTGACGTGGTGTTCCTCGGCCACGGTGGCCTGTTCGATCAGTTCGTCCAACTGGTCGTCGTCCGCGGCGATGGCGTCGTCCAGGGCTTGCAGGTCCGCGGCCAGTTTCTCCTCGATTTCCTGGATGCGCTCCTGGGCGCGGGCTTCAAGCTGCGTGCGCCGGTCTTCCTCTTCCTGTTCCAGGTTTTCCAGCGACTCTTGCACGGCGTCCGCGTCGACGCGGCTGATGATGTAGGCGGCAAAGTAGAGCACGCGCTCCAGATTGCGCGGCGAAATATCCAGCAGTTGGCCCAGGCGGCTGGGCGTGCCCTTGAAGTACCAGATGTGGCTGACGGCGGCGGCGAGTTCGATGTGTCCCATGCGCTCGCGGCGCACGCGGCTGCGGGCGACTTCCACACCGCACTTATCGCAGATGATGCCCTTGTAGCGATAGCGCTTGTACTTGCCGCAGTAGCACTCGTAGTCCTTGGTCGGCCCAAAGATGCGCTCGCAGAAGAGGCCGTCGCGTTCCGGCTTGAGCGTGCGGTAGTTGATCGTCTCCGGCTTGGTCACTTCACCGTAGGACCAGCCCTTGATCTGTTCCGGTGACGCCAGGCCGATGCGCAGGGCGTTGAACTCGTTGACGTCGAGCATAGTCTATTGCGCCTCCTGTGGCCGCAGGCTTCACGCCTGCGCTACTGTGCGGCACCCGCCGGATACGCGCCGGCGGGTTGCAAAAGAAGTCGTCGCACCGATATTCGTCGTCGTTCTTGGAAGAGCGGGGGACAAGCCCCCGCGCTACGGGATTGGGCGGGAGATGAGCCCCCGCGTTACCGGATTGCGTGTACGGGGCGGGCTTGCTGCGGCAGGTTGATGGATTCCCGCTTTCGCGGGAAAGACGGAGAGATGGTCGTAGCTGCCGCCCGCGGGATGGCCGCGCTATTCGTGATGCTCCCGGCCTTGCAGGTTGATGCCCAAGTCGGACATGCCGTCCGCTTCGCTCTCGTCGGGGAAGTGGATCTCTTCCTCATTCTCGTTCAGCACCTCGACCGCCAGCGCCAGGCTCTGGAGTTCTTTTACCAGCACCTTGAACGACTCCGGTATGCCGGGCTGGAGCACCTCTTCCCCTTTCACGATCGCTTCGTAGGTCTTGACGCGCCCGTGCACGTCGTCGGACTTGACCGTGAGCATCTCTTGCAAGGTATAGGCGGCGCCGTAGGCTTCCAGCGCCCAGACCTCCATCTCGCCAAAGCGCTGGCCGCCGAACTGGGCCTTGCCGCCCAGGGGCTGCTGCGTGATGAGCGAGTAGGGGCCGGTGGAGCGCGCGTGGACTTTGTTCTCCACCAGGTGGGCGAGCTTGAGCATGTAGACCCAGCCCACGGTGATTTCCTGGTCGAACGGTTCGCCGCTGCGGCCGTCGTAGAGGACGTCTTTGCCGTCGTTGGGCAAGTCTGCCTCTTCCAGCACTTCCTCGATTTCGGCTTCGGCGGCGCTATCGAAGACCGGCACCACCGCCTGGAAGCCGAGTTCGCTGGCGGCCCAGCCCAGGTGCGCCTCCAGAATCTGGCCGAGGTTCATGCGCGAGGGCGCGCCGAGCGGGCTGAGGACGATGTCCACCGGCGTGCCGTCGGCCAGATGGGGCATGTCCTCCACCGCCATGATGCGCGCCACCACGCCCTTGTTGCCGTGGCGGCCGGCCATCTTGTCGCCGGCCATGAGCTTGCGCTTGGAGGCCACCGAGACGCGCACCATCTCGTTGACGCCGCTGGGCAGTTCGTCGCCTTTGTCTTTCTCGAACGTCTGCACGTCCACGATCTTGCCGTGCTCGCCGGCCGGCATGCGCTTGGAGGTGTCTTTCACGTCGCGGGCGTCCTTGCCGAAGATGGCGCGCAGCAGGCGGTCCTCGCCGGTCAGGTCGGTCTCGCCCTTGGGCGTGACCTTGCCGACCAGGATGTCGTCGGGATGCACTTCCGCGCCCACGTAGATGACGCCGCTATCGTCCAGGTTGCGCAGCGCCTCTTCGGCCACGTTGGGAATGTCGCGCGTAATCTCCTCGGGCCCCAACTTGGTGTCGCGGGCCTCGCACTCGTACTTCTCCACGTGCACGGAGGTAAAGAGGTCGTTCTGCACCACCCGGTCGCTGATGATGATGGCGTCCTCGTAGTTGCTGCCCTCCCAGAACATGAAGGCGCAGAGCACGTTCTGCCCCAGCGCCAGTTGCCCGTTGTCGGTGCTGGAGCTATCGGCCAGGGGCTGCCCTTGCTTGACCTGTTCGCCCTTGCGCACGATGGCGCGCTGGTTGAAGCAGGTGGCGGCGTTCGTCCGCTGGAACTTCTTGAGCGGGTAGACGTGTTCCTCGCCGTCGTCGCCCAAGAGGCGGATTTCGCGGGCCGTGGCGCTGCTGACGATGCCGTCCACGGCGGCGCAGAGCACCTGGCCGGAATCTTCCGCCGCTTTCCACTCCATGCCGGTGGCCACCAGCGGCGCTTCCGGCGTGAGCAGGGGCACCGCCTGCCGCTGCATGTTGGCGCCCATCAAGGCGCGGTTGGCGTCGTCGTGCTCCAAAAACGGAATGAGCGAGGTGGGCACGCTGACGATCTGCTTGGGCGAGACGTCCATGAAGTTGATGTTGGCGGGCGTCTCTTGCAGGAATTGGCCGCCGGAGCGGCACGCTACCCGTTCCTCCTCGAACTCGCCAACCGCGTTCACCCGGGCGTTCGCCTGGGAGACGATGTACTTGTCTTCTTCGTCCGCGGAGAGGTATTCCACGCCGTCGTCGCTCATGCTGGCAAAGGGACGGACGGCAATTTCGGTTCCTGCCAGCCCGGCGCGCTTCAGGGCCGCCGTCTCTTTCTTCGTAATCACGGCGCCGGCCGGCACGAGCACGGTGTCCTCATGCGCAACGTCCGCGGAAACGGTGTGGCCGATGAGGTCCGCGCCGTCGCCCGCGAAGGTGAGCGACTGCACGACGCGCCGGTACGGCGTCTCGATGAAGCCGTAGTCGTTCACGCGGCCGTAGGTGGCCAGGCTGCCGATGAGGCCGATGTTCGGGCCTTCCGGCGTCTCGATCGGGCAGATGCGCCCGTAGTGGGAGTAGTGCACGTCGCGCACGTCGAAGCCGGCGCGGTCGCGGGAGAGGCCGCCCGGCCCCATGGCCGAGAGCCGCCGCTTGTGCCCAAGCTCCGAAAGCGGGTTAGTCTGGTCCATGAACTGCGAAAGCTGGCTGCCGCCAAAGAACTCGCGCACGGCGGCGACCACCGGCCGGGTGTTGATGAGGGCCGCCGGCGTCACGGTGGCCGGGTCTTGCAGCGTCATGCGCTCCTTGATCACGCGCTCCATGCGCAGCAGGCCGATGCGGAACTGGTTCTGCAAGAGTTCGCCCACGGCGCGCACCCGCCGGTTGCCCAGATGGTCGATGTCGTCGTCGGGCGCTTGAGAATTGTTCAGTTCGATGAGCGTGCGCACGATGTAGGCCAGGTCTTCCGGCGTGAGGGTGCGCACCTCCGGCGGCTCGGGCATCTGCAGCCGCTTGTTCAGCTTGTAGCGGCCCACCCGGCCCAGGTCGTAGCGGCGGCTGTTGAAGAAGGTGGACTCGATCAGGTTCTTGGCGTTGTCCAGCGTGACCGGATCGCCGGGGCGGATGCGCTTGTAGACCTCGCGCAAGCCGCTTTCGTGGCTGGTAGACGGGTCGCGCCGCTGCGCGCCGTCCTGCCCGCCGATGGTGGTGGCGATGTACGGATGTTCCGGGTTGGTGTCCACTTCTTGGAAGAGTTCGTAGAGTTCGCTGTCGGTGCCGTAGCCCGCCGCCCGCAGCAGCGCCGTTACCGGAATGGTGCGGCGCTTGTCCACTTTCACCGTCAGGATGTCCTTCGCGCTGGTTTCGAACTCCAGCCACGCGCCGCGATTGGGAATGAGCTTGGCGTTGTACAAGAAGCGGCTGCCGGACGGGTCTTCCTTGCGCGTGAAGTAGACGCCGGGCGAGCGCACCAACTGGCTGACGACCACGCGCTCGGTGCCGTTGTAGATGAACGTGCCGGAGGTGCTCATGAGCGGAAAGTCGCCCATGAAGACGGTCATTTCCTTGATTTCGCCGGTCTGCTTGATGAGGAGTTTGGCGCGCACGCGCAGCGGCGACTGGTAGGTGAGGTCGCGCTTGCGGCACTCGTTCTCGTCATAGGGCGGCCGGTCGAACGGGTACTCCGGCAGTTCGAAACTCAGTTCGAAGTTCTTGCCGGTGAAGTCCTCAATCGGGGAAATCTCGGCAAAAACCTCGCGCAGGCCTTCGGTCTGGAACCAGCGAAACGAACGCATCTGCAATTCGATGAGATCCGGTAGCGGTAAGATTTCCGGCAATTTGCCGTAGTTGCGCTGCTCAAGTTCTCCGGACGAAGCCGGTGCGCTCCGGGCGGAATCATGCAATGCGTTACCGCTGATGGCCATAGTGTCAAATCCTCTCTGGGCTGGGGGCACTGTCCGCAGCGACTATTGCGCCACGGTACACTACTTGTATGATAGCAGTTAACGCGAGGGTAAACAAGCCGCCCGGTCTGGAGGGCGGCAGGCCCGCCAACCCGCACGCGCTCCGTCCGGAGTTTGTAGACTGAGGCCTGTAGTCTTTGCAGGCAGCGATTCTTGTCATTCCGAGCGCAGTTGTCATTCCGAGCGCAGCGAGGAATCTACGTGACTCCCGGACTCTAGATTCTTCGTCGCTGCGCTCCTCAGAATGACAGTTAGGAGCAGAATGACAGTTGGGGTTTGGCAAATTCAATCTTGGCAAGAAGGGCGCCTGCCGTTCGCCTTGAGCCTGTCGAAGGATGAACGGAAGACGACGCGCTCAATGCTGCCGTAGAATCTCCAGTGCCGCATTGTGCCCCGGCGCGCCGGTGACGCCGCCGCCGGGATGCGTCCCCGAACCGCAGAGGTAGAGGTTGCGCAGCGGCGTGGCGTAGCGCGCCCAACCCAGCGCCGGGCGCAGGAAGAAGAGCTGGTCCAGGCTCAGTTCCCCGTGGAAGATGTTGCCGCCGGTGAGGCCGTACTCCCGCTCCAGGTCCAGCGGCGAGAGGGCGTGCACGTGTTCGATGGCGCCGGGCAGGTTGGGGGCGTAGGCCGCCAGGATGTCGATGACGCGCTGCACGAAGCGCTCCTTTTCGTCCTCCCAGCGCAGCGGTTCCCGCAAGCGATAGGGCGCATATTGCACAAAGACGCCCATGACGTGCTTGCCGGGGGGCGCAAGCGAAGAGTCATAGGCCGTGGGAATGGTGATTTCCAGCAGCGGGCGCTCCGAGGGCATGCCGTATTTGGCGTCGTCCCAGGCGCGCTCCAGGTAGTCCAGGTCCGGGCAGATGTGCGTGGTGCCCCGGTGCTGCGGGCCGAGCGCCGCGCCGGGAAAGGCCGTGTAGTCCGGCAACTCGTTCAAGGCGAGATTGAGCTTGAACGACGACCCCTCGCACTGGTACGACTCGATCTGCGCGACGAATTCCGCCGGCAGTGCGCTGCGCTCTACGAGACTCAAGAACGTGCGCTTGGGGTCGGCGTTGGAGATGACGACCTTTGCGGCGTACTCGTCGCCGTTTTCCAAAACCACGCCGGTCGCGGCGCCGCCGCGCGTGAGCACCATTGCCACCGGCGCTTCGGTCTTGATCTCCGCGCCGTGGGCCTGGGCCGAGGCCGCCAGCGCCTGGGTAATCGCCCCCATGCCGCCGGCCGCGAAGCCCCACAAGCCGCGCACGCCCCCCACGCCGCCCATCACATGATGCAGCAGCACGTAGGCCGTGCCGGGCGTCCGCGGGCCGCCGTTCGTGCCGATCACGCCGTCGGTTGCCAGCGCCACCTTGAGCGCGTCGGATTCGAACCACTCGTCCAGCACGGACTGCACGCTGCGCGTCATGAGCTTGGCGGCGTCGGCCAACTGGGTAGTGTCAAGCGCCATGAGCGCGCGTCCCGCCCGCAGAGGCTCCAGCCAGTCGCTCAACCGTTGCGGCGGGAATTGGGGCGGCGGCTGGAGCATGAGCGGCTCGACGAGAGTCGCGATACGCTCGATGTACGCTTCGTAATCAGGATAGCGTTCCGCGTCGCGCGCCGAGAACTTCGCGATTTCCCGCTGGGTGCGCGCCATGTCCTGGTACATGAACATGTGGCGGCCGTCCGGATACGGCGCAAAGTACGCCGGGTCCTTGGGAAATACCTTGTACCCATAGCGCGCCAACTCAAGCTCCCGCGCCACCTTCTCCTGCAGCAGGCTCACCAGATACGAACACGTGGAAACCCGGTAGCCGGGAAACACCTCCTCGGTCACGCACGCCCCGCCCACAAGCGGCCTGCGTTCCAGCACCAGCACCTTCCACCCCGCCCGGACAAGATACCCGGCCGCGACCAGCCCATTGTGCCCCGCGCCGATGATGATGGCGTCGTAGGTAGGAGTCATGTCTGCTCTTGCCGCAACCATCCTGGCAAAGTCGTCATTTACGTCAATTGGTACTCGCTGCAGCCTGTTCGTCATTCCGGCGAAAGCCGGAATCCATCTTTACCCTACGCTGCGAACTGAACAGTTGGCAAGACGGACAAACTAGCAATTCGGTGTGCTTGCTTGCCAGTCCCTGAATACTTTACCGTTACGGTAGTTGTGAACGTCTAAAAGGAGAATACTGATGGCTGACGGGAATGGGCGAGAGCTAGCGATAGGATTTCTTACGCTGCTCACCATCAACAAAGAAGGAGGGAGATTGGGTGCGGTGCTCATTACGGATGAACGGGGCGTGCCGCAGGAGTTCCGCGTGACGGAGCCCGTGAAGCCCTCGCAGGTGCAGCGTGTGCTCTATGGAGATTCGCTTGAACCCCACATTGGAATTGACATAATCGGTAGGCCGCTGTTGGGCCAGGTCGAAGCCAATCCGGAGATATACTTAGTTGACAAACCCTTTCTCGTAGAGTTGCGGGATGCGGACAACTGCCCTGTCATATTTCTCCGCCGGGTCGGTGAAACACTCTCGGTCGGCGGTGAATCGTCCGGCGTCTCGGTAGAGTCGAAGCGAACTCAACCGGTATCACTGGAGACTGATCCTCAATACACGGAAGACGCTCGTGAAGCGGCAGAATTCATTCGACACCTAGGTGATAGCCTTGATCTCTTGGAGCCATTTCAACGGATCAAGAATGCAGTGGACGTGCTACAGATTCAGGACGAACGCTTTCGCTAACAGGGAGAGTTGCTTTGTTGGGAAGTCTTCGCCTCAATGCCGCTAAACGGGCTGCGCCGTTCTCAGTGCCGCCGGTACGAGAGGTTGAACGGCTTGACGCTGGTCTTGCTCCCAGTGCGTTGGACAAAGTCTACACGGTCTTTCCCCACCACACCGCGCGAAAGTTGGAGCCACACTCCTCGCAGGCAGTAGATTTCCCACTGCTGGTGACGCCTAACAGCAGCGACGATCTGACTTTGGCGGGCGCAAGCGTCCACAGGGTTCCAGCACACTTCGGTGTAGCGAGTGCGCTGCACTTTGACGTGGACATAGGGATGGACGTTGAAGTTTGCGATGCGCTTGCAGCCCTTCTGAATGTTACTACATTTGCACTTCCAATCATCTGGGACATGACCGATCTCTTGGGCGCTAGACCAAGAGTATACGGGAGAACGGACTCCGACGATGCTCTTGAAGATCACCCTCCCTTACTTCCCACGGGAGCAGTCATCGCTTCTGGCGCCTGCAAGCACGGCTTGCCACGGGGTGCCTGTGACTCCTGCCGCCGTGAACGGGCCGCCAAGCAGAAGAAACTGCCGAAAAGTGAGAGAGGTGTTTCAATAGCGGACCTGCTTGAACTCCTGTGGCTCTACTTGCAGCCGCCGCTTGACCCAAAGACCCTTAAGGGCATATTCCCACTCCCCAGCGATGAGCCGCTCATGCCGCATCAGTTTCAGGGCATTCAATTCCTTGTGGAGCGGCGTGGCGCGTTGCTAGCGGATGAAATGGGTCTGGGCAAGACTGCGCAAGCAATCGTGGCGGCGCGCCTCCTATTCCGAAAGGCAGTTGTTACCCGAGTCTTGGTTGTTGCGCCAAAGTCTTTACTTCGAAACTGGCTAAGAGAGTGGGAACTTTGGGCGCAGCGCGAAGTGCGAATTCAGGTGGTCGAAGGGCCTAAGGTGCAGAGGCAGCAACAGTGGAATGCGCCGGCGCACGTGTGGATTGTTTCGTATGAGACGCTAAGAGGGGACCTGGCGGCTGTACAGCAGTTGGCGGAATTCGACCTCGTCATTTTAGATGAAGCTGCGAAAGTCAAGAACCCCGGAGCAAAGACAACAGGGGCGCTGCACGGTTTGCCGCGTAAACGGTGTTGGGCGCTAACCGGGACGCCTCTTGAAACCAAAATCGATGATCTGATTAGCATTCTGCGCCTTATCGCCGTCGACGCATTGACGAAGGCGCAGGTCAAGGCGATTGTCGCCGCGTTGCCCCGCTGGGAGCACTGGCTCACTCCTGAGCAGAAGGAGAAGCTCATGCAACCTGTCATGCTGCGGCGGCAGATAGGCGTCCTTGATCTCCCAGAGCCTGTTGAGGTTGAGCGGTGGTTGGAACTCACACCCGAACAGGGCAGAGCCTACAGGAGTGCATATGATGCTTCTCGCTCCGAGGCGCAGCGGGTGCTTGGTGAAGTAGATGAGAATAGGGCGCGAGTGCACTTACTTGCGCTAATTCAGAAACTGAAGCAACTTTGTAACTTTGACCCGGAGACGGGCAGCAGTGCAAAGGCAGACTTTCTGGTCGAGCACCTCCGTGAGATTGCGCCTGAAGACAAGATATTGGTGTTCTCGCAATACCCGAACGTCTCTCTTCCGGATCTCAAGGATAGACTGCAGAACGACTTCCCAGTATTGGACACTTACCATGGCGGGCTTAGCACCAGAAGGCGTGAGGAGTTGCTGAAACTGTTTGAACATGACTCTCGTTACAGGGTTCTGTTGATGGGACTTAAAGCTGGAGGTGTTGGCCTTAACCTGCAGGTAGCAAACCATGTTGTTCTTTTCGATCACTGGTGGAATCCAGCTACGCACAAGCAAGCGTTAGGACGTGCGCTCCGCAAGAACCAAGAGAAGGATGTCTTCTTTACATCACTCTTCACCCTCAACACTGTTGAGCAATGGATATATCAGAAACTCCAAGAGAAAAAGGCGCTCTTTCAGGCGTATGTGGATGACCCTAGTAAGGTGCACGAGAAGGTTGAAGAGAGCCTCACCTTGGAGGATTTGATTGAGGCATTGGATCTGCCGCTACCGGATCAGTATGCCCGCCAAGAGAAGATGGATTCCCGCTTGCGCGGGAATGACAGAGGCACGAGCGCGCCACACCAACTCTCTTGGTCGGGTACTTGGGACCAACGAAGACTCCGGGGGCTTAGTCCATATGAATTTGAGGAACTCGTTGCTCGGCTCTATCAGCGAATGGGCTATCGGGCAGACAAGACCCGCGATAGTCGTGACGGAGGCGTGGATGTTGTCGCAGAGCGACAGATGATTGGGGCTCGGGAGAAGCGACTTATCCAATGCAAGCATACCAAGGGCGAAAGTGTCGTTGGTGTACCAGTTGTACGTCAACTTGCCGGTGTTCTCAGCAATACACCGGATGCCACGAACGCGGTCGTAGTGACCAATGGGACGTTTTCAAAGGATGCGCAGCGAGAAGTGCAGAATAGCCGGGTCGAACTGGTGGACGGTCGTCGCCTCCTCTTTTTATTGGAGCGACACCCGTCTACCTAGCCACGCGCAGCAATCGCATTGCATTCCCCCATAGAATAAGCTCTCTTTGCGCGGCGGTGAGCTTGCGGCAGTGGCGTTGGATGAGTTGGGGGCCGAACTCGATGGGCATGTGGGGGGCGTTGGTGGCGTTGAGGACGCGCTCGGCGCCGACGCCGTCCACCAGGCTCTGCACGATGCTGGGGCGCAGCACGCCGGCCAGGTCGGCCACCGTATTCGGCGCGCGCCGCATGAACGGGATGACCTCGTGCTGGAAGCCCGGCACGCCGGCGTGGGCCATGATGAAGGTGACGCGGGGGAAGTCCAGGGCCAGGTCGGCCACCAGCGCCGGGGTGCAGGTGTGGCCGTGTTCCTCGCCGGTGTGGATCATGACCGGCGCGTTAAGCGGCGCGATGGCTTCCAAGACCGGCCCCATGAGCGCCCGGTCGGCGAGCGGGTACGTGCCCGTGCCGCCGAGGGAGGCGTCGACGGTGTTGAACTTGACCGCGCGGAAGCCGCGCTCTTGCAGCCAGTGGCGCATTTCGTCAACGGCGATTGCCCCCCGCGTGGGCTTGACGCGCGCGCAGCCGTAGATGCGGTTTGGATAATCGGCAATCGCCTGCGCGATGCGCTCGTGGTCGGCGGCGAAGTGGTCGCCGGTTCCCGCCCCCGGCGGCGCGCACAACGCCCGCGCTACCCCGCCGCGCTCCATGTAGCCAATCATGTCCGCGCCCCGCATGGTGGCGGGCAAGCCCTGGACTTCCCAAATAGGATTGTGGCCGAGATAGCAGTGGGCATCGAAGATCACGAAAGTCCCTCGCTATGCTGTGAAAAGGGCATCCGGCAACGCGCTCACGGCAGTTTCAATGTCTGCCGTGTCCGCCGGAGGCTCGTTGACGGCTTTCTCTGTCTTGTCCGCTAGATAATCGTGCAGCGCCGACAGAGGGCGGCTGTTTCTGATTTGTATGAGACACACCTGCTGCGCCGCGGCCGTGCCGTGGATGGTGGAGCGGGGGCCGATCTGGTCGAATATAACGATGCCGCCGCGCCCAACGCGGTTGATTTTGTCTTCGATGACTTCCTGATTCCCGCGTTCGATCAGCCCCACTTCTACCCTAATGCGCCCGCGGCGGCTGGCGATTTCCGCATCGACTTCGCGCAGGACCTCCGCATCCCGCTGCATATTGAGCCAAAAGTCTTCCCCTTCACGCAGTCCCAGCAAGCTAAGGCCGGCGCGCAAGAATGAGCCTTCGAGGATTTTGCCAAGCCTCGATTTCCGCGAACCGCGAATGGTGAGCGTGGCGGCCCCGGCCCACAGCATGACTACGGCATCGGAGAAAGAGTGCGGAGCGGCGGAATCCGCAACGAAAGAGCGAATGTGCGCAAGTACTTCCGCCAGGTAGTCCAGGCGATCGCTCCGCTGCAAACCCAGGTTGTTGGCCGTCTTGTTCGTCAAGCCAACCAGCCACCACCCCAGAGAACCCGGGTTCTTATCCAGTTCGTCCGCAACGGCCTCTAACCACTCGTCGTAGCCGGCGTGGGCGGGGAGGCGCTGCCGAATGGCGTTCAACTCGCTGTAGGTTTCCAGCAGGACGTGACGAGTCTCGCCTTCGGTGTAAAGCCGGTAGTTATAGCCGCAAAACAGAGCCGTGACAATAGCGCGCAGGCCCTCCGGCGCGTTCAAGTTATAGAGTTCCGGGGCCATGATCCGCGCTCCAGAAGTACTCCAGGTCGTCAAAATCCGCCTGGGACCCAAACATAGACGTTGCGCCCAACTCCTGCCTGATGATTTCGAAGTAGTCGCTGCGTTTTTCAATGAGCACGAATCGTCTTGCCAACTGGGACGCCGCGCGGCCCACGGTGCCGATGCCCGCGAACGGGTCCAAGACGCTGTCGCCTTCGAATGAGTAGTAGCGTATGACGCGCCGCGCAAGCTCATCGGGAAAGACCGCCGGGTGGGCGGCATGGCTTGCCGGCGTGATGTCCCACACGTTCGTCCGGTCATATTCACCCAGAATGCGGGAGCGATCTACCTGGCCCGGGTCCGGATGATTGCGCAGGTTCCAGTCGATGAGGCGGGACGTCCGCTTGCGGTAGACCAAGACGTTTTCGGTGACCGTCACGGGCTTGTACTGCAATGGCTGCCGGTCGGCGGCGAATCTTCTGCCTCTGCCAAGATGCCAGCCGGCGCCCTCCGGCTTGCGCCAGATGATGTCGTCGATGAATTCGAAGCCGATGCCGTCCAGAATGGGATGCAGGTCAAAGGGTATCGGCAGGCGCTTGCTGGCGGTGCTGCGCGAGGTTCGCTTCAGCAACACGGGCGAAACGTTGACTACCAGAAACCTGCCTTCGGAGAGTACGCTGTGGCACGCGGCGAATGCTTCCCCAAGGAAGTCGAGGTACGAGCGGTAATCCACGTATTCCGAGTATTCGGGCTTGGCATTGAGGTATGGCGGCGACGTAAAGACAAGCTGAACGCTATCCGGCGGAAACCCATCCAACACGGTGCGGCAATCACCCAGAATTACCTTGTTTGGAATGGGGGCAAAGGCAATCGGGGCGCTGCTCTTCTTGGGGTTTGCTTTCCGTTTCGATTTCCGGGATTCCCGCAATCGCTGCGTGACTATCTCAGGCGGGGAATTGAAGCAAATAGCGCCGGCCGAGTCGACGCGCACCTCACCCAAAGGACGGTCGGGAGCGTCAGCCGCGATGATGGCGACGCGCCACACCCGCAGCCGATCGTCCCACTCCGGCAGCCCGACCGATACGCCTTGGGACTGACAGTTTGGCACGGCTTCCGCCAGCCAGTAGAGGGCGATGCGGCGCGCGTCGTCGGTTAGCAGCTTTGTCGTAGCCATTGTGTAGTGGGTGGTGTCACCGCCCGTGGCAGCGTTTGAACTTCTTGCCGCTGCCGCACCAGCAGGGGGCGTTGCGGCCCAGTTTGCGGCCGCCTTGTTTGCGGCGCGAGCGCGCCTGGGGGCGGCGGGCGTCTTCCTCGCCCCGGTTGGTTGCGGTCGCGGTTTGGGGCTGCGGCTGGGAGTCCGGCGCGGCCTGGACGCGGTAGATGACCTGCGCCGTCTGCCGCTGGATTTCCGCCGTGAGCGTCTGGAACATGCGGTAGGCTTCGGCTTTGTATTCGGAGAGCGGGTTGCGCTGGCCCACGGCGCGCAGGCCGATGCCGGTGCGCAGGTCTTCCATGGCCGTCAGGTGCTCGGTCCAGAGCGAGTCGATCGTGCGCAGCAGCACCCAGCGTTCCACCCGGTTCATGATTTCCGGCGTCAAGGCCTCCGCGCGTTCGGCGTAGACCGCGTCCGCCCAGGCGGTGAGGCGTTCGGTGAGGTCCTCGGCTGAAAGCCCCGCCAATTCCTCAGCCGGCGGCGCGGCCGGTTGGTTCACCAGATTGCGGCAGGCGTCCACCAGCGCCGGCACGTCCCAATCCTCTTGGGGCGCGGCGGTGTGCCCGGCGACCGTCTGCGCGATTTCATCGTGAATCATGCCCTGGATCTGCGGCGTCACCTGTTCCAACTCCAACACCTTGCGCCGCTCGTCGTAGATGGTGTTGCGTTGGGTATTGAGCACGTCGTCGTATTCCACCGTGTGCTTGCGCAGGTCGAAGTTGTAGGCTTCCAGCTTGGTCTGGGCTTGTTCCAGGGCCTTGCTGATGAGGTTGTGCTCGATCGGCATGTCGTCGTCCATGCCGAGCCGGTCCATGATGCCGGCGATGCGGTCGCTGCCGGCGCGTTTCAGGAGCTCATCGTCCAGCGAGACGTAGAAGCGGGAAAAGCCCTGGTCGCCCTGGCGGCCGGAGCGCCCGCGCAACTGGTTGTCGATGCGGCGGGATTCGTGGCGCTCGGTGCCGATGACGTGGAGGCCGCCGGCCGCGCGCACAGCGTCCGCCTCGTCCGGCGCCGGCGGATTGCCGCCCAGCACGATGTCGGTGCCGCGGCCGGCCATATTGGTGGCGATGGTGACCGCCCCCGGCCGGCCGGCCTGGGCCACGATTTGCGCCTCTTGCTCGTGGTACTTGGCGTTCAGCACCTGGTGGTCCACGCCCCGGCGCTTGAGCAGCATGCTCAGCGCTTCCGAGGTCTCGATCGAGGTGGTGCCCACCAGCACCGGCGCGCCCTGCTCTTTCACCAACTCCTCGATGGCGTCCGCGGCCGCGTTGAACTTCCCACTCTCTGTGCGGTAGACGAAATCGGGCTCGTCCTGGCGCACCATCGGCATGTTCGTGGGCACTTCCACCACGTCCAGCCCGTAGATCTTGCGGAATTCGTCGGCTTCCGTGGCCGCGGTGCCGGTCATGCCGGCCAGTTTGTCGTACATGCGGAAGTAGTTCTGGAAGGTGATGGTGGCCAGCGTCTTGCTCTCGCGCTGGATCTTGACGCCCTCTTTGGCCTCGATCGCCTGGTGTAGGCCCTCGCTGTAGCGGCGGCCGGTCATGAGGCGGCCGGTGAACTCATCGACGATCACCACCTCCGCGTTGGGGTCGTGGTGTTCGATCACGCGGCCGTCTTTCATCAGCACGTAGTCCCGCCCGCGTTGGTAGAGCGCCCGCGCGCGCAGCGCCTGCTCCATGTAGTGCACAAGCTCGAACGCGCCCTCCTCATAGAGGTTGCCCACGCCCAGCCATTTCTCCATCTTGCCGATGCCCTCTTCGGTGATGCTCACGGCGCGCAGCTTGTGGTCGATGGTGTAGTCCTGCTCCTCCCGCAAGCGGGGCACCAGGCGGGTGAAGCTGTTGAACGTGCCGCCGGGGGCCTCGGCCTGGCCGGAGATGATGAGCGGGGTGCGCGCTTCGTCGATGAGGATGTTGTCCACCTCGTCGATGATGGCGTAGTTCTTCTTGCCACCCTGCACCAGTTCGTTCAGGTCGACGACCATGTTGTCGCGCAGGTAGTCGAAGCCGAACTCGTTGTTGGTGCCGTAGGTAATGTCGGCGGCGTAGGCCTGCTTGCGCGGCACTTCTTCCAACTCTTCGCCGCTGCCGTGGTGGGTTTCACGGTCAGCCTCCTTGGGCGTGAACACGTAGGCCGTATCGTGGTTGATGCAGGCCACGGTGAGTCCCAGCGCGTGGTAGGCCGGCCCCAGCCACTCGGTGTCGCGGCGGGAGAGGTAGTCGTTCACCGTGACGACGTGCACGCCGTCACCGCTGAGGGCGTTGAGATACGCGCTGAGAGCGGCCACGTAGGTCTTGCCCTCGCCGGTCTTCATCTCGGCAATCTGGCCGGCGTGCAGCGCCATGCCGCCGTGCATCTGCACGTCGAAGAGGCGGTGGCCGATGATGCGCTTGATGGCCTCGCGCACGGTGGCAAACGCTTCCGGCAGCAGGTCGTCGAGGGTCTCGCCGTCTTGCAAGCGGCTGCGAAACTCCACCGTACTGGCGGCGAGTTCCTCGCTGGAAAGCGCTTCAAGCTCGGCTTCCAGCGCGGCGATTTGCTCTACGGCCGGCCGCTGGCGGGAGATTTCGCGTTCCGAATGATCGAAGAAGCGTTGGAGTACGTTTAACATGGCGTTGTCGCTCTATCAGGCGCGGGTTGTGCGCCGGGGCCGCGCATGGCTGCTGCGCGTGGCCGCGCGGGCAGAGTTCTACTCCCAGTCTACGTGCCGAAAACACGCCGCGTCAATGGGATGCGCTGGTCTCGCCCGCGGTTGGCGAGAGCGCGCCGGGTGGTACACCCATGCCGCGAGAGCGCCACTGGCGGCTACCGGCGATTGTGCCCCGGCGGCAGGTGTGCTATACTGTTCTTGTTTGGCTGCAGGTTCGTCATAGTCCTTGCAGCATCCTTCCAACCCCCCGCCTGGTTTCACACCAGCGTTTTCCAGTCCTCGTCCCACTTTAACGTCCTTCCTGCAATCACGCCCGACGAACCTGCTGTCAAACGCTTAAAAGCTATAGTGCATTGTGTCCGCCCAGGACGACGGTGAACCTCTACACTGACTCGGCAACGCCCGCGAGACCCCGCTGGCGAAAGCCCGCGCACGCCGTCGCGGCGTCCTGAGACCAACAAGCGATGGGCAGCGGCCCCATGAGTGGTAGTTCCCTGGCGCCGTGAGTACCGCTAACGCCTTGCCGCGGACCGCCGCCGTTCCGCCGCCTGGAACATGCGGTTTGGCCTAAGGCCGATCAAGGCCGGCGGCGACGGGAATCCTCGACAGAAGAGCAATTCAAGAGTGAGGCAATCCGCAACGGCCTTGGTCCGACAGTCGGCAGTGGCATTGTCCAGGGACAAACTGATCGGCTACGATAGGGGCGAAGAGTGGCGGAGAAACGGTCATCGGAGCGAAAGGGAAAGAGGCGCGTGCCAAAGCTGGAACTAGGGCTAACGACGATTGCACTCTTGCTATTGGTGGCATGCTCTAGCGCCGCTACCACCGCATCCCGCAACCTCTCGACTGCCGCCGACAACTTCGAGATAGAGCGCCGCATCGTGTTCTACAATGGCATCACGGACAGCTTTATGCTGGTCATCGAGGGGCGCTGCTCAATCCATGAAGACTGGGGTTCGGGAGGGCGCGCACGCGGGCAACTCGAGGTGACGTGCAAGACCGGCGAGAATGCGTACAAGAAGCACTTCCTCGGCCTTTCCGATAACGTTACCTATGTCGCGGAGCAAGTAGACGCGGCAGACGTAAGCGAGTATCACTACCGGGTGATTTTCAAGCCGCAGGAGATTATCCCTGACGTACGCATTCGCGTGGATCCCAGCGATGTGCCCGCGCCTAGCATTGAGCAATAGCGATTCCGGAACGTATACGCCGCCTGTTCGTAGACGGGCGCAGGCAGTGGATCGCGCGCCAGTAGAAGAAAGACCCATAGAGCCCGTGTCCCGTACGCTGCGCCCCGCATAGTTGCGCGCGGACTACGTAACGTGCGAATATAGGAGTACGAATTGTCGCCTGCGGGCGCGGAAGTAGGATGAGGTAGAAACGGCGTGCTGACGACAGAACGGAAGCAAGAGATCATAGCGCAGTTTGGCCGGGGGGCGAACGACAGCGGTTCGTCCGCGGTGCAGATCGCGTTGCTAACGGAGCGCATCCAGCAGATTTCGACCCACATGGGCGAGCACAAGAACGACAAGCACTCGGAAATGGGGCTGCTCAAGCTGGTGGGGCAGCGGCGGCGGCTTATGCGCTATCTGCACCGCCGCGATCCGGAGCGGTACCGCGCGGTCATAGCGGAGCTTGGCCTGCGCGGCTAGGCGGTAGCTTCCGCCATCGCGGACGCGCTGTGCCGCCTGCGGCGCACTGAAGCGCTACGACGTATCCGGTCGTAGCGCTCTTCTGTTTTTTGGCGCGGTTCGTCATCCGGAAGGGCACGGGGCCGCGGCAGGCTCGCGCTACTGGGATGACGCGCCGCTCGTCACGTTGCTCCACTCCAGACGCAGGGCGTAGAAGGTTTCGGCCATGCGTTCCAGCGCCGCGCGCGGCGGAATCTGCCGCAGCAGCGCGCGTTGGACCTCAAGCTGCGCGTAGTGTTCCCACTGTCTGAACCACGGGACCTCGCGGGCCTCGTGCGTGCGGGCCACCCGGCGCTGCTCCAGGTACACTTGCAGATCGAGGCCGCGCTCCGCGGCGAGAGACTGCACTTGCGGGTCCGTGTAGAGCGCTTCATACGCGCTGCCCAGCGAGCGGTTCACGAACCAGAAGAGCGGCGTATAGAAGCGCTCCTCGCGATCCTGCCCTCCCAGGTACCGCAGGAGTTCCCAGGCGGCGTCTTTCTTGCCGCTCGTCCTGGGCAGCGCGTAGAGCCGCGTCCACATTACCGAGCCGCTCTGCGAGGGATCGTTGCCGGGAAAGAGCGCGGCGCGGCGCGAACCCGGGGCGCCGGCGCCCTCTTGCCGGTTTGCGAAGAGAAAGTTGTACCCGGGCTGGATTGTAAACGCGGTGGGATTGCGCAGCGCGGCGCCATAGCTGCTGTCGAGGACGTTGGGATGGATGATGGCAGTGGTGTGAATGCCCTCCAAGAGCCAGCCTAGCGTCTGTTCGGCGGCGGAGCCGGGAAGATGGAACACGGGGTTCAGGTTTTCGTCGAAGAAGCTGCCGCCGCGGGCGTAGACCATCGACCACCAGTCTATATTGGTGCTGGTGTGAAAGCGGTAGGTGAGCCGGATTGGGTGTTCCACGATGCCGAGCCGCTTGATCTCGAGCGCCTGCTGCGTCACCTCGTTCCACGTCTGGGGCGGCAGCGTGATGCCGGCCTGGTGGAGTATGGCCTCGTCATAGACCCAAAGCGCGCACTCCGTAAAGTACGGCAAGCCGTAGGTTTCCCCTTTGCAGCGGATGCCGTCGGCCGCCTGGGGAACCATGGCCGCGCGCAGCCGGTCGAAGCCGCCGTAGCCGTCGAGCGGCTCGAGCCAACCGGCTTCCACCCAGGCCGCGAGGTCCGTCTCGCGCACGTAGGCGGCGTCGATGGGCTGTCCCGCATGGAGCGAGCGGCTGACGGCGTCGCGGTAATCCCCGTCGACGGCCTCGGGCGCCACGCGCAAGCCGGCGTACTGCGTGGCGAAGCGTTCCAGATTGTGGCGGATCAGGTCCGTCTCGTAGCCCCAGTGGACGAGGCGCAGGACAAGCGGCTGTCCGTCAGTGCCGAACGTCTGGCTGCGGTTGCATGCGGCGGCCAGCAGGGCGCTGCTAAGGAGAAGTTGGCGACGCGATAGAGGGTTGCCCGCTTGTTGGGTTGCTTGCGGTCCGCTCACTCGTGACTCCTCGCGCCGCTAGACGGCGCGCCGCCGCCAGACCATTGGGAACTGCCCCATGGCAACGGCTGCGCCAGCGGCGCGGCGGGCGGCGCCGCGCCCTTAACGTGATAAAAAGAGGAGCACAATGCTGTATTCTACTCTACCAGATTCACGGGTGTGTGTCTCTTGCGGCAGCCGCCAAGGGAGACGCTGGCGACACTGCGTCGGGCATCGAATACTCATTTGACGTAGGAGCTAAGATAGGGCGATGGCGGAGAAGATCATGACGCTGCATCCCGCGGGCAAGGCCGGGGTGAACATCGACAAGCGGAAGTACGAAACCGTGCGGGCGGCGATCCGGCAGGCGCTGCAAGCGCACGGCACGTTGACGTTTACCGAATTGGTAGAGGAGGCGGGGCGGAAGCTGGAGGGTAGTTTTGCCGGTTCGATCTCCTGGTACGTGACCACGGTGAAGCTCGACTTGGAAGCCCGCGGCGAAGTCGCGCGCGTGCCCAAGAGCCGCCCCCAGCGGCTGGAACTCGCCTAAGCGCTCACGCGGAAGCGGCGCGCGCCGCCATGGCAACGCGCTTGCAGTGTCTCGTTGTTTCCCGCGCGCAGGAAAACCGCGTGCCGCACGGAGGAGACCTTTATTCTTGGCTGTAAATGCGCCTCTGGATTCCGGCTTTCGCCGGAATGACGGAGGCACGCAAAGGTCTCACGGCGGAAGCGCGCTCCGGTTCGCGCGGCCATTAACGCGTACACGGTCGCGGACCGGTTAAGGTCCGCGACCGTGTGTTCCCCGCGAGGCTGACGAGGCGCTGCCGTGTACGTTACAGACAGCGGCTCGGGAAATGCCGTCGCTCTACGGCCAGTTGCCGAGCTTCTCGCGGATGATCTTGAGGCCGTCGTCCACGATTGCCTGCATGGTGGGCTGGATTTCCTTCAAGAAGGTGGCCGCATCCTGCTCACCGGTCCAGAGCTTCTTGTCGCCCAGGTCGTTCAGCAGGGTCGTCACCTGGCCGCTGGTGGGCAAGGAGCCGACGTTCCACTGCGGGACGGCGGTGGCGAGGGCATCCTGCGCAACGGAAATGCGCGGGTTGCTGTAGCCCTGGAAGGCTTCGTTGATGAACGGCTCGATCTCGGGAATCCAGGCCGGGATCCGGCGCACGAACTTGCCGAGGCGGCCTTCGTGCAGCAGCCAGGCCATGTAGTCGAACGCCGCTTCGCGCTTCTCGCTGCCGTAGACCAAACCGAGCTTATGCTGGTTGGCGTCCGGCGTCGAGCGCACCACGCGCGGCATGGGCGCCATCACGAAGTCCACGCCCTGCTCCAGCGCCTTGTCGGCGTAGGTGAGGGGCAGACTGCGCGGGGCCGAGATCATCAAGGGCACCTGACCGCTCAGGAAGGGATTCTGGCCGCCGAAGTAGGTGTTGTTGCGGTCGGCCTGCGGCGGAATCACCTTGTGCTTGTGGATCAGGTCGAAGAAACTCGTGTAGCAGTCGATCATGGCCTCGGAGTCACAGGTGGCCGTGGTCAGGTCCTGCGAAACCCAGCTACACTCATCGCCCCAGAGCAGTTGCCAGGAGCACCAGTCGTGCGCGTGGTTGCCCATCGCCCACTGGCTCACCTGGTCGCCCTCGAACTTGCGCAGCTTGACCATCACGTCCAGCCACTCGTCCCAGGTCCAGGAATTCGCCACGTCTGCTGACGGATAGTCAAGCCCCGCCGCCTCAAAGTAGTTGGGGTTGATCATAACCACATGGGCGTTGCCGCCGTGGCCCATGGGCAGCAGGTAGACCTGCCCCTGGAACATGGCGTCGCGCTCGAGGAGATTGGGATTGTAGACGCTCAGGTCCAGGCCGCGGGCCTTGACCAGGTCGTCCATGTTCTGGGCGAGGTCCTGCATCACCTGCGCAAACGCGCGGCGGGGGAACTCGGAGATGTCCGGCGGAATGCCGCCGGCCTGCATGGTCTTGATCTTGGCCACACGGTCCGCGGTGCCGCCGACCTGGGAGACGAGCTCGACGCTCACGCCCTCGTTCTCGGCGATATACGGCTCGGCCATGTTCTGCATGAAGTCGGTCTCAAGTTCCGTGGGAACCTTGAGAAAGGCGACGATGTTGACGCTCTCGGCTTCCTGCGGCTGTGCCGCTTCCTTCTGTTCCGGCTCAGCGGCTTCCGGCTCCGCCGCCGAGTCCGCCGGCGCTCCGCCGGCGCCGCAGGCGGCAAAGACTATGGACGACGCCCCCAGCATGGCCGAACCTGCGAGTAGGCGACGTCGAGACAACGTGCTATCGAGCATTGCGCTACCTCCTTAGCTCTTGACAATTCAAGCAACTGGCTGCAAATGCGCGCCAGCGCCACCCCTGATAGCAGCACCGATTTTAAAGTGGTCTCCGGCGTCTGTCAAGTGTGAGGAACAGCCCAGCGGCGGCTACGGATCGGACTGGCGGCGCGCCGCCCCAACGCGTAGAAGCGAGCGCGCGGGAAATCACTTGGACTCCGCCGGATGACAGCGCTGCCGAAACGTGCTATAACTGCCTGCAGAGACCACCGTTGTGGTGGGTGGGCGTAGCGTAGTTCGAGCGCCATCGGGAGGGGGTTGCATACGAGGCGCTCAACAGCCAGCCAGGCCGCTGGGCCGGCGGCGGGGCGTAGAACGCCCGGCCTGCCGGAGCACGAGCATCAACCTGGCACAACCGGAGAGTGACGAGGGGCAGGGCGCGGGCGGAAGATGCCGTAGGCTTGCCCTGGTGAGATAGCTAGCGAGGAAGGAAGAGAACATGCGTGGAGAGTTGACACGACGAACGTTGCTGGGCAGCAGCGCGGTGGCCGGAACCGGCCTGCTGCTGGCGGCCTGCGGTGCGGCAACGACCGCTCCTGCCGGCGATGCGCCGGCCGCGGCGGATGCGCCACAGGAAGAGAAGACGACCGAGGCCCCGGCGGCCGCCGAGCAGAAGACGGTGAATTACCTCCATTACACCACCACGCAGGCGGTGTGGGATGAAAGCTTCGGCAGCCTCTTCGATACATTCCGGGCGCAGAACCCCGATGTCGACCTTAAGGTGGACCCGGTTACCGGCGGTTTCAACGTACTCATCGATAAGGCCGTGGCTTCGTTTGCCGGCGGCATCGTCTTCGATGTCTATTACGGCCACTTTTCCTATATCAGCCAGTTCGCGACGGCGGAGATGATCCAGTCGCTGGAGCCGTTCCTGTCGGCGGACCCGGAGGTGAGCAAGGCCGACTACCACATCTGGGCGACGGAGCGCATCCAGGGCCAGGTGTACAGTATTGCCTGGTTCACCAACGGCAAAGAGGTTTGGTACAACGCCGATCTCTACGCCGAGGCCGGTCTCAAGACGCCCAAGGAGCATGAAGCCGAGGGCACGTGGACCTGGGACACCGCGCTGGAAGGCGCGAAGAAGCTGACGAAGGTAGAGGGCAATAACATCACGCAGTGGGGTTTCTTTACGCCCTCCTACTCATTCGGCTGGCACTGGATCCACCTGATGGCGTGGGGCGCAACCTGGTGGAACGATGACTTTTCCGCGCCGGCCATGCTGACGCAGGAGTTTGCCGAAGGCACGCAGTTTGCCGCGGACCTGGTGACCAAGCACCGCGTCATGCGCAGTCGCAGCGCCCCGAGTGAGGACGACGTGGCGCCGGACTTCAACACAGAACTCTTGGCGGCCCGCACCTGGGGTTCGTACGGCACGCGCACAATCCAAGAGAAGATCATGTCCCAGGACGAGCCCTTCACGGTGGAGATGGAAATGCTGCCGAAGGGCCCGGCCGGCCGCCAGGTTGTACAGTCCATCAACGCGAATTGGATATCCAGTTCGTCGGCGCATCCGGACAGCGCCTGGGACTTCTATAAGTTCTGGTTGAGCCAGGAAGGCCAGAGCTTCATCGTGCCGCTGGGCGGCGGACGCTACGTAGCGAACAAGAACTTCGAGGGCTTCACGGTCTATGACTACGAAGACCCCGCAGTCTACGCGCACGCTGCCGAGATCAGCGTCGAGCAGCGCCAGGTCGTGCAGCAGTCTGACGTCAACAAGGCCTGGTCCGAGAACTGGGCAGCCTTGGAGCAACAGACCAAGACGGTCCAGGAAGTCCAGGAAGAGATGCAGCGGGTGGCCGAGAACGCGCTGCGCGATGGCGGCTGCCTCTGCTAGGGTAGACGCGCAACGACCGGCAATTGGCGGCGGGGGCGGCATTTGCTCGCTGCCGCCGCGCCAAGGGGGCACGATTCTTCGTGCCCCCTTGGCATTTAACGCAGCCGGGGGCGGCGTGACGGCGCCGCTAGAAAGGATTTCTTAACGTATTGCGATAGACTGCGCTCAATTGTTGTATCATAGGCGTAATGTGCGAGTGGCGCTGAGTTTCGGAGAGGCGAGCGAACGCGGTCGCGCGCAGGCATGAGCGAGGTGACCAATGGCGATATTCGATACCCATAGGGCGGTGAAGGTCCTCACGGCGGCCGGCTTCGAAGAAGCAAAGGCTGAGGCCGTGGTCGACGCGGTTGGCGAGTCGCACGAGGATCTTGCGACCAAAGGCGACTTGCGGGAACTTGCCACCAAGGACGACTTACGGGAACTTGCAACCAAGGACGACTTGCGGGAGTTTGCAACCAAAGACGATTTGCGGGTCCTCGAGCAAAAGACCCAAGCCGAAATCCAAGACCTTGCCCAGAAAACGCAAACAGAAATGCGAGCGATGGAATTGCGCCTCCAGCACGTTGAAGTGCGGTTGGAAGCGCTGGCGCAAACGCACAAGGCCGACATGAAAGACTTGGAACTGCGCTTGACGCTGCGGCTTGGCGCGCTTGTCGTGGGGGCGAACAGTGTCCTTGCCGTCCTGATCGTGCTCTTCCGCTGAGCCGCGCACAAAGGGCAGTTCCATTTCCGACGACTCTGATGACCCTTTGAGGACGTTCCCCAGCAATTGCGGAGGTAAGGAAATCATGGCAACCGAGACAGCGGTCGCGCTGCGGATACTGGGCACGCATTGGGCCACGCCCAATTTGCAGGACGCCGGGTGGGTAGAAGAAGAGTTCACCCTCAATCCGGCGGAGACCGGTTTCGTGGCGCTGCATCTTTGGAACATGGGCGACGTGAACGGGCCTGAAGTCCCTGAGGGGTACTTCGTGGACATGGGCACGCTGGAAAACCAGGGTGAATCCGTGCGGATCGCCGACAACTACATCCGCCCGGCGATTGACGCGGCGCGGGCGGCCGGCATGCAGATCTTCCACGTGGAGCCGGGGAACATCGCCATGAAGTACGACTCCGTCCACCACATGCTGGAAGATGAGGACACAAACCCGCCGCCCGGCCCCGCGCGCCCGCCGGAGGCCAATCCGGGCTGGAACGCGGAACGCGCCGACCGCTCCCACGGCGCGGGCTACCGCGATTGGGACGGCTGGCAGCAGATGCGCATCATCCAGTCCTGCGACGCCGAACCCGGCGACCAGGTGATACTCACCAGCGCCCAGTTCGACCGCATCTGCCGCGGCAAGGGCATCAAGAATCTCATCTATACGGGCTTTGCCACGAACATGTGCATCCTGGGTTCGGCAGGCGCCACCCAACCTATGCTCGGCTATGGCTACAAGGTTTTCCTCATCCGCGAGGCGACGCTGGCGGTGGAGTACCCGGATACGTTCCCCGAGCGGCTGATGACCCGCTCCGCGCTCAAGTACTTCCAACAGGCCGTGGGCGATACGGTCGGGTACGAGCAGTTCATGGCGGCGTGCCGGGCGGTGGCGGCGGCCCGGCGCTAGGGCCGGCTTCGTCACAGACGACGGCTTCGACGCGGACGGCGAAGTCGCCGCGGCGGGTTGTAGCGCTTGCGCGGCGTAGTGGCAGAACGTAGGCGCTTGCAAGCAGCAGCAGTGACCGCGAGCATTGCGGTGGAGAAACAAGGGAGTTTCACGATGATTAGGCCAAAGTCTCTCAAGCGCATCGTACAATTCTCGTGGGCGTCGTTCGCGATGCTCGTGCTCGTTGCCGCCGCCGCGTGCGGGGGCGACGAACCGGAGCAGGAAAGGCCCGCGCCCGCCGACGCGCCGGTCTTTCGCGTTGTCGCCGTCACGAACGTGCTGGCGGATTGGGCGCACGTGGTCGGCGGCGACCGCGTGGCGGTAACAAGCCTCATTCCCACCGACGTGGACCCCCACGGCTTTCAACCCGGCCCCCGCGACGCGGCCAAGATCGCGGAAGCAGACCTGGTCATTGCCGTCGGCCTGGGCATGGAGGGCTTCTGGCTGGATGAACTCCTGCGCAACGTGGCGCGGGACCCGTCGCTCGTGCTGACGCTGGGCGACCTGGTTGACCCGCTCCTGCCCGACCCGGAGAGTGAAGACGCCCACGCCGACGATGAAGAGGATCATGCCCACGAGGACGAAGAGGGCCACGACGATGATGAGGAAGAGCATGCCGACGAGGAGGGCGAGGGCCACGACGAAGACGAAGATGAACATGCCGATGAAGACGAAGGCCACGACGACGAAGAGAACGGCCACGCCGACGACGAAGACGCCGACCACGACGATGAAGAAAACGGCCATGCCAACGACGAAGACGAAGGCCATGCCGATGATGACGACGACCACGCCGACGAGGAAGACGACCACGGGCACGACCACGGCGCGCACGACCCGCACTTCTGGTTCGACCCGCTGCGCGTGGTGATCGCCATCGACGCGATTGCGGCTCGCTTCGCGGAAATCGATCCGGCCAACGCCGACGAATACCGCGCCAACGCCGCCGCCTACAACGCGGAACTCCTGGCCCTCCACGCCTGGACGCTGGAGCAAGTCAGCACGGTGCCGGAGGGACAGCGGCTGTTCATCAGTTCCCACGACTACTACCGCTACTTTGCCGTGCGGTACGGTTTCGAGGTGGTGGGCATCATCCTCTCGGTTGCCGAAGACGCCGAGCCGTCTGCCGAACACCTGGCGCACCTGGTCGAATTGATGAAGGAGCGCAACGTGAAGGCGGTCTTTGGCGAGATGCTCGCGCTGGAGCGCCTGGCAAGCGCCCTGGCCAATGAGGCCGGCGTGCCGCTGGTGCGGCTCTACCCGGACTCCCTCGGGCCGGCAGGCAGCGGCGCGGAAACCTATCTGGAAATGGCGCGGCACAACGTCAAGCTGGTCGTCGAGGCGCTGCGATGACGACTGCTGGTGACGAGGCTCTAGCCGGCCCCGGCGCTGAGACGCAGTCGCCGTCACTGGTGGTGGAAGACCTCTTCGTGGACCGCGGCGAGGTCCAGGTGCTGAACGGCATCAGCTTCTCCGCGCAGAGCGCCCGCATCATGGGCGTGATCGGCCCCAACGGCGCCGGCAAGAGCACGCTCTTCAATACGCTCACCGGCCTCATCGAGGCCCGGGCGGGACGGGTGCGCATCAACGGCAAGTCGATCAGCGAAGCGCGCGGGCAGGTCGCGTTCGTGCCCCAGCGGCAGAACATCAACTGGGGCCTGCCCATGACCGTCTACGACATGGTGATGCTGGGCCGCACCCGGCAGATCGGCTGGTTTCGCCGGCCGGGGCGCGCCGACCGGCAAGCCGTAGAGGACGCCCTCAACCAGGTTTGGATGTGGGACCGGCGCGGCTCTCTCATTTCGGAACTCTCCGGCGGGCAGCAGCAACGCATCTTCGTCGCCCGCGCTCTGGCCCAGGGCGTGGACGTGCTCATCCTGGACGAAGCCTTTCGCGGCGTGGACTTCACGTCCCAGGAGGTCATGACCCTGGTGCTGGAGGAGATGCGCGCCGCCGGCAAGACCATCCTGCTCGCCTCCCACAACATCAGCTACATCCGCCGGCTGACCGACGACTGCCTCTGCCTCAACCGCAGTGTCGTCGCCTGCGGTCATACCGACGCGGTGCTCGTGCCGGACGTCATGGACGAGTTGTACCGCTCGGTGGACATCTACCGCGCGTACCAGAGCGAGCAAAACTAAGTGGATGTCCTCGCAGACATCTTCATTGCTCCGTTCCAGTACGGCTTCATGCTGCGGGCGCTGGTGGTCTCGGTGCTGGTGGGGGTGATGTGCCCCATGCTGGGCGCGTACGTGGTCACCAAGGGCCTGGGGTTCATGGGCGACGCGCTGGCCCACTCCGTCTTGCCCGGCATGGTGGCGGCGTTCGTGATTGGCGTCAATCCCTTCCTGGGCGCGATGCCCATGGGCATAGTAGTGGCGCTGCTCAGCGGCTACCTCATCCGGCGCGCCGGCGTCAGCGCCGATACCTCCGTGGGCATCCTCTTTGCCGGACTCTTCGCCCTGGGCGTGGTGATGCTCTCGTTCACGCGCGGCCTGCGGGTGAGCCTGGAGGACATCCTGCTGGGCCAGGTGCTGGGCGTGACCACCCAGGACGTGGTCCTGACCGGGGGCATGGCCGCCGTGGTGCTGGCAATTCTCTTCCTGCTCCACAAGGAACTGGTCTTTGCCAGCTTCGACCCGGCCGGCGCGTCGGTCATCGGCCTGCCGACCCAGGCGCTGGACTACCTGCTCCTAGCGCTGCTGGCCGTGGTGACCGTGCTGGCGATCCAGGCGGTGGGCATCGTGCTGGTGCTGGCCATGCTAATCACGCCGGCCGCCACCTCGCTCCTGCTGGTGCGCAATTTTCCCAAAGCCATGCTCACGGGCGCGCTACTGGGCGCGGTCTCGGCCGTGGCGGGGCTCTATCTCTCGTATCACTACAATCTGCCGTCGGGTCCCGCGATGGCGCTGGTGGCAACGGGGATATTTGCGGTCGTGGTGACGGTGAAGAAGGCACGCTAGGAGAGAATGACCATGTACCCCAACGGCGCGCAATTCTGTCTGAGCCTGACGTTCGACGTGGAGATGTGCACCAATTTCCCCTACTGGACCTCGGTGTGGGACCACCGCAAAGGGGCCATCGACGCGGACTGCAAGCAGTACATCCGCAAGCTGAACGCGGTGGCGGCGAAATACGGCGTTAAGCTGCACTACTTCCTGGTGGGCAGTGCGCTGGAAGACCCCGACCTGGACTACCTGAAGGAGAGCGTGGACGCCGGTCACGCCTTGGGCAACCACACCTATTCCCACGTGAACGTGCGGGCGCGGGAGATTCCGCAGTTGCAGGTGACGTACGCCGCCGCGCCGTGGCGGGCGCACGGACGCTCGGCGCTGGCGTGCATCCGCGACGAACTGCGGCAGACCAGCGACGCCATGCGCGCGACGCTGGGCGTGGCGCCGGTCGGCTTTCGCACGCCGGGCGGGTTTGTGGACGGGTTGCACGATGTGCCGGATGTACAGGGCTTATTGAAAGAAGAGGGGTTCGGCTACGCTTCTTCCCACTACCGCTTTCCGGTCGATCCTACGCGCAAGCGGCCGCCGCGGGCGGATTTGCGGGCGGCCATGCGCGAGAGCCTCGACTCCTTGCAGCCCTACCGCTATCCCAACGGCCTGCCGGAACTGCCGCCCACGGGCATTACCGACATCTGGGGTTTCCGCTACCTGGACCTGGACCGCTGGGAGTTCATCGATCTGCTGAAGCACGGCGTCGACCACGCCCACGCCAACGGCCAGGTGTTCACCATGACCTTCCATCCGCCGGTGCTGGCGGTACGCGATCCGCACTGCGACGTGCTGGAAACGGCGCTGCCCTACGCGCTGGAAAAACCCGGCGGCTGCTGGGTCGCCACGAACGACGAGATCTACGCCTCCGTTGTGCCCAATGTGGCGTGAACGCGCGCCATTCTGTCATTCCGTGCGGAGCGAGGAATCTAAGGATGCCCGCGCCCTAGATTCTTCGTCGCTGCGCTCCTCAGAATGACAATCTAAAAGGACGGTTGCCAAAGGGCTCCGCAGAATGACAATCTGAAAGGCCGCTTGACGAAGGATTATTCTCTTGACCATCGACGTTGCCACCCTCACCGCCTTGCGCCGGGAAATTGCCGATACGCTCGTTGGCGGGCGCATCCAGCGCGTGCTGCATCCGGGCAATCTGGCCGTGGCTTTCGAGGTCTACGCCCGGGGCGAAACGTGGTGGCTCGTCATCGACGCCGCGCCCCAAGCGCCCCACTGCTACCTCACCCGCGAGCGGCCGGCGCGCGCCAACGACAGCGTGACCCCGCTGCTGCTCCTGCTGCGCAAGTACGCGCGCAACGGGCGGCTCATGGCGGTGGCGCAGCCGCCGTGGGAGCGCGTGCTGCAATTCACCCTGCACGCGCGGGTGGACGACGACATTGTGGAGACCACGCTCATCGCCGAGATCATGGGGCGCACGAGCAATCTGGTCTTGGTGGATGCGGAAGGCGTGATTCTGGAGAGCCTGAAGCGGGTGGACGCCGCCATCAACCGCTACCGGCAGGTGCTGCCCAAATTGCCCTACGTGCCGCCGCCGCCGCTGGCGCGTCCCGATCCCTTTGCGGCGCAGGCTGCGGTGCTGGCAGCCGCGGCGCAGTCCGAGAAGAAACAACCCGCCTGGCGGCTGCTGATGGGGCAGACGAGCGGCATCGGGCCGCTGTTGGCGCGCGAGGCGGTCTTTCGCGCGGCGGGCGCTGCCGAAACGCCGGCGGCGGACGTAAACTGGCCGGACGTGCTCGGCGCGGCGCGGGACGTGTTTGCGCAGGTCGCGGATGGGGAACTCACGCCGTGCCTGGCGCGCGACGCGGACGGCGCGCTTGCCGCCTACGCGCCCTATGCGTTGACCATATTCCCGCAGTGCGAGCCGTGCGTTTCGATGAGCGCGGCAATCGAGACGTTCTACCAGGAGCAGGGCAAAGCGCCGCCGCGCCACCAAAAGCAAGATCTAGGACAGAAGCCGCTGGCGGCGGCGCTCCAGGAGCGTATGGACCAACTCCGGCAGCGGCGGCGCGCCCTGGAACGCCAGCAGGCGGAAGCCGCCGACGCGGAGGAGTGGCGGCGCAAGGGCGACCTGGTGCTGGCCTATGGGTATAGCACCGCGCCGGGCAGCCACGAGATTCAGGTTGACGGCGAGACGATTCGCATCGACCCGCAGGTTTCTGTTCCCGCGAATGCCGAGACGTACTTCGACACATACAAGCGCAAGAAGCGGGCGCAGGCAGAGGTGCCGGGACTGTTGCGGCGCGTCGCGAACGAACAGGCGTATTGCGAGCAAGCCGAGGCCCTGCTGGAAGCGGCGGAAACCCCAACCGACGTGCGCGCGCTGCGGGACGAACTGCGCGAACTGGGCATCCTTGGCGGCGGTCAGGACGGCAAGAGCAAGAAGTCTCAAGGTAAACGCGGGAAAGGCAAGCGCGGCAAGGCTGCCGATGAAGGCGCGCAGCCGGTCTCATTTTGGCTCGACGGCGTGCAGGTGTTGGTGGGCCGCAGCGGCGCGCAGAACGACGCGGCCCTGCGCCTGGCCGACGCCGACGACCTCTGGCTCCACGCCCGCAACGTGCCCGGCGCGCATACCGTCCTCCGGTCCGGCGGCCGCGACGTGCCGGACGCAATCATCCACCAGGCCGCCCAAATCGCCGCCTACTACAGCAAACTGCGCGCATCCGCCAGCGCCGAAGTAGACGTCACCCGCCGCCGCTACGTCCGCCGCATCCCCCGCTCACCCCCCGGTCTCGTCACCTACCGCAACGAGTACACTATCCGAGTTAAGCCTAAGCCGCTGAAAAGTGAGAGAGCTTAGCCTAGACGGAAACTGATGTTGGGCGGCTCGCCCAACGAGGGTGTGTTCGCACTCAATGTCAATCCGAGCGCAGCGAGGAATCTAGGGTTGCCCGCGCTCTAGATTCTTCGTCGCTGCGCTCCTCAGAATGACATGTCGAGGAGCAACTTTACGTGGAGGAGCAGCTTCACATTGGGTAGCGGCTCTTCATGTTGGCATTCAAATGCCTATAGCCTAAGTCCAAGCCTACTCATTTCGCCGCTAGCCATTGCGCGGCTCCCAGTTTAGGTGCTTATCCAAGAAAGCAAACGTCCCGGTGCTTTCGATCATGTGGCCGCCGTCGAAGTAGTAGATTGCGGCGCGTTCGGGGATCTTCAGGTCGGCGTAGCGGCGTTGGACGCGGGCGTATTCGTAGGCGCACCATTCGTCGGACGCCACGCCGTCGCGGTGGCCGCGTTCCACCATGAAGGGGCGCGGCGCCATCAGGTAGGCCATTTCGGCGTAGTTGAAGGTCTGCCCCAGGTTGAACTCCTGCATCTCCCACTCGTGGTTGAACATATAGCCGGAGAAATAGTCAGTGCTCGCGCACTTGCGCGCCCACTCGTTGAAATCGCCCGAGCAGATGGAAAGCGCGTACTGGGTGAGCGCCGTGGGAATGCGCATGGCCGCCTTGCCGCCGTAGGAGAGGCCGTAGAAGCCGATGCGCGCCGGGTCTACGCACGGCAGCGCGGAGAGCCAGGCGAGCGTCTGCTGGTGCTGCGCGATGGCGAACGTGAAGAGCGTCCAGCCCAGGGGATTGGCCTTGCGCTGGAGCGTGCGGAACTCGTGGTAGCCGATGTAGGGATTCTGCGGCGCGTAGGTGACGTAGCCGCGTTCGGCCAGGCGCGCGGCAAAGGCGTGGTACGGGCCTTCTTCTTCCTTGATGACGTCCTCCGGCCGGCCTTCCAAGCCGTGTTGGCAGACCACCACCGGCCGTTGCTCGCCGGGCTTGACGTCCTTGGGTACCAGCAGGATGCCGTGGGTAAAGACGTCGGGATGCACGTCCAATGTGACCTCGTAGCCAGTCCATTGGTCGCTCTCGCCGTAGGGGCGGCTCTGCGCGTTGAACGGCAGGCTGGGGTCGGGACAACGGCCGATCAGGTCTTCCCAGAAGCGTTTTCTATAAATGGCGGCGGACTCTTCCCACGCCTCTAGCGAAGACGTGTCTGCCTCAGACCAATAGTCCTCGCGCGTGCGCCATGCCACTTCGAGGCGCTGTTGCACGTGGGTGACGATCTGGGTGAACTGCCGTTGCATGCGGGCAGATGCGTCAAATTGGGTGCGGGCGTCTTGGGGAGCGCTTGCCGGTGCTTCGTCTCCTGCCTTAACACCCAGGCCATGCAGCAGGGCTTCCAATGCCGCTGCCGAGCCGGGCCCGGGGTCATCTGTGTGAGGTACCACCAGCACGAGCCGGTCTGCGGCATCGCACGCCGCGTATGCCGGTTGCGCGCGGGCAGCCTCGGCCTGGACTTCCGCTAGCGGCGCGGGCTCGATCTTGCCGGGCGCGCCAACCCGCCCGCGCACGCGTTCAAGATCTGTAATGGGCGGCAAGCCGATCACGGTAGGCGCGGCAGTTGCCTCTATAATCAGAGGGCGCGGCGCAATCATGCTCGCCAGTTCCGCGTCGCTGAAGCCGCGCAGCAGCCGCCAGACGTTGCGGTAGAGCGGCTCTTGCCAGAGCGCGCGGCGGTTGCGGAAGTAGCCGCTCACGCCCACCGCGCCGATGCGCTCGTCCAGCGCGCCGCCGTAGAGCGCCAGCAGGCCGCCCTCGCCGTAGCCAAACACCGCCACCGGCGCGGCTGCCAGCGCCGGCTGAGACGAGAAGAAGTCCACCAGCGCCAGAATTTTCTGCACTTCGTAGCCGATGACGTGGCGGCCCATCTCGCAGGCCATGCGGTAGATGAACTCGCGGTGGGGCTGGTCGGTCATGCGGATCTTCGGATTGCCGGAAAAGGTGTGGTCGCGGTCGATGAGCAGCGGCACGACCACCTGGCAGCCGCGCTCCACCAGGCGGCGGGCGAATTGCTGCGCCGGTTCCAGGCCGGGCGCGAGTCCGGCCACCATCTCCGGCGTCCAATCGGCGTCCGGCACGGCGATCACGTGGGCGATCGGCGGCCGCTTAGGGCGCAGCAGCAAGCCCTCGCCTTCCACCCCGTCCAGCACGGGCCAGCGAATGGCGTGCACGTCGTAGTGCCGGGTGGCGGCGACGCGAAAGGGATCCGTGGTTGAACACACGAATTCCAACGCGGAAACCGGCGCGCGTTCGTCGATGACGCCGATGTTGTGGGCGAATTCCCGCCGCTTTGCCGCGACGTGCTCCGCCAGTGCGGTGGCAGACCCGGCCGGCGCGCGCAAGGCGTTCTCAGCCTCACTATCGGCGGTGTCCAGTTCGCGGTCCAGGTAGCGATGAATGCCGGCGATCATCTGCGCGGCAATATCGCCTTCACGGGTGAGGGCTTCTGTGTCTGGCAAACGGGCGTAATCGGTATCGAGTTGACCCATGGCAGCGGCTTTCCTTTGCTTGCAGCAGGCGTTCACTAGCACAGTAGCGCGGGAGCGCGCCGCTGCGCAACCGCAGTGAGGAATCTCAAGCACAGCCCGGCAAAATCAGCGTCTTTAGATTCCGCGAACCTCGTTCGACGCTGCGCTCGGAATGACATGTACATACCCCTGCCAGCCTCTCCCAGGGAGAGGGAGTCTGCTTGCCTGCCGGCGCGGGTTATGGAGAGGTTTCCAGAGTGAGAGGAGGCACGCGCTGACGGGACGAAAGTCCCCGCGCAGGTTTTGTCGAGCTTGGCTTGCGCGGAAATCGTGACGAAATATCCGCGCGGCTTAGCTCCGCGCCAGGCGCGCGTACTGCTCGCGGCCGGCGGTGAAGATTTCCACCATGCGTTGCCGGTGCTCGTCGCGCTCGAAGCGGCCCTTGGTTGCAACCCAGTCAATGGCGTGCTCCATCTCTTCCACGAAGAAGGCCGCCGAGCCCCTCGTCGCCGGGTTCGCGCCGCCGGACTGCACGTAGACCGGACTGGTGTGCGCCCATTGCGCGTGGCCGTAGCTATCGCGCTGGCGTCCCCAGCAGCGGGCCGCGATCCAGCTATCGTTGGGCACGGCCAAGCGGGCGCGCAACACGCCCTCGCGCAGGCCCTCGCTGTATTCCTCGCGCGCCACCACCTCGCCGTTGCAGACAAGCTCGATGCGCTGCACCGGCCGCAGGGCCTGCCAACGCACGAAGGCGTTGACCTGCTTGCGCCGGCTGCCGCGCAGATCCACCACGGCCCCCGGCAACTGGCCGGCCACACGCAACGTGAGCGACGGCCCGTTGGTGATGAACGTCGCCCCGCTCTTCAGGCCGTCGAGCCACGTGTCGTAGGAGAACGAATCCTCAAGTTGCACGTACACCCGGTTCGCCGAACACACGAACCAATCCGAACCGGTGCTCACCGGCAACTGAAATCCGCAATTGAGCAAATGGTACCAGAGGTCGTACTCCGGGTCCATCCAGTAGGGATCGAAGAGATTGACCGCGTCCAAGCGCCCCAGACCGGCGGCAATCGGCGCTTCCATCCCCTTGCCGTTGTGGCACCAGATCGTCACCCCGCCCTGCTCCTGCGCCGCGGCGCACGCGTCAATCAGCGGGGGGTAGTCCGGCGCCGACTCGTCCACCAGCACGCCCCGGCTCAGCGGTTCCACCTGCTCCTGCAGCCGCACCAGCATCACGTGGCCGTACCCGGTACCGTATGACCAGTTATTGTGCCGCGTCTCTTCACCCACGTCCAGCACGTGGCCGGGCGTGGTCGGATGCTCCATTTCCCCCACGGGAAAGCGGTTGGTGGCGTATTCCAATTCACCGCGCTGCAAGACGCTGACGATCGTAACCGTAAGGTCCTCCACTGAGGTGTCGAAGCGCAGACGCTCCTCGGGCCGTGATTCAAATTCACGGTAGTGGATGTGCGTATTGCCCGGGTAGAGCCCCTGCTTCGGCAGGCTGATCCAGCGTTGCAGCGGCAATTCAAGGTTTACGGTTCCGTGCAGCGGGAGGTCAACCGTCATCTCCAAGGGCGCGTACTCCGTGCCCCGCTCTACGCGCACGTCCGCCTGCCCGCACGGGCCTTCCAGGGAGAACGTACCGTCGGCGTAGAAGAACGGATTGGTGGTGCCGACGGTCTCCAGGCTGTCCTCCGGCGCCAGGAAGCGTCCGCTACTGGCCTGCACCGAGACCTTTGCCGCCAGGCGGCTGCCCGTTGCCGCGTCGTGTATCGTGCCCGTTAACGTTGCCAAGATTTCTTCCCTCTCTATGTGACCCTTGCGCAATCCGTGGCAGTGGAACGAATCCCGCTCTACGTCCGCTCAAAAGGAAACTTCCCCTTGGCCGCTTCCAGGTCGATGTCCACGCCCAGGCCCGGCCCATTGGGAATTGTCACGCAGCCTTCGCTATCGATTGCGGGCGGCGGCGCGATCAATTCCGTAAAGAGCGGATTGCCGCCCTGGCGAAACTCGATGATGGGGCAATTGGGCAGCGCCGCCGCCAGTTGCAGGCTGGCGTAGAAGAGCAGCGCCGAGCCCCAGATGTGGGGCGCGACTTGCAGGTTCGCGGCGTGGGCCAGCGTGCCGATGCGCCGCGCCGCCGTAAAGCCGCCGACCACCGCCAGGTCCGGTTGCAGGATGTCCGCCGCCTCATGCGCGATGATGTCGCGGAAGTCGAAGTGGGTGAAGTCGTTCTCGCCGGTGGAAATGGGTATCGACGTAGCCTGCCGCACCCGGCCCATGCCGCGCCAGTTGTCGCTGCTCACCGGCTCCTCGAACCAGTCGATGTCGTATTCTTCCGCCGCCTGCGCCAGGCGAATCGCCTGGGACTCATTGAGCGAACCGTGGGCGTCGAGCATGAGCCGCCGGGTAGGCCCAATCGCCTCGCGCACGGCGCGAATGCGCGCAATGCCGTCCCGCACGACGTGGGGCGCGTCCATTGCGCCCACGCGCATCTTGACCGCGCGAAAACCCTGGGCCACGTAGCCCAGCGCCTCTTCGCCGGCGCCGTCCGCGGCCGCGTGCCCGCCGCTGGCGTAGGTGGGCAAACGCGCGCGGTAGCCGCCTCCCAGCAGTTTATGAATCGGCACGCCCAGCGACCGGCCAAAGATGTCCCAGAGCGCCATATCAATGCCGCCCATGGCGCAGACGGTGACGCCCCGGCGTCCCATGCGCGGCGCGCTCTGGCCGTAGCTGAGCGCAATGCCCAGGCGCGGGCCGTTGTACATCTTCTCCCAGACGTACTCCGGCCGCGTAGGGTCTTCGCCAATGACCTCCGGGCCGAGTTCGTGCTCCACGATCGCCTTGAGCGTGTGGCACGCGCCCCGGGTATAGCCGTAGCCGGGATGCACCTCGCCGTGTCCCGCCAGCCCGTCGTCGGTTTCCACCCGCACGATCACCGCGTGGGCCTCATCGTGCGCCCCGTAGTCGGAAACACGCTCTCCCTTACCGTGAGGCGTCGGCCACGCCAGCGGCGCCGCCTCTACCGCGCGAATCTTCATTGCTTCATTCCCCTTGATCCAGCGGGGCCGCCCGTCTCGCCCAAGCTGCCCGTCTCGCCGGCACTTGCGACTGCCCGCCCGCCCATTGTAGCATTGCGTCCCAAGCCGGTCTGCCGCTCGCAGTAACTCTGTCTCCCTGGGGAGAGGCAGACAGCCGCGTGCAAATGTCATTCCGAGCGCAGCGAGGAATCTAATGATGCTGATTTCGCAGGACTGCGCTCTAGATTCCGCGAACAGGGTTCGACTCTCCGCTGCGCTCCGTTCGGAATGACAAATGAAGTCGACTATAGTGTTAATGCCCCTGTCTGCCGGGGAGAGGGCAAGGCAAGCGGCTGCCGCGCCTGCTAGAAAACACGTATAATGTAAACACGCCGCCCGGCCCTTGGGCCGGCCTGCGGCGCTACACCCTGCCGGCAGCGCCGTTGCGCCGCAAAGGCGCGCGCAGCGGCAAGAGGAAGGTCTGCTATGGCTACGACAGATAGAACCGATCACTCTTTCGAGCCCTTTGCGCGGCACGAATTCTACCGCGAAACCAACACGGACCTCGTGGAGTCCGCCCTCAGCTTCCTGGAGCGGCTGGACCCCAACGTACAGCGGCGCATCGTCGATCTCGGGTGCGGCACCGGCGCCATCACCCGCCTCATCCTCGGCAAGGTGCAGCGCCTCGGACTGAAAGCGCAGATTCTCGGCATCGATCCTTCGCCTCTGGCGCTGGACAAGGCGCGGCAGGGCGTTGCCAACGCCATGGTAAAGTTCCTCAACGGCAGCGCCGAGAACGTCTCCCAGTTGGTCTCGTCCGCCGACGCGCTCTTCTTCTGCAACGCCATCCATTTAATAGAAGATAAACACGCCGTCTTCAAGGAGATTGGCGCGTCGCTCAATCCCGGCGGTGTGGTGGCCTTCAACACCACCTTCTTCGACGGCGCGTACTTGCCCATCACCCAGAAGGCCAACCGCCTGTGGGTCGTGCGCGCGGTGCAGCAGATGCGGCGCGAATACCCCACCATCAAGGTGGTCAAGGACGCCAAGACCACCGCCATGCGCTGGCTCTCGCCGGATCAGTATGCGGAATTGCTGGGGGAAAACGGCTTTACCGTGACGCACCTGGAGTGCCGCCAGGTCGAAATGACCCAGGAAAGCCTGGAGGACATCAGCGACTATTCGCTCTTCATCGAGGGCGTCCTGCCCAGCGTGCCGCTGGACGTGGGCGCGGAGGTGCTGAAGCACGGCATCCGGGAAGCGCTACGCGAGTTGAAGCTGAAGACGGTGCCCCGCTACTGGCTGCAAGTGGTCGCGGAGAAGACGTGAGAGCCGGCGGCGCGGCACGAGAACGCATGGAACCACATCTCGCCGGCAAGACCGCCCTCGTAACCGGCGCCTCCCGCGGCATTGGGCGCACCATCGCGCTGCATCTCGCCGCGGCGGGCGCGAACGTCGCCATCAACTACCAGGTCAACGAAGAGGCCGCGCTGGAGGCCGTGGCCCAGATTCAAGGCCAGGGCGGCAGCGCGCTGGCCGTCAGCGGCGACGTGCGGGACGCCGGCGCGGTGAAAGACGTTGTCGCGCGCACCCTGGAGACGTTCGGCCGCCTCCACGTGCTGGTGAACAACGCCGGCATCACCCAGGATACTCTGGTCCTCAAGATGCGCGACGAGGACTGGGACCTGGTAATCGACACCAACCTGCGGGGCGCGTTCCTCTGCACCCGCGCCGCCTTGCGTCCCATGCTGGCGCAGCGCTGGGGGCGCATTGTCAACATTACGTCGGTCGGCTGGCTGGTGGGCAATCCCGGCCAAGCGAACTACACCGCCGCCAAGGCCGGCGTGGTCGCCCTCACCCGTTCCACCGCCGTGGAGATGGGCAGCCGGGGCATCACGGTGAACGCCATCGCGCCCGGCTATATTCCCACCGACCTGACCCACGACATTCCGCCGCACCTGATGGACCGCCTGATGCAGAAACTGCCCATCAAACGCGCCGGCACGCCGGAAGAAATCGCCGCCCTCGTCTCGTACCTCACCGGCGACGCCGCGTCGTATATCACGGGGCAAGTGATTCACATAGACGGCGGCCTGACCGCGGGCCTGCTCTAAGCCGGTGGACTGCGCCGCCGCCTGCCGCGCCCCGGCCTGCTCCCGTCCAGAAGACCCTTGCATTACCCATCTTCATTGCGCGCGGCACACGCACTGCCTAAATAGGAACTGAGCGTTCGGCCTTCCAATCCGCGACTCAAGAGGCGGGGCCAGCATGGACATTCATGCAGACCGGCAGTATTGGGAAATCGCAATCCGCGGCAAGTATCAGCGACTATTCACGCATCTGTGCCGATTGCGCGCCGATGAGTGGCGGGCAACGTTCGGCGAAATCGAGACTATCTTGGGCTTTCCGCTGCCCGCGTCGGCGCGGCTGCACCGGCCGTGGTGGGCAAACCGGAGCGTTGGCGCCGGCCACAGCCAGGCTCTTGCCTGGAGCGCCGCCGGCTGGGAGACGGCTGAGGTTGACATGAACTCTGAAACGCTGCTGCTGAGGCGGCGGCAGCGCCCCGGAACCATGCGCCCCCGCGCGCTCGACGCGGTCTGGCCCGTCCACCGCGCCGGAGCGTGGCCGCAAGGATTGAGCCTTAGGCGAGAGGACATCTACGACGATAGGCCCTAATCCCCGCATGTTCATCGACACCAATGTCCTCGTGAATTCCCGCATTCCCGCGAGCGATCACGGACAGTAGGCCAGGCGGGAGCCGTCGTGGTTGGTATTGACGAAGTGTAGCGCCCGGGCTTGATCCCGAAACGCGATCGCGTAACCGGGAGTTATGACCTGCGCGTAGGCGTAGCCGGGCCGGGGGCAGCCGATACTGGCGTCATTCCACTCCAAGGCTTTGTATTCAACAAAGGCGATCGCCTTGACGTCCACGCCGAGACGCTCGGCGAGCAGCCCCGCCGCCTTGTCTCTCACGCTTTGGGAAAGAGGCGGCGCCGCATCCCACGCGCGCAGCCAGTCGGCGTGCGGGTATTGCACTTCTTCGGCGGGATCGGTAGCAGTAGGCGCGGGCACGGGCGTTACTTCTGCTGGGACGGTGGCGGTAGGCGCGGGCACGGGCGTTACTTCTGCTGGGACGGTAGCGGTAGGCGCGGGCGCGGGCGTTACTTCTGCTGGGACGGTAGCAGTAGGCGCGGGCACGGGCGTTACTTCTGCTGGGACGGTAGCGGTAGGCGCGGGCACAGGCGTATCCGCGTCCGGGAGTGCACTCTGCGCGGCGCAACTCGCCAGCAGCAGCCCAACGGCAATGGTCAGAACAACCGTCGCTATGCGCGCATGTCTCACGCCGTCATCTCCCCGGTAGGCTCCGGCTCGTGCGATTTCGCTCGCTCTTGCTCACACCGGCGCGCCGGGCCGTGTATCCTATATTACACGCTTATCCGGCTTTAGCCAGGAAAAATCCTTCACTCGCGGTGGCGTAAAGGCACAGAGCAATGCAGAGTCCGGTAGTCGAACGCATCCGGCGCCTCTTGCACGACCACGACGTTTCATTCTGTTTCAAAGAGCACGCCCCGGTCACAACCAGCCAGGAAGCGGCGGACGTGCGCGGCACGCCCTTGCGAGAAGGGGCCAAGGCGCTGGTCTTCGCGGCGGACGGCGCGCTGCTGTTGGCGGTGGTGCCCGCCCACAAGCGCGTGGGCACGCGGGCGTTCAAGCGCGCCTTTGGCGTCAAAGACCTGCGCATGATCGCGCCTGACGAACTCCGCGAGCGCACCGGCCTGGCGGTTGGCGCGGTGCCGCCCTTTGGCAGCGTCCTCGAGCTGCCCACCTACGTCGACCGCTCCCTGCTGGAGAACGAACGCATCTCATTCAACGCCGGCAGCCGCTCGGCCTCGATCATCATGGCCTGCCGGGACTACATCGCCGTGGAGCAGCCTACACTCGGCGACTTTGCCGAGTAGAAGCTAGAGGCCAACCAAGCGATACGCTTGCGTCGCCAACCGCCGCAGGGGGTGTCCTCCCGCACCTCTTGGCCGGAAGAGCCGTAGCGGGGGCTTGTCCCCCGCTTCTTCGTCTCCTGCTTGGACCATGCGCGAGGCCTCGTCCCGTTTCGTTAACGATTGGGAAAAGCCAACCGGCACAGACCGGAAATGACCGGCACTGGCGCCAACACGCCGCAATCCACGCTCAGGAAGCGGCGAGCCAGGCCGGGCGCTGTCCTTCAAACGCGGTGATGGCGTCCTCGCGCTGCAACGTCAGACCCACCGCGTCCAGGCCGTTGAGCAGGCGGTGTTGGACGGTCGGATCAACCGCGAACGAGGCCGCAAACCCGTGGTCGTCCCGCACGGTCGTGTTTGCCAAGTCCACCGTTAGCCGGTAGTCGTCCATAGTCTGCGCCCGCCGCGTCAATTCCGCCACGTCCTCAGGCGGCAAGACCACGGTCAACATGCCGTTTTCCACGGCGTTGTTGGCGAAGATGTCGGCAAAGCTGGGCGCGATGATGGCTAGGAAGCCGTACTCCTTCAGCGCCCACGCCGCGTGTTCCCGCGACGAGCCGCAGCCGAAATTCCGGCCCGTGACAAGAACCGTCGCGCCGTCGTAGCGCGCGTCGTTCAGCTCGAAGTCCGGGTTGGGCGTCGCGCCGTCTTCGAAGTAGCGCCAGTCGAAGAACGCGAACGGCCCGTAGCCCGTGCGCTCGATGCGCTTGAGGAACTGCTTGGGAATGATCTGGTCGGTATCGACGTTGGCGCGGTCAAGCGCCGCTACCGTGCCGGTGTGGGTTACAAATGGTACCACGGCTGATTCTTTCCCCCTTTCACAACGCTGCGAACGGTTCAGCACAATTATATCTAGCGCGCAATCAACACGAGCAGAAGTCCGAGAACTGCAACCTGCAAGCCTATCGCGGTAAAGAGCATTGCGCCTAACCGAATCGTCATGCGTTGCTCCAAGTCACGCAGGTCGGTCTTACTCTCCGCCCTAAGAGTTTGAATCTCACTATTCAATGAGGTCTCGACTGCCTGCAAGTCGTTCCGCAGTGCCCTTTCCATCGCTTGCATTTCACTGCGCAGTGCCGTCTCCTGCGCTTTCAGGTCGGCCTTGGTTGCCAGCGCTTCGCTACCCTCTTGCCCCGCATCGAGCAACGCCTGGGCCTGCTCAGCGGAAAATCCCGCGCCCGTGAACGTTACAAATGCCTTGTGCGTGTCGAATACTGTCACCGTCTCGCCCTCCCTTCACTCCGCTGGGGGTGTGTTGCTATGCCGCCATCCTCGTTCTTCACCACTCCCGCACGTCCACGAACCGCCCCGCAATCGCCGCCGCGGCGGCCATTTGCGGACTAACCAAATGCGTGCGGCCGCCCTTGCCCTGGCGGCCCTCGAAGTTGCGATTGGAGGTGGAAGCGCAGCGCTCGCCGGGAGCCAGGATGTCCGGGTTCATGCCCAGGCACATGGAGCAGCCGGCCTCGCGCCACTCGAATCCCGCCGCCTGGAAGACCTCGTTGAGGCCCTCGGTTTCCGCCTGCTGCTTGAGCAGCGTGGAGCCGGGCACCACCAGCGCCCGCACGTCGGGATGCACACGCTTGCCGCGCACGATGCCGGCCGCCGCGCGCAAGTCTTCCAGCCGCGCGTTGGTGCACGAGCCCAGAAAGACCCGGTCTACGGCAATATCCTGGATGGGCGTGCCGCCTTCCAGTCCCATGTAGGCCAGGGCGCGCTCCGCGGTAGCCTGCTCTTCCGGCGTGGCCAAATCGCCCGGATTGGGCACCGCGCCGGTGACCGGCGCCACCTGGCCGGGATTCGTGCCCCAGGTCACGTGCGGCGCGAGCGACGCGGCGTCGATCCGCACCACGCTGTCATACGTGGCGTCGGCGTCGGTCGCCAGCGTGCGCCAGTGGGCCAGCGCCGCATCCCAGTTCTCCCCTTGCGGCGCGTACTTGCGCCCTTTTAGGTACTCAAAGGTCTTTTCGTCGGGCGCGATCATGCCGGCCCGCGCGCCGCCCTCGATCGACATGTTGCACACCGTCATGCGCCCTTCCATGGAGAGCGCGCGAATGGCCTCACCGGTGTACTCGATCACGTGGCCCACGCCGCCTTCCACGCCGATGCGCCCGATGATGCCAAGAATGACGTCTTTCGCCGTCACGCCCTGAGGCAGCGCGCCGTCCACGCGCACTTCCATGGTCTTGGGCCGCTTCTGTATCAGGCACTGGGTCGCCAGCACGTGCTCGACTTCCGAGGTGCCGATGCCCAGGGCGAACGCCCCAAACGCCCCGTGAGTCGAGGTGTGGCTATCGCCGCAGACGATCACCTTGCCGGGTTGCGTGTAGCCCAGTTCCGGCCCAATCACGTGCACGATGCCCTGGTTGGGACTGCGGTAGCCGTAGAACGTCAGGCCGAACTCCGCGGCGTTTTGCTCCATCGTCTCAATCTGGCGGCGCGAAATGTCGTCGTCGATCGGCGCGCCACGCTCCGTGGTGGGCACGTTGTGGTCCACCGTCGCCACGGTCAACTCGGGCCGCCGCACGCCGCGGCCGCTCAGCCGCAGCCCCTCGAACGCCTGCGCCGACGTAACTTCGTGCACCAGATGCAGGTCGACGTAGAGCAGCGCCGGCCCGCCCGGCTCCTCGTGCACCACGTGACTATCCCAAACTTTCTCGAACAGCGTCTTGCCTGCCATGCCTGTCTCTCACTTTGCGGCGAAAAGTTGTCTACTGTCGTTGCGGAGCCGCGCCCTGCGCCGGCCCGTTCCTCTTCACCTATTCTAACCTACCTGCTCGCCACAATTGTAGTTTCGGTCTCCGCCTACCGTAGCGCGGGGGCTCGTCCCCCGCCTCCTCGCGCGTCAGGCGGCAAAGCGTTAATAGGACGCCTCTACCCAATCTGTCGACAAGGGGTAGGGGCACGACATGTCGTGCCCCTACCCCAAACACCCTACGCGGCCCGCCATCTTTCCGGTAGCGCAGGTTTGTAACCTGCGTCCCCGCCCGCGGCACAAAGCGCAGACTGCAAATTGCCACAACGGCGGGACGCAACGAGGCTTGAACTGCCAACCCCCGCAGGTTACAAACCTGCGCTACCCTGAATTGGGGCCGCCGCCGACCGCGGGTTGCAAACCTGCGCTACCCGGAACGCGCGTCGCCGTTGTCGGCGTACACCGCCTCGCCCCGGTGCAGGCGGCGGGCAATGGTGTACGTCTGCGTCGTCGCGCGGCGGGTGGGCGCGTGGGCCGCCTGCCAGCGGGCAATCGCCACCAGCGTCTGGTACGACGCGTCGGCATGGCCGGCCGCCGCCAGGTCTTGGGACAAGCGCGCCCCTTCCTCCAGCATCTGGAAGTCGTGGAAGCTGGGGTCTTCGCAGAGCACCGCGTGGCCCAGCGTGCCGATTAGCGCCGCCGGGTCGTGGCCGAGGGTGAGATAGCGGTAGGTTACGGCCCCGGCCTCGTCCACGCCGCCCTGACGTTCGCAGTACGCCAGGAGTTGCTCTTGTAAGACGGCAGGCTCGGACGGCAGCGCCGCCAGCGCCTCATTCCCCGGCAGGCGCGCGGCGGGCATATTGAGGAACCGCGCCTGGTAGACCACCATCGCGCCGTGCAGCACGCCCCGCGCCAACTCGACCGAGGGCGCGCGCTTGGCCACCTGGGCCAGCGAGGCGCAATAGGTGAAGTGGTGAAGCGCCGTATCCCAATCGCCGAACTCGTTGCTGGTGGGGAAGCGCGTGAGCCGCAGCGCCGACGCATACGCCAGCGCCTGCGCCGCGTCGGCCAGGGACAAACCCGCGCGGAACGCCGCCATGAGCGCGTCGATACTGCGCCCCGGCTCCTCGCCCAGCAGCGCATCGACAAGGTCAGCGTCCCAGCCGCCCGTGGGCCGCGCCGCCAGGTCAACCGCCGTGTCCAGTTCCGGCACGGCCGCTTCCACCAGCGCCACCAGGTTTTCGGGTCGCAGCCAGGCGTTCCGTTCTTCTTCCCGGCTCGCCTGCGCCCACTGGCTGGTGAGCGCCGGCAGCACGTCCGCGGCCGACTCCCAACCGATGATGTCCAGCAGTTCCGCGGCCTTGGCCAGCGTGTCCATGACGTGCGAGAAGTCGCGGTAGTAGTGGTCGGTGGCGGCGGCGGCCAGCATGTCGAGCAACCGCTGCGGCGTCCAACCGACCGCGATCGCCGTGCGCAGCGTGCGTTCGGCGGCGTCGGCGTCGCGCACCTCCACGTACTCCCGGAACCAGCGCTTCAGCCGCGCCGGCGGAATTGCCTCTGTCGGCAGCGGATCGAGCAGAATGCGCTCCTGGCGGCCCATAGCGTCATCGCTCACCCGGCGCGTGCCGTGATAGAGGGAGAGCGGCCGGTCGTCCGCCAAGAGGTGCGGTTGCAAGTTCGCCATGGCCGTGAGAATGGTGAGGCCGTCGCCCCAGCCGCCCGGGTTGCGGCTGGAACCCCGCAGCAGGCCGAACCCGGCGGTGGTAGCCACAATCCGCTTCGTCGCCTCCGCCGGTTTGAGGTCCCGCATGGCGAGCACGGCTTTGGCCTGGTTCAGCGCGATGCCCTGCTCCAAGGCCTTCTCCAGCCGCGCCGCTTCCTGGGCGTAGCGCTCGTCGACGCTCTGGGTTTCGCGCACGTCCACCCACACGACGCCGTCGCGCACGGTCACCGGAAAGGCGCGCAGGTCGCCGGCCCAGATGTCGAACGCGCCGCCGGAATCCAGGTCGAAACGGGCGTAGTGCCAATAACAGGTCAGCACGCCGTCCTCGCAGATGCCCCGCGCCAACGGAAATCCCATGTGCGGACAGCGGTTGTCCACCGCGTACGCGCGCTCGTTGTGCCAGAACACGGCCACCGTATGCCCCTGCCCCGCCACCGTCACCACGCCCCGCTCCTGCAATTCCGCGAGAGTGGAGACCCGCAGCAGGCCGTTCTGCTCAGCGGCGGGCTCAGACAGTGCACGCTGCGGTACGGTTGTCGCCATTGTCCGTCCTTTCCGATTGATGCAAGATAGCCTCGAGACTGCCATAGGGGATACACATTTAATACCTAGCTAACTACTAGGAATTATTATCGCACTTCCTCTTCAGTCGCGTCAAACAGCATGAGTACGATGCCAACCCTCGTCATCGAGAACCGAGGCTCCGCGCCCTGAAGCCTCCCGACCACACACCCAGGCAAAGCTGCCAACCGGTGAAGCCCACACCTCTTGCTTGGAACCAGCGAAGATGCCTACTTTGCCTCAACAAGCAAGTGCGTACCTGTCAAGCACGTGCCGAACAGCCGATAGGCGCGTACAATGCCGCCGTTCCTGTAGAATGGCGACAGTATAGAGCCGTCATCCTGGTCGTTGGCATTCTCGTTCTGTCTGCTTCGGTCTGTCAATGCTAAGCTCAGAAGGAGCCATGTTCGTGGAAATCCGTTCGTTCTCAATTCCCACCGAGATTCACCTGGGGAACGGCGCGCTTGACGTTTTGCCTACCCTCTGTGGCCAGCGGGTCTTGGTGGTGGCGGACCCGGCCATGACGCCGCTGGGCTTCACGGAGCGGTTGTGCGGGCTGGCGCGGCAGGCGGGCGCGGCAACGGCGGTCTTCGACGCCATCGAGCCGGACCCCTCGCAGGAGCTTGTTGCGTTGGTCGTGGAATCGGCTGCGGAGTTCGGGCCGGATACGATTGTCGGCGTCGGCGGGGGTTCAACGCTGGACGTCACCAAGGCGGTGCGCGCCGCGTGCGAGACGCCCGGCGTGAGCGTGCCGGAACTCGTTGCCGCCGGTTACGACCCGCCGCCGCGCGTAACCGGCCAGGTGCGGTGCATCGCCATTCCCTCCACCAGCGGCACCGGCTCGGAGGTCGGGCGCGGCGCGGTGATTACGGACAACGGTGCGCAACCGCCGGTCAAGCGCATCCTCTTCACCGGCGCGCCCGAGGCCGCCATTCTCGACCCGGCGCTGCCGGCCGCCATGCCGTCCCACGTGGCGGCGGACACCGGCTACGACGCGCTGGCCCACGCGGTTGAGTCGTATGCCTGTGTGGAGTCGCATGCGCTGACCCAAGCGTTGGCAGGCGATGCCATTGCCGCGGTCATGGCGCATCTGCCGGCTTCGGTGCAGGCGGCGGGCAACACGCCGGCCCGGGCCGAGATGCACCTGGCGGCGACCATGGCCGGGGCCACCATGCGCGCGGGCCTGGGCCTCTGCCACGCGCTCTCCCACCAACTCACACCGGCGTTCGGCATCTCCCATGGCCGCGCCAACGCCCTGCTCTTGCCTCATGTCGTTGCTTTCAATGCGCCCGCCGCGGCAGACCGGTACGCGGCGTTGGCGGCGCGCCTGGGACTGGACGGCGCCGATTCCGTTGCCGCTCTTGTCAACGCTCTTGCCGACCTGCGCGCCCAGGCCGGACTGCCCGCTTCCCTACGCGCGGCCGGCGTTACCAAGGAGCAGTTGTCCCACGCCCTGCCGCAACTCGTCGCCAACGGCGCAAAAGACCCCAACATGGCCAGCAATCCCCGCCAACCAACGCCGCAGGAGATCGAGACGCTCTACTGGCGCGCCTGGGAAAACGGCGGCGCGCACACCAAGCAGTGAAGTCCGCAGCCACACCACAGCGAAAGGAGCGCCGCGCCATGTCCGCCGCCTCTCCCCAAGACCCGTATCTGGAACGCCTGCGGCGCGTCTACGTCGCCGTGGTCTCCGACGCGCTCGATGCCCTGGGCTTGCGGCATCAGGTGATGGCGCCGCGCGTGCGGCCGCTCTATCCTGAGGCGCGCATCGTGGGCCGCGCCCATCCGATTCACTTCCGTCCGGCTGAGCGCATTCCCTCGCGGGAGGAATATCACGCCATGGAGATCGAGGCCATGGACAGCCTGCTGCCGGGCGAGGTCTACGTGGCCGCCCAGGGCGATGCGCCGCCGTGCGCGCTGTGGGGCGAACTCTTCTCCACCTGCGCCCAGGCACGAGGCGCCGCCGGGGCGGTGATCGACGGCCCGGTGCGGGATTCCGACAAGATCATTGGGATGCCGTATCCGGTCTTTGCCGCGGCCGCTTGCGCCGCCGACGCCGCCGGGCGCGCCGAGGCCATCGGCCACAACGCGCCGATAACGTGCGGCGGCGTGCTGGTGCGGCCCGGCGACTATATCCTGGCCGAATACGACGGGGTCGTTGTCATTCCCCACGAGAAGATTGAGGCAGTGCTCGCGCCCGCCGAGGAGAAAGTGCGGGGCGAAAACACCGTGCGCGCCGAACTTGCGGCGGGTGAGAAGATGCGCACGGTCTTCGAGCGGCACGGGATTCTGTGAAAGGCGCTGCCTGCAACCGCAAGAACCTCGGGTGGGAATCGGCTCTGCCTTGGAAGCCTCTAGCCGTACGCGCTGAGCCTGTCGAAGCGCAGGGCTAGGCGGCAGTTTGCGCCGGAAGCCACGAGCGGGGGACAAGCCCCCGCGCTACGTAAATACGACAGCCTTTGGGACAAGCCTGCGCGCCAAGACTCCCGCACTGCCACCCACAGAGTCGCCAAACCGCTAGCGCCGAATCCGCTTCCCCGTTCGTGCTGAGCCTGTCGAAGTACGAACGGCGAGGCAGGCTCAGCGCCAGTGAGCAGGAAGCGGGCAACCATTCGTTCACCCTTCGACAAGCTCAGGGCGAACGGAAGCGTGTAAGACCGGCGGAGGGCAGTACAAGGGCGTAGGGCGAACGAATGGCAACCCGCTGCAGATTGGGTTCGTCTTCACCCCTACAGCGGCAGCGCAATCGCCCGACTGGTCTGGATGCTGCGCGTCACCGCCTCGGTGAACTCCATGTACTTCACGCCGGTTGCGGGCGTGGTGTGCGTCACCGGCTCCAAGCCGCGAATGGCGTTCACGAATTCCTCTTCCACGCGCCAGCCGCCGGCCTCTTCATCTGAAATGGCAATCTCCCGCAGGGCCGCATCCCCGCGTTTGCCGCCGTAGAGCCGGTTGTCGCAGAAGCGCAGCGTGCCTTCACTGCCAAAGAGAAAGGCTTCCGGCGCGCCGGCAAGGCCGGTCACGCCGGAGACCTGCATGTGCAATTGCGCGCCGCAGGCCATGTCGGCCGTCACGTCCACGTGTTCCGGCACGCGCACGGCGCGCAGCGAGCCGGTTTCGTCCGCGCGGAGCCGCGTAAAGACCTTGCCCATGGCCTGCACGCGGGTAGCCTCGCCCACCCAGCGCAGCACCGCCTCGTACCAGATGCCCATGCTCATGATGTTCAAGCCGCTCAGGTCAGCGTCCTGCCGCCAGTGGAGCGGCGCGGCGGCATCCAGGAAATCGCCGCCCACGCGCACCTCGATCGCCAGCAGGTCGCCGAGGTAGCCTTCTGCCAGCAGCCGCTTGATAGTGGCGTCCACCCGCAGCGTCATGGGGGAGGGCACGATCTGCGCGACCAAGTGCGGATTGGCCTGCGCCGCGGCGTACATTTCGCGGGCCTCAGCCGCGTTCATCGCCATGCGCGCCTCGCAGAGCACGTGCTTGCCGGCCGCCAGCGCCGCCAAAGTCGCCTGGCAGTGCAGGTACGGCCACGTGCCGATGACGATGGCGTTGGTGTCCGGCGCGCCGACCAGTTCGTTCCAGTTCGCATACGTCTGGGGAATGCCGAATTCCCGCGCCGCGCGGTCGCTGGACGCCGGGCTGCGGTTGCAAACGCTCACCACCTCCACGCCCTCTATGGCCTGCAAGCCGGGAATGTGCTTGCCGCGCGTGTTCGCCCCCGCGCCAACGATGCCTACCCGGATGGATTCTGAGCTCATAGTATTCGCCTCACATTACGCAGAGTGTCGATGCTTGCAGGTGTAACCCATCAATCCGAACAGGCATCACTAAGAAACCTGTTCTCTCCCATACCCAGGCGGGGGACAAGCCCCCGCGCTACGGAGAGCTCTAGGCGTGCCTCTCAAGCCAAGCTGCTCGCCTTACCTTAGACAGGTTGTCACTACCTTTCAATGTGCCCAATCTTTCAGAACAGGCGCTAACCATCAACCCATTCTGCACAACGCCCAGGCGGGGGACAAGCCCCCCGCGCTACGCTACGGAGAACCTCCTGCGGTACGGCGCGAACTGTGCGCGCCGCGCCACTAACCCTCGATGTCGCAGCCCAGGAAGACCCGGTTGCGTTGGCGGCACGCCTCCAGCACGGAGAAACTGCCGGCCGCCGGGTCGATCACCACGTCTCCCGGATTTGTCACTGCCGCCAGCAGCGCCCCTTGCAGTTCCACCGGCTTGCGGTGGGTCACCGCGTCGCGCGGCACTGTTTCCGCCCACACGTCCGGAATGTCGTGCATCTTCCACACGCCCTTGGCCCGGCGCGGCGTCTTCTGCAAGACGACCAGGTGTTCGCTCTTGCGCCGGGTGCGGTAGCCCATGCCGATGCGGCCCTTGTCCCACGTGACCAAATCCACCACCGCGAGTTTCGTCTCCGTGAGCCAATGCGAAAACCCCGTGCAGAGGTGGTATTTATCCATCCAGAGGAAGAGGTGCCCGCTGGGCATCAGGGCGCGGTCGATACCGCGGACGAAGGCGGCAATCTTCTCTTCGTCCATCTGCGCGAGCGCGGAGCGGCCCCGATTTCTCGTGCGGCCCTCGTTGCCGTAGGACATCTTGTCAAGCAGCCCGCGGTACTGCGGATCGAGGAACGCGACCGGAATCCTGTCCGCCGGCAAGTGGGCGAGAAACTCCTGGCCGTCCATCTTCAGTCTGGTGTCGAATGCGAAGTGATCGGGTAGGTCCAGCGCCGGCATGACCAAGCTGCGCACCGGCGAAAAAACCGAGGCGGCAGTAGATTCCGGTTCGCTTGGCGTTGTTTCGGCCATCGGCGCGTTTCTCCACCCAGTAAGCGCGCCGCTCGGCGCGTTTGTCTGCACTCTTTGGGAGTCGTGTCTATTCTACGCTGCGCGACTCGCCGCAACAAATCAAGCCGGGAAACATGACCGGCGCTCTTGCCGTTCGCACTGAGCACGTCGAAGTGCCCACCCGTTCACGCTTCGACAGGATCAGCGCGAACGGGTGCGGGCGCGCAGGCCACTCCGTAAGGGTCGGGCGCTCAGCTAGGACTCGTCCGTTCAGCCGCCAAGCGGAAACCACACCGGGCTCGACCACGCCGTGCGCCCGTCCACCTGCACCGCGCGCACGTAGTAGTAGACCCAGTCCGTGCCGTTGCCGTCGTTGGCGCTGGGAGAGATCCGGAGCAGTCTTTCCAGCGGGTCGGTGTCCTCGAACACACCCTCGTGGTAGTAGTCGTCGCCGTAGAAGCGCTTCACGTCCACGCCGTTGCGCACCAGGGTGACGTTCTTGATGCGCTCATTGCCGGAAACGGTGTAGGCAATGGTGCGCGGGCGCTCGTCCAGCGGCGGCCCCTCCGCGCCCATGGGCAGGCCGTTGGTCTCGGTCCAGAGCCCAATCTTGCGGCCGGAAGCCGCGATGCAGCGCCGGGCGCGCAGCGCTTCAAATATCCCGTCGCGGGTCAACTCCGTCACCCACAGCCCGCCGAGGCCGGTGCCCAGGGCGTTCATGCGCAGTTGGCTCAGGCGCCCCAGGCGTTTGGATTTCGCCGCGTTCGGTTGCTGCGAATCGTAATAGTGCCCGCCGGCGTGGCCGGTGTGATTGTCGCCGCCGCCGATCACGCCCACCTGCCGCGCCCGCGCCAGGCCGTCCTGCAAGAAGCTGCCGCTGGCGCCGGGCGACCAATTCGGGTCGCACTCGTGGGGGTTGCCCTGGTACTCGTAGTTGCCCCAGAGCGAGGTAATCTCCACCACCGGTTCCCAGTGGGGGTGGTGCTGCGACCAATCGTAGGGCGTGCGGTCGCGGGCCAGGTGGTGCGGAATGCTGAGCGCCTCGTACGGCAAGCCCTCAAGCTGTTCCCAGAGTTGGGCAAGGTCCGTCACCGCCTCACCGCTGCTGAGAATAGGCGGCTCATCGTGGTTGAAGATGGTGTTGCGGTGCCCCCACTGCCGGTCGTTGGGCGCGTTCCACTCATAGGCGGGAATCGACACGAACCGCTCCGGCTCGTGATACCGGCGGTTGGCTTCCAGGATTTCCGCCCACTCGTCCGCCACCAACATGCGGCCGCTGCCCGACCAGGTATGATCGGTTACCGCGCCAAAGTCCATGCCCGCCACGCCCCGGGCGTAACGGTAGCAATCGGCCGGCGAGCCGTCGAAGCCGTCCGGCAGCGTCTCCTCGCCCCAGTAACACGCCGAAAAATACGAATGCACGTGCAGGTCGCCCCACACCAGGCGGAATTCGTCAGGTTGCCTTACCATCGCTCGCGCGCTCCTACGCTGCTGCCACTCGTCCCCGACTATTGTACGCCCTATCGCGGCTACACGCAGCGCAAAGCGCTCGCAACCGGCGAAATCGCGCGGGCATGGTCACGCCAAATCGTCTGCGGTACACTGTGGGCAATTGGCGACTGCGCTCACGGCAACGGAAGGAAGACGACGATGTTCGACCACGCATTCAAAGCCGCTTTCGAGCGTGACGGCTACACAATCGCGCGCGGCCTGTTTCCGCCGGACGAGGTAGCGGCGCTCACCGCGCACTACATGCACCTGCGGCAAAACGGGACGTACAAAGGCGATTCCGCCGGCGTCGCGGCGCCGGACAGCGACCCGGCGGCCGACCCCTTGAAGCGCTTTCCCCGTATGATCCACATGCACCGCTGGGACGACCTGAGCTTGCGGTGGATATTGGACCCGCGCTTTCGGGAGGGTCTGGCGACCCTCCTGGGAGCGGACCCGTTCGCGGTGCAGACCATGATCTACTTCAAGCCGCCCGGCGCGCGCGGCCAGGCCCTGCACCAGGATCAGTTCTACTTGCAGGTGCAGCCCGGCACGTGCATGGCGGCCTGGCTGGCGCTCGACGACTGCGACGAGGCCAACGGCTGCCTGCAAGTGGCGCCCGGCAGCCACACCCTGCCGGAACTCTGCACCGAGGAAGCCGATACCGCCCAGAGCTTTACCGACGTGACCGTGCCGCTGCCGGAACAGGTGCAGACCGCGCCGGTGCTGATGAAGGCCGGCGACGTGCTCTTCTTCAACGGTCAGTTGATCCACGGCAGCTTTCCCAATCGCACCACCGACCGCTTCCGCCGCTCGCTGATCGGCCACTACATCATGGGCAGCGCGGAAAAGGTCTCGAAGTACTACCACCCGGTGCTGCGCATGGACGGCAGCGTGGCGGCCCTGGGCAACAGCGAGCGCGGCGGCCCCTGCGGCGTGTGGGTGGAAGAAGACGGCCGGCCGGTGGTGGAAATGGCGGTTGGCGAATAAGGGGACGAAAGCAATCCGTTCGTGCTGAGCCGGTCGAAGCACAAGCGGAAAGGCGCGCATGGCAATCCACTGCGACTATACTGGCGCCGAGGTCGGCACTGGACGCTTCGGAGCGGCAAGATACACGCCGACGTTGGCTTGAAGACAACCGGGGAGAGAACAGCCGTGACAGACATTCGCGTCGGATACCATACGATTACGTGGGGCATGGAGGGTTTCGCGCAGGCGTTGGATGAGATTGCGGCGCTGGGGTTCAAAGGATTCGAGACCTTTGCCGCGGTGGTGGACGACTACGGCGATAGGGTGAGCGAGTTTCAGGACATAATCGCGCGGCGCGGCCTGCAACTTGCCACCGTCTACGGCGGCGGCCCCATGAACGAGGCTCACCGCATGGACGAGATGATCGCCCGCAACGCGGCATTTGCCCAGTTTCTGCACGCCAACGGCGCGGACCGCCTGGTGCTGGGCGGCGGCTCCCGCGCGCCGGGCGGCCCCAGCCGCGACGACCTGCGCAACCAGGCGCACTGCATGAACGAAATCGGCCGCCGCTGCCTGGACTACGGTGTGCTCGCCTGCTACCACCCGCACTACGCCACCACGGTGGAAACCGAGGAAGAGATTGCGTTCATGATGGACGCCACCGATCCGCGCTACGTCTTCCTCTGCCCGGACACCGCCCACCTGCGCAAGGGCGGCGGCGATGAACTGGCAGTGGTGCGCGCCTACGCCGAGCGCGTGCGGTACGTCCACCTGAAAGACTGGGATCCCCAGGCCTTTGCCGACTCCCAGGCGGCTCCGGCCCAGGGCGCGGACGCGGCTACCGCCATCCTGCCCGACTTCGTGGAACTCGGCAGCGGCGTGGTGCACGTGAAGGAGTGCGTCCAGGCCCTGCAAGCCGGCGGCTACACCGGCTGGCTCATGATCGAACTCGACCGCTCCCGCTCCACCCCCAAAGCCAGCGCGGCCACGAACAAGGCCTACGTGGAGCAAGAATTGGGCCTAACAGTGGGGTAATTGGTCTCTTACCGTAGCGCGGCGGCTTGTCCCCGCAAGATCGTCCGCACCGCAGCGCGGGGGCTTGTCCCCCGCCGCCTGCCGAAGCGGCGGACGGTACAAAGGCGCAACGGTTCAGGAGTAGCGCGGGGGCTTGTCCCCCGCAGGGCCGTTCCCACCCGTAGCGCGGGGGCTTGTCCCCCGCTGGCCCGCTAGAGAGTGACCATGAATTCAAAAACCCTCGCGAGTCAATTTCGCCACAAACGTATCCGCCTTGACCGGGAACTCTACGGTCAACTCGGTATGATCTGCTCGGTGACAATTGGCACTCGTGCCCGGCGCGCAGTATTCGCAAACCCAAGGGTCGCGCGAGCGGCGGCGGACGTGCTGCGCGAACGCGCTAGCAAGACCGGCGCGCCAGTCTACGCATACTGTCCCATGCCCGACCATGTACATATCGTTCTAGGGCCGTCGCCATCTTGCGACATCATATCGTTCGTTGGCCAGTACAAGAATCTGGCGCAGCGTGCCGCCTGGCAACACGGGGCGGCCGGCCGCATCTGGCAAGTCAGCTTCTGGGACCACTTTCTCCGGGAAGAAGAAAGCCTATACGAAGTGGCACGGTATGTGCTCGATAACCCGGTGCGAAAGGGTATAGTGAAGCGGTGGCAAGACTACCCGTTCTCCGGCTCCCTGGCGCTTGAGCTTGACGAATAGTGCCAAGAGTTAACCCTCCTCAGGAGAAGAGGCGGGGGACAAGCCCCCGCGCTACGGGATTCCTGTGGAGAACTAGCCCTCGCGCTACGGAGAACTGAGTTTACTGAAGCACGAACGAACGCGAAGAGAGATTCGCGTTCTTCTGGTAGCGCGTTCCAGCGAAGAAGCGGGGGACAAGCCCCCGCGCTACACTGGAGGCACTTACCAACGTGGTGCGCTAACCGGTTCAAGTGGATAGGATCTAGTCAGGACCTGTAAAGGAAATCAAGACATGAAACGTGTTGGCATCATCGGCTGCGGCCAGATTGCCGCCAGAGGGCACCAGAGCGCCTACCAAGAGCTGGCGGACCGCATCACCGTGGTTGCGGTGGCGGACCCGGCGGCGGAGCGGCGCGACCTGTTGGGCGGTCACTTCAAGGTGCCGGCGGACGGGCGCTATGCGGATTTCCGCGACCTGCTCGCCCGTGACGATATGGACTTCGTAGACATCTGCCTGCCGCACCACCTGCACCGTCCGGCCACGTTGGCGGCGGCCGCGGCCGGACTCAACATCCTGCTGGAGAAGCCCATCGCCGCCCGCGAGGACGAGGCGCTGGAGATGATCGCCGCCGTGGAGCAGGCCGGCGTCGTCTTCTCGCTCATTCACAATTATTCGCGCCAGCCCGTGCCCGCCCGCGTGCTGGAACTCGTGCGCGGCGGCGCGATTGGCTCCCCCTACCTGATGCGCTACGAGGGCTTCGGCAACTATCACTACCTGGGCACGGCGGCGTATGACCCGGCCTGGCGCGCGGAGGCCGGACGCGGCGGCGGCGGCGCGCTGCTCGACAACGGCTACCACAGCATCTACCTGGCGCGGTACGTGATGCAGTCCGAGGTGCGCGAGGTGTTCGGCGCGGTGGGCACCTTTGCCCGCGATTTCGAGGTGGAAGACACCGCGCTCGCGCTCCTGCGCCACGAGAACGGCGCGATTACGTCAATCCAGAACGGCTGGGGCGCGGATAGGAGCACACCGGCCCGCGAGATCCAGGGCACGCAAGGCTCGCTGGTGTTGGGCGGCGACGCCCAGCGCCCTATCCAACTCTGGCGGGGCGAGCAGTGCGAATACCCCGCGCCCGGTCCCGGCACGGCCGACGGCTACACGCCCATCCTCAGCGCCTTCTGCGACGCGCTGGACGGCAACGGGCCTGTGCCCACCACCGCCCAGGACGGCCTCATGAACCTGCGCATTATCCTGGCCGCCTACGAAGCCAGCCGCACGAGCCGCGTGGTGACCCTCTAGCGGTTCAACGCCTCTGCGGATACCCGCGGTAGGTAGGGGCACAACATCGCGTTGGGAGGACGACGCGGCGGTAGGGGCACGACATGTCGTGCCCCTACCGCCGCGTCGCGCACTGTCCGTCATACCCGCGCAAGCGGGTATCCATCTTCCGCGAGACCGCCCTGGATTCCGGCTTCCGCCGGAATGACAGACAACCGGCCGCGCTCATCCCTGGCCCGGCCAATTGCCAACCGGGAATTGCGGCTCAGTCTTGCACGGCGCCCCAGCGGCCAGCAGCGGTTGCGCATCGCCTCACCTGTTGCCACGCGCAGCGGCGTGTGATATATACAAGTTTAAGACTGGCACATACCGATTCTACTTTTCTGCTACAATAGACGCAGGAACGGCGTAACTGAAGTGTTGCATTCAGAGAATTGAAGAGAGCGGCCTAGAACGGGCGCAAGAGCGTCGGATACGAGAGCAAGCCGCAAAGGAAGCAAGACATGAGCAGCAGCGAGGCGGAACACGGTAAAGAAGAGCGGCGGGAAGCCGACGGCGCCCGCGAAGAATTGGACGCCATCCTCTCGGCGCGGCAGGAACTCGGCGCGGAGTACAACGACGAACTGGCCGACAAGCTGATGGAGCGCCTGGACGCCGTCATCGACCGCCGCGTGGAGGCCCGCCTGCAGAAAGACTCGAAACCCGCCTCTCTTTCGCCCGCCGTGCCGATTTGTTCGCTTGTCTTCGCGATTCCCTTGACCGCGATCGCGGCGAGTATGCTCGGCTTCCGGGGCGTGGCCGTCGTCTGGGCCGCCTTGATCATCGTCAATATCCTCTATTCCGGCAAGAAGATTGGCGACATCTTCTAGCGGTTCCGGCACAAGCGCGGCATTCCCCGAATCCGCTCCAGGGCTCTGTTGCACGAAAGGTGTGGACAGTCAGCGGAATGAGCGCCAAGACGAGCGCTACGGTATCGAACAAGAAGGATAACGAGCATGAGCAGCAGCGTAGCAGGGCAAAGCAAAGAAGAGCGCGGAAAAGCGGAGGGCGCCCGGGAGGAACTGGACGCTATCCTCTCAGCGCGGCAGGAACTCGGCGCGGAATACAACGAGGAGTTGACCGACATGCTCATGGAGCGCCTCGACGCCGTGATCGACCGCCGCGTGGAAGCGCGCCTGCAGAACGTCAAACCGAAAAGCGTGTCACCCGCCGTGCCCATTTGCTCGCTCATCTTCGCGATCCCGGCAACGGGGATCGTGCTCGAGGGCGGCGCCGGAGTCTTGGGAGTTGGCCTCGTCTGGGCGGCGATCGTCGTCGTCAATGTCTTCTACTCCGGTAAGAAATTAAGCGACATATTCTGAGAGATCTTGGTTACGGTACGGTCCTAGATTCCTCGCTGCGCTCGGAATGACGTTCTGAGACTCCTGACGGGGTAAGCATCGCTCCCGCGGTAGGGGCACGACATGTCGTGCCCCTACCGCGCAGTTGCAGTTCCACCTCTCAATTGCGTTCCCGCAGCGATGTCGGATCTCCACCGCGAAATTCTGCTCCCGCCGTGAAGTCGTTCCCCTTTCGCGCTTGGCGTCCGCCGCAGCCGCGTCGTTGTGCAACATTCACGTAATGGTTAAGATAGAGAGAAGCGTAGAGTAGAGAAGCGCGCACGGCGGTTCTCCCGCCCCCGCGCTTGCGGAACGCACAGGGAGCAACGCACATGATGTACGGCGGCGGCGGTGGCTGGCACTGGGGCATGAACCGCCCGTACCGGTCTGGCGAAGAGCAACCGAAGGTGGAATTCACGGCGGCCGGCGTGCGCCGCGTCTTCGGCTACCTCGTGCCGTACTGGCCGCACGAAATCGTCATTCTCATTTGCGTATTGGCAATGACCGGGTTGGGGCTCATTCCGCCGTTGCTGATGCGCAGCGCCATCGACGACGCCATTCCGCAGAAAGACTTCGGCCTGCTCAACCTGCTCGTCTTCGGCATGGTCGCCTTGCCGTTCCTCTCCGGCCTCATCGGTGTCTTGCAGAGCTACCTGAACGCCCTGGTCGGCCAGCGCATCGTCTACGACCTGCGCAAGCAACTCTTCCGGCACATGCAGCGCATGTCCTTGCGCTTCTTCACCAAGACCCGCAGCGGCGAGATTATTTCCCGCATCAACAACGACGTGGCCGGCGTGCAGAGCGTCATCGCCGGCACCGTCATCTCGATCATCACGAACTTCTTTACCGTAGTGTTCACGATCATCGTGCTCTTTCTCATGAACTGGCAACTGGCGCTCATTGCGCTCATCGTCACGCCGGCGTTCGTGCTGCCGACCCGCCGCGTGGGGCGCTACCGGCGGCAGGTCTCGCGGGAAACGCAGGAGAAGCAGGCCGACCTGAGCGCCTTCTTGCACGAGATGATGAACATCAGCGGCTACCTGCTCATGCGGACGTTTTCCGGCGAGCAGCGGGCAGACACGCGCTTCCGCGGCATCGGCCGGGACCTGCTGCGCCTGAACATCAAGCAAGCCATGGTGGGCCGCTGGTTCTTCATGTTCCTGGGCCTCTTTGCCTCCATCGGCCCGGCGGCCATCTACTGGTTCGGCGGCCGCCAGGTGATGCAAGGCGAATTGACCCTCGGCACGATCATCGCCTTCATCGCGTTCCTGCGCAATCTCTACGGGCCGTCGTCCCAGTTGGCCAACGTCTACGTGGACGTGCAGGGCGCCATGGCCTTGTTCGACCGCATCTTTGGCTACCTGGACATGGAGCCGGAGATCTTCGACACGCCGGACGCGCGGGAGGTCGCCAAAGTGGATGGGCGGATTGCCTTCGAGGACGTGTGGTTCCGCTACAACGACGAGGCGGCCTGGGCGCTGGCGGGCATTACGTTTACGGCCGAGCCGGGCGAGATGATCGCCTTGGTCGGGCCCAGCGGCGCGGGCAAGACCACGCTCACCTACCTTATCCCACGCCTCTACGACCCGGTGAACGGCCAGGTGCGCCTGGACGACTACGACCTGCGCGACCTGCAATACCTCTCGCTCATGCGGCACGTGGGCGTGGTGACGCAGGAACCGTTCCTGTTCCACACCTCGCTGCGGGAGAACCTGCTCTACGCCAACCCGGAAGCGTCTGAAGCGGACGTGATCGAGGCGGCCAAGGCGGCGCAGATCCACGACTTCATCATGGGCCTGCCGGAGCAGTACGAGACCGTGGTCGGCGAGCGCGGCTTCCGGCTCTCCGGCGGCGAAAAGCAGCGCGTGGCCATCGCCCGCGTCTTCCTCAAGAACCCGCGCATCATCATCCTGGACGAGGCCACCTCTTCGCTGGATTCCCAGTCGGAAGAGCTTATCCAGCAGGCGCTCAACACGCTGCGCCAGGGGCGCACCAGTTTCGTCATTGCCCACCGGCTCTCCACCGTGCGCGCCGCCGACCGCATCCTGGTGCTGGACGAAGGCCGCGCCGTCGAGTCCGGCACGCACGAGGAACTGCTGGCCCAAGGCGGCCTCTATGCCAAACTGCACAGCATCCAGTTCCGCACCGAGCCGGAACCGGCTACGGCCGAAGTTGGCGATGGTGGGCCCTCCATGCCGCCATTTGCCCGCGGCCGCGGACGGGGCGGCAGAGGGGGGCCCGGCCTCCAAGACCCCGAACGGTTTTCCGGTGGAGAGCCGGAGTAGAGCGTGAGGCGTTGGCTTGCGAGCATCCGGCTAGCCCTCCGCACTTTGCGAGGCGCGGGAGGGACTATGGTCAGCTTTGCTGTGGCAGCGGGTGTTGGACGAGCACGGCGGCTGCGTGGGTGACGTCCCGCTCCATCTGCGCGCTCAGGGCCGCGGCGGAATCGAACTTTAGCTCGTCGCGGAGTTTTGCCACGAAGTGCAGGCGCAGGGTTTGGCCGTAGAGGTCGGCGTCGAAGTCCAGCAGGAACGTCTCGATGGTCTGTTCGTTCGCGTCGCCGAACGTCGGGCGCACGCCGATGCTGGTGACCGCCGGCCGGGCCGCGGCGGCGCTCTCCGGTTCGGGCGAATCGGGCGAGGCGAGCGCCGCAAACGTGGCGTAGATGCCGTGGGCGGGCACGGCCAGCGGCTCAGCCAGGCGCAAATTGGCCGTGGGAAAGCCGAGCGACTGGCCGCGTCCCGCGCCGCGCACGACCGTGCCGGTGAGCGTCGGCCAGCGTCCCAGCAGCCGCGCCGCCTGCGCCGCCTCGCCAGCGGCGAGGTGCGCGCGAATGCGCGAACTGCTCACCGCCTGCCCCTGGTGCACGTAGGGCGGCGCGACGTCTACCTGAAAACCCAGTTCTCCGCCTAGCGCCTGCAGCACCTCGGGTGTGCCGCTGCGCCGGTGTCCCAGAGCGAAGTCGCTGCCGATCACGAGCACGCGCAGGTCCAGGCGGCGGCGCAGCATCTCCATGAAGTCGCGGGGCGAGCGGCGGGAAAGCGCCAGGGTGAACGGCCAGAGGATGAGCAGGTCGATGCCGCTGGCGGCAATGGCGGCCTCCCGTTCGGCCAGGGTGGAAAGGCGGGGTATGTGCGCGCCGGGCCGCAACACTTCCGGCGGCGGCGGCCAGAGGATGATGACGGCGGACTGCCAACCGTTCGCCCGCGCCCGCGCCGCCACGGCCGCCAGCACGTGCCGGTGCCCCCGGTGAATGCCGTCGAATTTGCCGATGGTGAGCACAGTGGGACGGTGGGACTCAAGAGTCTCCGGGTCTTGGCGAAAAACCTCCACTGCGCTTGCCTATCCTTGCCCCAGCCTGAATAATCACGCGACTAACGGTGCGAATTCTTCGTCTTGCGGGTCAACTGTGCCGGCGCGCTACCCCAACAACACTGCGATACGGCGCAGGTTGCAAACCTGCGCTACCGGATGCATGGCAGCGGCGCGTGTGTCCTCGTGACGCGCCGGCGCACCGCAGGCCAAAACGTAGCGCGGGGGCTTGTCCCCCGCCATTGCGCCACGGGCTAGCGCGGGGCTTGCCCCTAATGTTGTCGCATTAAACAGAAAGACAGCAAAACTCGCGTCCGATACTTCTGGTAGCGCAGGTTTGTAACCTGCGAGGCTGTTAGGTCAATTCTCTTCCGTGTCAGATTCAATGGCTCCGGCGGGGGACAAGCCCTAATGCTGTCGCATTAAACAAAAAGACAGCAAAACTCGCGCTCAGAATCTCCGGTAGCGCAGGTTTGTAACCTGCGAGGCTGTTAGGTCAATTCTCTTCCGTGTCAGATTCAATGGCTCCGGCGGGGGACAAGCCCCCGCGCTACGTTAATGCGACAACATTGGGGCTTGTCCCCCGCCTCTGCGTCATGGGCTACCGTCGCCCTCGTTCAGCGGAGCACGCGTGCCGGAGCAATTGCCGTCACCACGTTCACTATCATGGATTATAGCGAAAGACTTTCACCGGCTGCCAGAGCGGTGGCGCGGCGTCCACGGCTTGCAGCACCGCGAGCAAGCGTCCTTGCGGGTCGTAGGCGCGGGCGAATTGCCCCGGGCACACCGCGCCGGCGGCGGCGACGCGCCCGCCGTTCATCACCTGCGCCGTTTCCTCTGCGCTCAAGCGGCGTTCCGGCCAGTGGCGCAGCGGCCAGTCCAACGGCAGCAGCACGTCGTCCCAGCCGTGGGCCGCCGCGCGGCCTTCCAGTTGGGGGAGAGGCACGGCGTCCTCCAGCGAAAATGCTCCCACGCGGGTGCGCGTCAGCGCCGCCAGATGCGCGCCACAGCCGAGGGCCGCCCCTAAATCCCGCGCCAGGGCACGAACATACGTGCCCGTGGAACACTTCACCTCCAGGGTAAGCCGCGGCGGCGCGCACTCCAAGAGGTCGAGACGAAAGATCGTCACCGGCCGCGGCGTGAGCGTTAAAGTCTCGCCGCGCCGCGCCCGTACGTAGGCGCGCTCGCCCTGCACGTGTACCGCCGCGAACGCGGGCGGCGCCTGCGCGATCGTACCGGTAAAACGCGCCAGAGCATCATGGACGGCCGCTCCGTCCACGTCTACGGGGCGTTCCTCCAGCACGTCGCCCGCGCGGTCGTCGGTGGTGGTAGTTTGGCCGAGCAGCACCGTGGCGCGGTAGGTCTTGCGCGTGTCCGCCAGGTATTCCAGCAAGCGCGTGCCGTGTCCCACGCCGAGTACCAGCACGCCGCGCGCCAGTGGGTCCAGGGTGCCCGCGTGCCCCACGCGCCGCTGTCCCAGGAGGCGGCGCACGATGTTCACCACGTCGTGGGACGTGCAACCGGCAGGTTTGGCAATGTTGAGAAAGCCGTGGCGCATGGTGCAGTGTTGACGCCGCGCGGACTATTCGAGATGCGCCTGCGCCGCCTCAAGCGCTTTGCGCAGTCCCACAGCCAGCGGTTCGTGCAAGAGCGCGCCGGCCGCGCCGGCGTGTCCGCCGCCGCCCAGTGTCTGCGCGACGGCGGCAGCGCTCACCGTACGCGCGCGCAGCGAGACTTGCGTGCGGTTTGGGTCTTTCCGCTTATCCCACGCGATGATGAGAATGTCCGCGCCCGCGATGCCCTCGATGAGAGCGGCCAGCCCCGACAGGTCGCTTTCCTTGGCGCCCACTTCCAGGCGTACCTCGCGCGGAATCGTCGTCCAGGCGATGCGGCCGTCCGCCGTGCGTTGCAGATTGGAAAGGGCGTACCCCCAGATCTTGAGTTTCTCGTAGCGCGTGGCGTGAAACACGCGGTAGCAGATGTCGTGGAGCGGCGCGCCGCGCTCCAGCAGATGCGCGGCCAAAGCCAGCGTGCGCGGCGTTACGCTGTCCGTGCGGAAGCCCAGCGTGTCGGTAACCAGGCCGGTCATCAGCGCCGTGGCGATGGCCGGCGTGGGCAGGACGCGCAGCCGCTCCAGCAACTCGTGGGCAATCTCGGCCGTGGCGGCGGCGGTGGTGTCAACCAGATTGACCGCGCCAAAGCGGGTATTCGTCTGGTGGTGGTCCAGGTTGAGCACCGGCAGGGCGGCAAAATGGGACTGATTTCCGGCGTACACCGCGCCGAGCCGCGGCAGGCTGGCGGCATCGCAGACGATGATGAGGTCAGGGTCAAGCGGAAGGCCGTCGAGAGCGTCAGCGACCTGCACCCGGCTTGCGTCCGGCAGGAAGACAAGGTCTGGCGGCGCCGGGTCGGCGCACACCATCGCCGCCGTCTTGCCCAGAGCGCGCAGAGCCAGGTAGAGGCCGATCATGCTGCCGATGCCGTCGCCGTCGGGACCGGCGTGGGTGGTGAGGACGATGCGCTGCGCAGCCAGCACGAGCGCGCAGGCGCGTTCCCACTCGCCGGCGGGAATTGCCGCTTTGCAGTCGCCGGCGCACGCCGCGTCGCCTATTGCCGCCGGCTGCGTCACCGGCGGCGCCGCAGAGGATATGCGCGTTTGCGTCACTGGGAAAGAGGCCGCTGTGCAGCCCCGGCGCCGGCCTCATCGGCGTCCGCCGCCGGCGCGTCGGCCTGTGGACGCGCCTCTGTTTCGATGTCGCGGAAGAGGGCCAGCACCCGGTCGCCCTGTTTCATGCCCTCGTCGAGCGCAAACGTGACTTCCGGCGCTTTATACCACGAGAGCCGTTGGGCCAGGCAGCGGCGCACGAAACCGGCGGCGCGGCGCAGGGCGGCCAGCACGGCCTGCTCCTCCGCCTCCTCGTCTTCCGCCAGGCTCACGTACACGCGGGCGAAGCGCCGATCGCGGGAGAGACGCACCGCCGAGACCGTGACCGTGTGCAGGCGGGGATCGCGCACCTCCGCGCGCAGGATGTCGGTCAGTTCCTCGCGCAAGAGCGCGGTTGACCGTTCCAGCTTTCGCAGATCCATGGGCTTAGAAACGCGCCTTCTCTTCCACGTGGAAGGTCTCCAGCACGTCGCCTTCGCGGGCGTCGTACACCTCGCCGATGCCGATGCCGCACTCGTAGCCGCCGGTTACCTCGCGCACGGCGTCCTTGAAGCGGCGCAGGCTGGTGACGGTGGTCTTGAGCAGCAGCCGCTTATCGCGCAGCACGCGCACCTGCGCGCCCCGGCGCACCACCCCTTCCCGCACCAGCGCGCCGAGCACGCTCTGTCCGCGCACCTGGTTGAAGACCGCGCGAATCTCGGCCTGGCTGTCCCTGACCTCGACGTACTCCGGTTCCAGCAGGCCCAGCAAGGCCTTCTGCATCTCCTCGATGAGGGTGTAGATCACGGTGTAGTGGCGGATTTCGACCTTTTCCGCTTCCGCCAGGGAGCGGGCGGCGGCGTCGGGCCGCACGTTGAAGGCCGTGATCAGCGCGTTGCCGGCGATCGCCAACTGCACGTCCGATTCGCTCACCGGGCCCACGCCGCTATAGACGACGCGCACGCGGGTTTCAGCCGTGGAAAGCTGCTCCAACGCCTGTTGAACGGCTTCCATGGAGCCGCGATTGTCGGCTTTCAAGACCACGTCCAGTTCTTCCACGCCTTCCCCGGCGGTGGCGCTGAGAATATCCAGCGACATGCGCTCGGTCTCCGCGCGTTGGCGCTCGGCCAGTCCCTGCAGCAGCACCTTGGCGGCCTTATCGTCCACCACCTCGATGAGCGTATCGCCGGGCGCGGGCAGGTCGCTGAGGCCCAGAATCTCAGCCGGCACGGAGGGGCCGGCCGCGTCGATGGGCGCGCCTCTCTCATCGAAGAGCGCGCGCACGCGGCCGGAGGTGGCGCCGCAGACCGCGGTATTGCCCACGCGGAGCGTGCCCTCCTGCACGAGGACGGTCGCCACCGGGCCGCGGCTCTTGTCCACGACGCTCTCGATCACGACGCCCCGCGCCGGCACGCGGGGATCGGCGCGCACGCCCTCCAACTCCGAGAGCAGCGCGATCATCTCCAGCAGGTCTTCCAGCCCTTCTTTGGTCTGGGCGGAGACCTCTACCAGCACCGTATCGCCGCCGTACTCTTCGATTACGATTTCGTGTTCCGTAAGCTGCTGCTTGACGCGGTCCGGGTTGGCGTTCGGCAGGTCGATCTTATTGAGCGCGATCAAGAACGGCACCTTGGCCGCGCGGGCGTGATTGATAGCCTCGACGGTCTGGGGCATGATGCCGTCGTCGGCCGCAACCACGATGACCGCCAGGTCCGTGACCTTGGCGCCCCGGGCGCGCATGGCGGTGAAGGCCTCGTGGCCGGGGGTGTCGATGAAGGTGATGGCCTCGCCGTTGTGGGTCACTTGATAGGCGCCGATGCGCTGCGTAATGCCGCCGGATTCCCCTTCCGCCACGTTGGTCTGGCGCAGGGCGTCCAGCAGCGAGGTCTTGCCGTGGTCCACGTGGCCCATCACGGTAATCACCGGCGAGCGCTTCTCGAAGCGCCGCCGCTTGCGCACGGTAGTGCCCGTCTGCTTGGCGATTTCCAGCACCGCGTCTTCTTTCTGCCTGGATGCCGCCGGTTTGGCTTCTTCCTTGACAACCGTATGGCCCAGGGCCTCCACGACCACCGAAGCGGTGGCGAAGTCGAGCGATTGATTGATGGTGACGGCGGTGCCGCGCGTAAAGAGTTCTTTGATGACGGTGGTCGGGCTCTCGTCGAGGCGCTCGGCGAGTTGGCCGACGGTAATGTCCGGCGGCAGTTTGATCTTCTGCGCCGCCGCGGGCCTGACGGCGGTTTGCGGCGCGCCGGAGGCGTGGTCCGCTTGCTGCGTGTTTGGCGACGCCGCCGCTCTCGAGGCAGCCGCCGACGAGCCGCGGCCGCCGGAACGCCGTCGCGTGCGCGCGCCGCCGCGTGATCTGGAGCCTGTTCTCATCGTTCTTTCTCCTCTCGCGCCGGTTCCTTCCGCCGGGCTAAGCCGGGAAGGGTGACGCAGCGCGCAGTCTACTCCGCGCGCGCTGAACGCCGCGCCGGGATCGGATGACTTGGCGCGTCAAGGCGCGCGGCCCACGCCCGCAGCGCCGCCAGCGCCGCCGGGTCCAGGTTCGTGCGCAACGCCCGGTTCAGCGCGCCCTGCCGGAGTGCGCGCGCGGCGCACGCGGCGTTGGGACAGCAGTACGCGCCGCGGCCGCGGGCGCTGCCCGTTTCGTCGATCTGCGCCTGCCCCGCCGCCGTGCGTACGATCCGCACCAGGTCGCGCTTGGGCTTCGCCGCGCGGCAGCCGAGACAGGTGCGCAGCGGCACGTGTCTTGCCCGCGGCGCGGCAGTTTGGGTCACCCGCGTCCTCCCCTCCAAGGCTGCGCCGCGTTTTGGCCCGGGTCCGCGGTGGAACCGAAACGCGGAACTAGCCGGCGGGATCCTCGGTCGTGAGGGTTTCCGTCCCTTCCGGCGCTGCGGACGCTTCCGGCGCGGCTGCGGCGGACTCGGTCACAGGCGCTGCCGTCTGCGGCACGGCCGCGGCGTCGGCGGCGAGTTCGGCATCCGCCGGCTGCGCGGCCGGCGCGCCGTCGTCCGGTTCCTCCAGCGAGCGGATGTTGATCTTCCAGCCAGTGAGCCGGTTGGCGAGCCGGGTGTTCTGGCCGTCGCGGCCAATTGCCAGCGAGACCATGTCCGCGTCCACGAGCACCGAGGCAACCGGCTGCTCGTCAACCTCGGTCAGTTCCACGCGTTGGATCTCCGCCGGCGAGAGCGCGTTCTTGATGAAGGTGGCGGTATCCGCGCTCCACTCGATGATCTCCACTTTCTCGTTGCCGAGTTCACGCAGCACGTTCTGGATGCGCGTGCCCCTCATGCCGACGCACGACCCCACCGGGTCCAAGCCCTCTTGCGCGGCGGCCACGGCCACCTTGGTGCGCGAACCCGGGTCGCGGGCAATTTCCTTGATCTCCACGGCGCCGTTCTGCACTTCGGGCACTTCCTGCTCGATGAGGCGGCGGATGAAGTCCTTGTGGGCGCGTGAGACGCGCACCACCGGTCCTTTCAGGTCTTTGCGCACTTCCGCGATATAGGCGCGCAGGCGTTGGCCCAGGCGGTAGCGGTCGCGCTCGCCGGGGACCATGTCCGCGGAGGACATGAGCGCCTCGGCGCGGCCGAAGTCCAGCACCACGCCGCGATTATCCACGCGCTGCACCCGTCCGCTGACGATTTCGCCCACCCGGTCGATGAAGTCGTCGTAGACGTGGTCCCGCTCTTTTTCCCGCAGCGACTGCAAGAGCACCTGGCGCGCGGCCTGGGCGGCAATGCGCCCCACGTTGGGCGGGGTGATTTCCACCTCGATTTCGTCGCCCGGCTCCGCCTCCGGGTCGATGGCCTGGGCGTCGGCGACGCTGATCTCGGTCTCGCGGTCTTCCACGCTTTCCACCACGACTTTGGGCACGTAGATCTTGGATTCGCCGGATTGCGCGTCGAAGTACGCGACGGCGTTGGGCACCGGATCGCCGCTGACTTTGCGGTAAGCGGAGAGGATCGCGGTCTCCAGCGCGCTAATGACGTCTTCTTGATTAAGGCCTTTTTCACTGGCAATCTGCGCGATTGCCGATACGAAATCGCTCTTCATGCGCGATACCTTCCCCTGCTGCCGACATCTACCCGGGCAGCCGCCAGGAATTAAGAAAGAAGTGGGCGTCCCCGCTTGCGCGGTGTGTCCCCGCCTGCACGGTGTGTCCCCGCTTGCGCGGGGCGGCTCCGCTGCGTGGTATGCCCCACTGCGCGGGGCGTGCCCCACTTCCCGCAAACACTCTCATTATAGCACCTTGCGCCGCCGCTGTTGCCGCTGCCGGGTGCACTCCGCCCGCATTAAGGGTAGTATGTGAGGAAAGCGTTCGTAGACAGGAGTGTGCCAATGAGCGGGTCACGGGTGATCGGGCTACTCGTAGCGGTGCTGGTTATTCTGCTTGTCGTCGCGGGGACAGTGGTGGCGCTGCGCCTGACGGATCCTGGCAGCGAGGAGATGGCGGAGGCGACGCCAACGCCGCAGGAGAGCGCGCCGGCGCAAGCGACGCCGGCCGTCATCGTCTCCCCCACGCCCACTACGCCGCCAGCGCCCCCGCCAACGGCTACACCGCTGCCGGAGCCGGAGCCGACGCCGTTGCCGGACCCGACACCCGCGCCCGCGCTGACGGCCGGCGTGCCGTGCCCGTCGGACATCAGCGCCGCGATCGCCGCCGCTAACGGGGCACAAGCCGCCTTTATGCGGGGCGAACTGGAGGCGGCGCAATTGACCGCGACGTGGGGCGAGATGGCGGCGCGCGCCCAAACGGCGGCCGCGTCGCTGCTGGCAAAGGAAACCGACGCCTATAGCGTGGTGCGGATTACCGACGTTGCGCCCCAGGTGAATACCTGCACCGTGCTCAGCGTCTCCGCGGCCGATGAGGTGGTGGTGGAGACTGCGGAGGTCTGGACCTACGACGCCACCCTAAGCTGCGCGGCAACCGAGGATGAACAGGCGTCGCGCGAGGTTGTGCGCTATCCCGCCCAGCAATACACGTTCACCGGCGCCAGCGGCAGCCGTGTCATGCAGGATTGGGTCCTGGGCGCCGTGAATATCGAGACGCCGTGGCAGTGCGCGTAAGGGCGCCGCTCTCCGCAAACCGGCGCGCCCTGGTTCCGTCCGCCGCCCGGCGGGGTTCGCGGCGCGGGACTTGAGCAATAGAAAACGCAGGGGCGGTTCGCGAACCGCCCCTGCGCCAATTCAGGCTTGATTTCTCACTGCGCTTGGCAATGCCGGCAAAGGCCTACGCGGCCGTGTCGCCCATGAATTCCAAGACGATGGCGAGGATACCGCAGATGCCGACCACGATGTAGAGGACGCGGGAAATGGTGTTCACTTCGCCGAACTTGAGGCCGCCGGCGATGAGGGCTACCAGGTCGATCTTCGCCAGGCCGACGAGACCCCAGTTAATCGCGCCGATTGCCGCGACGATAAGTGCCACCAACTGTAGTGCTTCCATCACTTTTCTCCTACGGACGATACGCAACGATTGCCCTGAGAGTCCTTGTTTCCTCCTTTCGCCAACCCGGCCGGCGCGCGAAGGCTGACCGCCGCCACCTGCTCTTTCAATCGCTCCCTATGCGTGCGCACACTTCGCCGGCAGACACCGGCCAATGCAAAGCGGCGGCTTCTTCAACGGCGCAGGTGGATGCCTTCTTGCTGCGAGACGACCAGAGCTATAGCAGATGCTTACCCTCTCCCCGTTAAAGGGTAGAGATACTTGACACGAGTGTCAAGTCAAGCGAATACGGCGCGCTGCCCGCCGCGCGGATGAGAGCGAGCGTGGACGTGTGCTGAATTGCGCTCTCATCGGCGCGGGCAGCGGGGCGGCCGCGCCGCCAAACGCAGGCTAGTGCCCTGCCAAGCGCGGCTCGGCGGTGCGCAGCGCAGTCCCGCGTACGCCTATTCCGCCGGCGGCAGCAGGACGGCGTCGATCACGTGGATGACGCCGTTGGCGGCCTGGATGTCGGTGATGACGACCTGCGCGTCGTTGATGCGCACCGTGTCGCCGTCAACCGTAATCGCTACGTCGCTCCCTTGCACGGTGGTGGCCGCGTCCAGCTTGACCACGTCCGCCGCCATCACGTTACCGGCGACTACGTGGTAGAGCAGGATGCCGGTGAGGGTGGGAACATCCTCCAACAGCGCCGCCACCGTGCCCTCGGGCAGCTTGGCAAAGGCGTCGTCCGTGGGCGCGAAGACCGTGAACGGCCCGTCACCCTGCAACGTCTCCACCAGGTCGGCGGCTTGCAGCGCCGCTACCAGGGTGGTGAACCTGCCGTCGCCGACGGCAATGTCGACGATGGTGGCGGCCGGCGCTGCCGGCTCAGCCGCAGGCGCGGGCGGCAGCAGCACGGTGTCGATGACGTGGATCACGCCGTTGGATGCCACGATGTCGGTGATGATGACCTGCGCGTCGTTGATACGCACCGTGTCGCCGTCAACCGTAATCGTTACCGCCTCGCCTTGCGCGGTGGTGGCCGCGTCCAGCTTGACCACGTCGGCGGCCATCACGTTGCCGGCAACCACGTGGTACAAGAGAATGTTAGTGAGGGCGGGCGCGTCCTCCAGGAGCGCCGCCACCGTGCCCTCGGGCAGCTTGGCAAAGGCGTCGTCCGTGGGCGCGAAGACCGTGAACGGCCCGTCGCCCTGCAACGTCTCCACCAGGTCTGCGGCCTGGAGAGCGGCGACCAGAGTCGTAAACCTGCCGTCGCCGGCGGCGATGTCGACGATCGTTCCCGGCGCTTCCGGTTCCGGCGCGGCCTCGTCAGCCGTGCCGCAGGCGGCCAGCAGCGCCAGCAGAAGCCCGGACACGGCCACGATGCCGGCATTGCGGAGCAGGCGCCGCCAGGCGCTCGTCCCCCCGCCGGCGGCTTGAGCCAATTTCCTAAGCATTTCTTTCTCCTTTTGCTCAGGTTCCTTGACGAATCTGCGTGATATGCCTAGCATATGCTTACCCGGGTGCGGCATATCTCCAACAAAGCCAGTATATAATATGCCCAACAGAGTGTCAACTATATTCAACAACTTTTCCGGGCGGATTTTTGCGAGGCGCCGATGCCAGCCAGTCAAGAGGTAGAAACCCTGAGAGAGCGGTACACCGCCACCCTGTTCGCCGGCGACCATGAAGAGGCTGCCCGCGTGGTGCGGGACGCGATCGAGCGGGGCCTGGAGCCGGTGACGGTCTACGTGGAGGTGCTCACGCCGGCCTTGGCGGCGATTGGCGACGCCTGGCGGCGGGGTAAACTGAACGTCGCCGTGGAACACCTGGCGATCCAAATCACCTTGCAGCAGAGCGCCGCCGTCCGGGGCCTGGCGCGGCGGCGCGAGCGCGTCGGCGCCGAAGCCGTGATTACCGCGGTGGAAGGCGAGATGCACGCCGTGGGCGCGCGCCTCATCGCCGACCTCTTCTATATGGAAGGCTGGGACGTGGCCTACCTGGGACAGAATACGCCCACCCGCGACCTGGTGGCGTGGGTGCGGGAGCGCCGGCCGGACCTGGTCATCCTCTCGCTGGCGCGCCCGGACCGGGTGCCGGTGGCGCAAGACGCCGCCGCCATTCTCAAAGCGCTCCCCAATCCGCCGCTGGTGTTCGTGGGCGGCGGCTGCCTGGAATCGCCCGCGGCCCGCGCCGAGATCCCGGCGGACCTCGTCTCTTGCGACCCCTTGGAGGCCATCCGCCACGCGAACCGCTGCCTCAACCTGGGTGAGGAGCAACGCACCGTGGCCGACCATCTGAGCGTGTTGGGACAGCGCGTGCAGCGCCTGCGCAAAGAACGAGGCTGGAGCCAGCAGACGCTGGCCGCCAAGGCCGGCCTGGACCGCGCCTACCTGAGCACCGTGGAAAAGGGCAAGCAGAATATCACCATCGACGCGGCGGTGCGCATCGCCAGCGCCCTGGAGACCTCGCTCGCCGCGCTCCTTGGCGACGAGGAACGCGCGCGACGCTGATGGGCTGCCCGGCGGCAGGCCGAACGCCGCGCGGCCGCTTACTTCGCAAGTGATGGTTTCTTGGGCTTGGAGCGGCTAGAGTCAAGGCGCCTGATCTTCCAAGGCGCCTGTTCGTCCAAGGTGCTCTATCCTCCCTAGGTCTGAACCAACTCCCAACTGTCACTCTGAGGAGCCCTTCGGCAAGCTCAGGATAAACTCCGCGACGAAGAGTCTAGCGTCGGGAACACTCGGAGATTCCTCGCTGCGCTCGGAATGACAGGCATTGCCGCCTCGCAAAGACCGTAAGCCTGAGTTGGCTATTTCCGATTGCCCGCAACGCGCATCCTGTGGTATATCAACTACAAGCCCGCGCGGCGCCCTTTTCCACTAACTGCGACAAGGAGTCGTCACCATGCCCTACACGGCGGACATCAGCCGCAACAACCCCGGCTGCTTCCTCTTCCTGCTCGACCAATCGGCTTCCATGAACGGCGCGCTGGGCGGACAGCCCGGTCTGCAGAAGATGCACGGCGCGGCGGATGCCATCAACCGCATTCTGGACGCCGTTTCCCAGCGCTGCTCCCAGGGCATGGACATCCGCGACTACTTCGACATTGGCATCATCACCTACACCACCGACAGCACGGGCGAACCGACGCTGGGAACCGTGTTCCCCGATACCGCCGTGGCGCAGCCCTTTCTGACTGTCAGCCAGGTGGTCGAGGCCGCCGACGTGGAGGAGCGGCAGGTGAAGGAGTCCGACGGAGCCGGCGGCATCATCGAGGTCAATCGCAAGTTTCCGGTGTGGCTGCGGCCCACTGCCGAGTACGGCACGCCTATGTGCGCGGCGCTCGCCGCCGCGGCCGCCGCCGTGGGCGCGTGGACGGGCGCGCACCCGGATTCCTATCCCCCGATGGTAATCAACATCTCCGACGGCGCCGCCAGCGACGGCGATCCGGAACCCATTGCCCAGGAACTCATGGCCCTGGGCACCAATGACGGCGGCACGCTGCTCTACAACGCGCACCTCTCCGAGGTGTCCGCGCCGCCGGTGCAGTACCCGGCCGCGGAGGACGACTTGCCTCCCGATGAGTACGCGGCGGCGATGTTCCGCATGTCTTCGGTCTTTCCGGACCCGGTGCGCGAACTTGCCGCCAGCATGGAACTGCCGGTGGTCGATGGCTCGCGCGGCTACGTCTACAACGCCGACATGGTGGCTCTGGTGCAGTTCCTGGATATTGGCACCCGCGCCGCATCGGACTTGCACTAACGCAATTGGAGGGTGAAGATGGCCCTTCAACCCCCCAAGCGGCTCTGGCTGCCCAAGGCCGGCAACCGGCCGGACGAGTACGAGGACGCCGCCCAGGCGGTCTACCCTCAGCGCCTCGGCGCGTCCGGCCGCCGCACGGTGCGGGTGGCCGTGGCCGACGGCGCCAGCGAGTCGGCCTTTGCCCGCGAGTGGGCGAACATCCTCACCGACGCCTTCGCCGACCGACCGCTGGACATTGGCGGCTTGACGGAGGATGCCCTCTTTGACTGGCTGTCAGTTGCGCAAGCGGAATGGCACGCCGCCGTGCCCTGGGCGCGGGTGCCTTGGCACGGCGAGGCCAAGGCCCGGGCCGGCGCGTTCGCCAGCCTGGTGGGGCTGACCGTCGGCGCGGCGCCGGACGACCCCGCCCGGCTCCGCTGGCAGGCCGTGGCCGTGGGGGATAGCTGCCTCTTCCTCGTGCGCGGCGGCCGCTTGCGCGTCTCCTTTCCGCTGGCGGACGCCGCCCAATTCGACAACACGCCGGACTTGATTTGCAGCAACCCGGCCAACGCCGGCGAACTGTGGCAGAGCGTGCGGCGGAGCGGCGGCGACTGTGAAGCGGGAGATTGCTTCATCCTGGCCTCGGACGCGCTAGCCGCCTGGTTCCTGGCCCGCGCTGCCGCATGCGAAAAGCCCTGGGAGACTCTGCTGGCGTTGCGCGAAGCGGAGTGGGACGCCTGGGCGCAGGCGCAACGGCGCGGCGGCGCAATGCGCAACGACGACACCACGCTGGTCGTCATCCCGGTCAACGCGGCGTGAGAGGCGGTGCGCAGCCATGTCCTGGCCCGGCATAACCGACTTCAGCGAGGCGGTGCAGAATCCCGGCATCTGCTTCGCGGGCACCGAACTGGAAGGCGGCACGGTGGCCGTCAACCAGCGGGGCATGCCGTTGGTCTATTCCGGCTCGTTCGCCAGCGTCTACCCGGTCTCCGTCAACGGCGGCGCGTACGCGGTGCGCTGCTTCACCCGCGAGGTCAAGGACCAGCAGACCCGCTACAACCAGCTTAGCGACTACCTGATCAACGTCCTGCCGCCGTCTTTCGTCCACTTCGAGTACGTGGAAGAGGGCATCAACCTCAGGGGCGACTGGTATCCGATTGTCAAGATGGAGTGGGTGGAAGGCGCGGTATTGAGCGCGTTCGTCGACGCCAAGCTGGACGAGCCGGACGCCCTGCGGCGCGTGGCCGCCCAGTGGCGCGGCGGTACCACCGCCAGCCTGCGCGGCCTGCGCATCGCCCACAACGACCTGCAACACGGCAACGTGATGGTGCAGGCGAACGGCAACATCCGCCTGGTGGACTACGACGGCATGTTCCTGCCCCAGTTTCGCGGCGAGCGCAGCCCGGAGTTGGGACACAAGAACTACCAGCACCCGCAACGTTCCGCGGCGGACTACGACGACTACGTGGACAACTTTCCCACGCTGGTGGTCTATCTGAGCCTGCTGGCCGTGGCCGCCGAGCCCGATCTCTGGTCGTTCTACAACGACGACAACCTGATCTTCACCGCCAAGGACTACGCGGACCCGGGCAAATCCGAAGTATTCAAGCGACTGAAGCAGTCTGGCGACCCGGCGGTGGTGGAATTGACGAAACGCCTGGCGGAATACTGCGGGCTGGCAGACGTGGCCAAGGTGCCGGACCTGGAGACCATCCTGCAGGGGACGCCGCCCAGCGCGGCGCCGGCGGCTAAGCCGCGCTCGCCGGCGCCGCGCCGGGCAAAGCGCCGCACGACCATGCCGCCGGCGGCCAAGCCGCACTCTGCGGCGCCGCGCCAGGCAGGGGGACGCGCGTCTGCGCCGCCGCGGCCGGGGGCGCAGCCCGCCGGGCCAAAGCCGGCCGCGGCCGGGACGGGCCGCCGCCAACCGCGCCAAGTCCGCCTGCCCGCGCCAAAGAAGCCGCCGACGCCCTCCCGTCCCCGGCGCGCCGCCCGGCAAGCCTTCCGCCCCGCGCCGGCGGCGCGGTCCGCCGCCGCGGCCAGCACAGCGCGCGCCGCCCAGGCGGTGGCCACCGGCAGCGCCTCCGCCGTGCGCGCCGGCGCGAGCAATCCGGCTGCCGCCGCCAAGGGCTTCTTGAAAGTAATGCTGGGCGTCGCGGCCACGGTGCTCATCATCGTGGCAATAATCGTTGCCCTTTCCGTGTGGGCGATCGTGCAGCGGGGCTGGTGATTCTGCCGGTGTTCAGGGGACGAGGCTTCGCCAATGCGCCAATGCCATGGAAGAAGGGCGCGCTAATTCCATGACGATGACGGTAGGGCGGCCGCCCACGCGTTCAATCCCTCGTGTGGCTTTGCTCGGGTCGCACAAGGAAGCGAATACGCGGGCGCCTCGGGCAACGGCAGGTGTGCGCCCACGGTAGGGGCACGGCATGCCGTGCCCCTACCGTGGGCGCATTGGGACACGTCGTCAAGGCCCGGCTCGCTATGCGGTCAGGAAGCGCCAGACTCCCACGGCCAACACGCCGCCCCCGGTCACCGCCGTTATGACGGAGGGCGTTCCCCACCCCAACAACGCGCCAATGCCGGCGACCGCTAACAACACCAGGCCAAGCCGCGTCAGCCAGAGGCTGAGGAACAAGATGAGCGCCAACTGGAGCGGCTTTCCAAAGACCAGGAGGGCAATGCCGGTATAGAACATGCCGAGGCCGGCTCGCGAGAGGGTATCCAGCGTGGTCATGATCCCCGGCGCATTGTATTCGTAGAGGAAGATCTCATAGAGCAGCAGTTCCGGCACGGCGGTGAAGACAAAGAAGAGGAGCCCAATCGCCGCCGCGGCCAAACCCAGCTTGGCCACCCAGGCCAGCTTGCCGAGCCAACCCGGCGCGCCGCCTCCGCCCAGTCTGGCGGCCAGGTCCCGCCGGCCGGCCGCGTGCAGCAGGCCGGCCGCCAGGTTTGCCAGCAAGCCGAGCAACAGACGGATACTGATGATGCACGCCCCGCAGAGGAAGACGAGCCCGCCGAGCAACTGGAGTATGAGCGCGCCCTTCTCCGGTTGGCTCGGGGGCAAGAACTCGCGCTCTTCAGGCGCGTCCAGCAGCGTCATGAGCCACATGAGCGCTTCGTAGAAAGCGCCGCCAAAGAGCCCGCTGGTGACCGCGATGACGACGCCGGCCACCATCACGCCCAACCCGAGTTTGTAGGCCAACTTCATTCGTGTTCGCCTGCCTTCCCATTCCGCAAGCCGCCCCGGGGCCGCAGAACCGCCGCGCTCCGCCCGCTCCAGGCCGCGGAGTGCTGGAGATAGTGTAGCCGTTTACGAGAGGGCGGTTCAATTGCCAGAGCGTTGACACCAGTGCTTCGCATATGCTAATAGTCTCAGTGTGGTAGATAAAGGCCATATGAACACTGTGTGGGTGCGAACTCATTTTACGGAGGTAGAACAGTTGCATAACCGACTTTGTGCCGTGGGGAGGGGAGTAGCCCTATTCCTCGCGCTGGTGTTGGTCTTCTTGTCCGCTTGCAGCGTTGTGCCGGCGCCAACGGAGTTGCCGGAGCCGGCGCCCGCGGTTGCCGATGATGACGATGCGCTGACGCGCGCCTACGTCATGGCGGCCATCGAGCGCTACGACCGGGAGGGCCGGGACGCAACCGTCGCCTACTACAGCGGCTTGGAGAGCATGCAAGGCGAGCGTTTCATGCTCATCATGGATCCGGCAACAACCACGGCCCTGGCGTGGATACAGTACCCATCCAACGTGGGGCCGCAGGGGCCGACCTCCGAAGTGATTGCCAGACTGTTCAAACGCATTGCGGCAGCCGCCACTCCGGAAGGCAGTTGGATTGAGTACCAGAACCTCAATCCGCTTAATAGCCGCACCGAGCCTTCGCGCAATCTCGTCGTGCTGCACGACGGCCTCGTATTCTCGGCCGGGCACTTTGGCATCCTGGAGAAGTACGAACAAGGCGCGAAGAATTACGTCGCCGCGGCAATCGAGCGCTATGACAAGGAGGGGCTGGACGCCGTCATCACCCGCTACAACAGCCGGGAAAGCATGGACGGCCAGTACTACCTGTTCCTCATCGGCGCGGACGACATCTACCTGGCCCATCCCATCTTCCCCCACCTGATTGGGACGGACATCAAAGACGTGGTGGGCTCCAATGGCTACGAATTGGGCAAGGAGATTGCCAAGGCGACGGAAGAGGGCCATTGGGTGGGATACCTGTGGCCCAACCCGGTCACCAACCGGGAAGAGGCCAAGTCCACGTTCGTCCTCCGCCACGACGGGCTGATCTTCGCGACGGGCTTCTACACCGCCGACGACGATGCGGAGCCGCCGGCGTGGCTGGGCGCCGATCCGCGGGAGTACACCGTTACCTACGTGCGGCAGGCGATCGAGCGTTACACGAATGACGGCCTGGAGGCGTTCAAGGCGTACTACAACAGCGTGTCCGCCTTCCAGGGCGAGTGGTACCTCTTCGTGACCGATGCGAGTGACATCTATATCGTCCACCCGCTGCTGCCGAACTTGATTGGGACGGACATCAAGGACGTGGTGGGAGCAAACGGCTACGAACTGGGCAAGGAGATTGCCAGGGCGACGGAGGAAGGGCACTGGATAGACTATCTGTGGCCGCATCCGGTAACGCTCTGGAACGCGCCCAAGTCCTCGTTTGCCGTCCGCCACGACGGCATGATCTTCGCCTCAGGATTCTATCCGGTGCCTGAGGACGTGGCGGCGCAAACGAAGGCGTTTGTGCACGCCGCGATCGACCTCTACGACAAGGAAGGACGAGAGGCAATGGTCGCGTACTACAGCGATCCCGCGAACTCCGACGGCGTGCGCTTCTTGCAGTTGATCGATGAGAACGGCATATTCGCTCCCCCCACCGAGGGGGGGCTGGCGGGAGTGCCGGCCGCCGCACTGAACTTTCCGGACTTCGCTGGGGAAGAGGTAGGCCCACAATTCTTGACCGCGACCGAAGAAGGAATATGGCTTCACTTCCCCTATCCCGGTCTCTTTGGCTCGCAAAACTACGTAGCGCACACGTGGTTGGTGCGCCACGATGGGCTGATCTTCATGTCGGCCTACTTCGACGTTGAGCCATCCGTGCCCGAGTCGGAGCAGTAAGCCTGCGAGGCTGCGCTAGAGTAAGCGGGAGACACCCCGCTCCATACCCGGGGCGAGGTATCGCTTTTCACTTGGCGGCTAACTGGGCAAGGCCGCTGTGTGCCGCAGACATCCGGCTTTGCTGCCAATCGTAGCGCTCGGGCTTCCCCCCGACCAGAGCGCGAGAGAGGTGCGGGCGCTAGGGGAACTTCATCACGTATTCTATCGAAAGGTGTAGGGGCGCGACGTGTCGCGCCCCTACACCTTTCGATAGACTGTTCAAAGGGATTCTCGCGTTACGCATCCACATTCGTGCGACACCAATGGCCGAGTCCCACCGCCACTAGCGCGCCGCCGCGCCGACCGGCTGCAGGATCTCTTGCAGGCGGGCGATTACGGCGGGCACGTCCTCCGGGCGCAGGGTGATCGGGTCGATGAAGAGGAAGCCCTCTTCGGCGTAGTGGTCGCGAGTGTAGATGGGCGGGTTGCCGGCTTCCAGCGCCTGGCAGACGGCAACGGCGTCCAGGCCCGCGGCTGCCGGGTCGACTACGATCTTGGTGCGGGTCTGCGGGTTGCCGGTCAGGTCGCGCTCGGCAAAGACGTTCGCGCCGGGGATGTCCTGGAGCGCCGCCACCATCACGTCCACCTTGGCGTTCTGCTCGGCTTCCCAGGCGGCGTAGTCAAGGTCCGCCAGCCACTCCATGCGCTCGATGACGCTCACCACGCCCTCTTTGGAAGGCTTCATGGCGCGGCCGATGCCCTTGCCGTTCAGGGCGGCGGCTTCCACCAGGTCGCGCTTGCCGGCAATCACGCCCGACGTGAAGCCGCACAGGTGCTTGTGGCCGCTGAAGCAGACCGCGTCCGCGCCCTCCGCCAGCAAGCGGTGCGCGAACAAGGCCCCGGCCGCGGCGTCGACGATGACGGGGATGTTGTGGCGGTGGGCAATCTCGGCAAAGGCCGGTAAGGAGAGTTGGCCGCTGGCGGCGGTCATGTGGGAGACCACGTAGAGCGCGGCGGCGGTATGGTCGGTGATGGCGTACTCCATCTGTTCGGGCAAGGCGCGGTTGGCCTCGCCAAACTCTACGGACTTCGCGCCGCTGAGATGGATCATTTGCGTCACCGGCGCGCCAAAGCCGACCGTGTGGCGCTTCTGGATGATAACCTCGTTGTTCATGCGGCTGGTGTCGGGCAGGGCCAGCACTTTGCCCAAGTGCGCGCCGGTCATGGCGCCGGCGCAGAGCACGGTGATGGCGGAAGCGGCGCAATGGGTCACGGTGCCGGCCTCCGCGCCGGTGGCGTGGGCAATGGCCGCGTCGGCGGCGGCCAGCAACTCGGTCATGCGGGCGAACTCCGGCGCGGCTTCCACCACCCGCGCCACCACTGCCGGCGGCACCGCCGACGCGCCGAGCGTGGTCTGCGTGCCGGCGGTGTTGATGATTGGCGTCAGGCCGTAGCGTTCGTGATACCTGGACATTGGGAAGAGTCTCCTCTCCTAATTGCAACTTGCACTTGGTCGAAAATCCAATAGCGGGAAAAGCCCCCTTAACATGCGTAGGGGCACGGCATGCCGTGCCCCTACATTCTATTCGAAAGACCGTATGAAGTGCTCGCACGTCGGCGCGGCGAGTGGCTTATGCATCCTGCTCCTTACTGCCCGCTCGCATGAGATAGCCTTCCAGCAATCCCTCCAACCTGGCAATGTCGGCCTTCGTTGCGAAACTGTCCAGTCTGCCCTCAATCCGAGAAACCCGGTCGGATAGATTGGAGAATCTCGTTTCGAAGCGCCACAGCAATCCCGCGATTGCAACGACCATAGTTACGAGAAGAATTATGAACTCTGCGTCGACGGACATTGCTCAGTTTCTCCGTCTCAAGTCATATGTCTTGCGACTAGTATAGCACAGCCGCTTTCAATGGTAGGGCGGTCTACGGTATGACGGTAGCTCTTGCACAAATCAAAACAGGGCATCACCAAACTTCTCGCGTGATGCCCTGTTTTGCCGGCACTGCCATGTAAACGGCCAGTCAGTCTTGTCGTTTACACCGGCGCGCCCGCCCCAGCGCCAATGTGACACGCCGGGGCCGGACGCAGATAGACTTGCAGGTGGCAAGCGGCGAGGATGCTTCTCACCGCCCAGCACTTTACCCCTTGTACTTCTCCTCCGTGTCGTCGAGGATGGCCTGGATCTGCGGCTTCAGCGCCAGCAGGCCGGCTTCCACTTCGGCGGTGCCGGCGTAGACCGCCTTGAGCCAGTCTTTCACCTCCGCGGAGCCGCTGAACGCGAAGTTCGGTACCACCCAGCCGGGATCGTAGCCGCCGGGGTGGTTGAGCACGTCGATGATGACCTCGAGCCGCACCTTGTCTTTCAGGTCGGGGAAGGTCTCGTTGGCCCATTCCTCCATGAGGTCGGCGCGCATCGGAATCGTGCCTTTGCCCACGGCCCAATTCAGGGTGCTGCCCTGCCAGGCAACGTACTGCCACGCTTCCTCGGGGTGGTCCGCATTGGTCACGACGCCGTTGGCGTCCGTCCATTGGAACGAGGCCGTCGTCATCACCGTCGGCAAGGGCGCGAAGTCGATGGGCAGATCTTCGTCGCGGATGCGCTGCATCATGTCGCCGAACGTGCCGCTGGAGAGCGTATTCAGGAAGCCCAACTTGCCCTGGTAGAAGAGCTTGACGATGCTGCCCTCGCCAAAGAGGTCCGCGCCCTGGCCCGGCTTGAGCATGGCGCCGTGCTCGTGCACCATCGAGAAGTAATCGCTGTAGCACGACATCGTCTCCGGGCTGTCGCACACGGCCGTGCGGCGGTCGTCGGAGACCCACTGGCCGCCCCAGAGGAAGGGCAGGTTGCCCACCAGCGCGCCGGTGCCCATGTTGGAAGCGCCCATCGTCGCGATGCTGCCGCCCTCGGTGACGGTGGTCTTCTTCGCCATGTCGATGTAGGCGTCCCACGTCCACTCCGGGTCGCCCCAGGTGGCGGACGGCTCATTGAGACCGGCCTTCTCGATGATTTCCCGGTTGTACGGCAGCGCCATCATGTTGCCGCCGGTCTGGTTGGGGAGACTGACGATCTCGTTGCGGATGCGGCTGATGGAATTGAAGATGTGCTGCGGATAGTGGCTCAGGTCGAAGTTGTCCCGCTTGATGTAATCGGCGAGATCGACGAAGTACCCCAGCAGATAGGTGGCGTTATCCCCTTCCCAGGCGGCATCGGGTTGCTCGCCGGCCGCGAACGCCGTGCGGAACGACTCCTGGTAGGCGTGCATGTTGTGGATGACTTCCACCGTGACGCCGGGATGCAACTCTTCGAACGGCGCGACCAGGGTCTCCGGATAATTCTCAAGCTGGCGGGCGTTGAGCCAGGTGCCGTAGCGGATGTGCACCGCCTCCTTGGGGGCCGCCTGCTCTTCCGCCTTTGGCTTGGCCTCTTCCGCCGCTTCTTCCTGGGCGGCCTCGGGCGCGCCCACCGCTGCCTGTCCGCAGGCCGCCAGCAACAAACCGGCTCCGGTCAAGCCGGCGCCGGCAAGCAGCCCGCGCCGGGTCAATTGCAGTTCTTCACGTTTGGACATTTCTGTGCCTCCTGCTGGCGCTGTTGAAACTACACACTAATTCTACGTACAGTCGCGGCTACGGTTCCGACAATGAACACCCCGTGGCAACGCTCTGCGCGCCGCTCCCTGCCGCGCCACTGCACGCTGTGTACACTCTAATTCCTATGGCGAAATGCTGTCAAGATAACCAGTAATTGGGCCGCGGCGGGGAGATTGGATGATGGCGCTCGGCGCCCTGCCGCTGAGCGCGGCTTGGCGCTTGGCGGTTTGCTACGTCTGGGCGATGCGCCGTGCGGAGGTGCGAAAACGGGGCTCGGGTTCTAGCCGCCGAGCGGCAGCATTTGGGCCAGCGCCGAGAGTACAACGGCGGCAGAACCGATAGAGATGATCCACCACTTTATGCCGCGAATGTCCCCGCGCACCTCGGCGATTTCACTCTTCAACTCGGACTTCACGTCTGAGATCTCGACTCTCACGTCTGCGATTTCTGCCTTAACTTCCGCAACGTCGGCCTTGGTTGCCAGGTGCTCATAGCCGCCCTCGATGCGGCTTACCCGTTCTCCGAGCGATGTCGTCTGCTCCGTCGTGGCCATAGTTTGCTCTCCAATGTGAAGTTCTGCGCAGGGTTCAGCCGCCGAGCGGTAGCATCTGGGCCAGCGCCGAGAGTATAACGGCGGCAGAGCCAATGGAGATGATCCACCACTTTATGCCGCGAATGTCCCCGCGCACCCCGGCAACTTCGGACCGCAGGTCGCCAATCTCAGTCTTCAATTCAGACCGCACGTCCCCAATCTCGGTCTTCAATTCAGACCGCATCTGCGCCATTTCAGTTTCCACGCGCGCAAGATCGGCCTTGGTCGCCAGGTGTTCGTAGCCGCCCTCGATGCGGCTGACCCGTTCTCCGAGGGAAGTTGCTTGTTCCGTCGTTGCCATCGTTCAATCTCCAGTGTCCGTGCCTGCATGTGGAATTCAGCCGCCGAGCGGCAGCATCTGGGCCAGCGCCGAGAGTATAACGGCGGCAGAGCCGATGGAAATGACCCACCACTTTATACCGCGAATATCCCCGCGCACCTCGGCGATTTCACTCTTCAACTCGGACTTCACGTCTGCGATTTCTGCCTTGACTTCCGCAACGTCGGCCTTGGTTGCCAGGTGTTCGTAGCCGCCCTCGATGCGGCTTATTCGTTCCCCAATTGTGCTCGATTGCTCCGTTATCGCCACCGCGCGTTCTCCCTGCGCACCAACTTTTCCACTCTCTTTATACCACACGCGCTGCCGCGCTATCACCCCCTCTGGGCAGACAGTCTAGCCGCAGACCGAGTCGTGCGTTCTACCAACGTAGCGCCGCGCGAGCGCGCTCTGACGCGCCGGCCTATTGCACCTGGTAGCCGCGTTTGGCGTCCGGCAGGCCCACCGGCTTGCCCAGCGCCTCGGCCATGGCGCGCACGTGGTAGGGCAGCGCGCCGCAGCACGCGCCGATGAATTCGATGCCGACGCCCTCCGCCTCCTTGGCGTACTCCGCCATCACGAAGCGGGAGAGCACGCGCGGCTCCACGCTGGGATAGAGGCCGGCGCGGCTGATGGCCTGGGTGAAGACCTCGCCCGGTTCCAGTTGATAGGCGGTCGGCTGGACGCACATGGGCACGGAGACCGCCGCGCGGATGCGCCGGGCCATCTCGTTCATGGTCTGCCAGGGCCTCATGCAGTTCAGCCCCACCACGTCGGCGCCGTTGTCAACCAGGCGCTTTGCCGCCTCCACCGGGTCGTAGCCGTCACGGGTGAACTCGCTGTCACGGTAGGTGAGCGTGACCACCGCCGGCACGCCCGCTTCCTTGACGAACGGAATCGCCAGGCTCGCCTCCTCCACCGAATAGAAGGTCTCCACGATGAAGACGTCCACCGCGGGGTCCATCTGCTCTGCAACCCGCCGGGCGAAGAACTCCTGCGCCCGTTTGCGCTCGTCGGCGGTCAGCGGCGCCCACTTGGACGAGCCGGAGTAGATGAACTGGCTGATGGTGCCGGCCACGTAGCGCTCCGGCCCGGCGGCCTCCCGCGCCAACTCCACCGCCGCCCGGTGCAGTTCGGCCTCACGCCCAAAGGGACGCACGCCCCAGGACATGGCCTGCAAGAGTTCCGCGCCGGCCCGGGCAAACTCGTGGTGCATCTCCAACACGGCTTCCGGGTAGTCCAACACGGCCATGGGAATGTGCGAGGCGTAACTGCCCACCACCCGCCGCTCCAGTTCCAGGTAATACGCGCCGTCGCCCAGCAGCGGCCCCTGCGCCAGACGCTCGAGAAAGTCCGCTTTCACCGTGCCCCTCCTTGTGGTTGCAATTTGCAGTTGCCATGTGTCGTCGCAATTGCTTGCATCCTTATCATACTGCAACCCAGGCGAGACGCCCGTTTGGCGGCGCACGCTCAACGCGGCCTCTCAATCTGTCATTCTGAGGAGCGCAGCGACGAAGAATCTAGAGCGCGCACTCCAGTAGATTCCTCGCTGCGCTCGGAATGACAAGAGGCGCTCGGGAAGTCAAGTGACGCGCGGAGCGACATTAAGTGCACAGGACGACCAGAGGCGCAAGGGACAACCAGAAGCACACGGGACGACGAAGAACGGCAATGATGAAGAGAAGCGAACCGGCAAGTTGAACCGCGCCGCCGCGAATGCCATCCGGCCGCGGTCTGCCGCTTCCGTTTCCCAGCGGCTATTGAGGCGCGCGGCCAGACCTGCTAGAATGGCTTAGTAAGCGGGGCGTGGCTCAGCCTGGTAGAGCGCAGCGTTCGGGACGCTGAGGCCGGCGGTTCAAATCCGCCCGCCCCGACCAAGCAGCAGACGCGCGTATCGATTCACCTATGCCCACCATCCTCGCTTGCGCATACCTTGCCGTAGCGCGCCTAGCGCGCGCGGGAGAGCGCGCAGAGCGGGAGGCGGCTTAAGCCGTTGCCGCCGGCCGGCAACCGGAGGTCCGGGATGCAGTCCCAACCGCAACAACCCCAGGTAGAGAAACTCATCATCGCCGTTGTGCGCAACGACGACGCGAACGCGATCGTGGCAGAACTGGTCAAGCGGCGCGTCGGCAACACGCGCATCAACACGGCCGGCGGCTTTCTGCGCCGGGGCAACGTGACCCTGCTGGTCGGCGTGCCGGCCGGCCAAGTCGATGAAACCCTGGACGTGATCCGCGAGCACGTCAGCGGCCAGCCCCTCACCGGCAGCGGCCAGACCGGCGACAACCGCGGCATCGCCTTCGTCCTGGACGCCGGCCGCTACGTGCGCGTGTGAACGGGCGTCCGCCGCCTGCGCGGGATTCCAACACTCAAATTGCCAAGACTCAGGCGGATGACCAAGAAGGCAGCCGTTCGGTTGAGCCAATAGGGCAGCCGATCGGATGTGCCAAGCAGGCAACCGTTCGGTTGGACCAAAAAGGCAGCCGTTCGGTTGGACCAAAAAGGCAGCCGTTCGGTTGGACCAAAAAGGCAGCCGTTCGGTTGGACCAAAAAGGCAGCCGTTCGTCCTGAGCTTGTCGAAGGATGAACGGCTGCCGGTATTTCACGCCTTCTCTACACGCCCTTCGCCGTAAGAAACTCCAGGCTCGACCGCAAGCAGTCGAACGGATCGCGCCGGCACGTGTCCTGCTCCACGGCGTACCACTGCACCCCCGCCGCGTCACCGGCCGCGATGATGCCGTCCCAGTCCAGGTTGCCCTCGCCCACCGGACACATCACCGGCCCCTCTTTGGCGTCCACTTCCTTATCCTTGGCGTGGATCACCGGCACCCGGCCGGCGGCTTGCGCCAGCAGCCGCGCCGGATTGGCCCCGGCGTGCGCCACCCAATAGACGTCGAACTCCAGGGTGAAGTCCGGCCCACCCTCCTCGATGAAGATGTCGATCAGAGTCTTGGGGCCGGGCGCGATGCGCTCGAACTCGTGGGCGTGGTTGTGGTAGCCGAAGGTCAGGCCGCCGGCCTTGAGCTTCTGGATAACCGGCCGCGCCGCCTCCAGGAAGGCGCGGTAGCCCGCCTCGCCCTGGCTGCGGTAGGGCTGCGGAATGCCGCCAATGGCGACGTAATCGCATTCCAGCACGCCGTGGAAGTCAATCTCCGCCTGGGTGTTGTTGGCCAGGTCGTCCCAACTGCGGTGCGTGGCAATGCAGCGAATGCCGTTGTCGTCCAGCATCTGCTTGGCCTCGTGCACCGTAAGCTCGGGGCTGCCGTTCTCCAATGCGCCCACCGCCGAAAACTGGGCCGCCTCGTACCCCATTTGGCTAATCTTGCGGAGCGATTCGGCCAGACCCTCGCGCGTCTTGGTATGGTCCCGCACGGTGTACATCTGCGCCGCCACTTTGCTCGCCATGGGCATCTCCTTGTGCTCGCTGCATTGCGGGCGAATCGTGTGTTCTAAACCGCGCCGCCGGAGACGGCGGGCACGATCGAGACCTCATCGCCGTCGCTGAGCGGTGTCGCCAGGCCGTCCATGAAGCGGATGTCCTCGCCGCGCACGTAGATGTTGATGAAGCGGCGCAGTTCGCCGTCGTCGTCGCACATGCGCGCCTTGAAGCCTTCGTGGGCCTCGTCCAATTTGGTAATCAGTTCGTCGATGGTGCCCGCGCCCTCCACCGTGACCTCGGCCTTGCCGCCGGCCAGGGGGCGGAGCGGGGTGGGAATCTTTACCGCATTTGCCATTGCGTGCCCTTTTCCTTCCTAATCATCTGTTCACGAGGGAGTTCACTGCACAAATCCAGGCAGTTGGCTGCACAAGTCCTGAAAACTAGCTGCGCAATTCCAGAGAGTTGGCTGCACGGATTCCGTTCGCCCTGAGCCTGTCGAAGGGCTGTCTATGTTTCGAGAGGCGCTTCGCCCAGCGCTCGGCACGGACGTGACTCATTCGCTCAGCCAACCGTCTTGGAGGAATCACACCGCCACCGGCGCGCGTTCCAGTCCTGCCAAAGCCGCCTCGAATGATTCGACGTGCGGCGCAACCCGTATCGTCAAGTCGAGCGAGTCCGACACCGCCTCTTGCGCCTTGAGGCCGTTGCCGGTCACGTAGGCCACCGTCACCTCGTCCGGCGCGATCTGCCCGCTCTCCGCCAGTTTCTTGAGGGTCGCGATCGTCACACCGCCGGCCGGCTCAGTAAAGACGCCTTCCGTGGAGGCCAGCAACTGGATCGCCTCCACCACCTCTTCGTCGGTCACGGACTCGATGACGCCGCCGGTGTCCTGGGCAATCTTGACGGCGTAGTAGCCGTCGGCGGGATTGCCGATCGCCAGCGAATGGGCAATCGTCGTCGGCAACTTCACGGGCCGGATGGCGGTGGTATTGGCCGCGTAGGCCTGCGCCACCGGACTGCATCCCTCGCCCTGCGCGCCCGAGATGCGCGTGTGCGGCGCGCCCTCCAGCAGGCCGACTTTATAGAGTTCGTTCAGCCCCTTGTAGACCTTGGAGTAGAGTGAGCCGGAGGCGATCGGCGCCACCACGTGGTCCGGCGCGCGCCAGCCGAGTTGCTCCACCACCTCGAACGCCAGCGTTTTTGAGCCTTCCGAATAGAAGGGGCGGATATTGATGTTCACGAAGGCCCACGAGTAACGGTCGGCCAGTTCGCTGCAAAGGCGGTTCAGTTCGTCGTAGGTGCCTTCCACCGATACCAGGGTCGCGCCGTAGACTGCCGCGTTCACCACCTTGCCGTGCTCCACGGTGTGGGGCAGGAAGACGAACGTGCGCAGGCCGTTGCGCACACCGGCGGCGGCGGTCGCGCTGGCCAGGTTGCCGGTGGAAGCGCAGGCGAACGTGTCGAACCCAAACTCCTTCGCCTTTGCGACCGCCACCGAAACCACCCGGTCTTTGAACGAGAACGTCGGGTTCACGCTATCGTTCTTGACGTAAAGCTCTTTGAGTCCCAGCGCCTTGCCCAGGTTCGGCGCGGGCTGCAAGGGGGTGAACCCCACCCGCCAGTTCAGGTCCTCGCCCCGCTCCACGGGCAGCAGGTCCTTGTAGCGCCACAGCGAGACCGGCCCCTGCGCGATCTTCTCGCGGCTGGTTAGCTCGCGAATGGCGTCGTAATCGTACTCCACTTCCAACGGGCCAAAGCAGAAGGCGCAGACGTGCGTCGGCTGCACGTCGTAGCGCTCGCCGCATTCCCGGCACTTCAGGCCGCGTATCCTTTCCACGTTGTTCATAGGTCGGTATCCTCTTCCATCCGTCGGTGTCTCACTTGGTCGGTGTTTCACTCAGTCGGCGTCTCACTTGGTCGGTGTCTCACTCAGTCGGCGTTTCACTTTGAAGGGTTTAGCCGCGCTCCCTCTCCCGCTGCTGACAGGGGTAGGTATTCTACAGTCGGCGTCACCTGTCATTCCGAACGGAGCGCAGCGGAGTGAGGAATCTATAGCACCGCCCTGCGCGATCAGCATTCCTAGATTCCTCGCTGCGCTCGGAATGACATCTACCTACCCCTGTCAGCTCTCCCGCTGGGAGAGGGCCGGGGTGAGGGTCTTTAGGCCAACTGCGCTCACCACTTCGGAGCGGCTGCGTAACGTAGGTGTCGGTTAGGAAAAGCGCCCGCGGCGGGGCATGAGCGGCAGTCCCCCCGCGTCCGTTGTCAGCGCGCGCCGCGCGCCGCCGCGCCCATGCGCGTACTTCAGCAACGTATCCATTACCGGCAACGTATCCATTAAATGAAAACAACCCCTTTCTCTTTCCTTATAGAGAGGGGTCGTATGTCGCAATACTTCCCTTATCTTGCCCCAAATGCGCATGGGGCCGGAATTGGCACCCAGTCGTGGTCGCAGTAGCGTCCACCGGGATGCCGGGCTTCACAGGGCCGTCTCCCTCCACCTCTCTTGATAAGGCAACGGATTATTCACTTGTTAATCCCGCGCGGGCCATCGGCGCACCCGCCGCCCACCCGCATCTCAGTCACGGCACATGCTAACACAGGCCCGCAAGCGCGTCAAACGACCGCTTCCTCGCCAGTGTCCGCACCGGATTCCGTCCGGCACGGACTAGGTCATGCCACGCCGACTTCCTGTCATCTATATGGTGTCCGTGACTGTCATTCCGAGCGCAGCGAGGAATCTATGGCGTAGCGCGGGGGCTTGTCCCCTGCCCAGTGCGACTCCCGCTCGCCCGCGCCGTCCGCCTGCCTAACGTGGGCCAAATGCGAAGAACCGCCAGCGTGCGCTGACGGCTCTTTGGTTACTCTAGAGAGCAGGGACTAGCGGTCGTTAGAGTTGCCTTGCGCCTCATCATCCGCCGGCGGCTCCACGAACTCCTGGCCGTTCTCTTCCGCCTGTTCCCGGTAGAACGCCACGATGCGCTCCCGTTCTTCTCGGCGTACCTCAGCCAGTTGTTCCTGAAACTTCCGCTCCTCTTCCTCGCGCTTCCGCTCTCTGAGTTCCTGAAGTGCGGTTGCCAATCCCATGAGTTTCCAGTCCTTTGGAGGTACTGAGCAATCTCCTCACAGTCATTGCTGCTGTATAATAGTACCCGGCATTGAACAGACGTTCAATGCCGGGTTCATTTTCCGCGGAGGGTATTGCCCGCCGGACGGGACCAGGACTGACATTCCCCGAAGTGCTAAGGTCACGCTTAGCATTGCAATTCGACTCCGCTATCCTCCGCAGCCCTTTTGAGGTTACCGCAGTTACTGCAATCGTATTGGAGAAATAGCGCTCTTGTCAAGAAATCACTTGACAAAAGGACTGCCCATTGATGCGCCGGAGTTCTTCCCATCAACAAAGATGCAGACTCTGTTTATCTTGCCTCCAAGAGCAAGAGCGGTGAACACTCAGTTCGCCGTATTGCCCAGAGAAAGTCTAGCACGCACCTAGACACAATGTGGTCGTCCTTTACTCAGTGCTGCACAGTAAGTCAAGTATGTGACTAAAAGTCGAAGCGACCACACCGACAGCCGTAGGTGGGCGCTTAGACTGCATCTTTTCTCCTCTCTATGCTACTATACGGTATCCACATCCGCGCAGCGTAGGAGGCAGGGCAGATACCATGCAGGTGCAAATTACGGCGCCGATACATGGCGCGATACTCAATCGGCATGATGGGCGGCAGGGCGAGGATGGGCTGCGCATCGCGGTGCAGGGGGTGGTGAGCGGGGCGGATGCGGTGACGGTGCGCGTCGCGGGCGGCGCCAATGATTTGACAAGCGGCAACGAAAGCTCGAGCCGTGGCAACGAAAGTGCGGGCCGGGGCGAGAGTGGCGCGGTCGGCGAGGTGCGGGCGGCGATCGTGGGCGCGACGTTTACGGCGGACGTTACCCTGACCGCGCATGAGACCGAGCTGACGGCGGTGGCCGAACGCGGCGGCGAGACCCTCTCCCACGCGGTCACGGTGCTCTGGGACCGCAATTCGTTCCCGCGCTACCGCTTCTCGCTGGATGACGACATCTACTTCCTGCGCGACATCGCCTTTGACAGGCCGAAGTCGCTCTTCGACAACTTCTACCTGGGCTTCATGCGCGACCTGCGCGACCGCTACGGCACGAAGACGCACATCAACATCTACTACGCCTGCGAGGACTTCGACCTGCGCCAGATGCCGGACACGTACAAGTCCGAGTGGCGCGACAACGCCGACTGGCTGCAACTCTCGTTCCACGCCCGCGCCGACCAGCCGCGGGACCCGTATAAGGAAGCCTCGGCGGAGAAGCTGCTCACCGACTACCGCCAGGTGCGGGACGAGACGCTGCGCTTTACCGGCGAGCAGAGTTGGTCGCACTTCACCACGCTCCACTGGGGCGAGGGCACCCGCCTGGGCTGCCGCGCCCTGCGCCAGGAAGGCATCTGGGGCCTGGCCGGCTACTTCATTCCCACGCCGGCCCCGCGCGTGAACTACTACCTGGACGCCGCTACCACCGCCTACCTCTTTACCCACGACTACTGGAAAGACCACGGCGAGGATATCCTGTTCGTGACCCACGACCAGGTGATCAACTCGGTCAAGACGCCGGAGGCGGTGACCGCCCACCTGGAAACCGTGGCCCAAGACCCCCACCGCAGCGAAATCCTGGAACTGATGGTGCACGAGCAATACTTCCGCCAACACCTGCCCCACTACCAACCCAACGTGCCCGCCAAAACCGAGGCCGCTATCCGCTGGGCGACGGAACACGGGTATAAGTCGGTGTTGTATGAAGAGGGATTCTTGGGAGCGTAGGAAATACTGGCCCCATAGCGGTACAGGGTTCCCTCCACGAGAGGCGGTGCTTTGGCGTTTACGCTACCCCAGTTGATTCCGGATACTCCGTCAGAGCGCGGCTGCGCTTGCAGTTGGAGACATCCTGCACCAAGACTGGCGCTGCCTGTCACTGTCTTGCACGCGCGCGGTTTCATCAATTATGATTCCTAATAGGTAGTATGATCGGAGAATATTCTTCCAGCAGAACCGAAGAGGCGGCTAATGTCGGACGGACAAGAATTGCCGGATTCAATTCCCGATATTGATGCCAAAACGGATTCTCTGCTGGATGAACTTTCCAAGACCTTTGGAGAGAGTGTGGCGTGCTATCCTTTCTTGAATGAGGAAATCACACCCAACATCGTTGATAAGGTCTTTGACGACCTGCAAGGGAGATTTGGCTCCGGCAAGGAGGGCAGTCGTTTAGTCGTAGTGGTGAATTCATTTGGAGGAGACATTGACGCAGCGTATAACTTAGCTATGTTGTTTTGCACCTATGGAAAGAAGGAACTTAGTTTCATAGTGCCTCGTTGGGCCAAGAGCGCTGCAACGCTTCTGGTCTGTGGTGGAGACTCGGTGATGATGACCCAAGTAGCCGAACTTGGGCCGCTAGATCCGCAGATTACGCAGATCAACCCACTGGAACAGAGACTAGAGCAGTTTTCTCCATTACACATAGAGTCAACACTTGAACTCATACGAAACGAGTTCGACAAAGGCAACAAGGAGTTGGCAGAGGGTCTATTGCAGCGGCTTCAATTCCCGATAACCCTCGGCAGCATCAAGAAGTCTCTACAGGTTGGCAAGCAATACGCATCAAAGCTGTTGGCTTCCCGAATGCTTAAGGACGATAGAGACCAGGCTTCGAAAATTGCCAATAAACTGGTAGAGCATTATGCAGATCACGGCCACTGCATCAACATCGACGAAGTTGAGGAGCTTGGGTTGGTAGTACACAGGCTTTCTCAGTGCCAAGTCCGGATTGTATGGGACATATACAGGCTAGCGCGGAAGAAGGCAGATCTGAAGGCTGCGCAAAGAGAGAAGGAAATGGAAGAGCAACTCAGAGAGTTGCCGCCAAACCTCCAAGATGCGTTGCCGCCCGAGATACTCAAGCAAGAACCGCGTCCTGACGTAAGGAAGGAGCAATGACGATGCTCGATACATTCGAGGTGTCGGTGCGAATGGCAGGAATGCTACTGCTGAACAATGCGCAGATAACCATCGAAGAAATCGAAGCTCTTCCGCTCATCAATGGTCGCCAGGAGGCATACGCTGTTGCCCAAAGGCTTGTAAAGGGCTTTGCTTCTACTCATCACGTAGAAGTAGCCTCAAGTCCTTGGGAGAACAACGTAAGAATTAGACTGGTTGCCAGCATTGGATCGAAGCATCCTGCGCGCTCAGCACCGGGTACACGATCTCCAGACCTGGCAATTGCCCATCCCTAAGCCGGCTCGGCCGTTAGGAGTGACACGCCGATGTGCCCCAGAGGCGTTTTACGAGACCATGTAACGAACCCTTGACGCTATTATCGTGTCACGATAATATAGTGCCGTGAGGCGATTTGCCGATAGGGATACAGAGCGCGTCTTTCGTGGCTTGCCGGTGCGCCGTCTGCCGTCCGATATTCAGCGCCGGGCGCGAATGCGGTTGCAGCGAATCATAGCGGCAGCCGCTTTGTCCGACCTGCGCGTGCCGCCTTCACATCGCCTGAAAGCGCTCGGAAGCAATCGGAAAGGTCAGTACAGTGTGCGGATAAATGATCAGTGGCGCGTGTGCTTCTATTGGACGGAACAAGGCGCGATGGAGATCGAAGTCACCGACTACCACTGATGGCATGATTGCTTCCCACCAAGTAATTCGAGCCACGCGGCAGGGCACAGAATCCCATGAATTCCGACCCAATCCACCCCGGCGAACATCTGGCAGAGTTTCTGGACGAACTCGGCATAAGCCAGTACCGCCTGGCAAAGACGATAGGCGTTGCCCCCATCCGCATCAACCAGATCGTGCGGGGCCGCCGCGCCATAACGGCGGACACGGCGCTGCGTCTCGGCAAGGCGCTTAATATGACGCCCGACTTCTGGCTGAATCTCCAACGCATGTACGACCTGGACGTGGCGCGCGCCACAGCCGACGTCAGCACGATCGAGCCGCTGGTTGCGGCGCCGCAAGCGTGACACAACGCCGCGCCCGCGCCGCAAGAGTCTCGCACGCCGTCACACCTCCGCCAAGGCAGCGGTTCGCTCCGGCCAGTTTACGCGCTAGAGGCGCGCCCAACGGTTGCCGCAACCGCCCTCAGGATGGAAAGGAATCATAACAATGTCGTTCATCGATTACACCGTCACCGACAAGGTCGCGCGCATCACGCTGAACCGGCCGGATAAGCTCAACGCCATCAACCGCGCCATGCGGGAGGAGCTCTTTTCCGTGTTCGCGGATTTTTCCGCGCGCGGCGACGCCTGGGTGGCGATCATCACTGGCGCGGGACGGGCGTTTTGCGTCGGCCACGACCTGGAGGAGATGGGCGGGCCGTCGGGAGACGAAGCGCCGGGCACGAGCATCGAGGACCTCTACGTGATGCAGACGCGCATCTGGAAGCCCATCATCGCCGCCGTCAACGGCTACTGCCTGGCGCAGGGCGGCGGCATCGCGCTGGCCTCGGACATTCGCATCGCCGCCGAGACCGCCCAATTCGGCTGGCCGCAAGCCAAGCGCGGCATTAGCTCCATCAGCGGCCCGGCCATGCTCGCCAACCGCATCCCGCTGAACTACGCCCTGGAGTACCTGCTCACGGGAGCATTCATCAGCGCGCAGGAGGCCCACCGGCTGCACCTGGTCAACAAGGTGGCGCCGCTGGAGGCGCTGGCGGAAACGGCGGATGCGTACGCGCAGGCAATCACGCAGAACGCGCCGCTGGCAACCCGCGGTATGAAAGAGGCGGCCGTGCGCGGCCAGAACCTGGGCCTGGAAGAGCGGGTGAACCTGGCGAGCCGCTTGTTCGAGCGCGTGCGCGGCTCGGCGGACGCGGCGGAGGGACTGCGGGCGTTCGTGGAGAAGCGGGAGCCGGAGTTCAAAGGGGAGTGAGCGCCGGCGCGCCAGGCGCTGCGGCTGTGCCGGCGCTTTCATTCTCACCCTTGCTGTCTCGCTCGGGGGCCTCTTGCGTTACGCCGGCGAGCGGGCGGGAGCGGCGCGGAGCCGCGCGGAATTCCGCGCGCATCGATGCGGTAGGCTTGGCTGCATGGAATCGCCTGGCAGGTTGGCCGCACAGGGTGTGCGCGAATACGCCGGCTGTCATTCCGAGCGCATGCGAGGAATCTCGTGCGCCTGCCGGACGCGATACGGCAGGCACACGAGATTCCTCTCTCCGCTGCGCTTCGTTCGGAATGACAGGGGTTCCGCCACAGCGAGACGGTGCAGCTTACGTCCGGCAAGATACGTCCGGCTAGATCGGATTCTCCCTCACCGCGACGCTCTCCGCAGGGAGAGGAAGTGCTCTCAATTGCCGGTCGGCGTAGCGGGCGGCGCCGCGCGGCCTAGAATGAACGCCCCTCGGCGGCGCGTTCTAGAATGAACGTCCCGCGAATGAGGCCGATCCTGAAGGTACCCGTAACCACGCCGTCTTCCAGCTTGCCGTCGAAGGTGATGTCGCCACTTTCTTGGGGGATTACGAAGCGAATCCCGCCGTCCGGCTGAACTTCGGCCTTGAAGGGCATGTCCTCGATCCGGCGCGCGGAAATATCCAGCGTGCCCCACAGTTCGCTGTTCTGAAGCTGCAAGTTCGCGCTGATCGGCACCTCAGATCCCAGCACCCTGAGGCTTCCTTCCCAGTCACCCACGAGTTCCGCTGCCGGACCGGACGGTGTGGGCGTGGGTGGCGGCGCGGGAGTCGCCGTGGGCGCGGATGGCGCAGTGGGGACGGGCGCAGGAACGGCCGTAGCCGTCGCCGCAGGCGGTTCCGGCGGCGCGGTCGCGGTCGGTTGCGGCACAGCAGTCGGTGAGGGCGCGGGCGGCGGCGTTGGCAACGGGGTGGGCGATGCGATCGGCGCAGGCGATGGCGCTGCCGTCGGCGCCGGCGGCGCGGCGCGCGGCGCCAGCGGCCCGCACGCGCCCATCAGCACAGCGGCAAGCACGAGCGCGCCCGCCAGCGCGAGAGACAGTCTCACTGCCCCAAGACGCCGCGCAACCGCGCCGGCGCCAGTAGAATGCGTGAGCCGCGTAGGTTCTCTCAGAACAACCTGCCCAAAAAAACTAAGAGAGTGCCTTTCAGCCGTTTGCGCTTCGACAGGTTCAGCGCGAACGGTAGCGGGACGCGCGCGCCGGTTCCGGCCTTGACCCGTTGTTCCGGGCCCTTTCTGTTGCCTGTCGTTTGCGCTTCGACAGGCTCGGCGCGAATGGTAGCGGGACGCGCGCGCCGGTTCCGGCCTTGGCCCGTTGTTCCGGGCCCTTTCTGCTGCCTGTCGTTTGCGCTTCGACAGGTTCAGCGCGAACGGTAGCGGGACGCGCGCGCCGGTTCCGGCCTTGACCCGTTGTTCCGGGCCTTTTCTGTTGCCTGTCGTTTGCGCTTCGACAAGCTCAGCGCGAATGGTAGCGGGACGCGCGCGCCGGCTCTTGTCGTGACTCCTGCCCGTCGTCTCCGCCCATACTTGCTTTTGCCCGCTATCCCGGCCCGTAGCGCCTTGCCAGCCTTTGGCCCGGCGGCAGGCTCAGGGGAGCGGACGACGCTCAGCACCAGCGGTTTGGCAGACAGCCTCACAGGGTGTAAGCGCTCACTAATCCACTATAGCGCATAAGCGCAGGCGTGTGTCTCGCTCGCGGCGGTCGCGGCGCGGTGGCTGGGCGTCACTGGAATAGAGAGAAGAGCCGGCCGCGGCCGGCTCTTCTCGTCCCGCACGCAACGCGGGCCGCTAGCATACGAAACGCTACCCAGCGAGCGCCTCGTCGACCAGGGCCTGCATCGGCTGCTTCATGCCGCGCAGGGCTTCTTGCACCGTCACCTTGCCCTCGTAGAGGTCCGTGAAGATTGGAGTGATGAGCTGGTCGCGGATCTGGTTGTAGGCCGCCGAGCGGAAGGAGCGTCCCGCCGGCACCGCGTACTGCAGCGCGTCGCGGTAGACCTCCAGCCGCACCTCCGCCTGGAAGGCCTTATCGCCGTAGATGTTCTCCGCCCATTCGTCGAAGAAGTCCACGCGATGGAAGCCGGTACCGCGCGAAATCGCCCAGTTGATCGTGCGGCTGCCCCACTTGATGAGTGCCCAACCGGCGTCGGGTTGCTTGGAGCCGACCACGATGCCGTTGCCGTCCAGGTTCAGGTGTGAGACCGGCCGCGCGCTGGTGCCGCGAAAAATGGGGCTGTAGACGAACGGCGCGCCGCGTTGGATTGCCTCCAGTATCATGAAGAAGCCGCCGGGCGCGCTGCGCAGCATGGCGCCCCGTTCCTCGACGAACGCCGTCCTGACATTGGTACCGAAAAGGTCGTTTACCTGTCCCGGCTTGGCCACGGAGCGGTCCTGGATAGCCATATCGAAGAACTTTTCATAGGCATCCACCAACGCCGGATCGTCCGAGATCACCGTGCGGTTATCGTCGGCGATCCATTCGGTATCGAAGAGGTTCGGCCAGTCGATGAAGAGGTAGACCGGACTCGCCCCCAGCAGGCCGAGCTGCGTGGGCTGGCCGCCGTCTTCCTTGGTCAATCGCTTCATCTCCGTCCGGAAGCGGTCGAAGGTCCAATCGGGGTCAGTCCAATCGGTGGGCGGCAGGTTTAGGCCTTCCTCCTCGTACATGCGCTTGTTGGTCGGCGCCACCGGCCAGTCGCCGCCGGACTGGTTCGGCAGGGCAAAGAGCTTCCCGTCGCGGCGGAACCAAGCGTCCATGGCCGCTTCCGGGAAGGGGCTGAGGTCGATCTGGTCCTTGGCGACCCGGTCGTCGATGGCTTGCACCGCGCCGAGCGCCGTGAGCGCCGGATCGGTGAGCCAGGCAACGTCAGGCGCTTGGCCGCCGGCCACGAGCGTCAGCAGGAACTCGCGGCGGTCGCCGGACCAAATGATCCACTTGAGCGTGATGCCGGGATTATCGTTTTCAAATGGCTCCTTGACCAGTCCGTCCACGTTGTCCAATTGGCGGCTGTTGTGGTGGGTGAGCCACTGCACCTCCACCGGCTCGGCCATGGCGGGCTGTTCGGCCTCTTCCTTGGCCGTTTCCTCCTGTGCCATCTCCCCGCCGGATTCCATAGGCGCCGCTTGGCCGCACGCCGCGAACAAGAGACTGCCCGCGGAGAATGCGCCGATACCGCCCAACAGACGACGCCGCGAAAAGCGTTCTCGGATATCCACTTACTTGTCTCCTTCGTTTGAACCAAACCTAGAGTCACGTGGCCTCTTCTCGCGTAGGGCCGATGGGAACTCACCCCCTTTCCGTAAACGTTAAGCCCGATAGCGTTAGCCTATGCCCGTCAAGTGTGATTCGTCAAGCCGCGTGGGGCAGCAGGTCGTTCGGACGGCCCGGTATCGTGTGTGGACACGCGCCTGCGGCTACAATGTCTCTATGAATGTGCGGCATCCTTAGGTAAGAAGAAAACAAGGAGCATGTGCGGTGAATGAACGTGCCGCCCAATTGCGGGCTCTAATTGAAAAACCCGGTATCGTCGTCCTGCCCGGCGCGTACGACTGCCTGAGCGCGCGGCTGGCGGAGCAGGCCGGCTTCGAGACCGTCTTTACCACCGGTTTCGGCTTTGCCGCCAGCGCGCTCGGCGTGCCGGACCTGGGCCTGATGACCGCCAGCGAAATTCTCGACCGCGTGCACAACATCGTGCGGAGCGTCAGCGTGCCCCTGGTGGCCGACATGGACACCGGCTACGGCAACCCGCTCAACGTGATACGCACCGTGAACGAGTGCGTGGCGCAGGGCGTGGCCGGCATCATCCTGGAAGACCAGGAGTGGCCCAAGAAGTGCGGCCACCTGGAGGGCAAGCGGGTGATTCCCATGGAAGACCACGTGCAGAAACTGCGCGCCGCCGTGGACGCCCGGGGCGATTCCGGCCTGGTGATCATCGCCCGCACCGACGCCCGCGCGGTGCTGGGACTGGACGACGCCCTGGAACGCGGCCGCGCCTACTACGAGGCCGGCGCGGACGTGGTCTTCATCGAAGCGCCCCAGTCGCTGGACGAACTGCACGCCGTGGCCGCGGCGTTCCCGGACGCGCCGCTCTTCGCCAACATGATCGAGGGCGGCAAGACGCCGGTGCTGGCGCCGGACGCCCTGGCTGAGATTGGCTTCAAGATCGTAGTCTATCCGCTTTCGGCGCTCTTTTCCGCGGCCCGCGCCATGCAGCACGTCTATACGGCCCTCAAGGAACACGGCACCACCGCCAGCGTCACCGACATGACGACGCTGGACGAATTTACCGAGTGCGTGAACGTTGAGCAGTTCCGCGCCTGGGAGCGGGAGTACGCCACGCCGGAGAGCGGTTGACGGCGCTCACTAAGGCCGGTTAACCGCGCCACTGAGGGCGAAGATTGCGTCTTCCAATCGTCATTCCCGCGTGCGCGGGAATGACGGAGCCGGCCGCGCTGTTTTCAGAGTGATGACGGAGTGTGTTGCCCCTTTTCGTGGAAATGACGGAGGCTGCCGCGCCGCCGCCGTTTGTGCTAGAATCACGTGTGGAATTAGCGGCGGGTTTCCACACCGGCGCTGCGCCTCCCCGTTATGCCTCACGCCTCGTAGGCCCGCGCGGCAGGCCGCCTCAGTACCTACGCGAGACCGTAAACCATGCGCATCCCTGACGACCGGATACCGGCGCGCGTGACGCGATTTGTGCTCCTGCTCGCGGGACTGGTCATTGCCATCACGCTCACCGGCTTTCCGGCGCGCGTGCTCAATAGCTACGAGGTCAACCAGCGCGTACTGGTGCTGGAGCAGCGCCTGGCGGAGCGGGAAGCGGAGAACGCCGCCCTACAGCAGGAGTTGGCCCGCCGGGGCACGGAGTCTTACGTCCGTACCGTGGCCAAAGAACGCCTGGGGCTGGTGGAACCCGGGGAAGCGCTGCTCTTGCTGCCGCTGGACGGCGTCCGCGCGGCGAGCGCGCCGGGCCGGAAGGGCGTCTCATCCCAAGACCGCTCGCTCGCGGCCACTCCCTACGATGCGGAGTGGGGCTATTTCCTGCAATGGCTGGCGCTGCTCAAACGCTCGTTTGCCTAAAGACGCCATCCTTCCTATGAACGTGCGCATCAAACGCATCGATCCCACGCTGCCCCTGCCCCGCTACGCCACCGGCGGCGCGGTGGCCTTTGATCTCTGCGCCCGCAATGCGGTGACGATTGGGCCGCGAGAGACCGTCCGCGTGCCGTGCAACGTGGTCATCGAGGTGCCGCCGGGCTACGCGCTGCTGGTCGTCAGCCGCAGCAGCACCCCCGTGCGCAAGGGACTGCTGAAAGCAAACGGCGTCGGCGTCATCGACCAGGACTACTGCGGCGACGGCGACGAGATCCAGGCGCTCTTCCATAACGTCACCGCCGCGCCCGTGACGGTGGAACGCGGCGAGCGGATCGCCCAGGCGCTGCTCGTGCCCGCGCCGCGCGTGACGTGGGAAGAGGTGGCGCGCTTCACGGGCGACGACCGCGGCGGCTTCGGCAGCACCGGGGTCTGAGCCTGGGCGTTGCCGCACTAACGTAGCGCGGGGGCTCGTCCCCCGCCTGAGAAGAGCGCCGCAACTTCTACTTCATTCCCCACGCCGTTCACCCTTCGACGGCGCTCAGGGCGAACGGGTCTGTCGCGCCCGATTCCCTCCCGTTCGTGCTGAGGGCTGCGCGAAGCCCTTGTCGAAGCATGAACGGCGGGGAGCGTGTAACTCCTACTTCGTTCTCCACGCTAATCACCCTTCGACGTCGCTCAGGCCGAACGGCGTGTGACTTCGAGTAGCGCGGGGGCTCGTCCCCCGCCTGAGATCTTGCAGCGGCCGCGCCTCCCCCCTACGCTAGCGCGGCGCCTCGACCGTAACGATGTCGATGCCCTGATACTTGCGGTGGCGCACGCCGGACGCGAAGTGCCGCAGCAGCCGCAGCGAAATCTCACCGGCCTCGGGCGCGTCGGACTGCTCGCTCATGTAGGCGAGCGCAGCCCCAGGGGACAGGCCTCTTCCGGTTCGTGGGTTACGCCCTCAGTCGTCTTCACGGCTCTCCACTTGTGTGACCAGGTTGCCGTCAACCTAAAGTAGGGAGTCTAGGGAATCCATCTTCTCGCGCTACCCTAGACTCCGGCTTTCGCCGGAGTGACGGAGTGCAATTGCCCTCATTGTCCCGGTGAATTCGGCTTTGTGCCGTTGCCACGTCGTGCTTGGGTGGACGAACAAGAAGAGGGTGGCGCCAAATTGGCGCCACCCTCTTCACTTTCCAGACCAGTCCCAAATGAGAACCGTTACCGTCTGTAAGACAGCCAGTCCCTACTGCACGACCGAGTTGGCTTCCCACTCGTCCAGCAGTTGCTGGGTCTTGGCCTCGGCCTCTTTCATGGCCTCGGGGATGGTCTTCAGGTGCTGCCAGGCGTCCCGGCTGAGCTGGATGTGGGCGCCGAGGATGTCGGGGCCGCCGGCGGCGGTGACCACCCAGTGCGCGCCCGGCATCTCGTCGATGGCGTGGGCGCGGTCGGCGTCACCCTGGATGAACTCCTCGCTGCGGCCGACGGACTTCCGCACCGGAATGCGGTTCCAGCGATCGGCCCAGCGGCGGTCCTGCGGCTCCATGAAGAGGAACTCGAGGAACTGGAACGCGCCCTCCGCCGACTTGGCGCCGGTGGGAATGACGTTGGACCAGCCGCCGCCGTAGGTCGCGGGTTGGCCATCGTCAGGATACGGCTCGAAGACGACGCTGTAGTCGATCTTGGCGTATTCCTCGGCGAACGCCGTATTGCGCGGCGTGCTGTAGGTATCGAAGAACATGCCCACGCCGCCGCCGGTAAACACGAGCGCCGGCGACAAATCGCCGCGGAACGCCTGCACGGCGTCCCAGCCGCCCTGCGCGTCGTAGAAGCGGGTGCTGTGCTCCAGCGCCGCGGCCATCTCCGCATTGTCCATGGTGGCCTTGGTCTCGTCTGCGCTGGTGAGAGTCATACCCTGCTGCCAGTAGGGAATCATCCAACCGGCAATGATGCCGGCGCTGCCCCAGTTGGGCACAAAGCCCAGGCGGGTGATGTTCTCGCCTTCCAGCGTGTGAATCTTGCTCGACGCGTTATGGAAGTCTTCCCAGTCCCCAATCGGCTCTTCCGGATCGATGCCGACTTCGATCAGCACGTCGTGGTTCAGGAAGAGCGTGCGGGTGTCCGGGCCCCACGGCCAGCCAAAGTGGCGGCCCTTGTAGGTCACGTCGTTCAGGATGCGGTCCCAGACGTCGTCCGGCTGCATCACGCTGGAAGCCTTCACGAACGGGGTAATGTCCATGGTGGCGCCCACGGCGGCGTGGCTCTTGGTGATGTAGCGGTCGAGGAACGAGATGTCCGGCGCGCTGCCCGCCGCGACCACGGTGGGGAGCTTGTTCTTGGTGTCGCCGTAGGCGGTGCCGACGGCAAAGACCTCGACGCCGTCCTGCGACTCGTTGAACTCGGCGACCATCTCGGCGCCAATGTCCTCATGGAAGGGCTGGGTGGAGTGGGACCAGTAGAGCACCTTCTGCTTTTCCATCATGGGCTCCGCGGCTTCGCCGTCGCCGTCGGACTCCGCCGGCGTGTCCCCGGCCGGGGCCATGCCCGCGCCCGCGCCGCAGGCGGCCGCAAACGCGGCGCCAATCCCGACGCCCATGCCGCCCAGAATCGTCCGTCTGGTAAAACGGGTTCGCATTGTCATCTCTCTCCTTGATACACAATGCCACTACGGTTCGCACACATGCGCATTCCTCTCTCTAGAGGAACGCGGCTTGGCTTGGGTAGGCCCGATTCCCCCGTGTCCTGCACCTCCTCTGCACGCGGCGGATATACAACCAGTACCGAAAACTCTCGCCGCAACACGGTCAGGCTGCTACGCTACCCTATTGTTAGTGCACTGCGGTAGCTTTGTCAACTGTAGGATGGCTGGGCACGGAAGTGTTGGCCCTGTGGGGCTGCATCTATTGTCATTCCGAGCGCAGCGAGGAATCTGGAGCGCAATCGGCGCTAGATTCTTCGTCGCTGCGCTCCTCAGAATGACAGGGCGAGGCGTTGCCTAACATGATGATTCGGGGCGCTGGTATGAATGCGCGCTGCTCTGGGCGTGCGCGCACCATGCGCCGACGCCTTAGCGTGGCGGCGTAGGGGCACGACATGTCGTGCCCCTACGCCTTTCGACATGCAGGGTAGAGATATCCTTGGAATGGGCTTCCCCATCGATGTGACTGCCTCTGCCATAGCGAAAGGCGCGCTCTTTGCCGGCAGGCGGGGGACAAGCGCCAATGTTGTCGCATTAACGTAACGCGGGGGCTTGTCCCCCGCAGGTGTGCAAGGCACGGCGGGCGATCGCCTCAAGTTTCCCGCCGGCAGACGATGCCACATCTTGACCCTACCACGTCGCAGGTTGCAAACCTGCGCTACCAGAGGAATCAGGCACGGTGTAGTTTCTCATTATGTTTAATGCGACAGCATTGAGGACAAGCCCCCGCGCTACGATGATGCGGCTGCCTCTCGGTATAATGAGTGCGTAGCAAGAGTGCGATTTACGCCAGCGAGCACGCGATGAAGCCGGTTTCTGAAACAGCGCAGCATGAAGAGTTCCGTTTTTCGCCGCGCCCGCATAGCGCGGGGCGCATCCCGTGGCGCGCGTGGTCGGCGGCGGCGTTCGCCGAGGCGCGGGCGCGCAACCGGCCCATCCTGCTCTGCATCACCGCGGCCTGGAGCCGGTGGTCGCACCTGATGGACGAGCAGGCGTATTCCGACGACACGGTGCAGTTTCTCATCAAGACCGAATACGTGCCGGTGCGGGTGGACGCCGCCGCGCGGCCCGACGTGGACCGGCGCTACAATCGCGGCGGCCTGCCCACCACGGCCTTCCTGACGCCGGAAGGCGAATTGATGGCCGGCGCGACGTACATCCCGCCCCAGGAGATGCGCGACTTTCTGGTGGAACTGGCGGATGAGTACCGCCGGAACCGCGACACAATCCGCGCGAAACTGGGCGCGCTGGAGGAGAAACGGCGCGCGGCGGAGGCGGCGGAACGGGCCGCGGACGGCGTGCCGACGCCGGCGATTCCGGCAGAGGTTGTCGCTTTCATCACCGCCGCGTTCGATCAGGTGAACGGCGGCCTGGGGGAAGCGCCCAAGTTCACCCACACCGAGGCGCTGGGCTTCGCGCTGGAGTGGTGCCAGCATACCCTGGACTACGATCTGGCCGCCTTGGTCAAGCACTCGCTGGACATCATGGCGCTGAGCAACCTCTTCGACCGCGAGGACGGCGTGTTCTTTCGCTTTGCCAACGACGCGCAGTGGGAGAACCCGGAGCGCGAGGTCATGCTGGAAGAGAACGCGGCGCTGGTTTCCCTCTATATGGAAGCGGCGCACGTCTTTCGCGAGGAGGCCTTCAAGCAGACCGGGGCGCGCGTGCTGCGGTATCTGGTTGAGCGGTTGCGCGACCCGGCTACCGGCGCGTACTACGGCGGATTCTTTGCGCCGGATGCGTACTATCACCTGCCGGCCGCGCAACGGCGCGCCTACGGCGAGACCTGCGTTGATCCGATTATCCACGCCAGGGAAAACGCGCTGGCGGCGCAGGCTTTCCTGGACGCTTTCCGCACGACGGAGGATGAGACGTATTGCGACCACGCAATCCGGCTACTGGCACACATGTGGCAAGAAATGTGGGATCCGCAGCGCGGCATGGCGCGCAATTGGGACGGCGGCGCGTACGGCTGGGGCTGGCTGCCGGACCAGATCGCGGTTGCACGCGCCTTTGGGCACGCTTACGAGGCCACCGGCGCACGCGAATACCTGGACCGGGCGCAGACGATCGGCACGCATATCCTGCGGGCGCATCACGATCCCGCCAGCGGCGGCTTCTGGGATACCGCAACGCACAACGCCGACTCCGCGCAGTCCGCCGGCGGGGAGGCGGGCGCGGCGGCGGAGCGCGGCGGTTCCCAGTCCCCGTTGGGCTTGCTGGCCCACCGCCAGGAGGTATTGGCGGACACGGCGGCGGCGGCCGAACTCTTGATCCGCCTGTGGCGGCTCACCGGCAACGGGCGGTACCACGCCGTGGCCGAGACCGCGCTGGCAAACTACGCGGAGTCGTTCCGCTACTTTGGGCACTTTGGCGCGCTCTACGGCCAGGCGGTCGACCGCCTCCTGCGGCCGCCTACGCGCATCGTGGTGGTCGGCGCGCGCGACGCTCCGCAGGCGCGGGAACTCTTCCGGCAGGCGCTGCGCGTCCACACGCCGGCGCAGGTCACCCAGTGGCTCGACCCGGCAAGCGACGCGGACCTGCTGGCGGCGCTCGGTATCGCGGCAATCGACGCCGCACCAACGGCAATCGTCTCTAGCGGCGATGCTGAGGCGGCGCGCGCCCACACGCCGGCGGAACTGGCGGCGGTTTTCGAGCAGGTGGAATCAGCCGGCGAGTAGCCGTTGCCACCGTTATGCTGGCGGGCGGCGGAGATGCCAAGACTCCGTCATTTCCGCGAAAGTTCGCCTCCATGAGGGGGCGCGGAATCCGTCTTCTCCGCGCGGGCGCACGGTGACCGGAGCGGGGGACAAGCCCCCGCGCTACTCCAGAAGTCTACAAATCCCTGAGGAGACCTTTGCAAAAACTCAAGCCGACAAACGAAATCGCTCCCTTTCCCTGGGGACGTTTGATGCAAATTAGGGACAGGGGAAGAAAGGTGTCGAGGATGGTGTAAGCTAGCCGTGAACCCTATGCAAACGGCAGGAGGCTGGCCATGACCGTAGACCTCCACACCTGCCTCGTGACAGTGTGCACCATCGTGGACGATTAGTATGAGCAGCACTTTGCCCCCACCAAGCCCTAACGTCCGGGCAAGCGGCCGGCGATGTCTGTCAGCGAGGCGCCGACACTGGCGCTCAGTTGCCAGTGGTTTGGCAGGTCTGAGCGTGCGTTCCTGCGGTATGCGACGGCACACTGGCGCCGCTACTTTCCGCGCCTGCTGCGCCGGTGTCGTGGTCATGTGGCCGCTAAACCGGCTGCCCTCAACCTGGGTATCTGGGTGAACCGGTACCTCGGGCGTCCACCGCTGGCATTGGCCACGCTCTTCAATGGCTAAACTAATCTGCATCAAGCGTCCCTGGGGGAGAGGGCCGGGGTGAGGGACAAGAGGAAGAGGAGCCTCCTGAGTGAACATCCTGATAACGTCCGCCGCCTCCGCCTTGGCGCAAGACCTGGCGCGGGCGTTCTCCACAGACCATAGCGTACACTTGACGGATGTGGTGGACGTGGCCCTGCCCTGGCCGTTCACCCGCTGCGCACTGGGACATGATGCGGCGACCGCTGACCTGGTTGCCGGAGTGGACGCGCTCATCCACCTGGCGGAACCGCCGCCGGATTACGCGAGTGAAACGGAAGAATCCGCGAACCGGCTCCTCGACTTCCACACCCGCTGCACCTACAACCTCTTGCTCGCCGCCAGCGAGGCCGGGGTCGCGCGCTGCGTCTACACCAGCAGCCTCAGCCTCTTTGCGAACATCTTCGACGAAGTCGGCTGCGGCGAGGATTGGGCCGTCGACGAACGATGGCGGCCCCGGCCGTCTACGGAACCGCCGGTTCTGGCGCGGCATCTCGGCGAGTTCGTCTGCCGCGAATTCGCGCGGGAAGGGCGCATCGCGGTCACGTGCCTGCGCTTGGGGAACGTCGGTCAACCCGGTGGGCGCGCCGCGCCGCCGGACGACCCAACCTGGCTGGCGCACACGGACGCCGTGCACGCCTTCGAACGCGCTTTGGCGGCCCCGGCCGAACCCTGGGCAATATACCACGTGCAGTCGGCGTTTCCGGGTGCGCGGTTCAGCAGCGCCAGGGCGCGGGACGCGCTCGGCTTTGCGCCCGACCGCTCAAGCGGAGGCGAGGCATGAGGGTCTTGATCCTCGGCGGCGCGGCGCGTTTGGGGCCGCACGTCATCCGCGCTCTGGAAGGCGAACACACGCTGCGCGTCACCGATATTTCGCCGGTCGAGACGCCCCACGAGTACCGGCGCGTGGACGTCGCCGACCCTGACGACGTCCACCGCGCGGCGGAAGGCATGGACGCCATCGTCAACTGCACCGTGGTGCGCGAGGACGGGCAGGCGGCGTTCGACGTGAACGCGCGCGGCTGCTACAACATGCTGCGGGCGGCCGTTGCCCACGGTATCCCGCGCGTGCTCAACACCGGCCCGCACTTCACCATCGCCGGCCGCAGCTACACCGCGTTCGACTACGAAATCGGCCCGGACGTGCCGCCGCACCCCAGCACGTATCTCTACGCCCTCAGCAAAGGGCTCGGGCAAGAGATCTGCAAGGTCTTCACGGAAAACCACGACGTGCACGTGCTCTGCTTCCTCTTCTACGACTTTCAAGACCACGACGCGCCAACGGTGGGCCTGAACCATCCGTTTGCCATTTCCTGGCGCGACGCCGCCGAGGCGATCCGCCTGGGTCTCAGCGTAGACCTGGCGACGCTCCCCTCCCGCTGCGAGGTCTTCAACATCTTCGCCGACCTGCCCCACCAACGCTTCAGCAACGAGAAGAACAAGCGCCTGCTGGGCTTCACGCCGCAAGACCGGCTGGAAGCGATGTGGCGGCGGCGCTAGCAACCAAAGGGGGACAGACTCGCGGCGGCGGGAACGCCCGGTTGTGCCTGCAAGCGCGGTAATCGCGGCGCAAGCAGCAAGACGCGGCCGCTAGATTGGACGGCATCCCCCAGCCGCTAGAGCCAGTCGCCAAGCCAGCCGGCGATTTCCTGAGCCAACTCGTCCAGGCTCTCATCCCGGCTGGTCTGGGAGACCTCCATCGTCCACGGGCCCTGGTAGCCGATCTCGGCGAAGGCCCGGCGGATGGCGGCCCAATCATACGTGTTCACGACCGGCGAATGGTGGTCGACGCCGCCGGGCGCGTTCAGGTCGTGGATGTGCGTGCCGCAGAGCCGGTCGCCGGCGGCGCGGATATCCGTGACCGGATCGCGGCCGACTTTCCCAACGTGCCCCAGGTCGATGATGAGTCCCACCGCCGTGTCGGGATACGGCTCCACCACCGCGCGCAGATCCTGAATGTTGTTCAACGGATAATCCGGATACGGCAGGTTTTCCACCGTAATGCGCACGCCGGCCGGCTCGGTGACGGGCAGCAGCGCGTCCAGCGAGCGCCGGATCCCATCGCGGAGTTGCCCGGCCAGCGCCGGATCAGCGGGGTCAGGCACGAGGGACGGGTTGGGGATGGGATGAATCACCATCTCGGTCAGGCCGAGATTGCCGGCCATGCGCGCGTACTGGCTCAGGATGCCGAAGCTCTCCTTGTGCCACTCGTCATCCAGCGCGCCTAGAATGCTGCGGCCCGACGGCGCGTGCATCGTCCGCGGGCGCAGAGGACGCGCCGCGAACTCGCTTTGCACGCGGCGCACCTCAGCGGCGTCCGCTGAATAGACGTGAGGCTCTCTTATGTTGAGTTCGGCCTGGGGAAAGCCGGCCGCGACGATGGCGTCCAGCGCCGGGGCAAGTTCGCGGTCCCGGAAGAGCGCCGTTGAGCAGCTTGTGTTGTTCATGCGTGTATCGTTCATGGCAGTGACTCTGTTTCCAATTCTATTCGTGGGTTTGGCGCATCGGGTGTAGGGGCACGACATGTCGTGCCCCTACACCCGGTAGGCCGTGCCATTATACCCGATAGGCCGTGCCCCTACGCCGAATAGGCCGAAATCTTACGCCCAATAGGCCGTGCCCGGCACCTCGAAGATGAGTATTTCCTTCAGGAACTTCACGCCCTTTTCCAGGCCCTCGTTGGACGACATCAGGCTGTCCTCGTGCTCGATGGAGAGCACGCCGTCGTAGCCCACCAGGCGCAGTTCGCTCACGATGTCCTTCCAGTAGCCGTAGTCGTGGCCGTAGCCCACGCTGCGGAAGAGCCAGGAGCGGTTGACTTCATCGGTGTAGGACTTAGTGTCCAGCACGCCGTGCTTGGCGGCGTTCAAGGGGTGGACTTTCGTGTCTTTGGCGTGGAAGTGGTAGAGCGCGCCGGCCTCGCCCAACTCGCGGATGACGGCGATGATGTCGCAACCCTGCCAGAAGAGGTGGCTGGGATCCAGGTTCGCGCCGATTTCGGGCCCGCACGCCTCCCGCAGTTGCAGGCAGGTCTCGGAATTGTAGACCACGAAGCCGGGGTGCATCTCCAACGCCATGCGGGCGTTGTGCTCCCGCAGGAAGTCGGCCTCCTCCTTCCAGTAGGGGATGACCTTCCGCTCCCACTGCCACTCCAGAATCTCCAGATAGTCCGTCGGCCAGGGACACGTGACCCAGTTGGGATACTTGGAGCCGTCGGAATCGCCCGGACAGCCGGAGAAGCCGACCACCGTCTCCACGCCCAGTTTGTGCGCCAGTTGAATGGCCTTGCGCTGGGTCTCGGCGTGCGCCCGCGCAATCTTGGGGTTGGGATGGAGCGGATTGCCGTGGGCGGCCAACGCGCAAATCTCCATGTCGCGACTGGTTACGGCGTGGAGAAAGGCGTCGCAGGCCTTGTCGTCGTGCAGCAGCGCGTCCGGGTCGCAATGGGCGTTGCCCGGATAGTTGCCGCAGCCGATCTCCACCGACTGCACGCCCAGGTCGCGCAGATAGTCCAGCGCCTCTTCAAAGGGCAAGTCGCCCAAGAGCACCGTCAAAACACCGAGTTGCATGGCTATGCCTCCTCCTTGATGCGAACGCTCTTAGCGTCCGCTTCGCTCGAGTGATTATATCCTTGTTAGCCTACTTGCCTTCTTCCCGACTGCGTGCGCTGCCGACGGGCGATATAACGCGCCACCAGACGCTCTTCGCTTACCTCGCGTTCGCCGTTGCATGCGAATATGAGGATACGCGCGTCAAGGTTGACCCTCTGCGTCCCAGCGGATTCCGGTGGTGAATATGTCCCCCTTGATGTTAAGCCGTCCCTCCAGGCTGCCAATGAGGTCGCCGTCATTGGCGTCGCAGGGCAGAACGCGCGCTACGGGCTTGCCGCGCTTCGTGATGATCAGCCCGTCGGCGTCCAAACTGTCCAACAGCGCCAAGCACTGTTCCTTGAATTTCGCGGCCTCAATCTCTTTCATGCTCTCCCCCAAAGCCTCCAAATATGGACAAAGTATATGACTAGCCGCAACGTATGTCCAGATTCCCGGTGGCTTGAATCTGTGCTGCCGTTTGCTATGGCGCCGCCTGGACGAGCGTCGGTGCGCGTAACGCGGCGCGCAGCCGTTGCCTGCCGCTCTTGGAGAACGGCGGCGCAGCGGCTATAATGCCCGTGGCGCAAAGCAACCGCCACGTTCCCACAGATAACGAGGAGAACAAGCAATGAAGAAAGAACCCCTCCTGGGCGCGGGCATGTCCCAGCCTGCCGCGCCGTACTCGATGGCCCTGCGCGTGCAAGCCAACGAGATGCTCTACATCGCCGGCCAAGGGCCGACGGCCGGCGACGGCAGCATCGTCGGCGCGGGCGACATCGAAGCGCAGGTGCGCCAGGTGTTCGCCAACATCCAATCGCTACTGGAGGCGGGCGGCGCGACGTTCGACAACGTGGTCTTCATGAACATGTACGTCACCGATATTCGCTTCCGCGAGACCATCACCCTGGTGCGCAACGAAATCCTCAAGCCGCCCTTCCCGGCCGCCACCATGGTGCAAATCGGCTCCTTGGCGTCCGCCGACTGGCTGGTGGAGATCGACGCGATCGCGGCGCTGGACTAGGCAACTCACGTTCTTCCAACGTATGGTCTGATAGCGGCATTGGCATAACGGCGTAGGGGCACGACATGTCGTGCCCCTACGCCGTTATGCCTACGTTTCAAGGCACGCATTTGACACCAATCCTCCTCAAATGCGACCGCACTGGGGTTTGTCCTCCGCCAGCGCGCTACCGTAGCGCGGGGGCTTGTCCCCCGCCGGAGCAACAGAATTGCACACCTCTCCCGGGGCCGCCGCCGCACTTTGGATAAGGCCGGCGCAGGGTCTATACTGCCCCTTGAGTGACCGGCCTTGGCATCACCAATCCTGGGAGAGGAGCACCCGCCATGAAGAAAGAACTCGTCGTCGGCGCAGGCATGACGCAGCCGGACGTGCCCTACTCGGTCGCCATCCGCGTGCAAGCCAGAGAGACGCTCTACATCGCCGGCCAGGTGCCAACGGACGCGGACGGCAACGTGGTGGGCGCGGGCGACGTCGAAGCGCAGACGCGCCACGTGTTCGGCCTCATCCAAGCCGTCCTGGAAGCCGCCGGCGCCACGTTCAAGAACGTCGTTGCCCTGAACATCTACGTCACCGACATCCGCTTCCGCGAGACCATTACCAAGGTGCGCCGCGAAGTCCTTGTGCCTCCCTACCCAGCCACTACCCTGGTGGAGGTATCCTCGCTGGCCTCAGAAGACTGGCTGGTGGAAATCGACGGCGTAGCGGGGCTGGACTAAGGATAGGGTCGCGCCACTCTTGGGCTCTCGTCTCTTTCCTTGACATCTGCGTCCAATCAGGCTAGTCTGATAACTAGTCAGAAGCATCTTGTTGGGAGCAAGATATGAGCAAGAAATGGCCGGTTCAAGATGCCAAGTCAAGATTCAGCGAACTCCTCGATACCGCCCTCGCCGAAGGGCCGCAAATCGTCACCAGGCGTGGGGTGGAGACCGCGGTGCTCCTTCCCATCGAGCAGTGGCGCAGGTTGGAGACGCTGACGCGGCCGGACCTAAAGGAACTCCTGCTCGCGCGCGAGGCGCGGACCGAGGCTCTCACGCCGCCCCGGCGACCGCGCCGCCGCCGGCCGCCTTTGGTTATGGAGTAGGCCGTGTACCTTCTCGATACCAACGTGGTCTCGGAACTGCGGCGCCCATGTCCACACGGCGCGGTATTGGACTGGATCGCCGCCGTGCCGGCTGAACGGCTTTTTCTCCCTGCAGTGACCGTTGGGGAAATCCAGGCGGGGATCGAAATCACCCGTGAGCAGGATGAAGCTAAGGCTGAGGAGTTGGAAGTTTGGCTGGACCAGGTCCTCGCGTCCTATGCGGTGTTGCCGCTGGATGCGCGCGCCTTCCGAGAATGGGCCCGGATCATGCACCGCCGGTCGGATACAATGGCTGAAGACGCTATGATCGCGGCAATCGCCAGGGTACATCGGCTGACCGTGGTGACCCGGAATGTGGGCGATTTCGAGCGGCTTGGGGTTGAATTGCAGAATCCCTTTGTCCAGGAGTAGCCCCAACTCAATTGAGCGGATTGCGCCCAGCTAGCTCCTGACGTCACTGCTTGAAGCGCAACGTGAAGCGCAGCTTGAAGAGTAATCGGTAACGGCGGCGCGAATGAACCGGCGCGGCAGCCCTGTCAGCGTCCGGCGCCGTCCGACCGCACGCCACGCCGAAGCGATACAGATCGTCGTCAGCCGCCCTACTGCAGACACGCTCTCCCCGCGTGTATAGTTAGCTTCAGAGTAGTCTCACGGACGCCATTGCATCGCTCTCGTGTCCGTTGCCACATCGAGTTGCCGTAGAGCACGATCCCTTGAGCCAGGCCACTGCCAATCTCTCTCCCGGACGCACTGCCATTGTTGCGGTCATAGCGGCGGCGTGTCTCATCTCGCTCATCGGGTTCGGCATCCGCTCCAGTTTCGGCCTCTATCTGGAGCCGATGACGACGGCGCGCGGCTGGTCGCGGGAGACTTTTTCCCTGGCTTTGGCGCTGCAGAACCTGTTGTGGGGCCTGGGCGTGCCGGTGGCCGGCGCGGTTGCCGACCGGTTCGGCACGGCCAGAGTCGTCGCTCTGGGAGCGGCGGCGTACGCCGCCGGCGTGGCCGGCATGGCGCTGGCGGACAGCGGGCCGGCGCTCTTCCTGACCGGCGGGATTCTGGTTGGTTTGGGCGTAGCCTTCTGCTCGTTCTCCCTGGTGCTGGCGGCCATCGCCCGCATCATCGGGCCGGAACGGCGTTCACTGACGCTTGGGCTTGGCACCGCGGCCGGCTCCATGGGCCAGGTGCTCTTTTCGCCCATCAATCAGACCTTGATCGCCACCTACGGCTGGTTCGATTCGCTTTTGGTCATGTCTCTTGTTGCTCTGGTCGTGGTGCCGCTGGCGTTCAGCCTGCCGCGCGGCACGGCGGCCAAAGGGGAACCGGCATCGCACCAGGGGCTGGCCGACGCCTTGGGCGAGGCAATGCGTCATCGCAGTTACCTGCTCCTCACGGCGGGGTTCTTCGTGTGCGGCTTTCACGTGGCGTTCATCACCGCGCATTTCCCCACGTACGTCACCGACCTCGGTCTCTCAGCGCGCGCGGGCGCGTTCGCGCTCTCGCTTGTCGGCCTGTTCAACATCCTCGGTTCTCTCTTGTCGGGCGCGTTCGGCCAACGGCACGCCAAGAATCGCGGCCTCTCCTTCATCTACGCCGGGCGGGCGTTCGTCATCTTGGCGCTGCTGCTTGCCCCGGCCACCGAACTGACGATATACCTCTTTGCGGCGGCAATGGGACTGCTGTGGCTCTCCACGGTGCCTCTCACCACCGGCATCGTGGCGCAAATCTTCGGGCTGCGATTCATGGCTACGCTCTTTGGCATCGTCTTTCTCAGCCATCAGGTCGGCAGCTTTCTCGGCGTGTGGCTGGGCGGGATGCTCTACGACCAGACCGGTTCCTATGACGCCATGTGGTGGGCGGGCGTCGGCTTTGGCGTGTTTGCCGCCATAGTCCACCTGCCAATAAACGACACGCCGCTGGCCCGGCTGCGGACGGCCCGCGCCGCGGGCTAGCCGCTGCGCCAATGCGGCATAGCCTCACGTAACCGCCAAGGTTGCGCAAGGGTCTCCCGAATGGTTAGCAAGCACGGCAAATCGACAATGTAGAAGAGGCAAACAAAGAATGTCAATAGAGAAGCCTATCGCGCCGGCGCCTCTTGGCGTGAATCCCCTGCGCCGTCTTGGCGCGCTGGCCGTCTGCTTCTTGCTGGCCGCCGCGCTGCTGGGGTGCGCCGACTTGGGCGAAGATTCTGCCGCAGGTATGCGGGTACTCGCGCCGGCGGCGCAGACGCGCGCCCTGGAAGAGTCGCTGGCGGCCCTTGCGGATGAAAATGCCGAGCTCAAGCGTGAAATCGCGCTTCTGCGCGAGCGCGCGGACGACCTCGACGTCCGCGTCGACGGCCTCGACGACCGCATCGAGGAACTCGAGGCCGCCGCCGCCAAAACGGAAGCGGCCCTTTTCGCTCAGGAAGCGTGGGACAAGGACAAGCGGGAACCGCTAACGGATGACGCCGTGCTGGAACGAACCGCCCAGTTGGCGGTGGCGGCCGGCGGCGAGGTCCACTACGTCGACCATCCCGGACGCAAGAACCGCACGGTCTTGGTGACGCCGCAGAAATTCGTTGACGGCGAGACGCCGCTGATCGTCTCCCTGCACGGCTTTGGCGGCAATGCCGCCGACCACGCCGCCTACGTGCCCCTGCATGAGCGCGTGAACAGCCACGGCTTTGCGCTGCTGCTGCCCAACGGCATCCGCGACGCTGCGGGCGACCGCTTCTGGAACCCCACCGACGAGTGCTGTGACGGCGGCAAGTCCGGCGAGGACGACGTGGCGTATCTGACGGAACTGGTAGCCGGCGCGCGCAAGCTCGCGGACTTCGGCCCGGTCTTCGTCTTCGGCTACTCCAACGGCGGGTTCATGGCCTACCACCTGGCGTGCAAGGGCCTGCCCGGCCTGCGCGCGGTGGCCAGCCTGGCCGGCACGAGTTATGTCGATGACGCAAGCTGCGCCGGCGCGCCGCCCGTCTCCGTCCTGCACATCCACGGCACGGCGGACGACGTGATCCGCTACGCGGGCGACCAAGGCGAGCCGGATGAAGACGGCAAACGGGCCTTCTACGCGGGCGCGCAGGAGATGGTGACGCGCTGGAGTCAACGCGCCGGCTGCGCCTGGCCCGATGATCCCCAACCCTACGCTACTCTGGACCTGGACCGCCACGTGCCCGGCGCGGAAACCCACGCCTACCGCCTGCAAGAGTCCTGCGCCCCCGGCATCACCATCGAACTCTGGCAAGGCGTCGGCAGCAGCCACGGCCCCGCCTACGGCGACGCCTTCGCGGACGCGCTGCTTGGCTGGCTTCTCTCGCAAGACTGACTGCCTCTGCCAACCGCGGCCTCAATCAGGGAGATTAGCCAACCGAGCCGTGCCCGGCTGCGCTCTTCCACGTAGACTCCGCGCCAGGCGGGTGACCCAAGCGCCCGCAGCCGGACGTATAGGGGGACGGCTCCCAATGCCAAGCGCGGACGGCAGGATTGGCGATGCAGCCAAACTTAGCTCGCGGCATCCTCGGCCACGAACTCGCGCCGGCCCCGGTACATTCCCGCGCCTATGACAAAGAGGCAGAGCGAGCCAATGAACAGGAATACCTGGCTGATAGAGAGGAACACCGCGACGTTCGTATCGGCGAGAAACAAGGCCAGCGCCACGCCGGCGAACCCGCCCAGTCCAATGATTATGAGCGCGTAGGCAGCCAGCAAATAGATGTCCGGCTTGTTCAACCGGGCCGCGAGGCCAATCCCAACAAGCGCGGACGCAATTGGATTCACGACCATGAACGACAGCAGCACGCCCATCATGGTGATTTGACTGGCCACGGCGAGGCCCGCGAACTCCGCTTGCAGTTCCGTGCCATCGCCGGCGCGGATGCCCTGTTCCATGAGGTAGATTGCGCCGTGCCTGACGCCGATACCAATGATGAATACGCACCAACTGAAGAGGCTCGCCAAGATGCCAAAGCGCAGGACGGCCGCGGAAAGGCCCGCTCCCCGCCCGCGCAGCCGCAAGAGTTCGACGAAGCCGAAGCAGTAGAGTAGCATGCCTAAGATTACCAGCAACGTCATCGCGTGGCTCAACTCGGGTTTGGCGCCCAGGGCGGCGGCCGCGGCCGGAAAGTCCGTCTGGTCCACACTGTCGATGAGCGGGCCTCCAGGGAAGAATAGAGCCGCGACGATAGTTGAAACCATGCCCGCCATCACGGCCAGTCCGCCGGCTTTCGCTCCGGCTGGCACGGATGCGGTTTCTGCGCTCATGACGGCTCCCTCCTTACATGGATGATTTCACAAAGGTTAGCATATGCAAAGGAATTTCGACAAGTCGGCGCCAGAGGCCCGACTGCCGGCTCAAGAGGGGCGGTTCTCCGCCAAGAACGGGCGCTAGATGCGTGAGGACTCTGCCCGGCGCAAGCAACGAGTTGCTGGGCGCGCATCCCCGCAAGGCCCGTAGGGCAGAGTCGTTGACCGCAAAGCCGCGCTGACGGCAAGCTAGATACGGGGTAAGCGGCAGGGATTGCACGGGTAGCGGCCGCCTCCGCCGGGGATGCGCGTAACGGGCTTGTTCGACGTGCCGCCGCGCTGCGCGTTGCCGGCGCAGTTCCGGGAGGCGGCCCCGCCCTCCCCAACCGTTCTAATCGCATAGAGGAAAAGGCATGTACACCCTACTTGGCGGTTTGAGCTGGCTGGTCACGGTTCGCCCCTGGCTTACGCTCCTCACCCTTCTCATCATTACCGTGCTGCTGGGCGCCGGCGCCGGGCTGCGCGTGCCCCCGGCGGCAACTGCGGAGGCGCTGCCCCAAGGGAGCGCCATTGCGAAAGCTATGTCTGAAATCGAAGACATCTTCGGAGAATCCGGTGAAGTCAGGGTAGTCACCCTGCTCTTCCGCGGAGATGCGCTCACGCCCGTGGGTCTCAGGCAAATGGCCGCCTTGCTCGAGCGCATCGCCGGCGACCCGGCCGTGGCGGAGTTGCTGTTGGCGGACAATGCCATCATTGCGCCCTCCTCCCTGGTGATGGCCGCGCTGCAAACGGACAACCTCGACGCGGTCACGCAGGACCAGATCAACACCGTTCAAGGCGTCCCCGGCATCCGGGAGGCATTGGCCGCGCTGACCGGCAGCGACGCCGACGCCAGTCCGGTTGCAATCGCCAGCATCCGCTTGCGCAACACGGAAGACGACCGTCTCGTGCGCGCCGAGCGCAGAATCTACGAACTCGCGGTTGGCGATGAAGGCCCCCTTAGCGCGAGCAGCGTCTCCTTTGTGATAATCGAGGACGAGGCCCGGGAGGCCACGGAGACCGGCATGGCGCCGCTGGTAGGGGTGGCGTTTCTGCTCATCGCGGCGCTGCTCCTGCTGTTCATGCGCTCGTTCTCAGACCTGTTGCTGACGCTCGCGGGGCTTTTTATTGCCCTGATTTGGATCATCGGAGCCGAAGGCCTGCTCGGCCCGAAAGGAGTGGGACTTGTCGGGCCGCCGAGCGCGCTCACGGCCATGGTGCCAATAATCATGATCGGCCTCACGGTGGACTACGCCATTCAGACGGTCTCGCACTACCGCGAGCAGCGTGTTGGCGGGGAACCGGTAGTGGAGGCGGTCCGGCTTGGGCTGCGCAACGTTACCGTCCCTCTGCTGCTGGCGGCGGTCACGACGATTGTAAGTCTGTTGGCCGGCCTGTTCTCCCCAATCAATATCATCGGCGACTTCGGCATCATCGCGGGGTTGGGCGTGGGCCTGAGCCTGCTTGTAATGCTTACGCTGCTCCCCGCCGGGCGGACGATCCTGGACCGGCGGCGGGAGGCCCGGGGTTCCCTGCGGGCGGCGCGCCCGCTCGCGACGGCGTTGCCCGGCGTGGAACGGGCGGCGGCAGCGCTGGGGAGGGAGGTCACCCGCGCGCCCGTTCCCTACTTCCTCATCGTGGCCGTGGCGACCGTCGCCCTCGGCTTTGCGGCCACGGGGCTCAGATCGGAATTCAGCGTCCGCGATCTCCTGCCCGGCGACGGCACGGTGATGGCAGACATCGAGACGCTCGACACGGCAATCGGCGGCTCAACGGAAGTGGTCAGCGTGCTCGTGCGGGCCGAGGCCGCGGATACTCGCACGCTGCTGGACCTGAAAGACTTCACCACCGCTTTCGCGGACGAAAACCGCCGCCCGGCAGCGGCGGCGGGGCCGATTCAGGCATCGTACGAATTGCTGCTCCGTGACTGGATCAGCGACAGCGGGGCGCCGGGCGACAAGTACGACCCGCAACTGGCCACGCTCTTCCAGAATGCCTCCGCCGGCGTGGAACTCGATGCGGAACTGATGCGAGACTTTCTGGAAAGGCTCCAGGCGCAGGAGCCCGCATTGGCTCGCGTTCTCTCGATCAACCCTGAAGGCCCGGACGCTATGCTCATGCAGTTTACGGCCTACACGGGCGATCCCGCGGCCTCGCGCGTGCTCCAGGAGGACATCAAGCGGCTGTGGGCCGGCGAGGACGACGCCATTACGGCGGCGTCAGAGACTATCGTATCCTTCGCCGTTGCGGACGCGATCCGGGAACGGCAAACGCAGTCCATCGGCACGACCGCCGCCGTAGCCATTGGCGTCCTGGCAATCTTCTTCTGGCTGACCGTGCGGCAGCCGCTGCTGGCGATCATAGCAGTGGGGCCCACCTTCATCGTCCTCATCTCGGTGCTGGGCACCATGGCGCTCCTGGACATTCCCTACACCGTCATCACGTCAATCATAACGGCGCTCGCGATCGGTATCGGCGTAGACTATACCATTCACATGATTCATCGCTACCGGGAGGAATACGGCCGCCAGCGCGATCCGGAGCGAGCGGCGGTGCGGACGCTGGCGACCACCGGATCGGCGCTGCTGTGCTCCGCGCTGACCACGGGGCTTGGCATCGGCGTGCTCATTGCCTCCCCGCAATTGGCATCCCAGCAATTCGCCATCACGGCGGCGATTACTATTCTCTACTCGCTGGTGGTGTCCATCCTGGTGGTGCCGCCGGCGATGACGGTTTGGGGCGCATACCAAAACACGCGGCTGCGCTTCAACCTGCGGCGCATGGCGGATGATCTCGACCTGGAAATCGAGGCGGTGTATCAGCGCCGTCATGTGTAGCCCTTTGCCTGGAAACGCTGTGGGTTGAGGGAGTTGCACGTTAGCTGCGAATTGGTGTGGGATGCAGATGAGACACATCTACGGCGACGCCTTGACTGCAATGCAAGTGTGACGGATGATGAGAGAGAGCACCCCCGAATTTGCAAGCGTACGAGCCAAGGGCGAAGTTCTAGCGCGCCTCGAGCCTCTATGATAGAGAATGTGATTCGCCAATGGCGCCCCCTAGAACAGACTTACTATCAGTCGCGCAAGCCGGAACGGACTCTCGCGCGAGAAGACGGCCCGCTACCGGAAACGAATCCGATGCCTCGCGGGCAATTCCGGTGATAGCCGATTCGGCAGTCAACGTCGCGTCGGTCCCGCAGCGCAGCCCGCTGCGCTACCCGGGCGGCAAGACGTGGCTTGTGCCCGAAATACGGAAGTTTCTGTCGGGCCTTGACTCTCGCCCGGACGTCTTCGTCGAGCCTTTTGCCGGCGGCGGCATCGCATCCCTGACGGCGGTCATGGAGGGGTATGCGGAGCGTGCCGTGCTCTGCGAGATAGATCCGGACATTGCCAATCTCTGGCAGCGCATGCTCGATGATGCCGCTGCACTCGCCCGGCGCGTCGAGGGCTTTGAGGCAACCCCGGAAAACGTGAGCGCGGTATTCGAGGATGCCGGAAACTCGGGCATGGACGCCGCTTTTCGCACGCTGCTGCACAATAGGGTCAGCCGGGGCGGCATCATGGCGAAGGGCGCTTCGGTGATGAAGCAAGGCGAAAACGGCCAAGGCATCGCCTCCCGCTGGTATGCCGCCACGTTGGCGGCGCGCATCCGCGCCATTGGGAATTTCGCCGACCGGTTTGAATTCGTTCAAGGAGACGGCGCGAACATCGTTGACTCGTACAGTGAGAACGCCGCAGCCGTGTTCTTCATCGATCCTCCGTACACCGCTGCCGGCAAGCGGGCGGGCAGACGACTGTATACGTACAACGAAGTCGACCACGAGGACCTGTTCGCGCGGATGTCACGCGTGCGCGGCGCTTTCATGATGACGTACGACGAAAGCCCCGAAGTCGTCGAGATGGCGGCAAGGCGCGGATTCCACCTGGCCAAGGTAGCTATGAAGAATACGCACCACGCGGTGATGTACGAGTTGCTCATCACGTCCCACGAACTCACGCCATGAGCGGGCCGCGGCGCTTTGGCATAGGTGAATGGTACGGCCACGCTTTCGCCGGACTCACGCGGGAAGAACGGCGGGCGTTCGCGGCCGGCGCTGGTTCGCAGCCATGCCCCTTTCGTTTGGGCGGCGGCCGCTGTACCAAGTGAGGCGGCGTCTGCTCATTTGGATTGTATGAAGAAGCAGAAGGCGCGGCGGTTCCGATAGCGGACGCTGAGGGCGGTCTGCGCGTGCTCTGTCCACGACGCTTCGAAGAGAGTGCGACCATCTTTCAGTGGGTGGGAGAAACCATCTTGGGCTCTTCCGCACCCGATATCGCCACCGAAGTTGGCTTCCTGAGGGCAGAAGGTAGCAACGCCGACGTGGGCCGCATCGACATGGTGCTCGTGGAGCGGGAGTCTTGCGCGTCAGCGCTGAATTGGTGCGCCTTGGAGATTCAGGCCGTCTACTTCTCAGGCAGGAGCATGAACGAGGAGTTCCGCGACATCAGAGCATACGCCGGCCAACGCCCGCCCTTTCCCAGACAGATACGGCGGCCCGACTATCGCAGCAGCGGCCCAAAGCGGCTGATGCCCCAGTTGCAAATCAAAGTGCCCACGCTCCGCCGCTGGGGCAAGAAGATGGCTGTCGTAGTCGACAAGCACTTCTTTGCGTCTCTGGGCCGCATGGAAGAGGTTGACGACCTGTCAAACGGGGATATAGCGTGGTTCACCGTTGACTTCGAAGAGGACGACACGGGCAAACGCTTTAGGCTCGTCAGAGAGAACGTGCACATCACGACGCTTGAAAGGGCTACCGAAGGCCTAACCGGCGGCGCTCCCGTAACGTTGACGGAATTCGAGCAGAGTGTCCGTGCCAAACTGGGAAGTTAAGCTTGCTTGGCCTCAGGGCCCCACGGCCTTGACGAACGAACGGGTCTCTTTCCCAGCGCAGTTCGCCACTTCGACGTTGACATTCTTTTCGCTGTGAAATTCATCCTCTTCTCTCTTGGAGTACTGTTTCCGTTCGTGTTGGACGGACTACCCCCGTGCCACGCCGCCGCGTAGCGCGCGGCCGTCGCTAGATTGGCCAGTCCCAGCGGCAACGCGTCATGCGTTCCAGGAACCTCTCCCGCCGGGGTCTCGCGCTTCCTCAGCGGTACTCCAGATCGGCAAACGCCGGCCGCGCCATGTTCCAGGCCCTCTCCATCCAGCGCTTTCTTGCTATGCTACTATGTCAAGGACTTGATCAGAGGTTCTCTAGACAGAGGCTTAGGCATGCACAATTTGCTCAACGCGTGGAGCCGGCTGGTCACGGCGCGTCCCTGGATAACGCTCCTCTTTCTTCTCATCGTTACTGTTGCGCTGGGCGCGGGCATACCGCTGCGCGTGGCTCCCGGGAGCCTCGAAGCAGCGCTTCCCAAAGACGGCGCCATCAACAGAGCGAGGATTGCGGTCGATGATCTCTTTGGAGAGTCCGGGCGGGTTGCAACCATAACGCTCCTCTTTCGTGGGAATGCGCTCACGCCGGGCGGGCTCTCCCAGATGTCTGAACTGCTGGGTGATATCGTCAGCGATCCTGCCGTGGTGGAGTTGTTGACGCCAATCGATCCCATCATCGCGCCCACGTCATTGGTACAGTCCGTGCTTCAAGTAGAAAGCCTCGATGCGGTTACCCAGGATCAGATCGACGCTCTCCAAGGAGTACCGAGAGTGCGGGAGGCGCTGGCCGCGATGACCGGGATCGACTCGGATGGCACTCCGGTTGCGGTCGCACACATTCGCCTACGCAACACCGAAGACGAACGGCTTTCGGATGCAGAGTGGAGGATCGATGAGCTCGCAGTGGGAGATGAGGGGCCTCTGGACGTAAGTACCATATCGGGCGCAGTAGCCCAAGACGAGTCCAACAGAGCGATCGAAGAGGGGATGCTGCCGGTGATAGGGCTGTCACTCCTGGTGATCGCGGCGATATTGCTGCTCTTCATGCGCGCGATTTCTGACTTGTTGCTTACGCTTGCGGGTCTGATCATGTCACTGGTCGGAGTCTTTGGGGCCGAGGGACTGCTCGGGCCGGGAGGCGTGGGTCTCATTGGTCCACCAACCTCCCTTTCTTCGATGGTGCCGATAATCATCTTCGGTCTTACGGTAGACTACGCGATCCAAGCCGTTTCGCATTACCGTGAACGACGCGCTGCGGGCGAGCGGGTTGTGGGCGCGGTTCGGACCGGGCTGCGCAATGTCACGATTCCTTTGGTGCTGGCCGCCGTGACGACGATTGCGAGCCTGTTGGCGGGTCTCTTCTCCCCGATTGAAATGGTCGGCGACTTCGGTATCGTCGCGGGGCTAGGGGTGGGTCTGAGCCTGTTTATAATGCTGACGCTGCTCCCCGCCGGCAGGACGATCATCGACCGGCGGCGCGCGGCGCGCGGCGCGTTGCGACAGCCCCGTCTCATTTCGGCCGCATTTCCCGGTGCGGAGCGCGCGGCCGAACTATTGGGAAGAGAGGTCACGCGCGCGCCGGCTCCCTACTTGATTTTGGTGGCCGTGGTAACGATTGCGCTTGGCTTCTCTGCCGCCGGCATCAGGGCGGAATTCAACGTCAATGATCTTCTGCCGGACGATGGGAGTGTGCGGGCCGACCTCGAGACGCTCAACGAGGCGCTCGGCGGCACTACTGAGACAGTCAATGTCCTCCTCTATGCTGAGGCTATGGAGACGCGCACGCTATTGAACCTACAAGACCTCACCGCCGCATTCGACGATGAGGCGCGTCGCCCCAGCGCGGCGGCGGGACCGGTTCAGGCATCGTATGAGTTGCTCATCCGCGATTGGATTAGCGACAGCGGAGAGCCTGGCGACAAATACGACCCGGAACTGGCCGCGCTCTTTGCCGAAGCGACTGCCGACGTGGAGCTCGATGCAGAGTTGATGCGGGTGTTCCTGGAAAGACTAGAGGCGAGAGATCCCGCTTTAGGGCACGTGCTGGTTGTCGATCCGGAGGGCATCGATACGATGCTCGTCCAATTCCCTGCCCTCACAGGGGATGTCAATGCAACGAAAATGTTGCAAGAGGAAGTTGAAGAGCTCTGGGTTGGCGATGACGATGCTATCACCGCCACGTCTCCAACGATGACCATGCTCGCGATCCTCGACACGATTAGGGACCGGCAAACAGAGTCGATTGGCATAACCGTCGCTGTGGCTGTCGGCGTTCTGGCAGTCTTCTTCTGGCTGACCTTGCGTCAGCCGTTCCTGGCGATCATCGCGGTGGGGCCAACCATTCTTGTCCTCGTATCGGTGCTGGGCACGATGGCGTTGCTCGACATTCCCTATACGTTTCTCACGTCAATTGTTACGGCGCTTTCAATCGGTATCGGCGTGGACTACACAATCCACGTGATCCATCGCTACCGCGAGGAGTACGGCCGCATGCGCGACCCCGAACAGGCGGCAGTGCGGACGCTTGCGACCACCGGCTCGGCGCTGCTGGGCTCCGCGCTGACGACGGGACTGGGATTCGGCGTGCTGATATTCTCTCCGCTGCAACTATTCCAGCAGTTCGCCTTCACCGTGGCGATTACTATCTTCTACGCTCTGTTGTTCGCCATCTTGGTAGTCCCGCCCGCGATGACGGTCTGGGGCGCGTATCAGAACGCGCGGCTGCGCTCGAATCTGCGGCATTTGGCAAGCGATCTCGACGATGAAATCGAGGCAGTGTTCCGGCGCCAAGAGCAGGGAACGTAGGCGGCAGCGTCTCTCACCCTCGCCAAGGGGCTAACCGCCCTTTCGCAGACCGAACGGCGAGTATACGACGCCGGCAGACGCTTTAGGCTCGTCAGAGAAAACGTGCACATCACGACGCTTGCAAGGGCTACCGAAGCCCTGACCGGCGGCGCTCCCGTAACGTTGACGGAATTCGAGCAGAGTGTCCGTGCCAATCTGGGAAGTTGAGATCGATAGGCCATTGCGCATTCCGGCCTTGTTTCCCGAATTCTCCTCTGCCGCAATGTAGTTCCCCACTCCGATGCAGATTCTCTTTAGACGGTTTGAAACGTCATCCTCTCTCTTGGTGTATTGTTTCCTGAAGCAGGCGCATCTCATCGGGAAAGCCGTTACGAAAGGAAAGCGCACGTGCGCGTAATCGTCTTGATAAAGGCCACCGCCGACAGTGAGGCCGGCGACATGCCTACCGCCGAACTCATCGAGGACATGGAATACTTCAACCAAGCGCTGGCCGACGCCGGCATCTTGCGGGGCGGCGAAGGCATCAAGCCCTCTTCCGAAGGCAAGCGCGTGGCCTTCGACGAAGAAGAGCGCACGGTCACTGACGGCCCTTTCCCGGCCGTCGGCGAACTGGTGGCGGGATTCTGGCTGTGGGAGGTAGCGAACATGAACGAGGCCGTGGCCTGGGCGAAGCGCTGCCCCAATCCCATGCCGGGGCCGAGTGAAATCGAGATCCGGCCGCTCTACGATGCCGAGGACTTCTTCGAGGTCATAACCACAGAGCAAATCGAAGCGGAAGAGTATCTGCGCAAGCAACGGGAGCGCAGGTAGCCCGCCGCGACGCGCCCCACGAAGTTGACGCCTATCTGTCGGAATTTGAAGCCGGCAAGCCGGGCCGGCTCCCGCCGCCTGGCCGTCCCCGTCCGTCTCCGCCTGTGCCGGGCGCCCGTCACTGCATGGTGGCGCAATTCCTTCACTTTGCCACAACTATCGCAGAACACTACACTGTGGTAGCATGCTGCACTATGCCTATGCAGTGAAAAGAATCGCCGATGAGCGCAACGACTGGAACCGGGTTAAACGCGGGCAGAGCCGGCGGCCTGGCGATCATGTTGGCCGTGGTCGTCAATTTCTTCGCGTCACTCTTGTTTCCTGGGGGCCCGGTTTTCGACACGGTAGACCAAACGGACTTTGGGGCCGCGGTCACCGCGATGGGCAATAGCCCCGGCCTGTCCCATGCGACGACGATCGGCGTGATCATAGGGATGTTGCTCTACGGCTATGGCTTCATCGAACTCTTGCGGCTGCGGGGCCAGGGAGCCGGCTTTAGTGCCTCGCTCCTGCGCTTTGGGATCGTGGCGAGCCTCTTCAGTTGGGGCATATTCATCATTAGCTTCGGCATGAGGCTTGCCGCCACCTACTTCATGGAACAGAGCCTCGGCGCCGGGGAGGGCTCGGAACTGCAAGCGGAGTTCGCCAGCCTCGCCTTGTTCAGCCAGGTCACCATGGTGGGACTGATTTTGGCGTTTATGATCGTGAGTCCATTTGGGACCGCGTTTGTCGGGCTTGGCCTCGTGGCCAGAATCAGCAAGCTGAATATCTATATGCTGGCCTGCTACGGGCTCGTTGTCGTGGGGGCAGGCGCATTCATCAATCTGACTCTGGCGCTGGTGCTCCCCGAACTGGACGTCACGCTGCATCTCACGATCAACCAGCTCTTCCTCTTCATCGGCTCCCTGTGCCTGTTTGCCGTAGGCGCGGGCATGTACCGGGGCCACGACGAGCTTGTGGCGGCGGATTCCGCCGGCTAGGCTGGTCGGCCTCACCCACTTGCGGGCGCGGCCTCGCGCAGATCGCGGCAACGCCGACGTCGTTGAGCGCTGGGATTCTCCTATTGCAATGCCGCAGCGCTGGCGTCAGAATGTATGCCAGTGGGGATTGAACCCCGCAGGTCCTTCTCATGGCGTCGCACAAAGGAGATTCAAGCATGGGCACCATATCGGTGAATCGGCTGGCGGGTCTGTCTCTCATATTCGGTCCGCTAGTCGCGTTCGTCTTCTTTCTCGTAGAGCCGGGCGGACTGCTGATCGACAGCGCCAGCGTGTCCGACGCCGTTGGCGCCATCACCTCCAAGAGCGCCAACGCCACGCTGACCAACGTGACCAACATCGCGATAATCCTGGGCCTGACGCTCATCCTCTCGGGCCTCTACGCGCTCATGCGCAACGTGACCTTGCAGGGCAACGGCAAGGCGCTTGTGCAGATGGGCTACTTCATGATCTTCGTCGGGCTGACCGGTTGGATTCTCTCCGGCGGCATTGACTTCATTCTGGCCGATGCCCAAACCGGCGACCAGATCACGCAAAGCGTTCCGGTCTACAACACCGCCTTCGGCCTTCTCTACGCCGGCGGCATCGCCCTCGGGTTTGGCGGCTGCATCTTCGCCCTGGGTCTCTCCACCAGAGACGACTTCAACCGGCTGATCTCCCTGTTGGCCGCCCTCGTCAGCCTGGCCGTGATGGTCTTCTTCATGATCGCCATTCTCAACGACGACGGCCGCGACACCTTCATCTCCCTGGCCCGGGGCTTCTACGTGCTCCTGGTCATCTGGTACGGCTACCTAGGCTACGGACTGATGAAGCGACCCGATCCCGATCTGTGGCAATAGACAGAGTCTAGGACTTGCCGGCGGCCACCTACTAGACTTGTGGCTCTTCCGGTTTCACCTCAACCTGTTCGAAGCCTTCACCCAATCCTGCCAGTGGCTGGGGCTATGGTTCCTGCCAGCCTGGAGAATCTTCATTTGACATGCAACCATACGGTTGTGTATGATAGGCGTGCATGGACGAAGACTTGCTCTACAAGGCGCTCGCGGACCCAACACGGCGGTTGATGCTCGACGAGCTCTGTGAGCGCAACGAGCAGACGCTCTACGAGCTCACGGCGCGCTTGATCATGCGGCATGAAGTCGCCATCTCCCGGCAGGCCATGGCCAAGCACATCGATGTCTTGGAAAGAGCGGGGCTCGTGCGCTCGGAGAAGCGCGGCAAGTACCGGCTGCTTGTCTTCAACGATGAACCCCTCAGGGCTGCCGTGAACCGATGGCTCAAGTGACACTACGCAGGGAAAAGGAGGCCAGAGATGCGCATTGTACTCACCGGCGTTTTCGTAAGCGACCAGGACGAAGCGCTGAAGTTCTACACGGAGACCCTCGGCTTCGTGAAGAAGCATGACGTCCCGGTGGGGGAATTCAAGTGGCTTACCGTCGTCTCGCCCGATGACCCGGATGGGCCCGAGCTTCTGCTTGAACCAAATGAAAACCCGGTGGCGCAAACATATCAGAAAGGGATTTTCGATCAAGGCATCCCGGCGGCGTCCTTTGGCGTTGCGGACATCCATGCGGAACACGAGAAACTGAAGTCACTGGGCGTGACGTTTACGATGGAGCCAACCGATATGGGCGCCGTCACGATTGCCGTCTTCGACGACACCTGCGGCAACCTGATCCAGATGATGCAGACGTGACGACGACCGGCCGGACTATCCCATTTGGGATGCGGGCGCAGACTGACCCACATTGGCATCCGGCGGGATTGCCGAGGCTCGAGCCGTCGCCTTAAATGCGGAGTCTCGCGAAGATTGCCGCCACGTGCGCGTCGCTCAAGCCCCGGTTGGATAGCCGCGCGTCGCTCAGGCTGCCGCTGAAGGGGCCGGTAGCGCCGGAGCCGGTCTTCAGTCGCGCCACATCAAATGAGCTTGGCCATCTTGACGACTCACACTTCCGCCGTCCGCCAGGCTCCCTGCCGGTAGCGCCACCAGGATACGGCGGTCCGCGCCGCGAAGAAGGCCATCCCAGCGACGTAAACGCCGGGCAGTCCCCAGCCGACCGGGCCGGCGAGCAGCCACGACAGCGGCACCATGACCAGATAGCTGGAAGCCGTGGAGGCGTAGAGCACCCACTTGGAGTCGCCGGCGGCCCGCAGCACCGCGGCCAGCACCATGCTGGAAGCCATGAACGGCACTTGCAGCGCCAGGAAGGGCAGGGCGCGGCTTGCCTCCGCTACCACGCCGCCGTCGGGGGTCAACAGGTGCAGGATGAGAGACGGCGCGGCAAGCGCCGGCGCCAGGAAGATTGCCGGCAAGGCCGCCATCAGCAGCAGCCCGGCGCGCTCGGTCAGCGCCACGGCGCGCTCATCGCCGCTGCCAAGGCTCTGTCCGACGAGGATCGACACGCCACTCGAGAGCGCCCACACCATCGTCCAGAGCACCTGCTGCACATTCGTGACGACCTGCATCCCGGCGATGACGGTGGTCCCCAGCGCGGCGACAATCCAGAGCACGAGGACGTTGTTGGCGTAGCCCAGGAAGAGCATGGCCGTCTCGGGCCAGCCGATCGACCAGAGCCGCGGCAGCACCTGCCGGTGGTGGCGCAGGCGCCGGAACCCGAACAGTTCGTAGGTGTCCCTGAACCGTCTCCACCCAAACTGGCCCATGTAGGCGCAGCCGACGGCTACGGCGATTACCGTCCCAATACCCGCGCCCATGAGTCCCCAGCCAACTACGAAGATTAGGACATAGTTCAGCGGGATATTGATCACGTTTACGAGCAGCGTCATACGCATCGCCACGCCGGTTTCCCCTACGCCCGCGTAGACGGCGCGCAACATTGCCGTCACGGCCGCGAGCGGCGCGGCCAACGCGAGAATGCGGAGATACGGCACGCCCTCGGCCCGCACCGCCTCGCTCAATCCGAACGCAGCGAGCAGAGGCCCCGCGCCGATGCTCAAGAACAGCAACACCACGATGCCGGCGCCGACGCCTACGAGCAATGAAATATCCAGCAACTGCCCTACGGCCGCCTGACGGCCCTCGCCGAACCGACGGGCCGCAATCACCTGCGCCGCGGTCGCCCAGCCGCCGAACAGCATGCTTGCGGCGATGTTGACCGACGCGGCGACGGCCGCCGCCGCGAGCGCCTCGGTAGAAACGCGGCTGATCATCGCGGTGTCGACGAGCCCAAGCACGATCTGCGAGAGGTTGGCGACGATGAGCGGGTAGCTCAGGGCGAGGACCCGCTTTACCGCGCCTAGCTGGGTTGTTGTTTCCGTGTTCACGGCTTTCGTCATGGTGGTGAGCGCGCCGCCGGGATAGATGCGGGCTTGTCTTGCCGGCTATGTCTTCCTTCGCGCGTATGACGGCTGGGTCGAACTGGGATCGACCTTTCAGGCGTAATCGTTGGGAAAGTTCCAGCCCGTGCAGGCTTACGCTAGAACCGTAGTGGGTTAAACGGACGCAAACCTCAATCTACTATCGCGGTCTCTCGCACATCGCGGCAACCTCAGTCTCGCTAAGTGCGCGGTTGTAGAGCCGCACGCCGCTCAGGCTGCCGCTGAAGGGGCCGATTTGGCCGTTGCCGATCTGGAGCGGTTCTTCGATTGAGAGGTCGTAGTCCGCGGCGTTGAAGGACGCGGATTCTGCTGCCAGGGCGCCGTCGACGTAGAGGCGCAGCACGCCGCCGGCACGCACGGCTGCGAGGTGGCGCCAGCCGCCCGGCAGGGCGTGGTCGTGGGTGACGTTGGCGCCGGCCGCCAGCGAGAGCACGTTTCCCGACGGCAGCGTGCCGCAGAAGAGGCGGCCCTGGTAGACGGCCATCGTCCAGGCGCGGCGGTATTTTACGTGCGGCGTGGTGTCGAGTTGGCCCGTGTTCGCCCACGCGCCCTCGCTGTCGTAGCGGTAGACCGAACCGGTGGGCAGCGTGCCGGCATAGAGCTTGCCGTTGTAGACCATCATGCCCATCACTTCCAGTTCCTCGCCCAAGCGCCCACAACTGTACCACGGCAGGCCGTCGTCCTGGCGGTAGACCGAGCCGCTGGGCCAGACGCCGGTGTGCAGCCGCCCCTGGTACGAGGCGAACGAGTAAAGTTGGGTGGAACCCGCCGCATTGCCGCAAAACGACCAGCGGCGCTCGCCCTGATAGCGGAAGACACCGCCCACGTCGTAGCCGGTGGCGTAGAGGCCGCCCTGGAAGACGCCCAGCACCGCAACCCGTGTGCCCGGATCGCCGCACGGCAACCAGGTTGTGCCGCCGGCGTAGCGGAACATGCCGGCCGAATACATGGCCGAGCCGTAGAGTTCGCCGGCGTAGACCGCCAGGCCGAACACGTCCGCGGCGTCGCCAAGCTGGCCGCAGTCCACCCACTCCCTGCCGCCCGCGTAGCGGTAGACGTTGCCGCCCGGCACACGGTTCGGCGAATTGGGCAGAGCCGAGCCCTGCGCGCGATAGCAACTCACCGCCGCGTAGAGATCGCCATTGTATTCGGCGAGCGCACTCACGGCGTTGCAGCCGGCGGGCGCGCCGCAGTCCTCCCAGGCGCTGCCGCCCGCAAAGCGGTACACGTGGCCGGTCTCGCCGGCCCCGCCTTCGTACGTGCCGGCGTAGAGCGCGCCGTCGTGGACGGCCAGGGCCATGACGTACTGCGCATTGCCAGGGCGGCCGTGGTTGGTCCAGACCGGCTCCACCTGGCCGTTATCGACGCCAAAGAAGACGTTGCGCCAGTTGGCTTGCGATGAGCCTACGCCCGCCGCCGACTGGATGCCGAAGTTGAAGCCGCGCCGCGTCTCTGGACAGAACTTGCTCAGGATGTCGCCGGGCACGTCCGTGGTGACCCGATTCACGTTCACCCACGCCGCCAGGGAGAAGTCCGCCGCGCCGAGCGCCAGGCTCTCGCCGTGCGGCACGGTGATGCGCCCTCCGCGCCCGTCGAACCGGGCCGCGCCCGGGCCGCCGCCCAGCGGCAGCGGCGCGGTGAACGCGAGCGCTCCCTGGGGCCGGCCGTGGTTGCCGTTGCCGGAATGATCATCGCAATCCCCGTCCAGCGGCCAGTGTGCGACTAGCCCGTTATCAAGCTCCATGCGGTCGCCTCCCATGCAGCGCGAGAGATTCCACGCCTATTGTTGAACCAATGGTTGCCATTCGCGCCCAGCCCGTGACATGCTCCGCCACGCGGCCGGCGGGGGACAAGCCCTAATGTTGTCGCATTAATCAGAAAGACAGCAAAACTCGAGTTCGAGACTTCTGGTAGCGCAGGTTTGTAACCTGCGATGCTGTTAGGTCAATTCTTTTTCGTGCCAGTTTCAATGGCTCCGGCGGGGGACAAGCCCCCGCGCTACGTTAATGCGACAACATTGGGGACAAGTCCCCGCGTTACGGCTGACGGTTGTCGCGCGCGCCGCGCCTTGAACCAATCACGCGCCTTCCACTATACTGCCTGCGACACTCCCGGCACACCTCCCCGTCCGTAGGTAGGGAAGAGAGAATCCATGCGGTTTTCCGGCAAGCTGGTCGTTATCATTGCCATCGCCGTCACCGTGCTGCTGGTGAGCAACATCATTGCCGCCAAGCCGCTCACGCTCTTCGACCTGCCGTTCACGTTTCTCGGCAGTACGGCTTTCGTCGTATCGGTGGCCGTTATCTGCTTTCCGCTGAGCTACATCATCAGCGACGTGCTGACCGAGGTGTACGGCTTTCGCGTGGCGCGGGGCGTAATCTGGCTGGGTTTCGGCTGCAATCTGCTCATGGTGGTCATCTTCTGGCTGGGCGGCGCGCTGCCGGCTCCCGGCTTCTGGGAAGACCAAGACGCTTACGCAGCAATCCTCGGCGCCACCGGCTGGGTGCTGCTCGGCTCGTTCGCCGCGTACCTGGTGGGTGAATTCACAAACGCCACGGTAATGGTGGTGCTGAAGAACCGCACCCAGGGCCGTTTTCTCTGGCTGCGCACCATATCGTCCACGTTTGTGGGGCAAGGCGTCGATTCGTTCATCTTCTACGGCATCGCGTTCGGCCTCTCCGGCTTCTGGCCGGCGGAGGAGGTGGCGCGCGCCATGATACTCGCCTGGCTCGCCAAGACCGCCTACGAAATCGCCGCCACGCCGCTGACCTACCTGGTGGTGGGCTGGCTCAAGCGCACCGAGCGCATGGACGTCTACGACGCGCCGCGCTCGCTCAATCCGTTCGGTATCTTCGGCGGCGACCCGGCGGCGAGCGTGAACGCCGCGGAGACAGCGAACGCCTAAGCGCCGTTGCCCGCGGCGGTGTTCTCCCCCCGACCATGCGCGCGCCAATGACGTAGAGGCGGTTCGCGAACCGCCCCTGCGTCATGCCGAGTCTTGGCGCAGCGCGGGGGCTTGTCGCCAATGTTGTCGCACTAATGTAGCGCGGAGGCTTGTCCCCCGCCGGAGTTAGGGCAACCGACCCATAGAGCACTAGCCCTAATGCTTCGCAGGTTACAGACCTGCGCAACCGGGGATACTGGGGACGAGATTTCCCCTCGCACTGTTCAATGCGACAGCGGCGGCTCGCGAACCGCTTCTGCGCCCTAGATTCCTCGCTGCGCTCGGAATGACAGCTGGGGTAGACAGCCAACCAAATGAGACGGCCCAAATGAGGGCTCAGGCGCAAGAAGCCTTCTCCGGTGGGTAGCGCGCGGTGACCACCGTGTGCAGGCCGCCCCGGGGCGTATAGTCGAGGCGCACGGTCAGCGCGCGGGGGCGGCACGCCTGCGCCAGGTCGTTCAAGATGCGGCCGGCGGCGTGCTCCTGCACGATGCCCACCTGCCGGTAGGTAAGCAGGTAGAACTTGAGCGACTTGAGTTCGAGGCAATACAAGTCCGGCACGTAGGTAATCGTCAGGTCGCCGGTGTCCGGCAGCCCGGTCCACGGACAGACCGCCGTAAACTCGCTGGTCTTTATCACCACCTCAGCCGGATTGTCGTCGTACTCATACGGAAAGACCAGCAAGAGCGCGGTGTCGATGGCCTCCTCACCGGCAACGTCCAGTTTCACGTCAAGCGCTTCATAGCGCTCCTTGATGTCGTCCAATGACTCGGCCACCGGCGCCTCCTTCTTGCTACCGCTCATGGCGCCGGCGCGCGCCTCGCTCGTTTCACGCCAGGTCGAAGCGGTCCAGGTTCATCACCTTATCCCACGCGCGCACGAAGTCGCGCACGAACACGGCTTGCGCGTCGTCGCAGCCGTAGACTTCCGCGATGGCGCGCAGTTCGGAGTTGGAGCCGAAGACGAGGTCCACGCGGGTGCCGGTCCACTTGACCTCACCGGAGCGGCTGTCGCGCCCCTCGAACACGTCTTCAGACGCGGCGGACGACTGCCACTCGGTCTCCCCGTCGAGCAGATTCACGAAGAAGTCGTTGGTCAACGCGCCGGGCCGCGCGGTGAACACGCCGTGTTGGGACTGCCCGGAATTGGCATCCAAGACGCGCAGACCGCCCACCAGCGCCGTCATTTCGGGCGTGGTAAGCGTAAGCATGTAGGCCCGCTCCACCAGCAGTTCCTCGGCAGGCTCGCCGTGCCCATCCGCCAGGTAGTTGCGGAATCCGTCCGCGGTGGGTTCGAGCACGGCAAACGACTCCACGTCGGTCCACTCCTGTGTCGCGTCCGTGCGCCCCGGCGCAAAAGGCACGTGCACGTCGTGCCCCGCGTTCCTGGCGGCTTGCTCCACGCCGGCGCAGCCGGCCAGCACGATCAGGTCGGCCAGGGAGACCCGCTTGCCGTCCGTCTGCGCGCCGTTGAACGCCGCCTGAATCTCTTCCAGCGCGTGCAGGGTCTCCGCGAGCGCGGCCGGATCGTTTGCGGCCCAGTCCTTTTGCGGCGCCAGGCGGATGCGCGCGCCGTTCGCGCCGCCGCGCTTATCGGTGCCGCGGAACGACGCCGCCGACGCCCAGGCGGTCGCGACCAGGCGGGAAACCGGCAGGCCCGCGGCGAGCACGTTAGCTTTCAGGGCCGCGATATCCTGCTCGTCGATGAGTTCGTGGTCCACCGCCGGCACCGGGTCTTGCCACAGTAGCGGCTCGGTGGGAACCAGCGGCCCCAGATACCGGCTGCGGGGCCCCATGTCGCGGTGGATGAGCTTGAACCACGCCCGCGCGAACGCGTCTTCAAGCGCCGCCTGATCTTCCAGGAAACGCTGCGCGATCGGCGCGTAGTCCGGGTCTTCCTTCAGCGAGAGATCCGTGGTGAGCATCATGGGCGCGTGCTTCTTGGTGAGGTCGTGCGCGTCGGGGATGGTGGCGACGGCCGCCGCATTCTTGGGCGCGTACTGCGACTTGCCCGCCGGGCTCTTGGTCAGTTCCCAGTCGTGCTCGTGCAGGTTCTCCATGAAGTTGTTGTCCCACTTCACCGGATTGTCGGTCCACGCGCCCTCCAGGCCGCTGGTGAAGGTGTCCACGCCTTTGCCGCTGCCGGCGTCGTTCTTCCAGCCCAGGCCCTGTTCCTCGATGCTGGCGCCTTCCGGGTCCGGGCCAACGTTGTCCTCGGACACGGCCCCATGCGCTTTGCCAAACGTGTGCCCGCCGGCAATTAGCGCCACCGTCTCCTCGTCGTTCATCGCCATGCGGCTGAAGGTCTGGCGGATGAACTTGGCCGCGGCCAGCGGGTCCGGATTGCCGTTCGGCCCCTCCGGGTTCACGTAGATCAAGCCCATGTGGTCGGCGGCCAGGGGGCCTTGGAGCTCGCCGTCGCTGTTGTGGCGCTCGTCGTCCAGCCACGTCTCTTCAGCGCCCCAGTCGGTCTCGTCATGCTCCCAGACGTCTGGGCGGCCGAAGGCGAATCCAAACGTCGTGAACCCCATGGACTCCAACGCGCAGTTGCCGGCGAAGATGATCAGGTCGGCCCAGGAGATCTGCCGGCCGTACTTCCGCTTGAGCGGCCAGAGCAAACGCCGCGCCTTGTCCAGGTTGGCGTTATCGGGCCAGCTATTCAGGGGCGCGAAACGTTGGTGGCCCGCGCCGCCGCCGCCGCGCCCGTCGCTGATGCGGTACGTGCCCGCGGCGTGCCACGTCATGCGAATGAAGAGCGGCCCATAGTGGCCGTAGTCCGCCGGCCACCACTCCTGCGAGGTCGTCATCACCGCCTCGATGTCCCGCTTCAGCGCCGCGACGTCCAGGGACTGGAACGCCTCGGCATAATCGAAATCCGCGTCCATCGGATCCGACAGGGGAGAATTCTGGCGCAGGACTTTCAAATTCAACTGATTCGGCCACCAGTGTTGGTTGGTGCTCATGTGCCTCTTCCTTCCAAAGTTCGCTACGCGCGACGCAGCTTTCCAGAGTCGTACGCAAACTGCCTACGGGTAGCATTCTACTACCTGGAACGCGGTTCGTGAAGCGGCGGCGCGGGACAAGCGCGGAACAATGCCCGTGCGCGGTGTCCGCTAGCTCCAGGAAGCCAAGCCTCTTGCGGAAGTGGGCTAAACCGGGGCCTCCCTACTCACTTCCTCTCCCCGCAGCGTCAAGGGGCTATCAACCACCGGGCAAGGATGACTGCCATGCCCGCTACCATCACGTAGAAGGGCCAGATCGAGAAGGACGGCAGGCATTGCAGGAACAGCTTGGGGATGGCTTCCGTTGGCTTGACGACGTAGAGGTCGCAGGGGGTTAGCGTGCCGCAATGCAGCTTGCGGACAAACGCGTCGTATGAATTGCGGAAGCCGCGCTCCAAAGCCAGGTAGTAGGTGTCGAGCACGAGAAAGAGGAGCGCGGGAACCAGCGCGATCAAGGCGTGATCGGCGTTGCCGTTCTGCGCCGCCAAAACCAGGACGGCGGCAACCAGCGTGACGCACCATACCTTGCACGAGCGGCTGTTCTCCGCCATGCGCCGTATCACGTCTTGCATGATGGTGAGATGAGTCTGAACGGCGGCGGACTCTACATCCAGGTTTGCGCTTGCCATCGCGTCTTCCTCTCTCCGTTATGCCGCAGCTTGACGGGGCCGCTCAACGTTTCCGCGGCGCTATAGCATCCAGCTTGGCGTTGATGGTCTGCCAGTGCCACGCGATTGGCTTGTTGAGATGCTTTAGCCCGGTGTGTGTGCTGCCCTGCGGCCTAATCTGGATAATTGGCTTCTGCCGGCCGCGCGCCATGTCCGTTTCCACTCTGACGCCTTGCGCGTTGTGCGTGTCCTGACCGATCAAGACGACGACAACGTCACTTGCTACTATGGCTTCCCGCGCCTTCTTCTTCCAAGCGTTACTCGGATACGCTTCGTTTAGCGCCCTATTAACCACCCGATGGTGCGTCTCACTCTTGGCCTCTGCGTAGAACTTGCTCTTGAGGTTCTCGTCTTTGTCAAACTCGAAACTCACGAATATGCTGAGTGTGGCCATCGGTTCCCCCTAAAGGCCGCCGCGCGCCGACCGGGACCACTGCCGATCAGTTGAAGCGATTCTAGCACACTCATGTCTAGGGAAGAGCGTTGGCGTTGAACCGGCTGCGCCCAAAACGACCGGCGCCGCCAGGAACCGGACCGGCTTGGCTCAAGTCCACCTGCGTGGTATGTTGCTGGCAGCGGCCGTTGGCACGCCGCCCGGCGAGACCTTTGTCGCTGCCGTGAGGCGGACGCGGAAATAAACGCGCGATAGCAGAGAATTGGATTGTCCCATGACGCTCGATGAAGCGGTATTGGCGGACATCGTCAGCCGGATTGTCGAGACTGTCCGCCCGGAGAAGATCATCCTCTTCGGCTCTGCCGCTCGCGGCGACATGGGCTCCAATAGCGATGTGGACCTGCTCATTGTCCGAGAAGGCGGGCACTCGCGCAAATTGGTGGGGCAAGTCTACCGCAGGCTGCACGGCGTCGGCGCGGCGGTAGACGCCGTAATGGTCTCGCCCGCGGACGTAGAGCGCTACCGGGACAGCCACGCGCTGGTCATCAAGCCCGCGCTCGCAGAAGGAATTGTCGTGTATGACGCCTCCTGAACGGTTTCCGCCGTCAGTCCGGTCCACGGGCAGACCGCTGTGAAATCGCTCGTCTCTAACACCACCTTAGCCAGACTGTCGTCGTACTCATACGGAAAGACCAGCAGGCGCGGCGTCGATGTCCTCCGGCCCAGCGACCTCCAGTTTCAAATCTAACGCCGCATAGCGTTCCTTGATGTCGTCGAGCGACTCGGGCCATTTGGGTTTTGTTCTCTGTGAGACTAACCATCTGCCTAAACCCTGCCCTACTACGGCTTTGAGCGACAGTCGCGAGACTATGTCACCGCTTCAGTGCTAAACTCACCTCAGTAGAAGATAGGTCCTTGCCGAGACTCGCCATGCCTTTGCCTGAACCGACCAGAACTTTCAGAGACCCGATACACGGGTATATTGGTGTATTCGATTGGGAAAAGGAGATAATCGACACGCCAGTCTTTCAGCGGCTGCGCGGCATTCGGCAATTGGGACTGTCCTCATACGTTTATCACGGCGCGGAGCACTCTCGTTTCGGCCACTCATTGGGCGTGATGCACCTAGCGGGGCGATTCGTCGAGAAGATACTTCGGCACCCTAAGCACAAGCAGCTACTAAAAGAGAGACAAGGATGGTCTGAGGGCGAATTCAAATCGAAAGTGGATCAGATCGTGTTGGAGGCTCGCCTAGCTGGACTGCTGCACGACATTGGCCATGCGCCGTTCTCTCACACGGGAGAGAAGACGCTATTTCCAAAAGGCAAACAGCACGAACAATACAGTGAAGAGATAGTGCTCTCGCCTGAGATGGGGATATGTCCCATCATCGACGACTTGGAACGTAATTTCGGCGTGACTACGCAGAGGGTAGTTGCCATACTCCAAGAGAGAGGAATATATGAAGTTGGATTCGTGCGAGAGCTGATTGACAGTGTGTGGGACGTCGACAAGATGGACTACCTGCTACGCGACTCATTGTATTGCGGCGTTCGATATGGCTCGTTTGACCTGGACAGAATTATCGATACGATTACGCTCTATGACGAAAACCCGGACGGCGTTCTCAGGCTGGGAGTTGAATACGGTGGCATTCACGCAATAGAGGGATTTATTCTAGCAAGGTATTTTATGTTCACCCAGGTGTATTTTCATGCGGTTCGCCGCGCATACGATCTGATACTGACCGACTTCATTCATGAGCTACTGCAAGACAGGCTAGACTTGGAACACTACCCCGACCAAGTAGCAGAGTACATTAAATGGAGTGACTGGAACGTCTTGGCGGAGTTGAACGAGCGTCGGGACGAGGGCGCGAGGAACCTGGCGTGGAGACTGGCCGCCCGAAAGCACCCGAAGCCCGTCTTTCAAACTGGCGATCACGCCGACTCAGCGTTAGTTAACCGCGCGATGCTGCTGCCTCAAGAGTTGCAAGCCAACTATCCCAATGTCGAAATCTGGACTGACAAAGCAACCGACCATCCAGAGAGATACAAAATGGGCGACGAGGAGTTGTCGATTCAAAGAAGAGACGGTAGGTGGGCCTCTCTCAAGAGCCTCTCTAAGGCTCTGTATGGCTTAGACGAAGTCATTCAGTTTAGAGTATATGCTGACGTTGGAGAAGACGAAGCCTTAGAGAGAGAAATAGCAGGATTTTGTGGCACAATAGTAAACTAGAAGGAGCAAACCATGAGAGACCAACAACTGCTGTCATTTAGATTGGCGATCGTTGAGAGGATAGTTTCCTCGTGTCAGGACATTGGCAAGACCAAGATCCAGAAGATTACGTACTTTCTGCAAGAATCAGTCGGCGCTCCTTTAGAGTACCGATTCAGGATACATTACTTTGGTCCCTATTCGGATGATCTTGACGGTGTGCTATCCCTTGCTAAGGCGCTTGGATTAGTCGACATCAATCCTGACCCTGACGGATTCGGATTTCATGTGACGCCGGGTACGGCAGATGGAGGAGCCTGGTCGCAAGCACAGGACATATCGGAATTCTCTAATGGGGCAGAAATCGATGGAGCGATTAGCGCACTCAATTCTCTCGATACCCATGTGCTTGAGCTTTCTGCCACAATCCACTTTATTGCTGGGGTGCACGAAGAGCAGTCTAAGGATGAAGTCTTGAGGACTGTCGGCGAGATAAAGCCAAAATTCAATCGACAGACAATTGAAAGCGCTTACCAAACTCTTGAAGGAGCCGGGCTTATCTAGCGTGAGCGTATCCTGACTGTCCGAGCACTCGCAGATGGCAACCAGCCCCTGAACATTCAGGGCGGCTGACGAAGAGAATTGTTGTCCGTCCTCCTTTCGGAGCTCTTCGCATCTACTGCCCATGACTACAGCACTCTCTACATTCTCTAACTCTTGTACTCCTATGGCCGATCCATTGTAGCCAGAATGCGACCGTGCTACGCAAAGTTTCTTGACAGTTTCCCCTACTATCAACAGCGAGCACACCGGTGTCTGCATTGCTTCCGTCTCAGTCTATCGATTGCGCGAATGTCGGCTCTCTTGTGTATGGAGAAAGTGGGCGCAGGATGCAACCCTGCGCCCACTTTGGGAGCGAAACTGCCTAAAGCCCGCCGCCTGCTAAGTCGCGATCGGATCGCCGGCCGCTTAGCCGCCTTTCGCCCCCGCGATGTCCCGCCGTTGGAAGAGCCAGAACGTGGCCGCGCCGAAGACGAGGGTGTAGACCGCCAACACGACCATGGCGTGGAGGACGTCCGGCTGTGCGCCGTTGCCGCCGCCGTTGCCGAGCGTGACGGAGACCTCGCCGTAGGTCGAAGCAAGCAAGGCATCGGCGTTGGGGCTGAGCAGGTACTCGGACACCCGCTTGAACCAGTCCAGATTCTCCAGGGGCGGGAAGAGCGTTGCCTCGATTAGGTAGTAAACGACAAACGCGGTGATGCCCGCAGCCGTGGACTGGGCGAGGGCCGTGATGAGCAGCGCCAGCATGACGTACGGCAAGAAGCTATAGAGCAGCGCGCCGATCTTCAGCGGCACGTCCGGCCATTCCGCCAAGCCCAGCGGCGTTTCCACTTCCAGGCCCAGCGCGCTAATCAAGAGGCTGCTCAGGGCCACCCCGGCCGCGGCAATGGCCAGTCCCACCAGCGTCTTGAACATGACGGCGAGGAGCTTTGCCGTCAGAAACTGCCAGCGGCCCGCGCCTTTGGTCAACACCGTGCGCAGCGTGCCCCAGCCGTATTCACCGCCCAGCGCCGCCGCGGCCAGGATGCTGACGAGAATGAACAGGGTGCCTTGCAGCAGGTCGAAGCCCAGGAGAATGCTGTTCGGCAGCAGGACCGCGTTGCTCGTGAACGCGCGGAACTCCTCGTAGCCTTCACACGTTTCGCGGAAACCCTCCACACTGGCGAGCGCGCGTTCCCGATGCTCGTCGGCGACGTTCTCCACCTCCGGCGGGATGCGGTCGCCGCGCACGTCCTTGCACGTCCATGACGCTTCGAACACCGTTACGTCTTCGTCAGTCTCATCGTTAATGGAAACGCCGTGCGTCGGCGAGAAGGGTTCGGTGCGGTACACGGCGTACGCGCCCCAGACCGCTACCTGCATCAGGACGACGACGATTCCCAGCAGTATCCAGGGCAGCGCCCGGCGGCGGAGCTTGTGCCACTCCCAGACGGTAAGTCGCAAGACCTGGCCGATCATGTGGCTGCCTCTCCTTCCTCCGCGGCGGTGATTTCCAGGAAGTAGCTTTCCAGGGATTCCGCGCCGCTGGTCATCTCGGTGACGTAGATTTCAGCCTGGCCCAGGGCCGCGCTCAGTTCCGGCGCGCGCTCCGGCGGGGCCGTCACCACCAGGGTCTCGCCGTCCAGCTTGGCTTCCTCAACCCAGTCCAGGGCCGAGAGAATCGTGAGCGCCTGCGCGTTATCGGTAGTGCGCAGGCGGGTCTGGCCGCGCCCTTGCAGCAGGTCGGCCACGCTGCCCTGGGCGATCAGTTTGCCCTTGGAGAGGATGACCAGGCTGTCGCAGACCTGCTCCACCTCGTTGAGCAGGTGGCTGGAGAGGAATACCGTGCGGTCTTCCGTGCCCAGGCTGCGAATCAAGTCGCGGATTTCGGCCATGCCGGCCGGGTCCATGCCGTTGGTGGGTTCGTCCAGGAAGAGCAACTCCGGGTCGCCCAGCAGGGCGTAGGCCAGGCCCAGGCGCTGCTTCATGCCCAGGGAGTAGGTGTGGAAGCGGTCGCCGCCGCGCTCCGCCAGGCCGACCCGCGCCAGCAGGTCGTCGAGTTCTTTGGCAGTGCCGCGACCCAGCACGCCCTGGAAGTAGGCCAGGTTGTCGCGCCCCGAAAGGTAGGGATAGAAGGCCGGCGTCTCCACAATCGCGCCCACCCGGCGCAGGGCGTTCTGGTGGTTCCCGCTCCCGCCAAACAAGCGAAAGCTGCCGGCGGTGGGCGCCACCAAGCCCAGCAACATGCCCATGGTGGTGGTTTTGCCGGAGCCGTTGGGGCCCAATAGGCCAAAGACGTGGCCGCGCGGCACGGTCAACGAGAGATTGTCCACGGCGAGGATCTTGCCGTAGCGCTTGGTGAGTCCTTCCGTCTGAATGACGGGGCTAGTGTCGCTCATTGGCGCCCCTTCCCAGTCTCTGTGCGGGCGCGGCCGCGCACACCGCCGCTCCGTCGCGACGTAGCATCGAGTCCTCCTAACTGCATGTTTAGAAAATCAAACCTAGAAGGTAGTATAGACCATGAATCCGAAGAATGCAACCTTTATTATGTAATTTATCGTCTATTTTGGCGGTATTTGCAGAACGTTCTTAACATTGTAGTTTCCTATATCGCAACATAAGCATTGAAACGCCCGGATCCGGCACCTCGGTCGTCCACCGCTGGCATTGGCCACGCGCTTCAATGGCTAAACCAATCTGCATCAAGCGTCTAATGGCGGAGCAGTAGTGCTTCAGTGCGCTCAATACTCCAGCGCCACCGCCAGGGCCTCATCGGGGTGGTCGATCAGGAGATCTACCGCTCGTGGCGCTTCGCTGAACGGGAAGCGGTGGGTGAGCAGCGGGCCGACGTTCACCTGGCCGCTGGCCTGCATGTGGAGCAGCGCGTTGAGATTGCGCTCCTGGTCCCACTGGACGAAACGGTTGGGGTAGTCGGCGCGGGCGTGCAGGTAGTCCTGGTCGCGGCTGCCGGGGCCGCGGCCAAAGACCCAGCGAATGTCGATTTCCTTGGTGTGGGGATTGGCGTCCGGGTGGCTCACGGTGAAGTCCGGCACCAGGCCGCCAATCATCATCACGCGCCCGCTGGGCCGCACCAGGCGCACGCCCAAGCGTCCCGGCACCGGCCCGCCGCCGGCCGCCACGAACGAGACGTCCACGCCCAGGCCGCAGGTGTAGTCCGCCACCGCCGCGGCCAGTTCGTCCGCAGTGCCGTGCAGGGTCAGGTCGATTCCCAGTTCCCGCGCCTTTTCTAGGCGAAACGAGATGAGGTCGATGCCGATGGCGCGGCCGCCCGTCATGCGCACCATCTGACCGATCATCTGGCCCACCAGCCCCAGGCCGATGACGGCGGCAGTCTCGCCCGGCAGAAACTGCGCGCGGCGCAGGGCGTGGAGCGCGGTGAGGCCGATATTGGCGGTGGCGGCATCCGCCGTGTCCAGGCCGTCCGGGATCTTGGCAAAGTTGTGGCGGATGACGAACGCGCGCTCGGCATGGGGCGCAAAGCCGCCGCCCACCGCCACCACCCGGTCGCCCGGCGCGTAGTGCGACTGCAAGTCCGGCGTGACGGCCACCACCCGGCCCGCCGATTGGTAGCTCATGGGCCGCTCGCGCACGTCGTCCGGCGCGTTCCCCGCTTGCGCGGCGCGGCGCGCGCCGGCCACGCCGCCGACCTCCGAGCCGGTGCCCAGCACGGAGACGGTGGTTTCTATCAGGACTCCAGATTCTCCCAATGCGGGGTCGGGCACTTCCTTGAGAAATGTCTCACCGCGATTGTTTGCATATAGCGCGCGCATAGTGACTCCTCATGTGCTGCGTTGCGGCTAATCTACTTTGAGTGACGTGTTCTAAATCTTGGACAATGTCGAATTAATGTCAAGGGTAGCAGATTGGCAGGCGGCGCCCAGGTCACAATGCCGCGGGTAAGCACGTCCTCGGCGCAAGACGAGCCCGAAAAGCGCCTAGCGAACACCGATCCTGCATATACGTCGCTATAGGGAGTGTGTGCGTTTCACACTCAAGTCAACCCCTTCTGATTTGCGCAGAAATGTGCGATTATATGAGCATAGCGTTACGATGCGATGTCTGTAGCTTCGGGAGGAGTAGTGTATGCCGGCACTTATCAAGGATAGCAGTGAGAAGATTGCGGACTTACTGCAGTCCATCGATCCTGGCATAACCGAAGAGGAGTTGCGGAACGCAGTGAAGGGCGCCGGTGAAATGACGCCCGAGCAGCGCCGGGAACAGTTGATTTCCTTCGTTCTCGGCACCGTTAGCTCGAAAAGCACCATGACGCGCGAGGAGGTCATTCAGTATCTCGAAAAGCGCCGCTGCTGGTAGTGATTTGCCATGGAACAGTTTGGCGCCATCGGATTGGATCAGGACGATCCACTGTACATGGAAGTGGAGGCGGCTAACGGTAGCAGGCACTACGAATTCCTCCTTTCCATGATCGACGCCGCAATCAAGACGGGCAGGCGCGAACTTACCCAAGCCCTCATCAAAGCCATCAACTTCCACGCAATTGCCGGACTGCACATGGAGGCAGGGATATACCGTCCAGTTCAAGTCACGGTTGGAAATCTGGACTTGCCAGACCACACCGAAGTGCCGGACTTGATGGCGGAATTCGTCGATACTACTAACAGACTATGGGAGTCAACGGCATTCGTGACGGTAGCCGCGTATGCTCTATGGGGACTTAACCGTATTCACCCCTTCGTCAACGGCAATGGCCGCACAGCGCGAGCGGTCTGCTACTACATCATCAGTACAAGCATGGGGCTGGTATTGCCGGGCAACCCATCCTGCCAGAGCAGTTCAGGCTTAGGCACGATGAATACGTCGCTGGGCTCCGAATGGCTGACAATGGTAACTTCGAGCCTTTGATCACCTTGACGACGACCTTGCTCAGACGACAATTGGAGTCCGCGGCGCCTGAAGTCAGATAGAGTATTGGAACAGAGTGACAGATCCCCTGCCCCTCTCGCAGGGTGTTTTCTGATTTCTAGCGTTTGGCCCTCTTCCGTGCGGCAACCTGCCGCCCTTCGCAGCGACTCACGCCTGAAAGCGCCGCATTTCTCTACACGTGTGGTCAACGGCGCTGCGCACTTCAGACCGCGCGTTCCCGCCTTTGGGGAAGTCCTCGGTTGTGAATCATGTACTCGGCGGGACATGCCGCAATCATTGCCAACGCCAACGGGCCTGGCGGCGCAGGCCGTCGTCCCACGCCCGCGTGAATGCCGCCCGCCGCTCCTCACTCAGGTAGGAATAGCTGGGCGTGGCCATGCCGGGGACGCGCATTGCTGGCGGCGTTTCATGCTGCCATGCAGCCAGGCGCTCCGCCAGCGCCTGCAGCACGGCGGCGTGCGCCGGGTCGCCGGCCAGATTGCGCGTCTCGCCGGGGTCGGCGGCCATGTCGTAGAGCGCCCAGCGCGTGTGGAATTCCGCGCCGTAGTCGATCAGCTTGTACGCCGGCGTGCGCAGCATGAGCTTGGTGCCGAGCATGTAGGCTTCCTGGCGCGTATGCGGCACGCCGAGCATCCACGAGAACGCCTCGTTGGGCCAACCGGCGGTCTTGCCGGCGCACAGTTGCGCCAGGCTCTTGCCCTGCACGCCCTCCGGAACCGGCAATCCGCAGAGGTCGAGCACGGTCGGCACGATGTCCACGTGCCCGGTGACTTCATCCACCACCCGGCCCGGCGTCAGCCCCGGGCGCACGGATTCAGGAACCTGCACGATCAGCGGCACGTGCACCGCGCCTTCGTACATCGCCTGCTTGTACATGCGGCCGTGGTCGCCCATCATGTCGCCGTGGTCCGACATGAACATGATGATGGTGTTATCCGTCAGGCCGCGCTTGTCGAGTTCGGCCAGGACGATGCCAATGTCGTGGTCCACGTGGGTGGTGGCCGCGTAGTAGATGGCTGTGATTTCGCGCAGCATTTCGGGATCGTCGATGAGGTGGTTGACCTCCTGCGAACCGCGCGCGTCCCGGCGCAGGCGGCCGATTTCCGGCGGAATCTCGCGCAGCGGAATCGCTTCGCGGTCGTACATCGAGTAGTACGGCTCCGGCTCGACGAACGGCGAGTGGGGGTCGTGGTAGCTGGCAAAGAGGAACCACGGCTTGCCGCTCTGCTCCAGCAGGTCGAGCGCCTCCAGCGTCTGGCGCGTAATCCAGCTTGTATCAATGTCTTCCAGCGGGTCGGCGAACAGCCCCACGCCCCGGCCGTGGGGGTCGTCCGGCCAGGGGCAGGTGCCCGCTTCGATGCGGTCGCGGTCCAACTTGCCGTATTTCCCCTTCATGTAGGCTTCGTAGCCCCGCTCCGGCGTGGGACCTTCGGCGCGAAAGGTGCGGAAGTCGTCGAAGCCGAACGGGTCCTCCTTGGGGTCGAAGTGCAGTTTGCCGGCGATGGCGGTGGCGTAGCCGTAGTGCCGCAGGATGGAAGGCAGGAAGATTTCGCCGTCCCGCGTCGGCAGGCCGTTCCACCAACCTTCGTGGACGGGGACGTGGCGGCCGTTGAAGACCGAATAGCGGGCCGGCGTGCAAATCGGCGCGGCGCTGTAGAAATTGGCGAAGCGCGCGCCGCGCGCCGCCATAGCGTCCAGCGCCGGTGTCTTGCAGATGGGATGCCCGGCGCACCCCAGCACGTCCCAACGCATCTGGTCGGCCATGAGCAAGAGCACATTTGGCAGCCGCGCTGCGCCCCCACTCTCGCTATGCCCAATGCCGGAGCGGTCGTTCACGATGCGACTCCTCAGCGGATTGCAAACTTGCTCTGACGCGAGTCCCGCGCCCAAGCGCGGGCCGGTTTTCACAGAATAGCCGAATTACTGCGGCCAGCGCCGCGCCGCCGAACGGCGCATGTTCGCTTCCCACGCCGCGTGCATTGCCGCCCGGCGTTCCGCAGGAACGTACGCATAGCTCGGTGTGGGCATACCGGGCACCCGCACCGGCGGGGGCGCTTCCGCCTGCAACGCATCCAGCCGCGCCGCCAGCGCGCGCAGCACGGAACGGCACCCCGTATCGTTGGCGAGATTGCGCGTCTCACCCGGGTCGTCGGCCATGTTGAAGAGTTCCCACTGCGTACGGAAGTCCGCGCCGTAGTCGATCAGTTTGTACGCCGGCGTGCGCAGCATGCGCTTCTTGCCGACCATGTACGCTTCCTGGCGCACGAACGGCGCGGCCCGCACCGCCGCGAACGCCTCATTGGGCCAACCGGCGGCGTTGCCGGCGCACAACGGCACGAGGCTCTTGCCCTGCATGCCCTGGGGAATGGGTAGGCCGCAGAGGTCGAGCACGGTTGGCAGAATGTCCACGTGGCCGGTGATCTCGTCCACCACGCGGCCCGGCGCCAGCGCCGGGTGGATGGACTCCGGGATCTGCATCACCAACGGCACGTGCGCCGCGCCTTCGTACATCACCTGTTTATTCATCCGGCCGCGGTCGCCCATCATGTCGCCGTGGTCGGAAAGGAAGAGGACAATCGTGTTGTCCGCCAGGCCGCGTTCCGCGAGCGCGTCCAAGAGAATGCCGGCGTCATGGTCTACGTGGGTGGTTGACCCATAGTACACCGCCGTAATCGCTTGCACGATTTCCGGATCGTCGATCACGTGCGCCCGTTCCTGGGTGCCGCGCGCGTCCCGGCGCAGCCGGCGATTCTCCGGCGGAATGGGCCGCAACGGAATGGATTCCCGCTCATACATGGAGAAGTACGGCTCCGGCTCGACGAACGGCGAGTGGGGATCGTGATAGCTGGCAAAGAGAAACCACGGCTTGCCACTCTGCGCCAGCAAATCCAGGGCCTCGATGCTCTGCGCCGTAATCCAACTCGTGTCGTAGTCCTCCGGCGGGTCGGCGAAACGCCCGACGCCCTTGTACGCCGTGCCTTCTTCGATCCGATTGCGCTGGTAGGCGTCGCCGTACTTGCGCGTCATATAGGCGTCGTAGCCGCGTTCCGGCGTCGGCCCCTCGGCGCGGTACGAGCGGAAGTCGTCGAAGCCGAATGACTCTTCCTTGGGCGCGAAGTGCAGTTTGCCGGCGATTGCCGTCGCGTAGCCGTAGTGCTTGAGGATAGACGGAAGAAAGATTTCGCCGTCCCGCGTGGGCCAGCCGTTGCTCCAACCGTTATGGACGTGGACGTGCCGTCCGCTGAAGAGCGAGTAGCGGGCGGGGGTGCACGTTGGGGCCGCCGTGTAGAAGTTGCTGAAGCGCACGCCGCGCGCCGCCATTGCGTCCAGCACGGGCGTCCGGCAAATGGGATGGCCGGCGCAACCCAGCACGTCCCAGCGCATCTGGTCGGCCATGATGAAGAGGACGTTTGGCCGATTGCGCGCGCCGCTGCCGTTGCCGCGATTGCCGATTTCGTCGCTCACGACGAGACTCCTATCGTGAGAATAGGCCCTGTTGTGAAAGTGGGCCGCGTCCGGTGTAAAGAGCGATCTTTCCGTCATTCCGGCGAAAGCCGGAATCCATCTTCGTCGGGCGCGCCCTGGATTCCGGCTTTCGCCGGAATGACGGCCAAGAAGCCACACCGCAGTGCTACGGGCAGTGGTTCTCTCGTTCAAGCCCAAAGAACACATTGGCATTGTCGTGCAGCAGCCGCGCCGCGACGATGCCGGCCTGCTCCACCGAATAGAGCCCTTCTTCCACCTTCTCGCTCAGCACCCGGGCGATATTCTCCCGCGCCATCACGCAGTGGGCGTAGGCCAGTTCCACCGGCCCGTAGTCGCCGCCAAAGCCGAAGATCTTGTTGTGGGGGATGGTTTCCAGCCACTCGTGCAGCGTCGCGCGCGCCACGTAGGGGCTGATGATGTGCACCCAGCAGAGGTCCACGTAGACGTTCTGGAAGTTCTTGGCCAGCGCGGCGAGTTCGCTCTGGTACGGGTAGCCGGCGTGGAAGATGTCGAAGCGCGCCTGGGGATACTGGATGAAGAGGTTGACAAGGTGCACGGGATTGCTGTTCGTGATGATATTGCCGTTGCCCGCGTGCAGGCCGGTGTGGATTTGCATGGGAACGCCGTGCTCGACGCAGAGCCGCACCACCTGGTGCATCATGTAGTCCTGCAGCGGCTTGGCCTCGGTGAAGTTCAGGCCGTCCTGCGCCAGGCCGCCGCCGTGCGGCCGCGTGCCCGCGACCGCCTGCGCAAAGAGCCGCTCCGCGTCGGTGCGCGCCGCGTTGTCGTAGCGCAGGATGCGCCGGTACGCCAGCCCGCTCTTGACGGTCACCATGCCCTCATCCTTGGCCGTGGCAAAAGCGACGCCCAGGGCGGACACGAGGTCAGCGAGGTCGTGGATGCTCCGGCCGGTCTGGCGCTCCAGTTTCGCCACGTCGCTGCGGCTGCCCGCGCTTATAAAAGAATCGAAGCGCATGGCCGGCGCAAAGAGCGTCTTGTCAACCTGAGTGGACTGCACATCGGGAATCGCCAGCACGATGTTGCCGCGCTCCTGCAGCACGTAGCGGTACCACGCCTCATGCCGTTTGGAGGCTTCCAGTTGCTCGGTGACGCGCCGGTAGCCGTCCAGCGACGGCGCGGCCGACATGAGGTCGTCCACGCCAAAGAGGTCGCGGCACGCGACGTGCAGCGCCTTGCCGTAGCCGGTGGTGCGCGCGTACTGCCAATAGCGCAGGAAGATGTCCCAACGCTCGGCGGGATCGCGGCCCTGGTCGTACATGCGCGCCTGCTCGGCGGGCGTCATGCCGGCGGAAACCAGGTCGCTGCCGACGTAGTGGTGCATTGTGGGAGAGAGCAGATCGAGTTGGTCTTGCCGCCGGTCTGATTCGGAAAAGGTGTGTTCGTGGGTGTCGATGACCGGCTGCGCGGCAACGGCCTGCTCGACGTCCGCAATTACGGCTGCTGCCATTGGCTTTCCTTAGTTATGCGTGTCCGGTCCTCCGCCAATGTACTGTACTCGTTTGGTAGTGGGCATACAAGCGCGTGCTCCGTATACAATGGCAGGCAAACAGGGGCGCTGCCTTGCCCGCGTAGCGCGGGGGCTTGTCCCCCGCATGGGATGAGGACGTGACATGTCAACGCGCTCGCACACATTGATTTGGTCTGACCCGGCTGACTGGGACACCTGCGCCAGGGACGGCGGCATTGCCATAGGCGATGACGGCGCGGTGGGCCTTGCCGCCAGCCACTTGATAACGCACGAGCCCGGCGCGTTTTCCACCCAGCACGGGGAGGAACTCTTCCAACACGTCCAGGCTGAAGTGTGCTTTGACTTGGCCGAGACTCGTCCCGAGTGGGCCGACTGCTACTTTTACGCCCGTGAGGAGCCGGACAACCGCTGGCCGCTGCTGGTTAGCGTGAACGGTCACAGCCAGATCGTGGGGCCTGACACGCCGCTGGCGGGAGAATTCGCCTGGCGCCACGTGAGAATACCCCAGCATGCGTTACTTGATAGCGGAAATGTCGTCCGCTTTGCCTGCGAGAGCCCCGCCGCTAATGCCTGGATTCTGGCCGTGGATACCAGCGTGCCCAACGCGCACAGCCACAAGAGCACGGACGGGGGACAGTCGTGGCACACAACGGGATTCGGTCTGGAAGGCGCGTTGTCCGGCGAGTACGTGGTGCGTCTGCGCGTGCGAGAGCATCCGGCGCGAGGGGCGATCACGAGTTCCGTACTTGACGTGGATACACTATTTCAGTCCGCCCCACTCGTCCTGCATTGGCACGCCGACACGCCGGCTGGAACGAGCGTCGCCTTGCGCTACCGCATTGGAAAGCTGCAAGACGTAGAGAAAACAGCTTGGCTCGACGCGGTGAATGCCGCTGCGAGTTCAGATGAGGAGGTTGATTCCCGTTCCGAATCAGATACGGGGTCGGCAATGCGCGGGAATGAGGAATTCGCGCAAGCCGAGTTACCGCATCCCGCCGGCCCTTGTGTGCAGTGGCAAGCAGAACTGCGTTCGAGCAATGGTAGCGCGACGCCCGTTCTGCGCGGCGTGGCGCTTCTTCCCACAGACGCCGGTCCAAACGAGACAAAACCCGCCGGCACGCTGTCTCGGGCTGAGAGCAAAGCCACACCTTCTTACACGTTCACCCACCAAGATCCTGCGGAACCTAAGCTGCGTATTCTCCGAAGTCAGGAGAGACTTGACGACGTCATCGCCGGCGCCAAGACGCAATGGGAGCAGATGCTGGCGCTGCGTAGCTGGACGGCGGTGCAGTGGACGCACCGGGCGCCCCACGAGTTTCGCCGCTGTTGCCCGTGGGACGCGCTGACGATTCTGGCGTGGATGCGCGCCGACCGGGGCCACGGCCAGCCGCAACCGGACGCCTACTGCACCCACTACGCGGTGGTCCTGGCGCAGTGCGCGCTGGCGCTGGGCTGGACGGCGCGCCTCTGGGTGATGTCCGCCGAGCCGACCTTGCACACCAACGGCCACTTTGTGGCGGAAATCTGGAGCGCCGCGCACGCCAAGTGGGTGATGCTGGACGCCGATACCGATTCGCACGTGGCACGGGCGGGCGCGCCGCTGGGCGTGCTGGAAATCCACGACGCCTGGCGGGACGGCGCGCTTGGCGAGTTGGATGTCGTGGCCGGCGCCAACGCCGGCCGGGTGAAGATCGGCCCGGACTGGATCGAAGAGATGCTGCCCCTGGGCCTCTACCGCTTCTGCGGCCTGGTTCTCCGCAACAACCACCTCTCCACCCTCATCCCCGGCCCGGTGGAACACGGCTGGACCACGTACAAGTGGGACGGCTTCCTCTGGTGGCGCGACGGCGCGGAGCCGGAATTGCCCTTCTTCTCGCTCTCGTCCAGCCGGCCGGCGGACTTCGACTGGGGGCCGGGCGAGATCTTCCGTTCGTGCTGAGCAATGTCGAAGCACGAGGCGTAGGGCAAATCGCGCCGTTCGTGCTGAGCCTGTCGAAGCATGAACTGAGAATGCGAGCGAAGAGTGGGACTGGTCTCGCCTGTGCCGCGCCGTTCACCCTTCGACGGCGCTCAGGGCGAACGGCGCGCGCCGGCAATTCGTAGCGCGGGGGCTTGTCCCCCGCCGGATTGGGGAAGTTTCCCCCTCACCCAAACCCTCTCCCCGGCTGACAGGGGCAGGTATTCTACAATCGACTTCACGTGTCATTCCGAACGGAGCGCAGCGGAGTGAGGAATCTAAGGCACTCTCACGCAGAGCCGGCAACTCTAGATTCCTCGCTGCGCTCGGAATGACATTTGCCTATCCCTGTCAGCCAGGGAGAGGGAACCGGAGCCGCGGGCGCGGCTTACGCCTCGCGCCACAGCGGCGCGATTTTAGCGGCATAGAGTTCTTCCACCAGCGCGGCGTATTCCGGCCAAATGGCTATCAGCGCGTCGAGCCGGGCGTCGTTCATGTCGTCGTGCGGCGTGATTGCGGCGTAGAGGTTGGTGACGATGGGAAGTGTTGAAGGATTGAGTACGCCTTCAAGCCTTTCAGACACTGGCCTGGTATCTGTGCCGTCGTCATTGAGCAGGGCATTGAAGAACTGCGTGCTCAGAGTTTCGATTTCCTCGCCCAGGTGCATGCGCAGCCACGCGCCGTCGAAGCGGTCGGGGGGAGCGTGGCGGAAGAAGACCGCGATGCCGAACCGGCCGCGGATACCGGCCAGCGCCTGGAGCGCGTAGCGCAGCCGTTGCTCGTGGGCCGCCAGTTCCGGCGCTACCGGCGGCAGTTGCGCGCAATGCGCCGCCACCTTGTCGCGCAGTTCGTAGACCACTGCTAGGAGTTCGTCCGCCAGCGCCGCGCACTCCGTGTCAGACATGCGTACGCGATAGTCCGCGGCGACAATTGCGTTCAGCCGCTCCAACAGCGGCCGCGCGCCAATCACCTCAGGCAGCACGTCCAAGGCCGCCGGCTTGGTCGGTACCCACGCGTCCCGCAGCAGGCCGCACGCCAGCTTGGCCGCCGGCAGGAACCAGTGCGAGAGCGCGCCGTAGAGCGGGTAGTAGGACAGGTACTCCGGCAGCAGGTTGATGGGCGGGTCGAACTGCTGCGGCCGCGGCACCAAGTACATCTTGAACTTGCCGCAGGCCTCATGCTGCTGCGCCCGCGTAAACTGCGGCGGCTGCGCCGCCAGCACGTCGTCCAGCGGGTTCTCCGCGCCGCCGATGCGCTCCCAATCGCGCACCTCGCCCATGAGCGGCAGGAGTTGTCGCGCCTCGTCCGGCGAGCAGATGAAACCCGGCGGATGCTCCAGGATGCGGGCGTAGTGGGGGGCGCGCTCCAGCAGTTCCACGTAGGATTCGCCGCCGGCGCGGCTCAACGCCAGCCAGGTCGCGGCGTCCGGCGCGGCAGCCACGGTGCGGAGGTCGTGATCGCTGAACCCGGGCGTGAGCGTGCCGAGATGATGCTTGCAGTAGACCGCCGCAGCGAGATTGGGCACGCGCGCGGCAACGTAGCGGCCAAGTTCCGTGCCGATGTACCGGTAGTCGTCGAGTGTAATTTTCATGGGTTGGAGCGTCATTCCCGCGCACGCGGGAATCCATCTTCGCCGCGCAGCCGATAGATTCCCGCTTTCGCGGGAATGACGATATGCGCGGTCGCTCTGTCAGGACGCGGCCGCTGCGGGTACCTGAGTAAACGTAAACGTCTCAAACTCATTCTCGCACGGATAGCCGAAACTCACGAGCAAACTGCGTTCCCGTGGGATCATGATGTAGCCCATGATGCTGTGGGCCAGCGGGCCGTGGCGGCAGATGTCGGCGGGTTCCGTGTGCGTGCGCGCGATTTGCTTGAGTTGCGCCAGCGAGTGGGGTTGCTCCGCCGTCAGCCGCTCCAAGACGGTGAAGCGGTCGCGGCTGTTCTGGGCCGCCGCGCCGCCGTCGTCCTTGAGCACCGCCTGCATCTCTGCGCACAGAAAGTGGTTCGTGTTCCAGATGGCGTGGCCGTCCATGCACCGCACCGCCGTGCGCGTGGCCGAGCGTTCCACCACGATTGCCGCGCCGCTGGGGTCGGTGAACATCATGTTTGCGCCGTGGTTCATGATGGGCGTGCGCGCCGCCAAATCGGCCACGGCGTCAACGGAATCGGCGAACTGCAAGAGATAGCGCAGTACCGTATTGGTGGGAATGCCGTTATCCCAATCGCTGTCGTTGTTGGGAATGCTGCTGCCGCCGTAGGTGAGGCCCGCCTCGTTCACGCCGGCGTTCAGCCACGTGGTGCCGGCGTAGGTCACCCCAAGATAGGCGTGCCCGCGCTCGGGGTGCACTTCCTGCAAGACGTGGAACTGCTTCATGTCGGCGTCCACGTCGTTGGACTTGAAGTGAATGGTTCCCTGAGGCGTATCCGCCAACGCCACGTTGGTGCACTCCACGCGCGAGCGGCTAATCTCCTGGCAGAAGTTGTAGGCCAGCAGTTCGTCGCAGTTCACGTTGGCGGCGCCAGCGATGGCGTGGAGTTCCTCCAGGGATTCCGGGAACACTCTGTCCAGGTTGCGCTCCACCTGCCGCAGCACGCGCCTGCCGTGCGGCGTGTTCCAGCCGCGGTCGATGGCAAAGCGCTTGACCGCCACCGGAATGACGTCCGCGAACGCCGCGCCGTGCTGCAAGCCCATCTCGTGGGGCGTGCCCGACTGAACCACTTGCCGCATGGGAAATACCTCCTGCGTGCTTAAGGCCACTGCCGTCTAATTGCTTACCCCTTCCACCGCCGCGTAGACGCTGCCAATGGTGCCGCCGACGACCGCGTAGCCCGCTTCTTCCGCAATGATTTTTATCTCATCCACGATGGCATCGAGCGCCAGGCGCTTCTCGCCGTCCGTATCGCCGTAGAAGTGCGTGTTGTGGGTAAAGGGCATGATGATCCTGGGAACATCGTCGGGGTAATCCGCCATATCGGCCCAGGCCTGGCGAATAGTCTGGCGGTGTGAATCGCCGTCGGCGCCCTCGATGCGCAGTTCCATGGGCAGATGCGGCGCGCGCCGCCGCACCTGGTCGCAGGTAAGCGGGATTTCGTAGAAGTCCAGGTCGCCGGGGAAGAGCCGGTTCGCCTTGTGCGCGTAGTGGGCGTAGGGCGCCGCGCCCTGCCAGACGGCCTTGGCTTTGTCATACTGCCGGCCCGGCGACGAGACGCTGCCATGGGTAAAGCCGGTGGCGACGAGGGCGGGATACGTGTTGTCGTTGGCGGAAAAATTGCCGCCCCGAAAGTTGGTGGGCCGCCTGCCGATGGCGTCCGCCCACTGGTCGGCCACCGTGTCGAACATGCTTACCTGCTCGTCGAACGTGTAGCCGCCGAGATAGTCGGTATAGCCCAGGCCGGTATCCTGCGGATGGACGTGCAAGCCAAGTTCGAAGCCGCGCTTCTCCAGGTCCCAATACAGCGCGGGCTGCGCCGCCGCCGTCTGCGCCACGATGAAGAAGGTGGCGCGCAAGCCGTTCTCTTCCAGGACATCCGCATAGCCGGTTACCGAGCGTTCGCTGATGCCCCACTCCTCCGGCCCGCCGTGCAGCGAGTCGTCCATGAGTTGCTCGCAGTCCTGCGTAAAGATGACGTAGAGCGGTTTAGCGGCCATTAATGTCAATCCTTCTTTTCCCTCTCCCCGGGGAGAGGGCTAGGTGAGGGGGGCTGTTGCTCGCAGAATTCCGTTGGCGGCCTCTCTACCGAGGCGGGGGACAAGCCCCCGCGCTACCGTTTGCCGATACGGCGGGAGGGAAGCGCCGGCGCGGGATTCACCGCTTTGCGACCCGCGGCGATGCGGCATTGCTTCAAGCCCACAGCCGCCGGCGCCTGCCAAACATCGCGCCTGCCGGCAAGCGCGGCTGACGGCCCTTCTCCTCCTGCGCCATGCGGTCCACGTCCACCATCACGTCCGTCAGCAAGTCCACGTCCACCTCGTACCACAGGCCGAACGTGCTCGTGCCGCCCGGGCCCAGGATTTCCTCCGCGATCTCGCGCACCAGGCTGCGGTCCGCGTTCTCCACGCCGAAGTCGGCGAACGTGGAGGGCAGGTTGACCGACTGGTTGAAGCGGATGAGATTGCGCACCTCGGCTTCGCCCTGCTGCATGAGCGAGACCGAGACGAGGATGCCGAAGGCCACCTGCTCGCCGTGGACGCCCTCTTTGGTGGCGTGCTTGGAATTGCCGGGGTGCAGGCCGTGTTCGCCGCCGACCACGCCGCAGGCCGGGCCGGCCACGCCGCCGCCGTAGACGATCGCTTCCACCACCTTGTCCACCGCTTCCGTAGCCACGCCGCGCTCGCAGGCCTGGTAGGCCGACGCGCCGTAGCCGAGAATCGTGTCGTAGGTCCACTCCGCGATGGCGATCGCGGCTTCGGTGGGAAAGACGTTGTCGAAGCCGAGGATGCGCTCGGTGCCGCTGCGTTGGCGCAGTTCGCGCGCGATGCGGCCGCCGGTCCAGGTGGGCAGCGCGTCGGCCATGCCGGCCGCCAGCCAGCGCCCGCCGCCTTGAGCGATGACGCGGGTGTCGGCAATCACCGTGTGCGGGCCGACGTACCACACGTTGCGCTCGGCGTCGCCTTCGATGCTGGCGCTGAAGGTGGCGGTGGCGTTGGTGGAAGCGACCGTGGGCACGCTGATGAGCCACGCGCCCATCTCGTGCGCGATCGCCTTGGCCGCGTCCACCACGCGCCCGCCGCCGGCGCCAATCACCACGTCCGCGCCGAATTCTTTGCCCTTCGCCACCAGCGCGTCCACCGCCGGGCGATTCTTATCGACGTGCTTGCCGTGCTCGACGTGGTACGGGATGCCGTGCGCGTCGAGCGCGCCGGTAACGGTGTCCTGGATGGCCGCCACGGCGCGACCGCCGCCGACGATGAGCGCCTTGCTGCCCAATGCCGCCGCATGAGCGCCCACGTCGCCAACTACGCCCGGCCCCACCACGAACCGCAGCGGATGCACGATTGCTTTCTTCATGCCAGTTTCTTCCCCTGTTGCCTACGACTTAACCGACACCGGTTTCACGTTCCCCGCCTGCTCTATGACACTCGGAGCCGGCGGGATAGACTGAGACTGCGTTGAATCCTTATCGAGAAGGAGAGTGGTCAATATTCCTCCTCTTCCTCTTGCCCCCATTCATACGACGCATCGTCTTCAATGTCATCCACTGCCGCCCAGTCTTCCCAGCGCTCTGCGTCGTCATGCGCTTCCTGCAGTTCCGCCGCCAGGGCCGCTTCATCCTCATTCCAGACCCGTTGAGGCACGGATGCGTCTTGCCAGGCTGAGAAGGCTGCGGCGCTGGCGATTTCGTCGTCGTATTCGTCCCAGTCGTTCTCGTCTTCGTCCGGGCCGGCGTCCTCGTTGGCCCAGGAGTCTGCCTGCGCTTCTTGGCCGGCAGCCTGCGGATTTCCGTCCCGGCTCGCGTGATCTCGCTGACGAGGGCGTGAATCCTGCGCGTCCGATTGCTCGGCAGAGGCGGAAAAGTGCGGGCCAATGAGTTTGCGCAGCATGTGCCTCTCTCAACGTCTACAGGCAGGTATTCCCACGAATTCTACTCCCTGTAGCCTGCGTACGCCGCTGCTGCAGAACAATCAGCAGCACGAGCGGTGGGAACTCTGCCGTTGTCTCACGGAATCAGTTCCAGTATGGCGAGCAAGATCGCCACGGCCACCACCAGCGCGCCCAAACGAAGCGTTATGCGCAGTTCAAGGGACTGCAAGCGCGAGTCCATTTGGTGCTCGAGCGCTTTGAACCGGGCATCCGTCTGTTGCTGATGCTCTTTGAACCGCGCATTCATCCGTTCCTCTAGTGCCTGCAAGTCGGCTTTGGTTGCCAGCGCTTCGCGCTCTTCATTCAGCGTATCCAGCAGCGCTTCGGCTTGGAGCTTGCTAAAGCCTGCCCGCGTATACGCCTCGTACGCCTTGTGTGTGTCCAAAGCTGGCATGGCACTCCTCCTATCGGACTGTCGTATCCAGCGGCAAGGAGCGCCCGGATTAGCCCACCGCCACCGGCATCCGCGTCTCCGCCGCCACCGCGTTCATGCTCTCCTTGATGGCCGCGGCCACGTAGCGCAGGTCCTCGTCGGTCATGAGCGGATGGATCGCCGGGCAGAAGAGGCGGCGTCCCGCGTCGGTGGAGACCGGCACGTCTTCCGGACTGTGCCCCAGCCGCACCATGTAGCCGACGTAATCCGGCAGGGAGGCGTTCATGATCCAGGTGCCCACGCCGTGCTTGCCGATGAGGCGGTCGGCGAACTTGTCGCGCGGGTCGCCGGCCCATTCTTCCTCGAACATGAGCGTGTAGCCGTACCACACGTGGTGGTAGCCCTCAGGCTCGCTGGGCAGGATGAGGCCGGGGATGTCCTCGATCAGTTCGACGAAGTCGGCCACGCGCTGCCGCCGCGCCTCGTTCATCTCGTCCAGGCGCGTGACCTGAATCGAACCCGCGACCGCTTGCAGCTTGGTCATGCGGAAGTTGGTGCCCCAGCCGTCCAGCGCACTGCCAAACGAGCGCATGCTGTTCACGAAGTTCGCGTAGTCGTCATCGTCCGTGGTGACCATGCCGCCCTCGCCCAGGGTGGTCATGTTCTTGCTGGTCTGGAAGCTGAAGATGTTCATGGCGCCTTTCTTGCCGACCTTGGTGCCCTTGTAGCCGGCGCCGACGGCGCGGGCCGCGTCGCAGAGCACCGGCGGCGGGCCGTGGACGGGATGCGGATGCCGCTGCGCGATCTCTTCCAGGGCGTCCACGTCGGCGGAGAGGCCGTTGTTGTGCACGGCCAGAATGGCGCGGGTATTGGGCGTCATGCGGCGCTCGACGTCGTTGGGATCGATGTTGAACGTGGCCGGGTCGATCTCCGCCAGCACCACTTTCGCGCCCACGCCCAGCACGCAGAGCGAGGTGGCCTTGAACGTGATACCCGGCACGATTACCTCGTCTTCCGGGCCGAGTTGCAGGGCGTGAATGGCCGCGTCCAGGCCGGTGCCGCAGGAATTCACGGCCAGCGCGTGCTTCACGTCGCAGTACTCCGCGAACGCTTGCTCGAACTGCGGTATCTCCGGCCCGTGAAAGCCGATGCGCCAGTCCATGCTCTCCTGCAAGCTGGCGTTGATCGCGTCTACCTCGGCTTCCGTATACCAGCCGCCCAGGATGGGAAACGGAAACTTCCGCTTGGCGTGCTCCAGCAGGTGTTGTTCGTCTTTGGTCAGTTCCATGGCACACTCCTTGTCACTAAGTGCTGTTGGGCGAATCTATTCATCTCTCGAGTCTCGGCATTGTTGACACGTGGCTTGTCATTCCGAGCGTAGCGAGGAATCTACTGCGCGCGCCCTAGATTCTTCGTCGCTGCGCTCCTCAGAATGACACTTTGCGGGAGCCGTTCTCCTCTGGGCGACACACGCGGACATGCCGCGCCTCCCACGTATCAACACTGCCTCACTTTTCCTGACGAGTCTATCACGTTTGCACTACAACCTGCCGCGTTTCCGCGCCGTTGCTGCTGATGGGCACCGGCGCCAGGGCGTAGGTCCAGCCGTACGCCTCTTGCAGCGTCACGTCCACGTCCTCGCCGTCCACCGTGGCGCGGGGCGTTTCGCCGTCTGGCAACGGCACCATCAGCGTAAAGCTGCCGCTGGGCGAACTGCCGGCAACCGTGCAGGAAAAACTGCCGTTGTCCCAGGCGCTGTGCAACACGACCGCCTGGTCGCGGGCGCGCACGAACGCCGCCCACTCGAACGCGCTCCAGATGGGCAGTCCCAGTTCGTTGGCGTAGTCCCAGCACTGGTTCTGGTAGGCGCTGCTGTAGGTGTAGAACGAGACCGGGTGCGAGAGCATCGTGAGCGGGCTGAAGTAGCGCTCCTTCTTTTCCAGCATCACCTGGCGCGTGGACTTGGCCTCGCCCACCGGGTCCGACGAGAGCCGCGCCTTCACGGAAGCATCATCGTAGGCCTGGGTCAACTGCTGGAATACCTCGATTACCTCGCCGTCGGTGTCCACGAACTTGCCGGGATGCCCGGAGCCGTTGGTGTAATGCAGCCATTCGTTGTGGATGCTGAGCAGGTTGGTGTCCAGCACCACGCCCACGTCCTGGTAGATGCGCGGCAGGTCCACGTAGCCCTTCCAGCCGAGACAGTGATTGCGGTTGGCGATGACCGTCTCGCCGCCGTAGTGCTCGCGGAAGTAGCCGGTATCGCGCCGCACGATCTCTTCCATCACCGCGTCCTGCTCTTCATTCGCGTACTGTGGATCGAAGGCGTTGTGGTGGATGCCGAACGAATGCCCGCGGGCGCGCCAGCCTTCCACCCGCTCCGGCGTGGCGATGGTGTACTTGGAAGGGCCGAGCATGAGGTAGATGGTGATGTGCCCCTGGTGCGCTTCCACGGAGTCCATGAGCGCCTCGAAGGCTTCCAGCGGTGAGTAGTCGTCGTCGGAATCCAGCACCACCATGCTTGTGGTATCGGGTGTGTCGTAGTACCACAGGCGCGGCTGCGGGTTGCGGGCAATGGCGTTGATCGCGTTGCCAAGCAGCATGGCGTGGATGTCGGCCTGGGGCAGGCTCATGCGGCGCGGGTCCAGGTGGCCGGCGTACATATCGTTGGGCCGGTAGGGATTGCCGAAGCCACAGGTGCGCCAGCCGTAGTGAGTGGGATTGCCCTGGCGAATCAGCGCCACCGCCTGGGGGAGGTCGTAGCCGAAAACCACCACCTGGCCTTTGCCCAAGGGGAAGTGCAAGACGGCGGGATAGGAGGTCTCGACTTCCGCGTCCTGGAAGATGCGGGCGATCTCGCGCGCGCCCTCCGGCAGTTGCAGCGGCTCGTAGTTGTCGGCGGGCACGTGTGTCTGAATGGACTCGTGCGGCACGCCGGCGCTGATCGCATTGCCCGGCAGCGGCCGCACGTAGGCTGGAAAGGCCGCCGTGTCCGTGGGCGCCAGGCCCAACGCCACCGCCAGCAGCCGCGAGGGCCGCAGCGCGATCAGCCGTCCGCCGGCCTTTACGTACGCCGCGAGCCGCTCGACAAGGGCGCGCCGGGGCAGGCTGGGCGTGAGTATCACCGCGTCGTACGCGTCGAGCCGGCACAAAGCCTCCTGACCGATGGGCCGCACGTCGAAGTCCGCGAAACCCTCGGCCTTCAGCACCGCGGCCGTATACGGCCCATACGTATTCGCGCGATTCCCCGGTTGGGTGAGAACAAGCATGCCCACAGTGAACAAACCTCCCTTAAGTGACGGTATTGTTGTTTGACTGAAGTGTACCAGAGGCGTAGGCGAGACGCTTCTCTGTCGACTCTGGTGATGGTTTCACGCCGAGTGCGCGCCAGGATTGCGTGGCCCGCGGCGCTTGACTACAATGGTGGTGGAAGAAACTCTCCGGTGAATCCCTGATCGCGAAAGGGAAACGTAGTGAATTACGAATTCTTCGGCATGTTGGCGACCATCATCGTTACCAGCGTCGCGGTCATTGGCCTGATTCTGCGCATGGACGGGCGCATATCCCGGCTGGAACAGCGCATGGACACGCTCAGTAGGGACGTGAATTCGCGCATCGACGCCCTCAGCATCCGTGTGGATGCCCTCAGCGAGCGCGTCTCCCGCATCGAGGGCCTGCTGGAGGGCTACTTCATACGGGAACGCACCGACGGTTCGCCACCGCAGGCATAGAAACTTCCGCTGCCCCCTGTGGGAGCCTGTTCCTTACGCCGGATGCGAAATTCAAATGAGAGAGTGCGGCTTCTTCGGGTGGAGGGAATGATCAGTTTCGTGCGCTTGGATTGTTCCGCGCTTCCTTATTTGCACCGCGCGCCTGCCTTCCTGGAAGATGTTACTCATCTTGTTGGGTTGTCGAGTAACAACGCTGGGACCGCTGGATCTCTTTACACAACCTATGTGTCGAGATCTTCTCAACGTGAACTTCCTGCGATTCAGTTCGCCAGTCTGGCGCCAGCCTTCGATTGGATACAAAGGTGCAGTCTGCGTGCTTGTGGAGTTTTCGGCTATGTACGCTCTTGGAGCACAACATGACGATAAACATCGCGCTAGCTACCAGTGAAGGGTTAGTGCTGGGTTGTGACAGTATTGCGAGTAGTATTGAGTACGCTATAGATCCATTCGAACTAAGTCAGCCAAAGGACGAAGATGGCGAACCATTGGTGGACGGGGAAGGGCACCCTCTCGTTAGCTTTGACCCGTCAAGTATTCGCCCTGTTGTCACCAACGCATGGGGAGGTGTGACAAAACTCTTCCAGATTCATGGGGGCGCAGCTCCAGTCGCCGCAGTGACCTCAGGGATCGCGCAAATCAAAGATAGGACGATGAAGAGCTATGCAGAGGAGTTTCTGGCCCGACAAAAGCAGAACGAGGAGACCTATGAAGACGTTCGTTCTGTGTCCAGTGCATTTCTGTCCTTCATGAGAGATCACTTCGTAGAGCATTACAAAGACTCTACAATTCCTCAAGACTATTGGACTGGACCGAATTTTCTCGTCGGTGGCTATGGCGCAACTGATGAACTACCTGCAGTCTATCGTCTTGATACTAAAGCCAATGAAGTGTACGAGCACTTTAGCCAAGGCAGTTTTGGGGTTGCATGGAGTGGTCAAGCGGACAGCGTAGAGCGGCTGATACGAGGCTATGACAGTGCTCTCAAGGAAGAAATCGAGAACCACCTAGGTCGGTTGATTGACGAGAACTATGAGCAGTTGACCGGCGCAATTGTCAAAATACTGGATGACGTCTTTGCTGAAATTGGCTTTGAGTTGCCTCCTGATGTTGAATCTGTGTTACCCTCGAAGTTGGAGGTGTCTCTTCCCTGGGACAAGCTGAAGGTAGGCTTTGACTATGGAAATCTGCCTCTACAGAGCGCAGTGGACTTCGTGGCTTTCTTGGTTAATCTACAATCCGGCAAGTCGAGGTTTGCGCCCGGGGTGGCAACAGTGGGAGGCAGGACTCAGGTTGCGATGGTGACGAAAGGAGAAGGATTTCGGATTCTCAACGAACCGGAGTTGCAACACCGTCACACAGGATTTGGCGATGATGTATAACGGCGAGCGCAGTGGTGTAGCTAGGCAAGTCAAGGGCGAGAAGCCCCGGCCATACGATGAGCGGCGCAGTGGTAGCTCGGGAGACAGCGTAAAACCGGAGAAGCAAGTAGCCGGGAAGAAAGAGCGAGTGCGGCTCGTGCAGGTAGACGGCAAGATCAAGCTTGTTCCGGTGGACTGACGCTCTTCACGCTATTCATTGCTTATCACACCCGCCTCCCCGGCGGGTGTTTGCACTTGGGTCGCCGGGAAGATGGTGCGGTGAGCATTAGGGCCCACTGTCTCGTACCCTTACTGACTGTCGCAGCCAGAGTCTGTTCCGCAGGGCGTGGACCGTGACCGCTGTCTTCAGCGTCGCGGAGACGAGATTGGCCCTGGCCAAGGCAGGACAACACGTGCCGCCGGTTCTCGCGTTTCGCCTCCTGCAGGACTGTCGCCTAAGTCGCGGTGGCCTTGCGGTAGACACAACCTGCCGCAGCTAGTATTCTGTAGGATGCCATAGCGAAAGCTTGAGAGGATTGCTTTTCGCATGTTGACCACGTGGGTGCTCATCGTCTTCCTGGCGTATTTCGCGGCGCTGATTGGCATTGCGGTCTTTCGCAGCCGCCAGATGCAGGAGATGTCGGACTACGTGCTGGCCGGGCGGCGTGTGGGCAGTTTTACCTCGGCGTTGAGTTCCGGTTCGTCGACCGCCAGCGGCTGGACGATGCTGGTCTTTCCGGCCCTGGCGTTCACCAACGGCGCCATCGAGTTTTGGACCGTGCTGAGCCTCGTGCTCGGCGTCTGGTTGACGTGGGCGATCTACGCCAAGCGCCTGCGCCGCTACACCATCGCCGCGGACAACTCCCTCACCTTCCCGGAGTTCTTCGAGAAGCGCTTTGGGGACGAACGGGGCGTGCTGCGCACCCTTTCCTGCGCCATCGCCCTTTTCTTCATCATCTTCTACATCAGTTCCGGCTTGATTGCCGGTTCCAAGCTGTTGGAGACGGTCTTCGGCCTGGACGGCATCGTGGGCATCCTGGTGACACTGGTGGCGGTGGCGTCCTACACGTTCATCGGCGGTTTTCTGGCCGTTTCCCGCACCGACGTCTTCCAGGCGCTCATCATGCTGGGCGGTTTCATCATCCTGCCGCTCACGTTGATCTTCCTCACCGCCGATCCGTTTCAGGGCTTCGAGGACATGGCCCCCGGCTTTTGGAATCCCTTCACCGACGCGGCGGGCGAGGGCATCACCGTCACGTTCCTGCTCTCGGCGGCCGGATGGGGTTTGGGCAGCTTTGGCTCGCTGCGCTTCTTGCAGCGCTTCATGGCGGTGGAGAGCGAAGAGCGCATCCGGCCCAGCCGCGACATCAGCACGCTGTGGACGCTGCTGATCTTCGTGTTCGGCCTGGTGCTGGGCCTGGTGGCCTTGCCCGCCCTGGCCGAGGTGGGGCGGATGGAGGAGGTGACGGCGGACGCGGAGCGCCTCTATCTTGTGACCGCCACCGTATTCTTTCCGCCCGTCATAGCGGGCGTGCTGCTCTCGGCGGTGATTGCCGCCGTCATGAGCACGGCGGACTCGCAACTGCTCCTGGCCTCGGCCATGGCCACCGACGATTTGCCCATCGTCAAGCGCTATGCCTACGCCAAGCGCTACGTTTTCATAATGGGGGCATTCGCGCGGGTGTGGCTGGGCCGCTTCCTGCTGGTGGTGGTCGGGCTGATCGCGGCGCTCCTGTCCATCTTCAACCCCGATTCGGTCTACAACCTGGTTTCCTACGCCTGGGGCGGCATGGGCGCGGCCTTCGGCCCGCTGATCCTGCTGGCGCTCTACTGGCGGCGCTTCAACTTCTGGGGCGCGCTGGCGTCGATGCTCTCCGGCACGGCGATCGCCTCGATTTGGGGCTACTTCTCCGGCGGCCCCGGCGGCATCATGGACATCCAACCGGCCACGCCGGGGATCGTGATGGCCATTCCCATCGCCGTGGTCGTCACGCTGCTTACGGCCGCGCCGTCTGAAAAGATCACGGAAGTGTTCGACGACGTTGCTACCGGCTGGTCCGCCGCGAAAGAGAGCTAACGCCGCGCGGGCTGGTGGGAAAGAATGGATGTGAGACTGCGGGCGTTGCTCCGCGCCGGATCTCTTGCCGATAACACAACACCCGCCATTTGGCGGGTGTTCGCATTCTAAAGAAAATCTGGGCCCCGTTCTCTTCGCTCTAGTGACGGAGACTCCTGATGATCGGCCCTGCCGCCAGCAACTTGGCCAAGTCGCCCGCCCGGTCCACCCGGCCGAAGTAGTTGCAGGGAATCACGTTGAACGGCGCCAGGCGGCGCATCAGTTCGTCCAGCAGCAGGTTCTGGCCGATATTGTCGGTGGCGTAGTGGGGCAGGCGCACCAGGGCGATGCCGTGCGCGCGGCAGGCGTCCACCGTGGCCGCCGACGCCGAGACCTGCACCACGGTGTTCACGCCCGCCCGCGCCAGCAGCGGATAGGCGCTGGGCGGATAGGCGTAGCCGCCGGCGAATTTTGCGTGGATGCGGCCGGCGGGTTGCGCCGCGTCGCCAACCATGACGCGCGGCCATGCGCCGATGTGGGCGGCTTCTTGCATCTCCGGCAGCGTCAGCATCACTTCGACGATGTCGCCGACGGTCTCAGGCTTCCCCCGTGCCAAGAGCGCGTTGATGTACTGGCGGTGCGCCAGGTCAACCGGCGTGTGGATGCAGGCCAGCGGATAGCCCAGCAGCCTGGCGGTGTCGGGGCCGATGCGGTGCATGTCCTCGTGCGCTTGCAGGCGCTCCGCCATGTAGTCGAAGATGGACGCCCGCGCTTCATCCTCCGGCACACCTTCCCAGATGAGATAGTCGGCGTTGATCTCCATGAAGTCTGCCACCAGCGAGGCGGAGACGCCGACGCTGTTCGTGTGGTGGGAAATGAAAGCGTCGATGCGCGTGCCTTTGGCGGCCAAGTGCGCGCCCAGCAGCATCTCCGGCACGTGGATGTTGATGCCGACCAGCGCGGTTTGGATGGGCGTATCCGCCGGGCCGTGGGCAATGCGCACGTCGCCATACGGGTTGCGGAAGCGCTCCTGATCGTAGAGCGCTTGCTCCCAGGCCGGCAGCGCGGCGTACTCGTCGCGGCGCTGCCGCAGTTGGCCCTCGATGGCCGCCTGGCCCCTGGGATCCAGTGCGCGCCCAATCGCGATGGACGTTTCATACAAACCGCGTAGGGTTACCATATTTCAGTCCTAGCGTGACGTTGCTGTCCCAGATTGCCCCCTCTCCCAGCGCTGATAGGGGTATGTATTCTATAACCGACTTCACGTGTCGTTCCGAACGGAGCGCAGCGCAGTGTCGAAGCCTGTTCGCGGAATCTCGAGCACAGCCTTGCAAAGTCAGCATCTTTAGATTCCTTGCTGCGCTCGGAATGACATCTGCATACCCCTGTCAGCTCTCCCAGCGGGAGAGGGCCGGGGTGGGGGTGACTTTTCATTGGCCTCGTTGGCCGCAGGCGCGACATAACGCTTGCCCAAGAGTGGGGGACAAGCCGCCGCGCCAGCATCCGTCATTGCCGCGAACGCGGGCATCCATCTTTGGCGCGCATTGGGTTAGCCCAATCGCGCAACACCGCGCCTGAAGCGGGGGGACAAGCCCCCGCGCTACTGCCCATGCCTGCTTAGAAAGGGGGAGAGGCCGCGCTACGGCGGATTCAGTTGCCATTGCGCGTGATCCGCTCGAAGTAGTTGCAGGCGATCACGTTCAGCGGCCCCAGGCGCTGTTCCACCTTATCGAGCAGTAGGTTGAGGCCCACGTTGTCGCACGCGCCGTGGGGCATGCGCACCCAGTTCATGCCGAGTTCCTCAGCCTTTCGTTGGTGGGCGGGCGAACAGCCGATGGTGACGAACGTGCCGACGCCGGCATCTTTGAGCAACGGCATCACGTCCGCCGGAAAAAGCCAGCCGCCGCCGTCCTGGTGGAAGATGCGGCCGGCCGGTTGGGCGGCGTCGCCGGCCATGATGCGCGGGATGGCGCCAATGCGCGCCGCGCCTTGAAACTCCGGCAGCGCCAGCAGCGCCTCCACCACGTCGCCGACCGTCCGCGCGTTGGCGGCCTCAATCGCGCCGCGCACGCCGATGCCGTGGTGAAAGTCCGCCGGTGTATGGATGCAGGCCAGGGGAAAGCCAAGCAATTTTGCCGTATCCCGGCCGATGCGGTTGGCGTCCTCGACGGCGAGCCAGCGTTCGGTCATCATAGCGTCGATATGCGGTTCGGCGTCGGCGCGGGCTACGCCGGCGCTTGCGAGCAGGTCCACCAGATAGGGCACCGAGTCGTAGATGAGGGTGTCCGTCGGCACGCCGATGCCGTTGGTATGGTGGGAAATCACCGCGTCGACCCGCGTGCCGTTGCCCCGCAGGTGGTCTGCCAGCAGGAGTTCCTGGGTCCAGATGTTTATGCCCAGCAATATGGTATCGAGTTCGGTGTCCGCCGGGCCGTTCACGATGCGCACGTCGCCGTAGGGATTGGTGAAGCGCTCGCGGTCGTAGTAGGGTGTGCGCCACGCCGGCAGCGTGGCGAATTCCCGCCGCCGCGCTTCAAGCTGCCGGTCGAGCGCCGCGCGCCCACGAGGATCAACCTCGCGGCCGATTTCGATGGCCGTTTCGTAGAGTTCGCGCAGGGTCATGCCGTTGTCTCCCGGTTCGCCTACCGTCACGGAAGCGCGCCCTCTAGCGTATCGCCCGCGCGCGCTGGAGTCCAACGCGTAGGGGCACGACATGTCGTGCCCCTACGCAGTGTCGCCGCGCGCGGGGACCCAACGGCGCTGCGGCTTGCTATACTAGAAAATAGCGCTGCGTAGGCGGATTCGCCAAAGCTCCGCGAGGCCGCCCAAGTATGGGCGAGGCCGCATGTGTAATTGAGAGTGGGGGGCGACTTCGGACCGTCATTCCCGCGCACGCGGGAATCCATCGGGAACGCGGCAAAGGTGGAATCCCGCTTGCGCGGCCAAGGTGGGTTTCCGCAATCAAGGCGAAGATAGATTCCCGCGTGCGCGGGAATGACGGAGGCCCTCGTGTAGTTCGGCTGGTACCGCGAGGCAATGCGGTACCGTGAGGTAACGCGGTACCGCGAGGTAACGATGAATCGACCCGTAGGCATCGAAACCGAGTACGGCATGATTTGCGCCAACAGCGCGCAGGCGGTGGACTTTGCCTACGAGGCCGCGATGCTCGTGCGCAGCGCGCCGCTGGCGGGGCAAAACTTTCGCGGCTGGGACTACGCCGCCGAGGACCCGCGGCTGGACTTGCGCGGCACGCGGGTCGCGCGCCTGGATCAAGACCCGCACGACCTGCGCACGGAGAACACCGCCAAGAGCCAGCGCCTCAGCCGGCAGGAACTCCTGGCCGACACCGTGCTGGCCAACGGCGCGCGCTTCTACAACGACCACAACCACCCGGAATACTGCACGGACGCCTGCCTCTCCCTCCGCGACCTGGTGGCCCACGACAAGGCCGGCGAGCGCGTGGTCTGGCGGGCGCAGCAGGCGCGCAACGCCGCCACCGGCCAGCCCGACCGGGTGCGCCTGGTCAAGAACAACACTGACTATCACGGGCGCAGTTACGGCTGCCACGAGAACTATCTCGTCAGCCGCGCCGTGCCGCTGGACGACCTGATCGGCGCCTGCATCCCGTTCTTCGTCACCCGCCAAATCTACGCCGGCGCGGGCAAGGCGGCGCACGAAAGCCAGTCTGCCTATGAAGCGCACTCCACGCATGAGACGAGAAACGGGCGCCAGGGCGGTTTTCAGATCAGTCAACGGGCGGACTTCTTCGAGACCGAGGTAGGCATCAATACCACCACCCAGCGCCCGATCTTCAACACCCGCGACGAGCCCCACGCCAACGCGCAGAAGTACCGCCGTCTGCACGTGATCATCGGCGACGCCAATTGCAGCGAGTTCGCCACGGCCCTGCGCGTGGGGGCCACGGCCTTGATGCTCGACCTGGTGGAGGAAGGCGCGGCCCCGCGTTTGCAACTGCAACACCCGGTGCACGCGCTGCGCACGGTCTCCCGCGATCTGGAATGCACGCGGCCGCTGGCGCTGGCCGACGGCACGACTGTCCGCGCCGTGGACGTGCAGCGCCATTACTGGGAAGCCGCCTTGCGCTACCGCGGCCGCGACGCCGAGACCGATTGGGTGCTGGACGAGTGGGGCGCGGCGCTGGACCTGCTGGAGGCGAACGCGGCGGCAAAACTGCGCGACCGCGTGGACTGGGCGGCCAAGCTGGCGCTCTTCGCCCAGATCGGCGGCGGGGAGCGCATCGATTGGGACGACCCGGCGGCGCTGCGGCTGGACGTGGCCTACCACCTGGTAGACCCGGCGGTGAGCCTCTACCACATGCTCGCGCGCGCGGGGCGGATGCGGCGTATCGTCACGGACGACGACGTCGAGCGGGCCGAGACCACCGCGCCGGCGGACACCCGCGCCGGCGTGCGCGCGGCCTGTCTCGCCAAGTTCGCGCCCCACGTCAGCGCCATGGAGTGGGGGTCGATTACGTTCCAACACAACGGCGCGTCCTTCACCCTCGCCCTGCCCGAACTCTGGGGCGAGACGGTGGCGCGGCAACAGGCTATGGTGGATGCGTGTCAGACGATCGAGGAACTCCACCGGTTAACGCACAAAGGAGGCGGCACGTGACGTGGTATGCTGGAAACGAAGCGCGGACGGAACCCGCCGCCGGCGCGGCGGGGCGCGGTCTGCGTCCGGCGCGGGCGGGCACGGAAGCGCCGACGAAAACGCCCACGGAAGCGCCGGAAAAGACCGAGACCGACGATCTGGACGAGGAGATCCGGCGCATCATTCGCGAAGTGCCCGATCCCACGCCGCAGCCCGGCGGCGAGTAGGCGCGCTTCCTGGGTAGGGCAGCCATGGATGACGCACTGTTCGGCACCGAGATCGAATACGGCTGCGTGGGCAGCGTGCAGCCCGTGCGGGCGGCGGTGTTGGTAAAGGACGCCATCTTCCGCGGCTGCCGCCACGGCCTGATCGACCCGCCGCCCCGGGAATGGGGGGAAGCGCCGGGCAACGGCGGCTTCCTCTTCAACGGCGGGCGCATGTACCTCGACCTCGGCCACCTGGAGCACGCCACCGCCGAGTGCCGCACGCTCACGGACATCGTGGCCCACGAACGCGCCGGCGAAGCCATCATCAACGAAGCCGTGCGCACCGCCGGGCTTGAGTCCCAGGCCTACTTCGTCAAGAACAACACCGACTACTTCGGCCACACCTTCGGCTACCACGAGAACTACTGCATCCGCCAAAGCCCCTACGACCGCGAACTGGTGGACGGCATGTTGCCGTTTCTCGTCACCCGCCAGCTCTACACCGGCGCCGGCTGCCTGCTGCCGCGCGGCAAGGATACGCCGGCCGCGTTTGCGCTCTCGCAGCGGGCGCAGTTCGTCACCCTGGACGTGAGCCACCGGGTGCGTTTCGGCGGCCGGCCCATCATCAACCTGCGCGACGAGCCGCTGGCCGGACGCGAGTACCGGCGGCTGCACGTGATCGTCGGCGACGTGAATCGTTCCGAGTTCACCACCGCGTTGAAGATCGGCGCCACCGCGCTGGTGGCCCAACTGCTGGAGCAAGGCTGGAGCCCGCAACTCGCGCTCGCCGACCCGGTGCGCGATCTGCGCCGCATCGCCGGCACCACCGGCGGCAAGTGGACGGTGGGTACGGAGGATGATGAGTACATCCCCGCCATAGAGGTGCAGCGCCGCTACCTGCGCGAGGCCGAACGCCGCTTTGGCGGGCGCGACGCGGATACGGTCTGGACGCTGGAGAATTGGGCGTGGGCGCTGGACGAGCTGGAGCGCGACCCGGCGCGGCTGGACGGCTACCTGGATTGGGTGACCAAGCACGAGCAACTCAAGCGCTACGCCGGTTCCGACCAGGCCTGGACCGACCCGGACTTGATCAAACTCGACCTCTCCTATCACCAAATCGACCCGTCGGTCAGCCTCTTCGACGTGCTTGCCAAACGCCTGCGCGGTCTCTACTGGGTAGAGGGCGACGCGGCCTACACGGCGGAAATGCACGCGCCGCCCGACACCCGCGCCCACGGTCGCGGCGCCGCCCTGCGCGCCCTTGCCGACGCGGGCGCGGATACGGCCATCCCCTGGCAAGACCTGCGCACGAACCTGGAAAACCTGATGTGGGACCGCCGGTATTTTTTCCTGGCCTATGACTACGTTGATGACTGGCAGGACGTGGCCGCGAACGAAAGCTGGGACGTGATCCCCTACGTGCTGGATTGGAAAGCCATTGCCGTGCGCGGCCGCGTGCTGGAGATGCCGGATCCCTTTGCGACGTACGACGAGGAGGCGCAGATCTTTGGGGAGGGTCTGGAAGGGATATTCGATGAAGAGTAGCCGCCTGAAGGCCGTCCATAGGTGGACGCGGTTCGTGTTGAATCTGTAAGCGGGCGGATGCTGTTCGCGCAAAGCTCGTCGCCGAGCGGATGCCGATCGCGCTGAGCCTGTCGAAGCGTGAGCGGCATCGCCATTCATCGCCGCTGCCCGCGGCCGGAGCACAGCGCGCCAAACGGCGTAGGGGCACAACATGTTGTGCCCCTACGCCGGGGTTCATTGCACTACGGGGGTTCTCTACATTGCCCCTTCTCCCAGGGAGAGGGGTTGACCACCGGCTACGCCTTCCGCCGCCAGACCGTGCCGCCGGGCGAATCCTCCAGGGCAATGCCGAGCGCCGCCAACTGATCGCGCACCTTGTCCGCCAGCGCGAACTGCTTCTCCTGGCGCAGGTCGGCGCGCAGTTCCACGAGCAGATCGATGAACTCGGCGGCGTCGGTTTGCATCTCCTCTTCCAGCGTCTCTTGCAGGTCGATGCCCAGGACGTCGGCCAGGCGTACCAACGTTTGCTGGGCCTGATACAGAATCTCCGGCTCGGCGGCCGGCCCCACGCGGTTGATTTCGCGCACCAGTTGGTAGAGGTGGCCGAGCGCGCCGGCCGAATTGAAGTCGCTATCCATGGCGCTGAAGAAGCCGGTTTCCGCCTGGTAGGCCGCGTGCGCGAGTACGGCGTCCGCGCTCTCATCTATGGCGTCGCCGACCCGGTCTTGATCTGCCTCCCTGGCGTCGCCGTCCGCTTCTACCCGCAGCGCGCCGGTCAGCCGCGCCAGGCCCGCCCGCGCCTGTTCCAGACTCTCCGGTGTGTAGGTCAGGGGTGAGCGGTAGTGCACGGAGAGCAGGTAGAGCCGCAGCGCCGGGCCGCTGTATTCTTCCAGAATGTCTTCGATCGTGATGAAGTTGCCCAGGGAATGGGCCATCTTCTGGCCGTCGATGGTCAGCAGGCCGGTGTGCAGCCAGTATTTCGTGAAGGGACGTTTGCCCGTAAAGGCCTCGCTCTGGGCGATCTCGTTCTCATGGTGGGGAAAGATGAGGTCGGCGCCGCCGCCGTGAATGTCGATCTGCGCGCCCAGCGTCTCGTAGATCATCGTGCTGCACTCGATGTGCCAGCCGGGGCGTCCCTGCCCCCAGGGGCTTTGCCACCAGGGTTCACCCGGCTTGGCCGGTTTCCAGAGGGCGAAGTCGCGGGGGTCGCGCTTGCCCGGCTCATCGTCCACGCGCCCGGAGGCCCCGGCTTGGACGCCGCTCTCCTCGGTGCGGGTGGAGAGCGCGCCGTAGGCGGCGAAACGCGGCACCGAGAAGTAGACCGCCTCTGCCGCCGCGTACGCCGCGCCTTTTTCGATCAAGCCTTCGATCATCGCAATGATCTGCGGCAGGGTCTCGGTAACCTTGGGCACTTCGTGCGCGCGCAGGACGTTCAGGTTGCCCATCACCGCGTCGTAGGCGTCGGTGTACATCTGCGCCACTTCAGCCGGCGTCACGCCCTCGCGTTCCGCCGCATCGATGATCTTATCGTCCACGTCGGTGATGTTCTGCACGTGGTGGACTTCGTAGCCGCGGTAGGAGAGGTATCGGCGGATCATGTCCATGGCGACGAAGAGGCGGGCGTGGCCAATGTGCGGTTCGCGCTTGGGCGTCATGCCACAGACGTACATCTTGACGCGCTTGCCGTCCAGGGGCGTGAACGGCTCTCGTTGGCCGCCAAGGGTATTGGAAATACTAAGCGTCACGGCACTTCTCCAGCATCTCCTCGCGCTGCGGCGGCGGTTCTTCATTCTCGAAGCGGGCCAACCGCGCTTCCAAGTCTACGACGCGCTTCTGCAAGGCGTAGAGCGCTTCCGCCATGGGGTCCGGCTGCACCACGCGCGCGCTTTCGCCGGTGTGCGGGTCGCGCATGGCGACCACGTGGCCCGGCACGCCCACCACGGTGGCGTGGGGCGGCACATCGTTGACAACCACGGCCCCGGCCCCAATGACGCACCCCTCGCCGACCGTCACCGGCCCCAGGATCTTGCCGCCCGCGCCGACGACCACGTTGTCGCACAAGGTGGGATGGCGCTTGCCGGTGTGCAGCGTCTGCGCGCCCAGGGTCACACCCTGGTAGAGCGTCACGTTGCGGCCCACTTCCGCGGTCTCGCCAATCACCACACCCATGCCGTGGTCGATGAAGAGGCCCGGGCCCAGCCGCGCGCCCGGGTGAATCTCGATGCCGGTGAGAAAGCGGGCAAAATGGGAGAGCACGCGGGGCAGGACCGGCACGCCCGCCTGCCACAGGGCGCGCGTAAGGCGGTAGAACCAGATGGCGTGCACGCCCGGATAGGCCAAGACGATTTCGATTACGTTGCGGGCGGCAGGGTCGCGTTCCAGCGCTGCGTCGATGTCCTGCCGCAGCGTATGGAGTATGCTCATAGGTTGCTTCCCTCGTCTCAACACTGCGTTGCGGCGCGGCGCGCCGCCGTCGTCACTCGCGCGCGCCGGACCGCGGACAACCGGCGTGCGCCACAAAAAAGGCCCCTAGCGGGGCGTGATACACGCGCAGTCTTGCAACGAGGGGTCATGCGCCAGCAGGGCCACGGCGTGCGCCGCGATGCCCCGGCCGGCGCCGATGGCGTCCAGTCCTTCGGTCGTGGTGGCTTTTATGCCTACGTTCACGCTTTCCACTTTCAACGCGCGGGCAACGTTGTCCCGCATGGCCGGTATGTAGTCCGCCAGCCGCGGCGCTTGCGCCGCGATTGTACTGTCTACGTTGACGACGCGCCACTGCCGTTCAGCCAGTAGCTTACGCACGTTGTTCAATAATTGCAAGCTATTCGCGCCGGCGTAGCGCGGGTCGCCGGGCGGAAACTGCTGTCCGATGTCCGGCAGCGCCGCCGCGCCGAGCAGCGCGTCCATGATGGCGTGGGCCAACACGTCGGCGTCCGAGTGGCCGGCGAGACCCTGTTCATGCGGGATGCGCACACCCCCAAGCACCAGCGGGCGACCGGGAACGAGACGGTGCACGTCGTAGCCGCTGCCGACGCGCAGTGCGGGCAGTTTCCGCTCGTGAGCGCCCGCTTCCATCTCCTTTAGCTTTGCTCCGTGTGTTCACGTCATGCGGACACGTTCCGCGCCAGCCACTGGGCGAATGCCAAGTCCCGGGGCGTGGTCAGCTTCATGTTACCATAGTCCCCCGGCACGACGAAGACGGGCGCGCCGGCGGCCTCGACAACCGCCGCGTCGTCGGTAAACGAATCCAGATTCGCCGCTTGCGCGGCGTAGGCGCGCTCCAGCAGCGGGCGGCTGAAGACCTGGGGCGTCTGTATCGCGCGCAAGGCGTCGCGCGGCAGCGTCTCCAGCGCGCGTTCGTTGCCGTCAACCCGCCGGATGGTATCGGCGCAGGGCACACCGGGGACGGCCGCGCCGTGTTGTTGCGCCGCGCTGAGCACGCGGGCGATCAGCGCCGGCGTCACAAAGGGACGGGCCGCGTCGTGCACGGCCACGTAAGCGGCCGACGTGTCTTGCAGCGCCTGCAAACCGCGCGCCACCGAGTGGCCCCGGCTGGCCCCGCCCGCGCAGACAGCGCGCATCTTGCGCCAACCGCGCTTCTGAGCGAGTTCCTGGCAGTAGGCGACCCGCTCCGGGGCAACGACGAGGACGATGGCAGCGACCGCCGCTGCCGCCTCAAAGACCGCCACGGTCGCGGCAATCACCGGCCGTCCATCGGCAGCGAGCGGCGCGTAGAGCTTGTCCTGCCCCGCCATGCGGCGGCTGCGTCCCGCGCCGACGATGATGGCGGCCAGAGCCATGTCCGTCACGAGCGCCGTATTCCTCGCGCCAGCGGGGGACAAGCCCCCGCGCTACGTTCCGTCACTCCGGCCGTCGTCCTGCCCGTTCACGCTGAGCCTGTCGAAGCGCGCGCCGCAGCGGCTTCCCGCCCTTCTTCCCGGCGCTCGGCCGGCCCTTTGCCCAGCGCAATCCGTATCGCCTGCCGCACGCTCTCGGCGCGGGATAACGCCGGCCGCGCGGCGCCAAGCGCGCCGATTTTGCTCGCGCGCGGCAGGAGCACCCGATTATAGCCGCGCCGCGCCGCTTCCTGCGCGCGCTCTTCCAGCTTGAAGACGCTGCGCAGTTCACCGGCCAGGCCCACCTCGCCCAGGGCGACCAGATCGCCCGGCAGCGCCACGTCCGCCGCGCTGGAGGCAATCGCCAGGCAGACTGCCAGGTCCACCGCCGGTTCATCCAGTTCCAGACCGCCGACCACATTCACGTATACGTCCTGGTCGGCCAGGCGCACGCCGGCGCGCTTGGTGAGCACCGCCAGCAGCATGTGCAGGCGGCTCTGATCGAAGCCGTTGGCCATGCGGCGCGGCACCGCCAGCGGACTGTACGTCACCAGCGCCTGCACCTCCACCAGCAGCGGACGCGAGCCTTCCAGCGGCACGGCAATGGCAGAGCCCGGATTCGGCTCCCGCTCCGCCAGAAAGGCCGCCGAGGGGTTGGGAACCTCCACCAGTCCCCGCTCCTGCATGGCGAAGATGCCCACCTCGTTGGTGGAGCCAAAGCGGTTCTTGGTGGCCTTGAGAATGCGATAGTTGTGGTGCTGGTCGCCGGCCAAGGCGAGCACGGTGTCCACCATGTGCTCCAGGGTCTTCGGCCCGGCCACGGACCCCTCTTTGGTCACGTGGCCGACCAGGAAGAGGGTGACGCCCGTCTGCTTGGCCAACGCCACCAACTGTGAGGCGCACTCGCGCACCTGGCCGATGCTGCCCGGCACGCCGCTAAGTTCCGCGCTCACCAGGGTCTGAATCGAGTCGATGATGACCAGCCCGGGCCGCACCTGCGCGATGGCGTCCAGAACGTCCTCCAGGCCGATTTCGGCGAGCACGTAGAGTTCCTGCGGCTCGAGACCGAGCCGCGAGGCGCGCAGGCGAATCTGGCCCGCGCTCTCCTCGCCGGAAACGTAGAGCACCGGCCGGTCGGCGTGCGCCAACGCGATCGCAAACTGGAGCAGGAGCGTAGACTTGCCGATGCCCGGGTCACCGGCGAGGAGCACGGCGCTGCCCGGCACCAGGCCGCCGCCCAGCACGCGGTGGAGTTCGCCGATGGGCACCGGAATGCGGATGAGGTCGGTCGGGGCTATATCCTGGAGCTTGCGGGCCTGGGTCGCGCCGGCGGGCGAGCGCGCGCCGACGCCCCGTCCGCGCGGGGCCGCCTCGCGCTGCACGCTCTCCACCAAGCTGTTCCAGCTTTGGCACGAGGGACACTGGCCGGCCCACTTGGGGGATTCGTGGCCGCACTGTTCGCAGACGAAGACGCTCTTGGCCTTGCTCACGCCGACTTACGCCTGCTCAACCAGCACGCGCACGTCCAGGCGCAGCGCCTCGCCGTCGCGGTCTATGACCACCGTATCGCCGGCGTGGAAATTCTCCGCCAGCAGGCCTTCGGCAAGCTCGTTCTCGATCAGGTTTTGGATCACCCGCCGCAGCGGCCGCGCGCCGTTGTCCGGGTCGTAGCCCTGTTCCACCAGCAGTTCCTTGGCGTCGTCGGTCACTTCCAGCGTGATCTCCTGCTCGGTGAGGCGGGCCTGCACCTCGGCGAGTTGGATGTCCACGATGTTGATGATGTCCGCTTTCGAGAGGTGGCGGAACGTGACGACGCTATCCACGCGATTCAGGAACTCGGGGCGGAAGGTCTTCTTGATCTCCGCCATCACCCGTTCCCGCATCTCCTTATACATCTGGTCTTCCGTGCGCAGGTCGGAGGCGTCCAGCTTGAAACCGATGGCGGCGTCGCGCTTGATCAGGTGCGCGCCCACGTTGGAGGTCATGATGAGAATCGTGTTGCGGAAGTCCACCGTGCGGCCCTTGCCGTCGGTGAGGCGTCCGTCTTCCATGATTTGCAGCAGCACGTTGAAGACGTCCGGGTGGGCTTTCTCGATTTCGTCCAGCAGCACCACCGAATAGCTGCGCCGCCGCACCGCTTCAGTGAGTTGGCCGCCTTCTTCGTAGCCCACGTAGCCCGGCGGCGCGCCCACCAAGCGGGAGATCGTATGCTTCTCCATGTACTCCGACATATCCAGGAGGACCATAGCGTCGCTGCTGCCAAACATGAACTCTGCCAGCGCCCGCGCCAGATAGGTCTTGCCGGAGCCCGTGGGACCGACGAAGATGAAGGAGCCAATCGGCCGCTTGGGGTCTTTCAGGCCGGCGCGCGCGCGCCGCACGGCCTTGGAGACGTTACTCACCGCCTCTTCTTGGCTTACCACTTTCCGGTGCAGGTTTTCTTCCATGTGAAGCAGCCGGTCGGATTCCTCCTGGGCGATGCGCGTCACCGGAATGCCGGTCCACATGGAGACCACGGTCGCCACGTCCTCTTTGGTGACCTCGGGCCACTTCTCTTCCTGGTTCGGCCAGTCCGATTCCAGGTTTTCGATCTGCTTGCGCAACTCGGCCTCTTTCTCGCCCAACCCAACCGCCTCGTCGTACTGGCGGCCCTCGATGGCGTCCTCTTTTTCGCGCACGATGCCGTCCAGGTCCTTCACCGCGTTGCGCAGCGCGTTGGAGGTATTGGCCTGCTGGATGCGCACCCGCGAGGACGCCTCGTCGATAAGGTCGATCGCCTTGTCCGGCAGGAAGCGGTCGGTGACGTAGCGGCCGGACATCTCCGCCGCCACTTTGATGGCTTCGTCGACGATGTGCACCTTATGGTGCTCCTCATAGGCCTCCTTGACGCCCTGAAGCACGGCGATCGTCTCTTCGATGTCGAGTTCGCGCACGTGCACGGGCTGGAAACGGCGTTCCAAAGCGGCGTCGCGCTCGATGTACTTGCGGTATTCGTCCAGGGTGGTGGCGCCGATGCATTGCAGTTCGCCGCGCGCCAGGGCCGGTTTGAGGATATTGGCCGCGTCCACCGCGCCTTCGGCCGCGCCGGCCCCGACCAACGTGTGGAGTTCGTCGATGAAGAGCATGCAGTCGCCGGAGCCGCGAATCTCTTCCAGAATCTTCTTGAGCCGTTCTTCGAACTCGCCGCGGTACTTGGTGCCGGCTACCAACGCGCCGATGTCCAGGGTCAGCAGGCGCTTGCCCAGCAGGGTTTCCGGCACGTCGCCCTCGACCACCCGTTGCGCCAGGCCTTCCACGATCGCGGTCTTGCCGACGCCGGGCTCGCCGATGAGGGCGGGATTGTTCTTGGTGCGGCGCGAGAGTATCTGCACCACGCGCTCGATTTCCTGCTGGCGGCCGATGACGGGGTCGAGTTTCTCCGCGCGGGCCGCGGCGGTGAGGTCGATGCCCATCTGGTCGATCAAAGGAGTGCGCGAGGTGGACTGGCGGCCGCCGCTCTCGTGGGTCAGGCGCGAGGGTTGCTGGCTGACCGCCTGGATGACGCGCTGGCGCACCTTCTCCAGGCTCACGCCCAGGCTTTCCAGCACGCCGGCGGCGATGCCCTCGCCTTCGCGCACCAGGCCCAGGAGCAGGTGCTCGGTGCCGATGTAGTTGTGCCCCAGGCGGCGCGCTTCTTCCGTGGCAAGCTCGATGACCTTCTTGGCGCGGGGCGTCAGGCTGATGTCGCCCACGTTCACGCGCTCGCCGCGCCCGATGATGAACTCCACCGCGCCGCGCACCTTGGTGAGTTCCACCCCCATGTCGTAGAGCACCTTGGCGGCGATGCCCTCGCCTTCGCGCACGAGCCCCAGCAGCAGGTGTTCGGTGCCGATGTAGTTATGGTTGAACCGGCGCGCCTCTTCCGTCGCCAGCGCCAGCACCCGCTTCGCGCGGTCCGTATACTTGTCGTACAGAGGACTCACGACGTATTCACTCCTGGGATCACTCCGGTTCCTGGTTCCCCGCTTGCATAACCCGTTGGCGTACCTGCTCCAGATTCACGCCCAGACTCACCAAAATGCCTGCCGCGATACCTTCTTCATCGCGCGCCAGGCCCAGGAGCAGGTGGCCGGCGCCAACTTCGCTGCGACCCAACCGGCGCGCCTCATCCGCCGCCAGCCTGAGCGCCTTCCTGGCGGCCGGCGTGTAACCGAGCCGGTCTGCCGCCTGGCGTTGCGCCGCTTCTCCGGTAGCGGCTGGTAGGCCCTGCCGCGCCGGTGCGCCGGGACTTGCCACCGCCTGGATAATCCGTTGCCGCAGCTTGTCCAGGTCTACGCCCAGGGTCTCCAGGATGCCTGCCGCAATCCCTTCGCCTTCGCGCACCATGCCCAGCAGGATGTGCTCGGTACCGATGTAGTTGTGCCCCAGGCGGCGCGACTCTTCCGTAGCGAATTCGATGGCCTTCTTGGCGCGGGGCGTCAGGCTGATGTCGCCGACTCTTACGTGGTCGCCGCGCCCAATAATGAATTCTACTGCGCTGCGCGTCTTGCCGATGTCCACTCCCAGGTCGGCGAGCACCCGCGCGGCTATGCCTTCTTCCCCCCGCACCAGCCCCAGCAACAGGTGCTCGGTGCCGATGTAGTTATGGTTGAACCGGCGCGCCTCTTCCGTCGCCAGTGCGAGAGTCCGCTTCGCGCGCTCCGTGTATTTGTCGTATATGGGACTCACGGCAATGCTCCTGGGTCCCTGCCGCGCGCGGCGCAAGCGGCGCTGCGCGAACGTCCGGCGCCGCGGCCGGCCCGCTAGTCCTCTTGCGTGGGGCGCTCCTCCTCAGCCTCGTCCAGGGCGGATTCCTCGTCCGCCGCGTCCCTCAGGTGCGCCAGTTTCTCTTCCAAGTCCAGCGGGGACAACCTCATGCGGTGGCGCTGGGGGTCGGCGCTGAGCACGCGGAAGGTGAGTTCCACCCCTTCTTGCAGCAGGTCGCGCCCCTCGGGCGACATTTCGGAATTGTGCGCCAGGCCCTCGATGCCGTCCTCCACGCGCACGAACGCGCCAAACGGCGCAATCTTGATGATGATGCCCGGCACCTCTTTGCCCACCGGGTACCGCGCCTCGATGCCTTCCCACGGGTCTTTCTGGGTGCGCTTGATCGAGAGGCCGATCTTCTTGCTCTCGTGGTCCAGGCTGAGCACGCAGACGGTTACTTTTTGCGCCACCTGCAGCACCTCGCCGGGGTCTTCCACCCGGCTCCAGGAGATTTCGGATATGTGGACGAGGCCGTCGGCGCCGCCCAGGTCGACGAACGCGCCGAAGCTGCACAGGTTGCTCACCACGCCTTCGCGCGTTTGGCCGACTTCCAGTTCCTTGAGCAACTTTTCGCGCTGCTGGGCGCGCATCTCGCGCTCCGCCAGGCGCTCGGAGAGGATGAGCCGGTTGCGGCGGCGGTCAACCTCGATGATCTTCAGCTTGAGGTCACGTCCGATGAGTTCGGAGAGGCGCGCCAGCAGGTCTTCTTCACTGGCGTCGCGGTTCGGGGGGCGCTCCAGGGAAACAAGCTGGGAACTGGGCACGAAGCCGCGCAGCCCAATATCCACGATGACGCCGCCCTTGTTGGCGTCGATGACGGTCGTTTCCAGAATTTCGCCGTTCTGGTAGCGCTCGTCGATCTCCCGCCAGGCGCGCTCGGCCATGGCCCGCCGGATGGAGAGGAGCGCGTGCCCCTCGGCGGTTTCCGGGTTCACCACGTAGACCAGCACCTTCTCACCGACGTCCATCTCCACCGCTTCGTCCATGCGCGCCAGTTCTCTGCCGGAGACGACGCCTTCCGCCTTGAGGCCGATGTCCACCATGATCTCGTCCGCGGCCGCCTGCACCACGACGCCCTCAACCACGTCTCCGCGCCGCACCGTGCGAATGGAGCTTTCGATCTCTCCCAGGAGAGACTCCATCGTCATCGCTTCTTCGGTCGCTACCGCTTCTTCGGTCGTTGGTGATTCTTGCACTGGCTATCCTTAATCTTCGCTCACGTATTGCCGCCGCCACGCAAGGCCGGACACGCGCGCCGGGCCGCGTGTGGTCTGGCACCATTATAGTCAATGCCAGCGGCAAAAGTAAAGGACGGCTCCGCCCGCGCCGGCGTGACAGCCGCCGCTTTGAACGCGCGCCCCGCCTATTCGCGGCGCGGCCCATCTGGTATGCTGGGGAATACACAGCCGCAAGCGAGGGAGAGCCGGAGATGTCGATGAAGATGCTGCGCCAAATGCAGCAAAAGATGACGAAGATCCAGGAAGAATTGGGACGCGAGACGGTCGCAGGCGCCGCCGGCGGCGGGGCGGTGACGGTGGTGATGACCGGCCACCAGCAGGTCCAGTCCGTTCAGATAGACCCGGGCGTGCTGGAGGCGGCCGTCACGCCGGAGGGCGAGATCGACGAGGATGGGCTGGAGATGCTGCAAGACCTGCTCGCGGCCGCCGTCAACGACGCCGTGGAGAAGTCGCAAGAACTTGCCAGCCGGCGCCTCTCGGCAGTGACGGGCGGGATGAATATCCCCGGTATGTTCTAGCATGGAGAAAGCGAAGCGGTGGCACGGATGAGCCTGCCGGCGCCCGTAGCGCGGCTCATCGAGGAGTTAACCCGGCTGCCCGGCATCGGCCCGCGCACGGCGCAACGGCTGGCGTTCTATCTGCTCCGTTCCTCGCCGGACCTGGCCCGCAACCTGGCAACGGCCCTGATGAACCTGCGCGCCCAGACGGTCTGGTGCGCCCGCTGCTTCAACCTCAGCGAGCGCGATCCCTGCCCCATCTGCCAGGACCCGGAGCGCGACCAGACCCGCGTCTGCGTGGTGGAGGAGCCGCTGGACCTGCTGGCGATCGAGCGCACCGGGCTTTACGCCGGCCTCTACCACGTGCTCCACGGCTCGCTCTCGCCGCTGGAAGGCCGCAACGTGGAGGACGTGAAGATTGGCGAACTGGTGGCGCGGCTGCGGGAGCGGCCGGTGGCGGAACTGATCCTGGCCATGGACGCCGACCACGAAGGCGACACCACGGCCAGTTACGTGGCCCAGGTGGCGGCGCCGTTCGCCCAGCGCATCACGCGCCTGGCGCGGGGACTGCCCACCGGCGCGGATCTGGAGTACGCCGACGAGAGCACCATCGCGAGCGCCTTGCAGGGGCGTCAGGACAGCGCCTAGGTGAAGATGCCCCGCCGCGACCCGAACCGCGTCCATGACCTGGTGCGCCGCTACCAGACGCTCAGCGCCCGTTTTCCCCAGTTTTCCGTGACCGAGATCGGCGCGGTTGAGCGCTTCGGCCTGCGGTTCCCGCTGCTGGCGGTGGCGGCGGGCGCCGGCCCCCGCAGCGCCATCATCCTGGCCGGCACCCACGGGGATGAAGTCGCTGGGCCGCTGGCGCTGCTTCAGTTCTGGGAAGACGCGGCGAACCACGCCCATCTGGAGGGCGTCCGCTTCCTCTGCCTGCCGCTCATCAATCCGGTTGGCTTTGCCCGCGGCATTCGCGGCAACGGCGTGGTGGACCTGAACCGCCACTTCGACCGGCCCACGGCCCAGCCGGAGAACGAAATCGCGCTGGACTTCCTGCGCCAGCAGCGGGCGGAACTGCTGGTCTCCCTGCACGAGGACGTGACGTCCCCGTGCTTCTACATGTACGAGAGCGGCGTGCGGGAGCGGGCGCTGTTTGCGCGCATCGTGGCCGACGACGTGGCGCTGCTGGACGCGCTGGCGGCGGCGGGCCACCCGGTATGCGCGACGGACCACGTGGACGGCAACTACAACCGCGGCGGCCTGGTGGTCTCTAACCCCGGCTCTGTCCGCGCCGGCCGCTCAGGCGCTCTGGAACCGACCCTGCTGCGGCACGGCGTCATCCGGCGCGTGGTGGGCTTCGAGACCCCCGGCCGGCTGCCCCTGCCCGACCGCATCGCGCAACAGCAAACCGCGCTCCGCCACGTGCTCCGCTCGTTCCTGGTGTAAACGGCCCGGCTGCCGTTCACACTGGCGCCATTCCTCGTCACTCCGAGCGAAGCGAGGAATCTAGGGCCGTAGCGCTGAGCTTGTCCCTAATGCTGTCGCATTAACGTACCGCGGGGGGTTGTCCCCGATGGTGTCGCACTAACGTAGCGCGGGGGCTTGTCCCCCGCCTGGGGTGAGCGTGGGCAGGGAAGATGGATTCCCGCGCACGCGGGAATGACGCACGCAGCCGCGCTATTGTCATGGCAGTGATTGATCGTAGCGCGGGGGCTTGTCCCCCGCACGGGGCGGCGGGGCAAGGCCGCGAGGAGGGAGCCCATAGCCCCAGGGAGAGGGAACCAGAAGCAATGAGGGTCCGTTCCCTGTCCGGCACACCGTGCGCGGCATCTGGCGCAGATGGATTCCGGCTTGCGCCGGCATGACGGGCTGATTGCTGGTAACGACTGCTGGAGGCGACGAGCGGAATCGAACCGCTGTATAAGGGTTTTGCAGACCCTCGCCTTACCACTTGGCTACGTCGCCGACTCTCTGCGTTGCCTGGAGGCCGCGCCTCTTCCTTGCCTCAAGTATAGCCTTGCGACTCCAGCGTGTCAAAAGCGAAACGTGCTATGCTTCTCTCTTGGGAGTAACCGCGCATCGTGCAAGATTTCTACCAACGGCTGCAATTCGACCGTCTCATCGTGCTGAGCGCGCTGGCCACCACCGGCGTGCTGCTCACGCTGCGCGCGGCCATGCCGTTGCTGCTCGTGGCCGTGGTGGTGCTGCTTGGCGTCGTGACGGCGGCCCTGCGCCAGGTGATGGCGCCGCGCGGCGGCGAGGCCGCGCGGCTGCTGACGCCGTTGCTGCTCACGTTGGCCAACATCCTCTTCTGGCGGATCATCCCCGACGAACGCGCGTCCCTCATCGGCTGCGCGTTCTTCGGCCTGCTCTTCCTGCTGGCGCTGGTGGACTATCACCGGCGCAGCGCCCAGCGCGGCGCGGAGACGGCCGCGTGGCCCAACCAGGCGGTTGTCTACGTTACGCTCTTCATGTTCTGCGCCACCTTCAGCACCTGGGATCTCAACCTGGTGCTGTACGCGGCGCTGGCCGGGGCCGCGGCCTGTGCCGCGAGCATGTCCGTGCTCTTGCACCGGAACATCCCGCGCGGAGCGGCGCTGCGCTACAGCCTGCTGGTGGCGGTTGTCGTTGGCGAGGTCTCGTGGGCGCTCAACTACTGGCCGCTGCCGACGCTGCAAGAGGCGCTGGCCCTGCTGCTGCACGTTCACGTCGCGCTTGGGCTCATCCAGGCGCACGTTGCCAGGAAATTCGGCTTCGCGCAGGTGGTGGAATACGGCGCGGTCTGCGCTATCGCGGCGACGCTGATTCTGTGGACAGTGCCGCAACCGCTGGCGTGAGGCGCGGGCGCACCTCGCCCACCGCTACGCCGGCGGTGTTGTGGACCGACGGCGGATGCAGCGCGCGCAACGCGTCCCGTTGCGCGGGACTGATCACGCCCAGCGCCGCCAGCAGTTGCGGTACCAGCGCCGGGTGGGCGCGGGCGTCGCCGTCCTCGATCTTGACCGCGATGCCCCAGCCTTCGGCGAGCGCGCCGGCGCAGAAGAGCGCCTCCGCGCCGCTCTTGGAGACGATGTTCTCGCCCGCCACGCGCATGAGGTCCGTGGTGAAGCCGCCGGTGCCGGAGACCATCTCCGGGTGCGCGCGCATGGCCCGCGAGATGCGGCGCAGCGCGGCGGCGCGCGCAGCCGAGAGGCCGACGGCCTGCCCACCGTCGGTGTGCTGCCCGTCGGGCCGCCCCAGCACGGCAAACGCCCGCGCAATCCGCCGCAACGGCAGGGCGAACACCGGCGCGTTGCAGCCGTCCACGGCCACGTAGACGTCGTCCGGGGACATGCCGGACACCGCCGCCACCACCTGGCGCAGGCGCTGCTGCACGGGATGTTCCGGCGCGGTGTAGTCCGCGACGGGCCAGCCGGCGTGTTGGCAGAGCGCCAACATGCTGGCGTGCTTGCCGGAGCAGTTGTTATGAATCTTGCGCGGCGGCTCGCCGGCGCGGATGAGCGCCGCCGCGCTGGGCGCGTGGGTCGGCGGATGCGTGCCGCAGGCCAGCGCCTCTTCATCCAGGCCGATCTTTTGCAGGATGCTCTGCACGGCCTCCACGTGGAACGGCTCGCCGTAGTGCGAGGCGCAGGTGACGGCTATCTCGCGGTCGGTAAGTCCAAAGCGCGCCGCCGCGCCGCTCTCCACCATGGCCAGCGCCTGCAACGGCTTGGCCGACGACCGCAGGAACGTGACCCGTTCCCCATCACCGGCGGCAAAGAGGAGATTGCCGGCGGCGTCCGCAACCGCCGCGTGCGCATAGTGCACGCTCTCCACCAGCGCGCCGCGCGTGACCTCGATCTGCAACCGTTCGGCCATAGCCCGCTCCTTGTTCCTTTTCAGCCGACGCCAGCGTACCATAGAATAGCGGTAGCGCGGGGAGAGCGCGCGCCGCCGGGCGCGGAGAGGCTTCTTTGACGCGCAGCGAAAGCGAGCGCAGTTGCTACGCAGAGGAGGCGTGAAGAACATGGAACGTCTGAAGATTGCCCTGGTCGGCGCGGGTAGGCGGGGCGCGGGCGCGCACGCGCCGGTTATAGCCGCGTTGAACGACGTGTTCGACTTCGTGGCGGTGTGCGACGCCACGGCGGAACGGGCGCAGGCGGTGGCGGCCCAGTACGGCTGCCGGGCGTACACGTCCGCCCGCGACCTGGCGCGCCACGAAACCTTGGATATTGCCGACGTGGTCGTGCCCGGCGAGGCGCACCACGCGCTAAGCTGCTTCTTCTCCGGCCACGGCGTGCACCAAATCGTGGAGACGCCAATTGCCGTCACGCTGCCGCTGGCCGACCTCATGATCAAGACCGCCCGGCAAAACGGCGTGAAGCTGGAGGTGGCGGAGAACTACCACCGCCAGCCGCTCATGCGCCTGCGGCAGGCGGTCATCGACTCCGGCGCCATCGGCGCGGTCAGCCGCATCTACCGCATCTTCGAGGAAGGCGGCTACCACGGCATGAGCATCCTGCGCCTCTGGGCCGGCGCCGACCCCACGGGCATCATGGGCGTCTCCCACACCAGCCCGGTGGTGCCGATTGTGGACCGGAAGCTGCGCCGCCACGAGGACGAGCGGCTCTCGATCGGCGTCATCGAGTTTGCCAACGGGGTGATGGCGCTCTCGGCCTACTCCACCGTCATCCACGCCCGCTCGTTGGGACGCGGCGCGTTTCACTTCTCGCAGATCGACGGCACCCACGGGTCGCTTGTGGGCGACGAGGTGCACACTGTGCCGGAAGCGGACCTGCTCACCGGCGCGCAAAGCGTGCCCGCAACGCCGCAACGCATCACCAGCGAACGAGACGGCGTTGAAATCCTGGATCGCCTGGAGGTGGCGCTGCCCGAACGGCGCGTTGTGTGGGAAAACCCGCTGCGCCGCTATCCGTTGACTGAGAACCAGGTGCAGGTGGCCGACGAACTGCTGAGCATCGCCAACGCGGTGCGCGAGGGCGGAGAGCCCGCCTACGGCGCGGCCGCGGCGCGCCTGGACCAGGAAATGGACATCGCCATGCTGGAATCCGGCGGCCGCGACCGCACGACGATTCCCTTGCCCTTGCAAGGCGTCACGGCGTACGAAGAACAACACCACGAGCGCTTCCATGAGAAGTACGGCTGCGCGCCGACGGACATTGAGAAGTTGGTGGATACGTTTTTCCATCGCAACTAACCGCCGCGTCTTGCGTCGAGCACACAATTCGGAAAGGAAACCGCGATGAAAGAGCCGGTAGTCATTTCATGGGACGAGGCGCGCAAGCGCGTGCACGAGCGCGGCTACTCCCTGCCGTTCGTGGGTGAGGCGAGCGGCGCGGAGGAGTTGCAACTTCACCTCTCCTCGATCAATCCGGGCGAGGCGGCGCACCCGCCGCACGCGCACGGCGGCGAGGAAATCATGTTTCTCATTAGCGGCAGCGGCACGGCGACGCTCGGCGCCGACGAGCAGCCAATGGAAGCGATGGCGGCGCTCTTTGCGCCCGCGGGCACGCGCCACGGCCTGCGCAACAGCGGCGAAGCGCCGATCGTCTATCTGGTCATCCGCACGAGCGAGTAGCGGTGCGCGTTGCCCGCTCAGGCGGTGGGCCGCGGCGGCCGGAGCTTTGCCGTCGGTGCGGCGGAGTGCTATAGTAAGACCATAAAGAGGTAAAGAAGGGTACGGCTGAATGCCCAAGCGAACCTATCAACCGAAAGTGCGGCGCCGGTTGCGCCGGCACGGCTTTCGCGCCCGCATGTCCACGCGCGCGGGAAGGCGCATACTCAAGCATCGCCGCCATAAGCAGCGCACGCGGCTCGCGGTGTGAGCGCGCGTGCGCCATTGCGGTTTGGCGCGCGCCCGGCGGCGCGTCCCGGCCGCGGGCGGGGAGCGCGCGCGCCGTCGCACGCCCGGCGCCGGTTGCGCGCACACTGCACGAGGATTGGGCCACACGGAGAAGCTGAAGAAACAGGGTGACTTTGCCGCGGTCTTGGCGCGGGGCAGAGCGTGGTCGGCGTACACCGTCCGGCTCATCGTCACACCAAATCACCGCCCGCGCAGCCGGTGCGGATTCATTACGTCTAAGCGTCTGGGCAATGCCGTAACCCGCAACCGCGTCCGGCGGCGCTTGCGCGAATCCGTGCGCGCGCACTATCCGCATGTGCGGCCGGGGCTGGACCTGGTCTTCATTGCCCGGCCGGCCGCGGCGGCGGCCTCGTTTCGAGAGCTGGACCGGCACGTGTGCACCGCCCTGCGGCGGGCGCGCCTGCTGCCGCCGCACTACCGGCCGCGGCAGGCAAGCGGCGCATCGGCGCAGCCGCGCGCAGAGAGAGACAGGGAGAAGACGACCCGTGCCGCTGAGTAGCGCCGTTGCCTTGCGGCTCATCCAGGTGTACCGGCTGGCAATCTCGCCCCTGCTGCCGCCGAGTTGCCGCTTTGCGCCCACGTGCTCCGAGTACTGTTACGACGCGATCGGGCACTATGGACTGCTGCGGGGCGGCTGGCTGGGTGTCAAACGCATCGCGCGCTGCCACCCGTTCCACCCCGGCGGCGCCGATCCGGTGCCCTAGGCAGACGTCTGAGCCGACAGGCAGGCAAACTGGCTCCCTCTCCCTGGGGAGATTGCCGGGGTGAGGGGTTGGCGGGAAGGGCGGTGGGGCCGGTATCGCGTGCGTGAGAAGCGCGGAGCGCTTCGACAGGCTCAGCGCGAACGGTCTGCAAAGACTTTGGAAATGCCTGCTGAGAGCTAAGGATGGGTCAAGCTCTGCGCGCTGCGACAGGCTTACCGCGAACGGTGGGATACGCCCGGCAAGAGTACTGCGACATGTTCCGTAAGATAAGCAAGCTCTAAAGGGAACAGTCCCTAGGGGAAGTAGGCTCAGGGGAAAGAAAGCGGCTCCGGTGGACTTCTTCAGCACACTCTGGAACGACATACTCGTTGGCGGCTTGCAGAGCGGCTTGCTCCGCCTCTACGACCTGACCGTAGACCTTGGCGTGCCCAGTTTCGGCATTGCCATCATCATCTTCACCGTCATCGTCCGGCTCATCCTCTTCCCGCTCAGCGTCACCAGCCTGCGCTCGTCGCGCCGCATGCAGTTGCTCTCGCCGCGCCTCAAGGAGTTGCAGCGGCAGCACAAGGGCGACCGCCAGGCCATGGCGCAGGCGCAGATGGAACTCTATAAGCAGCACGGCGTGAATCCGCTGATGGGCTGCCTGCCCCAGTTGGCGCAATTGCCGGTGCTCTTCGCGCTCTATTGGGCCATCATCGGTGTCACGAACGACCCGGACACCAAAGCCGGCCTGGAAATGGCGTTCCTGTGGCTGGCAGACCTGGCCCAGCCCGACGTGTGGCTGCCGCCGGGCGTGGATCTGCCGTTCAAGCTGCCGGGCGTGTTGGCGCTCACCGCGGGCGCGACCCAGTGGGTGGTGCAGCGCATGATGATGAATCGCATGACGACCGACCCGCAACAGCAGATGATCCAGAACGTGATGCAGTTCATGCCCATCATGATCGTCTTCTTTGCCATGCAATTTCCGGCGGGACTTGCCTTATACTGGGTAGTGTCGAATATCTTCAGCATCGGCCAGCAGTGGTTTATCATGCGGGACAAGAGCCTGACGCCGGCCACGGCGCCGGCCGCCGCGACGCCCGCGGCCAACGGCAGTGAGCAGGCCCAGGCGTCCAAACCGGCGCCGGCCGCGCCAAAGGCTGAGAACGAGAAGACCGAGCGCGCCCCGGCGCCGCTGCCGCAGCCGGCGCAGGAACCGGCCCGGGCCGGCGGACTCTTCGGCGGGCTGTCGTTGGGCGGCGGCCGGCGCGCGGCGATTCCGGAGCTTACCGAGACGACGCTGCAAGAACTCGGCCTGGATGGGCCCGCGGAGCAGGGAGACGGCGCGCCGCAACCGGCGCCGGGCACTGGCAAGACGAAGTCGCGACGGAGGGAGAAGAAAAAAGGTGGCGGAAAGCGTTGAAGCAACTGGCAAAACGGTCGAGGAAGCGATAGAGAGCGCCCTGGAGCAACTTGGCGCCTCGCGTGACGCCGTTACCGTGCGCGTCCTGAGCGCCGGCACCGGCGGCCTCTTCGGCATTGGCGGAGAGGAGACCCGCGTCTTGGTGGAACTGAAACCGGAGGGCGCGCCGCCGGAAACCGCGCCGGCAGCGGCGCAGGACTACGCCGCCCCAGAAACCGCGGCGGAGGACGAGCAATTGCCGCTGACGCCGGAGCAGCTCAATGATGCCACGGAACTCCTCCGGGAGTTCTTCCACCATCTCGGCAGCGCGGTCACGGTGGAAGTCACCGGCGCCGACCCGCTGCGGCTCAACGTCTCCGGCGAGGGCGCCGACGCCTTCGTCGGCAAGCGGGGGAGCACGCTGCGGTCGATACAGTTCCTCTACAACCTGATGTTGACAAAGCAACTCGGCGAGCACGGCCTGGTGGTGGTGGACGTCGGCGGCTACCGCCAACGCCGGGAAGAACTGCTGACCGGCATGGCCCGCCGCCTGGCCGACCTGGTGCGGGAGAACGGCAAGGCGATTACCCTGGAGGCGATGCCGCCCCACGAACGGCGCATCATCCACCTGACGCTGGCCGAAGACGATGGCGTGGCAACCCACTCGGTTGGCGCAGGCGACGACCGCCGGGTGGTGATCGAACTCAAGCCGCCGGATGCCGAGGCATAGCCCTGACGGCGCCTCTGGATTCCGGCTTTCGCCGGAATGACGGCGTATGCGAGGATCTCCTAGTTTTTTATCCATAGACTAGGGGTTATGCAAAGGTCTCCGCAAGGAGAGGGAATCGGCACAGCGACAAACGGATAGTTTGTCGCGCAGTTGCTCGGTCATTTCCTGACGGTAAGGCGCACCTGCGCGTCGCCGGCTGCGAAGCGTTGCGCCGCTCCGTCGGCCGTGCGCACGCAGAGATAGCCCTCGCGGTCTTGGTCTTCCACCGTGCCCGCGTAGCGGCGGCTGCCGACGGTGACTTCCACCTGCTGTCCAATGAGGTACGCGTTGGCGCGCCACGCCTCCCATACCTCGTCCGGCGCCGCGAGCCAGCGGTGATACCACTGCTCGAACAAGCGGAGGCTCGCAATGAGCAACGCTTCGCGGGAGACCGGCTGTCCCACCGCGTCCGCCAGGGTGGTGAGCGGCTGGTCTACCGTGAGGTCTGCCGCGGCGAAGTTCACGTTCAGGCCCGCGCCAACCACCACGCCGCCGCGCGTCGTTTCGGCCAGCAGGCCGCCCAGTTTGCGCCCGCGCAGCATGAGGTCGTTGGGCCACTTGACGGCCGGCCGCGCGCCCGCCGTGTGCTCTACCGCCTCCGCCAGGGCCACTGCCAACGGCCACAGCGCGTGCGGCCACTGCGCCGAAGGCAACGCCGGCCGCAACAGAACGGAGAAGAGCAGGCAGGTGCACGGCGGCGCGTGCCACGAACGGCCTTGCCGGCCGCGGCCGGCGGTCTGGGCGTCCGCCACCACGACTGTGCCGGTCTCAGCGCCGGCCCGCGCCAGCGCGTGGCACACGTCCATCGTGGAGTCGACCGCCGCCCGGTACACCACGCGCCGGCCGATCCGTTGACCGCGCACGGCCTGGGCGACTTCCCACCAGCGCAGCGGTTCCTTGTCTCTACCCACAATCCGTTCCCTCGGAGCGCGCGGCAGCCTCCGTCATTCCCGCGAAAGCGGGAATCCATCTTCTCCGCGCAGCCAGTGGATTCCCGCGTGCGCGGGAATGACGGAAAGAGAACGCGCCGTCACTTTCAATCCATTGTGTGGCCGGTAGGCGGCCAGGGTGATTACTCTCGTAGCGCGCGGCGGCGGCTGCTATAGTGAAAGCCATGATAGAGCAAAGCGCGGCAGAAATCTCCAGCCAATTCCACGCCCGCCAACGCGCCGCGGCGCAGCGCTGGCGGCTGCTCGGCGTGCTGGGCGTCATGGCCGTCCTCGCCGTCGCGTGGTTCTTGCCGCCCATGTGGGCGCTCCTCGTCATCGGCGCGGTCGCCGGGGCGGCGGCGATCTTCGCCCATCCGTTGGTGGGCGTCGCTATGCTGCTCATCACCGTCCCCTTTGGCAGCCTGCGCACCATCAGCTTGCCGGACAACGTGGACATTACGGTCAACGAGCCGCTGGTGGCGCTCATCGGCCTTTCCTGGCTGGCGGGCATGGTTGCCGGCCGCTGGCGCGCCGCCGCGCTGCCGCCGCTGGCGATACCCATCGTCATCGTCTTGATCCCAATGGCGCTCTCCGCGCTCCGCGCCGAGAGCCTGCTGCTGAGCATCAAGGAACTCAGCAAGTGGGCCGAACTCTTGGTGATATACCTGGTCACGGCCACCACCGTGCGCAGCCGCCGGGCGCTGGCGGCGCTGGTGGGCGCGCTGCTGCTGGCGGCGCTGGCGGAAGTCGGCATCGGCCTGCTCCAGGCCGCCCTGCGCATCGGCCCGCCGCACTTCCTGGCCGGCGGCGCGCTGATGCGGGCGCACGGCACCTTTGGCCAACCGAATCCCTACGGCGGCTACCTGGCGCTCAGCCTGCCCATCGCATTGGCGCTGGCCCTGGCGGCGCCGCATCACCGCGCGCGCCTGCTGGGCTGGGGCCTCAGCCTGGCGTTGGCCGCGGGCATTGCCGCCAGCCTTTCGCGCGGGGCGTGGCTGGGCACACTGGCGGCGCTCGGCGCGGTCTGGCTGCTGGAAAGCCGGCGCAACCGGCTGCGCGCCTTCGGGTTGGCCTACGGCGGCGTGACGGCAGGGCTGGTCATCCTGGTGCTCGGCATCATCCCGGAGGCCGTCCTGTCGCGGGTCACCGACCTCTTCGTGTACGGCACGCGCATCGTGCGGGAATTGCGCGCCGGCGCGAACCCGGATAACTGGGCGATTCTCGAGCGCGTCTCCCAGTGGTACGCCGGCTGGCAGATGTACGCCAATAATCCCGTGCTCGGCGTGGGCATCGGCAACTATCCCAAGGCGTACGCGGACTACGCGCTGCCCGGCTGGCCCACCGGCGTGGGCCACGCCCACAACTACTACCTCAACCTGGCGGCGGAGGGCGGACTGCTGACCTTCCTGGGCTTTCTGCTCTTCCTGGCGCTGGCGTGGCGCGTAGCCATCGGCGCGTGGCGGCGCGCCCCGGACGCCTGGGGCCGGACGCTGGCGCTGGGATTGATCGGCAGCTTGGCCGCCTTCTCCGCCCACAGCCTGGTGGATAGCCTCTTCGTGCACAGCCTGGGCATCCTGCTGGGGATACTCTTCGGGCTGCTCTCCGCGCTGGAATCCCCGGCGCTGCGGGAGGAAGACCCGGCATTGCGGAACGACCGGCCCATTGCGAGTCCCACGCCCGGCCGCCGTTCGTCCTGAGTCGCTCGCCGTTTGCCCAGTGCCTGACACCAACCCGCCATTCGCCCAGGTCTGAGGCTAACCCGCCGTTCGCCTTGAGCTTGTCGAAAGGTGAACGGCGGACGCGGGCGGGCTACCGCTTGGCCACGCGCTTCGACAGGCTCAGCGCGAACGGACAAAGGGGCGCATAACGCGAACGGACAAAGAGGCGCGGTTGAGAGGCGGGAAACGGCGTAGGGGCACGACATGTCGTGCCCCTACGCTCGTCGTGCCCTCTGAAGATAACGTAACGGTTTCCGTCATTCCCGCGCACGCGGGAATCCATCTTTGCGGCAGGGCGTGAAGCAAGTGGCAAGGGACAAGCCCCCGCGCTACGTGGGAGAGGGAGTGCGTGCGGCAACTGGCGGCGGGGGACAAGCCCTAATGCTGTCGCATTAAACAGAACGGCGGCAAAACTCGCGTCCAAATTCCCCGTCGCAGGTTTGCAACCTGAAAATCTGTTAGGTCAATCCTTTACGTGTCAGTTTCAATGGCTCCGGCGGGGGACAAGCCCCCGCGCTACGGTGGGAATGGGAGTGCGGGTTCGCGATGGGCAGGGAGGCAACCGCCGCGCTTCGACAGGCTCAGCGCGAACGGACACGCGGCCGCTCAGCGCGAACGGGCAGGTGGCGCTCAGCGCAAACAGACAAGGGGAGCGGCCGGGGTCGCGGGCCTAGTTCTGCAGGCGTTCCAGCGCGGCGCGGGCTTGCGCCAGCGTCTGTTCCGAAGTCGGTATCGCCAGCACGCGGTTGTAGTCCGCTATCGCCTTTTGCGTTTCGCCGGTCTTCTCATAGATTTCCGCCCGCTTCAGGAGCGCCTGCGCCAGGGCCGGGTCCGCCGCCAGCGCCTGGTCCAGGTCGCGCAGCGCCTGGGTCGTGTTATCCTGGTCGGCCAGCACGGCCGCGCGGGTCACCAGGTAGCGCGGGTCGCCCTGTCCCAGATCGATGGCGCGGTTCGCGTCGTCCAGCGCGCGGGCAAGCTGGCCCATGGCGCGGTAGACCTCGGCGCGGGCGGCGTACCCGTCCGGCGCCTGCGGCGAAATGTTGATCGCCTGTTGCAGGTCGGTCAGCGCGTCCTCGTAGCGTTCCAACTCCTGGAAGATGCCCGCCCGCGCCACGTAGGGCTGGGGCTGGTCCGGCGCCAGTTCCACCGTTTTGCTCAGGTCGGCCAGCGCCGCCTCCGGCTCGCCCTGCCACAGTTGCAAGAGGCCCCGCACGTAGAACGCCTCGGCGTATTCCGGGTTGACCTCAACCGCTTTGTCCAGGTCGTCCATTGCGCCCGCGTTATCGTTCAGCGTCAGGCGCAGGCTGGCGCGGCGGAAGTAGAGTTCAGCATCGTCGGGGCGCAGGTCGATCGCCCGGCCCACGTCGGCCAAAGCCTCGTTCACGCGGTTCTGCGCGTAGTAGATCGAAGCGCGCGCCAAGTAGGCTTCCACAAAGCTGGGGTCCAGTTCGATCAGCCGCGTGAGGTCTTCCAGCGCGCCCTGCAAGTTGCCGATGTTCAGGTAGATGCCGGCGCGGAAGAAGATGTGGCCGGCATCGTCGGGATCGCGTTCGATGGAGCGGTCCATGTCGCGCAGCGCGCTCTCGATGTCGCCGGTTTGCGCGTGGACGATGGCGCGCTGGTGGTAGGGATGCGAGGCGTCGGGATACTTGTCAATGGCCTCGTTGTAGATGTCCAGCGCCGACTCCAGGTCGCCCTTTTGCAGGGCTTCCAGTCCCCGCGCCTCGAGTTCTTCGAGACCGGCGTCGTCACCGGAGAAGAAGGGGAGGCTCGGCGCGCAGGCGCTGAGGGAGAGCGCCAGCAGGACGCCGGCCAGAAGAGTTCGCCACCGCCGCCGTACGCCCATGAGGTTCCACGCTCGCTTTCCACTACCGGGTTGTCGTGATTCCATTCTACCACCCGCAACGCCCCGGCGTGGCCGCGCAGCCGCTCATTCCCCCATGCATTCCCACATTGGCAAGGCCGCCGCGCACGCATTCGCCGCGCGGCGGGCGCAGGTTGCAAACCTGCGCTACCGAGCCATGAGGAGGCGCGAGAGCGAGATGGTTTTCACCGCAACGGCGAGCGCGGCGGCAGTGGGCCGGGGCAGGTTGCCGCGCGCTTAGCCCCGCACCGGATTGCGCAGCGTTCCCAGCCGCTCAATGCTGGCCTCGATCACGTCGCCGTCCGCCAGGGAAACCCCGGCCGCCTCGCCCACGCCGGCCGGCGTGCCGGTGGAAATCACGTCCCCGGGCTCCAGCGTGATGATGCGCGTGAGGTACTCGATGAGTTCGAAGCAGTTGAAGATCATCTGGCCGGTGTTGCCGCGCTGCCGCTCAGTGCCGTTCACGCTCAGCGACATGGCCAGGTTGTGCGGATCGGGAATCTCGTCCGCCGTCAAGATGTAGGGGCCCATAGGCCCGTGGGTATCGAACCACTTGCCGTTGAGCCAGTCGAAGAAGTCGTCCATCTCGCGTTCCTCGCGCGCCCACGGCAGGTTCATGTCCCGCGACGAGATGTCGTTGAAGATCGTGTAGCCGGCAATGTGCTGCGGCGCATCGGCGGCGGCAATGTCGCGGCCCGTTGTGCCGATGACGGCGGCCAGTTCCAGTTCCCAATCCACTTTGGCCGACATCTCCCACAGCCGCACCGGCTCATCCTGGCCCACCAGCACGGTGTTGGGCTTCCAGAAGTAGCGGGGCGTCTGCTGCGACTTTTCCGGCGGTTCGCCGCCGCCCTCGCGAATGTGGTCGGCAAAGTTCCCCGCCAGGCAAATGACTTTGCCCGGATTCGGTATCGGCGGCAGCAAACTGACCTCCGCCGCGGCGTGGGCAAACGATGCGCCGCCGCCCTGCTCGCGGGCAAACGCCAGTACGCGGCGCGCCTGCGCCAATCCGACGTCGCCCAGTTCCAGCAACTCTTTCACGCCGTTGGGCAGCTTGGCGCCGACCGCGCCGGCCTGGGACGTGAAGGCCTCGGCGGCCCCTTGCAAATCGTAGACGCGGTCGCCGTCCAGCAGACCCGCCCGCGGGCCGCCGTCAGTGGCGTAGGTAACCAGTTTCATGCCGTGCTCCTTACTGTGTGTTGGCTCTTCTCTATACCATACAGAGGCAGGCCGCGCCGTGCACCTGCGCACATGCCATCGCCGCAGTTGGCGCATTGCTGAGCAGCGAGAATGCCCCTGTCCTCAATGTAGCGCGGGGGCTTGTCCCCCGCAGCCCGGGCGCACTGCGGGACTTGTCCCCCGCAGCCAGGGCATAGGGCTCCTTTGTACCCTGTCCGCCTGCCCAGTATACTGACAGGCAAATGCACAGGCAGGCTAGAAGAGGGTGAGGTGATGAGCTAGTGGATCCAATTCGCTGCGCGGTGCTTGGCACGGGGCATTCGCACGCGCTGGGCAAACTCAACGTGCTGCGCAACTTTCCCGAGTGGGAACTGGTGGGCGTCTGCGAGCCGGACGCCGCCTGGCGCGCGCAACGGCAGCAGGAGGCCGACTGGCAGGGCCTGCGCTGGCTTGACGAAGATGACGTGCTTGGCGACCCTACCATTCAGATGATCGCGGTGGAGAGCGAGGTGCCGCAACTGCTGCCGCTGGGGGAGCAGGTGATCGCCGCCGGCAAGCACATCCATCTCGACAAACCGGCCGGCATGGATCTGCCCCGCTGGCGCGCGCTGCTCGACGACGCCGCGCGGCAGGACCTCATCATCCAGATGGGCTACATGTTCCGCTACAATCCCGGCTTCAACCTGGTGCGGCGGGCGGTGCGCGAAGGCTGGCTGGGCGAGGTGCACTATGCGCGCGGCGGCATCAACTCCGCCAGCGATCCGGCCACCCGCGAGCGTTTGTCACACTATCCGGGCGGCATCATGCTGGAACTGGGCTGCCACTTGCTGGACATGCTCACGCTGATAATGGGCCGGCCGCAGAAGGTCACGCCCTTCCTGCGCCATGACGGCCACGCTTACGACGTTGCCATGTCGGATAACACCGTGGCCGTGCTGGAATACGAGCAGGCAGTGGGCATCATCGAGAGTTCGCTGCTGGAGCAGGGGTCGTCGGACCGGCGTCACTTCGCCGTGTGCGGCAGCGCGGGCAGCATCGTCCTGACGCCTCTGGAACCGCCGGCGGGCCGCCTCTTCCTCAACGAGCCGCGCGGCGGCTTTCAGGCCGGCTGGCAGGACGTGCCGTTCGAGAACGTCCCCCGCTACGAGCGCGACCTGGTGGAACTGGCCGCCTGCATCCGCGGCGAGATGGAGTTTCCCTACACGAAAGAGCACGACTACGTCACGCAGGAGACGGTCCTACGCGCCTGCGGGAGCGCAGACGATTCAGTGTAGAATGCCTGTGTACTACCCCCAGAGAGCAGTGCTATGCCCATTGCCGAGCGGCACGTCACAGCAAATGGAGTTTCACTGTGGACGGCGACGCAGGGCAATGGGCCGCCGGTTGTGCTCTGTCACGGTGGGCCGGGGGCATACGACAACCTGGAACCTGTCGCTGCCATGCTCGACGATCTGGCCGCCATACACCGGTACGACCAACGCGGAGGCGGCCGCTCGCAGGACAAAGACCCTTACGACGTGGCGACCTTCGTCGCCGATCTTGATGCCCTGCGCGCATACTGGGGCTACGAGACGTGGACAGTCATCGGTCATTCTTGGGGTGCGATGCTTGCTCTCCTGTATGCCATCGAGCGCCCCCGGCGCATCAGCCGCTTGGCGTATATCTCCGGTACGGGGATCGATCCCGCCTGGCACCAAGAATATCGCAGGAATCGTGAAGCAAAGATGCCTGCCGACAAACGCAAGCGCTTCCGCTATCTTAATGAGCGTCGGCATACTGCTTCTGGGGCTGAACGAGCGTGCATCAATCAAGAACGTTCCGCCTTGCTTGCAGCGACGGAGTACTACGACGTGACCGCGCTCGACGCTGTTCCCCGCTATGACCGGTTCCCTATCAACTACACGCTGAACGCTGCCATCAATGACGAGTTGAACCACATGGAAGAGATGGGAGAGCTCCCGGCGCAGGTCCGTCGGCTCACGGTACCCACGCTTGTCTTGGACGGCGCGGCAGATCCGCGGCCGCGGTGGGCGCGCGCCAACATCGCCCAACTCATACCGGACAGCCGGCACGTTACCGTGCCACGGGCCGGACACGAGCCGTGGATCGAGCAGCCGGAGGCCACGGCACACGCCCTGCGGGAGTTCCTCTCGGAGACTATCAACCATTCCGGCGCATAAGAGGAGATCACAGGCCTCAACAAAGTCTTGTGCAAGACCGGCATGTCGCTTGCAGACAGAAGGAGATTTGCGGTGAACAATCAGCCCGAGATTCGAGTAGACATTGCTCCCTGGAAGTACGACGCCCAGTTCGTCTACTCCATGACCTACGACGAAGGCACCCTGGACGCCATCGTGAACTCCTTTCCCATCCATGAGGAGCACGGCATACCGGGGCACATCTGCACCGTGAGCGGGCACCTGGGACAGCAGCGCCTGGTGCGCGGCACCTCCATGCGCGAGGTCTTCTATATGAATCCGGAACAGTTGCGCTTCCTCATAAACAAGGGCTGGACGATCAGCAGCCATTCCCACACCCACGTGCCCACCGACCAGGACGGCATCGACCTGGACCTGGAAGTGCGCCTGAGCAAATGGGAACTGGAGAAGGCGACCGGCGCGCCCGTGCGGCTCTTTGCCTACTGGGGCAACCTGCGCATCGCCGACCGGATTCTGCCCGTGGCGAAAGAGGCCGGCTACCAGGGGATGTTGAGCATCGGCTACCCCTGGAATACGTCCGAATATGACGAATGGGACATCATGCGCCACACCATCGGGCGCGACATGGACGGCTGGCTGCGGGAGCCGGCGGCCTCGACGTATCGCCACACCCGCGACGCCTTCTTGCATGAGTTGACGCAAGAAAATACGCGCGGTAAATGGCTCGTGGACATCTCCCACATCGTGGTGGACCGCCTACCCGCGGCCAACGGTCCCAGCCTCTGGAACCGCTGCATGACCCCGGCCATCCTGGACGCCCGCCTGCGCGAGGTGCGCGCGCTGTGGGGCAACGACCTCTGGGCCACCGTGCCGGAAGAGGTGGTGGAATACACGCTGCTGCGCCGCGCCGCCGCGCTGACGGTCACGGCAAACGGCGCCGACCGCGCCACGCTCACCGTGAACCTAAACGGCCTGCGCGACGACGTGACCGCCCGCGCACTGACCTTCCGCGCCCAAACTCCCTGGCGCAACGGCACCGTAAATGGCGGCGCTATTCCGGCCCAGATGAAGGACGGCACGCTGGTCTGGACCGCGGCGGTTGCGGACGGCGCTGAGTTTGTGCTGAGTGCGGGTTAGAGGTGTTGACAGTCCACGAGATAATCCGTCATTCCCGCGCAAGCGGGAATCCATCTTTGAAGCCTGGCGCGCAATCTCAAGAAAAGCGGGGGACGATCCCCAATGGTGTCGCATTAGAGTAGCGCGGGGGCTTGTCCCCCGCCGGAGCCATTGAAACTGACGCGAAAAGGGTTGGCCTAGCAACTTCGCAGGTTACAAACCTGCGCTACCGGAAATTTTGGACGCGAGTACTGCCGTCGTCATGTTTAGTGCGACAGCAGCAGGGACAAGCCCCCGCGCTACGGCGCAGGCAGCCGCTCAAGCCGTTCGCCTTGAGCGATGTCGAAGGGTGAACGGCGCGGATGGAAGGTTAGTCAAAGAGCGCAACCCGCCCCCGCTTGCGCTTCGACAGGCTCAGCGCGAACGGGAGAGGCGCGGCGGCAGAGGCGGGGGACAAGCCCCCGCGCCACGACTGGGCACGTTACGCGGAGCGGGGGACAAGCCCCCGCGCTACGACTGAGCGCGTTACGCGGAGTGGGAAAGCAGGCCCCCGTCCTACGTTGCGGCGCGAGCCAGGCTAAACGCCCGTTGCACCTTGGCCACCGCGTCCACAATCTGCCGCATGTCCGCCTCTTCCGCCAGCAGCGCGCTTTGGGGCAGCCAGACGCCTTCTTCGTGGGCGATGCGGTCGGTGTTGGGCAAGGGGCGGTCGAGCGGATCGTCCGTGCGGCCGAGCTTTTGCAGGATGTCGCGCACCGAATTCTTCACCGCGTTCTGCTCGTGGCAGGGCCAATCGTAGCCCGGCGAGCAGGGGATGCCCTCCGCGTTGAGCGCCTGGATGAAGGCGGCACGGTCATGGCCGCCAAAGGCCGTTTGGTCGTAGCGCAGCATGTAGAGGTGGTGGGCGTGACCGGTTACCGCCGGCGGACGGTGTTGGGGCGTGATGCCGGGTATGGCCGCCAGGTGGGTATCCAGATAGCGGGCGTTGGCCTCGCGCGTTGCCATCTGTTCCGGCACGCGGGTAAGTTGCGCCCGCAGCACCGCGCCGTGAAACTCGCTCAGGCGGTAGTTCCAGCCCAGGCGCTCGTGCTGGTACCAGGCGCCTTCCCGCAGGCGGCCCACGTTCATCAGCGACCACGCCAGCTCGGCCAGTTCCCGGTCGTTGGTGCAAATCGCGCCGCCCTCGCCGCAGTTCAGGTTCTTGCTCGATTGGAAGCTGAAACTGCCGAGATCGCCGATGCCGCCCGCGCCCTGGCCGCGCCAGGCCGCGCCGTGGGCCTGGGCCGCGTCTTCCAGCACGCGCAGTTCGTGTTTCCGCGCCACCGCCAGGATGCCGTCCATGTCCGGCGGCTGGCCGGCGATGTGCACCGGGATGATGGCTTTGGTGCGCGGCGTAATCGCGGCCTCTACGTCGGCGGGGTCGAGTTCGAACGTGTCCGGGTCGACGTCGGCAAAGACCGGCAGCGCGCCCAGGAAGAGCGGCGCGGCCGGCGTGGCGACGAACGTGTACGACGGACAAATCACCTCGTCGCCGAACCCCACGTCCAGCACGCGCAGGCCGAGTTCCAGGGCGCAGGTGCCGTTTACCACCGCGATGCAGTGCTGCGTGCCCTGAAAGGCCGCGAATTCTTCCTCGAACGCCGCTACCTGCGCGCCCGCGTTGCGTCCCCACACGCCGGAGCGCAATGCCGCCAACAGCGCTTTCTCGTCCGCGCCGTCCCAGACCGGCCAGGCGGGAAAGGGGGCGGTGCGCACCGGCGCGCCGCTGTCGCGGGCAAGTTTGTCAGACATGGGTGGTGCTCCTATCCATCTTTGTCGTAAGCGTTGTCACCATAAAAAGTAACCAATTCAGCAACGTAGCGTGGGGGCTTGTCCCAATGCTGTCGCATTAATCCCTTGCGCACGCCGTTCGCCCTGAGCCTCGTCGAAGGGTGAACGGCTGCGTGAAGCAGATCCCTGGCCGCGCGCGCCCTCCCCTCCGTTCATGCTTCGACAAGCTCAGCACGAACGAGAGAACCAAATCCACTTGCTCCGCCCACCCTGGACTCCGGTCTACGCCGGAGTGACGGAGATGACGCCCAGGCCCCGGTGCGGCTGCACCGCGAGCGCTCACCGTGAATTATACGCCCGTTAGCGCACGCTCACAGCCCGTACCGCCAGCGTAAACTCGCCGCGCGGCTCATGTTCTTGAAAGTGCGCAATCGTCTCCGCCAGCGTGCCGCGCAGCGTCTCTTCGTGGAGTTTGGTCAGTTCGCGGGCAACCACGACCTCTCTATCGCCCAAGCACGCATGACACGCTTCCAGGTCGTCCACCAAGCGGTACGGCGAGGCATAGATGACGAGCGTGAACGGCAGGTCGGCCACGCTCTCAAGCAGGCGCTTGCGCCGAGACGCACGGCGCGGCAGGAAGCCCAGGAAGCAGAACATGCTCCCCGGAAAACCGGCAATCGACACTGTGGCGGCCGCCGCGGTCGGGCCGGGCACGGGAATAACCGGGATCCCTTGCGCCACGGCGGCGGCGATGAGCGGCTGGCCGGGGTCGGCAATCCCCGGCGTGCCGGCATCCGTGACCAGCGCCACGCTCTTGCCTTCCGCCAGTCTGCGGAGAATGCGCTCCAAGCGGCTTGTGTTGCTATGGGCGTGGAAGCCGGTGAGCGGCGTGTGGATGTCCAGGTGCGCCAGCAGCTTGCGGGTGTGGCGCGTGTCCTCGGCGGCAATCACGTCCACTTCCCGCAGGATGCGCACCGCGCGCAGGGTGATGTCTTCAAGGTTGCCGATGGGTGTCGCCACCACGTAGAGCGTACCGGGCATCGCGTCTGTTGCGTCCCTCTTACCTGTTTTCTTTTCCTGAAACGCCGCGCGCGAGCGCTGCCGCTGGGAACTGCGCTCACCGCATTTCAATGGACATTGCCGCGCCCGGCTTCTTGTCCGTCACTGCCATGAAAATAGCCGCAACCGAGCCGTTCGCCGTGAGCAACGTCGAAGGGTGAACGGCGGACTGAGCGTTTAGCAACTCCGCACGCACATCTCTCCGTTCGTGCTGAGGGCTGCGCGAAGCCCTTGTCGAAGTATGAACGGAGAGATGTGCGTGCGTTTTCATTCCCTTGTGTGGCCGGCAGACGGCCATGGCGATTCCCGCGAAAGCGGGAATGACGGACGGCCTCTCTAGCGCCCCCAGTCACGCGGGTAGCGGAAGTCGCGCTCGATGGTGCGTTGGGAGAGCTTGGCGATGATGGGCGGCCGCCGCTTGTACTGCATCGCCTGCACCACCCGCGCCACCCGTTCCACGAACTCCCGCGCGAAGCCGGCCGCAATCAGTTCTTCGGGACGGTAGCGCTCGTCCACCAGCAGGTAGAGCACGTGGTCCACGTCCGCATACGCAAAGCCCAGTTCGCTCTCGTCCGACTGCCCCGGCCACAGGTCGGCGCTCGGCGGTTTCTGTATAACTGCTTCCGGAACCTCCAAATGGCGGGACAATTGCCGCACCTGGGTCTTATAGAGGTCGCCGATGGGGTTTACGGCGCTCGCCATGTCGCCGTGGAGGGTGCTATAGCCCAGCAGCAGTTCCGTTTTGTTGCTCGTGCCCAGGGGCAGGCTGCCGAACGCTACCGACTGGTCGTAGAGCACGATCATGCGCGCCCGCGCCATCACGTTGCCGCGCCGTTTCGCGTCCATCTCCGCAAACTCGCCAAAGTAGGGGTCTACCAGCGGCGTAATCTCGATGAGCTTGGCGGGAATCCCCAATGCCGCTACCACGGCCTCGGCGTCGCCGCGGCTGTCGGGATTGGACTCGCGGTACGGCAGCAACAGCGCCAGCACGTTTTCCGGCCCCAACGCCCCGGCCGCCAGGTAGGCGGAGAGCGCGGAGTCGATGCCGCCGGAGAGATTCAGCACCGCGCGCTCAAAGCCGAACTTCTGCACCTCGTTGCGAATGAAGCTGTGCAGGATTTGTTCCGTGAGCGGCAGGTTGAGGTCGAGCGCGGCGCGCGCTTTGGCGATAAGGTCGGTGTGCGCGTCCGTTTTCATGCGTAGCGCTCGCGGTAGATGCGGCGCAGTTCACGATACGTGAGGTCCAGCCGTTCGTCGCGCAGCAGCGGCAGCAGCGACCGCTGGCGGCGCAGGGCGTCAGCCGAAATCTCCGCCGTTACCAGCGTCTCTTCGAAGTACGGCGCGCGCACAATCACGCTGCCGTCCGGGCCGACCACCTCGGAACCGCCCCAAAAGTTGACGCCGTCTTCATAGCCGACGCGGTTGCAGTACACCACGTAGCTGGTGCACATGCGGGCGTAGAGATTGTTGAGGTTGTGCCAGGTCTGCGCGCTGCGCAGGTCTTGGGATTCGCCGGAGACGCCGCGTCCGGGGCCGCTGGAGATGCCCAGGATCAGGTCGGCGCCGTCGGCGTGGACGACGCTCACCGCCGAGGGATGCCAGAAGTCCTCGCAAATCAGCGCGCTCAGGCGGCCAAAGCGCGTGTCGAAAGCGCGCAGATGCTCGCCGGCCGCCAGGTAGCGGCCCTCGTCGAACATGCCGTACGTGGCCAGATACACCTTGCGGTGCACGTGGCGCACCTGCCCGCCTTCCACGTAGACGGCGCTATTGTAGAAGCGGTGGTCGGCGGATTCTTCCACCATGCCGAAGAGCAGGCTCAGGCGTTCACTGGCGGCGAGGATTGGCGCCAGGCGCGGATCGTCCAGGCGGCAGGCGGTTTCCGCCACCAGGTCTTCCAGGAAATAGCCGTGCAGCGAAAGCTCCGGGAAGAGCGCCAGATCTGCACCCTGCGCTTCCGCCTGGGCGATGAAGTCCAGGTGCTTCTGCAAGTTGCGCGCCACGTCGCCCAGGTGCGGATTGATCTGCGCCAGGCCAATGCGGAGAGACGTTAGCGGTGTCTTGGCTCGTTCGGGGAACATGGGTGCGCCGCTGATTCCTTGCGTTGCCGACAGGCGGCCCCCGGTGAAGCCGCGCCTCAAGTCTTCCACATTGTAGCCGTTTGCCGCCGCTTGGGGCTAGCGGTCAGGAGCGCGTGCAACCAACAGCGGGACTTTCGTCCGCCACGACTTTGCCCCTTGCGGTACACTATTGTGAAATGGGCGTCGGCTTCTGCAAGACTCGTAGGAGGATCACCACCGGTGTCAGCCACATATCGCGTCGGCATTGTCGGCCTGGGCCGCGTCGCGAGCAGCATCCAGGAAGAAGTGGCCGGCTACGCCGGGCGCATGTTGCTGCCCTATTCCCACACGCACGCCTACGCTGCCGTGCCCCAGACGCGCGTGTGCGCCGTAGCCGACGTGGAGCCGGAGAAGACCGCGGCGTATCTTGAACAATGGCAGCCGGTGTTTGGCGCTATCACGGCCTACACTGACTATGAGGAGATGCTGGCAAACGAATGTCTGGACATCGTCAGCGTCTGCACCCACGCGCCGTTGCACGCGCCGGTGACGCTGGCGGCGGCGCAAGCGGGCGTGAAGGCGGTCTTCTGCGAGAAAGCCATGGCCGCGAGCCTCGCCGAGGCGGACGCCATGATTGCGGCCTGCGACGCGCACAACGTCAAGCTGGCGATAAACCACACCCGGCGCTGGGACCCGTTCTACGAAACGGCGCTCGGCCTGCTCCAAGACGGCCGCATCGGCAGCGTGCGCACCGTCTCGGCCCACTTTGCCGGCGGGCTGCTGCACACCGGCAGCCACTGGCTGGACGCGCTGCTGCTCTTCAGCCAAAGCCCGGCCGCCTGGGTCGCGGGCAGTCTTGCGCCCGGGGCCGACGCGGCCGCGGATGCCGCCGGCACGGCGGTCGTGGGCTTTGCGAACGGCGCCATGGGCTTCATCGACGGCCAGAGCGGCCCGGTCTTCGAGATTGACGTGATCGGCACCGCCGGCCGCCTGCGCCTGAGCAATGGCGACGCCGAGTTCTTCACGTTCGATTCCGCCACGCGCACGATGGTCAAGCGTCCCTTTCCGCTGGTAACGTATCCCCGCAGCGGGATGCAGGGCGCGGTGGAAGAGATCGTGCGCTGCATCGCGGAAGATCGGCCCAGCCGTTCGGACGGCCGCGCCGGCCGCGCCGCCCTGGAACTCGCGCTGGCGGTCTACGCTTCCCACGCCGCCAGCGGCGCGCGCGTGCCCCTGCCGCTGGCCGACCGCGAGCGCGTGGTGCGCTCTCGCTGATACGCCCGCTCACCGCTTGTATGCCGACCGCGACTGTCATTCCTGTAGATGTTGAATGACCTGTTGACAGATGCCGCTTCCTACAAGGCAGAGTTGACCTTGCTGTCATTCCGAGCGCAGCGAGGAATCTCGTGTCCGTGCCACAACCGGCTGCCTCATTTGCGCGCCCTAGATTCCTCACTCCGCTGCGCTCCGTTCGGAATGACAGGTGAGGATCGCCGGCGCTGCCGAACTCCGTTGTGCCCCGTTCGGAATGACAGGAGTTCCGATTCTTCGCACGATGCGGGCGCGCGGTTTCCGCTATCATGGGGCTACGTGTTGCCGTTTCACACCGCATAGAATCACGCCATGCGCGGATTTCGCGCAGAAAAACTGCATATCCAAGAAGAGGGTTGAGCAATGATACGAACCGAGCAGAGCGCGGCGCTGTTTGCCGCGGCCGAGGCGTACGCCCCCGGCGGCGTGCATACGTCCATCCGCAACGTGGAGCCCCGGCTGGTCTTCACCCGCGCCGAGGGCGCCCGCATCTGGGACGCCGACGGCAACGAATATCTCGACTACCACGCCGCTTTCGGCCCGTTCATCCTGGGCCACGTGCATCCGGTGGTCGTGCAGCGGGTGGAAGACGCCCTGTGGGAGACCGACCTCTACGGCGTCGGCGCGACCCCGCAGGAAATCGCGCTGGCCGAGAAAGTCGTGGCGCACGTGCCGTCAATCGAGCAGGTTCTTTTTACCAACGCCGGTTCGGAGGCCACGTTCCACGCGCTGCGCGTCGCCCGCGCCTACACCGGCCGTGAGAAGATCATAAAATTCCAGGGCTGCTACCACGGCTGGCACGACGCCGTGCTGCGCAACGTGATCAGCGCGCCGGAGATGGTGGGCAAGCGCGACCTGCTCTCGGCGGGCATCATGGAAGAGACTGCCGACGCCACGCTGATCTGCGACTTCAACGACGCCGACCAGGTGGCGGACACCATCGCCGCGCATCCGGGCGCAATCGCGGCCATCATCGTGGAGCCGATTCCCCACAACATCGGTTGCGTGCGCCCCCAGCCGGGTTTCCTGGAGGCGCTGCGGGAACTGTGCGACGACCACGGTATCGTGCTGATTTTCGACGAGGTGATCACCGGCTTCCGGCACGGCCTCGGCGGCTACCAGGCGGTGGCGGGCGTCACGCCGGACCTCACCACCTTGGGAAAGGCCATTGCCAACGGCTTTCCGCTGGCGGCGGTGGGCGGCAAGCGGGAAATCATGGCGCGCTTCAACACCGCGCCCGGCGGCGACACCTTCTTTGCCGGCACCTACAACGGCCACGCCGTCGGCACGGTGGCGGCGCTCGCCACCATCGAGATCATGGAAACACAGGACGTGCACGAGCAGGTCTTCCGCCTGGGCGACCGCATGCGCGCGGGCCTGACGGAAATCATGGCGGACGCCGGCGTGCCGGCCGTGGTGGAGGGCTTCGGCTCGGTCTTCCTCACCTATTTCATGGACGGCCCGGCGCGGAACTTCACCGACCTGCTGCGCAACGACGCGGACTTCTTCGTGCGCTACCGGCAGGAGTGCATCGCGCGGGGCGTCTTCTTGCTGCCCATGAACATCAAGCGCAACCACGTCAGCTTTGCCCACACGGATGCCGACATCGACCGGACGCTCCAGGTGGCGGCGGACGCCGTGCAGGCGCTGCTGCGCCAGGGCGTGCGGCCGGAGCCAAGCGGCGCGCTGGCCGTAACTTGAGGCGGCGCGCTGGCAGTGACGTTGGGGCGGCGCGTTCTAGCCGGCAGCCGCGTCGCTCACGCGCAGGCGCTGGCCATCGGCGACGGGGAGCGTAAAGCGTATCCGGTCTTGGCTGAGCGCCGTTACGCCGGCCACCGGCGCGCCGTCGCTGGCCACCATCGGTTGTTGCCACGCGGGCGGTATCTCCAGGGTGAAGGTGAGTTCCCGGTTCCGCGCGCGCTCCGGTATGCGGGGCGCTTCTATGGAGAATGTGATCGCTTCGTCCGCGGCGCGCAGCGCGCGCGGATGGGCGGCGCGGCGCAGCAGCATGTAGTCGAGCACCTCGTCCGGCGTCGCCCGCCACACGCCGCCCACTTCCGCTACCTTCTCGAAGCGTTCGGCTAGCAGCGCCGGCGTCACGTCGCGCTCCGGGTCCGCCGGCTTCTCGGCCACTAAACGGGCGCTATCCACCAGCCAGCCGCCGGTATCCCGCGCCTGGTGCAGCCGCCAGTAGGGATCATAGGCGCGCGCGGGCAGCGGCAGACCTTCCACCACGTAGAGCACGGAGCGTCCCAGCGCGTTGAAGTCCTCATCGACATGATTGTGGTTCAGGCGGTCTTCAAGGGTGAAGACGGCGAGGTAGCCGGCCGCTTGTATCTCCGCCGGCGTGTAGCCGTGGTGATGGTCCTGCCGCGAGACCGCCAGAGTCGTTACCGGCGCGCCCACCAACCGCTCGAGCGTCTCGGCGGGCGCCAGCGGGGTGAGAGCGCCAACGCCGCGCGCTTGGCCCAGCGCGGCAACGCTCCAGCCGCGGCGCTGTAGCTCTTGTAGCTCTGCCGCGTTCAGAGAGCGTTCGCCGCCGCTAGGGTCTGGTGGCTCTTGGCCGCCGTTGGCGAGCCGTTCCGCATCCAGGGCAACCGTACCCGGCACGTCATGCCGCCGGTGCAGCGGCAACGCATGGCGCAAAAGTGATGGCGCGCCCTCGTCGTAGGTGACGGAGTACACCCAGCGGCAGCCGTGTTTCCAGGTCTCTACGCGCAGCACGGGCTCGATTCCTTGGTGTGCGTACAGCGGACTCTGAGGTGATTATAGAGCCGTGTCCGGCAGCTAGCAATTGTCCTGGTAGCATGGGCAGCGGCACACGTAGCGCGCGCGTTGCATAGGGTGGATTGCCGCAGCAAGATCACGGGAGTGCACGCGGCGATAGTGAGCGTACAGGTATGCTTGCACGTGTAGGCCGCGAAAAAGTGCAAAGCTACTTGAAATTCAAGGGGGAACCTGACATGCCAAACCTAGACCTGACCCTGCGCTTTCTCATCCACGAGCCGCGCGCGCCGGACCTGCCGTACCGGGAGGAACACTTCGGTTTCAAGCACACGTCGGTGAGCGTGCCGTCATCCGAGGCCGCCATCGTGCTCGTGGACTGCTGGGACGAGCCGACGATCGAGAGCCACGGCGAGCGCAGCGCCCAGATTTGCCGCGACCTCATTCGCCCCCTGCTGGACGTGTGCCGCGCGCTGGGCGTGACCGTGGTGCACGCGCCCTCGCCGCCGGTGGCGGAAAAATTTCCGCAGTGGCTGCGTTACGCCGGCGAAAGCGAACTCACGCCGCAACAAGAGGCCCCGGCGGATTGGCCGCCGCCGGACTTTGCCCAGCGTAAGGGAGAATGGGTGAACCTGGAAGCGAGTTACGGCGCGGAGTGGCTGCCGTTGCGCCGCCGGCACGAGGAAGCGCGCTCAATCGACCGCTCAGTCTGGCCTGCGGACGAGGACTTCGTGATCGCTACCGGCGCGCAACTGCACCGCCTGTGCCGCCACCAGCGCATTCGCTACCTCTTCTACGCGGGCTTTGCCACCAACTACTGCGTGCCGCACCGCGACTACGGCGTCTACGCCATGCGCGAGCGCGGCTACTGCGTCATCGTGCTGCGGGACTGCACCACCAGCATCGGCGCGCCGGGCCTGCCGCCGGATCTCTGCACGGCGGAGATGCTGCACCAGTTCGAATCGCGCAGCCTGGCGGGGTCGATTACGGCAGGGGAGTTTATTCAGGCCGCCGAAGGTGCGGTAGGCGTCGACGTGTGACCCGGGCCGCTGGGTTGGGCGCCCACGATGGGACGCCCCTACCGGTGGGTGAAACTACGCATGTCGCCGGGCTGGACGCCCACGATGGGACGCCCCTACCGGGGGGTGAGACTATGCATGCCGCCGGGCTGGGCGCCCACAAGGGGCACCCCTACCGGTGGAATCTGTTACGACGGGTTAGCCGGGTTTGGAATACGCCTTACGCGTTCTCCTTCTTCCAGTCCTCGATCGCCTGTTCCAGCGCCGCGAAGGCGTTTTCCACCGCCTCTTCCGAGGTCAGATTGTCCTCTTCCCGGAAGTGCGGCCGCAGGTGCGTATTCAGGGCGCCGGTAAAGTTCCGGTACGCCGGGTGCGGCCAGAACGGCGTGGCGTAGCCCGCGCTGCGGGCGAACGACAGTTGGTTGGCCGGGTGCGGATTGTCTTCCGGCGGGCCGAAGGAGTGCTGCGACGGGATGTGCACCGGAATGGCGTGGCCGCGCTGGCCCATCCACTCTTGATGGGTGGACTTGGCGAACCAGACTACCAGCGTCTCCGCGTCCGGATTGGTGCTGCTGTCCAGCACGAAGTGCTCTTCCTGGCCCATGAACGCGCCGCGCGTGCGGCCGCCGCCAATCTCGAGAAACGGCGGCTCGATGGAATCGAACCCAAATTCCGCCGCTTCCCGCGTCGGCACGATACCCCACGTGCCGAAGATGACCTGGCTGAGTTGCTGCCGGCCGAACGCGGCGATGGCAAAGCGGCTCAGGTCGATGTCCTCGTTGTTCGGCCCGGGCGCCGCTTCCCGCCGCGTCCACGAATCCTTGATCATCTGCACCATGTGGAGCACGATCTCGCGGTCGGCGGCCAGTTCGCCGTCCTCATCCAACATGCCGCCATAGACGAACGGCAGGTACTGGGGAATGTAGGAACTCATGGCGATGCCCCAGGCGGTCTTCTTTTCCGACCCCTGGTTGAGGTGCGCCGTCAAGGCATCGGCGTCGTTGAGGACCTGCTCCCACGTGGTCTCGTCCGTCGGCGGATTGAGGCCGGCGGCGGCGAAGTGGTCTTTGTTGTAGAAGATGCTCGTCGTGTTCAGCCCGTACGGCACGCCGAGCAACTTGCCCTGCCAGGTATTGCCCTTGATCACCGGCTCGACAATCTCGCTGATGTCCACGCCGTGTGCGGCCAGCACGGGACGGTGGTCGCGGACGATGTCGGCCACCTGGTGCGGCGCCACGCCCCACCAGCAGACGTCCGGCGGCGAACCGGCCGCCAGCAGCGGCGGCAACTCGCGCGGCGGATAGCCCAGTTTCCACGCCACGTCGACTTCGGGATGTTCCGTATCGAAGAGTTCCAGCGTGGCCGCCGTCTTGGCAATCGTGTCCTCGCGCTGGCTGATGAGCAACGCGATCACGGGCGCGTGCTCCTCAACCATCCGCTGCTCGGCCTCTTCTGGAGCGTCCGCTTCCTGCTCCATGGGCTCGCCCGCAACTTGCACCTGGCCGCACGCCGCCAGCAGCAGCCCGGCGGCGCCGATGGCCGATGCGCCCAGTAGACTACGCCGCGAAAAACCGTGAGTCTCTTTCATCGTTGTTCTCCCTGTGTACCGCTTTTCACACACCGGGAACGGCTTCGGCTGCGCCGTTCCCGCTCCTGCGGCAAGTATAGTCCGCTCACGCCTGCTGCGTCAAAAGGATAGTGCGCGGCGCTACGGGTTCAAATTACGCCCGCCGCTGTGACAGGATGCGCGCCATGTTGCCGCCCATGATGAGCGCCCGCTGTTCCCCGGTGAGTTGCGCGGCGCGTATCTTGCCGATGCCGGCGGTAAACGACGTGTCGCAGCCGAAGAGCACCCGCTCCGCGCCGACCACGCGCACGGCCATCTGCACCATGCCGCTATCGAAGACGCTGCCGCTGGTGTCGAGATAGACGTTCGGCGAATTGCGCGCCGCCTTGATCGTCCACTCCCAGTCGCCGCCCCCGCCGATATGGGCGCAGATGAGCATGGCCTCCGGGTAGCGCGCCGCCAGTACGGCCAGATCGCCGCTGTCGGAGATGTTGGGCTGGCTGGGTATCGGCCGGTGCTGGTGGCTGGCGTGCTGCAGGATGGGCACGCCAAGCTCGATGGCCAGTTCGACAATGGGAAAGAGAATGGGATCGGTGCACGGGTATTCGTTGTAGAGCTTGATGCCCATGAAGCCGTGCTCTTCTACGTAGGTGCGAATCTCGTGCAGGGCCTCGCGGGTGTAGCCGGGGTTGACGTAGCAGTAGCCGCGCACTTTGCCGGGAAATTGCCGGGTGGCGGCAGCCGTCTGGCGGTTGCACTCCTGGAAGTCCGCCAGCGGCGCGGGCAGCGCGGTGGTCAAAATCGAGGCGCAACTCACGTCGATGCCCACCCGGTCGGCGGCGGCGATGAGCGCGGCGTCGCTCTTGCCCCAGATGCGCGTGATACCGGTGTGGTCGCCGCTCAGGTGCGCGTGACAGTCGATTACCATCGATTACACCTCGTTAGATACATCACGGCCTCCGCGCCACCCGGCGGGGGACAAGCCCCCGCGCTACGCAAGAGCACATCATTAGACGCCCCCGCCAAGCAGCCGCCGCGCGTTTTGCCAGCGGATTTGTTCCTTCACCGCCGCCGGCGCGTCGAGGACCTCCAGCTTAAACAGGGGCACGTCCGCCGGCGTGAGCGGCATGCCGCTGCCAAAGACCAACCGCTCCGGGCCGATCTCCGCGAGAAGTCTTGGCAGTTCCTCTTTCACGAACACCGGCAGCCGCGCGATGTCCAGCCCGTAGCCGGCCTGCACGCCGCCCCGCCGGCCCAAGGCCGTCTCCGTATAGCCGATGCCGTAGTGAAACACGAAGCGCCCATCGGGATGCGCCTGCGCCAGGGCCGCCATATCCGCCACCGGCGTGACGCCGGGTTGGGCCAGCAGCCACGAGCGTTCGCGGTCGTCCTCCACCCAGTGGGGCACGGAAATCACGAGATTGCGCGCAATGGCCGCCGCCACCAGGTCATGGCAGGCGGAATCGCCCAGGGTATAGCGATGATAGGGCGGATAGAGCCGCACGCCCCGGCAGCCGAACTCCTCATGGCAGACTGCCAGGTCGTGCTCCCAATCGGCGTACGTCGGATTGATGACCGCGAACGGCACGAGACGATCGCCATGCCCACGCGCCTCGGCGTGCAGTTCCTCATTGCCCGCGTGCGAATTGCGGTAGAGAATGGCGCTGGCGGACGACACCCACGCCTGCTCGATGCCGTGGGCGTCCATGGCGCGCAGCAGGCCGTCCGCCCCGCGCCACGGCAACGGCCGGAAGCCCCAGTGGCCGACGTAGACGTGCGTGTCGATCAGCATTGTGAAACGCGCTCACGTTCTCCTGGCCGCCCAGGGCTGCCCGTCACCGTTACCGGGGCGGTAGGTTGGCCTGCCGGCAATCCCTTGCGCGGCCGCCTATGGATCTGTGCGCCTGATGAAGAGATACGCCTGCCACTTCGTCAATGGGCTTGCCCCCGTCTTGCGAAAATTCTCCAGGGCGGCCCGGGCATTCAAGACCGTCTCCGGATACTCAGGATGCAAGAAGACGTAGTCGGGGCCGCCCTTCTCTTCTGCGATGGCGTAGTTCTCCAGGTAGTGCAGGTAGCCGGGGCGATCAACCTCATAGGGAACCAAGTCGGTCGTCGCCAGCAGGTAACTGCGCTCGTAGCCGGGCACCTCGTTCGTCAGGCGCACGGCTCGTTCTTCGCCGTAGTGCAGCGCGATACTGAGAAATACCACGCCGCCCGGGCGCAGAAAGTCCTTCGCGCCTCGCAAGACAACGGCCCGGTACGCGAAACCGTCATCGTCGTCGCTGAAGGGCGGGTTGGACAGCACGAAATCCGTGCGCCCGCGAAAGTCGGCGAGCGTGCGCCGGTCGGCAGCCGCATAGGGACGGTACGAGTCTGACCACAAGAACTGGGCCTTGTCGCCCACGGCGTTCGTCTGGGCATTCATCCTGGCAACCGGGATGCTGCTCTCAGAAATGTCCAGGCCAATCAATTCCTTGACTGCCGGGATTCTGGCCGCGAGAATGGCGAGGCAGCCTGAGCCGGTGCCCCAATCGATGCCTGTCCCTCCCAGGAGGTTCTGGTTATCGACGATCGCCTTGAGCGCCAGGCGGCTGGCCGGGCTTGGCGTAAACGTGCCTTCCGGGTGGTAGACGCTAATTTCGCCAAGGTTGCCGGTCTCATGCGGAAACAGAGTGGTCGTATCATTCATGACAATCACACACTCCAGTCTAGGTAGCATGCAACGTGTGCACGTACGAACAACGCTGAAAGCACAGGGAAGGCAAGAATCAACGCGCGGCGGAAGCGCGCGTCAAGACGCCCTCACCCAGATCTCCGCTGTCTCCGCGCTTGCATTTTCGTGCTTACTCCTTTGCCAAGGCCCCAACTCGTCCCGCGACCGCTCCGTGCTCCTTGCCGGGACGTTTCACCGTCCAACGCACCCTACGTATATTTCAACTACCGACTGGCATCGTGCCGTGTCCGGATAGCCGGTGACCCGCCAGGGACTCGAACCCCGAACCCACTGATTAAGAGTCAGTTGCTCTACCATTGAGCTAGCGGGCCGTGCGCGCTGAGGAAGCGCCGAGCATGGTTGCATTGTACACCCGATTTTGGGCGCGGACAAGATGGCGCGGCGCTTTTTTTCGTAGAATTTTGCGCCGCCGGCCTACCGCTCAGGGGCGGCATGTTCGAAGTGCGGCTCCGTTCGTTCGCCGCGCTGCCAGGCGAACATTTGAGCCATGCGGGCGCCGTGGCCCCGCGTGAGCGGCGGCAACTCATCCTCGGCAAAATAGCCCACGTCCAGGGCCTCGCTGGTCGGGTGCGGCGCGCCGGAAACGTGGGCGCAGAGAAAGCCGACGTTGTAGAGTTGAAACGGCGCGCGGCCGCCGTATAGACGGTTGTCGTAGATGCCGATGAGCCGCTCGGCGCGCACGCGCACGCCGGTCTCCTCCCAGATCTCCCGTTCCGCCGCCTGCGCCGCCGTCTCGCCCACTTCCACCATGCCGCCCGGCATGGCCCACAGGCGGTTGTCCGCCCGCTGCATGAGCAGAATCCGCCCTTGCGCATCGAAGACCGCGCCAAAGGCCGCCACTTTCGGCGACTGCTCGCCGATGTCCCCGTTATACACCGCCAGGATTTCCGCTGCCGAGCGCGTATCCGTCAGCGCAAACAGCCGCGCCGCCAGCGCCAACACCCGCTCGTAGCGGGCAATATCGTACTCGTCGTCCTCCCGCCGGGCGTAGAAGAGCCCGGTCTGCCCAATCGCCCGCAACTGGTCGGCAACATCCTGCAATTCAACGCAGATGTCGTTCGGTTCGCTGTCAGCCATGGCGTCGCGCTCTCGGCATCTATACCAGGCAGCCGTCCAGGAGCCGCTGCAAGCTCTGCCCCGCGATTGCCGCCCGCGCCGCGGGTTCCAGGCCGCCGTAGGAAAGCGTCGTGATGGGCAGGGCCGGCTCGAAGAGCGGCAGGCCGGTGCCGAAGATGAAGCGCTCGGCCCCAAACCGCTCAACCAGTTCTATCAGCGAGCTGTGCCCGCCCAGATACGAGGTCTCCACGTAGAGATTCGGCGCGCGCTCCAGCAGCGGGTAGATTACGCGGAACTCGGCGTGGGACTGCCGCAGGAGGATGACCGGCAAGTCGGGAAAGTCCATCAGCAGCCAGGTGATGAAGTCCCAGTGACGCGGTTCGCTGTAGTGGGCGTTGTCGAAGTCGAGCAGCAGCGGCACGCGCTTGGCGGCGAGCGCCTGCGCCAGCGGCGCGATCACCCACGGTTCCAGCAGCAGGCCGTGCGTCTTGGGGCAGAGCCGCGCGGCGCGCGCGCCGGCCGCCAGCAGTTGCGCCACCTGCTCCGCTTCCGGCGGTACTTCGCCGGTAGCGCCGGGCATCACCACCCAGCAGGGCACAAGGCGCGGCTCGCCGTCGATTGCCCGCAAGAGCCGCTCGTTGCCGTCCGTCGGATGGTGCCACTTGGCAACGGTGTGGCACACCAGCGCGCGCCCAATATCGTATGCGTCCAGCAAGGCCAGCAGGCCCGCCGCGTCGGTGGGCGCGCCCGGCGGCCGCTGCGGCAACGGCCCCAGCGAGACGTTTACGTCGAAGAGTTCAGGCCGCCCGTTACCTTTCGCCATTGCCGGATTCTCCTCATCTTGTCTAAGAACCTGTTTGAAAATTAGAGGCAGGGAGCCAATCGCCGTATCAAGGTGTGGCTAGCAGCAATGTAGCGCATGCTTTCACTGCTCTCGGCACACCGCTCATAGTCCTTGCTCAGCCGGCGATACCGCTTGAACCAGCCCAGGGTGCGTTCCCCTACCCACCGCCGGGGCAGGAGGTGAAACCCCTTTTGTCGAGACGGTCGGGGAAACACGGTCAGCAGGACGTCCAGCGTTTCCCGCACCCAGTGCGCCAGCCGGCCCGTGTAGGCGCCGTCAGCCCAGATGAGCCTGATGCGCGCTTTGGTGGTTGCGCGCAGTTGCGCCAACACGAGCCGGACGCCGTCCCGATCCTGGATGCCGGCAGCGTGCACCGCCGCCGCCACCAGGTTGCCCAGGACGTCTACCACGATGTGGCGCTTGCGCCCCTTCACGTTCTTGCCAGCGTCATAGCCACGTACAAGATGGCGTCCACCACCGCTCTCATGTCCGGTGCCGGCGGGCGTCCCGGCCCCTTGCGACCTGGGAACAACCAGGGATGAAGTATGCCCCATTGCTGGTCTTGGTATATCTCTGCTCTCTGTGCAACAGTGATAGCCTCCTGCGTGGTAGGTGGGGTTGGTCGGACGCTTACCATCCTACCACGCAGGAATTCTTCAAATATGCTCTTACACATTCTATTGTTTCATGCCGACAAATGCCACACTGTGACTCCTTTTGCCTGAGGACTTCCCGCTGGCGCTATGCGTGGCTATCAAGCAGTCTTGTCACGAGTTCCTCGATCTCCTGCGCGATGCCGTCCTCCTGGAGAGCAGCGCGGATGCGCTTGCGGGCGGTGACGAAGTAGGTGGCTTCTTTGAGGGGGACGCTGGCGGCGACTTTGGCGGCTGCGGCGAGTTCCTGGTGCAGGGGGTTGTTGACGTTGAAGAGGCGGATGGGCAACTCGAACATGATCTTGGCAAAGTGGCGCGCGCCCCACTGGCCGCGGGCCTGCATGGCGGCTACGCGGCTGCCGGCGGCTTCTAACTGAAGCCAATGGGCTGCCTCTTCGCTGAAGGTATCCAAACTGCTCTCGGCAGCGTAGAAAGCGCGTAACAACAAACTCGCTACGGCAGGCGGTCGTACTGGGCCTGTTCGTCCACCGGGTAGGGCGGGCGTTCGCCTTTCACCACGGCGGCGATGCATTCGAAGGCCATGATGACCATGGCGTGGACGGATTCCTGGGTGACGCCGGCCACGTGGGGGAAGGGGAGGATCTTGGGGTGGGTTAAGAAAGGATGGTCTTTCGGTGGGGGTTCCACGGAGAAGACGTCGGAAGCGGCGCCGGCCAGGTGGCCGGCGTCGATGGCGGCCACCAGGGCCTCTTCGTCCACCAGGCTGCCGCGGGCCGTGTTGACGATGTAGGCGCTGGGTTTCATGCGCTCCAACAGCGGCGCGTTCACGAATTTCACCGTCTCCGGCGTGCTGGGCAGGTGGACGGAGATGAAGTCGGATTCCGCAAAGAGCGTCTCCGGCTCCGCGAACGTCACGCCCAGTTCCGCCGCGGCCTCCGCGTCCCAGGCCACGTCGTAGGCCAGCACGCGCATGTTGAAGCCGCTGGCCCGCCGCGCCACCGACTTGCCGATGCGGCCCAGCCCCAGGATGCCGAGCGTCTTGTTGCACACGTCCACGCCCTGGATGCGGTGGAAGCCGCCGTCGCGGGCAATAGCCGCGTGCTCCACCAGTTGGCGCGCCAGGGCCAGGATCATGGCAAAGGCATAGTCGGCCACGGTATCGTTATTGGCGCCGGGGGTGATGGTGACCCAGACGCCGTGCCGGGTGGCGGCGTCCACGTCGATCTGGTCGTAGCCCACGCCGACGCGGGCGACGATCTTCAGTTGCGGGTGGGCGGCAAAGACGCGCTCGGTAAAGTGGTCCGACCCGGCGACGAACGCGGTGATGCCGTCGAGATTGTCGAGCAACTCCTGCTCGGTTAGCGGGCGGTAGACGTCGAGCGGGTCGGCCAACTCGATGCCGGCATTGCGCAGGAGGTCCCAATGCGGGCCGGGGAGATCGAGGATAGAACGTGCACCAATGAATGCCCTTGCCACCGGTCAACTACCTTTCACTATTAATGGCGTCTCACCATAAGGATGGCGTCCTTGCGCGGCGCGTCTCTATTATCGGCTATGGCGCGGCCTCGTGCCTACCCCGCGCGCGAGCGGCAAGTTGACGCTGCGCAAAGCGGCATAGTACGGTCATATTTGGAGTTTCCCGCCATGCGCGGACACTTCGTGCCAAATGATACCCGCGCCGGCCGAACGCCGGCACAAGGACAGAGCCAGGATGAGCGCACCGGAGCCGGAGAAGAAACTCACCCGCAAGCGGCGGCGGGTGCGGTATGGGGAAGAAGAGATCCAGTCCGTACAGATCCGCTACTTCCCCAATCCCGAACCCCAGCGGGACTACTACGTGCAGATTCGCCTGCCGGAGCTTACCTTTAAAGACCCGGTCTCCGGCTACCCGGACTTTGCCGTGGCCACCATGGTCTATATTCCCGACGCGCGCATCGTGGACCTGAAGACGCTGAAGCTCTACTTCAACAGCTTTCGCGACAAGTATTTTTCCCACGAGCGCATCACCAACGAACTCTTCGACGAGTTGCTCTCCGGCCTGGAGCCGCGCGGGGCGCTGTTGATGATGGAGTTCAACCCGCGGGGCAACGTCTCCACGCGCGTCATCTCGGTCACGGACGACGACTTTCTGGAGCGGGCGCAGCACGTGCTGGAGATGCCGGCGACGCGGCCGGCGTTCTAGTGGCCCCCAGCTTCTTCTGAGACTACCCGGCCGGCGAGAGGCTGCGGCAGAGCGATACCGAAGGCGATTGCTTCAGCGCGCGTTTGGCCGCCGCGCAGACTTCTCTCCAGGCGCGCGGCCTTCGCGGTTGGCAACCGTGCTTTTTGCCGTTGCTGACCCGCATATTGCCCACCTGTCAAGACTTTCATGCATTCAAGACCAGACTATTGCCGTCTGTCAAGAGGTGATTAAGCGCGCATACCGTTCATTTATTAGATTGACAGCCTGATTACGGCGGGCATCTATGGATTTTCTGTGGAATCCTGTCACTTTTTCGGTTGAATGTAGGGTTTGTCCTTGACAGGTAGTAGAGGGTTCCCCATAATGTCAGCAGCACCACACCGTGGGTATCGATAACGTGGTGAGCAGTAAGTATCTTTTGGTAGCGTTCGGTGAGGGGCGTACCGAACCCGAACGGATCTTCAGGAGGAGGGATCAATGCGTATTACCAGATACCCTGCCCAATCACTGGATAGGACGTTCCTGTACAGTTCCCTTGTCCAGGTCGCTCTCGTGATTGCGGTAATCGTTGCGTTGCTGGCGGTATCGCTGCCGGCGCGCATCGCATCAGCGGCACAGTCCAGCGCATCTGCGGCGCAGATGGAAGTTGTGATCGTGCCGCCGCGCATCACCATCGCTCTTGGCGATGATGGTTCGCTGCAGTCGGTAACGACTAGCGTATTCATCGGCGGCGCAGCGACGCCGGTGAGCATCAAGGCTGAAGACCTTGGCGCGCTTGCGGCGCTTGGCATTGCGGTGCCGGCGCTTGGCTTGGATGCCGTGACCACCGGAATGCTTACGGGCGCCGGTGTCGAGCACATTCAGGTCGTGAAGGGCGTTGACGGCATGATCGACGTCTACGTCAATGGCGCATACACCATTGGCGTAAACCTGGGCGAGGATCAGGCGAACTACGAGCGGGTGCTTGGGCTGGTGGAAGGTTTCACTGGCATTGCCATCCCCTTGAAGGACGTGGTGGTCCCCGTGGTCATTGCCTCCGGCGGTGACGTTGTGATTACGATTGGCGAGTCGGACATTCCGGTGCGTGAAGAAGGCGCTCCGTCCGGCTATGTGGGCACGGAACAGCAAGAGATCGAGTTGATGGCGAAAGCCAACGTTAGCTACGACGCTGACGGCAAGCTCTCTGTGCTGGGTATGTCCGCAGAGGATCTTGGTGTCGTTGGTACCGACCTGACACCGTTCATCCTCGGCCTCATGCAGGGTGCCGGTATTAGCGAGTTGAACGTCAAGATCAACAATGACGGTCTCGCGCTGGGCAGCAACGGTGAGATGCTGGCCGACGTCCGCTTGGGCGACGCCGATGCGCTGGGCATCCTTACTGCGTTCGCGCCGCAAGCCAGTGTGGCTCTGCCGTACTTGCATCTGCGTGACCGCATCGACGTCGACCTGACGGTGAGCCTGCCGTAAGAAGGGGTCGCTGTAGTGTAAATCAGGAAAAGCACTACGCACTCCATCCTACGCAGGTGAAGTGAGGGATACCCTATGCGCCCCAAGGGTATCCCTCATTGCTTAGAAGGCAGACGGAATCTCTGCATGACTGCAAGACACGAATTCATGAATGCACGCAAGCACAGAGAGGGAAGGCTATGACCACCTGGAGACGTTGGTGGGTGCCCGTACCAATTCTGTGGTTGGTCCTTGTCATCATCGCTCTGATTGTGCTGGTAGGGATCGGTGGGGGGCTCACTAAGTTCGCGGCAATCCTGTTCTTGGTGAGTTTTGGCCTGCTGTTCTCATTGCTCTACCTAGGCGCGGGGCTTGGCTACAAGGCAGGGCACCAACTAGGTGGTGGTACCGGTACCGGTCAGGCCGTGGGCATCGTCGGCCTGATCATTGGCGGACTTGTCGGCCTGCTGGCTTCGCTCTTGATCGTTTCCACCGGCTTTGTCAGCCACGGGCTTTCGACTCCGTTCGCGCCCGCGCGCCTCTCCGAGGCTGCCCCAGCTTCCGGCCCAGGGGCGCCGCCGGAGCGCGCTGAAGAATCTATCGAGGTGTACGGCCTGCCCGCGGCAACCGTACAGTTCGGCGAGAACGGCGGCATCGGCAGCGTCGCGGTCGGCATGTACCTTGCCGGGCAACAATTCAACCTCGGTCTGTCTGAAGACGAGATCAGTCAACTCGGTGTCGGTGAAGTCCTTTCGGCTTCGGCTATCGAGTCGCTGAAAGCGGCGAACCTGCAACATATCCAACTCATCAAAGGGCCGGGCGGCGATATAGACGTTTACGCGAACGGCGGCTTTGCAGCCCGCATTTCCGTGAACTACGACCAGGCCGCGTTGGATAAAGTCATCTCGCTTGTCAAGGGTCTTGGCTACGACGTGGTTCTGCCCGACCTGGCCGTGCCCCTTGCCTTGGCGATGATTGGCAGCGTTGCGGTGGACTTCCCCACGGCGGACGGCGCGGCGACCATTGAGAAATTCTCCGGCGAAACGTCGCAACCGCCTGACGCGCCCGGCGCCGCGGATCCCCAGTATCCGCTGCTGGTTGGCACGGTTTTGACCGCCAACGGCGACCTGCTCGTGCCCGACGTCGTCATCCTGGAAAACACCGCGCCCCTGCTCGAAGCCATCGGCTTGAACCTGAGCATGCCCGGTATGCTTCCGGCGGATACGGTGGCAGGCTTGAAGGAAGCCGGACTGGCTACCATTACTGTTAAACTGGTGCCGCAAGGTCTCGACATCTACCTGGATGACGTGCACGCCATGACCGTCTTCTTGGGCGACGAAGAGGCCCTGCAAAACCTGAGCCTGGTGGCGGCCGCGTTTGCCGGCGCGGAAGCCGGGGATATGCTCGGCTCCGTTGCGCCCCTCCTTGTGCGGCGTAGCGAGTTGGCGGTTGACATCCTCGTGAACATCGAATAGCGCCTACCGGCGCGCTTGCCTGGCAAGCCCTGGTCTACGCAGGGCAACGGACGGCAACGCAGAGATGGCTGTGGACCACGCTTCCACAGCCATCTCTGCTTTAATTCTCGCGTTCCCCACAGACTCGGCCGCCCGCCGCTATTGCGCGCCGGGCACGACTCCTGGTATGCTGGCTAGTGCGTGTGTGCGCGAGCACCACAGACATATTTAGTGGCCGTTGACCGCAGGCGCTCCCAATGGGGGAGCATAATCCTCGCGCTTGCGAGGCAAGCCTGTCGAGGCGCAAACGCGGAACCTTGCCCGCTTGCAGCGCGCTGTCGTAGTGGCAGCGCGGCGAATGTGCGGCGCGGCGGGGTCGCGCCAAGCCTTGGTCAACGCCAAGGCTCTTTTTTATTGTGTAGAGAGGAGGTGATGCGCAGTGGCAACGCGTGAAGAGAAAGCCGTACTCATCGACGAGTTGCGTGAGCGGCTGCGCGGCACGGACCTGGTCATCGTTACCGACTATCGCGGCCTCACCGTACCGCAGATGCAGGCGCTCCGCCGCGAACTCCGGGCCGCGGGCGGCCAGTTTCGGGTGGCAAAGAATACGCTGCTGCGGCTGGCGGCAGAGCGGGAAGGCCAGCCGGACCTCGCCCCGCTGCTCCAAGGCCCAACCGGCATCGCATTTGCCGACGGCGACATGGTGACGGTGGCGAAAGCCGTGACCACGTTTGCCCGGAACGCGGATGCCCTGGAAGTGCGCGGCGGCCTGATGAACGGACAGGCAATCGACGCGGCCGGCGTGGCCGCGCTCGCCTCGCTGCCCTCCCGCGAGGAACTGCTGGCCAAGATGCTGGGCAGCATGCAGGCCCCCGCAACCCAGTTGGTAGGCGTGCTCAGTGGCGTGACGCGCAGCCTGGCGTACGTGCTGCAAGCCCGCGCCGATCAGCTTCAACAGGCGGAAAGCGCATAGGCGGCCGCCAGGCGCCGTGCGCCAACAAGACGACGAGCGTGCAAGCACAGCCAACACCCGTGACGACGGGCGCCATGTTATACGGAAGGAGAGCAGACCATGGCACAGACGATTGCGACTGAGGACATCATCGCGGCCATCGAGAACATGACACTGCTTGAAGTGTCGGAACTGGTAAAGGCCTTGGAAGAAAAATTCGGCGTCTCGGCCGCCGCGCCGGTCGCGGTTGCGGCCGCTCCCGCGGACGGCGACGGCGCTGCCGCTGCCGAAGAGAAGGACTCGTTCGACGTCGTTCTGACCGAGATCGGCGACAAGAAGATCCAGGTCATCAAGGCGGTGCGCGAACTCACCGGCCTGGGCCTGCGGGAAGCCAAAGCCGCCGTGGAAGCCGCGCCGAACCCCATCAAGGAAGAGGTCGCCAAGGAGGAAGCCGAGGAGGCCAAGGCCAAGCTGGAAGAGGTCGGCGCTACCGTCGAACTCAAGTAATCGCCCCGCTCCCGGTGGCGCTTCATAGAGAAAACGGATGCGGCGGGAATCACAGATTCCCGCCGCATTGAACCTTCGGTGTCAGCAAATCGCCCCGCCGCGGCCGGCGCCCTCAAGACGTAGAGACGCTCAGCTACGCCGCCCGGACGCGCCGCCGCTAGGATCCTTCTGCCTCCTCTTCACTGCTATCCATGATGAAGTTGACCCCTAAGTCCATGAGTTCCTTGAAGGCTTCCGCCAGGCTCAGGAGACTCTGCCCTTTGGTCGTGAATTGGAACTCATGGCGTTCGCCGAGCAGGCCGAAGAGGATCTTCTTGAGTTCGTCGTTCAGGCAGCCGTGCTCGACCAGCGTCATCACCGCTTGCATTTCCAGTTCCGGCGCGGGGGTGCGCGCAATATCGCGATCCGTCACCACGGTCTGGAACTTGGAGAGCGCATCGATGCCCCGGCGGTCGAGAAGCTCCACCACGCTCGGTTCCAGGATCGCGCGCACCGTATCGGCGAATTCCTCGCGCGTGCGCTCGGCGTTGCGCCCGGCCTGGTAGCGGAAGATGTCGTGGTAGCCGGGCAGCATGAGCGACGGCGGGATGTAGTCCGGCGTTACGTCGAACGTGGTGCCGCGGGTGCGGCTCTCGTGCTTGACGCCAAAGCCTAGCTGCGTGAGCCGGCCCAGACTCTCTTCCTGCACGCGCGTGGGGCTGAACTCCTGCCCTTTCATGGTGCGCCGCGCCGATTCATACAGAATCTCGATGTGCTGGTCGCCCAGGTCGCGCGCGTACATCTCGCGCACCCTGGTGATAAGGTCGTCAACCCTGAGTTCCTTCTGCATCTCTACAGCCATGAGTTCCCCCTTGCCGTGCGTTCGTAGCGTTAGTCACGTCTTCCGTTCCTGCGCATATAGTACCAAGCGGTCGGTTCCGCCGCATCCACACGTTACCATGCGTCTAGGCGAGCGTCAAGCAGTGCGCAGGCGGCGGCTTTGGGCAGCCCGGCGGCGGATGCGCTTGGCACAGGTCGAATCCGTTTGATAGGATGAAGCGAGCCGCAGGCGCGGCGCATGACGGGGAGAGCGCGCGCCGGAGACGGCCCACGCTGCCGACGCGAACTCTTGCCGAGTTGGCATTTCCCTGACGCTCTGCGGTACGCTTGGGACGGTGTCGGAGATACGTCAGACAAAGTACGCGCGCTCCGAGGGTCTGCGCCCGTGAAGCGGATGAAGCGGCGGCAATTCTTGCAATACGTCGGCCTGGCCGTGCCGGCGCCCAAGCTGGCGCCGGGTCTTGCGTCGCTTGCCGCTGAGCAGCCGGAGCCGCTCTATCAGCTTCCCTTTGCCACGCCGCCGGGGCCCAGCACCTGGTACGTGGCGCAGTGGTACGGCAATACCAATCTGGCGCACCGCTTCCGCCACACGGTCTACCGGGAAGGGCAGGGACTCCACTTCGGCGTCGACTTCGCCTGCCCGTGCGATACCGAGATCCTGGCGATCGGCGATGGCGTGGTGGTCGGCGCGGACGATCTCTCCTACGGCGCGGGGCCCCACAACGCGATCGTGCAGCACCCCAACGGCGACATCTCGCTGTACGGACACCTGCGGCGGTTTCCGGAGATACCATACGGCGGCTCGGTGGCGGCGGGGCAACTGATCGGCTACGCGGGCGACTGGCTGGACAACGCGGCCTGCACGGCCGCGCCGCACCTGCACCTGGAAATCCGGCGGCCGGACCGCAATTACGCGGTCAATCCGGTACTCTTGATCAAGGCCGATTGGCACAACGCGGCCCTCGGCCGCTTCCTCGGCTTCGTCAAAAACCTGGAAGAGCCGCGCCGCTGGCAGACGATCGAAGACCAGCCGGATACGGTCTTCGGGGGGCGTATTCTCAATGACTACTTCCGCCTTTGGATGCGTTGAGGCGCTGTGGCACGGCTAGCGCGGCGCCGGCTTGGCGCGGGCATCCTCGGCGCGCTCCTGTTCTTCCTGGGCGGCGCCTGCGCGTACACGTACGTGCCGGACGCCGAGGGCACACCGGTGCTCGTCTTGCGGGCCGCGCTCACGCCGACGCCGGCCGCGCCGACCGCCGCCCCGCCGCTGAAACCAACACCGCGGCCCACGCTGCGCCGCCTCACCGCGCCCGGCTGCTGCGGCAACATCTGGTGGTCCGCCGGCGGCGCGCAGGTGCTCTACGTGGACAAGCCGGACGAGCAGCCGGCAGCCATCTGGGGTATTGATACCGCCACGAGCGAGGCGGCGCCGTACAGCGCCGTGGTGGGTGTGCTGCAACACCACGACCGGTACATCATCGCGCTCGTGCCCCAAACGCCGCACAGCGTCACCGTGCACGAGCGGCAGACCGGCGAGAGTTGGCCGCTCCATGGCGTGGGCAGCCTGCCGTTCATCGCGCCCGACGGCGTGCGCGTCGCCTATGATGGGCGCACGTCGCAGCAGACACTCTTCTCCAGCCAGCGCGAGAATCCCATTGTGGTGGCGGCGCTGGACGGCAGTAATCCGCGGCGCTTGGCCACGCTCTACGGCGTCGGCATTGTGGCCTGGTTCCCCGATGGGACGCGCCTGCTGGCGCTGGGCAAGCAGAATCCCGGCGCCGCCCGCGCCGCCCTCTGGCAGGTTGACGCCGACACCGGCGCGCTGGCGCAACTCGACGACGGCGCGCACCTGCGCAATATCTCGCTCTCGCCCGACGGCGCGTGGCTGGTCTATCTCAAGGCGTTCGAGCAAGACCCGAGCCGGAACACCACCTGGGCGATGCGCGTGCAAACGGGCGAGCGGCGGCGGCTCCTCTTCGTGGGAAGATACGCGTGGGTCGGCAGTGAGAGTGCAACCCTGGTCTACGTCCCGCCGCGCCAAGCGCCGGACGCGGGCTTCAGCCTCTGGAAGCTGGACGTGGCTTCCGGCGAGCGCGCCCGGCTCGTCGACCCGGCCCAGACGCCGCTCTTCATCGCCAACGGCGATTGGGCGCTCTCCCCGGACGGCACGCGCCTGGCGTTCGTCTCAGCCGAGGACTACGCCATCTGGCTGCTGGTGATGAGACCGTGACGGCGGAGGGCGCCTGGGCGGCCGCGCGGCGTAGCGGACGCAGGTTGCAAACCTGCGCTACCAGTCGGCGTAGCGCGGGGGCTTGTCCCCCACCTCTTGGCCGCTTCCGCCCCGGCGGCCCGCGCGGCCCAACGGTCGCAGGTTGCAAACCTGCGCTACCGGCCGTCGTTGCAACGAACGGTGCAGTGTATCAACAAACGGCAAACGTGCAACATGCGACTGTTCACTCTGGAAACGAAACTCTGGCTGCCACAGCCACCGGAAAGCATCTTCTCCTTCTTCGCGGACGCAGCGAATCTGGAGCGCCTGACGCCGCCATGGCTCCATTTCCGGATCTCACGCCCTTGCCAATCACAATGGCGGTCGGCGCTCGCTTCGACTACCGGCTGCGCTATCGCGGCTTCCCGTTGCGCTGGCGCACCGAAATTCTGGCGTGGGAGCCGCCGCACCGCTTTGTGGACAGCCAAATCAAAGGGCCGTATCGCAAATGGGTGCACGAGCACACGTTCGTGGCGCAAGACGGCGGCACGCTGGCAACGGATATCGTGGAATACGC
>CAXXVD010000001.1:0-742668 GCA_963662335.2 Chloroflexota bacterium | reverse complement strand
CCGTGTGAGCGCCCAGAGCGAGTAGACGCCCACGGCGGTGCCTATGGGCACGTTGAAGAGATGGAGCACGCTGAGGATGAGCACCAGCAGGCGCGCCCAATCCTGGCGTTTCAGCAGGCCGATGCCGCCCACCAGCCCCGGCGCCGACAAGAGCAAGAGAAACACGCCGGCGAACGTGCCAACCACCGCCACGATGCCCATGGCCGCAGGTTCATCCCCGACGGCGAAGAGCAACCCGATGACCACGAAGACCAGAAAGACCAGCGCCGCGACGCAGAGGCCCAGGATGCTCAGGCCAATGTGCAACCAGGCCACGAGCTTTACGTGGGTCTCGCTATCTTCAGGGCTCATCGCGGAGTCCTTTCATAGCGATATGGAGTCCTCCCATAGCGATGGCGGCGGGCTTCTTGATCATCACTACCATGAAAGTAGCGCGGCTACGTGCGTCATTCCCGCGAAAGCGGGAATCCATCTTCGTCTCACGCGCAGTGGATTCCCGCGTGCGCGGGAATGACGGTCAGGCGGCCCTCCCGCGTTTTCATTGCCTAGTATGGCCCATTGCCTGGTGCGGCCGGTGTACGGCCATGGTGATCTCGGCGCAAGCCGGAGCCCATCTTGCACGCGCATACCCTGGATTCCGGCCTGCGCCGGAATGACGGAAGTACGGCTGTTCATTCCTCCGTCCCATAGCCCGCCTTCACGCCAGTTGCTCCGCCAGCCACTCCTGGATCAGCACGAAGAGTTGGCTCTCGCTCAGGATTAGGCTTACCACCAGCAGGCCGGTCCAACCCACGAAACTGGCCAGCAGCGCCTTGGCGATGGAGCCGTTCAGCGCCGGGCGCAGCGCCAACACGCCGTACTCGATCAAGGCCAGGTAGGTGAGGGCCGCCAGCGTGACGCCGTAGAGCGGAATTACCTGGAAGAACAGGAAGATCGCCGGCGCGTAGGCAAAGGCCAGGGTGCGAAAGAGTTGCATGAAGCCGGCGCGGCTGCGGAAGAGCCACCTTGCAGAGCACGTAGGCCACCACCAGCCAGATCACCCAGGATACCAGGGCGTCGCTCATGGCGCGGGCGACGTAGCCCACGGAGCCAAAGAAGCCAAACCAGAAGAGGCCGATCAGGAAGAGGCTGATGTTCTGCGCGACGGCCACGATCAGCACCACCGCCAGCGCCTGGGCGTTTGCCGATTCATCCTCGTGCACGTCCTTGAAGACGTCGGTGTTCAGCATCACGCCGTGCACCATGCGCTCCACGAGTTCTTCCCAGCGCACGTAGGGGTCCAGGCGGCGAATAGGAATCATCACGGCGCGGCCCACGGCGGTCTCGCGCCAGGGCCGCCGCTTGCGTTCCGGCAGCGGCTTTGCCTTGTAGTCGTCGTCGAGCGGCTTCAGCCACGCTCGCGGTACGCGACTCATGTATCCTCCCGTGATGAGCGTGCTCCTCAGGCGACCCACGCGCTTGCGCCCCGGCTCTCCAAGCACTGAGCGTAGCACACTCCATTGCCGCCGCGCACGGGTCTTTGCTATACTAGAGCGCACTACCCTATACTCAAATGTACCAAATCACCGTGATGCGCACCCGGCACATACGCTTCCTAAGCAGCCTGACGCTCGTCATCCTCGTGTGGCTCGCCGCCGCCTTGCCGGCGCAGGCGCACGGCGGTCCCGACGGTCACGACCACGAACCCAATCTGGCCGACTATCCCGTGCCTGAAGGCTGGTACTATACCCAGACCGGCCCGGACACCGGCCGGGGCTACGCCATCACGAACGACGGCGGCGTTAACTTCTATACCGGTTTCCTGCTGTTGGGCGGCGTGCCGGCGCTGGGCTATCCGGTTTCCGGGCGCTTCATTCTGGACGGCTTCGTCTACCAGGCCACGCAGCGGGCGCTCTTGCAGTGGGACCCCGGCGCGCGCCGGGTGAACATTGCCAACACGTTCGATCTGCTTTCCGCGGCCGGCTATGACGAGTGGCTGGTGGTCTATCGCCAGATTCCCCAGAGCTTCGATTGGTCGGACGACGATCCCATCCATGACTGGGAAGGCACGGTGCGCAACCACCTCACCCGCGTCTTCGAGCCGCAAGCCGGCGATACGCCGGCGCTCAGAGCGGCGCGCGCCGCCTTGAAAGCGCGGTTCCTCAGCGATCCCAACTGGCTGCAACACGGCGGCTTGCCGCTGGCGGTGCGGGACTTCGGGCCGATGGTGGTCATGCGCGCCCAGCGGGTCGCGTTGCAGTACTGGAAGGTCACAATGCCCTGGGCGAACGTGGGCGATGTGACGGTGGTGCTGGGCGGCGACGTTGCCAAAGAGGCCGGCCTGGTACCGCAAGCGGCCGCTACCCCGCTGGACGTTGCCGACGCTATCTTGAGCGCGGTGAACCCGCCTCAGGCCACGCTGCCTCCCGCCGGCGCGCAGCCGACGGCCCCAACGCCGGCGCCGTCCGGCGCGCCGGCTGCCTTGCCGTTCGAGCGCATTTCCACCGGCGGGCTGGCCGACCGGTTGGCTATCGTCGGGCCGCCTACCGTCATCACGTCGCCCCACGGCAACTTTCGCGTCTACGTGCGCCTGCGCAACGATGCCGGTGAGGGGCTGACCACGGCCATCGAGGCGCTGGTGCTGGCCGCGGGCGGCGCGGAAATCGGCCGCGCCAGCGGCAGCCTGGCCGCGCTGCCGCCGGGCGGCGTGCGCGCGGTGCGCCTGCTTTCCAACGATCCGTTTGCCGCGCCCGCGGCCCTGGAACTGCGCTTCACCGGCACGCTGGCGGGCGGCGGCAATGACGCGCACGCCATCAGATTTAGCGCCGCGCGGTACGCGCAGGAAGGCAACCGCCACGTGCTGCGCGGCACGGTGACCAATCACGGCGCGCGCCCCTACAGCCTGGACCTGGGCGGCGCGTTTCTGGACGCCGCGGGCGGCGTGCTGGGCATGGCCACCGGCCTGCTGCGCAACCTCCTCCCCGGCGAGACCCGCGCTTTCACGCTCGAGACCGTGGAACGAGTGCACGGTACGGTTTCCCACAAGGTAGCCATCAACGTGATCGTTCCCAAGTAAGACCCCCTTTGCCGGCCGCTATCCCATTGCGGTACGCTTCCCGCTCGGCCTTCTCTCGTTGCGCCCAGTTGGCGGCGCGCCGCTATGCCGCGGCGCGGGCCGCTCGGCGCGTGCGCTCTCCGTTCTTCTACAGGGCGGCGGGCTCACCGGCAAACTCCCTCAGAAAGTCCTTGTGTGACTCTGGCTAGACTCGCCCGGAGACCTTTGGACAAATCCGTCTTTCCGGCGAAAACCGGAGTCCAGAGGCGCGATTGCGGCTGAAGTGGTATTGAGTCAACACCTCTCACCTCCATCCCAACCTTGCCCCTCGAGGGGCTGACAGGGGTAGGTATTTTACAATCGACTTCAACTGTCATTCCGAACGGAGCGCAGCGGAGTGAGGAATCTAATGCACAGCCCTGCAGTACCAGCATCTCTAGATTCCTCGCTGCGCTCGGAATGACACTTACCTGCCCCTGTCAGCCCTCGATGGGGAAGGAGTTTGCGGAAAGGTCTCGCCCGGGTCTATCTGACGTACACCACGTCCGAACGGAATTGAAGCGATAGTGAGTCTTGCAATGCCCGCTGGGCTGCGCGCGCCCGCCGCCAGCCTGCGGGCCACAACCACCGGCATTGGCTTCATCCTGGGGCTACTCTTCAAGGAAGTTCCCGTGGCCGGCGCGCTCATCACGGCGCAGAGCTTTGCCGCGGGGGCCACCACGCCGCTCATCGTCTTCGCCATCAGCGGGCTCATCGACGCGCTGCGCCGCGCGCTTCCCGCGCCGGCTGACGTCTGGCCCGCCATCGCGCCGTGGCTCGCCGTCCTGCTGGTTGCCTTTGTCGTCCGCAGCCTGGACGGCGCGTTGGGCGACTACCTTGCGCAGCTTGCGGGACTGCGTCTTGGCGCCGCCGTGCAGCACCAGGTCTGCGCAAAGGCGGTTTCCCTGCCGTTGAGCACGTTCGAACGGGAAGAGTACTACACGAAGCTGGAGGTGGCCGGCAAAGAGGGCGGGAGCAATCTCAGTTACTTTCTCGAGAACGTCTCGTGGCTGGTTACGTCGCTAATCGGCGCTGCCGGGTTGATGGCGCTCTACTTTCGCGCGCACTGGCTTATCGGCGCGGCGTTGGTAGCGGTGATGGCCGCGCGGGGCGTCGTGCAGTCCTACGCCGAGCAGCACTTGCTGGAGGTCTCCTATCAAAACTCGCCCCGGCGGCGCGAGAAGCAGTACTGGTCGCGCCTGCTCAGCAGCCGGGAAGCTCTTCCCGAAATCCGGCTTTCCGGTCTCGCGGAAGATCTTCTCCGCCGCCGCCGTAAAGCCTTCAGGCGCTTTCTCGTGGAGATCGTGTCCGCCCAGCGCCGGATGGTCCTGCCGGGGTTGGGCAGCGTGGCCGCCCAGGAAGCGGTTGCGCTGGTCATCGTCTGCGCCTTGCTGCTCGCGCTGGCCGGCAACGTCAGTTTGGGCAGTTTGGTGGCGCTCTTGTACGGCCTGAGCCGCTTCCGCGACCTGGCCGACAACATCGCCAACGCCCTGCAACAACTGCATGGGGACGTGCAGTACGCGGAGTACCTGCGCGACTTCATGGCGCTGGAATCAGAGACCGCAGAGCCGTCCGCCGGCGGGCAGACGCTGCGGCGGCCGCTGCGCGCGGGCATCCGGTTTCACGCGGTTAGCTTCACCTATCCGGGGGCGGAACGGCCGGCGCTCGCCGGCATCGACCTGCGGATCAGGCCCGGCGAGCGCATCGCGCTGGTGGGCGAAAACGGCGCGGGCAAGACGACCCTCGTGCGTCTGCTGCTGGGACTCTACCGGCCCACCCAAGGGACGATCACCGTGGACAGCATAGACCTATCTACCGTGGCTCCCGATACGTGGCGGCGGGAAGCGACGGCGGTCTTCCAGGACTTCGCGCGCTACCCCACAACGGTGTTCGAGAACATCGCCTACGGCGATTCAGCGCTGCTCGGCCAGGACGGCCGCTCCTCAGACCCGGTCCATCCCCGCGTTGCGACCGCCGCTGGCCAGAGCGGCGCGGCAGATTTTGTCGACGACCTCCCCGCAAGGTACGCGACGCCCTTAGGCAAAGAGTGGCAGGAGGGCGTGGAACTCTCGTTGGGCCAGTGGCAGCGGCTGGCGCTGGCGCGGGCCTATTTGCGGGATGCCCAGGTCGTCGCCCTGGATGAGCCCACGGCCGCTTTGGACCCGCGGGCGGAGGTTGCATTCTACCGGCAATTCACCCAGGTGGCGGCCGGCCGCACCGCCATCCTCGTGTCGCACCGTCTCGGCGCCGCGCGGCTGGCGGACCGGATCGTGGTGCTCGCCCAAGGCCGCATCGTCGAGGAAGGCGACCACGAAGCCTTGCTGTCCCTAGACGGCGTGTACGCCCACATGTTCCGCCTGCAGGCGCGTTGGTACGCCGGCTCTCCCATCCCGGAGCGCGACTCATGAGTACCGTACCGGAACAATCCGTCCACTCTTGGCGGCGCCTCAGGTATGCGCCGCGCACCATGCGCCTGCTGCTGGCCGCCGATGCCGGCGGAACAATCCTTCACCTCGTATTGAGCGTTGGTATTGGCCTGTTTCCCCTGGCCGAGGTGCACGTCTTGCGCCGGCTCATCGAAACCGCCGAGCAGGTGGTGGCGGGCAGCGCGCCGGCGGCGGACGGACTCGCGTGGGGTCTCGCGCTTGCACTGCTCGCGATCGTGCACGCCGCCGTCAATCACGTCAGGGAGATCGTCGACCGCCGCCACCAGGAGGTCTTGGGCGAATACCTGGAGGAGCGCTGCCTGGAGCAGGCGCAAACCATGCCGCTGGAATGGTTCGAGCGCGACGCGCACTACGACCTCTTGCACCTGGTGCGGCGCAGAACCGTGGGGCGGCTGGGGTCCACCACCTACTTCCTCTCGTTGGGCCTGTCTGCCTTTGTGACGTTGGCGTCGCTCCTTATCTACCTGGGGCAGTTTCACTGGGGACTGCCGCTGCTGCTGGCCGTCGGCACCGCGCCCGGTATGATCTTGCGGGAACGCATCAATCGTCAACGATATGCTATGGAGCGCGCGCAGGCCCCGGAGGAGCGCCGGTTTGGGGTGTATACCGACCTGCTGACGAGCCGCGAGTCTGCCGCTGAGGTGCGGTTGTTCAGCCTGGGTCAGTGGCTGCTGGAGCAAGCCGGCAGACTTCGCGGCCGCCTCCATCGAGAGAAACTCCACCTGACGGCGCGCGAGGCGCGGCACACGGTGGTCGCGGACGGCATGAACGGCCTGGCGCACGTGGCGGCGCTCGGCCTGAGCGTGGTTCTGCTCGTCAACGGCCACATCAGCATCGGCGCGGCGGCGGCGCTCTTCGCCGCGATCGAGAGTTTTCAGTTCACGTTCAATTCGCTGGTCTGGTGCGGCTCTATGCTCTACAATCTGCTCCGGTATTTGGAGGACTACTTCGCGCTGACGGCGAACCCGCGCTTAGACCTCCAGGCCGGCCGGCGGCTGGAGCGGCCGCTGGCAAAGCCGATAGTATTCGAGAATGTCTCTTTCACCTATCCGGGCGCGGAATGGCCGGCGCTCTCCGACCTCAATCTGACGCTCCGTCCCGGCGAACGCATTGCGCTGGTAGGCGAGAACGGCGCGGGCAAGACCACGCTGGTCAAGCTCCTGATGGGCCTCTACCGTCCCACGGCGGGCCGCATTGTGGTGGATGACGTAGACCTGCGCGAGATTGCCCTCAGCGACTGGCACAGAAAATTCGGGGCGGTCTTTCAGTCCTACCTGCGCTACCAGATGACGGTGCGCGAGAACGTTACCTGCGGCTGGCCGGCTAGCGCCGGCGATGAAGACTACCTGCAAGCCGTCCTCACCCGCAGCGGCGCGCACGCGGTGGCGGCAGCTTTGCCGGACGGTCTCGACACGCCGCTCGGCAAGGAGTATCACGCCGGCGCGGAGCTTTCCGTGGGCCAGTGGCAAAAGCTGGCCATCGCCCGCGCCTACTTCCGGCCCGCCGAAATTCTCATCCTGGACGAATCGGCCGCGGCCCTGGACGCCAAGGCGGAAGCGGCGGTCTACGCGCACTTTGCCGACCTGGCGCAGGAGCGTACCGCGGTGCTCATCTCGCACCGGTTGGCGTCGTGCCAGATTGCGGATCGGATACTGGTGCTGCGGGAAGGTCGCTTGGTCGAGCAGGGGTCGCACGACGCGCTGCTCGCCGCCAATGGCGAATACGCCGCCTTGTACCGGCTGCAAGCGGCGGCGTACCGCTAGCGCCGCGTCTGCCGGGGTTTGCGCGCGCGGGGCGAATGTAGCACGATACAGCGGAAACATCTGCGCCAGGGAGGTTGCGCGCATCGTGGCTTCAGGTAACTATTCGGTGAAGTATGGCGCGGGCAGCCTTGCGTTTGGCGTGCCGGACGCGGCGGACGTGACGCTGATCGAGCCGCGGGCGGTTCCCGGCTTGACCGACCCGGCGGCGGCAGTGGCGCGGGCGCTGGACGCGGCATTGGCGCAAGGGGCTCTGCGCAACCCCGGCAAGACGGCCATTGCCATCAGCGACGCCACGCGGCCGGTTCCCAACGCGGTCATTCTGCCGCCGTTGCTGGCGCGGCTCCACGCGCGGGGAGTCCAGGACGACGAGATTAGCATCATTGTCGGCGTCGGCAATCACCGCCCGGCGGCCCGTGAGGAGTTCCCGCGCCTGGTGGGGGCCGAGATTGCGCGGCGTTGCCGGGTCTTCTCCCACGTCTACGACGATCCCGCGCAGCTTGTGCGCCTGGGTGAGACGAGCCGGGGCACGCCGGTAGTCATCAACCGGACGTTCGCCGAAGCGGATACGCGGGTCGTCGCCGGCATGATCGACCCGCACCAGTTCGTCGGCTACACCGGCGGCTGCAAGGGCGCGTTCATCGGCCTGGGCGGCGGCGAGACGATCACCGCCAACCACTCCATGCTCAGCGCGCCGGGGGCAAGACTGGGCGCGTACGACGGCAATCCGGTGCGCGCCGACATCGACGAACTCACCGATTTTCTCACGATAGACCTGGCGCTCAACGTCGTCCTGAACACGGCGAACGAGGTGGTGCGCGTTTTCGCGGGCGATCCTCATAGGGTGCTGGCGGCGGCGATTTCGCTGGTGCGGGACGTGTGCGAGACCGCCGTGCCGCAGCCGCTGGACGTGGTGATTGCGTCCCCCGGCGGCTATCCCAAGGACATCAATCTCTACCAGGCGCAGAAGGCGCTGGCGCACGCCTGCGCGGTGGCGCGGCCCGGCGGCAGCGTGATTCTGGCGGCGGAGTGCCGGGAAGGCGCCGGCGACGCTCTCTACGAGGAGTGGATGGCCGCCGCCCGGACGCCGCAGGACGTGGTGGCGCGTTTCGAGCGCGAGGGCTTCCGCATGGGGGCGCACAAGGCGTTTCTCTTCGCCCGCAGTTTGCTCAAGGCGCGGTGCTACCTGGTGGCGCGCGGCGTTGCGCCAGAACAGGCGCGCAAACTGCACCTGATACCCGCGCCCACGGTGGAGGACGCCCTGGCGGACGCGCTGCGCGGCGCGCGGGGCCGCCCACGCATCGGCATTATGCCGCGGGCGTCTTCGACGATTCCTCGTGTTGAGGAGTTGAAACCGGTGCAGTAGAGGTCGCCGGGGTATGCAAGGAGGCCGCGCCTGTAGCGGATTTCGGAGCGCGACTAGTCAAAGAACAAGAGCACGTGAACGGCGGCAACGACGGTGAGTACCGCGATCTCGACTGCCAGCAGCCAATTCAACTTGGTAGATAGGCTGGCGAATTTGCGATCCATGTCCACAATGAAGCGGTCGGTCCGTTGCTCGACGTTACAAGGAGGCACTCGAACGCGGTTCATTCGCCAGTTAGTACGATCGTCAAGGCGCTCAATCGCGGCGTGAAACTCCTGCGCCTGGGCGGCGTTCTGTTCCGCCATCATGCGCCGGGTCTCCTCTTGGGACGCCCGCATGGCTTCCGTCAAGGTTTCGCGCTGGGCGTCCAGCCTTTCCGAGAGGCGCGCCACGTTGAGGGACAAGGCGTCCACCGCCTCGCTGAGTTTCTCGACTGCTTCCCGCTCGAGATCGGTTGCCATGCTTTACCCTCCGCAACGTTACACCGCAATGGTAGCACACATCCTGAGAACTGGCGCATACTGCGGGCATCCACGCGCGTAAAGGTGGTATGGTAGGAAACGGCGGGCGCGCTCCCGGTACGTCAGGTCGCGTGCGCACGTAATCTGGCGCAGAGCGCGACGGCTCTAAGGAGAAACACAATGGCAGCAACCAATGGCGCGTCCCCGGCGCAACTCAAGCAGACGGTCAGCGAGACCATCGACGCGCAGTCCGGTGCGATTACGGGCATTGCCGAGCGCATCTTGGGGCATCCGGAGACCGGCTACAAGGAGTTCGAGACCGCCGGCGTGGTGGACGAGTGGTTCACACAGCTTGACATTCCTCACGAAACGAGCATTGCCGTCACGGGCGTGAAAGCGGTGCTCGACACCGGCCGGCCGGGGCCGAGCGTGGCGCTCATGGGCGAGTTGGACGCGCTGCCGGTGCCGGACCACCCCCACGCCAATCCCGACACCGGCGCCGCCCACGCCTGCGGCCACAACAATCAAATCGCCTCCATGCTGGGCGCGGCCATGGGCCTCAGCCGGTCCGGCGCGCTCGACGGCCTCTGCGGCAAACTCGTCTTCATTGCCGTGCCGGCCGAGGAGTACGTCGAGGTCGGCTTCCGTCAGTCCCTGCGCGACCAGGGCACGATCGAGTTTCTCGGCGGCAAGCCGGAGTTCATTCGCCTGGGCGCGTTCGACGACGTGGACTTTGCCATGATGGTGCACACCACCAGCAACGCCGAGGACGGCATCGTCTGCATGACCGGCACCAGCAACGGCACGGTGGCCAAGCACGTCACCTATCACGGGCGGGCCGCCCACGCGGCCGGCGCGCCGCATAAGGGTATCAATGCGCTGAACGCGGCGACGCTGGCTTTCACGGCGATCCAGTACCAGCGGGAGACTTTCAAAGACGAGGACACGGTGCGCGCCCACTTCATCATCAAGCGCGGCGGCGAGGTCAATAACGTGATTCCGGCGCTTGTCCAGATGGAAGGCAAGGTGCGCGGCAAGACCATGGAGGCCATGCTGGAGGCAAACGAGAAGGTGCAACGCGCGCTGAAGGCCGGGGCGCTGGCAACCGGCGCGACGGTGCACATCGAGACGTTTCCCGGCTACTTCCCCATGATTCACCACCCGCCGCTGGCCGATCTCTACCGGCAGAACGCCGTGGCGCTGGTGGGAGAGGAGCACGTCGCCTCTCGCCCGCACGGCACCGGCTCCACCGACATGGGCGACGTGATGCACGTGGTGCGCGGAATCCACCCGGCCGCCGGCGGCGCGACCGGCACGGGGCACGGCAACGACTTCCTGCTCAGCGACGCCACCCACGCCATCCTCAATCCGGCCAAGCTCATGGCCCAGACGGCAATCGACCTGCTGGCCAACGGCGCGGATACCGCCCAGCGCGTGATGGAAGAGACCAAGCCGCCGCTGACGAAAGACGAGTACCTGACGCAACTGCGCAGTTTGGCGAATACTGAAGAGTACGACGGCACATAGTGAAAAGCCGCGCTTGGCTGGTCCCCACGCGCGCCAATCTCAATCTTTGAGCACGAAGTAGACCATTACAGTGCAGAATTGACCCGGCGGGAGTTTGCCCGCGAGCCGCAGCCAGTTGCCGAAGTGGGTCACGCGCGCCATAGTGAGGCCGTCCCGTTGCGCCGGCAGCGGTATGCGCGTGCCTTCGTCGAGCCAGCGGATGCCGTCCGGCGAGACCTGCACGGCCGCGCTCTGCTGCGAGACGCCGCCGCTGAGGACGCGGATGAAGATGAGCGCCTCGCCGGCCCAGCCGGCCTCGTACGGCTCAGTGGCAAACGCGCCTGCCCAGGTGACGTTGCGCTCCACAACGGCGGTGTAAACCTGTCGCGGCATTTCCTATTTACCCCTTTGCGGCCGTTCCTTCCAACTGCGGCGGTTCCTACCAAGTCCCCGAGAGCGTGGTTCCGGCTTTGGTAGGGACCCTTACTCCTCCAGGGAGACCACCACCGAATCCAGATACAAGAACGCCCGCCGGTCGGTGGCGGTTTCCACGAAGAAGGCCGTATTCAACATGCACCACAGGTCGGCGTCGGTGGGCGCGCGGATGGGCGCCAAACCGGTCAGGTCGAAGGTGTGGTCGTTGCACTGGAGTTCGGCGTAGTTCATGGCACGCAGGTCGCACGCAAACCGCAAATAGTGCCAGTTCAACTTGGTGGGCAGTTCGTTGTAGCAGAGGCGCTGTTCTGCGCCGGGAATGTCCTTCCAGCCGGCCGGATCCAGGTGGAAGAAGGACTTGATATCACCGCTGGCGCCCACGATGTGGCGCGACGGCAGATCTTCCCGGTACTGCCACCGGTAGCGCGGTGCGCCCTCCGAAACGTTGCAGTAGCGCAGGTGGGGCATGGCGCGCTGCTCCTCGTCCTGCAGGTCGAAGAAGACGCCAAAGCCGCCGACGTCATGGTCGCCCAGGGTGAGCGCGCTCGGTTCCGGCTTGAGCGCAAAGAAGCACTCCACCTGGATGCGCCCGCGTTTGCGCCAGGTGGCGCGCTTGATCGCCGCCGCCAGATGCCCGGGCCGGGCGCGGGTTGCCAGCTTAAGCGAATACGTGCCGCCCAGCGAGCCCGCCGTGCCCGTGTCCCACATGGTGGCGCTGCTGAGCATGGGCGGGCGCAGGTCGCGGAAGGGCGGTAAGATCGTGTCCAAACTGCCTTCGTAATTGCCAATCAACTCGCTCCAGCCGCACATGCCGGCGTCGAAGTCGTCGGCAAAGAGGATGCGCCCCAGCGGGTTGAATTTGCTCAGGAAAGTGTTCATGTGCGCGTCCGACTTCGGTTGCCAAGGCCGGCGCTCTGCCGGCGCGCGTTCAGGCCAAGTATAGCAGGTCGCTTCCGCGCGCCGGCGATTGCGCGGTCGCGCGCCTCCGGCCATGTCCGGCCTGCCGTAGCGCGGGGGCTTGTCCCCCGCCTAAGCCGGGTGCGCGGGGCACTTTATCCTGTGCGCTCGCGCCGGGACAGCGGCCTTGCGCCCGTGACGGCCGCAGCGCCGCAGGTTGCAAACCTGCGCTACCGTTCATGATTAGCCCCATGCCTCACGTGGTAAGATACCTGCATGGCCGTCCCGGGCGCGGCGTGGCGTCGGACGTTCCCGAGCGGCGCCGGCTTCATCTGCACTTGCACAGATTGAGGCAAGGCCATGGCAAAGGCGAGAATGGGCGTGATCGGCGCCGGCTGGTGGGCGACGCAGCACCACATCCCCAGCCTGAAGACGTATGAGAAGGCGGAACTCGTAGGCGTCGCCGACGTGAAGCCGGAGAAGGCCAGGGCCGCCGCCGATTATTACGACATTCCCAACACCTACGACAGCCACCATGACCTGCTGGCGGCCGGGGTGGACGGCGTGGTCATCGCCGTGCAGCACGCGTATCACTACGCGGCTGCCCGCGACGCGCTGGACGCCGGCGTCCACGTGCTGGTGGAAAAGCCCATGACCCTCACCGCCGCCGACGCCTGGGACCTGGTGGCGCGGGCCGAGCGCAACGGCCTGCACCTCATGGTCGGCTATACCTGGCAGTTCACCCGCCACGCCCAGGCGGCGCGGGATATCGTCCAGGCGGGCAAGCTAGGCGAGTTACAGATGGTCTCCGGTATCTTCACCTCCTGGGTCGAGTCCTACCTGCGCGGCAGGCCCCAGGACTACGCCGCGGCGTTTGGCTTTCCGGTAACCGGCCCCGCGCCGGACACCTACTCAGACCCGAAAGTCGCCGGCGGCGGCCAGGGCCACGTGCAGGTGACCCATCCCATGGGCATGGCGCTCTGGGTGACCGGCCGGCGAGCCGTGGAGGTCTTTGCGTACATGGACAACTACGATCTGGCGGTGGACCTGGTCAACGCTTTTAGCTTCCGGCTGGACAACGGCGCAATGGGCACGATGGCCTCCACCGGCGCGATGCGCCCGCACCAACGGCTCGATCAGGGGTTCGTGTACACCGGCGCCGAGGGCGTCCTGCGCCAGGACATGGGCGGCGGCCGCCTGGAGGCGCAGTACAACGATGGCAGCGCCGATGCATTCACTGAACTATCCGAAGAAGAAATCTATCCGGCGCACCTGCCGGCGCGCGGACTGGTGGACGTCATCCTGGGCGAGGGCGAGAACCGCGCTCCCGGAGAATTGGGCGCGCGGGTAGTCGAGTTTCTGGAGGCCGGCTACCGCTCGGCGGCGTCGGGACGGGCCGTGCGGGTAGATTCATTGCGCTAGCGGCTAGACAGCCGGCCTGTTTTCGCGGTAGGAGATTTGCGTATGGACAAGCTGGAGTTCGTCGATGCCCACGTCCACTTCTATGACATGGGGCATCCGGAGCTTGTCTACGGCCACTGGCAGCCCGGCGTGCCGCATCCGACCCTGGGCGAGCAAATCCAGCGGCTTGCCGAACGCAACTACCTGGCGGAAGACTACATCGCCGAGACCCGCACCGCCAACGTCACCAAAGCCGTGCACGTGCAGGCCGCCATCGGCAGCCCGGACCCGGTCACCGAGACCGAGTGGCTGCAGGCGGCCGCCGACCGCACGGGCTTTCCCCACGCCATCGTTGCCCACGCCGACCTGCGGGATCCCGGCGTGGAGAAGGTGCTGGAGCGCCACTGCCAATCGCCCAATATGCGCGGCATCCGCGACTTCTCCTACGGCGACTACTTGGTTGCGCCGGACTTTCGCCGGGGGTTTGCGCTCCTGGAGAAGTACAACCTGGTGGCCAGTGTGGCCGTGACGTGGCAGGAGATGGAGAAACTGTGTGACCTGGCAAACACGTTCCCCAACGTCGCTATCGTCGTCGACCACACCGGGTTGCCCGCGGCGCGCACCGACGAGTACTTCGCCCAGTGGCGGGGCGGCATGGAGACCGCCGCCACGTGCGCCAACATCCGCTGGAAGATCTCCGGCCTGGGCATGAGCGACCAGACCTGGACGGTGGACAGCATCCGGCGCTGGGTGCTGGCGTCCATCGAGACGTTTGGCGTAGACCGCTGCATCTTTGGCACCAACTGGCCGGTAGACTGGCTCTGGAGCACGTACGACCGGCAGATAGAGGCCTATACGAAGCTCATCTCAGGCTTTAGCCGGGATGAACAAGAAGCGCTCTTCGCGCGGAACGCCGAGGAACTCTACCGCATCTAGGCCCCTGGAGTCGGCAAGGCCGGGTAGAGATTCCATGTCATTCCGAGCGCAGCGAGGAATCTAGGGGTAACGGCGAGCGCTTGCCCCCAATGCTGTCGCATTAAACGGAACAGCGGCAAAACTCGCGCACAAATTCTCCGGTAGCACAGGTTTGCAACCTGCGTCATGGTAGGGTCAAGAGGTTGGTGTCGTCTGCCGGAGGGAAAATTCCGGCGATCGCCATCCGTACCTTGCGCACCGGCGGGGGCATGTCCCCAGTGCTGTCGCATTGATGGAGCGCGGGGCTTGTCCCCAGCGCTGTCACATTAACGTAGCGCGGGGGCTTGTCCCCCGCTTCTTGGCTTACGCGCGCGTGCAAAGCATGGGATAGCGTGTGGCCAACCGTTTCCGACGTGTAGAACCGCCCAATTTAGAAGGAGGCGCGGCGCATGATTAAGTACGATGACGTAAACGTTGACACGTTCATCAACGCCAGCGGCACGGTGACGACGCTGGGCGGCAGCCTGATGCCGGAGCCGGTGGTGGCGGCCATGGCGCAGGCTGCCAACAGTTTCATCGGCCTTGACGAACTGCACGAGAAGGCGGGCGCGTGGCTGGCGGAGAAGATTGGCGTGCCGGCCGCGTTCATCCCGTGCGGGGCTGCCAGCGGTATGCTGGTGGCGGCCGCGGCCTGCTTGACCGGCACGGACACGGACCTGATCCGCGCAATACCGGAAGTGCCGAGCGGCAAGAATGAGTTTGTGATTAGCTACGTGGACGAGCACACGTACGTTCACCAGGGCTTCCGGGTCGTTGGCGGCGTGCTGGTGGCCGCCGGCACGAGCGCGGGCGTGACGTCAGAGGAACTGATTGGCGCGATCACCGAGCGCACGGCGGCGGTGGTGCACTTCCTCGGCAAGCAATCCAAACAGCAATTGAGCGAGGTGATCGCCGGGGCGCACGAACGCGGCGTGCCGGTGATCGTCGACGCCGCCGCGCAACTCCCGCCCCGCTCCAATCTTTCGGAAATCGTGGGTCTCGGGGCTGACCTCGTCATCTTCAGCGGCGGCAAGGGCATTCGCGGCCCGCAAGCCACCGGCCTGGTGCTCGGCACGCCCGCGCTCGTGGAAGCGGCGCGCCTGAACGGCAGTCCCCAGAGCGCGGTCGGCCGCGGCATGAAAGTGGGCAAGGAAGAAATCATGGGCCTGCTGACGGCGGTCGAACTCTACCTGGCGCAGGACGAGGCCGCGGAACTCGCGGATTGGGAAGCGCAGATGCGCACGATAGCGGCGGCCGCGGACGGCATTGACGGTGTGTCCGGCGCGGTGCGGCGCAAAGACGACGGCGCCAGTTGGGACATCGTGCCCCACGCGCAGATTTCTTTCCCCGACGATGACGGTGCGAGCGCCGCCGCCGTTGCCCGCGCCCTGCGCGCCGGCGAACCGTCGATCGACGTGCGGCTCGATGAGCACGGCATCCTCATCAGCCCCATGACCCTGCAACCGGGCGAAGCGGCCGTCGTCGCCGACCGCCTGCGGGCGGTTCTGCAAGCGCGGCAATAGGCTTCTCGGTCTATGCATACCAGGGCTAGACTTCTGCAAGAGTGAACCCCGCAACGCGCTCAATACCCGCGCTCTTTGCGAGTAAGGCGCAGTCCTATGCTATGCTACGGGTAGACGCGCTATTGTACGGGATGCTATTGAAGTTGCATGAGGGTTGAGTGCAGTATGAGTGAGTGGCTCGATACACCTCAGGTCATCATCGCATCTGTAGCGCTCCTCAGCTTGCTCGGCGGGTTCATCTACCTGCTTTGGAGAGCCGCTCGTTGGACGGGCCGGGTTGACGATACACTGGCAAGCCTCACTGAAAGCGTCAGAGAAATCCGCGCAGACATCAAGAAGATCTTCTCGGCGCTCCCACCGCCGCCTGTTGCGGGAAGCAGCCCGCTGCGCCTGACCGAATTCGGCGAGAAGATTGCGGCAAGCATGAACGCTAAGCAGTGGGCATCCGAGTTGAAGCCTGAACTCTTGCCCGAGGTTGCAGGAAAAGAACCCTTTGAGGTCGACGAGTTCTGCCGCGATTACGTTCGAAGCAGAATCTCGGAAGAGTGGCGCAGAGAGATTGCAAAGGGCGCGTACGAATTTGGCATCGACACAGACGGCGTCGAAAAGGTACTGACAGTCGTGTTAAGAGAAGAACTCCTGCAGTCCTAGAGCCGCTCACTTGCGCCGACGCCCCCGCGTTTCACCGGCACGGGAAAGTCTACCCTCCCTAGCCTCTCGACGACCAGCGGAAAGACATAGCGTCGGCCTTCAGGAGCACAACCGCGCTAGAAATCCCCGGTCCTGCTCTCGTACTTCGTCGGTTTGCCCAGCGTCGCGCCTTCGTGCCGTACCCACCAGGCCACCCACTCGATGATTTGCGCCGGCGGCACGCGGGGCGGGCCGAAGGTCTCTACATAACGAGTGGCGTCGCCGAGCAGCGCCGTAGCCTCCGGCTCGCCCGTAAAGACTGGCGCCACGCCCAGGCGTTCGCCCAGGGCTTCGGCCACTGCCCGTACGGATAGGGTATCCGTGCCGGTCAGGTTGATCACGCCGGCGGGGCTGGCGCAGAGCGGGAACGAGCGCGCCAGCATGTCGCAGGCGTCGCCCTGCCAGATCTGGTTGGCGTAGCCCATGGCCAGATCGATGGGCGTTCCTTCTTTCACCTTGGCGGCGATGTCCAGGATAATGCCGTAGCGGAGTTCGGTGGCGTAGAAGAGGCGCACGATGAGCGTGGGCGTGCCCTGCCGCTCGGCGTAGTATTCCACCAGGCGTTCGCCGCCCAGGCGCGATTCGGCGTACTCGCCCACCGGCCCCAGGGGTGCGTTCTCGTCCGCGCCGCTGCCGTCCACCGGCATGAAGCGGTAGACGTTGCCGGACGAGACGTAGACCATGCGGGAATCCGGAAAGCGCTCCATGAGCTTGGCCGGCACCAGCGTATTCATGGCCCAATTCAGCGAGGGCGCGCCGCTGGAGCCGAACTTGAAGCCCGCCAGCAGGAAGAGGTAAGGCGCGTCCGGCAGCTTGGCCACGGCGGCGTCGTCCAGCAGGTCGCAGGCCACCGTCTCCACGCCCACGCCGTCCAGGTAGTCACGCAGCGCCGGCGAGGAGAAGCGCGAGACGCCGATCACGCGCTTGGCGCCGGCGCGCACCAGGAGTTCGGCCAGCGTGGGGCCCATCTTGCCGGCCACGCCCAGCACCATAATTGGCCCATCCAGCGCCTGTACCGCCTCACACACGGCCGGCGTGGGCGCGGTCATTTGCGCCATCAGTTCCGCTTCGGTGCGCAGCGGCGGCAGCAACGAATTCGCGCTCACGAGATGCTCCTCCAGGGTGGAAGAAAAGCCTCAATACAGTATAGCGCGGGCCGCCAATCGACTACAGCCGGGCGCGGCGGCGCCGTCGTGGGGGTTGGGTGGCGGGGGCTGCCCAACGCCGCCAAGGAGACGGAACTCCCGGCGCCCGGTGAACCGGGGGCGCCTCACTCCTCTTGCATTGCGGCAACGATCGCCTTGCGGTTGGGCAATTCACCGCTGATCCGCAGCCGCTCCTCGCCCTTCTTATCGTAGCCAACAACGGCAGGCACCAAGCGTAAGCCCATGCGGTCGGCGAATGCGCGGCCGACGGGCGCATGGCGGTTGAGGCGGATGACGCGCGCTGCCGCGCCGAGGTCGCGTTCGATCCCATCAACGATGGGGCGGGCCGCAAGGCTGCCCCCTCAGAAATTGGAATAGACCACAATCAGGGTCGGCACACCTCTCTGGAGTTGGGCCGCCAACGCCTCATCGCTGATAGAGTCTCCCGCCGGAAAGCGCAGGGCTGCGCCTACGGCAACGAAGATGACCCCTACCAGCACTACCAGCAGAATGCCGCCCGGATCCGGCAGCCAAAAATAGACGGCTGCCCCGCTGACAAGCAGGACGAAAACTGAAATGACGACGTAGGAGTACTGGTTGATGAATTGCATCGCGTTTGACCTTCCCCCAAGAGTACACGCACTACTATATCATGCAGCCGCCATTGACGGACACAAACTGTTTGCGAAACCCTACTGTCGACGCACCCATTGACAGTTCGTAACAGTAACACGGAAGCCTATTGCCTGTCAGAGCCTGAAAGCAGCGGCGTGTACGTGCCGCCAAGAGGAATGAACATTGACACGTGAGCGGGCGCTATGCCAGCGGCCCTGGCGGCGCTGCGGTGCGGGGCGCGTGTCCCGCGCCTTTCTAATTGCGCAGCGCGGCGACCAGCGTCTTGCGGCTCTGCACCCGGCCATCGACCCGGAACCGCACTTCGCCGGCGCCGTCGAGGACCACGAAACTCGGCACGGCCTCGATGTCATACAGGGCGGCAATGCCGCGGCCCACCGGCGTTTGCAGATTGACGCTCATTACGTGCGCATCCGCGCCAAATTCGCGTTCTATCCCGTCGACCACGGGACGCATCGAAAGGGAACCTACTCAGTAGTTGGCGTACAAGAAGACCAGGACCGGCCGCCCGGCGCCGACAAGCGCGGTAAGTTCGGCAACGTCCGCGGGATTGGCTGTGCGAATGCGCAGAATCCCGTATGCCGCCGCGAAGACAATCCCGAGAGCCGCCGCCAGCAGCCAGCCGCCGGGCAGCGGCAGCCAGAGATAGGCGACGACGGCGCTCACCAGCACCAGGAATACGGCTGCAAGGGCGTATGAGTAGCGGTTGAGGAAATTATACACGTGACACCCCGGCTCTTATTGGTCTACACACTATACCATGCGCGCGAAACTTCACGAAATGGCGGCGGGGTGGCTATGTGTAGCGCTGCGCGCTAGTATATAGCGGTAAAAGACCATACCAATGCGACGAAAGTCATCCAAGCGATTGCGGTCAGGCTCTTTCACCCGGTAGAGCCGCGTTGTGGGTGGCCGCGCCGCCGCCGCCCGCAGCATCCGCAGATTGGTAACGGCGCCATGAGCAATGTACTCGGTAGGTTGAGCCAGTTGGTCGTCGAGCGCCCGTGGCTCACGCTCTTCATACTGCTGAACATCACGGTCTTCCTCGGCGCGGGGGCGGTGCGGCGCGCGCCGCTGCCGGACGACCTGGCGACCATACCCGAAGAAAGCGCCGTCGCCGTGGCGCTGGCGGGAATCGACGAACACTTCGGCGACGCCGGCGACGCCAGCGTCGCCACGGTCGTCTTCCGGGGCAATGCGTTCACCCCGCCGGGTCTCGCGCAGATGGACGCCCTGCTCGGCGAAATCGTCAGCGACCCGGCCATTGCCGGGCTGTTCACGCCGGTCGATCCGGTGGTTGCGCCGACGCTGGCGCTCAAGGCCGCAATGCGCGTGGATAGCTTCGCCGGCGTCACCCAGGCGCAGATCGACGCCGCGCGGAGCGTGCCCGCGGTTCAGGCGGGGCTGGCCGCGCTGACGGGCGTCGACACGGACGGCACAGAGGTCGCGATCGCCATCATTCGCCTGCGCGACACGGGCGACGAGCGCTTCCAGACCGCGCAACGCGGCATCAACGAGGCCGCGCTCGCCAGCGACGGCCCGCTGCGCGCCAGCAGCGTTTCGGCCATCGTCATCGATGACGCCTTCCGGCAAGCCACGCGGGAAGGCCGGGCCATCCTGTCGGCGCTCACGCTCCTGCTCATCGCCGGGTTGACGCTGCTCTTCATGCGCACGCTCTCGGACCTGCTGCTCACGTTGGCGGGGTTGGTCATGGCGCTGGTCTGGATCATCGGCGCCGAGGGCTGGCTCGGCCCGTACGCGCTGGGCCTCACCGGCCCGCCCAATTCGCTCACCGCCGTGGTGCCCATCGTCGTCATGAGCCTCACGGTGGACTACGCCATTCAGATCGTCTCCCACTACCGGGAGCAGCGGCACTCGGGCGAGCCGGTGGCGGAGGCCGTCCGCAAGGGCCTCAACAACGTCACCGTGCCATTGGCGCTGGCCGCGGTCACCACGATGGTCAGCCTCTTCGTGAGCCTCTTTTCCCCGATCGCGATCGTGGGCGACTTTGGCGTTATCGCCGGGCTGGGCGTGGGCATGACCCTCATCGTGATGCTGACGCTGGTGCCGGCCGGCCGCACGCTCATCGACCGGCGGCGGGAAGCCCGGGGCACGTTGACACAGCCCCGGCTCATCGCCGCCGCTCTGCCCGGCGTCGGCCGGTTGGCGGAACTGCTGGGGCGCGGCGTGGCGCGCCGCCCCTTGCCCTACCTGCTCGCCGTGCTGGCAATCACGATTGGGCTTGGCTGGGTGGCCACGGGGGTACAGTCCGACTTCGACATCCGCGACGCCTTGCCCAGAGGCGGCAGCGTGATAACGGACATGAACACCATCGAAGCGGCCATCGGCGGCTCGACGGAGATCGTTAGCGTGCTCGTGGACGCCGAGGCCACCGAGACCCGCACGCTGTTGAATTTCTGGGACCTGACGGCCGCTTTCGCGGATGAACAGCGCCGCCCCGGCGCCGCGTCTGGGCCCATTCTGGCCTCCTACGAGTCGCTCCTGCGCGACTGGACCCACGACAGCGGCCAGCCCGGCGACAAGTACGACCCGGAGATGGCCGCCCTGTATGCGGAAGCCTCCGCCGGCGTGCGGCTCGATGCTCAACTGATGCAGGAGTTGCTGGACAGCCTTCAGGCGCGGGACCCCACGTTGGCGCATCTGCTGGCCAACAATCCCAACGGCAGCGACGCCCTGCTCTTCCAGTTCCCGGCCTATTCCAACGATCCGGCGCAGACACGGGCGCTCCAGCAGGAGGTGGAAGCGCTCTGGCGCGGCGACGACGCGGCGCTGACGGCGACGTCCGAACGAATCATCACGTTCGCGATTACGGACGCGATCACGGAGGGGCAGACGGAGGCGGTGGTGACCATCATCGCGGCGGCGTTGAGCGTGCTGGCGTTCTTCTTCTGGATTACGGCGCGGCAGCCGGCGCTGGCGATCATCGCGGTGGGGCCAATCGTCATCGCGCTCATTTCCGTGCTGGGCACCATGGCGCTGCTGGGCATTCCCTACTCGCTGGTCACGTCGGTCATCGCGGCGCTCTCGATTGGCATCGGCGTGGACTACACCATTCACATGATTCACCGCTACCGGGAAGAGTACGCCCGCCTGCGCGACCCGGAACAAGCGGCCATTCGCACGCTCTCGGTGACGGGCTCGGCGCTGCTGGGTTCCGCGCTCACCACGGCCATCGGCATCGGGGCGCTGGTGCTCTCGTCGCAACTCATGTTCCAGCAATTCGCCATCACGGCGGCGATTACCATCCTCTATTCGCTGGTCGTTTCCGTGCTGGTGGTGCCGCCGGCGATGACGGTGTGGGGCGCGTACCAGAACATGCGCCTGCGCTCGCGGGTGCGGAATTGGGCGCAGGAACTCGATCAAGAGATCGAGGAGACGTTCCGCCGCCGCGAGCGGGAAGAGGGCACGGCGTAGCGCAAAAACCCCCGTTCGCCCTGAGCCTGTCGAAGGGCAAACGGAGTAGTGCAAAGAACCCGTTCGCCCTGAGCCTGTCGAAGGGCAAACGGTGGAGAGAGCGGTTATCAACCCCGCGCGCACGTTTCTCCGTTCATGTTGAGCCTGTCGAAGGGTAAACGGCGTAGCGCAAAGACCCCCGTTCGCCCTGAGCCTGTCGAAGGGTGAAGGGTGGAGAGAGCGGTTATCAACCCCGCGCGCACATCTCTCCGTTCATGTTGAGCTTGTCCAAGTATGAACTGAGAGATGTGCGCGTATTCTGATTCCCTAGTCTGGCCGGCAGACGGCAAAGGCCTTTCCAAAAAGAGTTGAGTGAATCGCTAGTGAACTCCGCTTTGCGCAAGGCAAGGCAGTGTTGTCCCTAGTGTCATTCCGAGCGCAGCGAGGAATCTAGGGTATTGCTCAAGGCCGAAAATCGCACGTCGTTTGCGTTCGAGTACCCACACTGAAGGCCGGTCGATAGGCACGCGACTCCCGCGCGGGCATCAGATTCCTCGCTGCGCTTGGAATGACAGTAAGGGGGGTGTGCCCATACCGACAGTAAGGTCGACGCGGCCTGGCGGCGTGCGGATTCTGTCAACGGATTGCATGACAGGCGCAATGTAGGCGAAAGCCCGCCCCCGCGCGGGGGCGGGCTTTCGCATTAGTGACGGAATCCTACGAAAGTCGCTCGCAGGAGGGTCGAAGCGGTTGCAAGGGACTGCCAAAGCAGAAGTCCCGCGCGCGTCCTACGCCGTGCCCGCCTGCTGCCGGCGCGCCAGCGTTTCCTCGATCTCCATGTCCAGTTCGCTGGCCCAACTGCGCACGCGGGAGCGCAGGCGCATGTTCTGGTAAGCGCCCCAGATGGTCATCGCGGGCGGCACCACCAGGATGGAAGCGATCAGCGAGTAGATGATCGTAATGGCCGCCGTGATGGCAAAGTGCTGCGACGCCGCCAGCGGCGACGCCATCAGGGTGCCGATACCCAGGCCCGTCGTGAGCGCGGAGCCGAGCAGCGCCGAACCGGTGGTGCCCAGCGTCCGGATGGCCGCTTGCTCCGGGTTGCGCAGGCGGGTGTACTCTTCCCGGTAGCGGTGAATCATGTGGATGGTGTAGTCCACGCCGATGCCGATCGAGAGCGCCGCGATGATGGACGTGACCAGCGAATAGGGAATACCCAGCAGCGCCATGGTGCCCAGCACCGAGATGAGCGCCAGCACGATCGGCCCCACCGCGATGATCGCCAGCGCCGGCTGCCGCGCCGTAATCCAGAAGAAGAGCGCCAGCACGCCCAGGGCCGCCGCGATGATGGTCACCACCGCCTCCGTTTGCCGCTCCGTAATCGCGTCCGTTACCGTGAACGAGACGATCTGCGGCGACGTCGCCGTGATGGTGTCGTCGTCGCCGAACCAGAGCGCCTCGATGTCCTCTTGGAGCGCCTTTGCCGCCTCCGTGTCGTTTTGGTAGGCCGGGAACTGCAGCAGGACGGCGTCTATGCCGTTGGGGTCGTTAGCCAGCAGATACGCCAACGTGGGGTCCTTGGCCTGGAGCCTATCGAGCAACTCCTGCATCAGTTGGGGATCGAGCCGCACGCCGGCGGAGGCTTCTCGATAGAGCGCGGCAAGTTCCGGGTCGTATTTGTCGCCGGGCTGCCCGCTGTCGTGGGTCCAGTCCTGCACCAGCGACTCGTACGAGGCCAGGATCGGACCCGCCGCCGCGCCGGGGCGGCGGCCCTCATCCGCAAAGGCGGCCGTGAGCGCCCGGATGTTCAGCAGGGTGCGGGTCTCGGTGGCCTCGGCCTTGACCAACACGGTGACCATTTCCGTGGAGCCGCCGGTGGCCGCGTCGATGCTGTCCATGTCTTCCAACACGGTGCTGCCTTTGGGCAGGATGTCGCGGATGTGGAACTCCGACGTGAGCCCCCTGGCCGCGAATCCCAGGGCGGCGGTGATTGCGAGAACGGCGATGAGATACGGCGCGGGGCGGCGCGTCACGCCCCGACCCAGGAGTTCCGCCAGCCGGCCGACGCCGGGTAGGGCGGTGGCGATGAGCCGGGGCTGTTTCAGCGTGCCCCGGGCTTCCCGCCGCCGGTCGATGAGCGTGCGGCCGGCCGGCACCAGCGTCAGCATCACGATGAGGGTCATGCCGACGCCCAGCCCGGCGATGACGCCGAAGTCGCCCACGATGCCGATGGGAGAGAACAAGCTGACCAACAGGCTCACGATGGTGGTAACGCCGGCCAGAACGACCGGCACGGTGACGTTGCGCAGACCCTTTTGGGCGGCTACCGCCACCTGCGCGCCGGTATGGCGCTGCTCGCGGTAGTGGGAGACGATTTGAATGGCGTAGTCCACCGTGAGGCTGATGACGATGATAGGCACCATCGACGTAAGTTGATTCGGCGGGCCGGTGAGGCCCAGCGCGTGGGGGCCGAGCCAGCCCTCGGTGCCGACGATCCAGACCAGCGCTATGATAAGCCCGCCCAGCGTGAGCAGCAGGTCCGATATCGTGCGCATGAAGAGCAGCGTAAGGCCGGCGATGACCAGCAACGCCAGCCCGACCAGCGGCCCCATCCCTTCCGTTGTCTCCCGCAAGTACACTTCTTCGATCTGTGCGGTGGAGAGGCTGCGCGCGCGCAGCGGGCCTTCGCTTGCGGCCGTAATGTCGCTGATCTTCCATTCGGCGTCCACGATGCGCTCGTCGCGGGTGTTGCGCAGGCGCAGGATGGCAATCGCGACCTCCGTGCCGTCCGCGTCAACGCCCGCCAGAGCGTCCAGCGCGCCCTGGATCTCCGGGATTGCGCGCGTGGAGTCGATCTGCGCCTGGGTGACCGCCTGGAAGTTGTCCACTTGCAGCACGGACTTGAGGAACAAGGCCGGCGAGATGACCGCGTCCACCGGGGCCAAGAGACTCGCCACGTCCGGGTCCTGCAGGATTTCGTTGATCAGCGCGTCCATCTGCGCCAGGCCGCCGGGCGTGAGCGCGCTGCCGCGGAAGACGAGCGTTACGACCCTGGCGTCGCCGGAGTCGCCAAAGAATTCTTCGATCTCATCCAGCGCCGCGGCCACGGCGCTCCCTGGCGGCAATATCGCCTCGGTGTCCAGCGGCGTTGCGCGCCGCACCGCGCCCGCGGCCAGGAAAATCGTAATGTTCAGCAGGATGAAGAGCGTGAGCCAGGGCCGGTCTACGACGAATTGGCTCAACCTACCGAGGACGTTGCTCATGGCGTTACTTTCCCTGGGATTCTGTTATTGCCATGAAGATGGCGTGACTAAGTGCGTCATTCCTGTAAGTGTTGACTAATTCGTTGACAGAATCTCCTGCCCACAAGATGACGTTGACAGCGTATGTCATTCCGAGCGCAGCGAGGAATCTAGGGTTCACGTCGAGCGTGTTTGTTAGCTTCAGCACACTAGATTCCTCACTGCGCTGCGCTCCGTTCGGAATGACATGTGCGGAGGGCCTGCCGGGCGAATAGTCTCCACGTTCCTAAGCGTCTAATCTGTCAACGAATGACCTGACATCTACAATTCCCGCGAAAGCGGGAATCTATCTTTGCCGCACACGCACTGGATTCCCGCTTTCGCGGGAATGACGGACTCCGTCGCGTTGTTCTCAGGGCAATCACCATGAAAAACAGCCGTCCTCGGATGCCGAACGGCGGTAGGGGCACGGCATGCCGTGTCCCTACCGCAGGGCGTTCCTTGCGCAATCGTCATTGCTTGGCAGCCAGGGGTCACACGGGCAACTCGCGCCGCTGCTCCATGATGGCGATTTTCAGCTTCTTGCTCGGTTTGTTGGAGGGAAACGGGCTGAACGTCAGCTTGTGCTTGAACTTCTCCGGGACTATCCCAAGTTGGAAGTAGTGGGCAATCATCAGCACGTTGATGGTCAGTTGGCGTTCCATCAAGCGGGTGCCCAGACAGGTGTGCGTGCCCAGGCCATAGGGAGCGTAGGCCCGGCTGCGGTGTTCGAAGCGCGGCGCCGCATAGCGTTCGATATCGAACGTGAACGGTTCGGGGAAGCACTCTTCCATGTAGTGGGGGGCGGTTGTGGCGATGTGGACTCGCGCTCCCACCGGCAGTTCGAATCCCTCCACCGCGCAGGCATTCATGACGTTGCGCACCGAAACGGGCACAACCGGGTACATGCGCATGCACTCCATGAGGAAGCGGTGCGTAACGTCTAAGTTTTCCAGGCTGAAGTCCTCGCCCTGTGGGTCGCCGTTGCCGAACAGGGCATCCGCTTCCACCTGGATATGCTCGTACATCTCCGGCTGCGCGGCCATGGCGTAGACGGCAAAGCTCAACGCGTCGCCCAGGTACATGCTGGCAAGCAGCGGCGCCGATAGGATGAACTTCAGGTTCGTTTCCGGCAGGAACTGCGGGTCGCTGGAATGAAGGCTGAGAAGATCGTCCGCAAGGTCCCGCGGTTGATCCGCGCGCTGGGCAGGCGTATGCGTATTCTGGACCCGTGACGCCACCTCTTCCACGACTTTTGCCCGCCGTCTCATGCCGGGCGTATACAGCAGGAATTTGGGCAGGACCTTGGCGACGTGCGTGCTGAGCGCTCGTTCCTTGTATGCCATGATATCGTCGATGTATTCTTGGGAATCCATGCTCACGGTGAACGGCGAAAGCTGCGCGTTGATCATCCGCCGGCACAGCGAATTGGCTTGATAGAGAGCGCCGACCTGCCACTCCGCCATATACTTGCGGGCATTGAGATAGACTTTATCGAGTTGCCCTTCCAGTCTCTCCCGCGAATACCCCGGCGACATGGCCTTGCGCAGCCGAAAGTGATCGGAGCCGTCCACGCCGGGTATCAGGCCGGCCGCGCCGAAGACCTGCTCGAATTCGGCAAAGTAGTCCCGCGCCCGCAGGTAGTGGCGCCCGTTCCGCTGGACCCATTGATTGACCCGCGGCCCGGCCATGAAGATGAGGGGCTCGGAAAGCGGCGGGCGAAACTGAAAAACCGGGCCGTGCTCTTTCCTGAATGCCGCGAAGATTGCCGGCAGATTGCCGCTGCGCAGATGGGGATTCTTCAACGCCTTGATCAACGGGACGGTCGGAATCGGTTTGGCGAGAGCGGAGTGCTGGAGCATCGCGCCGGCAAAATTGTTCGTGACCGCCTCGGAGATGGCCCGGCCAATCAAGTCCATTTTGCAGATGTTCTGAATGCGCTTCTCTTGCTCATCTTCGAGTTGGAACATGAAGCGAAAGACGTCGCACGCGTTGGTGAGGCTGATGATGATGACGTCTCGCGGGCTGGGAATCTCATTGCTAAAGATGATCTTGCTCACGCGCATCTTGACGAACTCGAGCGCGGTGCCTTCACGCGAGCCGGCGTACACTTCCGTCCGCCAGGTAGTGCGCGCCAACGTCCAGAATTCGCCATCGTGGTAGTCCAGGATATCCAGGTCTACCAGGCGGCTCAGGGTCTGGTCGATGATTTCCGACGCGCGAAAGATGAGCCGCTCGATCCAGTACTGCGCGTTGTGCTCCCCCGGTTCCTCGGCAAGCTTCACCAGAATGGAGTCCAAGACCGGATTGCCCGTTTCCGTCGCGTCCAGCAGTTTCAAGGAATCCATGTCCGTGTCTATGCGCGACAAGAGCGAGAGTTCCGCCAGCACGGCGCCGATGATGGCGCAATTCAAGTCCCAGCCGGGCACTTGGTAGAAATAGCCGGTCTCCTCATTGAGGAGCATCAGGACGAGTTCTTCGGGCAGACTCAGTCGCCGGGTCGCTACGGCGTCATCTGCGGCGATTGCCATTGATGTTGGCCTCCGTACGTCGTGGTTGGCGTGGGCTGCGTATGCCTGCCGACTTTTCGGAAAGCATAGCACAAAGAACTTGGAAGAAGGAACGGGAAAGAGCCAATCGGGATACGAGAGGCGCGTGAGAGGGCGCGTGCTCAGATGCGGCGAAAGGCCGCATCTTGAAAGGAGCGGGACACTCCTGCTAGAGTGAAAATATGCCCTACGCCCAAATGTTAGCACATTCTTGCGGAAGCAGTCAACACCGCGGTTCCGTGTGACGAGCGTTGAAAGATGGCAACCCAACTCAAGCAACCCGAGAACGCGCCGCTGCCCTCCCCGTTTCCGGAGGGCTGGTACTTCATCGCGACCCGCGAGGCCATCCAGCGGCAGAAGCTCATCCAGAAGACCTGGATGGGCGAGAACATCGTCGCCTTCTGCGATGAGGACGGGCAGATCTGCGTGGCGGAGGCCTATTGCCCGCACCTGGGCTCCGACCTCAGCCCCGCCGCCGGCGGGCGCGTGCGCGCGGGCCGGCTGGCCTGCCCCTTCCACGGCTATGAGTACGACGCCACCGGCGCGTGCGTGGCCACGCCCTACGCCCCGCCGCCCCGCTACACGAGCCTGCGCGTCTTCCCCACGCAGGAAATCTGCGGCCTGATCTTCGCCTGGTGGGGCATCCAGGGCCGGGAACCGCAGTGGCATCTGCCCGCGGACTCGCTGGAAGAAGACGGCTGGTGCAATCTGGCCCTCCGTTCCGTGCGCTTTGCCGGCCATCCCCAGGAGACGTCGGAAAACGCGGTGGACCTGGCCCACCTGCGCTACGTCCACGGCTTTGGCAAGGTGGAACGCCTCGAGCCGGTGGCGGTGGACGGCCCCCATCTGCGCAGCCGTTTTAATTTCAGGTCCACCCGGTCAATCGCGAAGATTGGCAAACTCACGTTCGATATCACCGCCGACACCCACGTCTACGGGCTGGGCTACTCGTTCGTGGCGATACGCGAACACTCGATCGGCATGGACATGCGCCTGTGGGTGCTGGCGACGCCAATTGACGGCACGCACATAGAGATGTCGCTGGCCTCGCAAGTGCGGGAGGTGCGCCAGCCGAAACGCTGGCTGGCCGGCCTGCGATTCCTGCCGGTGAGGCTGCGCGCGCCGATCATGAACTGGTTTACCATATCCCAGCAAGAATATGAAGTCTTGCAGGATAAGGTCATCTGGAGCCGCAAGCGCTACGAATCTCGCCCGCGCCTCTGCAAGTCCGACGGCGAGATTACCAGATACCGCCGCTACTGCGCCCAATTCTATCCCGACCCGGGCGAGAACGGCGCCGCTACGCCTTCCTGAACCGCCAGCCGTACATGACGCGGCCGTAGTAGTTGAACATGCGCTTGGCGGCGGGATCGTCGAACGGGTAGTCCGCGCCCAGTTGCCGGGCGGCGGCGAGCCCGGTAATGAGGCAGGTTTCCTGGCTGTTTATCAGCGTGTGCGCGCCGCAGTGCCACGCGCCCCGCTTGCCCTGGATGAAGCGGAACAGGTTGACGAGCCACGCCACGTGGCGCACGTCATGGACGACGTGCTGAAACCACCACCGCTTGATGATCTTCTCTTCGTCTATGCGGCTGATTGGATTGTAGGTCACTAAGCACGGCTTGTCGGAGCGCTGCGCCCACGGCTGTTGGTTGTGCATGATGTAGGTGATTTCATAGTTGTCCGGCCTGGCGCCGTACTGTTCGATGTGATTGCTGCGCGTGGTCAAAGGCTTCACCTCGTTCTCCGGCAAGACCGAGGCATCCGAGTGCACGACCGTATGGTTGTGGAGTTCGCTCTCGTAGCGTATGGATGAGAGAATGTAGCGCTCCATGAACGTGGGTCTGTCGAGCATCATCAGCGTCTGGTTCGCGTTGCAGGCGAAGATTACCTCGTCGAACGCCTCCCGTACGCCCTCCTCATCCTCCACCACGACGCCGGACGGCTGTCGATACACCTTGCGGACCGGCCGCTCTAGGTAGATCTTGTCCCGGTAACCCGCCGACAGGTTCTCGTAGATGCGCCGCGTGCCTTGGTCCCACGTGTTCATGGGCGTAGCGGATTCGATGTCGAAGAATTCGAGATACCGCGCGAAGAGCGCCGCCGGCATATCGAAGACGTTGGTCGCCATCAAAAAGTTGACGAACATGGGTTTGAGTATCTTGTACCTGAAGTCCCCGGAAAACCCTCCCCAATTCAGCACCGTGCCCATGCTGAGGTAATTGAACGGGTTGAGGGCGTTCAGCAACTTCGATTGGGCGCGGGTAAGCCCGCCAAACCAGTGCAGGCGCTTCAAGAGTCTTTGGAACTGCGCAATCTCGCTTTGCAGTTGCGCTCTGATGTCGGAATCGAAGTCGTGGGCGTACACCCGGCCGCGGTACTTGACGCTGTAGCTGAATTTGGTGTCGATCAGTTCGATGCCGAACTTCTCCATGAGCAACAGCATGTGATGGTAGACGGAGGGGATGCAGGCGGTGACGGAAATGTCGAAGGGAATCGAACTGCCGTCTGCCTGCGGCATGTCGGCCGTGATCGCGTTGCCGCCAAGCTGCGCCTGCGCCTCGAACAACCGGAAATCAAAGCGTTCCGGGTGGTGATGCAGCGCCCAGGCGGCGCCGAGACCGGAAATGCCGCCGCCGATGATGGCTATCCGCTGTGGCATGGTTCCCCGCCTCGCCGGTCACAGTGACTAGCCGCGCTTGCCTATGCTAGGATACTATGCTAGTCATCGCTTGGCATCCGCGGCGCGCCGGCGCCGCGCGGTTCGTGGGGGAAGATTGAATATGTCGTCACAACCGTTAGCCATCGACGTGGAGACCGTCGGCTTGCCCTGGGAGGGCTTCGTGCCCGCCATGCAAGCGTACTTGCTGGCGCGGGCGCGGGACGACGAGGAGCGGGGGAAGTTTCCGGAGCAGTTGGCGCTCTACCCCGGCACGGCGCGGGTGGTGGCCATCGGCATGTGGATGCCCGGCGAGCAACGCGGCGGGGTGCTAGTGAACAACAGCGCCGGCGCGCGCCAGTGGGAGGACTTCCACGACGGCGCGCGGGTCTTCCACGGCAGCGAGGAGGAAATCCTGGCCGAGTTCTGGCAGCGCGTCCAGCAGTTCGACACGATCGTCACCTATAACGGCCGCACGTTCGACTGCCCCATTCTCATGCTGCGCTCCGCGGCGCTGGGCGTCCGCCCCGCGCGCAATCTCATGCCCTACCGCTACAGCTTCCGGCAGCACTGCGACCTGCTGGAAGTCTTGACCTTCCACCGCGCGATCGCGCCCTACACGCTGCAATTCTGGTGCCAGCAGTTCGGCATCACGGACCCCAAACAAGGCCTCGGCGGCAGCGCCGTGCCGGAGGCCTACGCCGCGGGCGCGTGGGACGACATCGCCCGCTACTGCCTGGCCGACGCCCGCGCCACCGCGGAACTCTACGAACGCCTGCTGCCGCTGATCGAGAGCCTGGAAACGCAAAGCCGGGGCTAGAGTCTGCGTCGTTGCCAAGCGTTGCCGGCCACCCGCGTTAGCTTTCCGTGGCTGCGGCGGCGGCCACCCGCACGTTCTCTAATTCCACGACGGGCATCTCGCCCTCTCCCAGCACACGCGACGCGTCGAGAATCTCGATGCCGACGAGCATCTCCTCTAGACCCATGTTGAGCGCGACGCCCTCGTTGAGCCGCCGGGTGAGGCACTCGTGCTCGCCATCGATGAGGCGGATGTAGAGCGCGTCCACTTTCGGGTCGTAGCTGATTTTCATATTCTCTCCGACTCCTTCAGATTGCTGTCCAGTACTCAGTATAGCCCTTGCCATACAACTCGTGAAGCACGTTAGCTAACCCACAGCCCGGTGGTCGAAGACAGTCAGAAGTAAAAGGTGTATACGGTGACTACAACAGTTTGCTCGGGCTCTTCAGCCACCACTGCGGCAACCTGCTTTACCGAATAGTACGTGCCATTCCAAATGCTCCCAAACGGCACGTCGAGACGGCATATTTCGCGCCCAAGATCCGCCGGCTCTCGCGCTCCATCTCTAACTGCTTCTATGACTTCCTCTTCGAGCGCGCCGCGTTCCATGCATTGTTCGCGGGCATGTCGTGTAAATGCAATTGGCTTCACGCTTTTTGCTCTACTTTGGCAGCGTATTGCTCGTCTCTACTACAGTAGAGTCCGTATCGTTGCGTCTTCCCTGTGGAAACTCTACCACCTCCATTTCCGCGATCCCCTGCCGCACCAGCGTCTCCACGTCCAGCGCCGCTTCGGCTGCGCGGATGCCGTGCAAATCGGTGTGAATGGAGGGATTGGCGGGGACGAAGAGCGCGCAGCAGTCTTGGTCGGGCCGGATGGAGACGGCGAAGGTGCCGATGCGCTCGGCTTCGTCGGCGATTTCCTGCTTGTCCATGCCGATGAGCGGGCGCAGCATCAGTTGCGTGGCGGCGTCCTCGACGGCGGCCAGGTTCTCAATGGTCTGCGACGCCACCTGCCCCAGGCTATCGCCGGTAACCAGCGCCTGCGCGCCGTGCCGTTGGCCGAGCGCCGCCGCGATGCGCACCATGAAGCGGCGGTAGAGCACCACGCGATACGGCGCGGGGCACGCCACCACGATTTGGCGCTGTATTTCGCCCAGCGGTACCAGGTAGAGCACGGTATCGCCCTGGTAGCCGCTGATGATCTGCGCCAACTCCCGCGCCTTCTCCTGCGAGGCGGTATCGAGGTAGGGAAACGAGTGGAAGTGCACCAGCACGACGCGCGAACCGCGTTTAAGCAGGCGGCAGGCGGCCACCGGCGAATCGATGCCGCCGGAGAGCAACACGGTGACCGGCGCGCTGCACCCCACCGGCAGGCCGCCGGGGCCGCGCTCCTTGCCGAAGAAGAAGAGCGCAAACTGGGGCAGCACTTCCACGTAGACAGTCATTTCCGGCGCGCTGAGGTTCACGCCCGCGCCGCTGGCCGCCTGCACGGCCGCGCCTAGCCTTACCGCGATCTCCCGCGAGGAGAGCGGCAGGTCTTTGAAGGCGCGCTTGGCGCGGACGGCAAAGGTGGCGAATTCGCCGGCTTCCGGCAGCCGCGCCAACACGCCCCGGATCAGCGTCTCCAACGCCGGTTGCAACGCGTAGCCGCGGGCGAAGTTGACCACGCCGTAGACGCGCGCGATGCGTTCCCGCAGCGGTTCCCAGGGCGCGTCCGGCTCCAGCCAGAGGATGATGCGGCCGCTGGCGCGCTCGATGTGTTTCACGCCCAATCCGGCGGTGGCGCGGCGCAGGTTCTCTTCCAGCGTGCTCAGGAAGAACGGCCGGTTGCGGCCTTTCAACCCCACTTCGTGATAGTGCGCCACCACGCAGGGCCTCATGCGCGGCGCGCTAGGCGATGTAGTGCGCGTTTCTTTCTGCTTGTCAGCAATTTGCATAGCTTGATCCAGCCCGGCGTCCGCTCCCGCCGCCAGGCAAGCGGCGCGTGATGAAGGCAAGAGTCTTACAAATAGCGAGTGTATCAGGAAGGGACAGTATCAGGAAACGACAGTCTCAGGAGTCGTTAGTCTCTGGACACGGCAGTCACAGGTAACTTCGGTCTCAGGTAACGGCAGTTTTGGGTCTCGGCAGTATTGAGAAGCGGCAATGTCGAGATGCGAAAGTGTCCGTTCGTCCTGAGCTTGTCGAAGGATGAACGGATACTGTCGTTTCACACGCCCGCTTGATCCCCGTGCGAAACCCCCGCGCACGTCATTCCGAACGGAGCGCAGCGGAGTGAGGAATCTAGAGTGAAACTCGCACGTGGCGGCCCCTTGGCGCCGAAGACCGTGATACAGCGCCCCCAGATTCCTCGCTGCGCTCGGAATGACATCTCGAAGGGTTTGCACAGGAGTCTCATCGCCGGCGAACGCTAGACGCCGCGAGGAACGTCGGCGGCGCGTTGAGAACACGCGCGGCGCGCCAATCCGTTACAGCGACGCCAGCACCGCCTGCACGTGGGCCGCCGCCTCGGTCACGCATTCCACCGTGCGGCAGTGTTCTATGTGCATGGCGACGTCCAGGTTGCGGTCGAGGAGCGCGCGGAAGATTTCCGCATACGGCACCTCGCCCGTGCCTACCGGGCGCTCGGCCTTTTCGTCGGCGCGGTAGACGGCGTCCTTGATATGGCCGTTGATGATGCGGCCGGCGTGGCGCTCGATGACCAGCAACGGGTCGCTGCCGACGACGTAGTAGTTGGTGGGGTCGTAATTCAGCCAGAAGTTCGGGTGGTCGACCATCTCCAGCAGCCGCTCGACCCGCTCCAGGGTGTGCACGAAGCACGGCGGGTCGGCCTCCAGCGCAAAGCGAATGCCGCGCGCCGCCGCCCGCTCGCAGGCCATGCGCGTGATTCTCGCGCACGCTTCCCACGTCTCGGCCTGGGGCACGCCCGGCGCGGGATCCATGACGCGGGTGAAGAAGATGTCCGCGCCCAAGATGTCGCACGCGTCGAGCGCGAACTCCAATTGCTCGGTGGTCTCTTCCAGGAGCGCGGGATCGCAGAGGTTCATGGAGCCGCCCACAGATGTGACCTCCACGCCCACCTCCCCACAGGCGTTGCGCAACTCCCGGCTGTCGTCCAGCGAAGCAAACTCCGGCCGCCCCACCTCGATCACCGGCAACCCCAAGTCCGCCGCAAGCTGCGCCTTCTGCCGAAAGGAAAGCTCTCTCAATCCTGGTGTGCGGTATCCGAATCGAATCATGGTGGTAATTGTCTCCGAAAACTTAGTTGTAGCGACCCCTAGCCTAGCTATTTCGCAGCATAGCAGGCAAACTCAGTGCACGAGTTCCCTTTGGCGCCCTATCGGTTACCACTCTTGTTGCCGGGCGGAGAAATCGCAATTACAGTGCCATTTTCCAAGGCAATGAAAACCGTTCCGTCAATTACCATTGGAGCGGAGGCGGCACGACTACCAATCCGATAGTGCCAAAGAGCCTCCCCGGTCATGGCATCTAGAGCATAAGCGTAATTGTCCGTTGACACCACATATGCTACGCCGTCTGCTAATGTGGGGGAGAACTCTACACTACCGCCCGTGCGATAGCACCAGCGAACTTTGCCGGTATCTGCGTCTAGCGAGTGGACCTGATTATCATTGGAGCCGAAATAGACTAGGCCGCCACTGACAGTTATGGAGGAAAGCACCTTTGGGGGATTCTCAGATGTGGCTAGGCCACCTATAGAACGTGCCTTCGCAGAACCGATTCTCTCGCAGCCTGAACGCCATCGCAACTCTCCTGTCTTCGCGTTCAAGGCGTACACAGAGTGACGAAGAGCCTCACTAGCTGGCCAAGAACCAACAAAGACCGTACCTTCAACGACTGTTGGTGCTGCATATAAGCGACCGTCCACGTCATACTGCCACCTGGCCGACCCAGTTGCAGTATCAATCGCGTAGACACGGCCAGATTCAGTGCCAACATAGACCAAGTCTTCTGCAACTGCGGGAGCGGCATACACCGGATTGTAGATGGGCCTACCCAGACCAAAGTGCCACAACGACTTACCATGGGCAGCATCTATGGCAACTAAGTAGGCATCTGAATTGCCAAAGGGATTAAGAGCACCGGCGTAGACTACGCCATCCTTCATCACAGCTGGAGTCACAAGGCCAGAGTGCTCGGAACTCCAGCGCTCTTCCCCGGATTGTGCTTCTAGCGCGTACAGGCGGCCTCCATCGAGGCCAACGTATATCACACCGTCGACCGGGGACGGCAATCGGTCACTTAACCCATTAGTTTCCCGGCGCCATCGCCGTTCTCCGGTTCGCGCATCAAGAGCATACAAAGAGTGCCAAGCGCCAGCGTAGAGGACTGTTGCATCCGCTGACAGTGGTGACCTAACGGCGTCGCCTAACTTGAAACGCCAGCGCAAGTTCCCCGTCTTGGCATCTAGCGCGTATGTGTAGGCGTTCGGTGAACCGTACAGGCGGGAACCATACCGGCCCCACGATCCCACGTAAACCACACCGTCAACCACTGTCGGCACGTCCCATACGTCCTCGCCAGTCTCAAATCGCCAGAGTTCCTCACCTGTGGAGGCATCCACCGCAAACACATGTGCAACCTGACCATACGCATTTGAACGTGTGCCCGCATAGACCACGCCGTCTACTATCGACAAGGACGAGACCTCAGTGACTGTTTGGAGGCGCCAGAGAAGCTCGCCAGATACACCGTCCAATGCGTCCAAGGATTCTACGCTGTCATCTTGTGACCTTGCATAAACAACGCCGCCGATTTCTACGTACGGCGCAGTAAGCCAGTATCCCGTGTCGTGCTGCCAGTGCAATTTGCCACTCAGAGCATCTAGCGCGAGGATGAATCCTTCGCTTGAGGCAACATACACATGGCCGTCACCCACAATTGGCGCAGAATTCAGGATGTCGTCCGAGCGATAAGTCCACCGAGAGTCCCCAGTTGTGGCGTCCAGAGCATAGACATGTCTGCCCCACGTGGCAAAGTAAACCATGCCATTCGAGACCGCCGGTGGAAAGACTGCTTCGGCCACACCATAGCGCCAACTTAATTCCCCGCTTGCCGCGTCCAGAGCGTACACATAGTGCTCTTCTAAGTCAGCAAATTTCCTGGTGCTGACATACACCTTGCCATTTGCCACCTGTGGAGAGAAACCATCGAACTCCTCTATTGAGACGCGCCAACTCAACGAACCAGGGGCAGCGTCTAGTGCATGTACGTAGCCGTCACGCGAACCCACGTATATTGTATTCTTCACAATCACCAAGTCGGACTCAACGCTGCCCCCTGTCTTGTATTGCCAGCGTACATCGCCACTGGCTGCATCTAGCGCATAAACATGACTATCGGCTGAGCCGACGAAAACTAGGCCGTTACTCACTAACGGCGATGTCAAGACGTCAGTGCGCGTACGATAGCGCCATCGCTCTTCCCCAGATCGAACATCTAACGCGTATACATAACCGTCACGCGCGCCAACGAAGGCCACACCATCAGAAATTGTTACGGAGGAAGTTACTCCCCCACCCATCAGATAACTCCAGAGTAGCTCCCCAGTCTCACTGGGTCTGGAAACTGGCGTCGATCCAACAGGAACTGGCCCACTGTCTGAGCATGCGGTAAGAGCGGCGACAAGAGTGGTGAAGCAGAGTGTTATGGCGACGCAATACTTATGCATCTCCATCCAATCTTCGCAAGCGGAGCAAACTCCGTCCGCGCCGCCTCGATCACTGGCAACCCCAAGTCCGCCGCAAGCTGGGCCTTCTGCCGAAAGGAAAGCTCTCTCAATCCCGGCGTGCGATAGCCAAAGCGAATCATGGGATCAATCACTCCCAACATTTGTGGTTCTACATAGCGGCAGCCGGTTTCGCTAAGAGTCTGTTCTGCGCGAACTGATCACTTACTCGCGCTCTTCGAAGACAGTTTGGGCCGCCACTCTAGCTATCCGGTTCCGTTAGCGCGTAAACACGTTCCCCGCTGACGTTCACGAAGACCACGCCATCCAATACCCTTGTTGGGGTGGCCCACGTCCCCACGTAGTAGTGCCAAATGGGACTGCCCGTGAAAGCATCCAAAGCGTAGACATAGCCGTCACTATCAGTCAGGTACAACACACCTTCCGCTATAGCCGGGGGTACTCGTACCTCATATCCAGTATGGAATTGCCAAACCAGTTCCCCGCTAGCCGCATCAAGAGTGAAGAGTTGATCGTAATCTGACCCAATAAAGACCATGCCATACTCAATAACTGGCCGGGTCAGCCGTCCCCGAGGAGCTACAGAATGTACAAGTGGAGAAGCGAGGCCAACAGAGCTACTCTTAGCCGCATTAGCTATGCGCAATAGTTCGGGCAACTGTATCTTCCAAAGCAGTGCGCCGCTCTCCGCATCAAGGGCCGTTACGAGGCCTGGGAACGAAGTGGCATAGACCGCACCGTTGCCGAATGCGATTAATGAGTCATCGTCGATGGAACTCTGCCAAATGACATCACCCGTTGTCGCATTCAGAGCAAACACGTGACCCTGGCGAGTGCTAACATACACGTCGCTACCACCAACGACAAATGCCGAATGAAAGGCATCGCCCTCTGGTCGGTGTTGAAACCATAGGACTTCGCCGCTCGCCGTCTCTAATACGAAAACGAGGTCCGTGGTGGCAATGTAGACTTTGCTACCTACCACAATCGGTGCGGACAGAAGATTGCCCGCTACGTTTTCCCGCCAGATAACCATCCCTGTTGATGCATCCAGCGCATAGATTCGGTCATCGGACTCTCTCCGGCGCGCGCCAAAATACACCACTCCATCTGACTTTACCGGGTCATAGATGGGGAAGTAGCCTTCCTCCGCAAATCGCCAGAAGTGTTTTCCGGTCACAGCATTCATCGCGAAAACATAGCCGTAACTCGATCTGAAGTACACGACGCTGTCTTCTTGATTTGGGAACTGCTCGAACCCTATACCCGTTTGAAACCGCCAGACAAACTCGTTGGTGCGGGCATCGAGCGCGTAAACTTCGCCGAAATCTGTGGCAACGTACACCAGATCACCAGCGACGACGGGTGGCGTACTCTGGTCGTGTTCCGAAGAATGCGTCCCAAGCAGTTCCCCAGTCCGGGCATCGAGGGCGGAGAGAACTCTATTGCGGTCAATTGCATACAGCACCTCATTGGCTGCAAGGAAAATTTCAGGCCGCTCAGCCGCATAGCGCCACTGGAGTTCACTAGTACCAGGATCTAAGGCGACTACACCTTCTTCTGTTGGAATGTAAACGTGGTCCTCTACCAATACCTGAGAGTAGAAGCTGAACTCTTCTTCTTCATGGCTCCAATGCAACTCCCCTGTCACTGCGTCCAATGCAAATACGTCATTCCTGATTGCAATGTAGATGATGCCCCCCTGCACCACCGGCGGAGAGTAGATTGCGCCACCAAGCTCGCGGCTCCAAAGGAACTCGCCTGTTCTTGCATTTAGGGCAAAGAAGCTTGCCCTATTGGAAGAGAAGTAAACGATACCCCCTTCCACCGTTGGGGAAGACCCGATTGAGCTGTCTGACTTGTACTTCCAAAGCACTTCACCTGTCCCGACATGCAGTGCATATAGGTGATGATCATCTGAACTGGTGTAGACTAATCCATCAACCACTACCGGTGCGGAATACCCTATTTGGGTGCCCCTAAACTGCCAGAGAGGAGAACCGGACTCGACGTCCAGCGCGAACAGCCGTCCGCCCTGTGTGCGACTGAGAATCACACCACCAGCGATCGCTGGAGGAGAGTTGACTGTTCCTCTAGCTCGGTGCCGCCAACGCAATCCGCCAGTAGCTGCATCAAGTGCGTAAAGGTAGCCGTCGTGAGAGCCGACATAGACCACGCCGTCAGACACCGTCGGTGAAGCCACTACACTGTCGCCTGTTCGGTAGCGCCAACGAAACTCTCCGGTACGTGCGTCCAGAGCGTAGACATGATTGTCATAAGAGCCAAAGTAGACCACGCCATCCGCCACAGACGGCGTGGAATATATTGCGCCTTCCATCTTGTATCCCCAAAGCTGTCGCGCCTCCAATCCAGGCTTCGGCCCCGGATCAGCGCATGCGCCAACCAGCAGAATAGCGACAGCTAGCAGTATCATCTGCGCGACGTGGATGGCGTGTTGGCGCATGTGGACCTCCTCTATAGGAGAGTTTGTGTCAGCGGCGCGTACAAAGCGCTACCAATGAATGCGCAACCTATTGACATGCAAACGCTCTTCTAGTCGTCATCCCGCGGCGCTACCGCCTGCGGCCCCCAGTTGCCGTAGACCTCTATGCTCTGGTTTTCCAGTTTGGGGCGGACGCTGCGCACCATGATGCCGGGGCGGCCCATGGCTTGGCCGCTGACCTGGAGATTGCGCGGGTTGCGGTAGCCGAAGCGCACCACGCGCCGCCAGCGGGGCTGCTCGTTGAGCGCCGAGCCGTGGATCGTCCAGATGCTGAAGAGCACCACGTCGCCCGGTGCCGCCGGCACGGAGGTGGCGTCTTGCAGGCGGTAGACGTTCTGGTCCAGGTGCGGCGAGCCTTCGCGGCTGTGCTCCAGCGGCCCCAGGTTGTGGCTGCCGTCCAGGAACTTCAAGCAGCCGCTGGTCTCATCGGCGCCGTCCACGTGCACGATGGCGTCGATATAGCGCCCGTCCTGGTGGGGGTAGAAGGGGTAGTCCTGGTGCATGGGGAAGGGCGTGCCGGTATCCGGGCCTTTGGCGTGCAGCGTGCTGTGGTGGAACTCCAGGTCCGGCCCGATGATGTCGGCAACCGACTGCACCAGGCGCTCGTTCACCAGCGCCCGCGCCCAGGCCTCGCTATAGCTCTGGAGTTCGTGAATAGTCACCAGCAGGCTTTTTGCTTCCGCGTCGGCTTCCATCAGTTGCTTGCGCCACGGGCCGGTCCAGCCCTTGCCGTGGGTGGCGAAGTATTGAATGATGTGGTCGAGTTCCTCGCTGAGCGCGGAAACCTCCTGCGGGTCGAACACCTGCCGCAGGCGCAGGTAGCCGTGCTCGTTGAAGAAGTCCACGTCGGCTGCGGACAGTCGCTGCGGTTCTGCCAGGGCGATACTCATGGTTTCTGTGCTCCTCTCGGCGGTGTCTTGGATGTGCCTGCATGATGCGGCACGCGCTTCGTTTACTTGACTGTTATCCTGCTGCGGCGGGAGGCTAATGTCAAGGCGTGCAACGGGAGGCGCCGCGCTGAACATTGACAAAACACGCCATCCACCTCAGTATACAGCAAGCGGGCCGGCTTGCCGCAGGGGGCCCGGCGTTACGACGCTGCGGGGGACAAGCCCCCGCGCTACGGCTAATTGGCTTGGCGGGAACACGCGCGCGGCACAGAAAATACCGAAGCGCGCCCACCGCTTTCGTATGAGTCGTGCTACACTGAAAGACGCCTTGACGACGAACACTGCAAGACGAGAACAGAAGGCATAACGTGGCCACGCAGGTCAGCGGCAGGGATCCCAGGGTAGCGGAGCACCGGCGCATCAGCCGCCAATTCCTGCGCCAGGCGCAAGATGAGATTGACAGAGGCGACCGGCTCCAAGCATCGGAGAAGGCCTGGGGCGCGGCGGCGCACGCGGTGAAAGCCGTGGCGCAGCGCCGCGGTTGGCGGCACAACGGGCATCGCCTCCTCTTCGATGCAATTACCAGAATCTATCGGGAGACGGGAGACTCTGCGTTTCTCCATCTGTTTAGGTCGGCTAATTCGCTGCACACGAACTTCTACGAGAACTGGCAATCGGACGAATTGGTGCAAGACGGCATCGACGAGGTAGCAACTCTGGTGGAGAAGCTGGAACCGCTGAGTGCGTAATCCACTGCGGCGCTCACATTCACCCTTCGACAGGCTCAGGGCGAACGTCCCTCGCGTAGACATTACGCCTCGCGTGGACGATACAAGTGTCCCTCGCGCAGACAATGCAATCGTCCCTCGCGCAGACATTACAAACGTCCCTTGCGCAGACATTACAAACGTCCCTTGCGCAGACTAAGCGAGCGTAAACAGACGTAGGCCAGGCAGACGGAGTTCGACCTCTAAGGAGCAGCCATGCTAACCGACCGCATGTTCCGCGCCGCGATGTTGGACTCGCTCGTTTTCGACGAGATCAAGGAAGACCGCGAATCCATGAACCAGGCGGTGCAAGTCATCGTCATCGTGGGCGTCATCGGCATCTTGGGCAGCGTCGTGCAGACCCTCAACGCCGCGCCGGAAGCGGCGGTGGGGCCGAACGCGGATGTTCCGACCAGCATCTGGTTCACCGCCGCGTCCACCATCGTCGGCTGGGTAGTTGCGGCGTCCCTGGTCTACCTCATCGGCACCGGCGTCTTTGGGGGCGCGGGTAGTTTCCAGGAGTCGCTGCGCGCGCTGGCTTTTGCGCAGTCGCCTAGCGTAATCGCCATTCTCGGTGTGCCGCTGGCCTTTTTGGGGCAGACCGCCGGGGCGATCCTGGGCGGGATCTTAGGTTTCGCGGCCGCGATTTGGGTGCTTGTCGCCAGCGCGGTCGCCGCGCGGCAGACCCTGGGCATTAGCACCGGCAAGGCGACGATAACGATGGTCATCGTCGCCGTCGTGTTGGTGGTGCTGTCAGCTTCCGTCACGTTCGTGCTCTTCCCCGAGGTCTTCCAGGCGCCGACCGAGTGACGAAAACGCTTGGGCAGCCCGTCGCCCGCAATGCCATTCCTGTAGCTGTCCAGTAATTCATTGACAGAATCCGCACTTAACGAGGCAGTGTTGACCGTACTGTCATTCCGAGCGCAGCGAGGAATCTAGAGCGGGCGTGCGCGAGTCGCCAGTTGCGGCCGGCGCCAGGAACGGCCTATGGCGATTTGGTTCCATAGATTCCTCACTCCGCTGCGCTCCGTTCGGAATGACATGTGGGCTCCGTTCGGAACGACATGCGTCGGGGCTGCGCACAGGCTACTCTTCAATAAGACCCTTTAAGAATCTAAAAAGTGAAAACTAATGTTGCAATATCTAAAGCGGTGTGTTAGTATTTGAAGAGGATTGTAAGCGCCCGCTGTTGCCCGCGCGCAGAGGAAGCCGCGGACGAACGCAGAAAGGAATCTCTCATGCTCGTCAACCGCATGATTCGCGCCGCCATGCTCGATCCCAGTCTCTACGAGGAGGTGGAGCACGACCGCAACGCCACCACCCAGGCCCTGCAGGTCGTCGTCATTGTCGCCATCGCCGGCGGCATCGGCGGCGCTTTGTGGAAGCTGCTCACCCTGAGCCCCATCGACGCGGTAACGGGCCTCGTCGGCGGGATTCTGGCGGCCTTGGCGGGCTGGCTGGTGTGGGCGTTCGTGACGTATTTCATCGGCACCAGAATCTTCGGCGGCACCGCCAGCTACGGCGAGATGCTGCGCACCCTTGGCTTTGCCCAATCGCCCAACGTGCTCGCCGTCTTCATGGGCCTGCTGGGCGCAATTCCCTTGCTCGGCGGCTTGCTGCGGCTCGCGCTGCTCGTCTGGGTGCTCCTTGCCGGCCTCATCGCAATCCGCCAGGCGCTGGACGTGGGCACCGGCAAGGCAATCTTGACCGCGATCATTGGCTGGGTTGTCATGGCCATAGTCGTCGCCATCATCGCCGCCGTGTTCGGCATTGGCGTTCCGACCGCCACGGGTTGAGCTTTGGCAGGTTGGAAGCATTGGCATGCACGCTAGCGTCACGGTTTGAGTGCACGCCAACTAAGCATTGGAAAGGACTTGCGGGAATGGATTCCGTCCCATTTCAGTTTCCTGACCTCTATGGGGGTCTTGCGGATGCGGAAGGCCTCGTGCGCATCTCGTCTGACTCTTTGACATTGGAGTTCCAGATCAAGGATGGTCTCATCGGCGCTTTCAAGTCAGGGGTCAAGCGAGTTGAACTTCCCTTCGAGCAAGTCCGCGAAGTCCAACTGCAATCGAACATGCTCGGCGCCAACCTTACCGTGGCAGTGGATAGCATGCAGCTTGTCGAGGACATCCCCAACGCCAAGCAAGGCGAGTTCAGAATGAAGTTTCCGCGAAGTCACAGAAAGCAAGCGGCAGCACTGGCTCGTGAGGCTTCAATCAGGGTATCCCAAGGCAAGATCGAAGACCTGAATCGCGTACTGGAATCCGGAAACGACCGCGCGAACGACGCCTAGTCGCCATCATCGCCGCCGTATTCGGCATCGGCGTCCCGGTTTCGTAGGCGCGCCCTTTGGGATGACTTGCGGTTGCTGCGGGGACGGCCTGCTGGAAGCGCATCGACTGGCTCATGCGAGTGCTGCCGGCGAGCGTTCAATGCGCCGCACCATCCTTCTTGCTCGCCTGGATGAAATAGCCTTCCAGCAAGCCCGCGATGCGCGATATGCGGCTCTCTGCCCGGGACAGGCGCGCGTCGAGACGGTATAGGAGACCGAGAATCGCAAGTCCGACGGCTATAGTGGCGATAAATTCACCGTTTACTTCCATTGCATTCTCCACAGATAAGCGCCGACCGAGGCAGCGGCGATCACAATCTAGAGGCCGATGATGTGGTACCCCGCGTCCACATGGATGGTCTCGCCGGTTACGCCTGAGGAGAGGGGCGAGGCCAGGTAGAGGGCGGTGTCGCCCACCTCGGCCTGGGTGATGTTGCGGCGCAGCGGGGTGCGTTCCGGTAGATCCAGCAGGAAGTTGCGGCCGCCGGGAATGCCCGCCAGCGAGAGGGTGCGCATAGCCCCGGCCGAGATGGCGTTCACGCGGACGTTGTGGGGGCCGAGGTTCTCCGCCAGATAGCGCACGTTGGCCTCCAGCGTGGCCTTGGCCGGGCCCATCAGCTTGTAGCCCGCCACCACGCGCTCGCCGCCGAGATACGTCAGCGCCATCACGCTGCCGCCGCCGGCCGCTTGCATTAGGGGCAGCGCCGCCCGCGAAAGCGTTATCAGCGAGTGGGCGCTGATTTCGATGGCTTGCAGAAAGCCGTCGCGCGAGGTCTCCACGAACTCTTTGGCAAATTCGTCCCGGCTGGCAAAGGCCAGGCTATGCACCAGGATGTCCAGCGTGCCGAATTCTTGTTCCACACGGGAAAACAGTGCCGCCACTTCGCCGGAATGCGTCACGTCGCAGGGGGCTACCAGCGGCTCGTCCAGCGTGGCCGCCAGGTCCTGCACGCGGGAGGCCAGGCGTTCGGTCTGGTAGTTCAGGGCAATGCGCGCGCCGGCGCCGGCCAGCGCCTGCACGATGGCCCAGGCCGCGCTCTCCTTGTTGGCCACGCCCATCACGAGCGCGTGCTTGCCGTGTAGGTCAATGGTATACATGCCTTTTCTCCTTAGAATGCGTACGCGCGGGCACAGCGCGTACGCGACGACGTTAGTTCGTTTGCTGTGACCGGCGCAGCCATAGAGCCGCGATTACGAGAGACTTTCGGTTAGAGCTATCCGGTGGCGCCGGGCAGAGCGCCGGTCTGCGGACGCTCGCCGGAACCTGCTTAATGATACCGCAAAGCCGCGCGCCGCACGGACGCCACAGTGTTGACAGCGGCGCATGGGCGGTTTGACAATGGGAACACGCTTTAGAGGGGAGAACGACGCCAGGTGAACACGGAAGATTGGCTCGCAATCGCGGAAGAGGCGCTGGACGCCGCGACCACCTGGCTGCGCACCGTCGGCCCGCGCGAATTGGAGCAGATTCCCGATTGGGGCATTTGGGTCGGAGTCGGCATTGGCGTGCTCGTGGTCTTCTCGCTGATTTCGCGCGTCGTCGGTGCCCTCTTGCGGCCGATCGTGAAAACGGTGCAGATCATCGCTCTGCTCACGATCGCCGCCGCCGCCGGGCTGTACATTCTCCAAGCGCTTGGGTACGTCACTCTCGGTGTGGGCTGACCGGCACGACGCGCGGTGTCCAAGCGGATAGCGCCCCGCCTCAAGGAACAGGAGTAGCAATGGCCACGGAATCCCAGTGGGAAGCAAACGTGCGCGGCGCGGAAGCGGCCGGGGGCATGGTGGCGGCCAAGCACCGCCTGGCCGCCCAGGCCGGCCGGGAAGTGCTGCAAGCCGGCGGCAACGCGGTGGACGCCGCCGTAGCCACCGCCTTTGCCGCCGGCGTGGTGGAGCCGCCCATGAGCGGCGTGGGCGGCGGCGGCTACATGTCGATCTTCATGCCGGAGACCCGGCAGCGGGCGGTGGTGGCCTTTCCCATGCAAGCCCCGCTGGCGGCCGCGCCCGACATGTGGCGGCTGGCGGAAGGCTATGATAGCGAACTCTTCGGCTGGCGCCTGGTCGAAGGCAACGCCAACATCTACGGCTACCGGTCGATTGCCATCCCGGGCATGGTGGCCGGCATGGCGGCGGCCCTGGGACGCTTTGGCACGATTGGGCTGGACCGCGCTGTCGAACCGGCCATTCGCCTGGCGGAAGAGGGTTTTGCGCTCTCCTGGTTCGAGACCATGTGGCAGGCGCAAGACCTGGCCTTGCTGCGGCAATTTCCCGCAACCGCGGCTACCTATCTCAGCGACGGTTATCCCCACCGCCTGCCGTTCGCCATGGAGCCGGGGGAGGCGGGCCGGTTGCGGCAGCCGGAACTGGCCGCCACGCTGCGTGCGTTGGCGGAGGAAGGCCCGTCCGCGCTCTACGGCGGCGCGCTTGGGGAGAAGATCGCCCGCCACGTGCAGGAAAACGGCGGCATTCTGACCGCCGGCGACTTTGCGCAGTATGAAGCAACCGTGCACACGGAGTCCGTCCTGGGGACGTACCGGGGCGCGAACGTGATCGGCATGAGGGGCGGCACCGGCGCGCCCACCGCGATGGCGACCCTGAACATCCTTGAGAACTTCGACGTGCGCGCGTGCGGCCACAATACGGCCGACCATTTGCATACGTTCATCGAGGCCTCCGGCCAGGCCTTTGCCGATCGTTTCGCCTACATGGCCGACCCGGCGCGCACGCCGGTGCCGCTGGACGGCCTGCTGGCGAAAGACTATGCCGCGGCGCTGGCGCGGACGATCGAGCCGGAGCGGGCGCAACCGGAACGCGCGCCGGGCGATCCCTGGCGGTACCAGGCGGGCAACGGCGCGGGGGAGTCACGGCCCGTGCCCGGTTCCAACGCGGAATCCACCACACACCTGGCCGCGATGGACGGCGCGGGCAACGCGGTGGCGCTGACGCAGACGCTGCTCTCGGCCTGGGGCTCGCGGGTGGTGGCGCCGGACACCGGCGTGCTGCTGAACAACGGCATGATGTGGTACAACCCGGAGCCGGGCACGAGCAACTCGACGGAAGGCGGCAAGAAACCGCTGAACAACATGTGCCCAATCGTGCTGGAACGCGGCGGCACGGCGCTGGCGGCGCTGGGCGCTTCCGGCGGCCGGCGCATCATCAATACCGTGACGCAACTGGCCGTGAACCTGGTGGACTTCGACCTGGACGCGCAAGCCGCGGTGGACGCGCCGCGCATCGATTGCAGCACGTTGCGCCCGATCGTAAGCGTCCGCATCGACCCGGCCGTGCGCGCGGAACTGGCCCGGCGCGGTCACGACGTCGTTGCGGCGGAAGAGGCCTTCCTGCCGCGCTACTTTGCCAGTCCGGTGGCGATCCAGCGGCAGGGCCGTTTGCTCATCGGCGCCGCCGATCCGTACTACCCGACCTCCGTAGCCATGGGATACTAGGGAGGACCATTCTCTATGGTTGCCTACACTTGGGCGCGGTCGTAGAGAAACCGGTTGCGCAACCGTCTAAAGAGCGGGATTGCGGAACCCCAGTCTTGTCGCAGGCCGGCGGTGAGACGGCGCAGAATCAAGAGTAGCGAGAGTGCCGCAAATAAACTTACATCAGAGAACGACTCGCCGAGGGCAGCGCCCATGAAAGGCAGGATCACAATCGAGAACATCATGCAAACGGGTACGGTGCGGCTGTTGCCACCGCTTCCCTCGATGATCGTGGCGGCGTCCTGCTGCTGGCGGCTCATGATAATGGCGTAGGCCGCCAAACCGGCGACAGCCGGTAGGACGGCCAGGACAAAGGTCAGGGGCGAGTAGGCGACCACGGCCCCGCCCACCACCGAAATGCCGCGACCGCCGCGAAAACGGAGGAAGACCGGCCAGCACTGTCCCACTACGGCCGCAATTGCGGCCAGCCCCACAACGCCTTCATCGAAGTTCAGGGCCCGGGCTGCCAGCACAAGCGCCACGCCCTTGCCCACGTCCAGCGCCGCGCCCATGACCCCGGCAAGCGGCCCCACCGTGCGCCACAGATTCGTCCCGCCGACATTCTGGCTGCCCTCGTCCCGCAGGTCTACCCCGGCAAGCCGCCCGAGCAAGTAGACGAAGGGAAACGCTCCCACTACGTACGCCGCAAGTATCAGACTGAGTGCTTGGATGTCCATAAGCCGTTGCTCAACTCCCGCGTTCAATGGCCGCCGGTGCGCACGGCCCGCGCCAAGAGCGCCGTGCTAGAATAATCTTGCCTAATCATGCCGCTTTCGTGCAACACGGCGGGCTTGGTATTCTGTCTTGGTAGGCGTTTTTTCCTCTTTTGGTAAACGGTAGGCAATACATGGCGGCATCTCGGCAACGCATCGTCATCAAGATCGGCACCAATCTGCTCACCCACGGCGGCAAGCAACTCGATCGCGCGCGCATGGCCGACTACGCGCGCCAGATCGGCGCCTTGCGCGGGCAGGGCAAGCAAGTGGTGCTGGTCACCTCCGGCGCGGTGGCGGCGGGCGCGAGCGCCGGCGTGCCGCCGCCGGAGGGCAAGGGCATTCCCGCGCGCCAGATCTTCGCCGCCATCGGCCAGCCGCTCCTCATGAACGCCTATGCCGAACTCTTTGCGCCCTACGGCATCGCCGTGGCCCAGGCGCTCTTCACCAGCACGGAATTGCAGCGCGACGGCTACCTGAACGCGCGCAATACGCTGCTGGGGCTGCTGGAAGCCGGCGTCCTGCCGATCTGCAACGAGAACGACGTGGTCGCCGTGGCCGAACTGCACCAGATTGGCGACAACGATACGCTCTCCGCGCTGGTGGCCAATCTGGTCGACGCCGATCTGCTCGCCATGCTGACGGACATCGAGGGCCTCTATACCGCCGATCCGCGCAGCGACGCCGCCGCGACCCACGTGCCGGTAGTGGCGAGCATCACGCGCGAGGTGGAGGCGATGGCCGGCGGCGCGGGCTCGGCCCGCAGCGTCGGCGGCATGGCCACCAAGATCAAGGCCGCCCGCATGGCCACCGCCGCCGGCACGGACGTGGTGATCTGCCGGGGCACGCTGCCGGACGTGATGCTGGCCGTGGCCGCGGGCGAGCCGGTGGGCACCCGCTTTGCCAGCAAGGTCAGCCGCACCCGCAAACTGCGGGAGGCCTGGATGGCGTCGGACCTGGCCCGCGGCCACCGCCTCATCGTCGACGCCGGCGCGGCCAACGCCCTGCTGCGCAACGGCCGCAGCCTGCTGCCGGCCGGCATCATCGCGGTGGAAGGCGCGTTCCAGCGGGGCGATACGGTGGAAATCCGCGCCGCGGGCGGGGACGCTTTCGCCTGCGGCCTGGCGAACTACCCGTCCGACGAACTGCGCAAGATCATGGGCAAGAACTCCAGCGAGATCGCCAACCTGCTGCCTGAGTCCTTCGGCGACGAGGCCGTCCACCGCAACAACATGGTCTTTCTGTAGGTGAGATTGCCAGGCCGCTTCCTCGAGCCTTTGGCGATTGAGCCATCCGCTTTGGACAAGACTGCATCCGCGCCGCCCTACTGAAGCCTGCCGGCGCGCGCAACCGCTCAGCGGCTCTATTGCGACCGCTGCGCCGCCTTGATTTGGGCTTCGATTGCCGCCACCGTCGCTCCCGACCAGAGCGTTTCGTCCGGCGCTAGCGGCGCCGCGCGGGCGGGCTCCTGCGCATAGTCAACCTTTGCCAGCGTCTGCCGTGGACAGAGGATCTGCCACGGATCGCCGTGGAGCGCGAGCACGTAGTCGTTCTCTGCGGCAAGCAGAGGTTCCTGCCGACCGTCCTGCAGGACCGGGAGCACGTCGTCAATGCCCACAGTTTCCCATCGCAATGAATAGGGATACAGGTCTTGCTTCACGCGGACGCTCAGCCAGAGCCAGCGTCCGCTGGCGTCCAGCGCGCGCTGCTCGACGCGGCCCACGATTATCACCCTGTCCGGCTTGACCACGTCGCCAATCTGCGCGCACGCCGGCTCTGGCGCGGGCGCCGGCTCCGGCTTGATGTAGTAGACGAAGCGCAACACGCTGTCATTGGCGCGGGCTTCGATCTCCCAGCAGCCGGCGGTAGGGAAGAGCAACCGGCTCGCCTGAAAGTCGCCGTCGTACCCGGCGGGAATAGCGGCCCAGAGCGGCGCGGCATCGCCGTCCAGCCGCCGGCCCCGCACCACCAGTTGCGCGCCGGCCGGTTTGACCCACAGCGCTTTTTGGGTCCCTTGCCGCCAGGGTTCTACCATCGCCCAGATTGCCTTATCGGCGCTGATGAAGTAGAGGCCGCGCGGCAGCGGGTCGCGGTACGGGGAATCCGGCGGCTTCGCGATGCTGGGAACGGATAGCGGACAGTCCCTGGGGTGGGGCGCGTTCGCTCCGGCGGTGGCGCTGCCGCCTTCCCCGGCCGCTATCCTGTCGACGGCTTGCGATTCAGGCGGCGCGGCGCAGCCCGCAAGCGCCACTATGAGCAGCCAGAGAAAGACGAGCCACGATTTGCTACCATAGTTCATAGTAGTTTCCTGCCGGCCAACGACCGGCCCTTGACTCAACGCCCGCGCGCGCCGGGCGAACGACAACGCGCTTCTCGTCAAGCCGGCTCATTGCGCACGACGCGGCATCGTCTCCGCCACGTACACTTCTATAGGCCGCCGCGCAGCGCCGGCGCGAGCGCCCATCGCGCCCGGGCCAGTTTTCCCTCTCGCATCGCTTTCTTCTTCACTTGAAATGCGCGCTCCGGCGAACTATCGTATCATTCAATCATTGTACGCGCAGGGCGCCGCGCGCGACGGCGCCGGCGGGGTGGAAGTATTCTGCTGGCGGGGCGCCGGTGAGGCGCCAGGAGCCGGCGGCCCAGGCGGATGGAGGCGCGGTTGGCGAATTCTGCGATGAACGAAGCGAGAGCCGTAAACCCCAATATCCTCTACGAGCCGGAGGAGACGTGTCCGCCGCTGCCGGCCATAGCCACCGCCGCGCAGATGGCCGCGCCAAACGTGGTCATGGTTGTGGTGATGTCCACCGCGGTCATCCGCTTTTCCGGCTATCCCGGCGGCTACTTGCTGTGGGCCGTCTTCATGACGCTGGTCAGTTGCGGCCTGACGACGATGTTGCAGGTCTTCCGCCTGGGCAGAATTGGCTCGGGCCACCTGATCCTGACCGGGTTCAACATTCCCTTCATCGCCATCTCCACGCTGGCGCTGGCGAAAGGCGGGCCGGCGCTGCTGGCGAGCCTGACCGTCGTCTCCACGCTGGCGCAGATTTTGCTTACGTGGCGGTTAGCGCTCTTGCGCCGCGTGTTTACGCCCGTCGTCAGCGGCACGATCGTCATGCTGGTGGCCTCAACCGCCGCGCCGTTTCTCTCCCGCAGCGTCATTTCCGATACGCCTGAAGACCTGCTACGGGAAGCGTTCGTGGTGTTTGGCGTAACCTTGACGGTGGGCGTGCTGGTAGTCTTGCGGGCGCCGCAAGCGTGGCGGCTCTGGATTGTCGGCATTATGATCCTGGCCGGCCTCGCCGCTTCTCTTCCTTTCGGACTCTATGACAACAGCGCGGTGGCCGCGGCGGCGTGGGTTGGCTTCCCCCCGCCGGTGTGGGAAGGCTTCGACCTGAGTTTCAGCGTTGACTTCTTCTCGCTGCTGCCGACCTTCATCTTCGTCGGCCTGGTGACGTTCGTGAAAGCCGTGGGCGACACCGCCGTCATCCAGCGCGCCTCGCGCCGGGAGTATCGCGCGCAGGATTTCCGCGTGGTGCAGGGCGGGCTGAACGCTTACGGCATTGGCAACCTCTTCGCCGGCGCGTTGGGCATCCCGTCCGCCACCACGCCGTGGGCGCTCACCGCCACGTACGTCACGCTCACCGGCGTCGCCGCGCGCGGCGTCGGCATCTATCTGGGCCTCTTCACCATCGGCGCGGCGCTTTTGCCCAAGCTGGTGGCGTTTCTCATGGCCATTCCGGACGCGGTGCTCATGGCGGTCTACGTGATCGTCTTCGGCCTGCTCTTCGTGGAAGGGGCGCGGGTGGCGCTTTCCACCAAGCTCGACCACCGCAAGACGCTCATCATCGCCGTTTCGCTCATGTCCGGCCTCATGGCCGAGACGATTGCGGCGTTCTTTGGCGGGATCGTGCGGGACTTGCTCGGCAGCGGCGTGACCGTGGGCGGCCTGATGGCGTTGGGACTGACGTTCGTGCAGGAACTCACCGGCTCGCGGCAGCGGAAGATCGAAGCGCCGCTGCGCGCGGAGTCGCTGCCGACCATCGACGAGTTCATCGTAGCGTTCGGCGAGCGGCACAAGTGGACGACAGCCGGCACGGAACGCCTGCGCGCCATTGGCGAAGAACTGCTCTTGAGCCTGGTGCAGGAGGACGATGAAGATGCCGCCGCCTCGGAACGGCGCTTGGTCATAAGCCTGCGCATGGAAGGCGATAGCGCGCACTTCGAGTTCCTGGCGGCCGCCGGTGAAGGGAACATCGAAGACCAAATCGCCTACCTGGGGGAATCCCCGGACCCCGAAGCCGAACAAGACGCCTCGATACGCCTCCTGCGGCACTACGCTTCATCCGTGCACCACACGAAGTTCCAGGGCATCGACGTCATCAACGTGTCCGCGGCGCGCGAAAAGGCATCGGCGTAGGCTACCGCGGCCGGCGGCGCGGCGCGGGATCGCGCCCTGCGCAGATGCGCCACGCCCTCATGGGCCGCGCGCCCGCGCAGATCGTCGCTGCGCCCCCATCCAGTATGAGGAAAGTCTTGCGGCTGCCGCGTGAGAATCCGCGCCAAAGACGGGAAACGCCTCCTCTTCCCGGCGGCGCAGGTTGCGAACCTACCGGCGACGCAGGTTGCAAACCTACGCTACCGGAGAGAGGGGGCGCAACACTTTCCGGCGAAGCGACCCTAGCCCGGCGGGGCGGCCATAGCCGCCCCGCCGGGCGCGCGCGCGCTATCTCCCTATTCGGAGGCGAAGTACCCCGCGCCAAAGTGGAGCCCATCGTGCAGGATGAGCAAGAGGTGCAAGACATCCTTCTCCGGCGTTTGGGGATTGTCCACGTTCTCCGAAACGTACCATTCCCCTTCGGGTGAACCCCTCTTGCCTGTGCTGGTGCCGACGAGTTGGGGAGCGATGGCAAAGGTGAGGAACTTGCCATCGCCGTCGGTGAGTTGCAAGAACCACTGACCCTCGATGCTCTCGAGGCTGTTGTAGTGTTTCACCGTCGCCTCGAGCCCATGCTCAGCGTAGTACGCGATGGCTTTCTCGACGTAGGCGCGCGTGGCCGCCTCGGGATCCGGCGCCGGATAGTAGCCGGAAGCAAAGATGCGATTGTCGTGCCGGAGCGCGTAGGCAACCTTGGGCGCGTCCTGCAAGGTGAACGGGTGCGGCCAAAGATACTCGATCCAATGGCCCTCCGCCGTCGCCTTGGCAATTTCCTTGCCTAACTCGTACCCGGTAGAATCCACCACGTCCTTGATGTCCGTGCCGATCAATTGCGGCAGCAGCGGGTGCAGTATGTAGACGTCGTTGGCGTCCATCGCGAACAGGTACCACTGCCCCTCGAAACTCGCCACGCTCTGGTAGTAGTGCGTGAACGCTTCCAGGCCGTCGCGGTCATAGCGCTCAATCGCCTTGCGCACGTAGGTCACCGTATAGTCATGGGGGTCGGCGTCCTTCCAGGCCGGTTCTTCCGCATCGGGACCCGGCGTGTAATAGCCTGAGGCAAATATCAGGCCGGCGTGGCGGACGACCCAGGTGCTCTTGGCCTCCTCCAGCCGGGTCACCGGGTGCGGCCACAAGTAGTCCACCCAATGGCCTTCCGCCGTCGCCTTGGCAATCTCCTTGCCCAACGCATACCCGTCAGAGGCCACCACGTCCTTGATGTCGGTGCCTTTCAGGTGCGGGAAGATCGGATGAGCGAGGTAGATGTCGTCTGCGCCGATGAGGAAGAGATAGAACTGCCCGTCCAGGCTCTGCCAGCTATCATAGAATGCTATCGTCGCGTCCAGCCCCTCGCGGTCGAAGAAGTCGAGCGCCCGTTGCACGTAGTCCTTGGCGGCTGCCGCCAGGTTCTCCCGCAGGACGGCGTGCACCGAGACGAAGATCAGGTCCTTGTGCAGCACGGCCACGAACTCGCTCGGCTCTTGCTCGCCGGTACGCGGATTCACCGAGAAGTCCTGGAACCAGAATCCGGCCGCGGTGGCCTGGGAGAATTGGCGCCCCAGCGGGGTGTTCGGCCCGCTGAACATCGCTGAACCTCTGAGCGCCGGGTAGAGCGCGGTGGCCAGGACGGTCTGCTCGCCGGCTTGCAGCAGCATCAAGCTCCGCCCGTCGGCGACGCTCTCGACGCTATTGTAGTATGCGACCGTCGCATCCAGGCCGCTTTGCTCGTAGCGGGCAATGGCCGCTTGCACGTACGCCAGCGTGACGTCGCGCGCGCTGGGCGGCTCTACCGCTGCCGGCTCTTGCACCACCACGGTGCCGCACGCCGGCAACAGCAACAAGAGCGCCAACGCCCACAGGTAAGCGAAACGTCGCTTCAATACGTCCATGGCATCTTCCTTTCGCTATGCGCCGGGGAGGCTGGCAGAATGGCCGTCCCGCGCAGGCTCTCCAGAATCCTTAAACTGTTTGTCATCTGGCTACTATATACATTAACTAAGCGATTGGCAACCGGCTAAGGGCAGCGTCGCCTAGCAAGCGAGCGCCAATCGACTTGGCGGGGCGCGGCGCGTCGGACCACGGCCGTCCCACCGCCGCGCCTTGTGGCCGGGACCCTCGTCGAGCAAGGCGGCGGCGCCCGCTACGCGCGGCCGCGCCGGTAGAGCGCATTCGGGCGGAGTGCGGTACCATGAACCGTACGTATCGCAAGCGTTTTCACCAAATCAGGAGCCAGGACAGCGATGACCGCAGTAGCAGATCACGTCTTGCCCGTTTCCGCGTCGGTTTCAGATGACGGTGTGTTGAGCATTGGCGGCCTGGCCGTCACCGAACTGGCGCAAGAATTCGGCACGCCGCTCTACATCTACGACGAAGCCACTCTGCGCGCGAACATGCGCCGTTATGTCAATGCGCTGAACGCCGGTTATCCGGACGCCCTGCCCCTCTACGCCAGCAAGGCCTATTCCGACCCCCACGTGGTGAAGATCGCCGCGGAAGAGGGCATGGGGCTGGACGTGGTCTCGGCCGGCGAGATCGCCGTGGCCGCGGCCGCCGGCTTTCCCATGGACCGGGTGTACTTCCACGGCAATAACAAGCTGCCGGAAGAGCTTGCCTATGCGCTGGAAGCCGGCGTGGGCCGCATCGTGGCGGACAACTTTCACGAGATCGACCTGCTGAACTCGATTGCGGCGGATGCGGGCAAGCGGGCCCAGATACTGCTGCGCATCGGCCCCGGCGTGGAAGCGCACACCCACGACTACATCAAGACCGGCGCGCTCGACTCCAAGTTCGGCTTCGCGCTGCCCATCGGCCAGGCGGAAGAGGCCGTCAAACGCGCCCAGGCCGCGCCACACCTCGACCTCATCGGCATCCACGCCCACATCGGCAGCCAGATCTTCGACATCGAACCCTACGTGGATACCCTCGACCTGCTCATCGCGTTCGCCCAGGAGATGGCGCAAAAGTACGGCCTGAGCGTCCAGGAGCTTTCGCCCGGCGGCGGCTGGGGCATCCGCTACACCGGCGCCGACGACCCGCCGCCGATCGAAGATCTCGCCAACACCGTGACCGCCACGGTGAAAGACCGCATGGCCGCTCTGGGCTGGGACCTGCCGCGCCTGGTGGTGGAACCCGGACGCTCGATCGTGGGGCAGGCCGGCGTGGGCCTCTACACCGTCGGCTCGCGCAAGACGATACCCGGCGTGCGCGCGTACGTGGCCGTGGACGGCGGCATGGCGGACAACATCCGCCCGGCCCTCTACGACGCCGCCTATACGGTGCTGGTGGGCAACCGTATGCACGACGCGCCGGCGGAGACGGTGACGATCGCCGGCCGCTACTGCGAGAGCGGCGACGTGCTCTTCAAGGACGTGCAGATGCCCAGGCTGAACGCCGGCGACCTGATCGCCGTGCCCAGTTCCGGCGCGTACTGCCTGGCGATGTCCAGCAACTACAACCTGGTACCGCGCCCGGCGGTGGCGCTGGTGAACGACGGCCACGCCCGCCTCATCCGCCGCCGCGAGACGCTGGACGACCTCATCCGGCCGCACCTGGAGGTGTAGCCCGGGGGCGAAAACCCAAGTGCTTTCGCATTGGGTTTGGCACGCACTGTGCCTGGCAGCCGCTCTCCCGTCCGTTCATACTTCGACAGGGGCTTCGCGCAGCACTCAGCACGAACGGACGGGAGAGCGACGCAAGCGCTACGCCGTTTCCCTCCCCGTTCACCCTTCGACAAGCTCAGGGCGAACGGGTGTTGGGGCCTGTCGCCCGCTCCCCGGCGGCGCAGGTTGCAAACCTACGCTACCCGGATGCAGGCTGCAAACCTACGCTCGGACGCAGGTTGCAAACCTACGCTACGGGCGTCCTGCCAGCAACTTGCCACCGTGTTGACACTGCTACCGCTGGACGGCTATAGTGACTCCGATACGAGGAGACGTGTTGTATGCGGCGTTCGCTGCCATTTTGCGGCGGCGGCAATTCAAGGAGGATGAGCGATGGCAGACAAGATCGTACCGTTGATTGGTTCGGGCGAAGCCGGACCCCTGGGCGCAATTCACCTGCCCCGCCTGTGGCTGAAAGTCACCCTGGCGGCCAACGGCGCGCTGCCCGACGACTATGACGAGTGCGGCGCGGGGTTCGACCAGATGGTGCTGGACGGCCTGAACGTCGACCGCGACGCGGCCCTGGCCTACCTGCGTGCCAATAAGCCGAACTACCTGGAGTTCGAGCAGTGGGTGGTGGACCAGAACGGCGGCAGCATCGCCGCCGAGACCGTGGAAGCCAGCAACGCCGCCATTCGCGGCTATAACCACGGCGACGATGTGGTGACCGGCATCTGCGACGCCACGGGCCTGGCCAACGACGGCGCCATTACCGACGCGGTCAGCCTCAACGCGCTGGAGGACTGGCAGGAACTGCACAGTTCGCTCAACGGCTAACGTCCAGGCGCCGTACGCATAAGGAACGACTGCAAGCGCCGTTCGGCCTGACCATTGCGGGGGCCGGACGGCGCTTTATTGAGCCGCGCTGCGCGCGGCGGGAAAGAGAGCACATCATGGGAGCCGATTTTGGAACGATTGGCGTGGTCGGCGTGGGCCGCATGGGCGCGAACATCGCCCGCCACCTCACCGACGAGGGCTACGCCGTCACCGCCGTCTACGACGTGAACGCGCCCGCCGCCCAGGAACTCGCCGGCGAGATCGGCGCGCAGGCCTGCGGCAACCTGGCACAGGTGACCGGCCTGGCCGACACTGTCATTACCGTCGTCACCGACGACGCGGCGATGTACGCAGTCTTTGCGGAAGACGGGGATAGCCTATTGCAAGGCGCAAACGGAAAACTCTTCGTCAATTGCGCCACCATCACGCCCCAGGTGCACGTGGACGTGGAAGCCCGCGCGGCGGCGGCCGGCGCGCAGAGCCTGGAAGCCTGCATGGCCAGCAGCATTACCCAGGCGCGCGAGGGCACGCTCTACCTGATGTGCGGCGGCAGTGAAGCGGCCTTCGACCGCGCGCGGCCCCTGCTGGACACCATGAGCGTCTCGCTGCGCTACGTCGGCGCGGCCGGCACGGCGGCCCAGGTAAAGGCGCTGGTGAACATGGTGATGAACATCAATACGGCCGGCCTGGCCGAGGGCCTGGGCCTGGGCGAGGCGCTGGGGCTGGACAGCGGGATGCTGCAAGAGGTCTTTTCCCAGACCGGCGCGAACTCGCGGGTGCTGGAAACCGACGGCGAGGACATGGAAGCCCGCGACCACGAGTGCTACTTCTCCGCCGCCCACGCCTCAAAAGACTCCGGCATCGCGCTGGACCTGGCGGACGCCGCCGGCCTCTCCCTGCCATTGGCCAAGGCCACCAAGGCCCAGTACGACCGGATGATCGACATGGGCCTGGGCGAACTGGACAAGTCCGGCGTGGCTGAATTGACCTACCCCGGCAGAGGCGGGTCGTAGCCCAAGGCCCGCGCAACGGGGCAGGGCGTCAGCCCAATAGATGCAGAACATAGCTCGCGCAGCCGAACACATCCGCTACCAGCCTGACGACCCGTGCCCGCCGTTCCACGCGCTGGGGGTCGCGCTTCAGGGCGTGATGATTTCCCTGACGAACACGGCCTTGTTCGTCACCGTTGCGGCGCGGGCCGGCGGCCTGGAAGACGGCTATCTGGCGTGGGCCGTCTTTGCGGCGCTGGTGATCGGCGGCGTCGTGACCGCCTTGCAGGCGTGCCGTTTTGGACGCCTGGGCGCGGGCCACCTGCTCATGTCCGGCGCCGGCCCCCACTTCATCGCGGTCGCCGTGATCGCGCTGGCGGCCGGCGGCGTGCCCATGCTGGCGAGCCTGATCGTCGTGGCGTCGCTCATGCAGTTCGCGCTTTCCGCGTGGCTGCCGCTGCTGCGGCGCATCGTCACGCCGGTGGTCTGCGGCACGGCGCTCATGCTCATTGCCGTTACCGTCATGTCCATCGCGTTCGAGCGCATAGACAGGATTCCCGCGGACGCGCCGCCCACGGCCGGGCCGGTGGTGGCGGCGGTCACCCTGGCCGGGGCGGCCGGCCTGGCCATGCGCGCCAGCGGGCTCTGGCGGCTCTGGGCCGTGCTCATCGCGCTGGCCGCCGGTTCCGCGGCGTCCGTCCTCTTCGGCATCTACGACTGGCAGCCGGCAGTCGCCGCCGCGTGGCTCCAAGCGCCGGACTTTTCCGCCTGGCAGGGACTGGACCTCAGCTTTGGCGCGGACTTCTGGGCGCTGCTGCCCATGTTCTTGCTGGTCAGCCTCGTCGTTGCCGTCAAGATGAGCAGCGACGGCGTCTTCATCCAGCAGATGTCGCGCCGCCGGCCGCAGGCCACCGACTTTCGCCTGGTGCAGGGCGCGGTCAACACGAACGGCCTGGGCACGCTCCTTGCCGGTTTGGCGGGCACGCTGCCGACCATCGTCTACACGGCGTCCAACATATCGCTCATCGAGCTTACCGGCAACGCGGCGCGCCGGGTCGGCCTCGCGCTCGGCGGCCTGATGATCGCGCTGGCGTTCCTGCCCAAGGCCGTGGCCGTGTTGCTGACGATTCCCAGCCCCGTCATCGGCGCGTTCCTGCTGTTCGTCATGGGCCGGCTCTTCGTGCAAGGCATGAGAATGGTCTTTCAGGAAGAACTCGCGCCGGCGAAGGCGCTGACGGTGGGCGTGGCGGTCTCCCTCTGCATCGGGTTGGAAAGCAGCGACGTGCTGGCGGAACTGCTGGCGGGCACGTGGGCCGCGCCCCTGAGCCACGGCATGACCCTGGGCCTGCTAACGGCAATCCTGCTGACATGGTTCCTGGAGCTTTCCGGCCGCCGGGGCAAACGACTGGAAACGTCTCTGGCGATGTCCAGCCTGCCCGATATCGACGCCTACTTGAAAGACCTTGCGGCGCGAATCGGCTGGAACCACGAATCCACCGAGCGGCTGCGCGCGGCCGGTGAGGAGACGCTGGCCTGTCTGCTGCAACCGCTGGCGGACGATAGGGGCCATTCTGAGGAAGTTGGTGTCTCCGATGAAGGCGCAATCTCCGAGCAAGCCGCCGCCAACGCGCCGCGCCTCATCATCAATGCCCGCCCGGAGGCCGGCCACGTGGAGATGGAGTTCCTGGCCGTCTTCGACGAGGAGAATCTGGAAGACCGCCTGGCGTATCTGAGCGATCAGGCCGAGACGCCGGACGTGGAAGACCTGTCGTTCCGCCTGCTGCGGCGCTACGCCGCCGCCGTGCGCCACCGCAAGTACCACGGCATCGACGTGGTGGCCGTGCAGGTGGCCGGGTCGCGCTAGCCGTGGCGCTGGCGTGTGCCAGCGGGGCGCGCGTGGGCGTCTCTTCATGTCGTGGTAATATGTGGTGAAAGCGTAGGAACGGGGGCACGAACGCCCCCGCACGCAGAAAGGATGGCAGAACCATGGCGGCATACGCGATTGTCAACAATGAGATAAAGGACGAGGCTACCTACAGCGAGTTTCGCGAAAAGGTAGCCGGGGTCGTGGCGGCCGCCGGCGGCAGGTACCTGGTGCGCGGCGGCGCGAACGAGGTCATCGAGGGCGACTGGGTCCCCGACCGCCTGGTGGTGATCGAGTTTGCCGACGCCGCGGCGGCCCGGGCCTTCTTCGACTCGGCCGACTTTGCCGCGCTCAAGGAGATCCGCGCCAGGTCCGCCGACGCCAACGTCGTTATCGTCGAGGGCGTCTAGCCGCCCGGCCGGCGTGGCATGGCCGCGCAACTCAAGCGGAACCTGCTGCCGGTGCTGGCGGTCGCCGCCCTGCTCTGGGCGGTGGAAGCGGCCAATCTCCTCACCGGGCATCACCTCAACACCTGGGGCATCGTGCCGCGCACCCTGGAAGGACTGCGCGGCATTCCGCTCAGCCCGTTCATCCACGCCAACCTGAGCCATCTGCTGGTGAACACCGTGCCGTTCCTGGTGCTCGGCGGGTTGGTGGCGGTGCGCGGCCGGCGGGCGTTTCTGGGCGTCTCGCTGGTGGTCATGCTCGGCGGCGGCGCGGCGCTGTGGCTGGTTGGCAGGACGGGCTACCACATCGGCGCCAGCGGCCTCATCTTTGGGTACTTCGGCTACCTGGTGGCGCGCGCCTGGTACGAGCGCAGCCTGCGGTCGATTGTCATCGCGCTCGTCACCGTCTTCTTCTACGGCGGCCTCATCTTGGGCGTGCTGCCCACCAGCGCCCTCATCTCCTGGGAAGGCCATCTGTGCGGCCTGCTGGCGGGCATTCTCGCCGCCCGCTTGCAGGGCGCGCGGGCCAAGGCGCAGCCGCCTGACAGCGACCGGCAATTGCCCACATCCGCTTGAGCAGACACGCGGCAAGAGCACACGAACCGCAGAAAGGCGCAAAGCATGGACGAAATACGCATCGGCCTGGTCGGACTGGGCCATCGTGGCCTGCACTGGCTGCGCATGGTGGAGCGCATCGACGGCTACCGCATCACGGCGCTGTGCGACCCGATTGCGGCGCTGCACGAGCGGGCGCTGGCTGCTTTGGCAGACCGCCAAGGCGTGACGGCCTATGCCGGCTATGAAGATATGCTGGGCGATCCGCGGGTGGACGCGGTGGCCCTAACCGTGCGCTGCCGGGAGCAGGGCGCGCTGGCGGCCATGGCCCTGGAGGCCGGCAAGCACGTGAACAGCGAGGTGCCGGCGGCGCACACCCTGGAAGATTGCTGGCGCATCGTGCTGGCGCAGGAGCGCTCCGGCCTGGTCTACCAGCTTGGCGAGCAGACCCGCTTCTGGGGCTACATCGACGCCTGGCGCGACCTGGTGCAGGCCGGGCGTTTGGGGCGCATCACCTTCTGCGAAGGGCAGTACATCGGCTACTACGGCACGCGCCAGTTTTTTCAAGACCCCAATTCAGGTGAGTTTGCGGCGGTCGAAGAGCTTGATGAAAAACCCGGCGCGCAGCCGAACTGGCTCCACACCATGCCGCCGATTCACTACCTGCCCCACGAACTCAGCCCGCTGCTGAAGGTGCTGGACGACCGGGTGGTGAGCGTGACCGCCATGAGCACCGGCGCGCCCAGCTATGCGCATCCCGAAATCGGCCAGCCGGACGTACAGGCGGCGCTGATGAAGACGGAGAAGGACGCGCTGCTGCGGCTGGTCTGCGGCTTCACCCAACCGGTCTCCCACGGCATGGGCCACCACTGGTTCCACGTGAGCGGCACGAACGGCGTGCTGGAATGGAAGCGCAGCGGCAGCGGCAAACCGCTCATGTGGCTGGCCGACGCCCAGATGCACGACCTGGCCGAGATGGACTGGGGCCACGCCCGCACCGACGCCCCACCCGCCGCCCGCGGCAGCGGCCACGGCGACGCCGACTACTACGTCCACACCACCTTCCGCGACGCCGTGCTCGGCAAAGCCCCTCTAGACTTCACCGTCTACCAAGCCATGGATACCGCCGCCCCCGCCATACTCGCGGCGGATTCGATAGAGCAAGGTACGACGCTGCTGGAAGTGCCCGATTTTCGCCCAGGTAATGTGCGGCAGGAAGGCAAAACGCCGCACGCAGACTGGACTTGATAGGAGGTCCTTGTAAGAGGCGAATTACAAACCGTTAGGTACAGTCGGTAGCGAGTCCCTCTTCAGCGACCATCATGGTTGCTGCCAATAAAAGTGCGCTCCAAGTTGGCGCAGCATCTCGAAAGTGTCAATGTGAGTGACATCAAACTCTAGGCATACGTTTGGTATGGGAATTCGCTTCTTCACATTTGCGCTATAGACCTCCTGAGTGACTACAGCAGCGCCGTGCGCACGTGCATATGCCACTACCCATCCATCGGCAGCTTCTCCGAACTTCAACTTTGCGTCAGCGCTAAACTGTGCACTTCTCTGAAGCCTCGACTGCATCTGCTGGTATGCGCCAATTACAGCTTGCTCCCCCGTGGACTTGAAGAAGCTTGATGGCGCCTGAATTGCCCACGCAGTCAATTCGTCGGGCTCATCCGGTGCAAAAATCTCTTCTTGCACGCGATCTATACTCGAAATGAAACCCTCTAGAGCAAAGTGGTCGAGAAGATTCCAAAACCCTGGACAAATGTCATGGGCATAGTAGTTGCGGTGTGCTTGCACAAACACGCTTGTGTCTAAGACGAACAAGTGAGTAGGACGCTTCACTATAGGATTACCTCGAACTTCTCAGGAAGCTTCTCGAATGTAACCCTATTCAGGCCGGTTAGACGATATGCTTCTGTATAGAGCAGGCGGCCTTCCTTTGCCGCGCGGACTACGGCTGCGCCAAAGCGGGGGCCGATGCGCCATCGCTGCGTGTTCCAGAAATCGCCGCCTGCGCTTAGCGGCCGCTTCCTCAGCCAGACCGTGGTCTTGGACTCCTCATAGAATTCAAAGAATGTCGCTGTGTCGATCAACTTGAGATCGAGCGCGCGGCGCGCGGCTACCAGTGTGCTCACCTTGAACCGGCGCGCGATTGCCTGGTAGGGATTGTTCGCCTTCCCGGCGGCCGGCCAGAAAGCGCGCAGTTCTTCCTCCGGCGCCAGAAACTCCGCGGCAGTCCGATTGCAGAATTGCTCGGTGTCATCGCTTGGCGCTTGGTGGTTGTCAAAGCTTGTTACACCGCTCTTGCCAACTAGCAAGTGGGCCAGTTCGTGCGCCAGCGTGAACATTTGCGCCGCCTGGAAGTCGGCACTGTTTACAAAGACTAGCGGCGCATACTCGTCTACAAGGGCAAAGCCCTGAAACTCGTTGGTGTCCAACTTGCGGTGGGTGTTGTTGCCAACCACCCCGGAGAAGACGACGAGCACACCGGCGTTGTCCGCCTGTTCGCGCAGGTGACTGAGCGCGCCTGTCCAGGTGGATTGCCGAGAAGCCCAATTCGGCTCAAGCCGCAGGGCGTCACGCATGGCAGCGGCAACCTCAAGCGCGTCCGTACTCCCATCGAACGCGCCAACGAAATCCAGTGGCTCGCCGATCTCTTCGATCACGTCGTCCCGCATCCACGCTTGGCGGCGCTGCATGAGATAGACGGTTTCCAGCAAGTCTGGGCTAGGGCGTAGCATTTCGCCGCCGCGGGTGCGGAAATCGCGGATGGGCAAGCGGTCTTCGGGGGGCTGCGGGAGATAGAGAAAACCAAGCGGGGTATGCGTATGGTGCGCAACCTTGTCAGCTTGGGCCATGCTAATCTTGCCGGAGACTTCCCACTCACGCACCCGCTCCGGCTTCACCTGCATCTTGCGGGCCAGTTGCTCCGGCTCAAGCCGCGCGCGTTCCCGCGCCCAGCGCAGCACATTGGGTTCTAGCGTTATCAGCAGACGGCGGCTCACGACGTGCACACTCCTACCTGGTGTGGGCCGTTCGAGCGTGGGCCCATGTAATTCGATGGTACATCACCGGCTTTGGGCGCTCAACAAGATGATGAACGTTAAGATTCTAGGGGTTTCGGGATGCGACACCCCCACCGTGCGCGATCCTCTCCGGGAGCGTCGACGTACCCCATCGAATTGCGGTTAGGCGCTCTCGCCCACCTTGCCGAACTTCCGCTTGCCGACCTGGAAGACTTGCCCCGCTTTGGCGGTGTAGGGCGTGTTGGGGTCGGTGACGCGGGTGGTGTCGAGGCGGACGCCGCCTTGTTGGACGAGGCGGCGGGCCTCGGAGCGGCTCTGGGCGAGGTTGGCGGCGATGAGGGCGTCTACGATGGTGTGGGCGTTGCGTAGGGTGTCGTTCAGGGGGATTGACGGGATGTCGCTGGGCAGCGCGCGTTGGCGGAACCGGCGGATGAACTCGGCCTCGGCGGACTCTGCGGCGGCCTCGTCGTGGAACTGGGCCACGATCTCGCGGGCCAGGCGGGCTTTCACGTCGCGGGGGTTGCGCCGTTCGGCAGCCATTTCGCTAAACATCTCATCCAAATCCGGCGCCGGGATGTCCGTCAGCGTCTCGAAGTAGTCGCGCATCACGTCGTCGGTGAGCGACATCACCTTGCCGTACATCTCGTTTGGCTCATCGGTGATCGCCACGTAGTTGTCGTAGCTCTTGCTCATCTTGCGCGTGCCGTCGGTGCCCACCAGCAGCGGCCAGGTGAGGAACTGCTGCGGCGGCAGGCCGTGGGACGGCATGATGTCGCGGGCCACCTGGAAGTTGAAGTACTGGTCGGTGCCGCCCAGTTCCACGTCGGCCTTAATCGCGACAGAGTCATACGCTTGCAACAGGGGATACAAGAATTCCACCACCGAGACGGCCTGCCCACCCTTGTAGCGGGTAGCGAAGTCGTCACGGTCGAGCATGCGGTTCACGGTGTACTTGGCGCAGAGGCGCACCACGTCCTCCAGGGAAAAATCCTCGAACCACGACGTCTGCCACGCCACTTCCAGGTTTTCCACGTCCACGATCTTCCCCATCTGGTCCAGGTACGTCTGGGCGTTGGCGCGCACCTCTGCCGCGCTGAGCATCTGGCGGGTGTCGGAGCGGCCCGACGGATCGCCGATGCGGGCGGTCCAGTCGCCGATGATGATGATCACGCGGTGCCCCAACTGCTGGAACTGGCGGATCTTGCGAAAACCCACCGCGTGGCCCAGGTGCAGGTCCGGCCGGCTGGGGTCCACGCCGAACTTGATGCGCAGCGGTTTGCCGGACCGCAACATGCGTTCCAGGTCGGCGCGTACCACCGCGTCCACCACGCCCCGGTGCAGCAGCGTATCCAACGCCTCGCCCGATGTCTGTACCGTCGCCATGCCATACTCCTCACGTCTCGGTCTTCCAGCAAAACATTCAAGGTAGCGTAGGTTCCAGGCGCAATTATATACCGGACGCGGGGATTGAATGAGCGCGGCGCTTACGTGGCGGTGGCCGGCGGCTGCCAGTCCCGTCTGCATCGCGCAAGGGGCCTGCATCAGCGTCTCGCCAAGCTGGCTGGACGCTGCGCACCGGGTAGCGCATTCCCCAGGAACCGGTCGTGTCAACTGCGGTCGGTCAATTCCGCTCGGGAGCGCCGCGCCACAACGCCTCCAAGATAGGTGGAGAGCAGGAACGCAACGAGCATACCGCCGGGAAACCACAGACGCGCCGGATAGAAGACGTAGAACGAGTAAACGGCCCACAGGGAAAGGAGTCCACCGATGGCGCTGGTGACGGCGAAGTCGCTGCTTCTGGCCATCTTGGCCCCAATGAAACCGCCCACGAGTCCGCCCAAAGCGGCCCCGAGCATCACCAACACCAGGCCGTTCGTCTCAGCGGCGGCTACCCGCAGGGCCGTGGCTTCCGGTGTTTGCGGGTCCATCAGTTCCGCCGGCGTGGGGTAGATGCGGTTAGCCGCGAGGCTTACGAGAAAGAAGACACCATTGGCGGTCAGTACGCCCAGAATCACGCCAAGGATCTTCCGCATAGGCCCTTCTCCTCCGGTTAGGGTTGCTCTTCCATTATAGCCGCGTGGGACGTCTGCCGGTAAGAGCCGGAATTGGCAGAGCGAGACGTGATAGCCGTGCAAGGCTGCGTTTCATGCCATTCGTCGAGCGCAGCCTTCATGTCACCCCAAGCGCAGTTTTCGCGTCATGCCGAGCGGAGCGAGGAATCGAGGGCGCTTCTCTCCTGGTGTAGATCCGCGAACTCACGGATATGCCTCCTATGATTAGATATTATCTAATAAAATATACTAAAGATACTTGACACAGTGAGACGCATATTCTAGAATGGAGTCAGAAAGCGCGGTTCATCACTCAGCACACATCAGGAGGTAACACGATGGCTGAACTCAAGCGCTACGAGCCTCACACGTTCGCGACGGCCCAGGACGTCTTCGATCGCCTTTTCGAGCGGCCGCTCTTTGGCTCGGGTCTCTTCAGCAACGGCGCCACGTCCCACGCCCAGCGCGGTTTCCCTTCCAACCTGTGGGAGACTGACGAGGCCTACCTGCTGGAGTTGGCAATTCCGGGCGCGAACCCGGACGACGTGGAGATCACCCTGAGCAAGGGAAGTCTGATCGTCAAGGGCCGCTACCAGCGCCCGGAGGCCGAGGCGGCAACCCGCATCTGGCGCAATCTGCCCGACGGCGAGTTCGAAATTGCCTACACCCTGCCCAGCGCGGTCTACGCCGATGACGCCGCCGTTTCCTGGGCAAACGGCATCTTCACGGTGCGCCTGCCCAAGGAGGAGAAGGCCAAGTCGAAGCGGCTCAAGGTCCGCGTAGGCAAGTAGCCGCCATTGCGCGCACCGGCGCAGACGCGCTGCCCGCGAACCAACGCCCACAGGAGCGTCCACCACGCCCCTGTGGGCGTCTTGGATTCCAAGTCCGCCGCGCCGCTGGACGGTAAGCGCAGGTTTGCAACCTGCGCCCGCCCGGCGGGGCAGCGAGTGACGTCGCTGCTCTCCGTTCGCGCTGAGCCTGTCGAAGTGCCGCGCCTGCTGGGCAACTCGCGTACCCAAGAAAAGATGGATTCCCGCGCAAGCGGGAATGACGGACAAACGCCCGTATAGCGGTTAGGCGCGGGCATGACGGCGCAGCGCGGGGGCTTGTCCCCCGCCTCTTGGCCATGCCGTCGCCGCTCACTCTTCGACTTGGCTCAGGGCGAACGGCCTGCGCAAGGGCACGGGCAAGAGAATTATCCCCCTCACCCCGGCCCTCTCACTCTGGGAGAGGGTTAGGGTGAGGGCGCGGCGAGGGGCAGGGAGGCTTGCGCTCCTGCTTGTTCCGCCTTCCAGCGCCGCGCTTGGGCGCGCAAGTCCCGCATCCCGCGCTCGGCCGCCGCGCCGGACGAGCCGCTCATCGCCGTCAATTCTTTCACCTGCGCCGTGCCCGACAGGGCGTTCACCTGCGTCGTCGTGCGGCTGCCTGTCGTTGCCTTTTGGATGAAGAAGTGGTGGTCGGCATAGGCCGCCACCTGGGGCAGGTGCGTCACGCAGATCACCTGGTGGCTGCCCGCCAGGCTCCACATCTTCTCGCCCAGCACCGCGCCGCCGCGGCCGCCCACGCCGATTTCGATCTCGTCGAAGACCAGCACGGGCGTCTCGTCCGCGTGGGCGAGCGCCGACTTGAGGGCCAGCAGCAGGCGGGAGGCCTCGCCGCCGGAAGCGACAGTTGCCAGCGGCTTCAGCGGTTCGCCGGGGTTCGGGCTGATGAGAAAGGCGACCGTATCGATACCGCTTGGCCCGCACAGCAGCGTGCGCGGTCCCTCATCGGTCGCTACCACTATGCCCTCGGGCGCTTCCTCCTGCGTCACGGCCACGTCGAACGCCATGCTTGGCATGTGCAGCAGCGCCAGTTCGCGCTGCACGGCGGCAACCAGGTCCGGCGCGCCGGCCTTGCGCCGGGCCGAAAGCTCGGCGGCGCGCGCGGCGGTTTCCGCAGTGAGCCGTTCCACTTGCGCGGCCAGGTCCGCCGCCCGGTCTTCGCCGGTCTGAATACCCATCAACTCCGCCGCCGCCGCCTCGGCGTACGCCAGGATCTCCGCGATGCTATCGCCGTACTTGCGTTTCAAGCTCTCGATAACGTCCAGCCGCGCCTCCACCTCCGGCAAGCGCCCCGGCTCCTGCTCTAAGCCGTCCGCATAGCGGCGCATATCCGCCGCCAACTCTTCCAACTGCGCCGAGACTTCTTGTCCGGCCTGGAGATGCGGCTCTGTCTCAGGATCAAGTTCGGCCAAGCGCCGGAGCGACCTGACCGCCTCATCCAGCCACACGCCGGCGGGCCGGGCGGGTTCGTCGGCGTCGCTGAGCGCCTCCAGCACGCCGGCCGTGAGCGCGGCCAGTTCCGCGCTATGCCGCAGCCGCCGGTACTCGGCGCGCAGGGCTTCCTCTTCACCCGGCGCCAGACCCGCGTCCGCGATTTCCTGAGTTTGAAACGCCAGCAGGTCGGCGCGCTGGGCCAACTCCCGCGTATCCTGCCGCAGATGCCGCAGTTCCGTTTGCGCCGCCTGCAGCGCGCGCCACGCGGCCGCGACTTGCTGCCGCAGGTCATCGAGACCGCCGAAGCGATCGAGGAAGTCCAACTGCAAGGCCGGGCGGAGCAGCGAGAGATTCTCGCCTTGACCGTGAATGTCGACCAGGTGGCTCGCCACCTGTTGCAGCGCGCCGACGGCTATGGCGCGTCCCTGGATGCGGGCGGTGGTGCGCCCAGAGGCCGCGATCTCGCGGGAGAGCAACAAGCGGCCGTCGCCGTCCAGGGCGGCGCCGACCTCCTGCAAGGCCGCCGCCAGCGCCGGCCGGACCGCGCCGAGCGCGAACGTGCCGGCAATGCGCGCCGCGCTTGCCCCGCTGCGCACGTCGGCGGCCCCCACCCGGTTGCCGAGCAGCGCGCCGATGGCGTCGATGATAATCGACTTGCCCGCGCCGGTCTCGCCGGTAAGCACGTTGAAACCGGCGCCGAACGCCACCCGCACGTCGTCGATGAGGGCGAAGTCATGGATTTCCAAGCGCTCCAGCATCGCGCGTCCTAGGCGTTTTCCAGGGGAATCCGCAGCTTTTGCACCAGCGATTCATAGAAGTAGGTGCGCTCCTGCACGCGGGCGAACTTGCAGGTTTGGGTTGCGGTGGTCAGGTGCATCAGGCCCTCGTTGGCGAGGTTGCCGACCGGCAGGCCGTCGATGGTTACAATCGCTTCGTGTTGGTGGAAAACCTGCAACCGCAGCCGCGCCGACTGGCGCAAGACGAACGGCGTGGTCGGCCCGCGCAGCACGCACATGGGCGTGATGAGCATGTTCCGCACCTCCGGGTGGAGGATTGGCCCGCCGGCCACCATGGAGTACGCCGTCGAACCGGTGGCGGTGGAGATCATCAGGCCGTCGGCGACGTAATCGGCGAGAAAGGCGTCGTCGATCCACACCTTTATATCAAGCACCCGCCGCACGCGCCCCTGGCTGATTACCGCCTCGTTGAGGGCAACGGTCTGCTGGGCCTCGCCCTCGATTTGGCAGTCCAGCATGGAACGCTCCTCGATCCAGTACTCCTGGTTGAGGAACCGGGGCAAGGTCTGGATCGCCTCAGTAGGCAAGAGTTCCGAGAGAAAGCCCAGCCGCCCGAACTTGACGCCCACCATGGGCACGTCGTGCTCCGCGCAGAGCGGGGCCGCGCGCAGGATGCTGCCATCGCCGCCCAGGGTAAAGAGGAGGTTCGCGGCGGGCACGCGCTCGTGCCATTCGTCCTCGGCCTCCACCGGCACGTGCCAGGCTTCGTGCCCCTCTTTCTCGATGACCGAGTGCAGCACCGTAGCCAGCGCGTGCGCCTGCTCGCGTCCGGGATGGTAGAGCATGCCAACGTTCACAGCCGTCCGCCCTCAAGTCGTTACCATGGAAACTGCACTATCAACTCCGTCATTCCCGCGAAAGCGGGAATCCACTGCGTGCGCGGCGAAGATGGATTCCCGCTTTCACGGGAATGACGGCCATGTAGCCAGCCGCCGGTTTTCATTCCCCTGGGTGCCCAAAGAAAGGCCATGGTGATTGCTCTCAATCTGCCAGCGCGTTTCGATTATACCGCAGCCGGCCGCGCACGGCGTAAGACGCCCGGTCACGTTCGCGGTCGAAACGGCGTAGGGGCACGACATGTCGCGCCCCTATGCCGTCATGCGAGAGTTTCAAGGCGCTTGCCGGTGCGCGACCGTCACTGTTGGTGTCGCAGCGGTTCACGCGACAGCATTGGGGATGCGTAGTAAGACACGCATTACTTCTCTCCGGCGGCGCCCGTGCCGTACTCCACCTCCACCTGCCTCCCCGTCCGCGCCGCCTCATACGCGGCCTCGATGACTTGCAGCACGTGAAGCGCGTCGCGCAGCGTCACCGCGGGCGGGCGCGTGGTGTGGAGCTCTTGCACGAACTGCCGCATGATGTCGTAGGACCAGCGGTGGCCGCCGTAGACGGCCATCTGCGCCGGCGAATACGTGATGCGCTTGCGGGGTGCGCCGGCCCACGCGGGCGCTTCGCTGACAATCTCCAGGCTCTGCCCGCCCACCGGCGTCCAGTCGGCCCAGCCGCGCGCGCCGCGATAGACGAGGCTCGAGTCGTATCCTTCCGCCAGCGGCGGCTGCGCGTAGGCGGCGTGCAGGCTGCCGAGCGCGCCGTTCTCGTACTCCATGGCCACCACCGCCACGTCCTCCAGCGGCGCGTCGATGTGCCCCACCGGCCGGCCGGTGAGCGCCTGCACGGTCTTGACCTCGCAGCCCACGAGATGGCGCATCAATTCGAGATAGTGTCCGCCCAGCATGTGCAGCACGCCGCCGCCCTCGTTGGCGGCAGTGAACATGAAGTGAGTTGGCTCGCGGCTGCCGGGGCGCACCTGGGTGGTGACCAGGCGGCTTTCCAACGAGAGCGGCGCGCCCAGGACGCCCTGGTCGATGAACTGCTTGAGGTCGAGCATCGCGGGATGAAAGCGCCAGGGATAGCCGGCAAGCGCCTTCACGCCATGTCGCGCCACGGCTGCCACCAGCGGCGCCAGGTCGGCCGCCGTGCGCGCGAACTGCTTTTCCACGAAGAAGTGCTTGCCGGCTTTCGCCAGCTTGATGCCCACGGCGGGGATTTCGTTCGCGGGCAGGACGACGCACGCAAGCGCAAAATCCTCCTTGGCCAGGAGTTCGTCCACACTCGCGTAGACGCGGGCCGCCGGATCGAACGCGCGCGCCTGGTCCAACAGCGTCGAGTCGCTGTCCTCGCAATAGGCAACTATCTGCGCCTCGGGGATCTGCTTGAAGGTGTGCACGTACCCGGGCGCGGGCCGTGCCGGGTCCAGGCTGCCCACGTGCGGGTGCCGCAGCCCAACCATGGCAACGCGGAGCGGTTTCTTCTGCGACATCTTTCAGCCCTTTCGTTATGGAGATTCTTGCACATCCTGGTTCAAGGGCGCAGATTTCACTCCCTATCGAGTGAGAGGGTTAGGGAGAGAATAGAGCGGGCAGGGCCGGCGCCTCGCCGCCGCATCGCCTAATCCACGCCCCCGACGTTACCGGCGGCGTCGATGGTCATGCCGTCCGCGGCCGGGGTTGCGGGCAGGCCGGGCATGGTCATGATGTCGCCGGTCATGGGAATGACGAAGCCGGCGCCGGCTGAGAGCTTGACGTCGCGCACGGTGATGGTGAAGCCCGAGGGCGCGCCCAGCCGGCGGGGATTGTCCGAGAACGACGATTGGGTCTTGGCCATGCAGATGGGCAGGCCGCCGAAGCCCCGGCGTTCCAGTTGGCGCAGGGCGCGGTTGGCGGCGGGGGCGTAGCTGACCTTGGCCGCGCCGTAGATCTCGCGGGCGATTGTGCCGATCTTCTCCTTTAGCGGCGCGTCGTCGGCATAGAGCAGCCGGAACGCGCCCGGCGCTGGCTTCTCTACCAGGGGCAGGACGGCTTCCGCCAAGGCCCGGCCGCCGTCTACGCCCCGGGCAAAGACGTCGGTCTCCGCCGCGGGCACGCCGGCCGCCGCGCAGAAATCCGCAACCACGCGCATCTCGTTGGCGGTGTCGGAAGGAAAGCGGTTGAGCGCCACGACGAGATTCAGGCCAAACTGCCGGATGTTATCTATGTGTTTCCCCAGGTTGGCGAGGCCCTTTGCTACGGCGTCCGTGTTTTCCGTCCCCAGGTCGGCGGGACGCACGCCGCCGTGCAGCTTGAGGGCGCGCACGGTGGCGACCAGCACGACCGCGTCCGGGGCCAGGCCGGCGCGACGGCACTTGATGTTGAAGAACTTTTCCGCGCCCAAGTCGGTGCCAAAACCGGCTTCCGTCACCACGTAGTCGGCAAGTTTCAGCCCGGCCCGCGTGGCGATGATCGAGTTGCAGCCGTGGGCGATGTTGCCAAACGGCCCGCCGTGCACCAGCGCCGGCCCGCCGGCCATGTTCTGCACGAGATTTGGGTGGATGGCCTCCCGCAGCAGGATTGTCATGGCGGCGTGGGCCTTGAGGTCGGCGGCGGTGACCGGCTGGCGGTCGTAGGTCTCGCCCACGATGATGCGGCCCAGGCGCTGCTTGAGGTCGGCCAGGTCGCCGGAGAGGCAGAGAATCGCCATGATCTCGGACGCGGGCGTGATGTCGAAGCCGCTCTCGCGCGGCACGCCCTCGGCGCGTCCGCCCAGGCCGATGACGACGTTGCGCAGGGCGCGGTCGTTCATGTCGAGCGTACGCCGCCAGGTGACGCGCCGGGGGTCGATGCCGAGCGCGTTGCCCTGGTGCAGGTGGTTGTCGAGCATGGCGGCGAGCAGGTTGTGCGCGGCGGTGACGGCGTGGAAATCGCCGGTGAAGTGCAGGTTTATCTCCAGCGCGGGCGCGAGCGTGGCCTTGCCGCCGCCGGTGGCCCCGCCCTTGATGCCGAAAACCGGCCCCAACGACGGCTCGCGCGTGCACGAAAGCGCATTCTTGCCCATGCTGTAGAGTGTCTGCGCCAGGCCCACGGTGACGGTGGTCTTGCCCTCGCCGGCCGCGGTGGGCGAGATGGCGGTAACGAGAATCAGCTTGCCGTCGGGCTTGTCCGCCAGCCGCTCCAGCACGCTCGTCCGCACTTTGCCCATGTGCGGGCCGTAATTGCTGAATTCGCCGTCCTGCAGGCCGAGACGCTCGGCAATCTCGCTGATCGGCCGGGGGGAGTAGGCTTCATTGGTGGCTGGCACTGGGGTTCTCCTCGGTTAAGGACACACCGCGTTCGTCGTTTGATTGGCGCCCGTCGGCAGCCGCACTCCGGTTCCCTCTCATTGGCTGACAGGGGTAGGTAAATGTCATTCCGAGCGCAGCGAGGAATCTAGAGCTGCCAATTCTGTGGGGCATTGCGCTAGATTCCGCGAACAGGGTTCGACACTCCGCTGCGCTCCGTTCGGAATGACAGGTGAAGTCGATTGTAGAGTATCTACCCCTGTGAGTTCTCCCGGGGAGAGGGGGTCATGCGCCTCGATCGCCGCCGTCAGACGAGCAACTGGCGCACCCGGCGCGCGGCGGTTGCCAGGTTGCGCAGTTTGGCGACCGCCGCCTCGTGCGGAATCGCCTGCAGGCCGCAATCCGGGTTAATCCAGAGTTGCTCCGGCGCGAAGTAGTCCAGCGCCAGCCGGATGCGCGCTTCGATCTCCTCCACCGATTCTACACGGGGATCTTGCGCGTCCACAACGCCGTAGCCCATGGCGCGGTCGGCGGGAAACGGATGCCGGCGCAGGATTTCCAGCATTTCCGGCGCGACGTGGGCAAGTTCCAGGCAGAAGACGTGCGCCGGCAGTTCCAGCATCTTGGGGTAGACCTCGTGGAACGCGCCGTAGCACATGTGGGTGAAAACCGTGACGTCCGCCGGCAGGCCGTCGCAGACGCGCCGCATGGCCGCAATCGCCGTGTCAAGCTCGGCCGGCTGGTCATAGCGGGTGACGAACGCCGGTTCGTCGATTTGCAGGTAACGCGCGCCCGCGGCCACCAGCGCCAGCGCCTCTTCGCGGACGTATTCCGCCAGCGCCAGCACCGCCGCGCGCCGGTCGGGATAGTGCAGATCGAAGACCCAGTCCCGCAGGGTGTACGCGCCGGTGACGGTGACCTTGATGTCACCCTGGACGCGGGCGGCGGCGAATTGGTACCAGTCCGCGAGCAACGCGCGCGGCGCGGTGGCGGGACGCTTGATGACCGCCCGCTGGCCGTACATGTTGTCTAATACCCACACCGGGTCGGGATCGATGTCGGCGCAGCCCCAGCCTTCCAGGAAATAGGTGGTCATGGAGCGCCGGTACTGCTCCCCGTCCACCGGCACGTCGATGCCAATCTCTTGCTGGAGCGCAAGCCACTCGGCCACTGCGGCCTCTTGACGTTGGCGCATCCAGGCGCGGTCTTGCTGTTCCAGCGGCGCCATCTCCGCCTGGAAGAGGTCGGGCGGCTTGGGCAGGCTGCCAATGCCGGAGAGCGGTAGGAGCGGAAGGGCGCTCATGCTTGTTCCCCCTTACCGTTGAAAGCGTGGGCGGCGCGCGCCAGCGTTGCCAGTTTCTCAAAAGCGGCGTGGCGCGGCAAGTGGAGCAGCGCCGTGCTGGGGGCGGCCCAGCAATTTTCCGCAGGCACGGCGGCGGCTATCTCGCGCAGGATTTCGTGTAATTCGGGCTCAGTTTCGATGCGGATGCTGCGCGCGTCGGCGATGCCGGCTTGCAGAATTGCATCTCCGCGCCAGCCTGGGAGGGCAGCCAGGTTGGGCGCGCGATAGGCGTCGGTGAAGTCCAGGCCCAGCCCGCCCAGGCCGGGGATTTTGAGGAAGGGCTCGAGCATATCGCCAATCGCGCCGCACGCGAGATGCACGATGAGAGTTGCGACCGGCGCGGCGCGCGCGATGCGCTCGATGGCCTGCGCCACCAGCGGAAAGTCGGCGCGGTGCTTGGGACGCAAAATGACCGATTCTTCAAGCTGGATGTAGCGCGCCCCGGCCTGAGCCAGAGCCGCCACGTCCGCCGCCCAGATGTCCACCAGCGCGTCGAAAGCCGCCGGCGTGTCGCCGTCGCCCTGCCGGTCGGCGTACGCCCAGACGGTGTACGGCCCAAAGAGCGCGGGCTTGATGGGCTTCTGCGTGTGCGCGGCGGCGTGGCGGTAAGCGCTGACAATGGGACTTTCCGCCCCGCGCGTAGGCGGCTTGTCCAAGACCCAGTGGTGGTAGTAGGTGTTGGTGTCCAGATACCGGAGAGGCGCGGCGACTGCCAACCCCGGCACGACGCGCGCCATCTGGAACCACTCGTCGTAGACGGGCGCGTAGCCCGGCTCCAGGATGTCCGCGCCGGCCCCGGTTTGCGCCGCCAGCAGTTCCACCTGGGTCGCGGCCTGGACGGCGCGCAACGCCTCATCCCGCCACGCGCTCTCCGGCGTCGGCGTCTCGCGCTCCCGCCAGTCCTCCACGGCGGCGCGCAAGGGATGTTGGCCGTTGCTGACAATGGGAAACCGGCCGCTGGTGGTGACAAGCATACGATTCTACCTATCGTGCGATGCGGCTACGCGCGTCCGGTAGGGGCACGACATGTCGTGCCCCCACCGCAGGTCAATTGTCGCGCCCCCACCGGGGGAGACCGCGTTGTGCCCCTGCCGGCCTCATGCGAGAGCGGCGGGGGACAAGCCCCCGCGCTACCTCAATGCCGGAGCAACTTCTTGGCGTAGGGGCACGACACGTCGTGCCCCTACCACCCGCGACGTGTCTTTGCCGCCGGCGGGCTGCTATCACTCCGCCATCAGGGCGTTGGCGCGCGCGGCGGCGTCGGTGAACGCCTCCGCCACCGTGATCTTGTCCTCCACGATCGACGTCTGCCAGGCCTCCGCCAGCAGCCCAAAGACCTCGGCGTCCTTGCGGAAGAGGCCGCCGTTGGGCCAGGCGTACTTGCCCCGCACCGGATGCGCGAACGCGTCCAGATTCTTATCCGCCAGCGCCGGGAAGTTCTCTTTCATGATGCTGATGTAGCGGTCTTGCAGCGAGGCGCGCGGATGCTGAATGCTGGCAATCTGGCACTGCAGGTCGAGATACGTATCGGTCTGCAGGAACTTCATGAAGTCCCACGCCGTATCCGGGTCTTTCGTGCCGGCCCAGACCACCCAGGCGTCGATGGAGCCTTGGGTAGCGCGGGCCGCCGGGCCCTGCGGCAGCGGCACCACGTCCCAGTCCGCGACGTTATCGGGGTAGTCAATCGAGTACTGCCCCGGCCCCCACGAACCTTCTTCCCAGGTTGCCAGCGTGCCCTGCATGAGGGCCTGCACCTTGGCGCGGTCCAGCGCCGCCCACTCCTCACCGTGCACAATGCTCCGGTCCTGATGGTAGCGGGCGTGGACCCACTCCATGGCCTCGATGGCCTGCGGACTATCGAAGGTGGCGTGGCGGTCGTTCTCCGGATCGACGACGGTGCCGCCGTTTTGCACGATCTTCCAAATGCCGCGGCCCCAGCCCGCGTCCACGCCGCCAAAGACGGTGTTGGGGCGGTCGGTAAGCCTGAGCAGCGCATCCTGGTATTCGTCCCAGCCCCAGTTGTCATCAGGGAAGGATATGCCCTTCTTATCGAAAACCTGCCGGTTGTACCAGAGCACGTACACGTTGATGTACATGGGCAGACCGTACTGACCCGTCTCTGGCCAGCGCATTGCGCCAAGCTGGAAGGGAATGTAGTCGTCCATGGGGAAGCTGTCGCGCTTGATGAAGGGATCCATGTCGAGCAGCAGCCCGTCCCGTCCCGCCTGGACGAGATTCACGCCCCACGTCATCGCAATATCGGGTCCGGACCCGGCTACCCAGGACGTAATGTAGACTGACGGACTGTCCTTGACGCCGAGGACGTTCAGCGTGACGTTGGGGTTGTCCGCCGTGTACGCATCGGCGCCGGCCTGGGCCGCTTCCACCCAGGTGGAGTCGCCCCAGAGCGCCCAATCCAGGGCAACGGGCTCCGCCTGTGGCGCCGGCTCTTTGGCTTCCGCTTCTTGCTCTTCGGCCGCGGGCGCTTCGTCCGTCGCCGCGGGCATGGCCGCCTGGCCGCAGGCCGCCAGCGCGATTGCGCCGAGCGCGCCGCCGCCCAACCACAGCACGGAGCGTCGCGTCAAACGAGTTTCACCGTCACCGGTCTTCATGTGCTTAACCTCCCAACTTGCCATGACGACAAGCCTTGCTGCTCCAAGAGCACTGTTCGTGCACAAACGATTAGCAAAGGAATCTCAGCCGGATCCCCCACATGAGTTGTCTACCTGGTTGTCACCCTCCTTTCGTTCACCTCGATGAACTGAGGGCAATCCGTTCTCTGCATTATGGCGGGAACGCTGCCTAGATGCAATACACGTGTGGAAGTCAAACCTGATAGTTGTGGGCAGAGTGGGCTGTGTGCAAGACGGGTGCGCCAAAGAGTATTGCGGCGCAGGGCGCTTTTGCTAGCGGGACACGCCCTTTGCCAAGGCAAGATGGATTCCGGCTTTCGCCGGAATGACGATTCGCAGCCGGCATGACGAATTGTTGCCGGCATGACGAATTGTTGCCGGCATGACGATTCGTAGCGCGGGGGCTTGTCCCCCGCTCTTTTGCCCATGTGTAAAGCGCCACCACAGGCGGAGCCCCAAGCGTGCGAGGCAAGACGGCGGCTCCGCCCCCTAGGCCAGCAATCCCAACGCCCGCTGCGTCTCCGCCACGCGCGCCAGCGCCGCTTCCGGCAGGGGGCCGAGGTCGGAAATCGCCGCGTTCTGCTCGATTTCAGCCGGGTTCATGGCGCCGGGAATCACCGACGATACCCCGGAAAAGCTGAGGATGTAACGCAGGGCGGCCTCGCTGAGGCTCTCCGCCACGCCCTCGTCCACCAGCCACATGAAGGACTCCGCCTCTCGCAGCCGCGCGGCGAGCCGTTCCCGCGGCATGAGGCTGCGGTGGTCGTCCGGCCCAAACTCATGGTCCGCCGTGAGCGTGCCCGAAAGGAAGCCGGATGCCAGGGGCGAACGGATCACGATGCCGACGCCGCGCTCTTCAGCCAGAGGCAAGAGCCGCTCGGCCGGTTCGGGTTCCAGCAGGCTGAAGCCGATTTGTATGATCTCCGCGCGGCCGTCTTCCTCGATGAGGCGGATGGCTTCCGTTGTGTCGCTGGCGGAAACGCCAATGTGCCCGACGTGCCGCTCCGCGCGCATCTCGACGAGCAGGCCCAGCGGGTCTTCCGCCAATTCTTCCGTGACCGGACTGTGCAGCAGCACGCCTTCGATAAGGTCCGTTTGCAGGCGCTCCTTGCTGCGCAGCACGCTAGCGCGCAAGGCGGCGCGGCTAAAGTCACGCGCCAGCACCGGCGGCCCGCCATCTGCCACCGGCCGCACGTGCTCGCCGCCTTTCGTTTCTACGAACACCTCCATTCCTTGGAGGGCCGGCGGCCGCCGGCGCAGCGCCTCGGCGATGTAGACTTCAGCTTCCGAGTAGACCGGCGCGGTGTCGATGAAGTTGAGCCCCAGCGACAGCCCGTGATGGATGGTCGCCACCGCCGTCTCGAGCGAAACGGCGCCGTACGTGGCCGGGCCCGTCCAATAGCTGCCGCTCGTAATGAGCGCGCCGCCCAACGGATACGTGCCTAGCCCGACTTCCGATACGTCGTGTCCCGTGTTCCCCAGCGGACGATAGCGCATTTCGTGCTCCCTTTCACACTTCAATCAAACTAGCGCGCCGTAGGTTAGCGCAAAGACTCCCAATCCCGCAGCGGAAAGTCAATCCGCCGTCCCTCTTGCGCGGCAATATAGGCGCCTTCCACCACCTCCAGCGACCGCGCGCCGTCGATGCCGCTGGACTCCGGCTCGCGGTCTTCCCGGATGGCGGCCAGGAGTTCCTTCTCCTGGGCGGTGAAGCCGCCCGCGTACGGCACGTGCAGCACGAGCTTTTCGTTGGCCATTTCCGGGTTGTTCCGGCTTGGCTGCTCGAACGTGCAATCGGCAAACGCCTGCGCCACCTGCGCATCGTCGAATGCCAGCCACGGCCGCTTGTTGCTGTAGAGCGTTATCGTGGCGTCGGAGCCGTGCCCGATGCCCCCTTCCAGCTTCACGTAGCCCTCGCTGCCGGTCACGAAGATTTCGCGGTGCTGCGGCCCCTGCAAACACCACACCATCTCGAAGACGCCGATCGCGCCGCTGTTGAAGCGGAAGAGCACGTGCGAGGTGGTCTCGATCTCCGCCGTTTCCCAGAGAAAGTTGTCGAACTCCGCGCCCGCGACGTGCTTGACGCCGCTGCCTTCCCAAAAGAGGAGCGTATCGATGTAGTAGCAGCCGTCGCGGTGCAGCGCGCCGCCGCCGGCCGTGGCCTTGCCCAGTTTCCAACCCATGTTGGCGTGGGACCCCTGCGTGATCACGTCTTTGTGCAGCATGTGGCGCTCGAGCACGTGGTAGACGTCGCCGACAAGCCCGGCGTTCAGGATGCGCTTGACCGCGCGGGCCGGCGGCTCGAAGCGGTCGCGGTCGGCGGTCATGAGCTTGACGCCGGCGTCGCGGCAGGCGCGGATTGCGGTCACCGCCTCGTCCATGTCGAGCACGAGCGGCTTCTCGCAGAGCACGTGCACGCCGGCCTCAGCCGCCGCCAGAATCGCGGGCAGATGCAGGTGGTGCGGCAGGCAGATGTCCACGGCCTGCACCTCTGGGCGCCGCACCACTTCCGCAAAGTCCGTGGCCGCGGCCCGCGCGCCGTACTGCTGCACCCGGCCCTCGGCGCGTTCCAAGAGGCTGTCGCAGGCCACTTCCAGGCGGGCCTCGCCGGCCTTTTCAAGCCGTTGCCAACCGTCAAAATGAGGATGGGAAATGCTGCCGCAGCCAATGACGGCTACGCCCACCGGTTCGTTCGTGTTCGCCATGGTTGCTCGCTTTCTCCGTTCGACGCTACCGCCGCATGGTGCGTGCTGTCTGTATAGTACGCCATTGCCCGCCCGGTGCGCACGCGGTCGGAGAGCACGCCTATTCTCGACAATGGCTCTACCAGTGGCATAGTACAATGTCCAGGGGCACGCGCGGCGCGCCGTGTGCGGCCGTTGGCAAAACGGCTGCCGGATCCAACGCCTACCGATTGTGGAGCAATGCGGTGAGCAGAAACAAGAAGTCAAACCGGCCCGGCACGATACCGAACCGCTGGCTGGCGCTCTTTGCGGCCGCCGCGCTGGCGGCGGCGGTTGTGCTGGCGGCCTTGTGGCTGCGCGGCGGCAGCGATGGCGCGTCCGGGCAGGCGGACGCCACCGACGCGCAACAGGTGCGGCGCGGCGAAGCCCTCTACCAACTCCACTGCGCCAGTTGCCACGGCGTGAACCTGGAAGGGCAGCCCAACTGGCGCGAACGCGATGAAGACGGCATGTTGCCCGCCCCGCCCCACGACGCCACCGGCCACACCTGGCACCATACCGACGCCCTGCTCTTCGACGTGACCAAGTACGGCTCCACCGCCGTGGTCGGCGACGACTACATGAGCAACATGCCCGGCTTTGGCGAAACCATGAGCGACGCGGAAATCTGGGCCGTCCTCGCCTACATCAAGAGCACCTGGCCGGCGGATATACAGGAAATCCAGTCTGAACTGGAAGACACGCGCCGCCAATAACCGCCTTCCTTGCACCCATCGATGAGGGGCCTGCGTCGTCGGTAGGGGCACGACATGTCGTGCCCCTACCGAGGCGTAGGCCGTGGCGGATTGCGGCTCCCGCGCGAACTCGACAGTGTTTCGCAGCCGGCTATACACCCACGACGATTTTCCAGGTGTAGGCGATCGCGCCGTTGGCATTGGCGACCCGGCAGGTAACGTGGCGCGCGCCAGGCTCTTGGGTAGCAAAGCGCAGCGCGCCGCCGCGTTCTGGCAGCGTCTCCCCGTCAACCGACCACTCGTAACGCAGCGTCGGGTCTTCGTGCTCCGCAGCGTCCAGCGTGGCGTAGCCGATATGGCGGTACGCGAAGCCGCGGCCGGGACCGGGCGTGCCGTCGGCTTGCAGCCAGCCTTCCTGCATGTCGCGGGCCGAGTAGTAGAGCGTGTAGCGGCCCGGCTCTTTGAGCACGTGGGGCGTGGAGGTGTAGCGGGCGTCGAAAGCGTCCTTGTCCGGGTTTGGCGGAAAGACCGGCAGGCCGGGCCGGTCGGTCCACGCCAGGCCGTCATGCGAGCGGGCAAAAGTGAGGTCGAACCAATCGCCGTAGGCGTCGTCCAATTGGGCGCGGGTGAAGCGCACGTCGTCCCGCAGCGAAGCGCGGTGGCCGCCGTGCCACATGACGAGGCCCGGCCCGTCGCGCAGGACATGAGGATAGACGCACGACTTGTAGATGCCGGCCGGTTGGAGCACGTCGGCGATTTCTTCCCAGTGAATGCCGTCGGCGGAACGCAAGAGCATCACGTGGCCGTAAATCGAACTGGGGTCCGGGTCACCGGCCGGCCGGGCGTTCGCCCACATGCTGAAGCTGCCGTCCGCCTCCTGGATGACGGAGGCGCAGCGCCCGCTGCGGGTGACCGGCGCCGGGTGAATGTCCCACGCGATGCCGTCCGGGCTCTCGGCGTAGCCCACCTGCTGCGTCATCTCCACCAACTCGCCGTCATCGGTCTGCTCCCAGTGGGTGAGCGCGGAGAACCACATGCGGTAGACGCGCCGCTGCAGGTCGTAGAGCACGAACGGGCTTTGAAAGCACCAGCCCCAGCCGCCGGCGTCGCGCAGCGCCTCGTCGGTGACGATGGGATTGCCGGGGTATTCCTGCCAGTGAATGCCGTCGGTGGAGGTGGCGTAGCCCAGGTGGCAACTGGCGGGACGCGGCGGGCCGGACGTGCCCACGTACCACATCTTGTACATGCCGTCGGCGCGGATGACGCGCGGCATGTAGAGCATCACCCGGCACCAGTCCTGCACGGTGTTCGTAGTGGAAAGCGCCGGCTCCGCCCGCCGCCGCCACGCCTGCGCCGCCGGCACCGTCTGCCAGGGTTCAATCTCTACACTCAGTTCAACCGCCTCGCCAACCGCGAGCGCAACCTCCGGGCCCGTGGGGCTTATGGCAGAAATGCGGGGGACGTACCACAAAGGCGGATTAACAGGATTCGTGCTCGGCATGGTAAGACTCCACCATCAATCTGGAAGGGGGATTGTCCATTTGTGTACCGAAGTGGGGAAGACTAACTGGGCTTGGTTCTGCTAGCCATGCTTGTACTATCGCTTATTTGCTCTGGCCATCAGTCCGTCGAACCGAGTATATTCGTCCGATCCTGAACCAGACTAGCCAGTTCGCCAATCGCTTCGGCAATTGTTGGCCGGCTAATCAGCTTCATCTCATTGAGGTTTGTCTTGAGCAACACCTCTACCTCGGTCACGCGCTGCGGAATCGAATCCACATCCAATCCCAAGACGGTGTCAACAGCCTCAGAGACATCCGGCAGAACCGATCCTGCCAACTGTTTACCAAGTGCGCTACGCTCTTTCTCGCTCAGTTGCCGATACCGCTCCAGGGCTAGCCGTGGCGTCTCGCGATCCCCTTCACGCCACTCAAAGTCCACACCATAGTCACGAAGGACTTCCACCATAGTGTCAAAGTGCAATTGGAAGACCTCGACGCCAAAACTACGGATCAGCGCAATTGACGGTTTGGACCACCGACCGGCGAGAATCGCTATGGATTTCCGGAGACTGAGGTGTGTTTTCCGCAGATTGTAATGAGCCACACAAAGCCAACTCCCTTTATCCCGGTTGTGCTTCGTGTAGCGGATGTACTTCGGGTCAATGAGTGCCAGGGGACGTTCATCAGCATCGAATATGACAGCGTCAATTTGGTAAACGTTGCCGGTACCGTTTCTTAGACGGGCGGGCTTTATCGTACAGCCATGCCTGGCTACGGTCGGCTTCAAGCCATCTACTATCGCTGTCTCAAACTGCTTTCCAATAGCCTCTCCCAGTGCACTGGCATCGTTGGCCATTGATTAACCCTTACTTTGTCAGTGTCACGATGCTCTCGCGTAGCGGCACCTTATGGCGTTGGGAATTGTGGCCCCACTTTCCACCGCGTTGCCGCAACACCTCTAGTTCGTACCCGGAAAAACCTATACTCTCGCCCAATTGCCCAATAAGCTCGTCAGTCGGAATATGGACCCCATAGGGCGCCGAATCGCCTAACACCAAGACCATTTGACCGCCCGACTTCAAGACCTTGTAGCAGGCTTGAAGTGTGAGAAGCATGTCCTCGAAATAACCGGCGGTGACCAAATCATAGGTCTTCTTGCCGCGCTTGATTCGGCGCTTCTCCCCTAGCCTCGCAATGATATCTTGTAGGCGGTCATAGACGCCCGGCGCCGCCTGGCGTATACCCGGACACGCGCGAATACCATTCATGGACTGCATCCGTACTTGCGTGGTCGCCGCCATAATGAGGTGATCGCGGACTTGGGTCGTGATTTCACCCCAGCTAGAGTAGAGACCCCAGAAGTATGTCTCGAGCCGCGTGCGATCGGCATAGTCGTAATTATTCATGTATGGCGGTGAAGTAACCAACAGCGTCGCGGACTCATTTTCAAAGTATTCGTCAAAGCGCCGGGCATCGCCCTGAACCAAAACGTGCGGGGCATCCTGTCCCACAAACCGTGTCGTCTCAATGTCACTAATCATCAATTCAAGAAAGCGGCGAAACTCGTGACAGGCATCCCGATGCACCGTGCGCGCCTGATACTTGCTTGGGGCAATGTACGGCCAGCCGGCTCCGGCAGTCGTAACAACCCGCAATGTGGAAGTCAAAGCTAACTTTAGCAACTGTGTTTCCGGCTGCTGCGAGTCGAGATCAAGGATAGACCCACGCAACGCGGCAAGCTGCTGTAGGTTGCTGGCGGTGAAGCACTTGTAGATCAGGTCCGGCCACAGACCCAAGTATTCGGTTTGCGGCGCCTTTCTTTCAGCGGAACGAATTATCGCTTCTGCATCGGACTTGACACGGGACAAGTCGAAATCCAAGTGAAGCTTTGTGTCCGCAACCCAACGCACAAAAGGGTGTGCTTCAGTTCCAATTGAGCGAATACCCAATAGCTTTGCCGCCAGCAATGTTGTGCCAGTGCCAGCGAAGGGGTCGCCAACAACATCGCCAGCCTGTACATCGGCGGTATGGATTTTTCGCTCGACTAATCGATGCGAGAATCCTGCCGGATACGTGAACCACCGATGCACCGGCGCGCGAAGGCTGTCACGAAAGGAACCATAGAGCGACGTGTCGGCAACCAGGGTGGCATCCTGTGCATCCAGCATCAGAAGTTCTCCGGTTGTAAGGGTGGGGCATCCTCAATCGTACCCATTTGAGCAGTTACCGCGAGTAATTCGGCGCTTCCTTGGTCAGCACCACGTCGTGGGGGTGGGCTTCGCGGAGGCCGGCGGGGGACATGCGGACGAAGCGGGCGTGGGTTTTCATGTCCTGGATAGAGGGCGCGCCGCAGTAGCCCATGGCCTGGCGCAGGCCGCCGACCAGTTGGGTCACCATGGCCGAGAGCGGCCCCTTGTACTGCACGCGGCCTTCGATGCCTTCCGGCACCAGCTTCGATTCCTCGCCGATGTAGTCCTGGAAGTAGCGGTCGCGGCTGGCGGTGCGGGCCTTCATCGCGCCCAGGGAGCCCATGCCGCGGTATTCTTTAAACTGTTCGCCCTGGTAGAGCACCACCTCGCCGGGGCTTTCTTCCACGCCGGCGAAGAGCGAGCCGATCATCACCGTGTCCGCGCCGGCAGCAATGGCTTTGGCCACGTCGCCGGCGTATTGGATGCCGCCGTCGGCGATCACGGGAATGCCGTGCTGGTTGGCCACGCCGGCCACGTCGCTGATGGCCGTAATCTGGGGCACGCCGGTGCCGGTCACCACCCGCGTGGTGCAGATGGAGGCCGGCCCCACGCCGACTTTCAGCGCGTCTGCGCCGGCCGCGATCAGGTCTGCCGCCGCGGCGGCCGTGGCGATGTTGCCGGCAATCACGGGCACGTCGAAGAGCGTCTTGAACTTGCGCAGCGTCTCGATCACGCCCGCCGAGTGGCCGTGGGCGCTATCCAGCACCAGCACGTCCACGCCGGCCGCAACCGCCTCCCGGGCGCGGGTGATGCCCTCCACGCTGGTGCCCACGGCCGCGCCCACGCGCAGGCGGCCTTTTTCGTCCTTGGTCGCCAGCGGAAACTGTATCTTCTTCGCAATATCCTTAACGGTTATAAGCCCTTTGAGCATGAAAGCGTCGTCCACCACCGGCACTTTCTCGATGCGGTGGCGGCGCAGGATTTCCTTGGCCTCTTCCAACGTGGTGCCCACGGGCACGGTGACCAGGTTCTCCTTGGTCATCACGTTCTGCACGGGCTGGTCGAGGTTTTCCTCGAAGCGGATGTCGCGGTTGGTGAGGATGCCCACCAGCTTGCCGTTCTCGGTGATCGGCACGCCGGAGATGTGGTAGCGTTCCATGAGGTCCACGGCCTGGCGCACGGTGGCGTTGGGGCCCAGGGTGATGGGGTCGACGATCATGCCGGCTTCCGAGCGCTTGACCTTGTCCACCTCGGCGGCCTGCACGTCCACTTCCAGGTTGCGGTGGATCACGCCGATGCCGCCTTCCCGCGCCAGGGCAATCGCCAGCCGCGCTTCGGTCACGGTATCCATGGCGGCGGAAACGAGCGGGATATTGAGGGCAATGGACGGGGTCAGCCAGGCGCGGGTGTCGGCGTCTTTGGGCAGCACGGCGGAATAGTCGGGGATGAGCACAACGTCGTCGAACGTAAGCCCCTGCTTCACCAACTTGGCGTTGGACGCGGGGTCGCTGGCGGGAGCCAAGGGCGCAAGTGTGGTGGCTATGCCCTCACTCCCGGCGGTATCGTTCCGTATCACCGGCAGTCCCTCCTCTGCTGAATGAAACGCACACGCTCGCTGGATCCTCTTGTCCCTCATTATACGGCACGGCGCACAGGTGCGGCATGGATTCTGCGGATGTGACAAAGAAAATTGGGAATAAGTAGACCCAGGCTTGTAGCCCTTGCAAGGCGGCGGTTCCTGTCATTCTGAGCGCAGCGGTTCCCGTCATTCCGAGCGCAGCGAGGAATCTAAAGGGTACCCTACACTAGATTCTTCGTCGCTGCGCTCCTCAGAATGACAGTTGAAAGTTGGCTCGGGCCCAGGGACGATCACGGTTACACCTTTGGCCAACCCAGGCCCAAAACTGCTGATTCCATTAGAATCTTTTGAATTTCATGAGCATACCCCTTGCCATCGGCCAGCTACTTAGATATTCTATATACATGTTACGCGAATTGCGCAAAGGCACGGCCAGCCTGCTGCTGCTCGATCTGCTGGCAACCCGGCCCATGTACGGGTTCGAACTTGCCGAGGCGCTGCGGGAGCGCACGAACGGCGTGCTAGTCTTCAAAGAGGGCACGCTCTATCCGGCGCTGCACCGCCTGGCGGCCGAGGGGCTGGTGAAGCCGTACTGGCAAGAGAGCCCGCGCGGGCCGCGGCGCAGGTACTACCGCTTGACGGCGCGGGGCCGCAAGGCGCTGGCCGAACGCCGCGCACACTGGCGCACACTGGTGGAGGCTATCGATGGCGCGCTTACAGCCGAAAACGGAACGCTTTCTGCGCAAGGCAGTGGCGGGACTGCCAAACCCGAAACGCAATGAGGTTAGGGACGAACTCCGCGCGCACCTGGAAGACGCAGTTGCGCAGCGGGTGGCCGCCCGCGCCAAGCAAGGGCGCGCGGAGCGGAAAGCCCTGGCCGCCCTTGGTTCGGTCCATGAACTCAACCGTGAATTGCTGCGCGCGCACTTCGGCAAGAGGTGGCTGCTTCCGTTGTGGGGCTACAAACTCGTTAGGTGGATTGCGCAAGCGCCAAACGGCCCGCTCGGCTTTCTCGCGCGCTACGAACGAACGCCACGAGGTCCGAATCAAGAAGCAATAGCGCGCCTAGAACAAAAACTAGCGGCACAGGGGCCAAATTGGCTGGTTTGCGAGAGGCTCGGCTCACTCTATTGCGCCAGCGCAGAACATGAACTCAAGTTGGGAGTCAAGCGTGCCCAAGCGGGCGATGTCGATGGCTATGAGGCACGCAAACGGGCCGCAGAGAGCAAGCGAGAATGCGCGTTGGCACATCGGCAGGCCGCGTTGGAGTGTCTGCGAGCGCATCCGGTGTCGTCGTGGAGGTTTGCCGGGGGTCAGCAGCGGGCAATGGCAGCCGCCTACAGCAGTCTGGCCGAAACTCTGGGAGACCTCGGCAGAGACGCGGAAGCGGAAGCGGCAGTGCGCGCCGGTATTGCCTTCGATGACGAATTTTGCATGCTCAACTACCAGCAGGCCCAATATTGCCTGAAGCACGGCGATCTGGACGGCGCATTGCACCATCTCGACGCTACCATAGACGATGAGCTAACGTGCGGAGATCACGGAAAGGGCTTGCTGTTTATGTTGAATTCCGAGACGTTTGAGCCATTGCGCAATCACAAGCACTACGGCAGCTTGCTGCAGCGCGCCTACCAGTGCGCGTAGTTCTCGCTTGCTCGTAACATCCATATTGACTTCTGCATCGCGATCGCTTCAACGGCCCCAGGCCCCGCTCCTTAGACTACCGCGCCCTTCTCTCGGTCAAGCCTAGTACTGGCACAATTGCCTACTGTGCTAGTATGATTCTGCTGTGGGAGTTCCCCCAAACTCCGGGCTTTCTTGGCAAGAGCAGGGAGATTTCGGCATAGCCCGTTCTCTTTTCGCACTATTTCACAGACATAGCGCGCGGAGTCTGCCGGGCACGGTATCCGCGACTGTTCGACGCGCATCTCGCAGCCGTTCATCCTTCGACAGGCTCAGGACGAACGGCTGCTTCTCTTGCACGCTTAAGTTAGCACTCAAGTTGGCGATAGTGATAGCTTCTCCTGCTTCTCCCCGAAATCGCTCGCTACCTCACCATGTCCGCATCTGAAAAGCCGACACCCTCCCGCCGGTGGTGGTGGCTGCGCATTGGGGGCGGCAGCGTGGTTGGCGGCGCGGCGGTTTTGATGGCGAGTTTCGTGCTCTCGCGGGTGTTGGGACTGGCGCGGGAGGTTGCCATCAGCGCGCGGTTTGGGACATCGGCGGAGTTTGACGCCTACGTGGCGGCGTTCCGGCTGCCTGATCTGGCGTTCCTGCTCTTTGCCGGCGGCGCGTTGAGTTCGGCCTACATCCCGCTCTACCGGGAGGTGCTGGGGCGCGACGACCCGGCGGCCGCGCGCGCCTTCAGCAGCACGGCGCTCAACGCCGTCATCATGGCGGTGGGTTTCTTCGCGGTCGCGGTCATTCTGCTCGCGCCGCTGATCGTGCCGCTCTTTACGCCGGGTTTCGACGCCGAGACGCGCACACTCACCGTGGCGCTGCTGGGCATTGTGGCGTTCTCGCCGTTGCTGCTCGCCGCCAGCGAAGTGCTCACGGCCACGCTGCACACCCGGCGGCACTTCTTGTTGCCCGCCATCGCGCCGTTGCTCTACAATGCGGCGATCATCGTTGGGGTTGTCGCGCTGGCGGCGCGCTGGGGTATCTACGGCGTGGCGTTTGGCGTGTTAATCGGCGCGGGACTGCATCTGCTGGTGCAGGTTCCCGCCTTTCGCGCCTTGGGACCGGGCTATCGCCTGACGCTCGATCCCCGTTTGCCCGAACTCACGCGCCTGGTGCGCGCCGCCGCGCCGCGCATGGCCGGGCTGGTCAGCGTCCATCTGGCGCTGATGTTCATCATGGTCACGCTGGCCTCGGCGTTGGGCGCAGGCGCCGTAGCCGCATTGCACTACGCCTGGACGCTGATGATGCTGCCGCTGGGGGTGTTCGGCATGGCGGTGGCGCGGGCGTGGTTTCCCCGCTTTGCCGCGGCCGCCGCGCCCGGTCCCACGCCGCTGCTGGCGCGCCAACTCACCACGGCCATGCGCGCCGTGCTCTTCTTCCTGCTGCCGTCCGCCGCCGGCCTGATGCTCTTCGCGCCGCTGGTGGTCGCCGCGCTCTTCCAGCGCGGGGAATTCGACGCCGCCTCCACCGACCTCACCGCCTGGGCGTTGCTCTTCTTCGGGGTCGGCCTGGCCGGGCACGGCGCGGTGGAGGTGCTGAACCGGGGCTTCTTTGCGCTCCAGGATACGCGCACGCCGGTGCTAATCGGGATCGCGAGCATGGGTGTGGGCATTGCGCTGGCGCTGCTGCTCAGGGAGCCGCTGGCGCAGGGCGGCCTGGCGCTGGGCATTTCGCTGGCGGTGTTGCTGGAGGCGGTCTGGCTGTGGCTCTTGTTGGCGCGGCGCGTGCCGGGATTTCGCTTCCTGGCGGGTATGCCGCCCTTGCTGCTCTGCGCGCTGCTGGCCGCGGGCGTGAGCGGCGGCCTCCAGTGGCTGGTTCCGTTGGCCGCATGGCCCGCCATCCTGCGGCTCAGCGTCTATGGGGGTGTGTTGCTCGCCATATACGTCCTTGCGGCGCTGCTTCTCGGCGTGCCGGAAGCAAGAACGGCGTGGCGGCGCCTGCCGTTCCTGCGCCGGTAGAACGTTACGGGGGCGTTACCTGCTATGCCAGCCGCACCCGCGCGCGCCCATTCACCGTATACTGGTACTTAGGGCCCCCCATTACTTGCTCGAGGAGCGCAATGCGATGGCCGCACGCTTTCAGACCACTGAGGCCGGCCCCATAGGCGAGCCCGCGCGCATCACCAGCCTCGACTTGATACGCGGGATTGCCGTGTTGGGCATTCCGCTCATGAACGCGGTCTCGTTCGCCTTCGTCGAAGCGGCCTACTACAACGTGAGCGCCGGCGGCACGGACACCTGGCTGGACTGGGCCATCGGCATCTTCGGCGAAATCTTCATCGACCAGAAGTTCATGGGGATGTTTTCGCTCTTGTTCGGCGCGGGCATCATCCTGTTCATCGACCGCGCCGCCGAAAGAGGCGGGCGCGCCGTGCTGCTGAGCCTCTGGCGCAATGTCTTGCTGCTGGGTATCGGCGTCGCGCACTTCTGGCTCTGGTACGGCGACGTGCTGTGGATCTACGCCATGTCGGCCTTCATTCTGATTTCGCTGCGCAAGCTGCCGGACCGGGCGCTGCTGGCGCTGGGCGCGGCGGTGTTCATGCTGTGCGTCGCCAGCGACCTCTACGGGCAAGCCCTCGTCAACGCCGGCGCGCCGGTGGGCGGCACGTGGTCGACCACGGAAGCGGAAGACGCCACGCTGGGCTATCTCTCGTGGGTCTCATACATCGTGCGGGGGCCGGGGATGGTGCTCATTGGCGCCGCGCTCTTCCGCATGGGCTTCCTGGACGGCGGCATGTCGCCGCGGACGTACCGCTTGACGGCCGCCATGGGGCTGGGCATTGGGCTGGGACTGGCCGCGTTGGGCGTAGTGGTTACGGCGGTGGGAGACTACGGGCGCGGCGTGGCGCTCATTGGGCAGGTACCGAACCATCTCGGCACGATTCCCGCGTGTCTGGGATACGCAAGCCTCATCATACTGTGGAACAACGGCCTGGATAGCCGGCTCAAGCGGCGGCTCCGCGCCGTGGGCCGGATGGCGCTGACGAATTACCTGACGCAAACGGTCTTGGGCGTGCTCGTCTTGACCACGCTGCTCAGCGACGCGGCGTTCGTGACCCGCAGCACCGTCTTGGTCTTCGTGTTCGCGGTCTGGGCGCTGCAACTGTGGTGGTCGCAGGCGTGGCTGAGTTGGTTCCAATTCGGGCCGGCGGAGTGGGTGTGGCGCAGCGTTACGTACGGCCGCTTGCAGCCGCTGCGCCGTGCCCGTAATTCGCGGAGAGCGGTCTAGGCGTCCGGCCGCGCGCGGAGCGCGGTCAATTGACACGCTCTCCAATGTAGATTAGAGTTTCCCCTAGGTCAGCGGGATCGAACATCCCTAATCAGGTAAGGAGAGGGACGATGCTTACCCGTAGAGACTTTCTCCGATTCAGCGGCGTAGCGGCGACGGCATTGGTGGCCGCCGCCTGTGGCGCGGTGCAGACGGCCCCGGCAGCCGAAGAAGAGGCCGTGGCGGAGAAGGAAGCGCCCAAGGAGGCCGCCCAAGAGGCGCCGGCCAAAGAGGTGCAGCAGCTCTCCATTCATAGCTATGGCAACGCCGCGGTGCTCGAGCGGTACGTGAATGTCCTCGGTGTCTTCAACGAGACCTTTGCCGGCGACTATGAAGCGGAAGCGACCATCACGGCGTTCAGCGAGTACAACCCCAAGCTCCTTTCTCAGATTACGGCGGGCGTGCCGCCGGACGTCTGGAACATGTGGGCGCAATTCAAGTCCAATTACGTCGAGCGCGGCATCGTGCTTGACGTAACCGATCGCGTCAAAGCGAGCGCGACTGCCAGCCTGGAGCATTACGTCCAGCCGATGCGTGAGGCCATGTCGTATCAGGGCCGCATCTGGGGCACGGCGCAGGACTTCAACGGCACCCTGATCTATCTCAACGCGACCATCTTCCAGAACGCCGGATTGGAATTGCCGGCCGAAGACTGGACGATGGACGACCTGCGCGAAGTTGCGAAGCGCACAGCCGATCGGGAGGAGAACATCTGGGGCACCAGGAATCTTGCGAACAACTCCGGCTCTGACAACTTTGCGGTGATGTGGAACTACGGCCAACACTTTTGGGTGAACGAAGAGCAGACCAAGTCGCTCGTCAATGGTCCGGGCCCGGTTGCCATGTACACCATCTACCAAGATATGGCGTATGCCGACCGCAGCATACCCACGCCGGGCAATCCCCAGGAAAGCGGCCTCGGCGCCCATCAAGGGTACTATGCCACGTGGGACGCCTGGGGCAACGATCCCTGGTGGGTCAACTTCCGTAACGAGGGCAACGTGCCGTTCGAATGGAAGGCCCATACGTATCCCGCGGGACCCATGGACCAGAAGCACTTTTCCCAAGGTCACCTGTGGTCGATCGCGGAGTCCCATGCGGACCACGACACCGCCTGGCTCCTTGCCGAGTGGATCGGCGGTATCGAGGGTTGGAAACAGTGGGTGGCATTGGGCCAGGGCCAGCCGCTGCCGGTTTCCGACCGCGCGCTGTGGGAGCAGTACTACAGCTTCCTGGAGCCGGATAAGGCGCAAATTCAGACCGACTTCATGCTGAATCGCATGTACAACGGCCTGGCGTTCAACTTCCAGTACTGGCCGACGTACGGCGAATGCAGCGGCATCATGCGCGAGGCGCATAAGGTTATCTTTGGCGAGTCGCCCGGCGAGGTGGAGTCCAACCTCAACGAGGCCGCCAAGCGCATGGATGCGGTGCTGGCTGAGTACAAGGAAAAGTCGGAATAGCCTGAGCACGCGGCATCTCGCATGACGGGTCGTGCTGCGCTACGCAGCGAGCGTTAAGGGAATTCCGCATGGGGCAGGTAGGGGCACGGCATGCCGTGCCCCTACCTCTTTGCTCTTGTGTCATATCCACGTCCACGTGCGGCGGATCAGCCTCGCGGAGCGTCACCTGTCCAAACCGAACGAACTGATCGATTGTCATTCTGAGGAGCGCAGCGACGAAGAATCCAGGGCGCAGCGACCACTAGATTCCTCGCTGCGCTCGGAATGACACGTAAGGTGGCTCTACTCATTCCGGCACGTCATCCCGCCGCACGGTGCGCTCTGTTTGGCTGGAGCGGCAGAGCATCTCGCAGGCGCGCAGGACTTCCAGGTTATTGCGCCCGCTGACTTCGGGTTCAATCCCGTCTACGACGTAGCGGTAGAAGTCGTCGATCACCGCTTGTTCGCTGCGGGCCGGGGCCGGCGCGTGAGGCACGGGTTGCGGCGGCGGCGCTTTGCCCGAGTCCGCGTCCGGCGTTGGCTGCCACTGCCAGCCGGCGCCGTCCCAGGCCAGCGCGCCCGCCGCGCTTTGCACGACGAAGCGGTAATCGTTGAAGCTCGCGATAAACGACATGGCGTAGGTGGCAACGGCGCCGCTCACGAATTGCAGAGCGCCCGCTATGCCCGCGTCGTGGGGGTACTGTGACCAGGGCGCGGTGAAACTGCGCGCGGAAACTTCGGCCACCGGCCCAAAGCAGCAGACCAGGTTGTCCAGGTGGTGCACGCTCATGTCCCAGACCATGGCGAAGGGATAGTCCAGCGTGCGCGGCGCGGGCCGGTGACGGTGGTGAATGAGGTCGATCAGGTGGGGTGTGCCGTAGTCGCCGCTGTCAACGGCCGCCTTTAGCGTGACGATTTCGGGCCGGTAGCGGTAGTTCTGCGAGACGCAGAACTTCACGCCGGCGCTTTCCGCATCAGCTACCAGCGCAATGGCATCTTGCCAGTTGGTCGTCATGCCTTTCTCAACCAGCACGTGCTTGCCGGCCGCGAACGCCAGCCGGGCCAGCGGCGCGTGAAACTCCGTGGGCGTGCAGATGATGACCGCATCCGCCGGCACCGTGGCGAGCGCCGCGTCGAGGCCCGAGAAAGAGGCCGACTCGTCCAAACCCGTCACCGCCTGCGCTTCCGCCAGCAACTGCGGCGAAACGTCGACCAGGGCCGCCGGTTGAAAGCGCGGGTCTGCGGTGAGCACGTCCAACGGCCAGCGGCCCCGGCGGCCCACGCCGACGTGAATGGAGCGAATGGGCGCGCGCTTGCTCATAGCGGTCACGCCTCCTGAGCGGCCAGATGACGCACCTTGTCTTCGTCCACCTCGATGCCTAGTCCCGGCGCGTCCGTAACGAGCACAGTGTCGCCCTCGCGGGGCAGTGTCTTTGCCGCGATGTCGTCGGTCAGGAACTGCGGGCCGTTCAGCGCGCAGGGATGCGCGATGCCCCAGGCGGCGGCCAGGTGCACGCTGGCGGCAAAGGCCACGCTGCACTCGGTCAGGCCGCTCATGACCGGCATCAGGCCGGCGGTGTCGGCGAGCGCGGCGCAGAGATGGGCCGGCCAGAGGCCCCCGGTGCGCGTGACCTTGTACGTATACGCCGTCAGCGCCTCCTGCTTGATGAGGGTGAGCAAGGGCACCGGGCCGGAAATAGCCTCATCCTGCGCCACCGGGATGGGAGATTCCGCCGCCAGCCGCGCCGCCACGTCGGGCCGGTCCGGCGCGACCGGTTGCTCCAGCAGGGCCACGCCGGCGTCGGCCAACGCATGCATGCGCTGCCGCGCCTCGTGGGGCGGAAAGCCGCCGTTGGCGTCGGCCCAGAGAAAGCCGTCCGGGAAAGCGCGCCGCACCAGCCCGCAGAGTTGCACGTCCCAATCCATAGCGCCGCCGACTTTCACGTTGCAACTGGTGTAGCCGCGCTCCGCCGCCTCGCGCAGGCTGTCCGCCACTTCCTCAGGCGTGCCGCCGGTTACGGTCCAACTCAGGCGCACCCGGTCCGCCCGCCGGTGGCCGAGCAGGTCGGTGAGCGGCACGCCGTAGCGCCGGGCCAGGGCGTCGTGGGCGGCCACGTCGATCGCGGCGCGGGCAATCGGCATGCTCAGTCCCCAGAGCGGGGCGATAGCCCCATTCATCGCCGCGTGCAGGCCGTCGAAATCCGCCAGCGGCGTGCCGATTACGGCGGGAATGAAGTGGTCCTGGAGCGCGCTCACCACGGATTCACGGGTCTCCGGCGACCAGGTGTGGGAGGGCGAACCCTCGCCCCAGCCGACCGTGCCGTCGCTGGCGGTGAGTTTTGTGAGCACAATTGGCCGGCCGGCGGCGGCGCTGCCCACGGTGCCCCTGGAGGTGCGGAACAGCCCCTTGAACGGCAGCGTGAACGAGAATACTTCGATGTTCGCTATGGTGGGCATGGTTGCTCCTCGCCAGGCGGTTGCAAGAGGGGTTTGACGCGCAGGGGCTCGTCCATGCGATAGGTTATCACGACACGTTGGCCGGCGTGCGGGTTGGCATACACCGTGTTGGCGGGCAGGTGCACCTCGTGGATGGTGTGGCGGTCTTCCTGCCAGACCACCATCAGCTTATAGTGGTCGACACCGGCCAGGTCGTACGGTTCGACCTGGAGCAGGAGCGCGGGGCGGTCATGAGTTATGCGCATCATGGCGGCGCCTCATCGCGGCCTTCCAGCCGCGCCGCCAGGCGCTCCAAAACGCATTGTGCCAGTCGTCCGCTGTCCGGCTCCGCGGCATCTGCCGCCAGCGCCGCCGTTTCGCAGCAAGCGCCGCAGTCGGGGCTGCGCAGCGCGAGATGAAGCGCGACCGGCGTTGCGGACGGCACACACTCCACGGCCAGGCCCCAGTCCGCGTCGAACTGCTTCTGCGCCACCGCGGCCAGTCCGAACAGGCGCGGTTCACTGCCGGGCGGTTCCGCTTGCCAGCAGCCGCGCCCGGTTATGGCGCGCGGCCAAAGGGCGGCATCCGGCGTGAGGATGAGCGCGCCGGTGAAGAAGGCGGAACTGCCCGGCTCCGCCGTGAGGGCCTGGGAAATCCGGCCGCCGCTGCCGATCTCCACGCAGGCGAGCGTCTCGCGGCGGGCGGTGAGACTAGACGCGATGCGCCGGTGGAGCGTGCCGGCTGTTGGCGATGACACGGGAAGCAACCTCGCACACGATACGGCGCTATGCGCCTTGGCCAATACGGTGTTTGCGCTGGACACCAAGGGGCGGGGGACAAGCCCCCGCGCTACGGCCTGTTAGCATGACACCAAGAAGCGGGGGACAAGCCCCCGCGCTACGGCCTGTTAGCATGACACCAAGAAGCGGGGGACAAGCCCCCGCGCTACGGCTTGTTGATGAGGGTTGATCTGGCATTGCCAAGAAAGAGCGCGACTGAGTGCGTCATTCCCGCGAACGCGGGAATCCATCTTCGCCGCGCACGCAGTGGATTCCCGCGTTCGCGGGAATGACGGTCAGGCAGCCGGCCCCCAATCTCCATAACACTGGGTAGCCTAAGCAGGGCCATGTTGATTAGGAAGAGCACACCGGTCGGGTGCAGGCGCTTAGGCGCGGTCAGCGGAACCGGGCGCGGCGGTATCCTTCGTTGATTCCGCTTGCCACTTCTTCATCTCTTCTTCTATGAAGTAGTTCACCAGGTCCCGGTAGACGCCCGCGATGACGTCGGGATCGAGGCCGGCCTCCCGCGCCCAGTCACGGCGCTGCGCGAGCATGGCCTTGAAGCGCTCCGGCGCGCGCACGCTCGTTGCGCTCGTCTTGAACTGTGACGCAGCTTGCACGTAGGCGAAGCGCTGGCCGAACAGACGAATAACCTCCTGGTCGATACGGTCGATCTCGGCGCGGATATCCCGCATGTCGCGGCACTCTTCAGGATTCCTTACCACGTTCGTTCCCTCCGCAGACGCGGCGCGTCTGTCCGGCGTAGGGGCACGATATATCGTGCCCCTACGCCGGAGACTGCCTCGCGGCTAGCGCCAGATTATTTCCCATTGCACCGGCGCGTCGTTCAGCGGCTGGTTATACTCGTCGAGCACGGTGAAGCGCAGGCCGCCGGCGCGGCGGGACTCGATGCGCACCATGCGCACCTCGTCGGTCACGGCGTAGCAGCGGACGGTGCGGGGCACGCCGCGTCCCTGGGCCACAATTTCGTCGGGAAACGCCAGCGCGCGTACGCCCCGCGCGGTCTCGGTCTTATACGACAGTGGCTCCCGCTCTTCCGGCATGGTGTTCTCCTCGCGTCCCGTGCACGCGCCCGCCACAATATGATAGCATTAGTAGGCGGCCGCCGAGCGCGGCCTTCCACTTTCGCAATTCCCTCAATACATGCCCTAGACCCGCGCGCCGCGATTGCGCAAGGAACAGCCGTGAAAACAGCCCTCATCACCGGCATCACCGGCCAGGACGGCACGTATCTCGCCGAGTACCTAATCGGCCTGGGCTACAAGGTGCACGGCCTGATTCGGGGGCAGAACAACCCCAAAGCCGAGGCCGTGCAGCGGCTCATTCCGAATCTCGAATTGATAGAGGGCGATTTGCTGGACCAGAGTTCGCTCATCGCCGCCGTGGAGATCACCCAGCCGGACGAGGTCTACAACCTGGGCGCGATTAGCTTCGTGCCGGTCTCGTGGCGGCAGCCGGTGCTCACCAGCGAAATCACGGGCCTGGGCGTGACCCGGCTGCTGGAGGCCATTCGCATCGTGAACCGGGACATCCGCTTCTACCAGGCGTCCAGCAGCGAGATGTTCGGCAAGGTGCGGGAAGTGCCGCAGCGCGAATCCACGCCGTTTCACCCGCGCAGCCCCTACGGCTCGGCCAAGGCCTACGGGCACTACACCACGGTGAACTACCGCGAAAGCTACGACATGTTCGCGTGCTCGGGGATACTCTTCAACCATGAATCGCCGCGCCGGGGTCTGGAGTTCGTGACGCGCAAGACCACGAATGCGGTCGCGCGAATCAAACTGGGCAAGCAAACCGAACTGCTCATGGGCGACTTGACCCCCAAGCGCGACTGGGGCTACGCCGGCGACTACGTGCGCGCGATGCACCTGATGCTGCAACAAGACGAGCCGGACGACTACGTGATCGGCACCGGCGAGACGCATTCCATCGAAGTGTTGTGCGCCGCGGCGTTCGGGTTGGTGGACCTGGACTGGCGCGACTACGTGCGCACGGACCCGCGCTTCCTGCGGCCGGCCGAGGTGAATCTGCTGGTCGCCGACAGCGCCAAAGCGCGGGAGAAGTTGGGCTGGCAGCCGGACGTGGACTTTGCGGGGCTGGTCAAGATGATGGTGGAGAGCGATCTGGCAAGCGAGCGCGGCGGCGGGGCCGCGTGACCGCAAGTCGTGGCGCCAAGACGCGATTGGTGTGCACGCCCAGTCTAATGTTCTTCGTCATGATGTTCCTCGTCATTCCGAAGTTCTCTGTCATTCCGAGCGCAGCGAGGAATCTACGTGCTCCCGCGCTAGATTCTTCGTCGCTGCGCTCCTCAGAATGACAGAGCGGGCGGCGCGGTCTGCTTGCGCGCGATTCTTACTGCGCGTGATTCTTGGATTGTTGCGCAGCGTGATGTATGGTATTCTAGGTAGCCGGGCGCGCAAGCGCGCGGCTCGGGCCTGTAGAAACGCGAAAACAGAAGGAGTGTGGGTGATTTGTCAGCAGTGACCTTGCGCGACGGTGAAAGCTTCGAGAGCTTCTTGCAGCGATTTCGCTCGTCGGTAAACCGTTCCGGCGTGATGCGAGAAGTCCGGTTGCGGCGATTCTACCGCTCGAAAGCGGAGAAAGAACGCTTGGCGCTCCAGCGGGCGATACGCCGCCAACGCCGGCGCGAGGCCAAAGTGCGCAAATCCATGGGCGGCTAGAGGCTTACATTCCTCCGAACACCGTCAATATGGCTTGCCCGGCCGGTCTTGCGCTGTCATGCGATGACAGCGCGTTGCTCGCATAACTTTCGGCACGCAACCACCTCAATCGCATTGGGGTGGTTTCATTTATCCGCCTCAAGCCGCCGCCAAACGCGTATACCGCCCGCACGCCAACCCGCAAGGACCACACGTTGACGGCATCCGGCCGCTGCGCGCGCAGCCGATCCGCCGCGGCCAGGAGGTTGCCGCCAAGGGCCCAACTGCCGGTGTCCACGTCGATAGAGACGATCTCTCCGCGATGGGCCGCCTCCACCTGCGGACGGATGTCCCGCTCGTAGATCTGGTCGCCCAGGCGGGCAATCTCATCTCGCGGGCGGGTTGGAAGTCCCCTGTCTTGCGCCTGTTGCGTGCCCGTGTCTCTCATCTGAAGTCCTCTCTCTGTCACGCCCGTATCTATGATTCTACCGCTGCGGTTGACTGAGGACACTCCCGCGCCTAGAATTAGAGTTGGATAGTCGTTCCGGAGCGGTGTCGCGCAAGACCGGTATAGAGTGGAAACGGAATGCGGCGCCGCTCCCGATTTGTTGTGTAACGTGCGAAGGAGGAAATGCACGTGCAGCGGATAAGTCGACGCAAGTTTCTGTATGGCAGCGCCGTAGCCGGCTTTGGCTCGGCCGTGCTGGCCGCGTGCGGGCAGGGCGTAGCCCCGGCCACCGCGCCGGCGGACGCGCCGGCCGAAGAAGAAGCGCCGCAAGCCGAAGAGTCGATGAGCATGACCGATGGGCGCACCATCATTTCGTTCTGGTCGTACATCGGTTTTGGCTCCGCCGGCCTGCACCCGCAGGTGCAGGGCCTTTCGGACATGGTTGTCAAGTACAACTCCGAGAACGAGGACAACATCCTCGTCGAGATCGTGCCCGGCAAGGGCACCGACGAGGCCAAGACCGCAGCCGCGGGCGGCGTGCCGCCGGGCGTGCACTGGCACGCGTGGCCGGACAGCACCAACTTCTTTGCCGCCGGCGTGACGGTGGACCATGAGGAAGAGTTGAAGCGCTTCCCCAGTTGGGCCGAGCAGCGCGCCGACTACTTCGAGCCCATGACCGAAAGCACCACCTGGCAGGGCAAGCTCACCGGCCTTCCGATCAATACGAACAACAACATCATGATCTACAACCCGGACCTGCTGAGCACGGCCGGCGTTAGCGATCCGGAAGAGGGCTGGACCTGGGAAGACATGCTGGAAATGGCCCAGAAAGCGGCCAGTCCGCCAGAGGTGTGGGGTTGGGACTACCACCCGCGCAGCATCACCCGCTGGGACCAGGTGGCCGGCAGCGCCGGCTTCAAGTGGCTGAACGAGGAGCAGACCCGCTGGAACTTCGATTCCGACGCGGCGATCTGGGCCACGCAGATGATCAGCGACTGGATGAACGCCTACCAACTCGCGCCGTATAAGGACGAGTGGGGCGGCGAGTTGTTCCACGACGGCAAGACGGTGTTCGAGTCCCAGGGCCCCTACCGCCTGCCCACGCTGCGCCAGCGCGGCGACGTCTTCAAGGCAATCCACACGCCGGTGCAGACCAAGCGCCACGCGCCCAACGGCGGCCAGAATATCGCCGTGTTCGTGCAGGCAAACGCCGACATCCTGGACGCGTCGCTGCGGTTTGCCCAGTACGCCGTGTCGGCTGACGCCCAGGTCTTCGTCATCCGGGCTTCCGGCGGCACCAACCTGCCGGTCAGCAAGTCCGTGCTGGACCACGAGGGCTATCAGGGCCTTATCGCCAACGACCCGGACTACGCCACGTTTGCGGCGGAATTGCCCAACGGCGGCCGCTACCCCGGCCTGCCGTCCGGTTACCGCGGTTTCCAGGGCGAACTCTTCAGCGAAGGTTTCCACAAGGTGTGGCGCGGCGAGTTGACCGCGGAAGAGGGCATGAAGGTCGTGCAGGATATTGCCCAGGTGCAGCTCGAGGCCGACATCGCGCGCATGGGCGGCTAATGACGGCTGAGGTTCTTCCGCGCACGCCTTGCGCCAATGCCAAGAGCGCTGTTTAACGGCGCTCTGTCAACCCAAAGCCTGGAAGATTGGCAAGAAGCCAGCTAGGATAGACTAGCTGGCTTCTTGTTCTTTACTCTATGCAATAGGCCGAGGGCAGCCGCGGCGCACCGCCCCCGGCACGGCCGGATTTCAGCCGTTGCGCAAGGCGCGCGGCGCGCACACGGGAGAGCGCATATCGTGGCAACGTATCGCGTAGGGGTCATCGGCTGCGGCCGCATCGGCAGCACGATTGACGACGAAGTGCAAGGCAATTCCAGCGTCATCCTGCCGTTTGCGCACACGGCCGCCTATATGGAGGAGCCGCGCGCGCACGTGGTTGCCGCCGCCGACGTGGACCCGCAGAGACGCGCGGCCTACCAGGAGCGCTGGGGCGTGGCGCGCATGTATGAAAGGCATGAAGCCCTGCTAGAGCGCGAACAATTGGACATCGTGAGCGTCTGCACCCGCACTGAGGAACGGCCGGCGGTGGTCGCCGCCTGCGCGGCGGCGGGCGTAAAGGTGATCTTCGCGGAAAAGCCGCTGGCGTGGTCGCTGGGCGAGGCGCAGATGATGCTGGCGGCCTGCCGAGAATACGGCGCAAAGCTGGGCGTAGGCTGCCTGCGCCGCTGGCATCCCCTCTACCGCGCGGCAAGGCAACTGATCGATGCTGGTGAAATTGGCGACGTGCTGCAAGTCACCGGCTACTGCGGCTCCTCCCTCTCCCACGACGGCAGCCACTGGGTAGATCTGTTGCGCTTCTTTGCCGGTGACGCGCCGGTGGACTGGCTGGTGGGCGAGATAGGAGACGCGGCGGCGCACAACGACGACCGGGACCGCTACGGCGGCAACGCCTACGTCGCGTTTGAAAACGGTGTGCGCGGGTACCTGCGCATGATGGGCACGGGCGCGGCGGTGCAGGAATGGGACGTCATTGGCGCGCGCGGGCGCATCCGGGCGCTGGACGGCGGCCGGGAGTTCGAACTCTGGCGGCGCGGCGGCAGCGGCAAGAGCGACCGCCCGGTACGCGAGGCGTTTCCGCGCCCACAGCGGCTGCCCAGTCCCACCGCCGGCGCGGTGGCCGATATGATTGCGTGCCTGGAAAGCAATAAAGAGCCGGACTGCAACGGCGCTGACGGCTATGCGGCCCTGGAGATTGCGCTCGCCATGCGCGAGTCGTACCGGCGCGGCTGCGCGCGGGTGGACTTGCCGCTTGGCGATAGAGAGGCAAGACTGATAACGAGGACGTGACGGAGGATCTGATGGCGGAGGGCATGAATTGTCAGCGCCGGTGTCACCGCTTGGAGACCCTTGCATAACTCTGTCATTCTGGCGAAAGCCGGAATCCAGAGCACTTGTTCAGCTAGAGATGATGGGATGTTGAGACATTTCACCCCCATCCCAACCTTCTTCCTCGAAGGGAAGGGGTTGTGCAAAAGTCTCGCTCGGAGGTTTGGCGCCGTCGGCGACTTTGCGGCTGATGCGACCGTCGGCGCCCTCCGTCACCGGCTTCTGCGGCGCATGACGCGCGGCACGAAGAGTATCAGCGCCAGCAGCCAACCAATCACACTGGTAATCGCGCCGATTTGAAACCAGCGCGACGTGTACTGGAAGACCACGGTATGCTCGCCCGCGGGCAGCAGCACGCCGCGCAGGGCCGCGTTCACGCGGTACACCTCTGCCGGCGCCCCGTTGACGGTTGCCGTCCAACCGGGGTAGTAGGCGTCGGCGAGCACCAGCAGGCCCGGCCGCGGGGTAGCGGCTTGGATTGCCACGCGCAGCGCGGACTCCGAGACGATGGTGGCGGCCATGGGGCCGCCGGTAGCGCCGACGAGTTCCGGTATGGGCCGCGCCACCAGCGCCTGGCGCGCCACGTCGATCGTGCGCAGCCGCATGGGGTCGGCGTCCACCACCGTCTCGTAGACGATGAACGCGCGCGGCAAGGCGGCGGTATTTTCGTAGAGCAACGGGCCTTCCGGCCGCGCCTGGCCGATCAGTTCCCAGCCCGGCCCCGGCGCGGATTGTTCGTGGTCGGCCACGAGGTAGCGCACGTTGAGCAGTCCCCACAGCGCGGCGTCCAGCGCCGCGGGCTCCAGGCCCGACAAGCCGGCGTGCGCCGGCAGCGCCGCCTCGCCGAGCAGGACCGCGCGCAGGGCGGCGTAGTCGCGGCTGGGCAACGTGACGCCGTCGTAGCCGCCGGCGCTGGCCAGTCCCACGGCCAGATTGCGATTGGGGCGCAGCTCTTCGTCGTACTTGGCATACGCCATGGCGCGCCGCGCCCAGGCGTCCGGCAGCGACTCCCTGAGCGTTTGCGCGCGCGCCGCTTCATTCTCTAACGGAAAGCGCTCCGCGGCAATGCTGGCGTAGCGCGCGTTACCCCAGTGTTGGGAGAGTTGGCGCGTGGTGGCCGCGGGCGCGTAGATCTCCGGCGGCATGGCTTGGTTGAGCGCCAACGGCCGGGAGGCAAAGAAGAGTTCGACGACGACAATCCCGCCCACCAGCAGAAACGCCCAGACGTTGGCCATGCCGTGGTTGAGCACCAGCAGAATCGCGGCGTAGACGATGACGCCGACAATGCTCCACAGCAGCACCACGGCGGGCTCCGGCAACGACTGCTCCGAACCGGCGAGGTACGTGCGGCCCATGAGGGCGAGCAGGAGGAGCAGAGTCGCCACCGTGCCGCAGAGGAGCGCCAGCGAAAGCCGGCGCCGTTCCACCGGCGGCAGGTCGTCCCGCAGCCGGTCCGCGCCCAGCGCCGCCAGCGCCGCCAGGCCGAAGTTGACGAGGAGCAGCCACGGCCCGGCCGCGTCGAAAGCCGCGGCGCCCGGCATGATCGCGTGCGGCAACGCGAAGAACGGCGTTTCCGCGCCCAAGGCCAGGATGAAGCCGAACACGGCCAGCAGCAGGAAGAACGCCGCCCAACGCTGCCGCGCAATCTGCACGGCGCCAAAGAAGGCGAGCAACGCGCCGCCCACGCCGATGTAGCCGGCCATCGCGACGCCGGGCGCGGCCCAGTAGCGCGGCAGCAGCGCGAGCGCGACCTCATGCCGGTTCACGGCCGCCGCCGGTTCCGGCGGCACTGGCGCGGCGCTCGCTTGGGAGTGCGCTATGGCTTCCAGCGTGGGCAGGAGTTGCGCCGCGCTCAGGATGCCGCCAATGAGGAGGAAGAGCGCCGGCACCAGCAGCGGCCACCAGCGCGACGACTGCTCGGCCGGGGGCGCGAACGCCAGGAACACGCAGAAGAGCGCGACCGCGGCAAACGCGTAGTAGAACTCCTGGATGTGCCCGGCGGTGAAGCTGAAGGCGGTCACGATACCGCCCAACAGCAGCCACGCGGCGGCCGGCGGCACGCTGGCGCGGCGCGCACAGAGCAGCAGCCACGGCAGCCACACGGCGGTGTGCGCCAGATTCAGTTGCTCCACGTGCGGCAGCAGGAAGCCGCCCGCGCCGAAACACAACGCGCCGATCCACGCCGCGAAGACGGTGACGCCCAGCCCATGCCGCAAGAAGAGATACATGCCGGCCAGCGCCCACCAGACGTGCAGCAGCACGCTCCACGTGAGCGCGGCAGGAAACGAGAAGAGCAGAAAGAGCACGTTCGGCGGATAGAGTATGCCCGCCTGGATGTTGGCGAGCAGCGGCGCGCCCAAGTAGACGAGGGGATTCCAGAGGGGCGCCTCGCCTTGGCTGAGCAACTCGCGCGCGTACGCCTTGTACGGGTAGAACAGCAAGACCAGGTCGGCGCTGGCGATTACGCCCTGCCCCAGGACCGACTTCCAAAGGAAGACCAGCGCGATGAGCAGAAAGCTCGCCAGGGCGGCGGCGTCGAAGATGAAGGGTCGCTGTTGCTGGGCAGTCATATTGGGCAATGCGTATGGGTGTGTCTGTGTACGTGGCGGATGTGTGCTGTGTATCCATTCATCCCGCGACCGGCTCAGAACGAACGGAGGTTGACTGCTAGTACGAGAGTAGCGCGGCTGTCGCGCGGTTACCACGCGGCTGTGTAGAGCGCTTCGATTTCTCCAATGTTAAAGTCGCGGACGTTGTTATCCAGGAGCCGCTGGATGGTGTGGGCCTCTTGCGCCAGCGCGGGCAAGGCGGCCCGCTGGACGCCAAAGTCGGCAAGCCGCGCGGGCGCGCGGAGCGCCGCGAGCAGCGCCTGCACCGCGTCGAGCGCGGCGTTGGCCTGTGGCCGCGCGCCGGGCGCGGTATCCGCAGCGCAGAGGCCCGCGTAGGCTTCGGGGCAGGCGGCCGCGTTCCGCCGCAGCACGTGCGGCAGCAGAATGGCGTTGGCAAAGCCGTGGGACAGCGCGGTAGACTGGCCGCCCAGCGGATAGGCCAGCGCGTGCACCGCCCCCGCGCCGGCGTTCGCCACCGCGATGCCGGCGTACAAGGCCGCCTGCGCCAGGCTGCCGCGCGCGGCCAGATCGTCCCCGTCTGCCAGCGCGCGGGGCAGCCACGCCACGATCTGGCGAAAGGCTTGCCGCGAGTAGAGTTGGCTCATCGGGCTGGCGCGCCGGGCCGCATAGGATTCTATGGCGTGGGTCAGGGCGTCCAGGCCGCTGGCCAGCGTCACGTGGGGCGGCAGGCTGCGGGTGAACGTCGGGTCGATCAGGGCAACCACCGGCGAGGGGCAGTGTCCCACCAGGCGGCGCTTGCGCTCTCGATGGGTAACGATCGCGCCGGCCGTGGCTTCCGCGCCGGAACCGGCCGTCGTCGGCAGCAGAAAGAGCGGCAATCCCGGCGGGAGGGTCTCGTCTTCACTATCGAGCCAACGCTCCAGCGGCCCGGCGCACGCCGCAAAGCCGCTCACGATCTTGGCGGCGTCGAGCACGCTGCCGCCGCCCACGCCCACCACCACCCTCGCGCCTTGCGCGGCGCCGAAGGCGCGGCAGCGTTCCACGTCCGCCAGATGCGGTTCCGGCGGAATGTCCTGGTAGACCGCCACCGCCAGGCCGGCGCCGGTCAGCGCGCCTTCCACCGCCGGCGCGATGCCGGCCGCCACCAGGCCGGGATCCGTGACGAGCAGGACGCGCTCAGGCTCATGCGCGCGCACCAGTTCCGGCAGGCGGGCGTGAACGCCGGGCCCGACGTGGAAGACTTGTGGAATCCGAAAGGAAAACACCTGTGACACACGCCTTGAACCCCTGCGCTGCGCCCTCGGCCGGTGAAACGGCGCTCACATTGTAGCACACCGCGCTACCCCAACAGCCGCGCGATGTCACGATAGGTGATGAACACGATCAGCGCCAGCAGGATGACGATGCCCGCCAAATTGATCAGCGCCTCACGTCTCGGATTGATCGGACGTCCCCGCACCATCTCAACCACGGTGAAGACGAACCGGGCGCCGTCCAGGCCGGGGAACGGGAGCAAGTTGATGATGCCTAAGTTCAGGCTCAAGAATCCGGTAAACGTCAGCAGTTGGTAGAGACCGGCGCGGGCAATCTGCCCCGTCAAGGACGCGATTCCCACCGGGCCTATCAGGTCCGCTTCCTCCTCGCCGCTAATCAAGGCGGCGACGCCGATGCCAATGAGCTTGAAGACGTAGCCGGTGCGCTCAATGCCGAGCCAGGCCGCTTGCCAAGGCGGGTGGCGGGTGACGGTCTGCTCCGGCCGCAGGACGACGCCAATGGTGCGGCGTTCCAGTTGCGGGTTGTAGGCGGGCACGACGCGCAGGCTGCGCTCGCGGCCCTCACGCGCGATTGTCAGGCGTAGGGGCGCGCCCTCCGGCGTGCGCTCGATCTCCACGCTGATCTGCGCCGGCGCGGTGAAGACGGCCCCGTTGATTGTCAGGATTTGGTCGCCCGCCTGGATGTCAACCGCGGCCGCCGGACTATCCGCTACCACTTCCCCCACGAAGACGCGGTCGGTGTACACCGGCTCCCCGACCATGAAAGCCAGGGCAAAGAGCACCGGCGCGATCGCGAAGTTCATGGCCACGCCGGCCAGGATGACCACCGCGCGCTCCGCCGGCCGCTTGCTCATGAAACTGCCGGGCTCCGTGCCGCCAAACTCGCCAAACATGCGCACGAAGCCGCCCAAGGGCAGCAGGTTGAGCGAGACGAGAGTGTCGCCCACCCGGCGTGAGACGAGCCGCGGCGGCCAGCCGATGCCAAACTCCACGACGCGAATGCCCACGCGCCGCGCCGCCACGAAGTGCCCAAGCTCATGCACCAGCACGAGAAAGGAGAGGACGGACAAGAAGGCAAGGATAGTGAGCGCCACTATTCACACCGCTCCTGGTATTGAGATCCGGATTGCGTCATTTCCACTCCGTCATAGTTTATCCGTCATTCCTTTTCCGTATCTACCTCTCCGTCATTCCCGCGAAAGCAGCCTAACCAAGCCGTTCGCCCTGAGCGGCGTCGAAGGGTGAACGGCGGCGTAGATGGGTGGTGGCTCTACCCGCCCCTCTCTCCGTTCATGCTTCGACAAGGGCTTCGCGCAGCACTCAGCACGAACGGAGAGAGGGGATTTCATTTGTCATGTCCTTCACGTGTTGAGCCCATGTGCGGTCTGGGCTAGGCCAAGGTGATTATTATGAGATTAGAATGCCGACCTCCGTCATTCCCGCGCAAGCGGGAATCCATCCTCGCCGGGCGCAACCTGGACTCCGGCTTTCGCCGGCGTGACGGAAGTCGCGCGCGCCCTTTCCAAGAGCCGCCGCCGCGTTTCCTCAGCAACCGTCAGCACGTGGTCCACCGACTCCACCGGCGCGCTCGCGTGGTCAGCCAACGCTCCCGCGATCAGGCGGGGAATATCCAGAAAGCCGATCTTGCCCGCCAGGAAGAGTTCCACCGCCGCCTGGTCGGCGGCGCAGAGCGCGGTAGGCGCGGTGCCGCCGGTTTCCGCCGCCTGCCGCGCCAGGGCGAGGCAGGGAAACCGGCCGTCATCCGGCGCAAAGAACTCCAGCACCGGCGCGCGGGCGAAGTCCAGGCCGCCCCAGGGCGTCGGCAGCCGCGCCGGGTAGCTCAGCGCGTGTTGAATGGGCAAGCGCATGTCGGGGTGGCTCAGTTGCGCTTTCACCGCGCCGTCCGCGAACTCGACCAGCGCGTGCACGATGCTCTGCGGGTGTATCACCACCTCGATCTGCGCATACGGCAGGCCGAACAGCCAGTGCGCCTCGATGACTTCCAGGCCCTTGTTGAGCAGCGTGGCGGAATCGACGGTTATCTTCGCGCCCATGGACCACGTGGGATGTTGCAGGGCCTGCGCCGGCGTCACGTCTGCCAGTTCCCGCTCTGAAGCCGTGCGGAAGGGACCGCCGGAGGCGGCCAGGATGAGCCGCCGGACTGCCGTTTCGTCCTCGCCGCGCAGGCACTGCCAGACGGCACTGTGCTCGCTGTCGGTCGGCAGGACGGCGGCGCCGTGGGCCGCGGCGGTCTGCATCACCAGGTCACCGGCCATGACCAGGATTTCCTTGTTCGCCAGCGCCACGTCCAGCCCGCGCTCCAACGCGGCCATGACCGCGCGCGCGGCGGCCAGGCCCGGCGTGCCCACCACGACCACGTCGGCGCCCACCGCCCACACAAGCTGGGTAAGGCCGTCAGCGCCCGAAAAGATTCGTGTGCCGTCGCTCACGCGTCCCGCCGCGCCGCCGTCGCTGCAGTACGCCGCCGGCGGCTGAAACTCGGCAATCTGCGCCGCCAGCGCGTCCACGTTCCGGCCCGCCGCCAGGCCGGCCACGGTGAACGCGCTCGGATTGGCGCGGATCACGTCCAGCGTCTGCCGACCGATCGAGCCGGTGGAACCCAGCACCAACACGCGCTTCTGCACAGGTTCTTCTTCCCATCCAGTGTGAAATTGCTTCCTCTCATTATAGGCGAGCGGCCCGGCGGGTGTGGCATATCTACCCTGCCGCTCTGCGCAAACCACGGCGGTGGCGGGTAGTTGTACTGCTATACTGTGGAAAGACCAGGGAGCTATGCGATGATTCAGCGCGTAAAGATCAGGCACTTCAAACGCTTTCGCGAGCAGACGTTCGCTCTGGCGGACTCGGTCGTGCTGGCCGGGCCGAACAACACCGGCAAGTCTACGCTGCTGCAGGCGATCGCGTCCTGGAAGGTGGGCCTGGACCGCTGGGTATCGCAACGGGGCGACAGCCGGGCGGCGCGGCGCACGGGTGTCGCCATACCGCGCGCCGACTTCACCGCGGCGCCGCTGCGGGAGATGAACTTGCTGTGGGAGGATCGGCGGGTCACCGGACCCAAAGGCATGGCCGGCACGCCCCGCTTGATAGAGATCATCTTGGAGGGACAGGCGGGTGACGAGCGGTGGACGTGCGGCATCGAGTTTCAATATACGAGCCCCGAAATGGTCTACGTGAGACCGCATGGCGCTAAGAATCTTGACCGCGACGCCATTTTGGCATTTCCCGCGGAGACGGCAAAAGGCCTTGACATCGTTCACGTTCCCCCGCTATCGGGAATCGAGCGTGACGAGCCCCGCCGCGACCGCGGCATGCAGGACTTGCTAGTGGGGCAAGGCCGGCCGGGCGACATCCTGCGGAATCTTCTGCTGGAAATCGCCGACAGTGACGATGGAGAGAATTGGCGGTCCCTCGCCGGGCACGTGCACAACCTCTTTGGCATTGAATTGGTCAGGCCGGTGTACGCGCCGGCCCAGCCGTTCATCGTCTGCGAATACCGCGAAAGAGCGGGCGCGCGGCCCCTGGACCTCTCCAATGCGGGCAGCGGCACGCTCCAGGTGCTCCTCCTCTTCGCGTTCCTGTACGCGCGGCCGGCGACCGTCATCTTGCTCGATGAACCGGATGCGCATCAGCACGTCATCTTGCAGAAGCAAGTGTATGACCTGGTTCGCAAGGTTGCCCGCGAACGGGGCGGTCAGGTCATCGTGGCCACCCACTCCGAGGCCGTTATCGATGCCACGGAACCGGCTCGAGTGCTGGGATTCTTTGGGGATGCCCCCCGCGCCCTTGCCAGCCAAACTGAGCGCGACCAACTCCGCGAGGCGCTCAAGCGGCTCACCACTACCGACCTACTCCTGGCCCGGGAAGTAGGGGGAGTGCTCTACGTCGAGAGCGAGTCGGACGAGAAGATTCTGGGCGAGTGGGCGCGCACGCTCGCTCACCCGGCGCGCCGGTTCTTGGATAGGCCATTCGTGCACTGGCTTGGCGGCAGAAGCCTGCGTGAAGCGAAAGCGCACTTCTTTGCCATGCAGGCAGCCTTTCCAGACATACGCGGCCTCTGTCTGCTGGACGGCGACAACCTGGATGAGCATGATGAGGAGATGACCCGCGCGGGTCTGGTTGTTTTGCGCTGGCGCCGCTACGAAATCGAGAACTACCTCTTGCATCCCGCGGCGATCAAGCGCTTTGCCTTCCCCAAGCATCCGCTGCTGGGCCAGCAGGTCGATACGGCGTTTTGGAAACAGGTACCGCCGGAAACCGAGTTATTCGGTGACCACGTTTCGCTGGTGCGCGTCAAAGCGAGCGACGAATTCTTGAGCCCGCTCCTGATGTCATTGGGTAAGGAGACGCCCAAGAAGGACATGTACCTGCTAGCCGACGCCATGCAGGTAGACGAAATCCATCCGGAAGTCCATGAGAAACTAGATCGCATCGCAGCGGCGCTCGTTCCGGTTGGGAATGGGCGTGATGAAGGGAATACCGACACAAGTCACGACGATTCGAATGAGGGCATAAAGGGGGCAGAAACGTAGAGGGAATTGGTACTGATGGAGTAGAATTGTCTACGTACGCCCACGCAATGGAGAGGAGAGCACCCATGAGCGCACGCCTGCACGCCGCATTTACCGCCGTAGACATCACGCCCGACCAGGCCGCCGCGGCTAACGGCACGCGCAAGAGCCGCAGCTATCCGGTCTACGATCCGCTCAAGGCGCGGATTCTGCTGCTGCAAGACGGTGACGAATCGGCCGCTATCGTCGCGGTGGACGCCTTCGAACTCGGCATCGGCTTCGACGAAAAAGTGGCCGCGGCCTTGCAGGCGCGCGGCATCGCGCCCTTTCCCACGCTCTTCTGTCCGTCCCACATCGGCTCCACGCCCATCTCCAACTACGGCGCGTACATCATGATCTTCGCCCAGGACCTCATCATCGAGGACTATGAGGACGAAATCAGCGCGCGCATCGCGGACGGCATCCTGGAGGCGTTCGGTATGCTCCGGCCGGTGCGGATGGCCTCTCGTGGGGGGCACGCGCCCGACGTGTGCTACAACCGCCGCTTCATCAAGCCCGACGGCACGGTGCACATGGTCTTCAACCGCCAGGAAGCGCCGCCGGACCCGGCGTGGCGCGAGCAGGGCAAGGACGACGAGGTGAGCGTGCTGCGCTTTGACTCGCTGGACGGTGAGGCCATTGGCGCGTTCGTCAACTTTGGCTGCCACGCGCTCTGCTCCACCGACAAGTACGGCGGCGTCTCCGCCGATTATCCCCGCTACGTGGCGGACGTCTTTGGCGAGGTGGCCGGACTGCCGATCGTCTTTGCCCAGGGCGGGTTGGGCGACGTGGTGCCCATCGAGCGCGACGGTCTGGCGGCACGGCGGATCGGCCGCTCCGTCGGCGCGCAGGCGCTCTACGTCTTCGAGCAAATTAGGCCGGATAGTTCACCAACTCTGGACGTCCACGTCCGCGAAGTAGAAGTCCCGGCGCGGGTGTGGCCGGAAGAACCGGAAGAGATGCGCTTCAACTTCAAGGCCATGCACAACCGCTACCACCGCTTCCTCTACGAGTGGTACGAGCGCAATCCCACCATCCGCTACCCGATCAAGGCGGTCACGCTGGGCGATACCGCGCTCATCCACATGCCGGGCGAGTTGTTCCACGATACGGCGCTGGCGATCAAGGCGGCGTCGCCGTTCCGGCACACCGTCGTCATTAGCCGTCCCACGCGGGAGGTGGCCTACGTGCCCACGCCGGAAGCCTTCGACCAGGGCGGCATGGAACCGAACCTGGCGGCAATTGCGCCCGCCAGCGAACCCCTGATCCGGCAGGCGGCAATTGAAATGCTGGCGGGCCTCCGCGAGCCGGTGGCGTTCTAGGGCAGCGCAGCGCAGCTTTCCCTTTCTCCCAGGGACACTGAAAGGGTAGGTTATCCAGGGAAACAGGGAAGGCGGCGCGTATTGCGCCGCACGGTTTGTAGTGATGTATAGTTTGGTGACGTACACCGTATCGTGCTCAATGGATAGTTTTGAACGCTGGTGAGGAAGCGGAACAAGCGAAGCGTACGGTGGCAGCTACCGTGCAGCCGGAAGGAGAAACCGCCGAGGTTGAATTCGTCGTCTTTGCGGACGATACGGTCACGGGAAACATCGAAGACCAATTGGCCTACCTCAACGAGGACGCCGCGCTTGAGGAGGCCCAGGAGTTTTCGATGCGCATCCTGCAACACTACGCGGCCTCGGTGCGCCACCGCAAATACTATGGGATCGACGTCGTTGCCGTTCGCGTGAGCAAGTAGCGCGTGCGCGCAGCCGCCGGACGCGCTACCGCGCTTGCTGCAAGGCCCGCGCCACGGCGTTGGTAACCTCCTGCGTAGTCGCCGTGCCGCCTAGGTCGGGCGTGCGCGCGGCGCCGGCGGCCGTCACCGTTTCCATGGCGTCCATCACCAGTTGCCCGGCCTCGCGCTCGCCCAGGTAGTCCAGCATCATCGCCCCGGCCCAGATTGCCGCCAGCGGATTGGCGATATTCCGGCCATGGATGTCCGGCGCGGAGCCGTGCACCGGCTCGAACATGGCCGGATAGCGGCGCGTGGGGTCGATGTTGGCGCTGGGGGGCAGGCCCAGGCTGCCCTGCAACGCGCCGCCCAGGTCGGTGAGGATGTCGGCAAAGAGATTCGAGGCCACTACCACGTCGAACGATTCCGGGTGCGTCACGAAGCGCGCGGCGGCGGCGTCCACGTGGTATTTGCTCGTCGCGATGTCCGGGTAGTCCGCCGCCACTTCCGAGAAAACCTCGTCCCAGAAGACCATGTTGTACTGCATGGCGTTGGACTTGGTGATGCTGGTGACGCCGCCGCGCCCGTGCGACTGGGCGTAGTCGAAAGCGTAGCGGATGATGCGCTCCACCGCCGCGCGGGTGAAGACGATTGACTGCACCGCCACTTCATGCGCGTCGCCCACGTGCACGCGCCCGCCCACGCCTGAGTATTCGCCCTCGGTGTTCTCGCGGACGCAGACGAAGTCAATCTCTGCCGGGCCCTTGCCGCGCAGCGGGCCGTCGATGCCGCGCAGCAGCTTGATGGGACGCAGGTTGACGTATTGCCGGAACGCCTTGCGAATCGGCAGCAGCAAGCCCCAGAGCGAGACGTGGTCGGGCACCGTGGGATAGCCCACCGCGCCGAGATAGATGGCCTGAAACTGCTCCAGGGTCTGGAGCGCGTCGGCGGGCATCATGCGGTCGTGTTTCAGGTAGTATTCGCAGCCCCAAGGAAGATCGGTGTAGTTCAGGCGAAAGCTGCCGGTGAGTGCGCCGGCGGCGTCCAGCGCCTGTTTGCCGGCGGCGATTACGTCCGGGCCGATGCCGTCGCCGCCGATGACGGCGATTTCATACGTCTGCATGTGGGCTGGTCCTCCTTATACCATGGATGAACGATGTTCCTGGTCACTGCCGCAAGCGCCAAGCACGTCGCTGGCAGTATCTCCTGCACGCCAGAAAGTATTGACAACGTATGTCATTCCGAGCGCAGCGAGGAATCTAGCGCCACCGGTGCGTACGGTCTAGTGGCCGCAGCATTCTAGATTCCTCACTCCGCTGCGCTCCGTTCGGAATGACAGACGTAATTGTCAATGCAACTCGGCATGAGATTTGAACTGGTAAATGCGACGCTTGGTCCGCCGCTCTTTCTACGTAGGACTTTCAAAGAATTGCCTGCCACGTACAACTCCCGTGTAGGCAGAAGTCAATTTTCTTCGCTACGCACCGGCGCGCTAACCACTTGCGTCCATGCTATTCTATACGGGAACTCGCACCACCGCGTCCCGCGAGCGCCATCGTCATTGGAATGAGCCGTGTCTACGGATAAGCACACTCCCTATTATGAACTCTTGGAGGCAGTCCGCCAGTCCGGCTGTCCGGTCTGCCGCCTGGCGATCCGCAGCGGCGACCGCTTCCTGGAGACCTACTCCTACGAGCACGTCAACGACATCGAGATCCGGGAACTCGTGCGCGCGGCCAAGGGCTTTTGCCACCACCACACCTGGCGGCTCTTCCACAAGCACAGCCCGCTGGGCACGGCCTTGACGTATTTCGACATCCTCGGCGAGGCGGCGCAGCAGATCGGCGCGGCCAAGGAGCAACAGGGCTTTCTGCGCGGCCTGGCGTCGCGGGTGCGCAAGGGGCTGGCGCCGCAGGGCACGTGCCTGGGCTGCGACGCGCAGAGCAACGCCGAGCAACGGCACCTGGGCCTGCTGGTGGAAACGCTGCGCGGCGACCGCGAAGCGCAGGAGACCTACGGGGATTCCGACGGCCTTTGCTTGCTCCACTTGCGCGCCGTGCTTGCGTCACGGCCCGCGCGCGCGGCAACGGATATCCTGCTGCGCGTGCAGGAAAAGCGCATCGCCGCGGTGCGGGAGCAGATGAGCGAGATCGTGCGCAAGGCCGACTACCGGGTTAAAGAGCGGGTGACGGCGGACGACATCGCCAGCCTGCCGGCGGCCCTGGCGCAGGTGGTGGGACAGGAAGCGTTGGATTGAGCGCGCCGTCGCTTTGCGAGCAATCCTCTCCGCCTTAACGCAAGCCGCGCACGGGAGTGAAGAAGGGGCTGAGGCTCCTTGTCCGTCATTCCCGCGAAAGCGGGAATCCATCTTCTCCGCGCCCGACCAAGATGGATTCCCGCTTTCGCGGGAATGACGGAGCCGGTATTGCTAATTCTATGGAAATAGAACAGTTCAGCTTGCTACCATTCAGGCCATGAGAAAGGAATCTCTATGAGATACGAGCGCATGTTGCCCGCCGAGATCGAGGAACAACTGCGGACGCGGCCCATTGCCATCCTGCCGTGGGGCGCGTTCGAGTGGCACGGCTACCACATGGCAATCGGCCAGGACGCGCTGAAGGCGCAGGGCATCGCCGACCGCTGCGCCGAGGCGGCCGGCGCGCTCTCGCTGCCGGTGGTGTGGTGCGGCTTCCAGACCATGAAGCCCCACGCCGGTTTCAAGCACACCCTGGAGTTCCGCGACGAGACCGTGCGCACGCTGGCGCGGGAGTTCATCGAGCAACTGGACGACGAGGGTTTCAAGGTCATCGTCATCATCACCGGCCACTACGGCTCGTTGCACGTGCGCGGACTCAAAGAGGTGGCCGAATGGTACCAGCGCCAGCATCCCCACGTGCGGGTCTGGGCGTTTCCCGAATACGAGGTGGTGAAAGACCTCGGCTACACCGGCGACCACGCGGGCAAGTGGGAGACCTCGATCTTCATGCACCTGCACCCGGAACTCACCGACATGAGCCGCTACCGCACGGACCTGACCATGAAGGAACAAGGCTGCGGCGGCGAAGACCCCTCCGTGCACGCCTCGCCGGAACTGGGCGCCATGATCGTGAACGCGATCGTGGAGCGGGTGGCGGCGCGCTGCGGCGAACTGCTGGCTGAGGTGGAGAGCGCCGCCACCGGCCGATAATTCCTGATCAGGACGATGATTACCGGCTGCCGCCGCAGGTATCGGCTGCCCATAGTCCCCGGCCGGCGGCGCGCGCTTCCGCCTCCGCCGCCTGGAACAACTGCCGGTAGCGATACGGTTCGTCGAACGTGAACTCCCGCGCGTAGCCCCGGCGAACCAGCGACTCGTTGACCAGCGTATGGCCCACCCAGACGTAGGCCAGCAGGCGGTCGTAGCGGTCGCGCCGGCCCTGTGAGGCGTCGAACTCCAGGCGCACGGTCTTTCCCTGCAGCAACGCCTCGGCCCCGGCGCTCGCTTCCGGGCCGTAGCACTGCGCCGTTCTCCCTGGCGCGCGCGCTTCCGGCGCGTCGATGCCGATCAGGCGCACCGGCTCGACCGTGCCGTTCACGCGCACGTTCACGGTATCGCCGTCCACCACTGCAACGACCGGATAGCCGTCGCTTCCTCTCCCCGCAGGAGAGGGCCGGGGTGACGGGGAATCCAAGAAAAACCGCACACTGCCGCCGTCGCCGCCGCACGTTCTTTGCAGAACGACAAGCAGGAGCAACGCGCAAGCGAGCACAGCAATGCTGCGCCTACTCACGAGAAGCCTTGCGGCGCCGCTCGCTCTGCGACGCCGGAACCTGTAACGGTTTCTACGCCCGATATTCTTCACCAGTGCGAAATCTTGTGCTATTCTGACTGCAGATGCGGTTAGACTTCTCAGTTGACGTGCTCTCTATGCAGGATGGGGCGGATCATGGGTGACTGGTTAAACACCCCTCTCATCGTCATTGCGGCTTTGGCGGCCGGCTCAGCGCTCGTTGGCGTCTTTGTCTTTGTATGGAAAGTTAGCCGCTGGACGTCCAATGTGGACGGCACCTTGGCCAGCTTGAAAGAAAACGCGGAAAGAGACCGGGCCGCGTTCACCACCGTCGCCAAAGAGGTCAGAGAAGACATCAAGCGAATACTCCTCTACCTTTCTCCCCGCTCGCCTATCGAGAGCAGTAGTCCCTATCGGCTGAGCGAGTTTGGCGAGGAGATTGCGGCGAAACTGAACGCCCGCGGCTGGGCAACGCAGTTGGCGCCGCCACTGTTGCGTGAAGTCGAAAACTTGGAGCCTTTTGAGGTCAACGACTTTACGTGGGAGTACGTAGCCAACCGACTCTCGGCCGAGTGGCGACGGCACGTTTCCGTGTGCGCTTACGAGATGGGCATCGAGCGCGCGCACGTGGAAGCGGTTTTGGCAATCGTCCTGAGAGACGAATTGCTGTCAGCCTAACCGTCTCGCGCGGCTGGCGGCTTCCTTGCCTTTCACGCCCCGCTCACGCCATCCGGTCGTAGGTTTCCAGCGTAATCGGGTAGCGCAGCGGCGCATCGTTCAGGAAGCTTTCCAACTCGTCCACCATGGCCGCGCCTTGGCGCAGGCGCGTATCGTCGGTCTGGCCCGCCATGTGGGGGGTCAGGAAGACGTTCTCCATGCCGCGCAGGGGGCTATCCGGAGCCAGCGGTTCCGGATTGAAGACGTCCAGCACGGCGCGGATGCGGCCGGTGGCCAGTTCGGCAGTCATGGCGTCTTGGTCTATGGCCCTGGCGCGGGCGTTGTTGATGAACACCGCGCCGTCTTGCATGGCCCCGAAGTGCGCCGCCGTCACCATGCCGTCCGTCTCCGGCGTGGTGGGCGCGTGATTGGCGATGACGCGGCACGTGCTGAAGAGCGTTGCCAATGAGACCCGCGTCACGCCGAGTTCCGCCGCGCGTTCGTCCGGCAGATACGGGTCATAGACGCTAATCGGCATCCCAAAGCCCGCTAGCTTCTCGATGACGCGCTGCGCCACGTAGCCGCAGCCGATCAGTCCCACCCGCTGCGCTTCCAGCAGGTTTCCGCCGGTGGCGCGGCACTCCGACCACGGTTTGCCGGCGTGCATCCAGGCGTTCTGGCGCTGCGGCCAGCGCAAGCCCAGCAACATGCCGAGCACCGTGAACTCGGCCACCGCTTCCGCAATCATGGGCGCGGCGTGGGTGACGGCGATGCCTTGCGCCAGCGCCGCCTTGGGGATGAGCCGCCGCACGCTGCCCGCGCTGTGGGCGATAATGCGCAGGTCGCTCGCGGCGCTCAAGACTTCAGGCGTAATCTCCGGCGTGCCCCAGCCGGTGATGAGCGCCGTGCAGCCGCCAATTCGTTCCGCCAGGTCCGCGCTCGTTAGCTTTTCGTCGTGGTCACCGCCGCGCACATTGAAAGCCGCCGCCAGGCGCGCTTCACTCTCCGGCGAAAAGAGGCTGCTCCGCAACGTCTGCGTGATCGCAATGAATACGTCCGGTTTCGGCACGTCGTGTCTCCCCCTCGTTCCGGCTAGCTTAGAAACATGCAACTTTAGCGTATGCTACCAGAATCAGGGTCGTCATGCGGGCGGTCTTTCGTTGTGCCCGCCGCAATGGTTGACGCTACAAGTGGGCTGCTATACCCTAGACTTAGACGGATGAGCACACCTTAGCGAGGAGGTAATCGCAATGTTGCGACTTTTGCGAACGTTGACACTGTACCTGAGCGCAAGCGTCTTGCTGTTGGCAGCTTGCGCGACCACGCCGGCCGCGGAGCCGGATGCCGTTGAAGAAGAACCGGCGGCCCCGGTCAAGATTGGCGTGCTGCTGCCCTTTACCGGGCCGTTGGGCGAATTTGGCGCGGCCTTCCAGAAGGCGGCGGACCTGGCCGCGGACCACCTGGCGGCCGGCGGCTACGCGGTTGAGATCGTCTACGGCGATACCGAGACCAATCCCACCGCAGCCGTAGAAGCGGCGCGCAAACTGGTGGACGTAGACCAGGTGCACGCGGTGGTGGGCGCGGCGGCCAGCAGTGCCAGTCTGGCGGTGGCCGAGGCGGTGACGATTCCCAAGGGCGTGCCGCAGATTTCGTACGCCTCTACCTCACCGCTGCTGACGATTTTGCCCGCCGACGAGGGCCAGGACTTCCTCTTCCGCACTGCGCCCTCGGACGCGCTGCAAGGCGTGGTGTTGGCGGGCGTGGCCATCGAGCAGGGCTACACGAACGTGGCCATCCTCTACGTGAACAATCCCTACGGCCAGGGCTTGAAGGATAACTTCCAGGCGGCGTTCGAGGCGGCCGGCGGCACGGTGAGCGCCGCCGTGCCCCACGATGAAGCCGACGCCCCCAGCTACGTGGCGGAACTGCGCCGGGCGATCGAGGGCGAGCCGCAAGCGCTGCTGGCGCTGAGCTACGCCGGCCACGCCACCATCTACCTGCGCGAGGCCATCGAGAACGACTTCATCAAGACGTTCCTCTTTGTGGACGGCACCAAATCGCAGGAGATCATCGAGGCGGTCGGCGCTGAGAATCTGGAAGGCATGTTGGGCACGGCCCCCGGTTCCGCCGATACGCCGTCGCTGGCGCTCTTCACTGAGGACTACCAGGCCAAGTACGGCGAATTGCCGCCGTTGCCGTTCATGACCAACGTCTATGACTCGATCGTCATCGCGGCGCTGGCGGCGCTGGCGGTGGAAGTCTCCGGCGCGGAGGTTACGCCCGCTGCGGTGCGCGACATGCTGCGCACGGTTGCCAATCCCGGCGGTGACGCGGCGGCGGCCGGCGCCGACGGCGTGAAGGCGGCCATCGCGGCCATCCGGGCCGGTAACAGCATCAACTACGAGGGCGCGGCCGGCGCCCACGACTTCGACGCCAACGGCGACGTGGCTACGCCCATCGAGGTGTGGAAGTACGCCGGCGGCGGCATCGAGAGCGTCCGCATGGAGGAGGTCGCGGTAGACTAATCTCCCTGGACGCAACTGGGCTGAATAGGAAGAACGGAGGGCTGGCGTCTTGCCAGCCCTCTGTCCTTCAATGCGCCGCGCAATTCTCGAGAGGTTACGTGTCGGCAGTCGGGCAACGTCGCTTTCCCGTAGCATACATCCGCCTCCTCCTGTATAATCGGGCTAGGAGGCGTACGTGATTGCATTGGCGCGAGGAGATGTAAAGTGGATAACTACGAGTTTTGGGCGACACTTGCGGCAATAGTAGTCGCTGCGCTTACCATCATCCGCTTTGTTATCGATGGACAGAACAAGCTGTGCGATGAGTTTCGGCAATTTGAAAACCGGGTCGACAACCGGTTTACGCAGATCGAAAACAGATTGGGCGGATTGGAGCAACGTGTTTCCGCTATCGAGGGCTGGCTCATGGGCAGGCAGACTATTCCTCCGGCATCTCCACCACCTTCCGCCGAATAGAGGGCGAAAGCCGCCTCCGGCGCAGAATGCAGAGGCAATGTAAGGATAGAGAAGAGGGCTGGCGGAGCGCCAGCCCTCTGTGATTCCCCGGACGCGGCAATTCCAGTAGCGCGGGGGCTTGTCCCCAATGTTGTCGCACTAACGTAGCGCGGGGGCTTGTCCCCCGCCTCTTGCCCCGCTCTGACGCAAGAGCGGGGAAAACCACGCGTAGAAAAACACCCCGCGCCCCGCACAGTCTATAATCGAACGTGTGCTGCGCGCTCACAACCAATTCGCCACGAGCGACCATGAGTAGAGGGGAGACCACCGCATGGCAACCAAATACCTATACGGCAAGATGACCTGGCCGGAAACCAAGGAAGCGGCGGCGCAGAAGCGGGTGGCCTTGCTGCCCACCGGCTGCGTGGAGGACCACGGCCCGCACCTGCCGCTGGACGTGGACGTGCTGCTGCCCGAGACCATTTGCGAGCGCGTAGGGGCGACAATACCGGACGAGTGCGTGGTGGTGCCCGTGGTCGCCCACGGCTACGACCCGCACCACCTGGACTTTCCCGGCGTGACCCACGTGGACGGCCACGTTTTCATCCGCTACCTGGTGGACATTTGCAAATCGCTCATCCATCACGGCTTCGAGCGCGTCATCATCCTTAACGGGCACGGCAGCAACACCGCTTTTACCGAGGTTGCCGCGCGCCTGGCGGTAATCGAGACCGACGGCGCCGGGCTAGTGTATGCCATGAACCACTGGGGCATCGCCGAGGTGCGCAAGGTGGTGGCCGAACTGCGCGATTCGCCCCACGGCGGCATGGCCCACGGCGGCGAATTCGAAACGAGCCTCTACCTGGCAATCGACCCGGAGAACGTCTACATGGATAAGGCGGCGGCGGAAATCCCGCCCGCAATGCCCCTGAGCCTGGGCGGATGGATCGACCTGGTGGCGGGCCGCCCGGAGGGCGCCAACGACGCGGCGGCCATGCCCTATTGGAGCACGTTTTCCAAGACCGGCATTCGCGGCGATCCCACGGTGGCCACTGCCGAAAAAGGCGAAAAGTTCCTGGCGGCGGCGGTGCGCGGCTTGGCGCAGATGGTGCGCGACCTGCGCGCGCTTGAAGTCGGCCCCAGGGTAGACCACCATTAGCGCCGCCTCAGCCCGCCAATGCGTCGTCGTGCTGGACTTCGGTTCCCAGTATAGCCCCCTCATCGTGCGCCGCATCCGCGAGTGCGGCGTCTATGCCGAACTCATGCCCTACGACGCGGACGAGGAGTCCGTGCGCGCGCTCAACCCGCGGGCATTGGTGCTCTCCGGCGGCCCGGCCAGCGCCTACGCGCCCGGCGCGCCGCACCCGCAGCCGTACGTCTGGCGGAGCGAGTTGCCGGTCTTGGGCATCTGCTACGGCATGCAACTCATGGCGCAGGCGTTGGGCGGCAGCGTGGAGCCGGCCGCGCGGCGGGAATACGGCCACGCCATGATTCACGCCCAGGATTGCGCCGGCATCTTTGCGGAACTCGCGCCCGAGCAGGACGTGTGGATGAGCCACGGCGACCACATTACGGCGTTGCCGCCGGGTTTCGAGGCGCTGGCGTCGTCGGCCAACTCGCCCATTGCCGCCATGGGCAACGCGCGGGGCATGATCGGCATCCAGTTTCACCCGGAAGTGGCGCACACGCCTGAAGGCATGGCGATCATGCGCAACTTCCTCTTTGAGGTCTGCGGCCTGCGCGGCGACTGGACGCCGGCCGCCTTCATCGATGAGGCAATTGCCGACATTCAGGCACAGGTAGGCGATCAGCGTGTCATTCTCGCGCTCTCCGGCGGCGTCGATTCCACGGTGGCGGCGGCGCTGCTGCACCGCGCCGTTGGCGACCGCCTGATCAACGTGTTCGTGGACAACGGCCTGTTGCGTCTCAACGAACCGGAGTGGGTGGAAGAGAGCCTCACCCGCCTGGGCATTCCCGTGCGCCGCGTGGACGCCCGCGCGCGTTTCTTGGATGCGTTAGCGAACGTGGCCGACCCGGAGAAGAAACGCCGCATCATTGGCGAGACGTTCATCCGGGTGTTCGAGGAAGAGGCCGCCCGCCACGCGCCGGTGGACTTCCTGGCCCAGGGCACCATCTATTCCGACGTGATCGAGAGCCGTGCGCCGGATTCCAAAGCCGCGTCGCGCATCAAGAGCCACCACAACGTCGGCGGCCTGCCGGACACCATGCGCCTCACGCTGGTCGAGCCGCTGCGCAAGCTCTTCAAGGACGAGGTGCGCGCCGTGGGCGAGGAACTGGGCCTGCCCCGCGAACTGGTCTGGCGGCATCCCTTTCCGGGGCCGGGCCTGGCCGTGCGCGTGCTGGGCGCGGTGACGGAAGATAAGCTGCAAATCGTGCGCCTGGCGGACGCGATTCTCACCGAGGAACTGCGCGCCGCCTCCCTTTACGAAGAATACTGGCAGGTGCTGGCCGTGCTGCCCAACGTGCAGAGCGTCGGCGTGATGGGCGACGAACGCACCTACGACCACCTGGTCGCCCTGCGCGCCATCGAGAGCCAAGACGCCATGACCGCCAACTGGGCGCGCATCCCCCACGACACCCTCGCCCGCATCTCCAGCCGCATCGTCAACGAAGTCCCCCACGTCAACCGCGTGGTCTACGACATCACCAACAAACCACCGGCGACCATTGAGTGGGAGTGAGTAGGAGTAGGGGAAAAAGGAGAAGGGACACTCCCAACAACCCGTGCGGTACAAATGCAACGAGTGCTATTGCATAGGTCATCACTCGGACTGCTGTGGCGGCTTGGCTGGGGCCAGGTTGCCGTCTTCATCCAGAGTGACCAGGTCGCGCCTGTCTTTTCCGTCTCGCGCCAGGGTGTAGAGTGTTAATGGCACTTCATAGCGCTCGTGAAGTGGGACATAAAAGGCAATGCGTGCGCTATCCGGCGACCATGCGGCAATCAGCCCAAAGCTGGGTCTGAGCCCAGCCGCGAGCGATTCTGGATCTAGCGCCATGTCGATAGTTCGCAAACCACTGCCATCAGGCTGGAGAAAATCGAGCCGCTGCTCCGAGACTGCAAGGATTTCCTGCCCATCCGGTGACCACAGCACTTGAGTGATTACCCACTCAGGTTCTTGTGTCGCCAGGATCTGTGCTAGTTCGGTACCATCGGGACGGGCAGTGTAAACGCCTGCGGCCTTGCCCTCCTCGTCTGCCCTAACGAAGACAAGGAAGTTGCCGTCTGGTGACCACGACGGCGGGAACATCGCTTCCGCAATCCGTGTCAACTCCGATCCATCTGGCCGAACCGTATAGAGAACTGCCCGATCATGTAAGTTAGGGCCTGGACCTTCTCCAACCAGAAAAGCCACGTGCTCACCGACTGGGGACCACACCGGCGGCGCCAAGGCTACCGCGCCTAGCCACGGCTCAACAGATTCCTCAATCTTCTCTCCCTTGGATCTCTTCAGACTGTTTGCGATGGCGTTTGTTTCCCATCTCCCAGTGCTCACTTCGTTTAAGGTGGAAGCTAGCAGCCGCACGTCCGATCCATCCGTCCTCATCATATAGACTTCCGAGTTTTCCCCTATGGAGCGGCCCCAAGTGCGTGGGTTTGCAATGAAAGCAATGTGGGCGCCATCGGGTGACCAAACCGGGTAGTGATCAAGGTACACGTTCGTTGTCAGCCGCTGTTTTTCCCCGCTTGCCAAGTCAACAACGGCGATCTCGAAGTTGTATTTGCTTCGCTCGGGATTTGATCCGTATTCTCTGGCTTCTTCTGTCCGATACTCGCACGTCGCATAGACGATCTTGTCGCCGTTTGGCGACACATCCGCATAGGAGCCGATGGCAGACTCGTAGTCGGAACTGGAATGAGCAATCCGCCGCAGCGAACTGCCGCTGTTATCCGTTGTCCAAATCTCCCCCTCCTGTCCAAATATTAGACCGGAGCCATCAGGTATCCAATGGAGAAAACCATCAAGGGAACCAACTCCGTTCCAGTACGGACCGCAAGGATATGCGGGATGATCCTTTACTATTCGCTTATGTGGAGGTGCTGCTGCTTCCCCACAGCCGACCATACCCAAGACGAGTATTACAATTACTAACAGGGTCAGTTTTGTCTGTTCTTGTCCGAAATCCACGAACCTTCTCTCCATTTCCTTATAACGCATTGGACAGAGGCCGTAAATCGACATGAAGTCGAACGGAGTGGTGTGCAAACCGGCTCACAGAATGCCATTCAGCCGCCAAAGACATCTGCGAGAGCAGGGGACATCTCGTAGACTTCCATCATGATCCCTCTAATTGTTGCGGGTTCGCGGGCATCAGGTTGCCCTTATCATCCAAGCGTAGCAAATCGTGACGGTCAGTGCCGTCTGGGGCCACCGTATAGAGCGCGGGTGGCATCTCGTAGCCGGGATAGCTAGCTGTGGGGCCAATTGGATCGTATACGGCGATGCGCGTGCCATCGGGAGACCAGGCTGCAATGTACGGCGCGTTGTCACGCAACTCCAGTTCTGTTACCAACCCGGTCACCTGCCCATCCTCCAAAGTAACAACGCACGCGCCCTCATCACAGGAGTAGAGGATCTGTGTCCCATCTGGTGACCACGACACCGTGTGGACTTTCCACTCATAGCTGCTACGGAATGCGCTGATGCTGTCCGTGATGGTAGCAATCTCTTTCTCGTCGGAACCGTCGGCTGCCAGCGTGAAGAGCGCAACGCCTTCTCTTGCTTCCCCGGCGTACTTGGCCACCGCCAGCCGTTGCCCGTCCGGCGACCACGATGCCACGCTTACGACATCCTCGGCTATCCGTGCCAACTCCGAACCGTCTGCCCGCACGGTGTAGAGTATCTTCCGACGCGGATCGTACTTCACTTCAGATTCTTCGTATACCAGGAACGCCAGCTTCTTGCCGTCCGGTGACCACGCTGGCGGAAACAGCGCAATTCCTCTTAACTTGGGTACCGCTGCGTCTTTCTCTTCAGCCGCAGTTTGCGCCGGATAGAACGTAACCGGCACGGAAGTCGCGATCCGCCTGTCCGACCCGTCCGCTGCCACTGTGTAGAGTCGGTGGTGTAAGCCAAAATATCTCGCGAAACTAACGTAGGCGATCCGGCTGCCGTCCGGCGACCACACCGGGTAGCGGTCGAGAATGGCATTGTCCGTGAGAAGCTGCCTCCCGCCATCGCGCAGGTCGAATACGGCGATCTCATAGTGTTCGATCGGCCTGCCAGTGTCATTCCTGCAAATGCCACTGACGATTAGTTTTCCGTTCGGTGAAACGTCGGCAAAGAAGCCGTAGGGTAACTTAGTCTCATCTACGTAGGGTCGATTCCCATTTGGATTAATGTCAAAGAGCCTTCTCACCGCGGTTCCTTCAGTATTCACCTCCCATATTGCCTCTGGTCCTCCATCGAATATGAGACGTGTACCGTCCGGCGTCCACACCAAGAAATTGTCGTGGTAGGCAACCGGGGGATAGCCCAACTGAGACATTCCGCACGGCAGGCGAGGATGCCCGAAATTGCTATCTATCAGCTCTTGGTCGCGCTTCCTGCGAAGTTCCTCAATCTCCTTTAGCTTCTCTTCATAGGCAATCCTGTCGCGCTCACGACGCTGCTCCGCAAGTTCACGTGCCTGCTCTTCATTGATCTTGTTTCTGGTCTCGCTTTTGTCCTCCGCGCAAGCGGCCAGACACAGCAATAGCACCAACAGAACCAGCCACAGACGTCCCACTTTGACACTCCAATCCTCAGTCGCGGCTTTGGCAGAGTGCATAGATCGCCAGGATGTCCAGCGCATGCGGTGGACAATCCGGCTAGGGTTCATCATGGTGCCCCCTGCGGTGGGTTGGCCGGAGCCAGGTTGCCGTCGGCGTCCAGGGTTATCAGGTCGCGGCGGTTGGTACCGTCCCGGGCTACTGTGTAGAGCTGAGGCTGTATGTTACTGCTACTGTCTAACAGTGTGTAGATTGCGATACGGGTACTGTTTGGCGCCCATGCAACTATTCGCTTAGGGCCGTAGAATTCTTCAACCCTCAGTTCCACCGTCCGCAGACTGCTACCGTCCGGTTGGAAGAAGTAAAGCCGCTGATCCGATACTGCAAGAATCTCCGAGCCATCTGGCGACCACAAGACTTGAGTGATGTTCCAGTTCGGCTCTTGCGGTTGCAGCACTTGTTGCAAGTTTGAGCCATCAGGTCGTGCCAAGTAGATGCCGCCAGACCTGCCATTGCCGGCAGCCTTCACAAATGCAAGGTGTTTACCATCCGGTGACCAACTGGGTAGCGTTGGCAAGTGCCACAGTAGACCTGACTTGGTCGCAATATCTGCAATTCTGCCTCCTTCTGACCCATCTGCCCTCACGGTATACAAAACACTCCTATTCGATAGGTTTTCTCCTCCATCTGCCACGAACGCTAGGTACACTCCATCGGGAGACCACGCCGGCGGCGCGAGTGCCAAGCCGGTTTGTTCAGGCACCGACACCCGTTGCCAATCGGATCCGTCTGCCGATATTGTGTAGAGTACAGTACGGCCGTTTCGAAGGGTTCTGTGTGGCCCGGCAGAGTTTGAAATGAGCGCGATGCGGTAACCATCGGGCGACCAGACTGGATAGTGCTCAAGATATCTATTCGCCGTGATCCGCTCCTGACCAGTACCGTCTAGGTTGATGACAGCAATCTCGTACAGGAATCGTGCTCGTTCCATGTTTTCGCCGCGGTAACCTAGGAATCCTTCGTGAGCAAACTCGCAAGTAGTGTATGCAATCCGCTTACCATCCGGGGACAAGTCAGCGTGATATCCGTAAGCGGAGTAATAGCCGGGATTGGAATCCACAAGCATCTGCAACCTCGTGCCGGCCGCGTCCACCATCCAAAAGGCACTTAAGAAGAGCGGTTTCCCATCATATTGCTGTCTGTCTGTAGGCGCGTAGTTGAATAAGATCTGAGTGCTATCCGGCGTCCACGCCAGAGTCAGTCTTTCTGAAGCTGCGTGAGGCCCAGCCATGCCCAGTGGGCCACAATCAAAACTTGGCTCACCGTCTGGCGCAGTATCTGGAGTCGGATAGGGTGTTGCCGTTGGTACGACGATGGCTATAGGCGAAGGACTTGCATTAGCTTGAATCCTCTCACCGATAGTTGTCTCTTGTTGGGATCTGATCGAGTCTTGCTGGCATGCGACAACAGCCAGTGTCAGAAGCACAAGCAATCCTACACGAACTATTCGCTGGAACAACAGTCTTTCCTCACGGTAACGTCTGGTACAGAGCGTAGATTGCCAGGATGTCAAACGGGTGTGGTGAACAGTCAGGCACGCCGAGGATTCGCGTCTGCCATGGGCTAGCAGAGGGTCAGGCGAAAATATGGGATAGTTAAACATGGTTCATTCTCTTGGCGAGTTCGCTGGCACCAAATTGCCCTCGTCATCTATACGTATCAGATCGCTGTGGTCGTTTCCGTCACGGGCTACTGTGAAAAGCCGGGCCGGTACGCCGTCAAAAGTGTGCCCGGGCGTATAGATCGCGATTCGCGAGCCGTCCGGAGACCAAGCTGCAATGAAAGGTTGGCGATACCTCACTGCACTGTCGGATACCAGCCCGATGCTCTGTCCACTCTCGACATCAATTACGCATGCGCCTTCAAGACAAGAATAGAGAAGCATAGTGCCATCCGGCGACCACGCCTCCGAGTTCACCAACAAAGATGTGAATTCAACAGACCAGTCCAGGTACCCCTCTATGTCGTTAATGGCAGCAATCAGCTTCTGGTCGGAGCCGTCAGCGGCCAGAGTGTAGAGCCCTACTTCCTCGCCGACGAGCCTTGCTAGTGCAATAAGCTGTCCATTCGGCGACCATGCCGCGTCGCTTACAACGTTCTCAGCCACTTTCCGCAATTCGGAGCCATTGGCGAGGGCGGTGTAGAGGGTATATTGACGCGGCCAGTTCTCCCAGTCATGTACGAGGAATGCTAGCTTCTTCCCATCCGGCGACCACGCCAGCCGTGCGGCAGCAATTGCCAAACTGCGAGTCTTCTGAACCTCCTGCCACTCGGAGCCGTTTGCCGTCATCGTTCGGATGGTTCTGGGGGGTATTCCCATGCGGGTACTATCAAGGAAGTGGATGTAAGCGATGCGACTTCCGTCGGGCGACCATGCCGGAAAGTGGTCCAAGTATCGACTCTTAGTGAGTCGCCGTGGCGCGTCACCGTCAATGTCAATCAAGGCAATATCATACTTGTCAGGTGAGTATACGGGCAGTGAGAGCAATGCATTGCCATGCCTAGCGGCAAAACTCTGAGCGTCCCAAGGGTAATCGCAGGTCGAAAAGACGACCTGCGTACCGTCAGGCGAAATGTCGGCATGGAAGCCGTATTCAAAGCTGCCTCGGGGATTGGCATTCACCAGCATACGCAATTGGGTACCCGCAACATCAACGATCCAAATGGAAGTGCTGTAAGAAAACATTAGCTGGGAGCCATCTGGCGTGAACTCTAGAAAGACATCGCCGAAGCCATAGAAATCATGACCGCCTGCTTCCTGAGGTGTCGGCCCGCAGGGCAATACCAAAGTTTCGTCCCCCTTTTCCCTTGGCGTCGGCAGCGGGGTGAGCGGAGTGGACAGCACTGAAGGCGTGGAAGTCGGCTGTGTATCCATGCCAGATCCTTCGCCCTTTTCTTGCGCACACGCAGTCATGCCAAGACACACTACAGCGGCAAGTACGAACATAGGTAACTGCTTGATCCAATCCATAGCAATAGAGTCCTCAAGTGTCACTTTGTCTCACAAAGCGCATAAATCGCCAGGATGTCAAACGGGTGTGGTGAACAGTCAGGTTCTTGAAAGGAACTTGGTAATGAGGGGCAATCTGATCATTGTTCATCACGGCGCCTCCTGCGGCGGGTTGGCCGGAGCCAGGTTGCCGTCGGCGTCCAGGGTTATCAGATCGCGGCGGTCGGTGCCGTCGCGGGCTATTGTGTAGAGTTGGGTCGGTATGTTCTTGTAGGCAGCGCCTGGTAAGTACAACGCAATACGTGTGCCGTCAGGTGACCATGCCACAGCAATCCCTAGGCTATCAACGGAGTCATGAAACGCGGTACTCTGGTCCACCATGCGCAGACCGCTACCGTCCGGCTGAATGAAATGCAACCCCTGATCAGTGACGACGAGAATCTCGGCACCATCCGGCGCCCAAGCCACGTGGAATACTCTCCAACCTGGTGCTTGCGGTTCCAGCACCTGCCGCAGGTCTGTTGCATCTGGACGGATAGTGTAGACGCCGGCAGGCGTACCCTCCTCATCGGCCATTACGAAAGCAAGATGTTCGCCATCCGGCGACCAGGACGGCAAGATTGGCACAAGGCTGCCTTCCGGCAGACCCGCCACCTCTGCGACCCGGGTCAACTCCATCGCACCAAGGTGCACCGTGTAGAGAATGTGCCGATACGGTATATTGCTTCCTTCATTCACCAGAAATGCTAAGTAGCTACCGTCTGGCGGCGACCACATCGGTGGCGCTAGCACGACCTTGCCATACAGTCTTCTATCGCTAACTTTCGCAGGCGTGGCACTTGATAATACGTCCCGGACGTCCGACCCGTCCGTTGCCATCGCGAAGAGTTCGTTGGTGTGGTCGCTGGCTCCTCTAGGGTTCGATATGTAGGCGATACGGTTGCCGACGGGCGACCAAACGGGAAAGTAGTCAAGTATTCGGTTCGTCGTGAGTCGCTGGCGACCAGTGCCATTGAGGTTGATAACGGCGATCTCGTAATTGTAGTCATCTCGTTGCACAAACAAGGTGTCGCTTGAGTGGAACTCGCAGGTGGCATATACCATGCGCGTGCCGTCCGGCGAAATATCGGCGTGGAAGCCGTAGCCAAGCTCGTTGTCCGGGTTCACGTCAACCAGCGCATTCAACCGAACTCCGGCGGTGTCAACGATCCAAATGGTTGTATCGTGGGGGAAAATGAGCTGAGAGCCGTCCGGGGTCCAGTTAAGGACATGTCTTTCCAAATTGAGGTAGGGGCCATCCAACCCTAACGGGCCACATGGGTAAGCGTCTCCATCGTATACATCGGTTTGCCGTGGGCCGCAACTGACAACACTTAAGGCCAGTGCCAGCCCCAATGCGGCCAAACAGAATCGTCGCATGCTCACAGTCCTTTGCTTACGGAATTGTCTGATAGAGCGCATATATAGCCAGGATGTCAAACGGGTGTGGTGAACAGTCAGGTTCTTGAAAGGAACTTGGCAAATAAGGGATTTTCCGATCACTGTTCATCACGGTGCCTCCTTCGGTGGGTTGGCCGGAGCCAGGTTGCCGCTGGTGTCCAGGGCTATCAGGTCGCGGCGGTCGGTGCCGTCGCGGGCTATCGTGTAGAGTTGGGTCGGTATGTTGTAGTAGTCATTGCCGGGAACGTACAGAGCAATGCGGGCACCGTCTGGTGACCACGCTGCAATGTACGTCTCTTCGTCCCACTTTGTCGTTCCCTCCACCAAGACAGTAACTTCGCTATTCCCTACGTTCACTACACACGCGCCAAAGTCACAGGTATAGAGTATCTGGGCGCCGTCCGGCGACCACGACAGAGTAAAATCCGCGCTGAAGTATCGGGAGTTCCGATGCTCGAAGGTCTCCTTCTCTGTTACGGTGGTTATCAGCTTTGGGTCAGAACCGTCTGCCAGTATTGTGTAGAGCGCCAAATCATCGCCGGCATACGTTACCAGAGCTATCCTTTGCCCATCCGGTGACCAGGCTGGCAAAGCTTCCGTCGCCGCCACACGCTTCAAGTCTGTTCCATCTGCGCGCACCGAGTACAGGATCTTCTGATACGGCCCATACTCCCCTTCCTCGACCAAGAACGCCAAGCGCTTTCCGTCGGGCGACCACAACGGCGGCGCAAGGGCTACGGCACCCAACCACGCGTCTTCGTCATCGCTGAGATCTTCTCCCTCTCCTCTCTTCCAGTGCGTATGTAGGGCGTTTGTCGCTAGTCTCTTGCCGTATCTCTCGGTAACCGATTCTATGAGCGTGGTTGCTACCTGCCGCACATCTGACCCATCTGCCGCCATAACATAGAGTTCCGCGTGCCTGCTGCGCGGGTTCGCAACAAAGGCAATGCGGCTGCCATTGGGTGACCACGCCGGGTAGAGGTCGAGATGTGTGTTCAGTGTCAAACGCTGTTTTTCCGTGCCTTCCAGGTTGACTAAGACTAATTCATAGTTGAAGTCTTTCCTTGCGGGTCGTATTGTCCCGCCTCCCGTCGGGAATTCGCAACTGGAGTAAACAACCTGCCTACCGTCTGGTGAGATATCCACATGAATGCCATACATCAGTTCGTTTCCCGGATTCGCATCAGCAAGCGTCCGCAGGTTTGTACCTATGGCATCAACTACTCCAATGGTTGTGCCTGCGCGAAAGATAAGAAGATTGCCGTCGGGCGTCCATTCGAGAGGGAATTGTTTGTATGCCCTCTCGCCAATGAAGAATGGCCCGCATGGGTAGGCTGGCTCGCTAGTAGATGTGCTGCCACTGCAAGCACTAGTGATCAGGAATGTGAACAGCAGGAGAAACCTTCGCAGCGTCGACCAATCTCGCCGCATGATGACACTCCTTGCTAACTCACGGGTGATATACCTGATAGAGCGCATATATTGCCATGATGTCAAACGGATGAGGCCAACAGATTAGAGAATCCCCAGTAACATACAGATTCCGTTTAGGGTTCAACGCAATTTGGCCTGCGGCCGATGGGCGGACACGAGACTGCCTTCATCATCCAGGCGTCCTTATGTCGCGGCCAGGGTTGACTCCATGCGCCGCCCCAGGGCGTAGACGCCCAGCAGGAACGCCGCGCAGATGCCGAAGCCGATGGCGAGTTCCGGCCACACGTCAGCCAGGCCGGCGCCGCGGATGGCGATCTCGAAGAGGGGAGAGAGGAAGTAGTAGGTGGGGAAGATTTTTCCTATCCACTGGGGCAGGTTGGGCCAGATGAAGAAGATCACGGGCGCGAGCAGGACGATGGCGCCGGACTTCCAGATGGTGTAGAGCGCTTTGGTGTCTTTGGCGAACGAGCCGAGCATCAGGCCGACCTCGGCCGCCATGAGGGTCGCCAGTACCAGCACCAACAGCAGCGCGGCAGTATTCGCGCCCAGCGCGCCGTTCAGCGCCAGGGTGACCGTGCCGGTGGCCATGGCCAGGATGAAGCCCAACGCGCCCTTGGCGAGCAGCACGTCACCCAGCCGGGCCGGCGTGACCAGCAGCGCGGTGAGCGTGCGCTTCTCTTTTTCTTCCACCAGGCTTGTGGCCGGGGTGAGCGCGCCGGCGATGAGCACCGCCATGAGGACGATCAAGGGCAACAGCCGCGCTACCAGCGGCGCCGCGTCGCCATCGCCTACGGTGACGGTTTCCACGTCGATGGGCGCCGGCGCCCCCGCCGCCTCGCGGATGAGGTCAACCATGGTCACGCCCAACACGACGCGGTTCGAGGCCAGGCTCTGGCCGCCGAAGAAGAACTGCGCGTTGGGCATCTGGCCCGCCCGCAACGCCGCGTCGAAGCCGATGGGCAGCACCAGGCCCGCGTCCAGGTCGTTTTTCTCCACCATCTGCATCAAGGCGGCGGCGGATTCCGGAAATCTAATCTCGACCCCCTCGACATTGCGGGCGTTCTCGACAATCTGAGAGTCGCCTTCATCCACGATGCCCAGCCGGGGCGCGGGATCGAAGAGGCTGCCAAACACCACGCGAATGAGCAGCGTGAGAATCACCGGCAGCGCGATGGCGTAGAGGAAGATCGGCGAGCGCGGACCGACGCCCAGGTCCTTGCGCAATAGGTGCAACGTGTTCATTCCGCTCACAGCGTCTCCACCTTTCTCTTCAAGATTATCAATCCCGCCGCGAAGGCTACCACGCACCACGCCAGCAACATGGCGAGGTACGGCAGCACGTCCGCCCAGCCGGCGTTGTAGGCGCTGGCCTGCACCACCGCCTGCACCAGACCGTAGGACGGCAGGACTTTCACCCAGGCCGCGGCGGTGCCGGGAAAGAGCGCGGCGATTGCCGGAATCATCAGCGGCACCATGAAGGCCATGCCGTAGAAGAGCGTCTCGATGAAGTCCTTGCCCGCCGCGCCGGCGATCAGGCCGCAGCCGGTCACCAGCACCGCGCCCAGCAGGAGCGCGCAGAGCAAGATGAGCGGCTGGGTGGTGAACGCGCCGATGATGAGCAGCAGGAGCACGGCCTGGACAAACGCCATCCCCGTGCCCAGGATGCCTTTGGCGGCTAGAAAGTCGGAGACCCGCGTGGGCGAGACCAGCACGGCAGTCACCGTGCGCGCCTGAATCTCGGTGGCGACCAGCGAACTGAGGGCAAAGGTCTCGATGATGAGCGCAAAGAAGGCAAAGAGGGGCCGCATCTTTTCGCGGAACGGCACCTGCGCGCCCAGCCGGTCTTCACCGAGCACGATTACTTCCCGGTCAGGCTCGGCCACCGGCAGGGGATTGCCGGAGAGGGCGTAGGCGATCTCGCGCACGAAACTCGCCATGGCGCGCCGGATTTCGGCGGGCACGTTGGCGTCCACGTAGACCCGCACCGTGGTCTGCTGGCCGGCGGCTACCCGTTGCAGGAAGTCGTCGGGGAAGGCCAGGCCAATCGCCAGCGGCTCCTCCGGTTCCGCGCCGCCCACGCCCAGCGCCGCCTCCAGCGCTTCAATGGTCTCGAACTGCACGATTTCCAGGCCCGCAGCCTGGTCGCCCATGGCCTGGGCAAAGACGGCGTCCATGCCGGTCTGGCGTACGCCCACGGCAAACGATTCGTCCACGTCGCTCGGCATCAGCCAGAAGGCGGTGGCGTAGAGCGCGATGCCGATGACGGTGATGACGACGAAGAACCGCTCGCGGCGGTATTCCAGCAAGTCCTTGCGGATGATTGCCCAGAGGATGGCGGCGCGCGAGGCGCTGGCGCTCATGCTTGAATTCCTCTACCAATTAATCTTGTGGTCTTTGGCCCGTCATTCCTGCAAGCCGCGGCCCATCACTCTTGCAGCCCGCGGCCCGTCAGCGTGATGAAGACGGCTTCCAACGTCGCTTCTTCCGTGTGGATGGTCAGCAGGCCTTCCGCGCCTACCACGGCTTTCAGTTGGTCGCCGGTATCGCTGGCGTCCAGCGGCACCACCTGCTCGCGCACCTCGCCGTTCGCGCGGGTGCGCACCCGCACCGCGCGCTGGCCGTGGGCGAGTTTGAGGTTCTCCGGCGTATCCAGGGCGGCGATCGTGCCGTCGTTGATGAAGGCCACCCGGTCCGAGAGCTTGTCCGCCTCGTCCATGTCGTGGGTGGTGAGCAGGATGGCCGCGCCGCGCGCGGCTTCCTCCTCGATGACCCGGCGAATGGCCTGGGAGGAGACCGGATCGAGGCCGTCGGTGGGTTCGTCCAGGAAGAGGATGTCCGGCGCGTTGATGAGGCAGCGCGCCACCATGAGCCGCTGCTGCATGCCTTTGGAAAAGCCCTTGACGCGGTCGCCGGCGCGGTCGGCCAGACCGACCCGCTGCAAGAGCGGCGTGGGGTCGAAGTCGCGGATGCCGAAGAGCCGGGCGAAGAAGCGCAGGTTCTCGTTGGCGGAGAGATTGAGGTAGAGGTTCTTCTCCTCGAAGCAGACGCCGATGCGGCCCTGGATGGCGTCGCGGTCTTTGGCAACGTCCATGCCCAGGATGGCGATTGCGCCGCTCTGGGGCCGCATCTGGCCGGTGAGCAGCTTGATGGTGGTGGACTTGCCCGCGCCGTTCGGCCCCAGAAAGCCCAAGACCTCGCCCTGGGCGACGCTGAAGCTGACGTTGTCCACGGCCTTCACGTCGCCGTAGGCGTAGCTGACGCCGTCTACGCGAATGGCCGGCTCGCTCATGGGTTCTTCTCTCCAGTGAAAAGTCCGATTGCATGTGGGTAGGCCGCGTCCGGTGTAAGGGCACGACATGTCGCGCCCCTACACCGGACGTACGTTGCGTCGCAAGAGGCGGGGGACAAGCCCCCGCGCTACGCGGAGCGACCCCTCACCCTCAGCCTCGCCCTCAGGAGACGGCGCTGCGGGCAACGGGCAATGGCCTACTTGCGTAGACTGTATCACGAAATGCCCAGGTGCGCGCCGGCAATTTTCCAAATTGCTGCGGCCACGTCTTCAATGCCGCGCGCCGCGTCTACGCGACGCCAGCGGTTTGGTTCCGCTGCCGCCAGGGCGTGGTACCCGGCGGCGACGCGCCGGTGGAAGGCCAGGTCGAGGCGGTCCATGCGGTTGGCCGCTACGGATTCGCCGTCGCTTGCGCCGAACCGCCGTTCCAGCCCGGCCGCAGCGGGCAAGTCCAGCAAAATGGTCAGGTGGGGAACCAGGCCGCCGGTGGCGAAGTGATTGAGCGCGCGCAGGGTGGCGAGGTCCTGGCCGCGCCCGTAGCCCTGATAGGCAAAGGTGGAATCGCTGTAGCGGTCGCAGATAACCGTTTCGCCGCGCGCCAGGGCCGGGCGGATGACTTCATGCACAAGCTGCGCGCGGGCGGCGCACATCAGCAGCGCCTCGGTGTGGGGATGGATCTCCGCGCTGCCCCGGTCGAGCACGACGGCGCGGATGCGGTCGCTGATGGGCGTGCCGCCCGGCTCGCGCGCGGTCACCACCGTACGCCCGGACTTGCGGAGCCGCCCGGCCAGCCGTTCAACCTGGGTGGTCTTGCCGGAACCTTCCACGCCCTCGAACGTGATGAAGATGCCCTGCGGCGCCTCTGCAATGCGGTCACTCACCCACGTACCCTTTTCGTTCACCAGACCTCTCGAATGTCATTCCGAGCGCAGCGAGGAATCTAAAGCGCCGGCATCCTAGATTCCTCGCTGCGCTCGGAATGACATATAAGCCGCGCTCGGAGTGGCAAACTGTCGATGAATCGGTAAACACACGCGGAAATCTCGGCAGCCTGCCGCAGAAGACTCACACGCCTGAAAGCGCCCGCGCGGCTTGGATGAGAGCCTGCACCCGCGCGGCGCTCTCCGCCTCGGCGTAGACGCGCATGATCGGTTCCGTGCCGGAGAAGCGCACGCAGACCCACGCGCCGTCGTCCAGCGTATAGTGGAAGCCGTCCTCGTCGCGGGTCCGCGCGACCGCGCCGTCGGCCAGTTTCGTGGGCGCGTGCGCCCGCAGGCGCGCCGTGATGTTTTGCCGCTCTTCCTGGGGAAAGTCCAGGTCCAGCCGGTCGTAGTGGTGCGGCCCGACCAGGTTGAAGAGGTGCTCCACCAGTTCGGACGGCGCGCGGCCGGATTGCACCACGTAGTCCAGCAGGAAGAGTCCCGCCAGGATGCCGTCGCGTTCCGGCACGTGGCCGCGGAAGGCGTAGCCGCCGCTCTCCTCGCCGCCCAGCAGGGCGTTGGTCGCCAGCATCTTGGGGGCCACGAACTTGAAACCCACCGGCGTTTCGTGCACCGGCACGTCGAAATGCTCGCCGAGGCGGTTGAGCATTCCGCTGGAGGTGAAGGTCTTGACAATCGGCCCACGCAGGCCGCGCGCTTCCAGCAGATAGAGCGCCAGCAGCGACATCACGGTCAGTTGGTTCAAGAACGCGCCCCGCTCGTCGCACGCGCCCAGGCGGTCCGCGTCGCCGTCGGTTGCCAGGCCCACCTGCGCCCCCATCTGGCGCACGATGCTGAAGAGGTCGTGCAGGTTGCCGGGAATCGGCTCGGGATTGTGCAGGCCGGGGAACATAGGATTGCGCTCGTTGTGCAGGTCGTAGACCCGCAGCGAGCCGCCCTGGAGGATGTTGCTGAACCAGTCGCGGCCGGCGCCGTACATGGCGTCCACCACCAGCGTGCCGTCCCAGGCGCGCAGGCCGCCCAGGTCGACCAGTTCGCCAATGTGCCGCAGATACGCGGGCGCGGCATCGAATTCCCTATAAAGCCCCTGTTGCTCGGCTTGGGCCAGGGTGAGCGAACGCACGTCACGCGAATGCAACCCGTTGGCGATCCGCTCGATCTGCGCCAGTTCGTCCGGCGGCGTGGCCCCGCCGTAGGCCGACCGCACCTTGTAGCCCTGGTAGTCGAACGGATTGTGGCTGGCCGTGAGCGTAATGCCGCCGCCGGCCTGCCGGTGCACGATGGCGTGGGCAAAGACCGGCGTGGGCGTGGGCGCGTGGGTCAGCGCGGCGGGAATGCCGTTGCCGGCCAGCACCTCAGCCGCCGCCGCCGCGAACATCTCGGCGTTGAAACGGGTGTCGTAGGCTACGACGAGGCCGCGTTCGGCTTCCGCCGGATGCGCCGCCAGCCAGTGCTGCGCCACCGCCTGCGTGAGGAGGCGCACGTTCTCGACCGTATAGTCCGCGCCGATGATGGCGCGCCAGCCGTCGGTGCCAAACGTGATTGGTGCAGACTCCATCGTGTCTCAGGCGCTCCTTCTCGCAGTTCAAGTCCCGTCATCAATCTGAAAACAGCGAAATCTAGCCGTTCCCCCTGAGCAACGTCGAAGGGTGAACGGCGGACTAAACGTGTAGCAACTTCGCACGCATATCTCTCCGTTCGTGCTGAGCTTGTCGAAGTATGAACGGAGAGATACGCGTGCGTTTTCACTCCCTCTTGTGGCCAGCGGGCGGCCATGGTGATTCCCGTTTTCGCGGAAATCCATCTTCCGCGCACTCCCGCTCCCGCCAGTAGTCCAGGGTGTCCCGCAAGGTCTGTTCCAGGGGGATTTTGGCGCGCCAGCCGGTCTGCCGCTGGAACGCGCGCGGATCCGCCTGCAGAACCGGCGCGTCGCCCGGCCGGAAGAGCGCCGGATCGGTTTCCACCTGTACGTCCACCTGCGTGAGACCCAGCATGAGCTGCAGCATCTCGTCAATCGAGCGCGCAACGCCTGAACCAATCGTATACACCGCGCCGGGCGCGCCCTTCTCCAGCGCCAGCCAGTAGGCGTTCGCCACGTCGCGCACGTCGGTGAAGTCGCGCTTGGCGCTCATGTTGCCCACGCGCAGCACAGGCGGCCGCAGACCCGCCTCCATGCGCGCCAGTTCCCGCGCGAAGCGGGCAATGACGAAATCCGGCGCTTGGCGCGGCCCAATGTGGTTGAACGGCCGCACCCGCACGCTGTCTAGGCCGTGGCTCTGCCCAAACTGCACCGCCAGCATCTCCTGTCCCACCTTGCTCACCGCGTAGGGGTCGGCGGGACGCAACGGCGTCTCCTCGTCTACCGGCTGGGCCTCCTCTTCCACCATTCCGTAGACGCTGCTGGAACTCACCGTCAGCAGCCGCGCCGCCGGCGCGTGCTCCCGCATGGCTTGGATGACGTGCAGTTGTCCCAGGATATTGGTGCTCAAGGTCGCGGCGGGATTCTGCCACGCCGCCGGCACGTGCGCCTGGGCCGCCAGATGGAAGATCCAATCCGGCGCGATAGCCGCCAGCGTGGCGCGCACGCTCGCCTCAGCGGTAATGTCCGCCTTGTAGAGCCGCACGCGCTCGCCCAGGTGCGCCAGATGCGGATGCGGCCCCGGCGCGTGCGCCAAGCCCCACACCTCAGCCCCGCGCGCCAGGCACGTATCCGCCAAATGGCTGCCCGCAAAGCCGGTAACGCCCGTAATCAAAACGCGCATGGGAAAGCGGCTTCTCGCATCGTACGCAGCGGTGGGTTCCTGTGGCGATTATACGCGCCCGCATCCGGCTGCGGCAACCGGGCAAGTGCGCAACTGCGCTTGCATCGCGCGCACACGGGCGACGCGCGGCGCTGGTTGCAATCCTACGCTACCAGAGGGTAGGGGCAACCCTTGTGGTTGCCCTCTTCCTTGCTGAGACAACGCTTCGTTCCCGGGCAATCACAGCTTCTGCGCCTGGTAGAGGTCTTGGAAGAGACCCGGCTGGGCGCGCAGTGTTTGGGGCGCGCCATCTTGCACCAGCCTGCCCTGGTCGAGCGCCAGAATCCTGTCGGCGTGCATCACGCTGATGAGCCGGTGCGCCACCACGATGGTGGTGCGTCCCTGCCGTGCCGATTCCAGGGCGGCGCGCACCTTTTGGTCGGTGAGCGCGTCCAGGGCGGACGCGGCCTCATCCAGCAGGAGGATGCGCGGTTGCGCAAGCATTGCGCGGCAGAGCGCCAGGCGTTGGCGTTCGCCGCCGGAAAGCGCCACTCCGCGCTCGCCGACGGGCGTGTCGTAGCCCCGGGGCAGCGACTGGACGAAGTCGTGGAGTTGCGCCGCCTTGGCCGCCGCGATGACGCGCGTTCGCGGCACGTCGCGCACGGGATACACGAGGTTGGCGTAGATAGTGTCGTTCCAGAGGAAGACGTCCTGGGGCACGAGGCCGACCATGCCGCGCAGGTTCGAGAGCGGCAGCGACTCTATGTCCTCGCCGTCTACGCGGATCGCGCCGGAGCGGGGTTCGTAGAAGCGCAGCAGCAGGTCGATGACGGTGCTCTTGCCGCCGCCGCTCGGCCCGACGACGCCGATGAACTCTCCGGTTTCGGCGCGAAACGACACCTCTTCCAAGCCAAAGCCGTCGCGGCCGTAGTCGAACGAGACATTTGCGAACTCTATGGCAGCGCCGCCGGAGCCTTTGCCATTTCCGCCAGGGACTTTGCTGACTCCACCGAGTGCTATGCCAACTCCGCCGGGTTCCCTGGCAGCGCCGCCATCCGTTCGTGCTGAGCCTGTCGAAGTACGTACGGATGGGGCTTCGCCTGTTGCCGAAATCTCTTTCCGCGAGACCGTCTTCGAAAGCGATGTCGCCGCAGCTTGGCCTCCGTCATTGGTGTCAGTCGCTCGCTCCGCCCGTCCCACGCCCAGGGGCAAGCCGCGCACGGCGTCTGGCGCGGCGGGCGGATTCTCTTCGCACGGCAGGGCGAGCAGCGAGTCGATGCGCTCGGCGGCGGCTTTGGCCTGGCCGGTGCTGATGTGGCCGGAGAGGATGGCTTCCAGCGCCGTGTAGGCGCGCGGCACGTAGATGATGAAGGCCACCAAGCCCCCGATACTCAATCTCCCACTCATCACCTCGTACGCGCCGTAGCCGTACACCAGTCCGACCGCGACAGTCTGAATGAGGTCCAGCGGCAGCGTGCGCACCAGGTTGTGGAACGTGATGCTCTTTGCCTTGAGCCGCCAGTCCGCCTTGAGCCACTCCAGCCACCGCGCCGTTTCATACGGCTGCGCGGTACCGGCGCGCACGGTGCGCATGCCCGGGACAACGTCTTGCAGGTAGTTCATGCCGCGCTCTCTGTTCTGAATGAACTCCTGGTCAAGGCGTTCCGCGTAATTGCGCATCCATTGCGCAAAGAGATAGGAGAGCGGCAGAACCACCAGGCTTGCCAGCAGCAGGCGAATATTCAGGAAGAACATGACGCCCAACGTACCCAGCAAGAGCACGGCGTTGGTAAAAACCGGCAGCAACTCGTTGGCCACGTACATCTCGCCGATCTCACCGCAGACTTTCATGATCGTGCGGATGATGCGGCCGCTGGCGATGCGCTCCAGATCGCGCATGCGCACGTACAAGAGATGATTGAAGAGCGCCTGCCGGAGCGATTGCGAAACCGCTTCGCCGATGCCGGCGCGCAGGTAGTTCTGCACCGCTCCCAGCGTCATCGCGACGAGCGGAAAGAGGACGATGCCGACGAGCAGTAACACGATCAGCGAGACGTCCCGCGCGGGAATGGCCTCGTCGATGAGCCGCTTGACCAGCAGCGGCGAGACGAGGCTCACGCCGGTGCTGACGATCACGAGCGCGACAATGCCCGCCAGCAGGTGCAGGTGCGCCCGCAGTTGCCGCCTCACGACACGGTAGGTCCGGTTGGCGCTTGCGCTCATGCTTCCTCCTCTAGTGGATGCGGTTGTTCCCGCCTTAGCCAAAAGGCGCTGCCGCCCAGGACGGCGGCGAGGTACGGCGTCCTGTCCGAGTGCGTGTCTGCCTGGTTGCGCCAAGAGGCGGGAGACAAGCCCCCGCGCTACGGCGTGTTGACGTGATTTGGCCGTGCGTCGGGTGAGCGCGCGCTTGGCCAAGCGGCAAGTATAGCAACTTGGCGCAGTGCGCAAGATTTTCCCCCCAGAGAGGGTGATTTAGGCTTAGAAATGTGAGTCTGCCGTCAAGGTGGTATACTGTTAACGCGAATGAGACAGGCTCCGCTGCAACCTCTCACCTGACAAAGCAAGACACCCGGGTGTCTCTTCATTTCGTCCCAAGCGGAAGCCTCGCAATCACTTCTCGCTCAGCAGCCGTAGCGCGGGGGCTTGTCCCCCGCTTCTTCGCGCTCAGGGGACATTAAGTGCCGCACCTCGGCTGTGGACTTGCGCCTCGCGGCGCCGCACGCGCCGCAGCCGCATGACGCCCCAAAGTTTAACCGCTCAATGGGCGCAATCCCTGTGGTACAATGGGTGCGCCCGCGTAGCGTGGGCATACGCAGGTAGTAGGCGAGGCAGGATTCGTGCTCGATTTCGCACAACACGGCATTGATCCCCGGCGCGGGACGGAACGCGCGGTGCTGGTCTGCGTCGCGCTGGGCGGCGCTGCCGAGCAATGGCCGGTTGAGGAGTCGTTGGCGGAACTCGCCAGCCTGGCGCGGACGGCCGGCGCGCTCGTGGTGGAGACGCGCTCCCAGCGGCGGCGCAAACCGGACACCGCCACTTACATCGGCAAGGGCAAGGTGGAGGAGCTAAAGGCGCTGCGGCGCGAGCAGGCCTACGACCTGGCCATCTTCGACAACGACCTCACACCCAGCCAGCAGCGCAACCTGGAAGAGCAGCTTGACGTCAAGGTGCTCGACCGCACGGCGCTGATTCTGGACATCTTCGCCACCCGCGCGCAGACCACCGAGGGCAAGTTGCAAGTCGAAATGGCGCAACTGACGTACTTGCTGCCGCGCCTCTCCACGCTCTGGGTGAAATTCTCGCGCCTGGGCGGCGGCATCGGCACCCGCGGCCCCGGCGAAACGCAGATCGAGGCCGACCGGCGGCTCATCCGCCAGCGGCTCGCGCACCTGGGGGAGCGGCTGGACGCGGTGCGCGCCCGCCGCGCCCGCCAACGCGCCCGGCGCACCGGCAACGACGTGCCGGTGATTTCCCTGGTGGGCTATACCAACTCCGGCAAGAGCACGCTGCTCAACGCCCTGACGCAAGCCGGCGTGCTGGCGGAGGATAAGCTCTTTGCCACGCTGGACCCCACCACCCGGCGCGTCAAGCTGCCCAACGGCCTGGAGGCGGTCTTCAGCGACACCGTGGGCTTCATCCGCCACCTGCCGCCCACGCTCATCGCGGCCTTTCGCGCCACGTTGGAGGAAATCCACGCCGCCGACGTGCTGCTGCACGTGGTGGATGTCAGCCATCCCCAGTGCGAACGCCAGGCGGCGGCGGTCTATGAGACCCTGGCCGACCTGGGCATCGACGACAAACCGATCATCACGGCCCTCAATAAGATCGACCGGCTGGAGGGTCTCGCGCCAAATCCGGCGGACTACCCTAATCCCGTCCTCATCTCCGCCCGCGACGGCGACGGCCTGGATGCTCTGCTCGCTACGGTGGCGCGCACGCTGGACGCGCAGCTTTCGGTTGACGTGCGCGTGCGCATTCCCTATGCCGAGGGGCGCTTGGTCAGCCTCTTCCACCAGCGAGGCCGCATCCGCCGCGAGCAGCACCGCGCCGACGGCACCGTGATCGAAGGCACGCTGCCGCGCAAGTACTGGCCGGCGCTGCGCCCGTACGCGGTCGGCTCATCCTAGCTCGCGCCAAGAGAAACGCTACCTATGCCGACCACCGCCCCGCGCACGCTGCCCATCGTATACACGCCGCGCCACCAACCCCACGCGCCGCGCATCGAGCTATCGCGCAACATCGTGGTGGCTCACCCGGAAGTCCCTGAGCGCGTGGAGGTAATGGCCGACGCCCTGCGCCAGGCCGGACACGCCGCCAGTTTCGTCGAGCCGCGCGAGTATCCGTTCGACGCGGCCGCCGCGGTGCACGACGCCAGTCTCATCGAATTTCTGGAGACAACCACCCGCCGCCTGGCGCGGACCGACGGCGAGTCGGTGCTGGAAACTCCCTACACCATCAGCCCGGATACGCCGCTGGCGGGCAATACGCTGGCGCAGGCGTGGCTGGCGTCGTGCGTGGCGCTCACCGGCGCGGAACTGCTGCGCGAAGGAGCAGCGCGCGTCTACGCTCTGGAACGGCCGCCGGGACACCACGCGGGCCGCTACAAGTACGGCGGCTATTGCTACCTCAACCACGCGGCGGTGGCCGCCCACACGCTCAAGGCCCACGGCCGGGTGGCGGTGCTGGACATAGACTTTCACCACGGCAACGGCACGCAGGAAATCTTCTACGAAACCGACGAGGCGCTCTACGTCAGCCTGCACGGCCATCCCGCCTGGGCGTATCCGCGCTTCAGCGGCTGGCCGGAGGAGACCGGCGCCGGCGCGGGCGCGGGCTATACGCTCAACCTGGCCTTGCCCATGTTCACCGGGAACGAGGCGTACCTGGCGGCGTTCGCGCAGGCGCTGGAGAAGATTGCCTGGTACGCGCCCGCGTACCTCGTCCTCTCCAGCGGCTTCGACACCCGCGCCGGCGATCCCGTCGGCGCGTTCTCGCTCACCGACGAGTGCTACCAGGCGATTGGCGAAGCGCTGGCCGCGCTCGGCGTGCCAATCCTCGCGGTGCAGGAGGGCGGCTACGACCTGGAGGGCCTGGGCAAGGCAATCGTGGCGCTGGTGGATGGCCTGGCGCAGTCCTAAGCGGTGTTCGAGCTTCGTGCGCCGGCGGGGGACAAGCCCCCGCGCTACGTTAATGCGGCAGAGTTGCCCCCTCACCCCGGCCCTCTCCCCAGGGAGACCTTTGCGTAAATCCGTCATTCCGGCGAAAGCCGGAATCCAGAGGCACTTTTACAGCTATATATCTAGGGCGGCCGGTCTTGTCCCCTCTCCCGCTGGGAGAGGGTTAGGGTGAGGGGAGACTTAGCCAAAGCGTCCCGTGATGTACGCCTCGGTGCGCTCGTCGGTGGGGTTGGTGAAGAGGTCCGTGGTGGGGCCGAACTCGATCAGCTTGCCCCGCGCCGTATCGTCGGAGAGCATGAAGGCGGTGAAGTCCGAGACGCGGGCCGCCTGCTGCATGTTGTGGGTCACGATGATGATCGTGTAGTCCTTGGCCAGTTCCCGCATCAGGTCTTCGATCTTCAGGGTAGCGATCGGGTCCAGCGCCGAGCACGGTTCGTCCATCAGCAGCACTTCCGGCGAGACCGCGATCGCGCGGGCGATGCACAGGCGTTGCTGCTGGCCGCCGGAGAGGGCCAGTCCGCTCTGCTTCAGGTCGTGCTTCACCTCTTCCCAGAGGGCCGCGCCGCGCAGGGCCGCTTCCACCAGCTCGTCCTCGTCGCCCTGGTAGCCGTTGATGCGCGAGCCAAAGAGGATGTTATCGCGGATGGAGCGCGGGAACGGGTTGGGCTTCTGGAAGACCATGCCGACGCGCCGCCGCACCTCCACCGGGTCCACCGTATCGGCGTAGACGTTTGCGCCTTCCAGCAGCACGTCGCCGGCGGTGCGCACGCCGCCGATGAGTTCGTTCATGCGGTTCACCCCGCGCAGGAGCGTGCTCTTGCCGCAGCCGGAGGGCCCGATCACGGCCGTGATCTTCTTGCGCGGAAACTTGATCGAGACGTCCGTCACCGCGCGGAAGTCGCCGTACCACAGGCTGAAGCCGCGCACCTCCACCGCGGGGTCCGGGACTTCCACAGGCGCGTGTATGCGCGGTTCCACGGAGACGGTCTGTGCGCCAATGGCGTCGGCCCTGCTTTCTGCTTCGGTGTTGCGCAACGGCGTTTTAATCATATGGCTAATTTCCTCTCGCAGGCTAGTAGCGGGTGCGTAGGCGTTGACGGAGATAGATCGCGACAGAATTGAGCGCTATGAGGACGACCAGCAGGATGATAATGCCGGCCGCCGCGAGATCGTGGAACTCCGATTGCGCGCGGGAGACCCAGTTGAAGATCTGAATCGGCAGCACGGTGAAGCGGTCCAGCGGATGCTCGGGCAGGAACGGCACGTAGGTGAGCGCGCCAATCGTGATGAGCGGCGCGGTCTCGCCGATGGCGCGCGCCGCCGCCAGAATCGCGCCGGTCAACATGCCGGGCAGCGCGTACGGCAAGACGTGATTGCGCACCGTCTGCCACTTGGAAGCGCCCAGGGCGAACGAGGCCTCCCTCATGCTCGGCGGCACGGCGCGAATGGCCTCGCGGGAGGCGACGATGATGATGGGCAGAATGAGCAGCGCCATGGTGCACGAACCGGCCAGCACGCTGCGCCCCATCTCCATCCAGCGCACGAACACCTGCAACCCCAGCAGCCCGTACACGATCGAGGGCACCCCGGCCAGGTTGGCGATGTTCACCTGGATGAACTGGGTGAACCAGTTGTCGCCGGCGTATTCCTCCAGGTAAATCGCCGTCATCACCCCCAGCGGCACGGCAATCAGCATCGTAAAGGCCATCATGTAGAGCGTGCCGAAGAGCGCCGCCTTGACGCCGGCCCGCTCGGGAAAGCGCGAGTCGAAACTGGTGAAGAACTGCCAGTCCAGCCAGCCGGCGCTCTGCACGATCACGTCCACCAGCAGCACAAGCAGCGTGACGATGCCGAGCAATACGCTCAGTAGGCCCAACGCCACAAAGAAGTGGGACTTGATGCGCCGCCACTGCATGCTCGCGTTGAAGACCGGCGGGGCGCCGCCTGCCGTTGCGGTTTCTTCAGCCATTTAGTCGTATTCCTCCCGGAAGCGGCGGACGAACCAGTGCGCGAAGATGTTCATGGCAAAGGTCAAGAAGAAGAGCATGGCGCCTACGGCGAAGATCGTGCGGTACTCCAGCGAGGCAAAGGGCGTATCGCCCAAACTCACCTGCACGATGTAGGCCGTCATGGTCTCGATCGGCACGCGGGGGTCCAGGGTGAAGGTCGGGTTTTGGCCCGCCGCGATCGAGACGATCATGGTCTCGCCCACGGCCCGCGAGAGCGCCAGCACCGCCGACGCCACGATGCCGGAGAGCGCCGCCGGCAGCACCACTTGCAGCGCCACCTCGAAGCGCGTCGCGCCCAGGCCGTACGCTCCTTCGCGCAGGGCCTGGGGCACCGCGCCGATGGCGTCCTCGCTCAGCGAGGCGACCATGGGCACGATCATGATGCCCATGACCAACCCCGCGCTCAAGCCGTTGAAGATTCTCATGCCGGGAATGAACTCTTGCAGAATGGGCGTAACCAACGTAAGGGCAAAATAGCCGTAGACTACGGTAGGCACGCCGGCCAGCACTTCCAGCACCGGCTTGATGACGTCCCGCGCGCGGGGACTGGCAAATTCGCTGAGGTAGATGGCAATGAGCAGGCCGGCGGGAATGGCCACCGCCAGCGCGATGAAAGCCACCAGCGCCGTGGCCGTCACCAGCGGCCAGATGCCGAACTTCTTGATGGCAAAGAGCGGTGTCCACTCGGTTTGGGTGAGAAACTCGACAATCGACACTTCGCTGAAGAAGAACAGCGTTTCGCCCATGAGCGAAACGAGAATGCCGACGGTGGTGACGATCGAGAGCGTTGCCGTAGCCAGAAGCGCATAGTGAATCGCTTCCTCTTTCACGTTGCGGCTCGCCCGCCTGGTCATGTCGTTGCGCGAGGGATAGCGCGAGAACGGAGATACGTCCTCAGCCATCGCGTTTCCTCTTTTCAGTGCTGCGTCGCCAGCTTCCTGGCGTCGTTGTCCCTTACTGCAAGTAGCGGTCGAGGGAAGCGCCGACCTCGGCGCCGTGCGGCCACATCGTGCCGGTGACGCGCTCGGCAAAGCGCCGCGTGAGCGCCGCGTAGAGGTCGTCGCCAAGCGGGACGTAGCCCACTTCCGGGCTGGAAATCAGCGGCGTGAACTCTTTGCTCAGGTAATACTTGATGAAGGCGTCCACCTCCGGGCGCGCGGCCGCGTCCTTGCGCACGTAGATGAAGATCGGGCGGCTCAGCGGCTGATAGCTGCCGTCGGCGACCGTGGCGAAGGTCGCTTCCACGCACGCGCCGTTGCCCGGGTCGATGGGGACGCCCCGCACCTTGTCGGTGTTCTCCACGTAGTAGGAGAGGCCGAAGTAGCCGATGGCGCTCCGGCTGCCGGAGACGCCGGTCACGAGCACGTTGTCGTCCTCGCTGGCCTGGAAGTCGCCGCGGCTGGACTGCGCCTCACCCACGATCGCCTCGGTAAAGTAGTCGAACGTGCCGCTGTCCACGCCGGGGGCGAAGAGGTCCAGGGGCATGTCCGGGAAACCGTCGCGGATCTGGTTCCAGTTCGTAACCGTGCCCTGCGCCGCCGGTTCCCACATCTTCTTCAGTTCGTCAACGGTCAGGCAGTCCACCCAGTCGTTTTCCGGGTTCACCACCACGGTCAGGCCGTCGTAGGCTACGGGAATCTCGATGAACTCGTAGCCGGCTGCGCTCACCGCCTCGAGCTCGGAAGGCTTGATGGGCCGGGAGGCGTTGGAAATGTCGGTCTCGCCGGCGGAGAACTTCTTGAAGCCGCCGCCGGTGCCGGAGACGCCCACGCTCACGCGCACACCGGAATTCATGAGGCTGAACTCCTCGGCGGCGGCCATGGTGATGGGAAAGACGGTGCTCGAGCCGTCGACGATGATGTCGCCCTTCAGTCCGTCTTCACTGTCGTCGCCCCCGCAGGCGGCAAGCACCGCAAAGCCGGCCAAGCCGGCCGCGGCACACGTGAACCGCCGCCTGCTCAAACGCAGCGGTACCGTCATTGCAATCCTCCCTATGGCGCTCACTGCGACAGAGCTCCGTTCCGCGCACCCGGGCCGCCGGTCACGGCGCGACTGGCCCTCTTTGCGCCGTGGGTCGTGCGGCGTCCGGCCAGCGCAAGCGTACGCGATTGCGGCCCGGCGCGGCACAGAGCGATTTCACTCAACAGTGCGAAAATTAACACGGGGACCTTAAAGGGGTCAACGCGCCGCCGGCGCGCGTTAACAATCGGATAAAGAAGCGGGGAATTGGCGCTATGACTGGGATCGGCGCGAGCGCGCCGCAGCGGTTCCAAACCGCCGTCAACGGCGCGGTCTGGCGGCATATAAGGCGCTGCGCGGCTTCCTGGGCGCGCCGGGCCGCGCGCCGGTCGTTCATCAAACGTTCACACAACGCTTACGCGGCGGACACAATGGCGCCGCGCGGAGACCGCGCGGATGACGCGCGGGGGCTTGTACAGCCGTCTCCGGTGCGCTAACCGATTCCTCGTGCGTGGTGTAGAATAGCGACAGAGTAAACCCATGAGCAGTGCGTGTGGGCACGAGGGCACTATGACCCTTCGTTGGATGATCCTATTCGCGGCTTTGCTGGCTGTGAGCGGCTGCGCGTCCCCGGCAGATTCCGAGACGGCGGCCGCGACCACGCCGGAGCCGACGGCGGCGGCGCAGTCCACTCCCGCGCCGGAACCGACCGCGGCCGCCTCGCCCGCGCCAGCGGACGTGGTCCCCACGCCCGCCGCCGAGAGCCTCATCATGCTGCAAGACCCGCTGGACGAGCCGGAATACTACTGCGTGGACGTGGCCGGCTTTGGCAATAATCTCAATCTGAATAGCCCCCTGCAGGCCCACACGTGCAAGCCGCGCGCCGACGACGAACTCTTCATCTTCAACCATCCCGCGCCGGGCCAGTTCTACATGGACGCCTACGACGTGTGCCTGGAGGCGGGCGACGGCGTGCTCTACGTCCGCGCGTGCTCGGACGCGCCCAGCCAGCGCTTCGCCTTTAGCGCCGACGGGGAAATCCGCGCCCAGGATACCGGCCTCTGCCTGGCCGTGCGGGGCGGCGATAGCGAACCCGCGGGCGGCAGATCCCACCTGCGGCGCGACCTGCTGCTGCAACCGTGCGCCGACGCCGCGCCCAACCTCTCTCGCTGGCTCCTGCCCGGCCCAACTCCCTAACGGCGGGCAACGTCTGGTGCGCCGGGTGCGATTCCGGTAGCGCAGGTTTGCAACCTGCGCGGCCTTCCGACCGTCATTCCCGCGAAAGCGGGAATCCATCTTCGCGGGCACTCTAGATGGATTCCCGCTTTCGCGGGAATGACGGAGGCCGCCGCGCTCCTTTCATCGCAAGGACAGGCGCGGACGGCCCGCATTTGACACATCCCCACGGCCTTTGCTACCATTCCGTCAGTTTCACGCACCGCTGCCGGCACGGCAGCGCAGATCAGGGAAATAGCGGGTGTTACACAGCGCTTTCGCGTACTATTATCTGTTTATTGAGCCGGAGGGTCCGGCTTAGGCAGATGCGTCGTGTCCCGACGAACGACGCGAGCGCAGACAACACCCTCCGGCGATAGCAGAAAGTGACAAACGCTTTCTGCTTTTTCTTTTGTGAAGAGGAGGCAAGCGTACCGCACGACCGCAGGCCGGAAGATTCAGCAGACCGAGTTCAGCGTACAGCCAACAGCAGCAGCCACGAAGCGCCACGGCGCAACCGTAGCTTGGGAAAAGAGGAGAAAGAACGTGATAGTCATAATGCGCACCGACGCCACGCCGGAACAGATAGCCGCTGTCCGGCAACGGATTGAGGACAGCGGCGTGCAGTCAACGGCGAGCCAAGGCGTCAACAAGACCGTGATCGGGCTCATCGGCACGCGGCCGCCCGGCATATTGGAACAGGTGCAAGGCATGTCGGGAGTTGAAATGGTGGTACCCGTGGACAAGCCCTACAAGTTCGCGGCCCGCGCCGAGGGCGGCGGCGATACCCTCATCCAGATCGGCAACGCGACGCTCGGCGGCAATGAGATCGGCGTAATTGGCGGGCCGTGCAGCGTGGAGAGCGAGGAGCAAATCGTCGCTACCGCAGAGGCCGTGAAGCAGGCCGGCGGGCACGCGCTGCGCGGCGGCGCGTACAAGCCGCGCACCTCGCCCTACAGCTTCCAGGGCATGGGCGTCCAGGGGCTGGAACTGCTGCGCATCGCCTCCGACGCCACGGGTCTGCCGCTGGTCACCGAGGTCATGGACCCCCGCCGGGTCGCGCTGGTTGCCGAATACGTGGACGTCTTGCAGATTGGCGCCCGCAACATGCAGAACTTCACGCTCCTGCGGGAGGTGGGCGCCACGGACAAGCCGGTGATGCTCAAGCGGGGCATGTCGGCGACTATCGAAGACTGGCTCATGTCCGCCGAGTACATCATGGCCGCGGGCAACATGCGCGTCATCCTGTGCGAGCGGGGCATCCGCACGTTCGAGACCGCTACCCGCAACACGCTGGACCTGAGCGCGATTCCCGTGGTGAAAGAACAATCGCACCTGCCGGTGATCATCGATCCCAGCCACGCGACCGGCACGTGGGAGTTGGTGAAGCCGATGGCGCTGGCCGCAGTGGCCGCCGGGGCCGACGGCCTGATGATCGAGGTGCACCCGAATCCGGAGCAAGCCCTCTCGGACGGCGCGCAGAGCGTGACGCCCGCGCGCTTCTTCGACATCATGGACGCCGTGCGCAAAGTGGCCGCCGCCGTGGGGCGGGAAGTGCCGGCCGCCACGGCCGAGATGGAAGCCGCCGCCACTTGAGCGCGACTCAGCCGTTGCCGGGGAGAATTCTGCATGGCCCCTTCCCCCTCAAGGGGAAGGCCGGGATGGGGGTGCATGGCGGTGAAAGTAACGCAGCGACCGTTGTAAAGGTGGCACCGGACTCCGCCATCCGCCGGGGTGGCGGCAATGGGAGACAGTCTCCGGAGAGCAGGAATACGTGAACGCTTGGGTGCGGATAATTGGCGAGGAGGAAGCGGAAGGCGCGCTGCGCGCCGCGTACCAACAGCTTCTCGGCGAACGGCCGCGCAGCCGGGCGCCGGACTTCCTGCGCCTGCACAGCCTGGCGCCGGGGGCGATCGTGCCGCTGGCCCAACTGCACCGGGCAATTGCCTACGGCCCCGGCGAACTGACGCGCGCGCAGCGCGAACTGATCGCCACGGTCGTCTCCGCCATCAACGGCTGCGCGCTCTGCCAGGAACTGCACGCGCGCCTGCTGCTGCACCGCACCCGGGACGAGGCGCTGGTGGCGCAGGTGCTGCGGGACTTTCGGGCCGCGCCGCTGGCGGCGGCGGACCGCGCCATGCTGGAGTACGCGGCGCAACTCACCACCGCGCCCGCGTCCGTCACGCGCGCGGACGTGGCGCGGCTGCGCCGCCTGGGCTTCAGCGACGCCGCCGTCGTGGAAATCGCCGCGCAAACGGCGCTCTTCAACTATCTCAACCGCGTCATCCAGGGTCTGGGACTGGGAGAGGCCGCCCCGCCATGAAACGCATCGCGCCCATCGACCACCCCGTCAACGCCACCGTGACGCTGCCCGGCTCCAAGAGCTACACCAACCGGGCGCTCATCCTCGCCGCCCTCGCCGATGGCGTTTCCACCCTGCGCCAGGCGCTCTTCAGCGACGATACGGTCTACATGTGCGCGGCGCTGCGGACGCTCGGCATTCCGGTGGCAACCGATGAGGCCGCCAACACGTTCACGGTAGAGGGTCAAGGCGGCGCGATTCCCGCCGCGCGCGCCGACCTCTCCGTTGGCAATTCCGGCACCTGCGCCCGCTTTCTCACGGCGCTGGCCGCGCTTGGCGCCGGCCGCTACCGGGTGGACGGTACCGCCAGGATGCGGGAGCGCCCCATGGAACCGCTGCTCGCCAGCCTGCGCCAACTGGGCGGCAACGCGCGGGCGCGGTTTGAAAACGGCTGTCCGCCCATCGAGATCGCGGCCAACGGACTGCCCGGCGGCGCTGCGCAAATGGCCGGCGACCAGAGCAGCCAGTACTTCAGCGCCCTGCTCATGGCCGCGCCGTACATGCGCGCCGGGCTTGACCTCACGGTGGCAGGTCGGCTGATCCACGGCCAATATATTGCGATGACGATGAAGAGCATGGCCGATTTCGGTGTGACGGCCACGTCTGAGGGCGACCGCCGCTTCCGCGTCGCGCCGGGACAACGCTACCGCGCCCGCGTCTACGACGTGGAGCCGGACGCCTCCGCCGCTTCCTACTTCTTTGGGGCCGCGGCCCTCACCGGCGGCACGGTGCGCGTGGAGAATCTCGGCGCCGGGTCCGCCCAGGGGGATCTGGCGTTCGTGGACGTGCTGGCGGCCATGGGCTGCGCGGTGGAGAAGGGCGGCGACTACGTGCGCGTGACCGGCCCCGGCCAACTGCGGGGCGTGGACGTGGACATGGGCGCGCTCTCCGATACGTTCATGACCCTGGCCGCCCTCGCGCCCTTTGCCGACGGGCCCACGGTGATTCGCGGCATCGCCCATACCCGCTTGCAGGAGACCGACCGGGTTAGCGCCACCGCGAAAGAACTGCGCAAGTTGGGCGTCGCCGTCACGGAGCGCGACGACAGCCTGCGCATCGAGCCGGGCGTGAAGCGCGGCGCTACCATCGACCCCCACGACGACCACCGCATCGCCATGAGTTTCGCGCTCATCGGCCTGCGGCTGCCCGGCGTGGCCATCGGCAATCCGGGGTGCGTCGCCAAGACCTTCCCCGACTTCTTCGACCGCCTGGCGGCAGCCACCGCTCCCACTCATCCCGCACCGGCGTAGAGGGGATTCTCGCCCCACCGCGCGTGAGCGCGCGGCGGTTGCTAGCGCGCGCCGCGCCCTGCTACTATCGCTACTATGAAGCGCTTCCACTCCACCCGCGCGGCGCCGCTCACGAGCGTACACCCTTCTCTGGAAGACGCGCCGGGGCACACGCGCCGCTTGCTCGGCGTCCTCTTCCTCTTCTTTCTGCTCCTGTACGCCCTGACGGCCGGCGGCCATGCGTACAGTCCGCAAGGACGCGACGCCTACGACGTGGGCCGCAGCCTCCTTCTCGACCCGCGGCAGACGTTTGCGGGCGAACGGTACCGCGACCTGGAGGGGTGGGAGATCGGCCTGCCGCTGCTCATGCAGCCCGCTTTGCTCCTCGGGACCGTCGTCGAGCCGCTGTTGCCGCAAAAGGACACGTTCCGGCACGAGGGGCGCGACTACCGCGTCGCGGCGTATCCCGCGCTCGCGCCGCGCGGCGCGCCCGGCGCCCGCGATTCGGTCTACATTCCGCTTGATGAGGTGCGCGCCTCGGGTCTGGTGATATTTTCCTATCTGGCGGATGCGCGCGCGCTCGAGGACGGCATGCGCATCGCCACCATCACGTTGGATACCGTTCCCACCGGCAGATTCTACGGCCAGATGCTGGCCGGACGCGATACCGCGGACTGGGCGTACGACCGGCCGGAGATGGGCGGCGCCGTGGCGCACGAGCGCGCCAACGCCGCGGCCGGCCGCATCGGCCTCCCCCGGTCCCACGTCTACGTCTCGCAACTCGACTTTCCGCAGACGTTGACCGTAAAGAGCGCCACGATACAGTACCTGGCCGACGAAGGCAGCTTGCACATCACGTCCCTGAACCTCATCGACGCCGGGGCCTCCGCGCCGCTCCTCATCGGCGCGAGCGGGAACGTCTGGTCCGAGCAGGCGAACAGCGACTTCTTCATCCGTCTGTTCGCGCTCTTCACGGCGGCCTGGGTCTCCGCCCTGAACGCGGTGCTGGTATTCCTCATCACCCGCCGCCTGGGGTACCACAGCCAGGTTGCCCTCGCCGTGACGATGCTCTACGGCCTGGCCACCCTCGCCTGGCCGTACGCCACCTACGACTTTGCGGAGCCGGGCATCGCGCTCGCGCTGCTGGGAACGGTCTACTTCCTCTTGCGCGGCCTCCAGGAACGGCAGGTCGCCTGGCTGCCGGTTGCCGGCTGCGCGCTCTTTGGCGGCATTGCGATCGAGTTTACGACGGCGCTGAATCTCGTTGTGCTGGCGTTCGTGCCGGCGCTCGTCTCACTGCAGAGCGCCCAGCACGTCTTGCGCCGTCTGGCCTGGGCCGTGACGAGCACCGCGGCGTTCTTGGCCCCCGTTGCCGTGCTTGGCGCGGCGGCGCTGGCCGTGCTCGCGCTGGGATTCGACGCGCAGCCGCCGGCGGCCGGTGACCTGGCCGAGCGCGCGACCGCCTGGCTCGATCTCCCGCTCTGGATCGGCCTGTTCGGCACGCTCCTCAGTCCGGGGAAGAGCGTCTTGCTCTACGCGCCGCCCCTCATCCTGGCGCTCTTTGGCAGCCTGCTCTTCGTGGGACGGCACAAGTGGTGGACGCTGCCCTTCATCGGCATCCCGCTGCTCTATCTCCTGGTGTACAGCGGCGCGAGCGACTGGTACGGCGGCAGCGGCTGGGGGCCGCGGTTTCTGGTTCCGGCCGTCCCCCTCTGCCTCATCATGGCCGCGCCAATCCTGGAGAAGGCGCTCTTCGACAACGGTGTCCGGGAACTGCGCGCGGCGCTAGCGCTGGGCGCGGCCGGCATTGGCGTGCAGATCATCGCGGTGGCCAAGGACTTCACGGCGTACTTCGACCTGCTGCGCGCGCAGATTCTGCCCCAGATACCGGAAAACGGCGCGTTCCTGGCCGGGCGCGTGGGACAGGCCTACTACGCCCTGCCCACGCTGGACGCGATGGATAAGGAGAACGTGCTCTCCCTCTTTGCGGCGCCGTTCTCGCCCCTCTTCGCGCACCTCTGGGCGCTGGCGGCGGACGCCGCCAAACTCTTCGCGCCGCAAGCGGACGTCTCAGCCGCGTTGCTCGGCCATCCGCCCTGGACGCTGCTGGGCGTGGCGATCTGGCCGCAAGACCCCGCCTTCCTCCTGGGGCTCGACTTTTGGTCTATGGCGCTATGGCGAGAGTTCAACAACCATATCTTCTTCTTAGCGGTCGTGCTGGTTCTGGTATTGGCCATGCAAGGGGCGGTCCTCTACTGCTGGGCGTGGCTCTGCCGGCACTTCGAACTGCGGCTGCGGCTCTATTGGGGCGGCATCCTCGGCTTGGCCGCGTTCTTTATCCTGTTCGACGTGGCCCATGTCCTGCAATGAGGCGGCATCGCTAATACTCCCTCTCCCAGGGAGATATTTGCGTTACTCTGTCATTCCGGCAAGAGCCGGAATCCAGAGGCGCCAGTCCAGCTACACGTGCCATGAAGTCAAGCCATTTGACCCCTATCCCAACTTTATCCCTTGAGGGGGAAGGGGTTGTTGGAAAGGATTCCCGGGGTGAGGGGATGATGCCGGAACGGTCTGCCGCCGGCGTGCGCCGGGCGACGCCCTTCGACAGGCTCAGTGCGAACGGAAGAGGGGCAAAGCGAGCGGAATAGGGGCAAGGCAAACGGAAGTGGGGTGAGGCAAACGGAAGATGGGTAAGGCGAACGGAAGAGGGTAAGGCGAGTGGAATAGGGGCGAGGCGAACGGAAGAGGGGCGAGTGCGGGAGAGTGGCGCAGGTTCAGCCGGCGCAGGGCACGATCTGCACCGCCACCGAGCGCCGGGGTCGCGGGCCGTCGAGTTCCACGAAGAAGACGCTCTGCCACGTGCCCAACACCAGGCGGCCGCGATGCACGGGGATCATGATATTGCACCCCACGATGCCGGCGGTGAGGTGCGACCGCGCGTTATTATCCACGCAGTCGTGCCGGTAGCGCCCCTGCGGGAGCAAGTCGCGCACCACGGACTCGAAGTCCTGCGTGAGCCCAGGTTCGTTTTCGTTGACAATTACACTTGCCGTAGTATGCAAACAGAAGACGCTACAGACACCTTCCTGTATGCCGGATTCCGCCACGGCGTCGTGAAGGTCGCTGGTGATGTCTACCAGTTCAGTGGCGTGCGCGGTCGCGACCGTAATCGTCTTCATGGCTCTGATTTTACAATACCACACGACTCCGCATTGGGACAAAGACGGAATCAGTGGGATTGGACTCATACCACGCGGATATGCAATACCGCGCGTACTTCCGCCCATGCGGAGTCTCTAGCTGTCATTCTGAGGAGGGCAGCGACGAAGAATCTCGTGCGCGGCATGCGTAGATTCCTCGCTGCGCTTGGAATGACATCGAGGCCGCGCCAATGGCTGCTCAACGCGCTCCCAGCGCGGGCGCGCCGGCGGCCGCTGCGGATTGCGGGCGTCCGGGGCGTGTCGCGTACACCAGCGCGCACAGCGCGGCCGTCAACCAGAACCAACTCGCCAAGTCCGGCAGAAAGTAGTAGTTGTCCAGCAGGCCGTGGGTGACCGCGGCAAGCTGGCTGCCGGCCAGGCCCAGCGCCAAAGCGCGGACCGCCCGTTCGCCGCTGCCCCGCGCCAGGCGGTGCGTCAGCAGGAAGAAGCGCGCGAGAAACGCCGCGATGAAGACCAGCCCCGCCAGCCCCAGCCGCAGCCAGAAGTCCAGGAACAGATTGTGCGGGTGCGAGAGGTTCGGCTCGCTGCCGGCGTCCGGGTGCAGGTAGTCCGCGTAGACGTAGAGGTAGTTGTCCGGCCCGACGCCGGTGAGCGGGTAGTCCACCGCCATCCGGAGCGAGGACTGGCCTTGCAACAGGCGCATGTGCGTGGTGGTTCCCGGTTCCACGCTGAGCGCGGAACGCACGCGCTCCGGGCCCAGGGTGACGCCGCCGGCCAGCAGCAGCGCGCCGGCCACGAGCGCCCCGCCCACGAATTGCAGCCGCTGGCGGCGCTCCGGCCAGAGCGTCCAGATGAAGAAGAGCAGCAGCGCGAAGCCGGCCAGCCAACCGGCGCGGGAGAAGCTGCCCAGCAGCGCCAGCGCGAGCACGGCGGCCAGCGGCCAGGCCACGCGCCGCGGCCAGAGCTTGCACGCGCCCGCGGCCACCACGAACGGCAGGGCGCGCTCCACGATCAGCGCCAGGTGGTTGGGCGAGGGATAGAAGCCCGTGAGCCGCCGCACGCCTTCCGCTTCTACCGTAAACCGCAGCCCTGAACCGGCGCCTGCCAGGGATTCGACCAGCGGCCCAAGCAGCGCCACGCCGGCCGCAACCACCGCGCCCGCCACAAACGCCTGGACCAACCGCCAGGCCTGCTGCCGGTTCTCCAGGAGCCAACAGGCAACTATGAACAGCAATACGGGCACAAGAATCGTCTGCCGCAATTCGCGCAGGCTAAAGACGCCGTAGTGGGCAAAGAGCAGCGAGACCGCGCCAATTGCGAGCAGACCGACCGCCCACCAGAAGAAGACGCGCCGTGCCACCGGCCAGCGTCCTTGCAGGTACGCGTGCGCAATCAGGGAACCGGTGAGCAATACGGCCAGCATCTCGCTCACCGGCAGCGCCAGGCCGCCGGCGGCAGGCACGAGCACGGCAAACGGCAACAACGCCGCCACGACGTAGAGCAACGCACGGGGCCAGACCAGCGCGGCGAGACCAAGCAGCGCCAGCAGCAGGTACTGCGCCGCCGCGCCCGGCGCGAGCCAGAGCAGCGCCGCCAGCGGCAGGAGCAACGCGCACCGCGCCGCTTCGTGCCGCCAGATTCCGCTCGCGGTCCAGCCGACCGCCGTGTGGAGCAGCCGGCGCGGCCACGCGCGCCGCCGCAGCCAACCGGCGATCACCCAGCCCACGGCGGCAAGGAATCCCGCGTAGAGGCCGCCCACGACCACGTAGGGCCACAAGGGGCGCTCGCGCACGACGACCACGGCGTCGATGTCTACGCCGGAAGCGCTCGACTGGGGATTGCGCCGGCCCGTGATCTCGATCTCGACCACGTGTTCCCGGTCCGGCAGCCGGTCCGCCAGCAGTACCTCTTCCTGCCAGCGGTCGTCAGGCGCGTAGAGGTCCAGCGTCGCTTGGCCGCCGGCGTCCTTCGCCAAGCGGTGGGCCAGCGACTGCGAGCCGTTTATGCGCACCAGCGCAATGCCGGTATCCGGCCCCCGGCGCACCACCAGCGAGACCGCCGTGCCCCGAAACCGGAAGCGGAGTTTTGCGCCCCCCAGCGGGCTGCCCCGCGCCTGCCCCAGCACGTAGCGCGCGTCGCCAATGTCCAGCCACGCCCCTTCCCACGCCAGGGCCGGATGCGACTCCTGGTGGTAGCCGGGACCCAGCGCGGGCGGCGCGCGCATGGCTGTGCGCAGGGCGGTGAGCACCGGGCGCGGCGCGAAATCCGCGTCCACCACGGCGAAGTGCTGGGTAGGGTCGTCGGGATGCGCGTCCGGCCAGTAGAAGTGCCAGAGGTTGATCACCGGCAGCCACGGCCACTCGCGTTGGGCGCGCTCCATCCCCGCGAGCGTATACTGCGCCTGGGTTTCCTCCGACACGTTGCCCCACAGCGACGGGTTGCCTTGCCAATCCGGCGGCAGCGCGACCCAGCCGTACTCGCCGGCCCACACCGGTTTCGCCGCGTCGCCGTTGCGTACCATCACCTCCCGCACCAGCGCCGCCCGCGCCAAGTTCGTGCGGTGCCGCGCAATATAGCGGTCGCCAGGCGCGTACCACAAACCGTAGGACGCGGTGCTGGCCACGTCGAAGTACGGCGCGCCGCCGTGGGCGTAGATGCCCTCGAGGAAGAGCAACTCACTAACGTTCCGCGGGCCGGTCTCCGTCGTTGGCGCCAGCACGGCGGCAACGATGATCGCCTCCGGATTCGCCTGTCGGATCCGCTGGGAGGCAACCTTCAGCAGTGCCACGTAGGCCGCCGGATCGGGGTTGTGCGGCCACCATTCGCCATGGAGATTGGGTTCGTTCCAGATTTGGAAGATGTGCACGTCCCCGCGATACCGCTGGGCGAACGCATAGACGAAGTCGCCGTAGTCCTCGAGCCGCGCCGGCGGTCCCTGGTGACGCCCATCCTCCGGCCGCGCGCCGTCGGCGTACGCCCACGCCGGCGGCCGCTCCGGGCGCACGATGAGCGTCAGATTGTATTGCTTTGCCAGCGCAACCAGCCGGTCGTACTTCAGCCAGGAGCTTACCTGCTCATACTCGTTCCAATACCGTCCCTTGGATGGACGCTCGATGTCTTCCCAGGGAATGAGCTGCCGGATGTAGCGAAAGCCCGCCTCCTCCAGCAGCGCCATGCCGCGCTCGATCCGTTCCCAATCCGGATCTTGGTCGAAGCGCGTGTTGATGCCGTAGCGATACACGTCGGCGTGGCGAATGGGGTACACCGACTCGCGCCCGTACGCCACGCCGGTCTCGAACCAGAACCGATAGCCGACCAACGCCAGCGTGGCCGCGCCGAGCACGAGAAGATAGCCGCTGAAGAAGAGGATGCGCGCCACGATGGGAGATTCGCTCCTGGGGAACCGGCGTCGCCGCGCGGTGGGCGGGCGCGCGCCTGCCGGCATGGGAGACGCAGTGCTTGCGTTTCTACTGGCGCTCATTATAGCGCGGCTACGCGGGCGAGACTCCGTGAGGTACCAGTCCCGGCGCAGGCTGCAACGTGTCCTGAGCCAGCCGCAGGGCCTGCATCAGTGGGGAGGCTGGGGGGTGAGTAGAACTATCGTAGCGCGGGTGCGAGCAGGGCAAAATGTGGGACGCGAAAGACTCTCCGCCCGCGAAGCCGTCAGCGAGCGCGGGCCGATGCAAACGCCGATACCCGAGTCGACGCCGACGGTGCAGCCACCCCCGGAGGAGCAACTAAATCCTACGCCGACGCCGGGGCGAGATCTCTCGCCGCCGCAGCAAACGGCGATACCGCGTCCGCCAGCGCTTCCCGCGCCGGGCTGAGCGCGCGGTCGATGCGCCCCCCGCCGAGCACCTCGTCACCCTGGTAGAAGACCGTCGCCTGGCCCGGGGCCACCGCGCGGATCGGCTGGGCGAACTCCACGCGCGCTTCACCGTCCGCGCCCGGCGCCACGGTTGCCGCCGCCGCCTCCATGCGGTAGCGGGTGCGCACATGCACGGGCGCCGGCTCGCTGGGCGGCGCATCCGCCGTCCAGTGCACGTCAATCGCCTCCAGCGCGTGGACGTAGAGGTCCTCCTGCTCGCCGACGAATACCCGGTTCCCCTCGGGGTCCAGCGCAATCACGTAGAGCGGCCGGGGCCAGGTGAGGCCCAGCCCCCGGCGCTGGCCGACGGTGTAGTTCACAATGCCGTCGTGCTCCCCCAGCACCCGCCCGTCCTTGTAGCAGATGGGGCCGGCGGCCGCGATGCCGGGCTGCCACGACTCCAAGAACTCGCGGTAGTTGTCGCTGGTCACGAAGCAAATCTCGTAGCTGTCCGGCTTGTCGGCCACGTGCAGGCCGTAGCGCCGCGCCAACGCGCGGGTTTCCGTCTTAGTTTGCGCGCCCATGGGAAAGAGCGTGCCCGCCAGTTGGCGCTGCCCGAGCATGTAGAGCACGTAGGACTGGTCCTTCTGTGGATCCAGCGCGCGCAGCAGACGATAGCGCCCGGAATCGGCATCGTGCGCGATGCGCGCGTAGTGGCCGGTGGCCAGGTAGTCGGCGTCAAGCGCCCGCGCGCGCTCCAGAAAGGCCGCGAACTTGACGTACTGGTTGCAGTCCACGCAGGGGTTCGGCGTGCGGCCGGCGGCGTACGACGCCACGAACCGCGCCATCACTTCCTTCGCGAAGATTTCGCGGAAATTCAGCGAGTAGTGCGGGATGCCGATGCGGTCCGCCACCCGCCGGGCGTCGTGGGTGGCGCTGGCGGAGCAGCAGGCGTGGAGGCGGGTATCCACCATGCCCTTCTGCCAGACGTTGAGCGTGACGCCGATCACCTCGTGCCCCTGCTCGGCAAGCATGGCGGCCACCACGGACGAGTCGACGCCGCCGGACATGGCGACCACGACGCGCTGCGGCTTGGACGTGCGTGTGAGAGAATTCGTGAGCATAGTGCCTTTAAGTGTAGCACTTCTCTGCGTCGCGCACTTTCCGTCACTCCCGGTCGTACTTTCTATCATTCCCGGGCGCATTATCCGTCACTCCCGGGCACATGTTCTGTCATTCCCGGGCACATTTTCCGTCATTCCCGCGAAAGCGGGAATCCAGGGCGACCGGGGAGAATACGGATTCCCGCTTTCGCGGGAATGACAGATGGCGTTGCTCGACGGCCGGCGGCGCTCATTGGTCGCGCGCGCCTCATGCGCTATACTGGACGGCAGCCGGAGCCGGCGGCACACAGCCGCCAAATAGTAAAGCCGCAGCGCATGACACTTGACGTCCCGATTCGCGTTCGCTATGCCGAAACCGACGCCATGGGCGTGGCGTACCACGGCCATTACTTCACGTGGTTCGAAGTAGCCAGAGTGGAATTGATGCGCGCGTTGGGTTTGCGCTACCGGGACCTGGAGGCGGAGGGCATCTACCTGCCGGTGGTGGCGTGCCGCGCGCGCTTCCTGGCCGCCGCCCGCTACGACGCCTCCCTGCGCGTGCGCACGGCGCTCATGGCGGCCAGCCGCGCCAAGGTCGTGTTCGGCTACCGCGTGCGGGAACCGGAGGCGGCGTCCGGTCTGCTGGCTTGCGGCCAAACCACCCACGCCTACGCCACGCGCCAGGGCACGGCCACGCGCCTGCCCAGCGCGCACCCGCTCTGGCAAGGCATGAAAGACGTCGCGTGCCAGCCCGAGTTCGTGTCATTCGCCTAACGGAGGAGGCGCATTCAGCCATGGTACCTCGCCCGCGGACGCGGAACCGCTCGCTGCTGCGCCTCATCCTCTACGCCCTCGTGGTGGCCACGCTCATCATCGCTTTCCTCTACGCCTACGAGTTGAGCGGCGGGTTCATCGAGGACGCGCTGGAAGCGATTGGCGACCTGCTGGGCCAATTCTAGACGCCCGCACCGACGCCAGATCCAGGGCCGATCGGCAACTCGTAGCGCGGGGGCTTGTCCCCCGCCTCTTCGCCGCAATGGCGAGCATGAACAGCCCCGACGCCCGCGCCGCATCCGGCAACCACGATGGGGCTACGCCTGCTCCGGTACCGGCGTTGGCGGCGGCTTGGGGGTGAGGTATTCCTCGATCGCCGCCTGGGTGTTCTGCGCCGCCTCCTCGACTGAGATTTGGCCGCGCGCCAGGGGCAGCGTGAGGTTGCTAAAGAACTGCCAGCTTAGTACCGTGCCCGTTGCCAGGTGGCTCGGCACGCTGTGCACCAGGAGGTCCAGCAGCACGTCGCGCGCCGCCGGCTCCAAGAGCAGTGATGAGTGTTGGCCGGTGGGTTTGGCAATGAATCCCTGCGCCTCGGCAACGGCCGGCACCAAGCGCGTCTGTCCGATATGATGGGCGAGGCGGAGCATGGTAGCGTAGCCCGCGTCGCCGTACTGGCTGCCGGCGGGCATCACCAGCGCCTCTTGCAGACCCAGCGGCGTGCCGCCCCGGTCGTCCTTCGGGATTACGGCATGCATCCGGTCCGCGCGGGGGCGCGCAAAGAACGGCGTAAAGATCATCGCCGCTTGCAAGCGCTGGCCGTTCACGGTGCCGCGCAGGGCATTGGAATCGATGTCCGGGCCGTGGGGCATCGCCTGGTGCCGGCGGCCGATGTCTTGCCAGAAGCGCAGGCCGCGCAACGCCGGCCGCTCGGTGATCTTGATGGCGCCGGTATCCAAGTCAACGGCGTCGCCGCCCTCCTGCAGCACGAACGGCAGCCAGCCGGGGACGCTCCACTCGGCGTACCCCCAGAAATCTATGGCCGCGTCGCCGTCCAGGTCGCGGGTCAACGACTTGGCGGTGAAGACGAAGTCCTCGCGATTCCAGCCGGTCTGCGGCGGCGCAACCTTGAACTCGTCGAACTTCGCGCCGTTGTACATCACCATGGCCGGCAGCACGGCAACCGGCACGGCCATGAGCTGGCGCTGGTAGCGGGCTAGTTGCAGGGCGTTCGGCACAAAGGAGTCGAGGAGTTCGCTCTCGTCGGTCTTGGCGTAGCGGTCCAGCGGTGAGAGAATCTGGTGCGTGAAGGCGCGGGGGAAATCCAGGGCGGCGTGCATCCAGGCGACGTCCAGCGGGACACCGGCGGCGTCCCGCGCCACCACGAACTCCCAAAAGGCGTCGCGCCACGATTTGCCGCTGGGCCGGCGAATCTCTACGGCCTCCAACTGGGAACGCGGAGTGGGGCCGTCGATGCGCTCATCGTGCCAGGCGCTGATGGTATTGTTGGCTTGGGTAGAGATGCCCGCCAAGCGCGACATGAAGGCGAACGTGAGGGTGACCGGCTCGGCCGACTGGCTGCCGCCGGAGCCGCGCGGCGCATCCTGGAACGGCGCTTTGCCTTCCAGTTCGGGCCGCGCCGGGGCGCGCCCCGGCCCGCCGCCGCACGCGGCCAGCGCCAGCGCGCCGCAGCACACGGCCGCCAGCGCTCCCATGTACTCACGTCGCGTCATCGTTTCCTCACTATGCGCAAACCCGCCCCTGAGTTTGTCGAAGCCGTAGCGCGGGGGCTTGTCCCCCGCTTCTTGGCGCTCATGTCCGGCTACACCGCGAATTGCCCAGACTCACACACATGTCTTCTTCGTCCATGCCCCTGCCTACCGCGGCGGCGGGCCGAGCCACTCCCGCACTACGGCCGCGCCGCGTTCCAACGCGGCGGCGGGGGCCAGGCGGCCGCCCAGCGCGGGCAGCGCCATCTCTTCCGTCAACGTCAACCCTAGATCATTATACAGGGAAAGCGTCGTGCCCACGCTATAGGAGAGGCTGCGCAGCACCACGTCGGCGCGGTCCAGTCCCAGCGCCAGGTCCGCGTGCCTGCGGTCGGGACGGCGGATGAACTCGATTGCGTTGTTGCGCGGCGGCACCAGCAAGTTGGAACCCAGTTGCGCGGCCAGCGGCTTGGCGACGGCGTAGGCCGCCGCCGGATCGCCGCCCTGGGCGCTGACGCCAACCATGTCGCTCACGAGCAGCGGCACGGACTGGGCCGGCCCGCGCGGCGGCCCCACGTAGACGAACGGCCAGGACGCCGGTTCTTCATTCTGCCAGTTGATGAGCGACAAGCGCAGCGGCGCGCGCGATCCGCCCGTCCGCCGCTGCAGGACGCTTTCCAAAGTTTGGCGCGTGCCGCCCTCCAGCGCATGATGTTGCTGGGCGAGGTCCAGCCAGAATTGCAGGCCCACCCGGGCATCAGGCTGATCGAGGCCGGTTGCGCCGGCGTCCAGGTCCGCCGCGCGCCCGCCCGCGCCCACGATGAAGAGCAGCCACGCGGGAAAGGCGGTGGCGCCAAAGCCCCATACCGTGCCGCCGTTCGCGGGGTGGGTGAGCGCGGCGGCCGTGGCGGAAAACTCAGCCCACGTCCAGCGCGATTGCGGCAACGCGACGTGGCGGGCAAAGAGCGCGTCGGTGTCGCACCGCACCGCCAGCGTGCCCAGCGCGGCGGGCAACGCCATCTGCCGCCCCCAATACCGCAAGGCGCGCAGCGATTCGGGATGGTAGCCCTTGAGCGTGTTGTCGGGGTCGTTATCGAGAAACGGGTTGAGCGGCCGCAGCAGGTCGCCGCGCAAGACCGCCGGCAGGTCGTCGCGCTGGCTGAACCAGACCACGTCGGGCGCTTCACCGGCCGCGGCCCGCTGGCGCACGCCGGCGGCGAACGAGCGCCCGGCCGTGGCGACAATCGGAATCTCCCGGATAGTCGGCATCCCGCTGACGGCGCCGGGCGCAAAGCCGTACCGGACGGCGGGCAGGGCCTTCTCCAACACCGCTTGCACCCGCTCGCCGGCGCGCACGGCCATGGTAACGGTGACGTCTTCCGGCACCGGCGTGGGCGCGTCCGGGCCGCGCTGGCCGCACGCCAGCAACGGCGCGCCGCGCAAGACCGCCGCCGCGCCCGCAAGGCCGTTTCCCGCGCGTAGCAACTCTCGCCGCGTCATGGTTCGCCCCTAACGCTGAAGAATCGTCGTGAGGCCAGGCTGCGCTGCCCTATTGGCCATCGGCGGGGGACAAGCCCCCGCGCTACGCTGAAAGTCCAATGCGAGCGAGAGACAAGCCCCCGCGTTACGCATTAGATTCCTCGCTGCGCTCGGAATGACAGCAATAGGGCCACCACCGATTAGTGTACCACACGTTGCAAGCCGCAATTGTCAATCTTCTGGACGCGCGGCGGGCCTTAGCCCAGGAGGGCGTACTTCAGCAGAGTCCAGAGGGCACGCGGGCCGTCGGTCCACATGTTCAGCTTGCGCTCGCGGCGCGGCGCGTAGGAAATCGGCGTTTCCACGATCGTGTAGCCTCGCTTGAGGATCTTGGCCGTGATTTCCGGCTCCATTTCGAACCCGGTCGACTCGAGCGTAAACTGCGCCACAACCTCTCTGGCCATCATCTTGTAGCAGGTCTCCATGTCGTGCAGCGGCACGCGGAAGAGCAGCCGCGTTACCTGGGAAAGGAAGAGGTTGCCCAGGCGGCGGATGGACTCCTGGCGGTGCAGGGAACGCACGCCGTAGACCACTTTGGCCTCGCCCCGCGCGATCGGTTCCAACATGGCCGCGAAGTCCGCCGGGTCGTACTCCAGATCGGCGTCCTGGAAGACCACCACGTCGCCGGTTGCCGCCGTCAGCGCCGTGCGAATGGCCGCGCCCTTGCCCTCGTTCTCCGGGTGGAAGATGAGGTGAAAGCGCTCGTCCCGCAGCGATTCCAACGCCTCCCGCGTGCCGTCCGTCGAGCCGTCGTCCACGACGATGATTTCCTTCTCCAGCGGCACGGCCTCCACCCGCTCCAGGACGGCGCGGATGGTATCGCGTTCGTTGTAGACGGGAATCAGGATAGAAAGCTTCATGGCGGCGCTCGCGTAGTGCGCGGAGGTGAGGACGGCAGTCGCCGTGCGCGGGTTGGACGTGAGGCTTATCTACTATATCATTGAGCCTTGAACCCGGTAAACAACCGGAAACACGCCGCCGCTCACGTCAATCGACCTTCAGCAGCGAGGAAACACCCCATGGCCGCACCGCCGTACAACGTTCAGATGGAATCAGACGTTGCCGTCCCCATGCGCGACGGCGTCACGCTCCGCGCGGACGTCTACCGCCCGCAAGCGGACGGGCCGTTTCCGGTTATTCTCACCCGCACGCCGTATAACAAGAGCACGCTGGACGGCAGCCCGTCGCCGACCGAAGAAGCCCTGGCCGCGGCCGGCTACGTGGTGGTGGCGCAGGACGTGCGCGGGCGCTACGCCTCGGACGGCGAGTTTACGCCGCTCTTCGCCTTTGGCTATCCCGACGTCGAGGACGGCTACGATTCGGTGGAGTGGTGCGCGCGCCTGCCGGATACGACCGGCGAGGTGGGCATCTTCGGCAATTCTTACGGCGGCTTCACCTCATATTGCGCCGCGTTCAGCGCGGCCCCCAGCCTGCGCTGCGTCTTTGCCGAGGGCATGACCCAGCGGTTGACCGACTTCGAACCGCACTTCCGTCCCGGCCGCCGCTTCGCCTGGTCCATGTGCACCATCGCGCCGGACATTCGCCGCAAGAAAGGCCTGGCCGGCACGCACGACAAGGAGACGGCGGACCAACTCTGGGAGCGCGAACGCCACAAGTGGCTCTGGTTTCTGCCGCGCAAGGACATTCCCGCTGAGCAGTTCGGCGGCCCTGAGCAGGCGGCGCACTACCGTGTGCTGATGACCGAAGCGGGTGTGGACACCTTCCAGTGGCAAGACCGCTACCCTGACGTGCGCGTGCCGGTCTTCCACCGCGCGGGTTGGTACGACCGCTTCGTGCGCGCCATCGACGGCTATACCCTGATGGCGCAACAGGCCGCTACGCCGGCGGCCCGCGCCGGGCAGCGCGCGATGATCGGCCCCTGGGGGCACACGAGCGCGCTGCACGCCTACGAAGGCGAACTGGACTTTGGGCCGGACGGCCAGTTGGAGCAGACCGACCTGCTGCTGCGCTGGTTCGACTACTGGCTGAAGGGCCGCGAGACCGGCATCATGGACGAGGGGCCGATCCGGCTCTATATCCTGGGTGACAACGTTTGGCGCGACGAGCAAGAGTGGCCGCTGGCGCGTACCCAATACACCGACTACTTCCTGCACAGCGGCGGCGCCGCGCAGACGCCCCAGGGTGACGGCAGTCTTTCTCCCGCTCGGTCAGTTGAAGAAACGCCGGATCAATTCGTCTACGATCCCCGCGATCCGGTGCCCTCCGTGCACCTGATGCACGACCAGGACGGCGTTTTCGACCAACGGGTACTGGATTCGCGCCGGGACGTGCTGGTCTACCAGACCGAACCGCTGTCAGCGCCGTTGGAGGTTACGGGTGAACCTACTGTGCGCTTGTTCGCGGCTTCCAGCGCCGTGGATACCGACTTCATGGCAAAACTCGTAGACGTGCACCCCAACGGCTTTGCGCAAAACCTCTGCTACGGCGTCGTGCGCGCCCGCTACCGCAACGGCTACGCCGCGCCGCAACTGCTCACGCCGGGACAGGTCTACGAGTTCACCATTGCCCTGAACCCCATCGCCAACGTCTTCCAACCCGGCCACCGCCTGCGCCTGGACGTAACCAGCAGCGATTTCCCCAATTGGGACCGCAACCTGAACACCGGCGGCGACGGCTACGCGGACGCGAATATGGTCACCGCCCGCCAAACCGTGCTCCACGACGCCGTCCACCCCTCGCGCATCACACTGCCGGTGATACCTCGGGACTGATTCCCGGTAGCGTAGGTTTTCAACCTGCGCAGACCTGGTGGGGCCCGACTGCAACCGCGCTGTCCGCGCGGGGCCGTTCTACATGTCACGCCTCTACGTCGGCGTCGTTGGCTACCCATTCTTCGAAGGCAGCCCGTTCTTCACGCCACGATAGGGTCTTGCCCGAGACCGCCGCCGCGCCAAAGTGCCGATCAACTGGGGATTGCGCAGAAAGCATACGCACACCCTCCGCCGTTGCCACAAACCGCACGACGTCTCCCGGCTCGATGCCCAATCGCACTCGTATCCCGGCCGGGATTGTCACTTGGCCCTTCTGGGTCAACTGAGTCTCATAGATGCGCATGGTATGCTCTCTAGGAATTCCTTAAGGCCTAAAGCCCATTTCCTCAATGCTACGACAGCCGCTACGCAGTGTGTCAAGAGAAGGCGCCCGCGCAAGCCCACGGTTCATGCTCGCCTCCGCGCTGCAACCTGCCGATTCCGCCAACATTCGCTACAATAGGATTACTACCCAAAACTCGCCGCTACGCGGCGATTCCTGAGCACTTTGTGAGGCATTGAATACCGTGCGCACCGATGAAATCCGCCAACGCTATCTCGACTATTTCGCGGAAAAAGACCACCTGGTCATGCCGGGGTCGTCGCTCATTCCCCAGGGCGATCCCAGCGTCTTGCTGACAAGCGCCGGTATGCAGCAGTTCAAGGACTACTACCTTGGCCTGGCCGAGCCGCCGCGCCCGCGCATCGCCACCGTGCAGAAGTGCCTGCGCACCGACGACATCGAAGAGGTGGGCGACCAGTCGCACCTGACGCTCTTCGAGATGCTGGGCAACTTTGCCTTTGGCGATTACTTCAAGGAAGAAGCGGTCGCGTTCGCCTGGCAACTGGTGACCGAGCGTTTTCCCTTCAAGAAAGAGCAGGTGTGGGCCACGGTATTCGGCGGCGAGGGCGACCTGGGGCCCGATGAGGACGCCGAGCGCGCCTGGCTGGCCGTCGGCGTGCCGCCGGAGCGCATCGTGCGCTATCCGGGCTGGATCGAGAACTGGTGGGGGCCGACCGGCGATGCCGGCCCCTGCGGGCCGTGCTCGGAGATCCACCTGGAACTGGCGCCGAACACCGACGGGCACGACTGCCTGGGCCCGGCCTGCCCCTGCGGCCGCTTCCTGGAAATCTGGAACCTGGTCTTCAACCAATACTATGCCGACGTCAGCGGCGGCGGCCTGCGCGCCGATGCGCTTACGCCCTTGGCGAACGTGGGCGTGGATACCGGCGCCGGCTTGGAACGCTGGGCCGTGGCGCTGCAAGGGGTCGCCACGCCGTACGATACGGACGCGTTCCTGCCTTTCGTCCAACAAGCCGCCGAATTGCTCGGCTGCGCCTACGGCGCGCGCGCCGAGCAGGACGTGAGCCTCCGCATCATCTGCGAGCACACCCGCGCCGCCGTCTTTCTGATTGGCGACGGCGTGCTGCCGGGCAACGCCGGCCGCGGCTACGTGCTGCGGCGCTTGATCCGCCGCGCCATGCGCCACGTCTACCTGCTTGGCCGCCGCGAACCCATGCTGGCGGCGCTGGGCGAGACCGTCATCGCGGTGATGGGTGGGGCGTATCCGGAGACGGCCGCCCGCCAGGACTTCATCCTGCGCATGATTACGCAGGAAGAGGAGAACTTCCTGCGCAACGTGCGCCAGGGGCTGCCCATTCTCACCACTATGCTGGACAATGCGGCGCAAACCGGCGGCAAGACGCTCTCCGGCGCGGACGCCTTCCTGCTGCATGATTCATACGGCTTTCCCATCGAACTCACGCGGGAAGTCGCGGACGGCCGCGGCATCGGCGTAGATGAAGACGCCTACCAGGCGGCCCTGCGCGAGCAGCAGGAGCGCAGCCGCCAGAGCGCGCAATTCGAGATCGTGCAGAACCTGCCGTCGGACTTTGCCGGTGTCGCGTTCACCGGCTACGAAACGACCACCGATACCGGCGTGGTCGTTGGCATCCAGCAGGGCGAGGAGCGCGCCGGCCGGCTGGAGACCGGCGAAGAGGGCCTGATCATCCTCGACCGCACGCCCTTCTACGCCGAGGGCGGCGGGCAGGTGGGCGATACCGGGCGCATCGAGAGCGCCGGCGGCGTCTTTCGCGTGGAAGATACGCTTTCGCCGCAGCCTGGACTCATCGTCCACAAGGGCCGGGTTGAAGCGGGCGCGCTGCTTGCCGACGCTGCGGTCACGGCCAGCGTAGACGCGGAACGCCGCGCCAACACCGCGCGCAACCACACGGCGACCCATCTGCTGCACGCCGCTTTGCGCAATCTGCTCGGCGACCACGTGCAGCAGTCCGGCTCGCTGGTCGCGCCGGACCACTTGCGCTTCGACTTCGGCCATCCCGATGCCCTCACGCGCCAAGAGATCGACGAGGTCGAGCGGCGCGTGAACGACCATGTGCAGGCAAATCTTTTGACTGAGATAGCGCACATGGAGACCTCGGAGGCGGTGGCCGCCGGCGCGCAGGCGCTCTTTGGCGAGAAGTACGGCGAGACCGTACGCATGCTCAGCATCGGCGACGCGAGCAAGGAACTCTGCGGCGGCACGCACGTGGCGGCTACAGGCGCCATTGGGCTATTTGTAATTCAAAGCGAATCCAGCGTCGGCGCGGGACTGCGCCGTATCGAGGCGCTCACCGGGGCGGCCGCCGTGCGCCACGTGCAAGCGCAGAACGCCCTGCTGCTCGACCTTGCCGCCACCCTGGAGACGCCGCCGCAAGAGCTTGCGGCCCGCGCCGCCGCGCTGCGCGAGGAAAACGCCCAGCAACGGCGGCAGATTGCGCGCCTGGAACGCGGCCAGGCGGGGCAGCAGGTGGAGCAACTCGTCGGCACGGCTGAGGACATCGGCGGCGCGCTGCTCGTCGTTGGCAAGGTGGACGCGCCCAACGTGGAGACCTTCCGCGAGCTTGGCGACCGGGTGAAAGACCGCCTCGGCGGTTCCGGCGCGCTGCTGCTGGGCACGCTCCTCAACGACCGCCCGCTGTTCGTCATCATGGCCACCAAAGACCTCACTGCGGGCGGCGTCCACGCCGGCAACCTGGTGCGCGCCGTCGGCCAAGCCGCCGGCGGCGGCGGCGGCGGCGGTCCCGAATCCGCCCAGGCCGGCGGCCGCGACCCGGCCAAGTTGGATGCGGCCCTCGCCAAGGGCGCGCAACTCCTGCGGGAAGCTATCACCGCCGCGCGGTGAGCGCCCGGAAGCGGTTGCTCTGTGCTGCCGTCTTGGCGTAGCGCGGGGGCTTGTCCCGCGCCGCTTGGCGCAAAGCACGATGCCCTTATTGCGGTGAATCTCTGAGGATGTACGCACTAGATTCCTCGCTGCGCTCGGAATGACATTTGATGGCCGCGCGACCTCATTCCTTGTCAAATCTTCACTTTTGGTGCATCGTATAGCGTAAGTAGACCAATCGGCATTCCTCACACAAGGAGCAACAGCATGGCATTGACTGGTGAAGAACAAGCGGTCTTGAACGGCGAAAAGCGGAAACTGCCTTTTCTGCCGGCCCTGGGCGGCTGGTACAACGAGGAAGAGGTGGCGGCGTTGACGCAGGCGCTGCGCGAGAGCATGGACTGGAAGGTGGGCTTTACCGGCAACGACATTTCTGAATTCGAGCGGGAGTTCGCCGAGTACTGCGACGTCAAGTACGCCTTTGCCGTGAATTCGTGCGGCACGGGCCTGGACGGCGCGATGCAGGCCCTCAATCTCGGCCCGGAAGACGAGGTAATCGTGCCGGCCATTACGTATATTGCCACCGCGCAGGCGGTCGTGGGCGTGGGCGCGAAGGTCGTGCTGGCCGAGTGCCACGGTGACACGTTCAACATCGATCCCAATGACGTGGAACGCCGCATGACGGCCAACACCCGCGCCATCCTGCCGGTGCACAACAACGGCCTCTCCGCGGACATGGACGCGCTGACCGACATTGCCGAGCGCCATCCGCATCCCGTGCACGGCCCGCCGCCGGTGATTGGCGACGCGGCGCGCGCGGCCGGCGGCGGCTACAAGGGCACGCGCGTCGGCAAGAGAGGCGCGATGAATATCTTCAGCTTCCAGACCACCAAGAACATGACCACGCTCGGTGAAGGCGGCATGGTGACCACCGATGACGACGACTACGCCGCCTACATCAACAGCAGCCGCTCCTTTGGCTGGGGTCTGCAGGGCTGGGGCAGCAACTACCGCCTGACCAAGCTGCAAGCCGTGGCCGGCAGAATCCAGCTTGCGCGGCTTGACGAGATGAACGGCCTGCGGCGCGACCGGGCGCTGCTGCTCTCGGAGCATCTCGCCGGCGCGCCCGGCGTCATCGTGCCGCAGACGCCGGACGGCTACGACCACGTGTGGTACGGCTACACGGTGATGCTGGCGCCGGAGTGGGCCGGCGAGCCGCGCGACAAGGTGAATGAGATCATGCAGTCCGAGTACGGCGTGGGCAGCGGCGTCATGAACGCCGCGCTGCCGGACTACGATTCCATCCTGAACAAGCTCGGCCACACGCCGGAGGACGTGCCGGTATCCACCGACCTGGGCCGCCGCCTCTTTTGCCCGTCGCTGCATCCGCTGATGAGCGACGACGACGTGCTCTACGTGGCCGCTTCCATCAAGGCGAGCATGGCGAAAGTCGCCGGCACGGTCGGCGCGGCGGCCGCCGCGGGCTAGCGGTCGCAGCGACGGAGATTGGCGTGTTGGCGCGCGCCGTCGCGGTAGGGGCACGCCATGGCGTGCCCCTACCGCAGTATGAATGTTGCCTCTCGCTGCCTGCGTATGCGATTGCGCGCGGCGCGTACATTGGGCGGCAGTCCAGCCTGCCAGAGGGCCGCCCGCAGGCGCAGCTTGACATGGCCAAGCGTGTTGCCGAGCAATAGCGGTCTTTGGGGTTTCATGCTATATTCGATATGTGAGAAAGGTGAGAACGGAAGGGGCAGCTGATGGAAAACCTGAGCGATTGGGCAACCACCATCGTGGTCGTTGTGGCGTTTGCCGGCCTGATTTGGCGTTTCGAGACTCGCATCTCGCATCTTGGCGAACGCGTATCCCGCCTCGAGGGCCTTATCGAAGGCCTGAACGACCGGGTGTCTCGCATTGAAACGGTGTTGGACAGCTACTTCATACAGGCCGGCAAGCGGGACGAGACGTGAGGCGGTCTTGAAGTCTCACGCCGAACTAAGCGGCGCAAGCGGTTCATGGTGGAGTGTTTCGCGGGTCAGTGCGCTCTTAGCGCTGGAGTACGGGTAGTTAGACCCGCCGTTAAGTTCGCTTTATTGCGCTTCACGCTGTGCCTAAGCGCGCCAATCGCCTCGCCTACGCAACGGATTGACCTAGCACAAAGGACTACATAACGCGGTGATGCTCGTATACACTGTCTGGCGCCGGGCGCTGGTCATGCACTACTATGAGTTCTTCACCATCATCCGGGGCAACATCCTCTGGTCGCTGCTCTGCTTGCCCTTCGTCTTCTCGATCATGGTCTACCTGCCGTCGCTGCTGCCGGGCAACGGCGAGGAGACCCAGGACACGCCACCGATCCTCATTGGCATCACCGTTGTCGCCGTATCGCTGGTGTGCCTGGCGCTGGCGGGGCCCGCCACCGCCGCCATCTACGACTACGCCGCCAGGTCGCTGGAAGGCGAAGCCGTGGACATGAAGTCGTATGTCCGGAGCTTGCGCGCGCACTTCATCAAGGGCTACCTCATTGGGGCGGTAAACTTTCTGCTCCTGGCGGCCCTCGCCCTCAATACCTGGTTCTATCTCACCTCTGAGATTCACCCGTTCTTGCCGCTGCTCAGCATTCTCTTCCTCTGGGGCATCGTGTTCTGGGTGGCAATTCAGCCGTACGTGTTCTCGGTGATGATCCGGCTCGACACCTCCGTGCCGCAGACGTTTCGCAACGCGGTGCTGTTGGCCTTGGATAACCTGGGCGTAACCGTGTGCATGTTTGGCGTGCACGTGATCGTTCTCATTATTCCCTTTCTGTTGTTTTCGCCAATTCGTCCGCTCTTCGTGCTCGCCTATCCGACGGTGGCCGGCTCGCTCATTGCCCACGCGCACATAATGTTGCTGGACGAACTCCTGGAGCGGTACGAGGCCAAGCGCGGCGCTGACGATGCGGCGCAGAGCGAGACGTGAGAAGGATGCGATGGCCAGCCTCACGCTAGAGGGCGCGATCAAGACCTACAAGCGGCCAAGCCCCTTTTCCTGGAAGGGCCTGGTTGGGCGGTTCCGAGGCGGCGAAGCCGCCGACGCGGTGGTGGCCGCTACGGAAGAAGACCTGATCTACGCTCTCAACGGCATAGATCTTCAGATCGACGACGGCGAGTCGTTGAGCGTGCTGGGGCCCTCCGGCTGCGGCAAGACGACCCTGCTGCGCATCCTGGCCGGCCTTGAGACCCTGGATAGCGGCAAGGTGCTCTTCGACGGCGAAGACGTGACCACCGTCAGCCCCCAGGACCGCAACGTGGCGATGGTCTTCCAGGATTACGCCCTCTATCCCCACTGGCCCTCGCAGGACAATCTTGGCTTCTTCTTCCAGATGCACCAGCGCAAGCACGAGATTCCCGATCGCGTGCGCATCACGGCGCGGGTCATGGGGCTGGGATTCGAAACGCTGCTGAGCCAGAAGCCGCCGAAACTCTCCGGCGGCCAGCAGCAGCGCGTGGCGATCGCCCGCGCCATCATTCGCGATCCGCGCACGTTTCTCTTCGACGAGCCGCTCTCGAACCTGGACGCCAAGGTGCGCGCCCGCACCCGCGTGGAGATCAAGCGCCTGGTGCAGCGTTTCGGCATTACCTCGGTCTACGTGACCCACGACCAGTCCGAGGCCTTCACCATGGGCGAGCGCATCGCGGTGATGCACGACGGCAAGATCCTGCAAGTGGATACCCGCCAACAGCTTATCGAGCGGCCGCTCAACCTGATGGTGGCCGATTTCATTACGCTGCCGGCCATGAACCTGCTGCCCGGCGTGGTGCACCGGGAGTACGTGGACGTGCACGATCGCAAGGTCGCGCCGCCGCCAATCGTGCTCCAGCAGTACCAGGCCGAACGGGTGACCATCGGCATCCGCCCCACCGACGTGGCGCTGCGCTCCGAGAACGAGGAGGACACGATTCCGGCCAAGGTGGAAATCGTGGAGCCGCTGCTGAGCGACCGCGCCGTGCTGCTGACGGTGCGGGTGGGCCGTCATTCGTACCGCGTCCAACGCCCGCAAACCGAACACCACGAGCCGGAAACGCTGCTCTACATGGAGATCCCCGCCCACCGCCAGCACGTCTTCGATAGCAAGGGGCGTCGGGTGAATTAACCGCCCGGCCCGGCGCGGAGGCGCAGGTTGCAAACCTGCGCTACCAGAGAGAGCCGGTGATGGTTGCAGTAGGGGCAAGACGTGTCGTGCCGACGCCTATCGCTACCGGCCAGGGTATGGGCACGACATGTCGTGCCCATACCGCCATACCGCCAATCCCAGGCAGGCGCATTCCGGTAGCGCAGGTTTGCAACCTGCGTCCGCCCGCAGACGCGACGACTGAATTCGCGCCGCTACGGATATTCCAAGAGCACGCCCAGGTACTCATCCTTGCGGTCCCGCAGGCCCTCGTAGGCAGTCTGCGCCTCGGTATACGGCAGCACGTGGGTGATGAGCGGCTCCACGTTAATGCGGCCGCTCGCCAGCAGCGACCAGAGGAAGGGGATATCCCGTTCGCGGGTAGCGTCATCCACGGTGCTCGCGTGCGCGCCAATCACGCGCAGGCCCGTGCGGTGCACGTCAAAATAGGGATCGAGTTCCAGCTTGTCGCGCGGGCTGCCCAGCAGCACCACGCGGCCGTGGCGGGCGGCGGCTTTCAGCGCCAGATCGATGGTCGGTCCGCTGCCCACCGCTTCCACGACGTAATTCGCGCCACGCGGCCCGAGTTCCGGCAGCCACTCGGCCAGCGGCTTTTCGCTCAAGTCGAACGCCACGTCTACGCCGCACGCCCGCGCCTGCGCCAGCCGCGGCGCGGCCAGGTCCGCCGCCGCCACCTGTCCCGCGCCCGCCAGGCGGCATAGCTGCGCGCAGAGATTGCCCACCAGACCCATGCCGAGCACCAGCGCGTTCTCGCCAAAGGTGACCGGCGCCTGGCGCGGCGCCGACATGGCGATTTGCAACATGGCGTAGAACGGCGCGTGGGCGTCGGGAACGCCTTCCGGCACCGGCAGCAGGTCGTCACGGTTGGCGAGCGTGTGGGAGGCGTGGCGTTTGCGGTTGAACACCCGAGTGCCCGGCGTCACGTCGCTCACGCCGTCGCCCACCGCCAGCGCTTCGCCCACCGCCGCGTAGCCCGGCCGGAACGGATACGAGGCATAGCCGAAGTCCGGTTCGGCAAAGCCCCGGTGCGTTTGCGTGAACATGGCAAGTTCCGTGCCCGCGCTGATCAGCGAGAGCCGGTTGCGCACCAGGACTTCGCCGGGGCCGGGCGCGTCGGGCAGGGTCGCGGCCTCGGTAACGCAGCGGTCTCTTTCTGGAAATACAAGCGCCTGGGTTTTCATAGCGTGTGCAGCCTCCCCGAGTTACGTATTCTCGTGTATCAGCGCCCGGACACGGTCGCTGTTCTCTTGCCGCCGCGCGTCCGCTCCTCGTTTGCGCGTCGTAACGCGGGGACTTGACCACTACGGTGTCACATTGAAGTGAAGGGGCTACTCGAGTAACGAAGTGCGGGACTAGTCTTACAAAAGACTCATGGCTAATGGTAGCACAGACGGTAGGACGAGGGCGGCGGTTATGACTAGCGCTGCGGCCGGCGCTGAAGGCGGCGTATGGGCGTGTCTCCAACATTGCCGCTGAGAGCGCCACGCTCCTTGCCAGGATGGCCTATCTCAATTGTGTCAGTAGGCTGCAACTGCTACAATGACCCTATCTTCACTGTCGATTTCCCGTCTCTATGATGAAAGAAGCGGCCGGACTTGAAAGGTCAAGACCTCCTTACGCTCGCCGACCTCACCGCGTCTGAGATCCAGCGGATACTCGATTTAGCGGGGGTGTTGAAGCGGCAGCCGAAACGCAGCGCCGACGATCTCCCGCTGTCCGGCTTTACGCTGGCGATGATCTTCGAAAAACCCTCTTTGCGCACCCGCGCCACCTTTGCCATTGGCATGCAGCAGTTGGGCGGCCAGGTGGTGGACCTCGCCGCGGAGCACTTGCAGATGGGCGTGCGCGAGACCGTGCCGGACGTGGCGCGGAATCTGGAACGCTGGGTGGACGTCATCATGGCGCGGGTATTCGCGCACGAAACGTTGGAAACCCTGGCGGCGCACGCCGGCATTCCCGTCATCAACGGTCTCTCGGATTACGCGCATCCCTGCCAGGCCTTGGCGGATATTCTCACCATGCAGGAGCACAAGGGCGACTTGGCGCAACGCAAACTCGCCTACGTTGGCGACGGCTACAACGTGGCCAACTCGCTGCTCTTCGCCGCCGGCATGCTCGGCTACCATCTAGCGGTAGGCTGCCCGGCGGGCTATCTACCGCCGGACGACGTCATCGAGCGGGCGCGCGGGCTCGCAGCTGAATCAGGCGCGCGGCTCGAGGCGCTCACGGATCCGGTAGCCGCTGTGCAAGACGCGGACGTTATCTATACGGATTCCTGGGTAAGCATGGGACTGGAGGCGGAGGCCGCTGAGCGCGAGCGCGTCTTCCCGCCCTATCAGGTGAACGCGGACCTCTTGCGCCACGCGCGGCCGGACGCAATCGTGATGCACTGTCTGCCCGCGCACCGCAACATGGAGATCACCGACGAGGTGATGGACGGACCCCAGTCGGTCGTGTTCGATCAGGCGGAAAACCGCCTCCACGCCCAGAAGGCGGTGTTGCTGGCGCTCTTAGTTGGCGGGGATCCTCGAACCGCTTAGAGCTAAGCTCCTATCCCCCGCCACAGCCAGCCTCCGGCCGGCGCGAACCGGGATGCGGTAGGAGAGACACGCGCTCAGCGAGGTGACCTGTGATACCTGTGATAGTAGAAGACCTCCGCTGGCTGCTTTCCAGCTTGGACTACAGCGCGGCGTTCGACATTCTGCTCGTCGCCGCCATCATTCACATCATCTTCACGATCGTGCGCGGGACGCTGGCAGACCAGTTGGTGCGCGGGATCGCGGTGCTGCTCGTGGTTGCCTTCATCATTGGCAATACCCTGCAACTCCTGGTTTTCGATTGGCTCTTGCGCAGCGTGCTCTCCGCCCTGGTGATCGCCATTCCCATCATCTTCCAGCCGGAACTGCGCCGCTTCTTGGAGCAAGTCGGACGGCAAGGCACCCACCCGCTGGCCCGCTATATACCCATCGGTGAAGACGTCTCCCGCGCCTTGGACGTGGTGGCGCGTGCGGCCGTCCGTCTTTCGGCAAATCACTGGGGCGGTCTCATCGTGATCGAACGTGAAACTGGGTTGGCGGATCTCGTTGAGACCGGCCACCGCATCGACGGTCAAGTGAGCGAAGAGTTGCTACTGGCCATCTTCTATCCAAACTCAGCGCTGCACGACAAAGCCGTTGTCATACGCGGCGGGCGGGTCGTGGCTGCCTCGTGCATGCTGCCGCTCTCGGAAAACGTGCCGCCGGGTGAGGGCCTAGGCACCCGCCACGCGGCCGCCGTGGGCGTGAGCGAGATGACCGACGCCATCGCCATCGCCATCTCGGAGCAGAGCGGCATCATCTCGGTGGCGCGGGGCGGCGCGCTGCTCCGGCACTTGGACGAAGAGAAACTGCGCACGTACCTCAATAGCCTCTTCAGCGAGGAGCGGGGCTCCAGCATGCTGCCGTGGCTGCCGTTTCGCTCCGGTTCACGCTCCTCCAGTGAGCGTAGAGTGTTAAAGTAGCCCTGACATGAACAGAATTCGTTCGCTCATACTGCTCCTCGGCCGCTTCTTCACGCACACCCTAGGCGTGCGGTTTCTCTTTGCTCTGGGGATATCGGTCGTCTTGTGGGTCGTGTTCACAGCGGAACGGAATCCGGAGCGAGAGGGCCTCTTCGAAGCGGATATCCCGGTGGAGACCAGCCGCTTGGGCGATGGATTAGTGCTGAGTCGCGTCTCACCCAGCACGGTGCGCTTGCGGATTGCCGCGCCGCGGGATATATGGGACTCGCTGAAGGCGGACGACTTTCGCGTGGTGGTGGATCTCTATGCGGTCGGTGTCGGTCTGCATGAGCTTCCCATCAATACTGAGAGATCAGATTCCCGCATCCGCATCATTGCCGCTGAACCGGATTCGGTGACCATAGCGCTGGACCAACGCAAGGAAAAAGAGGTACCGGTGCGGGTGGAACTGGTCGGCGCTCCACCCCGTGGCTACGGTTTTCAACCGGCCGAACTGCTGCCGGACATCGTGAAGGTGATTGGGCCGGCCTCCAAAGTGGATCTCGTGGATGCGGCTTGGCTGCGGATAGAGGTGGATAACGCGCAGAGTGCGGTCAGCCTCACGCAGCGGGCCATACCGCGTGATGCCCAAGGTGAAGACGTGAGCGGCGTGCAACTCGATCCTCCCGTGGTACAGGTTACGGTGCCGGTTGAGCAAATTGAAACCTATAAAGACGTGCCCGTCCGCATCAATATTGTGGGACAACCGGCGCCAGGATATTGGGTGTCGCGCTACCTTGTGAGACCCGCCATTGCAACACTATTCGGCCCACCCGAGCAACTTGAAAATCTGAGCTTTGTGTCTACCGAGGCTATCAGCATCGCAGAAGCCACGCGGACGTTTACGACAATAGCAGATCTACGAAGACCGCCTGGGGTCGGCATCTCCAGTGCCACTCAGGTTGGAGTACTCGTAGAGATTTTGCCAATCGTGGCGAGCGCTGAGACTCAGGTCGCTGTGACGTACAAAAATCTGCAGCCAGGAATGAGAGCTGAAATCACTCCTGCTACCGTTGCGGTCACGCTCAGCGGGCCGGCGCCAGTGCTGCGCACGCTCCAAGCCGGCAACGTGATGGTCTCCTTGGACTTGAGCGGAGTAGGCGTGGGCGCTTATGCGCTGCAACCGAGCGTCAGTCTGCCGCCCGAGGTGGAAGTTGAAGATATCGCTCCGTCAGAACTCCAAGTAGTCGTGTGGCCCGTGCCCACGCCGACACCTGTACCGACTGCCACTCCAACTCCGACGGACGAAACACCGACTCCTTCGCCAACTCCGACGGCAGAGACGGCGCCCGCTTCGCCAACTCCGGTTCCGTAACGGTCTGGTAGCTGCACATGGATGAAGGGTTCCGCGCGATTGAGGTGCAGCGTGCACAGTGACCGCATGGGCCTAGCATGGTAGAATGCAGCGCAGAGGAAGCAGGTTAGGAAGAACATCACGGGACTGGGCGCCTGCTAGCGCGGCTATTGTGGCGGTTGCCGGGTTGCTTTGGCGCTTGCGAGACTTGCATCTCCGGCGTTGAGCACTGCTTGGGCGAGCGCATTTCCCAACTCGGCGAGCGCTTATCTCGTCTCGGCGAGCGTGTTTCTCACATGGAAGGGCTCATCGAACGCTTGAGTGATCGTGTCTTCCGGATCGAGAGTGTACTCGACATCTACTTCATGCAGGTCAGCAAGCAGGAAGAGTCGCAGTAGGAGATTCAGGCCCCGCGCTGATTGTTGCTTCATCCCAGCGCCGGGGTCTTCTTGTGTCCGTTAGCTGGCACTATTGCGCAAAGAGCGAGAGACCTCACCGTGGTCAAGTGGTCATACACGCCCCGCGTACGGATCGTCGGCCGGGCGGCAAAGAATCCTGAGGCGATTACGGCGGGCATGGCACGCATCAGCCGCGACCCCACGCCCGTGCCGCAACTTATCAAGGAAGCCCGCGACAATACGGCCCTGGCGCGCCAGCGCAACCGGCGGGTCGTCTACGAATACGGCCATAACAGCGTGGCGGAACACGGCTGTTTCAGCGCCGCCGTCTGGGACATCCCCCGCCTGCTTTCGCTGGAGATCGTACGGCACCGGCTGGCGGCCTACACCCAGCACAGCGGGCGCTACATCCCGTTCGAAGAGGTGCCCCGCCAGTTCTACTTGCCCAAAGCCTACCGGCGCGGCACGGCGCGGCGCGTGTTCGAGGAGGCGGTGAGCCAAAGCCACGCCGCCTACCGCGCCATCTACGCCGGTTGCGCCGCCTATCTGCTGGAGAAATTCCCGCGCATGAGGCGCGCCTCCGCCGAGCGCCGCGCCACCGAGGACGCGCGCTACGTCCTGCCGCTGGCGCAGACCACCCAGGTGGGGGTGACGACGAACGCCCGCGCCTTCGCCCTGATAGTCACGCGGCTGCTCTCCGCGCCGCTGCCGGAGTTTCGCGAAACCGGCGAGAAACTCTTTGCCCAACTCCAGCCGGTCGCGCCCTCGCTCTTTCCGGAGAAGTACATCCGCGCGCTGCCGTATCCACAGAGCGGCCTGGACGCGGTGCAAGAGGCAGCGGCGGCGCTCGGCATCACTCCCGCCGATGATTCCGCCATTCCCGCCGATACATCCGTCATAGCCGACTATTCATCCGTCATTCCCGCGAAAGCGGGAATCCATCCAGAAGCGCAAGAGAATAGCAAGAGCACGGCTGTGCAGCCGCCCGCCGCCGATGACCCGGTGCGCCTCGTCCACTACGACCCTGACGGCGAGCGCCGCCTGGCCGCGGCCCTGCTCTTTCACACCAGCCGCATGACGCACACCGCCGCGCAGCAGGCGGCGGCGCGCCTGGGCGATGATCAGGTAGGCCAGATCATCCGCGCCGCCTACCGGGGCTTGCACGCCCACGACACGCTGCTCCGCGAGTTCGAACTCCTGCACTATCAGTTCGAGTTGGTCATGTCGGAAGCGGCCTATCACCAATTCATCCGCCACCGCATGAAGACCGACATCTCCCAGGCCCACAGCCCCGTCCACGGGCGCACCCTGCCGCCGCTCGTGCGCAACGCCGGTTTCGCCGACGAGTACCGGCGCGCGCTCGACGCGCTTGAGGAAGCCTATCAGGCTCTTGGCGCCGGCCGGCGCGCCGAAATCCTGCTGGCCAACGGGCACAATCTCCGCATCCTGGCCGACCTCAACGCGCGCGAAATCGTGGAGATGTCGCGCATTCGCAGCGACCGCCACGCACAGTGGGACATCCGCAACGTCTCCGACGCCATCGTGTCTGCGGTACAGCGCGTCCACCCCCACGTGGGCGTGGCGTGCGGCGGCCGGGACGCCTTCAAGGACGGGACCGCCGAAGTGCTGCCGCACACCGCCATGCCGCGGTAGCCGCCGCGCAAGGGCGCGGCTTGCGCGAGAACCACCATGGCGGCCCGCGGCAGCGAAAGACAATGTGCGACGGCCACCCAAGGGAACGAAAAGGTGGGACGGTCATCGACCGTCATTCCCGCGTTTGCGGGAATGACGGAGGCTGCCGCACCATTTACATTGCAATGACGGAGTTGGCGCAGTCATCCTCAGAGCAATCGCGGGGTTGAGCAGCGGTCTCAATTGGGATTCACCGCCGCAATTGCCTATAATGGAGAATGCTGAATTATATCTACACGAAAGAGCAACGACCGGCCCCCACAAAGCAAGGAGTGGGTAGAGCATCATGGCTACGCGAGCAAAAGTTACCGAAGAGAACGGCGCGGACGGGCGTACCCAGGCCCTGGAGGCGGCGATTAGCCAGATCGAGCGCCGCTACGGCAAAGGCTCGATCATGCGCATGGGCGAAGAGGCCGCCGTGCCGGTTTCCGTCGTCCCCACCGGCTCGCTCTCGCTGGACCTCGCGTTGGGCGTCGGCGGCGTGCCCCGGGGGCGCATCGTCGAAATCTACGGCAATGAGGGCAGCGGCAAGACCACGCTCGCCCAGCACGTGGTGGCCGAGGCGCAGCAAGGCGGCGGGGCCGCCGCCTTCGTGGACGCCGAACACGCCTTCGACCCCTCCTATGCCGCCAAGTGCGGCGTGCGCATCGACGACCTGCTGGTTTCCCAGCCGGACAACGGCGAGCAGGCGCTGGAGATCGCCGAGATGCTGGTGCGCAGCAACGCCGTAGACGTCATCGTGGTCGACTCCGTGGCCGCGCTGGTGCCGAAAGCCGAGATCGAAGGCGAAATGGGCGATTCCCACATGGGCTTGCAGGCGCGGCTCATGTCCCAGGCGCTGCGCAAGCTCACCGCCGCCATCAACCGCTCCCGCACCGTGGTCATCTTCATCAACCAGGTGCGCGAGAAGATCGGCATCGTCTTTGGCAACCCGGAGACCACGCCGGGCGGACGCGCCCTGCGGTTCTACTCGTCGGTGCGCATCGACGTGCGGCGCGTCGACTACGTGAAGAACGGGCAGGAGCAGGTGGGCATCCGCGTGCGCGCCAAGGTCGTGAAGAACAAGGTCGCGCCGCCGTTCCAGACCTGCGAGTTCGACATCCTCTTCGACGAGGGCATCTCGAAACTGGGCGATCTCATTGACCTCTCCACGGAGTACGGTATCGTGCGCAAGGCGGGCGCGCACTACTCCCACGGCGACACCCGCCTCGGCCTGGGCCGCGAGAACGTGCGCAACTTCCTGAAGGAAAACGGCGACATTGCCGCCGAAATCGAGCAGGCGGTGCGCAGCCACGCCCAAGCGGCGCTCGACCCCGCGCCCGCGGCGGAACCGGCCGCGGCGGCGAGCGCGGGCAAGCGCGGATAGGCGGCCGATGAACCGACGCTACCTGGTCACACTGGCATTCATCGTCGTCTTCGTCGTGTCGGCGGGCTACGTCAATTGGCCTGACAATCCCGGCCTGGACGTCGGTATTGGCGGCGCGCGCCTGGTGCGCGACCTCCGCTACCACTTGGGCCTCGACCTCCAGGGCGGGCTGCACGTGGTGCTGCGGGCCACGCCTTCCGAGGGCCAGGAGATCACTGCCGACCACATGGAAGCCACGCGCGACATCATCGCCCAGCGGGTTGACGCTTTGGGCGTATCGGAACCGATCGTGCAGCTAGAGGGTACCGACCGCATCATCGTCGAACTCCCCGGCGTGGATAATCCGGATGAAGCCATCGCGCTCTTCCGCGAAACCGGTGAACTCGCGTTCGTCGATCTTGGCAAGAGCGCAGTGCCGCCGGTGCCGGTCGGCGGCCTCGTGGAAGGCGAGCAGTATACGCGGCTCTTCACCGGCGCGCAGGTCAAGTCCGCCGAAGTCGGCTTCGACGAGCGCAGTTTGCCGCAAATCAACTTCGAACTCAAAGACGAAGGCGCCGGTACCTTCGAAGTCTTCACCTCCCAGAACGTCTGCGCGCGGGACGGCCAGCCGTGCACTTGGCTGGGCATCACGCTGGACAATATCCTCATTTCCGCCGCCACCATTTCCAGCCCCATCTCGAATCGCGGCCGCATCACCGGCAGCTTTACCCTGGAAGAGGCGCGGGACATCGTCATCAAGCTGAAGTACGGCGCGCTGCCGGTGCCGCTGGAAATCGCGCAGAACCGCACCGTCGGCCCCACCCTGGGCCAAGAATCCGTTGACCGCAGCCTGCGGGCCGGCATCATCGGCCTGGTACTGGTAGCCGTCTTCATGTTCATCTACTACCGCCTGCCCGGCCTGGTGGCCGTCGTTGCCCTGCTCATCTACGCGCTGCTCGTGCTCGGCATCTTCAAGCTGTGGCCGGTGGTGCTCACGCTGGCGGGCATCGCCGGGTTCATCCTCTCCGTAGGCATGGCCGTGGACGCGAATATCCTGATCTTCGAGCGACTGAAAGAGGAACTGCGCCGGGGCCGCACCTTGCGCTCGGCGTTGGAAGTCGGTTTCGAGCGCGCGTGGACGTCGATCCGGGATTCCAACATCTCCACGCTCATTACCTGCGCGGTGCTCTTCTACTTTGGCACGGGCATCGTGCGCGGCTTTGCCGTCACGTTGGCGATTGGCGTCATCATTAGTATGTTCACGGCGATTACGGTCACGCGCACCTTCCTCTACCTGGTGGTGCGCCTGCCGCAACTGCGGGACCATCCGTGGCTCTACGGCGTGGCGCAAGCCCAGGAGCAGCCGCCCGCGTCCCGCCAGGCGCCGCCGCGTCCCGCAACGGAACCATAGGACCATAGGCAATTACCCCGCTATGCCGCTAGCCACCCGTCCCGTCGACTCCGTCCGGGGGATGCTGGACCTTGGTGCCCAGCAGGCCCACGCGCAGGCGCAGCTACGCCAGTCTGTGCTCGCCGCGTTCCAGCTTGCCGGCTATACGCCAATCGACGTGCCGCTGGTGGAGCAGACCGATCTCTACCTGCGCAAGTCCGGCGCCGAGATCATCTCCAAGATGTACACGTTCGAAGATTTCAGCGGCCGCCGCCTGGCGCTGCGCCCGGAATTCACGGCGTCCATCGTGCGCTACTACCTGAGCAACGACCGGAACGCGCCGTTCCCGCTGCGCTACGCCTACGCCGGGCCCGCGTTTCGCTATGAGAAACCGCAGCGCGGCCGCTACCGGCAGTTCTCGATGGCCGGCGTGGAGCTATTTGGCAGCGACGGCCCGGCCGCCGACGCGGAAGTGATCGCCCTGGCCTGCTGGACTCTCAAGCGGCTGGGCATTCAAAAGTACCGGCTGGTGATCGGCCACGTGGGCATTCTGTTGGAACTGCTGGGCAGCTTGGGGCTCTCGACGCGCCTGCGGCACTTCCTGCTGGATAGCATGGAAGACGTGGGGCGGCCCGGGCGCGGCCTGGACTACGTGCGCAAACGGTTGGCGGAGATCCATCCGGCGCGGCAGTCGGGCGCGCCAATGGGTGCTTCGACAGGCTCAGCGCGAACGGGAGAAGGGGCGCCGGCCGGTGGTGGGGAGAATGGGGTGACCGGCGCCGGAGTGCAGGTCGGCGCAGAGGAGAACGATGTGACCGGCGATGAGGCGCAGGCGCAGGCTACACTGCGCGCCTCGCTGGCGGAGATGGGTATCGAGTTGAACGGCAGCCGACCGGCGGATGCTATCCTGGGCCGCATGTTTCGCAAGCAGCGCGCCTCCGCTGAGGATGAACTGCTGGAGCGCGCCTTCGCGTTCATTCAGGGCCTGCACGAACTTGCGGGTCCGCCGGGCCAGGTGCTGGCGCGCGCGCGGGACTTTCTGGCCGGGTACGGCCTGGGCGACCGGCCGCTGGACCGCCTCGCCGACGTGATCGGCGCGTTGTCCGCGCACGGTATCGAGGATGCGCAGATAGAGGTGCAACTCGCCCTGGGGCGCGGTCTCCATTACTACACCGACGTGGTGTTCGAAGTGTACGCTGAATCCGGCCAGAGCCAGTTGTGCGGCGGCGGCCGCTACAACGAACTGGTGCAAGCGCTTGGCAGCCGCAAGTCGATCCCGGCGGTTGGCTTTGCCTTTGGCTTGGAGCGGCTTGGCTTGGCGCTGGCGCGGCAAGGAACTGCCCTGCCCGCGCCGCCGCGAACACAGGTATTAGTGGCGGCAACGGCGCCCGCGGCCGCCCACGCCGCCATGCGCGCGGCGCAACGGCTGCGGGAGCGCGGCATCCAAACGGAATTCGACCTGCGCCAACGCGCTCCCCGCGCGCGCATTAGCTACGCCAACCGCCGGCAGATCCCCTACCTCCTGCTGGTTGAGGACGGCGCGGCGCGTCCGACTCTCCACAATCTCGCGGAGGGAACCGAACAATCTCTGCCGCTCAGCGACGTGGCGCAGGCGCTCGGCGTCTGGGATGAAGTCGATGGCTGAAGCGCTGCGCCTCCTCGTGCCGAGCAAAGGCCGCATTGGGGAGCAGACCCTTGAGTTCCTGGCGCAGTGCGGCCTGAGCGTTGCCCGTCCCCACTCGCGGGCGTACGAAGCCGCGCTGCCGGCGGTAGCCGACGTGACCGCGCTCTTCCAACGGGCGTGGCAACTGGTGGAGCAGATCCGCGACGGCGACGCCGACGCCGGCATCACCGGTTTCGACATTCTCTCCGAAATGCGGCAGGAAGGCGACGATTTGGTGGTGGTGGCGGAAGACTTGGGCTACTCTCAGGGGCGGCTGGCAATTGCCGTGCCAGAGGCCTGGATCGACGTGCGCACGTTGACCGATCTGGCCGAAGTGGCGCTGGAGTTTCGCGAGCGCGGCCGGGTGCTCCGCATCGCCACCACGTTCCCTATCCTGACGCGCCGGTTTCTCTTCCAGCAGGGCATCACCTACTTCCACGTGGTGCAGGCCGAGGGCGGTCTGGAAGCCGCCCCCACCCTGGGCTACGCGGACATCATCGTCGATCTGGTCTCCACCGGCGGGACGCTCAAGGACAACCGGCTGAAGATGATCGAACACGGCGTGATACTGTCTACCCAGGCGTGCTTGATCGGCAACCGCGAACGGCTGCGCGCCAGCGCGGAGAAGCGGCAGGCGCTGCGGCAAATCCTGGAGTTCGTGGAAGCCTCGCGCCGCGCCCAACCGTATTCGACGCTCACCGCCAACATCCAGGGCGAATCCGCGGCGGCGGTGGCGGCCACGCTGGCGGCCTTTCCCGAGGTGAGCGGCTTGCTGGGCCCAACCGTTGCGCGGGTCTTTGCCAGAGAAGAACGGGAAGAAAACTGGTTTGCCGTGACCGTGCAGGTGAAGTCGCGGGACGTGCTGGCGGCGGTCACCAGCCTGCGGCAGGCCGGCTGCGTGAGCGTCTCCGTTACCTCGCCGCACTACATCTTTGCGGAAGAGTGCGCCCTGTATAGCCGCCTGCTCAAGACGCTGAAACTGAAGGAGTAAGAGACCGCGCGACTGGAGCGGCAAGAGGCCGTTAGCGCCAGGCCGCACTGAATGCGCGCGGAGGCCGTACGGCAATTGGATTTCAGGCGGCGCGGATTTGGGATATATTGTACGGTACTGCGATGAAGACGCCAGCGCGATTAGAGATGCGGGGAACGCAAACCTGCATACCATGCACGGAGAGTTCCGCCTCCGTCATTCCGGCGAAAGCCGGAATCTAGGGTATGCGTGGCGAAGATGGATTCCGGCTTTCGCCGGAATGACGGAAACTTCGCCGGAAGGGCGGGACTTGCGCCGGAAGGGCGGCGACTTCGCCGCGAGGGCAGAGTAGGAATTGGCACAGAATGAGCGGGAACGTCGGGTCACGCGGCCAGACTGAATGCCTGCCGTGCCGCACACCACGCGCAGAGAAACATGACAAACTCACCCACAGGCGAAACAGGATAGAAGAACCACATGTTTGACATTGTTGGCCGCAGAAAGTGGGCCTACGTCGCCTCCGCGCTGATACTGGCGCCGAGCATCCTCTCGCTCATCATCTTTCGCTTGCAGCTTGGCATCGACTTTTCCGGCGGCACCATCTACGAATTGCGCTTCCAGGCTACGCCGCCGACCGAGGCGATCAAGCTCGTCTACCTGGAGCATGACTTGGGCGAGCCGCTGGTGCAGGCCACCGGTGAAGGCTCGGTGATCATCCGCTCCAAGGAACTTGGGCTGGAAGAGAAGCGGGCCGTGCGCGCCGCCCTGGAGGAAGAACACGGCGCGGCGGAGGAGTTGCGCTTCGAGGCCGTGGGGCCGGTGATTGCCCGCGAACTGACGCAACGGGCGATACTGGCGGTGCTGGTGGCCTCAGTCGGCATTCTGGTCTACATCACGTGGGCGTTCCGCCGTGTGCCGCAACCCTTCCGCTACGGCGTCTGCGCCATTTGCGCCCTGGTGCACGACGTGCTGGTGGTGCTGGGCGTCTTTTCCGTGCTGGGATTCCTGGTGAACAAAGAGATCGACTCTATGTTCATCACGGCCATTCTCACCGCAATCGGCTATTCGGTGCACGACACGATCGTGGTATTCGACCGGGTGCGCGAGAACCGCTCCCAGTACGCCCACGCGCCGCTGCCCACGGTGGTAAACTTCAGCGTCAACCAGACGATCGACCGCTCGCTCAATACCTCCATCACCCTACTGATTACGCTCTTTGCGCTCTACCTCTTCGGCGGCCTGGCCATCAAGGACTTCGTGCTGGCGCTCCTGATCGGCACCGCCACCGGCACGTACTCCTCAATCTTCATCGCCGCGAGCCTGCTGGTGGATTGGGACATCTTCTCCCGCCGCGGGGCTGAACAACCGGCGTAGGCCGGGCCCGCCTTCCGGTTCACCACCAGCGTAAACGCGGGAGCGGCGTCGCCGGTAGCGCAGGTTTGCAACCTGCGTAGCGGCACCGCGGCAATTGCCGAGTTACACTGCCCCCAAGCGCCTGAGACACACTGCGCGCGCCGCTAAGGCGCCGCGATGCGCAGCAGGTCCGGGTTGATGCGGCTTACGATTTCGTAGTTGATCGTCCCGGCGTGGCTGGCGAGGCGCTCCGCCGGCAGCCCGGGCCCGAGCAGCGTCACCTCATCGCCAACCTGCGCCGCCGGCACGCCGGTCACGTCGAGGATTGTCATATTCATCATCACGCGCCCGACGACCGGGGCCAACCTGCCGCGCACCACCACCTCGCCCTGGTTTGAAAGTTTGCGGTCGTAGCCGTCCGCGTAGCCGACCGGGATTACCGCCAAGCGCGAATCGCGCCGCAAGCGGTGGGTGCGGCCGTAGCCCACGGTCTCGCCGCGCGCCACGGAGCGCACCTGCACGATGCGCGTCTGCCAGCGCAGCGCCGGACGCAGCGTGAACGGGCGCTCGCCGCGTTCGGTCATGGCAATCTGCGTATCCAACGAGGGCCACAGTCCGTAGAGGCCGATGCCGATGCGCGCCAGCGTGCCGTGGGCGGCGGGCGCGACCATGGTCGCGGCGCTGGCCGCCATGTGTTGGTAGGGCACGTGGATTCCGGCCTGTTCAAGGGCCGCCTGGACTTGGGAAAAACGGCTCATCTGCAAGCGAAAATACGAGTCATCCGCCGTATCTTCCGCCGTGGCGAAGTGGGTGTAGATGCCTTCCACGTGAAGATTCGGCAAGGCGCGCAACCGCTGCACGAAAGCGAGCGCCTCGTCGCAGGCCACGCCCAGGCGGTAGGTGCCGGTCTCGATCTTCACGTGCACGGCGGCGGAAACGCCCTGCGCCGCCGCCTCTGCCGCCAGGCGCGCGGCGGACTCGTAGTCGAAAATCACCTGCCGGAAGCCATGCCGCGCCACCGCGGCGGCTTGGCCCGGCGGCGTGTACCCCATTATCAGCACCGGCAGCGCGCGGGCGTCCTGAGTTACGTTGAGACCGCCGGTGTGGAGCGCCAGCGCTTCGTCCAGCGTGTTGACGCCGAACCAGTCAACGTCTTCGGCGATAGCACTGGCAACCACGTCCAAACCGTGGCCGTAGGCGTTGGCCTTGACCACGGCCAATAGCGCGGCGCCGGGGCTCAGCCGCTCCCTGAACGCGGCGATATTGTGCCGCAGCGCGCCGCGACTGACTTCGATCCAGGATAGGGGGTCCATGTTGGGGAGAAAGCGCTGCAACCGTTCCCTCTACTGGGGAGAGGCTCACAGGGGTATGTAAATGTCATTCCGAGCGCAGCGCGGAATCTAAGGCTGCGCCCTAGATTCCGCGAACAGGGTTCGACACTCCGCTACGCTCCGTTCGGAATGACACGTTGAGTTGGCTATTGAATACATACTACTGTCAGTTGGGGAGAGGGTTAGGGTGAGGGGTAATGGTGTCGAACTAAACGGAACAATGGCAAGACTCGCGTACAACATCCCCGGTGGCGCAGCTTTGTAACCCCGTATCAGGTATGGGGCAGGCTGTGTGAGACTGCTAGTTCCATCTGTGCGTGTCAGTCGCAATAGCTCCGGCGGGGGACAAGCCCCCGCGCTACGTTAATGCGCCATCATTGGGGTGAGGGGGAAATCCTTGCGGCAAGGATGTGAGACCGTTCGTGGGGTCACGACACGTCGTGACCCACGGGTTGTCGCAACCCACGACACGTCGCGACCCTACGCGCGGCGGCCGCTCAGGACAACCTCATGCCGCGTCAGGCGCAGGTCATTGCCCTCCCGCTGGGGCGAGAGGCCGTAGGGGTCGTCGTCCAGCCCCTCCCAGAGCATGGTGCGCACCTGCTCGCGGTTCTCATCGGAGGTATTGGCGGTTTCCAGCCACTCGCTGGCCAGCATCTGCCGCTCCAGCAGCCGCGTTTCCGTCACGGGACAACCCACGTCCGCCATCATCGCCTGCAACTGGCTGGGGCTGAACGCTTGCACGTGGGAGTGCCCGCGCAGGCGTTCCATGCGGTTGAAGTACGCCGCCTTCTGCGCGTCCTCCGGCATCCCGAACTCGCCGATGACCAGCCGTCCGCCGGGCGCGAGCACCCGCGCCATTTCTTGCATGGCGGGCACGGCGTGGGTGAAGTGGTGGACGCTAAAGCGGCAGGTCACGATGCTGAACGTGCCGTCCGGGAACGGCAGCCGGGTGGCGTCGGCGGCGGCCAAAGCGATCCGCGCGCCACGCCGGTCCGTGCCATTGGCCTCCTCTTGCTCGGCGGCGCGGGCGAGCATGGCGGCGGTAAAGTCCACGCCGATCACGTAGCCGCTCCCCGCAATCTCCGCGCCCAGGGCAAACGCCACCAGCCCCGTGCCGGTGGCCACGTCCAGCGCCTTCGCTCCGGCCCCGGGCGCGGCCATCTCCACCATCGCTTCCACCGTGTCGCCCTGCCCGCCGGTATACGTCGCCGCCCGCTCCGTAAAATGCTGCCGCACGTCCTGATCCGACGGCGCCTGTTCGCTCATGTGTTGTCTCCCGCGTTCGTGCCTTCTGCAAATGGGTGTTGTCAGAAACTGTACCAGACGAAAGAGGGTCGCTGCACCAGACAGCCGGCGGCGTCCTGCGGTCGATTGAATGAAGCCGCCCGGATTTACTGTGACTCTACCAGTGCGCGCTGCTCAGCAGATAGATACGGCGGCTGAGCCGCGCGGGCGTTGCTTTCCAGTTCCGCCGTGTTCATCACGCCGGTAATGCAGGAAGCGACGTGGGGGTGGGCGAGCACGAACTTGATGGCGGCTTCGTGGAGGGACTGGATTGGCGGCTTGACAAGCTCTTCGGTCAGGCGCTCGACCATCGCCGCGTCCTGGAAGAGACGCCCGGAGGCGAACGGCGAACGCGCCAGCACGCCGACGCCTCTTTCCGCGCAGAGCGGGAAGAGTTCCGCCGCCGCCTCTGGCAGCGCCACGCTGTACGAGACTTCCACCACGTCCGCGTATCCTCGCCGCACCGCCTCCAGGCAGGCCGCAACCGAGGACGATATCCCAATGCTGCGCGCCTTGCCGGCCTGCTTCAGTTCCCGCAGGGCCTCCCAGGGTTCTTCGCGCTGCACCACGTCCACCGGCGGGTCGTGGAGCAGGTACGCGTCGATGTAGTCGGTTTGCAGGCGGCGCAGGCTCAGTTCGCACTCGTGGCGGAGGTACCACGGCTCGTAGCATTGGGGCTGCGGCGCGTCCCGCTGCAGGAAGAGCGTCTGCGCGCCGTCGATGCCCACCAGGTAGCCGGCTTTCGTTACGATGACTGCCTCTTCACGCCGCCCGCGAAAGGCCTCGCCCAGGATGACCTCCGAGCGGCCGTTGCCGTAGGCGTCGGAAGCGTCATAGGTGGTAACGCCCAGTTCGAGCGCGCGGCGTAGGATTGCCGCGCCGTCCTCGGCGGTAATCGGCCCCCACCATAATCCGCCAAGCTCCCAGGTGCCCAGCCCAAAGGCCGAGACTTCGATGCCGGTGGTGCCCAACGTACGGCGTTCCATGCGCGCTCTCCTTCGTGCCATCGCCTTCGCCATAATCGTCAAATTCGGCGCGGAGCAAGACCACTATAGCACCTTGCCCAACACTTCACGCTGACCCGGCCGCAGCCTTGATTGACATCGCAACGGTTTGCCGCCAGAATCAACCCAGATATCCCTGCCCAATGCCGGTCAAAAGGAGCGGGCGCGTGGCGCAAGCGCATGACGTAGCGGACGTATTGATCATCGGCGCCGGCGCGTCCGGCGCGGCGGCGGCCTGGTCGCTGGCCTCAGGCGGCCTGGACGTCGTGTGCCTGGAGCAAGGCGACTGGGTCGAGCCCGCGGACTATCCCCACGCCGGTGTCGACTGGGAGTTGCACCGGCAGACCGATTTCGCCAAAGATCCCAACGCGCGGCAGCGGCCGGAAGACTATCCGCTCAACAACGACGACACGCCCATTGTGCCGCTGATGTTCAACGCCGTTGGCGGCAGCACCATCCATTGGAGCGGCCACTTTCCGCGTTTTCGGCCCTCGGACTTCCGGGTGAAGACGCTGGATGGCGTCGCTGACGACTGGCCCCTGACGTATTGGGACCTGGCGCCGTACTACGAGCAAAACGACGCCAACGTCGGTGTGTCGGGCCTCGCGGGCGATCCTGCCAATCCGGAGCGCACGCCGCGCCAGACGCCGCCGCTCGGTCTCGATGCCGCCACCAAAGCCTATGTTCGCGGCCTGGAAGAATTGGGCTGGCACTGGTGGCCGACGGACAACGCCCTCATCACCGCGCCCTATGGCGAAGGGCGGCAGGAGTGCAACTACTGCGGCCCGTGCGACATGGGCTGCCCGCGCGGGGCCATTTCTAGCGCCCACGTGACCTACTGGCCGGCGGCGGTGGCCAAGGGCGCGCGCCTCATCACCCGCGCCCGCGTGCGCGAGATCACGGTAGACCGCCGCGGCCGCGCCAACGGCGCGGTCTACTACACCGCGGACGGCGGCATTGCCCAGCAACGGGCGCGGGTCGTCGTCGTCGCCTGCAACGGGGTCGGCACGCCGCGTCTGCTGCTCAACTCAGTTTCCAGTCTCTTCCCCCACGGACTCGCCAATTCGAACGGCCTGGTCGGCACACACCTCATGTTTCACCCCGTGACGTTTGTGACCGGCGTCTTCAGCGAGCCAACAGACGCTTACGTGGGGCCGCTCGGCATGGTTGTTCACTGTCAGGAATTCTATGAGACCGATACACGCAGAGGCTTCGTGCGTGGCTTTCAACTCCAGATGGGCCGCGAAAGCGGCCCGCTCTCCACTGCGCTTGGCAACTTTCCCGGTGAAGCGGTCCCCTGGGGCGCAGAACACCATCGCGTACAACGCGAGCGCAGCGCGCACTCGCTGACGATCGGCGTCATGATCGAAGACCTGCCCGAGGCGCACAATCGTGTGGAGATCGACCCGGCTTTGGCGGACGGCAACGGCATACCGGCGCCGAGGATTGTGTACAGCGTTAGTGAGAACAGCAGAAGGAATCTGGATTACGCAATCGCGCGGGCGCGGGACCTCATGGACGCCGCCGGGGCTGCACAGATAATGAACCAACCGCTCACGCGGGAGACGGGTTGGCACCTGATGGGCACGGCGCGCATGGGCGACGATCCCGCCAATTCCGTCGTGGACGGTCACGGACGCGCCCACGACGTGCCCAATCTGTTCATCATCGATGGCAGCCTGTTTGTCACTTCAGCCGCCGTCAATCCTACCAGCACCATTCAGGCCCTGGCGCTGTACGTCTCCGACTGGCTGAAGCAGAACTTCCGCGAGGTGGCGTCGTGAGCACACCGGCTGCACGCGGTGTCGCCGGCTGAGGAGCGCACGCTTGGCGTCCAACCATGACGCGGCGGACGTCTTGATCATCGGCGCCGGCGCTGCCGGCGCGGCGGCAGCGTGGTCGCTGGCTGCCGGCGGGCTCGACGTGGTCTGTTTGGAGCAGGGCGATTGGCTCGATCCTACCGACTACCCGCACCACCGCCCGGACTGGGAACTGCACCGGCAGACCGACTTCGCCAAAGACCCGAACGTGCGGCAGCGGCCGGAGGACTACCCGCTCAACAACGACGATACGCCCATCGTGCCGCTGATGTTCAACGCCGTCGGCGGCAGCACGGTCCATTGGAGCGGCCACTTTCCGCGCTTTCGGCCGTCGGACTTCCGCGTAAAGTCGCTGGACGGCGTGGCCGACGACTGGCCGCTGACGTATTGGGACCTGGAGCCGTACTATGAGCGGAACGACGCCAACATTGGCGTATCGGGGCTGGAAGGCGATCCCAGCGGTCCGCCGCGTTTGCCCCGGCAGACGCCGCCGCTTGGCCTCGACGCTGCCGCCAGAGTGTACGTGCGCGGCCTGGACAAGCTGGGCTGGCATTGGTGGCCGACCGAGAATGCCCTCATCACCGCGCCCTTCGGCGCCGGGCGGCAGGTGTGCAACTATTGCGGCCCGTGCGACATGGGCTGCCCGCGCGGCGCGATGTCCAGCGCCCACGTGACCTACTGGCCGGCGGCGGTGGCCAAGGGCGCGCGCCTCATCACCCGCGCCCGCGTGCGCGAAATCACGGTTGACCGGCGCGGCCGCGCCAGCGGCGTGGTCTACTACACGGCGGAAGGCGGCATCGCCCAGCAACGCGCGCGGGTCGTCGTCGTCGCCTGCAACGGCGTCGGCACGCCGCGCCTGCTCCTGAACTCCGTTTCCAGTCTCTTTCCGCACGGCCTCGCCAATTCCAACGGCCTGGTCGGCGCCAACCTCATGTTTCACCCGATCGCCTTCGTCAGCGGTGTCTTTCCCGATAGGGTCGACGGCCATGCGGGACCCGTCGGTCTGCTCTTGCACTGCCACGAATTCTACGAGACTGACTTGAGCCGGGGTTTCGTGCGCGGCATCAAGATACAGTTATGCCGCGAAAGCGGCCCGCTCTCAACCGCCATCGGACACTTCCCCGGTGAGGCGGTGCCCTGGGGGGACGCCCATCATCGCGTGCACCGCGAGCGCAGCGCGCACATGCTGGCCATCGCCATCATGGTCGAAGACCTGCCCGAAGCGCACAACCGCGTGGCGCTTGACCCGACTCTGACGGACGGCAACGGCATTCCGGCGCCCAAAATCTCGTATACCGTCAGCGAGAATAGCCGCAGGGCGCTAGACTTCGGAATTGCGCGGGCGCGGGAACTGCTGGAAGCCGCGGGCGCCACCGAGATCATGCACCAGGAGCTTGCCCGCAACGCGGGCTGGCACCTGATGGGCACGGCGCGCATGGGCGATGACCCGGCCGCGTCGGTGGTAGACCGCTTTGGCCGCGCGCACGACGTTCCCAATCTCTTCATCATCGATGGCAGCATCTTCGTCACCGGGGCCGCGGTCAATCCTACCAGCACCATTCAGGCGCTTGCCCTTTACGTCTCCGCCTGGCTGAAGCATAATCTCCGTGAGGTAGCATAATGAGCGAACAACGCCAAGACGGCGAAATCCTTGCCGCGCATCAAGTTGCGCTCCTGGCAGCAATGCAAAACCGGCTGATTCCGTCCCAGGACGAGATGCCGGGCGCCGGCGACGCCGGGTGCGCCCAGACGGTGGATAGCTTCCTCAAAGAGCGCCCCGCCCTGCGCCGCCCCATCCTTGCCGCTCTCAACGCCGTCGAAGCAGCGGCCGGCGAACGCGCGCCAGCAGCCGCCGGCGGCGAAGCGTCCCCGCACGTTGCGTTTCTCTCGCTTTCGGATTCTGATCGTGACGCGGCGCTGCGCGCAGTAGAGGCGGCGCAGCCGGAACTCTTCCGTGCGCTGCTCCATCAGACGTACAGCGCCTACTACACAAACCCCGCCGTGCTGCTCATTCTGGGTTGGAGACCGCCGCAGCCGGAGGGGTATCCCACGCCGCCGCCCTTCGATGAAGCGCTGCTGGAGAACGTGAAGCAACGCGGCAAACTCTGGCGGGACGCCTAGCCGCCAAGCCGCGCTGTGGGGTGGAGGATGTAGAGATTCCCCCTCACCCTAACCCTCTCCCGCGGCAGAGGGAACCGAGGAGTATGAGCCGGAATCATCTCTGCGGGGATTCCCAGTGCCGGTAGAACGTGGTGCGGCGGTCGCCGACCAGATGCTCCAACTCATCGCCGTGAATGCCGTACCGGAGGAAGACCTGCTGGATCACCTCCACCCCGGCTTCGAACTCCGGTTGGACGACCTCCGAAGCCCCGGCGTTGCGGAGTTTCTGGATTGCTTCGCGGCTGCTCGCCCGCGCGATGATGTCCAGCGCCGGGTTTTGCATGCGCGCGTGGCGCACGGCAATCTCGGCCGCCACGTCATCGTGGACGAGCACCGCCAAGAGCGTCGCCTCCTCCAGGCTGGCGTGCGCCAGCACCGCGGGACTGCCCGCGTCGCCGTAGACCACCGGTATGCCGCGCTCCCGCAGTTCACGCACGGTGAGCGGGTTGTATTCCACGACAACATAGTTGACATTCTGCGCGTCCAGGGCCTCGGCGAGTTCCCGGCCCACGCGCCCAAAGCCGCAGATTACCGCGTGGTCGCGAAAGAGGCCCATCCACGAGGGCGCGGTATCCGGCTCCGCGAACCGCGGCCCGATGATTGGCAAAGCCCCAAGCACGCGCAAGAGCTGCGGCTCCAGCAGCAGCAGGAACGGCGTCAGGATGATGCTGATGAGCGCGGTGCTGATTGACAGGTTGAAGATGGCGGCCGGCAGCGCGCCCGCTCCCACGCTGATCTGGGCCAGGACGAAAGAGAATTCGCCCACCTGCCCCAGGCTCAGCGCGCTGCGCACGGCGGCGTGGGGCGGCACGCGCAGCAGCAGGAGCAATACCATCAGAATGGTTATCTTGCCGAGCACGGCCGCAGCCAGCGCGATGCCGACCGCGCCCAGGTTGTGCCAGAGCCACACCGGGTCCAGCAACATGCCGACGGAGACGAAGAAGAGCGAGGCGAAGAGGTCGCGCAGGGGCACGACCTCCGCCACCACCTGCGTGCGCAGTTCAGATTCCGCCACCACCAGCCCGGCCAGAAACGCGCCGAACGCCAGCGAGAGGCCAACCCACTGGGTCACGAACGCGGTGCCGAGCGCCAACGCGACCACGGCGAGTATCAGGAGTTCGCGCGATTCGCCGTGGGCAATGTGCGTCAGCAGCCAGTGCGCTACCCGCGCGCCGATGAAGTACGCGCCGAGGCAGACCGCCGCCGCTTTCGCCGCCAGGAAGAGCAGGTCCAGCGCCACGTTCTCGCCGCCGGCCGCCACCGCCGGCAGAATGACGACCATGGGCACCACCGCGATATCCTGCAGGATCAGGATGCCCAGCGCGATGCGGCCGTGCAAGGCCTGCAACTCGCCCCGTGTCATAAGCACCTTGACAACCACCACCGTGCTGGAGAGGGCTATGAGCGCGCCCAGCAGTATCCCCTGCGCGAAGGAGAGCCCCAACGCATTGCCCACCAACGGGCCAAGACTCATCGTCAGCAGGATCTGTCCGATGCCGCCTACGACCACGATGCGCCCCAGATGACGCAACTCGCGCAGCGAGAACTCCGCGCCCACGGCAAAGAGCAGGAACATCACGCCAATCTCGGCCAGCACCTGGACGTCGTGCTGGTCGGCGCGCAGCAAGGGGCTGAACGGCCCGATGGCGATGCCGGCGAGCAGGTATCCCAGAATCACCGGCAGACCGACTCGTTGCGCCACCAGCCCCGCCAGAAACGCGGCGAGGACGGCCACGGAGAGATTGAGCGCTAACGATACGTCGGGCACGGCAGTTCGCCTCCACCTGTCCCATTCCACACACGCGCGGCGCGCTTCGTGGGCGCTCCGGCGAGACCGCAGCCGGCGTACGCGCCCAGCCGCCTGCGACCATGGTACCAGACGCTTACGGGGTTCAATGGCATGACGGCAGCAGCGCCGGGCCGCGCGCGGGCACAGCGCAGCGCGCAGCGCGCAGGGCGCCACCGCCGCCCTCCTTTTCTCAATTTACGCGAGACCGGCATTGCCAACCTAGAGTGAAGCTGCTATACTCTTGTGCGGACGATGAAGTCCGGGGCTAGGCGTAGTTCAGCACAGATTGGAGTGAGCGATGGGCTTCCTGGATGCATTGTTTGGCAAGAAGAAGTCAGGCGGCGGCGTCCGCGAGACGATCAAGGTCGGCCCGGGGGAAACCCTGGAAGACATCGCGCAGCGTGAGTACGGCGATGCCAATAAGTGGGAAGTGATCTTCCAGAAGAACAAGTGGCGCTTCGACGGCGAAGACCCGAAGACCATCTACCCCGGCATGGATTTGGACATTCCCGAGATCGACGGGAAGTAGCCGCCACACCGTTCCTCAACACTCCGGCTCGGAAAGGGGCGGCGGCGCATTGCGCCGCCGCCCCTCACGTTATGCGCCCGCCGCCGTCAGCATCTCCCGCAGCGCCTGGGCGGACTCGATCGCCGCCGCTTCCGGCGGGCCGCCCGCCACCTGGTAGTGCATCTCCAGCGTATAGACGCCGTCGTAGCCGTCTTTGACCAGCGCGCGGAACTGGCCGGCGTAGTCCGTGGCGCCCTTGCCCACCCGGCACGCCTCGACTTCACCATTCACCCGGCGGGCGTCTTTCACGTGCATGTGGGCCAGATAGGGCTTGATGGCCGCGTAGTGCTTGGGATACGGGTCTTCATCGTCCCAGAGGCAGTTGCCCGGGTCCCAGATCGCTTTCAGGCGCGGCGAGCCGACCGCCTCGATCAAGCGCCGCGACTCTTCGCCTACGCCCGCGTAGCAGGACGGCTCGTTCTCCATGCAGAGGTCGAAGCCGTGCGCGGCGGCTACGTCCAGCGCCGGCCCAAAGCGCTCCACCACTCTGGAAAACACCGCTGCCGGGTCGTCATCCCGCCAAAACGAGAAGCAGCGCACGACCCGCGTGCCAAAGCGCTCCGCCAGCGCGAAGCAGTGCGGCAGCAGCGCCAGATGCTCCTCGTAGGTCATCTCCTGCGCGCCAAAGGTGTCGCCCTCGATCTTGCGCTCGCGCCCCTCCAGAGGGCACTTGAAGATGGGTGTGCCCAGGGCGCTCACCTGGATGCCGTTCCGCGCGAGCGAGCGCTCGACGCCGTCCAGTTCTTCAGGTGAAAGATCCATCAAGTTCGTGCCGTTGATCGTGCGCAATTCGGCATACATGATGCCGTGCGCGCGCATCACGCCCAGCCCCGTATCGAAGTCGGGATGCACCTCGTCGGTAAAGATGCCAATCTTCATTGCCGTATCCTTCTCTAAGATGCGGTGAATAGTCCCTGCGCATTATACAAGATGCCCCGGCGCGCCGCCGCCAGGTGTCTGAGGGCCGGCGGGAACGAGAACTGCCCGCTCGCAGTCCTGCTCGGATAAGGCGCGATTGCCCTGGAGAAGCCGCGAGAGTACGATGGGGTATGGCGTGAAGCCATGGCTCGCGGGAGGCGGCGCCGGTCGCAAACGTGTCCTGAGCCGGTCGCAGGGCCTGTGCTGCGGAAAAAAGTCATCCCTCAGCCGCCAGCCGTCGTAGCGCGTAGGAATTAGATTCTTAAAGGAAAGAAGAGAATGGAAGACCGGGCAGGTTCGGGTCGTTTGGCGGGAAAGGTGGCGGTGATTGCCGGGGCCGGGGGCGGCATGGGACGCGCGACGCCGTTGCGGTTTGCGCATGAGGGGGCGAAGGTGCTGCTGGTAGCGCGGCGGGCCGAACCGCTGGCGGCGCTGGCGCAGGAGATCCGGGAGCGTGGCGGCGAGGCCGCGGTTGCCACCGCCGACCTGGCCACGCCTGCCGGGGCTGAAGCGATGGCGCATGCGGCGCTTGACCGCTGGGGGCGCATCGACGTGCTCTTCGACAACCTCGGCGACTACGCCTATGGCGAGCAGAAGTTGCACGAGACGGCGCCCGACGAGTGGCGTTACCTCATGAGCATAAACGTCGATACGGCCTACTACTGCGCTCATGCGGTGTTGCCGCCGATGATGCGGCAGGGCAGCGGCTCGATCCTCTTCGTGGCGGCGGCCCGGCGCACGCGCCGGGAAGCCAACGTTGGCTACGCGGCCGGTAAAGAGGCGCTGGTCGGCCTCACCCGCACCCTGGCGCGGGAGTACCGCGCGCACGGCATCCGCGTAAACTGCATCTGCCCCGGGTCCATTGGTGATACGCGCGGCGCGGAAGACGCCGGCCTGCCGCCGGCAGCCCTTGGACGCGATGGGCATCCGGCAGACGTGGCGCTCTCAGCCGTCTACCTGGCGGCGGATGAAGCGGCCTGGGTCACGGGACAGACTCTCGACGTGGACGGCGGCGATTCACTCTGAATCACCGTGATGGGTGGCGTAGGACTTCCCGGCACAAGAGAGTAATAGTGCTCGGCACAGTCCACAGGGGGCTCGCGACTCCGGAGGCGGGCATTCCTCACTTGCGTTGCCCGGTCACGGTAGGACACCGAGGAGCGCCAAGAGGAACACGAGAAAAGCAATCTGCAAGCCGGCCACAATCACCATCATCGTGCCCAGGCGAATGGTCATGCGCATTTCCAGTGCTTGGCGTTCAGCTTCCCACTTTTGCGATAAGGCTTGGATTTCGGCGCGGACGCTGGCAAACTCGGCCCTATTCTCCTGTGCGTGGGTCTGGCCTTCAGCGCGCACGCTGGCGAATTCGGCTTCAGTTCTTTGCGCCAGGGCTTGGACCTCACCGCGCACGTCAGCAATCTCGGTTTGCAGGTCGGTCTTGACCGCTTGCAGGTCGGCTTTGGTCGCAACGGTATCGTGGGACTCCATTACCGCGCCGACCAACGCCTTGGCCTGGGCTTCATCGAAGCCCGCGCCCGTAAGGTTCTCGAAAACCCTGTAGGTGTCGATAATCGCCATCTGCCGCTCCTTCCCCTCCACTCTAGCACGACGCGCCCTATCCTGTAAGGCATGCCTCCTTAGGTAGCAGTCTGCGCGAGGATGCGTTCCACCTGGTAGCCGAGGCCGGTTCCCGTGAGCGTCGCCGTGTGCGCCACGCCGTTGCGCACGTTGGCGATGCGCGGGTGCACGGCGGCCACGGCGGCATTGGAGGCTGGGAAGAACTGGCGCGAATTGCACTCCACGCCCATCATGGGATTGATGCGCGCCGCAAAGCTCACCGAGTGGATGAGCGACAGGTCGGGATTGGTGAGGTCTTGCACGGTGTAGGGAAGGCCGTCGTGGGTCGCCAGCGCGGTGAAGAGCAGGCTGTGCGAGTGGCCCTTGCAGACTTTCAGCGCGATGCCCGACCAGCCCAACTCTTTGGCGCGCTCGTACTGGCGGTGGTTATAGAGGCTTTCGTCCATGATGACCGGCTTGAGCTTGTCAATGCCGTCCATGCGGAACGGCGCTCTGTCCAAATCGCGGTGCGTCGGCTGTTCCACGTAGAGCAGGGCGTCGTAGGCCGCCGGCGCCTGCTCTCGCACCCGCTCCAGATACTCCACCATATAGTCCGGCGTCTCGCAGATCTCGTTGGTGTCGGCGGTAAGGTAGATTTCCTCTCGGCCCTGTTTGGCCAGCGACTCCTTGCCCACGGCGTAGACGTCCAACGTGCGCTGCACGTCCCAGTCCATATCGTTGCCGAGAAGCTTGATCTTCAGGCAGTAGACGCCGTCCCGGGCGATCCATTGGTCCAGGGAGACCGGCTCGCCGTCGTCCGGGTCGTCGGACGTAATCTCGCGCTCCCAGAGCTTGTCCAGGCCGCCGACCAGGTGGAAGACCGGCATCTCCGCCACGTAGGCGCTGCGCACGTAGTCGTCCAAGTACTGCCCCTTGAACGCAGGGCCCAGATACGCGCTCAGGTCTTCCGCCATGAACTCGTCGGAGTAGCCGTCGTAGCTGGAAATGCCGTTCACGTTGCCGAAGGCGTCGTGGAGCGCGCCGTCGAAGGGCGAACCGCACACCAGCGAGGCGAGCACCGGCATCGACTCGGCAAGCCCCAGGGCGCGGCTGGCGTCGGCGGCGTTGCTGAGGAGCGTGGGCTCAGTCTTGAGTGCGATGTCGATGGGGTGCGCGTAGCCGGCGTGGCCCGCCAGCGACTTGGCGTAGCGTTCCACCACCTGGCGCATTGCGGCGTCGCGCTCCATCGCGCCCACGGCCTCGGTCGGCCAGGCCCAGCCGATCGCCAGAAACATGCTGCCCCAACCCTCCGCCGTCTGCCCGGCGCGGTTTTCAACCGCCACGCGCACCCGCACGTGGGTGGACTCCTCCATAGTGACCCCGCCGAACTTCAGCGGCGTGCGCGCGCGCTCGTCGGTGAAGTAGGTCTCAACTTCTCGGATGCGAATGTCGGATAGCAACTGCGCCGCCATGGGGTAGAATCTCCTTAGCTGGCTCCCAATTCGGTTGTGCGCGGCGCGTCGATCATGCCGTCGCGGAACATGACCGCGCCGCCCAGGATGGTGAGTTTCACGTTTGCCATGGCCTTGATGTCCGCCAGCGGATTGCCCTCCACCGCGATCACGTCGGCAACCTTGCCCGCTTCCAGGGCGCCGCGCTCGTCCAAGAGACCCAGGCCTTTCGCGGGATTGCGCGTGGCCATCAGCAGTACCTCTTTAGCCGGGATGCCGAGCAACTCCACGGCGCAGCGGAGCGACACGTAGTAATCGTCAAACGGCGTGTAGCGCACCCCCGCGTCACTGGAGACGATGAGATTTACGCCCGACTGCCAGATCTTGCGGAATTGCGCCACGCGCTCTTCTTCCAGCGGCCCCTGGATGTCCATGGCCGCGCGTATTTCGTCGCTGAGCGGCATGTCGGCCAGGTAGCCGCGAAAGACGCCGGCGAGCGTTATCGAAACCGTCAGGTCTTTGGCGACCGCCGTCGCCATGGCCGCTTCATCGTAGTCGTAGCCGCCGTCGGCGCCCAGCCAGACGCAGTGCTCGATGGTGTCGATGCCGGCCGCGATGCAGTTGCGGATGCTATCGGTGGGAATGGCGTGGGCGGCCACCGGCGTGTCGAGTTTGTGCGCCTCCGCGACCACCACGCCCAGTTGTTCGGCGCTGTACTGCACCATGAGGGGATTGGACTCGGCGGTCATGTTGCCGCCGCTGGCGCAGATCTTGATCACGTCCGCGCCTTCCTTGATGAGCGTGCGCACGGCCCGGCGCAACTCCCAGTCCTCATTGGCTTCCCAGCCGACGAAGTGGATGTGGCCGCCGGTGACCGTGATGGGCACGTTGCAGGAGAGAATGCGCGGCCCGGCAATCCTGCCGCTGGCGATGGCGTCGCGCACCGTGGGCACCACGTCGCGGCGTCCGCCCAGGTCGCGCACGGTGGTCAAGCCGGCGCGCAGGCACTTCTGGGCGTTTGCCGCCGTGCGCACCACCTGTTCCATGTCGGTCTCGCGGCTGATTTCGTCCACCACCTCCGCGTGGTGGCGGCCGGCGGTGAAGCTGAGGTGGGTGTGCCCGTCTATCAGGCCGGGCAGCAGCGTGTGGCCGGGCAATTCCTCGACAACCGCGCCGGCCAGGTGATTCGGGCCAAGTTCCGCCGCCGGCCCCACGTACGCGATGCGCCCGTCTTCCAGCACGACCGCCGCCTGTTCGATGAGGTCGGCGCCGGTGGCGGTAAAGGCCCAGTCGGCTTTCAGAACGCGCTTCTGGCTCATGAGGACTCCCTTTCCGGATAGAACACGCGCCGGCCCGGCGTGAGGACCAGCGGTTGCACGCTACCACCTTCCGTTTGCAAAGCGCGGCCGAAGTCGGCAGGGTCGGCGGTGTTGTTCGCGAACATGTTGTAATGCGTGGGTACGGCGGTGTGGGCGCGCAGCACGGTGGCGAGATGGGCGGCCTCGTGCGCCGGCATGTTGCCCCAACGCCCATTGATGCAGATGCACGCCAGGTGCGGTTGCAGTTCGGCAATGCCCTCCATACGCTCGTGGTAGAGCGTGTCGCCGCTGACGTACACGCGCACGTCGCCAAAGTCAATGACATATCCAACTGCGTCGGGCGCGTCGTCCGGGTCGCCCCAGACGTGGTTGGCGAAGGTGGCGTGAATCTTCACGCTGCCGCTGTGCAGCACGTCGTCGTGATTGAGGGTGTACGTCTGGCTGGCCGGAATGCCGAGCGCGCGCATGGCGTTGGTGCACGAGGAAGGGCCGATGAGGAGCGCGCACGCGTTGTGCTGCGCGATTGTGGGAAAGGCGTCCGGGTCCAGGTGGTCGGCATGGTTGTGGGTGGCGAGCACGTAGCCGGCCCGCACTTCATCAGCGGCCAGCGGCGGCGGCATCAGGCGCTCTAGGCCGTAAAGTTGGTTGCAGGCATCGCCAAGATACGGATCGACGTAGACGACCGCGCCCTGGCTCGACTTGAAGGCGAATCCCGCCTGGCCTAGACTCCAGACGGCCAGTGCTCCCGCCGGCGCGCAAGTTTCCTCGATTTCCGCTGCAAGACTCACCGCTCCGGCCTCTCTTCCCGCGTGTATTTCAATCCCAGTTGGGGCACGACCCCATTCCCGGCAGGGGCACGACATGTCGTGCCCCTACCGCGCCGCTGTTCCAGACACCGTATGCGGTGTCATTGTAGCAGCCGCGCGGCGTGACGGCTACGAGTATTGCCGCCGATGGGAGGCAAGAGAGCAAAGCAACGGCCTGCTTCTTGACCGACATTCCGGCACACGCCGCAATATCGGACAGGAAACAGGCCGCATCAATCGCTGCGGAAAAGTGGCCGGGCCTAGCGCGCCGCCAGCGACGCCTTTGCCGCCTGATACCGCTCGTTCACCGCGTCCCAGTCCACGTTCTTGAGGAGCGCCGTGATGTAGGAGGGGCGGTCGCTGCCGTAGTCCATGAAGTACGCGTGCTCGTAGGTGTCGATCGTCCAGAGCGGCACCGTGCCCCAGACGCCGCCCTGGTTGTGCACGTCGCAGAGGAAGTTATGGATCTTGCCGTCGGTCGGGTCGAGGGCCGTGACCATCCAGCCGCGGGCGGCCATGGCGCAGGCGCGGGCGTCCTCGATGAAGGCGTCCCAGGAACCGAAGTCTTCGGCAATCTTATCCGCCAGTTCGCCGCCGGCCTCGCCGTTGCCGCCCAGGGTATCGAAATACAGTTCGTGCAGAATCTGGCCGTCGGCGGCAAAGGTCTCTTCCAGCTTCAGGGCGCGGTAGGCGCTGTAGGCCTGGTTGGCCGTAGAGCGGTCCACGCCCTTCAGACCTTCCTCGATCTCGTTGCGCTTGTTCACGTAACCCGCGTAGAGCGTATCGTGGTGCACGGTGAGCGTCTTTTCCGATATGCCGTCCAGGGCATCCTTGCCGAACTTAAGGTCTTTCACGGTAAAGGCCATGATTGGCGCTCCCTGTCATGATTGATGGCGTGCCGCGTGTCGCAAAACTCGAAACCACGAGCGGTGGTCTTCTACGAGACGTAGACTACCATATCTCCGGCAAATAGTGAAGACTGGGTGAGCAATGGCCGCAGGCGGCGCTCTGGATTCCGGCGAAAGCCGGAATGACAGGGAAGTTTTCTTTCGCTTCTGACCGGGTTGCGCGGAGTCACCCCTATCATGACCGCTCCCGCGCGTGGAGCGTCTCAGGAAGAGGCGGCCGCGGTTTGGCTCGCGCGCTCCCAGGCGCGGAGTTCGTCCTGATTGCGCTCCAGCTTGTGGAGAGTGTCGAGGATGCGGTCCATGTCGCTCCGTGGACCCAGGAAGGTAGCGTGCGGCAGGCAGAGGGCCTCTTCCGCGTAGATGCGTTCCGCTTCCGGGCAGTGGACCGTGCGATAGTCGATCTCCTTGCCATAGAAGGAGCAGGTGAACGGGTGCCCCGTGCGGCCGAAGTTCATCTCCTGGAAGATCGGGTTGCGGTAGACCGGCTGCGTGTGGCCGGTGTGGACGCGCAATCCTTCCGCGTTGAGGGCCTTGATGACCGTGTCGCGCTGTATGCCGCCGAACTGCGCGCCCTGGTATTTGAAGTGCCAGAAGTAGAACCCCCAGCGGGTGACGCGCGGATCCCGGTAGACGGGCGCGAAGCCGGCGACGTGCGCAAGCTGCTCCGCCAGGTAGGCGGCGTTCCGCTCGCGGACGGCGGTCTGGGCCGCCAGGCGGGCCAGTTGCGCGTTGCCGATCGCGCCTTGCCACTCGGTCATGCGCAGGTTCGTGGACGGGATGTGGTGCTCGTAGAACGGGCGGCCGGGATAGCGGCCGATGTTGTGGAATGAGGACGCGCGCTGCGCCACGTCCTCCCGGTTCGTCAAAACCATGCCGCCCTCGCCGGTGGTGAGGGTCTTGCCCATCTGGAAGCTGAAACCGCCGCAAGCGCCCAGCGCACCGGTGCCCACGCCCTTCCACTGCGAGCCGTGAGAATGGGCGCAGTCGGAGACGACGGCGATGCCGTGTGTGTTGGCGATGGCGTTCAGGGCGTCCATGTCGCACGGCATGCCGCCGTAGTCCACCGGCATGACGGCGCGGGTCTTGGGCGTAATGGCGGCCGCCACGGCCTGCGGGTCGATGGTGTAATTGGCCGGATCGCAGTCCACGAAGATCGGAATGGCGTTGGCTTGCAGCACGGCGGAAGCGGTAGCCACGAACGTGACGGCCGGCACGATGACCTCGTCCCCGGCCTCCACGCCAACCGCCCGCAGCGCCGCCTCCAGCGCTACGGTGCCGTTGGCGACGGCAATGCCGTACTGCGCGTCCTGGAAATCCGCAAAGTCGCGCTCGAAGCGCCCCACCTGGGATTCATCCTGGTCGGCGTGGCCGCCCCGCCACCAGATGCCGCTCTCCAGCACGCCTTGCAGCAATTCGCGTTCCGCGTCGTCGAAGATAGGCCAGGATTTGCCCAGCGGCTCTGCAATTGCGGGCGCGCCGCCGGTAAGGGCGAGATTTCCCATACGCTCATGCTCCTCGCTTTCGTCGTTCCTGCGCCGCGCGCCGGCAACGCGATTATGCTGCGGTTCTGAGGGTTTTTTCCTACCCAATTAGCGCGACAACGGTGAGATCTAGCCTCACCCGAGACCTCTCCCTTGCAGAGACCGGAGAGATAGGTAACACATGCTCGCGTAGATAGGTTACACCATAGGGCATAGAGAATCTGCATCTGGAGGATGACCATGCCCTGGAACTGGATCACATTCTGCTTCGTTCCAACCTGTTGCAACCGTAGACCACAGGCAGCAAAATGTGTAACCTATCTACCCGAACGACTGTTACGCGTCTCCCCAGTCTCTCCACTCGGGCGAGGGGACTGTGGGCGCCGGTGAAGAGGATGCAGCGCATGGCCGTTCACGTATTGCCTGCCGCGTTGGCGGCAAAGATCGCCGCGGGCGAGGTAGTGGAGCGTCCCGCCTCGGTGGTGAAGGAGTTGTGCGAAAACGCGCTGGACGCGGAGGCGACCGCCGTCACGATTACCATCGAGCAGGGCGGCCTGCGCCGCATCGCCGTGGCCGACGACGGCGCCGGCATCGCGGCGGACGACCTGCCGCTCACCCTGCGCCGCTACGCCACCAGCAAGCTCAGCAGCGTGGAGAATCTGGCAGCCATTCGCACGTTGGGCTTTCGCGGCGAGGCGCTGGCGTCGATCGCGGCGGTTGCGCACCTGGACATTCGCTCCCGCACGGCGCAGGACCGCAGCGCGCGCGCGCTCACGGCCGTAGGGGGCGAGCAGCAGGCGCTGCAAGCCGCCGCCGGGCCGGTGGGTACGGCGATCGACGTGCGCCATCTCTTCTTCAACGTGCCGGCGCGGCTGGCTTTCTGCAAGAGCCCCCGGGCGGAAGCGCAGCGCATCGCGCAGTGCGTGCAGCACCTGGCGCTGAGCCGGCCGTCTGTGCGCTTCACGCTCAGCGTCAACGGGCGCGAGGTCTTCGCGTCCACCGGCAACGGGCGCATGGCGGACGTCTTCATCGCCATGCACGGCCACGAAATTGCCGAGCAACTCATCGCCGTGGACGACCCGCTGGCTCACGGCGTGCTCGTCCAGCCCGCCGTCCACCGGGGCAACCGCACCGGCGTCTCGCTCTTCGTGAACGGCCGCTGGGTGCAGCAGCGGGCGCTGGTCTACGCCGTGACCGACGTCTACGCGGAACTCATGCCGGATGGGCGCTACCCGCTGGCGGCGCTGGACGTGGCGCTGCCGTGGGCAGAGGTGGACGTGAACGTGCATCCGCAGAAAGCGGAAATCCGGCTGCGGGATACGGGCCGCGCCGTGGGGCAATTGCGCCGCGTGCTGCGGACGGCGCTGGCGGAGCACGTGGCCGTGCAGCCGATGCGCCAACGCTTCCAGCCGCTGGACACCTGGCGGGGAAACGCGGCGCCGGCCGGGCCCGGCCAGTCCGAACGGGCGGTAGACCTCTTTCGTCCGGTTGAGGCGGACGCGGCTGCCGCAAACGGCGCGCCGCCGCCGGTTGCGCCCGCCCCGCCGGAACTGCGCATCCTGGGTCAACTCAGCGCTATGTACGTGATTGCCGAAGGGGTGGACGGCCTGTATCTCGTAGACCAGCACTCGGCCCACGAGCGCGTGCTCTACGAGGCCGTGCTCAAGCGCCTGCCGGCGGCGGAGAGCCAGCCGCTGCTCCAGCCGCAACCGCTTGCGCTCGCGCCGGCCCACGTGCAATGGTTGGAGGCGCACGCGGCGGAACTGCGGCGCATGGGGTTCGACCTGGAGCCGTTTGGCGGCGGCGCCTGGCTGCTGCGCGCGGTGCCGTCTTTCCTGGCGGAGAAGGGCCACGATTGGGGGCAATTCGTGACGACGGTGATCGAACAGCAGGACAACCCGGACTACCGCGGCGATCCGCTGGAACGGCTGCGCTGGGTGATCGCCTGCCACGGCGCGGTGAAGGCGGGCGATACGCTCTCGCACGAGCAGATCACGGCGCTGCTCGGCGCTCTGGAACGCTGCGACCTGGCCCGCACCTGCCCCCACGGCCGGCCCACCATGGTGCGGCTCTCCCACGCGCAACTGGCGCGGGAGTTCGGCCGGGCGTGAATGCGACGGGATGCGACGACGAGGTGTGAAGGCGAGGGGATGTGAAGGCGACGAGGTGTGAAGGCGGCCGCCTGACCGTCATTCCCGCGAAAGCGGGAATCCATCTTGGCCGCCCTGCCGGTGGATTCCCGCTTTCGCGGGAATGACGGAACGGTGCGCGGGAGCCTATTGCGGCGCCGTAGCGCGGGGGCTTGTCCCCCGCATGGGCGCGGAATTGTGATGTCCCCAAGAAAGTGACGGACGCAGTACATGGCAGGCAACAATCGCGAAGCCCGCGCCGCCGCGGACCGCATCTCCCGCGAACAGAAGCGGGAAAGCTGGAACTGCGACGCCTTCCTCTCGCTGGTTCCGGAGAACATGGCCGCGGCCGGAGACGACGCGGCCTACCGGCGCGCGGTGACGGTCGCCAATCTCATCGCCATGCCGCTGGACGAGCCGTCGGTCGCCTATTGGCACGGCCTCGACGACCCCGCACGCACCGCGCGCGTCCTGCCCTTCGCCGCCTTCCTCCGCGCCCGCTACCCGCGCGCCCGCGTCCTGGTCTTCTTCGTCGCGGACAACCTGGTGGTAGCCCGCGCGGTCTGGCTCCCCACCGCGCCGTGCCCAAGCATCACCATCTGCCACGAACCGCTGCCGCTGGAAGAAATCGAACCGGAGTTGCTGGCGCACCTGCCGCTCGATTAGGCAGCGTTGACATTGTCATGTCATTCCGAGCACAGCGAGGAATCTAGGGCGCAGTGTGCAAGCGAGAGCCGGGCTTGCCCTGCCCAGGCAATATCCTTGACAACTCTGTAACCCGCAAGGACTCCAGATTCCTCGCTGCGCTCGGAATGACAGTGAAACGCAGATTAGGCGTCCAGCAGGAAGTAACGCAAGCGTTTACCGGCCGTTCTAGCCGCTATTCAGATACGTCAGCGATGCTTCCACCGCCACCTGCGTAGCGTGGCCGATGCAGGCTTCGTCGATGTCGTAGCGGCTGTGGTGGAGCGGGTAGGTGATGCCGCGTTCGGTGTTGCCGGAGCCGAAGAGCCAGTAGACGCTGGGCACGCCTTCGGCCAGGAAGCAGAAGGTGTCGCCGATGAGGAGCGGCGCGTCCATTTGCACGGCGTTCTCAGCGCCCAGGACGGCGCCGGCGGTGGCGTGCACGAGCGAGGCCAAAGCCGGATCGTTGACAACCGGCGGATTGCCCCGCGTCAGCGAAAACGCCGCGGTACAGTCGGCGCTCGCAGCGGCGGCTTCTACCAGGGCGGCCAGGCGCTCACCGAGTCCCGCGCGGGTTTCTAAATCGCCGCAGCGCACGGAGCCTTTCATCTTTGCCGTCGCCGGAATCAGGTTGTAGTCCTTGCCGCCTTCGAGGAGGCCGACGTTGAGCGAGAACACCTGGTTGTTGGGCGCCAGGCGGGAACCGGCGCCGTAGAGCGTTTGGATGACGTGGCTCGCCGCCAGAATCGCGTCTTTGCCTTGATGGCGGCGGGCGGAGTGGGTCTCCTTGCCCGTGACTTCCACTTCGATGATGTCGTAGCCGGTGAAGATGACGCCGGGGCGCACCCACACCTGGCCCACCGGGATTTCCGGCAGGTTGTGGAAGCCCATCAGGGCGTCCACCTTGGGATTTTCCAGCACGCCGGCCGCGCGCAGCGCCTTGGGGCCGCAGGGCGGGCCGCCCAACGCCTCGGACGCGCCGCCGGTCTCTTCCGCCGGGTCGAACAGCAGCTTGACCGTGCCGGAAAAATCAGCGCGCATCTCGGCCAAAAGCGCGGCGATGCCGATGCCGATGGCGGTGTGGGCGTCATGGCCGCAGGCGTGCATCACGCCGGGCGTTTGCGAGGCGTACGGTACCTGCTTCCAGTCGGGGAATGGGAGCGCATCCATATCGGGACGGATGGCGAGCACCTTGCCGGGGCCGCTGCCGTGCAGGATGCCGACCACGCCCTGGCCGCCCACGTCCGTTTCAACCTCCCAACCGGCCGCGGCCAGGCGGTCGGCGACGATGCGGGTCGTCTTGTCCAGTTCGAAAGCGACTTCCGGGTGTTGGTGGATTTCCCGCCGGATGGCGACGAGATCGGGTTCCAGTTCGCGGACGCGGGTTGCTACTGCTGCTGTGCTCATCAATTCCTCGCGTGAGTGGTGCTGCCGTGACGATTATCAGCACGATACCATCATGGACGCCGCTCCGCCAACGGCGGCGCGCAATGATGCCGCAAGCCGTCGCTGCGGGGGACGAGCCCCCGCGCTACGTTACGTCATTGCCATGGAAACAGCGCGTTAGCCTCCGCCATTCCCGCGTGCGCGGGAATCCATCCGTTCCGCCCCAGGCCCGCGCTGCCCCAGGCGGGGGACAAGCCCCCGCGCTACAGTGTCGCAGGTGGCCGATGCGGGGGACAAGCCCCCGCGCTACGGGGTGGCGGCGGTGAGTTTCAGCCAGCCGACTTCCGGCGGGCAGTTGAGCCGGATAGGCAGCACCGAGACGCCGATGCCGGCGGAGCAGTAGACCCGGTGCGGCCCCAGGCGCATCAGGCCCGCGTTGCGCGGCAGCTTTATGCGCGTGTTCGTGTGCCAGACGATGCGTTCAGAGAGGCGGATCTGGCCGCCGTGGGTGTGGCCGCAGAGTATCAGGTCGAAGCGCTCGTCACCCAGCGTGGGCGCCACGTCGGGCGTATGCGCCAGCAGCAGGCGCGGCGTGTCCGTTGGCGCGCCGGCCGCGGCTTGGCGCACGTCGTCCAGCCAGTAGAAGGGATCGTCAACCCCCACCAGCGTTAGGGGCTGGCCGCGCACGGTCACGGTCGCGTGGGCGTTGGTCAGCACGCGGATGCCCTGGGACGCGAGCGCGCGCTCCAAGCCGGTCGTATCGTGGAAGCGCAGCGACGCGCCCAGCCAACTCGTGACCCGGTGGCGGCGCACGTGGTCGTGGTTGCCGAGCACGGCGTACGCGCCGTAGCGCGCCCGGATGGGGGCCAGCGCCGCCAGCAGCGCCGCCAATTCGGCGTCCGGGTCGGGGCCGCCGCGAATGAGGTCGCCAGTGAGCAGCAGGAGGTCGGGCTGTGGCAGATCGGCGAGGCGGCGGATCATGCGCACGCGGCGCGCATCATCGTGCCGCAGGTGGAGATCAGTGAGATGGAGAATGCGGACGACGGTGTCGGGCGCGCTAAAGGAGTCTACCGGCACGCGCACGCGCCGCACGCGCAGCCGGTAGGGTTCGATGAAGACGCCGTACGCGCCCACGGCCAACGCCCCGAGGGCGGCGAGCGCCAGCAGGGCGCGCGTCACGGGCGCGCGGCATTCATGCTACGGCAATCAACCTGGCCATGCGACGGCCACCCAAGGGAGTGAATCATGCCCTCAATCTGATAAAGGGTGCAAACCGGCCGCCGGACCGTCATTCCCGCGAACGCGGGAATCCATCTTGGTTCCGTGCGCGACCAAGAGCGGATGGATTCCCGCGTTCGCGGGAATGACGGATGCCGCCGCGCTTTTCTCCATGATATGGCCGTTCTACAGTTAGGCCGTTTCATGGTCAGGCCATGGCCGCCAGGGCCGTGGCCCCCACGATTTGGTAGCGCTCATCCAGCGTACCCTCCAGGGTGCCGGTTTCACGCACGTGCGCTTCCACCGGGTTGTCCAGTTTCAGGTCCTCGCGGCTGCCGGCCGCGGCCAGCATCGTGAAGGCCGAGCCGCCGCGGGCGTGGAAGGCGTCCATCGCCACGCGGTAGGTCGCGTCCGGTTGCAGCGGCCTGTCGCCCACGCGGACTTCCTGCACGCGCTCGCCCGTAGGCTTGGTCAAGTCCACTTCCACCTGCATGCCGGACTGGTGGAGGAAGTTGCAGCCCGGCAGGGCGGAGGCGTCCTCGAGTTGCTTCACCAGTTCGTCGCGGCGGTCCGGCGGCAAGAACGCGTAGGACTGGTCGGCCACGCTGTGTTCCAGCGCCTGCCGCACCTGCGCGCCCGTCAGCGTCAGCAGTTTCGAGAGCGGAAAGCCGCGCACGCAGAGTTGGAGGTCCCAGGCCGTTAGTTGGTGGCCGGGGGCGAAGAGCGGGGTGATGAAGGTGGCTTTCGTCCACGCGATGTCCGCGCCGGTGGCCGCGCGCCAGATGTCGGTGACGGCGTTGCCCAGGCCGTTGCTCGCCAGGTAGCCCTGTCCGATGTTCTCGCCGGCCTCGCCGATGATGCGCAGCATGTCCGGGTCGTTGCGCCGGCCCTGCAAGCGGAGCAAACGCTCCATCACCTCATCTGCCGGGGACTCCGCGTCGATGGTGTGCATGCTCGCCTCCAGCGTCGGGCCGCCGTTGCCGAGTGTTACGTCCACCTGCCCGATGAACATGCCGTTGAGCCCGGCCTGGACGATCTTCGTCTTGCCAACGGAGAGCGGCCGCAGGGTGGGATGGTGGCAATGGCCGCTGAGAATCAGGTCGATTTCCGGCACCTGCTCGGCCAGCAGGATGTCCTGGGCCATGCCGGAGTGGGAGAGCACCACTATCATGTCCACCCGGTCGCGGTAGGCGTTTACCAGACTGGCGGTCTTGGCGGCCGAACGGCGGGCGGAAGAGTAGAAGTTGTACCCCGGCGCGGCCAGGTCCCAGTGGGTATCCTCAGTGCAGACGCCGATGAAGAGCACGCGCGCGCCGTCCAGCGTGAAAAGGCGGTAGGGGCGGCACGAGGCGGGCAGCCGGGCGTTGAAGCCGCTGGTGCAGAGCATCGTGCCGCAGTTCTGGGCGATCAGGAAGTTTAGATGCCACGGATCGAAGCGCGAGAGTTCGGCGTTGCCCGGCGTGACCACGTCGTAACCCAACGTGCGCAGCGTCCAGGCCGTTACGCGGTCGTCGTCCTGCGGTCGCCGGTGGCGCTTGAGCCGGAAGAAGTCGCCCACGTCCGCGAAGAGCACGGTATCCAGCCGCGCGCGGGCGTCCTGGACGTGCCGCGCCAGGCGCGGCGCGGCGCGCACGAAGCCGTGCAGGTCGTTGGTGTGTAGTATCGTGAAGCCCACGGGTTGATTCCGCTGTTGCGAGCGCCGCGCGCACTAAACGGAGGTGAACGTACCGGACGCGACCCCTTGTATCTACCATACAAGACGCAAGGCACAGTTCACAATGCGCAACCGGCCCGCCGCGCTCCGCCGACCGGTCCTATTCACGGGTAGGGGCACGACATGTCGCGCCCCTACCACGAGGGGGCCAAATCGGAGAAGGCGGAACCCCTACGCCGCGCGATTTGGAGTATACTCAAGCGCAAGAAGCAACACTGCGCCTGGCGCACCAGCCGCCGTCAGCAAGGAGCGAAGAACATGCCGCGCAAAGCCCTAGTGGCGACCGCCTGTGTCGGCCACATGCGGGGACGCCCGTCGATTGCCGCCAACCACGAATTGGCGGTTGAACTGCTGGACCAAATGGGCGCGTTGGGCGCCGACCTGGCCTGCTTGCCGGAGGAGTTCACCCTCTTGGGCGTGCCGCCCGCCATCCGCGAGGAAGCCTGGGAGCCGATTCCCGGCCCTACGTCCGACCTCTTCGCGGCGAAAGCGCGCCAACACGGCATGTACGTGGCCGCGGGCATGTGCGAGGTGCGCGGGGGCGAGCGCTTCAACACCGGCGTGCTCTTCGACCGCCGGGGGCACGTCGCCGGGCAGTACGACAAGATTCACCCCACGCTCGGCGAACTGGAAGCGGGCACCATCCCCGGCGTCTATACCGACGTGCCGGTCTTCCAAACGGACTTTGGGAACGTGGGCATGCTCATCTGCTTCGACGTGGACTACCCGGAGGAGTGGGCGCGCATTGGCGAATCGGGCGCGGAACTGGTGGTCTTTCCCAGCATGTGCGACGGCGGCCTGCGGCTGCGCGCGTACGCCTGGCTGCACAGTTACATCGCCGTTTCCTCGGTCAGCGGCGGCCGCTCCCGCATCATCAACAAGCTGGGCGACGAGATCGCCGCCAGCGGCCTGGGGGTGCACGTGGCCCATGCTACGGTGGACCTGGAAGCCGAGGTCTTTCACTACGACTTGCAGTTCGACCAGATCCGCCAGATGCAGACGGACTTCGGCAAGCGCGTGACGATCGTCGGCACGCGGGACGACGGCGTGTTCATGGTGGAGTCCAACGACGACGCCTGGCCCGTCAGCCGCCTCAAGCGCGAGTACGGGCTGGAGAACTGGGTGGAGTACCATGACCGTTCCACCCGCGAAGCGGAGGCCGTGCTGGCGCGGCAGGCCGCGGTGACCGCGTAAGGCCGGCGGCCGCGGCGGCATGAGTAGGACGCGCAACCGCTGGAGCGGGACGCGCCGTTTGCAACAGCCTGCGGCGGCGGCTATAATGTAGCCTGGAAACAGTGTCGTTCTTGTGCAATTTGGGAGGGATTGCCATGCGAAGGATGTTTAAGTATCTGATTGGCCTCGGCGTCATGCTCGCGCTGCTGTTCAGCGTAGCGTGCGCGACGGAAGAGGCTGAAACGGCAGAGCCGCAAGAAGAGGCCAAGGCTGCTGAAACCATGGAAGCGCCGGCCGCGGCTTCGCGGCTGGATACCGTGCGCGAGCGCGGGCATCTTATCTGCGCCAGCCGCAACGACGTGCCCGGCTATGGCTTCGTCGACGCGGACGGCAATAACGTCGGCTTCGACATCGACCTCTGCCGCGCCGTGGCCGCGGCCGTCCTGGGCGATCCGGACGCCATCGAAATTCGCCTGATTACGGCTGCCGAACGCGGCCCCACCGTCCAATCGGGTGAAGTGGACCTGCTGGTGCGCACGGTGACGTGGACGACGTCCCGTGACGCCGCCTGGGGCAACTACGCCCAGACCATGTTCTACGACGGCCAGGGCTTCATGGTTCCCAAGAGCCTGGGCGTGAATAGCGCGTTCGAGTTGGGCGGCGCCGCAGTCTGCGTGACCAGCGGCACCACCACCGAGCTGAACATGGCCGACTTCTTCCGCCAGAACGGCCTGGAGTACAACCCGAAGGTCTACGAAGACACCGACGTGGTGCTGGAGTCCTACAAGAGCGGCGCCTGCGAGGTCTTCACGAACGACCGCTCGCAGCTTGCCGCATTGCGCACGGCGCTGCCCAATCCGGACGACCACGTGATCCTGCCGGAGACGATTTCCGAGGAGCCGCTGGGACCGGTGGTGCCGCACGGTGACGAGCAGTGGTTCGACATCGTCAAGACCGTGATGAGCATCCTCATCTACGCCGAGGCCTACGGCATCGACTCGACCAACGTCGACGCGGTGGCCGGCGGCGAGAACGTGAAGGCGAAGCGCCTGCTGGGCACCGAGGGTTCCTTCGGCCAGGAGGAACTGGGCCTGGATCAACTCGTGGGCCAGACCGTCATCAAGGCGGTGGGCAACTACGGTGAGATCTATGCGCGCAACCTGGACAACCCCGACGGCGTCCAACTGCCGCGCGCCGGTTCGCGCAATGCCTTGTGGTCGAACGCGCCGTGCACTGACTGCCCGAAGGGCGGCCAGATCTATGCCGCGCCGCTGCGCTAGCGCACACCGTCGCTGAACATCGTCGCGTCGGCCTGGACTCGCTCCGGGCCGGCGCGGCTTTTGCTATTTGCCACCCATAAGGAGACTCATGTCTTTGCCCCTTCCCCTTGAGGGGGAAGGCTGGGATGGGGGTTGAGGCTGCTGACAAAAGGGACAACGTAGCTTCAATGACGGCTCCGATTTCACGGCTTGCGCTGGAGTGACGGACGTTTGCAGAGGTTCCCAAGGGAGAGGTCTTAGAGTCATGCGCGCAATAGCGGGACAAGCGAGTAAGTACGCGGCCGGTCTGGGTTTGGCGCTGCTGCTGGCGCTGAGCGTAGCCTGCGCCGACGCTGCCGAGCCGGCGGCGGATGACGCCGCCCCACAGCCAGCGACCGAGAGCGCGGCCGCCGCGCCGGAGCGAACCTCGCGCCTGGCGGCGGTGCGCGCCCGCGGCCGCCTGGTCTGCGCCAGCCTGACCGACACGCCGGGCTTCGGCTTCTTGGACGCGGACGGCAATAACGTCGGTTTCGACATCGACCTCTGCCGCGCGGTGGCCGCCGCCGTGTTGGGCGACCCCAACGCCGTCGAGATTCGCGTGATTACGGCCGCCGAGCGCGGCCCCACCATGCAGTCCGGCGAGGTGGACTTGCTGGTCTACGTGACTACCTGGACAACCTCACGCGACGCCGCCTGGGGCAATTTCGCGCAGACTATGTTCTACGACGGCCAGGGCTTCATGGTGCCCAAGAGTCTTGGCGTGAGCAGCGCCTACGAGTTGAGCGGCGCGGCGGTGTGCGTGAATACCGGCACTACCACCGAGTTGAACATGGCCGACTTCTTCCGCCAGAACGCAATGGAGTACAGCCCCAAGATCTTCGAAGAGGCGCAGGTGGCGTTCGAGGCGTACAAGAGCGGCGGCTGCGAGGTGTTCACCAGCGACCGCTCGGCATTGACCGCGCTGCGCAGCACGCTCGAGAATCCCGACGACCACATTATCCTGCCGGAGACGATCTCCGAAGAACCGCTGGGGCCGTTGGTGCCCCACGGTGACGAGCAGTGGTTCGACATCGTAAAGACCGTGATGGGCATTTTGATCTACGCCGAGGCCTACGGCATCAACTCGACCAACGTGGACGAAGTCGCCGCCGGGGATAACGTCAAGGCGAAGCGGTTGCTGGGAACGGAAGGCTCTTTCGGCCAAGAGGAACTGGGCCTGGACCAGATAGTGGGCCAGACCGTCATCAAGGCGCTGGGCAACTACGGCGAAATCTACGCGCGCAACCTGGGGCCGGAAACCGATATCAATCTGCCGCGGGAAGGCTCGCGCAACGCCTTGTGGTCCAACGCGCCCTGCACGGATTGCCCCAAGGGCGGGCAGATCTACGCCGCGCCGCTGCGCTAACGGCCCCGGCGCTCGCTTGCCAGTTGCCACTGACTGGGTCAGCGGTTAGGATGGGGGCAACGGTTGCGGCGCCAGCCAATTCCCGAAAAGGCACGCGCGCTACCGGCAGAAGTCTGCCGCCGCCTGAGGAGACACAGAACATGCGGCTCTCGCTGACGTACCAGGGCATCCCCATCTGGCGGCACACCCGCGTGCTTAGCTGGACCATGCAGATCGTCTCCGGCATCCTGGTGGTGGCGGCGGTGGCGTTCTTCATCTCCAACATCGCGACCGCCATAGACCAACGCGACATCCCCTTCGGCTGGTCGTTCCTGAACCGGGAGTACTCCACCCCCATCAGCGAACACCTGCTGCCCTATGAAGAGAGCGACACCTTCGCCTACGCCTTTCTGGTGGCTGCCACCAATACGCTGATGGTCTCAGTAATCGGCGTCGTGTTCGCCACGCTGCTGGGTATCGTCGTGGGCGCGGTGCAGCTTTCCGGCAACTGGGTGATAAGCAAAGTCGCCGCCGTCTACGTCGAGATCTTCCGCAACGTGCCGCTGCTGGTGCAACTCGTCTTCTGGTACTTCCTGCTCCTGGGATTGCCGCCGGCGCGCGAAGGCCTCAGTTGGTTTAGCGCCATCTACCTCAACAACAACGCCGGGCTATCGTTTCCCTGGCCGGAAGGCCAGCAGCGGCCGTGGCTGTGGCTGCTGTGCGTCGTGCTGGCGATTGCGCTGGCGCACGTGACGCGGCTCTACCTGGAGCGGCGCGAGGAGCGCACCGGCCGGCCGTCGTATCCCTGGCTGGGGGCAACTGGCGTGGTAGCGGCGGGCGCAATCGTCGCGTGGCTGGTGTGGATTGCCATCGGCGACGCGCCGTTCGCGATGAGCGTGCCCGAACCGGCGGGCCGCTTCGGCCATCCGGCCGGCGGGTATACGATTTCCATCGAACTTACGGCTCTGCTGGTGGCTCTCATCATCTATACGGCGGCCTTCATAGCGGAAATCGTGCGCGGCGGCTTGCAATCCGTCACGCGGGGGCAGACCGAGGCGTCCCGCTCCTTGGGCTTGGGCACCATGCAGACGCTGCGCTTCGTCACCTTTCCGCAGGCGCTGCGCGTGATCGTGCCGCCGCTCATCAGCCAGTCCCTCAACCTCACGAAGAACAGCAGCCTGGCGCTGGCCATCGGCTACGCGGACCTGACCAGCGTGGCCAAGACCATGACGCAAACCGCCCCGGCCGTTTCTATCTTCCTCATCATCATGGGCGTCTACTTGCTGTTCAGTCTCGCGTATTCGCTCATCGGCAATCTCTATAACCGCCACATCCAGTTCACCGGAGGCTAGTCGGCCTATGGCCACCGCGGAAGTATGGGAACCGACACCGGCGCTGCCCCCGCCGCGCACTGAGACCGGCTGGATTGGCTGGGCGCGCGCCAACCTCTTTGGCAATTGGCTCAGCGGGATCGTGACAATCGTCACCGTCCCCTTGATCCTGTGGGTGGTGTGGAGCCTACTGCGCTGGGTTGTCGGCGACGCCGATTGGACGCTCATCACCAGCCGGCCGCAACAGTACCTCATTGGCCTCTACCCCACCGAGTACGCCTGGCGGCCGCTGGTAGGCTGGCTGCTGGTCTCGATTCCCTTTGGCATGGCGGCCGCCATGTGGCACGGCTCCGCCCTGCGCATCATGGTTGGCTTCGCCGTCGTCGACGTCGTGATTGGCGTGCTGCCCTACGGCATGTTCCACGAGGGCGTGGTGATGCCCGGGTGGGTGCGCGCCTGCATTCTGGCCAACCTCCTGACCCTGGCGCTTGGCTTCGGCCTGGGGTCGCTCCCAAAGATCGCCACGCCGCGCAACTTCATTCTGGGCAGCATTCTCGTCTACGCGGCCTTGCTCGTGCTGCTGAACGGGCTGCCGGGCGTGCCCGGCATGGAAGAAGTGCCGCCGCGGCAATGGGGCGGCCTGATGCTCAACCTGATCCTGGCGGTTTCCGGCATCTTCTTCGCCTTTCCGATCGGCGTGTTGCTGGCGTTGGGGCGGCGGAGCGCCCTGCCGGTGGTCAAGGTGCTCTGCGTGGTCTTCATAGAGGTCTTTCGCGGCGTGCCGCTGATTACGCTGCTCTTCATGTCGCAGGTGCTGGTGCCGCTGGTCTTGCCGGAGAACTTTCCGGTGGACTCGGTGACGCGGGCGGCCATTACGATTACGCTCTTCTCGGCGGCCTACACGGCTGAGAACATTCGCGGCGGCTTGCAGGGATTACACCCGGGCCAGGCCGAGGCGGCGCGCGCGCTCGGCCTGCCGGGCTGGCGCGTGACCTCGCTCATCCTGCTGCCGCAAGCCATTCGCAACGTCATTCCCGCGATTGTGGGCCAGTTCATCGCGCTCTTCAAGGACACCAGCTTGGTCTATGTCGTCGGCATGTTGGACATCCTGGAGATGGGGCGCTCCATCGTGCAGGGCAACGTGCAGTTCACTGACAACGGACGGGAACTCTTCATCTTCGTGGCAGTGGTCTTTTGGCTCTTTACGTATACAATGTCATTCGCCAGCCGCCGGGTGGAACGGCGTCTCGGCGTCGGCCGGCAGTAGGCGCGGATTAGCGCCTCGCCGCGTGCGCGCGGCTGGCTCAATAGCGACAGGACGCGGAGATTCAGGGAGGTAAACGTGGCAGTAGAAACCGCGGCAGCGGCTGAACAAGCCCCCGCGCGGGACGACATCATCATTGCCCGCGACGTGCACAAGTGGTTTGGTAACTTCCATGCCCTGCGCGGCGTGACCACCACCGTTGGGCGCGGTGAGGTGGTGGTGGTCATCGGGCCGTCCGGCTCGGGCAAGTCTACCTTCATTCGCACCATCAACCGCCTGGAGCAGCACCAGCGCGGCGACATCATCGTCGACGGCGTGGAGATGACCGACGACGTGCGCAACATCGACGCCATCCGCCGCGAGGTGGGCATGGTGTTCCAGTCGTTCAACCTCTTTCCGCACCTGAACGTCCTGCGCAACATTACCCTGGCGCCGACGAAAGTGCGCAAGACACCCGTGGACGTGGCGGAAGCCGCCGCGCGGGAACTCCTGGAGCGCGTGGGCATTCCGGAACAGGCCGACAAGCACCCGGGCGAGCTTTCCGGCGGACAGCAGCAGCGCGTGGCCATCGCCCGCGCGCTGGCGATGCAGCCCAAGATCATGCTCTTCGACGAACCCACCTCGGCGCTGGACCCGGAGATGATCAAAGAGGTGCTGGAAGTGATGAAGGAACTGGCTTCATCGCACCAGATGACGATCGTGGCCATCACCCACGAGTTGGGCTTTGCCCGCGAGGTGGCCGACCGCATCGTGATGTTCGACGAAGGCCAAATCGTGGAAGATCTGCCGCCGGACGACTTCTTCAACAACCCCCGCAATGAGCGGGTGCGGCGCTTTCTTTCGCAAATTCTCTAACCGTAGTTCTGAAGACGGAGTCGGGCCTATGAAGTCTGCCGTGACTCGGTGTGGCGCTTTTGCTTCTTTCCGCGCGCGGCGGCCAAGAAAGCCTGATTATCGTCTATGCCAATGACCTAGCGCCAGCGAGCGCGCCGGTCCGGTGGAGACGGTCTCTTGCGGCGGAGAGGAAAGGAGGCGCGGAAAGGCAGTAGGTTTCACCGGCATTCACAGTGGCACGGATAGGGAGACCGGCGGCGCGGCCACGCTCGCTTGGCCAAATTGTGGCGCGGTTTCTAACATGCGAGAAAGGCGATCAGATGAATCTGCACGCAAAGCGGCTTTCACGCCGCCATGTCTTGGCCGGTTCAGGCGGCGCGCTGGCAGGGCTGGCGCTCGCGGCCTGCGGCGCGGCGCCCGCGGCTACCATGGCCGAGGAAGAGCAAGCGGAAGCGCCGCAAGCGGAAGCCCCGGCACCTGAAAAAGAAGCCGCGTACGTCCTGTTTGCCACGCACCCCTACTTCAAATTCCAGGAAGAAGAGGGCGTATCCGCCGAGCTTGTCGCCGAATTCCGCGAAGAGCATCCGGACATCGACTTTGACGTAAATCCGCCGTCGACGAATTCGGGCGAACGGTACGCCGCGTTTCGCACGGCGTTTGCCGCCAACACGCCGCACGACATCAGTTCCTGGGGTGAATGGCACGCCATCGAGCTTGGCGCGCTCGGTCAGGCGCGGGGCCTCAACGACGTCGTAAAAGGCTCCAACGTCGATATGGAGGACATTTGGACGAGCCTGACCGAAAACATGATCTGGAGCAAGGACGGTCAGCTCTATGGCTTCCCGTACGGCCCCGACCTCCGTGTGCTCTACATGCACGACGGCATCTTCCTGGAGAACGGCCTGGACCCGGATAACGGCCCCGCAACCTGGGACGACCTGGAATCAGTTGTCCAGAAGACCATGCGCAAGGATGCGGCCGGCAATTTGATCGTGGCCGGTTTCCCGCCCGAGTGGGGCAGCGGCGGGAGATACCAGTGGATTACGCCGTTCCTGCAGCTTGGCGGCCAGCGGATTAGCGACGACTTGACCAAAGCGGCGCTGAACAGCCCGGAAGGGATCGAAGCGCTCACGTGGGTCAAGAAGGTAAACGACCTCCAGGGCGGCTGGGACGCGTTGGCTACGCTCTACCAGACCGCGCGGCCTTCCGGTTCGCCGCGCGGCGCCGCGCTTGTCAACGGCTTCACGGGTACGATGTATGCCACGTATTCCACGCGCAAGGCGGAAATCCATCCCATCGATCCTGAGTTCCAATTCAGCATCATCGAGCACCCGAAACCGCCGAACGCCGTGCGCCAGGCCAGTTGGAGCGGCCACCACATTTGGATCATGTCGTCGTGGACCACCGTGCCCGAGGAGGCCTTTGCCTGGATTGAGTTCGTGTCGCGGCCCGAAAACAACATCCGCTGGGCCAAGGCGTGGGACCGGGTGCCTATCCGCCTTTCGGTCGCAAACTCGGCAGAGTTCACCGAAGGAGACCCGTTCCTCGAACATCAGAGTTACCAGATTCCGTTCCGCGCGTCGCACTCGCTGCCAATCCCCGGCGCGGACGAGATGCGCACGGCGTTGTCGCGGTTCTTGCCCGATGCGATGGCCGGCAACATCACCATCCAAGAAGGACTCGCCAACGTCGAGCAGGAGTGGAACAACATCATCGCCAAGTGGCAGGAGCTTGTGGGCGGCTGGTAGTCCGTACCGGTAGGGCGAAGCGGCCGCGGCCGCTTCGCCCTACGCACCCAATGCAGCAAGCCCTGGAACCGGCTCAGTTGGGAGAGGGCGCCCGTGCCAGGCCAGAACCATACTCGCGCTGTAGCCGGACGCCCACAGGCCGTCCGGCGTATCCCCGGCGGCCGGCATTGCGCCATGAGAGCGCCGTCACGGTGATCATCGACGTCCACGTGCACCCGCACGTTTCACGCCGCTTGGCGGACTTTGCCGAACTCATGGCGATTGCCGAGCAATTCGACGCGCATCTCGTCACGTATTCAGTGCGGCCGGTGGCGGCGGCCAACAATCATGAGTATCCGTCGCCGGAGAATATCCGGGCGTGCAACGATCAGACCTACGCGCTGATGCAGCGCCACCCGGAGCGTGTGCACGGATTTGCCTACGTGAATCCCGGCCACGCGCAAGCGGCGCGCGCCGAACTGGACTACCGGCTGGGGAAGCAACACTTCGTGGGTCTCAAGTTGTGGGTGGCCGTGCCGTGCATCGATCCGCGCCTGGACGCCCTGATGGAAATCTGCGCCCATTACCGCGTGCCCGCGCTCCAGCACACGTGGCAGAAGGCAACCCGGCAGAAGACGGGCGAATCGCCGCCGGCGATGGTCGCCGCGCTGGCCAAGCGCCATCCGCGCACGACGCTCATTGCCGCCCATGCCGGCGGCGACTACGAGTACGGCGCAAAGACGTTCCGGTCGTGCGAAAACGTCCTGCTCGACATCGGCGGCAACGAGTGCAACGCGGGCTACGTGGAGATCCTGGTGAATCACGTGGGCGCCGACCGCGTAATCTTTGGCACCGATATGCCGGGCCGTTCGTTTCCCTCGCAACTGGCAAAGGTGCTGGGCGCGGACCTACCGGCTGAAGATAAGGATAAGATACTCTACAAGAACATGGCGGCGGTGCTCGCTCAAACGAAGACGATTAGGAGTCCGTCTGATTTTGCCGGGATGTGCTGACCTCCGGTCTTGAGGCGATTTAATAGGGATTCGGCTGTACTATCACTCTGAGGGACGACTTGAAATCCTGCTATCACCGGCGCTCTAGATTCCTCGCTGCGCTCGGAATGACATTTGCATACCCCTGTCAGCGGTCCCCACGGCAAGAGGGCGCGCGGCTGAAGAAGCGGAGGCGATGATGGCCGGCGAAAACACGGGCATGGCGCAGACGGTGCTGGGCGCCGTTCCTCCCGAGGCGCTTGGCGTCACGCTGATGCACGATCACCTGCTGGTCGACTTGACGTACAACCTGCAGCCGCCTGCCGAGGCGTTCCTGCGGGACATCTACCACAAGCCGGTGTCCCTCGAAGTCATCGGGTACCTGAAGCACTACGGCTGCGTCAACTACGACAACGCGCAACTCCTGGACATCGACACGGCCATTGAGGAGATCGGACTCTTCAAGCAGCACGGCGGCGGCGCGGTCGTCGATCCGACGAGCATCGGCATCGCGCGGGACCCGCTGTCGCTGGCGCGCATCGCGCGAGCTACGGGACTGCACGTCATCATGGGCGCATCGTACTACGTGAGCCAGAGTCATCCGCCGGACATGTCAGACCGCACCGAAGACGACATCTTTGCGGAGATCGTCAACGACGTGACCGTGGGCGTCGACGACACCGGCATCCGGGCCGGTATCATTGGCGAGGTGGGCTGCAACTATCCGCTGACGGAGAACGAACGGAAGGTAGTGCGCGCCTCGGGCCGGGCGCAGCGGGCGACGGGCGCTCCCCTCTACATACACCCGGGGCGTAACGAGGCGGCGCCGTTCGAGATTCTCAATGTCCTGCGGGACGTGGGCGCCGATCTTTCCAAGACGGTCATGTGCCACGTCGAGCGCACGGTGTTCGACAAGGAGGCGTTCAAAGCGCTCGCCGATACGGGCTGCTATCTGGAGTGGGACCTGTTCGGCAACGAGCAGTCCCTGTACATCCTCAATCCGGCGATTGACATGCCGAGCGACGCCACGCGCATGGACGACATTGCGTGGTTGAGCGCGCAGGGGTTTGGCGACAAGATTGTCGTGTCGCACGACATCTGCGCCAAGAAGCAACTGCTCCGGTACGGCGGCTTTGGCTACGCTTACATCCTGGCCGCCATCGTGCCCCGCATGAGACGCCGGGGCTTTACGGAAGAGGCGATTCGCCGCATTCTGGTCGACAACCCGGCGAGGGTGCTGACCTTCGCCGCGCCGGATGAGACCTTTGCGTGAAGCCGTCATAGCGAATTGAAAGTGGCGCTGGTGGCAATCATTGACGTGCACGTGCATACGGACGTTGGAAAGTCGTTGGCCGACTTCGGCGAGCAGGTCGAGATCGCGGCGCAATTCGACGCCGTGCTCGTGACGTATGCGATCCGGCCGGTGGGCGATGCTACGCGGTACTCGTTCCCGACGGCGGAGTTCTGCGCGCGCTGCAACGACGAGACGTTACTGCTGATGCAGCGGTACCCGGAGCGCGTGCGGGGATTCTGCTACGTGAACCCCTACCACGCCGAGGCTGCGGCGGCGGAACTGGAGCGGCGCTTGGCGAATGACGGGTTTGTGGGCCTCAAGCTGTGGCACGCCGTGCCCTGCGATGATCCACGGGTGGATCGATTGGTGGAAATCTGCGCGCGCTACCGCGTGCCGGCCTTGCAGCACACGTGGCTGAAGGCGGACGGCCTGGGCTACGGCGAATCGCCGCCGGAGATGGTGGCGGACCTGGCGCGCCGCCATCCGGACGCCACCATCATCGCGGCCCACGCGGGCGGCGACTACGAATACGGCGCGAAAGTCTTTCGCGGCACGCCCAACGTGCTGCTTGACATCGCCGGCAACGAATGCAACGCCGGCGGCGTACACGTGCTGGTGGATCACGTCGGCGCGGAACGGGTGATCTTTGGCACCGACATGCCGGGACGCTCGTTTCCGTCGCAGCTTGCGAAAGTGCTGGGGGCGAACCTATCCGCCGCGGACAAAGAGAAAATACTCTACGGGAACATGGCGCGCGTGCTGGCGCAGTGCGTGACGGCTCATTAGGAAGGTTGAGGTGTAAGGCGCCAAGCCATGATCGATAGCAACGCCTACGTCGGCGAGTGGCCGTTCCGCCGCTTGCCGCACTCCCAGCCGGAAAACCTGCTGCGCAAGATGGACGCCCTCGGCATCGAGCGGGCCGTAGTGTCGCGCCTGGAGAACGTCTTCTTCAAAGACCTGCTGGTGGGCAACCGGGAGCTGCACGCGATTGCGCGCGCGCATGAAGACCGCTTCATCCCGGCGTACACCATCAATCCGGCGTATCCGGGGTGGGACGAAGACCTGGAGATTTGCCTTGAGGAACTGGGCGCGCGGCATTTGCGGCTGCATCCTAACTACCACGGCTACGAGTTGTTAGGGCAGGAAAACCTGCGCCTGCTGGAGATTGCGCACGCACGCGATTTGCTTGTCATAATTGCCATTGGCCTGGAGGACGCGCGGCATCACCACCGGCTGGTGCGCGTGCCCGACGTGGCGGCCGGGGAAATTGCCCAGACGGTCAATGCCTTCCCGGAGGTGCGCTTTCTGGTCGCCGCCGGGCGCTTTGGGGAGGTCACGAGTATCTGGCGGAGCGTGGACAAACGCGAGAATCTCTACGTGGAAAACAGCCGCGTGCAGGGGCCAATCCACGACGTGGCGAAACTCTGCAACACTATCGGGCCGGAGCACGTGCTCTTCGGCTCCAATTCGCCGCTGCACTACCACGAATCGGCACAACTGAGCATCGAAACCGAAACGCAGATTTTGGACGCGGCCAAGCGGAAGCTGTTCCACGACAACGCGGCGCGGTTGTTCGACGTGCGATAGCGCCGCGTTAGGACACGGTTGCGGCAGGTCAGTACACACGATGACCATCCGGTAGCGCAGGTTTGCAACCTGCGTGTAGGCCAAGAGGCGGGGGACAAGCCCCCGCGCTACGTGTTGGCCGCAGGCGAGGTGGCAAAGACGAGCTAAGGATCACGCTATCAAGAGTCCGGTAGCGCAGGTTTGCAACCTGCGTGTAGGCCAGGAGGCGGGGGAGGAGCCCCCGCGCTACGTGTTGGCCGCAGGCGAGGTGGCAAAGACGAGCTAAGGATCACGCTATCAAGAGTCCGGTAGCGCAGGTTTGCAAGCTGCGTGTAGGCCAAGAGGCGGGGGAGAAGCCCCCGCGCTACGTGTTGGCCGCAGGCGAGGTGGCAAAGACGAGCTAAGGATCACGCTATCAAGAGTCCGGTAGCGCAGGTTTGCAAGCTGCGTGTAGGCCAAGAGGCGGGGGACAAGCCCCCGCGCTACGTCGGAGAGAAGGAGAACGCAGCATTGAGCGCGCGTGAGCGTAGGCCGGGGATGGGATCCCAAGACCGGGGCGTAACGCATGGCGTGCAGGTTACGGACGCAGGCGCCGACACGGCCTTGCGGGCTGAGCTTGGCAGTTGCACGCTTGACCCGGCCGGGCCGGTTGTCGCCGGCGCTTTCGGCACGTGGACCATCACCTATACGGCGGGCAGCGCCGGCATCGCGCCCGGCGGCGGCATTGCCGTCGTGCCGCCCTGTGTGCACAGCGTGCGCTGGCGGCTGGGCCACGTCACGGCGGCCACGAACGGCAACTGCGGCGTCTCCGCGCGTACGCGCAACGACTATCCGCTCAAGTACCACCACGCGCAGTTCCCGATAGTGTTTGTAACTGTGGAAGGCGCGACGCTGCACGCGGGCGAAACCATTGCGGTGACGCTTGGTGATGCCGGGTCGTTCATCCCCGGTTTCTACGAGCGCGCGCGGGCGCAGGAAGTGGCCATGACCGGGATGCACTTCCAGGTGCTGGTGGACCCGCTCGGCAATGCCAGCTACAGCAATCCGCGCTATCCCGGCGGTGAGCCCAAGGGGTATCGACTCCTGCCGGAGTTGCCAACTTTGGACGTGGTTGCCGGGCCGCCGGCGCGCCTGGGCGTGGTTGCCCCGGCCACCGTTGCCGCGTATGAGGAATTTGCCGTGCTCGTGCGGGTGGAAGACGCATACGGCAACGTCTGCGCGGACTTTGCCGGCGAAATCGCGCTCGGCGTGCAGCCCGGCGGCATCACCACTCCTGAGAACTACCAAATGTCGCCCAGCGACGGCGGCGCGGCCCGCATTGGCCCCTTCATTGCCGCCAGAAACGCGGCCGGTCCCGCCGCGATAACGGCCGCGGCCTGGGAGCACGGCATTGCCGGCGTCAGCAACCCCATCGACGTGGTGGCGGACGGCAGCGACCGCATCTATTTTGGCGACCTGCACACCCACGCGCCCCGCGCGCTTGATCCGGGTCATCGTCCGCACGGCCCGTTCATGGCCCACGGCGTGGGCACGTACGCCGGGGCGTTTCGCTACGCGCGGGACGTATCCGGCCTGGATTGCGTGGGCGTGGCGTGGTTTCCGCCGCCCCAGAACATCGAGGCCATTTGGTCCGTGCCCCGCGCGGACGATTGGGAGGAATATCAGGAGATCATCGCGGAGTTCTATCAAGCCGGTGAATTCGCGCCGCTGGTCGCCATCGAACTCAATGATCCGACCGCCGGGCACCGGGTTATCCTCTATCCCGATGAAGGCAAGCGCGTCACCACCAGCAAGATCGAGGAAATCTGGCCGGCGTTGGCAGGAACTGGCGCGGTGGTGGTGCCGCACCACATCAACGTCACCTCCGAGGGCGGCTATCAGAATTGGCGGGTGCAGGACTGGCAGCGGCATAATGCGGAATACCAGACGGTACTTGAGATCGCGCAAAATCGCGGCGCGTTCGAGACCGATGTCCCCGGCGGCGCCACCGTGCTTGGCGGCGGCGGCGCGTCGGCGCAGGACGCCCTGGCCATGGGACACCGCCTCGGCTTCGTGGGCGGCACCGACAGCCATCACGCCCAACCGGGCCGCAACACCTGCTCAATGGCCGGGGTGGACTTCCACGACCGCGTCACCGGCGGCCTCACCGCCGTCATCGCGCCGGAACTCACGCGCGCGGCAATCATCCAGGCCCTCAAGGAGCGCCGCTGCTACGCCACCACCGGCGCGCGCATCGTGCTCGACTTCCGGGTGGACGGCCACGGCATGGGTGAGGAGTTCTCCGCAGCCACACCGGAAGTTGTGGTGGCGGCACGCGTGCTGGGCACGGCTGAAATTGAGCGGCTGGAAGTGGTCTGCAACGGCGATGTCGTCCTCACGCATGCGGGCGACGGTCGGGTTGCTGAGATTGCCGATACTCTCCCATTGGCGGGGGATCAGACCTCTTACCTCTATCTGCGCGTAACGCAGAACGACGGTCACTTCGCTTGGTCGAGTCCGATTTGGGTCTTGCCTCCGCAGTGAAGATGCCGAATTTTGATAGCGACTGCGCAATCCGGTATCCCTCTAACAAGAACCGTATTCCCAACGGCGCATTGGGGGGAGCGCGTGGTAAGATAATGAGCAATGAGGCGGAACAGGACGTCAAAGTTAAGATTAGACGAGCAGTCGAGGCGGATCGAGAAACCCTGATCAAGCTCATTGTGCGTGCTTACAGGGACGTACGCGAGCCGCAATCCGGTGAAGTCCTCGCACGGATGTGGGAAGAATGGGAAGCTGATCTCATCCGTACTGTTGATGTCAATCGAGTAATCCTTGCAGAAGTCGCAGGCAATGCGGTTGGCTTTGCAACCTATGATGTGAACGACGCGACGCGTATTGGCATCGTGGATGACAATGCGGTCTTGCCTGAGTATCGTGGCCGTGGCATCGGCGCGCAGCTTCTTTCGCGTGTGCTCCGGTCATTGGAGGAAGCAGGCATGGAGTTTGCCCAGGTGGCGACCGGATTGGAAGAGCCTTACGCACGCGCCCGCCGCATGTACGAGCGGCAAGGCTTCGAGCCGCTGCACCGCAGTGTTACATTCTTCAAGAAGCTTGCGCGGAAAGCCGGATAATGATGAAAGCAACCGAGGCGCGAATCAGGCAGGCTGTCGAAGCTGATCGAGAGACTCTAACCGAACTCATCGTACATGCCTTTGCGGACGTGACCACCAATCGCTGGCGTGAGCGGCAGTTTGGTGTCATTGGCGGTCGCACGTGGGATGAGTGGGAAGCCGACATCATGCGCACGATCGACATTGAGCAGGTGATCATTGCTGAAGTTGGAAGCAAGGCGGTTGGCTTTGCGACTTATGAACTGGACGACGCGACTCGCGTAGGGACGGTGAGTGACAATGCCGTGTTGCCGGACTATCGTGGCCGCGGCATCGGCGCGCAGCTTCTGGCGCGTGTTCTCCGGCTGCTGGAAGAGGCGGGCATGGAGTTCGCCCAGGTCTCGACCGGATCGGAAGACCCGTTTACGCCCGCCCGCCGCATGTACGAGCGGCAAGGCTTCAGGCCGTTTTTTCGTAGCGTATACTACATGAAGCAGCTTGCGCAGGGCGCCGTATGACAACAAATGAAGCCGAAGTAACAATCCGGCAGGCGGTAGAAGCCGATCGGGAGACGCTCATCGAGCTTATTGTGCAGGGCTTTGCGGACGTGACCGTCAATCGCTGGCGGGAGGAGAAGTACGGCATCATCGGCGGACGCGCGTGGGACGAGTGGAAAGCCGACGACATGCGCACGATTGCCGTAGAGAACGTGGTGATTGCCGAAGTTGACGGCACAGCGGTAGGCTTTGCGACCCTTCACGTCAACGCAAAGACCCGCATTGGCACGGTGGGGAATAACGCCGTGCTCCCGGAACATCGCGGTCGCGGCATCGGCGGTCAGCTTGACGCGCGCGTCTTGGAACTTATCGCGGACGCGGGTATGGAGTTCGCCCAAGTGTCTACCGGACTGGAAGATTGCTACGCGCCCGCGCGCCGCATGTACGAGCGGCAAGGCTTTGAGCCGCTCAACCGCAGCATTGTCTACATGATGAGACTGAGCGAGAGAGGATAAGACGGTAGCTATGGATTATAAGATTCTCTGGGGCGACATTCATAACCACAACACCGTGGGTCTCTTCCACTACACCAAGGGCACGTTGGAACGGGCGATCGACATGGCGCAGAGCCACCTTGACTTCTTTGCTTTCACCGGCCACGCGCAGTGGCACGACATGCCGGCGATGCCCGACAACCGGCACGAGCAGTGGCAAGAGGGCTTCGACCGCCACAAGGAAGTCTGGCCGCGCACCAAGCAGTTGATCAAGGATGCCACGGACCCCGGACGCTTCGAGGCCTTTCTGGGCTATGAGTGGCACTCGGCCGGCTTTGGCGACCACTGCGTGATCTACAAAGAGGACGGCCCATTGCAGTTCGCCAACCACGTGCGGGAGATCCAGGCGCACGCCCGGCGCAGCGGCGCGCTGCTGGTGCCGCATCATCCCGGCTACATGCGCGGGTTCCGGGGCGCGAATTGGGACTGGCTGGATGAATCCGTTTCGCCAATCGTGGAAATCATCTCCGAGCACGGCGGCGCGGAGCGCGACCGCGGGCCGTTTGCCTACACCCGGCACGGGCTGGGGCCGCGCGTCACCATCAATACTATCCAGCACGCGCTTGCCCTGGGGCATCACGTTGGATTCACCGGATCTTCCGACGATCACCAGGCGCATCCGGGCGCGTACAACGAGGGCCAGGTGGCGGTCTTAGTGCCGGAGTTTACGCGGGAGGCGATTTGGGAGGCGCTCTGGAGCCGCCGCTGCTACGCTGCTTCCGGCGACAAGATCGAACTGGACTTTCGCCTTAACGGCCAGCCAATGGGGTCGATTCTGCCCGCCGCGAACGAGCGTGAGATCGCGGTGAACGTGCGCGGCTGGGACGAGATTGCCCGCGTTGAAGTCATCAAGAACAACCGGGTCATCCACCGGCACTTTCCGGCGGATGCTGAACCCGACGGCGGCTATCCCTGGTCGCGGCGGCACCGCTGCCGGGTCGAAGTCGGCTGGGGGCCGTGGTCGGCCTTCGGCAAGCCGCGCATCGCTGAGTGGGACCTCACCGTCTCGGTGGACGGCGGGCGCATTCACCAGGCGATGCCATGCTTCCAACCGGGGCCTTTCGATGAAGAAAAACGCAGCCGCATCCTGGAATCCACCGCCGCCAAATGCCGGTTTCAAACCTATACGTCGCTCTCTGAATGCTTGAACGACTGTCCGCAGAACTCGGTGGCGCTGGACGTGGAAGGCCCGCCGTCGGCAACCATCACGCTGGCGTTCACCAAGCCCATGCGGCGCACGGAGACCTACACGCTTGAGGAAGCGTCGCAGAACGCCATTACCGACCTGACCACCGGCTTTCCCTCGGATTCGTTCTTGATTCACCGTCTCGTGCCGGATGAATTGGCCCGCGCGTCGTATGCGTTTGTCGATACGCCCAGCGAGAACCGGGCCGAAGACTACTACTACCTGCGCGTGACACAGGAAAACGGCCAGGCGGCGTGGTCGAGCCCGATTTGGGTGGCGAACTAAGCGCCATGCTTGCGAGAGTGTCGCATATGTGTAGCGCGGGGGCTTGTCCCCCGCCGGCGCAAGAGAGTAGCGCGGGGGCTTGTCCCCCGCCGGAATAAGAGAAATACGCACGTACAGGTTTGGCCCCGGAGCCTCGCAGGTTACAAACCTGCGCTACCGGAGATGCGAGGCATGGTTCTTATCGCTATGGTGTTTTGTTTGACAGGATTGAGGACGAGGCCCCGCGCAATGGTGTGAAGAGGCGGGGGACAAGCCCCCGCGTTACGGAGTGGAGAGGCGGGGGACAAGCCCCCGCGCTACGGTGTGGAGAGGCGGGGGACGAGCCCTCGCGTTACGGAGTGAAGAGGCGGGGGACAAGCCCCCGCGCTACAGTGCGGTAGGGGAAATTGAGCGCGCATAGGCGGGAGAGCCTAGACCTTGCCCGGTTCTTAGAGAAGTGAGGGAGGGCATGAGCGGAAAGCTGGCAATCGACGGCGGCGCGCCGGTGCGCGCCGCGCCGCTGCCCGGCCCCTATCCGGGCGCGACGATCATCGGTGAAGAAGAGCAGCGGGCGGTGCGCGCGGTCTTGGAACGGCGCTCGCCGTTTCGCTACTACGGGCCGGATCCGGCGTACACCGTCAACGAGCTTGAACGGACGGTGGCGGCGCTCGTGGGCGTCGAGTATGCCGTGGGCGTGACCTCGGGCACGGCGGCCCTCATCGTGGCGCTGCGCGCGCTGGGCGTGGGGCCCGGCGACGAGGTGATCGTGCCGGCGGCCACGTTCTACGGCTGCGTGAACGCCGTGGTCGCCTGCCAGGCGGTGCCGATCTTTGGCGATTTGGACGATACGGTGAGCTTAGACGCGGGCGCGGTGGATCGGGTGATTTCGGAGCGCACCCGCGCCATAATGGTCGTGCACTGGCGCGGCGCGGCCGCCGATCTGGCGCCGCTGCTGGAGGTAGGCCGGCGCCGCGGCGTCCCGATTCTGGAGGACTGCGCCCAGTCGTTTGGCGCGGCGTACCGCGGCCGCCACGTTGGCGGTTTTGGCGACATCAACATCTTTAGCTTCCAGATGAACAAGGTGATCTCCGCCGGCGAGGGCGGCATGGTCGTTACCAACGACCCCGCGCTCCACCAGCGCGCCGTGGCCTGCCAGGACCAGGGCACGGCCCGCGCCAGCGACGGGGATGCGCCGCCGCCGTTCTTTGGCGAGAACTACCGCATGAGCGAACTCACGGCGGCGGTGTTGTTAGAACAAGTGAAGAAAATCGACCGCTTGCGCGCGCACGCGCGCCGCATGGGCGGTATCATAAGAGAAAGCGTCCGCAACGCGCCGGGCGTGCGCGCGCGGCCGTTGGCCGATCCGGCGGGCGATACCGGTGTCAGCCCGGCGCTGGTCTTCGACACGCCGGCGCTCTGCGCGTGGGCCCGCCAGGCGCTGGCGGCGGAGGGTGTGCCCATCAAGCATCCCTACGGCGGTCAACCGGTGTACATGCACGATGCGATACTCCAGAAGCGTATGTGGCACCAGGGCCCTTCGCCCTGGGACCCGCGCTTCTACGGCGGCAGCGCCGACTACGGCCCCGGACTGTGCCCCCGGGCCGAGGAACTGCTGCCGCGCGTGTGCGAGTATCACGTGAGCATGGACTGGACGGACCAAGACGCGCGCGACGTGGCCGCCGGCCTGCGCAAGGTCATGCGAGCCGCCCCGCGCGAGATGCTGGAGCCGGCGCGCGTAGCATAGACAGCACGCGCCGCCGGTGTTTCTCCTCGGTAATCGGACGAAAGGAGCTTCATGCAAAGAGCGGTGTGATTGCGCCTCGCCTCGCGTCGTTTGCGGCGCGGCACGGCGGCGAACTCGTTGCGTGGCGTACGTACAAATTACCGAGAAGGGAGAGCCAGCAAAATGGGCATCCTGGAAATGTTGGAGAAAGACGTCGTCCTCGGCGACGGCGGCTACATCGTCGAGTTGGAAAAGCGCGGCTACGTGATTGCCGGCGCGTTCACGCCGGAGTTGGCCCTGCAGTATCCGGGCGCCATTCGCGAATTGCACACTGAGTTCCTGCGCGCAGGCTCGGAAGTCTTGCAGGTCATGGCCTTCTACGGCAGCCGCAGCAAGCTGGAAACCGTCGGCCAGGCCGACCGGACGTTCGAGATCAACCAGAAGACTACCCAGATTGCCAAGGACGTGGCCGGCGACCGGGCGCTGGTGGCCGGCGACCTGAGCGCAACCTGGAAGTGGGAAGCGGGCAACGGCTCCGCCAACGCCGAAATCGCCGGCATCTTCGACGAGCAGATCGAGGCGCAAGATGGCGTGGACTTCTTCATTGGCGAGACCTTCTGGCATCTGGGCGAGGCGCTGCTCTGCCTGGAGCGCATCAAGGCCAAGTCCAGCGTGCCGGCTATGATTACCATGTCATTCCGCGGCGAGGTCGTCACCGACGACGGTTACACCGCCGCCGACTGTGCGCGCCGGCTGGCCGACGCCGGGGCCGAAATGGTGGGCGTGAACTGCATGAGGGACCCGGAGCGCAGCTATCCGCTGCTGGACGAGATGCGCGCCGCGACCGACGCGTTCATTGCCGCGCAGCCGGTGGCGCACCGCACCAGCGACGAAACGCCGTGGTTCACCGGCACGCCGGCCTTTCCGGACAAGCTGGAGCCGACGCAGATGACGCGCTACGAGATGGGAGACTACGCCAAGAAGGCGAAAGCGATGGGCGTGAACTTCATCGGCGCCTGCTGCGGCGCGGTGGCGATCCACGTGCGGGAGATGGCCAAGGAATTGGGCAAGTTCCACGAGGAGCAAGTCTGGCAGCCGGACCCGGATAAGCCGATGAGCGAGACCGAGTTCAACTGGGAACGGCGGCAGGAATCCTAGGGCGCATGGTGCGATAGACGTGTAGGGGCACGGCATGCCGTGCCCCTACACGGGTTGTCCGATTACGTTGCGCCCGGACACGTCGCGCGCCAACACGTTGCGGCTGCACGCGCGGCGCCCGGACATGTCCCGCGCCGGGGCGTCGCGGCCCAGAATCTGTACCCCAATGTGTCGCGGCTCGACGTGTTCTGTCCTGACGCCCTCACGCGACAGGATGGCGTCTGCTTACCCTTCGTACCCATTGCAAAGGCATACCTGAGGAGATTCTACCGTGCAGTCTCACGCGCGGCTTGTCATAATTGGCGCCGGTATCGTGGGGTGCAGCGTGGCCTATCACCTCACCCGGCGCGGCTGGCGCGACATCGTGGTGGTGGACCAGGGGCCGCTGTTCGACACCGGCGGTTCCACCTCCCACGCGCCCGGCCTGGTTTTCCAGACCAACTCATCCAAGCTGATGACCACCCTGGCCAAAGATACGGTGGCGCTCTACGGCGGGTTGGAACTGGACGGCCTGCCGAGTTGGTACGGCGTCGGCAGCCTGGAAGTGGCATATACCGAGGCGCGCTGGCAGGACCTGCACCGCAAGCGGGGTTTTGCCACGGCTTATGGGCTGGAAGGGCGCCTGGTTTCGCCACAGGAAACACACGACCTCGTGCCGCTGCTCGACCCCAGCGTCATTCACGGCGCGTACTACGTGCCCAGCGACGGCATCGCCAAGCCGGTGCGCGCCGGCGAGGCCATGTCCCGCTACGCCCAAGAACATGGCGCGGCGTTCCATGGCAACACCGCCGTTACGGACATCGTGGTGAAAGGCGGGCGCGTGCGGGGTGTGGAGACCACGGCGGGCCGCATCGAGGCCGAGCAGGTGCTCATCTGCGCCGGCATCTGGGGGCCGCGCGTGGGTCGCATGGCCGGCGTGTCAATCCCGCTGCTGCCGGTGCAGCACCAGTACACCCGCACCGCGCCGCTGCCCGCGCTGCGCGGCGAGACCCGCGAGGTTGCGCACCCAATCGTGCGGCACCAGGACTACGCCATGTATTTCCGGCAGCAGGCCGACGGCTACGGCATTGGGTCGTACAAACACGAGCCGCTGCCGGTGGATTCGGACGACATTCTCAGCCCGGCGGCGGCCCCGCGCGCGCCGGCGATGATGGACTTTACGCCGGAACACTTCGCGGTGGCGCGGGAGGCGGCCGGCGAGCTTTTTCCCGCGCTGCGCGACGTGGAGTTTACCGACGCCTTCAACGGCATGTTCTCGTTCACGCCGGACGGCCAGCCAATTCTCGGAGAAGCGCCGGGCGCGGCGGGCCTGTGGATCGCCGAAGCGGTGTGGATTACCCACGGCGGCGGCGTGGGCAACGTGGTGGCCGAGTGGATGGACGAGGGCACGACGCGCCTGGATCTGCGGGAAGCGGACTACCACCGCTTTCCCGCCCACGCGCACACGCCGGCGTACGTGCAGGCGCGGGGCGCGCAGCAGTACCGCGAGGTCTACGACATCATCCATCCGCTCCAGCAGTTGGAGAACCCGCGCGGCGTGCGGCAGAGTCCCTTCCAGCCGCGGTTCGAGGCGTTGGGCGCGGTCTGCTTCGAGAGCGCCGGTTGGGAACGGCCCCAGTGGTTCGAAGCCAATGCGGATTTAGTTGCGGAAGATTCCGCGCCGGCCCGCTCCGGCTGGGAAGCGCGGTTCTGGAGTCCCATCCAGGCCGGCGAACACCGCGCCACCCGCGAGCGCGTCGCCCTCTACGACCTGAGCGCCTTTACCAAGATCGAGGTCGGCGGGCCGGGCGCGCTGGACTTTCTGGACTCCCTTACCGCGAACCGGATCGACCGGCCGGTGGGCAAGGTGGTCTACACGGCGCTGCTGAACCGGAACGGCGGCATCCAGTGCGACCTGACGCTCACGCGGCTGGCGCGGGACCGCTTTCTCGTGCTCACCGGCGGCGCGAGCGGCCTGCGAGACCTGGCGTGGCTGCGCCGCCACGCGCCCGCTGACGGTTCGGTGCGGATCGACGACGTCACGGCCGCGCACTGCGGTCTCGGCCTGTGGGGGCCGCGGGCGCGGGACGTTCTGCAACGGGTGTGCGCGGAAGACGTATCCAACCGCGCCTTGCCCTACTTTGGCAGCAAGCCCATCACCATCGGCGCGGCCCCGGCGCGGGCGCTGCGCGTCTCCTACGTGGGCGAACTGGGGTGGGAGATCTATGTGCCCACCGAATACGGCCTGGGCGTCTGGGACGCGCTCTGGGAAGCGGGGCAGCCGTTTGGCATCGTCGCGGGCGGCGGCGGCGCGTTCGAATCGCTGCGCCTGGAGAAGGGCTACCGCCTCTGGGGCGCGGATATTCACACGGAGTACAACCCGTACGAGGCCGGCCTGGGCTGGGCGGTTAAACTCAACAAAGGCGATTTTCTTGGCCGCGAGGCGCTGGTGCGCAGCCGGGACGCCGGCATCGAACGGCGGCTCTGCTGCCTCACACTGGACGATCCTGCCCACGTCGTGATGGGCAAGGAGCCGATTCTCGACGGCGAGCGCGCGTTGGGCTACGTGACCAGCGCCAATTTCGGCTATTCCGTGGGCAAGAGCATCGCGTACGGGTACCTGCCGACTGCCTATGCGACCGCGGGCGCTAAAGTGGAAATCGAGTACTTTGGCGAGCGTTACGCAGCCACCGTTACGGAAGAACCCCTGTACGACCCCGGCCACGCCAAACTGCGCGGCTGAGCGCCCGCGCTTTGCGGGTATCAAGATTCCATCTCCCTGCGGTGACGGGGAATGCGTGCAAGACGGGGTAGGGGCACGACATGTCGTGCCCCTACCCCGTCGCGCTAGCGCTCGAAACGCGGAATACGCCTTCTCATGCCATCGTGACGTAGCGCGGGGGCTTGTCCCCCGCCTGGCGCAGGTTACAAACCTACGCTACCGGATCCAAGAGAGCCACGCGCGTATGCAAGAAACACGCCTATGCAACTAGAAAGAGGCTCCCCGTTCGGGGAGCCTCTTTGCCTTTCTCGCAAGCGAGAAAGCGATTACCCTAGTAGGGCATGCCCTCGTCGCCGGCCGGCGCGGGCGCGGGCGGCTCGGGAATGTCCACCACCAGCGCGTCGGTGGTGAGCACCATCGCCGCGACCGAGGCCGCGTTCTCGACTGCCGAGCGGGTGACCTTCAGCGGGTCGATAATGCCCGACTCGATCATGTCAACGTACTCGCCGGAGAGGACGTTGAAGCCAACGTTCTTGTTGCGGCGGCTCTTGGAAAGGCGGCGCACTTCCTGGGCGATCACCGAGCCGTCCTGGCCGGCGTTCTGGGAGATGCGGCGGATGGGCGCTTCCAGCGCGCGACGCATGATGGTCACCGCCACGCCTTCATCGCCGTCCAGCTTCAGGCCGTCCAGCGCGGGCAGCGCGTTCAGCAGCGCGATACCGCCGCCGGGCACGATGCCTTCCTCGACCGCGGCGCGGGTGGCCGAAAGGGCGTCCTCGACGCGGTGCTTCTTCTCTTTCAGCTCGATCTCGGTAGCGGCGCCGACGTTGATGACGGCCACGCCGCCGGACATCTTGGCCACGCGCTCTTCCAGCTTCTCGCGGTCGTAGTCGCTGGTGGTCTCTTCCACCTGCGCCTTGATCTGGTTGATGCGGCCCTTGACTTCCTCGGATTCGCCGTGGCCCTCGACGAACGTGGTGTTGTCCTTATCGGAGACCACGCGGCGGGCGCGGCCGAGATCCTCGATCATCACCTGGTCCAGGCGGCGTCCCAGTTCCTCGGAAATCACCTGGCCGCCGGTGAGCACCGCGATGTCCTGCAGCATTTCCTTGCGGCGGTCGCCGTAGCCGGGGGCCTTGATGGCGACGCAGTTCAGCACGCCGCGCATCTTGTTGACCACCATCATCGCCAGGGCTTCACCCTCGACGTCTTCTGCAATCACGACCAGGTTCTTCTGGCCGCCCTGCACGAACTTCTCGAGCAGCGGCAGCACGTCGTTGCCGGCGCTCAGCTTCTTGTCGGTGATGAAGATGTACGGGTCCTCGATGGAGGCTTCCATGCGGTCGGAGTTGGTGACGAAGTAGGGCGAGATGTAGCCCCGGTCGAACTCCATACCCTCCACGAACTCGACCGAGAAGCCGATGCCGCGACCCTCTTCCACCGTGATGACGCCGTCTTTGCCGACCTTGTCCATCACGTCGCCGATGAGGTCGCCGATTTCGCCGTCGGCGGCGGAAATGGAGGCCACTTCGGCCACCTGGGCTTTGCCCGTAACCGGCGTGGCAATCGACCGCAGTTCGTCGACCACGACGCGGGTGGCCTGCTCCAGGCCGCGCTTCATGATCATGGGGTTGACACCGGCCACCACGTTGCGGTGACCCTCGTTGATGAGCGTGTGCGCGAGCACGGTGGCGGTGGTGGTGCCGTCGCCGGCGATGTCGTTGGTCTTGCTCGCCGCTTCCTTGATCAGTTGGGCGCCGACGTTCTCAAGCCCGTCCTCGAGCTCGATCTCCTTGGCCACGGTAACGCCGTCGTGGGTCACCACCGGCGCGCCGTACTTCTTGCCCAGGGCTACGTTGCGCCCCTTGGGGCCGAGGGTGGACTCAACCGCGTCGGCCACCTTCTCGATGCCGCCCATCAGCGCGCGCCGGGCTTCCTCGTCCAATACAACCTGCTTTGCCATTGGCGTAGATGTCTCCTTCTCGTGCAATACACCAATTTACACCGCGAATCTGTAGTGCGGTGTTAAGTGCATTATAGAATCTCCGGTGGTGCGCGTCAAGTCTGAACCCGCGCAATGGACTTCAAAGTGTGTATTTTTCGGGCAGTCCCGCGTAGCTGCGCCGCAATTCTGTGCATTTCGTTTGCGCTAACGTGTAGGAGTGTCTTGCCAGCGTGTAGTTTGCGGCATTGGCGGTGGGACGGACAGCGGGACACGCGCAGCACGGCGGCGAGCGGCGCGGGCGGCGGCAACATGAAACAGGGTATGATGCTCGCAAGGAAACATACGGCGCGCACCAGATGGCGCCGGCGGCAAGCGCCGCCGGTTCGTCGCGCGCCGCTGGGGCAGCGAGGCAAAGCCACTATGTCACTGCGACTGACTCTGCTGGGCACGGGCACGCCCACGCCTTCTTTGGAGCGCGGCGGGGCGAGTTTCTTGGTCGAGCGCGAGGACGCGACGCTCTTGTTCGACTGCGGGCCGGCGGCGGTGCGGCGGCTGCTGGCGGCGGGCGTGCCGCCGACGCGGGTCAGCCACCTCTTTCTCACCCACCTGCACTACGACCACTGCATGGACTACGCCTACCTGACGCTCACGCGCTGGGACCAGGGGGCGGGGCAGATACCCGATTTGCAGGTCTACGGACCGGCCGGCGCCGCGCGCATGACGCAACTGCTGTTTGGCGAAGAGGGCGCGTATCAGGCCGACCTGGCCGGGCGCACGTTGCATCCGGGCAGCCACCTCATCTACGAGCATCGCGGCGGTAAACTCCCGCGCCAACGGCCCGCGCCCCAGGTGCGGGAAGTGAGCGGCGGCGCGGCGATCGACGGCGGCGGTTGGCAGGTGGCGGTGGCGGAGATGGCGCACTGCCAGCCGTATCTTCATTCGGTAGCCTACCGCTTCAACTGCCCTGAAGGCAGCATCGTGGTCACGGGCGATACCGCGCCGAACCCGCAGCTTGTGGAACTGGCGCAAGGCGCGGACGCGCTCCTGCACATGTGCCACTTCCTCAACGACGTGGAGACGGACCCGCGCCTGACGTCGTCCTGCTCCGGCCACCTGGACGCGGCGCGCACGGCGGCCGCGGCCGGCGTGGACAAGCTGGTCTTGACCCACCTTACGGAGCAAATCGTGCTGCCGGGCATCCGCGAGCGCATGGTAGCGGAAGCGGCGGCGGTCTTTGCGGGTACTATAATCCTGGGTGAGGACTTGATGGAAATACCGCTGGAGCCAATCCGGCCCGAACCAATTCTCTAGCTGCGAGGTATGAGCCGATGAAGGCAGAGCATTTCGATACGATCGTGGTTGGCGTAGGCGGCATGGGCAGCGCCGCGGTCTACCACTTGGCGCGGCGGGGCGAGCGCGTGCTCGGCTTGGAACAGTTCGACGTGCCCCACGAAATGGGCTCGTCCCACGGCGTGAACCGGGTGATCCGGTTGACGTATTTCGAACATCCGTCGTACGTGCCGCTGCTGGCGCGGGCGTACGCGCTCTGGCGCGAATTGGAGCAGGCTGGCGGCGAGCAACTGCTCTACATCACCGGCTCGATCGACGCCGGCGCGCCGGATTCGTTTGTCTTCAAAGGTTCTGTGCGCTCGTGCGCCGAGCACGCGCTGCCCCACGACGTGCTCACCAGCGCGGAGTTGACGCGGCGCTTCCCGGGCTTCGCGCTGCCGCCGGAGATGATGGCCGTCTGGCAGCCCGACGGCGGCTTTCTTCTTTCGGAGCGGTGCATCGTGCAGCACGTGATGCAGGCGCAGGCGCTGGGGGCCGAGGTGCGGGCGCGGGAGCCGGTGCTGGAGTGGCGGGCGGAAGGCGGCGGCGTGACCGTGCGCACCAGCCGCGCCGCCTATGCCGCCCAGCGGCTGGTCTTCACGGCCGGCGCGTGGAGCCAATCCCTGCTGGCGCGCCTGAACGGCCACGCCGTGCCGGAACGCCAGGTGATGGGCTGGTTCCAGCCGGCGCAGCCGGAACTCTTCACGCGCGAGCGCTTCCCGGTCTTCAACATGCTCGTGCCGGAAGGGCACTACTACGGCTTTCCCATACACGGGATACCGGGCTTCAAGATCGGCCTCTACCACCACCTGCGGCAAGACACCGCGCCGGACGACGTGGATCGCGCCTGCCACCCGGAGGATGAAGCGGCGCTCCGCACTGGCGCGCACCAGTACATGACCGGCGGCATGGGCGCGACGCTGGCGCTGAAACCGTGCATGTTTACGAATACGCCGGACGGGCACTTCATCATGGACCGCCATCCCGAGCACGAGAACGTGACGATTGGAGCGGGCTTCTCCGGCCATGGCTTCAAGTTTTGCAGCGTGGTGGGCGAAATCATGGCCGAACTGGCGCTTGACGGCGGTTCGCGCCACGACATCGGGATGTTCGGCCTGGGACGCTTCGCCTAGCGCGCCATATCCGGTTCCCTCTTGTCATTGCGGCCCGTACTGCGCCACCACTGATTCATCCACCTTGATGCCCAGTCCCGGCCGCTGGGGTATCAGCACCGTGCCGTCGTCCTCCAGGGTGAAGGGTTCGCGCAGCAACGTATCGCGCAGGGGGTTGGGATTGCGGTCGAATTCCAGCATCGGTTCGTTGAGGGCCGGCAGGGGGTTGGCGGTGTGGGGACTGGGCGGCAAGGAGGCGATGAAGTGGAGCGCGGCGGCCAGGGCGACGCCGGAGCCCCAAACGTGGGGAATCACCTGCACGCCAAACGTGCGCGCCAGGGTGGCAATCTTCACCGCCTCCGAGATGCCGCCGGTACCGCAGATGTCCGGTTGCGCGATGTCGATGCCGCCGTCCAGCATCAGGTCGCGGAAGCAGTAGCGCGTGTGCTCGCACTCGCCGGCCGCTATAGCCAGATCCAGCGTCTCGGCCACCTGGCGGTAGCCGCGGCGGTCTTCGGGGATTACCGGTTCCTCGAACCACAGCGTGTCTTCTTCTTCCAGGCCGCGGCCGACGGTAATGGCTATGTGCGGGGGGTAGGCGTGATTGGCGTCCACCATGTAGGGAAAGCGCTCGCCACTGGGCGCGCAGCCGTCCAACGCCCGCCGCGCCGCTTTTACGCGGGCGAGGTCTTCAGCGACTGAGAGTAGGCCGACCTTGATCTTGAGGGCGCGAAAGCCCGTCGCAACGTGTCGCTCCACTTCCGCGGCAAGCAACCCCGTGTCCGCCCATTTCTCCGGTCCGCCCTTGTAGTAGCCGCCGGTGGCATACGCCTTGACCCGGTCGCGATACGCGCCGCCCAACAGCGCGTGAATGGGCTGCTGGAGCGCCTGTCCCGCGATGTCCCAGCAGGCGATGTCCACGCCGCTGATGGCCTCAACGGCGGTGCCCTGCCGTCCCCAGTCGCGGATATGGGCGTAGAGTTTCTCCCAGATGACGTCTACGTGCAGCGGATTCATGCCGGTGATGCGGGGCGTGAGCACGTGGTCGATCATAGCCGCTACCGGCTCCGGCGCGCCCCACAAACCGGCCTCGCCCCACCCGACCAGGCCGGCGTCCGTCTCGATGCGCACCAGGCAACTGCTGCGTTCGGAAAAAGACTCCTGCGAGGCGTAGAAGCCCTGGTCGCCCAGCGGCGACTTCAGCACGTAGCTGTGTACGTTGGTAATCTTCATGGGTCGCTTCCTTGAGTACTGTTGCAGGGCGCCGCCACACCGGAATGGCGCCCTACGGCGTGCTACACCTCTTCCGCCGGCTCGCCCCAGAGCAGGAGCACCTTCAGCGTCTCGCCGCCGGTATTGCGGAAACCGTGGTCAACCCCGGGGGGAACCATGACGGCGTCGCCCGGCCCGACCGGCAGTTCTTCTCCGTCCATCCACATGACGCCCTGACCTGCGAGGAAGTAGTAGAACTCCTCCAGCGTGTCGTCATCGTCGTGGCTGTGGGAGCCTTCGCTCGCGCCCGGGGGCAGTTCCCAGACCTCCACGCTGACGGGCAGCCGCGTGGCGCCCCGGAAGAACCGCCGGCGGGTGATCACGCCGTCCCCTTCGTGGATGGCGGGCGAGTCCATCACGTCCGCCTCTTCGCTCTGCTTCCAAGCCATTTTGCGCCTCCGGGGTTACTGGTTTGGGGTTCAGTATAGCGCACCCCTTGCCGCAGGATGTACGCGGAGAGGCGCGTTCGGCATTGCAGCCCGCTTAATCCGCCGTTCACCCTTCGACCCCGCTCAGGGCGAACGGCGTGGTTAGGCTACTTTCATATATGGTTATCTTCAGACTTAGCAACGTTCGGATTTGACAACTTTCGGATGTGGCTACTATCGGAGTAATAAGGGCTCGGGACCGGACGCCGCTGAACGCAAGGAAACGGTACCTGCTCGTTGCGGTGACTCCGGTTTATTTGGTTTAATCCTGTAGAGAAGCCCCGGTGATAGGCGTGGCGCGTTTCGACACGGAGCGCATGCGGTCGGTTGAACGAGCGCATGAAGAATGGAAAGCAATGGCTCGCGATCGTAAGATCCGGCAACGGGAACCGGTAGAGATGACGCTCACCGGCATGGCGCATCGCGGGCCGGCGGTGGGGCGCGTGGACGGGCAGGTGGTCTTCGCGTTCTACGGCATACCGGGCGAGCGGGTGCGCGTGCAACTCGAACGGCGGCGCAAGAAGTACCTGCACGGGCGCGTGGTCGAGGCGCTGGAGCCGTCGCCGGACCGGATCGAGCCAGAATGCCCCTACTACGGCGCGTGCGGCGGCTGCCAGTGGCAGCACATAGCGTATGCCGCGCAGGTGCGCCTGAAGCGGCAGGTCGTGGAAGAGCACTTTGCGCGGATTGGCAAGCAAACCGTTGCCATCGACGCCGTGCATACGCCGCCGTCGCCCTGGGAGTACCGCTACGGCTGCGAGATCGCGCTCTCGCGCGAAGCGGGCTTCCGGCAGCGCGGCAGCCGGCGCGTGGTGGAGGTCGAGCGGTGCGCAATCAGCCATCCGCTCATCTCCAAGCTGCTTGGAACACTTAATGCGATGATCCGCGACGGCAGGATGCCGGATTTGTGGGGCAGGAATTGGGTGGAGACGCGCGTCATTCCCCGGGGTGAAGACACCGGACTCGCCCTCATTCTGGAGGGCGTGCGCAATGTTGACCTGGCAGCGGAACCGGCGTTGCGCACCGCACTTAACGCTCTTGCCGCCATTCCGGAGGCCCTGAGTGTTTCCTACCGCACGCCGAGCGGTCGCGTGGAGCCTTTCGCCGGTGAGGCTCCGGTGGGCATTGAGATCATGGGCAAGTCGCTCCGCTTTCCGCCCGGCGCGTTCTTCCAGGCCAGTGTGGAGATGCTGCCGCTTGCCATTTCCCGCATGCGCGCATTGGCGGGAGTGCAGTCCCATGAGACCGTGCTCGATCTCTATTGCGGCGTCGGTGTGTTTGGTCTCTTCATGGCAGAAGACGCGGGGCGGGTGATCGGCGTGGAGGTAGATAGGCAGGCGATAGCGGCGGCGCGGCAGACGGCGGCAGACTGGGGGCTGCGCAACGTGGAATTCTGGGACGTGCCCGCGGAAAAGGTCACGCAAGACTTGCCGCCCGCGGACGTGGTCGTCGTCGATCCGCCGCGCACCGGCCTGGATCCGCGCGTGCTGCGCGCCGTGGCCGGCAGCGCGCCCAGCCGCATCGTCTACCTCTCCTGCGAGCCCTCCACCCTGGCCCGCGACGCGGCGCTCCTGCGGGAGGAGGGGTATGGCGTGGAGCGGTTGGAGCTCTTCGATTTCTTCCCGCAGACGTACCATATCGAGAACCTGGCGCTCTTCCGCCGCTGCTAAGGGCGGAGGCTTGGCGCTGATGGTGACGCGTCCACGGAGCGCGGGGGCTTGTCCCCCGCCGCCGCGCAGGTTGCAAACCTACGCTACCGGAGATGCAACGTGTGGACGCTATCGTGGATGCAATGCGTGAATGAAGGGGACGGCGGCATGGCAAATGACCGGCTTGGCGCGGGTGGGCCCCGGCGCGCGCCCGTTATCGGGATTACGGGCAACATCGGCGCCGGCAAGAGCACGGTCGCGCGCATCCTGGGCGAACGCGGCGTGCGCGTAATCGACGCCGATCGGGTCGTGCACGACCTCTACGCCGCGCCGGACAGCGCGCTGGCGGCGGCCGTCATTGCTGAATTTGGTGACAGAATCGTAGCGCAAGACGGTTCGCTTGATCGTGCCGCCCTGGGCAAGATAGTCTTCCACGACGCCGCGGCGCTGAGCAGACTTGAGAAGATCGTGCATCCGGCAGTCGTGGCGGCAGTGCGGGAGGCGCTGGACGGGGCTGCCCCGCAGACGCCGTGCGCCGTCGAGGCCATTAAACTGATAGAGAGTGATCTTTTGACGATGCTTGCTGCCGTGTGGATTGTGGTTGCGCCGGCTGAAGCGCAGTTGGCGCGTCTTTCGGCCAAGGGGATGCCCCGCGCTGAAGCGCAGCGCCGCCTCGACGCGCAGGCGACGCCTGAGGAGAAGATCGCCCTACTGCGGCGGAAGCGCGGCGCGTCACTGCCGGTGGTGACAATTGAAAACACGGGTACGCTGGCGCAACTGCGGCGCGGCGTGCGGGACGCCTGGCAGTCTACGCAGGACGCCTGGAGCAAGGCGGAGGAGCGATAGAAGAATGCCCTGGACCGCGATTGGACTCACGTGCGCCGCCGGACAAAACCCGTACGCGGCGTTGTTTCTGCTGGCCGTGCTGGCGCGTTCCGACGACGTGGCGCTGGCGCTGCAATCACCGTTTACCTTTCTCACCCAGCCGGCGGTGATTGGCGCGCTCTTCGTGCTGGCCGGGGCGCAGGTGTTCGCCGACAAGCATCCGCGCTGGTGGCGGGTGGAGGCGCTGACCAGCGCGGTCGCGCGGCCGGTTTGCGCCGGCGTGTGCGTGCTCAGCCTGCTCGACAGCGGCGGCGCCGGTGTGTGGCTGTGGGCAGCGGCGGCCGTCGCCGCCGCGCTTGGCAGCCATTACGTCCGCGTGCGCTTGCGCCGCCAACTGGCGACGCGCATGTCCGGCATGGGGTATTTTCCGGCCAGCTTGACGCTGGATAGCGCCGCTTTGTTCACGGGCCTGATGGCCGTGCTCGCGCCGGTGGCCGGGGCTGCCGTGGGCCTGGCCGCGCTCGGCGGCGCGGCGGGGCTTTCCCTGCGCTTGGGGTCCAAGCCGGACGCGACCGATGGGGCGGATCCAGCCGGCGGGACGTAGCGGCGCAACCGCAATCTCCACCCTGAAGCGGGGGACAAGCCCCCGCGCTACGGCAGTCCAGAGGCGTAGGGGCACGACATGTCGTGCCCCTACGCCGTTGGGACACGGATGTCCTCGTGCGGCTAGAGCAGGTGCAGCAGGTCGTTCCGCACGAAGAAGTAGAAGTCCTGCGAGCCGATCGGCTGCGGCATCTTGCGGCTCACCAGCCAGGCCGTGAAGTTGCTGCGCGTCTGGGAATTGGTGATGAACTCCAGCCAGAACGTCGGGCGCAGGTCGCGGTAGAGCGCCTCCGGGAACCACCAGCGCAGTTTGTAGCGGAAGGGCGCGTAGTTGCCCAGGTGTTCGCGCGCGTTCTCGAACTCGCTGGCGGTCACGATGACGAACGCCGCCTCGCCGGGATCGCCGATATTCGCAATGTAGCCTACCTTGGTGTAGTCGCGGAGATACCAGGCGAACGGCCAGGAGTCTTCATTGTCGATCAGGCCGACGATGTCCGTGGTGCCGGTAAGGCGGCGGGACATCTGCTCGATCTGCGCGGTCACGTAGGGCACGTCCGGACTGGTCTGCACGTAGACCAGCAGGTCGCGCGGCGTATCCCCGTGGGCGAACGTCAGCGGCAGCCCGGTGTGCAGCGCGTAGACGCTAATCAGGAGGCAGAGGATCAGCGCGATCCGATGGCGGCGTAGGCCGTTCGGCTCCGAAAACTGTTGTCCCAAGAAGCGCGCGACCAAGAGAATGCCGGGCAGCGAGAGGTGCAGCACGAGCCAGGGCATGCGTTCGCCCGCCAGCGAGTAGAGCAACACCGCGGCCACGAACCAGAAGCAGAGGAAGCGGTCGGTCAGGCTGCCGCGCCGCGCCAGCCACCACAACGCCGGCAGCACAAAGGCGGCCACGATCAACTCGTAGAGCGGCAATTGCATGAAGTAGTACCAGATTGGCTGGTTGCCCCGGCCCACGTCTTGCTGCGCCAGCCAGTACTCCAGCGCCTTGATGATGCCGCTGGCAAAGTCCTGGGGATGCGTGTAGAACGCCGTAAAGAAGGTGACGAAGATGAGGACGAATGTGACGATGCCCGCTAAGAGCAGCGAGCGCGCCTGCCACAGGTCGGCAAGCGCGCTCTTCACCGATTCATGGCGGGGCAGCCGCTCCCCGCGCGCGGGCATGAATAGCTCCTGGAGATAGCGGATGACGATGAAGAGGACGACGATCGCCAGGGTGATGTAGGTGTTCTCCTTGGTGGCGAGCGAGAGCGCCGCCGCGCTGGCGCCCAGGTAGATGTACCACCGCTGCCGGGTGTGCAGCCAGCCAAAGAGGGCCAGCACGATGAGCATCGTCCAGGCCACCACGTAGATGTCGTTGCGGGCGAAGCGCGAAAAGTAGAGCAACGGGGGCGAGATGGCCATCAGCACGGCCGCCAGCACCATGCCGCCGCGTCCGAGATAGGGTTTGAGCGGATAGACCAGCAGCACCGAGAGCACGCCGAACAGCGCCGGGCCAAAGCGCGCCACCGCGTCGCTGACGCCAAAGAGGAAGTACATGAAGGCGGTCAGGTAGAACTGGAACGGCCCGTGCAGCACCGGGTTGTAGCGGTAGTCGAATGACCGGTAGATGTCCCACGCGAAGCGCGCGTGCATGCTCTCGTCGTGGTGCAAGGCGCGCGCGCCCAGGTCCCAGAAGCGCGTAAAGACCACAAACGCCATCACTGACAGGAAGACGAGAACCTGCCAGCGGTTTAGTCCGAACGGGGTCTCCGCGCGCAGCCAAGCCGCAATCGCCGGCCATTCGGTGGCTTCCGCATCCGCGGCCGGCGGCGTGGAACCGGACGACCGGGACCTACCCGGCTGCGGCTTTGCGCCGCGCGTTGTGTTCTTCCTAGGTGGCATCGACTTTGAGGACGTACACGTTGCCGCTCTGGTACACGACCGGGAACCAGTTCAGGAGGCGCTCCACGTCCTCGCCGTAGAGTTGGCGTTCCCAGTCCCCTACAAAGATATAGTCGGCGTCGTACTTGCGCAAGAAAGCCAGCGCGCCTTCGCGCGGCGCGGTCGCGTAGAACGCGTGGAGGTCGTTTTCGCGCTCGAACACCAGTTGGTAGTCGTTGCGCCACAGGTGCTCGTGCTGGCGCCAGCCCAGCACCGTCTGCAAGCCGGTGAACGTGGAGACGCGGCTGTACTGGCTGTACTCTTGTCCCGAGGCCTCCACAACTACGCTATCCGATGCGGCGTGTTCCTGCAACCACGCGATGGCGGCCACTTCGTCGGCGTGGTCGCGCGCGTAGTACTTCGTGCCGTCAAGGGTCGGCGGCTCGCGCTGGAAAGAGGCGAAGATGGGCGCGGTGAGCAAGGAGTAGTAGAGTCCGCTCAACCCAAGCAGGACGACGGCAACGCGAAAGACCCAACTCAACGGGCGCTGCCGCTGCCGCAGCCAGATTATGACGTAGTAGATGACGAAAGCGACCACCGGCGCGAGCAGCGTCCACACCTGGAAGTAGAGCTTGAAGACGGTGTTCATGCGCATGTTCGGCGGGCCGTAGAAGTCCTTTACATAAAAGACTTCGCTCACCAGGACCAGGAGGGCGGCGAGGCCGATGACGCCGCACACGAACGGCAGCGGCTCGCTAAACTGCCGCCGCCGGAGCAGGACGGCGAGGCCGGCCACAAGGCTAAAGGCAATGAGCGCCAGCGCCGCCGTGTCCAAGAGCCGCGCCAGCAAGAGCGTGACAGCCACCCAGGCGACAATTGCTAGGACGAAGGGCCGGTGGAACTCCCAGTGGGCCGCGGGTTTTGGCTCCGCGTCGCCTTGGCCCGTGCGTCCGCCGTCCGCCCGCCGCCGCTGGCGGGACTTGCGCCCGCGCCCTTGCGTCTGCCGCCTAGCGGTCTCAGGCGCGACACGCCGCCGCGCGGCCTGTAGGCCGAGGATTGCCAGGAGGACGCCCAGCGGCACGAGGAAGATGCCGTGCACCGTGAAGAACTGGCCGAGGTCCGTCCGGTAGGGCACCAGTCCGATGCCCTGTGTGGGCGGAGCGAACGTGAGGTAGAACGGCGCGAAGAACACCAGCGCCAGCGCGCCGGTGGCCCCGAGCCACATCAGGGCGTCTTTCCACTGCGCCCAGTTGTCCCGCGCATTCAGCGACGCCAGCACGCCTACGGCCAGCAGGAGGAAATAGGTGGGGAAGTCCCACGAATTCAGGAAGTAGAGGCCGCCGAAGATGATGGCGCTCAATACGATGCGGCTGACGCGCGGGAGGGTGAGCAGCGTGCGGATGGCTTCCCGCGTGCGCGGGAATGACGGCGGCAGGGGCGCGTAGTCCGGGTTTGCGTACCACGTGAGCGCGGTGAAGATCGCCAGCAGGGCGAAGGGCAGCGCCATGACGTGGGGGTGCAGGTCGCCCAGGATGAAACTGAAGGCCGGAAACTCGTTGATCGTATAGTCGAGGGCCGTGTCGCCCTCGACCCGGTTGACCACCCGGGTGGCGTTCCAGCCGACGCCGAACCAGAAGCCCTGGCGGAGGATTTCGGGATCGGTCAGGGCTTTCCAGATGGTGAAGAGGTTGCCGATGAAGAGGAGCAAGAAGACGGCCAGGAGGCCGGTGAGGGTGCCCCGGCGCGGCTCCACGACTCCGCCGACCGCCTGGAAGCGCTTGACCAGGCTATAGCCGATGCCGTACGCGCCCAGCCCGCTGAGGGCGAAGAAGAGCGCCAGCGCCAGATTATAGGTGATGGCGGAGGGGATGCCGGTGAGGCGCGTGAGAAAGGCCACGATGAGGTAGCCAAAATAGTAGTAGTTGACCGTCAGGCCCCCGGCCCAGGCGTCGTGAGGCGGCAGGGACGCCGATTGGAGGATGCTGTTCACCAGCATGAAGTCCATGAACTTCTCGGTGCCCATAAGCTCAGGCGCATATTGACGCAGCACCGCATAGGCAGTTAGAAGAACCAAGAAGAGGACTTCCACGACATAGATTTGATGCCCCACGGCTTCCCGTACGTCTTTCACGCGCCAGCGAAAGTGCCGCACAGTGACCGCCGAAAGGGCGCCGAGGAGGATGAGCACGACGATCAGCGCCCACAGCGTGTTCGGCAGGATGCGCAGCGACATCAGGAACCAGCCGAGGAAGCCAAAGAGCAGCAGGCCGAACGTCTTGGCGAAGGGATAGCCGGCCAGCGGCATGGAGCGGAAGAGCAGCCAGGCGAGCGGCAGCGTCACGAGGGTAACGGCCTGCGCCGCAAGCCACCAGAGCAGGATGTAGCCCAGGGTAGTCACCGTTACTGCTTCACTCACAGCGCGCCTGCCGCCCACGCCACGCCGCGCCGCAGCAGAGTAGACGCGCCCGGATACTGGAGCGCGGCCCGGTCGTGGCCCAGCAGCAGCGTGCACACGCGCGTCTGGGGATGTTTGACCGTCCACAGCAACGGCTGCGCCGTGCCGTCCAGCGTGGCGTGGGCGAGCAGCCGCGCCTGCGGGGTCAAGCGCACGTTGGCATAGAGCTCGTCGCGCACGGCAAAGTCCACCATGCGCGTTGTTATCGGATGCGCGGGATCGTCGATTTGCACGCTGAAGGGACCGTAGGGCGGGTGGAAGAAGTCCGCCGCGGGCGCGCCGCCGATAAGCTCCGTGTAGGCCTCCCAGCCGCGAAAGCTCAGCACCCCCGCGTGCAGGACGAAAAGCCCCTTCCCACCCGTGACGGCAGCGAGAAACGCCGCTTCGCGGCTGGGCGGCCACCGTTGCTCCTGGGTGTTGAGATAGAGCAGAAACGCGTCGTAGGCGGCCACGGCGTCAGTTTCGAGAATGCCGGTGTCCTCAGTGATGGCTACCCGCAGGTCGCCGTGCGCCTCTAGGTGATCGGCAACGTACGCCGCCACGTCCCGGGGCGTGTGCGCCGGGTTCGGGCCGCCGAGAAGCAGGATGTTCTTCATCTTTGCCTATCTCATTCCGTTTCGCGTCACGAGGCGACGAGCGCGGCGGCAGACTCTTCCACCGCGGTCAGGGCGCTATCGAGAATCTCCAATGCCCGCTCGACTTGTGCAAGCGTGATGATGAGCGGCGGTTGGAAGCGGAGCACGTTGCCGTAGAAGCCGCCGCAGCCGATGAGCAGCCCGGCCTGGCGGCACGCCTCTTGCACCTGCTTGGCCGCCTCCGGCGCCGGCTGCTTGGCTTCTTGGTCGGTTACGAGTTCGATGCCGAGCATCAGTCCCTTGCCGCGCACGTCGCCGACTAGGTGATGCGTATTGCGCCACGTCTCCAGCACGTCCAGGACGTGCTGCCCGATGCGCCGCGCGTGTTCCGCCACCTGCTCGCGTTCCAGGAAGTCGATGGTGGCGATCGCGGCGGCGGCGGAGACGAGGTTGCCGCCAAAGGTGCTGAAGTGATCGCCGGGCAGGAAGGATTCGCCAATCTCCCGCCGGGTGGTGAAGGCGCTGAGCGGAAAGCCGTTGGCGATGCCCTTGGCCGAGGTGAGGATGTCCGGCTCCACGCCGATTTCTTCGCTGGCGAACATCGTGCCGGTGCGCCCAAAGCTGGTCTGCACCTCGTCGGCGATGAAGAGGGCGTCGTTCTTGTCCAGGATGCGCTTCACTTTGGGGAAGTATTCTGGCGGTGGGTCGATGATGCCGCCCTCTCCCATCACCGGCTCGGCAATCATGGCCGCCACGTTGCCGCTGGTCTGGGTCTCGAACACGCGCTCCACCTCGTCGGCGCAGGCCACGTCGCAGGAAGGATAGGTGAGATGGAGCGGGCAGCGGTAGCAGTAGGGCGCGGGCGCAATGGCTACGCCGGAAGCCAGCGGCCCGGCGCGGCGCTTGCGGCGGGCGTTGCCGCCCAGGCTCAGCGTGCCCAGGGTGCGCCCGTGAAACGAATACTGCAAGGAGATGAACTCATTGCGGTCGGTGTGGGCCTTGGCAATGCGTAGCGCGCCCTCCACGGCTTCCGCGCCGCTGTTGCCAAAGAACGATTGCTCCAAACGCCCCGGCGTGATCTCCGCCAGCTTTTCGGCCAGATCGGCCACGGCCGGCGCGTAGTAGAGGTAGCTGCCAACGTGCACGTGGCGGTCCATGGCGTCTTTGGCGGCGGCCAGCACTTCGGGATTGCTGTGGCCGGCGTTCACCACCGAGTAGCCGGCGAACCCATCCAGATAGGTGGTCCCGTCCGCGGCCGTGATGGTCGCGCCCTCGGCCTGGGAAACTTCCAACGGCGGCAGCGGCGGCGCGTGACTGGTGACGACGTACTTCTCGTACTTTTGCTTGGTGTCCATCGGCCTCATTCCTACGGCTCGCAAAGATTACGCTCACGCCGTACGCGCGGCTCTTGTGGCTAGTATAGCGCAATCGGGCGGAGAGGCGCGGGAGATGATTAGCCAAGAAGCGAGAGGCGGGGGACAAGCCCCCCAAGCTACGGTCGGTCATGACGGTCTTCAAGCGCGCATGGCACGTCACTTGACCCGCTTGGAGTTCTCCTGCACCGCTTTGTAGACCAGGCGCGGCGTGAATTCGGGGTCGACCATGCGGAAGTAGTACTCGGACGCGGTGGGCGGGATGTCGCCCACCTGGCGCAGGTACCAGATGCAGAAGACGCCGGCCCAGGGCCAGTTGGCGCGCCCGTATTCCACGCCCTCAACGGTCCACGCGGCCTGTTCTTCCTCTTTCACCCGCCGCCAGATCAGCTTCTCCACGGCCATGTCGGGCGGCGAGGCGTTCCAGCCGTACTCGTTGAACCAGACCGCTTTGTGGGCGTCGCCGTAGCGTTCCATAATTTCGCGCAGCAGTTCCACGCGGCGGAAGTTGAGAACAGTGGGGTCCGGCGGCGCTGTGGGCGGGAATTCCAGGCCGTAGGCGTTCGCCGACATGATGTCGAACGCGTCGTACGCGCCGTGCTGATACATCTGCTCAAGGAAGTCAAGCTCGACCATGGCGCGCGGCGAGTGCTCCAGGGTGATGGCCAGCGGCGCTGTTAACACCTTGATCTCCGGGTCCACCGCCTTGATGCGCTGATAGCCGGTGCGCAAGAGATCAACGTAGCTCTGCGGATTAGGCGGTTCACCCCACTCGTGGGCCAGATTTGGCTCGTTCCAGAGTTGGTAGTGCGCGATGCGGCCTTTGTACTGTTCCGCCAGGACGGCCACGAAGTCACCGAAGTCCGCGAAGTTCGCGGGCGGCGCTTCCGGCGGCGCGCCCTCTCGCCGCGCCCAGAGGGGAGTGCGGTCAACGCGCACGATCAGCTTGAGGTTGTACTTTTCGGCGAGGTCGACAATCTCATCGAACTTCTGCCAGGTTGGCTTCTGCCATGTGTGATCGTAGAAATCGCCCTTCTGGGATTTTTCGATCTCCTCCCAGGGAAAATGCTGCTTGATCCACGCGATGCCCGCGTCCCGCGCCATCTCGAAGGTCTTCTCTTTCTTCCAGGACTCGACCTCCTTGTGCAGGAAGGCGTTGGCGCCCCAGGGGTTGACGCGGGTATCCACAATCGCGCGTTCTGGTTCCGGCTCCGCTTCGCTGCTGAGCGGGCCGCAGGCCGCCGCGGCCAGAGCGGCGGCAGAGGCCGCCAGTATGTCTCTGCGTCGCATCAGTTTCGCCGCTCCTCGCTTTCTCGCGCGGCGGCATTCGCCACGTATTCATACGTCGCGTACAGCGCCTCTTGCGCATCGCCGGTATCCGGCTGGAGGTCGAGCGCGTACCACCGGCAGGCGCCGGCGCGCAGCAGCCGCCGCAAGGGTTGGCGCAGGGGCGCGCCGCCTTCTCCCGGCGGCACGAAGAGCCCGGCCGCCGCCGCGCTCGCCAGGCCGCGCAGGCCGCGGTGGACATGGTTGGTCAACTCCTCGTCGAGATCCCGCACGTAGCAATAGGCGATGCGGCCGCCGTGCCGCTGGATGATTGACATGGGATCGATCTGCATCAGCGCCAGGTGCCCGAGGTCCAGGGCCAGGGCGACAAGCTCCGGCTCGGTCTCTTCGAGAAAGCGCTCCATCTCGTCCTCGGTCTCGACGAACGAGGCGAGGCGCGGACGAAACGCCGCCTGCACGCCGACGGAACGCATCATGTCGGCCACGCTCTGCACCGTGTCCACCAGCAGCGCGTGCTCGCTGGTGGTGAGCGTGTCGAAGCGCGCGGCGTTCGGCCAGCCGGCGGTGGAGAGGCGTTCGTTCGACCCCGGCACGGAGAGTATGCAGAAGTCAGGATTTAGCGCCGCCAGCCCGTCGAGCAATTGCGGCAGGGCCGGCAGGTGGCTTGCGAGCGCGTCGCGGTCGTGCCAGGGTTCATGCAGCGTGAGCGCGGAGAGCGCCAGTTCCGCGTTTGCCAGCGCGTCCCGCTGCGCCAGCAAGGCCTGCCCCGCCGCCAGCGACGATGACAAGGCGGCGGCGCGTTGCTCGAGCCCGCCGAATTGGGCGGCGCGGCACGCCTCCGCGATCTGCTCCAGCGGCGCGTCTTTCCACAGTCCCGGCGCGCAGCTTAGCGGCGGCTCCACCGCTCACTACTCCTCGTCGTTCGTCCTGGGGTCTCTGGCCCGGCTACCGGGTATCGTTCCTGAATTGCGCTGTCGGCGCCGCTCCGCGCGCCAAGCGTCGCCATGGCGGCGGTGTCGGCGGGGGAGGAAGTCGCGGGTCTGCGCGACCGCGAGGCGCAGTGCGGCCTGGAGAGGCGGCAATAGCGAACGGGCGCTACCGGATAAGTCGCTTCAGGGAGGTGCGGACAGCGTGGAACTAGACGTAGTGTAGCACAGCGCGGGCGCGGCTGGCAAATGCGTTGGCTGTGTCTGAGATCGCGCGCGGCGCGCGACTGCTGGAAGCACGCCGCGCCTCCCCGATCCCGCCGTCCTCGCCCGGGAACGGCGGTGGGTATGTTTGAAAGGCATCCCAGCGCCTTTCAGGGTGTGGCGGTAGTAGCGCAACCGTGATCGCCTGATGTTTCTTTAGCAAACAGAGTTAAACTTCTGGCGGCCGCGCTCCAGGGACTGCGCCTCTTTGCGAAGAGAGTATACTGAGAGTGGCTTATGCGGAGCCGGGCGTGCCGTGGGGTTTCCGGCGGATATACCGTGCGGCGCTTCCGGCAGAGCGTGAGCGGCCGCCGGGAGCGGATGCGGCTTTTTCGCAGCGCGCGCGGGGCGTCGAGCCGCTCCGCAATGGCGGCGTGAGCGCGCGTGTGCAGCGAGGGTGGACGGTATGCGAAAAGTAGACTTGGTAGTCATCGGCACCGGACCGGCGGGCCACCGCGCCGCCATCCAGGCGGCCAAGTTGGGCAAGTCGGTGGTCGCGGTCGAACGGCGGCGTTTCGTGGGCGGCAACCTGGTGAACGCCGGCTCGATCCCCAGCAAGACCCTGCGCCAGGCGGTGCTCTACCTCACCGGCTTCTTCGAGCGCAATATCTACGGCATTACGTACTCGGTTAAAGAGAACATCACCATTGCCGACTTGATGTTCCGCTGCGAGCAAGTGATCAAGAATGAGACCGACGTGCTGGAGGTGCAACTCTCCCGCAATGGCGTGGCCCCCCTCTATGGCAGCGCCGAATTCACAGCGCCCCACCAGGTCGCCGTCACGCTGGAAGAGGGGCGGGTGGAGGAGGTCGAAGCGGACTACGTCATCATCGCCACCGGCAGCCGTCCCGCGCGCTCGGCCACGGTGCCGTTCAACGGCCGCACCATCATCGACACCGACGGCGTGTACATGCTCCAGGAACTTCCCAAGCGCCTCGCGATCGTCGGCGCCGGCGTGATTGGGGTGGAATACGCCTGCATCTTTGCCGCCCTGGGCATAGACGTCACGCTCATCGAGCAGCGCGACGAGATGCTGGAATTCGTCGATGAAGAAATCCGGGAAGCGCTCTCCTACCACATGCGCGAGGCGGGAATAACGTTCCGCTTCCGCGAGGAGGTGGCCGAGGTCAGCGACGAGGGCGGGCGCATCGTCGCCCGCACCCGCAGCCGCAAGACGATTATGGCCGACCACCTCCTCTACGCCGGCGGCCGCCAGGGCAACACCGACATGCTCAACCTGGCCGCGGCCGGACTGGAGGCCGATAGGCGCGGGCGCTTGCGGGTGAATGAGCAATTCCAGACCGGCGTGCCCCACATCTACGCCTGCGGCGACGTGATCGGCTTCCCGGCGCTGGCGGCGTCTTCTATGGAGCAAGGCCGGCTGGCCGCGCGCCACGCCTTTGGCGCCGGCGGCTCGTTCAACTCGCGCCTCTTTCCCTACGGCATCTATACGATTCCCGAGACGTCCATGGTGGGGCGCACGGAGAAGGAACTGAGCGAGGACGGCATCCCCTACGAAATCGGCGTGGCCCGCTACCGCGAAATCGCGCGCGGCCAGATCATCGGCGATCCAAACGGCCTGGTTAAGCTCCTCATTCACGCCGACGACCGCACCATCCTGGGCGTGCACCTGCTCGGCACCGGCGCGTCGGAATTGGTGCACATCGGGCAGACGGCCATGGCGCTGGGCGGCACGCTCGACTTCTTCGTGGATAACGTGTTCAACTATCCGACCCTGGCCGAGTGCTACAAGGTGGCGGCGCTGGACGCCTACAACAAGCTCTCATAGGGCGTCTTGCCGCAGTTTCCCCTCACCCTAACCCTCTCCCGCGGGAGAAGGGATACAAGCCCGCTAGCCGTTCGTTCTGAGCCTGTCGCAGGATGAACGGCGACCGGCCGGCCCCCCGCCCGCTTCGGCCTCAGTCCCCGTTGCCCGCAGCGAGTGCGCATGCTCCCGCGCCACTAAATGCATTCAGTCGGGAGAAAACGGAGTGTTCCGCGCCAGGCTGCGCCCAAAGGCGCGCGCGCCGGCCAGGGCGGCGTGGACGCGCGCGGTGGGTTGCACCACGCTCTGGCGGGAGATGGCGTCGGTCTGCGCCGCGATGTTCGCGGCATGGGCCTGGCCGGTACGCAGCGCGGCGCGCAGCGCGCCGTTCGTTCTGCGCACCAGGCTTGCGACCAGCAGCGTCAGGATGAGGATGAGCACGCTGCCGAGCAGGGCCTCGACGATGAGAATGAGAAGCGCGATGTCACGCCAGTGGGCCAACGTCATGGCAGCCTCACTGCTTGGCTTCCTCGTAGCGAGCCAGAAGTTCCTCTTCCGTGGCCTGGGCCGCCTGCTCGGCCTCGAGTTTGGCGGCTTCGATCTGGCGGCGGATGTCCGCCCGGAATGCTTCGCCGCTGCTTGGCGCGAGCAGGCCACCAAGCGCCACGCCCAGCGACAACCCTACGGCAAAGCCGACGGTGAACCCTAGCATGTGGGTATGCTCCTTGCGTAACGTGTGTAGTCCATTGTGGCAGCCGTTGCTAGTCTCGGTGCGGAGCACAAAGCCCCGCGCTCCCCTTCCGTCATTCCCGCGCAAGCGGGAACCCACCAGTTGTGCGGCGAAGATGGATTCCCGCGCAAGCGGGAAACCAACTCTTCTTTGCGCCGGTGTAGGGGCACGACATGTCGTGCCCCTACACCGAATGCGCGCCGCGTCCCAAGAGGCGGGGGACAAGCCCCCGCGCTACCTTCCGTCATTCCCGCGCACGCGGGAATCCATCTTCGCGGCCAAGCGCAACCCAGGCGGCGGGGGACAAGCCTCCGGCGCTACGCCGGTTGTCAAGCCATGCGGGGGACAAGCCCCCGCGCTACGCCGGCCGCCGCGCGCATCGGGCCCGAAGCGCACACCCGCCCGGCTAGCGCTTCTGTACGCGCGCGACCGTGTTTGCCAGCGCGCGGGCGAACCGGATGACGCCGATCGTCTTGCCGGCGGCCTTGGCCGTGGGGCGCACCACGGCCTCGCTGACGAACTGCGTGGTGCCCTTGACCGTATTGCTCGTCTCGACGAGCGAGCGCAGGAGCGGTTGAATCTCCTGCTGGATGGTGCCGGCGAGGCGTAGCACCGCCAGCACCAGGATGATGAGCGAAAACCCCATGAGCAGGGAGACGATAGCCAGCACGATGACGGCTACGTCGCGTATCTCACTCAGTCCCAAAGCGGCGCTCCTTTCGTGTTGTGGAGCCGACTGCTGCCGTCTGTTGGCGGCGAGCGGGGCGCAGCCTGTATCCGCCGCGCTGCCAACATCCTCCTGCCCTCACCCTAGCCCTCTCCCTCAGAGAGGGGATTAAACCTTCGTCCTAGCCCGCTCTCAACGGGAGAGGGAATTAACCCTCATCCTGGCCCTCTCTCAACGGGAGCGAGGCAAGAGAAGAGGCGGGTATTCGTTGTCCGGCGTGTGCATGATGAAACGCTATTCGATAGCCGCGCTGACCGCGGGCGCGGGAGCGGCGCGCTTGCGGCGCAAGAAGGGAATGAGCCGCCGGCTGCCCAGACGCATTCCCCGGCGGTAGAGCCGCCAGCGCACGCCGCGCCACGCCTTGAGCGCCGCGTCCTTCTGCTGGGGTGAAATCCCTTCCGCGCTATAGAGCGACTCCGCGTAGGTCGCGCAGATCGCCCGCACCGCAAGCGCGGGAAAGCGCCTGTCGCCGGTGGTGTGCAGGCCGTGCAGCAAGCGGTCGCCGTACTCGTCCGGCGTGCTGGCCGTGGAGGCCGGAATGCCCGCGATCTTGCCGGCGCGCACCAGCTTGCGGTAGACGTGCCGCACCATCTGGTGGGGGGCCATGCGCTTCTCCTGGATGAAATTATACGCGAACCAGCCAACGACTATGACGAGCAAGGCCGCAAGAAACGGCCGCAGGTCGGGTATGTCCGGCACGTCAACGCCGAGGATGTTCGTGCCCGGCACGCTGCCGCCGATCACGCCCGCCACGCCGGCGGCCAGGAGTTCGTCCTCGCCAAGCTCATCGTAGAACTCGTCGAGTTCCGGGTTTGAGGAACCGCTAATCTCGGCGGCCAGAATGCCCCGGTCTATCGGCGTTTGATTGGGGCTGGGCTCGAAAGGTATCCAGCCCAGGCCCGCAAAGTAGACCTCCGGCCAGGTGTGCGCCTGCTTCTCGGTCACCACGAAGCGGCGCTGCGCCACGTCGTAGCGGCCCGTGGCAAAGCCCACCGCCAGGCGCGCGGGCACGCCCACCGTGCGCAGCATGACCACCATGGTGCTGGCGTAGTAGTCCGCGTAGCCGCGCTTGGCCTCGAAGAGGAAGTAGTCCACCGCGTCCTTGTCCGCGGGCGGCGGCGGGATGGCAATCGAGTAGGGAATGCGCCGCAGGAAGAGTTCGATCGCCAACGCCTTCTCATACTGCGTCTCTTTGCCCCGCACCACGGTCTTTGTCAGGTCCACCACACGATTCGGGAGATTGGGCGCTTGCGTATAGCGGCGGACTTCGTCAGGAACGTCGCCCTGGGCATTGAGCAGTTGATCTTCGGTAGCGGTCGTGACCAGGCTCTCCAGCGTATACTCCAAATCGGGCACCGCCACGCGCCGCGCGCGCAGGAGGTCGTAGTCGAGCGGCGCGTCCGGGGACGCCACCTGCACCCGGTAGGGGATGCTGATGCTGGTGGGGAAGTCCGGCGCGAAGACGATGTCGCTGGGGCTATCCACGATGCGGAAGGTGAACGTGGCCGGCCGGCGGTAGCTCACCGGCGGCGGGGGAATCGGCTCCTCGTCGGCGCGGCGGTCCAGCAGCGTGCCGCTGGTGTTGTACCAGGTATAGCCGGTGTAGGCGTCGAACGTCGCGCCGCGCCAGTAGCCGTTGAAGTTGCGCTCGTCCGTCGTCACGTACATGCGGTACGGCTGGCTGAAGCGCCGGGGCCCGCTGAAGAGGCGGTTGTCGGAGCCGAGAATCAGGCCCACGCCGCTGGGATTCTGGACGCCGGAAAAGAGCCGTTTCGCGGTGTTGTCGACTTCGGCCCACTCGCCGCCGAAGACGGTCCAGAACGTCTCCGAAATCGGATTGCTGCCCACGCGCGGGGCCATGGTTGCCGTGAACGTGAGCGCCGTGGTCAAGAGGACGCTGGCAATCAAGACGTCCAGGCCGACTTCCGTGGCGTAGTCCAGCTTGCGCGATTCCCACCGTTTGTGCAGCGCGTGAAGATTGAGGCGCACCATCAGCAGGAGCGTCGCCGCCAGGAAGAGCACGAACGGCCAGCGCCCTTGGCCGGAGTAGGCCAGGTTGATGACCATGGCCACGCCGGGCACCAGCGCCGCGATCAGCACGTCGTTGTGGCGGAAGAAACCCCACGTGGCCACGTACCCAATGGCCCAGCCCACGAGCGTAATCCAGTAGACGAAGACGCCGTTGTCCTCGGAGTAGGTGCCGCGCAGGCCGGCGCGCGTCCAGTCGGCCAAACGGACGCCAAAGTCACTGGCATTCGTGATGAAGGTGGCAACCGCCTCCGCCGGCGGTACCGGCTGGGGCACGCCGCTGCCGCTGAGCAGGCCGCCCACGACGGCCAGAATCCAGGTGAGCGTATTCAAGACCAGCGCCAGGGCGTCCTGGAAGATGCGGTCCATCGGCGGCAGGGCTTCGCTCACCAGCAGGAAGCAGTAGGCGATGCCGATGACGACGCCGAACAGCCAGCCTTTGCGTATCCCCCAGCGGGTGTGCGCCGCCAGGAAGCCGGCGGCCATGCCGAGCAGCGCGGTGGAGAAGATGGCCTCGGTGCCGGTGGCCCAGCCCGATTGGTGGATGGCCCACGAGCTTACCAACGCCATGGCGGCCAGCAACAGCAGCGTGAGCCAGTGCCGGAGCAGGGTTTCGACCAGGCTCGGCCGTTCTTCAGCAGCGGTGTCGGAGTAGATAGGGTTTGCCATGGCGCTAGCCCACGCCTATTTCATGGATGCGGCTCGTAGCGGTAGTTTCCACGGTCTGCGCGCGCCGCCGGATGTCCTCATCGCCCTTCTCCAGGAGGATAGTGCGGAACTCCTGGCCGCGTTCGATTTCGATATACGAGATGCCGGCGGCGCCGAGGGCTTGCTGCAAGGGGCCGCTGGCGCGGTCGGCGCCGAACGTCTCCGGCGCCAGGTGGAGCACCGTGGGCCGGATGCCCCGGCGCGAGACGTTGACCAGGATCGGCGCCCACGCCGGGTCGGTGTTCGGCGTGATGACGATCAGGCTCATGCTGCCGCGAATCTGTGGGGCGACTTCGGATAACACGTCACCTACGCGCGCCGTGCCCTGGGCGCGCACCACCGCCAGAATCTCCATGATGCGCCACATGTGCTGGCTGCCCCGGTTGGCGCGCAAGAGGCGGCGCTCCTCGCCGTACGTAATCAGCCCGATGGACTTCTGCTCACGGATCAAGCGGTAGACCAGCGCCGCCGCCAGCTTGACGCCGTATTCCTCGGTGGACTCTTCCTCCTCGCCGGCCTGGGCGGCTTGATCCAGGTCCAGCAGGATCCAGGTACTGCCGCCCGGCTCCATGTCGAACTCTTTGGTTTGCAGGCGGCCGCGCCGGGCGGTGGTGGGCCAGTGGATGATGTGCAGCGCGTCGCCCGGCACGAATTCCCGCACGCTGGCCGCGTCGGTGGTCAGGTGCAAGGCCCGCCGCGAGGAGCGCGATTCGCCGCTCTGGCGTCCGGTGGGCAAGGCCAGCCCCGGCACTTCCGTGATGGGCGGATAGACCAGAAACGTGGCCTGGTCAGGGAGTTCTTTGGTGGCGCGAAAGATGCCGAACGGGTCGCCGGTGTAGACCCGCAAAGGGCCGAGGCGGTAGAGGCCGCGCCGCTTGCAGACGGCGCGCGACTTCCACTCGCGGTGCTCACGCGGCCCCAGCCCGGTGACCATGCCGGCCTGGTAGCCGGGCACGTCCGAGTGGTCGTTCACTTCCACCCACAGCACCGGCAGCGCGCCGGCATTGCTCACGCGGAAGGTCTCCACGATTTCATCACCCAGGGTGGCCCACTTGGAGACCAGATGCCGCTCTACGGAGAGATTGCGGATGTTGCGGGTCGTCCAGAAGTAGCTGATAGCGATGAGCCCCAGCATGGCGTAGAGGAAGGAGTAGAGCACGTTGATGCCGGAAATCAGCGCCAGCAGCAAGATGCCGGCGGCGAGCACGATGATGAACGGCCGCTCCAGTTGGACCTGCACGCTGCCGCGCTCCGCCTGGCGATCCGTGTCTTGCATCCGCCGCCTGCCTCTCGTGCTATGTGCGGCCGACCTCGCGCTATGTGCGACTGACCTCGCGCTGTGTGCGGCCGACCTCGCGCTGCGTGCGGCCGACCTCGCGCTGTGTGCGGCCGACCTCGCGCTGCGTGCGGCCGACCTCGCGCTGCGTGCGGCCGACCTCGCGCTGTGTGCGACTGACCTCACGCTGCGTGCGACCGCGTCGCGCGACCTTCATCCCACTATACCGCAAAGTGGCGGCGGGTCGCATGGCAATTGCGAAAATCAGTAACGAACGCAGTGTGGTGTGCACATATGTCGATAAACCGCACCGCCATTGTCGCTAGACCACACCGCCATTCATGTGAAAGGCCGGCGCGAAATCCGTCATTCCGGCGAAAGCCGGAATCCATCTTCGTCTTCCCGCCGGTGTAGGGGCACGACATGTCGTGCCCCTACACCGGCGGGCGGCGCGCCGCAAGAGGCGGGGGACAAGCCCCCGCGCTACGTTCCGTCATTCCCGCACAGTCCGTCATTCCTGCGAATTCCGTCATCCCCGCAAAATCCGTCATTCCCGCGAACGCGGGAATCCATCCGCTCTTGGCTGCGTGTGAGACGAAGATGGATTCCCGCGTTCGCGGGAATGACGGTCAGGGGACCGTCTCGCGGCTTTCATACCATCGTGTGGCCGGCGCACGGCCATGGCCGCGCAGTCCAGTCCCCCGGTTTCAATGCGGGCACGGCCCTGTGCTACCATTGAACCAAGACACCCGGCGCCGTAGTCCCGCCGTTTGCGGCGCTTGGCGGGACGGTCGAGCATGGCGCGACGAGAGAGGACGCAAGAGCGTGGCCGAATTGGCAGACACCGTAGCAGCGGCAGCAACCGGTCTGGAAAGTCTCCGGCGGCACGACCCGGCCGTCTACGGCTGGATTAGCAAGGAGCGCCAGCGGCAGGAAGACCACCTGGAGATGATCGCTTCCGAGAACTACACCAGCGCCGCGGTGCGGGAGGCGTGCGGCTCGATTCTCACCAACAAGTACGCCGAGGGCTATCCGGGACGGCGCTACTACGGCGGCTGCGAGTACGTTGACGAGATCGAGCAGTTGGCGATCGACCGGGCCACGGCGCTCTTCGGCGCGGAACACGCCAACGTGCAGCCCTACTCCGGCTCCAACCCCAACGCGGCGGTCTATCTGGCCATGCTGGAGCCGGGGGATACGGTGATGGGCATGTCGCTGGCCCAGGGCGGGCACCTGACCCACGGGCATCCCAAGAATTTCTCCGGCCTGGTGTACAACTTCGTGCCCTACGGGGTGAATCTGGATACGGAACGCATCGACTACGACGAGGTGGAGCGCATCGCGCAGGAGTGCCGGCCGCGCCTGATCGTCGGCGGGGCCACGGCCTACGCGCGCATCATCGACTTCGCCCGCCTGCGCCGGATTGCCGACGGCGTGGACGCGCTCTTCATGGTGGACATGGCGCACATCGCGGGACTGGTGGCCGCGGGCTTGCATCCCAGCCCGGTGCCCCACGCGCACTTCGTGACCTCATCCACCCACAAGACCCTGCGCGGCCCGCGCGGTGGGCTTATCCTCTGCCAAGCGGAGTTCGCCAAGCAGGTGGACAGCGCCGTCTTCCCCGGCCTGCAGGGCGGGCCGTTCATGCACATCATGGCCGGCAAGGCGGTGGCGTTCGCCGAGGCGATGACGCCGGCCTTCAAGGCCTACAGCGCGGCGGTGATCGAGAACGCGCGCGTCTTGGCGGAGACCCTGACGGCCAACGGCCTGCGGGTGGTTTCCGGCGGCACGGACAATCACCTCATGCTGGTGGACTTTGGCAAGGGCGGGCCTTCCGGCAAGGTGGTGGAGGCGGCGCTGGCAAAGGCGAATATCACGGTGAACAAGAACACCGTGCCCCGCGAGACCCGCTCGCCGTTCGTAACCAGCGGCATCCGGCTCGGCTCGCCCGCCGTCACCACGCGGGGTATGGGCGTGCCGGAGATGCAACGCATTGGCATTGACATTGCGGAAGCGGTGCGGAAGCGCAAGGACGCGGCCGCGCTGCAACGGGTGCAAGAGGACGTGCGCGCCCTCTGCGAGGCGTTCCCGGCCCCGGTGTAGGCTGCGGCGCCAATGACTGAGGCCGCTATGCCTCGTGATGGTCTACCCGCGGGCCGTACGGCAGATTGCGCAGATCCTCCACCACCTCGATGATGGCTGCGCTTACCGTCTCCAGGATGCGCTCGCCTTTCCAGGCCGCGCCGAGGGTGGGGTCGCCGCCCGTGCCGTCCGCCGACATCTTGCTCAAGTGGTCCACGTACTTCACCGGCGAGCCGCCCATCAAATCGCGGTAGTGCCACTTTGTGCGCACCCGGTAGTCGGCCTTGGCTTTGTCCATTTGCACCCGCGCGGGATCCAATGCGAGGTAGATAGAGGTCTCGAACTCGCCGGCGTGGTCCATGCCGCCGGGATACTCGGATTCGCGCCACTGCTCGACCTCCTCCTGCGCCAAGTCCCAGTAAGAAACCAGGGCGCAGGCGGCATCGGAGTGCAGCGTGGCGAGGCGCGCGGCGACTTGCAGCAGCGGGTCGTTGGAAGCGTGCCCGTTCACGAAGAGCACGATGGGAAAACCGTGATGGGCAAAGCTCACGGCCACGTCGTAGCAGTAGTCGCTGAAGCGCTGCGCCTGGACGGAGATCGTGCCGGGAAAGTCCATATTGTGCTCGTTGAAGCCGTAGTGGATCGGCGGCGCGCAGAGCAGCTTGTCCGGCGCGGCGTGCGCGGCGCGCTCGCACACGGCAATCGCCGCCACGTTGTCGGTGTCGATCGGCAGGTGCGGGCCGTGCTGCTCGATGGCCGCCACCGGCAGCAAGATCGCTTTCCGCTCCCGCGCGGCCGCGCGCACTTCCGGCCAGGTAAGTTTTGCGTAACGCCACTCTGTCATGCGTTCACCCTTGATGAGCGCTTCCCATCGGACCGCTTCTGCACCTCAGTATAGAGAATCGCGAACCCACGCGGTTGAGGAAATGGCGTTTTGGGGCTTGGGTCGGTCAAAGGCAAGACGCATATTCGTTGCAAGGTCTCTGCAATCTCCTAAACTGTCATTCTGAGGAGCGCAGCGACGATGAATCTAGAATCGGGAGCCGCGTAGATTCCTCGCTGCGCTCGGAATGACATGAACGCTGCCTGCAAAGACTACAAGCCTGGTTCTATTAATTCCCCGCGGTTGCCTTGATGCAGAAGTAGCGTGTACGTTATACACGTTGTGCGTTTAGTTTCAGCGTGAAGTGAGAGGAGAACGCGATGCGAGACCGGATTCTGAGACGGACGTTTCTCGGTGGCGTTGGCGCGACCGCGGCCGGCGCGTTGTTCGTAGCGTGCGGCCAGGCGGCGCCCATGGATACGGCGGATGCGCCGGCAGAGGAAGAAGCGCCTAAAGAACAGGCAGCGGAGCCCGCAGCCGCGGAAGCGGTTGAGCTTGAAGTGTGGACGACCCGGCGCTGGGACCTCTCACAGGGTCTGGGCCTGGAGGTCAAGCAGGAAATCGAGGCTTTGGTGGAAGGCCTCACCGTCAAAGACCTGATCCCGGAAGGCAACCGCTTCACCATCTTGATTGCAGCCCAGGCGGCGGGCACCTCGCCCGACATCGGCCAGGTGGGCGTCTGGCAGAACCAGCAAGTGGCCGCCGGCGGCATCGTCGATAGCCTGGAGAGTTACTACGCCCAGTCGCCGGTGATCAACAAGGACGACATCTGGCCCTCACTGCGCATCGACATGGACCACAAGGGCCAGGTGTGGAGCATGCCCTTCGGCCCCGACGTGCGCTTCTTCTACATCCACGACAACCTCTACCTGGACGCGGGCCTGGACCCGGAAAACCCGCCGGTGACGTGGACCGACCTGGAAGACGTGATCTCCAAGTCATTCAAGGGCGGCAATACGATCGAGCAGGTGGCCTGGGGGCCGTTGTGGGCCAACCGCCACGTGTGGATGGTGCCCATGTGGCAACTCGGCGGCGAGAACATCAACGACGACCGCACCAAGATTACCCTCAACACCGAGGAAGGCCGTGAGGGCATGGCGTGGCTGAAGAAGGTGCACGACATGCAGGGCGGCTACGACGCGCTGCAAGAGTTCAAGGGCGATGAGAACGCCCGCGCCCACTTCTACGCCAGCCGTCTCGCGAATCTCTACGATACCGGCTCAATACGCTTCGAGAGCATCGCCAAGGAAGCGCCGGATCTGGAATATCACTGGGGTCACTGGCCCAAGCCCGCCGACGGTTTCAACCGCACCTACGGCGGCTGCCACACGTGGGTGCTGCCCGTGGGCGCGACGCACAAGGACCTGGCCTGGACATTCATGGAGCACTTCGGCAATGACGACGTGAACATCCGCTGGGCCAAGCACTTCGACCGCCTGCCCATCCGCGTGGACACCTCGTACAGCGAGGCGTACCACGGCGGCGATCCGTTCGTCATCCATCAGGTTGACGTGATGGAAGGCCGGCGCTTTGTCGTTTCCGCGCCCGGCGCTAACGAGATGCTCGGCATCATGAGCGGCGGCGTGCCGGATATGCTCACCGGCAAGACCACCATCGAGGAAGGCTTGCGCAATACCGAGGCCCAGGCGCAGGCGGTGCTCGACGAGTGGCTGGCGCGCGAATAGCGTCGGCGTAAGCAACGAAACACGAGGCTGAGAGGCTTCTCGGGGCGCGAACCGCGATTGCGGTGTTTGCCCCGCCGGCGAGAGCAGCCTAGCCCCGCGTTTGTCGGTAGGTGAGGCATTCAGTACTGCGTCGCGCGCGCATACTGGATGCCTCTCTCTATTTTGCGCAACACTGGAGAAACGCCATGAGCGCCACGGAGTTTGACCCAAACCTCATTCGCCTGCCGCTGGACTACCAGGGCACGCCGGAATTGGCGGAGATTCGCGTCACCGTGCCCAGCGTCGTGCCGCCGGACGAGGGCGGCACGTTCAGAATCGGCCTGGAATTGCGGGACAAGTGGGGTTTTCATCTGCCCAAGCAGGCCGCCCACCTGGAGTTAACTCTGGAAGGCGCCGGCGGTGAGGTCCCGCCGACCGTGCCGATGCTGCCGGAGTACGACAGTCACCATGCCGTGCGCGGCCGGATTGACGAAACGGACAAGGTCTTTCGCGTGCGGGCGCGCGACCGGGAGACCGGCGTCGAGGCGCTCAGCAATCCCGGTTGGGCGCCGGCCTACATGTACGGCGGCGACCACAAGCTCTACTGGGGCGATTTGCACTGCCACCGCCTGGAAAACCCCAGCCGCAAGCGGCAAGACCCGCTGTTATGGAGCTACGGGCCCGCCACCGTGCATGAGGTGTACCGCTTTGCGCGGGACGTGGTCAATCTGGATTTTACGGCGCTGACCGACCACGACTACGCGCTGAGCACAAACGAGTGGCGGGAGATTCAAGAAGGAGCGGAATACTACAACCAGCCGGAGCGTTTTGTCACGCTGCTCGGCTACGAGTGGTCGTGGAACCGGGGGCCGGACGCCGACTGCGGCCACCGCAACGTCATCTTTCGTCACGGCGACATGCCGCTCATCTCCAGCAATTGGAAAGGCTCGAATACGCCCCAGGACCTCTTCAACATCTTCCGCAGCATCTCGCGCACGGGCCGGGATATTCTCTCGATTCCCCACCATCCGGCGCGCCTGGGGAACCGCATCTGGCATAACTGGGAGACCATGGACCCCGAGTTCGAGCGGCTCATGGAGGTCTACAGCCACTGGGGCAGCAGCGAACACGCGGGCGAACCGTACGCCCTGAAAGCCCGCAACGAGCGCACCCAGTGGGACGAGCCACAGGCGGACTATCCGCCCTATGAGGCCACCGGACACTTCTTGCAGGACGGACTGCGTCGGGGATTCCGGTTTGGCTTCGTGGGCGGCAGCGAGAGCCACGACGGCCGCGCGACGAGCAGCGTGCAGATAGCCCACTTGCCCATCAAGGTGACCACGTTCAACCACCACGCCGGCATGACCGGCCTCTGGTCGCGCCGCCGTGAGCGCGACGCCATGTTCAGCGCGCTCTGGAACCGCCGCGCCATCGGCACAACCGGCGCGCGCATCCTTCTCGACTTCGACGTGGACAATCAGCCCATGGGCGAAATCATCAGTGTGCAGACCCCGCCGCAGGAGATGCGCGTGCGCGTCCACGGCGCCGCGCCCATTGCCAAAGTGGTCGTGGTGAAGAATAACCGCGACTGGCACGTGGTGGAAAAGCCCGGTTGGGAGTGCGCCTTTGCGCTGGATGAAATCGAGATGCCGCAAGACCGCACGGACTGGTACTACGTGCGGGTGACGCAAACGGACGGCGAGATGGCGTGGTCGAGTCCGATTTGGCTCGAAGACGCCCGGCGGGTCTTCTAAGCGGGCCGGGGCCCGCCTCGGCGGCGCCGGTTGAAGCGCGCGTATTGCGCCTTAAGGGATGTTACGCTCAGTTTCCAGCGCTAAACGAAGGTTTACGTACATTGGGAAATTTGACAGTCAAACCCTTTCCCAATTAGGATGACGAGGATGTTGGGCACGCAGCCCCTACGTGGAGCGAACGGAATATGCCGCTTCGATAGTGATCGAGAAAGGGATTTGATGAAGAGCCTCCGCTTTGTGTCTTGCGTGGTAGTTGCCGCCATCCTTGCCGGCGCCTCGTTCATGCCCGCGCTGGCCAGCCAATCGGATGCGCGGCTTGCCGAAGGCACCGTCGTGCAGCTTCAGGGCACGCCGCACCTCTGGCTAGCCGATGCGCAGGGTGTCTTGCATTGGGGTGGGGACACGCGGGCGCTCGGCGGGCGTACCATCGACTGGAACCTGCGGGTTGAGGTCAGTCTCGAGGAATTGAAAGTCCTGGAAATCGGCAGCCCCTGGCTCTCCGCGGGACTGCTCAAGGAGGGCAATCCCATCTACCTGGTCAAGTGGGAAAGCGGCTGGCCCCGGCCCAAGCTGCTGCACATACCGTCGATTGCCGACGTCGAGCTATTTGGGATCGACGGCAGCAATTACGGTGATCTCGTTTGGGAGCGGGCGGCATGGGAATCCCGCTATGGATTCTCGGTAGAGGCTCTGGAGCGCTCCACCCTTGAATCGGCCGCCAATCCGGCAAGTCCGGATCCGTCGCCATTCCTATCGTTGCCGCTGACCCGGGAGGCGGTCTTGCAGCGCATCCTGAGCGCGCTGGACGGCGACGACAATGACGACGATGACGAGGATTCCGATACCGCCACGGCAACGGCCACCGCTACCGCTACCGGCGCGCAGACAGCCACCGCCACGGCCACGGCGACGGATGACGGGACTTCGGTGACGGACACCGCTACCGTTAGTACGGCCACGGCGACGATTACGGCAACGGACACGGCCACCGCCACCGCTACCGGCGCGCAGACGGCGACCGCCACGGCCACGGCGACGGATGACGGGACTTCGGTGACGGACACCGCAACCGACTCAACCGCCGACACCGACACTGCGAGCGACACCGATGACACTGACGGCAGCGGCTAAGGGCGGAGCGTTTGGCGGTGGACGCGTTCACAAGCGGCGAAAGCGAAGCGGCCGCGCTCGCGAGCGGCGATAGCGTGGCGGAAGCGCTTGCACACGGCCCTGGTGCGCCGGCCGCGCCCTCTCTCATTACGGCGGCGGCATTGCCGGCGGACCGGGGCCTACCGGAGTTTTCCCAGCTTTTCAACGGTGAGTGGGTCTGGCGCCACTACCGCTCCCGGCTGGGCGCGCCGGCGGAGGCTCCCGCCAGCCTGCGCCTCCGTCAACTCAGCTACAATCCCGGCCGCCGGGCGCTCGCGTCCTACTACGCCGAGTGGCCGTGGGATGATTTCGTCACGCAAGAGCAGTTCGCAATCGAACTGGCGCACGACCGGCCGGTCAGGCTCTACCGCTACCCGGACGACCCGCACTTGCCCGGGCTGTCGCGCGCCGCTTCCGCGGAAACCGCTGCCGATTTGCTCAGCCGGCACGTGCTCGCGGCCGGCGGGCAGCGCGTGCGCGTGAGCGTGGCGCGCTACCGGCCGGGCGGGCACGCCGTGCTCCGTCACCGGCACGGGCGGGTGCGGTTCTACGCGCGGGTAATGCGGCCCCGCCGGGTGCCCCGGCTGCTGGCGGCGGCAGAGCTTGTTGGGCAGACCGGCTTCGTGCTGCCCCGGCTGGCCGGACGCTGGCCGGCAGGCGGCGTCGTATGGCTCTCCGAGATTCCGGGGCAGAACGTGCGCCGGCTTGTCCGCGGCGGGGAGCGGCCGGACCTCGGCCAAATCCTGGAGAACCTGTCCCAGCTTTGGGAAACGCCCATGCCCGCCGGCGAAACGCATCAGTTTGATCTTTATGGCGCGTACCGCCGCGCCCGGCGCATCTTCCGGCAGGTACGCGAGGGCCACGACGACGTCCGCCGGGCGCTGAAGGACGCAACCACCGCGCTGGACGGCTTTGCCAGGGCCTGGGAACCCACAACCATCGCGCACAACGACTTCTACGACGACCAGATGGTGCGCACGCCCGACGGCAGATTCGCGCTGGTGGACTTCGAAGAGGCCGGGCCGGGCGACCCCATGCTGGACGTGGGCAACTTTCTCGCCCACGCGCATTGGTCAGCTCGCTTTGGGGGCGAAACCGAGGCGCGGGCGAGCGGCGTCTGCTACCAGGAGTTTCGCGCCGCGGCGTTGGAGCGCTTTGGCTGGGATGAGCGCGCGCTGGATCTGCGGGAGGCGGTGTGCATCTTCCGGGTGTGCACCAACCCCATCCGCCACCTTGCCCCCGACTGGCCGCAGCGGCTGGCCGCCGGCCTCACGTTGGTCAACGAGGTCCTGGCATAGTCCGAACACGGGCAGCGAGCCGGAACGCCTTGCCGTATGCTGTGATACGATACCGCAGGGTTGGAGTGTCAACGAAGCGGCAATGCAAGCGGTAAGACGAAAGGGTGCGGCACGCCATGTCTGCGAACGCCAACGGACGGTTTCAGGTCGTTGCCGAGGGGCCGCTGCGGGTCGCGGAGACCGTCCCGCTGGCGCTGCGCTATACCGCGCCGGCCGGCGGCTTCCAGACCGGCGGCAATTTGTGGGTCTTCTACGACATCCGGCAGTTTGGCGCGCGCAAACATGCGTATGAGTCCGACGGCGGCATTCGCGTGGCCGGGCCGGCGGGCACGGTGTGGGAAGCCGAGGCGCTGCTGGGCGGCGGCACGGTGCGCACGTTCGACATCCATCCGCCGGCGCCGGAGTTTCTGCACGCGGTGCGCGTGACCTGCACGGCGGGCGCGCTGCACGCGGGCGACCACATCGAGGTGGAACTGCGCACCGCCCCCGAGGGTTTCGTGCTGCCCACTAACGCCATCGACGCTTTCCGCTTCTGGCTGGTGGAAGACCCAGCGGGCGAACTGACGCTCTATCACCCGGAGCGCGACAAGTACCACTATTTTCTGCCGCGCGCGGCGGCGCTCTCAGTGCTGGAGAGCAACGCGCTCACCATCCGTGAAGCGGAAGCGGCCGCGATGCAAGTGACCGCGCCTTCCTATGTGAGCGGGGAGGCGCATACGCGCGTCGTGGTCACCGATCGATTCGGCAATCCCGTGCGCGGCGCGGAAGGCGAAGTGACTTTGCGCGCCGGCAGCGCTGAGACGACCGCGCCGCTGCAGTCGTTCAGCGCGGCAGGCGCGGTAGCCGTGCAAGGGCCGGTGGCTCGTATTGCGGCGGCATACCAGGGCATCCAGGCCGTGAGCAATCCGGTGCGCATCGCTGCGGATACCGAGCCGTACACGCTCTACTGGGGCGACCCGCACGGCATGTTGTTCAACCAGCGCCCGATTGTGGAGCACTTTGCCTGGGGCAAAGACGTGAACGCGCTCGACTTTGCCGGCGGGCAACTCTTTTCCTACAGCATCTGCATCAGCGAGATTTGGGATGAATTGCAGGCAGCGTGGGCGCAATACAACCTGCCGGGCGAGTTCGTCGCGTTGCCGTCGGCGGAGTTCGCCACCGGCCCGGACGGCAGCCACCGCCACGGTTTCTTTCCAAATCCTGAAGGACAGCCGCCGGTTTTCTGCGAAGACCGCCCCGGCGCGAACGACCCCAAACTCCACGCCCGCTACCATCCCGATACGGTCTACTGCCGCGACTATCAGGAGTTCTACCGGGAGATGAAGCGCCGGGGCGCGGTCATCCACGGCCACCACCATACGCACTTCTACGTGCAGGAGCACCTGGCCGAAATCTACCAGAAGCAGCAGACCGACGGCGTTACCGAGGAAGAGAAGATCAACCAGTTTCTGATGCGGGGCGCGAAACTCGGCATCGTCAGCGGCAGCGATACCCACGACAACCGGCCCGCCAATCCCTACAAAGAGCCGGGACCGTCCGGGCCGGCCGGTCTGACCGGCGTGTGGGCGGAACGGCTGGACCGCCCGGCGCTCTTCGACGCGCTGCGCAACCGCCGCTGCTACGCCACCACCGGCGCGCGCATCATCGTGGACTTCCGCGTGAACGGCGCGTGGGTGGGCGATACGGTGCGCGCCGACCGCTTTAGCTTTACCGCCGACGTAGTTGGGACGGCGGACATCGAACAGATCGACCTGGTGGTGAACGGCGATACGGCTTTGTCCTACACGCCCAACCGGCAGCACGCGCAACTGGATGACGACGTGCCGCTGCGGTTTTCGCCGGTGGACGCCCACTATTGCTACCTGCGCGTACGGCAGGTAGACGGCAACCGGGCGTGGACGAGTCCAATCTGGCTGGAGCCGCTCTCATAGGTGGGGGTGCAGCCGGAAAGTCCGTTCGTGGCTCTTGCATGGGTTTCCCGTTCGTGCTGAGCTTGTCGAAGCACAAACGGCGCAGGCGGAAGCGCTGAGGCGGAACATGGCTGACTTTGCGCGCATAACGCAATCAATGGCCGAGCAGCGGCTGGACGCGCTGGTTGTCTTAGGTATGCGCAATTGCGCATACCTGGCCGGGGCCGTGAGCGAGGGACCGTGGCTGAACGAGCCGCAGGGTCTCGCACCGTGGATGACGTGTCTCGTTCCGCCAGATCAATCGTTTGCATTCGGCGGTCTTCCCAAAGAAGCCGACATGCCGGTGGCGGGTCTTGCGCCCGACCATACGCGCGCGGCGCGGCTGACTGAGTTGGCGGCGCAGATGGGCAAACGCGGCTTGGCGCGGGCGCGCGTCGGCCTGGACATGGACTTCGCCTCGGCGAGCGACCTGGCGCGGCTGCGGGAGTTGCTGCCGGAGGCGGCGTTCGTCTCCGCCGACCTGCTGCTCGCACAAGCGCGGGCCTGCAAGACGCCGCGGGAAATCGCGTGGCTGCGCAAGGCAATTGCCGCTTCCGAAGCCGGGTACCGCGCCATGCTGCGGGAAGTGCGCATCGGCATCTCATTCCAGGAACTCGTGACCGTGTGGGCAAAGGCAGTGCTGGACAACGGGGCCTTGCCAATCAATACCTCGCCGGTCTCGTGGATGCTGCCCGGCGGCGGCACGAGCTTGCGGGAGCAACCCGGCGCGGCGGTAATTCGCAGTCCCGGCATTGTGGAAGCGGGGTTGGTCTACCGCGTTGACCTTGCGGCTATATCCGGCGGCTACTTTTCCGACCAGAAGTTCAATTTCTGCGTGGGCGAGCCGCGCCCGGCGAGCCTGGCCGTCTGGCGCGCGCACCGCGAGCGGCAACTCTTCATGGAAGAGTTCGTGCGCCCCGGCAAGACCAAGCGAGAGGTCTTTGCGGCGTGCCAGCGCGAATTCACGGACACGGACGCATACGCCTGGTGGATTCACGGCGTCGGCATGGACAAGCACGAGGAGCCGCTGATCGGCAGTTTGCTCCCCGCCGCCGTTGACGTGCGGCCGGAGATCACGTTCGCGGAGAATAACGTGGTCTCGCTGGAGTCCTCGTGGTTGGAGGAGGACATGTACGTGCTGAAGGCAGACGGGTTCGAGCGGCTGGGCACGATACCGCAAGAGGTGGCGATAGTGTAAGTTGCCATGGTCGTGCGTGGGCCGCGTGAGGGGATGGAAAGGGCAGCCGGTTACTTGATCTTCATTACTCTGAGCACAGCGAAACCTAGCCGTTCGCCCTGAGCGGAGTCGAAGGGTGAACGGCGGGTTGAGCGTGCAGCAACTCCAAACGCGCGTCTCACCGTTCATGCTTCGACAGGCTCAGCACGAACGGTGAGAGTGGGCGGTAAGGAAACTCTCAGGAGGAAACAGAAATGGCCATCGCGGAGAAGCAGGTTGGCGCGCTGCCGGCGGGCGTGCGCGCGCCGTATGATTGGGCGCTGGAGCAGATGCGGGTGCCGGAGGCCCACGCCATCACCCAGGGCAGCCCGGACGTGGTGGTGGCGGTCATCGACCTGGGCTATCGTTTTCATCCCGATCATGAGGGCCACTTGTGGGTCAATCCGCGGCCTACGCGGGGCGACGTGCACGGCTGGGACTTTGCCGAGGAAGACGCTACCCTCGAATACGAGGGGATGCGCTCAGATGCCACCTACCAGCGGGGACACCATGCGTTCGTCGTAGGGGAAGTCGCGGCCACCGCGCCGCAGTGCCCGATCATGGTCCTGCGCGTGGGCTACGAACCGCACCACCAGAAGAGTTGGCCCCGCGCGGTGCGCTACGCGGTGGACCACGGCGCCAAGGTGCTGGTGATGCCCCACGGCTACATCACGCTGGACCACACCGACGGCGTCCCGCTGTTCTACAAGGGCACCGATTTCAGCTATCCGTACGACAACATCGGCCTGCTCGAGGCTTTGGACTACGCCTATCAGTCGGGCTGCTTGGTCTTCAAGGGCACCGCCGACAATCGCGGGCGGCGGGTGGCGACCGTGAACGCCGGTATCGACAGCGTTTTTGCCGTTGGCTCATCGAACCGCCACGGCCGGGCGGCGAACATCGCGGCTTCGGCGGACTACGTGGAGGCGGCCACCCCCGGCGGCGAACGCAATACGGACGACCCAACGGAATCGATTTGGGGCACCGGCGGCGACCGCGACTACATTCCGTTCGAGGGCGGCTGTATGGCGTCGGCCTTTGGCGGCGGCGTGGCGGCGCTGGCCTTTGCGCGCTACCCGCATCTCTCGAATGGCGAAATACGGCAGATACTGCGCAATACGGCGCAGGGCGCCGGCTGGGACCCGCTGCTGGGACACGGCATCTTCGACGCGTATCGGGCGGTTTCGCTCACCCCGCAGGAACTCTGCGCGGGACTGCGCATCGATACGCAGGCGTCGCGGGTGCGCCGCCAGGATCGACGGCTGCTGGCGGAGATCATCGTAGAAAACACCGGCGCGTTCGACGTGAACCGGCTGCTGGCGGTGGCCTTCAACGGCGATCCCAAGACCGCCGCCGATCCCGCCGCGACGCGCGAGGAGTCGAATATCCTCATCCGGCGGCAGATCGGGCACTGCATCGCGCCGGTGCACGGCTTTGAGCAGGTCTCAATTTCCCTTGAACTGGAAGGGGATGCCATGCCGGAGGAGGTGTGGGTGCAGGTCAACCCGCTGGACGCGGGCATGGCGGGCGTGTACGACTCGGCGCGGATTGCTTGATTCTGAATGAGAGTGGAGGGCTGGCGTCCCGATCGTCATTCCCGCGAACGCGGGAATCCATCCTTGTCGCACGCAGAGAAGATGGATTCCCGCGTTCGCGGGAATGACGGAGTCTGCCGCCGGACTCTGTAGAAGTAAGGGGCATCCTCCGGCCGGTTGCCGGTAGAAGATAGCCAGTTTGGAGTGAGTTGCCATGCGGATTACGTCCGTTGAGATTGCGCCGTGGCAGGATGACGCCGCGTTCGTCTACTCGGTGGTCTACGACGAAGGCACGCTCGATTGCCTGGCAAACGCCTTTCCTCTCAACCAGAAATACGGCATTCCCGGCGACGCGGCGGTGGTGGCCGGCCAACTGGGGGAGAAGCGCCACGTGGAGCGCAGTTCGCTCAACGACTATTTTCATATGGGGCCGGAACACCTGAAGTTCCTCTTGTCCCAAGGCTGGAGCGTGAGCAACCACAGTTATTCGCATCCGCCGCTGCGGGACCCCAGCCGCATCGACTTCGCCCAGGAGATCGTGAAGTCGTACCACATCCTGGAGCGCGCGCTGGGGCGGCCGGCGCCGGTGTTCTCCTCGTGGAACAGCTTCGAGCTTTACGACACGGTGCGCGCCTGGGTGGAGCGCACGCCGGGCTACCTGGGCCTCACCCACGCCTCGAATGACGCCGAGCACATCAACGCGCCGGACTTCGATCCCTTCAGCATCTGGCGCAACCGCCTGTGCGAGGATGACGAAATCGAGTACCTGCCCGAGTGGCTCTCGCGGCGGGGATTTGCGCCGGAGCGGGCGCGGGGCAAGTGGCTGGTGGACGTGACCCACCTGGTCATGTACAAGACGCCGCAGGGGCACAAGTGCATCTCGCCGTATGCGCTGGAAGGGCGCTTCGACCAGATGCGCACGGCATTTGGCGATGCGCTGTGGGCGGCGAATCCGGACGACGTGGTGCGGTATCGCTACCTGCGCCGCCACTGCGAGACCGCTATCGAGCAGGAATCGGAGGCACAGGCCACCATTGCGCTGGACTTACCGCATCTGCCGCCGCAGATCGTGGAGGGCGAACTGACGTTTCTCGTCTCCTTTGCCGACGATCCCGGCCCGGTGCGCGTCCACGGCCCGGACGGCGCGGCGCTGGTAGCGCCCGCCGGCGAGCGGCGCGTGCGCTTCACCTGCCGCGTGTTCAACGGCGCGCGCATTACGTTCACCGGAGGGTGAATGCTCGTTGCGGGACGAGAGTTAGCGGCGCCAGGGAGGAGAGAGCGCATGAAAGAACGCCTACGCGACAAGACGCGGGATGAAATCACCCGCGCGCTCAACGATTTGGGCATCGCCGCCACCATGGCCGAGCGCGGGCGGCCGGAAGAGAAGATCCAGGATACGTGGTCGAATCGTTCGCAGGGCATCATCGACCTGCCGTCCGGGCCGATCCGCTGGATAAACTGCTTGAAGCATGACGGGTCGCAGTACAGCCCGCCGCAATGGTGGGCCGTGCTGGGCATCCCGGACGAGCGGACGTTTTCGGATCAACGATTGGTGAAAATCAAGACGGTGCGCAAGAAGTCGATACCGCTCTTTGGCAAGGTGGTGGACGTGACGTGGCAGGGCGAAGACCACGCCAGCCGGTTGCTCAGCGCCTTCGCCAACGATCCGGCGGTAAAGGCGTTCGTCAAGAAGACCGGCGACGTGGAGATCAAGAGCCACGCCGGCGAGTTTCAGGGCTGGACGGTGCAGATCAGCGGCAAGTTCAAGCCCACGCAACAGGACTGGGACATCGTGCTGCGCATTGCCGAGCGCCTGCTGACGTGTCCGCAGCCCTAAAGGACCGATACGATTCCGTCGAAGCGGGGTGCGCCGATAGGCACGGCGCCGGCGAGCCACGCGCAAATTCTTAGGCACCCGCGCCCAATACATCCAAGAGAGCAAGATGCGGACTTCTGCTACTTCCGCGAACGGTCGTCTCTATTGAGAGGGGCGCGCAATCCGCTGCGCGTGGTCAAAGTGCATTCCCGATTTTTCGGGCGAGTACGTATATTTTGAAGGTACATGGAGCAGGACATGCCGTCGGGATGCGCGGATCATCTGAGAAGGCGGCAGACCACAGACTCTAAGGTTTCCATCAATCGCTGACTCGATTAAGAACGATCCCTCCGTTACAGGTGTAGTTGCACATGACTGTTCGCCAAGTCTCATTCACAGCATGCCCATCTTTGCAATCTATCAGTCGCACTAACCTGCTGGAGTTCATGACATGATCGGCGCCAATCAAGCAGACCACTTTACTTTCCTAAAGACAGCGGCTCTAATCGTTGCCCTAGGAGTCTTAGGTTGCTCCTACGAGGATGAGCCGCCTGTCGGTCCAATCGAAATCAGCCATGACAGTTACGTGTGCGGCCCTTACTGGAGCCCCTACGGCCCTGGATACAAGGATTCATTTGTTATCTGGACGCCAGACAGTTCGCTGCTCCTGTTCAACTACGTATATGCGCGCTCCGACCCCGATTCTCCCACGGCAACGGTCATTTTGGCAGTCGATGCCGCTGGTACGCAAGTTCGTGAGATCGTAGACGCAGGCTCTGGATACATGATGTGGTATGGATTCCACGCTGACCTCTCTCCAGATGGGCAACGGCTTGTCTATTCGTCCTGTGCGTTCCCGGCTAGTCGAAGCGCGGAGAGCGCAACAGTCTTTGAGCGGTCAGACTTCCACTATGAGTTAGCATTGATAGACCTCGACAGCAGTATTCAGCAGCGGCTCACAGAAAGCAAGTACACGGATCACTACCCGGAATGGTCACCTGACGGCAGCCGGATCGCCTTCATTTCTACCCGTCGCTCCGGCTCTGGCGCCGCCGAACTGTACACGATGGCGGCAGATGGTTCGGATGTTCAATTGGTCGCTTCTACGCTCAAGGTAGCGCACACTCAGGATCGCCGCACAGTGTGGTATACGAACGCAGAATCCACGCGCATACAAGGAAAGAGCGCCGAGGAAGTCAATGAGACCGAAAGCGCGTGGTTGGGAGGGCTGGCCTTTGCCCCGCCAGCATGGTCTCCAGACGGAGAACGCATTGCGTTTCTAGTTGATGAAGGGCGATCTTGGCCGTATCGCAAGATACTCTACACCGTGAGAGTGGATGGCACGGAGATGACGCGAATCGCGGGAATAGCGGGCGAGCTACAGCCGCCGCACAACTCAGGGGACACCGCACTAGTATTGCCAGCATGGTCGCCGGACGGAGGACGACTTGCTTTTGTGATGGCCAATGAGGAAGGGAAGCCCACCGGCATTTATACGGTTCGTCCAGATGGCACGGACTTGCGGCAGGAGATCCCAGAATGGTGGACTGCGGATGGCGTGCTCTCTCCAGACGGCACGCGCATTGCTTTCTATATCCCTGGAGATGCGCAGAGTAGCGTGCCGCCCCAACTCTACACAATGGCCCGCGACGGCGCTGACCGCCGCGACCTGATTACCCTAGATGCCGACGGCGACTTAGCACCTGCCCACCCGGCGCAATAGTCGCTTCGGAAAGCCCTGCAAGCCAGGATGGCTACCAGTCCGTAAACGACCCATCGTCCCGGTGCAGGCGGGCGTGTTCCCAGTCCTGGTACGGATACTGCGCCGCCGCCTCGGCGTTGAATTCGATGCCGATGCCGGGTACGTCGGCGGGATAGAGATGTCCGGCCTCCACCCGGCACTGGGTGGGGAAGACGTCGGTCATGGCCGGCGGCGCCATGGCGAGTTCCTGGATGCCGAAGTTGGGAATGCACAGGTCCAGTTGCACGCTGGCGGCGGTGTTCACGGGCCCCAGCGGATTGTGCAGGGCCGTGTCGATGTAGTGCGTCTCGCACATGGCGGCGATCTTCTTGCCTTCGGTGATGCCGCCGACCAGGCCGAGATCCGCGCGCATGTAGTCGATCCACTCGTTCTCGATCAGCTCGCGGAACTGCCACTTGGTGAGCAGTTGCTCGCCGGTGGCGATAGGGACGCTGGTGTGGTGGCGCAGGTTGGCGAACGACTGCGGGTTTTCCGAGCGAATCGGGTCTTCGATGAAGAAGGGGCGCAGCGGCTCAAGCCGTTTACACAACTGAATCGCCCACGTGGGATTGAGGCGGGTGTGTACGTCCAGGGCAATCTCGATTTCATGCCCCACGGTCTCGCGCACGGCTGTAAACGCTTCCACCGTATCGCAGACGGCCCGCGCCGGCTCCAGGATGTCGCCGGGGCCGGAGGGCAGGCCGAACCGCACCACCTCGAAGCCTTCATCCATCCGCGCTTTGGCGGCTTGCGCAGACGCATCCGGGCTGCCGCCGCTGAAGTGGGCGTAGCAGCGCACTTTGTCGCGGGTCCTGCCGCCGAGCAATTGGTAGGTAGGGACTTCCAACGCCTTGCCGAGGAGGTCCCACAGGGCAATGTCCAAGGCGGAGATCGCGGCGGTGAGCACCGGGCCGGCGCGCCAGAAGTTGCCGCGAAAGTGGTCTTGCCAGATGTGCTCGATGCGGGCGGGGTCTTGCCCAATGAGCATGGGCCGGTAGTGTTCCACCGCCGCCGCCACCGCTTTGTCCTTGCCGGAACAGCCGGATTCGCCGATGCCGTACAGGCCGTTCTCTTCGGTGACGGTGACGAAGGTGTAGTTGCGGGAGCCGTTGTTGACGATGTGGGTCTGGACGTCGCTGATTCTCATGGTGTGCCTCCACTGCTACTTGCTTCTAGTTTCGCGAGCGGTTGCCTGTGCCCGGCAGGGGCGCTTCGCGAAGCGCCCCTACGCAGGCCCCCTATTGACCTGTGCCAAGAGGCGGGGGACAAGCCCCCGCGCTACGATGTGTGCCAGACGGCGGGGGACAAGCCCCCGCGCTACAGATACGCTACGTTAGCTTGCGCAGGCGGTCGAGGGCCTCGTGCAATTTCTCGCGGCTGGTGGCGTAGGACATGCGCAGGTGGCCGTCGGCCAGGAAGGACGACCCCGGCACGGTAGCCACGTGCGCCTCTTCCAGCAGGCGGTCGGCCACGGCCATGTCCTGCGCGCCGCCTTTCACGTGCGGAAAAGCGTAGAACGCGCCGCCGGGCAGCGCGCAGGCATAGCCCGCGTCCCGCAGTCCGTTCACCAGCAGCGCGCGCCGCTCGCTGAACTCCGCCACCATTTCGCGCACGCAGTCCTGCGGCCCGGTGAGCGCGGCAATAGCGGCTTTCTGCGCCGCCGACGTAGGATTGCTGGTGATCTGCGTCATCAGGTCGTTGATGGCCGCGATCACCGGCTCCGGCCCGGCCACGTAGCCGAGACGCCAGCCGGTCATGGCGTAGGTCTTGGAAACGGTGTTCACCGTGATGACGTGCGCCTTTTCGTCCGGCCCCATGGAGGCCGGTGAGAGGTGTTCCGTGTCGCCGTAGAGAAAGTGTTCGTACGTCTCGTCGGCGATGAGGTAGATGCCGCGCTCCACGCACGCGCGCGCCAGTTTGCGGATTTCGTCCGGCGGCGCCACCTCGCCCGTGGGATTGCAGGGCGAATTGAGCAGAATGGCGCGGGTGTTGCCGGTGATGCGCTCCAGCAACGGGTCCGCCGTGATCGCGAACGGCGCGGCCAGCGGCACGGTAACGGGTGTGCCCTGGGCCAGTTTGATTTGTTCGAGAAACGTCGGCCAGGTGGGGGCGTGGACGATGACCTCGTCGCCCGGGTTGCAAATCGCCAGAAAGACGTTGCAGACCGCCTGCTTGCCGCCGACGCAGGCCACCACCTCGTTGGGACTGTAGGCGACGCCGTTCTCGCGGGCGAGTTTCTCCGCAATGGCCTCTTTCAGTTCGGGAATGCCGCCGGCCGGGGTGTATTTGTTGAAGCCGTCCTGAATCGCGCCGATGGCGGCCGCCTTGATGTGCGCCGGCGTATCGAAGTCCGGCTCGCCGACGGAGAGATTGATGACGTCGCTGCCGGCGCGCACCATGGCTTTGGCCTTGGCGTCCATGGCCATGGTGGGGGAAGGGGTAAGCGCCAGAATGCGGTCGGCTACGGCCTGGCCGCTGGGAGAGGATGCCACGAGCGGATTGCCTCCAGGTGTTCTCAATATGGGAATTCGTTCACCGGCAATTATATAACCATGCGGTAGGGTTTGGGAAAGGATGACCGGTCTGAGCGAAAATGGAAGCGGGATGCCTGACTGCCGCTTGTTTCAAGATTGCGCAGGAGAATCCGTCATTCCCGCGCAAGCGGGAATCCATCTTGGTCACGCAGCCGCTGGATTCCCGCGCAAGCGGGAATGACGGATTCCGTCGCGCTACTTTCATGCTAGAGACGGCCTCTGTCGTGCTGCTTTGAAAGCAATCAGCGCGTGAACAGAATATAGAGCACGTCGCCGTCCTGCACCACGTAGTCGCGGCCTTCCTGGCGCACCAGGCCGCGCTTGCGCGCCTCGCCGTAACCGCCGCAGGCGACCAGTTGCTCCCAGGCGATCACTTCCGCGCGAGCGAACCCGCGCGCCATGTCCGTGTGGATCTTGCCGGCGGCGTCTTGCGCCCGCGTGCCGCGCGGGATGGCCCAGGCGCGGACTTCGTTCTCATTCTGGGTAAAGAAGTGGATAAGTCCAAGCAGCGCGTGGGATTCGCGCACGACCCGCGTCGCGCCCGGTTCGTCGATGCCCAGGTCGGCGCGAAAGAGCGTGGCCTCGTCCGGCGGCAGTTGCGCGATTTCCATCTCCAGTTGGGCGCTGAGGGCCAGTACCGTTGTCCGCGGGTGCGGGTAGGCGGCGCGCGCCCGCGCAACCAGTTTACCGGATTCCGGCCACTGTTCCTCGGACAGGTTGAGCGCCACGAGCGTGGGCTTATTGGTGAGGAATTGGAAGCCGCGGATCGCCTGCTCTTCCTCGGCGGCGAGCTCCAGCGCGCGCACGGGAACGCCCTGTTCGAGGGCGCTTTGGATGCGTTCCAGGAGCCCCCGCTCGCGGTCAAGCTGCTGCCGTTCCGCCGCCGGGGCCGTGCGCCACTGCGGCTCGATGCGCTTCAGGCGGCTCTCCACGATTTGCAGGTCGGGCAGCAGCAGGTCGAGGTGGATGCTCTCCAGTTCGTCGGCGGGGTCTTGGGCGCCGCTAAATGCGCCAATCACGATGAGCAGGGCGTCTACCGTTCGCAGCGTGGCTACCCAGGCGGCTTCCTTCTCCTGCCTGCCAAAACCGGCGCCGGGAAAGTCCAGATACTGCGCCTCGGTGGGGATGCAGCGCTCGGTCTGGAAGAGGCCGCAGAGCGCCTCCAGGCGCGGGTCATGCAGCGCTACGGCGGCCAGCGCCGGTTCCAGGCCGTGTGACTGGTGGCGCTCCGCAGCCGCGCCGCCGGCGATGGCGGTGAAGACGGTGGTCTTGCCGGAAAATGGCAGTCCGATGATGCCGATCTGCACCGGGGCGCGCTCCCTGTGGAAACTCAAGAAGCTCAGGAGAGACGCCAGGAGAGTGCGGCCGTACTCTTACGCGGCCGCGCGGCCTGTTAGCGCGCGTCCGCAGCCCGGCATCCGCCTCGTATTGTAGGGCGCGGGCGCGCCAGCGACAACCGAGGTTGTTTTGACCCGGTGGCTGCGCTATTATCGGTGTGGTATGGGCGGGGCGGGATGGCTGTGGGATCGATCCTTTGCGCGTACTCTTCTCTTGCTCCGGCGGGGGACAAGCCCCAATGCTGTCGCATTAGACATAATGGCGATGAGAAGCGCGCCTCGCATCTCCGGTAGCGCAGGTTTGCAACCTGCGAGGCTGAAGGTTAATCATTTGTGTGTGCTCTTGTCTTGCTCTGGCGGGGGACAAGCCCCCGCGCTACTTTGTATACCGTGTGTAGGTGATTGGAGGAACTGGCATGTTTGGTTGGCGGGGACGCATCGGTTTGCTGGTGCCGTCGGTGAATACGGTGGTGGAGCCGGAGGGCTGCGCGCTGCTGCCGGAGGGTTTTTCGGTATTCGCCACGCGCATGCGCAACTCGCGCTCGGACGCGGACGACATGGCGCAGATGTGCGCCCACGTGGACCGGGGCGTGGACGAACTGCTCAGCGCGCGGGTGGACGCGATCGCCTTTGCCTGCACGGCCGGCAGCTTCTTCGAGGGCGCCGACGGCGAAGAGGAACTGCGGGAGCGGCTGCGCGGCGGCAGCGACATCGCGGCCGTGACCACGGCCGGCGCGGTGGCCGGCGGCCTGCGGGCGCTGGGCGCGCAGCGCGTCGCCATGGTCACGCCCTACATCCCGGAACTCAACAACCTGGAGGTCACGTTCCTGCGCGATTGGGGCTTCGACGTGGTGAGCCAGGCCGGTATGGGCATTCTCACGGCCTTCGACATCGGCGTGGTGCCGCTGGCGGAGACCTACCGCTTTGCCCGCGAGCACGCCGCGCCCGACGCCGACGCGCTCTTCATTAGCTGCACCAATCTGCGCACGCTGGACGTTATCCAGGCTCTGGAAGAAGACCTCGGCATGCCGGTGGTGGCCAGCAACCAGGCGACCTATTGGCAGTGCCTGCGCGACCTGGGGCACACGGCGGCCATTCCGGGCTACGGCCGGTTGTTCGAACTGCCCACCGGGGCGCCGGTTCCAAGCGCCGCGCCGATTTCGGTCTAGGCGGCGCTTGTGGACTCAGCGTTGCGCGTCGGCGTCGATATTGGGGGCACCTTCACCGACCTCGTCTTCATGGACGCCCAGGGGCTGCAGGCGTGGACCAAGGTTTCATCCACCGCCGACGACTTTGCCCAGGGCATCGTGCGGGGTCTGGACGCGCTTATCCGCGAGACGCACGCCGCCAGCGCCGACGTGCACGAGGTCATCCACGCCACCACGGTGGCGACCAACGCCATTCTGGAGGGCAAGGGCGCGCCGACGGGACTCATCACCACGGCCGGCTTTCGCGACGTGCTGGAGATCCGGCGCTTGCGCATGCCGCGTCTCTACGACCTGCATTGGGAGCCACCCAAGCCGCTGGTCCCGCGGGCGCTGCGGCGCGAGGTTGACGAACGCATCGACACCGGCGGCGCGGTGGTGCGGGAATTGGATGAGGACAGCGTCCACGCGGCAATCGCGCGCCTGCTGGACGCGGGCGTGCAGTCAATCGCGGTTTGCCTCATCAACGCCTACCGCAATCCGGCGCACGAAGAACGCATCGGCGAACTGCTCCAGGCCGCCGCGCCGGACGTCTTCGTTTCGCTCTCGTCCCACGTGCTGCCGGAGATCCGCGAGTACGAGCGCACCAGCACGACGGTGATCAACGCTTATATCGCGCCGGTGATGCGCTCGTACCTGGAGCGGCTGCAAGAGTCGTTCGACGAACGGCGGATTACCGCGCCGGTCTACATGATGCAGTCCGGCGGCGGCATGATGGGCGCGGCCAAAGCGGCGGAGCAGCCCATCCACGTGATCGAGTCCGGCCCGGCCGCGGGCGTGATGGGCGCGCTCTCGCTGGCGAACGCGATGGGGGTTGCCAACGCCATCACCCTCGACATGGGCGGCACTACGGCGAAAGCGTCGGTGATCGAGGACGGCCGCATCACCCGCACCAACGACTACGAGGTGGGCGGCGGCATCAGCCTGAGCGCGCGCTTGCAGCGGGGCGCGGGCTACGCGCTGCGGGTGCCGGCCATCGACATTGCGGAGGTTGGGGCCGGCGGCGGCAGCGTGGCGTGGCTCGACCCGGCCGGCGGCCTGCGCGTGGGCCCCAATAGCGCGGGCGCGGAACCGGGGCCGGTCTGTTACGCCCAGGGCGGGGAAGAGCCGACGCTCACCGACGCAAACGTGGCACTGGGTTTTCTGAATCCCACGCATTTCCTCGGCGGCGAACTGCCGATCGACGCGGCGCGGGCGCGTACCGTGCTGGAGAAGCGGCTGGCGGAACCGCTGGGCCTGAGCGTGGCTGACGCCGCCCACGGCATCCACCGCATCGCGGTCTCTCACATGAGCCGCGCGGTGCGGGCGGTTACGGTGGAGCGGGGTCGTTCGCCGGCCGACTTCGCGCTCTTCGCCTTTGGCGGCAGCGGGCCGTTGCACGCCGTGGAAATGGCGCAGGAACTCGGCATCCGGCAGGTAGTGGCGCCGCCGTTTCCGGGGCTGTTTAGCTCACTCGGCCTCCTCTGCGTGGACGTTGCGCAGCACGTTTCGCAGACGGTACTGCTGCCGCTGGATAACGTGAGTGAAGAAGAGATCAACCGGCAGTACGCGGCGCTCGAGTCCCGCCTGGCGGCCGAGATTGGCGTCGACACCGGCGCGGGGGAAGCTGGCTCTTGGCAGCGCTTCGCGGACCTGCGCTACGCGGGACAGTCGTTCGAGTTGACCGTGCCTTTCCAAGAGTCCACGCCGGCGGTGATGCGCGAAGCCTTCGAGCGCGAGCACGAGCGCACCTACGGGCACAAGGCCCCGGACGACCCGGTAGAGCTTGTCAACCTGCGCGTGGAAGTGACGTTGCCCCGCGAGGGCGCGCACCGCTGGGGCAGCGCGGGCGCGGGCAAGCGCCTGGCGCACCTGCCGCGCGAACGCACCGCCTATTTTGGCGCGGCGCTGGGCGAGCGCACCGTGCCGCTGCTGGGCCGCCATGAACTTGACGGGAACGAGCGGCCCGGCCCGCTCATCGTCGAGGAGTACGATACGACCATCCTCGTGCCCCCCAATTGCGCGGTGCGGCGGGATGAGTGGGACAACGTGGTGATCGCCGTGGGAGAGGAGCAATCGTGAGCCGCGAATTCGATCCGGTCGAAACGGAAATCCTCAAGAACGCGCTGGAATCGCTGGTGGACGAGATGGCGATGACAGTGCTGCGCACCGCGTACTCCAACAACCTGAAGAACAGCATGGATTTTTCGACGGCGCTCTGCCAGCCCAGCGGCGAACTCATCGCCCAGGGCCTGACCCTGCCGCTGCACCTGGGTTCGGTGCCCCACGCGATGGAAAGCATCTTCGGCACGTTTGGGCAAAACGTGCGGCCCGGCGATGTCTACATGCTCAACGATCCCTACGCCGGCGGCACGCACCTGCCGGACATCTACATCTTCAAGCCGGTATTTTTGAATGACGAATTGGCGTGTTTCTTAGTTTCGATCGCGCATCACGCCGACGTGGGCGGCATGGTGGCCGGCGGCAACGGCTGCGACGCCACGGAAATCTTCCAGGAGGGCATCCGCATCCCGCCGCTCAAGCTCTACGCCGCCGGCGAGCCGAACGAGGCCGTCTTCGAACTCCTGCGCGCCAACGTGCGCGTGCCGCGCCTGGTGCTGGGCGACATTCGCGCCCAACTCTCCGCCTGCCACGTGGGCGAGCGGCGGGTGAAAACGCTCTTCGCGCGCTACGGACACGCCGAGTTGCAGGCGCGGTTTACGGCGCTGCTCGACTACACCGAGCGGCTGGCGCGGCAGGCCATTGCCGACCTGCCGGACGGGGAGTACGCCTTTACCGACTACATCGACGACGACGGCTTCGACCCGGGGCCGATTCCGATTGCCGTGTGCGTGCGCGTGCACGGGGATTCCATGACGGTGGACTTCACGGGCACGTCGCCCCAGGTGCGCGGCGGCATCAACTCGCCGATACCGTTTACGCGCTCGGCGGTCTACGCCTGCGTGCGCAGCCTGATGGGGGAAGAGATTCCGAACAACGAGGGATATTTCCGCCCGATAAACGTGATCGCGCCGGAGAGTTCGGTCATCAATCCCAGTATGCCCGCGCCGGTGGCGGCGCGCGGCCTCACCGGCTACCGCACCGCCAATGCCGTGATGGGCGCGCTGGCGAAGTTGGCGCCTGAGCGCATTCCGGCCTGCGAGGTGGGCGGCGATACCGGCGTGAGCATCGGCGGCTACGACGACGACGGCAACCCCTTCGTCTACCTGGAGTTTCTCTTTGGCTCGTGGGGCGGCAAGCCCTGGAGCGACGGCACGGACGCCATGGCAAGCATCGTGGTGAATTTTTCCAACAATCCGGTGGAAGTGGTGGAGGCCGAGTTGCCGCTGCGCATTGAACGCTACGGCTACGTGCCGGATTCGGAAGGCGCGGGCGCGTACCGCGGCGGTTTGGCGCTGGTGCGCGACTACCGCCTGCGGGAGAAGCGCGCGACGCTGCAACTCCGTTCGGATCGACATAAGAACCACGCCTACGGCCTGGCCGGCGGCCACCCCGGCGCGCCCTCGCGCAACATCCTCAATCCCGATACCGAGGCGCGCGTGCTGACCAGCAAGGCAACGGAGACGATCTACGAGAACGACCTGTTCCGCCACATGGTCTCAGGCGCCGGCGGTTGGGGCGACCCGCGTGCGCGCGACCCGCAGTTGGTGCAGGACGACGTGCGCAACGAGAAGGTGTCGCGTGAACGCGCCCGTGAGGTCTACGGGGTCGTGGTAACGGCCACTGGCGAACTGGACGTGGAAGCCACGGCCCGCTGCCGGGCGGGAAGCGGCTGAGTCGGGAGAAGAGGGATTGAGACGACGAACTGAGGTCACAAATGGAGCGGCCTGTGCTGCAGCACAGGCCGCGTTCTCGTTCACGGGGCCGCCAGGTCTTCCCATCCACCAATCGCGGCAGGGAAATGGCGCATAGATCCGTTAATCCTTTGTCGGCAGATTTCGCGCTTTAAGCCGGCGCAAACTCGGCCAGGCGATCCGCGTTGGCGACCACCTTGCGGAAGGCCGCGCCGACTTGTTCAACCCATTCAGGATTAGGGTCGATTGGCGTCTTGATCCAGAAGGCCGAAGCGTGGATGCGTTCGCTCACGGGCAGGTGGCCGCGCCGCCGGCGCACGCGCGACTCCGCGGGCAGGTCTTTCCAGGGGCCGCCCACGTTATCCAGCGCGTAGTCGTTGAAGAGCGGCTCCAGGTGCATCACGCCGTAGCCGAAGGGCGTGATCTCCGGTTTCGTCTGTACGCCTTCGGCGACCAAGGCTTTCAGAATCGCATTCACAGGCGCGCCGATTTCCCTAGCATCCAGCGTACCGGCGTAGTGCACGAGGCCGCCCCGCACCGCCTGAGGATACACCTGCTGCGGATAAACGCCCGGAATGGCGCTCAGCAGCGAGTCGAGCCGGTCGAACCACGCCCGGCGCTTCTCGTTCATTGCCGGCAGCCGCGTAAACTGCGCCCGCACCATGGCGATGGCGAGCGGATTGGCGCGGTACTTCACGCCGAATCCCATGTTGCGCAGGTCGGCGAACTCGGCGGTTGCCCACAGCTTGCCGCAGCGCCCGTACTGGCCCAGCGCCAACATGCGGTCGTAGAGCGCTTCGTCGTCGGTCACGGCCACACCGGCCTCGATGCCGGTCATGGCCTTGCCTTTCTGCAGGCTGAAGCAGCCGATATGGCCGAACGAGCCAACCGGCTTGCCGTCCCACGTCGCGCCGTGGGCGTGGGAGGCGTCCTCGATGAGGACGATGTCGGTGCCGTCCACGATCTCGCGGAAGGCGTCGAGGTCCGCCGGATTGCCGTAGACGTGCGTGACGACGATGGCGCAGGTGCGGTCGGTGATCTTGCGCCGCGCGTCCGCAGGGTCGGCGCAGAAGGTCTGCGGATCGGCGTCGCAGAACACGGGAGTCGCGCCGCAGTGCAGGATGGGGCTGATGCTCGCGTGCCAGGTCACCGAGGGCACGATCACCTCTTTGCCCGCGTGCGCGCCGGCCGCGAAGATGGCGGAGTGCAGGGTGGCGGTGCCGTTGCACATGGCCAGGGCGTGTTTCGTGCCGATGAACTCCCGCCACTCTTGCTCGAACCGGTCCAATTCGGCGTAGGCGTCGCCAAAGTCGTCCATCACCCGCAGCACGTACTCCTTTTCCAGGTCGGTGACGCGCTGCCAGCGGTCGTCGAGCGGGGCGGTCACCGCCGGCGGCCCGCCATCGATGGCGAGAACTGCGGCGGCGCTGAGTGTTTGTGCCATGGACATCCTCTTTCACGGGTGCGATAGAACGCTTGACTAGCACCATTATGCAAAATAGGGCATCACTGTCAAGCGACTGAAAGACCTTGGAGCCTAACTAGCTTGCTGCGGCTTCTGTCATTCCGAGCGCAGCGAGGAATCTATGGTTTCCCGCGCTCTAGATTCTTCGTCGCTGCGCTCCTCAGAATGACAATTGGGGGTGGGCCCCAATGCCGTCGCACAGACAGTCGGGCTCCTCAGAGTGACCGTATGGCAAGAGGGGCGCGCCAGCAGTATAAGCCCTCAGCGGCTCTTGCCGGGGCGTGAACGGCGGGGCGACAGGCGCTAGCCTGTTGCCTTGCGGCGGCTCCATTGCCAGAGCAGCAGCGCGCCGGCGCCGATGAGGGCCAGCGGCCAGGTGAAGTCGGATACGAACGAAGGCAAGACGGTATCGATGAGCACGAGCGCGCCGAGGGCGACCAAGCCGCCGCCAATCCACGCGCGCCACGCCGGCCGCGGCGCCGCGCGCCGGCGGTGCAACAGCAGGGCCAGGCCGATGCCCATGATGAAGAGCGAGCCGATCACGCCGTCGGAGTTCCAGAATATGCTGATGCTATCCAACAGCGCGAGAACGCTGACGAAGACCAACACCCCGCCGGCCACGGTGCGCCAGGCCGGGCGCGGCTCGTCGCCGCTGCGATAGGAGAGCAAGAGCGCGCCAATCACGAGGATGACCAGGGACTCCGGCGAGAACCACAGCCAGTCAATGCTGTTCGCGAGCACGATGAGTCCCACGGTTACCAGAGCCATGCCGAGCACGGGCAGCCAGCGCTGCGCCGGTTTGGCGGCCGGGGCGCTGGCCGCCGCCTGCGGCCGCTCTTCTTGCAGGTCATCCTCGCTGATGCCGAGTATCTCGTTCTCCAATTCCTGTTCCTGGGCGCGTTTGGCGGCGGCCGGGTCGGATGGGCGCGGCGCTTGGTTGAACGTCTCGCGCACCCGGTCGCCAATCCGGTCCACCATTGGGTCTACGCGCTCCGCCACGTTCCGAAACGTATCGTCCGCGGCGGACGCAAAGCGGCCGCTTTCGGGCATGACCAGCCAGAAGATGGGATAGGCGATTAGCGTCAGCCCGCCGCTGATGAAGGTGGCGGCGACCCAGAGCACGCGCATAAGCGTGACGTCCATGCCTAGGTAAGCGGCAAGGCCGCCGCAGACACCGGCCAACATGCGCTCGTCGCGGCTGCGGGTGAGGCGCTGTCCGTGCGTGAAGACATCGCCGGTCTGCGCGTGCTCGGGCGCTTCCGGCATGACGATCCAGCAGACGATGTAGGCGAACAGCGCCGCGCCGCCGGAGAGGAAGAGCGCGAGAATCCAGAGCAGGCGCACGATCGTTGGGTCCCACTCGATATACTCCGCAATGCCGCCGCAGACGCCGGCGCAGGTGCGTTCCGTCCGGCTCCGCAGCAGGCGCCGCACGGCGGGTTCTACCGTCTCCGTCATCGCTCACTCCTCCTCATCGGTCAAGTCTAAACATCCTCTTTACGATTATAGAACTCTCTCTGGCATTTCGTCAAGTATTCTAAGGCGGAAAATAGCAAACGTTGGGTCATTAATCCCTTGGGCGCTCTCATGTCCCCTCTCCCGCTGGGAGAGGGCGAGGGTGAGGGTCCATTCGACCGAGAGGGTCACAAGAAAGCGAAGAACAGCACTCCGGGCGTGTAGAAATGTCCCGTCATTCCCGCGAAAGCGGGAATCCAGCTTGTGCGTGCGCGTATGTGCCTGCTTGGGCGGGGGCAAGCCCTAATACTGTCGCATTAGACTGAGCGACAGCAGAACTCGCATCCAAAATCTCCGGTAGCGCAGGCTTGCAACCCGCGAAGCTGATGGGTCAACCCTGTGCGTGCCAGTTTCAATGGCTCCGGCGGGGGACAAGCCCCCGCGCTACCTATGGGGCAAGCCCCCGCGCTGCGACACCATTGGGGGCAAGCCCCCGCGCTCCGTTGGTGCGACAGCATGGGCGCAAGCCTTCGGTACCGCGGTTTGCCGAGAGGCGCGCTCTTGCAGTGCGAGAGCGCGTCAACCGGGACCGGGCGTTTAGCTGCCGCCGCTGCTAAGCGTTGCCGTGGAGAAGACCACCTGGAAGGGCTTGCAGTAGATTACGATGCTCTTGACGTCAGCGACGGCAATATCGGCGCCAATCTCGTAGTTCTGGCTGCCCACGTTGCCCTTCAGGCCGCCCAGATCGACGTACCCTTCATCCACGTCCTCGCGGCTGGCGGGCATGGCGTGGGTGGCCAGCAGCACGTGCAGTTGCGGGCCGTTGGTGACGCGGAAGTCCTCGAACCGCAGGAGGTGCGTCCCGTCCGGCAGGCGGTAGAGCGTGGCCGTGCCGCTGCCTTTGTGGAAGTCGTCCGCGTCGGCAAATTGGCCCTGCGCCACCACTATCGGCTGGGCGTCGTCGGCCATCTCCGGCATCTCTTCTTCCATCTCCGTGTCCGGCATCTTGGCCGCCGCGTCCAGCACGTCCGCGGTCACCTTTGCGAGTTCGTCCTCCGACATCGCCTCCATCTCTTCCGCGCTCGGTATCGTGAACGGCAGTTCCTCCTCGACGACGGTATCGACGAACAACGGCGACCCCAGCCACCACGCCGCGGCGACACCAACGCCGGCGACCAGCAGCACGACGACGATCAACACTCCGCGTTTATCCATGGCAATTGCTCCTACTTTGCGGCCTCTTCCGATAACTCACACGACTACATACTATCACCTTGACGTGGCGCGGCAGCCGCGAGCCCGCGAATGCTCCCTGAGAATCAGAGAACCCCTCCGCGTTGGAGGGGTTCTCTTGCCTCAAGCGCTGCGAAATTGCCTAGAACTCCGGCGCGCCCTCGTATTCCACGTCCTCCTTGGGAATGTCGGCCACCAGCGCCTCGGTGGTGAGCGCCAGGCAGGCGACGGAGGTCGCGTTTTCCACTGCCGAGCGGGTAACCTTCAAGGGGTCGATGATCCCCGCCTTGATCATATCCACGTACTCGCCGGTGAGCACGTTATGGCCGACGTTCTTGTTGCGGCGGTTCTTCGCCAGGCGCTGCACCTCGCGGGCGATTACCGCGGCGTCCAGCCCGGCGTTCTGAGCGATTCGCTTCAGCGGCGCTTCCAGAGCCTGGCGCATCACCGTGACCGCCACCGCCTCATCGCCCTTTAGTTTCAGTCTATCCAGGCCGGACGCGGCGTTGATGAGGGCCACGCCGCCGCCGGGCACGATGCCCTCCTCAACGGCGGCGCGGGTGGCCGCCAGCGCGTCGTCCACCCGGTCCGTGCGCTCCTTCATCTCGATCTCCGTGGCCGCGCCCACGCGGATGATCGCCACGCCGCCGGAGAGCTTGGCCACGCGCTCTTCCAGCTTTTCCCGGTCGAAGTCCGGCGCGCCGTCCCGCAGGCGCGACTTGATCTGGTTGATGCGGGCGGAAATCTCGTCTTGGCTGCCGTGTCCCTCGATGATGGCGGTCGTGTCTTTGTCCGCCACGACCCGTCCCGCGCGGCCGAGATCCTCGAGTTCCACTTCGTCGATGCGCTTGCCGGCCTCTTCAGAGATCAACGTGCCGCCGGTGACGATCGCGATGTCGCGCAGCATTTCCTTGCGCCGGTCGCCGTAGCCGGGCACCTTCACCGCCAGGCAGTTCAGGATGCCCCGCGACTTGTTGGTGACCAGCATCGCCAGGGCGTGGGCCTCCACCTCCAAGGCAATGATGGCCAGGTTCTTCTCGCCCCGTTGCACCATGCGCTCCAGAAGCGGCAGGATTTCTTCCAGGGATTCGATCTTGCGGTCGGTAACGAATATGAACGGCTCCTCCACCACGGCCTTCATGTTGATGGAATCGGTGATGAAGAAGGGAGAGAGCAGTCCCTGATCGAACTCCATGCCTTCCGCGTACTCGACGGAGATGCCGAGGCTCTGCCCCTCTTCCACCGTGACGAGGCCGTCTCTGCCCACCCGGTCCATCACTTCGCCGATGAGCGCGCCGATGCCGGCGTCGCCGGCCGAAATCGTGGCCACTTCCGTCACCTGCTCCTGGCCGGTGACCGGCGTGGCGGACTTTCGCAATTCCTCGACCACCGCGCGGGCCGCCTGCTCCAGGCCGCGCTTGAGGATCATGGGATTGGCGCCCGAGACGATATGGCGATGCCCCTCGGTTATGAGCGAGTGGGCGAGCACGGTGGCGGTGGTGGTGCCGTCGCCGGCGGTGTCGTTGGTCTTGCTGGCCGCCTGAATGATGAGCGTGGCGCCCATGTTCTCGAAGTTGTCGACGAGTTCGATCTCTTTGGCCACGGTGACGCCGTCGTGGGTGACGATCGGCACCTTGTCCTGGTAACTCAGCGCCACGTTGCGGCCCTTGGGGCCCAGCGTGGCCTGCACCGTGTCGGCAACCTGTTCTATGCCGCTCATCAAGGCGTTACGCGCATCTTCACTGAAGATTACGTGCTTGGGCATGTATGCAGTCTCCTCATTCGGCAATCTGTAGTTTCGAGCGCCCGGCGCGTCGGTTGCCCGCGTGGCGGGTTGCGGCGCGTGTCGTGCGCCGTGCCGGGCACAATCGTGCAAGCGCACAATGATTCACGGTACTCGAGACGCGTTGCGTTGTCAAATTAAGCCAAAAATCTGCACGGAATCGGGCTTTTTCTTGCAGAAATTCAGCTTCCGCGTGCGACGCAGCATACCGTGGCACAGTGTCACGCGGGGCGACGCAGCCTGCAATCGAATCGCGGGCCGCCGTTCACCCCGCCCAAAGACGCCGACCGCGCCTACCGCGGGGCTTGGCGCGCATTTCCCCAATGCAACCTGTGTGCGCTGGCAACACGGTTGCGCCAAGAAGAGTACAATACGAGGGTGAGCAACGCGAGCTGGAGCGGCCGCGGCGTCAAGCGCGGCCATTGAGAGGGAGTTCAGATCGTGGCACGTGCAGAGACGTTTCAAGGCTACCGCCGGCCGGACGGCCGCGTGGGCGCGCGCAACCACCTGGCAATCCTGCCGTCGGTAATCTGTTCGTCCACCGTCGGCCAGCGCATCACCGAACTGGTGCCCGGCGCGGTGACGACCATTCACCAGTACGGCTGCGGCCAACTGGGGCCGGACGCGGACCTCTTCGTGCGCACCATGGTGGGCACCGGCAGCAATCCCAACGTGGGCGCGGCAATCGTGGTGGGGCTGGGCTGCGAAACGGCGGAAGCGCCCCTCATCGCCGAGGGCATCGCCAAGACCGGCAAGCCGGTGGAACTCATCGTCATCCAGGAGGCCGGCGGCTCCATTCGCACCATCCAGGAAGGCGCGCAAATGGCGCAAAAACTCCAGGCCAAGCTCTCCACCATGCAGAAGGAAGAGTTTCCCCTTTCGGAGTTGGTGCTGGCTACCGAGTGCGGCGGGTCGGACACGACCAGCGGCCTTTCCAGCAATCCCATCGTCGGCGTGGTCTCGGACATGCTGGTGGAAGCCGGCGGCACGGTGATGATCAGCGAGGCGGCGGAATTCATCGGCGCGGAGCACATCTTTGCCCAACGCGCCCGCGAACCGGAAATCGGCGAGCAGCTTCTCGCGGTGGTACGCAAGGCGGAAGAGGACGCGCTGAACATGGGCGTGGACATTCGCGGCGCCAATCCCGCCCCGGGCAATATCAAAGGCGGGTTGACGACGATTGAAGAGAAATCGCTGGGCTGCATCTACAAGGGCGGGACCACGGTGCTGGAAGAGGTGATCGGCTACGCCGACTATCCCGCCAAGAAAGGCCTGGTGGTGATGGATACGCCGGGCTACGACTCGGAGTCGGTGACCGGCATGATCGCCGGCGGCGCGCAAGTCTGCATCTTCACCACCGGCCGCGGTTCGCCGCTGGGCAATCCGGTAGCGCCGGTGATCAAGGTCTGCGCCAATCCGCAAACCGTTACCAAAATGCAGGACAACATCGACTTCTCCGGCGTGCCAGTGCTGGACGGCACGGCCAGCATCCGCGAACTCGGCGAGCGGCTGTTCGACCTGACGCTCGACACCGTCAACGGCCTGCTGACGGCCACGGAGATTCTGGGACACCGCGAGTTCGCGCCGCACCGCATCGGGCCGACGATGTAGGGACGCCAAGAGTGGCGTGAGCGCATTTGCGAACAGCTTGCCGACTGCCCAAAGTGTCCTATGAAAGTGAGCGCACCGGAATCCGTCATTCCCGCGCACGCGGGAATCCATCCCCTCTTGGCTGGGCGCGAGGCGAAGATGGATTCCCGCGTGCGCGGGAATGACCGTCGGCACGTTGCCTGCCCACTCTTCGTATAGTCATGTAGCCCGGTAATTCAGTAGCCCAGAGAAGCCAAGGGTCATACCCACGTGAACGTCGTCATCATCTCCCTCTTCGCCGGCACGGCCGGCGTCGTGCATCGCAATCAAATAGACCCGGCAAGCGAAGCCCCCTATCTCTACGCGGAGGCCCGCGCGCTGATGGCGCGTGAAGTGTCGGCGGCGGTTGACGGCGCGCAAGCGGCAGGCGCGCAGGAAATCACCGTGCACGACGCCACCGGGTTCGTGCCGTATCACGAAGACCTGCTGCACCCCGGCGCAACGTACGTCTTTGGCGAGCAGCAGCAGGTGCGGTTTCCCGCGCTTGCCGATGCCGACGCCGCCGTCTTGCTGGGGCACCCGGCCCAGGCCGGGACGTGGGGCGCGGTGCTCTGCCAAACCCTCGCCCCGGATGTTTTACAACTGCTAGTCAACGGACTAGACCTCGGGACCATAGGCGTCCACGCCGCCCTCTGCGGCGCAATCCACGTGCCGGTGGCGCTGGTGAGCGGCGACAATCACGCCTGCGCCGAGGCCGAGGCGCTGCTGCCGGGCGTGCAAACGTGCACAACCAAGTGGGGCTTTGGCTACCAGGCCGCCAAGCTGCGCATCCCCGCTGTCGTCCGTGAGGAGCTTGGCAATGCCGTGCACGCCGCGCTCGCCGTCGAGTCCTTGCCCAAGCCCTTGGCGCTGGAGCCGCCGTTCGAGATTCAGGTCACCGTCACGCAGACCGAAGTCTGGGACCGTACCGCCTTCAGTTCGCGGCGGCAGGAGCGGGTCGACGGGCGCACCGCCGTCTTTCGCGGCGACGACCTCGCCTATCTGGTCGAGCGCGTCTGGGAGAGCGTGCAGTGAGCGCGACTGCCCCGCCGCGCACGATTCCCCTGCGGTACATTCTCATTCCGCTTTTCGCGGCGATGGTTGCGGGCCTGCTGGCGCTGCTCTACTACGTAATGACACAGAGCGGGCAACTAGGCGGCTTCGAGCCCGGCGTCAACCTGGAGCCGACGCTCATTCGCCAGGACAACCGGCCCGCGCCGGACTTCAGCCTGACCCTGAGCGACGGGCGCGTGGTGCGCTTGAGCGACTTGCGCGGCCAGGCGGTGGTCGTCAACTTCTGGGCTTCCTGGTGCGCCCCGTGCCGCGCCGAAGCGCCGGCGTTGGAAGAAACTCACGTGCGCTATCGCGACCGGGGCGTGGTCATCCTGGGCATAAACCTGTGGGATTCCGAGGATGCCGCTACCGAATTTCGCAAGGCCTACGGCCAAACCTACCTCAGCGGGCCCGACCCCAACGGCAAGATCGCCATCGAGTACGGCGTCTCCGGCATACCCGAGACATTCTTCATTGCGCCGGACGGCACGATCGCCGCCAAGTTCATCGGCCCGCTGCCGCTGGAAACGATGGAAACACTGCTGGCGGAGATGCTTAACGTGCAATAGCTCTTTAGATAGGTGAGAAAAGCGACATGAGCGCAGTGACCGCTTCCATAGGCTCCGTCATCCGCAAAGTGCCGGTCTTCATGGAAGCGATCAAGATCGAGCACGCGGCGTTTACGCTGCCGTTCGCCTATCTCGCCATGCTGCTGGCGGCGGAGGGACTGCCCACCTGGTGGCAATTCATCTGGGTCACGGTCGCCATGACCGCCGATTACTTCAGCCGCACCGCCGCCATGTCGCTCAACCGCATCATCGACCGCCACCTGGACAGCCGCAATCCCCGCACGGCAATCCGCGCCCTGCCGCAAGGGATTCTCACGCCGCGCTTCATGTGGGGCGCGAGCATCTTCAATCTGGCGCTCATGGTGCTGGCGGCGGCCATGCTCAACTGGCTTTGCGCGCTGCTCTCGCCGGTGGCGATCTTCTGGCTCGTGTTCTACTCCTACACCAAGCGCTTCACCTGGCTCAGCCACTTCGCGCTGGGCGTCTCCGGCTCCATGGCCCCCATGGGCGGCTGGATTGCCGTCACCGGCGAATTCGCCTGGAGCACGGTGCTGCTGGGCGCGGCGGTGGTGGCCTGGATGGCCGGCTTCGACATGATCTACGCCTGCCAAGACTACGAAATCGACCTGAAAGAGGGCCTCTATTCCATGCCCGCCCGCTTTGGCATCCCCCGCGCCCTCATCTTCTCCGCCATATCCCACACCGCCACCGCGCTCTGCCTGGCGGCGGTGGGACTGCTGCTGAACCTCGGCCTCTTCTACTGGCTCGGCGTCGCCGCCACCGCCGCCCTGCTCGTCTGGGAACACCTGCTCGTCACCCCCCGCGACCTCTCCCGCGTCAACACCGCCTTCTTCCATGTGAATAGCTCCCTCTCCGCGGTGTTCTTCGTGTTCGTGGCGTTAGAGACGTTTGCCTAGCACTGCTTGTGCGGGTCAAGAATGCACGCCCGTCACCGCTCTCGACTTGCGTCAACCAACGCTATAGGCCGTGACTGCGCAGGAAGTCGCTCGTCAGCCCCACGTGGAAGACGTGGCCCTCGTCGTGGGATTCACAGCGCACGTTGGGGCATGCGTTCAGGAAGTCGCAGCTATAGTGCTCGTGCGCCTCGACGCCGTAGATTACCGTCTCCTGCCGGCCGTAGGTGAAGAGGAACTGCGTTGGCGAAGCCAAGATCTTCTGCCGCACGTTCTCGTTGCTGTAGGCCTGGGCGATGCCGGGGATGATGATCTGGTTGTGGCCCGACCAGTGGATGCGCTCCATGATGACCGAAAAACCGGAGGCAATCACCGCCGCCGTGGGCCGCGCCTGCAAGGACGTGAGCAGCGCCGCGCCGCCGCCCTGGGAGAGGCCGGCCACCACCACGGCGTCGTGCCGCTCTTGCAGCCACTTCGTGATGGCCAGCGCGTTCACGATGTACGCGGCCGAGTAGGACGCGGCGTTATTCAGGTGCCAATTCACGAAGAAGTTGACGTCCACCTTGCCCTGGCCGTTGTGGAAGGCCAGGCAGTCCTCGTTGGGCTTGATGAAGACGTAGTTCGCGATGCCGTCGCCGAGCGCGTCCAGGACGCCGTCGTGATAGCTCTGCGGGTCTCTGCGGTAGATCGGTTCCGAGCAGTTCAGGCCGCTGCCCGGAATGATCAGCGACGCCGGCTTGCCCGTATCGGGCGCTGCGGGCGCGTAGGCGTGGGCGTGGTACTCGGCGCCGCCCAGCGTGTAGGTGACGTGCAGCAGGTGGGTAGCCCCGCCGTCCAGCGTCAACGACTCGGCCGCTTCCAGTTGCAGGTTCTCGTACGCGCTGAAGAAGTGCTCGACCGGCATGTTCAGCGTTGCGTTCGCGGTGTAGATGCAATCGAGCGTAGTGAGGGCGGGATACACCATCTCGTTCTCGATGATTGGATCAGAAAACGCGTGCGCAAGTATCTCTTCTTCCGCTCCCTGATACGTGGATTCGTTGGCGGCAGCGTTCATCTCAGTGCTCTCTCACCCTTTCCTGGTGGCATTACCCAGGCCCCACTGTGGGCAGGCCCTGGCCGGCGTCTTCTTTTGCGCCATTGTAACACCGCGTCCGCAAGCAGAGGGTTCGCGCGCATCCAAGCGGAAGAGACGCAAGGCGCATCCGTCCAAAAGTGTTGTGTATTTAAAGTGGGTGTTTGGGTAAATGATCACTCATTGCATGCGCGCCCCTGGGGGCAATGAATTCACGATTGCGGCGGCAATTGGTGACTAATTGTAGAGCGCGCTAGAGTCAGCGTACGCTCTCACAGGAGGCCCACGGCATAGGCTTTAGGGGCGGCCCGAAGGGTGAGTCACCTTCATCCTGATACTTTCGCAAGACGCCGCGCGCTTCGTTAACGGCGGTTGCCACGCCCTTGCCCGTTACCAGGGCTTCCGTCGCCCTTCCCATGGTCAGTCCTTGCAAGAAAGCCTGAGGCAGCGCGCGCCCGTGTTCCATTGACCGTTCTATCGCCTCGCGTTCCGCCGGTTGTAGATCAAACACAACTCTCCTGATTCTCGCGATCGCATCTCTCCGCGCGGGCATCGTCACCTGCGTCTGCATGGCGCGGACAAGGCCCTGCAGCGCCGTATAGGCCGCTTCCGTGTGCGGCGTGCGCGTGGCGATGCCGATGCCAAAGCCGTCTCGCACCGGCGCGACGAACTGCTTGCCGCTCGGCAGCGCCGCCACGCGATAGACCGCCGGGTCCAGCCAGCCATCCACGTATTCGAACCGCATTGACGGCGGGTTTGTATTCAGGATTTCAAACAGATCGACGGCCCATGCGGCCGGCGAGGCGTGATGCCTGTGGAGCAGGTCATGGAAGAATTGCAGAGCCGCGACCGCCGCCGGCTCCTCCAAGCGGCAACGCAGCGTGTCCGGATCGAGCGCATCCGCCCCGTTCTGCCAGAGCGCCCACCAGATTTCGTCGAAGTGGGCCACTAAGCCCCAACGCGTAACCCGGCCTTCATCGTCGCGCGTCGTCAGCTTTGTCCCATATTCCACCAGGTCGTCCCAATCCCAGCTCGCGGCCGGCGGCGGCAGCCCTTGCCGCCGCACGTGACCGGAATGGTACAAGACCATCTGCGGTACCGCGCTCACGGGCAGTGCGTAGAGCGCACCATCCGCGCGGTAGCGGTCGAGCGCAACCGGAAAGTACTCTCGCTCCAAACTCGCTGCGTCCGTGCCGCTGAACCGGTCTAACGGCAGCAAGAGGCCGCGGCGGCCCAGCCACTGCGCCAACTCCGGCCACACGGTCACGAGGTCCGCCTCGATTTCATCCAGGAAGGCCGCAATCGCGTCAAGCGCTTCGTCCGCGGGCGTCTCCCACGTGGTTCCCGGAAAGAACTCATCCGACATTCTCATCGCAAGCCGGTACCTGCCGCGCTCCGGGCCGAACGGGTTGTCCGGGTCCTGCGCAAGCGCCGCCATTACCTCCTGGTACGCGCCTTCATAGCATCCCATCCCGCGCAATTGCACGGTCACCAGACCCAGGTACGCGGCAAGGTTCAATTGCACAGGTTGGGACACCGGCGGTTTGGCGCGTCCACAGCCCACCGCAAGCGCCGCCGAGCCTGCCAGTAGCGAGCGTCGTGTCAGCATGGCTCTCCTCCTTTTCTCCAAAAGGTGCAACGCGCGCGTGGTCGGCGCCTTTCCCCGGCACTTCCCGCGCCCCGCCCGGCGCCGGTCTTCGGTTCATTATCTCACGCGGCCATGCCCGTCAAGCGCTGGAAAGCTAAGAAGATGCTAAGAACGTTAGAATGTCCTGCCGTTTGGGGAGCGGCGCGTGGAACTGGATTGCCCAGCCTGCTGTCCGCGCAGGGATAGCGCTTGGGGGTGAATAGTATTGACGGCAGCGTTGTAAGAGTGACGGTTGCGGAGGGGCTAGAGGAAGAGCTAGAGCCTTGAAATGCTAGCACGACGGCGTAGGGGCACGACGTGTCGTGCCCCTACGCCGATCGACCGATTCAGTAGAGGCGTTCCGGTGACGCCCTTTCGCTGAAACGCGGCGGCACTGGCGACAAGCTCCCGCGCTGTGGGCGTGGGTCCGCGAGCGATGCGGGGGACAAGCCCCAATGTTGTCGCACTAACGTAGCGCGGGGGCTTGTCCCCCGCCCGAGCCATCCAAACCGACACGCAGAGGATTGACCTGGCAGTTACGCAGGTTTGTAACCTGCGTTACCGGAGATTGCGGACGCGAGTTTTGCTGCCCCTCTGTTCAATGCGACAGCATTAGGGACAAGCCCCCGCGCTATGGGCGTGGGTCCGCGAGCGATGCGGGGGACAAGCCCCCGCGCTACAGTTCGGCATCGGCGAGAGCAGAGTCGGAACCGTCGTTAGGCTTCCGCGAACTTCTCCGGCTCTCGCTCGAAGGCGGCCTGGCAGTGGCCGCAGCAGAAGTAGTAGACCGTGCCCCGGTGCTCGACTTTGTGCTCGGCGGTTGACGGGTCAACCGACTCGTTGCAGGTTGCGCACGTGGCCATGGGTGTGCTCCTTCAATGCGTTCTCTTGCAAGGCGCAGCGCCTCGCGTGCTTTCTCTATTCTATGCGAAGCGCCGCAGGCGGAGGGAGTTCGCCACCACCGAGACTGAGGAGAAGGCCATGGCCGCGGCCGCCAGCATCGGGTTCAGCGTGACGCCAAAGAAGGGATACAGGACGCCGGCCGCCACGGGTATAAGCAGCACGTTGTAGCCAAAGGCCCAACCGAGATTCTGCCAAATCGTGCGGCGCGCGGCCCGCGAGAGCGCGAACGCCGTCTCCAGGCCGCGCAGGTCGTCGCCCATGAGGGTGATGTCGGCGGCTTCCACCGCCACGTCGGCGCCGGCGCCGAGCGCAATGCCCACGTCGGCGCGGGCCAGGGCCGGGGCGTCGTTGACGCCGTCGCCCACCATCGCCACCACTTCACCGGCTTCCTGGCGCTCTTGAATCGCCGCCGCCTTCTGGCCGGGCATGACCTCCGCCGCCACGTGCTGGATGCCAAGCTGGCCGGCAATGGTCTGGGCTGTGCGCGCCGCGTCGCCCGTAAGCATCACGAGCGCAAGCCCGCGCGCGCGCAGCGCCTGCACGGCCGCCGCGGCGCTGGGCTTGAGGATGTCGGCCTCCGCGATCAGCCCGGCCAGTACGCCGTCCACGGCTACGAACACGACCGTCTTGCCCTGCGCGGTGAGCGCCTGCGCGCGCGGCGCCAGCTTGTGCGACGCATCCCACGCGACACCGCTCTCCTCCATGTAGGCGCGATTGCCTACCCGCACGAGTTTGCCCGCCGCCTGAGCGCGGATGCCCCGTCCCGGCGCGGCAATGAAGTCGCTGGCCGTTGGCAACACCAGGCCCTTGGCTTCCGCCGCCCGCACTACGGCCCGGCTCAACGGGTGCTCGCTCGACTGGGACGCCGCGGCGGCGAAACGCAGCACGTCCTCATGGCCCAGATTTGCGCCGATCACGTCCGTGACCGCCGGCGTGCCCGCAGTGAGGGTGCCGGTCTTGTCCAGCACGACCGTCGTCACGCTGCGCAGGCGTTCCAGCGCTTCCGCGTCGCGCACCAGCACGCCCCGCGCCGCGCCGACGCCCATGGCGGCCATCACCGCCGTGGGCGTTGCCAGGCCCAAGGCGCAGGGACAGGCGATGATGAGCACGGTCACGAACGCCAGCAACGCCCGCGTAAAAGCCGGTTCCGGCCCCACCAGATACCACACGAGAAACGCCAGCACCGCGATCCCGATCACGGCCGGCACGAAATAGGCGGCTATCCGGTCCGCCAGCCGCTGGATGGGCGCTTTGGAGCCTTGCGCTTCCTCGATCATGCGCGCGATGCGCGCGAGCGCCGTCTCTTTGCCGACGCGCGTGGCGCGGAACGTGAACGCGCCGGTGGTGTTCAACGTGCCGCCGATGACTTCCGCGCCCGGCCCCTTTTCCACCGGCATGCTCTCGCCGGTGAGCATCGACTCATCGAGGGCGCTCCGCCCCTCCGTCACTACGCCGTCCACCGGCGTCCGTTCGCCCGGGCGCACAAAGACCAGATCGCCAACGCTGACGCTCGCGAGCGGCACGTCGCGCGGCGCGCCGTCGCGCATGACGCGGGCGGTCTGCGGACGCCAGTTCAACAGCGCGTGGATGGCGGCCGCGGTCCGGCGCTTGGCGCGGGCCTCGAGCGCCCGCCCCAGCAGGATCAGGGTGATGATGACGGCGGCGGTATCGAAGTAGAGCGGCGCGTGGCCGTTCACGGCCTGGCTGGCAAAGAAGCCGGGCATGAGGACCGCCGCCGCACTATAGCAGTAAGCGGCGCTGGTGCCGATGACGATGAGCGCGTTCATGTCGAAGGTGAGGTGTTTGAGCGTGCTCCACGCGCCCCGGTAGAACTGCCAGCCGGCCCAGAACTGCACCGGCGTGGCCAGCGCCCAGAGCACGTAGGGGTTTTCAATCCACAAGCCGCTTAGGAAAGGAAAGAGCGCGCCGCCCATGCCGCCCACCATTAGCAGAATTGAAAGGGCCGCCGAGACGCCCAGGCGCGCGCGCGCGGCGCGTTGCTCGCCGCTGCCCGCTGCCGCGGCGCTCTCCGGCTGGCCTGCTGCCGGCTCGTCTTCCGCCGCTTCCAGTTCATAGCCGACGGCCGCGACCGCTTGCCGGAGCGCCTCACCGTCCGTAACGTCCGGCAGGTACGCGACGTGCGCCCGCTCCGCCGCCGGATTTACGTCCGCCCGCAGCACGCCCGGCACGGCGCGCAGGGCCGCTTCCACCCGGCCGACGGCTGAGGCGTCTTGCAGGCCGCGCACGCGCAGGGCGCGCTTGACGGTGGCCGGAACGTAGCCGGCCGCCGTAACGGCCTGGGCGATGGCGGCGGGCGTGGCAGTGGCGGGGTCGAAAGCCACCTGCGCCCGTTCCGTTGCCAGGTTCACCGCCGCCTGGCGCACACCCGGCACGTCCGTCAGCGCCGTCTCGATGCGCCGCACGCAGGCGGCGCACGTCATGCCCCGCACGGCCAGCGAGAGCGATTGCTGCGCCTGTGTCTGCTCGGTTGTTGCCACGGCAATTCTCTCTTTGCCCACGGCGCTTGCTATAGGCGCCACCCTGGCGCTGCCTCACTCCGCGTATGGCGACCGGAACATCGTGTGGCAGCGGCGGCTCGGCAGATCCGTGTGTTCGTCCTCTATCACGTATACTATCTGGGAGTATATTTTCTGTCAAGACGTGTAGCGGCGCATGTCCACCGTACATCCGGCCGAAGGGGTGGGCCGGTCTCGCCAAGAGGAGGGGGATAAGCCCCCGCGCTACGGGTCGGCGGTACGCCCCAAGAGACGGGGGACAAGCCCTAATGCCGTCGCATTTATGAAAGAGACAGCAGAGCTGGCGTCCGATTCCTCCGGTAGCGCAGGTTTGTAACCTGCGAAGCTGTCGTGGCAATCCTTTGCGTGCCAGATTCAGTGGCTCCGGCGGGGGACAAGCCCTCGCGCTACGGTTGGGCCGCGAGTATCGCGCGTCACGTTCGATACTATGCGCAATGGGACCACGCGCGCAGCCGGTATCAGTCTAAGCAAAGCGAGAGGGAATGCGGCGCACTCCCTCTCCTTCAGCCGGCAGCAGTGGCCGCACAACCGGCGCTAGGACGGCAGGATTGGCAGGTTCACCGTCACGCCCGTCTGCACCGCGATCTTGCCCGCCTCCAGAATCTCCTGGCCGTCGCGGTTGAAGGCCGCATCGCACGGCGATTCGATCGGCGTGCCGTTCAAGAGCGAGTGCACAAGGTACGCCGGCCCGCCTTGCAGGCGCGGTTCCGTCAGCGGCGGCACGTCGATCACCTCGCCTTCCCGGTTTGCCGGGGTGCAGTGCTTGATCTGTTCCTTGCCGATGGACGTCACGCTGCCTTCCGTGCCGTTGATTACCGGGCCCTGGATCGGTTCCGGCCCGAAGCGCGTCCAGGTGGCCTGGCTCACACAGAGCGCGTCGTCGTAGCGCAGGATGAGCACCGCGTTATCCTCGGACTTGACCGGCTTCACCAGCGCGTCGGCCATGCCGCAGACCTGGCGCGGCTGCTTCTCCAGAATCCACGTGAACATGCAGGCCGCGTAGCAGCAGTAGTCCAGCAGCACGCCGCCGCCGTCCTGGGGGCGGTACCACCAGCTATCGTGGTCGCCGGTCGGCCCCATGTGCCCGCCGCGAAAGGCAATCTGAAAAACCTGCCCCAGCGAGCCGGACTGCGCAATCTGCCGCGCCAGCCGCAGCGCCGGATTCCACGCCGTCGGCCAGTTGACCATCAACGTCACGCCGTGCTCTTCACACGCCGCAATCATGCGGTCGGCATGGGAAAGGCTCGCGGCAAACGGCTTCTCCAGCATCACGTGAATGCCCCGCGGCGCCAGCGCCTCCACGTACTTGACGTGGTCGGCATTCGTCGAACACACGATCGCCGCGTCCGGCTGCCGTTCGTCCAGCAGTTGCTCAAAGTCGGCGAAGACCATGTCGTCGTCGAATTCGTTGCGTTCTTTGGTCTGGGCGCGGCGCTCGGCGTTGGGATCGGCAAAGCCGACGAATTCCGCGCCGGCCACGCCTTGCGCCTCTCTGATGAGGCTGTGCACGTGGGGGTGCGCCGCTTCCAGGGCGACAAGCTTGATTTTCTCCGACATGAGGTGCTCCTCTCTTGGAATTGGCGTGAAATGCGCGGCCTCACTTGCCAAGCCGTGGCTTCTCGCAATCTCTCGCCAGCCGTAGTGCAGATAACCACTATGCGCCCGAAAAGGCCTTAGTGGTCGCAAGTTTCGTCCCTGATGATGACACGGATTCGCCTGGCTCGCAACCCAAAGGGCCGCGGCAGAATTAGTAGATTCAGGCTTGGGGTGACCAGAGATAAGTCACGTGATCGTCCCTAGGTCTGAGCCAACTCCCAACTGTCATTCTGAGGAGCGCAGCGACGAAGAATCTAGAATTGGGAACTCTCATTAGATTCCTCGCTGCCCTCGGAATGACAGGAACCGCTACCTTGCAAAGACTACAAGCCTGAGTCTACTAATTCCCGGCCGCGGACGGCGTGCCGCGAACGCGGCAAATGTGCTACACTATATACGCCATCAAATCTGTGAGAGGAGAAAGTCATGGCTAATGCATTGAAACAACCGGATTCTCGCGCGAAGATTTTGATTTGGAGCGTCGTCGTGCAGGCGCTCGTGCTCATCTTGTGGGGCGCGGTGGTGCGCGCCACCGGCTCGGGCCTGGGCTGCCCGGATTGGCCGCTCTGTTCCGGCCAGGTGATACCGCCGTTCCAGACCGCAGCCGTCATCGAGTGGGTCCATCGCCTGCTGGCGCTGGGCCTGACCCTCACGGTCATTCAACTGGCCATTCTCGCGTGGCGGGGCCGTGATGCCTTGCGGCAGATCCGTCCAATCGTGCTCGTGTTCTCGGCCCTGCTCCTCTTCCAAATCGTCCTCGGGGCGGTCACGGTGCTTACGCATCTACCGGCGCTCTTGGTCGGTTCCCACCTGACGATATCCATGTTCTTCCTGGCCACGTGCACGATAGGCGCGGTGCAGGTGCAGAACGGATCGCTCAGCATTCACGGGTTTCCCAAGTGGCGCGGCATCGCGGCGCTGGTGTGCGGCGCGCTGGTGGTAATATCCGGCGCGTTCGTGGTCGGCACGTCGTCGGGCTTGGCCTGCCACGGCTTCCTGACCTGCGACGGCGGCGGCGGCTCGCCCCGCATGTTGGAAGACGTGCACATGGGACACCGCTACGCGGCCTACGCCTTCTCAGTGGCCATGGCCTTGCTGGCCGGCTGGCGCGTCCGCGTGGACCAGGGCGCGGCCAAGTACCTGGGCCTGATGGTGCTTGCGCTGCTGGCGCTGCAAATCACGCTGGGCTTTACGCAAGTCTGGCTGGGACTGCCCGCCGTGCTGCGCGTGGCCCACGTCTTTACCGCCGCCCTGATCATGGCCGCGTCTACGGCGCTCTTCTTCTGGCCGCTCACGCGCCAAGCCGAGCAGCCGCAAATGCCCGCGGCCCCGGTGAAGAACCCGGCGCCCGACCCGGCGTGATGGCATACTGCCGTGGCTAAGCCGTTTGCGCAGAATTACGCGCGCGCTTTACGCCAATTGCAGATGAAGAAACGCATGTACCGCCGCGCTGGCTAGCGCGGCGGTACATTTCTTTCTCTCTAGGCAGCGCGGGTCACCGCCTATGGTGCGCTTTACGCCCGGTAGCGCAGGTTTGCAACCTGCGTCCGCCGGATCACACAGTCACCACGGGCTTTCTCAGGCCATACAACGGCAAATTGCGAGACTTTCGAATGTGCCACGCAAGCTGAATATTCGATTTGCAGCGGGGAATGAGCGTGAACGCACATCTTTCCGTTCGCGCTGAGCTTGTCGAAGCGTGAACGGAAAGATGTGCAGCGAGAGCCGTTACACCCGCTCTTCGCCGTTCTCCCTTCGACGATGCTCAGGGCGAACGGCTTGGTCACGCAACCTTCAGATAAGAGTGGCCCGCCACACGCGCCGCGCCTCTCTCGCAATATCCCGTCACGCGTACTCCAACGCTACGCCAAGCGCTTCCGCCGGCAGGTTGATGGCGACTTCCGCCGCCTGGGGCGCTTGGTCGAACGGGTAGCGGTGGGTGAGCAAGGGGCCGACGCGCACCTTGCCGGCCGCTTGCAGGTTGAGCAGCGCCTGCAAGTTACGCTCCTGGTCCCACGGCACGAAGCGCTGCGGGTAATCGACCGCGCCGCGCAGGTAGTCGCGCTCGCGGCTGCCGGGGCCGCGGCCGTTGACCCAGTAGAGGTTGATCTCCTTGGTGTGCGGGTCGGCGTCGGCGTGGGTGGGGGTGAAGTCCCAGTTCACGCGGCCGATGAGCAACACGCGCCCGCTGGGCCGCACCAAGCGCACCGCCAGCGACGCGGGACCCCGTATGCGCGCCGAGGTTGCCACGAAGACCGCGTCCGCGCCCACGCCGTGGGTGAAATCCGCCACCGCCGCGGCCACCTCATCGTCCGTGCCGCCGGCCGTGGCCGCCGCGCCCAGTTCGCGGGCTTTCTCCTGCCGGAACTCGTGCAGGTCCACGCCAAGCGCGCGGCCGCCCACCATGCCGACGAGTTGCGTCGTAATTTGCCCCACCATGCCGAGACCGAGCACCACCGCCGTTTCGCCCGGCTGCAAGACCGCGCGGCGCATGGCATGAAACGCCGTTAGCCCAACGTTGGTGGTCGCGGCGTCGACCGGCGGCAGGCCCGGGGGAACCTTTGCGAACGAGTGCGCGGGCACGTAGCCCATTTCGGCGTGGAAGCCAAAGCCGCCGCCGGTCGCCGCCACCACGTCCCCCGGCCGGAAGCGCGCTTGCAGGTCGTCGGACACCCGCAGGATTTCACCGGCGGACTGGTAGCTGTGGGGTTTTTCACTGAACGGTCCCGGGTCGTGGCCAGCCGCCAACGCCGCGCGCCGCCGGCCGACCCCGGCCATTTCGGAACCGGCCCCAAAGACGGAGGCCAACGTCCGAATCACGACACCGGGCCCCTGCAGCGTGGGCGCCGGCACCTCTTTGATGTAGATTTCACCGCGATTGTTCGAGTAGAGGGCGCGCATTGAGCAATCTCCGTTATGTAAGAATCGTCACAGCGGTATTACCGGCAGCGTCACGCGCGACGGCCGGCCGTGGTCGTGGAAGAGCGTCTGGTGGGCCGTGGCCAGTTCACCGTCGGCGTACTCGTGCGCGCCCGTGTTGTGGTTGCGGTCGAAATTGGGAAAGTCGCTGCTGGAAATATCCAGGCGGATGCGGTGGCCGGGCATGAAGCAATTGCTCGTCGGGTTCACCTGAATCGTGTATTCGTAGACCGCGCCCGGTTCGATGAGCGTAGGTTCCGCATAGGACTCCCGGTAGCGGGCGCGCACGATGCCGTGGCAGAGTTCCTGGGCGAAGCCGTCGGGCCGCACGTCGATGAGCTTGACCGTGAAGTCCGTATCGCGGGCGGACGAGGCGGCCCACAGCGTGACCGTAACCGGCCCGGTGACCTCCAGCGGCTCTTCCAGCGGCGGCGTGGCGTAGGTGAGGATGTCCTGCCGGCGCGCCAGCGCGCTCTGGTCGTGAGGCTCCTGCTGGCCGGGACCGGAGTAGAGGGTCATCACCGGGTCGCGCGGGTCGTAGGTATAGTCGTCCGGCGGCTCGTCGGTAGGCGCTTCCCGCGAGAGGACACCGTCGCCAAAGGGCGTATTGGCGGCGCCGCCGCTGTGCAGGTAGAAGTCGGTGTACCGCGTGCGCGCCAGTGGCCATTCATTCTCGCCGCGCCAGGTGTTCGCGCCCATCACGAAGAGCTGGATCGGCGGCCACTCGGCGATGCCGCTGGGATCGTCCTTCAGCCAGGCCCGGAACCACGCGTCGGCAATGGCGAAGTAATCGCGCTCCGCCGCCGGGCCGAAGTCCACCGCGCCCACCGTGCGGTCCAGGTCAACGGTGGTGTGCGTCCACGGGCCGACGATGAGCTTCTGGTTCTCCCGCGCGTGGGCGGTCATGCCGTTCGCGGCCATGCCGGTGAAGTGCTTGATGGCGCCGATCTGCTGGTCGTACCAGCCGGTGACGCTGAGCACGGGAACATTGACGTCCTGGTGCTTCCGCAAGAAACCAAAGTGGTCTTGCGCGTGGTCGGCGAGCCAGTGGCGAAAGTGCGGCGCCACGTCGGCAAACACGTGGTCGGGAATGTCCAGCAGGGGCAGGAACCAGAGCCACTTGCTGCGGTCCTGCTCGTGCCAGATGCGTTCGGCTTCTTCTTGGGTGGTCGGCCCGGAAGTGTCTCCGGCGCGTCGCCGCTGGTCCGGCGCGAGCGTATTGACCGACCACCACAGCACCCGGCCCAGCCGCAGCACGGCCGAGAGTTCGCGGTCGAGCAGGTTTGCCGCAATGCCGCTGGCGTACATGGTCTTGAGGCGCGGCGGCCGCGTGGGCGCGAGTTCCCATTGCGTCCAGCCGTTGTACGAGTTGCCGTACGTGCCCACGCTGCCGGTGGCGCCGGGCAGCCGCGCCGCCCACTCCACCGTGTCGTAGCCGTCGCTGGCGTCAAACGTGTCGGCGCGGTAGAAGCCGGGGCGAAACTCGCCGTCCGAGGCGTAGCGCCCGCGGACGTCCTGCACCACGCTGATGTAGCCGTTCGCGGCGTGCCCCGCGCCGAGGCCCGCCATGCTGTCAAGCTGCTTGTCATACGGCGTCCGGCTCAACAGCACGGGGTATTTACCCGGCGCGTCGGGACGGTACACGTCGGCGCGCAAAATCGTGCCGTCCCGCATAGGCACGGGGACGTTATCTTCCCGCGTCACCTCGTAGGTACGGTCAGTTCTTGCCAAGAGATGTCTCCATCGTCATTCCGGCGCAAGCCGGAATCCAGTCTGCCGTTTCGCGCCCGGTTCTAAGTGGCCAAGGGTAGAAGTGCCCTGTTCAAAAGCCTTATGCAAGTCCGAATTGACAACGTCTGTCATTCCGAGCGCAGCGAGGAATCTAAGGAACTGCGCATAGATGTCCGCGGCCCGAAGCCCCTAGCCGCCCCACTCCCGCCGGGCGTTACCCGCCAGACAAGAACTCTGCAACAGACATGCCCGTAAGCTGCATGTAGAGCGCGTCAGGACACAGGTCAATTTCCTTACCCCAGGCGATTTCTCCGCATGAACCGACGTGAACGGCCTCAAAGAAGGCGCGGTCCTCCCACGCCTTGAATACGCCCCGTCCCGCCAGATGAGATAGGTCAACCTCTCCGGCAGTCCCATCCCCGTACCGCAGCCAAATCCGATATCCCTCGCGCGGCTCAACGGCAGTCGGTCTAGTCATCATCGTTTTTCTTCCGCGCTAGCATAGTGCGTGCCACCACATGGCCCTTGCCTGTCAATCGAAACGCACCGAAAACTCCGCCGGGTCTTGGCCAACGTGCTTAATGACGAATTGAGTATTCTTAGCGTGGTTAGGCGCGCTGTAGTTCCCCTCAATGTATAGCGATTCCACTTGATGCGGTCGCTTGAACGGCTTGCCACTCGCGTGGATAGGTTCAGTGGCGACTAGAAAGTGTTTGCTGCGATTGCTGCGCCTGACTTTGTAAGCCTGCCTATCCATGTGCCCTTCTCGGATGAGCCAGCCGGCGACTTCCACCATCAGATCACTCCAATTCTTGATGGGCCGGTGAGAACCATCCGGGAACCGTATGCCGGTTGGCTTGGGGTCTCCCTTAGCCGGATTCAGGGCTGACAAAGGGCACCATTCCCCGGGCACAGGTGGAGGAAGCGGTTTTGGTGGGTCGGGTTTCACGTCAGGCGGGACTGGCTGTGGCGTGGGTATCTCTTCTGCGACGAAATGCGCCAACTCCCGCCTCACAAGAGGATCGAATTGCTCTTGAATCTTTTGGACCAGCTTTCCCTCGTATACCTGTCGCACGATGAGTTTCACGAACTCCTTTGAAGGATTTGCAAACTCCTGAGTAAGGACCCGCTTAATCGCTGTGGTGTACTTCAGTCTTCTCGCGGCTTCGATGTTCGCTTCGACACGGAAACCCGACTTCGTGAAACGCCTTAGTTCTTCGACCTGCGCTTCGGTATAGTCCCGCATGTTGAATTCAAAGAATGGCTCACTGTCCATTAGGTTAGGCTTGACAAGGTCTGCGAAGAACTGATAGACGATGCCATCAGTGAGGACGCCAAAGCGTGCGTCCGTGTTGGAGAAGTAACCCATGAGTTGAGATACGTGCTTCTCATTGAGGGCGGTACCGTAAGTCTTGCATTCGAAGAGCGCCACGGGCTCGCTGTCTTGCAGCAGCGCGTAATCTACCTTCTCGTCTCTCTTGACCCCCACGTCAGCCGTAAACTCCGGCACGACCTCGGTCGGATTGTGAGTATCGTAGCCCAAGAGTTGAATGAATGGCAGCACAAGCGCTACTTTGGTGGCTTCTTCGGTGGCGAGATAGTCTAGTTTCTCAACAAGGGCGCATGAGAGTGCGCGCACTTCATCGACAAAGGCCATTACTCTTGTGTCCTGCTTTCAAACTATCGCGCGTTTATGCTTGACCTCTTGCCACGGAATCGGCGCTCACTTCTCCGCAACTACGTTGCGTGTCTCGCGATTCACTCCGTCATTTCGTCAAACGTCGCCCTCCGTCATTCCCGCGAACGCGGGAATCCATCTTTGCCGCGCACCCGATGGACTCCCACGTTCGCGGGAGTGACGGTCAATCAGGTAGCTTCTGTCCCGGTAAGGTTGAGGTCATGTCTCCACTCGCTTAGTGGGCCGCCGTACGGTCAAAGCGATTACCCGGTTAGCAGCCATGCAGCCATAGCGGCACATGCTACAGGCTTCATCATAGTCAACCACGCAGTAAGGGTCAAAGTAACAGAGTCGCCAAACGCAGTTGCCACACGTGGGAGTGCTAGGTGCGGCGGCTGCCTTGTCAACAGGTAGGGCTGCAACCACGAGAAGATGTGCTACTCGGATACTTCCACCGCCGGCGGGGTGATAAAGTCATGGTACCGCTCTTTCACCCCGGCGTCTTGCGTATTGCCCGTATGGAGGTAGACGCGGAATTTGCAGCGCAGGCGCGCGCTTTCGGGCAGGACGTAGCTGCCGTCCAGGCCGGGGTGGCCGAGAAACTCGCGCCAGGCGAAGGGATTGGCGTGCACCAGGCCGTAGTCGCGCACGTGCCAGTAGGTGGGGGCGCGGAAGTTGGCGGGATGGTCGAAGACCGCCAGGCCCACCGTCGCGCCGTCCACCGGGCCGGTGTAGTCCAGCCACTGGGCGCGTTTGCCGAAGCACTCATCCTCGCCCGTGCCGCCGTAGGCGTTCTCGTAGCGCCCGGCGTCGTCCGCGTCCATGCTGCTGGCCACGCGCACCGAGAGCATCGCGCCCTCTTTGGTATCGCCAAAGCGCACCGGGCCTTCCGTGGCGCGCAGGGTCACGGAAACATCCAGGATGCGGGCGTCCGGCGCCGGGGCGTAGACTACCACGTGTTTCTCCTCCGTCACCACCGGCTGCTCGGCGCGGCTCACCCACAGGCTGCGCGAACGAAACGCACCGCAGACCGGCCCGCTCACATAGGCATCGCCAACCCCAAAGGCCGGCAGAAAAGATTCATGGCGCTGGTAGCCGTGGTCGTCCAACTCGCTCCAGAGGTCCACGCCGTTCACGTCGCCGTGGGCCACGTGAATCGACTTGTGGTGCGGATGGTCGTGCTTCTCGCCGGGGATGTCCGACACCATAGGATAGCCGCGCGTCATGCCCTTGCCGGTGGGGCCGATCAGCGGGTAGAGGAAGAGCTTGTTGTGCGCGGCGGCGTGGTGATAGGTGGTGAAGAGCGCGCCGTCGAGCATAACGTCCAACCCGTATCTGCCGTCAGCCACGCTCACCCCAGCGTCATTCCCGTGAAAACGGGAATCCACGCCGCCATTCCCGCGCGGGCGGGCGTCCACGCCGTCACTCCCGCGCGGGCCGGAATCCGGACCGTCATTCCCGCGAAAGCGGGAATCCATCCGGCTGCCCTTCCCGCCTTCTTCCAGCGTAAAGGTCTGCGACGCATTGGCGACCAGCGCGGGCACAATCCAGGCCAAGCGGACGCCGCCCGGCGTAGCCACCGCCTGCGCGGGCAGCGCCGCACCGCTCTCACGGGAAACGACCGCATAGTCGCGGGCCGGGTCGAGCCCCGCAGCCTTGACCCAGACCGGACAGTGCCGCCGGACGTGGTTACCGGCGCGGACGGTGAATGTCATGCGTGGCATAGCGCGCTCTTTCTAAAAGGGGGACTTAGTCTGCCGGGGCCAAGCCCTGTACTCGCACTTGAACATAGGCGCTGGCGGCAGCGTTGTCAACTTGAGGAATGCGCGCGGCCGGCCGGTTCGCGGCATGCCTGTCCAGATTGACAAGAGTGCTCACCCCAACCCGGGCGTTGACCGCCAAGCGCACGAGAAGCACGTCGGGCCGAGGCTCAGCCGGAGGCGGGCGTGGGTGTCGGCGTCGGCGTGGGGAACGGCGTGGGTGTTGGGGAGACCGACGTGCAGACCGACGACGCGCCCGTGCGGACGTCGACGCCGGCGAGGCTGGCGGGCACGTCCCCCGTGATCGTGTTGCCCAGCAGGTAGAGTTCCCGCAGCGTGGTGATGTTGCCCAGCGCAACGGGAATTGTGCTGATCAGCATCCCTTCCCGATCAACGAGGTCGTCAGAGGATCGCTTGCCGCAGCCAGCAAAGAACCCCAGCAGTAGCAGCCCAAGCAAACAAACGCCCTTTAGCAATACTTCCGAACGCAGCATTTGAAGCCTGCCTTGATGCAGTGGGTTGTATTTCACCGTCCAGCCGTCACTCGCAGTAGTCTAAGTCATCTGTCCGGAAGTTAATCAAGCGAACAGAGAGGGCTGCCGGTATACAGCCAGTCAGGTTGTTGCCGTCGAGGTACAACTCTTTCAATTCTTCTAGATTTCCTAACTCTGGTGGGATATTCCCACTCAGCGCATTGTTGCTGAGATCTAAAACTTGCAGATTAGCAAGGTTTCCCAACTCGGGTGGAATGCTTCCTGTAAGATGATTTCCATCAAGTATTAGCCACTTCAGCTTGGTAAGGTTTCCTAACTCTGCCGGAATGCTGCCCGTAAGACTGTTCGTGCCAAAGTTCAAGATCTCTAACTCCTTGAGATTGCCTAACTCCGGCGGCATGGTGCCTCTCAACGTAGGCTGAAATGATGGCGAAAACACTAGCTTTCTGACACGCATTGGCGTACCATCTACCGAGACTCCTTCCCAAGTTGGCGGATAGACATCGCCTTTCCAATTTAAGAGGGTCCCTTCCCCGGCCAACGCATTACGTAGTTTCAGCAGCGTCCGGCAGTCCTCTGCCATGCCCCGGGCCAGAGGGTGGTGTTTTGCGCACGCCTCAATGTCTGTCGATATGTCCTCCCAATCAGAGTTTTCTGCAACTAGATGTTTGGCTGTCCCACGCACAAGTATTCGTCTATCCGACCCATCTCGAGCCATGGTATACAGAACGACTCTAAAGGCGTGAAAGTCAAAGTCTCTGTGCGGTAGGTCATGGACGGCAATGCGGGAACCATCGGGCGACCATTCTGCCCAGCCCCGCTCTATGTCGGCAAGTATGCTCCCATCCCTTGCGCTGACAACATGTCCTTGGGCATGTTCAGACGCAAAGAGGAGCGCTGTGCCGTCCGGCGACCACGAAAGCGAACTGTACAGTACTTCCCCATAGGATTTCGCAGACCTGAGGGAACCCTCGAGGTTCGACTTGTCGATAGACAACAGTGCCTTGGCCTCGCTGCCATCTCTGGCCATTGTATACAGTACCGCACTTTCTTCAGTCAGTATGAAGAAGGCGATTTGGCTGCTGTCTGGTGACCATGCCGGCACGCTAACCGTGTCCGCAAGTTCCCTGAGTCCGGATCCATCCGACCTCACCACGTATAGGGGAAAACGAGCTTGCTCATCATACCTTCCATAAATGCCCACAAAGGCAACCCAACTGCCGTTGGGAGACCACACCGGTGGATAGCCCAGTGACTTAACCGAGGGCACGAGGGCCTGGAGACTCGTCCCATCCGGAGCCATGACGGTTAGTCTTCGATTAGAAGTAAAGGCAATGCGGCTGCCGTCTGGGGACCACGCCGGGTTCGTCTCGATACCGTCGTGTTCAGCGTCGACAGCTTGGTCAGTAAGTCGACGCACGCTAGAGCCATCCATTCCTGACACTACAATCTCTGCATTGTTTCCCAGCATTGAAACGAACGCCACCTGCGAGCCATCCGGAGAAAGCGAAGGTGAAAAATTGCTTGGATTGAAAGCGTCCCAAATCATGGTCCGCAATTGCGTGGCTTCGCGGTCAACAATGTATAGGCCGTCAACGATGTAGCCTCCCGTATACCGAGAGAAGATTATATGCGACCCATCTGGGTTCCAGACCGGCCTTGACTGTACGTGAGTCGCGTTAATCTCAACCTCACGTGACAGGAATTCATTGTCGCTACAGGCAAGCATTGCGCTCACCAGTAACGCGCCAAAGAGGATCCGGTCAGCCGCAATCCGTTTCAGGTGCTTTTTCATCGCCCATCTCCCGAGGGCCCTCAAAGTGCCGCTGCGCTGACTATCGCACCGACTGGTATATTGCGTGAATCGCCATAATGTCCAGCGGGTGTGGTGCGCAATCTGGCTCACCCTTGGGCAATCCCGCATATTTGTCGTAGTTCAATACAGAGTCAACAGTGCGCGGATGCGCCGCCGAATACTCCCTCATTGCTTTAGGGTCTGTAAGAACCAGAACTATCTCTTCAGGTATGTCTGGGTACGGGAGGAGGTTATATGCCTTCAAGATTAGTCTAATTGTTGCTACAAGTGCCGTGTTTAGTGAGGCAATAGGCGACCAGCCCGATAGTCCTAGAGCGTGTCCGCCTTCATGAACGGTGGTTGCATATACATAGAATTTCCCTGTGTTGTCGTTGTAAACCGGTCCGGAATCGCCTATGCATGCACCAAATTCAACTGTCGTTGGTGTTGCTACGATTTTCCCCTTCCGCATCCTGATTGAAAGTGATGTCCGCACTTGGCACCTCGCCACCGACGATGGGGTTATGTAAAGTCGTGTAACCGGAAACAGACGTGACACACGCTGCACTGCGTAAGATGCACAGCTTGTAAGGATCGAAAATCATCTCGCGCATAGATGATAGTCCTGCCAAATCATTTGGAGGATCTATCATACGTATCTCGCTCAGCGCATTGTCTGGATTTGCGCTAAACATCACCGAGACAAGAAACAGTGGGACTGAGAGATTTGAACACGGTTTATACTGAGGACTTGACGGGGTGTGAGTACTCGAGTGTTCAGGCATCATGGTTATGAAGCCATTGGTTGCCTTCTGCCACCGCATTAGCGCATCCTCAATGAGCAAAGCCCAAGCGTCCTCCTCGCCCAAAGGAAATGTGCTCTTGCAGATTCTATACTTGTAGGTCTTGCTCGCAAAGTGACCGAATGTGGGATAGCCTGCCACTTTCTTACCCGGGGCTAGTATGGCGCCTGACGGCCAGACGTAGGCGTCGCGAGCGGAGAAGACCCAGCCGTCGTCGGTGAGGAAGTTCAGTTGGATAGCGTAGAGCGTGCCGCGCTCGAGGCCCATGATCTCGTGTTCCACAGTTTGGTCAGCGGGAATGGGTGAAGGAGAGGGAACGGCCAGAGGCGTGGGTGTGGGCGTACCATCAAACGCAGTTGCCGAGAGAGACTTGCTGTCCAACTGCCAATTTGGACTCGTATGGAGGTTAGAGTCTTTGTCGCGCCCAAGTTTCCGCCAGCGCACGTAGTATGCCGTAGCTCCGCTGGGCGGCTTCCACGTGACGACTGCCTTACCGGTATTGGCACCAGTACCTGGGCTGTGTCCGTTCACCCTGACGATCGGACTATCTCTGAGCGTAATCGTCTTGCTGTAGTAGTCTTTGCCAGCCACTTTTGCGCGCACGCGGAGTTGGTAGGCCGTGGCATGAGCGAGGCCTTCAGGGGTCGGCGCCGCTACTGTGCCAGCGTTGAAAACCTCATCCAATTTGATCTCATAGGAGGTACTCGTTCCTTTGTCTTGCTCATTAGGTACGGTACCGCCGGGTATAGGCGTTGGCCAATTCCCGCTCGGCTTGCGCACCTGCACTGTGTACGTCGCGCCATTCACGGCGCCCCAACACAACTCCGCTTTACGTTGCGGCATTGGGATGATGGTGAGATCCTGCGGCGTGCAGTAGTAGTCGGTGCTGGCCGGTTCCGGTTGTGACGGGTCGCCGTATTCGAACTTACTGTAGTTTGTGCCGTCGCCGATGGCGCTGACGCGGTAGAGGTAGGCCGTGCCGCAACTCCGGCTGGGGTCCGGGTAGCTTGTGGTCGTGGAGCTCGGGGCTGGGGTGACGACGGCAACCTGCGTCCACGCGGGCGTGGCCGTGGGCGTGACGGCGATGGCGCGCTCCAACTTGTAGGTGGCGACCGCGGTGTCCGTATCCCAACTGACGGTGATGCTGGTCTGGGCGGTGGGAGTGACCATGACGTTGGTCTCCAAGCGCACGAGCAGTTGATTAGGCCGCGGTTCAGCCGGAGGCGGGCGTGGGTGTCGGCGTCGGCGTGGGGAACGGCGTGGGAGTTGGGGAAACCGAGGTGCAGACCGACGACGCGCCCGTGCGCACGTCGACGCCGGCGAGGGTGGCGGGGACGTCGCCGGTGATCGTGTTGCCCAGCAGGTAGAGTTCCCGCAGGGTGGTGATGTTGCCCAGGGCGGCGGGGATTGTGCCGGTCAGCGCATTGCAGTGCAGGTAGAGGAACTCCAGCTTGGCCATAGTGCCCAGTTCCGGGGGAATGGCGCCGGTGAGTTTGTTCTTGCTCAGGTCCAGGCGGGTGACCAGTGTCAGGCCGCCCAGTTCTTTGGGGATGGCGCCGCTCAACCGGTTGTCGTAGAGGTCCATCCGCGTGAGGATGGACAGTTTGCCCAGTTCCTTGGGAATGCTGCCGGTCAGTTCGTTGTGTTCCAGGTAGAGGTACCAGAGTTTGCTCAGGTTGCCCAATTCTTTCGGGATGCTGCCGGTCAGGCGGTTGTGGTTCAGGTAGAGTTGATGGAGTCTCGCCATGCCGCCGAGTTCTTTGGGGATGGCGCCGGAGAGTTGATTGCGGTCCAGGAAGAGGCGGGTGAGATTGGCCAGGTTGCCGAGTTCGGCGGGGATGGCGCCGGTGAGCCAGTTTTGGTTCAGGTAGAGGTGTTGGAGTTCGGCCATATTGCCCAGTTCCGGCGGGATTGCGCCCTGCAGGCGGTTGTTCCGCAGGTAGAGGAAGTGGAGTTTGGTGAGGTTGGCGAGCTCAGGCGGGATGCGGCCGTTCAGTTGCTTGCCGTTCAGGGAGAGGCGGTTGACGCGCTGGGGCGAGCCGCCGACCAGCACGCCGTCCCACGCGGTGATAGCCGTGCTGCCGCTCCAGTTCAGGGTAGCGGAACCGGCCAGCGTGCTCTTCAGCCCCAGCAAGGTGCGGCAATCGAAGACCAGGCCGGGGTTGGCGCTGGGGTTCGGGACGGCGGTGCCGTTCTCGCAGGGCAGCACCGGCGGCGGTTGGCTGGGGGTGAAGGTATCGGTCTTGCCGTCGTCGGGTGTGATGTCGCCGTACGCGCCGATGTCGGTATAGTACGTGCGCAGGCCGCTGACGTTGCCGATGCGCTTGCCGGCAAAGGAGTCCGTGCTCGCCGCGCTGGTGACGCGGTTGCGCAGGTTGTTCAGCGATTGGGTGTGCTCCGGATCGCCGGGATAGGCCCCGAAGCGCACCGCGTTCAGCGTGCCGTTCACCAACTGCACGTCCCACTGGTCGATCGCCTGCCAGGCCTCGATGGCAATGGCATGATGCGCAGCCATAGGAGCCAGGAAGACCACGGTCTGGCGGTCCCCCACGATGGCGCTCAGCGACGACTCAACGGCCCACGCGGCGTTTTCCAGCGCAACCTGGTAGGCGCTTTTGCCCAGCAGGGCCGTGTTGCCGAATTCGCCCGCCGTGTGCGCGCGTTTGTAGAGGTCGTAGGAGCGAGCTTCCGCCATGTGGTCGTACGCCACGGTCAGAGTGGACGGCCCCGCGCCCAGCAAGTATTCCCGGATGGCGTAGTCGGCGTAGCAGGTCAGGAAGAGGTATTCGGTCGTCAACCCGCCACGAGCCAAAGTCTTGAAGTTCGCTTTCTCAGTTTCCAGAAATTGGAGGCTTGCGTTGTTGATCGACTGCATGAACCGGCGTTCGACCTCGGTCGCCGACGGCAGGGCATCGGTAGCGGCCAAACCCAACCAGTAACGGACCGCCCGCTCTCGCTGGCCGGCGGTTCTGGCTACGCCGCGCCACGCGCAGCGGAAGGTACTACCCGCTGTTCTCCCGCGAATTGCGATGTGCACTGGAGACGCCTCCGCCAACCGCAGGCCTTTCTCCAGGACTGCCTCTACACTGTCGGCATCGGACTGGATGTAGTACCCGGCTGCCGGCGGCCTTGGCTCGAAGAGGTTGAGGCCGCTGACCTCGCGAGGTCTGCAAGATTCCCCCGCATCCTCAGAGCAGGGCTGACTGCCTGCTTTTGCATCGCTAGAGGCCTGGACCTGTGTGTCCTGCGGTGCGTCTGGATCGCTAACCTGGGGCGGCGCCAGAGTCCCGGCCACGGGCGAATCTACATTCTTACGCCTATCGTGATCGTTATCCCCTTGGCCGCCGCACGCGGCAGCCAGACCGAGAAGGAGCAGCCCCAGGAAGCTCAAGACCCGGAGCGCGTATCTCAACCGCGGCATCTCTGACTTGCCTCGATGCAGAATGTGATCCACCATAGTCTTGCCGTCACTCGCAGTATTCCAAGCCAGTGCCATACTCCTGAGTCAAGCGGCTGGCTAGCACGGCAGGCACACAGCCGCTCAGGTCGTAGTTGCGGTGAAGTTCTAACGTTCTCAGGTTCTCCAGGTTGCCCAATTCCGGCGGGACGTCTCCGCTGAGCGTATTGCCACTGAGGGATAGGTACTTCAGGCTCGCAAGGTTCCCTAGTTCCGGCGGGATGCTGCCCGTAAGGTTGTTGTCTTCGAGATACAGCGTCTCCAGCTTACTGAGCATGCTCAACTCTGGCGGGATGCCGCCGGTCAAGCTATTTCTTGATAGGTTCAAGAACTCCAACTCGCCAAGGGCGCCTATCTTTGGTGGGATTACCCCTGTAATAAACGCATGAGAATACTCCCCTGATAACACCAACTTCCGAACGCGCGGCGGACGAAGGTCGGCTCCCTCGCCACCTTCAATTGAGACCCCTTCCCAGTCCCCTATGTGAACGTCAGCGCTCCAGTTCAGAAGGGTCTCCCCGGCCAATGTATCGCGTATGCTCAGCAGCGTCTGGCAGTCTTCCACCAAGGCTGGGTTGCGCTTATATTGTTCCGTGCAGGCTGCAATGTCATCGGACACATCGCGCCAATCCGAGTGCTCCGCAACCAAGCGACTTCCACCTCCCCGTGCCACTAGCTGTTTGTCCATCCCGTCTCGCGCTATCGTATACAGCATTAGGCTATGGCTCTCAGGAGCGGATAGAACGGCTAGCCGCGAACCGTCGGGGGACCACGCGGTTCGCACAATGCCTGGCACGCCGCCCGAAACCCACTCGCGTAACCCGCCGCCGTCCGCCCGCACAGCGTGGCCTAGCCTTTTGATGAGGATTTCTTCTCCATCCGGCGTCCACACCAGCGGTACGCCATTGCCAATTGCCACCTGCCGCAACTCGGCGCCATTGGGTCGCGTGACATAGACTGTCTGACCGTTCGAAAATGCCAACCAGTCGCCGTCAGGCGACCACGCGAACACGGAGCCGCCATAATCTGTAGGTGTTACTCTGGTTAGGAACGACCCATCCGGTCGCACCGTATAGAGAACATCGTGTTTAGTTCCTTCGGCGTCGGTTTCAACAGTGGCGAGCGCAAGCCAACCGCCATTCGGCGACCACACCGGGGCCGCTACAGAGGACGCACGGGCATCCGCCAAGCGGGTCAGTTCGTAGCCATCGAGCCGAACCGTGTAAAAGCCAGGGTTGTATTCCTTGTCGAAGCCGACAAACGCAATGTGAGTGCCATCCGGCGACCAATGAGGTGACTGATGTCGATCGAGTCTTACCAAGAGCGAGAGTGTCCGCGCGTTTGACCCATCCACAGCCATAGTGGAGAGTCTGCGGTCTGAAACAAAGGCGATCTTTTCTCCATCCGGTGACCAAGCCGGATTCGTATTTTGGACGGTATCGGTCCTTCCGTCACCATCGAGATCTCGGAAAGTTGTCACCCGTTGCACGTCAGACCCATCGAACGCTGCAGTCTCGATTTGGGCGCCGTTGGTCGGTACAAACACGCTATACGCCATTCGCGTCCCATCGGTAGAGAGCGCCGGGGCAAATGCCCCCGGGTTGTAATAGTCTCCGACTGTCGGCGCGTATTCGGGAAAGGCCCGCAAGCGCCTCCCTGCCGCGTCTACCACGAAGACCCCGTGTAAACCCCTTGAGAAGACGATGTGCTCGCTGTTCCGCGACCACAGTAGACTTGGAACCTCAGCTAAGTAGGCCACACTCGGGGCCCCAGTGAATGCTGCCGGGAATGGCGATTCAGAGGTGCTACTACCGCAGGCCCCCGGGGAAGAAGCCATGAGAAGCGCGCTTCCCAGCAAGACTAGGCCTACCCTAACCTTGCGCAGATTCAGTTTCAACAACCTCATTGCGTTCGTCTCCCTATGGTGGTGTCGTCGACTGGTACAGGGCCATAATCACCAGCACGTCCAGCGGATGCGGTGAGCAATCCGGTTCCTTAAAGCCCCTTTTGTCCTAGCTAATTCATGGTCTAGTTCCATCACTGCACCAAGCGCAATCTTGCATCACTCGCAGTATTCCAAGCCATCGGCCTCCATTACCCTTAAGTGATCAGAGAGGACCGCGGGTACACACCCAGTCAGAGAGTTTCCGTGAAGATACAAGACCTGGAGAGCGAAGAGATCGCCCAGTTCCGGTGGGACGTCACCCCTCAGGTCATTGTTGCTGAGGTCTAGCCGCTGTAGGCCGGTGAGATTGCCCAACTCTGGCGGGATGGTACCGGTTAGGCCTACATCATCAAGAAGAAGACCTGTAACTCGCGAGGGGTTTCCTGGTGAGCCTTCAAGATGGACTCCTTGCCATGCAGTTATGGGAACGGCGACACTCCAGTTCAGAAAGGCGTCTCCGGCCAGCTTGTCCCGTAGCATTAACAGCGTCTCACAGTCCGGCACCAATGCCGAGTTTGTATCGGGATACGGCACGGCAGGTCCTTGTGCACACGCCTCGCTGGCACGAGACACATCACGCCAATCCGAGTGTTCCGCAACTAGACCGCTGTGATTACCCCGCACTAGTACACGCTTTTCCGTCGCGTCTCGGGAGAGCGTAAAGACCACCTCTTGTTGGAAATCATCGGAAATACCGGTGAAGACAGCAAGCCGCGAAGCGTCGGGAGACCAGGCAAACAGTCCACCTATCCCGCCCGGAACCAATTGGCGTAGACCGCTGCCATCGGATCGCACCGCGTACGCTAATCCTTCAATGAACAATTCGGTGCCATCCAGCGACCATGAAATCGGCCCCCCATAGCCACGAGCAACCTGCCGCACGTCCGAGCCGTCGTGTCTTGCGATGTAGACGCTGCTCTCTTCTGCACTTTTCTGCACGAATGCCAACCACGCGCCGTTCGGTGACCACGCCGGTTGAACGAAGCCTTCCCCTATCCTGGCCAAGTCGGACCCGTCAGGTTGCACCGTGTAGAGGACTTCGCCGCGCTCACCTGCTTCACCTATCTCCGCAGCCAAGAGTGCGAGGCGACTGCCGTCAGGGGACCACCACCACGCCCAGTTGAGTGCCAGTTTTCCTATAGCGACTAGCTCTTCCCCATCCGGTTGCACTGTGTAGAGCGTGAACTCGTAGCCTTCATCGTAATCCGCTGCAGCGCCTACAAATGCGATGCGACTGCCGTCAGGCGACCACGCCGGTGGTTGTCCCCTGCCCGCTGGTCGTTCCTCCAGCCCTACGGACGGCGCCAGCATTCGGAGGTTCGACCCGTCCGCATCCATAACCATGAGCCTTGCATCCGATGTGAAAGCAATTTGCAGTCCGTCGGGTGACCACACAGGGTTGGAGTTTAGTGATTCTTTGGCGCCAATGGGTGTAAGGCGGCGCTTGTCGGTGCCGTCCAGGGCCACTGTTACGATGGCTAGGTCGTTGGAGCGCAATTCCTCAACGTACGCTATGCGCGACCCATTGGGGGATAGTGTCGCCCCAAAGCTGGCTGAAGACAGTGATCCACCAGTCGCCCAGCCTCCATCGACAGTACGCAGTCGCGTCCCTGCCTCATCAATCACAAAAATCCCTGTAAAGTCACGCGCAAGAATTATGTGCCTGCCGTCCGGCGACCAGAAGAGTCTTGTCTCTTGATAGTCGCGATATTCCTCTTCTACGGGGTAACAGCCTGCCGCCAAGCCTATAAGCAACACGCCCCCGAGTAACGTCAGAGCAACTAGGATTCCCTTTGATTTCATCAAGTTCCTCCGCTTGCTACCGCGCCGATTGATACAGCGCCATGATCGCCAGCACGTCCAACGGGTACGGCGCGCAATCTGGCTCTTTGAGTTTGCTTTGTTGTTCAGCCAATTCATGGTCTAGTTCCATCTCTGCACCAAGCGCAATCTTGCGTCACTCGCAGTATTCCAAGCCATCGGTTTTGAGTTCTGTCAAGCGGTCGGATAACGCTGCTGGCACGCATCCCGTTAGGTTGTTTCCTTGGAGGTACAGTCTCCTCAGGTTGACACGCTCTCCCAACTCAGGAGGAATGGTGCCATCCAAGTTGTTGTTTGAGAGGTTCAGGTACTCTAGGTTTTCAAGGTTTGCGAGTTCAAGCGGGATGCTTCCTGTTAGAGCATTAGTTGCGAGATTCAAGGACTTCAGCGCGGTGAGGTCAGCTAGTCTTGGCGGCACTGTGCCAGTAAGTCCCAGGTCAGTGAGATACAGGTTTGTAACCCGCGAGGGGTTACCTGGAGAGCCTTCGACCGTGACACCGCGCCAGTTTTCGATAGGGACAGTGGCGCTCCAGCTCAGAAAACCTTCTCCGGCGAGCACTTCCCGCATTGCCAGCAGCGTCTCGCAATCTAGCACTAGTTTCTTATTCGTTTCCGCATGCGGCACAACGTAGCCATCCGCGCAGGACGCGATATCGTTAGTCACATCGCGCCAATTGGAGTGCTCCGCTACGAGAAGTAGCGGATCTCCTCGCACCAACAGTCGCTTCACGATTCCGTCTCGCGTGATCGTATATAGCACCTCTTGGGGCGCTGATATTAGCTTATGCCTGCCATTGCGTGAGCCGAGAAGTACAGCCAGTTGCGAGCCATCCGGGGACCACGTTGTCAAGAGGCTTGGTGCCTGGTCTTGCAACATGCGGCGCATGCCGCTGCCGTCCGCCAGCACAGCGTATTCCATACCCTGAAAGAAGATCTCCGTTCCATCTGGGGACCACGAAACCGGACTGCTGTGCCCATGAACTAGCTTGCGCAGGTCCGTGCCATCGGACCGCGCTACGTAGATGCTGCGTTCCTCGTCAACACCCCTTGAGAATGCTAACCACTCTCCGTCCGGCGACCACGCCGGTGAAGCATGAACCTCGCCCAGTAAGTTATCTATTGAATCGTACAACTGCACCGTGCCAAGCATGTCGGCTATTCTGGTCAATCCAGACCCATCTGGCCGGACCGTGTATAGAATGTCGTGGCGCGCCTCTTCCCTACCCACCTCAGTGCCCACGAAAGCAAGACTGCTGCCGTCGGGAGACCAAACCGGTAGACTATGCGCCTCTGCTACTCTGGTGAGTTCTGACCCATCTGGACGCACCGTGTAGAGGAGATTTCGCTGTTTTCCCTCATCATCCACTTCACTTGCGCCGATTAATGCAATCCGACTGCTATCGGGCGCCCACCGCCACATGTGGGCCCAGATTCTGATACTAGTATTTGGAGGGCCTCGAAGAACAGGAGTGCTCTCCACAGGAGAATTGCTATACAAGTCCAACCACCATTGAGCAAGTTCCCCTATTCTATTCAACTCCGACCCATCCGGCCGGACCGTGTATAGAGTTAGGAGAAATCCTTCCTCATCGCTCCTCTCGCCCTGGCTCACAAACGCAATCCACTTACCGTCAGGCGACCACTCCGGTGGTCGTCCGAATGGATACGGTTCAAGGCTAACCTCCGACGCGAGTATCCGATCGTTTGAGCCATCTGCGTCCATGACTTTCAGATGCACAACTCTATCACCTGATGTGTAGGCGATTCGGCTCCCGTCCGGCGACCACACCGGGTTCGAAGAAAAGCCCTCGTGATCTGTCAGCCTGCGTAGTGCTGTCCCATTGAGCGCTGCCGTGTAAATCGCTGCTTGGTGACGTCTCCCGAGCATGACAAACGCAATCCGAGACCCATCGGGAGAGAGCGCCGGCACGGCGTTGCCAGGGAGGTATTCGTCACCAAGCGGATTGTTCTCAGGAAAAGTCCACAAGCGCGTACCTGCAGCATCTATCACAAAGACCCCCAAACCTATAGGCGAGAAGATTATGTGCTTCCCGTCCGGCGACCAAGTGAGCGTTGGATGAGGAGAAATGTCATTCGGCGGATATGGCGGCCCATCACAACTCAACCCCGTTAGCAGCAGTGCGCTTCCCAGCACCGCCAAGCCCACGACGACCTTAATTCGATTCCACATGATCGTTCCTTCTTCAACTCTAGGGAGAGGGAGTCGGTGTCGGCGTTGGCGCCGATTGATACAAGGCCATGATCGCCAGCACGTCTAACGGATGCGGCGCGCAATCTGGCTCTTGCTCTCCTGCGTGCTCGTCGTAGTTCATAGCCGCATCGGTTGTACCTGCATGTGACGCCTCATATACCTGCTGCACAATGTCGGATGGGATGTTAATCGGTGTTGCAGGTGGCTGGTAGGCTGTCAGCACCGAGGCTACTAGCGCGAAAGTAATGTTCCACGGCAGTCCCCCTGATAGACCTAACGCGTGTCCCGCCTCATGCACTGCTGCTGCATAGGCTTGATGCTGGCTATCATCTAGATCGGGTCTTAGCGTGGATTTGTCCACACATGAGTTAAAGACAACATCGTCAGGCTTGTTGGGACCGATAGTAGGGGTGGCAATTGGGGGAGCATATATTACATCATGGTTGAAGATGATGTCTGCACTCGGCAAAGTGGTGCTGGCCTGCTGGCGAGGTGCTAGGAAGCCGGAATGCGAACTAGCGCAGGCTACAAAATCTGGGTACAAAATGCACGCTTTAAAGGGATCCGTTAGAAGCATCTCAATAAAGGAACCTTGCACCTGTTCGCCTGGAGATGGCGGATCCACCATGCGTACTTCACTTAACCCGTCGTCTCCACCCAGCCTGCTGCTAATCTCAACCCACCAGTCTATGGGCTTAGTGGTAGGAGTAAATTCCGGATAGGTTGTGCATGTTGCATTTGAACGCACCATCGAAATGAAACCGCCGGTTGCCTTCTGCCATTGCCCCAACGCATGCTCAATGAGGTCTGCCCAAGCAATTCGAATCGTGTCATTCGTGTCATGGAAAGTGTCCTTGCAGATGCTGTACGTGTAGGTTCTGCTGGGAAAATGGCCCACAAACGGATAGCCTGCCACTCTCTTGCCCGGACCCGGCTGAACTCCTGAGGGCCAGACGTAGGCGTCGCGGGCGGAGAAGACCCAGCCGTCGTCGGTGAGGTAGTTCAGTTGGATAGCGTAGAGCGCGCCACGCTCCAGGCCGAAGATAGTATGCGCCATTGTTGCGGGAACGGGAGTGGGGACCGGAGAGGGCACGGGCGTGGGGCTGCCAGGCGCAAATTCGCCTATTGAGAATGAGTCTCCGTCCAGCTGCCACTCCTTGGCCGTATGGTCTTGCCCAACACTGAGTTTCCGCGAGCGCACGTAGTATGCCGTAGCCGCGACAGGCGGCTTCCACGTGACAACGGCCTTCGCTATCGGCGTCGAAGTGGGGCTGTGGCCGTTGACCCTGACAATGGGACTGTCTATAACGGTGATCGTCTTGCTGAAGGCGCTAATCGGAGTTGGAGTGGGGAACACCGCCTGCACGCGGAAGTGAAAGGCGTCGGCGTGAGCGAGGCCTTCACCAGCGAGAATGCTGTCCAACTCGATGTCTTTGGAAGTATCGGCTACTGGAGTGGGAGGCGACCAGACCCCGCCCCGCTTCATGACCTGGATGGCGTAGCCGGTAGCGCCGGCGACTGGATTCCAGGCGATCTGCGCTTTTCGTTGTGGCAGCGGGATGACAGTGAGGCTCTGCGGAACGCAATAGAAGTCAGTGCTGGCCGTTTCCGGTTGTGACGGGTCGCCGTATTCGAACTTACTGTAGTCTGTGCCGTCGCCGATGGCGCTGACGCGGTAGAGGTAGGCCGTGCCGCAACTCCGGCTAGGATCCGGGTAGCTTGTGGTCGTGGAGCTCGGGGCTGGGGTGACGACGGCAACTTGCGTCCACGCGGGCGTGGCCGTGGGGGTGACGGCAATGGCGCGCTCCAGCTTGTAAGCAGTGACCTTGTTGTTCGTATCCCAACTGACGGTGATGCTGGTCTGGGCGGTGGGAGTGACCATGACGTTGGTCTCCAAGCGCACGAGCAGTTGATTAGGCCGCGGTTCAGCCGGAGGCGGGCGTTGCGGTTGGGGTTGGGGTGGGGAACGGCGTCGGTGTTGGGGAGACCGAGGTGCAGACCGACGACGCGCCCGTGCGCACGTCAACGCCGGACAGGCTCGCGGGCACGTCGCCGGTGATGGTGTTGCCCAGCAGGTAGAGTTCCCGCAGGGTCGTGATGTTGCCCAGCGCGGCGGGGATTGTGCTGGTCAGCACGTTGCAGTGCAGGTAGAGGAACTCCAGTTTGGCCATATTGCCCAGTTCAGGGGGGATGGCGCCGGTGAGTTTATTCTTGCTCAGGTCCAGGCGGGTGACCAAGGTCAAGCTGCCGAGTTCTTTGGGGATGGCGCCGCTCAATTGGTTGTCGTAGATGTCCATCCGCGTGAGGATGGACAGTTTGCCGAGTTCCTTGGGAATGCTGCCGGTCAGTTCGTTGTGTTCCAGGTAGAGGTACCAGAGTTTCGAGAGGTTGCCGAGTTCTTTGGGAATGGCGCCGGTCAGGCGGTTGTGATTGAGGTAGAGTTGATGGAGTTTGGCCATGCTGCCGAGTTCGGCGGGGATCGCGCCGGAGAGTTGATTGCGGTCCAGGAAGAGGCGCGTGAGATTGGCCAGGTTGCCGAGTTCGGCGGGGATCGCGCCGGTGAGCCAGTTTTGGTTCAGGTAGAGGTGTTGGAGTTCGGCCATATCGCCCAGTTCCGGCGGGATTGAACCGCGCAGGCGGTTGTTTTGCAGGTAGAGGAAGTGGAGTTTGGTCAGGTTGGCGAGTTCAGGGGGGATGCGGCCGTTCAGTTGCTTGCCGTTCAGTGAGAGGCGGTTGACCCGCTGCGGCGAGCCGCCGACCAGCACGCCGTCCCACGCGGTGATAGCCGTGCTGCCGCTCCAGTTCAGGGTAGCGGAGCCGGCCAGGGTAGATTTCAGCCCCAGCAGCGTGCGGCAGTCGAAGACCAGGCCGGGATTGGCGCTGGGATTGGGGACGGCGGCGCCGTTCTCGCAGGGCAGGACGGGCGGCGGCTGGCTGGGGGTGAACGTATCGGTCTTGCCGTCGTCGGGGGTGATGTCGCCGTACGCGCCGATGTCGGTATAGTACTTGCGCAGTCCGCTGACGTTGCTGATGCGCTTGCCGGCAAAGGCGTCCTTACTCGCCGCGCTGGTGACGCGGTTGCGCAGGTTGTGCAGGGATTGGGAGTGCTCCGGGTCGCCGGGATAGGCCCCGAAGCGCACCGCGTTCAGCGTGCCGTTCACCAACTGCACGTCCCACTGGTCGATCGCCTGCCAGGCCTCGACGGCGATTGCGTTGTGCGCGCCCATGGGGGCCAGGAAGACCACGATCTGCTTGCCGCCGATACTGCTTCGCAGCGACCGCTCGGCTTGCGCGACCAGGGTGAACATGGCCGTGGCGTGGGCGTCACGGGATCGGAGCGCCGCCGTGCCGAACGTGCCCGCCGCGTGTTCCTTGCGGTACAACTCGTAGGAGTGGACCTCGCCCATGCGGTCGTAGGCGACGGTGATGGTGGAAGGCCCTGCGCCGAGCACGTATTCCCGGATGGTGAAGTCGGCGTAGCAGGTGAGGAAGAGGTACTCTTCCGAGAGGCCGCCGCGGGCGATGGCGAGGAAGTTGGAGGTAGCGGTCTCCCGATAGGCGGGCTTCACGGTATCGAAGGTTACTTTGAAGAGAGTTTCGAGGTGGGGCGCGGCGGGGAGCGTGTCGCTCGTGCTCAGGCCGAGCCAGAAGCGCACGGCGTTTGCCCGTTGTTGTAGGGTGCGGGCGATGCCGCGCCACTCGCAGCGCACGGAGTTGGCGGCGGCCCGGCCGCGGACGGCAATGTGAACAGGTGAGGCTTCCGCCAAGCGCAGGCCTTTTTCCAGCACGTCCTCCACGCTGGGGATTTCAACCGACGGGGAACGCGCGCCGCCGTCTTCAAAGGAGAAGAGGTGGAGAGCGCTCACGTCGCGCAGGGCGCACTCGCCATCGGCCGCGCAGGGAGCGGTCACCGTGGGCGCGGCGGCGGGTTGCCGGGACGCGTCGTCCGTAGCGGCAGCAGACCGGGTTTGGGCCGGCGCGGCGGCGGGGGGCGCAGTGTCCGCGTCCGCGCAGCCGCTGACGCCAAGACCGCCCAGCAGCAGCGCCAGCGCGCCGGCCGCCAACAGGTTCCTTCCGCTTGACCTAGTTTTCATCAACCTCATTCTCCCGTGCATGGCGTCGGCGCAGGCTGCAAGCGGCAACCCCAGTCTGAGGCAACGGCGTTAGCACGTACCCACGTGGAAGGCTCATTCGGCTTTCTCCTGCGGCGGGTTGGCTGGCACGAGGTTGCCGTCGGCGTCCAGGCGAATTAGGTCGCGGCGGTCGGTACCGTCGCGGGCTACTGTAAACAGTTGCGGCGGTTCGTTGTGGATTTCACGTGCAATATAGAACGCAATGCGTGTACTGTCTGGCGACCACGCCGCAACAACACCAAGTGAGTTGCGCGGCACTTTCACAGAATTCAGAGTGCGAAAGCCACCGCCATCCATCTCGATAGCGAATGTGCCATGAGTAGACACTACGAGAATCTCAGATCCGTCCGGCGACCATGACAGGTGCCACACCTGCCAGTCTGGCCCCTGCGGTTCCAAGACCAGTTTGCGATCGGTACCGTCGTGACGAATGGTAAAGACTCCGCCGGGGCCACCTGCCTCATTGACACCCACGAAGGCGAGTCGCTCCCCACTCGGCTCCCAAGTGGGCGTAATCGGCGAATTGTAATTGCTACCCGGAAGTGCAATCTGAACACCTGCAGTTTCGGCGACTTTCATAAGTTCCGAACCATCAGCCCGCGCCATGTACAGCAGGTGGCGAAGCGGCGGTGATTCCCCCTCGTCCACCAGAAACGCCAAACGCCCCCCATCCGGGGACCACGCAGGCGCGGCGAGAGTCACCGCCCACAGCCACGGCTCGTCAGGATTACCAATCTCACTTACGCCGCGCTGTGTGTTGAAAGCGTTATTTCGCCAGTAATAGTATCCCTCGGTTTCCGTGCTCACCTTATTTAGTGTGGAGACTACAAGGCGCACGTCTGAACCATCCGCCGCCATAGCATAGAGTTCCGCAGTTGCTGTATTGTATAAGCTTCTCTCATGGGGGTTAGCAATGAAGACGATGGTGTTTCCGTCGGGCGACCAGACTGGGAAGTGGTCAAGATGCTCATTCACCGTGAGCCGCTGTTGCCCCGAGCCGTCAAGGTTGATTACGGCAATCTCGTAGTGGAGTTGTCTTCGTTCCGAGTCGAATGATTCCATGTGTATGCTTTCCGTCGGGAACTCACAGGTGGCATAGACGATACGTGTGCCATCAGGTGACACGTCGGCATGGAAGTTGAACAGTCCGACGCCGCCAGGATTTGCGTCAACAAGCATTCGCGCCTCGCTACCATCGCTGGCTGCTAGCCAAATCATCCTTCCAGGGAACAAGGAGCTAAGGTCTCTATAGCCTCTTGGAATATAGTCGAACATTATTTTGCTACCGTCCGGCGTCCACTCCAAGAAGTGCCTTTGGTACCCGGTATAGTGTTCTGTGAAGAACGGGCCACATGGGTACTGCAATTCTGCTGCGGTTGCTGATGAATCTTGCTCCCCACAACTGGCAAGGCCCAGCATTAGCGCCATGAGACCCATGCCTCGAATTGCCACCTGAATCAAGCGTGCGTTGAACGACATGTTCTGAGTCTCCTTACTAGCGAGTCTGATACAGCGCAAATATAGCCATGATGTCTAGGGGGTGAGGGGAACAGTCCGGGTCTTCCACCGGGAGCAGCCTTTCGTAACTCATCACTGAGTCCGGAATTGTAGGGTGATGGACCAGTTGGTCAGCGCCATCATTGCCCTCTCGGATTCCCAAGGCATGGCCCGCTTCATGCACCAAGTGTTCATATGCCTTGTTTTCCCCTGCGACGCATGTATTGAACTCTACCGTCGGCAAAGGTGGAGGATCTTCTTGGTACGCTGAGCCACCTTCCCGCTTGAGCAAGATGTCGGTAGTAAGTAGCGTTAGCGGCACCTTGTTTCGGGGTGCGCAGGCGGGAGCGTCGAATATGCATGTGGCGAATCCAAGATCCCTTGCGAGTTCCGCTGAAATCTTCACAGCTTTCAATGCGTCGTATTCATCCGCGCCGAGGTCGATCACGCTGATTTCATTCAACGCGCGATCCTGAGAGGCGATATCCAACCAACTGCCGATTTTCCCAACGTGCGCTCTCACTTGAGCCCGCAGTTTGGCATCCTCGTCAGGCTCTAACTCTTTCATAAGGCGGTCTTTAACTCCATCGTAAACGAGCGTAATGTGATCGGAGAAGTCGGCACAACCGCCAGGTGAATGTGTCATTGTGACCAGACCGTCAGTGGCCAGGTGCCACTGGTTGAGAGCATGGATGACGAAAGTCCGCCAAGCTGCTTGCTTGTTTGCATCTGAGGAGAACGTGCCTGCGCAGATGCGGTACACATACGTTTTGTTGGAGAGCAAACTTAGCGGATAATTCAAAGGAAACGTCGCAACTCGTTCACCGCCGCCTCCGGCGCGATCGGAGGGCCAGACGTAGGCATCTCTGGCGGCGAATACCCGGTTTGCGCCACCGGGGGTCGGAGTGACGGCATAGACTAACTGTATGGCTTGGATCTTTTCCCGCGCTAGCCCGGTGATCGTATGAGTTGTGCCGTTGATTGTGGCGCTGGTAGTGCTTGTTGGGCCAAAGGTGTCTGGCTGCCAGCCGATCTGGGTGTGGTCGTTTTCAAGCTGGCGATAGTTGAAGGTATACGCGCCACCGGTGTAGCTTGCGCCAAGGATGTCTTGGATGGGCGTCCACTTAAGGGCTACCTGAGCGTCATTTGCGCCCAAGCCGGGGCTGTTGCCATTGGCCCGCAAGATCGGGGTGTCAATAATGACAATTGGCATGCTGCTAAAGGTGCCATGGCCGGGGACGGTGGCTTGGACGCGAAGGTGGTAGGCCGTGGCATGAGCGAGGCCTTCAAGGGCCGGCGCCGCTACTGTGCCAGCGTTGAAAACTTCATCCAGCTTGATCTCATGGGAGGTGCTCGTTCCTCTGTCATGCTCGTTAGGAACGGTACCGCCGGGTATAGGCGTTGGCCAATTCCCGCTCGGCTTGCGTATCTGCACTGTGTACGTCGCGCCATTCACGGCGCCCCAACGCAACTCCGCCTTTCGTTGCGGCATTGGGATTATGGTGAGGTCCTGCGGCGTGCAGTAGTTGTCGGTGCTGGCTGTTATCACTGACGACGTGCTGCCGTAAGTGGAATTATCGAGGTTGATGCCGTCGCCGATGGCGCTGACGCGGAAGCGGTAGTCCGTGCCGCAAGTTAGGTTCGTATAGGTGTGACTGGCGCCCGTCGGGGTGGGGGCAACTTGCACCGCATTGGCGTTCGGCCAGTTGGCGCCACTGTCGTCGGAGCGCTCCAGCTTGTAGGTGGAGACGCCGGATTGGGTGTCCCAACTGACGGTGATGCTGGTCTGGGCGGTGGGTATGGCCTGGACGTTAGTAGGGGCCGACGCCAGACAGAGGCTGGTGCTCTGGGTGAGCGGGTCAGTAGTGACGGTTTCGTTCTTGTAGTGCGTTCCGTCGCCAATTGCCTCGACTCGAAGCTGATGGGCGGTGCCGCACTTCAGGTTCTCCGCAACGCTGGAAACCGCGCTGCCTGTCCCTGGGATTCTATTCCCGATCGGGGACCAGTTGGGGGCAGCGCCACCCGCGCCGCTGTCGGCAGCTTTGACTATGTACTCCAACCGGTAGGTGATGTCGGTGTAAGTGCTCCACTGCCCGGTAATGCTCGTCCGCGTAACCTGGGGGAATGAGAGGCTGGGCGTGGGCACGTCGCAGCCGGTGGTGGTGGCCTGCGCTTGGCCCGTGGGGCCGGGGGTGGCGACGTAAGGCCAGCCGCTCCCCACGCCGTTGACTTTGAAGGTGTATGCGGTGCCGCACGTTAGACCGGTTACCGCGTAGCTGGTCCCGGTGATGTCTGAGTGGGTTTGGGTTTCCTTACCCTTGTCGTATTGCAGCGTGTACTTCACGCCGGTACCGATGGCGGTCCAACTGACGGTGATTGCGGTCTCGCTCACGACGGTGGCGCTGAGGCCGGTGGGCGCGGGCACGGCGCAAGGCGCGGTGCGTCCCGTCGTCTGCGCCGTGGGGCCGGGGGTGGCGGAATAGCGCAAGCCGTCGCCTACGCCTCCCACCCGGAAGTCGTACTCGGTGCACTCGCTCAGGCCGCTAACGGTCTGGCTGGTACCGATGATACCGCTGATGACGTGTGGCGATCCCTTCGGCCAGGTTTTTCCGCCATCGTCGGAACGCTCCAGCGTGTAAGTGACGCCGGCGGTGACGCCAGACCAGGTGACGGCAATGCCGGTCTGGCCGGAGGCGCTGGCGCTAAGGCCGGTCGGCGCGGGCACGTCGCAGGGCGCAGGGCGTCCGGTGACTGCCGCCGATGGAGTGCCGTAGGTAGTGGTGTAGGGCGAGCCGTCGCCCTTGCCGCTGACGCGGAGGCTGTATTCCGTGCCGCACTCGAGGGTGCTCACGGTATAGCCGGTGGTGGCGTTCGCGCCCGGGGTCGGGGCGATGTTCTCGATGGCGGTCCAGGCGGGCGTGGGTGTGCCGGCGAGGGCGTGCTCCAGCTTGTAGGCGGCGACGTCATCCTGCGTGCTCCAACTGGCGGTGATGCCGGTCTTACCGGCGGCGCTGGCGCTGAGGCCGGTGGGCGCAGGCGCGGTTCTGGTACAGGGCGAGGTGCTGCCGCTCTGCTCCGCGGTCGGCGTGCTGAACGCGGTGAGATACGGCCAGCCGTCCCCCCGGGCGCTGAGCCGGAACGAATAGGAACTGCCGCACGCGACCTGGTCGGTGACTTCGAAACTGGTGGCAGATAGGTCTTCAGCCCCTTTTACTTCACTCCAGACGCTCTGTTCGGTTTGCCCGGAGCCGCCGGGTTCGGTGCCAAGGAAGAGCCGTTCGAGCTTGAAACCGTGCAGATCGGTATGGGAGTCCCAACTGGCGGTGATGCTCTGCTCACCGGTGGCGGTAAGGGTGAAGCCGGTGGGCTTGGGGGCTGCTTTTGCGCACGGAATAGTGCCGCTAACCTCGGTGGTGGCGCCGTACGCTGTGCTATACGTGGCGCCGTTTCCGCGGCCGCTGACGCGGAACTTCTCGCTGCTAGCGCAGAGCAAGGTGTTGCTGGTATAAGCGTAGCTTGTGCCCGCTATCTCAGTGGCTACGCTCGACCAACCTTCTTCGCTCTGGCCGGAACCCTCCTTCTCTTTCTCGCTCCTGACACCGGTGAAGTAGCGCTCCAACATGTAGTGCGAAACGCCCGTCCGCGCACTCCAAGCGAACGTGATACTGGTGAGACCGGTGGGAGTCGCGACTACGTTGGCAGGGGCGGGGGCCTTGGGTACGGGTGTGGGAATTGGTCTTGGCGTAGGTGTGGGCGTCTTCGTTGGTGTAGGTGTGGGCGTCTTCGTTGGCGTAGGTGTAGGTGTCTTCGTTGGCGTAGGTGTGGGCGTCTTCGTTGGCGTAGGTGTGGGCGTCTTCGTTGGCGTAGGCGTGGGTGTCGGAGTTGGTGTGGGAGTGGGCGTAGGTGTTGGTGTGGGAGTGGGCGTAGGCGTCGGCGTTGGCACCGGGCACGAGTAGGTGCTGCCCGACGTGTACGAATAGGAGCCGTAGTACGTGTCGTAGAAACTGCCGTCTCCCTTGCCGGCGACGCGGTAGCTATAGCTTGTGCCGCACCTGCGTCCGCCATCCGTATAACTCGTGCTCGAGGTGCCGCTGATAAGGTTCAGCCAGAAGGGCACAGGCGGGATTTCGTCGTAATAGCGATCTACCTTGTAAGCGACGACGAATATTTCGCTGCTCCAACTGACGCGGATGCTGGAGCGGCTGGTCCCCGACGCCGAGAGGCCCGAGGGCGCCGGGGCCGCTCCGCCAGGCGTCTCCCCCTTTACTTCCGGCGTGGGGGTGGGCGTGGGCAGGGGCCGGTCTTCCACGCTGACGCTGGCCGCGGCGGGACTGCCAAGTGTGTAGCCCGTGCCGGCTTGAAGGGTGAGGGTGACGGTGGCGCCCGCTAGGTCTACGGAGCCGCCCTCCGTGACCAAGGTGAGCCAGGTCTGCGTCTCGCCCTGCCGGAGGACGACTTGCAGCGACCCGGTCTCATCCACCGACGAGCCTTTGGCCTTAACCTGCAGATTGACCGTGAGATCGGAAGCGGGCGCGTTGCCGGCTGTGATGGTGAACTCGACCTCCTCGCCCTTGGCCGCCGTGGCGTGGGAGGAAGCGATGGTCAGCGCGGGAGGGCCTCCCTGAGTCCCGGACGGTGTTGGCGTGGGAGTGGGAGTGGGCGTCGGCGTAGGTTCCGGCGTAGGTTCCGGCGTCGGTGTAGGCGTAGGCTCCGGGGTAGGAGAAGGCGTGGGTGTAAGTGTAGGTGTGGGCGTTGGCGCGGGAGGCGGCGCTGGCGTGGGGTCCGGCGCAGGTTGTGGCGTCGGTGTCGGCGTAGCCTCAGATTGGGAGAGGGGAGCCGTGACCGTGGCCGCTGCCGCCGCGTTGGCGTGAACCAGCGCAACGCAGAGCGCGCCAATGAGCAGCGCCGCTACCAGCGCCGCCCGGCCGCCGGGGGAAACTCCGCCCCGCCGCTTCAATGCCTGTCCGAACCAACGAGCACGCATCATAACGCGCGCTTATCCGCTGTCTGTTAGCAGTTGTCAATTATCATGCCAGACGCACTGTTTTGCGTCAAGAGTATTCAACTAGCCGACAGCTATTCTCTACGGCATTCGTACGCGCCACGCCGCCGGCCGCGCGGACGTTGGCTCGTGGCGCTGGCGTGGTGCGGAGTCCTGGCCGAGGTGCTAGACTGGTAGGGAATACACCCTCACCCTAACCCTCTCCCACGGGGAGAGATAATAAGACGAACTGGTACGATGGCGAATCAAGAGCCCGCGCTGACCCTATCCACCGGCTCGCTCTACACCTATGGCCTGGCGCGGACGTTCGAGTTGATGGGGGGCTCCGCGTTTGACGGCGTGGAACTCATCGTCGACAACCGCTGGGATACGCGCCAGGCGGACTACATCAACGCGCTGGTGGCCCAGTGGGGCATTCCGGTGCACAGCTTGCACGCGCCGTTTCGGACCATATCGGAGATGGGGGCGGACTACCCCGGCACGCTGAAGGCGACGATCGGCCTGGCGGAAGCGGTGGGCGCGCGCACGGTGGTCATCCACCCGGTGGCCTTTGGCGGGCCGGAGATCGCGCCGTGGCTAATGCAGAACCTGGCAGCGCTGCAAGCGGAGACGCCCGTGCTGCTGACGGTGGAAAACCTGCCGCGCCGCCTGGTAAAGCGCCTGGGCATCTTGCAGCGGGACCAGCATGACTTCTGGCAAGTGGAGTCCATGCGGCCGTTCCCCGCGCTCACGATGGATACGACGCACTTTGGGGTCTCGCGGATCGACATCCTGCAGGCGTGGCGGGAACTGCGCGGCACGGTGCGCCACATCCACCTTTCGGACGAGTACAACGGCCGGGAACACCTCTTCCCCGGTGAGGGCACGCTGCCGCTGGCGGACTTCCTGGGCGAACTGGGCCGCGACGGCTTCGGGGGCACGATCGTGGTGGAATTGCACCCGTACGCGCTGCACGCGGGCCGCTCCGACGAGAAGGTGCGCGACCGCATCCACCAGGCCGCCGCCTTCTGCCGCCAATACCTGCACGCGGCGAACGCTGCAAGGGAACCGACGGCGCAGTCCGGCCGGTAGCGCAAGGCGATTTTGGCCGAACTTCTCCTCACGCCCGTAGCATGCGCGGGCAGGCTCGAACCCCAATGCTGTCGCGTTAAACAGAGCGGCTGCAAAACCCGCGTCTCAAGTCTCCAGTAGCGCAGGTTGTGAAACCTATGAAGTTGTTAGGTCAATCCTTTGCGAGCCAGTTTCAATAGCTCCGGCGGGGGACAAGCCCCAATGCTGTCGCATTAAACTCAATGGCGATGAGAACCACGCCTCGCATCTCCGGTAGCGCAGGTTTGCAACCTGCGAGGCTGTAGGGTCAATCCTTTGCGTGTGCTTTTCTTTTGCTCTGGCGGGGGACAAGCCCCCGCGCGTTACTCCGGCGGGGGGACGAGTCCCCGTGCTTTACTCCGGCGGGGGACAAGCCCCCGCGCTACGTTAATGCGACTATATTGGGCTTCTAACCCTCTCTCAGGCGAGGGGAAATCCGATGAGCAAGGGGTCTCCTCTCACCTTGGCGTGAGTCAAGCCCCTTGGCCGCCGAGAGAGTTGCCAAACCTTTCCCCACAGCCGTCTCGTGGGCGGGAAGGTAGGATGCTATGGAAGATGGTTTGAGGCGGCTTGAAAAACGACGTCTCTCCGTCCGCAGCGCTATCTATAGCGGTAGGTCTGCGGGTTTGGTACCCTGAAAGAGGAGGACGCCGCTGCGCGGCGACCGCTATGACCGATTGAGAACTACCGTAACGAGCGCAAGAACGCGCAGCCTCGCCGACGTGTACGCGCTTCCGGGATGGCGGCGCGAGTGAAAGGAATGAGCAGACAGATGGCAGTACGGTATCACGACGTTATCGTCATTGGCGCCGGGCCGGCCGGATTGTGCGCCGGGCTCTACACGGCGCGGGCGCGGCTCGATACGGTGATCTTGGAGAAGATGGCGCCCGGCGGGCAGCTTATCAATACGTCACTCATCGAGGACTACCCGGGGTTCGAGTCCATCGACGCCGCCGATCTGATTCAGAAGATGGTCTCCCACGCCCAGGTGTTTGGCGCACAAATCCTCACCGCCGAGGTGGCGGCGGTCTTTTCGGACGGCTGGCAGAAGGTCGTGCGCACGACGGACGGCGAGGAATACCGCGCCGGGGCGGTGATCGTCTCGTCCGGCGGGTCGCCCACGGCGCTGAACATACCGGGCGAGTTCGAGTACGCGGGGCGCGGTGTCTCGTACTGCGCCGTGTGCGACGGGGCGTTCTTCCGCGACCGGGTGATCACGGTGGTTGGCGGCGGCGACTCGGCGGTGGAGGAAGGCCTCTTCCTCACCCGCTTTGCCAGCAAGCTCTATCTGGTGCACCGGCGCGACAAGCTGCGCGCACAACAGATCATCCAAGAGCGCTTCATGGCGAATGACAAGACCGAAATTATCTGGGATACGGTGGCCGACGAGATCATCGGCGCTGACGGCGCGGTTACCGGCATGAGGCTGCGCAACGTCAAGACCGGCGAGGAGTGGGTGCACGAGACCGACGGCGTGTTCATCTTCATTGGGTTCGACCCGAACACCGACTTCATTGAGGAAGACGTAACGCGCGATGAGAACGGCTATCTGATCGGCGGCTTGCACATGGAGACCGCCGTGCCGGGCCTCTTCATCGCCGGCGACGTGCGCACGCAGTTGACGAAGCAGATTACCACCGCCGTGGGCGACGCGACCACCGCCGCCGTGGCCGCAACCCACTACCTTGAAGACCTGTACGACCGGGTGGAGCGGCCGCAGACGGCGGGGGCGGAAGTTACGGCGTGAACCGTGACGGCTAGGGTTGGCGCGCGGGGGCGCCGGCTTATGCGACCGGGAGGCGGCTTGCGCCGCGCCGGGCGGCGGCCGGCAGAGTGACCGGAGCGCGGCGGGCACTCTATAATGGAGCGGAACTCGTGAAGGCGCGGCAGTCCGCGTTGATCCGGGCAACACAAAGACAGCAAACTAAGCCACTTACACTTTAGACACCAACGCCACTACGAAGGAGAAACGCATGCTCATACCCTACGTCATTGAGACGACGAACCGCGGCGAACGCGGCTTGGATATCTTTTCCCGTCTCTTGCGCGACCGGATCATCTTTCTGGGCACGCCGGTCGACGACAACGTGGCGAACGTCATCATTGCCCAGCTACTGCTGCTTTCGAGTGAGGACAGCGACGCGGACATTGGCCTTTACATAAACTCACCAGGCGGCAGCGTGCACTCGGGCTTGGCGATCTACGACGCCATGCAGTACATCAGGAACGACGTTGCCACCTACTGCATGGGCCTTTCGGCCAGCATTGCCGCGCTGCTGCTGGCCGGCGGCACGCCGGGCAAACGCTATTCGCTGCCCAACTCGCGCATGTTGATTCATCAACCGTGGACGCAAGCGTCGCGGCCCTTGCAGGCGACCGACCTCGAGATCGAGGCAAAGGAAATCCTGCGCACCCGCAACCAGGTGAACTCGATCATCGCCCGGCACACCGGGCAGAAACTCGCCAAGGTCGAGCGCGACAGCGAGCGCGACTTCTGGATGGACGCGGAAGAAGCGAAGGATTACGGCCTCATCGATGACGTCTTGCCGTCCGCCGTGCGGGAGCCGGAGACGGACGGCGTAGCCAGCCGATAGCAGAGAGACCGAATTCGACCGGATGCAAGGAGAGCGAACGTGCCAAGCCGTCGTGATAGCCGGGGCCAATACCGGTGCTCGTTCTGCAATAAGGCGCAGGAGGAAGTGCGCCGGCTGATTTCCGGGCAGAACGGGGTGTACATCTGCGACGAGTGCGTGGACCTGTGCCGGGAGTTGATCCACGAGGAGCAGACGTCGTCGCAGCGCAAGAGCAGCGCCGGGCCGCCGCGCCTGCTGAGTCCCCGGGAGATTCATGAGTTCCTGAACCAATACGTCGTGGGCCAGGAGCACGCCAAGCGCGTGTTGGCGGTAGCGGTCTACAACCACTACAAGCGGGTGAAGAGCGGCGAGAGCGACAACGAGGTGGAACTGGGCAAGAGCAACGTGCTGCTGATCGGCCCCACCGGCTGCGGCAAGACGCTGCTGGCGCGCACGCTGGCGCGCATTTTGGGCGTGCCGTTCTGCATTGCCGACGCCACCTCGCTGACCGAGGCCGGGTACGTAGGCGAGGACGTGGAAAACATCCTGCTGCGCCTGATCCAGGCGGCGGACCACGACATCAGCGCGGCGGAGCGCGGCATCGTCTTCATCGACGAGATCGACAAGATTGCCCGCAAGGCCGACAACCCATCGATTACGCGGGACGTCTCCGGCGAGGGCGTGCAGCAAGCCCTGCTCAAGATCATCGAGGGCACGGTGGCCAACGTGCCGCCGCAGGGCGGGCGCAAGCACCCGCACCAGGACTTCATCCAGATCGACACCAACGACATTCTCTTCGTTTGCGGCGGCGCGTTCGAGGGCCTGAATGACGTCATCGCCAAGCGCGTCGGCAGTCACCGGCGCGTCGGTTTTGGCGCGATGGACGCCGCGGAACGGGCGGAAGAGGAGAAGAATCTCCTGCGCCAGCTTTCGCCGGACGATCTGCTGAAGTACGGCCTCATTCCCGAGTTCGTAGGCCGCCTGCCGGTGACGGTGGGCCTGGACGCGCTCACCCACGATGAACTGATCCAGGTGCTCACCGAGCCCCGCGACGCGCCGGTGCGCCAGTACCAACACCTGTTCGCGATGGACGACGTGTCGCTCATCTTCCAGGACGACGCCCTGGAAGAAGCGGCGCAGATGGCGCAGAGCCTCACCACCGGCGCGCGGGCGCTGCAGACGATCATGGAAGAGGCGCTGCTGAACGTGATGTACGACCTGCCCTCCCGCAACGACGTGCGCGAAGTGATCGTGACGGCGGACGTGATTGCCAAGCGGGCGCAACCGCTGCTGGTGGCGTCCGACGACAAGCGCTCTACGCCGGCCGGCGAGCGCGACGGGACGCTGCTGGACGAGGATACGTCGGCTACTGCGTAGCACGTGGCCGTGCAAACGCCGGATTACCAGTTGCCGGTGTAAAGCGCTTTGAGGCGGTCGCTGCACACGTGCAAGAGCGTTACTCAGTTCAGCGAGACGGCGGCGCAAGCGAGTCCAGCTTTCCAAGCAGCCGGGCCACGTCGTCGATGCCGTCTTGCACGAAGTCTTCGGTGCGCCAATCTTCGTAGAAGTTCTGATGCAGCGTGCTTGCTATATTGAAGAGGGTGCGCAATTCAGGATCGTTTTGCTCGGAAGAGAGTCTGCTGACCGCCTGAAAGAGGTGGCTATGGCTGCGATGCTGCCACTCTCGCTGCTGAGCAACCGCCTTCACCGCATGGGCCGCCGCGCCCCACGCTTTCTCCGACGCTTGTAGCCGCTCGCCTTTGTCAAGTTCCACTTGGGCCTGGCGAATGAAGTCCCGGCTGATGCTGAGATGCTTCTCCACGGTTTCGTCTCTGCCGTTGTCCTTCATTGCTCGCTCTGCATTCTCTATACGGTGCACAACGCGCGTGTTCTCTAGGGTCAGGCATAACTACGATACTGCGATACGTCTAAGAAGTCAACCGTATCGCCGGTAGGCGGTCGCTGGGCTAAAGAAAACCGGCCGCCCGTTGAGCGGCTGGATGGGACGGGCGTTGTCCGGATAGAGCGCCGCGAATCGCGCAAGTTGCGCCGGCGAAACTTCCACCGGGCTGCTGAGGACGAACCACCGCACGCCTTCAGAACACGGCGGCGTGGTGAGCGAGCCAACGTAGCTGTAGTAGGAAAGGTCGGCGGGCAGCAGATCGGCAGCGTCTATGGCTGTCCCTGCCGCGCGGCGCTGCCCGCCCTTCTCGGCCGGCGCGTGCGCCCACACCGCCTGCAGCGCCTCGTTTCGCCGCCCCGCATTCAGGAAGACGCCGACAACGGCGAGATTCCCGGCCGCGTCTTGGTGCACCAGGTGCATTTCCAAGTCGGCGGGTCTGCCGTCCCGCGTGTGTTCGCTCAAGCGGTGGAAGTGGAACTGGAGCAGCGCGTACTCTCTGCCGCCGCTGACGAGCGTGCTGCCGGGCGCATAGTCTACCTGGATGGTGTGTCCGTTGTTGGCGATTTCCAATGGCGCGGGAGTGTAGTGGAACGCCAGGTCGTGGGGCCGCGGTTGCGCGTCGCCGGTCAGGTCGATTGGCGACTGCGCCGCGCCAAGTTTGCACGCCGCAAAATCCGGCGAGAGGTTGCCCCAGTGCGCCGGGCCGATTTCGCCCGTATAGCCCCACTCCACAGCTTCTTCCGCCATGTTGCAGTCACTCCAGTTGTGCGGAATCGACTCCCAGCCACAGGCGCGGCAAACACACCTCTGTCCAAACGATCAGCCCGCCGGTGGCGCCGGCGTCAGAGGCAGCAGCCGCGCGACCAGTTGTGCGACGTGGTCAACGCCGCCCCGCACGGATTCAACGGTCTGCGCGTCTTCATAGAAGTTCTGGTGCAGGGAGTTGGCCTCTCTGAACAGCGCAAGCAACTCAGGATCGCCCAACTCGGCGCTGATCGAGGTCATGTTCTGGAAGAGATGCGCGTGCGTTCTGTGCTCCCAGCCTCTGAGTTCAGCGATGGCTTTCACGGCCTGCGCCGCCGCGCCCCAGGCTTTTTCAGAAGCTTGCGGCGCATCGCCTTGCTGGAGTTCCACTTGCGCTTGCTGAATAAGTGTCCGGCTGCGGCTTGCGTACTTTACTACAGCCTCTTCTCTGCCGTAGATCATACTCCTTTGCTCCTTGAGCCACTTCCTAGCGCGGCGTCCAATCCGCAAGTCCTCCACGGGAATCGTAGCTTTACGTTACCGTCGAAGGGCCGGAGTAGTCAAGAGGCATTCTATTGTAAGTATTCGCATACACAGTGAGTGCGCAGAATCTGTGAAGGCGCTGCAAACAGATTTGAGATCACAGCGGCGCCGGAGTCCGCCTGGGCGGAGCGGCCTGCGGTTCACCGGTGTCCTCCTGGCGCATGCTGGGCACGGCTACCGAGATTGCCAGGATGAAGAGCAGGATAACCGCCCCGGCAACCCCGACGACCTGCGGCGCGCTCCAGCGGTCGACCAGCACGCCCATCGGGAACGCGGCCAGCGGCATGAGCGAGAAGGCCATCATGTAGATGCTCATCACCCGGCCGTAGTAGGCCTGGTCGGTGTGCAGCATCACCAGCGTGTTGTTCAGAGACATGTACGCGTTTGCCGTCAGCCCCACGAGGCCCACCAGCACGAGGCTCAGCGTGAGCGAGGTGCTGTAGGCAAAGAGCAGCAGTGAGATGCCGAACAACCCGCCGAAGACCACTTGCAGCAGCTTGGCGCGCTGGCTGGCCGCCAGGTAGGCCACGAGCAGCGAACCGAGCAGGCCGCCGGCGCCGGTGGCCGCGTTCAGGAAGCCGAGCCAGCGCGCGTCCACGCCCAGCACGTCCGCCTGAAAGACCGGCAGCAGCATCTGGTAGGGCCGTCCCAGCAGCAGCGGTACGAACGCCAGGCTCAAGAGCAAGAGCAGCGTGCGCTCGGTGAAGACGTACCTGAAGCCGTCCACCATCTGCGCGGAGAACTTGCCGGGCTTGGCTTGCTTGCCGCCGTCGCCGGTCTTGGGCAGGCGCAGGATGAAGAGCGTGGCCGCGCCGTAGCAGCAGGCGGTGATGTCGAAAGCGCCGGCAACACCCAGCCACGGCGTCACGATGACGATGCCCGCCACCGCCGGCCCCACGATCGTCATCATATTGCGGCCGGAGTTGTTGAGCGCGATGGCGTTGCCGAGCCGTTCCCGCCCCACCAGCGCGGGAATGAGCGAGGAGCGCGTAGGCATGTGGAGCGAGAAGGCAATTCCCTGCATGAAGCCGAAGACGATGAGATGCCAGACGGCAATGAGGCCCGTGTGGATGAGAAACGCCAGAATGCCGGAATTCACGAACATGAAGAGATGCGTGCCGACTAGCAGACTGCGCTTGTCCAGCCGGTCGGCCAGTACGCCGGCCACCGGCGAGAACACCAGCATGGGCACGCCCATGGCCAGGCTGACGAGGCCGAGCATGCCGGCGGAACCGGTGAGGTCGAACGCCAAATAGCCGCGCGAGATGATGGCGACTTGCAGCCCGCCAAAGCCGATCAACATGCTCAGCCACATGTCGCGGAAGGCGGGGACGGTCAGCGCGTCGAAAGTGCGAGCTATGGACGCGATGCCCCGCGTCTTCTCGCCGTCGCCGGGGCCGGCCGCGGTTTCGGGCTCATTGGACTTCGGTGTCGAGGCTTGGACGCTCAGTGTGTCAATCTTTTCTCGAATGGCCGGACGAAACCGTCAGCGGCGTCCGCGTTCGCGCCGCGCGGCGGACGCGCAACCGCCCGCAATGGGACGCGCAACCGGCCTTTGACGTGCACGTTAACGTGCATTCTACGCATTTGGCTGCCCGCTGGCAACTGAAGGAAAGAAGGCGACAAAGGGACTTGGAAGCGCCGGCTTAGCGGTCTGCCGGCCGCTGGGCGCGCATCCCGCTGGGGGCCGGCGAGCCGGAAAGCTCGAGCAAGCGCACCATGTCGCCCCGGCTCAGCACTCCCACGAGCGCGTCGCCATCCATCACCAGCACGTGGTGGATGGCGTGCTCATCCAACAGCGCGAAGACGTGCAGGATCGGCTCGTTTGGCCCCACGGTGATGAGCGGCGCGGGGGTCATGACGCTGGCCACTGGCGTGCGGTACCAGTCGGCCTGGCGCACGGCGCGCACGTCGCTGATGGTGATGATGCCGGCCACGCGGCCCTCCCGCACCACCGGCAGGGCGCGGACGCCCTCGTCGGCAAGCATGGTCAGCACGACGCTGTCCATGGTCTCGTCGGGATGCGCTACGGGTGGATTGGCGCGCATAAGGGCGGCGGCGGTGATGCCGCGCAAGGACTCGTCCTGGGTCACCTGGCGGCGGTTCGCGGCGGCGGCGCCATTGAGGAACCAACCGATGAAGATATTCCAGATGCCGAACAAGAGGCCGCCGTTGAAGACCAGGTAGATGCCGAGCGCGATCAGGCCGAAGGCGAAGACCTGCCCCACGATGGTGGCGATGGTCGTACCCTTCCTCATGCTGCCGGTGACGGCCCAAACGATGGCGCGAAATACGCGGCCGCCGTCCAGCGGGAAGCCGGGGAGCAAATTGAAAACGGCAAGGACGCCGTTCGCAAACGCCAGATGGATGGCGAAGGCGCGCGCCGGTACGTCCGGTGGGATGAGGATGCTCAGCATGAAGAAGACGACGGCGAGGAGCAGGCTGCTGGCGGGGCCAACCACGGCAATCAGGAACTCGTCGCCCGGCCGCCGCGGCTCGGACGTGAGCGCGGCCGCGCCGCCAAAGACGAAGAGCGTTATGCTATCGACTTTCAGGCCGCGCCAGAGCGCCACGAACGAGTGCGCAAACTCGTGAAACAGCACCGACGCGAAGAGCAACAGCGCGGCCGCGCTGCCCGCAAGCCAATAGTGGACGTCGGACCAGCCGGGGTATCCGAGCGGAAAGACAAAGCGCGGCAACGACCAGGCAATGAGAAAGAATGCCAAGAACCAGGTGTAATGCAGACGCACGGTAATGCCCGCTAACCGAAAGAGCGGGAACGTCCCCTGATTCATCTGCGTTCCTGACTCTGTTGCTCCAAACTCCTTGGTTCCACTGTACCGCAATCATGGATACAGCGTAACACGCTGGCAGAAGACGGCTCGTGTCTGAGCGGTGGCTGTAGTCCGATACGCCGAGCAGAGCGCCGTCTCGCGGTCAGAGGGAGGAGAGCGCCGGTGCGGCCCAACCGTGCGTCGAGAGGCGCGCCTAGATCTGCTTCAGCAGATTCGCCATCTCCAACGCGGCCAGGGCGGCGTCGAAGCCCTTGTTGCCCAGTTTCGTGCCGGCGCGTTCCGTGGCTTGTTCCAGCGATTCCGCCGCGATCAGGCCGTTGATGACCGGCACGTCGTGGGTAAGGGCGACCTGGGCGATGCCGCTGGCGGCCCCGTCGGTCACGTGCTGGAAGTGCGCGGTAGCCCCCCGGATCACGACGCCCAGGCAAATGATGGCGCTATAGCCGCCATTCGCGGCCAGGCGCTGGGCCGCAAGGGGAATCTCCAAAGAACCGGGCACGCGCACCACGACGATGGCGTCGTCGTTCACGCCGTGGCGCGTCAGGCCGTCTACCGCGCCGTGGATGAGCCGGTCCACGAAGAGTTCGTTGAAGCGCGCCGCCACGATACCGAAGCGGTGGTCCGCGCTCGCGAACGTGCCCTCGATGGTGCGTGCCACAGGTGCGTTCACTCCGTGTCCTGCGCGGCAAACGACAGATCGTGTCCCAGTCTATCACGTTTCGTTTGCAGGTAGCGGCGGTTCTCGCTGTTCGGTTCCACGTTCAGGGGCACGCGCTCGACCATCTCTAGGCCGTAGACGCGCAGCGCCGCCGCCTTGATGGGGCTGTTGGTAAGCAGCCGCACTTTGTGCGCGCCCAGATCTTTCAACACCTGGCAGCCGAAACCGTAGTGACGCTGGTCCGCGCCCAAGCCCAGGCGATGATTGGCCTCGACTGTATCGAGACCGTCGTCCTGCAACTCGTAAGCGCGCATCTTGTTCATCAGCCCGATGCCGCGGCCTTCTTGATTCAGGTAGAGGATGACTCCCTTGCCCGCTTCCTGCACCATGCGCATGGCGAGGCGCAGTTGCATGCCGCAATCGCAGCGCAGCGAACCGAGCGCGTCGCCGGTGGCGCACTGGGAGTGGACGCGCACCAGCGCCGGTTCGTCCGGCGTGATCGCGCCGGCAACCAGCGCAATCCCTTCCTGCCCGTCGGCGGTGCTCTCGTACGCGACCGCCGCAAACTCGCCAAACTCGGTGGGAATGCGGCTGCGGGCAACCCGCCGCGCGATGCTCTCCGTGCGGTAGCGGTACTCGATGAGGTCGGCGATGCTGATGATGATGATGCCGTGCCTGGCGGCGAACTCCTCCAGTTGCGGCAGGCGCATCATCTTGCCGTCATCGTCCATGATCTCGCAGACCACCGCGCCGGGATAGAGGTCGGCCAGCTTGGCCAGGTCGATACTCGCTTCCGTATGGCCGGCGCGGACCAGCACCCCGCCGTCGCAGGCGCGCAAGGGAAAGGTGTGCCCCGGCATGATCAGGTCGCTGGGCGCGGTATCGGGGTCAACGAGCGCCTTGATGGTGGTCGCCCGGTCGAACGCCGAGATGCCGCTGGCGACGCCGTGCCGCGACTCTACGGAAACGGTGAACGCCGTGCCATACATGGTGGTGTTGTTCGACACCATCAGCGGAATGCGCAGTTCGTCCAACCGCTGGCCGGTGAGCGGCGCGCAGATCAGGCCGCGCCCGTGCTTGGCCATGAAGTTGATCTGCTCGGGCGTGATCTTCTCCGCGGCAATGCAGAGATCGCCTTCGTTCTCCCGGTCTTTGTCATCGATGATGATGACGAAGTTGCCGCGGCGGTACTCCCTGACGGCCTCTTCAATGGTTGCCAGTGGCATTCGTGTTGCTTCCTTGCGCTTAGCGCTGCGGACTCGGCGCTTGCGGCAACAGGCGCTCCACGTATTTCGCGAACAGGTCTACTTCCAGATTAACACGCGCGCCCGGCGGCTTGCGCATGAGATTCGTGTGTTCTTGGGTATATTGTACCAGGGAAACGGCAAATGACTGCGCATCGAGGTCGGCAACGGTCAGGCTGACGCCGTCTACGGCGATCGAGCCTTTCACGATCAGGTAGCGGCGCACGTCCGGCGGCGCGGCGAAGCGCATCACCACGGATTCGCCCACCGCGCTGCGCTCGCGAATGGCGCCGGTAGCATCGACGTGGCCTTGCACCACGTGGCCGCCAAGACGATCGCCCAGGCGCAAGGCGGGTTCCAAGTTCACCGTGTCGCCGGCCGCCAGGTCGCTTAGGCAGGTGCGGGCCAGAGTCTCCGGCGTAAGCTGTGCGGTGAATATGGGCGGCGCGAGTGCGGCCACCGTAAGGCACGCGCCGTTGACGGCCACGCTCTCACCGGCGCTGAGGTCTTCCGCAAGCTCCGGCGCCGCAATCGCCAACTCCGCGCCCGCCGAAGTAACCGCCATGCGCTCGACCGTGCCAAGCGCCGTGATGATGCCCGTAAACATGCCGCGCTCCCGTGTCTTTCTTTCGATTATACCGGCTCTGGGAGACCCCGGGCGCGCAGTCCGCCCCCAATTGGCACGCCGTAGCGCGGGGGCTTGTCCCTAATGTTGTCGCATTAAACAAAGAGACGGCAAAACTCGCGTCCCAGACTTCTGGTAGCGCAGGTTTGTAACCTGCGAGGCTGTTAGGTCAATTCTCTTTCGTGTCAGTTTCAATGGCTCCGGCGGGGGACTAGCCCCCGCGCTACGTTAATGCGACAACATTGGGGCTTGTCCCCCGCCTCTTGGCCAAACCGTGGCGCGGGGGCTAGTCCCCCGCCTCTTGCGCAAACCGTAGCGCGGGGGCTCGTCCCCCGCCTCTTCGCCACATCGTAGCGCGGGGGCTTGTCCCCCGCTGCTGTCGCACTTGCTTGGAAGGGCGTCACAAGAACACCCTTGCCTCGTTTGCCAACAGGCGTAGGGGCACGACATGTCGTGCCCCTACGCCGTTTCGCCGGAGCACGGGGGCTTGCCCCTGATGCTGTCGCAGCAAACAGAAAGACAGCAAATCTCGCGTCCGAAGTCTCCGGTAGCGCAGGTTTGTAACCTGCGAATCTTGCAGGTCAATCCTCTACATGTCTGTTTCAATGGCTGCGGCGGCGCGCCTAGCCCCCGCCACCATGGAGGTACGCGGCCAGGAGCACGTCGGGGCCGATGCGCTTAACTGAAGTAAAGTGGAACCGCCGCGCCGCAGCTAGCGTGCCGGCGCCGTGTCCGTCCAGCAGCGGCGGCGCAACATCGTTGCCGACCAGGAGCGGCGCGACGAAGAGCAGGAACTTTCGCACGTGGTTTTGGTTCAGGAATGCCGCGGCCAGGGTCGGGCCGCCCTCCAGCAGCGCCGAGCGAACGCCGGCCGCGTGGAGTGCGCGCAAGAATTCCGCCAGGTCGATGCGGCCTTTTGACGCCGGCAGCGGCCACACGTCTACGCCGCACGCCCGGAACTGCCGCAGCCGCTCCGCCGGGGCCGCTTCTGTGGTAACGATTGTGGTTTGGCCGGGGAGGTCCGGCTGCAGGACGCGGGCATTCAGCGGCGTTCGGCCGCGGCTATCCAGGATGAAGCGCCGGGGATGCCGCACGTCGGGCCGCGCCAGGCGCGTCGTCAAGCGCGGGTCGTCGGCAGTCACCGTGCCGACGCCGGCCACGATCGCGTCGCTGCGGTCGCGCAATTCATGGACGTGCGTGAGGGCCGCTTGACTAGTCAAATACCGTGTTTCACCGCCGGCCGCTTTGCCGTCGGCGCTCATCGCCATCTTCAACGTCACAAACGGCCGGCCGCTCTGCACGCTATAGAGATACGCCTCGTGGCAGCGCCGGGCCTGCGCGCCCTTGACGCCCACGTCAACCGCGATACCGGCGGCGCGGAGACGCGCCGCGCCCTGCCCGTTGACCTGCGGATGCGGGTCGAGCACGCCCACGTGCACGCGCGCGATACCGGCCGCGATGATGGCGTCCGCGCAGGGCGGCGTGCGTCCGTAAAACGCGCAGGGCTCGAGCGTCACGTAGAGGTCAGCGCCCCTGGTAGCCGCCCCGGCTTGTTCCAGCGCCATGACCTCGGCGTGAGCCCGTCCGGGCGGCTGCGTGAACCCTTCCCCGACCACAACGCCGTCCCGCGCGATCACAGCGCCGACAGCGGGATTTGGAGACGTGCGACCTTGCGCCCGCTCCGCAAGGTTGAGAGCGCGAGTCATGAAATCCATGGGCATCTAGGAGGCGCTGCGTCCGATAGGGAAATACGGCCGGTTACCCGACAGCCGCAGACCAATGTCGCACTTGCCGGACTTACACCACGGCCAGCGCGCGCAACTGGCTGACAATGCCGGGCAGCAACTCCAGCACGTGCTCGATTTCGTCCGTCGTGTTGCCGTAGCCGACGCTCAGGCGCAGCGCGCCCCGCGCCCGGTGCACGGGAACGCCCATCGCCTGCAGCACGTGCGAAGGCTCCAGCGAGGTGGCGGAGCAGGCGGAACCGGCCGAGGCGCAGACGTCGTGCAGGTCGAGATTCAGGAGCACGGTTTCGCCCTCCACGTTCGCGAACGTAAAGCTGGCCACGTGAGGCAGCCGCCGGGTGGGATGCCCGGTGACTTCCGCAATCTCGATGCGCGCGCAGACGCCGTCCAGCAGGCGGTCGCGCAGGGCCTCGCAGTGCGCGTTGCGTTCGTCGCGGTGGGTGTGGGCCAGCGTGAGCGCCTTTGCCATGCCGATCGCGTAGGGCACGTTTTCCGTGCCGGAGCGCCGGTTGCGTTCCTGTCCGCCGCCCTGAACCAGGGGAATGAGCGGCGTGCCGCGCCGGGCGAAGAGCGCGCCCACCCCTTTCGGCCCGTAGAACTTGTGCGCCGCAATTGACATCAGGTCAATGTCAAGCTCTTCCACGTCCAACTCCATGCAGCCGGCCGCCTGCACCGCGTCGGTGTGCGTCACGATGTCCTGATTCCGTTCCCGCGCCAACGCGATGGCTTCTTGCAGCGGCTGGATTGCGCCGACCTCGTTGTTGGCAATCATCATGCTCAGCAGAATGGTATCCGGGCGCACCGCCTCCCGCAGCGCGTCCAGATCTACGACACCATAGCCGTCCACCGGCAGGTACGTTACCTCGAATCCCTCCTGCTCCAGCCGGTGGCACGTGTGCAGCACGGCGTGGTGCTCGATCTGGGTCGTGATGATGTGCCGGCCCTCGTCGCGCCGGGCGTACGCCACGCCCTTCAAGGCGAGATTCGCGCCCTCACTGCCGCTGCCGGTGAAGACGATTTCGTTGGGACTGCACAGGAAGACGTCCGCGATGTCCTCCCGCGCCTCTTCCAACGCCTGTTTGGCCCGGCGCGCGATACCGTAGATGCCGGAAGGATTGCCCCACTGCTCCGTGAGATAGGGCAGCATGGCATCGAGCACGGCCGGATCCACCGGCGTAGTAGCGGCGTGGTCGAGGAAGATGATGTCGCTCACAGAACAGACTCCCAATCGCGGTAGCGGCACGGCTGCGCCGATCTCTCGCCTATAGTCAGCACTCCTGGAATCTGCGCCTAAGAAAATGCGCCTTGAAGAAACGCCAGCAGGAGTCCCTGAATTGCGATCACCAAAGCAGCCGCGATAGCCACGATTCCACCCAAGCGAATCGTCATGCGCAATTCCAGTTCACGCAGGTCTGTTTTGGTAGCCATCTCCTCCCGCACGGCAGCGAGGTCGGCCTTGGTTGCCATTTCTTCGCGCACACCGGCGAGGTCGGCCTTGGTTGCCATCTCCTCCCGGACGTCGGCTATGTCGGCTTTGGTTGCCATCTCCGCACGCATCGCAGCAAGGTCAGGTTTGGTGGCCAGGTCTTCATGTTCCTCGCCGACCACACCGACTAGGGCTTCCGCCTGATGCTCTTGAAAGCCCGCGCCCGTAAGCGTCTTTACTGCCCTGTGGGTGTCCAGCCGCGGCATCGCTCGTTTCTCCCTTCGTTCGCGTCGCATCGCCGATTCGGCGATCTACGTCCGCCGGGGACTTCTGCACTCCACCACACGTGCACCGAACGCGCACATGATTGTAGTTCCGACTTTATGTACTTCGATTATAGTATCCGCTTGTGCCGCTGCCAAACTTGGTTTGGAACGCCCGCTTGGCTGTACTTTGGCGTAAGTGCAGTTCTAATTGTAGTCTATCCCGCAGCGAGAGCCTGGTGGGGCCGCTACTGACCAGGCTCTTGCCACGGTGTCAAGTGTGTGCTAGCACCTACTTGGTGCGGGGGCTTTGCTCAGCTTCCTCCTCATCCTCTTCGACGCGCTCTTCCCAATCGTCAGGCCGCTCGTCAAATCCCCTCGACTCCCAGTAGGCATCGTTGTTGGGGTTGAGCTGATCGGCGTGGTTGTCGAGATCGCTCTGTTTACCCATCTTGTCCTCCTGCCTGCTGAAATTGGCTCACTTCACAGTGCACTCGCTGCGAGGCGACCCTTTTCCACAATATCAAAGAACAACTTAAATGTCACCCCGAATAATCCAAATTGAAGAGGGGATTGGTTCATTGAGGATAGCGAAGGTAAAACTTCCGCATTCATACCACAAGTAATCTCCAGAGAAAATCCGTTTGCGACTGCGGAGCCAGCCGCAAACCAAGCCGGTGGCTCTAGATACCGGCAATATCCCGGCGGCGGAAGATGAGCATTGCGCCAATCAGCAGGACCAGGCTGGCGCCGAGCAGCACGCCGGAATCCTGGAAAGAGAGGTCTTCTTTCAGGATTGCCAGCGGGTCGAAGTAGTTGAACGGCCCCAGGAAACGATAGTCGTGGAGGTTCTCGACGATGTCCGCCATGGCGTCGAAGAAGTACGCGCCGACGGCGAACACGGCCCCGATAACCCCGGCCAGCCGGCGCGACGGCAGCGAAGCGGAGAGGAAGAGCGAGAAGCAATAGAAGAGCGCGCCCATGCCAAAGGTATTGAGCAGGATTACGCCGAGGCGGTCGATTGCCAACGTGGCTCCTTCTACGAAGCCGGCGCTCACCCAAAGCACGACGCCGATGATCAAGAGGACGACGACGAGGCTCAGCAGCGCGGCGGCCGCCTTGTGCAGCACGACCTGGCTGCGGGATATGGGCAGCGAGAGCAGGGCTTCCATGGTGCCGCGTTCCTCTTCACCACGCAGCGCGCCGGTGCCCTCGATGATGGCGAAGATCGCCAGGATGAGCGGCAGGATGATCAGGTATTGCGACACCAGGTAGCCGTCGAACTCGGTCAATGAGAGCACGCCGCCGGTAAAGGCCTTATAGGCCTCCGGCAAGTTTTCCATCGCCGCCTCCATCTCGGCGCCGCCCTCGGCAAACGTGGGATAGATCGCGATGATCAGCAGCGCCAGCGCGCCCAAGCCCAGCCCGTAGGCCAGCACCGGGATGCGCTGGTCACGCAGAGTCTTGAGCAGTAGATTCCGCAGCATGTGCGTCCTCGCGCATATCGTAGTACTGGAGGAAGATGTCTTCCAGGCGGCGCTCCTGGTATTCGATGTCCACCACGGTGTAGCGCGCCGCTTCCTTGAGCGCGCCGGCCAGGTTGTCCTGCACCAGCGCGACCACCGTCGCGCCCTCTTGCGATTCCTTCTGCACGCCGGGCACGTCGCTGAGGAAGTCAGCCGGCGGCGGCTCGGCGAAATCCAGGCGCAACCGCCGCACGTGCTTCTCCTGGATCGCTTCCAAGGTGTCGCTCAGAATGAGCCGGCCGTCGCGGATTACGCCCACCCGGTCGCAGATGCGCTCCACCTCGTCCAGGTAGTGGCTGGAAAAGAAGACCGTGCCGCCTTGCTGGCGGTATTCGTCCAGGATGCCGTAGAGTTCCTGTTGCATGAGCGGGTCGAGGCCGCTGGTGGCCTCATCGAAGAGCACCAGGTCGGGCCGGTGCATGAGCGCCTGGAGCACGCCGATCTTCTGCTTGTTGCCCCGGGAGAGCGTGCTGATGCGGCGGTCGAGCGCCGCGCTCAGGCGCTCGCCCAATTCGTGAACGTACGTCAGGTCCGTCACGCCGCGCACGCTGCCGAAGAAGCGCAGCAGTTGCCGGCCGGTGAGGTTCTCGTACATGCGCAGTTCGCCGGGCAGGAAGCCGACGCGGGCGCGAATGGCTTTCGATTGGCCCACCACGTCCATGCCGAGAACGGTGGCGGAACCGCGCGTGGGGCGGATGAGGTCCAGCAGCAAGCGCACCGTGGTCGTCTTGCCCGCGCCGTTGGGGCCGACGAAGCCGTAGATTTCGCCGCGCCGCACCTCCAGGTCCAGATCCACCACGCCGCGGCTCTTGCCGTAGTACTTCGTGAGTTGCCGCGTTTCGATTGCCAACTCCGCCGCCACGGCTCGCATCCTCCCAGACGGCCCCGTTGCAATACGCAGCGGGGGAAATGCGCATTGTGTTCACCCCGGTTTCGGCGCGTCTGCGGCCGCAGCCCGACGCAAGGCCAGTATAGCATACGCGGCGCCCGCGGCAGAGTATACTGATGAAGGGAGAGACGGCCGGTTGCCCCCGGCTGCGCAGCCGCAATACGCCGCGTCCCTACCTAAGTCAACCGGGGCGGCCACGCTCGCGGTACGTGGCAAGCGTGCCGTGGGCGGCGCGTGCCGATTGTGCGGAGGTTCGCGCGTTGCGAGCGCTTCTCTCAGGGGCTACTCAGAATTGCCGTTTAGAATGGAGCGCGGCGGAATTCCCTACACAAGACCCGTATGCGAGACCCGTGCCGCACAACCCGCGCGAGTTCTCGAAATCCTTACTACCGTTCGCCCTGAGCGCCGTCGAAGGGCGAGCGGCCGTCGAAAACTCTAGTTTCCGTTAGCACTGAGCGCCGTCGAAGGGTGAACGGAGACGCAAGCGAATTACAGTTCTCAACACGCTAACCACCGTAACAGAAAGGAAGAGTTGAATGTTGCAGACACTCGACAGACGAGCATGGATCGGCGTCTCCGCCTTGGCGGTGGGCGTGGTCATTCTGCTCATCATAATCTTCGCTTCCGTGCGCAGCGCCGGCCAGCAGTTCCTCAATCTCTTCCGGGTCGAGCAGGCGCAGACCGTGCAAATTACCCAGGAGTTCCTGGATTCGCTGCCGGAGCCGGACGCCGCACTCATCCAATGGGTGGAAGAACCCACGGGCGCGGGCGAGTCGCGCGAAGTTTCGCTTGCGGAAGCGGAAGAGGAACTGGGCTTCCGTTTGGCGCGCCTCTCCGCGGTGCCCGACACGGTGCAGCCGGAACCCACGGTCAAGATAACGGATGAGGAAGAAGGCGCGTTTACGATTGACTTGCCGGTGGCGCGCAACTACATCTGGGCGCTGGGCGGCGACGGCGCTATTCTTCCCGATAACCTTGAAGGCGCGGTCTTCCGCGTCACCATGCCCCAGGCGGGACTGCTCTTCTATGCCGCGAAAGAGGATCCCGACATGGGCGTGTGGCTCTTCCAAACTACCAGCCCCACGCTGGCGGTCCCCGGCGAGATAGACATGGACGCCATACGCGCCGAACTGCTGGAATTGGAAATCCTGCCGCCGGAACTGGCCGCGCAACTTCGTGCGGTCAGCGACTGGGAGAGCACGCTGCTCCTGCCGCTGGTGGAGGGCATGTCTGAAGAGGTGAGCGTGGGCTCGGCAACGGCGGTGCGGTTCTTCGACGACGTGGATGAGGGCGACCCGATGCTCGTCTGGGTGGCCGACGGGCGCATCCATGTGCTGAGCACGAACGTGCCCGGCCTCGACCTGCAGGCGCTGGCGGAGAGCGTCGAGTAAGGCCCGCCGATTGCCCAAAGATGCGCCGCGCGCCCGCAATGCGGTACGCTATGCCTAGCGTGCAGTGCTTATTCCAGGCTCATAGGGAGGCCCAAGTGGATTACGAGATTCTGCATCGTCCGTCGTATGCCCTGCTCAGGATGGAGATTTCCGCCGGCGAGAGCGTGAGCGCCGAATCGGGCGCGATGGTCAGCATGTCCAGCGGCATCGAAATCGAGACCAGTATGCGCGGCGGCCTGCTGGGCGGCTTGAAGCGCAAAGTCCTGGGCGGCGAGTCGTTCTTCGTCAATTCGTTCACCGCATCGCAGGACGGCGAGGTGAACTTTGCCCCCAGCCTGCCGGGCGACGTCTACGCGGTGGAACTGCGCGGCGAGACCATCTACGCGCAGTCGGGAGCCTACATCGCCTCCACCCAAGGCATCGACGTGGATACCTCCTGGGGCGGCGCCAAGACCTTCTTCTCCGGCGAAGGCTTTTTCATGCTTAAGATCAGCGGCAGCGGCACGGTCTTCCTCTCCAGCTACGGCGCCATTCACGAGGTCACGCTGGAAGCGGGCCAAACCTACACCGTGGACACCGGCCACATCGTCTCGTTCGCCGAAGGCGTGGGCTACAACGTGAAGCGCGTGGGCGGCATGAAGTCCACCTTCTTCAGCGGCGAAGGCCTGGTGGTGGAACTCACCGGCCCCGGCACGATCACCATCCAGTCCCGCAGCACCGACGCCCTGTTGGCGTGGCTGATACCGCATTTGCCCGATAAGTCGGGATAGAGGCACGTTCTCCCACCAAGCGCCACGGCCCATTGCACCAAGGGTTGACCGCAGGTGTAGTTTGGAGCGTTCACGCAGTCGTCTCTACCACGCGGGCATGTGCGAGGTCAGCGTTCGTTACCTGACGCGCCTGCGAAGGCAACACTGTAGCGATGGCTACGGTTTCGCCGTCCCAGGCCATGAATTCCACCACGAAGGCTTCGCCCTTGGCATGCACGTGCACGATGCTGCCGACGTCTCCCGGCTGTAGTTCTTCTCCGTCATCGCCGCGAACTGCCGCCACGAGGACGATCTGTTCGTGTTCCTTGAACACTCTCGCTTTCTCCTGCTGGGTATGCCGTAATGAGTCTTGGAATATCGCTGCCCGGATCAACTTGCCAGATGGTCACCACACGCGGATTGCGGCCATCCGGTGTTCGCATGGCGCCCGCCACGTAGTAGCGACTTCCGTAAACCGTCTGAAGAACCTTGCCAATCTCGTTAGTCGCCCCATGACGCCTAAGGGTTTCCGCAAAGTCCCGCCAACGCTCGGCTCTAAACCCAAATCGCAGGAAGAAGCGTGCTTTCGATTGGCCGCGGGGGCTGGTCGTTGATAGCAAGTAGCCCGTAATCTTCTCCCTATCGATGCGGGCCTGACAAGCATTGGGCAACTTCACCGATTGCCATTCTGTTGGGTCTGCTTGCTACGCAGAAAGAAGCGCGACGCAAGTGGCGGCATCCTCGTTAGGCGAGTTCATGAAGTCTGCCCATTCTCGCTGTTCCACGCCCGGCTGCCTTTGACGCGCAGGTAGGCCGCGCCGGCTTCGATCCAGGCTTCGCGGTAGGCGTAGAGGGTTTTTTCGTTCGCGCCGGCCACGCTGCGCACCTCTTCGGCGGTTTGGTGGAGCCAGGGCACGTTGGCGGCCACCTCGTCGGGACGTTCCAGCAGGAATTGGCGCATCTCCGCCAGTTTCTCCAGGCCGCCGGGCACGTCCGGGCCGGTAATCTCCTGCATCGCCTGGGCCGCATCCAGCAGCGCGTCGGCGGCTTCCCGGTAGACCTCCCAGCGGCGCTGCATGCGCTCCATCATGTGCTGGATGTCGTCCAGGAGCGCCTCGACGTGCGCGGCGTCCGACCGCACCCGCGCCGGTTCTTCTTCCTCGATGCGCTTCAATTCATCGATGCTGCCGCAGACGTCGGTGTAGTGGGTCTGGCGCGCGGCTTCACCCTCCGACATGTCCGGCACGAACTGGTTGGCGCCGGCCCAGCGCACGCGGGGCAACTCCATCATGCCGCCGTCCTCGAAATAGACCAGCGGCGGCTGGCCGTGCCCGGCCTCTTCCACGTGGGCGCGTCCCTGGGCGATTTTTTTCAGAATCTTCTCCCGGTGCGGCGACGGCGGCAGCCACCGCTCGTCGATCTCCGTGCTGACGGCTATTCGCTCTTGTACCTGGCTCATGCGCGTTGCTCCTCGATGCTGTGAAAAGGCGGCGTGCTGCGCAAGCGGCTGCCCGCGCTGCACCGCGCTCCTGCTTCTTCTGCTAGTATACTACTCCCATGAACCCTGTCATCCCGGAACTTCAGCCAACGCCGGAACGCCGGCCCTCGTCGCTGGCGCCACACGACGTCATCCTGCGCGGCGGCGCGGTGACACTGCGCCCCATGACGGAAGGCGATTGGGACGCGCTGCTCACGTGGAATAACGACCCGGTGGTGATGGAACTCGCGGACGCCAATCCATTCGAAGAAACGACATTGGCGGAATTGCAGACCATCTACCGCTGGATTTCCACCCACGCCTATTGTTTCATCATGGAGGTGGATGGGAATCCCATCGGCGAGTGCTGGCTGCAACGCATGAACCTGCAACGCATCGTCTCGCAATTTCCCGACCACGACCTGCGCCGGATCGACCTGATGATCGGCGAGAAAGCGCTCTGGGGCCGCGGCTACGGGACGGAGGCGATTGGGCTGCTGGTGGACTTTGGCTTTAGCGCGGAGAAGGCCGACGCCATCTTCGGCCTGGTAAAGGAAGAAAACCGCCGCAGCCAGCGCGCTTTTGCGAAGAATGGCTTCAGCCGCCACGCCACGGTCACCGAGCCGGACGGGAACGTGATTGCCGATCTGGTCGTGTGGCGGACGGCGTACGAGGCCGCCGGAGCGCGGGAGAAGGCGCCGCGACGTTGCGCAAACGAAGGGTGAGCCGCGCGCGTGGCGATTGTATCGCGTGCGGGCCGCCGTGTCGGCTACGCCGACTCAACACCAATGCCGCTGCCCTCGGTAACCGTGCCAACAATCCAGTAGGGTTCGTTAGCGGTACGGAACGCCTGCGCGAGACCCGCTTGCGCGCGCGGTGGGACGGCTGCCAGCAGGCCGCCGCTGGTTTGGGGATCGAAGAGGAGCGCGGCCAAGGCCGGGGGGATGGTGGCGTCCAGCGTGAGCAGCCCTTCGTCCCGCAGGTGGGCGCGGTTGCGGTCCAGGCCGCCCGGCGCCACGTCGGCCTCGGCGTAGGCCAACGCGCCGGGCAGCAGGGGCACGGCTTCCGCGTCGATCGCAAAGCGCACGCTGCCGTGGCGCGCCATCTCCATGGCGTGGCCGAGCAGGCCGTAGCCGGTGACGTCGGTGCAGGCGCGTACGTTGATCTGTTGCAGCAGCCGCGACGCGCCGGCGTTTAGGCGGCACATGCTGGCAACGGCTTCATCAAAGTGCGCGGCCTCGACGCAATCGCGCTTGTGGGCCGTGGTGATCACCCCCGTGCCGATCGGCTTGGTGAGCGCCAGCAGGTCGCCCGGTTGCGCGCCGGCCTTGGTAAAGAGGCGGTCGGGGTGCGCCAGGCCGGTCACGGCCAGGCCGTACTTAGGTTCCGCATCGGTCACCGTGTGCCCGCCCGCGATCACCGCGCCGGCCTCGCTTACCTTGTCCGCGCCGCCCTGGAAGATACGGCCCAGGATGTCCAGGTCCAGGTCGTCGGGAAAGCCGGCCAGGTTCAGGGCAAAGAGCGGCTCGCCGCCCATGGCGTAGACGTCGCTCAGGGCGTTGGCGGCAGCGATTTGCCCATAGTCATACGGATCGTCCACAACGGGAGGAAAAAAGTCCGCCGTGCTGATGACGGCCTGCCGGTCGTTCAGGCGGTAGACGGCGGCGTCGTCGGGCGCGGCGAGGCCCACTAGCAGATTGCTATTGGCCTGGGAGGGAAAGGCGCGCAGCACCTGCGCGAGCTCGGCCGGGCCGAGTTTGCCCGCTCAGCCGGCGCAAGCGGCGAGACTGGTTAGCTTTATTGGCGGTGTCATCGTGTTGTTTATTACGTCGTGCTAGGGGCAGCCACGCTTCGAGCGGCGAGACACAAGGCCGCGTCTCAAGGGTACACGGGGATAGGACTGCTAGTTGTCTTCGACGCTGCCCACGCGTGTAAACATGCCTTGGAGCAGCCCTTCGATGCGCGAAACGCGCTCGCTCAGGTCGGAGACACGCTCTCCGAGAGCGACTACGTGCGTTTCCAGCGCGGTCACTTGCGTCTCCAGTGCGGAGAGGCGCACTTCCAATCTAGAGAACCGCTCGTCTAGCTTGGAGACTCGCTGGTCTAGCGCGGTAATCCGCTGGTCCATATCGGAGAACCGTCTCTCGATGCGGCGCTCGAGCGCGCGGTATTGCGCAATGACTAGCCCACCAAACGCCGCCATTGCAATAACGAGTGTTGCCAATAAGCTAAAGAATTGAACGTTGTCCATCACGCCCTCATGATTCTCAAGCTGCTCAGACAGTCTGCCTTAGTATACTACACCGGCATAGCGGTGCGCTGCCAGCGCAACTCGAAGGCGCTGTGGCGATTTGCAGGCATCTCGCCGCCTCCCGGTGGACAGCCAATCGTAAGCTCACAGCACAGCGCTTTACGCAAAGTCCCGCCACGAATGCTGTGCTTGAAAGCCCAATTCCCGCTTTGCCTTGGCATTCGTAATGCCGGACTCTGTCCCAGTGAGGTGCGCCGCCATTTGACCAATCCCCGGGAACGCCAAGGGAGCAGCCTCGGCCAGCGGCATGGGGCAAAGAGCGTCGTCGGCCACGATGTAGTACGCGCCCTGCGCGGCGGATTCCGTCTCCAGCGCCAGGCGAAAGCCCACCGCCAGGTCGCGCACGTCGGCATAGCCCCAGATGCCGCGGAAGTAGGCGTTGCAGTCGGCAGCCAGCGCCGCGACGCGTTCCGGCCAGGTCTCCGGCATGATCACGTGCGACGGACGGATCGACACGGCGGGGATGCCGGTGCGCCGGTGGGCCATGTCCACGACGTCTTCGCCCACCACTTTGGAGAGGCCGTACGGGTCTTGCGGCAGGTCGGGGTGGTTCTCGTCCATCGGCAGATAGTGGGGCGCAAAATCCCGGTAGCGGAAGCCCATGCCCAGCACGTTGACGCTGCTGGTAGCCACGATCTTCCGCAGGCCCAGGGTAGCGGCGGCCTCACACACGTTATACGTGCCCATCACGTTGGTGCGGAAGACGTGCGCGTTGGCGTGCCTGCCCGGTGAGGGAATGGCGGAAAGATGCACTACCGCCTGCGCCGGCGCCAGCAGTTCGAAGACCGTACCCTCGTCCTCGTGGTCGCCCAGGCGGTAGTGGACGCCGGGCTCCGGTTCCGGCGGCGCTATCCGGTCGAACGAAACGATCTCGTGCCCATGCCGCGCAAGTTCGCGCACCACGTACTGTCCGATTTTGCCGCTGCCGCCGGTTACAACCACTTTCATGCCAATGTCCTCCTACCAAGTTGGAAACTCATGCTACTCTATGGGAGCAAGGCCGCCCTGCTACGCTCTTGCGCGCGGATAGTTGACCGCCGCGTGCACGTTAGTATAGCGTGTGACTCGAATCCAGGCGCAAGGAAGAGCGTGCGGTTACCCGCGTGGGCGGCGAGCGCGCGCAAGGCGGCGCGTTAGCGCGAAAGCAAAGAGCAGCGCAGAGAAGGGAAAATGGGGGATACGACATGGGTACGATTGCCATCGTAACTGACAGCACGAGCGATCTCGAGCCGGCGGTTGCCGCCGAACAGAAAATAACCCTCGTGCCGGCGCACGTGCGTTTCGGCGACGTCGATTACAAGGACGGCGTAGACATTACGGGCGAGCAATTCTACACGATGTTGACGGAGACCAAGGAAATGCCCCAGACCTCGCAGCCGTCCGTGGGCGAGTTCGTCGAGGTCTACCAACGGCTGGCCCAGGACCACGAGCACATCGTCTCGCTCCACGTCTCCGGCAAGCTGAGCGGCACGATGCAGTCGGCGCTGACGGCCCGGCAACAGATGGAGGGTGAATCGTCCTGCGCGATTCACGTCGTAGATACGCTATCGGCCTCAATCGGAATCGCGTACATGGCGCAGGAGGCGGCGCGCCTGGCCGCGGCCGGCGAAGAGGCGGCCAGCATTGCCGAACGGATCACGCACGTGGCGGGCCTCATGCACCTCGCCTTCACGCCCGATACGCTGGAATTTCTGCGGCGCGGCGGCCGCCTGGGCGCGGCTTCACATCTGCTGGGTTCGCTGCTCCGCATCAAGCCGGTGCTCATTCTCCAGGACGGCGTCATCGAAGCGCTCGACAAGGTGCGCACCCGGTCGCGCGTCATCGAGCGCATGGTGCGCTATGTGGAGTCCGTGGCCGGATCCGGGGGCGAGGTCACGCACCTGGGCGTGATGCACGCGAATGATCCGGACTTCGCCGCCGAATTGCGGGAGGCAATCCTGGGCCGCGTCTCGGCGCAGACCGTCATCGAGGGCACGATCGGCCCGGCCATCGGCGCCCACGCCGGCCCCGGCGCCGTGGGCATCTCGTTTCACAAGGAGTAAGCCGCAACTATGCGTGAACGCATTGAAGAGGCGCTGAAGAAGCATACGGCGGACTACGTAGAGATCCGCATCGAGGAGACGCAGTCTACCAACGTCACGTACCGCGGCCAGGACCTGGAAGAGGTGGGCACGACCACGCAACTTGGCGGCTCGGTGCGCGCCGCCGTGAACGGCGGGTGGGGTTTCGTTTCGTTCAACCGGGTCGCCGACTTGCGGGACAAGGTGTCGCAGGCGGTCAGCCAAGCGCGCCTGGTGGGCAGTGAAAAGACGGAGTTGGCGGACGTGCCGCCGGTGGAGGACGTGAGCCAACGTATGTCCATGCGGCGCGATCCGGGCGATGTTCCGCTGGAGGAAAAGAAGCGCCTCATGGATTCGTACGTGGAAGAAATCTGGCGCACGCCGAAAATCCAGACCTCGAACGTGGGCTATGGCGACGGCTACCGCAAGCAGTACATCGGCAACTCGACCGGCACGTACATCGAGCAAGAGCGGGGGCGCGTCTACGCCCGCTTTGGTGTGGTGGCGCGCGAAAACGGCAACGTGCAGCAGGCGCGGGCGGGCTTTGCCAGCAGCGAAGACTACGGCGTGGTGGAAGGCCGCCACGCGGACGTGCGGGAAGCCGCCGCCAAGGCGGTGGCCATGCTGGACGCGCAGCCGCCGAAGGGCGGCGAGTTCATGGTCATCCTCGACTCGACGCTGGCCGGCGTCTTTGCCCACGAGGCGTTTGGGCACCTCTCGGAAGCCGACCACGTCTACGAAAACGAAAAACTCAAAGAGATCATGGTCTTGGGCCGCGCGTTTGGCGGCACGTTCCTGAACATCACCGATAGCGGCCAGGTGCCCGGCCTCACCGGTTCTTTTGCGTACGATGACGAAGGGGTGCCTACCGGCAAGCAGTACCTGATTCGCGAAGGCGAACTGGTGGGAAGGCTGCACTCGCGGGAGACGGCGGGCAAGATGAACGAAGCGCCCACCGGCAACGCCCGCGCCGAAAGCTACCGCACGCCGCCGCTGGTGCGCATGCGCAATACGGCAATCGAGCCGGGCGAGACGCCGCTGGAAGAGATGCTGGCCGCGGTGAAGGACGGCGTCTACTGCAAGAACTGGTACGGCGGCCAGACGAGTATGGAGATGTTTACGTTCTCTTGCATGGAGGCCTACGCCATTCGCGACGGCAAGCTGGCCGAACCGCTGCGGGGCGTGAATCTCTCCGGCAACGTCTTTACGACCCTGGAGAACATCGTCGCCGTCGGCGACGATTTTGCCTGGGACCCGGCGGGCGGGACGTGCGGCAAGGGCGGGCAGTCGGCGCCGGTGGGCGACGGCAGCCCCCACGTCCTCATCAGCAAGTGCCTGGTGGGAGGTCAGTAATCTCATGGTTGAAGAACTGCTTTGTAAAGCAACAAAGCAGGCCGAGGTGGCGGAGGCGCTTTATCTCGAGTCAACGGAACTGCCCATCTCTTTCGAAGCCAACCGGATCAAGTCGATCAATGCCCGCGAGTCGAGCGGCATGGCGCTGCGCATCGTCAAAAACGGGCGCATCGGCCTGGGCTACTCCACCAAGCTGGGCGCGCCCGGCGACCTGGACGCCCTGGTGGCAAGCGCGGTCGAGTCCGCGCAATTCGGCGCGCAGGCGCGGTTTACGCTGCCGGATACGTACACCACGAACGGCGTCGAAATCTTCGATCCGGCGGTGGCGGCGCTGACGCTGGATGAGTTGGTAGCGCTCGGGACTGAGGCGCTCGATGCGCTGCGCGGCCATGACCGTGAATTCCTGTGCGACGTGGGCGCGACGAAGCGCATCTCCCGCGTGCGGCTGCTCAATTCCAACGGCGGCGGCAGCGACTACCGCAAGTCGGTTGTGTCCTTGGGGGCCAGTATCAATCTGACGCGGGGTGAAGACCTCCTGGACGTGTGGCACTATGCGCTCTCGTGCCGGGCCGACGCGGACCCCCAGGCCGTTGCGCAACGCATCATCCAGCGGGTCGAAGCGGCCCGCAGCACTGCGGAAGTTTCCACCAAGCACATGCCGGTGCTCTTCACGCCTCAAGGGCTCGGTTCAACCCTGATGCTGCCGCTGCGACAGGCGTTCAGCGGCAAGACCGTGCTGGAAGGCGCGTCGCCCTTGAGCGATAAACTGGGAGAGCGGGTGTTCGACGAGAAGCTGAGCGTCTACGACGACGGCACGCTCGCGCACGCCGTCGGCTCCGCGCCCACCGACGACGAGGGCATACCTTTGCGCCGCACGCCCCTGATTGAAGACGGACTCGTGCGCACGTTCATCTACGACTTGCAGACGGCGGGCCTGGCCGGCGCGGAGCCGACCGGCAACGGCGAGCGCTCGCCGGCTTCGCTGCCGGCGCCCGGCTACCATAACGTGGTCGTCGCGCCCGGCGACGGCGGCAGCCTGGAGGAGATGATCGGCGGCGTCGACGAGGGCATTGTGGTGGAATACACCATGGGCGCGTCTATGGGCAACCTCTTCTCTGGCGATTTTTCCGGCAACGTGCACCTGGGCTACAAGATCGAAAACGGCAAATTGGCCGGCCGGGTGAAAGATACGATGGTGGCCGGCAATTCCTACGCGGCGCTCAAGAACATTGCCGCCATTGGCAGCGAGCCGGAATGGGTCGGCGGCAGTTTCTACGCGCCGCCGATTCTGGTGGCGGACCTGAGCGTGAGCACGCGCGGCTAACCGCCGGAGCCAGCGCAGTCTTGATGGATTGGCCCCGGGCAGCGTAGCACGGGGGCTTGTCCCTAATGCTGTCGCATAAGACATAGAGACAACAAAACTCGTGTCCGAAATCTCTGGTAGCGCAGGTTTGTAACCTGCGAAGCATTTAGGTCAATCCTTTGCATGTCACTTTCACTGGCTCTGGCGGGGGACAAGCCCCCGCGCTACGTTAATGCGACTACCTGGCCGTCTGCGCCGAACGCGGTCGCGAACCTGATTAGCCCCGCAGACTAACGCACATGCCTGAATGAGGAGACACTACCGATGGCGGCAGATTCCGCGCAAGACCGGCGGCGCAGCGCATTCCTCGACGACGTGTTCGGCCTCTCCGGAGAAGTGGCGGTTGTCGGCGGCGGCACGGGCATCCTGGGCGGCGTGATCGCCCAGTATCTCGGCGCGGCCGGCGCGAAAGTGGCGGTGCTGGGCCGCAACCAGGTTGAAGGCCAGCGGCGCGTGGAGGCGATCGCGGCGGCCGGGGGTCAGGCGCTCTTCGTGCCCTACGTTGCTACCGACGCTGGCTCTGTCGCGGAGGCCCACGCGCGCGTGCGGGAAAAACTTGGCGCGGTGACGGTCGCCGTAAACGCCGTGGGCGGCAACCAGCCGGCGGCCGTCGTCAGCCCCGACCAGACCTTTGAAGAGATTACGCTGGACGCCGTGCGCGACAACCTCGACCTCAACCTCACCTCGGCGTGGCTGGCTTGCCAGGAATTCGGCCCGGCGATGCTGGCCAACGGGCGCGGCAGCGTGATCAACGTCGGCTCCATGGCCGGTGGCGAGCGGCCGCTCTCGCGGGTGCCGGTCTACGCCATCGCCAAGTCCGGCGTGGCGACACTGACGTACTTCCTGGCGCGGGAGTGGCAGGGCGTCGTGCGCGTCAACATGATCGTCCCCGGCTTCTTCGAGACCACCCAGAACCGCGCCCTGCTGCGCAACCCGGACGGCAGCCTGAGCGAGCGCGGCGCGCAGATCGTCGGCCACACGCCCATGGGCCGCTTTGGCGAACCCGAGGAACTTGGCGGCGCGGCGGTTTATCTGGCTTCCAACGCCAGCGCCTTCACGACCGGGCTGGCCTTCGTAATCGACGGCGGCTTTTCGGTGCAGTCGATCTGAGAGGACGCATCGGATAGGCGGCATCCGTTCATCCTTCGACGCGCTCAGGACGAACGGATGCCGCCCATTCCAACGGGCTGTTTTGCCTACCGATTGTGTCGAGCACTGCGACTTGCGCATTGACGGCGGATTTCCCGCTTGCCTATAATCAGAGTGTGGGCCTGCCAAGACATGGCTAGGCCACGGGCCGAAGTGGCGGAATTGGAAGACGCGCTAGCTTGAGGGGCTAGTGGGCATTACGCTCGTAAGGGTTCGAGTCCCTTCTTCGGCACCACGTCTACGGGCTTTGGCGCTACGTGTATGGGGTCTGTGCGGCACGGGCGCGCCGACACCCATAAGCCATGTTGCCATACCCCGAAGTTGACGCAATCCCCGCGTCATTGCGCCATCTTCTCGCCACCGCATCATCCCCTCGGCAAAAGGTCATGCTGGTACCACAACGTCATTCCCGCGCACGCGGGAATCCATCTTCGCCGCGCAGCCGGATTTGGTAGACTCACAGGTGAAGTGCAACATCATGCTAAGGTGTTGCCATGGGAAGATCATACACACAATTCACGTATGCAGAGCGGTGTCAGTTGGCCGGACTTCAGGCCGCGAGACTCACGCAAGCCAAAATCGCTACAGCTCTTGGTCGCTCGCCGTCGACGATTTCGCGGGAGGTAAAACGCAACAGTTCGCGGCAAGCAGGGTATCAAGCGGAGTATGCGCAGGAGCAGGCCGAAGCACGTCGCTGTCGCGGCATGCGGCTGGAGCGAGACGCGGAATTGCGGGAGGATGTGCTGGAGCGCTTGGCATTGGGGTGGTCGCCGGAGGAAGTGTCGGGGCGCTTGGCGCATGACAGGTGCGCGCCGGTGATCTCTCACGAGAGCATCTATCGCTTCATCTACGGGCAGATTGCGCGCACCAAGGACTACTCGTGGGCAGACCTGCTGCCCCAGGGGCGGACGGCGCGGCGGCGGCGCAAGCGCAGCAGACGCAGTCCGGCCTCGTTCATCGCGCACCGGCGGCCCTTGGCAGAGCGCCCCGCGGCGGCGGCGGACCGGCAAACACCCGGTCACTGGGAGGTAGACCTGATGCTCTTTGGCAGAGGCGGTCAAGCGGTCTTGACCCTGCACGAGCGCCATTCGCGCCTGCTGCTGGCCACCCGCACCAACGGCAAGGCCGCAGAGCCGATCGCCAGCGCCATGCGCGACCTGCTGGCGCTGGTTCCGCCGGACTGGCGGCAGACCGCCACTTTCGACAACGGCACCGAGTTCGCTCGCCATTACCGCCTCCACGACTTGGGCGTACAAACCTTCTTCTGCGACACGCGCGCCCCCTGGCAGAAAGGAGGCGTCGAAAACGCCATCGGGCGCCTGCGGCGGGTGCTGCCCCGCAAGACCGACCTGGCGACGGTCTCCGCAGACCGCTTTGCGCAACTGGTGCAGGCCTATAACCACACCCCGCGCAAGTGTCTTGACTTTCAAACGCCAACCGAAGTGTTCTTGAAACAGGTGTTGCACTTGCAGTGTGAATCCACCTTTCCGCGTGCGCGGGAATGACGGATTCCGTCCCGCTATTTGCATGGCAATGACGGACACCGGAGCGCAGCGGCCACCGTCTACCGCGCCGTGAAGAGCAGCCGGCCGCAGTTGTCGCAGAAGACGAGTTCTTGATTCTGCTGAGCCCGGCGCAGTTGCGTATCCGGCAGGGCGATGTGGCAGAAGGTGCAGCGGCCCTGGGAAACCGGCGCCAGCACTTGGCCGCCCAGGCGCGCCCGCAGCGACCCGTACGTCGCGGCCAGCGCGCGGTCGTTCTGCGCCAGCAGCGCGGCGCGCGCCGCTTCCCGCGCCGGAATCTCCGCCGCCAACTCGCGCAGCCGCGCGCCGTACTCTTTCCGCTTTGTCGCAAACGCGGCTTCGAGCGAGTCCAGATGCTCGTGTTGCGCGGCGCGGGCCTCTTCGGCCTCTTCCGCGGCCACCATCGCCTGCAAAGCGTGGTCTTCCCGCACGGCGCGCTGCTGCATCAGTTGGGCGATGTCGGCCTGCAGGGCCTCCAGTTCCCGCGGGTTCACCACGCTGCCGCTGTAGAGGCGCTGCGACTTGCCTTCGACCTCGGCGGTGATGGTTGCCAGGGCAAGTTCGGCGTCACGCAGGGCCGCGCCGGTTTGCTCCTGGGTCTTGGTCAGCGAGGCGAGCGCGCGCCGCGCCGCTTCGATCTCGCCGTGGTCGGCCAGAGCGGCCTCGAGGCGCTCCGCTTCCGCGCGCAGCGCGTCCAAATCGAGATCGGCTGCTTGCAGTTGCTGTAGGCTGCCGAACGCCAGTGGAGACATTACGCTGCTCCTCTGCAAGAAACTACGGCTCCAGCGCCATTATACAATTCTCAACGCCGTTCGAGTGTGCTATGCTCACATCACGGCGGGAAGAACCGGCCGCCGCACGTGCGTCGCCGCGGTTGCGGCGGCGGCATAGCGGCGGTGGCGCCGCTCACGGCCAGCGGGCGGGCCGCTTGTGATTCTCGCATTGTTGGCATACCATTGGTATACGTTCTTTGGAAACCGGGCGTGAAACCGTACGCGGGAGAGCGCGACATAGCGGGTGGCGCTGCGCTGGAGAATACAGGAGGAACCATGAGACGGTTGAAGTTGCCTTTCGTCTACCGAGTAGCAGTACTCAGTTTCGCATTGCTGGTCGCCGGAGCGGCGTGCGGTGTTGAAGAAGATCTCGGCGTGCAGGAGACGCCCATTAGCGCCAACCCAAGCCTGGTGGCCACGGCGCAGGCGCGCGCCATCGCCGAGGCCGAAGAGAGTCGACGCGACTTGCCGTTGCGCATGGACGTCTTTGGCGCGGCGGAAGACTCCGAGGTCAGCATAGCCCTGAATACCTATAAAGGGTCGGTCTTCGTCAATGGCCGCCGTATGCCCGCGCCCTCGGCCTATGGCGGCAATACCTTTGTGGTCTGGATTGGCAACGACGACGGCGGGTCGCTCAGGTTCGAGAACGGCGGCGCGCTCATTGCCGACGTTTCGCGGATCGCCACCCTGTGGACCTACACCACGTTCAGCTCGGTGAAGGCGGTGTACGTAACCGCCGAAGAGCATGCCATGGTAGAAACGCCGTCGGTTTCGCTGGAGGATTCGCCGATGAGTATCGTCTTGTCGCGGCCAATGCTGATGCGGCCGGGCAGGACGTTTCAGTTGGAGCCGACCGCGCTTGGCGGCGACGTCAACACGATTGTGCGCGTGGGTGTCAACGGCGGCCTCTCGATTACGTTCGCCGGCCTCAAGCAGCCGCGCGAGTACGGCGATAAGTTCCTGCTCCTGTGGGTGCTGGATACGCTGAGCGATGAGCCCATAACCTACAACGGTTCGTGGCTCACGGTGACGCCAAACGGCGATTCCCAAATCGTCATGACGACGCCGCCCGAAACCAAGGGCATGAGACAGTACAACCGCCTGCTCGTGACCGCCGAGAACCTCACGGACGTGCGGGGACCCAACGATCAGTTGGTCATCTTCACGTTGGATAGCGCGACGCCGTTCTGGGAGACGGTGTAGCCTGAAGGCGTCAATTACGCTGATTTCGCGAAAAAGAGGCTTTGGCAAAGCGCCGCTGGCCGGAGCGGGCGTGAGGGTGGCTGCAGGCACGGCCAACCGGCGAAACGCCGTTCACGCTGTTGTGCGGCAGCGGCGCGGCGCGTAGGGAGAGCGAGGAGAAGAGATGGCACCGTTGCCTCGTATGGTTCACGCGCAACAGCGCTTCTCATCCGATCAGATTGAGGACCTGCCTGGCGCCATTCGCGCCGAACTGGCGCGGACCGGCCTGGAGACGGTGGTCGGTCCCGGCATGGAAGTCGCCATCACGGCCGGCAGCCGGGGCATCACGCGCATACCGGAGATCATCCGTACGGTCGCGGAGGCGGTGAGCGCGCTTGGCGCACGCCCGTTCATCGTGCCGGCCATGGGCAGCCACGGCGGCGCGATTGCCGAAGGCCAGGCCGCCGTGTTGCGCGACTACGGCATTACCGAGGAGTCCACCGGCGCGCCGGTTCACGCTAGTATGGACGTGGTAGACCTGGGCCGCACCGCCAACGGCGCGACGGTCTACTTCGACCGCAACGCCTACAACGCCGACGCCGTGATCGTGGTGGCGCGGGTGAAGCCCCACACGAGTTTCCGCGGCCCGGTGGAGAGCGGCCTGTGCAAGATGATCACGGTGGGCCTGGGCAAGCAGAAGGGCGCCGAGCAGATGCACGCCCACGGCCTGGCGGAGACCATTCCCCAGGCCGCCGCGCATGCGATCGAGCATTCGAACATCGTGCTGGGTTTGGGCGTGGTGGAGAACGGCTACGACCAACCGCACACCATCAGGGCGGCCTTAGCGGAGGACATCTACGAGACCGACAGGGAACTGCAAACGCTCTCCAAGACACTCCTGCCGCGCGTGCCGTTCGACGAGCTCGACCTCCTGATTGTGGATGTGATGGGCAAGAACATCTCCGGCGCGGGGATGGACCCGAACGTGATTGGGCTGAACCGCGGCATGACCATGGACCGCCACCCCAACTACACGCGCGTGCTGGTGCGCGACCTGACGCCGGAATCGCACGGCAACGCGGTGGGCATCGGCCACGCCGACTTCGTGACGAAACGCCTGGCCGACAAGATCAATTACTACGACCTCTACATGAACGCTCTCACCGCCAACAACCCGGCCGTTGCCAAGATTCCCATCACGCTGGAAAGCGACAAGGCGGCAATCGAGACGGCCTTCAAGTCCGCCTGCGCCGGCGTGGCAGCGCCGCGCGTTGCGCGCATCTACAGCACGCTCCACCTGGAATACCTGCTCTTCTCCGAGGCGCTCATCCCGGCGGCGCGGGAAAACCCGAACCTGGAGATTCTCGACGTGCCGTACGAGTGGGAGTTCGACGCCGCCGGCAATCTGGTAGAAGTTGGCCTGCTTCACCAACCCCAGAGCGCCTAAGGCCCCGTATCGATACCCTTGTCCTTCGCGTACAGCGAAATGGTATTGGGCTTACGCCCTAGCCCCGTCTTCAATGCGCTGTGGATGCGCACTGCGCCTGCGCGGTTCCAATGGCTTGGCTTCCGCTACTGGATTTCACGATTCTACTGTCGCTCTCGCTCGTTGCTTGATTCTCGATTACATTGAATGGTACAGAGTGGCAAGCCAAGTGGATACCTTGTTGAATGCCGCGGGTGTCCATAGATTGCTTGACCAGTGTACAATGGTCATTGAAGACCTTCGCATTCGTGCGTGTTCAAGAGGGGACGAGAGCCATGCAGCCGGCGACTCTCGAATCCAACATCGCCGCCTTTGAGGTTCAACGAGGGCAGTTGCAGTGTGACCACCTGGGAAAGTGGGTGGTATTCTATGATGAGCAGTTGATCGGCATTTTCGAGGATCTTGAGGATGCAGCGCAAGCAGCATTGGAGAGATTCGGCAGAGGGCCGTATCTCATACGGCAGATCACAAATGCGCCGGCGCGGCTGCCAGTCTCACTAGCAATCGGTGGCCGCCAGGATGCCGACCACTAACGCGGGCTTTACCAACAAGAGCCTGCTTGAGCAGCATGGTCCCACGTTGTGGGTTCAGGTCGGATTTGATGCCAACTATAGGCTTGGGCGAGCGCCGGAATTGCCCGATGAAGAATTGCCGGCGCTAATCGACTCGGGCACCCGGCAAAGCTGCATTGATCTCGACCTCGCTGCTCGTTTAGGCCTCCTAAGGGTAGATGTCTCTCCAATCGTTGGCGTCCATGGCGCAAGAGACACGTCATTCTACCTGGCGCACATTCGCGTGTCAGCCCTAGGACTAACGAGGCGCGGCAAGTTAGCGGGTCTCCCGTTGCAGCGGAGGGGCTTTTCGCATTCTGTTTTGCTTGGGCGGGACTTCCTGGCAAACGTCAACATGCTGTATCGCGGCGGTGAAGGCGCAGTCGAAATCACGCTGGCGAGTGAGGATCCTTCGCGGTAGATGCCGACTCAAATCAAGATGAATGTTTCCGTGTCAAGCCAGATCTGTAGTTTCCAATTTGATCTTTAGCGCTAGTGTCGGCCGCTTGGCATGATATACTAGAAATGTACCTGGGGATGAGTGGATTCGACAGGGTTGGGAGGCCTGGAACTGCGAGCCGAGGCGCCATCACCCTCGTTAATCAGATGGCAACTTTCTTAAGTGCCAACAAGCACAATTTTGCTCTCGCGGCTTAACTAAAGCCGTGACGTCCGCCCGCGCTTTCTCCGGCGAGCGCGGCCCGGGCGACCTACCAGCCGGGGCGCCGCAGTCCACGCGGATTACGTCCGCCGCCTTCGCAGACTGCGAAAGACAAATGGAGGCTAGTTTGCAGGGTTTTTCGTCCGCTCGTGCCCTGTAAAGCGAAACCCAAAAGCCGACTACGCTCGTAGAGGTTGCAGGAAGAACAACTCTGGACGGGGAGTTCGACTCTCCCCCATCTCCACCAATGAAGCAACGACTCGTAGGATGGCACGGAACGTGCCTGTCCTGAGCGCTGCTCCAACGTAGGTTAAGGCTGCGCTCTTTTCACGCTTTCGGCGGTTCCTTCACGACAGCTGGTGGCTTCCGCGCGGAGAATAGCCTATTGAGTAAGCTGAGAAGAGTCGCATTTCAAGGCGCTCCCTTGCAGAGTGACAGGTGAACTATGCCTTGCCACAGACAGTAGTCTCTCAAACCGCGAGGGAACGCGAGTCGCTGCTCAATACGGTCACTATCGCTCCTCGGCGGGACGAGTATGAGAGAATATCGCCACTGTCTGTGGCAATTGCCATTCTCTGACACGCCGCTTGGTTGTCAAGGGAATTGCAAGTCAGCTATACTGGCAGCAAAGCATGTGAGGGAGGACTAACGTGGATACTACACTCATCGTCATGGGTGCGATACTGGCAGCGCTTCTTGCGTCGCAAGCGTTGCTGTGGAATGCGATTCGCGTCCTCACAAGAGAGATCGCCGGCGTGTCAGGGCGGGTTGCACGGATTGAGGCCCGGTTCGACGAACGATCCAGGGAGGGGTAGCGGAAGTCAACAAGCGGCTTCCCATAGGGCTTCTCCAGGAAGCCAGGATAGGTTTTCCCTCCTTCAGTTGAACGGATGTGGACTACACAGACTCGGTCCTCACGGCATTGCGGACGCCGGGGCGGGGTTCCGTGCTATAGCGCCGATGCGGGAATGTGGGTTACAGCATTGAGCGGACGGTTGGAAGAAAGAGAGCAATAGCGTGATCACGGTTTCGGATACGGCGGCGGCGGAGTTGCTGCGGTTGATGGCGGCCAATGACCTGGCCGACGCCAAGCTGCGCATCTTCGTGCAGAGCGAGTGCGGGTGCGGCAAGGTGAACTTCGGCATGGGCTTCGACCAGGAAGTGGAAGAGAACGACCAGGTGGTGGATGCCGCCGGTGTCGGCGTGGTGATGGACCCGCAGGCGTTCGCGGCGCTGGACGGCGCGGCGGTGGAGTTCGTGAACGAGGGCGCGCGCCGGGGCTTCAAGATAAGCGGTGTGGATACCGCCGGCTGAGGCGGCGGCTAAGCGAGAGCCCGTGCCGGCTCTCAACACGGTTCAGATTGAACGAAGAGGGGCATTTCGCTCTTCCTGGCGGCGCGGGGAGCGAAACGCTCCTTTCGTTTTGCCTCCGGCGCGCGCGCCGGTAGTGTGCGGCGGCTTGCCGTGCCCGCGGAGGACTGCATCGTTCCCATGAAACTTGTCACGATCTACACGGACGGCGCGTGCATCCGAAACCCGGGACCGGGTGGGTACGGCGCCGTGATTCTGTTTGGGCGGCATCGCAAGGAGATTTCGGCCGGGTATCGCAAGACCACGAACAACCGGATGGAGGTGCTGGCCGCCATCCGGGCGCTGGAGCAGCTTGCGGAACCGTGCGCGGTGACCCTTTACAGCGACTCCGAGTACCTGGTGAACGCCATGAGCAAGGGTTGGGCGCAAGCCTGGCAGGCGCGGGGCTGGCAGCGCCCGCGCGGCGGCAAAGCCCTCAACCCCGACCTCTGGGCGCGTCTGCTGGAACTGGCCGCCGCGCAGCAGGTGACGTTCAAGTGGGTGCCCGCCCACGTGGGCATTGCGGAGAATGAGCGCTGCGATAGGCTGGCGGCCGCGGCGGCGCGGGGTGGCGATTTGCTGGTGGACGAGATGTATGAGAGATCTGCGCGTAAGAGGAGAAATTGGCGCAGATAGGTCGTTCAACGTGGGGGAAGAGGGTTTTGCAAAGGGCGCCTCAATGGGGAAAGGAGTCTTGCAAGAGGCTTCTTAGCTCTCGCAATGGCCTACTTAGTTCTTGCAAAGGGCCGCAGAGCGACACTGAGACGGCAATATTAGCCCGTTGCGCAACGTGCCCTATGCTCTGGTCTCGCTGGTAGAGACGTCCAGCCAGTCGCCGATGGGGTCGAGATTGTGCCGCGCGCGGTGGAGGCGGCGGAGCCCGTTGTCGATGAAGCGGCGGTCGTTGACCTGAATGCCGTAGAGCAACTCGATGAAGAGGATGCGCTTGGCGCAGAGGTCGATGCGGCGGCGCATGGCGGCGGAAACGTCGCGGGTGTAGGCGGCGAGCGCGGCTTCCACGAACGTCCGGCCAAACCCCGCCAGCAGCGCGCAGAAGTCTACCGCCGGATCGCCGCTCTGGCCGGCTTCCTCGAAGTCGATGACGCCGCTGACCGCGCCGCGGGCCTCGTCATAGAGGATGTTCGAGCCGTCGAAGTCGCCGTGGGTGAAGACGGGGGTGAGTTCCCAGAGGGTGTGATCTTCGGTTATTTCCTGGAAGAGGCACCGCGTCCAGGCCTGCTCCGCCGGACTCAGCAGCGGGAACGCTTCGGCCTTTACCTGCCGGAACAGGCTGCGCGCGTTGGAACGGCCAGCGGCCGCCGGCGGCGGAGGCCGGAGCGCGGCGGGCAGCGCGCCGAGCGGTATGGCGTGAAGGGCCGAAAGGAAGTCGCCGATTTGCGCGGCCGCGCTTTGCAGGGCGCGCGGTGCGAGCGCGCACGCGGAGAGGCTGCGGCCGGGCAGCCGCTCGTAGCCGGCCACCGGATAGGGAAACTGGGCGCAGCCCTCACTGAAGTAGCGGAAACGCGGCGCCGGCAGCGGGAGCAGCGGCGCTACGCTGTCGTAGACGCGCTTCTCGTGATGGAGAAACGCGCCGTCGTCCGCAGCGGGGCCGCCATCCGCTTGGCGCTCGTCACTTGCGATTGAGCCGCCGCCGTGGGGAAAACGGAAGATGAGCGTTCGGTTCACGGCAAAGACCCGGCAGGTGCCGCCGCCCACGAACCGGATGTGCGCTACCGTGAGGTCGGGAAAGCACGTCTCTATGATGCGTTGGTAGAAGGCGCAGTCTACGGACATTGGTGTTTCGACGGATGAGCGGGGCAATTGTCGTTCACGGCGGGGGACAAGCCCCCGCGTTACGGGTGTAGGGTATTGAGCGGGGGACAAGCCCCCGTGCTACGGTGTGGGCTATGGTAGCGGGGGACGAGCCCCCGCGCTACGGTGTGGGCTATGGTAGCGGGGGACAAGCCCCCGTGCTACGGTGTGGGCTATGGTGGCGGGGGACGAGCCCCCGCGCTACGGGCGGGCGCGTTGCACGCGGGTGACGCCGCGCTTGTCGGCGAGCATACGGTTGTGCTCGTGAATGACGCCCACCCAGAGTTGGACCGGTTCCCGGGGGAAGTCTTTGCTGAGCATAATGCCGCCGCTCACGACGATACTTTCACCCGGCGGCAGGTCGCGGCCCAGACTCCACCGAAACGGATAGGCGACACCGCTGCGGTTGAGTGAGAAGTCCACGCCCCAGCGCACGGTTCCCGGGGCGGCATACCCCAGGGTGTGGGCGCTCTCGCGCCAGGCATAGGCAGCAGGGCCCACCGGCGCCGCGCGCAAGGTGATCGCGCCGGTATTGGTGATCGTGGCTGTGATTGTCACCGTCCCGCCGTCCCGCGCGGCTGCGGGTGTGATCTTCACGTCGGTCACGTGCGCCCGGGGCGTTCCGCTCTCACCGAGCGCAATGCGCTGACGCTGCACGGAGCGATTGCCCGCGCGGTCCTGGACCGTGACTTCCACCTGCGCCGGGCCGGCCGGCAGTCGCTCCACCGCTCGATTGAGTTGCGGCGCGTGGCGCAGCGGCGGCGGCCAGGATAGCAGAACCACGCCGGAATCGGCGGCGGCGTCGCGCAGCAGCCACCGCGCCTCATTACCGGCAAGGAGGCGCACGTCCACGGTCACAGGCTCAGCTACCGTGAACCTGACCTCCAGCCGGTCGTCCACGCCGTCCTGGTTGGGCGTGAGCACGGCCGGCGTGACGTGGAGATCTTCCAGGACAGGGGGCCGGGTATCGGCGTTGGCGATGGTGAGCGGCTGGCGGCGCTCCGTATGCTCGCCGGAATACGGTTTCCGCGCCGTGGCGACGAGCGTATACGCGCCGTTGGGCAGGACGCGGCCTCCGAGCGCTCCCCTAAAGCTGAAGGAGTATGTTCCCGGACCGCGGGGCACGCGGTCCCGCAAGACGAACGCTGCGCCGTCGGCTGCGTGCAGCGCAAGCGAAACCACAGACTCTTGGGTGACGTGGTAGCGGATGGTGACCGCGCCGGCGCCGTCCGCGTGCAGGATTGCCGGGTGGACGTCGAGTTCCAGCGCGCGGCGCGGCGGCTCGGCGAGAGCGCAGGCCGGCAGGAAGAGGAGCAACCAGAGGATTGTCCGCGCCCAATTGAGTGGAGAGGCGGGCGGCGGCGTGCGCCGCGCGCGGACTCTGCATAGTTCCGCTGAATGATTGGCATTGGGCCGGTTGGGCACCGATGTTCCCCTCACCCCGGCCCTCTCCCCAGGGAGAGGGAGTCTCTTCTGTTGCGCCCGCGTCTGTTGCGTTCTCAGACGCCGCGCCCGGGGCGCGCCTTATCTGAGCCGCAAGCGCGCTGCGTCTCCGCTGCGCCGGGTGAACGTGGTCTTCTTTTTGGGCCGTGCCTAGACCGCATCCTTGCTCAGCCGCGCCAGGAAGTCGGCGTTCGACTTGGTGCGTTCCAGCCGGTTGAGCATCGCCTCGTAGCCTTCGGTGTTGCCGAGGGCGGCCAACATGCGGCGCAGGGTGACCACCTTTTGCAACGTAACCGATTCCAGCAGCAGTTCTTCGCGCCGGGTGCCGGAGCGGCCCACGTCGATTGCCGGGAAGACCCGGCGCTCGGAAAACTTGCGGTCGAGCCGCAGTTCCATGTTGCCGGTGCCCTTGAACTCCTCGTAGATGACGTCGTCCATGCGGCTTTCCGTCTCCACTAGGCAGGTGGCGATCATGGTCAGGCTGCCGCCGTTGTCCACGTTGCGGCCCGCGCCGAAGAAGCGTTTGGGCGGGTAGATGGCGGCCGGGTCGATACCGCCGGAGAGCGTGCGCCCGCTGGGTGGGATGGCCTGGTTGTAGGCGCGGGTGAGGCGGGTAATCGAGTCGAGCAGCACCATCACGTCCTGCCCGCCTTCCACCATGCGCTTGGCGCGCTCCAGGGCCAGTTCGGCGATGCGCGTCTGGTTTTCCGGCATCTCGTCGAACGTGGACGCCACGACCTCGGCCCCGACGGTGCGTTCCCAGTCCGTCACTTCCTCGGGCCGTTCGCCGATGAGCACCACCATCACGTGCACCTCGGGATAGTTGCTCATGACGGCGTTGGCGATGCTCTGCATGAGCATGGTCTTGCCGGTCTTGGGCGGGGCGACCACCAGGCCGCGCTGGCCGCGGCCGATGGGCGAGACGAGGTTGATGAGGCGCCCGGTAACGCCGGCGGAGGCCGTTTCCAGATTCAGGCGTTCGTCCGGGAAGACCGCGCTGAACGACTCGAAGTAGGGGCGGCGCTTGGCCTCTTCCGGATCGAGGTCGTTGACGGTTTCCACCCGCAGCAGGCCGTAGTACTTCTCGCCCTCTTTGGGCGGACGCACCTGGCCGGCGATCATGTCGCCGGTGCGCAGGCTCAGGCGGCGAATCTGCGTGGGCGCGACGTAGACGTCTTCCGGCCAGCCGGTGTGCCAGTAGCGGTGGAGGCGCAGGAAGCCGTAGCCGTCGTCGATGGTCTCGAGGAGCCCGGTGCGGTAGAGGTTGCCCTGTTCTTCGGATTGTGCCTGCAATAGCCGGTTGACGAGTTCATGCTTCTTGAGGACTGAGTACCCGCTGATGCCCAGTTCTCGTGCGCGTTCTCGCAATTCGGCCAGAGGCTTTGCGTCTAGATCTGCGTATTGCACTCCGGGATCACTCCTTTTCTCGCGTGGCTGGGATGTGTGGTGGGTTTCGTTTCGTTGCATCCACGTTTTGGAAGAACGGTTGCGGCGGCGATGCGGCTTGTGTCGGCCACGTTTACGATAGGGTAGTACTGCTGACAGAACGCCCTCCTTAGCGTGAGCGGTACGACGATTCAGGATGGCGCAAGGCACGGCGGGGTGGGCGAGCGAATGAAGCGCGGGCGGCGCCTCCGGTTCAGCGAACCCTGCGGCGTCTTGTTTACGTGCGTTACGCCATTACCTGCGTGTAGGAACAACTTGAGTGTTGCAGAGCGTATCCGGTCTGGGAATAGTGCCTGAGCGTCGCTAATTCGGTAACGGGTACGTGGCTGCGGCTTGTGGAAAGAACGGCGTTGCCGTAGCGGCTATCTTCACGAAGCTATGCCAACGGACGGTAGTCCCGGCGGATGAGAGGATTATAAAAGGCCTGCCTTCCATAGTCAAGCCTACCAAACGGGATAGACCTTGTCAACTAGCGGCTGTGGGGGACTAACCTTCACGGCGCTTGGTGAAGCAGTCGCTGCAGTAGATGGGACGGTCGTCGCGCGGCACGAAGGGCACGCGCGCCACACTGCCGCAGTCCGCGCAGACGCCTTCGTGCATCTCCCGTTCGCCGTAGCGCTCACGCCGGCGCGCGGTGCGGCACTCCGGACAGCGGCGCGGCTCGTGCATGAGGCCCTTCTCCTGATAGAACGTCTGCTCGCCGCTCGTGAAGGCGAACGGTTGGCTGCACTCCTGGCAGATTATCGTACGATCCTCAGGTGACACTGGGAAACTCTCCTTGCGCTGGGTCTCACCGCTCCACGCTTGGCGCCGGGCGGCGCGCGCTACCCGGAAACCGCGAGTGACGGCACGCCGCTCGCGCGTTCCCTCGCGCAAGCGCGCCGCGCCCAATGTGAGACGATTGCCCAAGTATACTGGAATTTTGGCAGCTATGCAAGCCGTTAAAGGAACGGCGGCGCGCCGCCCGCGTGCGCCTGCTTCGCTGTCCTGGGAGCGGGGGCCAAGGTGGGAGAATGCCGGACGGCGAGAGCGCGTTACCGCCTAACCGCATGTGCTATAGTAGGATGCGGCGCGCGTCGCGCGCGTCCATGCCGGTTGGAACGCGAGCGCTTGTTCTCCTGATGCCAGATGGTGAGTTTCTTTGCCGTAGATTCTTTGACCGCGCGCCTGTCGTGCGCGCCGCGTGGCGTATCCGCCGCGCGGCGGACGGCCCTGCCCCGTTCCCTTTCTTTCGTGCGATCGAGTCCGGCTTACTGCCGTTCTAGCCGCCTGCCCGCTTAACCCATGAGCCGCCGCGTCTTCGCGCTCATGCTGCCGGTCTACGTGCCCAGCTTTCTGCTGGCGTTTACCCAGGGCCTCTTGATTCCCACGCTGCCGCTCTATGCCACCACCTTCGGCGTCTCGTTCAGCCTGGTGAGCCTGGCGGTAGCCGCGCGCGGGATCGGCACGCTGGCCATGGATCTCCCCTCCGGCGTGATGCTGGAACGCCTGGGGAGCCGCAAGGTGATGCTGCTGGGCGTGGGCGTGGCCTGCGTTTCCCTGACGCTGATGGGCATCATCGAGAGCTTCCCGGTGTTGGTGCTGTTGCGCTTGCTCTCCGGCGGCGGCGCGGCCATGTGGATGCTCTCGCGCATGGCCTATATTTCGGACGCGGTACCGCTGGAGGTGCGGGGGCGGGCCTTGTCGGCCTTTGGCGGCGTGAGCCGCATTGGCGTCTTTGCCAGTCCCGCCATCGGCGGCTTCGTGGGCGCGACCTTGGGACTGCAGACGCCCTTCCTGCTGGCGGCGGCGCTGGCCGGTGTGGCTTTTCTCATTACGCTGCGCTACGTGCCGGAGTCGCGCGCGCCCGCTCAGGCCGCCCACCGCCGTCCGCACTGGCGCACCATGGCGCAGATCGTGGGCACGTACCGCCGCGACCTGCTGGCGGCCGGCAGCGCGCAAGTGCTGGCGCAGATGATCCGCGCGGGACGCGAAATCATCGTGCCGCTCTACGGCGCGACCGTATTGGGATTGGACGTGGCGGCGGTAGGGGTAATTCTCACGGTTTCCGCCGCCATCGACATGTCGCTCTTTGGCATCGCCGGCTTGCTGCAAGACCGCATGGGGCGCAAGTGGGCGTCCGTGCCCTCGATGATCATCCTCGGCATCGGCATGGGTATGGTGCCGTTGACCGCCGGCTATATTTCGCTCATGGCGGCGGCGGCAATCATGGGCCTGGGCAACGGGATCGGCTCCGGCACCATGATGACCCTGGGCAGCGATCTGGCGCCCCGAGACGCGATGGGCGAGTTCCTCGGCCTGTGGCGGCTGATCGGCGACGGCGGCAATACCGGCGGCCCGCTGGTGGTCGGGGCGGTGGCGGACATCACGGGACTCGGCCTCGCCGCCGTCGTGCTGGCGGGCGTCGGCGCGCTGGCGGCCGGCAACTTGGCCTGGTTCGTGCCGGAAACCCGCCGCCAGCGCGAACGGCGGGCGTTGACGTGAGCGGATTCCCCTCACCCTAACCCTCTCCCAGGGAGAGGGAACTACGCCAAGAGCGGGGGACAAGCCCCAATGCTGTCGCATTAGACTCAATGGCGATGAGAACCACGCCTCGCATCTCCGGTAGCGCAGGTTTGCAACCTGCGAGACTGTAGGGTCAATCCTTTGCGTGTGCTTTTCTTTATGTTCTGGCGGGGGACAAGCCCCCGCGCTACGTTAATGCGACAGCATTAGGGACAAGCCCCCGCGCTACGTTAATGCGACAGCATTAGGGATAAGCCCCCGCGCTACGTGGTAGGTGGTATGCTTGGGGGGTGGAAAGCGTCCAGGATACTCGCCGGGCGCGAGTGGCGGACCGGGGCGCGTTCCTTTGGCGCAATAGGCGGTAGGGATTGTCAATGCCACTAACTCTCTTCACCCTCGGCTGGCTGTTGCTGCTCGTGGGAGCCCTCATCCACTTTGCGCTCACGCTGGCCACGCTCTTGGGCTATGGGCCGTACGGGAACGTCCTGACCCCGCGTTTGGGAGCCGGCCGGCCGCCGGAACTGCGCGCGTTTTCGCGCCACGTGGCCATGCACGTCCTCATCATGGGCGTGGCGTGGTGGGGGCTGACGTATTGGGGCATCCGCGACGGTCACTGGTGGGCCTGGGGCGCGCTGCTGCTGATGGGCCTGACGCACTTCGCGGCGTTTGCCTGGACCGAGACTCGCAGCGAGGGGCGTTGGCATCCGCCCGACTGGCGCTGGTGGGGTTTGCTGCTGGGCTTTGTGGTGAGCATGGCGCTTACCGCGCCGCGCTGACGCGGACTCCTCCGCTTTCCCCTCACCCCTGCCTCTCCCCAGGGAGAAGGTGGTTACGCGCGCACGACTTCGTTACAATGGCTTCAGTCTGGCGGCGAGTTTTCTTCTCCGTCATTCCCGCGTGCGCGGGAATGACGGAGAAGAAGGATCCCCGTGCAAGCGGGAGTGATGGGAGAAGAGCGATGGACTTAGCGTTGGGCGCGCCGATTGCGGCTGAAGACGGGGAGGCGTTGGGCACGTTGGGCGGCATCGTCGTCGATCCGCTCTCGCATACCGTTAAGGCAATCGTCTTGTTCCTGGAGCCGGCCTTGGTCGTTGCGGCCCCGATCGAGGTGGGCGCCGTGCGGGAGGGACGGGCAACCACGCCGTCCACGGCGGCGGAGGGCATCGTGCGCGTACAAGCGCCGCTAACGCTGGTGCGGGGCGTTTCCGGTCGGGAGATCACGCTGGGCCTCAGCCGGCCGGCCGTGAGCCAGGCGCTGGCGGCGTTTCCCGACGTGGACTCGATTGCGGGCGTGCCGCTGGTGCTCGGCGCCGGCGCGGACGGCGGCCTGGACGTGGTCGCCGCCGCTCTGCCCGATAGCTTCGTGCCCGACGCCGAACTCGACGGCAACACGTTCGTGCGGGACGTCTACGCCAAGGTGGGAAACTGGGACGAGATGCGCGTGGACCCGTTCACGCATAAGCTCTTGAGCTTGAAGGTGGCCGGTACGCTGACGAACGAGCGCGCGGAAAACCGCATCCCGGCGCACGCGCTTGGCAGCATCCACCGCCGCTTTATCACGGTGAAGTTGCCGCTTTTCTAGGTGCCCCGCCCAAGATTGCGTTTACCATTCGTGCCAAGAGGCGGGGGACGAGCCCCCGCGCTACGGATGGATAGTACGAGACGCTTCATGTTCGAACTCATAGCGGAATTGACTACGGCGCATTCTCCCGTCGGCAACGAGCGGGAGATCGACGCCGTGCTGCGCGCGCGGCTCGACCCCCTGCCGTGGAACGTGTGGCAGGATCCGGCCGGCAACATCATCGCCAAGATTAAGGGCGCGGCCAGCGACTGTCCGCTGATTCTCGATGCCCACAAAGACGAACTGGGCCTGGTCGTCAAGCGCATCGAAGACGACGGCAAAATTCGCGTTGCCACGCTCGGCGGCACGTATCCGTGGAAGTACGGTGAAGGCCCCATGGACATCCTGGGGGACGCGGGCGTGGTGCCGGCCGTGCTCTGCTTTGGCGCGATGCACGTGACCGAGGAAAGCCCCATCCACGCCGTGCGCGCCGAGGGCGGTAGGTCGCTCAAGTGGTCGGACTGCTACCTGGACGCGAAACTCGGCAAGTACGGGCTGCTGGCGGAGGGCGTGCACCCCGGCAGTAAGGTCGTCGTCTCCCGTGCGCGCAAGCGGCCGACGCGCCTGGGCGACTACGTGTGCGCGTACGGCCTGGACGACAAGGGCGCGGTGGCAATCCTGCTCACCCTGGCCGAGCGCCTGGCCGAATGTCCGCCGCCGCAGGACGTGTACCTGGTCTTTTCCAGTACGGAAGAAAACGCCGGCGGCGGCGGGCCGTACGCGGCGCGCACGTTGCCCGGCGACACGTACATTGCGCTGGAAGTCGCGCCGGTGGCGGCCGAATACGGCTTGCGGCCCGGCGGCGCGCCGGTGCTGATCTACAAGGACGCCTACAACGTCTACGACGAGATCTTGCTCGGACGTTTCGCCGCGCTGGCAAAGGAATTGAAGCTGGACGTGCAGTACGCCGCGCTGGAATCTTTCGGCAGCAATGCCTCGATCGCGCGCAAGGTGGCGGCGATTGGGCGCATCGCCGCGCTGGCGTTTCCCACCCAGAACACCCACGGCTACGAGATGACCCATCTCGACGCGCTGACCAATCTAACCGCTTTGCTGCAAGCGTTCATCGCGCGGTGGCCGGAGATCCTCGAAGAAGAATAGCTGCCGCCCCACGCGGGAACAAGAACCGTTCGTGCTACGACAAGCTCAGCGCGAACGGTTCTTGTTGCTTCGCGCACATACGCTTAGGCAGTAGCGCGGGGGCTTGTCCCCCGCATTCACAGGGGCCGCGCGCCATGCCCTCCCGGGACGATCTTCAAATCGGCATGACTTCACGCAGAAACCGCGCATTGCGCAGGTCGCAAACCTGCGCTACCGGAGAGAGCGCCGCCGCGTCTGCACACCTTTGCGTCCCAACGGTTTAGAATGAGTCTGAACCGTCTTCTCTCGTACGGTCGTGACTTGGCGAGAGTTCCAAGCCGGAGAGCAGCGTCCCGATGCCAAAATCCTCTTCCCGCGGCCTGACGCCGATTCAAGAACAGTACTACCGCATCAAGCAAAACTACCCGGACGCGCTGCTCTTCTTCCGGCTCGGCGACTTCTACGAACTCTTTGGGGATGACGCAAAAATTGCTTCCGAAACGTTGCAGATCGTCCTCACGGCCCGCGAATTCGGCAAGCGCGAGAAGATGCCCATGTGCGGCGTGCCCGCCCACGCCAAGGAGCGATACCTGGGACAACTGCTCGCGGCGGGACATCGCGTCGCCATTTGCGAGCAGGTCTCCGAGCCGGGGCGGGGCCTGGTGGAACGGGCGGTGGTGCGCGTTGCCACGCCGGGCACGGTCGTTGACCCGGACCTGCTGGCGGACAAGGAGCACACCTACGTGGCGGCGGTCGTGCGGGGCAAGCGGGGCGTGGGGCTGGCGTACGCCGACGTGAGCACCGGCGAGTTCGCCGCCACCGAGATCCGGCAAGACGTCGACGCTGAACTCGCTGCCGAACTCGGGCGGCTGCAACCGGCGGAGTGCGTCGTGCCCGAGGGCGCGACGCCGCAAACCCCCGCCGGGGCGCCGCAATCGCCCGCCGGGGCGCATACCCCGTATGCGGCGTGGCACTTCGACGTGCAGGAAGCGACGAGCACGCTGCTGCGGGCGCTGGCGGTGGCCACGCTGGACGGGTTTGGCCTGGCCGACCTGCCGCTGGCGACCCGCGCCGCCGGTGGGCTGCTGGCGTATCTGGAAGAGACCCAGAAGTCGTTTCTCGGCAGCCTGGACGGCCTGCGCACGTACTCCCTCGACTCCTTCATGGGTCTGGATCCCGCCACGCTGCGCAATCTGGAAATCGTGCGCAACAGCCGCACCCGGCAAGAAGAGGGGTCGCTGCTGGGCGTCCTGGACGAAACGCGCAGCGCCATGGGCGGCCGCCTGCTCCGCCAATGGCTCACGCAGCCCCTGGTGGACGTAGCCGCCATCGAGGCGCGCTTGGAGACGGTCGAGTCCCTGACCCAGGATCAGGTCCTGCTGGAGCGGCTGCGCGAGCAACTGGGGAAACTGGCCGACGTAGAGCGTCTGGCCCACCGCGCCGCGCAGCGGCTCGCCACGCCCCAAGACCTGGCGCGCTTGGGCCGCTCGCTGCGGGCGGCGGCGCAGATTCAGGAACTCGCGGCGGCGTCTACGGCGCAGCCGCTCCAAGAGCACGCCGCCCGCCTGGACCCGGCCCCGGACGTGGCGGCGTTGCTGGCGTCTGCCATTGCGGTGGAACCGGGCCAATCGCCGATACAGGCGGGCTACAGCGCGGAACTGGACGAACTGGCGCAGCGCGCGGCGGAGGCGCGGGCCTTCATTGCCAATCTGGAGGCCAAGGAGCGGCACGCCACCGGCATCAAGAACCTGCGGGTAGGCCACAACAAGGTCTACGGCTACTACCTGGAAGTGAGCAAGGGCGCGCTCGCCGCCGTGCCGGAACGCTACATGCGCAAGCAGACCCTGACCACCGGCGAGCGCTACAGCACCACTGAGTTGCAGGACGCCGAATCTCTCCTGCTCAACGCGGAAGAAGAGCAGGGCGCGTTGGAGCAGCGCATCTTCGACGGCATCGTGGAGAGCGTGGCGGCTGAGGAACGGCGCTTGCGCAAGTTGGCGCAGGGCCTCGCCGCGCTGGACGTGCTGGCTGCGTTTGCCCGGGTGGCCGTGCGCCGGAACTACGCGCGACCGGTAGTGGACGAGGGCGACTGCATCGAGATCAGCGAGGGCCGCCATCCGGTGGTGGAGGCGGCGCTGGACGGCGCGCCGTTCATTCCCAACGACGCGCGGCTGGACGCCGAGCAGCAGATCGTCGTGCTCACCGGGCCGAACATGGCCGGCAAGTCCACGTACCTGCGCCAGGTAGCGCTCACCGTGTTGATGGCGCAGGTGGGCAGTTTCGTCGCGGCGCGGGCGGCGCGCATCGGCATCGTGGACCGCATCTTTACGCGCGTGGGCGCGCAGGACGAAATCGCGGCCGGCGCCAGCACCTTCATGGTGGAGATGACGGAGACGAGTTACATCCTCACCCACGCCGCGCCGCGCTCGCTGGTGGTCTTCGACGAGGTGGGGCGCGGCACCAGCACCTACGACGGCCTGGCGATCGCCCGCGCCGTGCTGGAATATCTGCACAACCACGCGGGCTTGCGGTCCAAGACGCTCTTTGCCACCCACTTCCACGAGTTAGCCGAACTGGAAGGCACGCTGCCGCGCGTGAAGAACTGGCGCGTGGACGTGCTGGAAGAGCGGGGGAACGTGGTCTTCCTGCACAAGGTGGCGCCGGGCGGCGCGGACCGGTCGTACGGCGTGAACGTGGCGAAACTGGCCGGCCTGCCGCGCCCGGTGCTGCGGCGCGCGCAACAGGTGCTGCACGAACTCGAGGAACGGCAACTGCGGGGTGAACCGGCGCCGGCCCCGCGCCAGGACGGCGCGGGGCAAATGCCGCTCTTCAGCGGCCCCCACCCGGCCCTGGCGGCCCTGCGCGACCTTGACGTGGACGCCATGACTCCCCTGGAAGCCATTAGCGCGCTCTACGAACTGAAGAAGCAGGCACGGGAGTAGACGCCAAGCTCCAATGCTGTTGCATGAACCGCCGCGTCAAGAACGGAAGCGATTGTGCACTGCTGAAACCCTTGTGATTCACGCATTAGGGCGTAGGGGCACGACACGTCGTGCCCCTACTCAAATTGGCAGGCCGATTGGAGGCGCTGTTGGAACCCCATCCCATTTCAATGCGGCAACGATGGCTCAAAGGCCGGCTCCTCTTTCATTAGGATTGTTTTGCAGCCTGCCCGGCGGCCGAGGACTTCCCCTCACCCTAACCCTCTCCCCGAGGAGAGGGAACCGGAGCCGGAACGCGGGGCATTCCTTGACAACGTGGTGCCGGCTGCACCATAGTCTTGGTAAGCGCGGGCGCTTCTCGGTGCGCGCCGGCGGTTGGCGGGCAGCGGCGCAGCATTCCAGGAGAGAGCGAAATGGCGGCACTAGCAATTTCCACGCGGCACATCGTCCACGAACCGAGCGCGCCGGACTTGCCGTTTCGTGAAGAGCACTTTGGCTACCGGTATACCGAGTTTCAGGTCCCGCCGGCGCAGGCCGCTATCGTCCTGGTTGATTGCTGGGACATTCACGTCACCGCAAGCCACGTGGAGCGGACGGCGCAGATTTGCCGGGAGCGCATCCGGCCGGCGCTGGACGCCTGCCGCGAGATTGGCGTGACCGTGATTCACGCGCCGTCGCCCAACGTGGCGCACAAGTTTCCCCAATGGCTGCGCTACGCCGGCGACAGCGAACTTGCGCCGCAGCCGGAACCCGCGCCATCCTGGCCGCCGGCGGACTTTGCCAAACGCCGGGGAGAGTGGGCGCGTTTGCGCGCGGACCGCACCGCTACGTGGGCGGAAGAAATCGCGCAGATAAACGAGGACCGGTATATCGACGACTCGGTCTTTCCCCAGCCGGACGATTTCATCATCGCCAACGGGCAGCAACTCCACCGGCTCTGCGCGCACCGCGAGATCCTCTACCTCTTCTACGTGGGTTTCGCCACCAATCTCTGCGTGCCGCACCGGGACTACGGCATGTTGGCCATGCGCGAACGCGGCTACGGCCTCATCCTGCTGCGCGACTGCACCACCGGCATCGAAACGAGCGAGACGATCGACGATCTGCTGTGCACGAAGATGGCAATCCACGATTACGAACTGCGGGACATCGCGGGGACGATAACGTCGGCTGAATTCCTGGCGGCGGCGCGGCCCTTGCGCGCGGGCGCGGCGGTCGGCGCGGGAGCGGAGTAGGCTATGGATGAGATTCGCATCGGCGTGGCGGGGTTGGGCGGCCGCGGGCTTAGCTGGATGCGCTTGTTGCAGCGTATCCCGGGCTACCGCATCGTCGCGGTCTGCGATCCCATCACCGCCATACACGAGCGCGCATTGGCGGCAATTGAGGACAGCGACGGCGTTGCCGCCTACGCAAGCTATGACGACTTTCTGGCCGACGCCACCGTGGAGGCCGTTGCCCTCACCGTGCGCAGCCCGCGCCAGGGCCTGCTGGCGGCGCAGGCGCTGGAGGCCGGCAAGCACGTCAACCAGGAGGTGCCGGCGGCGCACTACATCGAGGATTGCTGGCGCATCGTGGTCGCCGCCGAGACTTCCGGCAAGGTCTACCAACTGGCGGAACAGACCCGCTATCTGGGCGTGATGCAGGCCTGGCGCGACATGGTTGCCCAGGGGCAACTGGGGCGCGTGACGTTCGTGGAAGGGCAGTACTTCCACTACTACGTCTCCCATTTCTTCTGGGAGAAAGCGACCGGCACGTTCTACGGCCCCACGGAGTTGGCGGAACACCCGGAGGCGGAGCCGTCGTGGAGCGCGTTGATGCCGAGCATCCACTATCTGCCCCACGAGCTTAGCCCGCTGCTCTACGTGCTGGACGACCGGGTGGTTTCCGTTACGGGCATGAGCACCCAGAGTCCCAGTTACTCACACCCGGAGATACCCCAAGCCGACATGCAGGTGAGCTTGATGAAGACGGAGAAGGACGCCATCATGCGGTTGGCGGCCAGCTTTGCCCAGCCCCAGCCGCCCCGCGACTACCACTGGTACCAGATCATGGGCACGGCCGGCTCCGTGGAGTGGCGGCGGTCGAATCGCGATCGGCCCAAGATGTGGCTGGCCAACGGCCAGATGCACGATTTGGCGGAGGTGGACTGGCAATTCCAGCGCACGGACGCGCCGGCTGAGGCCCGGGGCAGCGGGCACGGCGACGCCGACTACTACGTGCACGCGGCGTTTCGCGATGCCGTCTTGGGCACGCAGCCGCTGGCTTTCGACGTCTACCGCGCCATGGATACGGCCGCGCCGGCGATTTTGGCTGCGGAGTCGATCGCGCAGAATTCGAAGCTGCTGTCCGTGCCGGACTTTCGGCCCAGCGCCGGCCGGCCGGCCGGCACGCTGCCCGCGGACGTGTAAGTGGCGCGGGTTTTCACGCGGCGCTGATCCAGGAAATGTTTGTCAAGGGAGGAGAGAACCTGATATGGAAATCAAACTCGGATGTTTCACCCGCCCGTGGCGCGAGCACGGCGTGGAAGCCGCCGCCGCCGGCATGAAGGCGGCCGGCTTCAACTATTTTGGCCCCATGGGTATGAACCCTCTGCGCCTCATCGATTCCAACACCACTGACGAAGAGGCGGCGGCGATCGGGCGGACGGTGAAGGAGGCCGGCCTGGAGTTCGCGGTCATGATGGCCACCTATCCCTTGACGAGCGTCGCCGAGGGCGCGGCCGCCCTGAACCGGCAGATCGACATTGCCGAGCAACTTAGTTTCCGCCACATCTTGACCGGCGGCGCGTCCAAAGAGGAGGACTACGAGACCTACTACGGCATCATGCGCGAAAGCGCCGAGTATGCCCTGCACAAGGGCATCACCGTCATGCTCAAGCCCCACGGCGGCCTGAGTAACACCACCCGGGACACCATCGACTCGTGGCAGAAGGTGAACCACCAGAACTTCAAGATCTGCTACGACGCCGGCAATCTGCTCTACTACGCCGGGGAAGACCCGCTGGCGCACGTGCACGAAATCGCGCCGATCGTGAGCGCCATGTGCATCAAGGACGAGGTGGGCGGCATGCAGGGCGACGTGATGGTGACGCCCGGCGACGGCCTGGTGGACTTCGCGGCGGTCTTTAGTGCGCTGAAAGCGGCGGGTTTCGCCGGCCCATGCGTGGTAGAGTGTTTGAGCGGCGAATCCCTGGACGAGATCAACCACCAGGCCAAGCGCGCGCGCCGGTTCCTGGAAGACACGTTCGCCGCGGTCGGCTACGCGGTAGACTAGGAGGCTCTAGTGGCAATCATCACCATCTCACGGCAACTTGGCGCCGGCGAAGTCGAATTCACGAACAAGCTGACGGACGTGCTTGGCTACCCGCTGTACGACGACCGGCTCATCCAGCAAGTGGCCGCTGAGTTGGAAGTGCACACCGGTGTGGTGCGGGCGGTGGACGAACGCTTGCAGCCCAGCGCAATCCAGAGCGTGCTGGCGCGGCTCACGGGCGGGCGCGTGCGCGGCCAGGCGCCGGCGACGCGTGAAGAGGGCGGCGTGCGGCCCGAAATCGTGCGCACGGCGCTGCGCTCGGTGGTGCGCGAGATTGCCCGGCGCGACAACGCGATCATCGTCGGACGCGGCGCGGGCATCATCCTCAGCGACCTGCGCGGCGTGCTCAAGCTGCGCCTCGTCGCGCCGCTGGATTTCCGCGCCCGGCAGCACGCCCGGCGGAACGCCATGAACCTCAGCGACGCCGAAAGGGACGTGCAGCGCACGGACCACCAGCGGCGAAGCTACATCCGCCGCATGTTCAACGCGAATTGGGACGATGCGACGCTCTATGACGTGGTCATCAACGTGGCGCGCACCGACAGCGACACGGCGGTGCGGATCGTCTCCAAGATCATGGAAGAAAAGCAACTCTAGACGGGCGCGGCCTTACTGTCATTCCAAGCGCAACGCTCGCTGTCGTTCCGAGCGCAGCGAGGAATCTAGAGTCCGTACCGCAAGGCGCCTGAGATTCCGCGAACGCCGTTCGATACTGCGCTGCGCTTCGTTCGGAATGACAACAAGGCGGGCGAGCGCTGCCAGACCCGGCGGTGGCTAGTGCGCCGCGCCGTCCGCGTCACGCCTGCGGTTCCTGCTGCCGTTGCATGGCAAAGCGCATGGCGCGCGTTACCGCGCCGCTATCTACCTTGCCCTTCACCAGGTAGTCCTGCGCGCCGTTCCGGAGCGCCGCGAGGCCCGTGTCTTCGTCATCGAGGCCCGTGAGCACCACGATTGGGGTATTGGGAGCGGCGCTCACCATCGCGCGGATCGTGTCGATGCCCTGGCTGTCCGGCAGCGCCAGGTCGAGCAGGATGACGTCGTAGGGTTCCACGTTCGTCTGCGCGCTGGCCTCGGCAAGCCGCGTCACGTGCGTCACGTCGAACTGCATGTTGGGCACTTGCGCAAGCAATTCATAGAGTAGTTCGGCGTCGCCGCTATCGTCCTCCACGAGGAGGATTTCGAAGATATTCGTGTCCATACCGGCGTAGGCTCCCTTGATCGATTTGTGTGGTAGACTTCTCACAAGGATGTACGTACCACTCTAGCATAATCGCACCGCGCGTGTGCCAGTGCGCTGCGATTGGGCCTTTTTCGCCGTTTCGGCACGTGCCGCAGGGTCAGCCGGCCCCTGGGAGTAGCAGATGGGTGAGGCTTCAGGACAGGTTCGGGTTCCTGATACGACTCCGCGCGGGCAGGCCGGGCAGCAAGCCACCGAGTACGCGGTGTTGGCGGAGATTGGCCGCATCATCAGTTCGACCCTCAATATCGACGAAATCTACGAGCAGTTTGCCTACCAGGTCTCGTTGCTCATACCGTTCGACCGTCTCTCAATCTCGTCTGTCGATATGGAAGCGCATACCGTACAGGCCGTTTACGCGGTGGGCGGAGACATTCCGGGCTGGGAACGGAACGTCGTGCACGACATAGTGCCGGGCGGCATAAGCGATATTCTGGAGCGTGATCGCCGCGGCATCTTGTTCAGGACGCCGGCTGAGGAGGAAGAGGCCGGTCACCAACCGGCGCGTGAGCTTGGCGGCGACTTTCAAACCCGGATTGCCGTGCCCCTCATTGCGCGCGGCACATTCGTCGGCACCTTGAACATCCGTTCGCTGCGGCCTTACGCCTATGACGAGAATCACGTCGCGCAGGCGGAGCGGATTGGCGCCCAGATCGCCGGCACCATTGCCAACGCCTTCGCATACGAGAAGCTGGAAGCCGCTCAGCAAGCGCTGGAGAGCGCCGTGACGGAACTGCAACGCTCCAACCAAGAGCTACAGCAATTCGCCTACGTCGCTTCCCACGACCTCCAGGAGCCACTGCGCAAGATCGCGAGCTTTTGCAACTTGCTGGAGTCGCGCTATGGGGAGCAGTTGGATGAGCGGGCGGGCACGTATCTGCACTACATCGTGGACGGAGCGCTGCGCATGCAGGCGCTGGTCAACGACCTTTTGCTCTACTCGCGGGTAACGACGCGCGGCGAGGAGTTTGCGCCGGCTGAGATGGACGACGTTCTGCAGGAGGCTCTAGCCAATCTCGAACTCGCAATCGCTGAAAGCGCTGCGCGCGTTACCCATGACCCCCTGCCGAGGGTAAATGGGGATGCCCGGCAGCTTGTGCGCCTGTTGCAGAACCTCATCGGCAACGCCGTCAAGTATCGCGGCGACGCGCCGCCGCGCATCCACGTTGGCGCGGCGGAAGAGAGCGGTGATTGGATATTCTTCGTGCGCGACAACGGCATCGGCATCGCGCCGGAGTACGCCGAGCGCATCTTCGTGATCTTCCAACGGCTGCACACACGCGAGGAGTACGGCGGCACGGGCATCGGCCTGGCGGTGTGCAAGAAGATCGTGGAGCGGCACGGCGGCCGCATCTGGGTCGAATCACAGGCAGGCAGCGGCGCGACGTTCCGCTTTAGCCTGCCCCACGCGCCGGAGTAGCGGCAGATGCAAGTGCACCCCACGGCCAAGCCGGTGGAAGTCCTGCTGGTAGAAGATGATCCGGGCGACGTGCTCCTTACCCAGGAGACGCTGCTGGGCAGCAAGATTCAGACGAACCTGCACGTGGTTGGCGATGGGGTGGAGGCGCTGGCGTTCTTGCGCAGAGAGGGCGCATACCCGGGCGCGCCCCGCCCGGACCTCATCCTGCTCGACCTCAACATGCCCCGCATGGACGGGCGCGAGGTGCTGGCGGAGATCAAAGAGGATCCGGATTTGAAGACGATTCCGGTAGCCGTGCTCACCACGTCGTCGCAGGATGAAGACATCCTGAAGAGCTACCAACTGCACGCGAACTGCTACATCACGAAGCCGGTCGGCCTGGAGCAGTTCTCAACGGTGGTGCAGTCGCTGGAGGACTTCTGGTTCGCGATCGTCAAGTTGCCGCCTAAGTGAGCGCTGCCGCTGGGTGGCCGTCGCGCGGCCGGCTCCGTCATTCCCGCGAAAGCGGGAATCCACAGGGTGCGAGGCGAAGATGGATTCCTGCGTGCGCGGGAATGACGGTCAGACGGCCATCACACACTTCCATGCCCCTGAGTGGCCGCCGCGCGGCAATGGTGACTACTCTGAAGAGGATTCCTCCTCCGCCAGGTCTTCCCGCAGTATGGCCTGATAGCGGTAGCGCGTGCGCCGCAGGCGCTTGCCGTAGAGGCGCGGCGCTTCATCCGGCGTGAAGTGTCCGGCCGGCAGGGCGTGCCGCCACACGTAGGGCTCTACGTCGCCGGGAGCGAGGGTGTGTCCGGCGGGCAACGGGCGCCTGGCAACGATGACCTCATAGCCGGCGCTGCGCATAATCGCGGGTTCGCCGTCGTCCGCGTCGGGCGCGAAGCCAAAGCCGCGGCGCAAGACCTGGACGATCGCGAAGCCAATGGCAAACCCGCCCAGGTGCGCCGTGTAGGCAATGCCGCCGCCTTGGCCGACGGCCGATCCCAGCGAGCCCATCACTTGCAGCGCCAGCCAGACGCCAATGACGATGATGGCCGAGACGTCGAACGTGGGCGGGCGCGTCTCTGGATCCCCGGTCAGGCGGCCCAGCGCCCAGAAGGGGAGCATGTGGAGCGGCAGGATGCCGATCGCGGAGAGCGGGAAGAGCACCAAGTACGCGCCGAGCACACCGGCGATCGCGCCGCTGGCGCCGATGCGGGGGATCATCTCGGCGGCAAAGAGGGCGGACTCGACAATGCCCGCGCCAATGCCGCACGCCAGGTAGAAAACGGCAAATCCCCAGCGCCCCATCTCGTCCTCGACGTTGCCGCCAAAGACCCAGAGAAAGAGCATGTTGCCGGCCAGGTGCAACGGGCCGAAGTGGAGAAAGGCGGCGAGCAGGAGGTTGCGGAGTTGGGCGACGTCCCCGGCCCAGAGCGCGGCCGGCTGTAAGCCGTACTCCCGCGCGCTCCAGCCGAGGCTGTGCGCCGCCACGAACATGGCGACGTTGAGGGCGACCAGCGCGACGGTGACGAGCGGTTGCCGCCGCCGCTCGCCTTCTTCCGGCGCGGCGTCGATCGGTATGAGGTACATGGGCGCGTGGGCCGCGTCAGGCGGCGCGCACCTTGCCCTTGCCGTCGCACTTGGGGCACTCGCCCTTGAGTTCGTGCCAGCCGCTCGGTTCGTCGGGGTTCGGCCACTTTTCGTCCACCGCGCCGGTGCCCTCGCAGCGGGTGCAGACCATCTGCGGATGGGGGAAGACGCGGGGGATGATGTACCACGCGCCGACGACCAAGACCCCGACGATGACGATGAATCCCAGTTGTTCCATGGCTGCTGCCTCTCTGCGCGTGCGTTGAACGTCCTCTTAGTGACAGTGTAAGCCAAACGAGTGCCGGGCAGGAAGATTTGCCCAATTGAGCGGGTATGCGCCTTCGCCGTGACCGTTCAAGGTCATGGCGGCAGTGCGGGCGCAAGGCGGCGGGGGACAAGCCCCCGCGCTACGTTAATGCGACACCATTAGGGGACAAGCCCCGCGCTACGGGGTGAAGCGGCGGGAGGCAATCCCCGCGCTACGGTTGGCGGGGCGGCGCGGCGCGCGGGCGTGGTACCATACTCTTTGCGCAGGGTAGGCGCGCGCCGTCTCAGGCGGCGCGCTTTCGTTTTATAGGGAGCGGAGCCTCTCGTGCAGGCGTCCCAGGACATGGCGGCGGCGACCGGATACTTGCAGGCGTTGCGGCTCTTCAACCGCAACGTGCGCATCTTCATTCTCAGCGCGCTGTTGCTCGGGTTCGCCTATTTCGGCATCTACGCCGTGCTCCTCAATCTCTACCTACTGCGGTTGGGCTACGGCCCCACGGTCGTCGGCCTGGTCAACGGCTTGGGCTTCGTGGCGTACGCGCTGTTCAGCCTGCCGGCCGGGGCCTTGGGGGCGCGCTTTGGCACGCGGCGGATGCTGCAAGTGGGATTCATGCTCGCGGCGTTGGGCATGGGCTTGCTGCCCGCCGCGCAGTTTCTCGCCGGCAACGCGCAGGTGGCCTGGATCGCGGCGGCCTACACGGTCACCTCGATGGGGCTGGACGCCTACTTCGTAAACAGCAATCCCTTCATGCTGCAATCGACGACGCCCCGCGAACGCATGTACCTCTACTCCCTGCGGGTAGGCATGAGCCCAATTGCCGCTTTCGTCGGCGCATTGGCCGGCGGCTTTCTGCCGGGCACGCTGGCCGGCCTCTTGCCCATCACGGACACGGCCTCCTACGCGCTGGCCTTGCTGGCGGCGGCGTTCGCGATGCTGGCCGGTGTTGTCGCCTTGTCCACTACCGCCGCGACGGCGACGCGCGCGGCAGACCAGGAGCCGCCGTCGCGCACAAGCAGATCATCAGCGGGCCTGCCGGCGCTCATCATTGCGATGATGGGCCTGGTCATCATGCTGCGCATCGCGTCCGAAGGCGCGCAGCGCACCTTCTTCAACGTCTATCTGGACGAAATCCTCGCCATGCCCACGGCGCAGATCGGCATGTTGGCCGCGTGCGGCCAGCTTGTGGGCGGATTTGCCGCGCTGCTTTCGCCCTATTTCGCCCGGCGGTGGGGACTGGAACCCGTCATCGTCTGGGCGAGTCTCGGCATGGCGGTGAGCACGGCGGCGTTCGCGTTGCTGCCGCATTGGGCCGGCGCGGCCGTGGGCTACGCGGGACTGGTCAGCTTCACGTACATCCAACGCCCGTGCAGCCTGCGCCACACCATGGAGGTGGTGCCGGCGCGCTGGCGAGAGGCGGCCGCGGGCGTGGCCAACATGGTGGCCGGCATTGGCTGGGGCACGATGGGTTTCGCCGGCGGCTACCTGGTCGGCGTCTACGGCTACCAGAGTTTCTTCCTGGCCAGCGCGGCGCTTACCGCCGTCAGCGCCGCGCTCTTCTTCTGGTACTTCGGCTTGCGGCGCGACACTTTCCCCGGCCGGCAGGGCTTGGACGCCGCCGGCCGCGTGCGGCCGGATTAGAGTAACTGCGGCCAGTCTTGGCCGTGCGTTTGGAATTGCTCCCGCAGGGAAGCGAGCGCGGCCGGCGGCAGCGGTCCCGCCGCCTCGTCGCGCAGGTTGGCGGCCAGTTGCGCCAGGCTGTCGATGCCGACAATCGCCGTGTCGATGTAGTCGAACGAGCGGCAGAAGCGCAGCGCCAGCGCCACGCCGTCGGTGGGCGCGCCCGCAGGCGTGGTGAAGAGTTGCGCGCGCTGCCAGTACGCGTCGGCGTAGTCGTAGGGCGAGGCGGGCCGGTTGAAGGCCGCGTTGGCGATGGGGCGCTTGGCGATGATGCCCATGCCGGCCGCTTCCGCCGCGGGCAAGACTGCATCGAGCGCGCGCTGGTCCACCACATTGAACGAGGTCAACAGGGTGGCGAACACCCCCATGCCGATGGCTTCCAGGGCCGCCTCGTTGTCACCGCTGTAGCCGATGTAGCGGGTCTTGCCGGCCTGCTGGGCCTCTTGGAGGGCGCGCACCACGTCCCCTTGGCGGAGCACGTCCACCTCGCAGGTGTGCAGGTGCACCAGGTCGAGATAGTCGGTCTGCATGCGGCGCAGCGAGCGGTCTATGGACTGCGTAACGGCCGCGGCGGTCCAATCCGGCGCGGTCATTTCACCGTCGGCGTGGCCGCACTTGGTGGCGAGCAAGAAATCGCTCCGGCGGTGGCTGATGTGCGTGCCGAGGGTTGCTTCGCTCTCCCCGTAGCACTCCGCGGTGTCGATGTAGTTGACGCCGCTGTCCAGCAGGGCGTTGAGCAGCTTTGCGGCCTGGGCGGGCGCGCCGGCGTCGGTGGCGATGCGCGCCGCGCCAAAGCCCAGCCAGCTTACCACCATGTCGGTCTGGCCCAGTGTGCGCATCTCCATGTTTCAACTCCTCTGTTTTTCCAATTCCGTTCGTATCCAACACCCGTTCGTGTCCACGAATCCCGTTCGCGCTGAGCCTGTCGAAGCGTGAACGGAGTTGATGGTGTACGTTGCCGCCCCGACACGAGGAAGCGGGGGACAAGCCCCCGCGCTACGCAGAATCGGCGGCATGGCGGCAAGCCCTCGCGCTCCGGGTTGCCGTTATGGTCGCATGTCGGCGGGGGACAAGCCCCCGCGCTACGCAGAACCGGCGGCATGGCGGCAAGCCCTCGCGCTCCGGGTTGCCGTTATGGTCGCATGTCGGCGGGGAACAGGCACCCGCGCTACGTCAATGCGACACCAATAGGGACAAGCCCCCGCGCTACGATTTGCTAACGGAGGCGGCGTCCACGCGCCGGGTCGTTACTTGTCGTCCTGCGGAATCGCGTGCGGGTAGTGGCCGCCCTGGTCGTCGAACGGACGGTGTTTTTCAGAAAGCTCGTAGGTAAGGATCTTTTCCATCGTATCGCCCCACACGCCCTTTTGGATGTCCGGCGGCACGCCGAGCAGGTCCATGCAGTTGCGGTAGTCGTTCATCACGTCTTCCATCAGGAAGTAGGGCACGTCGGTGCCGAAGACGATCTTTTCCCAGGCGTCGCGTCCCCACGGATCCCGGTACTGGCTGTCGCGCCGCCACCAGAGAATCTTGCCCACATCCTCGGGCGCCAGCATCTTCAGGGTCGAGCCGGTGATGTCCATGTAGAGATTGGGATTCCAGCGCAGCACCATGCCGCCCTCGTACCACCAGGGATTGCCCAGGTGCGCGCCGATCATGACGAGTTCGGGCACTTGGCGCGCGATGTAATCGAGATGCACCGGCATCATGCGGCCGGAGTGCACGTCGTTGGCGATGTCGTCGGCATGGCGCGCCACAATGCCCTGGTGGAAGAGAATAGGCATCTCCAGGTCGGCAGCCTTCTGGTAGGTGGGAATGTACGAGCGGTCGTCGTAGGCCTTGCGCGTCTTGATGAACTTCAGGCCTTTGAAGCCGTTGTCATGGAGTTGCTGCACGGTGTCTACGGCATTGGCGTCCAGCGCCGGGTCCACCCAGCCGAAGCCTATCAGCTCTTCGGGGTGCTTGTGGATGGCTTTCTCGATTTGCTCGTTGCTGCTGCCGGGCCCGCTGGTGCTCGTAGCGAGCAGGACCGTCTTGTCAACGCCGAGCTTGGCCATGGTGTCGATGAGTTTGTCGGCGTAGTCGGCTTCCTGGCCGAGGTGATGATGGGCGTCTATGACCACGGGTGTTCCTCCCAAATGGCGTGCCGGGTGTGAAGGTGAACTACGTGCGATTATATAACCATTGGCGGTGCATTGGCACGTTGCCTCATGCGCGCGGCAGGCGGAAGGGCTGCGGGCGCAGGTAGGTCAAGGTGCGCCAGAGCCACTCCACCGGCCCGAACTGGAATCTGCCCATCCACCAGACGCTCAGCGGTATCTGCGCGCCGAAGATGGCAAGGGTGATGAGGATGCCGAGCGCCGGGCCGACCTTTCCAAAGAGGCCGAACCCGTAGCCGTAGAAGAGCGTGGTGGCCACCAGCGACTGCAAGAGGTAGTTGCTCAAGGCCATGCGCCCGACCGCGGCCAGCGGCGCGAGCCTGGCGTGCCACGTGTCGTGTTGGACAAGCAGGATGATTGCCGCCGCATAGCTGAGGGCGAGGGCCGGCGCGCCGAGGGTCTGGCCGACGACGGCGATAAGGCTCTGCCACTCGGGCTCGCTGCGGCTCGCGCCTTCGATGAAGGCGACGTACACCAGGTTGCCAACGATGCCAAGCGGCAGTCCCCATAGCAGGATTCTGCGGAAGAGCGGCAGGTGGCCGGGAATGTCCCGCAGGATGCCCTTGCGCCCAATGTAGAGGCCCAGCAAGAACATGGCGAGGACATTAAAGGCCAGGAAAGCGGCAAACTGGTACACAAACGCGAGGTCGCTCAGGCGTTGCGCGGTGATCTCGGCAAATGACCCGGAGGCGAAGACCTGGCCGGCGTGCGCCGCGTCGGCGCGCAGATTGGCCTCCGTTTGGGCAAACTCCCGGCTCAGTTCCGCCGCGGCCTCGGGCGAAAGCTGGGCAAGCGCCACGAGACCGGTAAGCGCGGCGTTGATGAGAATGGTCACCGCGAGCATGACGCCGGCCCATATCAGCAGCGTGCGCGGCGAGCGGCGGCGGAACAGGAGCAGCAGAATGGCGCCAACGAGGGCGTAGAGCACCAGAATGTCGCCGGTCCAGATGAAGATTGCGTGGGCCAGGCCGATGAGCAGGAGGATTCCCAGGCGGCGCAGATAGAACGGCACGAACGTCGTGCCCCGGGTCTCGGCGCGCTGTATCTGGAGCGCGAACCCGATGCCGAAGAGCAGCGAGAAGAGCGAGTAGAACTTGCCTTCGGCCAGAAAGCGAATGCCCCAGACGGCGAGACGATCGACGCCGCTCCACTCCTTGAGGCCGAATATGGCCTGCTGCACGGGATTGCTGAACAACTCCATGTTGACCAGCAGAATGCCCAGCAGCGCAAAGCCGCGCAGGACGTCGATGACCTGGATGCGCTCGGCGCGCGCGACCGGCCCGGCCTGCGGGGCCGCGGCGGCGCTCTCCGGTTGTCCTTCCGTGCCCATGGCTGGCGGTGGCCTTTCTCTCGCCGCGTCGTTCGCGGTGTGCGCGCGCCCTGCACGTACTATACTGGTTCATGTACCGCGATGCACTTTTCGTAGAGAAGAATTCTCCGGTGTCATTCCGAGCGCAGCGAGGAATCTGAACGGGTTGCCGGCCAATCGTAGTCGAGGAGTAAAGGACGATGGACATAGAGGTAAAGCCGCGCGCCGTGCCAAGGGAAGTAGACGCGCTGCTCAAGGGTCTTGCCGCGGACCTGCCGCCGGCCGCGGCGGCGATGATGCTCTCAAATGTCGCCAACCGCGCGACCGCCGTGCTGCACAAACTGGCGCGGGAGCAGGGCAACGCGGCCAAGGGCCAGCCAAATTGGGGACGCTGGGCCAGCTTGACCAACGTTTCCCGCGACGCGGTGTTGCGCACGGCCACCTGCCGCGACACGGCAACGCAACTCTACCGGCAAGAGAGCGCGGACGAGGCCGAGAGCTAAGGCGGCAGTTGGCGGCGGCATAGGGTTGGCGGCCTGGATACGCTGGCGACTGGCGCTGGCGCGGATGTGGGCGCGGCGCTTCAGAAGTTGGTATAATGGGCAAAATATGCGTACTATGTCGTCACGACGTGGTGTAGAGAGCCGAGGAGACACAAGACATTGCCCAAGAAACGAGCCGATTTGAAGCGCGTCCGCCGCCAGGAGCGGCGGCGTTTGCGCAACCGTTCCGTGCGCAGCAGCCTGAAGACCTTTAGCCGCAAAGCAACGGACGCCATCACGGACGGCGACCAGGAAACCGCGCAGGAAGCGGTGGCGCTGGCGTGCGCCCGCTACGACCGCGCCGCGCGCAAGGGCATCATCCACACCAACAACGCCGCCAGGCACAAGTCGCAACTGGCGCGCCGGTACAACCAGGCGTTTAGCGCGGCCGGCTAGCCGGGTTGGGCGCAGTTCGCAATAGTCAGCGGGATTCAAACCTCGCGCCTTCCGCCTTGCGGGAAGCGCGAGGTTTGTTGTGTCTACGCCGTCCGGTTTGCCAGGCGCCGCGTTCACGCCGTCGCGCCAGGCGCGGTCCGGCGCACAGGCTATCGCCGGCGCGGCCCGCCGCGCGGGCTGCTGGCAATGGAGCACAACCCGATTACCAGCAGGTCCAGCGCCGTGGCCGGGTCCATGCGGCTGCGTTTGATGGCGAAGTCGGTGCGGGCGACGTGGGCGTGGATGGCCGCCAGTTGGTCGACGCTGAAGCGGCGCGCCTGGGAGATGACGCGGTTGACGGCGTGGGTCGGCGCCCGGGTGAGGCCAACCGCGCGGGCTATTTCCTGGGGAGACTGCTGGCTGCGCAAAGCGTGTTTCGCCTTCAGCACCAGGCGGAACTGGCGGGCAATCATGGCCAGCACGTAGCCGGGCTCCTGGTTGGGCAGGTCGTGCAGCAGCGTCAGCGCCTGCTGGCGGCGGCCGTCGGAGACGGCGTCGGCAAAGGCGAAGATGTGCGCTTCCCGCGACTGCGGCACCAGCAGATGCACGTCCTCCTCACTGATGGTTCCGGTGCGGTTGCGGTAATTCGCCAACTTGATCAGTTCTTGCTCGATGGTATCCCGGTCGGGCAGCACCGCCGCCAGGTGTTCCGCCGCGCGGTGGCTGATGCCGCAGCCGAAGCGGGGCGCGTTTTCGACGACCCACGTCACTTGCGGCCGGCCGCGGCGTTGGTCGGCCACGTCCACCGTTGCGCCCGGCAGCCCGCGCAGCGCTTTGGTGAGCGCCGTAGTTTCGCGCCCGCGGGGCAGGGCGTTATCCTGCAACACCAGCGTGCAGTGCGCCGGCAGACCCGGCAGGTACGCCAGCAGCCCCTCGCGCAACGGCTTCTCCTTGAGGCAGCGGTTCAAGAGGCCGCGCACGATGACGAGCTTGCCGCCGCCCAGGAACGGCAAGGTGTCGCAATGCGCTTGCAGAGTTTCCAGTTCGACTTCATCGCCGTCCAGCACGACGCGGTTGAGATCGTCGATCGCCTCTCCCGCCGCCGCCAGTTGCGCGATTTCAGCCTCGACGGAGCCTTTGCTATGGCCGATGTAGCAGCGGATCATTGACGTGCCTCTTCCATGGAGGTGGGGCGACGGACTCTGTCCTAGATGTCATTCCGAGCGCAGCGAGGAATCTGGGATTCATCCCGCACCTGGTCCAGTCCGCGCCTTACACTAGATTCCTCACTGCGCTGCGCTCCGTTCGGAATGACATTGGCAACGTGGACGCGCGGCGTGGCTGAGGGCCGGAAGACTATCACCGTCCAACGTCGCCGCCCGCTACGAGCGGCGGCGCTTCCGCGAGGCTCGTGACGGTAGTGGCCGCAACCTCCTGCGCAGCGCCCGCGCGGTTCAGCCAGATGGCGTGCCAACCGGCTTGCAACGCGCCGCGCATGTCGGCCTGCGGATTGTCGCCGATGAAGAGCAACTCGCGTGGTGGCAGGTTCATTTCCGCGGCGCTGCGGTCGAAGATCTCCCGCTGCGGCTTGGCCGCGCCGACGTCACCGGAAACCACGACGGACGTGAAGAGACCCGCAATCCCCGTATGCGCGAGTTTCCGCCGTTGCTGGTCGCCGTCGCCGTTTGTAATCATGCCCAGCGGATATGCCGAGAGCGCCTGAAGGCAGGGCAGCGCGTCGGGATAGAGCGTCCAGCTTTCCTCATACAACGTGAGGTAGCGATCGAAAATGCCGCACACCTCTTGCTCGGTGGGCGGCTGACGCTCGGCGCCGGTTTCATCCCGCAGCGCCATCACCTGCCGCACCCGCCACGTCCGCTGCTCTTCAAAAGACAATTCACCCTCCACGTAGCGTTGCCAGCCGCGCTCCGCGGCCTCATGCCACGCGGCGGCAAAGTCCGGAAAGGCAAGCCACCGCTGTGAATCACCCTCGCCGTCGCTGAGCGTGGGGTAGAGCTTGGCAAGCGCCGTATACTCGGAGCCATCGTGGTCCAGGAGCGTGCCGTCCAGGTCGAAGACAATTCCGCGAATCAATTGATTTCCACTCCCTATGGTTTATGCACTGCTAGCGGCAGCAATACGAACGCGACAAGCGCGCAAGACCGCATCATTGCCAAATGAGAAGAATAGTGCGACACTCTTGCCTAGTAGCCCAAGAATTCTGCAAATGTCCTATGGCATTTAGGCCTTAGATACGGAGGAAACCATGAGCGCAGTTGACGGCCGCTCGGCTCTAGTATACCTGAAGACACCGTTGGCCCCGCCGCATTGGGCGTTGCTGGAGCGCGAGTTGTTGCGGGCGCAGGAGGCGGCGTGCGCGGCGTTCTACGCCAAGTATTTCGACGAGCGCGGCTACTTGCTCTGCATTCCGCGCTGGGGCGGCAACGACGGGCCCGACGACGCCGGCGAAAACCTGCTCAACTGGCCCATGCTCCACGCGCTTGGCGCGTCGGACAGCGTCTTGGCTATGTACAAGCGCGGCTGGGAGGGCCATCTGCGCCAGTATAGCGAGGCGAAGAGCGAGTACGTGCCCATGGCGCGCGAGGGCATGTACTACAAAGAATTTTCGGTGATGTTCGATTGGATGCACCACGGCGAGTGGATTTCGCCTTTCATCCTGGAGCCGCTCAGCGATCCGGCAAGCCGCGTCTACGAGCAGCGCATCCGCCGCTACGCCGGTTTCTACATGGACGAAGACCCCCAAGCGCCGAACTACGACCCGGAGCACAACGTCATTCGCAGCATGTTCAACGGCAGCCGGGGGCCGCTGCTGCGCAAGGCGACCGCGCTCGACTGGGCCGGCGATCCCATTGAGGTGGCGGGACGGTTCGACGCCAAGCACGGCGAGAACAGCTTTGCCCAGATGCTCGACCACTTTCGGGACTACAACGACGTGGCCGGCGACCATCCCCTGAATCTCAGCACCACCACCGTCGCCCTCACCGCTTATGCTCTGACCGGCGAGGCCAAGTACCGCGATTGGATTCTGCGCTACGTGGACGGCTGGGTGGCCCATGCCAAGGCGAACAACGGCATCATCCCCACCAATGTCGGGCTGGACGGCACGCTTGGCGGCGCGTGCGACGGCAAGTGGTACGGCGGCGTCTACGGCTGGGGTTTCTCCGTCATCGACCACAACACCGGCAAGCTGGCGCACCGGCCGGCATGGCAGCAGCGCGCAGTCTACGGCTTTGGCAACGCCCTGCTGCTCAGCGGCGACCAGCGCTATCTCGCAGTCTGGCGCGAGATGCTCGACGCCGTGAACGCCAACGCCAAGGAGAGCGACGGCGCGCCCGCCTATCCCCACATGTACGGCGATACCTACGGCGAAGAAGGCTGGTACGACTACCGGCCGGAGCCGTTCGCGGCCGGCGCGCACGAGATGTACTATTTGTCGATGGACCCGCAGGACCTGGCGCGCGCTCCCCACGACTCGTGGTACGACTTCCTGGCCGGCCGGAACCCCGGCTATCCGGTGGCGGCGCTGGAGCGTGACTATGCCGTGGTGCGGGAACGCATCGAGAAGATGCGGCAGGATACCACCACGCCGGACACGCGGCTCTCCGACGACATGAACCACATCAATCCCGCCACTACCGACGCGCTCATCCGGTTGACGCTCGGCGGCTACCCCACGGGGCGCGAGGGCGGGCCGCTCTATTGCCGCCTGCGCTACTTCGATCCCGCGCGCCGCCGCGCCGGATTGCCCGAAGACGTAGCGGCGCTCGTGGACCACCTGACCGCTGCCGAGGTCGGCGTGCAACTCGTAAACCTGAATCCGGTGGAAGAGCGCACGCTCATCGTGCAGGGCGGCGCGTACGCCGAGCACCAGTTCATCAGCGCCACCGCCGGGGGCATCACCACGGAAGTCAACGGCCCGCACCTGGTCGTGCGCCTTGCGCCCGGCGCCGGCGAGCGCCTTACGCTGACCATGCAGCGCTACGCCAACCAGCCGACGCTCAGCTTTCCGTGGGTGTAAGGCGGCGTGGGAAAGTACTCAACCGTCTCCGTTCGCGCTGAGCGTGTCGAAGCGTGAACGGAGACCGGGAGAGAGCGCGGAGTCGCGTCGGCCTACGTGGGTGAGGTCTCGCTTTTGCTTAGGAGCGCCGCAACGCGCCGGTTGATGTTGCCGGTAACGTCTTTCTCCACGCTCTGGTGAGCCAGGCGCAGGGTGCTGGCGATGGCTTTGGCGTTGGAGCGGCCGTGGGCGATGATGACGGCGTTGTTGAGGCCCACCAGGGGCGCGCCGCCGTACTCCTCGTAGTTCATGCGCGCGCGGACGCGGTCGAAGGCCGGTTTTGCCAGCAGCGCGCCCAACATCGTGAGCGGGTTGGAGCGCAGGGCGGAGCGCAGCAGTCCGCTGATCGCCTCGGCGGTGCCCTCGATTGACTTGAGCGCAACGTTGCCGGTGAACCCGTCGCACGCCACCACGTCCACCGAGCCGTCCAGGATGTGGCGGCCTTCCACGTTGCCGACGAAGTTCAGGGGCGCGTCTTCCAGGAGCGCGTAGGCCGCCAGGGAGAGTTCGTTGCCCTTGCTGGGCTCCTCGCCGATGGAGAGCAGTCCCACCCGGGGCTTGGATACGCCGTACACCTGCTCGCAGTAGATGCTGCCCATGAGGCCGAACTGCTGGAGTTGCCGCGGCTTGCAGTCGGCGTTGGCGCCCATGTCGATCAAGAGCGTGGGATGCGCGGGCCGGCTGGGAACCAGGGCGATGAGGGCCGGACGGCTGATGCCGTTGATGCGCCCAAAGGCCATGAGCGCCGCCGCCATGGTCGCGCCGGTGTGGCCGGCGCTAACCAGCGCCTTGCCTTGCCCCGCCTTCACCAGGTCGCAGGCCGCGCGGATCGATGAGCCGGGCCGCTGGCGCACGGCGGTGGCGTGGTCGCGCATCTCGATGACGTCCGGCGCGTGGTGAATGGAGAAGGGCAGCCCCGCCGCGTCGTGCTTCTCCAGTTCCGCTGCCAGCGCGTCCTGGCGGCCGACCAGAATGATTTCCGCCTTGGTGGCGCGCGCCGCCGCCACCGCGCCGGCGACGATCGCCTGCGGGGCGTGATCGCCGCCCATCGCGTCGACAACAAGCGCCATGCAGCCGTCTCCTCAGCGGTAGCGTTACCCCAGAACCGTTTGCGCCATTATACTACTAGGCAGCGCCCAAACGAGCGGCGCGCAGCGGGCAGCGCAGTCCCTCAGGAGACCTTTGCCTAAACCCCTTCCCCTTGAGGGGCTGACAGGGATATGTATTCTTTAGACGATTTCACGTGTCATTCCGAGCGGAGCACAGCGGAGAGAGGAATCTAAAGCACAGCACTTTAAAGTCAACATCCTTAGATTCCTCGCTGCGCTCGGAATGACATTTGCCTACCCCTGTCAGCCTTTGAGGGGAAAGGTTGGGATGGCGGTTCAAGCGATTGACCTCATGGAAACTATAGCTGCCAAAACGCCACTGGATTCCGGCTTTCGCCGGAATGACGGATGTGCGCAAGAGTCTCCTCAGGAGTGCCCTTTGCAAGACCGACAATTCGCGCGCGGGAGCCGGCGCGGCTTTGCGCTCTCATTTGCCTCATACCGGCACGTGTGCCTCGCGCTCTGTTTGCTGCTCTGCCTTCCGATCCTGGCTGCCGGGTGCGGGGCGCAGCAGTCGCCCACACTGGTGGTCTATGCGGCGTCGTCGCTCACGGCGGCGTTCACGGCCATCGGCGCGGAGTTCGAGGCGCGCCACGCCGGCGCGCGGGTGGTCTTCAACTTTGCCGGTTCGCAGGCGCTGCGGACGCAGATCGAGCACGGCGCCGTGGCCGACGTCTTTGCCGCTGCCGACACCGTACACACGGACCGCTTGCGGGAGTTAAATCTGCTGGCGGCGGAACCGGTGATCTTTGCGGAGAATAGCCTGATTGTGGCGCTGCCCGCAGAAAATCCGGCCGGGCTGCGCGGCTTACGGGATCTGGCCCGGCCCGGCGTGCGCATTGTGGTGGCGCAGGAGCACGTGCCCGCGGGCCGCTACACGCGCCAGGCGCTCGCCAAACTGAGCGGGGAGGCGGCATACGGCAGCGCCTTTGGGGAAGCCGTGCTAGGGAACGTGCGATCGGAGGAACTCAACGTGCGCCAGGTGTTCGCAAAGGTGGCGCTGGGTGAAGCCGACGCCGGATTCGTCTACGTGAGCGACGTTGCTACGGCAACCGTCACGGTCGCGACGCTGGAGATTCCCGCGCGGTACAACGTCACGGCGGCGTATCCGATTGCGCTCCTTGCGGCGTCGCGGGAAGAGGCGCTGGCGCGGCGCTTCATCCGCTTCGTGCAGTCACCGGCGGCGCAGGACATCCTGCGGCAAGCCGGACTGCAGGCGGTGGCGTGACCATGAGCCGGAAGCCCTCTCCGCCGTCACTCCCGCGAAAACGGGAATCCATCTCCTCCCGTCCTACGGCGCGCGAGACCGGCCTGCGCTCGCTCTTCCTGATACCGACGCTCCTTCTCGCGCTATTCGTAGCCTTGCCCTTGCTCGCCTTGTGCATGCGCGCGGTCATGACGGGCGACCTGCTGCGGCAACTCACGCAGCCGCTTGTGCTCAGCGCCCTGCGTCTCAGCGCGCTGACCAGCGCGGCGGCGCTCCTCATCATTGTGCTGGTCGGCACGCCTGCGGCCTACCTGCTGGCGCGGAGCGCGTTCCCCGGCAAGCGGCTGGTAGACACGCTTATCGACGTGCCGCTGGCGCTGCCGCCGGTGGTGGTGGGCGTGGCGCTGCTGCTCGTCTTTGGCCGCTTGGGGGTGGTTGGGCAGTGGCTCCAGCCGCTGGGCATCGAGATTGCGTTTACGACGCTGGCGGTGGTGTTGGCGCAGGTGTTCGTGGCCGCGCCGTTCTACGTGCGTTCGGCAAAGATTGGCTTCACCCGCGTCGACCCGGAGCTTGAGGAAATTGCCGTGACCCTCGGCGCGTCCACCTGGCAAACGTTGCGCTACGTGACCGTGCCCTTGGCGTGGCCGGCGCTGGCGGGCGGCGCGGTGCTGAGTTGGGCGCGGGCGCTGGGCGAATTTGGCGCGACCATTATGTTTGCGGGCAACTTCACCGGCCGCACCCAGACCATGCCGCTGGCGATCATGACGGCCTTGGAATCCGACCTCCAGACCGCTATCGTGCTGGCGACGCTGCTCGTGCTTGCTACGTTTGTTGCACTGTTCCTCTTTCGGTGGATCGGCCGGCGCTTTGGGGACGTGTGGTAGCAAGAAGGTGACTTACCGACTGCGGCGTACCGACGGATGTCCCTTCGTAGCTCATCCAGGCCAGATTCTCACTACGATGCTGGCGATTCCTATGAGGAGCGACATGCCGATGCCAATGTAAGCAATGAACATGGCGAGCTTTGCGTTGGCCACGTCTTCTTTGGTTGCAAGAGTCTTGGTTAGTTCTTCCAGCCTGCCCTCGATCTTGGATACCCGATCGCGAACGTCATCAAGACGTTCAATATGGTATCTTTCGGAGCGAAGCGAGCCGTTGGTCTCAGCTAATTGTTTCCCTGACCTTCTTGAGCCAATCCCAGAGATCCGAGTGGTGGTACCCGGAATACGAGCCGTTCAGTTTGAAGATTACACCCACCTTAGGTTCGCTCGCATCGTCCGACAGGCCAAATGCCTGGTTCAGCAAGCCGGGGTCACTCGTCGGAGCGCGCAGGAGAAGGGTAGTCTGCGAAACCTCGAATATGTCTTCAGGCGCAAAGAGAGCGTTTGCTTTCTCTTTGGCCTTGGAGGCAATTTCCTCCTCGAAGATGATTAGAAACAAGTGCATGATTTGCGCTCTCTTTCGTTCATCGTTCTATTCAGAGTGTACACGGTGTACCCAATGAGGGGCAATGGCGCACCTATGAATTGGGAGCAACCTCAATAGTCTACAATGGGTTGAAAGCGATTCGGCGCGAGCAAATTGAAGAAGACTCCGGCGCGCCGCGTCTGAAGAAAGGAACTACCAATGGCAGCAAACGACATTGCAATCACCTGGTTGGGTCACGCCGCGTTCAGCATCACGACGACGGAGGGAAAGGTCGTGCTGATCGACCCATTCCTCAGCGGAAATCCCGCCTGTCCGGATGAGTTACGGGAGCCGCAGACCGTAGACGTGATACTCATAACCCACGGCCACGGCGACCACCTGGGCGACGCGGTGCCAATCGCGCTGCGTACCCAGCCGGCGGCCGTGATCACAACAGCCGACATTGCCAACTGGCTGGAAAAGCAAGGTGTTGGCAACATCGTGGGCATGAACAAAGGCGGCACGGTGCGCGCGGCCGGCCTAGCCGTGATGATGGTGCACGCCGAGCACACGAGCACCATCATGGACGGCGACACCCTGATACCGGCCGGCGAGAGCGTCGGCTACGTCATCACGTTTTCCAGCGGCCTGCGGCTCTACGCGGCCGGGGATACGGCGCTCTTTGGCGACATGGCATTGATCGGCCGCCGCTATCGCCCGGACATTGCAATCGTGCCCATAGGCGACCACTACACCATGGGGCCGGACGACGCGGCGGAAGCCTGCCGCATGTTGGGAGTAAAGCAGGTGATTCCCTGCCACTACGGGACGTTTCCCCTGCTCACGGGCACGCCGGCGGCGCTGCGCGCGGCGGCGGGAGACATCGACGGCTTGGAGATCTGCGAGATGCGGCCGGGGGAGACGCTTTTCATCTGACGTGACCCGTCCCGGGTCTCGGAATCGAAGAACAGACGACACTCGGATCGAAGCAGGTCTTTAACGAGTTGAAGAAGCGCAGGCAGGGACCTAAAGGGAGCCAGCAGAATGTAGTGGCTGACGCAGTCGGATTGCTCCGGGAAATAGTGCCCAATGTGCTTTTCTGACATCCGAAAGACTGGGTAGATTGCTTAGGCTTGTCTCTTTACTTGAGCGAGGGTGGACAGTGGCTAATCCTGAACACATCGCATGGCTCCTTGAAGGAGTCGAGTCCTGGAACCAACGACGGGAGAAGTTTCGGCTTGAAGGACATGACTTTGAGCCTGACTTCGAAGACACCGACCTATATGAGGTATTTAGGTACGCTGGCAAGCTTGACTTATATGGGGAAGTGCCTCTCGCAGGGGCGGATTTATCGCGAGGCAAGTTTGCAAATTCAAATTTCGGCATTGCTATTCTTACTAATGCAGACCTTCACTTCGCCGACCTGTCTAAGGCCAATTTGCAGATCGCCGACCTTACTGGTGCGAATCTTTGGTGGGCCAGACTATCTGGCACAAAGCTTCAGTCCGCTAACCTCACCGGTGCCAATCTGACAGCTGCTGAACCTTGGAAAGCAAAGCTGTATAATCCAGTCATTTTTCCCGCAAAGCAATTTCAAGACGATATTGAGCCCATTGCAGCCATCGAAGACGTGCTCGCTAGAGTTCAGAGAATTAAGAACTCTTACAGTGCAACTACTACACTCTACTTCAGAGGCGAGCGCGAATGTGGATGGGAGTTACGCCCTTCGGTAATGAGAAGCGAGCTCGCCCAGGTTGAGAGCGAAATGCTAACTGACTTGATGACTCAGCGACCTGGAGAATTCGTTGAATTGTCGTCGTCCCTCGCTCACTGGGTGTTAGCTCAGCACCACGGGCTACAGACCCGGTTTTTGGACATTACGAAGAACCCATTGGTCGCCCTGTTCCATGCCTCTGAGAACATCGAACCGGAAGAGCAGAGCAGAGAAGATGGTTGTCTACATGTATTTGCAGTACCAAGGGCCCTGGTAAGGCCTTTCAACAGCGATCTAAGCACACTCATTGCGAACTTCGCCAAGTTGCATCGGCGCGAACAAGACGGGATTCTAGGGAAGACCTTTGACATGCTTGGTAACAAATTTCGCTACGAGAACGAACGTGAAAAAGCTATGCGCAATCTGTACCAGATGATTCGACAGGAAAAGCCACACATTGAGGAACAGATTGACCCGAGGGACTTCTATCGAGTATTCGTCGTAGAACCACAGCTAACTTCTGAGCGAATCCGGGCACAATCCGGAGCATTCTTGGTATCGGCATTCCACGATCGTTTCGAGCGCACCGAGATCTTGATGTGCAATGAGGAGATTCCAGTCTATGCTCACTATAGGATTACCGTCTCTGCGGAGTCTAAGGCTGGCATTTTGGAATCCTTGAAGCTATTGAATATCACTAACGAAAACCTCTTTCCCGGACTAGATTCATCTGCTTACGCGGTTACTGTTGATTACATCACTGGTATCAGGAGGATGAGAGAGGATGACCGCCAACGCAGAGCAAGTCGAGATCTAGCACAGGGAGAGGAAACAGAGTAGCATCCCAGCCAGAATTGACTGCTAGCAGACTTAGAGAATTCTGAGCAGGTGTTAGTATGATTTGCTAAGCATATCGATTTCCTCAGCATTCAGAGCGCGGCCGTGGACGCGCACGTCGGCCAGGCTGCCGTTGAAGTGGTCGTGCTGGCCGAAGCCAATGCGCAGGGGTTCGTTGTTGGCGATGGACGCGGGAATGCGCGCCGTGTCATCGGAAACGGCCACCGGCACGCCGTCGACGTTGAGCGTGAGCCGCTCTGCTTCCCGCACCGCTGCCAGGTGCCGCCAGCCGGCTGCCAAGGCGTGATCGTACGTCACGTTCGCGCCCGCGTCCAGTGAATACACGCGGCCCGACGGCAGCGTGCCGCCGAAGAGTCTCCCCTGATAGAGCGCCATCGACCACACGCGCCGGTACTTCACGTCCGGCGTGGTGTCCAGTTGTCCCGTGTTCGTCCACGTCGAGCCGCCCTCGTAGCGGTAGACGTTCGCCAGCGGCAGCGTGCCCGCGTAGAGCTTGCCGTTGTAGACCGCCATCGCCATCACTTCCTTCTCGTCGTCCAGGCGGCCCACGCTCTCCCACGTTTCGTGGCCGTCCCAGCGGAAGACCGTGCCGTTGGGCCACGTGCCGACGTAGAGTTCGCCCCGGAAGGCGGCAAAGGAGTAGACCTGGGTGACGCCCTCCTGAAAGCCGCAGGGAGTCCAGTCCGCGCCGCCGTCGTAGCGAAAGACGCCGCCGCCCTCGTTGCCCGCGCCGTAGAGATGCCCCTTGAAGACGGTGAGCGCCATCATGCGGCGGCCGGGCGTGCCGCAGTACTCCCACTCCTGCCCGCCCAGGTAGCGGAAGACACCTTGACTATAGAGCGGAATGGCGTAGAGGTCGCCGTTGTACACGACCATACCTGCGATGGAATCGGCCCCTTCCAAGCGCCCGCAGTACTCCCATGCGCTATCCCCCAAATGGCGGTAAATCGCGCCGCCGGGGTTCTTGTTCGGCGAATCCTCCAGCGCGGAGCCGCCGGCCTTGTAGCGGGAGACACCGGCGTAGAGTTCGCCCCGAAAGACTGCCAGCGACGCGACCGTGTTGCACGTGTCCGGGCTGCCGCAGTCCTCCCACGATTGGCCGCCGGCGTAGCGGTACACGTGCCCGGCCTCGTCCGCGCCCCACTCGAACGTGCCGGTGTAGAGGTCGCCGTTGTAAACGGCCAGCGAGTAGACGCGCAGGTTGTTGCCGGGCCGGCCGCAGTCTGCCCACGTCGGCTCCCGCGCGCCGTCGTCTATGCCGAAGTGCAGATTGCGGTGATGGGACTGGGCCGCGGTGACGCCGGCGTAGTTTAGGGTGCCGAAGTTCAGGCCGGTGCGGGTGGCGGGATTGTACTTGCTGATGATGTCGCCGTGCAGATTGGCGCCATCGGGCGGGAGTTCGACCCAGGCGGAGAGCGTGAAGTCACCGCCGCCGAGCGCGAGGGAGTCGCTGGCAGGCGCTTCCACGTACGCGGCATGGCCGTCGAAGCGCGCCGCGCCATACGGGGCGCCGTCCCGGCCCACGCCCGCCAGATCCGCGCCGCGGTTTATACCGTGATTGCCGTTGCCGGAGAAATCCCGGCAATCGCCGTTGAACTTCCAGTGCGCCAGCAGGCCGTCTTCGATGCTCATGCGAGGTACTCTTCCTTAACTTTCGGGTGACGTTTGCTTGCGTGCGGGACTCTGTGTGCAATGGGCGGCAATTCAAGCAATTTCAAGCAGCATTGTACCCCATCCGGCGCAAAGGGGACTTAAGATTGTCTCATTGGAATCTTAAGGGCCCGTACTTACCCCCTTCGTTGAGCGCTCTTGTCTGTCATTCCGAGCGCAGCGAGGAATCTAGAGCCCTGCGACACGAGACTCTTCGTCGCTGCGCTCCTCAGAGTGACAGACAAAGGGAGCCGGGTTGCGCTTGGGCTTTCCGAGCGCCGCAAGCCTGGGACGCGAGAACTTGAGACGCGAGAACTTGGGACGCGAGAGCTTGGGACGCGTAGGCTTGGGGCGGAGGGATTTCGAAGCGGTCACATGCAATCCTCGAGGCGCCAATGCAGACGCAATTTCAGCTTCGACCAAGTCTTTGGAGCGGGGTCCGCCGCCGCGCCCACGCCAACGCCACACTGCCGGCCACGGCCATGGTGCCGGCGAGCAGGTTGAAGAGGATGTCCACCGGATCGAAGACGCGGTTGGGCAGCAGCCACTGGATGCCTTCGTCGAGGACCCCCAGCGCCGCCGTCAGCAGGACCGCGAGGACGGGCGGCAGCGGCACGGAGCGGCCCTGGCTCTTGCGCTCGGTGAGGGCTTCGTAGATGAGCACGCCGACGATGCTGTACTCGATGAGGTGCGAGCGCTCCGTCGGCACCGTCATGCGGGTGAGCACCAGCAGGTAGGCGGTGACGACGCCAATGAAGACTGCCACCTCCGCCCCACCCGGCCGCACTTTCAAACCCTGCGTGAGGACGGTTACCGCCACCAGGAACATGCAGAGCAGAAAGAGGCCGAGGGAGATGTCCAGCAGGCCGCGCTCTTCCAACGTTGCGGCCAGGGTCTGCGCCAGGCCGAGGGTGGCGTAGATCGCCGCCATGACGACGAGCACCCACAGCCAGAGGCGGCGTTCCCGATGGGAAGAGAAGAAAGTCATGGTGTCAGTGGTACATAGAGTGAGAAACCGCCGGAGAGCCTCTCGATCGGACAGGCTCTCCGGCGCTCTTTCTCAACGTGTTGCGCTTTGCCTCGGGCTACTCCAACGGCAGCTTGACCGGTTCGCCGCCCAGGCTCGCCGACCGCTCCGCCGCGAAGATGACCTCGTCGATCTTCAGGGCGTCGTGGATGTCCACCTCCGGCTTCTTGTTGTTCAGGATGCAGTCGATGAAGTGGTCGGTCTGCGGCTGGAAGGGGTGGTGGGAGACCTCCGGCGTATCCGGCATGATGGTCTCGAACGTCGCCCAATCGGTCTGCTCGGTCATGCGCTCGCCGATGAGTGTCTCCGAGTGGAACTTATTGCCCACCAGGGTGCCCCGGTCGCCGTGCAGGCGCACGTTGAACGAATAGGGGTTGTTGCCCTCCAGGATGCAGCCCACCTTACCGATGCGGCCGTCCTTGTAGCTGATCACGCTGAGCACGGTGCCTTCCCAGTCGAACGTCTTGGTGAAGTTGCCCCAGTGGCCCACCACGTGGTCCACCTCGCCGGGCATGAACTGGAGCAGAGCGTCCACGGCGTGGCAGCCGGCGGCCGCCAGCGCGGAACCGCCTTGCTCGCGGGTCTTCACCCAGGGGTAGCCCACGTACCACTGCGGCCAGTTGGCGCTGAAGTAGTCGCACTCGCCGTAGAAGATGTTGCCGAAGGCGTTGGCCTTGATGAGCTTGTGCACGATGAGGAAGTAGGGGCTCCAGTGGAGTTCGAAGCCCTCGCAGGCCACCACGCCGGCCTTGTCCACCGCCGCCGCGATTGCTTTCAGGTCTTCCCAACTGAGCGCGGCCGGCTTCTCGATCAGCAGGTGCTTGCCGGCTTCCGCGCCCGCCACGGCCTGGTGCACGTGCTTCTCGTTGGTGGAGCAGATGTAGATGACGTCCAAGTTGTCCTGCTTCAGCATCTGCTCGTAGTCGGTGTAGACGTGGGCGTTGGCCAGCCCGTGCTCTTCCTTGGCGTTCTCCGCGTTCTCCCGGCTGCCGCTGCACAGCCCCACCACCTCGGTGTTCGGGTTCGTGACCAGCGTGTCGATGTGCTGGTGCGAGACCCAGCCAATGCCGACCACGCCGACGCCTAGCTTGCCATCGTTTGCCATTGCGTATCCTCCCAATGTTTCAACAATACTACAGGCGAGACTTGGCTACAGTACAATCTATTCGCGCGGCTTTGTCAAGGCAAGCAGGTCACGAGGTGGCGCGCCACAAGACTTCTGACCCGCTCGGTGAATTGAGTCCCGTATAGAGAAGAGCGCTCCTGTGATAGAGTGGAGATTGAGGGGGAAAGAATGAGTGAGATTAACGTTCAGGACTTGATTTCAATCACAGTAGCCGTTGTGGCGGCAATCGGCATGATGTGGCGCATGGAAGCGCGACTTTCGGACAAGATCGCCGCCCTCTCCGACCGTGTCTCTCGCATCGAAGGCATGCTAGAGGCGGGTTTCAGAGCGCCGCCTGAAGATAGAGAGAGCTAAGCAAGTCTGACGTAGGCCAACACGCCCGCGCAGACGAATCACAAGGAGGGCAATCCCTAAGGATTGCCCTCCTTGTGTGCTTTGACGCGGTTTGAGGAGCGCTAGTCCTTCGTCAACGCGCTCCGCTCGACGCGTAGCTCCTTAGAAGTCCAGCACCGAGTTGGCGAGCGTCTCGTCCAGAACGATCTGGGTCTGCTCGTTGGTCTCGGCGATTGCTTCCTGGATGGTCTTCTCGCCCTGGTAGATGGTGCGCGGCAGGGCCACGTGCAGGCCGAGGATCTGGATGCCGCCGGGGGCGGTCACCACCCAGTGCGCGCCGGCCATCTCGATTGCGGCCTGGAGGCGCAGCGGGTCGTCCTTGGTCCACTCGGGGCTGTTGGCGATTGCTTTCTGCACCGGAATGCGCCCTTTCTCGTCGTTGAAGCGCAACTCCTGCGGCGCGTCGTAGAGCCACTCGAGAAACGCGAACGCGCCCTCGGGATTGGCCGAAGCGTTCGGCAGCACCTTGGAGCCGCCGCCGCCGTAGGTCGCGGGCGTGCCGCCGGGCGGGATCGGCTCGACGGTCAGGCCGTAGCTGAGCGCCGCAAACCCTTCGCGGTAGTCGGGGAAATTCGGGATGTCATAGATCTCGAAGTACATCGCCAGCTTGCTGTCGATGAAGATCTGCTGCGGGCGAATGTCGCCCCGGAACTCCCCGATGGCGTCGTAGCCGTCCTGGGCCTCGTACATACGCAAGGTATGCTCGAATGCAGCCACCATCATCTCGTTGTCCATGGTGGACGTGCTGTCGTCGGCTGACGTCAGATTGCCGCCCTGCTGCCAGTAGGGGATCATCCAGCCGGCCAGCGCGCCGCCGCTGCCCCACAACGGCACGAAGCCGAGACGCTCGATGTTGCCGCCGTCTTTCTTGAAAGTCAGATTGATGGCTTCGTGGAAATCGTCCCACGTGGCGGGCGGGTTTTCGGGATCCAGTCCCACTTCCAGCAGCGCGTCGTTATTGTGGAAGAGCGTGCGCACGTCCGCGGACCACGGCAGGCCGAAGTGGTGGCCGCGGTAGGTGACGTCGTTGAGGATGCGCTCCCACATGTCGGCGGTGTTGATGATGGAGGACATCTTGACCATGTCCGTGATGTCGCGCACGATGCCGTTCACCGCCATGGTCTTGGGAATGTAGCGGTCCTGGAACGCCATATCGGGCGCCGCGCCGCCGGCTACCGCCGCGGGCAGCGTGTCGCGATTGTCCCTGCCGGACTTGGGAACGGTGGTGACGTTGTAAGCCGCGAAGGTCTCGTTGAACTCCGCCACGAGCTCCGCGCCAATCTCCTCATTGAAGGAACCCCACGCGGACGTGAGCGACCAGTAGACGACCTCACTGGCCTCCATGGGCGCCGCGGGTTTCTCTTCTTCCTTAGGCGCTGCCGCTTCTTCTTTTGGAGCATCCTCCATGGGCGCCGCGGCCGTGCCGCACGCGGCCAGCAGCGCCGCGCCGCCGGCAATGCCGATGCCGGTTCCGAGTATCTGCCGTCTTGAGGTACGCATGGTTGGCCTCCTCTGCGCACTACACAGACCACCGACTCTCTCCCGTACCTAAGGGAAAGAGCCAACTATACGCGAATAGTATGGCAAATGTTTGGCAATGTGGCAAGCGCATCTGCGTAGAGTCGCTCTCTACATCAGAGTTGGATGGTTGCCAGGCAAGGGAGACCTGTGCCATACTTCCGTTGTGCGTAGAAGGACTATGGATATGGAAACTGCGGCCTACAACCTCCCGATGAAAGCCAGCGACGCGGCGGCGCCGCGGCCGCGGCTATGCGTATTGGGGAGGACGTAGCGACCGCGCACTAAATTACCAAGTCATCGAGGCCTCCCTAAGCGTGGGAGGCCTTTTGTTTTGTTTGGATGTACAAGCAGAGAGGAAAGTGCCGTGAACGAGTATTCGGCCGCAACGTATGGAGACCGCATCGCCGGCGTCTACGATGAGTTCTATAAACCGGCAAACGTAGCGGAGCGGGTCGACGCGCTCGCGGAACTGGCGGCAGGCGGCCGGGCGCTCGAGCTCGGGATTGGGACGGGAACGTACGCGCTTCCCCTCGCAGCGCGAGGATTGAAAGTACACGGAATAGAGTCTTCCCAGGCAATGGTCGATGAACTCCGCGCTAAAGATGGGGGAGAGGCGCTGCCGGTGACGATTGGAGACTTCGCCGACGTTGCGGTTGCGGGCGCTTTCGCGCTCGTCTTCGTCATCAACAATACCTTTCTCATGCTCACGACCCAAGAGGAGCAGGTCAGGTGCTTTGCAAACGTCGCGTCTCATCTGGATGAGTCCGGCGTCTTCCTGGTGCACGCCTTTGTCCCGGACGTTTCCCGCTACGACGAAAACCAACACCTGCGCGCGAGCCTGCCCGACCTCGCCTCCGTCCGGCTAGACGTCTCGATCCACGACGCCGTGAACCAGTTGATAGACTTCCGCCACCTGCATCTGACGGAGGACGGTATCCGCATGTACCCCGGGCGTCTCCGCTACGTCTGGCCGTCGGAGCTGGACCTGATGGCACGCCTGGCCGGGCTCCGTCTGCGCGAGCGATGGGGCGACTGGCAAGGCGCGCCGTTCACCGCCCGTAGCGGTTCCCACGTGTCCGTCTACGAGAAGATGGACTCTGGAAGTTGACCAAGCGAGAGCGCGTGACTGATGGGAGAGTTGCAGATCGGTCACCACTCTACTGCGGCTGGCTGATTCTCCTGCCAACGTGGCTGTGCGCCCGATTTGGCAGTAGAGTATCATTAGTCCTATCCACTAGGGAACCCGAAGCGATCTACTGCGTGAAAGGAAGCGCCCCATGCTCCAACTCGCCATCATCGGACTTAGCCCCCAGCATCCGCGTTCTTTTTCCCAGCTAATCAATGAGGAGAATCCCAACGGGGTAGGCCTGAACGGTGTGGCCCGCATTTCCATGCTCTGGGACCGCGACCGCGCGGCGGCGGAGGAATTCGTGGCCGAGCACGGGTTGGACACCGTGCTCGACGAGCCGACCGCGGCAATCGGCAAGGCCGACGGCGTGCTGGTGCTGGAAGATCCCGGCGACACCCACCTGGAACTGGCGCGGCCGTACCTGGAGGCCGGCGTGCCGACGTTCGTGGACAAGCCTTTCGCGCTCGGTGTCGAACACGCGAAAGAAATGGTGCGGCTGGCGCGGGCGCACAATACGCCGCTCATGTCGTCGTCGGCGCTCCGCTACGCGCGGGAAGTCATCGAGTTTAAGGCGCGGGAAGAGGAACTGGTGGGCGAGACGCGCGTGGCCGTGGCCACCGGCCCGAATGAACTCGTCTACTACGGCATCCACGCGGCGGAACTCTTCTACACGGTCATGGGGCCGGGCATCGCGTGGGTGCGCAACGAGTACACCGACGAATACGACCTCGTCCACGTGCGCTACGCCGACGGCCGCGCGGTCACCATGCAGATTATCCGCACGGCGCGCTACGGGTTCCTGCTCAACGTCTACGGCACGGAGGGAACCGCTGAGATTTCCGTGCGCGACGCCAGCTTTTTCTACGCCGAGCAGATGCGCGCGGTGGTGCGGATGATTCAGACCCGGGAGAATCCAATCCCGCACGCGGAAATGCTGGAGGTTATTGCGATGTTGGTGGCGGCGAAGCAGTCCGGCGAGACTGGCGAGCGGGTTGAGCTTTCGTCAGTGCTCTAGCGCAGGCGAATCGCCTGGCCAAGGAACGGGTTCTCGCTACGTGCCAAGAGGCGGGGGACAAGCCCCCGCGCTACGGCTGACAGGGGAGCAAAGATGTCATTCCGAGCGCAGCGAGGAATCTAGAGATGCTGGTTTTGCAGGGCTGCACTCTAGATTCCTCACTCCGCTGCGCTCCGTTCGGAATGACAGGTGAGGTCGACTATGAAATACCTAACCCTGTCAACCGCGCTACGGGGAGAGAGCGGAACAGGTTCGGTCATTACCGCGAAAGCGGGAAACCATCCGATGGGCGTGGGAGAATGGCGTGCCGAGCGGGGGACAAGCCCCCGCGCTACGGTAGGCAATTGATGGATAGTGCGTGCACCGGCAAGCGGACGTTTACAGTTTCAAGCAGTACAGTTTGGCGGAATTGAGGAGAAGAAACCGATGCGCATCGTTGATGTTGACATAATCCCCATAGCTCTTAGCGACCCGCCGTTGCGCAATTCGTGGGGCGTGCACGAGCCGGTGGCGCTGCGCTCGATCGTGCGGCTTGAAACGGATGACGGCTTAGTGGGCTGGGGCGAGACCTACGGCGGCGAGGAGATCGTGGGCAAACTGCAAAGCGCCGCCGCCATCGTGCGAGGCCAGGACCCGGCCCAATTCAATCGCACGCGCATCCTCATCAACAATCCCGGGGTCTTTGCCGCGTACGAGACCGCCATGCTCGACCTGCTGGGCAAGGAGAGCGGCCGGCCCGTGTGCGACGTGCTCGGCGGCAAGATACGCGACGTTGTGGACTACTCGGCCTATCTCTTCTACAAGTACGCAGGCGATGACGAGTGGGGCGAGGCGATGAGTCCGGAGCAGCTTGTGGTTCAGGCGGAGACGTTCGTGGACCGCTACGGGTTTCAGACGCTCAAGCTGAAAGGCGGGGTGCTGCCGCCGGCAGAGGAAGCGGAGACCATGCATCTGCTGCGCGAGCGCTTCCCGGAACACGAACTGCGCATCGACCCGAACGCCATCTGGTCGGTGGAGACCAGCATCCGCTTCGCCGGTTGGGTGGAAGACCTGGACCTGGAGTATCTTGAGGACCCGGCGCCGGACCTGGCCGGCATGGCGGCCGTGGCGCAGGCGACGCCGATTCCCTTGTCTACGAATATGGTGGTCACCGCCTTTCCCCACGTCGCGCCGGCCGTAGAGATGGACGCGGTGCAGGTAGTGCTGGCCGATCACCACCACTGGGGCGGCATGTTGGCCTCGCTCCAACTGGCGAAGATTTGCGAGACGTTTCGCCTGGGCCTCTCGCAGCACAGCAACAGCCACACGGGGATTTCCCTGGCGGCCATGACCCATTGGGCCGCCGCCGCGCCGAACCTCATCTACGCTTCGGACACACACTACCCGTGGAATGAGGACGACGACATCGTGCAGGGCGCGCCGCTGCAATTCATCGACGGCGCGTTTCCGGTGCCCACCGGGCCGGGACTGGGCGTGGAGTTGGACGACGACCGTTTGCAGGCGGCCCACGAGCGTTACGTGCAGAACAAGGCGGCGGGAAGAGACGACGTGTCCGCTATGCAAGAGCGCGATCCGAATTGGCTGCCCATGCGGCCGCGGTGGTAATGTGGTTGGCTATTGTGCGAGTAAGTCATTTCCTGCCGCCGGCCCACTCGTTTGTTCTGCGAAGAGGGGTTCTTGAACGCTAGCGGCTTCCAGGCATCAGCCGACTGCGGGGTGCGAGTTAAACCTCATAGTCGAACGTCATGTCGTGCTCCGCGGCATCTCCGGCGGAGAACCCGCCAGTGCCCGCAAGCCCGGTGAGCTCGCCGGTGCCCGACCCTGGTACCACCTCGTACTCGGCCGTGGCCTTTTCGCCGTCGTAAGACCCGGTGTGCCGGAGCACGAAACTGCCTGTCCGCCCACCTAAGCTGCCTACAACCTTCTCGAAACCGATGAACGAGGCGTTGCCAATGTCCAGATACGTCATTACGTACATGAGGTTGCCTGTCCCGGACAGATCACCGTGCAAAGACTTCGTTATGTGCGCCCGGGTCAGCTTCGGCCCGTCCTCCGGTTCGTCAAACGGCTCTTCGTCCCAGCCTGTTATCTTGAACGTGGCGTTGATGGACATCTTGTTCTCCTCGATGGGAATGATCGGCGCCAGTCAGAGTACTATCCCAATTATACTAACAGACCGGCTTCCCGCTCCGCGTTGACATACATGCTGGCAAGTCCCATGCTAGAGCACATGCGGCAGGAGAGAAGACTGCAACTCAGGCACGGGACTATTCCTTGTAAGAACCGAGCTGTGAGAACGACAGGTACGAGATTGACGGAGAGGAGCGGCACAGCATATGGCTAACGACAAGTATCGCGTCTGTATCGTCGGCACCGGCGCGCGGGGCAATGCCCACGCCAAGGCGTGGACGGCGTCCGGCGAGGCGGAAGTAGTCGCGGTGGTGGACGTGCTGGAGGACCGCGCGCGGGAGCTTGCCGCGGCCTATGACGCGCCGCACGTCTTCAGCGACTATCGCGACGCGGTGGGACGCGACGACGTCGACGTGGTCTCCATCTGCACGCCGGCCTACTATCACGAAGAGGTCACGCTCTTTGCCGCCGCGCGCGGCAAGCACATGCTCAGCGAAAAGCCGATTGCCATGCGGCTGGACCAGGCCGACCGCATGATTGCGGCGCTGGAGACGGCCGGCGTCGTCTACGTGGTCAACTACCAGAGCCGCTTTGGCGACGCTCCGGCTGCGGTGCGGCAGTGCATCCGCGAGCGGGCGCTCGGCGGCCCGCTGATGTTCCGCCTGCATTCCGCCACCCACATCCGTCCCAAACTGGCCATGCACGACATGGACCGGGGCAACGGCGGCCCGCTCAACGATTTCATGACCCACTACTACGATTACTGGCGCTGGCTCACCGGCACGGACCCGGTGCGGGTGAGCGCCCACGGGTTTACGTTCGCCCAGGACCGGCCGGAAATCGCCCACTTCGAGCACAAAGCGCCGGATACGGCGACGGTGGCGCTGGAGTACGGCAGCGGCGACCTGGCGGCGTTCAGCATCTCGTGGGGCTTGCCGCCGGGCGTGCAGCCGCCGGGGCGGATGGACGACATCCTCGGTCCGCAGGGCGCGCTGGCGCCGGGCCGCCCCAGCGCCGGCTTCAAGATCCTGCGCGAAGGCGGCGCCGTCGAAGAGTTCGGGCCGTACACCGGCGACACCCAGTTGCTCTTGACCCAACACGCGATACGGGCAATCCGCGGCGAGGAGCCGGTGCTGGCGAGCGCGGAGGACGGGCGCATCGCGCTGGCCGTGACGTGGGCGATATATGAGTCGCTGGAGAAGAACGGTGAAGCGGTAGATATAGTCGTGTAGTGAAGGCCCAAGCGGACACGGAGCCGATGTCGTGCCTGCGCGTATTGACGCATTCCTTGGCCACTTGACTCCTCATGTCATTCCGAGCGCGGCGAGGAATCTCGTGCCCATGCCGCACGCAGTCGGATGGCCTCAGCGCTCTAGATTCCTCGCTGCGCTCGGAATGACGTGGGTGCGCTCATAATGACGTGGACGCGCTCGGAATGACGTGGGTGCGCTCGGAATGACGTGGGTGCGCTCGGAATGACGTGGGTGCGCTCGGAATGACGTGGGCGCGCTCGGAATGATGTTGGTGCGCTTGGAATGACGGACAGTGACACGCAGTCTTTGTGGTAACGTCAGTGGATTTAGGTTGGTGGCCGCTATTTTTTCGGTAGCGCGGGTTTGTAACCTGCGCCGGCGCGAGGGGTAAAGCCGGCGACCAAAGTGTGGCAAGGCGGTTGTAGCAGCAAGAATCACCCCAATGCCGTCGTATGGACGTAGCGCGGGGGCTTGTCCCCCGCCGGTGTGCAAGGCACAAAGGGCGATCGCCGCAAATCTCCCTCCGGCAGACGACGCCGACATCTTGGCCCTGCCAAGACGCAGGTTACAAACCTGCGCTACCGGAGAGCTTGTACGCGAGTCTTGCAGTCGATCTGTCTAATGCGACAGAATTGAGAATCATCCTCACCCTAACCCTCTCCCGTCAAGGGAGAGGGGACTCCTGAAACAGGCGCATGGCCTCACCCGACAACGCAGCCCCACGTTCCCCTCTCTCGGAACACCGCTATCTCAAGCCGCTTATTCTCTTTCTGGCGATCTTCTTCCTCAACTCCACGCTGGGCACGCCCGGCCGCACGTTGTTTCCCGTTTATGTGGAGAAAGTGCTCGGCGGCTCGCCCATTCTCACGTCCACGCTCTTCTCCTTGCAGAACACCATCCGGCTTGCCATTCTCTTCATCGGCGGCATGTTGGCGGACCGGGTTGGCGCCAAGTACCTGCTGCTGCTGGGCATGACGGCGGTGAGCATCGGCGGGCTGATGTTCATGGTGTCGGACACGCGGCTGCTGGTGCTCCTGGCGCTGCTCTACGGCGCGCTCTTCACGCTGCGCACCACGTCGTCCCGCGCGTACCTGGCCCTGGTCGCGCCGCTGGGGAGCATGGGATTGATGGGGGCGCTCTACTTTGCCGGGCCAACCATCGGCAGCGCGCTGGGCAACGCGGCGGCGGGGCCTATAGCCGATCAACTTGGCTTTCGCGCCTTGGGCATCGGGATGTTGGCGGGCAATCTCCTGCTGGTGTTCTTCGGCGTGCTCTTCCTGCCGCAAATCCGCCTGGAACAGATCCAGCAGTCGTCCGCGTGGGAGATGCTGCGCTCCTATCAGGACTTGTGGCGGCGGCCGCTCATCCTGCGCCTCATCGGCATTCGCTTTCTCCCCACGTGGTGGCTTGGCACGAGTTCGGTGCTGCTGCCGCTGCTCATCTTTCGCCTGACGGAGTCGGTAACGGCGGTGGCCCTGTACGCCACGCTCAGCGCGTTGGTGACGGGGTCTACCGGACTCGTTGTCGGTTGGCTTTCCGATCGCATTGGCAGGGCCGCGCCGGTGATCGCCAGCAGTCTCACGCTTGCTCTCGGCCCGCTGGGCTGCGCGCTCTTCGTGGACGATGCGCTGTTGCTGGCCGCGTCGGCGATCTTCACCAGCCTGGGCGGCCAGTGGCTGGCGTCTCTGATGCCGTCGCTCGTGCGCGTCTCGGGCGAGGGGCACGAGCAAGGGCGTCTCACCGCCATCACCGAGGCGGCGTGGACGTTCGGCAATCTGGGCGGCACGATGGCGGCCGGCGTGCTCATCGGGCTGGCCGCGCCGGTTCCCTTTGTGTTGGCCGGCGCGCTCAATTTCGGCACGGTGCTCTTGACCTTGCAGGCGGCGCGCATCCTGCGGGGGTCAGATCTTCCTGCCGACCGTTAGCGCGCTAGTCCGCGCGCTCGTTGGTTGGGAGCAGTCTACGACCCGCCTCAAGGGTTGCACGTCCTTGTTCGGCCACTCTTCCAGCGTTATCGTCAAGAGTTCGTTGGTCTTGCGCTCGCGGTAGACTCGCAATTCGACAACGTCGCCGGGCTGCTTGTGGGTGTCGAGGTACTCGCTCAGGTCATTGAGCGCTCTCACGGCGCGGTCGTCAATGCCGACGATGATGTCGCCGTTGGCGCCGGTCTTGAACGTCTTCGTTACATCAGTTTCGGCGGTGAGCGTCGAACCCGGCAGGATGCCGTAGACGATGACGCCGTAGTCTACGGGCAACTTGCATTGCGCCGCGAGTTGCGGCGTAATGCTGGCGCCGTGGACGGGCAGCCAGGCGTGCTTCGGCGTCTCGCCGGCTAGCAGGTCGGGCAGAATGCGCTTGATGCGGTCGATGGGCAGCGCCAGCGCGATGCCGGCAAAGGTGGTGCCCCGGATGGCCGTGTTGATGCCCACCACCTCGCCCTTCGCCAAGTCGATGAGCGGCCCGCCGGAACTCCCCCGGTTGATGGCCGCGTTGCTCTGGATCATGCCCGTAATCGTGCGGCCGGAAAAGGCGTAGTGGCGTCCCAGGCCGGAGACGTAGCCCGGTGTCATGGTGTTCTGGTAGACGAAGAATTGGCTGCCGATGGCGATCACCTGGTCGCCAACTCTGACCCCGGCGGAGGAGCCAAGCGGCGCGACTACCAGCTTATCCGCCGGAATGTCGGCCCGGAGCAGTGCCACGTCCGAGCCTGGATCAACGCCGACGAGCCGCGCCGTGAGCGGCGTGCCGTCGTCCAGGGTGAGGTAGAGGTCCCGGCCGTCCTGGATGACATGGTAGTTCGTCAGGATGTGCCCGTCTTCATCGATCACGAAGCCGGAACCGGCCTCGCCGTACGGCTGGCCGATGCCGACGTTCGCGGACGCCGTAGAGATGCGCACCACGCTGCCCTTGAGCCGGAGGAACACGTCCGCGATTGGGTTGCCAACGCTATCTGCGACTGCGGCCGTCGGCGCTGGCGCGGGAGTTGGCGCCGGCGCGGCGGTGGGAACCGGAGTCGGCGGGACTGTCGGCACGGCGGTGGGGGCGACGGTAGGCACGGCAGTGGGCGCAGGCGTGGGCGCAACGGTGGGCAGCGGGACGATGGGCCGGTTTTCCGTTGTGTCCGCGCCGGGACTGTCCAGCAGGCGCATGACGCCAATCACGGTCAGCGCGGCGCCGGCGGCTACCACCAGCAGCAGAACGCCGATTGCCCCCGGCACCAGCAGGCGGCTCCGCCACGTCCGCTTGCCCCCGCGCAGCGGATCGTACGGCTTATATTCCACCGTTTCCGTCCCGGGGCAAGCGCACGGTGAACGTGGCGCCTTCGCCCGGCGCGCTTTCGAGCGCAATCGCGCCGCCGTGCCGCACGATGACGTCGTGTGCGAACGGCAGGCCGAGGCGGCGGTCGCCGGCCGAGTTTCCTGCCTCGTACGCGTGCGCGAAGACGCGCGGCAGGTCGTCCGGCGCGATGTCCGGTCCGGCATCGGCGACCGACAACGTGACGGTATGCTCGTCGCAGCGCAGGTGGACGCTCACCGTGCCGCCCGGCAGCGTGCGGTCGCGGGCGTGCTCCACCAGCGTGGCGAGGGCAATGCGCAGGCTGCGGGGCTCGCCGCGCACCACCGGCGCGCCCTCTGGTTGGTACGCTATCTCCAGAGGCTTTTCGCTATTGGCGCGCGGAGACCGGCAAATCTGCGCGAGCAACGGCGCCAGTGAGACCGCGGCGTGCCCAACCGGGGATTCTTCCCCCGCGCCAAGGGCGAGCGGCAGGCGCTCAAGCCAGCGCTCCAGCGCGTCCGACTGCGCTTCCAACCACGCCACTACGTCATCGTAGGCCTCGGTCCAGCGGCGCGGCTCGGTGCGCAAGAAGCCTTGCAGCGCGCCGTGTTCTTGAGATTCCGGCGCGCCCGCGCGGGCGTCATCCGGCCGCAATTCCGTTCGCAGAAACTCATTCAGGCTGCGCTGCTCGGCGAGCAGCCGTCCCAATTGCTGCTGGACGTAGGCCGTAACCTGCGCGCGCTGCTCCTGGCGCGCTCGCTGCGCCGCGTCCCCGGCGGAGTCCGCCTCGCCCGCCGCTTCTTCCGCCAGCGCGACCCGATCGAGCAACCGGTTGAGGCTTTGCGCCAGCCAATGCGGTTCCTGGAGATGTCCCGGCACGGCGAGGCGTTCGTCTTGCGCGCCAAAGGCGCGAATGCGGGCGGTGGCGCTGGCTACGTCTTCGATGGGCTTGGCCGCCACGTGGGCGACCAGCAGGCCGATGCCCACCGCCGCCAGCAACCCAACGCCCGCCCCGGCAATGAGCACGAGGCGCAGGTGGGAGAGGGTCCGTTCCACCGGCGTCAGCGGCCGCGCTATCTGGAGCACGCCCGGCGCGTGGGCGGGCAGGAGCAGCGGCAGGGAGTAGACGCGGTAGCGCGCGCCGACCTGGGTAACGGTTTCAAAAGCGGCCGCGGTCAGGCCCGCCCCGCCCGCGCCGTAGGCGCTGCGGCCCAGGGGAGCGTTGACGCTGCCGGCCGATTGGGCCAACACGCGGCCGTCCGCCGCCACCAGCCGGAAAGCCGAACCGGACGGCGCAACCGCTTCAAACGGGGACGCGGAGACCGGCAAGGCATTGCCGGCGAACGGCGAGTCTGCTGCGGCCAAGAAGAAGTGGCTTAGCTGCTCGCCCTCGGCGGCGATGCTCTCATCGAGTTGCGCGCGCAGGCTGTAGGCAAGCGCGCCGTAGGCGGCCGCGGCCATTGCGCACAGCACAACGGCAAGGATGCCGGTTGTCAATACCGCTACGTAGAGCCGCGTGGACACGTCACGCTCTCCTCGACCAATCCCTGTTGGCGCTCCCCCGCGCGCCGCTTCCCTTAAAGCTACCACAGTAGTCGGCGGCTCGTACGCGTTGCGGCCGCAAACGCGCCCCATGCGCGCCCGCGCCGCCACCCGGCGGCGCGGGCCGGACGGGCGGTCGTGCTAGAATGGGTTAGCCGCGCCTGCGGTTTGCCATACGCACGCAAGGGAAAGCGCCGCCAATGTCCCCCGCCGAACCGACGCTTGCGCCGTCTTTCAGCCTGGAAAGCGCCGCCATTGCCGACGCCTACGGCCCGCGCGGCCTGCTGGCGGAGAAGGGCTGGGAGCACCGACCCGGACAGCGGGACATGGCGGTGGCGGTGTGGCAGGCGCTGGCGGAGAGCCGCCACCTCATCGTGGAAGCGGGCACCGGCGTGGGCAAGAGTCTCGCCTACCTCATTCCGGCGGTCCTGGCCCGGCGCGCCGACCCCAAGCGCGGCCCGATCATCATCTCCACGGCCACCAAGGTGCTGCAAGACCAACTATTCACCAAAGACGTGCCGGCCGTGCAGGCGTTGTTGGCCCCGTTTGGCATCGAGTTTACGGCCATCGTGGCGAAAGGTATCGGAAACTACGCCTGTAAGCTCAAGCTGGATGAAACGACGGGCAGCTTAGTCCCGCCGGACGGGCTGGCGAGTATGGTGGAGTGGCTGGGAGAAACTACTACCGGCGACGTGGACGAACTGCGTTTCGCGCTCGCGCCGGAACTCCGCGAGCGCGCGGTCGCTTCCGACACGGACTGCATCGGGATGCGGTGCCGCTACTATCACGACCGCTCGTGCTGGTACTACGCCATGCGCGAGCAGTTGAGCCGGGCGGACGTGGTCATCTGCAACCACGCGCTGCTCTGCCTGAGCACACTCGCCGGGATTCTGCCGCAGCACGCCTTCCTCATCATCGACGAGGCGCACCAACTGGAGAACTTTGCCTACTCCGCGTTCACCGATACGTTGACGCCGCGCAGCCTGACGCGCCTCATCCCCGACGAACCCGGTTTGGAAGGCGTGCGCGACGAACTCCAGCGGGGCGTCGCGGCGTGCTGGGAGCAGTTCACGGCGCTGCTCATGCAACGAGGCCGGGGCGATTGGGGGAGCCGCCAGTTGGCCGTACCGGAAACTATGACGTTCGACGGCGGACCGGTCACGCGCGCGCTCAATCGCTACTACCAGGCGCTCAAAGAGCGTTTGCCCCAGATGCCCAGCGAGGAGGCGCAGGCGAAGTTGGAGAAGCGCATCGAGCAGGTGGAGAACGCGGTCAACCGGATGGAGCGCTTCTGCGCGCCGACGCTGCGGGGCAATCTGCGCTACGTGGATGAAGGGCGCGGCGGCGTGCAGTTGCACTACACGCCGATTGACGTCTCGGAGCACCTGGCGGCGCTGGCGGAGCGGACGGAGGCCACGATCTACACGTCGGCGACGCTGGCGGTGGGGGGCCGCATGGACTTCTTCGCCGCGCGGGTGGGCGCGCGCGACTACCGCGAACGCACGTGCGCCAGCCCCTTCCTGTTCGAGGAGCAGGCGCTCATCTGGGCGCCGGGCCCGCGCGAACTGCCCGCGCCGCCGTCCCGCTGGGAGGGAGACGAGGCGCACGCCTACCTGGCCGCTCTGGTAGACCGCCTGGAACGGCTGGTCACCGCCTCCGACGGACGCGCGTTCTTGCTCTTCACCAGCTACCGTGCGCTGGAACACTGCTACCAGGAGCTTACGCGGCGCGTTGGCGAACGGTTGCGCTTACTGCGCCAAGGGGAGATGCCGCGCCGGGAGTTGCTGCGGGTCTTCATGGAAGACGGCCACGCGGTGCTCTGCGCCACCAAGTCGTTCTGGCAGGGCGTGGACGTGCCGGGCGAGGCGCTCTCCTTGGTGGTGATCGACCGGCTGCCGTTTGCCGCGCCGTCGCCGCTCTCCCAGGCCCGGCTGGACGCCGTGACCGAAGCCGGCGGCAACTGGTTCCGGGACCTCATGCTGCCGGAAGCCGTGATCGACCTGAAGCAGGGCTTTGGCCGCCTGATTCGCAGTCCGGCGGACAGCGGCGTGATGGCGCTGCTGGACGCCCGCATCCACACCAAGTTCTATGGCCGGATGATTCTCAACTCGCTGCCGCCGGCCCGCCGGGCGCGGGACTTTGGCGAGGTGGAGCGGTTCTTGCGGTAAGCGGCGTGCCTGCGCTGGTGGGTGCCGTTTGCGCCAGGTTTGCCCTGTGTTCTCACGCGAGGGAGCGGGGGCTTGTCCGCCGCCGGTGTGCAAGGCACGCAGGGCGATCGCCGCAAGTCTCCCTCCGGCAGACGATGCCAACATCTTGACCCTACCAAGACGCAGGTTGCAAACCTGTGCTACCGGAGAGCTTGTTCGCAAGTCTTGCCGTCATTCTGTTCAAGGCGACGGCATTGGTTCGCGACCCGCCCCTACCCGCCGTCGGACTTCCACCAGCCCGGGCACGTCTGGCCGAAGCGGCCGCTACGGTGTTCCCGGCAGTTGGGGCATGTGGCGCTGGGCCCAGGTGACGATCTCCTGCGTCAGCAGCCGTTCCACGCCCAGGGACTCCTTGCGGTCGGCGAGGAGTTGGCTGAAGGCGCGGAGTTGCAGTTGGGAGAGGACATTCTCTGTCAGCGGCACGTCGTCGGCTCTTTCCAGCACCTCGATGATGTGGAAGCCGAACGGCGTCTGCACCGGCTCGCTAATCTGTCCCAGTTCCAGCGCAAAGGCCGCCTCCTCGAACGCAGACGTCATGACGCCGCGCGGGAACCAGCCCAGGTCGCCGCCTTTCTCTTTCGTGCCGGTGTCCAGGGACATCTCGGCGGCCAGTTCGGCGAAGTCCTCACCGGCGTCCAGCCGCTCTTTGACGAGCGCGGCGTCTTCCGCATTGGTCACCAGGATGTGGCGGGCGCGGACTTGCGCCTGGCTGGCGGGCACGGCGTCGATGGACTCCCGCTCCAGCCGCTGCCGCCACCAGGCGTCCTGCACGCGCCGCTCGAAGTCCGCGCGCGCGATGCCGGTACCCGCCAGGTAGTCATCCACGCGCGCCGCGAGCGCCGGTGTGGGCGTGGGCACGACCGGCGTGGGCGTCTGGGGAGCCGCGGTTGGCGCCGGCGTGGGTGTCGGGGCGGTTGCCGTAGCCGTGGCCGCGGCGGCAAGATCGGCGCGGGCCACCATCTGGTCTGATTGCCGTATCTCCGCCTCGCCGGGAATCGGCGTGGGCTCAGGCAGCGGCGGCGGGATGAGGGCCTCGATGCGGCTGCGCACCTGCGTTTCGCTGAACTCGTCGAGGTAGGCGGCGACGGCCTCATCCCGCTCGGCTTCCGTGTACGTCCAGCCCCGCGCGGCGGCTTCCTGGCGCACGATGACGGCCTCGATCATCTGCTCTAGGACAACACTGGGGAGGAACTGGAGTTGCTGTTCCTGTTGGGCCAACAACCGGCTCGCCCCGTTGCTCAAGGCGGCAGCGTCGGCGCCCTCTTCGCTAACGAGTTTGGGAAGAAGCCGCTGTACCTGGCCCGCGTAGTAGATGCGGTGGGCAAGATCCGCGCCCAAATCCGCGGCGTAGGCGCTGGCGTCGAGCGTGTCCGGGCCAATGCGGGCGACGGCGGCGCGCGCTTGCAGCACGTACTCGTCCAGGTAGGCGTAGAGCAGAATGAGGGCGATGACGCCGACAATCAAACCGGCCCCCGCCATTACGGCCCGCCGCATCAGGCGGTCTTTTTCGCGGCGCGAGAGATGCGCGCCCCAGCCGAATATCAGCGGCTCGCCCTCTTCCGCCGGGTGCTCCAGCGGACGGGCAATGATGCGTTGCGCGCGGCGGCGCGATTGGCCGGATTTTCTTCGTGGCATCGAGAGACCTTAACGTTTAGAAAGCGTACAGAAGGCCGGGCGGCGCGTATGGGCGCGCCCGCCGGGTTGCGGCGGCTGCCGGCCGCGGCGCGAACGGCGGAGAGCGCTTCGCGCAGGCGCTTGCGCCGCCGCGTGCGGCGAACGGCCTCCGGCTGGCTCGCTGCACGCGGCAAGGAGAGACGCCCCAGGCGTGCGCCGGGCCGCCTACCGCGTGCGCGAGTGTTCGGGCGTGTAGGGCAGCAGGGCCAGCGTGCGCGCGCGCTTGATGGCGGTTGACAGCCGCCGCTGGTGCTTGGCGCAGGTGCCGCTCTGGCGGTGCCCAACGATCTTTTCGCGATCGTCCAGGTAGTTCCAGAGGAGATCGACGTTCTTGTGGTCGATGACCTTGATCGCGTTGCCGCAGAAGTAGCACGAGCGCCGCCGCCGGGGGCCGCGTCCGCCCGGCCCGCGCCGCCGGCCGCCAAAGCGCCCGCCGCCGCCACCGCCGCCGAACCGTCCGCCGCCCGGGCGACCGCGGCCGCCACCACCGCCACCGCCGCCGCCGCGTCCATTGCGATCCATCATGGGAATTCCTCAATTCGTGTGCTGTATTGTAAATGATGCCGTGCGGTTGTTGACGACCTAGAAGGGCAGGTCGTCCGGGTCGATTTGCTCTTCCGCGTCTGCGGGCGCGCCGGCTTCTTCCGGCGCGTCACCGGAACCGGACATGCCCTGGTCGCGCCGCGAGCCGAGCATCTGCATCGTGTAGGCTCTAACCGTCAGGCTGGCGCCCTCTTGCCCGTCCCGGCCAGTCCAGCGTTCGAGCTTAACCGGACCTTCTATATAGACTAGCTGCCCTTTGGTAAGATAATTGGCGCAGGTTTCGGCCAGCCTTTCCCAAGCGGAGACACGAAACCATTCGGTTTCTTCCTGCTGCTGACCATCACGGCTATTCCAACGACGGCTAACCGCCACCGAGAAGTTGCACACGGGCGTTCCAGACGATGTGTAGCGCAATTCAGGATCTCGGCCCAGGCGTCCAATGATCATAACCTTATTGAGGTTTGCCATAGTTACGCTTCCTTGCTTTCTGCGGCCGCGGCGGCCGCGGGTTCAGGCTCCTGATCCGGCGTGAGCGGCGGCAGACCCTCGGCGCGCACCGTCAGGTAACGCAGCACGGGCTCGGAGATCATGAGCATGCTCTCGATCTCGTTCACCAGCGTCGGCGCGTCGGCGCGGAAGTGCCAGAGCACGTAGTAGCCGTCGCGGAGGTGCTTGATCGGATAGGCGAGACGCTTCCGTCCCCAGGTCTGGCGCGCAACCACCTCGCCTTCGTGGTCGGTGATGGCGGAGACGATGCGGCCGCTGAGGGCCGCCAGGGTATCGGGGTCGATCTCCGGGTGGAAGATGACGACAAGCTCGTAGAGGCGCATAGAGGTGTTTCCTTCCTCTGGGTTTGCCTCCGGTCGCCGCTTGGAGGGCGCACGCTACGCCCAGCCAACCTGCGCCGGAAGCAGAAAGGTGTGATTACGGTGCCGAGGACCGGAGTCGAACCGGCACGAGCGTTAGAGCTCCTGGGAGTTTAAGTCCCATGCGTCTTCCATTTCGCCACCTCGGCTGGCTCAGGCTCGTTGCGGCGCACTGGCCGCTGCGGGCCGCCGCGCCGCGCTCCCAAGCCGGGACGCAGGTCCTTGACCACCTTCTGCCATTATATGTTGCCGCCGCGCCGCCCTGCAACCGGCGGCGAATTCCATCCTTCATCTCCGTGAGTGTTGGCTAGTTCGTAGACAGAATCCGATTCCGCTAGCGAGAGGTCATAGCTCCTGTCATTCCGAGCGCAGCGAGGAATCTAGGGCTGAATGAAAGTGAGCGCTGTAGGCGCAGCGCCCTAGATTCCTCACTGCGCTGCGCTTCGTTCGGAATGACATGCAGCGCTTCGTTCGGAATGACATGCTGCGCTTCGCTCGGAATGACATTAGGGACAGCAATGCGTCGCGCCCGTTTCGTCACGTCATCAAGCGATCCGGTTAACGAACCGGTCAACACGTACAGTTGCCGCAAATGCGGCAATCCACTCTTGCCGCTGAGGCGCGGCGCAGCCCTCGGCGGGGGACAAGCCCTAATGCTGTCGCATTAAACTCAAATGGCGATGTGAACCACGCCTCGCATCTCCGGTAGCGCAGGTTTGCAACCTGCGAATCTTGTAGGTCAATCCTTAACGTGCCAGTTTCAATGGCTCCAGCGGGGGACAAGCCCCCGCGCTACGTTGCGGCAATCGCTCTGGGAGTGAAGCGGAGATGCCGCCCCTTGCCCGGGCTTTCTCCGCCGGGAGAGGGGGGCAGGATGCGGAGCGTCAGATTTGCGCCTGGACGCGGACGAGTTGGGCGTACGTGCCCGCGGCGGCAAGAAGGTCGTCGTGGGCGCCTTGTTGGCTGACGCGCCCCTCGTCCAGGACGATGATGGTGTCCGCGTCGCGCACGGTGGAGAGGCGGTGGGCGATGACGAGGGTGGTGCGGCCCCGCATGAGTTCGCCGATGGCCGCGCGCACCTCGCGTTCGTTCTCAGTGTCCAGGTGCGAGGTGGCTTCGTCCAGGATGAGGACCGGCGCTTGCTTGAGCAGGGCGCGGGCGATGGCAAGGCGCTGCCGCTGGCCGCCGGAGATCGACGTGCCGCGCTCGCCAACCACGGAGTCGTAGCCGCGCGGGAAGGCCTGGATGAACTCGTGGGCGCTCGCCAGCTTGGCGGCTTCCTCGATCTCCGCGTCGGTGGCGTCGGGCCGCGCCAGGCGCAGATTTTCCCGGATGCTCATGTTGAAAAGGTAGATGTCCTGGGAGACCAGCGCGATGCGGCTGCGCAGGTCGTCCAGCGTGAAGTCGCGCAGGTCGCGGCCGCCAAACGTGATGCGTCCCTCTTGCGGGTCCCAGAAGCGCATGAGCAGGTGGGCCACGGTGGTCTTGCCCGCGCCGGACGGCCCGACCACGGCCACGGTCTGGCCGGCCTCGACCGCGAACGAGACGCCGCTCAGGGCCTGGGGCTCGCCGGGGCCGTAGTTGAAGTGGACGTCGTCGAACGCCAGCGCCGGCGCGGCGGCGGTGTCCGGCGGCACGGCCTGCCCGTCGGACACCGGCGGCGGTTCGTCCTGCACGGCAAAGACGCGGCGGCCGGAGCCGAAGGCGTTTGCCAGTTCTTTCACGATGCGGGCGATTTCGGCCACCGGCGTAAAGCAGGTCAGGGCCAGCATCGTCGCGACCGGCAAGGCCGCCGCCGTGAGCAGCCCTTCGTTGACGAGGTACGCGCCGAGCATGAGCACCACCAGCGCGCCGACGGCCTGGATGCCCTCGATCGCGCCCTGCTGGAAGCCCAGTTGCTTGCCGTAGCGCACCTGGAGTCCCGTGAGCGCCGCGCTCTTATCGTGGATTTCCCGCAAGCGGCGGCCATCCTGGGAAAAGACCACCACTTCGCGCAGGCCCTGTACGCTATCCGCCATGTGGGCGTTCACCTCGCCCAGTTCCGCGCGCAGGCGGTTGCCCAGCCGGTCGGTGTGGCGGCCGATGTAGTGGGGACTCAGGCCCACCAGAATGAGGAAGGGCACCAGCGCGAGGGCAAGCAGCCAGGACATGTTGAGCAGGAAGACGAGCGCCACCAGCGGCACCATGATCGCCACCAGTATCGGCCCGGCGGCGTGGGCGAAGAACGACTCGACGGTCTCGATGTCCGAGGTGACGATGCTGGTCAGGTCGCCGCTGCGGCGGCTGTACATGTACGCGGGAGCGAGGCGGTCCAGGGTGGCGAAGAGCTTGATGCGCATGTCGGCCAGGATGCGGTAGGCCATGTCGTGGGAAATCCAGGCTTCGATCCAGTGGAAGAGCGCCACCGTGACCGCCAGCGCGAGCACGACGGGAATGAGCGCGCCGAGGCCGCCGCCGGTGGCGACACTGCCGGCGAGCATGGCGCTAGCCACGCCAAGCGCAATGGTAGCGCCGGCCTTGACCAAACCGCTGCCCACGGTGACGGCAAACTCCAGCCATTCCGGGCGGATGAGGCGCATGAGGCGCACAGTCGTTGGCCACGCGCCGAGCAGCACCGGCTCGATCGGTTTGGCATGGCGAGCGCCGCGCAGCAGGTGGCCCTCGCCGTAACCTGTTTTGTCAGTTTGAGAGTCCGGGCTGGGGGCCGCCGCGCCCGACGCGCGGCTTGCCGCCGGTTCGCCGTTGGTCGCGCTGAATGCGCCGTGCGGCTCGCCGTTTGCGCCGGCCGGCAGCCGGGTTTGCGCCGCCACGAGCCGGGCGTAGACGCCGTCGTGCGCCATCAGCGCGCCGTGCGTGCCCCGTTCGACGCACGCGCCCTGGTCGAGCACGATAATCTGGTCCGCGCCGGCCACGGTGGAGAGACGGTGCGCGATGACGATCGTGGTGCGGTTTTGCATCAGCCGCTCCAGCGCCTCCTGGATGACCGCCTCGTTGCCGCTGTCCACGTGGGAGGTGGCTTCGTCCAGGATGAGGATCGGCGCGTCCTTGAGAATGGCGCGCGCGATTGCCAGGCGCTGGCGCTGACCGCCGGAGAGCTTCTGTCCGCGCTCGCCGATGATGGTGGCGTAGCCGTCGAGGAGTTTCGGGATGAACTCGTGGGCGTTCGCCGCCCGCGCCGCGGCCAGCACCTCTTCGTCCGTAGCCTCGGGCCGGGCGAGCCGGATGTTCTCCAGCACGGTGCCGTGGAAGAGATAGGTATCCTGGGCGACGATCGAAACCTGCCGCCGCAGGGCGTCCAACGGGATTTCGCGCACGTCGCGGCCGCCCAGGCGAATAACGCCGGCCTGGGGATCGAAGAAGCGCAGCAGCAGGTTGGTGACGGTGGTCTTGCCCGCGCCGGACGGGCCGACGATGCCGAGGGTGGAGCCGGCCGGCACGGCAAAAGAGACTTCGTGCAGGGCCGGGCGGTCGCCTTGCTCGTAGGTGAAGGTGACGCTCTTGAAGTCCACGCTGGGTTCGAGGATTGCTTCACTCACGTGAGTCGCGGCCCCGTTGCTCTCGGGGGAGACGGAATCAGGATGGATTCCCGCATTCGCGGGAATGACGGCGGAGCCGGTTTTTTTCGCGCTGCCGTCTGCGTTGGGGCGGTCGGCGACATCCACGACCTCAGGCTGCTCGTCCAGCAGGGAAAACATGCCGATGGCGGACGAGGTGCCGAGCAGGCCGGTGTGGTAGAGCTGGTTCAGTTCGCGCAGGGGGCGGAAGATTTCCACGCCCAGGAAGAGCACGATCATGAGTGGGGTGAGGTCCAGCGTGCCCTGATCGACGCGCACCGCGCCCCAGGCGAGCACCGTCGCCGCGCCGAGGCTCATGAAGAGCATGCTCACGCCGCCGGAGGCGATGTTGATGCCCAGCACTTTCATGGTTGAGGTTGAGAGCGCCTGCGCCCGGCCGGCCAACATGCGGCCCCACTCGCCGCTGCGGCCAAAGATCTTCAGGGTGGCAAGCCCCTGGATGGCGTCGATGAAGTCGGCGCTCAGCGCGCGGTTCGCCTGCCAGCGGCCGCGGCTGGCGCGGTAGGTGGCGCGGCGGAAGAACGTGGGCGCGATATACGTGAGCACGGCAAAGAGCAGGAAGATGAGGGCCGAGTGCCAATCGAGAATCGTCATGAAGATGAGAATGCCGACCGGGGCGATGCCGGCCACCACAAGCTGCGGCAGGTAGCGGCCAAAGAACGTCTCAAGCTGCTCCACGGAATCTACCGCCTTCACCACCACCTCGCCGGTGCGCTGCTTCTGGGTGAAACCGGGGCCGAGGCGCAGCAGGTGCGCGTAGAGCTTGGTGCGCAGCGTGACTTTCATCTTGGCCGCCGTCTCGTGGGCGATGAACTGCTGCGCCATCGTGAAGACGATGCGCAGCATGGGCAGGAAGAGCACGCCGAGCAAGATCAGTATGATTTCCGCGAAGGGCTTCTGCTCGAAGACCATGGCGACGGCCGTGCCGGAGAGGGAGAGGCGCGCCACGCCGGTGGTAACGGCCCCCAGGCCAAAGAGCGCGGCCAGGACAATGCGGCCGCGCACGCCTTGGGTCAGGCGCGCGAGACGCCAACTGGTGCGTACGGAATCGGCCTGTTGTGCTGCTGCCATGCCCTGCCTCGCTCGCTAGCTGCGCCTACGTGTATATTGCGAATTGTTCCCAATAGCGGCTACATACTATACCACGATATACACGTACGCACAAGCGGGACGAGCGAAGAAATCAGCCAAGCGATGGAATCAACGTTCGGTGGCTTGACCTCTACGTTGGCTTGACCTCTACGCTGGCTCGACCTCTATGTTGGCTTGGCCTCTACGCTGGCTGTGCGTTCGTGGCATCTGCGCGACGTGCGTGACTGTCATTCCGAGCGCAGCGAGGAATCTGGAGTCGCGGAGCTTGAGATACTCTGTCGCTCTGTTTCGATAGAGATACTTCGTCACTGCGCTCTAGATTCTTCGTCGCTGCGCTCCTCAGAATGACAGCTCGAGGATCCGGATAACAGGTTGAGGCTCCGGATGACGGATTGAGGATATGGATGACGGATTGAGGAGCCGGCTTGGGCGAGAGTCGAAGTGGAGCGTCTCGCTTGCCCACTGAGGCTACGGTCGCATGTTCTCGCGCCGTCTTGCCGCCCAATTGACATTCCAATCGCCCCTATCGGATAATAGTGTGTCCGACACCAACGGTAGCCACGGGAAAGGGAGTAGCGTGGAGCAACCGGTCTCGAACTTGTGGCTGGCGGAGAATCTCTTCCGGCTGGGCGGCGTGCGCTTTGGCGACTATACCCTGGGCCGCACGACCGTGCATTCGCCAATTTACATCGATCCCCGGGTGCTGGTGAGCAATCCGCGGGCGCTTGGCGCCGCCGCCCAACTCATCGCGCAGGAGACCAGTTCCGGGCAGGCCATGCGGCATCCGAAGATTCACCCGTTCACGCTGGTGGCGGGCGTGCCGTTCGGCGGGCTGCACCTGGCGACCGCTTTTTCGCTGGCGACCAATGTCCCTATGATCTACGCGCGCGGCGCCGGCGGGGAACACCGCATCGAAGGACGCTATGAGGCCGGCGAGACCGTGCTCATCATCGACGACCTGATCACCTCCGGCGGCAGTATTCTACAAACCGCCGCAATCCTGGAAGAGGCCGGACTGGTGGTGCGCGACGCGATTGTCCTGGTGGACCGGGATCAGGGCGGCCAGGCGCGCCTGAAGCGCCACGGGTACAGTCTCTATCCAATCCTGCGGCTTGAGGTCATGCTCAACCTCTACATGTCCAAGCAACTCATCGCTGAAGACCAATACCGCCGCAGCCTGGAGTACATCCGCACGCACCGCACGCCGGAAGCGCTCGAAGAGACCGCCCCGTAGCTTTGGCGCCGCGCGTGCGGCGCGATTCTTCCCTACCCATGTCTGTTGAGCCACCACAAGAAGACTACCGCGCGGCGATACGCGCGGCGGTGCGGCGGGAAGAGACCTTCCTCCGGTTCACCGCCAGCGGGCAGGCGCGCGGCGGCGCGCCGCCGTGGCGGAAAGTGGCGGTGCGTCCCGTGGCAGTCCAGGGCGAGCGCCGGCTGCAATTCACCTATTTCGACGGCAAGCAGGGCCACACGCGCAATTTCAACGGCGCGGACTCCTCGGCCAAATTGGATGAGGTGCTGGCCGCTTCATTTGGCCGGTATCACGTGCAAGCGACCAGCGGCGATCTTCACGTGCGTCTGACCAAGAAGGGCAAGGCGCTGATCTCCCGCGGCAAGCCCTCGCGCTCGGATGCGCGGCCAGATCTGGCCCATGATCGGACGAAACGGCATCTGCTGCCCGTGGGCAAGCCGGATACGTTCCTGTGGACGTGCGGCATCACGGACCGGGAGGGCAACGTGCGCCCGGGGATGCGCGGCAAGTTCCGGCAGGTCAATACCTTCTTAGAATTGTTTGGCCACGTGCTGCCGGCCGCGGAAACGGCGGAGCGCCCCTTGACGATTGTCGATGCCGGCTGCGGCAGCGCCTACCTGACGTTTGGCGCGTACCACTACTGCGCCCACCTGCAAGGCCGCCCCACGCAGGTGATTGGCGTTGACTCGGACCCGGCAGCCATCGCCAAGTGCCGGCGGCTCCGGGAGACCTTGCAGTGGGAGGGCCTGGCGTTTCACGAGTCGACGATTGCGGCGTTCGCGCCGGACGCGCCGCCGGACGTTGTCCTGAGCCTGCACGCCTGCGACACCGCCACCGACGAAGCGCTTGCCCAAGGCATCCGCTGGGGCGGCCAGGTGATTCTGGCGGCCCCCTGCTGCCAACACGAGTTGCACGACCGGGTGCGGCACCCGGACTTCCAGCCGGTCTTGCGGCACGGCATCCTGAAGCAACGCACCGCGGACATCCTCACCGACGCTTTCCGCGCCCTCGTGCTGCGTATCATGGGCTACCGCGCGGACGTGGTGGAGTTCGTCTCGCCGGAGCACACAACGCGCAACCTGCTCATCCGCGCCGTGAAGTCGCGCGCGCCGGGCGATAGCGCCGCCGCACAGGAGTACCAGCGCTTGAAAGCGTTCTGGAACGTGACGCCGCATCTGGAAACGCTGCTGGGCGACGCGCTGGCGCCGTATCTGGCTGTCGCGTAGCCGCAGGGCTGGATTCCGTGCGAAGAGAAGGATAAACTGATACGCGATTTTGCTTGCCGGAGTGGACCTTCTATGTCATTCCGAGCGCAGCGAGGAATCTAGGGCGTAGCAAGGGGGCTCGTCCCCCAATACTGCCTCATTAACGTAGCGCGGGGGCTTGTCCCCCGCCTCTTGGCGAAAGAGGTGGACATAAGCGTAGGCAGGGCACGAAGCATTTTGCAGACGAGGAGAGCAGAGCAATGCGTAAAGTAGTCTTGAGCGGGACGCCGTACGAGATGGGCCGCCAGCAGGGCGAGGCCTTCGGCGACCTGGTGGCCGCGGCTATTGAGATGGTAATCCCGAAGGGACGGTTCACGGCGGCGCACTCGGCGCGGGTGCTGGCGCAGGTGGAGCGCAACCTGGGGGCCGTTTTCCCGGAGGCGCTGGAAGAATTGCGCGGCATCGCCGACGGCGCCGGTGTGCCTTACGACGACCTGCTGGCCTACAACTCCTGTCAGGAGTTGGGACGCATGCAGCAAGGGTGCACGAACTTCGTGCTGGTCACGCCCGACCACGGCGTCGTGCACTACAAGTCAAACGACGTGAGCCTGGAGGCCCTCAAGTTCCACGTCTATCTGGAGGCGCATCCCGCGACCGGCCGCGACTTCATCGGCGCCACGTGGGCCGGCACCGTTTGGATGAACGCCGGTGTCAACGAGGCCGGACTTACCTACGGCGGCGGCAGCCTGCCCAACGCCGACAGCGACTGGGACGCGGGCATTCCCGCCAACATCGCCTTGCGCTACTTCTTGCAGTACCCCGCCGACGTGGACGGCGCGCTAGCCCTGGTCGAGCGCACGCCGATCATGTCCCACGGCCACAACCTGGTGTTCACCGACGCGGCCGGCAGCGGCGCGGTGGTCGAACGCACGCCGACCGCCATGGGCGTGCGGCCTCTGGACGACCACGCTCTGTGGGCTTCCAACCATTGCTTGGTCGATGACGTGAAGCCCATGCTGCGCGCGAACAACGAGACCTTCATGGCCAACAGCCACGGCCGCTATGACCTGCTGGCGCAACTGACGGCTGAGCAGCCGCACTCCCTGGAGCAGGTGATCGCGATCGCGCGGGCGCACGCCGACCCCACGTCAATCTGCCAGCACGGGCCGGTGATGCACACCGTAATCGGCTACGTGATGTTACCGGCCGAACGCCGCATGCTCATCGCGCGGGGGCGTCCCTGCGAGAATGAGTTTAAAGAGTATGCATTCGCGGCTGAGACTGTGTCTGCCCCAAGCGGCGCTTGAAGTGGGTGTGCTGCGTCACGTGACTGTCATTCCGAACGGAGCGCCGCGGAGTGAGGAGTCTACCGTGCGGGACGCGATGGCGCCGCTGGAGGTACGGACTATTGCATTTTCGCAGCGCGCCCTAGATTCCTCGCTGCGCTCGGAATGACATAGTTGTAGAGGCGCCGCGTTCGGCCGTACCCTCCCTCCGGTAGCGCAGGTCTGTAACCTGCGTCTTCGGCAGGGCGGACTTGAAACTTACGGCTCAGGCGCCACAGGTTTGCAACTGCGTTTCCGGTAGCGCAGGTTTGTAACCTGCGTCTTCGGCAGGGCGGATTTGCAGCCTGCGGCTCAGGCGCCACAGGTTTGCAACTGCGTTTCCGGTAGCGCAGGTTTGCAACCTGCGTCTTTGGCAGGGCGGACTTGAAACTTACGGCTCAGGCGCCACAGGTTTGCAACTGCGTTTCCGGTAGCGCGGGTTTGTAACCTGCGCAATCACAGCCACTGCGCCGCCGGCCACCAGACCCCTTTGCGGCCAATCGGCACCTCGAGCAGTTCCCGGCTGCCGGCGATTGGGTCGTGGCCGTAGGTTTCAACGAACAGACGCTCGATGCGCTCCGAAAGCTCCGTAGGTCCCGGCAGCGGCACGTCCACCCAGGTGTTCCCCAGGCGTTGGCTCTCGGCCATGGCGAAGGAGAGTTCCAGGTCGGCGCGGGCGCCCTCCGGCCCGTACTGCACGGGCGCGCCATCCGCAATCGCCCGGTGCGTGCTCGTGAGGATTTCCGCTTTCGCCACGTCGTCTAAGTTGCCGACGCGGTACGCCTGGTAGGGATTTTCCCACCGCAAGTCGGGGACGCCGTCCAAGTACACGTAGTCCAAGACCTGCTCGCCGCCGTCGTTCAGATACTGCTCGCGGATCGTCTGCGGTTGGTCGGGTTCACCGGCCAGCAGCACCACGTCCCGGCCGGCGAGGTGGCCGCTGGCGCCTTCGATTTCCCAGTGATTGGGCCGGGAATGCTTGGAGAACGGCCGCGGCGCGCGCTCGTAGAGGCACATGGCGCCGCGTTGGTACTCGATCCACATGGCCTCCCAGACCACCGTCGTTGACTGCTCGCCGCCGTAGGTCAGGTATTGATCGGTCGGCGATTCCGTCACGTAGGCCAGCACGCGCCGCACGGAATCGCGCAGGATCATGCGCACGGCGTTGAAGCCGTGGTACGCGCCGCTGGCATACCAGAGGCGGGACATGGAGACCGGGCCGATGTAGCCGGACTCGACAATCTTGGCCTTGAGTTGCTCCTGCGGCCAGAGCCAGACCTGCTCGGCGATTTCCCAAACCACGCCGTGCTGCCGGCACACGTCGCGGATGGCGTCGCCGACTTCCAGGGTGATGCCGTAGGGGATTTCGGTGATGATGTTGATGCCGCGCTTGGCTGCTTCCACGGCCACTGCCGACTGTCCGTCGGTGGGCACCAGGATGAGCGCGAGATCCGGCGCGGCTTCATCGAGCGTGGCGGCGACGCTGGTGAATGACTGCCGGACACCGTGTTTCGCGGAGATTTCCTCCGCTACCGCCGGGTTGATGTCGCAAATGGCGCAGAGGTCGAAGTGGTCGGTCAGTTTCGCCACGGTTTCTATCCACCCCCGCGCCCGCGCGCCGGGTTCGGAGCCTGCGCCGATTACGGCGATGCGTAGCTTCTTCATGCTCTGTAGCCCTTTCCCCTATTCACTCCCGTTCGTGCTGAGTGGGCTTCGCGAAGCCCTTGTCGAAGCATGAGCGGAAGGGGTGTGTACCAAGATTCGCCATTGCCGGTTGCACCCTTCGACAGGCTCAGGGCGAACGGACGACGATCATCAACGGCCCCTCAACAGACACGCCCTCACCCTATCAACCCACGTCCGCCAGAAACTGCCGGTAGAGCGCCAGCGGCTGGGACATCTCGTCATCCAGCGCCGTGATCGCCAGCCGCACGTGGGCCGTGCGCACCGTGCCCGGCACGAAATCGTTCCCAAACAGGGAAAGATAGAGCGGGTTCTGCGCCTTCCAGGCGTCTTCCGGGTCGTCCGTGTTGTAGCCGCTGGTGACGGCAAAGCAGTCCGCGGGCCGCGACATCAGCACCGCCGCCACGCGCTCTTCCATATCGGCCTGAAACGCCACCGGCGCGGCGTATTCGCGCTGCGGGCGGAACTGCGCCGTGGGATGCCCCATCTCCTTGCGCTCCCAGCGGCCGTCCACGCAGCGCCGCGCCGCGTGGGCGTCCCGGGTGTACACCAGCCCCATGCCCTTGAAGACCGGGTTCTCCTGGGGCGCGACCAGTTCCTCCTCGCCGGGTTCCTTGGTGTAGCGTTCCGTCGCCAGATAGACGTGCGCCAGCAGCGGCGGATCGAAGTAGTTGGAAAGGAAGATTTCGTAACTCTCGTAGGTGGCTTCCGCGCACACCGTGATCGTCAGGTCGATGAGGTTCGGCTCCTTGACCTGATAGACCGCCTCAATGCTGGCAAAATGCTCGTCAGCCGGGCCCCAATGCACGGTCAGCGTGTCGCCGTCCACGCTCGCCGTCCGCTCGAAGAGGCGCGGCTCGCCCAGACCCGAGTGCGTCGCGAAAAGCCGAAAGAGATTGAGCGCCGAATACTTGGGATGAATGATGGACACCCCGCTCGGCTTGTGCGCCAAATCGCTGATGCCATGCCGAATATCCACCTGCGGGTCCGGCGAGTGGGCCCGCAGCGCGCCCTGCAACTCAGAAGTCTCGAACGTGTAGACACAGCTTTCGGCATCGTACGTTAGGGTTGCCATACTCGATCATCCTCTTTTGCTTTACTTCAAGCTGCTTCCGTCGGGCAAAGTGCTCTACTCCAGGCTGCAATTCAATGCCAGACGCCAGTTAGTCATCGCGTAACACGCTACATTGTTGCACAAACGTACTTGCTTGGAGTGACACTGTTCTGTGCAGTATAGCCGAACGCCAAGGTGGCGTGTCACCGCGCCCTCAATGTGCACTTGAGCGACCATTCCTATAGCTTCATCCTGGCTTTGCAACTATAATCTCCCACATGGATAATCTGCCCAAAGCAATCCTTCTCGATCTCGACGACACGATTCTGGACTGGTACATAGGCCCCGATGAGGCATGGCTTCATCTCTGCCGCGAGTTTGCCGGCAGTCTGGGAGACGTACCCGCAGAGGAGTTCCAGGCTGCCGTGCTTCAAGCCCGGGACTGGTTTTGGAGCGACGTGGAGCGCGCGCGAAGGGGCCGTCTCGATCTCCAACTGGCTCGGCGCTATATCTTGCTGCGTGCCTTTGCTCGGTTCGACATTCCCGATTCGCCGCTCGTAACCCGCATGGGTGAGCGTTACAATCAAATCAGGAATGAGGCGATGCGACCGTTTTCGGGAGCAATAGAAACCCTGCAGCGGCTGAGGATGGCAAACATTCGCTTAGGTCTGATCACGAACGGCAGCGCTGAAGGACAGCGAGCTAAGATTGAGAGATTCTCCTTAGGAGAGTTCTTTGACCACATTCAGATTGAAGGGGAGTACGGGATCGGCAAGCCGGACGAGAGAGTCTATCGAAACGCACTTGAAGCTTTGGGGGCAGAGCCCTCCGAAGCTTGGATGGTCGGCGACAACCTGGAAAACGACATACGCGGCGCGCAGCAGGTGGGCATCTACGCTGTATGGATGGACGCGCGGGGAAACGGTCTTCCGGATGGGACCACAGTTCGCCCGGACACGACCATCAGGTCGCTCTCAGACCTAATCGAATAGAGCTTTCGTTGAATATGAACGCCCCTAGCCAAAGGAGACCCAACCATGGCCGACCAAGCCAAATTCGGTGACTTCATCCTGGGGTTACAAGGGCTTGCGATTCTGCGGTCCTGGATGCTGGATCTAGCCACCGTCAGAGCTAGAGCGCAGAAGATTCTAGAGATTTCCGAAGAGTACGAAGATGCTCCCTGGTCGAACCCCATCGCTGTGGGTGAACGTACCGTCACTGCCGGTTATGCCGAATGGGCCGCTGGCTACGACACTGAGCGCAACCCGATCATTCTCGCCGAAGAGCCGGTAGTGCACGAGCTACTCTCGCGGTACCCCCTTGGCGCGGCACTTGACGCAGCCTGCGGCACCGGCAGGCATGCCGCTTACCTGGCCGCATTGGGCCATCAGGTGACGGGCATCGACGCCACGGCCGAGATGTTGGAGAAGGCTAGGGCGAGGGTACCGTCAGCGCAGTTTGAGACTGCCGATCTACTGGATATCCCTCTGCCCGATGGGGCGATGGATTGCGCTGTCTGCACTCTTGCGCTGACCCACTGTGCCGACCTGGGTCCGCCCATAAGAGAGCTAGCGCGGGTCGTGCGGCCCGGCGGGCATGTCGTCATTTCCGACGTTCATACCCTGATGGTGCTGCTCGGTGTGCATGGTGGCTACCGGCTAAGTCAAACGGAGTACGGGGTTGTTAAGAACCATGTCCACCTGGCAGCGGACTATCTGACCGCCTTCAGCAATGCAGGTCTCGATGTCGTGCAATGCCGAGAGCCTCTCTGGGGAAATCGAGAGATCGCTACAATGGGATTCGCTGAGCAAATGCCCGATTTAACTGAGACCGCGGTGAAGGGATTGCCCATCGTGATCGTCTGGGAGCTGCAGAAGAGCGCGTGACGCATCGTTTTGGCCCTTGACTCATAGGAGTTAACAGATGTGTGGACAAGGAGTGAGGGCGACTGAGGCCAGAGTTGATAGGCACCATGGGGCTACACAATGCCAGTTGACGAACAGTTGGCAGATAGTCTCAGCGTGAATTGGCGCTAAAATAAGTATAAGACGAATGGGTCGCGCTGACTAGGGTCAGCATCGGCTTGCAAAAAGGAGTCTTGGACTATGCAACGGCGAGAAGTGCGTTGGGAACTGATGTTCCGCGACGAGTTGGAAGCGGCGATTGCGGCGTTTCCGGTGGTGTACATGCCCTATGGGTTGTGCGAGCCGCACGGGCCGCAGAACGTGCTGGGGTGTGACGCGCTGCGACCCGAGGGGCATATGCGCGAGGCGGCGGAACAATACGGCGGCGTGGTGATGCCGACCACGTACTGGCACTGCCACGAGGCCGGGACTTCCGCGAACTGGGGAGACCGCACCATCGGCAACAACCGCACGTGGCTGACGTCCGTGCCGCCGTGGATGTTCTTCAAGAACATGAGCTACCACATTCGCGCCGTGGACGCCCACGGCTTTCACGGGGCCATCATCTTCTCCGGCCACGCCGGGCCGCATAGCCCGGACATTCCGGCGTTTCTGGAGATCATGCAGCGGCACGTGGCTACCCGGCTGCACTGCCACATGCCCATTGGCATGGGCACTGGAGAGTCGCGCTTCGAGGATGATGAAGGCATGGGCGGTCACGCGGGGCGCGGTGAAACGTCGCTGCTCTGGTCGGTGACGCCGGGCGGCGTGGACCTGACCCGCATTCCGCCGACCGGCACGCCGGGGCCGCACTTCGCCATGGGCGATGACGCCACCGCGTCCGACCGCCGCGCCGGCGAACGCATGCACGCCGACATCGTGGCCAGCCTCGGCGCCAGCGCCAAGGAACTGCTGGCGGAATACGACCGCGTGCAGCCGGCGCGGAAGACCCTGACCTTCGCGGACATCGAGGACATCTGGGAAGACGACGTGCGCCCGGCGCTCAAGGATTTCAACTCCATGCAGCAGTCACCGGAGCCGCTTACGGAAGATTCTTTCTGGTTTGCCAACCAGCACATCCCCGATAGGGGCTAACGGCCAGAAGTCAATTGAATCATGCGGAACATGGGCACGAGCATTCTCATCGCGGTACTCGTCCTGGCCGGTCTGCTGCTATTGGCGCGCGTGCTGCGGCTGGAAGACAAATTCATCTACTTTCCCGATCGCGAGACCCATATGACGCCCGCTGAGATTGGGCTTGCGTATGAGGACGTTTGGTTTGGGGAAGGAGAGAGGTTGCACGGGTGGTTCGTGCCTGGCCGCGCGGACGTAACCGTCCTGTGGTTTCACGGCAATGCCAGCAATCTGTCGCACCCGGGGCGGGTGGAGTTCATCAAGCGGCTGCACGACCGGCTGGGCGTGAGTTTCTTCATCTTCGACTATCGCGGGTATGGCAGGAGCGCCGGCACGCCTTCTGAGGAGGGCCTCTACCAGGATGCCCGCGACGCGCTGGCGTATCTTCACTCTCGCGACGACGTGAACTCGGCGCGCATCGTCTACTACGGCCGGTCGCTGGGCGGCGCGGTGGCGTCGCGCCTTGCCACTGAGGAAGCGCCGTACCGGCTGATACTGGAATCGGCGTTCACGTCCTCGCCGGACATGGCGAGGGTACTGCTCCCGTTCCTGCCGCTGGGCCCCCTGCTCTACACGCGCTACAGTAACCGCGAGCACCTGGCCGCCGTTCATGTGCCGGTGCTCATCATCCACGGCAACCGCGACCGCACCGTGCCCCCTAACCACGCCGATACGCTCTACGCCATCGCCAACGAGCCCAAGCAACGCTACATCGTCCGCGGCGCCGACCACAACGACGTGCATTACGTGGGCGGCGAAGCGTATCTGGAGACCTTCGCGGAGTTCCTCGATTTGCCGCTGGCACCTGCGTGAGAGCGAAGCGGCGAACTGTTGCCTCTTCCAGCCCTCTCTAGTGAGTGGGCGCCCGCATTGCGCCGGCAGATTAGCAAAGTTACGCAAAGGTCTCACCGAGAGGAAACGTCCTAGTCCGCTACTGCCTCCCGCTCTAACCACTCCGTTCTATGTCTACCTATGCTAGAATGTGGATGGTCTATGCAATAACTCCCTCCAGGGACGACTGGTCTCAAAACGTGCGTATTCGCTTGCGGCTCACAACACGAGCGCCGCTGCTGTGACAAGCGGCAGGTTTCCACGCGCCGTAAATGGGGTGCTGTGTTGAAACGCCTTAGTCTGCTCATTCTCGGTCTTCTCATGGCGCTGCTCGCGCCGAGTGCGGTTCACGCCGCCAATTGCGAGTTTGTGCTGGGCTTCAAGACCCTGCGCGATCTTATCGGCCACGAGGTCGTCGGTGAGTGCTTGGAGAACCAGCACCACGGCGCCAATGGCGATGCCCTGCAGCATACCACCGGCGGCCTCCTCGCCTGGCGCAAAGCCGACAACTGGACCGCCTTCACCGACGGCTACCGCACCTGGATCAACGGCCCCAACGGCCTCGTCCAGCGCCTCAATACCGAACGCTTCCCATGGGAAGCCGACTACGCCCCCGGTGGCAGCGTCGCTACCCCTATTCCCATCTCAACCCCGCCTCCGAGACCAACACCTGACGTGACCGCAACGGCCGTGCCGCGGGACAGAGAGGCGCTCGTCGCCCTGTTCAACGCCACGGGCGGCGAAAAGTGGAAGTACAGCAGCAAGTGGCTGAGCAGTGCGCCAATCGGAGAATGGTATGGCGTTGTCGTTGACGCAAGGGGACGCGTCACGTACCTGCGCCTCCACCGGAACCAGTTGAGCGGGAAAATGCCGCCAGAGCTTGGGAACCTAACCCACCTGAGAGAGTTGAAGCTCGATAATAACCGGTTGAGCGGGGAGATTCCGCCGGAGTTGGGCAGCCTCGCAAACCTGGCATCGCTGTGGCTCAGCGGAAACCAGTTGAGCGGGGAAATACCGCCGGAGTTGGGCAGCCTCGCCAACCTGAATCGGCTGTGGCTCGACAACAACCAGTTGAGCGGGAAGATTCCGCCAGAACTGGGCAGCCTTGCCAAACTGAAGGAGTTGCGCCTCCACCGGAACCAGTTGAGCGGGGAGATACCGCCGGAGTTGGGCAGCCTTGCCAGCCTCACCGTGCTGTGGCTCGACAGCAACCGGCTGACCGAGGAAATACCGCCGGAGTTGGGCAGCCTCGCGAACCTGAGATGGCTGTACCTCCAGGAAAACGGGCTGAGTGGGAAGATACCTCCGCAAATCGGCAGCCTCACCAATCTGACGGGGCTGTACCTCCACAACAACCAGTTGAGCGGGGAGATACCGCCGGAACTGGGCAGCCTCGCGAACCTGGGTTTGCTGAGGCTCCACCGGAACCAACTGAGGGGGAAGATTCCGGCTGAACTCGGCAATCTCGCCAACCTGAGAGAGTTGAGGATCGGTGACAACCGGTTGAACGGGGAAATTCCGCCGGAACTGGGAAACCTAACCAACCTGAGAGAGATGAAGCTCAGCTACAACCGGTTGAGCGGCGAGATACCGCCGGAGTTGGCTCACCTCGCGAATCTAGAACGGCTGTGGCTCCACAACAACCAGTTGAGCGGCGAGATTCCGCCGGGGTTGCTTAGCCTTGCCAAACTGACGGACCTGCGCCTCCACGGGAACCAACTGAGCGGGGAGATTCCGGGCAGTCCGGTACCGGTTCGTGTCACGCCGCCGGCCACGGCCCCCCAGCCCTCCCAGGTTCTGCTCGCGGTCGCACTCCAGGAGGTGTTCGGCGGACGGGAGTTCGAGCAGCCGGTCGAGATTGGCGCGTACCCGATCGGGCCATCCGGCGAAGCCGGCCCCGGCGCGTTCGTAGCCGAGAGGGAAGGCCGTATCCTGCTGCTGCACCCCGATGGCGACGAGGCCGTTGAGTTGCTCGACATCACTGACCGCGTATCGTTGGCGGGCACCGAGGAGGGTTTCCTCAGCGTCGCCCTTGACCCACGCTTCGAGGAGACCGGCCACCTCTGGGTCTACTACTCAGTGAAGGGTGCGCCGCGCAGGACGCGGCTCTCGCGCTTCTCGGTGGACCTCGATGACCTGCGACGGGTGCATTCCGGCTCCGAACTCGTGGTCATGGAAATCGAAAAGCAGTTCGCGAACCACAACGGCGGCAGCATCCGCTTCGGGCCCGACGGAATGCTGTACCTCGGGTTGGGCGACGGCTCGTTCGACCGCAATTCCCAGGATCTGGGAACCCTGCTGGGCAGTATCATCCGCATCGACGTCCGTGAAGCCTCAACAGCCTCGCCCTACGCCATCCCGCCCGATAACCCGTTCGTCGATGTACCGGGGGCGCGACCCGAGATCTGGGCGTACGGGTTCCGCAACCCGTGGCGCATGGCGTTCGACCCGGCAACCGGCGTGCTGTGGGCGGCCGACGTGGGACGAGCAGACATTGAGGAGATCGACCGCGTTGAGGCCGGTGGCAATTACGGCTGGAACCGTCTTGAAGGCACACGTTGCAACAGTCCCCCGACGGGGTGTGATACGGACGGCACCGTCCTGCCTGTGGTGGAGTACGGCCACCACCTCGGTTGCTCGGTTACGGGCGGCCTGGTGTACCGTGGGAAAGCCATCCCGGCGCTCGTCGGGCACTACCTCTTCTCGGACTTCTGCCGCGGGCAACTGTGGGCGCTGCCTCCGGATGGCGGCGACGTGGTTGAGGTTGCCGTGAGTCCGCGGTCGGTCTCGTCATTCGGCACCGATGCCGATGGCGAGGTGTACGTGCTCACTTTCGGGGGGGCCGTGCTTCGCATCGTGCTCCCGTAGTGGTGATGCAGGAGGTATCGACGCGACGTGTGGGCGGTCCATTCAGCGGATAGCTTCGCTTCCTTGTCTTTTCGTCACTCGCTGGCAACATGCACTACTCTTTCAGCAATTCCACGTCCGCGTACCAAGCGGTGACCGTGCCGACGGTGCCGTCGTGGTTGCGGCCGACCGGCCGGCCGACGATTTCACCAGGTCGCGCGGCAATCGGCCGGCTGAGCATGGGGCCGGCCACGACGCAGGTGTGAAACTCGCCGTTTTCTCCGAGTGGGTCCGTCCCATCGGGCAGATCGTCTAAGAATGACTGGTCGAACCAACGCCCGGCAAAGCTGCGGTCGAGCTTGGAGGTCGGGCTCACCGCCGTGACGATGGCTCTTAGCCCGGAGCGCAACATGGTCTGTGCCAACTCCGCCGTCGGCAGGCCCCAGACCGGAAAGATGGCGTGAAAACCCGTGCCCGCCAGCTTCGACTCCCGGTACGCGCGAATGTCCTCCAGGAAGAGATCGCCAAAGGCAAAGGTCTTGGCTGTCAAGCGCGGCGGCAAGTCACGCACCATATCGAGGAACTGCGCCATAGCCGCCTCATACTCTTCATTGGAACACGGATACGGAATGGGAATCTCGTACAACGGCAAGCCCAACCGCTCGGCCTGCACGCGGAGCACCGAAACCGGCGTGGCCTGTATCGCCACGCGGTCGAAGTGCGGCGTCACGGTGGTGAAAATACCGCGCACGTCGTACCGCTCAGGCTGCTGACGCAGCACGTGCAACGCCCACGCCGAATCCTTACCCGATGACCACGAGACGAGTACGGGCTTTGCTGAAATAGTAGATTCACAAACGTAGGGGCACGATATATCGTGCCCCTACCCATTCGTCATTTCGCGTCATGGAGTCTGCAACGCGATCCGGCTGGCGAAGACCGCCCCGCTCAGGTGCAACTGCCGCTATCCGGCCCGCGATAAGGCTTCCTCAATTGCCCTCTCGGCAAACACCGTCGTCAGGTGCTCGCGGTACTCCGCCGAGGCGTGGAGGTCGTCGTTGAAGTCCTCGACGTTGGCGGCGGCGCGTTTGGCGGCGCGGCGGATGACGGCGGCGTCGACGTGCTTGCCTTTCAGGATGCGCTCGGTGCTGCGCGCGCGGACGGCTTTGGGGCCGGCGCCGGTCACGCCGATACGCGCTTCCGTGCACACGCCGGAGTCATCCAGCGTGATAGACGCGGCCACGCCCACCACGGCGTAGTGGGAGGCCTTGTTCGGCAGTTTCTGGTAGGAAACGCCGGTGCGAGGCGGTAACGCGGGAACGTGGACTTCGGTCAGAATCTCGTTGGGCCGCAGGGCCGTAGTCAGGAGGTCGCGGAAAAAGCGGTCGATAGCGATGGTGCGGCCGGAACGGGCCGTCGCGGTGACAAGCTCGAAGTTCAGCGCCAGCGCCAGAGCGGGGAAGTCTCCCGCCGGATCGGCGTGGGCCAGGCTGCCGCCGATGGTGCCCTTGTTCTGCACCTGCACGTCGCCCACCTCACCGGCGGCTGCCGCCAGCGCGGGCACGCGCGTCTGCACGAGCGCCGAATTCTTGATGTCGTGGTACGTGGACATGGCGCCAATCGCCAGAGAGCCGTCGTCGGCCTCGTTGATGAAGCGCAGTTCCTCAATCCTGCCCAAGTCGATCAGACACTCCGGCGTGCTCAGCCGCAGTTTCATGATGGGCAGCAGGCTGTGGCCGCCGGCCAGCAGTTTCGCCTCGTCCCCGTGCTGCCGCAGCAGCCGCAGGGCGTCGGCAACAGACGTGGGCGCGTAGTAATCAAACGCTTGGGGGATCATGAGCGGCCTCCTCGCCGTCTACGGCCATGTTTCTGCAGCACGCGCCAAATGCGCTCGCCGGTCATGGGGATGTCCACGTGGGTCACGCCCAGGTGCGAGAGCGCATCCACCACCGCGTTGGCGACCGTTGGCGTGGCGGAGATGGTCGCCATTTCGCCAATACCCTTCGCGCCCAGCGGGTTGACCGGGCTCGGCGTCACCGTGCGGTCAAGTTCGAACATGGGGAATTCCTGGGCGAACGGCATGGCGTAGTCCATGAGCGAACCGGACACAAGCTGGCCTTCGTCGTCCCAGACCGCCTGCTCCAGCAGCGCCTGGCCGATGCCCTGCGCCAGGCCGCCGTGGATCTGCCCCTCCACGAGCGTGGGGTTGATCACCGTGCCGCAGTCGTCCACGGAAACGTACCGCTTCAAGCTGACCTCGCCGGTATCCTGGTCGATTTCAACCACGGCGATGTGCGCGCTGAAAGGGAACGTGAGCCCCGGCGGCTCCCAGAAGGATACCGCCTCCAGGCCGGGTTGCTCGTCTTCCGGCAGCAACTGGCCGTCGTAGGCTTCGGAACCCACCTCGGCCCAGGTCACGTACTGGTCGGGCATGTCCTGCACGGCAAACAGGCCGTCTTCCAGCGTAATGGATTGCGGCGCGAGCGTATCGCCAATCTTGTCTTCCAGGAGCGCCGTGGCGATGCGCTTTGCCTTGTCCTTGATCTGTTCGTTGGCCTTGAGAATGGCCGTGCCGCCGACCACCAACGTGCGGCTGCCAAAGGTGCCGACGCCCCGCGCGACGATGCTCGTATCGCCATGGATGATCTCCACGTCCTCGAACGGCACGCCGAGATCGTCGGCTACGATTTGCGCAAAAGACGTTTCTTCGCCTTGCCCGTGAGGCGACGCGCCGGTAAGGACCGTCACTTTGCCCATGGGGTCCACGCGCACGGTAGCGCTCTCGAAGCCGCCCAAACCGCCCATGGCGGCGGCGGGGCCGAACCCGCAGACCTCAGTGGTGACGGTCACGCCAATGCCCATGAGGTTGCCGGCCTTGCGCTGCGCCTTTTGCTCGGCGCGCAGGCCGTCGTAGTCGGCGATCGCCAGCGCTTTGTCCAGGGCCGCGTCGTAGTCGGCGGAGTCGTACTCCATGCCGGTGGGCGTTTCGTAGGGGAACGCGTCCTTGGGGATGAAGTTCTTGCGCCGCACCGCCACCGGGTCTTTGCCGGTGGCGTCGGCAATCAAGTCCATCACCCGCTCGATGATGTAGGCCGCTTCCGGCCGTCCCGCGCCGCGATAGGCGTCGTAGGGAATCTTGTTGGTGTAGACGCCGATCGTCGTCCAGCCGATGTCGCGAATGCCGTAGACGCCCGGCGAGAGCGAGGGCGTGAGCGTGGGAATGACGTGGGAGATGACCTGCGCGTACGCCCCCAGGTCGGCGTAGATCTTCAGCTTCATGCCCAGCAGCGTGCCGTCTTTCTTGTAGGCGGCTTCCACGTACTGCGCCTGGCCCCGGCCGTGGCTGGTGGAGACGAAGTGCTCGGTGCGGTCTTCCGCCCACTTCACGGGACGGCCGATGCGCTCCGCCAGCGCGATGGCAATGATGGACTCGGAATAGGTGTTGATCTTGCAGCCAAAGCCGCCGCCCACGTCGATGGCGATCACGCGCAGCTTGTTCTCCGGCATGCCCAACATGCGGGCCGCGACCATGCGCTCGATGTGCGGATTCTGCGTGGTGACCCACAAGGTGGCGTTGCCGCTGCTGCGCTCGTAGTCGGCCACCGCCGCCCGGGTCTCCATGGGATTGGGAATGAGGCGGGGCTGCTCCAGCCGGGCTTCCACCACGCCGTCGGCCTCGGCAAAGGCGCGGTCGGGGTCGCCGGCCTGGTCGGCGGCCTCGTAGCAGAGATTGGTGCCGAGTTCCTCGTGGATGAGGGGCTGGCCCGCGTCCGCCGCCGTCTCCATGTCCGTCACCACCGGCAGCGGCTCGTAGTCGACATCGATCAGGTCGAGCGCGTCCCGGGCGGCCGCCCGCGAGGAAGCGGCCACGGCCGCCACCGGCTCGCCGACGTAGGTGACTTTCGCCGCCGCCATCGGCCAGCGTTCCGGATACTTCATGTCGTCCAGAATTGCAAAGAGCGGGAACGGCTCGCTGCAGCGCTCGTTGACTTCCGCGCCGGTCATGACGCCCAACACGTCGGGGTGTGCCGCCGCCTGCGCCGTGTCAATGCTATTAATGCGCGCATGGGCGTAGGGACTGCGCAGCACCGCGAAGTACGCCATGTTCGGCAGGATGACGTCGTCGGTGTACTTGCCCTCGCCGGTGATGAGGCGAGGATCCTCCTTGCGCTTCACGCGCGAACCGATCAATTTCGATATCTGGCCCGCGACCATCGCTTCGCTCCTTTCCTGAGTACGCACCCGGCCTTTGCCGCTTCACTTTAGGCCGCTTTCGCGTAAGACTCGCTCAAGATGTGGACGGAGTCTTAGCGCTTGCGGTCTGCATTGGCGAAGGCCCTATTGGTTAGAGACTCGCTTGTTTGCTAACGTGCAATGCTCCTGCGGTCGTGCAACGGGCATTGCGTGGGCCGCGCGCTACGCCTGCTCCTGCATGCGCTGGGCGGCATACTGGGCCGCCTTCACGATGTTCTGGTAGCCGGTGCAGCGGCAGATGTTGCCGGCCAGCGAGTGGCGGATTTCCTGCTCGCTGGGGTCCGGCTGTTCTTCCAGGACCTGATGCAGGGTCATGATGATGCCCGGCGTGCAGAAGCCGCACTGCAAGCCGTGCTCTTCCCAGAAGCCCTCCTGCACCGGATGGAGTTCGCCATCCTGCGCCAGGCCTTCGATCGTGACCACCTCGCTGCCGTCGGCCTGCACGGCCAGCATGGTGCAGGACTTGACCGCGGCGCCGTCCACCACCACCGTGCACGCGCCGCATTGACTGGTGTCGCAGCCCACGTGCGTGCCGGTGAGACCGAGCTCGTCACGCAGGTAGTGCGCCAGCAACGTGCGCGGCTCGACGCTGCTCGTGTGGCGGGCGCCGTTCACCGTTACCGTGATTTCATTGGGCATACTGCTACCCCCTTTTGCAATGCGCGCGTGGGCGCGCAGATAAGCACGATGCGCCAATTTATGGGACTAGTATACCAAGTGCGTTTCAATTGCACACGCGGGACTGTCCAAGAGTTGAGTTTGCTTGGCTTCTATCCCGCAACAGCCCGCCAAGTCCCGCAGCGGCCCGCCTATCCCGCCGCGGCCCACCTATCCCGCAACAGCCCGCCTATCCCGCAACAGCCCGCCTATCCCGCAAGAACCCACCTATCCCGCAGCAGCCCATCTATCCCGCAGCAGCCCACCGTGTGTTCCCAGGAGCGCCCGCCAACCGTTCGCCCTGAGCCTGTCGAAGCGTGAACGGTTGGGCGAGCATCGCGGAATATGATCGGTAGGGCGAGTTCCGATATGAGCGCCATCGCCAAACCAATACTCGTGAACGGCTGCCGGGGTACCGCTGATTGGAATGCCGACCGGCATTGGCGGTATCATTGGAGAAACTGACAGCCACGCATTCCGAGCAAGGGAACGGCGCATGAAGGTAGAAGGCACGTTTACGATCAAGGCGGGGCAAGACCGCGTCTGGGAGTTGCTGCAAGACCCGGACGTGCTGGCGGCGTGCATTCCCGGCTGCGAGAAGCTGGAACCGACCGGCGCGGATACCTACGCGGCGACTCTGAACGTGGGTGTGGCCGGCATCAAAGGACGCTACCAGGGCACGGTGGCGGTGGCGGACCGCGATCCGCCAAACGGCTACCGCATGATCGTGGAGGGCAGCGGCGGCCCGGGCTTCGTGAAAGGCGAGGGCGCCTTTGCCCTTACCGAAAAGAAAGCGGGCGTCACCACCATCCACGTGCAAGGCGAAGGCCAAGCCGGCGGCACCCTGGCCCGCGTGGGCCAACGCCTGATGCTCCAAGCGGCCAAACTGCTGATGAAGCAGTTCTTCACGCGGTTGAATAAGGAAGCCGCCGCGCGGTAAGAACGCTCAAGCGTTAGGATTTAGCTGTGTTAACGGCGGAAAGAGCATTGAGTACGGAAATCTTCGCTCTACTTGGAGCGTTGTAGACCGGCAAGAGAAAGCACAATGTCATCAATCAATGAGCCGCCGTCGAGCCGGGCGAAGTTTCGCTTTCGAAACATTGGCCCCATAGATGAGGCTGAATTGCAATTGGGCGATCTTACGGTGATTGCCGGTCACAACAATACCGGCAAGACCTATTTGGTGTATACGCTGTATGGATTCCTAAAGATGTGGAAGTGGTGGCCGTATACTGAGAATTTCCTATTCGGTGACGATGAAGACACCGGCGAAAACGGAAAAGACCCCCAAGCAACAGATGAGGCGTATTTCTACAGACTAGGGCTTGCCGGGGATGCGATAGAAGAGGGTATTGCCAAGCGTGCGGTGAATCGAAGGACACTTGATGATGTCAGGAGAGCAACTGCTCAATTCTTGGCCAGCGCCTTTTCTGAGATAGCCCTAGCAGACACACTTAGCGCTTCCCAGGACGACTTCAAAGAAGCATTGATTGAAATAGAGTTGACCGATGGGTTTCCCGCCGGCGAAAGAGTGCTTAGCTTTACTAGCCCGACAGGCGATGTAACTTCGATAGGATACGATGGCAACGATGTAGTTATGGCTAGAGGGTCGGCCAAGAAACGACCTGAAGAAACTGCTCAGAGCAGAACAGACCTCGCCCACCTCTACCTTCAGTTTCTGCTTCCTGAACTTTCCTATGAGCCGTTCGTGCTCTCCGCAGAGCGCTTTGGCATTTCGCTATTCTACAGGGAGCTTGACTTCACCAAGAATAAGCTCGTGGAATTGTTGCAGCAGATGGGAGACGACAAGAATAGTGAGCGGTACTCGCCATTCTTCATAATTGACCGCACGACAAGCCGATATGCGCTGCCCATTAAGGACAACATTGACTACACCAGAAGCATTCCCGATTTCCTGAATCAGAGGAGCGAACTCTACGAAGAAAAACTGTTCGACTTCATTAAGGATATGATGGAGGGCTACTATAGGGCATCCGACGATGGCACACGTTTCATCTCCAAGGCGCGCAAGAGTCGGCGCTTTACAATACCCTTGCATCGCGCGTCGTCGTCGTCTCGCGGACTTTCTGACCTGTACTTCTTTCTTAGGCACATTGCGCAGAAGAACCATCTACTCATCATAGATGAACCGGAAAGTCATCTCGACACAGCGAACCAGATTCAGCTAGCTCGGCTGCTCGCACGCTGCGTGCGTGCCGGCTTGAAAGTCTTGATCACGACACACAGTGACTATCTCATTAAGGAGTTTAACAACCTCATTATGCTCAGCAACTCCTTTCCAAAGAAAGGGGATGTTGTCAAGAGGCTAAAGTATCAGGATGACGAATTCCTTGCACCAGAGACTGTACGGGCATACGTTGCTGAAGACAGCACGCTGCGCGAATGCGAAGTGGATACATTTGGCATCGACATGCCGGTCTTCGACGAGACTATCGATAGTATCAACAACGTCGCCAACGAACTGGCGTCGCGACTAGTAGAAGACGTGGAAACGTCAGATGTCGCTGAGTAGCAAGTTGACGGATGTCTTGGCTCAGCGCGTGTTGGAGCCGCGAATAGGCGACACCATTGTCCTTCGTGAGCGTGACCCAAAGTCCAAGATGGAAGTCTCGGTGGTGAAGCTTTCCGATTCGATTGCGGCAATTCGCCTTAGTAAGTTTAGTCATCTTTCAGCTCTAAGAGAAGGCTCATTGAAGCAAGTCTGCGACTATCTGCTCGTCTATGCCTTGAACGGCGACAACTATGCGGTGCTAATCGAATTGAAGAAGACTTTGAGCAACGACACCAGTTACAGAGAACAGTTACGACGGTCACTGCCGTTTCTGGAGTATCTACGCTCGGTCTGTGACATCGAGTACGGCAATGAGACCGACCATTCAGATGTGCGCGTCCGGTACTTTTGCATTGGCGAGAAACTGTCGCCCAAGTTTGACAAGCAGCCTGTAAAGGTAGGGCCGGACCGGATCTTCGAGCCCGAAGAGTACGGGAACATAACTATCAACACACTCGTTGGGCCAAGGGTTTCCCTTGCCACTTTGTCGTGCGCCTAGACGCAGACCTTTACTATAGCACTGCGCCTGAGAGTGTCTTGCCTGCAGGCGTAGCGCTTGGATTCTTGAGGGTGTGTGCGGTCCTATGGTTGTGTATGATGCTACTGTGCCCAATAGCGAAAGTCTCTTCGCTAGCTAACAGACTTCAGTTCGATTATTGGCGCGTCTGCGCGCGCAGCGCAGAAAGACGCGCCGCATTCGCAAGGGAGCAGCAACGATGTCTCAGCCGATCCGGGTCACCGTTTGGAACGAGTTTCGCCACGAGAAGAAGGACGAACACATCCGGCGGGTCTACCCGCAGGGCATTCACCGCGCCATTGCCGACTACCTGGAAGCGCAGCCGGGTTTTGCGGTGCGGACGGCCACGCTGGACGAGCCGGAACACGGCCTGACGGAAAGCGTGCTCGCCGAAACCGACGTGCTCATCTGGTGGGGGCACCAGGCGCACGCGGCGGTGGCGGACGCCGTTGTGGAGCGGGTGCACGCCCGCGTGCTGGACGGCATGGGGCTGATCTGCCTGCACTCCAGCCACTTCTCCAAGATTTTTAAAAGGCTCATGGGCACGACTTGCAATTTGAAGTGGAGGGAACTTGGCGAGAACGAGCGGCTCTGGGTGGTAGACCCGGCCCACCCGATCGCGGCGGGCGTGGGGCAGTACATCGACATTCCCCACGAGGAGATGTACGGCGAGTTCTTCGACATCCCGGAGCCGGACACGCTGGTCTTCATAAGCTGGTTCCCGGGCGGCGAGGTCTTCCGCAGCGGCTGCTGCTACCACCGCGGCCGGGGCAAAGTCTTCTATTTCCGCCCCGGGCACGAGTCGTTCCCCACGTTCTACCAGGCGGAGGTGCGCCACGTGATCGCCAACGCCACGCGCTGGGCCGCGCCGACGGCCGGGCCGGAACCGGTGTTCGGCAACGTGCAGCCGCTGGAAGAGGTTACCGTGCGCGACTGATTGCGCGGCGGCTCCATATTCAGAAGCGCAGACTCAGGAAGGGGCGGTTCGCAAACCGCCCCTTCCTCTTTTCGTGCCGCAACGAAAGCCGCGTTCTGCACAGCGCCGTGAACCGGCCGCAGCTACTGCCGCAGCATCTCCTGCAGCGCGATCGACATCTGCTGGGCCGCGTCGGCCACCGTGTTCTCGCCGCTCAAGATTGGGTTCATGAGGTGCTGCATGAACAGGGACTGCAAGTAGGGCGCAATCAAGGGCGGGAGGCCGCGGCTGTAGCCGAGCGCATCGGCGATGATGGTGGCGTCTTCGATAGTCAAGCCGGGCCGCACCTGTTTGATGCGCTCGCCGCTGACGTTATAGACCGGGTAGCCGAAGAATGACACGGGCAACTGGGAGAGTTCCCGCGAGAGCACCATTGCCGCCTGTGCCGCCAGGCCGGTATCCTTGGCCTGCGCGCCCACGCCGATGCCCGCGGCCGGGGCCACTTGGGTGGCCTGGCGCGCATCAACCGGCAAGGGCGCGGCGTGGATTTGCTGCGCGCCCAGGCCCTGCCCGCCGCCGGAGCGCACGGCCGTTGCCAGGCGCGCGGTGGCGCTGGGCTGCGCGCCGCCCCCGCCGCCACCCCCGCCGCCGCGCTGGGGCAGTTCATCGAAACTCACTACCTGCATGCCGTTGCGGGTGGAGCGCATGAAGGCAAAGGTGCCGGCCGGCGGATTCGGCGCGATCTGGTGGAACGTTATCATGTCGCGCCACATTTCTATGCCCTTGATTGCGGCGGGTTCGGAAAGCCGCACGGCGCCGTTCTGGGCGTCGAACACCTCGCCGCCGTGGCTCCAGATGAGGCTGAGCAGCATTGGCACCGAGGCGTGGGCGTACGTTCCCCACTGGCCGCCCGTATCGTCGCTAAAGGTCAAGCGCTTGCCGGCCTCGATCATCTCGTTCCACGTCCAGGCGCTGGTGGGCGCCGGCACGCCGGCGTCGGTCAGGAGAGTCTCGTCGTAGGTAAGGGTGTTGATGGAACTGGAGAGCGGCAGGACGAGCACCTGCCCCTGCCACGTCACGGCCTCAAGCGCGCCCGGGGCAAACGCCGAGAGGTCGATGCTGCCGTCCACGCGGGTGGCCTGCTCGAACGGCTCGATGATGCGTTCATCGTAGAGGAGCGGCAGTTCGCGCATGTCGCTGATCATCAGCAGATCCGGAAGCGGATCGCCGCTGGCCAATGCCCCGCTCGCCGCGGCCTCGTTAAGCGTTTCGGCAATCGGGCTGAAGGGGGTGGGCGTTGGTTCGGCGCTATTGGCCTGGCCGAAGAAGGCGGCAAAGTTGAAGTTTGGCCCCGGCGGCACGACCGTCAGGTTTACGTCCATCTGGAAGCCGAGATTCTGGTCGTTGATCTCGTTGATCGCGGACTGGACGTTGGCGAGGATGTTGCCGGCCTGCGCCGCCTGGAAATTCCCTCCCTGCCCCTGTCCCTGGGCAATGAAGACCGCTACGTTGACCGTCTTGTCGCCGGAGTCCCCGCCGACCAGGTCTTCGAAGAAGCCGCAGCCGGAAGCGAGACTTGCCGCCAGCGGCACGCCGCCGGCAATACGTAGAAACGACCGTCGCGTCATGGACATAGTGCGCACCTTTCACTTCCGCAGTGGCGGACGCTTACCTCTCGTCGCTCTCCGGGGCCCTTGGCGGGTGTACTCCTGCCCGCTCTGGCGCTCTGACAGTTAAGCGTACGTGTGAATTGCAAAGAAAGTATGAATCTGGAAGGGCGGGCCGCAGAACGCAACGGTATTTCTCTTCAAATCACGGCAAGACCGTGTTAACCCGCGTGGCAGGGCGGCTTTCGCGTCACTCGCGCAGCGTGCGAATCATGGCGATCTCGTCGCACTTGGAGAACTTCGGGCAGCGGTAGCACTCCTGCCACACTTTGATGGAGAGCGTATCGCGTTCCACGCGCCGGAAGCCGCACTTCTCGAAGAAGCGCGGTTCCAGCGTCAGCGTGAAGACGGTCTTGATGCCCAACTCGCGGGCTTCGGCCACGCAGGCGTCAACGAGTTGGCGTCCAATGCCCTGACCCTGGTACTCCGGCAGCACCGCCAGGCCGCGCACTTCGGCCAGGTCCTTCCACATGACGTGCAGGGCGCAGCAGCCGGCCACCGCGCCGTCTTGCCGCCAGACCACGTAGTCGCGGATGCCGCCGTAAAGCTCCGCCAGCGAGCGGAAGAGCATGCGGTTCTGCTTGGCGTAGTAGTCGATGATTTGCTTCATCGCGGGCACGTCCGCTACCTGCGCCCGCTCCGCCGTGCCAGTGTCGATGAGTCGTACCGTTGCCACGTTGCCGATTCCTTCATGAATGCGCTGGGTGAAATGCGAGAAATAGAGAAAGCCCTACTCTTATCATTTTAACGCAAGCGTCAACTCCGTGAAAGGGCCGGTCGCGCGCACGCGGAGAGAGCATGGGAAACCGAAAGAGTCGAGGCGGCAAGGTTCAGACGCGCCTGCCCGGACGCTTCGCGTAGATGCGCGTCTGAGCGCCTTCCCGGCGCGGCGCGTGCGTTCGGCCCAAGAAGCGGGGGACAAGCCCCCGCGCTACGGTCACATCGGTGAGCGGCTAGCGCCGGGCGGAGACGGCAAACCCTGGGCGCATGTTCGGCCCAAGAAGCGGGGGACAAGCCCCCGCGCTACGGTCACACCGGTGAGCGAGGTAACGCCCGGCGGAGACCGCACACCCCGGGCGCGTGTTCAACTCCGTTCTATGCGGTAGATCGTCACCCGCTCGTTGCGGAAGACGGGAATGACGCCAAATTCCGCCATTTGCTCGAATTTTCCAAGGCCCGGCCCCGTGTAGTAGGCGCGTTCCAGGTCGCCCAGATAGAGGTAGTCCACGCCATATTGCCGCAGCAGCGCCAACGCCTCGGATGGGTCGGCGGTCTCATAGATCGTCTGCACGTCCTGCCGGCGCTGCTCGATCATGGGGCGGTATTCCGCGCGTTGGAGCCATTGGTGGGAGTCCCACCCCAGCACGGTGGGCAGGCCGGTATGAATCGCGACCCGCGCGCCCCAGCGGAAATACGGAATTGTGGCTTCCAAGACCGTGGGCGTGCCTGCCACGTGGTCTTGCAGCCAGCGAATCGCCTCCAGGTCCCACGTGAGCGGTATTTGGCGGCCCTGGTCGACTATAACGGCCTCCTCCATGAATGCCGCGCCGTCCAGCGTCCGCAGTCCCGGTACCAACCGCTGCTCGGCGCGGTCGGGTATAGCCGAGAGCGGATAGATGAGCGCTAGGAGGACGAGCGCCGCGCCTATTGGCACGAGAACGCGCCGCGCAATTGCGGGGAAGCGCATCCAGAGCAGCGGCAGCGACGCGGCGGCCGCGAGCGCCAGCAGGTTCCAGGCTTGCAAGTAGAACTTGAAAACCGTGTTCATGCGCCCCACGTCACCCTCGATGGCGAAGAACTCCGGGAAGATACCCAGCAGCGCCGCTAGCGCTACCATGCCGGCCAGCAGGCGCGCGGGACGCGCGCCGAGAGGTGGGAAGGGCTGCGGCGTTCTCTGCCGTCGTTTGCCCGAGCGGGGCGGCGTCCTGCGGGCGTCCGGGGCGGCGTGAGGCGCTAACGCCACCACCAGCGCCAGCGCCAAGGTGACGAGGAGCGCCGGCACGAGCGGCCGCTGCACGAGCCAGATGCCAAGCGCCGCCAGCAGCAGGACCAACCCGCCCACCAGGCGCAGGTCCACGGTGGCGCGCCAGCGGGGCAGCGTGCACAGCAGGAAGACTGCCGCGAAGAAGAGGGGCACGGCGTGAATGACAAGGTACTCCCAAAGCGGAGTCTTTTCGTCCACGCCGACCACGCCCAGGAAGAAAGTTTGGTAGTGGTCCAGATAGGGGCTAAAGGCGATGCGTCCGACCAGAAACAGCCCGACGGCAGCCGTTCCCACGCGCACCCACGCCGGTATCTCCAGGCGCAGCAGCCCCCGGCGCTCCACCAACACCACCGCTCCGCCAATTAGGAGAGCATAGGTGGGGTAGTCCCACGTATTCGCCGTGCGCAGGAAGCCTAATATGAAGCCGCCGAGCAGCAGCAGCGGCAAGGTGGGAAAGCGCAGCAGCGGACGCAGCCACGCCAGCACGGAGGAGCCGGCGGCCCGCGCCGCGTCGTCCTGGTCATTGCGGTAGCTCAAGACGAATGCCAGCGCCAGCGCGGGCATGAGCATGGTGAACGGCAGCGCCAGCACGTGGGGGTGGAGGTCGCCGTAGAGAAAACTGAAGAAGGGGAACTCATGGATTGCGCCCTCGATCAGGCGCGTGCTGTGCCAGTAGTCGAAGCCCGGGGGCGGCTCGCCCCGCAGGATGTTGCCCAGGGCCTCTCCCAGCCACGCGAGGCCGGCGGGCGCGGCGCCGTCCTCACCGCGCAGGCGAGAGAACCATTGCAGCGCGCCGTCCGCGTTGCCCAGGAGCGCGGCAAAGACGATGGCGCCGATTCCGGCCAGCAGCCGCAGGCCGCGCTCCGCCTGGCGCCACACCGCGCTGCCAAACGTGTAGACGTTCGCCGCGAACAGCGCCGCCACCAGCGGCACGACCAGGTTATAGGCTACGGACGGCACGATGCCGAGCAGGCGAATCAGGGTGCTGAACACCTGGTGTCCCATGTAGTAGTAGTTGATGTAGCCGCCGGCGAACCAGGGGTCGTAGGGCGGGTACTGACCGGCTTTGACGAGCGCGTTCATGTGGGCAAAGTCCATGGGCTTCTCGCCGCCAAAGTAGGGGTGCCAGAGGTCGGGATTGGTCAGGCGCACCCAGAGGAAGAAGAGAAAGGCGCCGCTGAAGATCGCCTCGCTGATGAGGATTTCCGCGCGGTGTTCTCTCAGAAACGCGGTGAACGGCGCCCACGCGCGCCGCGCGGCCCAAGCGGCTGCGCAGGCGAGCAGCGCGAGCGTGAGCCACGTCCCGGCGCGGCCGGCGGTCAGCGCGCCGCTGCTCCCTAATAGGAAGGGCAGGTACGCCAGCAGGAGCAGCCCGACGCTCTTCGCCAGCAGATAGCCGCGGTCCGGGAGCATGGGCAGCATGCGCCAGAGCAGCGGCCACGCAATCCAGCCGAGGAAGAGCACCGCCAGCCACCAGACCAGCCACGGCGCGGCGTTGACGATGCTGTCCCGGTTGAAGTAGCTGGACCACGTGCCCTGGGCTTCGAGTCCCGCGCGCCGCGCGTCGGTGAGCAAGAGGCCGTTGTAGGTCAACTGTAGAGGCGCGAGCGCTTGGGGCAGCGTCGTGAGGTGCGGCGCCAGCAGCGTGCGCACCCGCGCCGGATCATAGTCGGCGGTTTTCCTAAAGAGATAGACCGCCGGGTGGTCGAAGACCTTGAATTGCTCTTCCGCCCGGCTATCGTTGATCTCCCAGCCGAAGAGCCGGGGATAGCTTGTGAAGGCCTGCGCTCGCGCGAAGCCCAGGCTGCCTGCGAAGAGATGGCGGTAGTAGTGGGCCATCATAGGGAAGCGCGCCGGCAGGCCTGAGAGCGTGGTGTGGGTGCGGCCGCTGCTAATCACGACGTAGTCCGCCTGATTCAGCGCCGCGATCATCTCATCCAGCTTGCCGGCATTGTCGGGATAGAAGACGGGAAGCTGGACGTACCGAAACTGCTCCGGCGCTACGCCCGGCGTGGGCAGCCGCAGGGGAAGCCCGTCGTCCCAATGCTCTACCGCCAGGACCGAGTTGGCCGGGACGTTTTGGTATATCCATTGGCTGGCGTGTACCCGCGTGGTCGGTTGGGTGTAGATGCGGGTGTAGGCAAAGGCCCAGGCCAAAGTGCCGAGCAGTACGAGCGCGGCGACGCCGACGGCTAGGTGGGGCAGGAAGCGCCTGCGGGAGGATGGATTCCCGCTTTCGCGGGAATGACGGGATGGCGGTTTCTCACCTGCGGAAGCCTTTGCATTGGGGTTCGCGGCATGCTGTGCATACCCTTGGTCAGAAGCGGAAGAATCCCCTCTCCCTCGAGGGAGAGGGAGAGGGTGAGGGTGAATCTTCGCAAGGCGGCCCAATCCCGCCTGCGTGGCGAAGTTACGCAAGAATCTCTCTGCCTGGGAAGGACGCAGGTACGACATGAGCCGTCGCGCCCAGGCGTGCGCGTTGCCCTGTGCGATCTGGTACGCCAGCCAACAGAGAAATACCCCGCCCAGCACGGCGAAAGCCGGGTAGATGGGCAGGAAGTAGCGGCCGGGCTTGGCGAATTGGATGGCTTGATAGACGTAATGAACGCTCACCCACACGACGACGGGAACGAACACCGGCGCGCCGTGCCGCGCAATGCGCCACGCGCCCCACAGCAATCCAAGCCAGGCTATGGTCGCAAAGGCCCAGCCCATCTCCCAGAAGAACATTTGTTCCAGGGGAAAGAGCGCGTAGTCCGCCAGCGCCCAGCTATACGACGGGGGAAAGTCCACCGTGCCTCCCGCCAACAAGCGCAGCGTCTCGATATCGTGAGTGTAGCGCTCATCGGGCCGGGGATCCCACCAGAAGGGCGAGCGGAAGACGTAGGGCAAGAGCAGGCGGAGGACACCATAGACCAGAATGCCGCCCAGAAGCAGGTGTCCGCCAAGACGCGCCAGCAGGCGCGTGGTGAGGGCCAAAGCCGGGGGCGCCTTCGACGCAGTCGGCTGGGTCTCGCGCCAGGCCCGCAGCAGGAAGGCGGCGCCAATGCCGAACGCCAGCATCGCCACGCCCAGCTTGCTCGCCAGAGCCAGGCCGGCGACGACGCTGACGCCGACAAGGTTGTACCAGCGCCCTTCCTCCTGCCAGCGCAGCGCCCACCAGAGCGCGGCGGTGGCAAAGCACGTCACCCAGATGTCGGTGGTATAGAAATGCGCCTGCTGGATCGCCTGCACCGCGCCGGCATAGAGTCCGGCGGCCAGCGCCCCGGCCCAGAGGCCGCCCAAACGCCGCGCAATGAGGAAGACGAAGAGTATCGTGAGCACATCCAGCGCGGCCGTAAGGAAGCGGCCGACGAGATGCGCGCCGTCGTAGACGTCTTTGTCTACAAGCCCGGCCACAGCCTTCGTGATGAACAGCGGCAGCGTGCCGTAGACGAACGAACCGATGCCCTGGTTATAGGGGTTCAGCGGCGAGGTCGCCGCGTCGAAGTACTGGGGGATGGAGTCCGGCCATTGCACCTGCGCAAGTGTGATGGTGATGTGCCGCTCGTCCGGATGGAGATGCGCGCCGGAATCCCAGTCCAGGCCGGTGAAGCGAAACCACGCGCCCACCAGGAGAAACAGAGCGAGCAACAGCCACGGCCCGTGCCGGGGAAGCGCGGAGAGGGTGAAGAACGACATGAACCGCGGCGCGGCCCGTGTGGAGCGGCGGGAAGATCTGCGCGATCGTGCGGAAGCGGCGCGGCGACTCATTCCACCTCCAGCGTTTGGCGCGCCGCCTGCGAAGCTGTCTCCAGCTCGGGCGCGCGGTCATCGTGGACGATTTGGTTCGTGCGATAGAGTTCTTCATGCAAGTCTACCGTGCGCTCGTAGTCGAAGACTCGTGCTACCTCGTCGCGCGGTTTCGCGTAGCGCGCGGGATCAGCCAACACCGCCAGCAACGCCTCCGCCAATGCGGCGCCGTCGCCCGGCGGCACGATGCGTCCCATGCCGGTGAGTCGCACCGCTTGGCGGCAGCCCGGCAAGTCGGAAGCGACCACCGGCGTGCCGCAGAGCATGGCCTCCACCTGCACGATGCCGAATGACTCCATGGGATTGACGCTTGGCAAAGTGAGCACGTTGCACGCGGCGTAGAAGGCGGCCAGCGCCGCGCCCTCTTGGTGTCCCAGCAAGACGACGCGGTCGCCGAACGCCTCGAGCCGGGGGCGCAACCGCGCGTAGTAGCTCTCGCCGACGACGTTGCGGTACTCACCGGCGATGACCAGGCGCGCCTGCGGCACGCGGCGGCGCACGGCGGCGAAAGCCTCGAGCAGGACGTGGAGGCCCTTCTGTTCGGCAAAGCGACCGGCAAAGCCAATGATAGGCCCTTCCAAGTTATAGTCCCGGCGGAAAGCGGCGGCGTCCGCCGCGGTCACGGTCTCTATCTCCACCGGCGGATGGATGACGAGCGCTTTCTCAAGAAATCGGGAGAGCAAATAGGAGTGCGCGGCAAAGTCCCAAGTATAGGAGCAGAGCCAGTCGGCGCGGCGCGCGGCAATGCCTTGCATCAGATTGACGGCGGCGCTCGCCGCCCGGTTGACGATGCCGGCCGGCAGGTAGAGGTCGGTATGGGCGGTCAGTACGAGCGGTCTGCGCCCCCGGTTCAGCAGCGCCGCGTACGCCGCCTCGAAGTACGGCAGGTGGACGTGCACAACATCGTGGGCGGCGAGGTGCTGGCTCAGCGCCGTAAAGAACGCGGGCATGACCGGCCCCTTGCTCACGCGAAAGAGCGCCGGCAGCCGCACAACGCGCACGCCCTCCAGCCACTCCTCCGCCGGCAGCGACGGGTGGTGCTGGGACGTGAGCGCCGTGACGGTGTGGCCGCGCTGGGCAAGCCCCCGGGCGACGCGGTGCATGTAGGCCGTGATGCCGCTGCTGTGGGGAAGATAGTACGTTGTCAGATAGAGGATTCGCATAATCGCTCCGGCCGGACGCGCTCACTCTACGATACGTCTTTGGCTTGCCCGTGTCATCTTCACGGCAGGAAACGCCGCCGCAGCGGGACGCGGCCGGGGGATCAAGGCAGCGGAACGCGCGCGGTGAGCGCGCGGCGGGTAACGTGGAGTAGACTGGTCTCGACAGGTTCTCGTTCCGCGTCACCGCCGGTAAGAACCGCGTAAAGACCGTCGCACGCAAGAGCGGCAACGACCCCACGCCCATTCGTGCGCGCTCTAGCGCCGCTCGCCGGCATCGTGCACACTATCTCACCATGAAGACCTCTTTGGATGCGGATATTGCCGCTCTCCTAGCGCGCGAGATCGATCCGGCGTTTGCCTGCCGGGCATCGTTGCTCCTGCGCCACGTGCGTGCGGCCGGGGCCGGCCGCATTCTCGACGTGGGCTGCGGCCGCGGCTTCTACGCCCGGGCCATTGCCGCGCTCTACCCGCGCGCCGCCGTGGTCGGCGTGGACTATAGCCCCGCTCATCTCGCGGTAGCGCGGGCGCAGGCGCCGGCCGCGAACTTCGCCCGCGCCGACGCCCGCACGCTGCCCTTTCCCGCGGGCGCGTTCGACGCCGTCGTCTGCTCCGAGGTGCTGGAGCACATCGTGGAAGACGACCGCGCCCTCAGCGAAATCAGCCGCGTGCTCAGCGCCGACGGGCTGCTCCTCATCTCGGTGCCCCACCGGCGGTATCCATTTCTGTGGGATCCGCTCAACTGGATACTGGAACGCGCCTTTGGCGCGCACGTGCCCGCCCATATCTGGTGGCTCGCCGGCATCTGGGCCGACCACGTGCGGCTCTACACGGCTGCGGAACTCACGGACGCGGTGCGCGCTGCCGGGTTTGCGGTCGAGAACGTGTGGTTTACCACCCCGCGCTGCCTGCCGTTTGCGCACTTCGCCCTCTACGGCATCGGCAAGAACCTGGTCGAGCGGGGAGTCTGCGGGTCATGCAACCGGTTCGGTGCGGAGGAAGGCTCTCGCCTCTCCTCGTGGGCGCGGCGGCTGCTGTATGCGTTCGACGACCCGAATCCGGCGCGCACAACTGAGACCGCTTCCGTCGGCCTGGTGCTGAAGGCGCGCAAGCCGGGGTGAGCGTGAGCGGCTGCGCGCTTAGCCGGGGGACTGCGCGGCAGGCTCGGGCGCGAGTTGCCGCTCCCGCACGTTGCTGACTTCCAACACCCCAAAGCGCTTCAGCAGCGTGAATTCCAATTCCACGCCGCCGTAACGGGCCGTCGTCCAGCGCATGACGTATGTGTCCGGTTCCAGGACGCCCTGCCAGGTGGCGACTGTGGTTTCTTCACCGGCGGTGAGTTTGGCAATGGACTCTTGCGTGAATCGATCCAGCAATTGCTGGGCGCTGTTGAACACCTCGCCGCGCCCGTCGAGATGGTCGTCTTGGGCAAACAGACGGTCGCTGACGTTGCGCGCCACAATGGTTATTTCCGCACTCCCTTCGCTATCCAGACGCACGCCGCCTGCAAACGCCAAGCGGCGGTCGTCTTCGCCGCCGGGCAGGCAGCCGGCCAGGAGGGCGCACGTGAGCAGCAGGAAGTATGGCAACGCGCGCAGCGGCCCAAGAGGGTGGTTCCGTTGCGGTAGGGGTGCTTCTCCGTTCGAAGGCATGGTACCCTCACTCGCGCCTTATTGGGTCACCAGCGGCAGGAGTTCTTGGCTGCTATCGCGCGGGCCGATGACGGCGAGTTTGGCCGCGTTGGCGGTGAAGAGCCGCGCGGCGACCCGCTGGATGTCGTCCGCCGTTATCTCCTCGATGCGGGCTACGGCCTCATCGGGCGTGATGAGTTCGCCGTGCAGCAGTTCGCGCGCGCCGCCCCAGCCGGCCACGCTCTGGGTGCTCTCCATGCGGAGCAGCAGGTGGCCTTTGGTGAACTCCTTGGCCTTGCGCATTTCCGTTTCCGGCACGGGTTCGCGCAGGCCGCCGATCTGGTCCATGATGCAGCGCAGGGCGTCCGGCGCGTGGTCGGGATCGACGCCGCCGTAGACGGTGAAGAGGCCGGTATCCTGGTGGTAATGCGGGAACGAGCCGACGCTGTACGCCAGGCCGCGCTTCTCGCGCACCTCCAGGAAGAGACGCGAACTCATGCCTTCACCCAGCACGGTATTGAGCAGTCCCAAGGCGTAGCGGTCCTCATCGAACATCGAGATGCCGGGGAAGGAGAGCAGCAGGCTCATCTGTTCCACCGATTCCCGTCCTTCGCCGACGGCCTGCGGCTGCGGCGCGGGCGCTTGCCAGGGCGCGTAGTCCGCCGGCGCGCCGTTCGTCCACGCGCCGTAGAGGCGCGCCGCGTCGGCGGCCACTTGCTCGTGGGTGACGTTGCCGGCCACCGCCAGCACCGTGTTCTGCGGACTGTACATGCGGCCGCGGTAGTCGTGGATCATCTCCGGCGTAATGCCCTGGACGGTTTCCGGGCTGCCGCCGATGTCCCGGCCCAGGGGATGCCCCGGCCAGCAAATCTGGTCGCTCAGGATGCTCACCCAACTGCGGGGGTCGTCGTGGTACATGCGCAACTCTTCCAGGATTACGCCTTGCTCGCGCTTGAGTTCATCGTGATCCAGCAGCGGGTTCAGGAAGATGTCGGCCAGCAATTCCATGGACAGCGGGTAATGGTCCTGGGCCACGCGGCACCAGTAGTCCACGGTCTCCTTGTCGGTGGCGGCGTTCATGGAACCGCCGACGCCCTCGATCGACTCGCTGACGATCTGCGCCGTGGGAAAGCGCGTGCTGCCCTTGAAGAGCATGTGCTCGAAGACGTGGGCGATGCCGGCCTCGGGGTCGTGTTCGTAACGCGAGCCGGCGCGCACCAGCAGGATAACCGATACCGAGCGCGTGTGGGGCAGTGTGGCGGTCACAACCCTCATACCGTTTTCCAACGTGGCCTTCTCGAACATAGATGCATTATCCTTACGTATTTGAACTTCCGCGCCGCGAGAACACGCGCGAAATCTATCCCCGCGCGTCGCCCTCGCTTAGAACCATTGTACTCTACGACGCGAAATCGAATGCGATGCCCACGGTGTCGCGCCCGCACGACTAAGAAGTGACGGCTAGAGAGTCCTTTGCGCCGCGATTTCAGCCATGCTACCGTAGAGAAAGGACAGTACTACAAGAATTGAAGTTATGGGAGCGCGGTAGTTGCGAGCCGGCAATACCGGGAGGGATGCGCGCTGCGCGACTCCCTCCCGAGTGGCTCTTCTTCCCGTGCCAGTCGTAGAAATGCAGGCAACGCAACGCCGCTAGAGAGGTGAGACGGCATGGCAACGAATGGGACCCCCCGAACCGAAGACCTGGTCGACGCGCTGCGCGTGGTGCAGGACCCCGATCTGCACAAGGACATCGTCACGCTGAACATGGTGCGGGAGATGACGTTTGACAAGGGCACGGCGGCGTTTCAGTTGGTGTTGACCACGCCCGCCTGCCCCATGAAAGAGCACCTGGAGAACGAGTGCCGCAAGGCGCTGCTGGCGGTGCCCGGCGTGCAGGCCGTGGCGATCGACACGCGCTCCGAGGTGGCCAAGCGCATGGCGCCGGAATCAGCGGACATCCTTACCGACGTGAAGAACGTGCTCTTCGTGGCCAGCGGCAAGGGCGGCGTGGGCAAGTCCACCACCGCCGTGAACCTGGCAATCGCCTTGGCGCAGTCCGGCGCGGAAGTGGGCTTGCTGGATGCCGACGTCTACGGCCCGAACGTGCCCCAGATGATGGGGTCGCAGGCGCAACTGCGCGGCGCGGGCAATAAGGTGATTCCCGCCGAGGCGTACGGCATTACGATTATGTCGGCGGGATTCGTGATCAAGCCGGAACAGGCCATTATCTGGCGCGGGCCGATCGTCCACCGCTTGCTCACCCAGTTCCTTGGCGACGTGCACTGGGGCGAGCGCGACTACCTGGTGGTCGACCTGCCGCCCGGCACCGGCGACGCGCCGCTGAGCCTGGCGCAGTCCATCCCCGGCGCGGGCGCGGTGATCGTCTGCACCCCGCAGGACGTGGCACTGTCCGACGCCCGCAAGGCCATCGGCATGTTCCAACAACTGCGCGTGCCGATCCTGGGCATCGTGGAAAACATGAGCTACTTCCTCTGCCCCCACTGCGACAAACGCACGGAAATCTTCAGCCACGGCGGCGCGCGCCAGGCGGCGGAAGCCATGGGCGTGCCCTTCCTCGGCGAGGTGCCCCTGAATGTCGCTATTCGCGAAGGCGGCGACAACGGCAAACCAATAGCCGCCACCCAACCCGACTCGGCCATCGCCGCCGTCTACCGCGAAGTTGCCGGCGCGGTGGCGCAGCAGATCAGCATCGCCGGGCAAGAAGCGGTGGTGATCAACTGAATCAAGATTGACAGGTCTTGGCTTGTTGGTTTTGGTTGCCGCAATAGGGCCAACTGAGTCAGGTAGCAAAGGATCAGGACTTGGATGCCGGCATTTGGTACTCGCCGGTATTATCACTAATTGGCGTGAATTGGAGCGAGTTCTAGTAGGCTAGTGGAGTTGCTCATGTACAATGGGAACTTGCTTGAACACAATGGCCCAAATGGATAACGAATTCGTGCACACTTGAACCTCAGATAGTCGCCAGTGATAGAGAGTGGATAACAATGGCTGAAGTTCGGCTTTTTGAAGATGAGAAGAAAGAGCAAGAACGTGATCCACAGCGGGATCAAATCTCCAACCCTAAGCTGTTTACACAGCCGTACGATTTGGTAGTGACCTCATTGATGGACCAGATTGAAGATGGAACCGTGCATCTTCGGCAGCTCAGTGGTAGACCTGAATCACAGCGCTGGTATGTTTGGGAAGATGACATGGCTTCGAAGCTAATAGAATCCATTCTGATTAACGTACCCATACCGCCCTGCTACTTTGCTCAGGATGAGGACTACAAGCTAGACGTAATCGACGGCCAGCAGAGGATTTATTCAATCTACCGATTTGTTAATAATGAGTTTGCGCTCTCGGACCTGGATGTCCTAGCAGAGCACAACAAGAAGAGGTTTTTTCAGTTGCCTCAAACTCTGCAACGAAAGATTGAGACTTATTCTCTGCGTTGCGTGATTGTGACCAATGACTCAGACCCTGATATCAGATTCGAGGTATTCGAGAGGCTGAATTCAAACACTGTGCCACTTAATGCACAAGAGCTGAGGAATAGCATTGCCCGGGGTGCATTAATCGATCTACTTGGTGAACTTGCGGAATATCCCGCTTGGCTTAAGATTCTCAATCGTGGGAAGCCAGACAAGAGAATGAGGGACCAGGAGTTGATTCTGCGCTTCTTTGCATTTCAAATTCATGGTCAAAGAAACTACAGAACTCCACAAAAAAACTGGCTCAATGACGCTGCAAGTATTGGACGCAATTACAGTCCTGATAACATAGGGCGTCTTGGCCAGCTTTGGAAGCAAACTATAGACAGGTGCCTTCTGGTCTTTAGACCTGAAGAGTGTTTTCGTAGACTGCCCTCAAATGGTCGAAGTGTAATCAATAGAGCCTTGATGGACCTAACTATGTACAGTCTCGCCCGTGTAGATTCTGAAGTTGTCGAACACCAGAGGGAGAGGTTCTACGAGAGGTATGTAGACCTGCTTAGGAATGCTGAATTTGAAGACCTGATTACCCGATCCATCGACCACAAGTCTAGGACAAATCGGCGGTTCGAACTTTGGTCAGAGAAAGTCACTTCAGGCTTATTCTAATTGAGTCATGGCCAGGTATTCTTCTGCCTATTCCGATCTAATACGCAGTATGGAAGAGATCGAGTCCATTTTGACTTTGGCTCGTGAGGTAGATGGGCAGAGGCCGAGACCTAGAGACCATTTGACTCGGACAAATGTCTTGAGTAGAGCGGGCATTGTACTTCTGTGTAGCCATTTGGAGGGCTACATAGAGGCTCTGGGGAGAATCGCGGTAGTTCAACTTGCCGAAAGGTCGATCCCTAAGAATTCGATTGCCCGGAAGTTTAGGTATTACTTTTCTCGTGACATAATCAATGAGATCAAGAATACCTCAGACAAAGAGGGGCTGGCACTCAAAATAGAGAATCTCGTCAGAAGAGACATTCACATTTGGGATGGCAGCGCACACTTCTCGCAACCACTGCTAGTTGAAATGTTTGTCGGTAACTTTGCTACACCGGACCACAGCAACATCAAGGGTTTCTTTGGGCGGTTTGGCTTCGAAAACTTTGAAGGCGAGTTGGGAAGCCGTCTAAAGAGCAACTTTAGGCCTTGTGTCAATATGGTGAATCAAATGGTAGACCAACGGAATAAGATTGCACACGGCGAAAGCCTCACGCTTGGCGCCCCGAGCGATTTGCAGGACATGTATAGTCTGGTGAAGTTGTATTGCAGACATACAGATGAAGTGGTGGGCAACTGGTTTAGCAGTAAGGGTTGTCCGATTAGATAGACCCATTTGCTTGCAAGGCCGTACTGGTGGACTCTAGCCGCGCTACTGGCCTGCCATCTCTGGTTGGGATCACTAGGCTCATTCCGAGAGCAGTCGTTAACTTGCTCCTAGTCGCAAGTCCTTTTGCAATTGGTTAGCGATTAGATTGCCAAGAGGCGCAAATTGCCCTACTTCATTTCGTAGGGTTGTGCCCCGGCAAGATGGCACCCTGACTGGAAAGGTACTTGACGCTCCTCTAGTGCGCAGATTAAGATTGAACTTGGTGGGGCGTCGCCAAGCGGTAAGGCACGGGCCTTTGGAGCCCGCATTCGTAGGTTCGAATCCTACCGCCCCAGCCGCGGGAATGCGTGCGGCGCTGAAGGAGGCAGAGGGTAGGCGGGCTGTGTCCGCAAGCCGGCGGGAACGCCTGGCGGCACGGAGTGGGCCGCGGCGCCGATGCGTGAGCCGCGCTGCTTGATTACCTATGACAGAGAGCGACCCAGACCCTCACCAACCTTCTGCCGCCATCATCCTGGCCGCCGGCCGGGGAGAGCGGATGCGGTCGCGGCGCGCCGCCGTCCTGCATCCGGTGGCGGGCCGCCCCCTGGGCTACTATCCGGCGCGGTCGGCGCGCGCGGCCGGCTGCGCGCCGGTGGTGGTGGCCTGCGCCCCTGAGGCGGCGGCTCTGCGCGATGGCCTTATTTCGGCAACTGTGTGTGTGGCAGAGACGAGCATGGGCCTGCTGGAGGCGGCTCTTTCCGCTATTCCGGAGACCGTGAGTTCGGTATTGATTGTCTCCGGCGCTATGCCGCTCCTTACTTCTGAAACACTCTCCCGGCTTGTCCGTCGGCAGCGAGAGACGTCCGGTCCGCTTATTGTGCTCAACGCTCACTCCCCGGACAGTTCCAGGCGAAACGCTGACGGCCACGCGCAGGATGGACGGCGCGGTGGAGATTTCCCCTCACCCCGGCCCTCTCCCCAGGGAGAGGGGGTAAAGATTGGCGGCCCGCCCCAGGGAGAGGGAGCGCCAATTGGCGTTTCTGTACAGGGTGAGGGCGTAATGTGCGGCGGCCCCGCGGCGGATGCGCCTGGTCAGGGTGCGGCGGCGGAGGCCGCAAGCCCCGGCGCGGTGTGCGTTTCCCGCGCGTGGCTTTGGGAGCATCGGGACGCCTTCCTGGCGCAAGGTGAAGATTTCGTCGCGCATAGTGAGGATTTTGTCACCACTCTCACCGCGTTGGCGGTTGCCGAGGGAGACACAATCGAGACGGTATGCCCTGCCGGCGGGGACGGCGAGTTGCTGTACGTTGCGGACCGCGGGGATATGGCGCGGGCGGAGGGTGTGCTGCGCGCGCGGATACGCGCGCGGGCGCTGCGACGCGGCGTGACCCTGGCCGACCCGGCGACCGTCTGGATCGACGATACGGTCACTTTCGGGCAAGATGTTACGGTTTTGCCGAATTGCCACCTCTACGGCGATACCCACGTCGGGGACAACTGTACGCTAGGACCCAGTACGCGCTTGCAGGATACGCGGCTTGCGGCTAACGTTACGGTCATGGAGTCCGTGCTGGAAGGCGTGGCGGTAGGCGAGAACGTGCGCATCGGCCCCTTTGCCCACCTGCGGCCGGGCACCGTGGTGGGCCGGGACGTGGAAATAGGCAACTACGCGGAACTCAAGAACACCCGTGTCCACGCCGGCGCCAAGATACACCACGTAAGCTACCTTGGCGATGCGGTCGTTGGCAGCGGCGCGAATATCGGCGCGGGCACGATCACGTGCAACTACGACGGCGCGGCGAAACATGAGACCGAAATCGGCGCGGGCGCGTTCATTGGCAGCGGCACGTTGCTGGTAGCGCCCGTGCGGGTGGGGGATAATGCGCTCACGGGCGCCGGCGCGGTGGTCACGCGGGACGTGCCGCCGGAAACGAAGGCCTACGGCGTGCCGGCGCGGGTGCGCGGCGCGCGGGCAAACAAGAAGCGGGAAGAGAACCGAACGGACGAGCGGCAAGGCACATGAGATGCGGAAAGGCGCGTGAGGCGCGCAAAGGGCATCTCATGGGCGCTTCCGTGTATGATGACGGCGGTAGGGCGGCAGGCAGGGCGGGCGCGCGCGGCGCGTCCGGTTAGCGTAGTAAGGAGCAATCGACTTTGGATCCGTCAAGTTGGGGTCAGATTCTCGGCATTCTCATCCTAACGCTTCTCAACGGGTTCTTTGCAGCGACAGAAACCTCGGTCATATCCGTGAGCCGCGCGCGCATCCAGCAACTGGCGGACGGCGGCTCCGTCAACGCGCGCATCGTTCACGGCTTTCACCAGAACATCGAGCGCTTCCTGACGACGATCCAAATCGCTATCACGACGGTCGGCTTTCTCGCTTCCGCTATCGGCGCGGTCAGCTTTGCGGACGATCTGGGCGCAATCATTGGCAACCAGGTAATTGCCGTCATTCTCATCACCCTGGCCATCGCCTTCGTCAGCATCGTGCTGGGCGAGATCGTGCCCAAGACGATGGCCATCACCCACGCCGAACGCTTTGCCCTTCTCTCGGCGCGGGTCATACGGGTCATCCAGTCGGTCTTCTATCCGCTTGTCTGGCTGATTTCGCGTACCAGCAACCTGATCACGCACCGCTTTGGGCAGGAGGCGCTGACCACCGTGCCCACGGTGACGGAGGAAGAGATCAAGATGATGGTGGACGCCGGCGGCAAGGAGGGCGTGATCGAAGAGGGCGAACGCGAGATGATACACGGCGTCTTCGAATTGGGCGAGTTGACGGTGGGCGAGATCATGTCTCCGCGCGTAGACATCGTGGCCTTGGAGGGCGACAGCAGGCTGGTTGACGCTATCCGCGCGTCCTCAGAACACGGCTACTCGCGCATTCCGGTCTACGAGGAGACGATCGACGCCATCAAGGGTGTGGTCTACATAAAGGACGTGCTGCCCTACGTGGAGTCCAACCGGCTGGACACCCTGGTGCGGGATGTGATGCGCGAGCCCTACTTCGTGCCGGAGTCGAAGAAATTAAGCGATTTCCTCCAAGAGATGCGGCAGAAGCGCGTGCACGCGGCGGTCTGCGTGGACGAGTTCGGCGGCGTCGCCGGCCTGGTGACGATCGAGGACGTGCTGGAGGAGATCGTGGGCGAGATCCAGGATGAACACGATGCCGAAGAGCCGCAGGTGGAAGTGGTGAATGAACTCGAGGCCGTGGTGGACCCGGCGATTAGCATGAACGACCTCAACGACGTGCTCGGCATCAGCCTGGAGAACGAAGAGGTGGATACGTTGGGCGGCGTGATCTACGCGCAACTGGGCCGCATGGCGGACGAAGGCGACGAAATTCAGCTTGACGGCATTACGGTTTCGGTGCTCGCCGTGGAAGGCACGCGCATCAAGAAGGCGCTGGTGCGCAAGGAGCCGCGCCCGGAACCCGATGCAGGCGGCGCCGAGGCGAATGAAGGGAACGGCAGCGGCTAGCCGCTGGGGTTGCGCGCACCGCCGGGCCGCGGCCGGTAAAGCATGAGACGGCGTGGGCGACGGCCGGGGAACCGCCCGCGCGCCGGCCCGTTGAACGCTCATGGCGAAAGAACGCACCTACATTGCGGAAGCGATCGTGCTGCGCCGGTCGGATTTCTATGAGGCCGATAGGCGTCTGACGCTGCTCACGCCCGACCGGGGACGCCTGAACGTGGTGGCGAAAGGCGTGCGGCGGCCGACGAGCCGCATGGCGGGGCACCTGGAACTCTTTACGTTGGCCAAGGTCTTCGTGGTGCGCCGCCGCAGCCTGGACCTGGTGGTGCAGGCGGAGACCGTGCAGACTTTTCCGGAACTGCGCACCGAACTCGACCGCTTGCCGTACGCCTACCAGGCGGTCGAAACCGCGCATCTCCTGGTCGAGGAAGAGGTGGAGGCGTACGCGGAATTCGTCTTGCTCGTCAAGGCGCTGGGCGCGCTGGCGGCGAGCGCCGCCTTGCCGCTGGTCCTGGTTGCCTATAAACTACAGCTATTGGCGGCCCTGGGATACCAGGCGCAACTCCAAGCGTGCGCCCAGTGCGGCGGGCCGCTTTCCGCAAAGGGCAGCCGCATGCGCCCGGATGTTGGCGGGGTGGTGTGCGCCTCCTGCGGGGGCGTTTCCGGCTTGCGCATTGGGGTGCGCGCCATCAAGTGCTTACGGTGGCTAGCGCGGGAGCCGCTGCCTAGCGTGGAGCGCCTGCAGGCCGATCCGGCCACAACCACTGAACTGGAACAGGCCGCGGACGCGTTCGTGCGCTACGTTGCGGAACAGGACTTGAAGACCACACCCTTTCTGGAGCGTATGCGCGCGTTGAAGACAGAGTCGTGAAGGGAATCACGTTGGCAGCGAAAACCGACACTATGGAAGAGATCGTCAGCCTGTGCAAGCGGCGGGGGTTCGTCTATCCCTCCAGCGAAATCTACGGCGGTTTCGAGAGCTTTTGGGACTACGGGCCGCTGGGCATTGCCTTGAAACGCAACGTGCGCGAGGCCTGGTGGCACAATACCGTGCGCACGCGCGAGAACGTGGTGGGCATTGAGACCGGCGTGGTCATGAATCCCAGCGTGTGGCAGACCACCGGCCACGCTTCCCACTTTGCCGATACCCTGGTTGATTGCACGAGTTGCCACCAGCGCTTTCGCGTGGACCATCTGGAAGGCGAGGACTGCCCCAATTGCGGCGGGGAATTCACCGCGCCGCGCCGCTTCCTGACTATGTTCAAAACGTTCGTGGGGCCGGTGGAGGATGACTCTGCCGTGGCCTATCTGCGGCCCGAAACCGCGCAGGGCATGTTCGTGAACTTCAAGAACGTGCTCACGTCGTCGCGGCTGCGCCTGCCCTTTGGCATCGCGCAGATCGGCAAGTCGTACCGCAATGAGATTACGACGGGCAACTTCATCTTCCGCCAGCGGGAGTTCGAGCAGATGGAACTGGAATTCTTCTGCGAGCCGGGCACGGACGACCGCTGGCACGCCTACTGGCTGGAGGCGCGGCGGCAGTGGTACGCGGCGTACGGCGTCAAGGAAGAGAACCTGCGGTTACGGCAGCATGGGGACGACGAACTGGCGTTCTACGCCAAGTACTGCTGGGACATCGAGTATCACTTTCCCTTTGGCTGGGGCGAGTTGGAAGGCGTCTCGAACCGCACCGACTACGACCTGCGCAACCATGGTGAGGCTACCGGCCAGGAATTGACCTTCTACGATGAGCAGAAGAAGGAGCACATCTCGCCCTACGTGATCGAGCCGGCCGCCGGGGCCGACCGGGCGCTGCTAACGTTTCTGCTGGACGCTTACGACCAGGACGAGGACGCCAAAGGCGATACCCGGGTGGTGCTGCGCTTCCATCCGTTTCTCGCGCCGATCAAGGCGGCGATTCTGCCGCTGGTGAAGAAGGGCGGCCTGCCCGACATTGCCAAAGAGATCGTGGCGGAACTGCAACTGCACTGGGACGTCTTCTACGACGAGAGCGGCAGCATCGGCCGCCGCTACCGGCGGCAGGACGAGGTGGGCACGCCGTTCGGCATTACGGTGGACTTCGACACCAAAGACGACCACACGGTGACCGTGCGCCACCGGGACAGCATGGAGCAGGAACGGGTGCCGATTGGGGAGTTGACGGCGTTTCTGGCGCAGCACGTGCGACCGGAACCGAATCCTGATTTGCCAACGGGCTAGCGGAGCGTAGATTGTCTCTCTGGGTTATGGCCGCCCGGCAAGTTGGCGAGCCGACGCAGAACGTCGGTCACGGTTTTTGCATCGTTCCATCTTTGGGTGTAAAGCCAATTGCGCATTGGCCTACCAAATGGGGCTTCCCTGAAACTAGGTTTGCTCCCTCGCGCATTGTTTGATATATTGAAGTGAACTAGCAAAGGAGAGGACTATGAACTGGGAATCTGCTGCAACCATTGTTGTCACAGGCGTTGCGGTCGGCGGGTTTCTCATGCTGCAAATCCGCAGCCTGGATGGAAGAATGTCTAGTCTTGAGAGTCGCGTTTCTAACATTGAGCAGCGGCTAGCCCGCATCGAAGGTTTGTTGGAAGGCTACTTTGCCAGCGCCAGGGGGCCGGACGCCAATACGCCAACTAAGGGCGAATAGTCCGGCACAGATGAATGCCGGGCCAAACGCTTTTCCCCGCGATAGGGCAGTACAAACGAAGAAATAGAAGCCCGCTACGGCAAACGTAGCGGGCTTCTCTCACTCAAAGTTAGCGCCATGTCACCCAGACGTGAGGCTCTCCGCATACTCGGCAATGAGCGCGTCCACCTCACCGCCTTTCAAGTCGCCGGGGCGAAAATCGCGCAGCGCCTGCACCGCGTCCGCCGGGGAAAAACCTTCGTGCTTCACCAAGTATCCTGCCAGGACCGTACCGGCCCCGCCGAAACCGGAGCCTCAGTGGACGAGGGCTTTCTCGTCGCGCAGGGCGGCCGCGTGGAGCGACTCCACGGCGGCGTCCAGGGTTGCCACGTCGCTGCTGACGCCACTGAAGCGGTCGACCGTCATGCCGAGGCGTTCGATGGTCTCGGTATCCGGCGTCTTGCGGGAGGCGGCAACGATGTGCTTGATGCCCTGTTCCGCCACCGCGCACAACTGCTCCTCGGTTTCAGGGAAACCGGAGGAGGCGACTTTCCCTTCACCGAACCACTTGAAAACGCGGGGGAGGGTTTTCTGACTCTCAGGCACGGTCATACTCCTTTCGCTGCGAAGTAATCTTGGGCGCACGATTCGCGCGCGCCACCTCTTGCTTTCAGCACGTTGCGCGTGCGGTAGCCGCGCGTGCGGGCTGCGCCAAAGCCTCGCTGAGTGGCCCCGACACCCGCCAACTCTTGCCGCACGGCTTTACGCCGTTCATGAAGCGCGCGCCACGCCCAGCGCCACCGCAACACCGTTGAGATCGACGACTTCCTGGTGGGCTTCGTCCGGCGCGACGGCCGGTTCCACGCGCAGGGAGAGCGTCTCCTGCGCGACCGCGGCGCTGTGTGCGCCCAGCATCTCCGCCAGGCTCGCGCGGCCGTCAGCGCCGTCGGCAACCGTTACGTACGTTACGATGCGGTCGGAGAGAGAGAAATCTGCCGCGCGGCGGAGGTTCTGCACGTGGTGGATCAACTCGCGGGCCATGCCTTCCAACTCCAACGCGGGGCTAATCTCGGTGTGGAGCGCCACCAGGTAGCCTTCTTCGGTCGCCACGCTGTAGTCGGCGCGCTCCCGCGCTTGCACGTCCACTTCCTCCGGCAGAAGTGCGACCGTCTGCCCGTCCACCTGCACTGCGATTGACTCGCCCTGCGCAGCCAGCCGCGCGCCGGCCTGGGCGTCGCTCTGCCGCAACGCCGCCGCGATTGCCTTGACCTGGCGGCCGTACTTGGGGCCGAGCAGGTTGAAGCGCGGCTTGAGTTCGTAGGTAACCAACTCCTCTTCCGGCCCGACGAAGCGCAGCGCCTTGACGTTGAGTTCGTTGAGAATGTGCTCCTGTAGGCGCTCCAAACCGGCTTGCTCGCCGGCGGACTTGACGTGCGCCAGCATCTCCGGCAGCGGTTGGCGCACCTTGATCTTGCTGGAACTGCGGGCGGCGCGGCCCAGGCTGACCACGCGCTGCGCCAATTCCATGTGCGCCAGCAGGTCTTCGTCGATGAGGGCCGCATTGTAGCGCGGCCACTCGGTGTGGTGGACGCTCTCCGGCGCGCCGCCGTCCACTGCGCGCACCAGGTTTTGGTAGACCTCTTCGCTGAGGAACGGCATGATGGGCGCAATGAGGCGCGTAAGCGTGGTAAGCGCCTCATAAAGGGTGACATACGCGGAGAGCGTGTCCCGGTCTTGGCCGGACTTCCAGTAGCGGCGGCGGCCCCGGCGCACGTACCACGTGGACAACTGCTCGATGAAGTCATTGATCCGCCGCGAGACGCTATAGGCGTCGAAGCGTTCCAGGTCGGCGGTCACGTCCCGCACCAGCTTGTGGAGCAGCGCGGTGAGCCAGCGGTCCAGCAGCGACCGCACTTCCAGCGGCACGGAAACTTTGGTGGGATCGAATTCCTCCAGCCGGGCGTAGGTGACGAAGAAATTGTAGACGTTCCAGAAGAGCAGGAGCCGGCGCTTGACGTCGTTGGCGACGCCGTAGCCGAAGTTGAGATTCTGTTGCGTGTTGCTCTCGCAGTAGAGCCAGCGCATTACGTCCGCGCCCATCTTCTCCACGGCGTCGTCGAACCAGATGGCGTTGCCGTGGCTCTTGTGCATCGGCTTGCCGTGCTCGTCGTTGACCTTTTCGTAGATGAGCACGCTGCGGTAGGGGCGCACGTCCTCCAGGGTGACGCTCATGAAGGCGAGGGCGTAGAACCAGAGGCGGATTTGCTCGCGCATTTCGCTCACCCAGTCGGCCGGGTACCACTTGCCCCACGCGTTGCTGCCCTCCAGGTAGCCGAGCGTGGAGAACGGCACGATGCCGGCGTCCAGCCAGCAGTCGCCGACCTCCGGGATGCGCGGCGTCTCGCTTTGGCACTGCTCGCAGCGGATGGTGACCTCGTCGATCCAGGGACGATGCAGTTCCGGCAGGGCGCGCACCTTGGCGGGATCTACGGCGCGCTTTGCTAGCTCGGCCACGGTGCCGACGATGGTGACGTGATCGCAGTCCGCGCAGTGGTAGAACGGCAGCGGCAGGCCCCAGAAGCGCTTGCGGGAGATGCACCAGTCGCCCATGTTGTTGAGCCAATCGTCCATGCGCTTGCGGCCGTACTCGGGCGCCCACGCGACGGTCTGGTTCTCCGCCAGCATCCGTTCCCGGATTTCGTCGGCGGAGATGAACCACTCGTCAACCAAGCGGAAAGCCACCTCTTCGCCGCAGCGCCAGCAGACGGGATAGCGGTGGGTGTAATCCTCGATGCGATAGACCAGACAGGCTTCTTCCAGCGCGGCGAAGATCGGCTCGTTGGTCTCGGTGATGTTCGTGCCCGAGAGCGCGCCGAAGCCGTCGCCGTAATTGCCGTCGCCGTCGATGGGCACGATGACGTGGAGGCCGTGCTCCTGCGAGAGTTCGTAGTCTTCCGCGCCGCAGCCGGGCGCGATGTGCACGATGCCGGTGCCTTCTTCCTCGCCCACGCTGTCCCAGCCGACGACGGTGGTGGGAAAGCCCTGCTGCGCCGGCAGTTCATGCCAGGGGCCAACGTACTCCAAACCAACAAGCTCCGCGCCGGCGAACTCGCGGACGGCGGTGAGTTTGCCGCGTCCCACGCTCTCGAACGTGCCTTTGGATAGGTAATAGGTGTTCCCATCGGCTTCAGCAGCCACGTAGGTCAGGTCGGGATGCACCGCCAGCGCGGTATTGGCCGCCAGCGTCCACGGCGTGGTCGTCCACACCAGGAAATACTCGTTGGCGCGGCCTTTCACGGGCAGCCGCAGCGTGATACTGGGGTGCGTGACCTCGCGGTACGTGTCGGTGCCGACCAGTTCGTGTTGCGAGAGGCTGGTGCCGCAGCGGATGCACCACGGCATGGAGCGCCAGCCCTTGTAGAGCCAGCCCTTCTCGTGGCAGCGCTTCAAGAAGTGCCAAATGTGCTCGATGTTGGTATCGTCCATGGTGTAGTACGAGTTGTCCCAATCCATCCACTGGCCGAGGCGGATGGACTGGTTCGTCTGCACCGTGGAAAAATGCTCGACGCGCTTGCGGCACTCGCGGGAGAAGTTGTCCAGGCCGAATTCCTCGATTTCGTGCTTGGAGTCGAAACCGAGGTCGCGCTCCACCTCGACCTCCAGCCACAGGCCCTGGCAATCGAAGCCGTTCTGGTAGCGCTGCGCGTAGCCTTGCATGGCCTTAAAGCGCTGGTACACGTCCTTGTAGGTGCGCCCCCAGGCGTGGTGGACGCCCATGGGGTTGTTGGCGGTAATGGGGCCGTCGATGAAAGACCAGCGCGGATTGTCGCGGTTCTTCTCTACGAGCTTTTTGAAGGCATCGGTATCCTCCCAAAACTTTAGGATCCGATGCTCCATACTGGGAAAGTCGAGGTTGCTGCTGACATCCTTGAACCCGGCCACCAAGCGCCTCCTCGTTAGCGTCTTTCTAGTCGGTAGAACTATGTAATGCCGTCACCGCCAGCCCATGGCCATTGCGGCGCGGAAGGTGTCTTTGGGTCACGTTGCATTGAAAAAAGCCGCGCGCGGGCGAATGCGCGTAGCCGGAGAGCAGCGCCGGCGGCGCAAGGCAGGGCCCGCGCAAGCTACTCTCACAGATGGCATTCTGTCACGGACTCGCGCCGCGCGTCAAGGCAAGAGCGCGCGCGGGAAGCGCCGGGCCGCGTAGGGTATTCTCTTCAATGCGACGAATCATCAACAACACGGCGGCCGCGCTTACCAATGCAAGCGGAGACTACAGGCCCGATACAAGGAGAGTTCTGCTATGACCGCGCCAGCATTTTGCCTAACGAACAAGGTCGCACTGGTTACGGGCGCGAGCCGGGGCATCGGACAGGGCATTGCGCGGGCGCTGGCGGAGGCCGGCGCGGACGTGGCCGGCGTGTCGCGTTCGGCGTCCACCGAGACGCAGGCCCAGGTAGAGGCAGCGGGGCGGCGCTATCTCTCGCTGCAAGCCGACCTGGCGACGGCTACGGTATCCGACCTCAATGCGCTCGTGGGCCAAACGGCAGCGCACTTCAGCAGGCTCGACATCCTGGTGAACAACGCCGGCGTCACGTGCCGCAAGCCGGCGTTGGAACTGACTGAAGAAGATTGGAACACGGTTTTGCAGGTGAATTTCAACGCCGTCTTCTTCCTCTGCCAGGCGGCGGGCCGCTACTTCGTGCCGCAAGGCCGGGGCAAGATCATCAACATCGCCTCGCTCATGTCGTACCAGGGCGGCGTGCAGATCGCGCCGTACGTGGCAAGCAAGCACGGGGTAGCCGGCATCACGCGGGCCTTGGCGACCGATTGGGCCCCGCACGGGGTCAACGTGAACGCGATTGCGCCCGGCTACATCGACACGGATTTGACCGAGGCGCTACAACAGAATCCCGCGCGCGCGCCCGAAATCCGGCTGCGCACGCCCGCCGGCCGCTGGGGAACGGCGGCGGACATCGGCAAACTGGCGGTCTATCTGGCTTCGGATGAGTCCAACTTCATGCACGGGTCGATCGTGCCCATCGACGGCGGCTGGCTGGCGCGGTAGGACGAGACGAATCGTTGGCGAAGCCAATTGCCTCTCTCTTGGAGACACTTGTGTAACCGAAACGAACCTGCGGTGAGAAGCCGGGCAATACATGAGTTCCCTTACCTTGACGACAGAGGTGGGCACTCTATGTTCGACTGAACGTGTCATTCCGAGCGGAGCGCAGCGGAGTGAGGAATCTAGGGCACTGCCTCTGTATGCCATCAGCTTTAGATTCCTCGCTGCGCTCGGAATGACATTTCCGAATCCCTGTCAACCACACCTCAGGCAGGAGGGGGTTGTCTGCGGCTTCTTCACGCCGCTGCCGCCGCTTGCTACAATGGAGGGCGGACGTTTGGGACGGTTTCATCACCCTAGAATATAGGGAAAAGGATCCTCGCGGTGCCCAACGGCACGGACTTGCGCTACCACCTGATCACGTACGGCTGCCAGATGAACAAGGCCGATTCCGAGCGGCTGGGCGGCTCGTTGGAGGCGCTGGGCTACGCCTGGGCCGACGAGCCGGCGCAGGCCGATCTGGTGGTGGTGAACACCTGCGCCGTGCGCCAGAACGCCGAGGACCGGGCGCTGGGGCAGCTTGGCTGGCTCTCGGGTATGAAGAAGAAGAATCCCGATCTCGGCATTGCCATGATGGGCTGCATGGTGGGCGACGACAGCCTGGAGCGCTTGCAGGCGCGCCTGCCGCAGGTGGACGTCTTCACCAAGCCGGTGGAGTACGAACCGATTCTGGAGTTTGCCCAGCAAAAGGCCGGCAACCGGGGCATGTTGGACGAGGGCTGCCTGGAGGGTTCGCCGTTGGCGAACGGCGGGCCGTGCCGCTGGGTGCCGGTAATCTACGGCTGCAACATGCGCTGCGCCTTCTGCATCGTGCCGATCCGGCGGGGGCCGGAGCGCAGCCGTCCGATTGCCGAGGTGGTGCGCGAGTTGCGCTGGTTGACGCGCCACGGCACGCGGGAAGTGACCCTGCTGGGGCAGACCGTGGACGACTACGGCCGCGACCTGGAAGGCCGGCCGGACCTGGCGGACCTGCTCACGGCGTGCAGCGGCGTGCCGGGGCTGGAACGCATCCGCTTTCTCACCTCGCACCCGCTCTTCATGTCCGACCGCATCATCGAGGCGGTGGGCAGCCTGCCCAACGTTTGCGAGCACTTCAACATTGCCGTGCAGAGCGGCGACGACCTGGTATTGCGGCGCATGAAGCGCGGCTATCCCGCCCGCCGCTACGTGGACTTGGTGGCGCGCATTCGTGGGTATATTCCCCACGCCTCGATTGCCACGGACGTCATCGTGGGTTTTCCCGGCGAATCCGAAGCGCAGTTTGAGAATACGCTGGCGATGCTGGGGCAACTTGAACTGGACGTGGTGCACACCGCGATGTACTCGCCGCGGCCGGGCACGAAAGCCGGGGAGGAGATGGCCGACGACGTGCCGCGCGCCGAGAAGCACCGGCGACTGCTGGCGGTGGAAGCCTTGCAGGAACGCATCGTAAGCGCCAAGAACGCGCGGCTGCGGGGCCGCACACTGGACGTGCTGGTGGAAGGCCGCAAGCACGACAAGTGGTGGGGCCGCATCCGCACCGACCGGGTGACGTTCTTCAGCGACGCCCGCGAGAATCTGGTGGGCGAGATTTTGCCGGTGCGCATCGAGGAGACGACGGCGTATTCGCTGCGCGGTACGGCGGTGGCGTGAGCGCTTGCCCCGTGTTGCAGACTCGCGCTGTTCCGGCGCGGAGATTGACTGCTTCCGTTCATACTTCGACAGGCTCAGCACGAACGGAAGCAGTCCATTTCTTGTACGCGAAGCAAGTTTGCCCGGGCGTTGGTGGAAGGAAACGGGGGACAAGACTCGTGCTACGTAGGAGCGGCCAAGTGCGGGGGACAAGCCCCCGCGCTACGTAGGCGCGGCAAGGAGCGGGGGACAAGGCCTAATGCTGTCGCATTAAACAGAACGGCGGCAAGACTCGCCTCCAAAGTCCCCGGTAGCGCAGGTTTGTAACCTGCGAAATTGTTAGGTCAATCCTTTGTTTATCAGTTTCAATGGCTCCGGCGGGGGACAAGCCCCCGCGCTACGGTTGAGCGGCACGATCAGATTGAGATCGAGGTGACATAATGGACTTGCGGGTGGCGGGGATAGGCGCGGGACGGCGGGCGCAGGCGCACTATCGCGCGTTGGGGCAGGTGGCGAACGCGGAGGTCGCGGCGATTTGCGACGTGGACGAAGCCCGCGCCCAGGAGGCCGCCGCGCCCTTTGGCGCGCAGGCCTACGCCGACTACCGCGACATGCTCGACGCCGAGCAGCCCGACGCGGTCTACATAATCACGCCGCCTAATCTACACGCCGAGCAGGTGGAGTACGCCGCCGCGCAGCGAGCCGCGATCTTCGTGGAGAAGCCGGTCGCCCTCAGCGTGCTCGACGCCCGCCGCATTCGCATGGCGGTGGCGCAGGGCCGGGTGCTTTGCGCCGTCGGCTACCAGCACCGCTACGGCAGCTTAGCGAGCCGCGCGCGGGAACTGCTGGCCGGGCGCGAACTCGGCCTGGCACGCATCTGGTGGTATCAGGGCGTGCCGAAAGTGCCGTGGAATCTCGACTCCGCCCAGGGCGGCGGCCAGATCGTCGAGCAGGCCACGCACTTGCTCGACCTGTGCCGGCTCCTGGGAGGCGAGGTGGACAACGTCTTTGCGGAATTTGGGCGGAGCGCGTGGAAGGACGATGAGTCGTTCCAAAACTGGGACGTCTATTCCGGCGTCTTTGCTTACAAGAGCGGCGCGGTGGGCAGCGTGGCCACGACCTACGCGCTCTTCTTCGGCCTGCCGCAGAGTTCGGGGCTGGACCTGGTGAGCGAGGAGATGCTGCTGCGCTTCTCAGGGGGAGAATTGCAGCAGATAACGCCGCAGGGGACCGAAGTCCATGCCGCCGCGGGACCATCAGCCGAAGTGGCGATGGCGCGGGCATTCCTGGCGGCGGTTGCGGAAGACGACGAATTGTTGATTCAGTCGCCGTTGGACGATGCCCTCAAGACCCTCGCGTTCACCCTTGCGTTCAATCGCTCCACGACGGAGAGCCGGCCGGTGGCGCCGTCAGAGATCGAAGCGGAAATCTTCGCCTAGTCTTCCCCCGGCCGGCGCGCTATCCGGCGTGCCGGTTCGCGAAAGTCAAGCCAACGATGCGCGACGCCAAGACCTACCACTTTCCGGTTACGCTTTTCGACCCCGATGCGGCCCACGTTGTGGTCGAACCGCTAGCGGCCGGCAACGGGCATTGGGCCGGCGCGCCGTGCGCGCTCTACCTGCCCGATGAAGGGGCGTTCTACCTCTACTACCGGCGGCGGCGTCCGCGTGGCGCAGCGCCCAGTCGCGGAAAGGAGCCGGATCGGGGCTTCGCGTGCTACGTGGCGCGCAGTGAGGACGGGAAGCGCTTCGAGACGGTGTGGTCGGCTGCCAAAGACGCCTTTGGCGGCTCTCCTTCCGTGGAGAAGAGCAGCCTGGTGCGGGACGCGGACGGGCGCTTTCTGCTCTACGTCTCGTTTGTGGATAGCGCGGACAACCGCTGGCGGATCGACGTGCTGGAAGCCGACTCGCCGGCCGACTTTGATCCCGCGTCGCGGCGGCCGGTATTGACGGCGGCGGACATCCACGCCGAGGGTGTGAAAGACCCGTACGTCGTCAACGTGGGCGGCCTGTGGCACATGTTCGTGAGTTACGCTCCTACGCCCACGCTGGCGGACGCGCCCGCGCGCGAGGCCATGCACGCCACCGCCGACGTCTATAACACCGGCATCGCCAAGTCGAGCACGGGCCTGGCCGTGAGCGGCGACGGGCGCAACTGGGAGTGGCAGGGCGACGTGTTCGCGCCCCGCGAGCGGGGCTGGGATAGCTACTGCAGCCGCATCTCTTCCCTCGCGCGCGTGGGCCAGCAATGGCTCGCGTTCTACGACGGCTCGGCGGACGTTTCCGAGAACTACGAGGAGCAGTGCGGTCTGGCGCTTTCCGCGGACCTGCGCCGCTTCACCCGCTTGAGTGTTAACGGGCCGGTGGTGCAGTCGCGCGGCGGCTCGCGTTCGGTGCGCTACGTGGATGCGCTGCCGGTAGGTGAAAACCTCTATTTCTACTACGAGTGCGCCCGCGCCGACGGCGCGCACGACTTGCGCCTGAGCATTGTGCCGCGCGACGTGTTCTGTCCCGCCTGATTCCGGGCAACCGTTCCGCCGCGTGTAGGGGCACGACATGTCGTGCCCCTACACGCCGGAGTCTGGCCTTCCGTCATTCCGGCGAAAGCCGGAATCCAGAATGGACGCCCTAGATTCCTCGCTGCGCTCGGAATGACATGGCTCCGTGTGGTTTTCGTCCGCCGGAAAGTAGACGTGCGCCGTAGTTCTGGGCCGCGTTGTGGGCGCGGGGACGCCGTGCTACCATTTGGAAGCCATGAACGCAATTCCCCTTTGGCGCTACGTTGCCGTCGGCGTGGCCGGCGGCACGCTGGCCGGTCTTGCCGGTGTGGGCGGCGGCGTCGTCATCGTGCCCTTGATTACGGCCTATCTGGCCCTCTCGCAGCGCGAGGCCCATGCGGTCAGCCTGGGCGCAATCGTGCCCACCGCTATTGCCGCGGCGTTGGTCTACGCCCTGTGGCCGCGCGACGAGCCGCCTGGGAATGACGTGCCGGCGTACATCGCCGGCGCCGGTTTCATGATTAGCGCCGTCATTGCCGCGCCGCTTGGCGTGCGCATCTCCCACCGCATCAATCAAAAGCAGTTGCGCCGCCTCTTTGCCATCTTGTTGACGGCGGTCGGCCTGCGCATGTTGTTGCAGCATCCGGTGCTTGGCAACGCGATCCTGATTGCCGGTCTGGTTCTCCTGGCGGTCATGACGGCGTGGAGCCTGATATTCCACCGCGAAGACCTGGTTGAGAGCGCGCCGTCTGAAGAAGAGGCGAATGAAGAAGAGGCGGCTGAGGAGGCGGCGGAATGACCCTGGAGCCGGAACTCGGCGTCTTTCTCTTCAGCCTGCTCATCGGCTTTGGCGCGGGTCTGCTCAGCGGCACCATGGGCGTGGGCGGCGGCATCATCATGGTGCCGGCGGCGGTGCTCATCCTGGGCTACGGCCAGCACATCGGCCAGGGCATTTCGCTGGTGGTGATGATTCCCACCACGCTCGCCGGCGCGATCACCCACTACCGCATGAAGAACCTGCAACTGAAGCCGGTGCTCTTGATCGCGATTGGCGCGGTGGCGGCCGGACTGCTGGCGGCTGCGGTCGCGCAGCAGCTTTCGCAGGCCACGTTGCAGCGGGTGTTCAGCCTCTGGGTGCTCTACTCGGCCCTGCGCGCCTGGGGCGTGAATGACTGGGTCATGGGGCGGTTCTTTGGCCGGGAGCCGGCAGGGCACGCTGAAAAACCCTCGGAAGAGTGAACGGCAGGCAGGCCCTTCGCGCCGACTGCGAAAGCCGTGCGCCAGTAGCGCAGGTCGCCGTTTGGGCGGGATACCGGAGCCGTTCGCCCTGAGCGTGTCGAAGGGTGAACGGCGGGGACGGTTGCTGGGCAGCGCCGCCGCTCTTGGCCGTTCATGCTTCGACAGGCTCAGCACGAACGGCCAAGTGCGGCTCAGCGCGAACGACCAGGAACGGGCAGAGCGAGTGGCTTCAGCAGGAACGAGTCTCGGCGGGCCACCTTCGGCAGAAAAGCCCGGCCGACAATCGGGATTACTCCAGCCCGAGCAACGACAAGCTCTCCCGGTGGATGATCTCCTCGATCACGTTGTCCGGCACGCGCGGCAGCGACGTGCCTGCCACCAGGGCATTCACGTTGCGCAGGCCGGCTATGGTGTCGGCGGCGGAGAAGAGCGGGAAGTCCGTGCCAAAGAGTAGCTTGTGCGCCGCGCCGTACTCGATGGCGGTGATCAGGGCGTTGTAGTACTGCCAGGGCCGGGGATAGAGGCCGCTGATGTCGGTGTAGACGTTGGGCTGCTTGCGCACCACCGAGACGGTCTCGCCTACGCCAGGATGCCCCATGTGGGCCACGATGATCTTGAGGTCCGGAAAGCGTATGGCCACCTCATCCACCTGCCAGGGCTGTGCGTACATTAGCGGCGCTTTGCGCACGAAGGTCGTGCCATGGTGCCACATGACGGGCAGGCCGAGCGCCTCGGCCTTGGCGAACATGGCGAGCGCCCCGTCGGAGAGGGGGTCGTAGCCCTGGTAGATGGGGCCGATCTTGAGGCCGCGCAGCCCGAGTTGCTTCACCGCGTGCTCCAGTTGGTCGGGAGCGTCCGCGTCGTTGGCGTCCACGCTGGCAAAGCCGATCACGTTTTCGCCGGCGCCGCGCACGTAGTCGGCCACGTACTCGTTGGGCACCACGATGCCGCTGTGCGGCGCCCAGAGTGGGAAGACGATGATGGCGTCCACGGCGTCCGCGGCTTGGCGGTGGACCGCGGGCGGCGCGTCGATCGTGAGCCCTTGCCACGACTTGCCGAGATCCGCCTTGAATTCGTCGGTGAGGTGCAGCGCGGCATCCGATAAGTGGGAGTGTACGTCTACGATCATGGTAGTTGCTTCTCTCATTGGTGGCGCAGAGACCTAACCGCCGCAGCGGTAGCACTAGCATACCACGCATTGAGTGGCGGCACGCGGATGGGTTTGTAGCCTGTCTAAACACGCCAATGGCTTGAAAACGGCGGCGCGAGGACGTAGTATAGAGAGTACGAATAGCGGCCACGATGCGGTCGCTATCTTTATTTGGGGTTGTGTTGACGCCAAGGGGCGGGGGACAAGCCCCCGCGCTACGACAGACGCGGGACGATTGCGGGGGAGAAGCCCGCGTACGGATGGCGGGGGCGGGTTGGAGTTAGGCTGCCGAGAGCAGGGGAACCGTAGAGTAAGCCCTTCGCCGATGCGGGGCGGAACCGGGTGGGACTGGGAATATGAGTAGACAATCAGCGCGCGCGCACATTCGCGGGCTTCTGGCGCAGGCCTTGAGCGTTGCGCAAGAGCAGAACAAACTGCCGCCGTTGGCGAACACCGACGTGACGGTGGAGTACGCCCCGCCGGAGAAGGCCGATTACGCCTCCAACCTGGCGTTGCGGCTTTCGCGCGCCGTGCGCATGCCGCCCATGCAGGTTGCCGCGGTGATCGCGGCGGCGCTGCCGGAGAGTGACTATCTGGCCGAGGTGAGCGTGGCGCCGCCGGGGTTCATCAACTTTCACTTGAGCGAAACGTGGCTGGCGCGGCAGGTGGGCGAGATCGTCGCTCAGGGCGCCGCCTACGGCAACTGCGACATGGGCGGCGGCGCGGCTTTGCAAATCGAATTCTGCAGCGCCAACCCCACCGGCCCGCTCACCATCGGCAGCGGACGCAACATCGTGCTGGGCGATACCCTGGCGCGGGCGCTGGCGGCCGCGAATTACCGCGTGCAGCGGGAGTACTACGTCAACGACGTGGGCAGCCAGATGGACACCTTTGCCCGCACGCTGCTGGCGCGCTACCAGCAGTTGCACGGTCTCGACGCCCACGTGCCGCCGGACGGCTACGCCGGTGAGTACATGGTGGAACTTGCCGCGCAGATCGACAAGGAAGAAGGAAACGCCTTGCTGGGGCTCCCCGAGGACGAGGCCCTGAACGCGCTGCACGAACGCGGCCTGGCGCTGATGCTGGATTCCATCCGCGAGGACTGCGCGCTTTTAGGCGTGGAGTTCGACGAGTGGCTCTCGCAGGCGTGGCTGGAGGATGAAGGCCGGGTACAGGCCGCCATCGACACCCTGCGCGAACGCGGGCGGGTGGCCGAGCGGGAGGGCGCGACCTGGTTCGTTTCAACGGACGTCGAGGAAGACAAAGACAACGTGCTCGTGCGCAGCAACGGCGAACCGACCTACTTTGCCGCCGACATCGCGTACCATGCCTACAAGCTGGAGCGTGGCTTCACCAGCCTCATCGACGTCTGGGGCGCGGACCACCACGGCCACGTGCCGCGGGTGAAAGCCTCGCTGGCGGCGCTCGGCCACGACCCGGAGCGGCTGACGATTCTGCTCTACCAACTCGTGCGCGTGCTGCGGGGCGGTGAAGAGGTGCGCATGTCCAAACGCACCGGCGACGTGGTGACCGTGCGCGAGGTGGTGGAAGAGGTCGGGGTGGACGCCAGCCGCTACTTCCTGGTGGCGCGCTCGCCCGATACGGCGATGAGTTTCGACCTGGACTTGGCGCAGCAGGAGTCCGACGAGAACCCGGTGTACTACATCCAGTACGCCCACGCGCGCACGGCGAGTATCCTGGAACGCGCCGGGCGCGAGGGCATTGCGCCGGGCGCCGCCGACTTGGAACTCCTGCGGCATCCGGCGGAACTGACGCTGCTGCGGCTGATGATCCGCCTGCCTGAACTCATCGAGGACGTGGCGCTGCAACATGCGCCCCACCGGCTGGCGTTCTACGCGCAGGAGTTGGCGGCGCTCTTCCACGCCTTCTACCGCGATTGCCGGGTGATAGACCCGGAGAACGCGGCGCTTTCCCGCGCGCGCTTGGAGTTGGCGCAAGCCGCCAAACTCGTGCTGGCGCGCTGCCTGAGTTTGATGGGCATGTCCGCGCCGGAACGCATGTAGGAATACGCGAACCTGCCGCGCCCGGCGGCAGCGAACTGCCATGACTCCTAGGACGCTGGCATGAGGGTGTAGGGGCACGACATGTCGTGCCCCTACACCTTTTGGCAGGCTGAATACTGGCATTCATGCGACGCCCGTTCAACGCAACGCGACGCCAGCGGAGGACAAGCCCCCGCGCTACGGCTGGCATGGTGGATCCAAGAGGCGGGGGACAAGCCCCCGCGCTACGCTAGCCGGGAGTGCGGAGCAATCTGGAAAGAGCGAACGCCGTCCTCTCCGGTAGCGCAGGTTTGCAACCTGCGTCCGCCCGGCGGGCAGGCAAATCAGGCCACTTCCGCCAGCACCGCCACCACGTGCCAGTAAAGATTCCACACTTCGCGCAGGAAGATGAGCCGGTTGGCGTCGTTGGTGGGATAGAGGTGGGCAAAGAGCACGAACGACTGGAAGACCACGGTCGTGTGCTCTTGGGCGGCCTCTGCCAGGAGCAGCGACTCGCTGTAGGGCAGAAAGGCGTCGGCGTGGTCGTGGGCGACGTAGAGGCGCGCGCGCACGTCCTTCATGGCGGGGGCGGGCGAGATGTCCTCCAGCCAACCCACCAGAGTGGGGTCGCCCGCGAGGATTTCCCGGGTGCGGCGCGGGTCTGTGTTTGCGTAGAGAGCGATTAGGGTGCGTCCGCGCTGCGAGAGCATGTCCGGCGGCTCGGCGTCACCGGCAAGGGCGGCCTGCAACTGCGCCCGTTCCGCATCACTCTCTACCGTGGCCAAGAGGGCGTGTTGGAATAGGTCCGCGGCCAGCGGGTCAGGCTGCCACGACACAGCCCTATCACCGGCAAGCACCTGCTGCGTAGTTACCGCGCTGAGCACGTTCGCCGCGTTATAGTAGCCGCCAAAGCTGTGCACGAACGCCACGTGGTCGCGGACGCGGGGATCGGCCGCCGCCCGCAGCGCCAGGCCCGCGCCGACGGAGAACCCCAGAATACCGATCCGCTCGCGGTCAACCTCAGGCCGCGCGCGCAAGTAGAGCACCGCTTGCACGACGCCTTCGATCTCCGCAGGGTCGATGATGCCGGCTTCCATGCGGCGCGATTGGTGCACGAGCACCACGATGCCTTGCCGCGCCAGGCCGCGCACCAGCGCCTGGGCATAGGGATCGTCCGCGGGTGAGGCGATGCCCAGGTAGATGAGGATTGCGCCGTACGGGCCCTCGCCGTCGGGCAGGTAGAGGTCGCCCACCAGCGCTGCGTCTGTGCCGTCGTAGAACGTGCGCTCCTGGCGGATAGGATTGCCGGCGGCGTTGAGCGGTTTGATGGGTATCTGCGGCAGCACCTCGGTTAGCAGCAGCGCCGCCTTGAAGACGGAACGCTCTTCCGCGGGACTCAGGCAGCTTGTCAGCAGCAAGCCAAAGGTCAGCAGCAGGAGGACGGCTGCACGCACGGTTCGCATTTTTCTCTTGGTGTCCTAAACCGCGATGCCCCGCGCGTATCCACCGGTTTGCCGCATGGCGGCCCGGACCGGGGCAGTGCGCGAAGCTTCATGCATGGCGCGGGCTACGGGGTTTGCTCCCCATCTCCCACGTCGGAGAAGTTCGTGATTGTCACTTCGCCTTCGGGAAACTCGGCGACGATCTTCAGTTTGCCGCCCGCCGCCTCGATGTACGAGCGCAGGCTGGAGACGTACACGTCGGCCCGCTGTTCCAGCTTGGAGATCGCGGGCTGATTCACCCGCAGCGCCTCGGCGAGGTCTCGCTGGGTTAACGCGCGCGCCCGGCGCAACTCGTGCAACGGCATTTCCGCGAGCAATTGCCGCTTCAAGTTCTCGATGCGCCGGCGGCGCGCCGGCGTGAAGTCTTTGGTCAGGTCACTGAACGGTTTGCGTCCACACACTTGACTGACCCTATCCTCTCACAATTCATCCGGGCGCACGTCCTCGTTCGGACATTCGACGTCTCAAGGCTTGGGCGCATCATATTCCAGGTACGGAATGTAGGGCAAGCGCCAAGCCGACGCCGTCGAGGCGCAGGCGCGTGGCGCGGCAGTTTTTGCGCCCCCGTAGAACAGTCGGAATAGACCCAAAAGAGGCATTGACGGTCGAGACTGTGTGTGAGTCACTCGGTTTAAGTGTGTTTGTGTACCAGCTTGACTATGAATGCGCCTGCCTATGGCCGTCAGTTTTCCAACCTTGACTGGCTGAACGGTTTCGCTTATACTCGAAATATACGGCCTGTGTGGGGATACAGGTGTGGCGCATTCGTCTAGAGGCCTAGGACACCGCCCTCTCAAGGCGGAGATCACGGGTTCGAATCCCGTATGCGCTACCAAGGTGGGGGCTTCACAGCGGCCGGGCGGCTCGTTGTGAAGTCTGTTTGCGTAGAGGCTATTGCCCGTAATCTGCATGGTAGGTTCCAATGGACTGTGGGGTATCGCGCATACAGAAAGAGTTGCGAGGATTCTGATTGGCTGGCCGCGTTGCGCTCGGCTGCGCGCGCAGCAGCGCGGCTCTCCATTTCTACTGTAGTTTGGCCGCTTTCGTCAGGTGATGAGAGCGGGCTTTTTGTTGTATAGACCGCGAGAATCAGTGCCGCTCGACACGGTGAATACCAGAGAGGACAGCGCGAGGATGGCAGAAGCGAAGCCGGAAACGAAGTCTCCGCAAACGATGCAGAAGACCTACGACCCAGCGCCCGTGGAAGCGCGCTGGTATCCCTTTTGGGAAGACGGCGGCTACTTTGCGCCGCGCATCGGCGACGGGGCCGAGCCGTTTACGGTCATCATGCCGCCGCCGAACGTCACCGGCGAACTGCATCTCGGCCACGCGCTCACCGCCGCGATCGAGGACGTGCTGGTGCGCTGGCATCGCATGAAAGGCGACGCTACGCTCTGGGTGCCCGGCACCGACCACGCCGGCATCGCGACCCAGGTGGTGGTGGAGCGCCTGCTGCAGGAAGAGGGCACGTCCCGGCAGGCCCTGGGACGGGAGAAATTCGAGGAGCGGGTGTGGGAGTGGGTGCGGAAGTACGGCAACGTCATCGACGACCAGCACCGCCGTCTCGGCGCTTCCTGCGACTGGTCGCGGGACACGTTCACCCTAGATCCGGGGCCGGCGCGCGCCGTGCGCACCACCTTCGTGCGGCTCTACCACAAGGGCCTCATCTACCGGGGCGAGCGCATTACCAACTGGTGCCCCCGCTGCGCCACCGCGCTCTCCGATCTCGAGGTCGCCCATGAAGAAGAGGACGGCCACCTGTGGCATATTTCGTATCCGCTCGTAGAGGATGAAACCGCTTCCATCACGGTCGCGACCACGCGGCCGGAGACCATGCTGGGCGATACCGCCGTTGCCGTGAACCCGGACGATACGCGCTACCGGCATCTCTTGGGCAAAGAGGTATACCTGCCATTGACAGAGAGAAGAATACCGATCATTGCCGACGAGGCGGTGGAAGCGGAGTTTGGCGCGGGAGCGCTGAAGGTGACGCCGTCGCACGACATCGCCGACTTTGAAATCGGACAACGCCACGATCTCGAGTTCATCAACGTTTTGAACCTCGACGCCACCATGAACGAGAACGCCGGCGCCGCCTACGCGGGCATGGACCGCTACGCCTGCCGGGACGCGGTGGTGCGCGAATTGCAGGCGGCGGGCCGTTTGGAGAAGATCGAGGCCCATCGCCACGCCATCGGCCACTGCACCCGCTGCGACATCATTGTCGAGCCGCTGGTGAGCCGGCAGTGGTGGCTGGAAGCCAAGCCGCTGGCGGAACCGGCCATCGCAGCCGTGCGCAGCGGCAAGATTGAGATCCTGCCGGAGCACTTCACGCGCATCTACTACAACTGGATGGAGAACATCCGCGATTGGTGCATCTCGCGCCAACTCTGGTGGGGGCATCGCATTCCGGTGTGGTACTGCGACGGCTGCGAGGCCGTGGCAGTGCCGCCGGCGGACGACCCCATGCGCGATCCCGAAGTCTGTGCCGCGTGCGGCGGGGCGCTGCGCCAGGACCCGGACGTGCTCGATACGTGGTTCAGTTCCGCTTTGTGGCCGCACTCTACGTTGGGCTGGCCCGACGACACCGACGACCTGCGCACATTCTATCCGACCACGGTGATGGAGACCGGCCACGACATCCTCTTCTTCTGGGTGGCGCGCATGATCATGACGGGCATCGAGAACATGGGGGAAATTCCCTTCCGCACGGTCTATCTGCACGGGCTCATCCGCGACGTGGAGGGCCAGAAGATGAGCAAGACCCGCGGCAACGTGATCAACCCGCTGGTCATGGTGGAAGAATACGGCGCGGACGCGCTGCGCTTTGCGCTGGTCACGGGCACGACCGCCGGCAACGACATGCGCTTTACTACGGAGCGCATCCAGGCGGCGCGGAACTTTGCCAATAAACTGTGGAACGCCAGCCGCTTCGTGCTCAGCAGCCGCCCGGAAGGGGTCGCGGCCATAGCGCCGGAGCCGGATTCTGCCCGGCTATCGCTGGTAGACCGCTGGATCATCAGCCGCCGCAACCACACGATTGCGGAGGTGACGCGGCTGCTGGAGCAATTTCATCTCGGCGAGGCCGGCCGCGTGCTTCAAGAATTCGTCTGGAGCCAATTCTGCGACTGGTACATCGAGGCCAGCAAGGTAAGCCTCTACGGCGACGACCCTGACGCTAAGGCGGTGACCCAGAGCGTGTTGGAGAATACGCTCGCCGTCATTCTGCGTCTGCTGCATCCATTCATGCCGTTTGTCACGGAGGAAATCTGGAGCTATCTGCAGCCCGCGGGCGCGCCGGACGGCGGCGGCAGTCTCATCGTGGCGCCGTGGCCGGCGGCCGGGGAGCGCGACCACGAAGCCGAGGGCTTCTTTGGCGAACTCATCGAGGCCATTCGCGGCGTGCGCAACGTCCGCGCGGAGTACGAGGTCGAGCCGGGCCGCTACGTTCCCGCAATGATCGCGGCCGGCGGCTACCGCGATGCGGTGGCGGCCCACGCCCCCGTCATCGAGATGCTGGGCCGGGTGCGGCCGCTGGCGGTGCACGCGGCGCTGGCAGAAGAGCCGGAGCAGGCCGTCTCGGTGCTCACCGGTCGCCTGGCCGTGCACGTGCCCTTGTCCGGCTTGCGGGACGTGGCACAGGAACGCCAACGCCTGCAAAAGGAACTGGACGGCGTGCGCGCCAACCTGGAACGCGCCCAGGGCCTGCTGGCGAACGAAAACTTCGTGAACCGCGCCCCGCCGCCGGTGGTGCAAAAGGAGCGCGAGAAACTGGCGGACCTGGAATTGCGCGCCCGGCAAATCCAAGAGCGCCTGGCGGCGCTGGCCTAGAGGCTGTCCGCCTCTGGGCGGTAGCCTTCCGTCGTGAAGCCTGGGATAATGCGGATTGTTGGTAGCGTGCCGGCGGACGCACGTAGCAAACGCGCGGTACCGTGGCAGGGCCGGCGCGCACGAAGCGCGGATTGCGAAGCCATTTGACGGCCGTTGCAGTGGAGAATTGAACCGAATCGCTCCAAGCGAAATACAGAAGGATGAGACGATACGATGAATGCGACGAGTTTGCCGGCGTTGGTTTGGAATGACGTTCCGGCCACGCAGGTGGTGGTGGCCGCGCAGGAGGCGCAGCGGCTGGCGGAGGCGGAAGCGGAAGCGGACAAGGACGCGGCGCAGGGTTGGGCGCGGGCCGCGATTGCGGCCGCGGCCGCGCTCGAGCCGGGCGAATGCGACTTGGGTCCGTATCAGGCTCTCGCCGCGGCGCTGGCGGCATTGGATGACGAGCAACTGGCGCAGGACGCCGCCGAAGCCCTAGCGAAGCAGCCGCCGGCCCTGTTCGCGCTTGCCGCCGCCGCACGGGGGAAGAAGTGGGAAGAGCTTGCCAATACCGTCATGGCGCGCTGCCTGGCGCAGACGGGCGTCATGGCGCAGCCGGTCGACTTTCACTATCAAGCGGAGTGGCGACAGCAGTACGAGACACAGTTGGTCGAGACGTTGGGCAAGGTGTGGAAGAAGCGCGCCACCCGCAACTTGAGCAAGCAAGCGGTAGCGTTGGCGACGGAGTCAGAAGAACTCGACGCCCAGCAGGTGGAAGAGAATCTCAAGGCGCTGCTTACGCCGGCGGACCTGTGGCCGCGGCCGGTCCAGCGGGGCAGACAGTCGCGGGGGAGGCAGGCCGCCTCCGGCCGCTCGCGCGGCGGTCGGCGGTCGGCGGGCTCCAATCGAGGGCAACGGTCGTCTTCCCGTGCCCAGACGACACGCAAAGCGGAGGGCGAGAAATCGTAGGTAGGCGCCGCGCGGAAAAACCGGCTCACCTCACGGTTCATGGCAGCAATCATCACCCTCACCACCGACTTTGGCACGGCGGACGGGTTCGTGGGCGCGCTGAAGGGCGTGATTCTGAGCTTGGCGCCCCACGCGCGCATTGTTGACGTCACGCACGACGTCCCGCCGCAGGACGTGCGGGCGGCGGCGTTTGCGCTGGAGACGGCGCTGCCGCACTTTCCGCAAAACTCGATACACGTGGTCGTGGTAGACCCCGGCGTGGGCAGCGCGCGGGCGGCGCTGCTGGTCGAGACTGAGCAGGGACGGTTCGCGGCGCCGGACAACGGCGTGTTGACGGGCGTAGTCCCGGAGTCCGGCGCGGCCCGCATCTTCACGCTGGATAGGCCGGCGTACTGGCGGCCGCGGGTCAGCGCCACGTTTAACGGACGCGACGTTTTCGCGCCGGTAGCCGCGCATCTCGCCCGTGGCGTTAAGGCTGAAGAACTCGGAACGACGCGTACGGACATGATGCGCCTGCCGTGGCCGCGGCCGCAGCGCTGCGGCCAGGATATCAGGGCAGAAGTAATCCACGTGGATCGCTTTGGGAACTTGATTACCAACCTGCGGCTTGAAGACCTCGGCCCGGAGCCGCAGCGCGCCGGTTTTCGTGTGCGCGACTTTGCGGTATGCGGCATCATGTCCCACTACGCCGCGGGCAATGGCCTGATGGCGGTGGTGAATAGCGGCGGACGTATCGAAATAGCCTTGCCCAGCGAGAGCGCGGCGCGTACCCTGAACGTGGGCGTGGGTGAAGAGATTCGCGTGACCCTTCCCGCGCCGGCTGATTGAGAAGAGTGGCAGAACGCGGCGGAGCGGCGCAATTTGTAAGACAGGAGGCGGCACGTGAGCACGCTCATGCCGGAGCGGGCGAAAGCGCTGCATGCGAGCAGCGATGCGTTTCTCGCGTTCCTGGCGGACTGGCGCGCCGGTCTGGAAGCGCTTGACTTGGCAGCCGACTGGGCCGCTCACGGCATCGCGGCGCGCAACGTCGCGGTGTTCGTGGTGGACATGGTCAACGGCTTCTGTCATAGCGGGCCGTTGGCGGGCGAGCGGGTCAAGGGACTCATCTCTCCGGTAGCGGACGCCGTCGAACGCAGCCATGCGCTGGGCGTGCGCCACTTTCTGTTACCGCAAGATTCTCACAATGCCGATGCGGTGGAATTCGCGCAGTTTGGGCCGCACTGCGTAGCCGGTGACCGGGAGTCCGCCACCGTGCCGGAATTGACGGCCTTGCCCGCCGCCGCGGCCTTCACGGTAATCGCCAAGAATTCGCTGCACCCGGCTTACGGCACCGGGCTGGCGAACTGGCTCGAACGGCATCCCGCGGTGCGGTACTTTCTCGTTATGGGCGACTGCACCGATCTGTGCGTCTACCAGACGGCCATGTACTTGCGGCTGGCCGCCAACGCCGCGCAGCGGGATTGCCACGTGGTCGTGCCGGAAGACTGCGTGCAGACGTACGACTTGCCGGTAGCGGCGGCGCAGGCGCTCGGCGTGATGCCCCATGACGGAGACGTGCTGCACCTGGTCTTTCTGTACAGCATGGCGCTCAACGGAGTGCGGATTGTGAAAGCAGTAGAATAGGGACACGCGCGCAAGCGCCCTTACCAGGATAGTGCCTTTCTAGGACATATAATGTCCCTTGCGTAGTCGCTTCCAGTCCGTGTTTCCCGCGCAAGCGGGAAGCCAACTGTCAATGGAGGAGAGTTAGCGTGAAACTGGTCCAATTCTATGAAGTAGACAATAGCGTGCGGGTGGGTGTGGTAGAGGACGGACGGGTAACCGACATAACTGATCCTGCGCAGGAACTGACGACGACTCTTGACTTCGTGGACGAGGCTCACCGGCAGCGGCGCTCGCTGGATGACGTGCTCGCGGACCGGCTGGCTGAGGCAACGGGCGGGGCGCACGCCTACGAGGAACTCCTGGAACCGGGCGAACCCCGGCTCACCATGCCGCTCTTTCCGCCGCAGGTGTGGGGCTGCGGCGTGACCTACCGGCGCAGCGCCGAGTTCCGCGACGCCGACATGGAAGGGCCAATGGGCATCTACGACAAGGTCTACCAATCGGAGCGGCCGGAAATCTTCTACAAGGGCGATACGCAACACTGCGCCGGGCCCGGCGAGCCGATCGGCATCCGCGTCGACTCTCGCTTCACGGCCCCGGAACCGGAATTGGCCTACGTGCTCGGCTACGACAACGAGATCATCGGCTACACTATTTGCGATGACGTCTCGGCGTGGGACATCGAACGCGAGAACCCGCTCTATCTGCCCCAGTCCAAGATCTTCCTGGGTTGTACCGCTCTTGGGCCGACGCTGGTGACTACCGGTGAGATTACCGATCCGTATCACCTGGAGATTACGGCGCGCATCCGCCGCGACGGCGCGGTGATATTTGCTGGCTCGGCGAATACCGACCAGATACGGCATCCGTTCGAGACGCTGACGGCGTACCTGGTGCGCAATAACCCGGCGCCGGTGGGCACGGTGGTGAGCACGGGCACGGGCATCATCGTGACGGAAGAGGCGGCGCTGCGAGCCGGCGACGTGGTGGAGATCGAGATCGGCGAGATTGGACTGCTTGTAACGCCGGTGCGGCAATTGACGGCGGACGAATAGCGTTTGCGGCGGTCTCGTTCACCCTTCGACAGGCTCAGGGCGAACGTTGCTTGTGCAGTCAAGGCGATTATAAGCAGGCCCTTAGACGAGCAGCGCCTAATCGGTGTCGTCGGGCTTCTCATTGCGTCCGCTGATGTAGAACCATACCGCGTAGGCGATTGCGCAGCCCACCAGCAGCGCGCCCACGGCTACCTCGTCCCACACGCCCAACGCGCCGTGCGCCGGCAGCAGCAGGGGCGCCGCGAATAGGCGCTGATGATTGCCGCGCCGCCGTGCGGCGGCCTGCATCGCGGTTCGCAAGCGACTCAAGCCCCAACCTTTCACTAAATCTTGCCCCTTGTCCCCCGTACGTGCACTGCGCCGCAGCGTGCGACCATGGTCTCCCTACCCCAACATCGTGCCGCGCATTTCCATCGGCTGCATCATCAACCACGCGCCAACGGCGAAGAGGGCCACGATGAGCACGGCCCACGGCGCAAGCGCGCGGACGGCGCCGGACGCCGAGCGTTGGTGTTCTCTCGCGATGCGGTAGCCGACCGTCAACGAGACCAGCATGCCCAGTTCCAGCAGCAGGAGTTCGAGGGGCACGAGCCAGCTATCGGGCACAATGGCCGCCAACTCCCACTGCGGCGCGCCGAGAATGGGAATGCCGAAATCCGCCAGGAAGCTCTGCGTCACGGGAATGGCCGTTAGCGCGCCAATGAGGAAGTGGAAGCCGTAGTGCGCCAGCCACATGCCGAAGCCGATAGGCACGAGCGCATAGCTGTAGCGGGTGGCCGTGGCCGCCACTGATTCCGGGCCGCCGGCCAAGGCGCGGCTGCACCACGCCGCTGACGCCACCAGCGCAAAGGGCAACGCCACCAGGCCCGCTATGAAGAGCACGGCAAGCACGACAGGCTCACTGCCGACGCCGATTTGCGCGGCGAGCCACAGCTCCAGATCGTAGACCGGCGGCGCCATGCCAAAGGCGTTCACGAAGGCCGCGAACACGAGCACGACCACCAGGGCCGCGAGGTCGGTGCGCTGCGCCGCCGCGCCGACGCCGGAGCGCCAGGCGTCCAGGCGGCGGAATTCGCTGGTGGGAGCGCGCAGTTGGATGCCCACGTTGTCATATGGGCAGGCCTGGATGCAGTCCAGGCAGAAGGTGCAGTCCATGTTGCCGGACTTGCGCTCCTGGAAGAGCCAGAGTTCGCAGCCGGTTTGGACGAGCTGGAGGCCGGCAGGGGTTGAGACGTCTGTTGAAGACTTGGCGGGTGTTTGGGACGGGGTGGGTGCAGCGGCTCGAGGAAGCTGTGTGCCGGAAGATGGATTCCGGCTTTCGCCGGAATGACGGAGGGTACGCAGTTGGGACCGCGGAGCGTACCGCCCCTTGATGCAGTCTTTCGTCGGGCACGAGCCGCAGATCGAAGGTTGGCGCACCTTGACTTCCAGCGGCGAGACCATCCCGTTGACGAAGTGGAACTGGCCGATGGGGCAGACGTACTTGCAGAAGGCCGCGCCTTTGAAGATGCCGTCGATGGCAAAGGCGGCGGCAAAGTAGGCCAGCGCCACCCACGCGGTCAGCCAGGGACTGGCCCAGATGTCGTACGCTTCGTAGGCCCAGAAGAAGAGCAAGAGCAGGCCGATTGCCAGCCACTTGCTGCGGATGAACTGCGGCCAGGCGCGGTTGGCGGGCAGGAGCCGCTTGGCCAGGCGGCGCGGCAGCATGAACGGGCAGGCCATGCAGAAGAGGTTGCCCGCGATCAGCAGCGCCAGCACCGCGAAACCGCGCCAGTGCACCCAGGGGAGCACACCGGCGAGATTCTTGGGCGCAAGCTGCGGACCCCAGAAGCCGTCGTAGAGTATCAGGGCCGAAACCGCCAGCAGCACGGCCTGCATGGACGTGCGGGCGTGCTTCCAGCGGAGAAAGCGCCCGACTACGGGCACGTCGAGGAGATCGCGCCGGCCCGACGGCTGGGTCCGCGCCGCAGCCACGCTCAGTTGCTCTCCTTGGCTTTTTCGGATCTCGTGTCCATCTGAATCTCGCCCTGGACGCCTTTCAAAGCGACGCGCTGTTCCGCCGTGCTGCCGTCGGCGAGGGTGGCGCGCACGATGATGACCCAGTCGCCGCCCATGGTGAACGTGAAGCCCTGGGTGACGTATGTGCCTGCGCCGAGAGACTCGGTGGCCACGATGACGGGCCTCATGCCGGCGTGGGTCATCGTGCCTTCCACCTCGAGCGTCGCGCCCTCCAGCGGGTTGCCGTCGGCGTCGCGGACTGCCAGTGTGATTTCCGCGTCACCCACCGCCGCCGGCTGCGGTGAAACGGAAACGACAGTCACGTCCAGATTGCCGGGCTGTTCGCCGCGCGGGTTGCAGGCGGCCAGGGCCGCAATGGCAAGCGCCGCCAGCATGATGCGTGCCGCAAGCGCAAGACCGGGTCTCTCCCTCACTTCGACCCGCCGTCTAGTCCTCCGGCTGGAGCACAAGCGCCGCCGCGCCCAGGATGCCGGCGTGCTCGTCCACCGCCGCGAGACGGATGAAAGACTCTATATCGGGATGTTCGCTGCCGGCCAGCCGTTGAAACCACGCGCGTATTCCCTGGATCAAGTCTCCGCCGTCCTGCATCACGCCGCCGCCGAACACGATGCACTCCGGCGCGAAGAGTTGCTGGCAGATCTGGCAGCCGATCGCCAGCCAGCGGGCGGTGTCGTCGCGCACCTGCCGCATCACCGGGTCGCCCGCCGCGGCGGCGTCGCGCACGGTGACGCTGGTCAGGTTGTCGAGGTTGCCGTCCGTGAGGCGCAGCACCGTCTCGGTGGGTTCCCGCGTGGCGGCTTCCCGTCCCCGGCGGGCGATGCCGGGCCCGGCGGCCAGCGATTCCAAACAGCCGCGCACGCCGCAGTTGCAGAGCGGGCCGCCCGGCTGCACCAGGATGTGGCCGATCTCGCCGGCGGCGCCGCTGCCGCGCACCACCCGTCCGGCTTCGATGATGCCGCCGCCAATGCCGGTGCCAACGGTGACGTAGACCAGGTTCTCGTTGTCTTTGCCGGCGCCAAACGCATACTCGCCCCACGCGCCGGCGTTGGCGTCATTGGCGATCACGCCGGGCAGGCCGTAGCGCTCTTGCAAGAGGGAAACCAGCGGCAGGTTCTTCCAACCGACGTTTACGGCAGACACGGCGATGCCGCGCTCCCGGTCCACCGTGCCGGGCACGGCGATGCCGATCGCGCTTGGCTGCTCGCTCGCCTGGCCGAGCAGGTCGTCGACAACCGCGCAGATACTCTCCATAATCGTGGCGTGGGAGTCTTTGGCGATGGGCGCGCGGGCGGTGGCCAGGATGCCGCCGCTGGCATCCACGAGGCCGGCGGCGACTTTGGTGCCGCCAATGTCGATGCCGATGCCGGTCATGCTCACTGTCCCTACGCTAGTTCCGCCGCGCGGTACGCAATCTCGCCGCCGATTATCGTCAGCATCACCTGAAAGTCCTGGCTGAGCACGGCCACGTCGGCGTCCGCGCCGGGGCGTATCGTCCCTTTGCGATTGCCGAAGCCCAGTTGTCGCGCCGGCACGAAACTCGCCATGGCGAGCGCGTGGGGCAGCGGCACGCCGGTCTCCGCGTACACCCGCACGTTTCGATTCATGGGCGAGGCGCTCCCGGTTATCGTACCATCGTCGCGGGTGGCGAGCACGTCCGAGACCGTTACCGTAGCGCCGCTCTTCCGCTCATACGTGCCCGGCTCCAGGCCGGAAAACTCCACGCCGTCGGTGACCAGCGCCACGCGCTCCCAGCCTTTCGCCGCGATGAGCAGTTTGCCCGCCTGGGGGTCAACGTGCGCGCCGTCGCCAATCAATTCGGCTGTAATCTGCGGATGCGCCAGCACGCCGCCGACCGTGCCGGGGTCGCGGTGGTGCAGCGGGCGCATGGCGTTGAAGGTGTGCGTGGCCTGGCTTGCGCCGCTGCGCACCGCCGCCGCTACCTGGTCGAACGTGGCGTCGGAGTGGCCGATGGCAGGCACGATGCCCAGCTTGGCAAGGTGTTCCACCAACGCCAGGCCGCCTTCCCGCTCCGGCGCGACGGTCATCACCTTTATCATGCCGCGCGCGATGTCCTGAAGCAAGGAGACCTCATCCGGGTCAGGCGCGCGCATGAGCGGCACACGCATCGCGCCAGGGCGTTCGGGACTGAGGTACGGGCCTTCCATGTGGACGCCAAGCACGCGGCTGCCGGCCGGCGCGGAAGCAGCCTGCGCCACGGCCCGCAATGCCGCGACCGTGTCGTCCCAAGAAGCGGTGCCAATCGTAGCCAGGAGTCCGGTCGTGCCCGTCTGCGCGCGGTAGTCCGTAATGCGGTGGACGTCCGCCACGTCGCCGGCGCCGAACGACGCCCCCAAAGCGCCGTGCACGTGCATGTCGATGAAGCCGGGACAGACGATGCAGCCGGATACGTCGATTGTTTCAGCAGTTCCGGCAAGGTCGGCGCAGTCTGCGGCGGGCGCCACGCGCGCGATGCGGCCCGCGTCGATGGCAACGCCGGTCTGCGGAAGTTCTTGCAGCGGGGTGTAGACGGTACCGCCGGCCAGGAGAATCACGTAACGTCCCTTCATTGGTGCTCTTTTCATCGTACGGCGGCGGTCTGGGCGGCGTCAATGTATACTAGAGAAACGCAATCGGCCTGAAGCTGAACGAGGAGCATGCAATGAGCAGCAAGGTGCGGGTCGGTGTCATCGGCGCCGGCGGCATAGCCCGCGGCGCCCATCTGCCGGGGTACGCGAAGATTCCCGAGGAAGCGACGGTGGTCGCCATCAGCGACGTGGACGTGCCCCGCGCGCGGGACGTGGCGGACGAATTTGGCGTCGGCGCGGTCTACGCCGACTTCAACGAGATGGTCGCCAAGGAAGACCTGGACCTGGTGAGCGTCTGCACGCCGCCTTTCATGCACCGGGACGCGACCGTGGCGGCGCTAAATGCCGGCGCCAACGTCATCTGCGAGAAGCCCATGGCGATGAACGCCGCCGAGTGCGAGGAGATGATCGCCGCCGCCAAGCGGAACGACAAGATGCTGACGATCGGCTTCCAGTCGCGCTTTGGCGAGCGGGCGCAGTTTCTCAAGCATCTCATCGAACAAGGCGAACTGGGCGAAATCTATTACGCGCGCGTGCTGGCGCTGCGGCGGCGCGGCATTCCCTGGTGGGGCGTCTTCGTGGAGAAGGACAAGAACGGCGGTGGGCCGCTCATCGACATCGGCGTGCACACCCTCGACCTGACGTTGTGGCTCATGGGGCACCCCAAACCGACGGCGGTGACCGGCGCGGTCTTCACGAAACTGGCAAAGCGGCCCGGCTTGTTTACGCGCGGCAGAGAGGCGGACCAAGAGCGGTACACGGTTGAGGACTTCACCACGGCGCAAATCCGCTTCGACACCGGCGCGGTGATCAATCTGGAGACCAGTTGGGCGCTTAACATCGCGAATGAAGTCAACGCCTATCTCTGCGGCACCGAAGGCGGCGCGACGCTGCGACCTCTCAAGATCTTCAAAGAGGTGCCGCACGTGGGCTTGCTGGACAGCACGCCGGGGCATGAAGAAGGCAAGGAGCACAATCACGAAGGCCAGTTTGCCCAAGTTGTCAAGAATGTGAAAGAGGGCACGCCGCCGCTGGTGAAAGCGGAAGAGGCGCTGACGGTGCAGCGCATTGTGGACGCGATCTACGAGTCGGGCGATACCGGCCAAATGGTCTCGCTGGCGTAGCGAAACAAGGAGCAAGATCGCATGGCGCGTTTGAAAGTGGTCGTGACCGGCGCCGCGGGCTACGTGGCGTCACAGCTTCTGCCCGCGTTCCGGGAGCGGTACGACCTGGTGCTGCTGGATACGCGGGACACAACCCGGGACGGCGCGCCGGTGGAGGGAATCACCCTCACCGACCTGCGCGACCCGGACCGGGAGACGTACCGCCGCTTCTTTGCAGGGGCGGACGCGGTGGTGCACCTGGCGTTCAACTATAAGGTGGGGCGCTCCATGAACGACGGCGACTACTATTCGGAGCGCGCCAATCTCGACCTGGCCTTCCACGTCTACCAGACCGCGCGGGAAGAAGGCGCGCGGCGGGTGGTGGTCGCGAGTTCCAATCACGCCGCCGATTGGTACGAACACCTGCTGCGGCAGCGCAAAATGGAGATGCTGGACGTGACCGCGCCGCCGCTCTCGGACAACTACTACGGCTGGGCCAAAGCCTGCTACGAGCACCTGGGGTTTCTCTTTGCCACCGGCGGGTACGGGCGGGCGCTGGAAATCGTGCAGATACGCATCGGCGCGCCGCGGCCGATACCGGCGGCAACGGCGGCGGCGGACTTCACCGGCTACAAGCGCAACCTGGGCGCGTATATCAGCCCCCGCGACCTGCAACAACTCTTCGTGAAGTCAATCGAGACGCCGGACATTACCAACGAACACGGCGTCCCGTTCCAAATCTTCTACGGCGTCTCCAACAACGCCCGCGCCTTCTGGAGCATCGCCAACGCGCGCAAGGTCATCGGCTACGCGCCGCAGGATGACTCGGAAGTCACGTTTGCCGACGACATCCGGCGTGTGCTCGTCGCGGCGGAGAGCGGCGGCAGACTCTAGCAGTCCGATCGCTGTGCAATGGTGGATGGGTGTAGGCGGCAGCGCTATCCCTCAGCGCGGAAATCGCGTCTACCCGCTAGCTGCTATACTTTCTCCGCCCCCACACCGCTGAACACACCTACTCTTGCGGCTTGATCAGCGGTATGGGTATGCGCACCACGGTTACCGTCTGCTTCTCCGTGTCGATGAAGTAGACGGTCTCGACGCCCGCTTGCGTGCAGACGATCTTGATCTGCGTGATGGTTTCGCTAAACGAGAGGTACTCCTGGTAGCCGAGGCAGGCCTGTTCCGGCTCCTCGATCTCGTAGAAGAGCACGCCTTCCGGCCAAGGCCGTTCCGCGCGGGTCGGCGCCTGCGGTTGGATGAGCCCCACGGTCGGTGTCGGCACGGGTGTTGACGCTTGCGGCGCGCTCCGGCAGCCGGACAGCGCGAGCGCAAGGCTCAAGAGCAGGATTCCGCAGCGAGAAAGCGCGACCATTGGCTTACGGCATCCCCGGCACGGGCGGCGGCTTGCGGGTGACGGTCACGGTCTGATTCGCCAGATCAACCACGTAAACCGTGCCCTTGTCCTCATACGTGCAGATGAGCCGCACCTGCCGCACCACTTCCGCCGGCGAGTCGGATGCCCCGTCCGGCGAGACCTCCTGCGGGGCCAGAATCTCCACCAATCCGGGGCAGTCCCGTTCGCCCTGGGTGAGATCGTGAAAGACGATGCCCTGCTTCCGCAGACCAAGCGCAAGCGCGGGCGACGGCGTGGGCTGGGGCGCCTGCATGGGACTGGGCGGCGGCGTGGCTTCCGCCGCCGGCTGCCCGCCACAGCCGCACAGCGCCGCGATGAGGATTACAAGGAGGAGCCCGAGCGGCAATTTCACGACACGCCCTCGCGCGCTATCGCGGTCGCCTACCAGTCTTGCGCCGCGCGACTACGGCATTTCCGGTTCCAGCAGCGGCACCCGGATGCCCGTCACTACCAGGTTATCCAAGTCCACGAAGTAGACCGTCTCCACGCCGGGGCTCGTGCACGTAATCTTCACCTGAGAAACGGTCTGCCGGAAGCCGGTGAACTCCTGGTAGCCCGGACAGGTCTTCTCGATGGCCGTGAGGTCGTAGAAGATGATGCTCTGCGCCTGTGTGGGCGCGGGCTCCTGCTGCGCGGCATCTGTGCCGGCGTCAGCCTCAACCGCGGGCGTGGGCGCGGCGTCAGGCGCCGGTGTCGGTGTTGCCGTTGGCTCCGCTTCCGTAACGGCCTCGGCAGTGGGCGAGGATTGAGTCTCAGTCGCGGACGCTGGCGTGGGGACTACCTCTTCCTCAGCAGAGTCGCCGCAGGCGCTCACTACCGCCAACACTATGCAGACGACAAGTATCCTACCCCACACGCTCACGAGCAAACCCTCCTCTCCGCCGGAGAAAGCCGCAGGCTTCGCCGCGCCATTCGTGCCTGCCTATACTGTAGCGAAATGCGGCAAGCGGCGCTAGAGCTTGGTGGAATTACGGAAGCCTGTGGCTGCTACCGCACCGCTGCGGGCATGAATGCACTGCGAATTCACCCTGGCGTGCGCTCCCTGCGCCAATGGATCTTGGGCGCGTGACGGGCATGCCGCGCATCAGAAGGGCCTGTGTAGGCAAATCCCTCCCAAGGGCTAACGACGGCACAATAGGGTGTGCCGGGTGGAAGAGGAGAAGCGCGTCAGTCTCTCGACTCTTGTGCGCGGCTGCGTCTGCGCAGCACCCGCGTAGAGTCCTCGTCCACCACCCACGCATCCGGCTGGATGCGCACGCCGTACTCGCGCAGCGCCGTGGCGCGGTCGTAGTAGCCGCGCCGCACGTCTTGGAGCACCAGCGCCGCCGGCCGCGCGAACGGATCGCCGTAGCCCCCGCCGCCCGGCGTCCGCAAGCTCAGCACGTCGCCCGGCTCCATGTGCACGCCCTCGTCTTTCGTGACGTGTTCCGGGCGGTATTCTTCTCCTGCCAGCGTGAAAACGTGCTCGGCCGATTGCGCTGAGGAACCGCCCAGGATGCCGAACGGCGCGAACCGGCCGCGTTCGCCCAGCAGCGACGCGCTGGCGTCACCGTCCCGAATCTGAAACTCGAAGATGACGCCGTAGCCGCCGCGCCGCTTGCCCGCGCCGCCCGAACCTTCCCGGATGGCGTAGCGCGTGAAGAGCACCGGATAGCGAAACTCGAAGATTTCCAGCGCCTGGGTGCGAGCCACGGCGATGGTGGGATTGCCGTTGATGAGCCCGTCGGTGGCGAAATTGCCGCCGTAGCCGCCGCCGATGAACGAGTAGAAGACGTAGTATCCCCGGCCCGGATTCTCACCGCCCACCGAGAGATTCGTGACCGTGCCCATGGGCGCGGCGTAGGAATTATCCGGAATCGCCTGGCTCAACGCGCCCAGCATCACGTCGATCACGCGCTGGCAGACTTCAGCGGCGCAGCCAGCCACCGGCCGCGGCGGCTGGGCGTGGAGAAACGTCGTCGGCGGAATATCGACCGCAATCGGCGCAAAGCACCCCGCGTTGATGGGCACGTCCGGAAAGATGTGCTTGAAGGCAATGAACACGCCCGCCAACGTGGTGCTGAAGACGCTGTTCAGCGGTCCCCGGCAGGGCGGGCTGCTCTCGGAAAAGTCCACGTGCACGTCGCTGCCGCTGATGGTCAGCTTCAGGCGCAGCGCCAGCGGCTCCCACTCCACGCCGTCGCTGTCAATGTAATCGGTAAACTCGTACGTGCCGTCGGGGATGGTCTCGATATGGCTGCGCATGAGTTGCTCGGAGCGCGCCTTCATTTCATCGACGGCTGCGAAGACGGTGGCTTCACCGTAGCGGTCGAGCAATTTCGTGAGCCGTTCCGCGCCGAGGTTGAGCGCGGTGATCTTGGCGATGATGTCACCCTGGCGCTCGCTGGAGACGCGCACGTTATGGAGGATGATGTCCAGCACGTCCTGGTTCAGCTTGCCGCCGGCCATGATGCGCACCGGCGGCAGGCGCAGGCCTTCCTGGTAGATCTCCGTTGCCCGCGTCGAAAAGCCGCCCGGCACGCGCCCACCGATGTCCGGCCAGTGGCCGCTGTTCGCCAGGAACGCCGTGAGTTTCCCCTTGTAGAAGAAGGGCCGCACCATCTTTACGTCCATCAGGTGGGTGCCGCCCAGATACGGATCGTTGACGATGTAGACGTCGCCGTCGGTGGGATTCTCGACGCGCTCGATTACCGAGCGCACGGTGAACTCCATCACGCAGATGAAGTTGGGCAGGCCGCGCGGCCCCTGCATGATGACCTCACCGTCGCGCACGTGGTAGATGCCGCTGGCGCGGTCGAACCCGTCAGAGATGACCGGCGAAAACGCCATGCGCTCCAGGGTGGCGTCCATCTCGTCGGCGATCTGCTCCAGGCCGCCGCGAATGACCGCGAGCGTAATGGGGTCTAGGGACATCTTACGTCACCTCCAGCAGCAAACTGCCGCCCGGGGCGACCGTTGCGCCGCAACCGGGCTCCAGCCAGATTGTGGTGTCCGGCTGCTCGATGAGGGCCGGACCGGCAAGCGCCGTGTCCCACGGCAGTTTGGTGCGGTCGTAGACCGGACACGTCACGAACCCATCGTCAACGTATACGGAACGCTCCTCTTTGCGCGCCTCCGCCAACGTGGTCTCCGGCGCGTGCACGAAGTCCTTCAACCGCACGTCGGCGCGGACGCCGATAACGGCCGTGCGCAGGTTGAGCAGCCGGATCGGAATCTGGGCGAGCAATTCCTCCAAACCGCCAAATCCTTCTTCGACGCGCCCATAGTGCTGGAGGTAGGCGCTGCGAAAACTGGCGGCGATGGTCTCGCGGCTGAGTGCGCCCGCCGGCAGGGCCGTGCGAATGACGTGGGTCTGCCCCTCGTAGGCGATGTCTGCTTCGCGGATGACGCTGACGCGCGCCAGCGGCACGTTCTCCCCGGCGAGCATCTCCTCACCTGCCGCCAGATGCTCGGCGAACGCGCGTTCCACTTCAGCCACGTCTAACTCGCTAAGCAGGCGATTCTGCATCGTCACGAAGTCGTGCCGGCGGTCGGCAATCACGCAGCCCCACGCCGAGGCAATCCCCGGATAGTACGGCACGATGCCCCGGCCGATGCTCAGTTCCCGCAAGAGATAGCCTACGTGCAACGGGCCGCTGCCGCCAAAGGAGAAGAGCGCGAAATCGCGGGGGTCGTGGCCTTTGTCGATAGAAACCCGGCGCAGGCTGCCCGCAATGCGGTTGTTCGCCACCGTCACGATGGCTTGCGCCGCCTGCTCGGTGGCGAGTCCCAGCTGCTTGCCGATAGTCTCCGCTACCACGGAGCGCGCGCTGGCAACGTCGAATGCCGCGCCCGCGACCCCGGCGATCGGATAGTTGGGGTTGATTCTGCCGAGTATCAGGTTGGCGTCGGTCAGCGTCGGCGCCGTGCCGTCCTTGCCGTAGCAAACCGGCCCCGGGTCCGCGCCCGCGCTTTGCGGCCCCACTTGCAGCAGTCCGCCGGGGTCAACGCGCGCGATGCTGCCGCCGCCGGCGCCGATCGTGTGAATGTCAATCATCGAGACCATGAGGGGAATGCCGAACTCCAGGTCCATGCCGCTCGACGGCAGGGGCTTGCCGTCCTGCACCAGCGAGACGTCCAGGCTGGTGCCGCCCATGTCGTACGTAATCAGGTTGGAAAATCCGTCCTCAGCGGCGATGCGGGTAGCGGCAATTACCCCGGCCGCGGGGCCGGAAAGCACGGTGTTGAGCGGCAAGTTGCGCACCGTCGCGGCGGACATCATGCCGCCGTTCGACTGCATGATGAAGAGGTCGCTGCCGTAGCCCCGCGCTTGGAGGCGCTCCTCCAGTTGTTCCAGGTATTCGCCCACGTTCGGCTGCACGTAGGCGTTCACCACCGCCGTGCTCGTGCGCTCGAACTCGCGGTAGACCGGCAGCGTCTCGCTGGACGTCACCACGTAGAGATGCGGCCACTCGGCTTGCAAGATCTCCTTGGCGCGCAGTTCGTGCGCGGGATTGGCGTAGGCATTCATGAAGCTGACGACGATCGCCTCGACCCACTGCGCTACCAGCAGCTTGCCCGCTGCCAACACCTCTTCTTCTTGCAAGGGAGTTAACACGGCTCCTTCGGCGGCAATGCGCTCGGTCACCTCCAGGCGGCGGTCGCGGGGAATCAGCGGCTCGAACGACCCGGTAAGGCCGTACATGTGGGGACGGTCGCGGCGGCGCAACTCCAGAATGTCCCGGAAGCCCCGCGTGGCGATCAGGCCGCAGCGGCCGCCGTCCCGTTCCAGCACGGCGTTGGTGGCAACGGTGGTGCCGTGGGTAACGAGGTCCACGTCGGCGTACGAGACGCTCATGCCGTCCAAGGCGCCGATGAAGCCGAGCGATTGATCGTCGGGCGTCGTGGCAACCTTGCCGATCTGGAGGTGGCGGCGCGCCTCATCGAGCACGACCACGTCCGTGAACGTGCCGCCAATGTCCACGCCAACGAGCAAACCCATGTGCGATGACTCTTACTGCGAAGCCGGTTGCGACGAATTGGAGAACGTAGAGTTAGCCGATGAGGCCGAGGCGCTTCCCAATCTGGTAGAAGTTTATGCTCCAGCCCCAGCCGAAGATGTGGGGCGTAAAGACGCGCGGGTCCTCGGCGTTCCAGAGGCGCCGCTTCAGGCGCTCCAGGGTGGGCGGGCTGAAGCTATAGGGGATGCCCAGCAGTTCGCCTTCGGTCTCGCGGCGCGTGAACGCCACCAGACCCACAATGGCGGTAGCCACCGCGGCTAAGACGCCGGCCCGTTCGCTGCGGTTGAGCCTGCCAAACGGGGCGATGGAGACGATGCCGAGCAGGAGCGCTGCGATGACGAGCAGTGCGCGCTTGGTGTTTTCGGACATGCCTAGTCTCCCCGCAGCCAAGCGCCGGCAAAGACCGTCTGCGCCGCGCCGCGCATGAAGACGTGGCCCGCGCCGTCCCATGAAATCGTCAAGTCGCCGCCGGGCAGGCCGACGGTGACGGTCTCATCCGTGAGGCCGTGCAGGCGGGCGGCTACCGCCGTCGCGCACGCGCCGGTGCCGCAGGCGAGCGTGGGGCCCGCGCCGCGCTCCCATACCTTGACCTGAATGCGGTCGCGGCCGACCACCTGCGCAATCTCGAAATTCGTGCGCTGCGGAAACGCCGGATGGTGCTCGACGGCCGGGCCGACGGTGGTGAGCGGAAAGGACTCGATGTCATTGAGAAACGTCACCGCGTGGGGATTGCCCATGGAAACCGCGGTAATGGCGAGATCCGTGCCGTTCGCGCTAAGCGGCATGTCCTTGACCGGCGTGTCCGTTGCCAGCACCGGTATCTCCGCCGGGGCCAAGTACGGCGGGCCCATGTCTACGGAAACGGCAAAGTGGTCGTTGTCGCCCGGATGCACGTTTACCTTGAGTTGTCCCGCCAGCGTGTCAACCCCCAGCCAGCCCTCGCCGATTTCGCCGGTGTCATAGAGGTACTTGGCAAAGCAGCGGATGCCGTTGCCGCACATCTCGGCCTCGCTGCCGTCGGGATTGAACATGCGGAACTGATAGCCCTGGCTCTCGTCGGCATCGATGAGCAGCAGGCCGTCGCTGCCAATGCCGAAATTGCGGTCGCAGACGCGCGGCGCCAGTTCCGCCCACGCCCGCTCGCCGTTCGCGCGGGCATCCACCACGACGAAGTCATTGCCCGTGCCGTGCATTTTGACGAATTTCAAGTCTTGTGCCATCGTGTGCTCCCTGTTCACCAACATCGCTCCGAATCGGCGCGCCCATGTCGCAGGCGGTTTGTTGCGCGCGTATCCTGCTACCGCGGTCACACAAGTTCCAGCACCAGCAGCACCGCGATCAACACGCTAACGGCGGCCGCCAACATGACGCCAAAGCGTAGTGTAAGGCGCAGTTCCAAGCGGGACTCTAGTTCGCGCAGGTCGGACTTTGAAGCCGTGTCGGCAATGTCCGCCTTGGTCGCCATGTCGGCTATATCCGCCTTGGTGGCTACCGTATCCCAAGAATCACCCAGGATTTCCAGCAAGGCTTCAGTCAACTCCTTACTGCAGCCCGCGCTGGTGAGCCGCTCGAACGCCCTATGCGTATCTCTCACCGCCATCGTTCGCAGCTCCCTTTTTCAAACTCAATTCGGTTCTCGACGCACACAGCGCGTAGAAGCGTTCAATTCGCTCCCGCGCCAAGGCCACCGCGTGAGGCCCTATCTCTATCCATTGTATGCCCTTTTGCTTGCGGAACCAAGTTTCTTGGCGTTTGGCAAGCTGGTGGGTGGCGTACTTCGTCTGTTGGATAGCCTCCGCCAACGTGCATGACCCTTGCAAGTAGGCGGCAAGCTGGCGGTAGCCGGCGCTCTGCATACTCGGCAAGTCCGTAGTGAGGCCCCGAGCGAGCAGATTTTCGACTTCCGTCAAGAAGCCGTTCGCGAGCATGCGGTCAACCCGCCGGTCGATGCGCCGGTAGAGCGCGTCGCGGTCGGTATGCAGACCGATCTGCAAGACCGGATACGGCGGCGGACGCCGTCCGCCCTGCGCGGAGAACGGCTTGCCGGAGACGATGCAGACTTCCAAGGCCCGGATGAGCCGCCGGGGATTGCGCCGGTCGATGCGCGCCGCCGCCAACGGATCCAAGCGTTGCAACCGCGCAAACAGCGCGTCAATGCCCTCTTGCGCGAGCGTGTCGTTGAGTTCGGCGCGCAATTCCGGCTGCGGCGGCACGTTGGGTAGCGCCAGTACGTCCACGAGCGACTGCACGTAGAAGCCGGCGCCGCCCACCAGCCACGGACGCTTGCCCCGCGCTAGGATGTCTTGCCTTGCGCTCTCCGCGCGCTCGCGCCAAACCGCCACCGAGAAAGAGGCGTCGTCAGCGGCAATGGCGTCCACGACGTGATGCGGGACCCGCGCCCGTTCCGCAATCGTTGGCTTGGCCGTGCCGATGTCCAGGCCGCGGTAGACCTGGCGCGAGTCGGCGCTGACGATCTCCGCATTGAATTCCGCCGCCAGCGCGACGGCAAGCGCCGTCTTGCCTACGGCGGTGGAGCCGGCGATCGCGACAAGGGCTGCGGGCGCTTCGGATGCGGTCATTGGGCGCGTTGAGCAGAGGAATTCAAGAGTCTACGGCTAGCCCCGGACGTGCACACTGACACAGGCATTCACGGGCGCGCTACATGAGGCTCGCCGCCAGCACCAATTCCGGCACGTAGGCGCGCGGCGGCAGCGAGGCAATGAAGAGCGCCGCCGCCGCTACGTCTTCCGGTTGCAGCATCTTGGGAAAGGCTTCCGGTGGCGGCGGTTCCGGCCGCTTCTCCAGCAGCGGCGTTTCGCACGGGCCGGGATAGACCACCGAAACGCGGATGCCGCGCTCCCGTTCTTCCATCATCGTGCCGTGGGCCAGGCCGCGCACGCCGTGCTTGGTGGCCTGGTAGGCGACGCCGGAGACCACGTTGGGCTTCTGCACGGCGTCCGACGAGTAGTGGATGATCGTGCCCGCGCCCTGTTCGCGCATGATGGGCAAGACCGCGTCCACGAGATTGTAGGCTACGGTGAGGTTATGCGCGATCATCATGTCCCAGTCCGCCGGCCGCATCTCGGTGAAGGCGCGGTTCTTGATGTTCGTGCCCACGCTGTTGACCAAGACGTCGATTGTGCCGAACTGCTCACGGGCGCTTGCGGCCATGGCGTCTACGGCCGCGCGGTCGGTCGCGTCCACCGGCACTGCGCGGGCCGTGCCGCCGTTCCGGGTAATCTCGTCCACCAGCGACGCCAGCTTTTCACCGCTGCGCGCCGCCACGACCACTGTCGCTCCCTCTTGGGCAAAGAGCCGCGCCGTGGCCGCGCCCATGCCGCTGCTCGCGCCGCCGATGACGGCCACCGTGTTGTCCAGTCTTCCCACGCTTCCCGCTTCTCCCTTCGCATTCTTCTTCTAGGTGTTAGCGTTCGTACCGAACTACGGCCAAAAGACCGCCGCTAGTCCACGTCCGCGCCGAGTTCGTCCAGCAGATCATGCAGGTAGTTGCGCGCCCGCACGGCCTCATGGTGCACCTCTTCGATGGCGCCTTCGCCGAGTTGCTCGATCATGCAGGGACCGTCGAAGTCGTGGTCGCGCAATATCGTGAAGAGCGCCCGGAAATCCACGTCGCCGTCGCCGGGCGTCACGTCCACGGAGCCTTGCACGCCGCCGGTCTCGTCCTTGATGGACATCCCCGCCACGTACGGCGCGAGTTCCTCAAAGTCATCCTCCGGCCGCTCGCCGGTGTAGAAGAGCACGTTGCCGGGATCGTAGAAGACCTTCAAGTTGTCGGAGCTAATGCGCTGCATCAGCGCCACCAGCCCGCGCGCCGTGGCTGTCACGCCGCCGTGGGGCTTCATCATCACCACGATGCCCTTGCTCTTGGCGTATTCGGCCGCCTCTTCCATGAGTTCCAGGAACTGATCGTAGAGCGCCTCGTCGTTGGTGCCGCTGTTGTGCATGAAGGTTGCGCCCAGCGTGTGGCTGTTGTCCACGTAGCTGTGCAACGCCGCGCGCGCCACGGCTTCATCGCCCCAGGGGATGCTCGTGTAGTTCTCCAGGTTCTTGAGATTGTACTTCTCAAGCAATCCAGCGAGGTTATTCACCTGTTCTTGCGATGCGTTGGGCGGCAACGGCAAACCGTCCCCCGCCGTCATGAAGCCAAAGTACTGGAAGCCCGCCTGCGCCGTGCCCTCCATGGAGACTTCCAACGCATACTTGGTCCACGGCCGGCTGAAGCACCCAAGGTGTACCTTCATCAGAGTCCTCTCTAACGGTTGCGTAGCGTGCATTCTCGTGCAAAGCTGACTGGCAGAACGTAGCACGCGGCTGTGTGCGCTGTCAACGCGGAGAGCGCCTCACGAACTACGCGGTATACTTAGTCCCATGCAAGAGCGACTGCAAAAGTACCTGGCTCGTTGCGGCGCGGCCTCCCGCCGCCGGGCGGAAGACTTGATCGTTCAAGGCCGCGTAGCCGTGAATGGGGAGACGGTCACCGTGCTGGGTACGAAAGTTGACCCGGCGCGCGACCGGGTAGCCCTGGACGGCAAAGCAATTGCGCCCCGACCGGGCCGCACCTACCTGGCCCTGCACAAGCCGGGCGGCTATCTCACCACCCGCCATGATCCGCATGGCCGCCCCACCGTGTACGACCTCCTGCCCCCGGACTGCGCGCATTTGGTTCCGGTGGGCCGCCTGGACGCCCAAAGCGAAGGGCTGCTCTTCTTCACCGACGACGGCGCGTGGGCGCAGCGGGTGGCGCATCCCCGCTACGGCGGCGAAAAGGAGTACGCGGTGCTGGTGAGCGGCGCGCTCACCGCCCAGCAGCGCAAGACGCTGCAAGCGCCAATGAGCATTGACGGCTACCGGCTCAATCCGGTCACGGTTGCGGTGGTGGGCCGCGAGCAGAACGGGTACACCTGGCTCGCCATGACCCTCACTGAGGGACGCAAGCGGCAGATTCGCCACATGCTGGCGGCAATCGGCAAGCGCGCCGCGCGCCTGATCCGCGTCCGGATCGGCCCGGCACGCCTCGGCAACCTTGCGCCGGGCAAGCAGCGCCCCCTTACGGCAGCCGAGATTGCGCATTGGCGGGAGACAACTAATGTGCCGACCATCGAGGGCGAAGCGTCCCCGCCGTCGGCGCGGACTACGGAATGCGGCGCTCGGGCGGATGGCCGCGCGGGCTGTCATTCCGGAACGGTCGCGCAACCGACGGAGCGCGCTTCGACAGGCTCAGCACGAACGGGATTCGAGCGGACGGAAATCGAGCGAACGGATTTCCCGCGGCCGGACTTAGTGAGGACGGACTTCGGGCGGACAGACATTCGCGGGACTCAGCCGGGACAGCCGACCGGGAATCCCGACTGTGAGACCAACCGTGACCGCGCCTGAGCCGCGCCTCACCATCGCCATCGACGGCGCCGCCGGCTCCGGCAAGAGCGCGCTGGGCAGCCTGCTCGCCGACCGGCTCGGCTACCTCTTCGTCGATACCGGCGCGTTCTACCGCGTTTTGACCCTGGCCGCCTTGCGCGCGCCGGTGTCGGTGGAGGATGGGCCGGCCCTGGCGGCGCTGGCGCGCACGCTGGCAATCAGATTCCGGCCGCCCACGGCCGCCGACGGCCGGCAGTTCACCCTCCTGCTTGGCGCAGAAGACGTCACGTGGATAGTCCGCGCTCCCGCCGTCGACGCCCACGTTTCCCAGGTGTCCGCGCAACCGGAAGCCCGCGCCGCCCTGCTTCCCGCCCAGCAGCGCCTGGCCCGCCAAAAGGGCGTGGTAATGGCGGGACGCGACATCGGCACCGTAGTCTGCCCGCAAGCCGAGGTCAAGGTCTTCCTTGTCGCCGACTTGGAAACCCGCGCTCAGCGCCGCCGGCAGGAACTCGCGGCCAGGGGAACGGACCTTTCGCAAGCAGCCGTGGCACAGACCTTGGCGGCCCGCGACCGCATTGACAGCAGCCGCGCCGCGGCCCCACTGACCCAGCCTCCCGACGCCATCGTGCTTGATAGCGGCCGTCTCACGCTGGCGCAGGAAGCGGCGGCGGTGCTTGCCAGAGTGGAAGCAGTGGTGGGCGCACTTCCCCCGGAGTAAGCGCGACCGCAAGCATGGCCGACATCTCTATACCATTGGCGCCATGCGACCGTCGCGAGGGCGCGCACAATGCGCCTACGGCGAGAGTTGCTGCGGTTGCCCGGTCTCGATGGCTGCAAAGAAGGCGTGGGCCAGGGCCGTTGCGCGGTGTCCTGCGTGGTGGTCGGCGCCGATGCGCCAGGGCGCGCCGGTGTTCAGGCCGTGGACGAATTCGGCGAGTTCTTGCTGGAGTCCTTCCGGGTCGGCGTCTTCAGGGGCATGGCGTTCGCCGGGGTCGGCGACGTTCGCGCCGGAGACCGTAGCGCGGTGGAGGCGGTCGTAGAGTTGGACGCTCGTGCCGTCTGCGAAGACCTCGAAGAAGAACTTAGAGACCGCCTGGCTGTCGGCCGCGTCGCCCTGGATGACGCTGGCGGCCGCCCCGCTGGCAAAGCGAATGGTGCCAGCCATGTTGTCGGGGTAGGTCTTGTTCTCGTGGGTGTAGTTGCCGCCGGCGGCAAAGACCTCCACCGGCTCGGAACCGGCCAGGTAGCAGACCAAGTCGAACGTATGACATCCTTGGGAGAGGATATTGCCGCCGCCCGTGACCGGATCGGCCGCCCAACTCGTGTCCGGCCAGCGGTTGCACAGCATCTGTCCCACCAACAGAAACGGTTCCGGCACGAGCCGCCTGGTCTCCTGGATGAGTGGCGCAAAACGCAATTTGAAGCCCGTCATCAGGCGCACGCCGGCCTTTTCCACCGCCTCTACCACGGCGTCGCACTGGGGCACGGTCATGGAGAGCGGCTTTTCCATGAGGATGTGCTTGCCCGCCGCCGCCGCCGCTATGCCGAGCGATACGTGGGTGTCGTGGTGCGTGGCAATGAGCACGGCGTCGATGGCGTCGTCCGCCAGCACTTTGCTCGGGTCGGCGGTGGCGTACGCGCCGCCAAACTCATGAAGGAACCCGTTAGCAGAGTCAGGGAAGAGATCCGCGTAGCCGTGCAGGCGGAGGCCGTCCATGCCCACCGCGTTGCGCATGTGGTTCCGCGCCATATTGCCGCAGCCGATTACGCCCAGTGTAATCATCGTCTCTCTCCGTATCCGCGCGCAGTGCCAACGCAATTGACGGGTCAAGCCGCGTTCACTGTGAGCATATCACAGCTTGGCGACCAGCGTGCCGAGAGTCAGGAGATGCCGCCCCGGCAACGCCAGGGTTCGCGCGGCGGCCGGCGCCTGGCGCCGAATTGCGGTCGATTATCCAGTACTTACCATCTTGACACGTAGCAATCTTCCCCAGTGTGTGGTATGATAGTGGTGACATAGTGTGTTGCTGCCATGGGCGTGAGCGCGACTGGGTTGCGGCGCGCGGGGAGATTGCAACTAGCAAATGCCCTTGCCGGTTGAGGACGTAAAGGCCCGCGTCTCCGTGGTGGACGTGGTGCAAGCGGCGGTGCGGCTGCAGCAGAGCGGCCGTTACCTCAAGGGACTGTGCCCGTTTCACGAAGAGAAGACGCCCTCGTTCTTCGTCTTTCCGGAGCGGGGCACGTGGCGCTGCTTTGGCTGCGGGCGCGGCGGCGACGTGATCTCTTTCGTCATGGAGCGGGAACAGGCCCCGTTCGTGCAGGCGGTGGAATCGCTGGCGCGGGAGGCCGGCATCGTCCTCTCGCCGCAGGCAGAGCGCCAGCAGAGCCGCTATCGCTTGCTCGCCCAGATCAATCAAGAGGCGGCGCAGTTCTACCACCGTCTGTTAGGCGAATCCGCTGAGGCGGCGCGGGCGCGGCAGTACCTGGCGGAACGCGGCATCGAACAAGCAAGCATCGACCGCTTCATGCTGGGGTATGCGCCAAACCGCTATGGCCCGGTCCGCGCGCATCTGGTCCAATTGGGCTTCGCGCCGGAAGACCTGCTGGCGGCCGGCTTGCTCACACAGGGCGACCGTGAGCCGTACGAACGGTTTCGCGGGCGCATCATGTTTCCCATTCGTGACGCGCGGGGCCGGTATCGCGGCTTTGGCGCGCGTACGCTGAGCGCCGAGATTCAGCCGAAATACCTCAACACGGCGCAGACCCCGCTCTTCGACAAGAGCGGACTGCTCTACGGCCTGGATCTTGCCCAGCAGCCAATTCGCGAGCGCAAGCAGTGCGTCATCGTGGAGGGCTACACGGACGTAATCATGGCGCACCAGCATGGCGAGGCCAACGTGGTCGCCAGCATGGGCACGGCGCTCACGGAGAAGCACGTCAAGGCGGTCAAGAGTTTGACAACGAATCTGGTGTTGGCCCTCGACCCCGACGCCGCCGGCAACGCCGCCACCCTGCGGGGACTGGAAGTAGCCCGCCGGGCGTTCGACCGGGTGGAAACCCAGGTGTCCGTGGGCGACATCATGCGCTTGGAGAGTACGCTGGAAGCGGACATCCGCATCGCCGTGCTGCCCGAGGGCAAAGACCCGGACGACCTTCTGCGCGAGGACTCCGGCGCGTGGCAGAGGCGCATCGAGCGCGCGGAGCCTTTCGTAGACTATGCGTTCCGCGCCGCTGCCCGCGAGCACGACCTCAGCAGCGCCCGCGGCAAGCGCGCCGCCGTCCAGGCATTGGGCCCGCTTATCACCGACGTCGGCGATCCCGTGACGCGGCAGCACTATCTGAAGCGGCTGGCGCAGGCGCTGGACCTGGGCATCCAGAGCGAAGTGCTGATGAACCTCCTGCACGCGCGGCGGCCGGCGCGGCAAGCGCCCGCGGCCCAGCGCCAAACCGGCCAGGAGCAAGCGCCCCAGAACGGACAGGAGCAGCCGGCGGATGCGCTCGAACGGTATCTGCTGGGACTGCTCATCACGCACCCGCGGGCGAGCGGGTTCGCGGCTGACGTAATCGACGCCGTGGACTTTCGTCATCCGCTCCATAGAGCGGCGTATGAGCACGTGCTGACAGGGAACGAAAACGGCGCCGCGACAGCAGAGGAGTCGGAGGCAGTGGGCGTGGAGCCGCTTCTCGAGCGGTTGCGCCGGGAGAAGAGCCAGGAACCGGCTATCGATGACGAACACCTGCGCCCAACCGTGGTGGCCGCGGCCTTGCGGTTGAAGCGCCGCAACGTGCAGGAGGAGTACGAAGACCTGCAACTCCTCTTGGCAAGCGAACGGGCGGACGACAGCAAGCCGCTTGGCGCGCAGGTCCGACAGGAAATCCGCAGAGTCGGTGAGCAATTGCGCCAGCTCAACCGCGCGCTGAAGCAGACGAGTTTCATCCGCACCTCATGACTGTGAGCTGCGGCAAGATGATGAATAGGCAGTATGGCGCCAGCACAGAGTGCACGGGTAAACCTGTGAAGGAGGAGTGATGGCTGCGCAGAAGACTACCACCGCCGTCCAGACCGCCGCGGAAAAGAAAGCGCCTCAGGCCGGGGCGGCAACGGCTGCCGAGGCCGAAGCGCCGGAGCTTGAGATTACCGAAGAGGACATTCGCAAGCTGGTAAACCGCGGCAAGCGGCGCGGCCACCTGACGCAGGAGGAGTTGCTGGAGGCCTTTCCGGACATCGAGGCGGGCAGCGACGAAGCCGAGGAACTCTTCTCGGTGTTTGCCGATCTCGGGCTCAACGTCCTGCCGGCCAATGAGGTTGACAGCGAGGAAGAAGATGAGGAAGATCGCGCCACGCCGAGCGTTCCCGAAATGGTGGCGCTGGAGCGGGCCGCGCTGAAGGCCGCGAAGGGTGGAGAAGAGGACACGGGCACGTTGGACGACCCGGTGCGCACCTACTTGCGCGAGATTGGGCGCGTGCCGCTGCTTACCGCCGCGCAGGAGGTCATGCTCGCCAAGCAGATGGAGAAGAGGCTCTTTGCCGAGGAAGAGCTTGAGAACCGCGAGGGCATGAGCCTGGACGACATCCGGCGGCTGGAACGCACGATCAAGATCGGCATCGAGGCGCGCAAGCGCCTGACCGAGGCGAACCTGCGCCTGGTGGTGAGCATGGCCAAGAAGTACGTGGGACGCGGCATGTCGCTGCTGGACCTCATTCAAGAGGGCAACATCGGCCTCATCCGCGCGGTTGAGAAATTCGACTACGGCAAGGGCTTCAAGTTCAGCACCTACGCCACCTGGTGGATCCGGCAGGCGATCACGCGCTCCATTGCCGACCAGGCGCGCACGATCCGCATTCCCGTGCACATGGTGGAGACGATCAACAAGCTGGTGCGCATCTCGCGGCGACTCGTGCAGGAGAAGGGCCGCGAGCCGACCTCCGAGGAAATCGGGACCGAGATGGACATCCCGGAGTTCAAGGTGCGCGAAATCATCAAGGTCTCGCAGGAGCCGGTGAGCCTGGAGACGCCCATTGGCGAAGAGGAAGACAGCCACTTGGGCGAGTTCATCCCGGACGAGTCCACCATGTCGCCGGCAGACGCGGCCTCCTACCAAATGCTGCGGGAACAGGTGGAAGCGGTGCTCAACTCGCTCTCCGACCGGGAGCGCAAGGTGCTGCGCCTGCGCTTCGGGCTGGAGGACGGCCGCACCCGCACCCTGGAAGAGGTTGGCCGCGAGTTCAGCGTTACCCGCGAGCGCATCCGCCAGATCGAGGCGAAAGCCCTGCGCAAACTGCGCCACCCGGCGCGGAGCCAGAAGCTGAAGGATTACCTGGACCTGTAAAGACCTCCAGCTAAGCTGTCAGCAGTCGGTTGCTGCTAGTGGCTGAGATTGCCGAAATTCCGGCTCTCGCCAGAACTCAGCGCGGGTCGGCAACAGAGCTAATCTTAGAACCGGATGACCCGTCTATGTGAATAGACGGGTCTTGCGCTTTCCTGCCGCGCCGCCAAGCCCCTCGTCGAGGACTGTGACCGCATCGTGGCCGGCTTCCGTAAACAGACGCTCTAGCTGGAGCGGCAGGTTTTCGTCTAGCTTGAATCGCATAGTGAATGTCTATGCGCCAAAGGGCACTACCCGCTCCTTGGCCAATTCCGCGGCGTAGTGTAAGGCAGCCTTGACCGCCTGGGGGGTAACGGACGGATAGCTCTCGACAATCTCCGCCACAGTCAATCCCGCGGCCAAGTTGTCCAGGATAACCGTGACCATCACGCGTGTGCCGGCAATGCAGGCTTGCCCGTGACAGACAGCCGGATCGACGGAGATATGTTCGTGCCAGTCCATCTTCGTATCGTTTCCCGGATGCGGCTATTTTCCTAATGCGGTGGTTATTCTGTCCAATTCATTACGCCGACGATTGCCAGGACCATTACAACTCCTAGGGCAATATGCAGTACGGCAAACAGGATAGGTACGCATCGTTCTAGGTTGGTCACCGCGCGGTAGGTCTTGCCCTGCCCTTCTTCAGCCATCGTCCACTCATACCTGTACATCGCTGCTGGCAAATGTTGCTCAAGTTCGTGAATCACATCAAACTTGATGCGATTCAGATCAGCGTGTGACTTGATGATCAGGTACCACAGCACAGATACAGGGATCCCTATAACCGGAATGAGCAGCGTCCAGTAGCCCTGGCCAAAACTGGCGGATTGTAGCCCGTACAGCGCAACCAGCGCGGCGTTGATGGTTAGCATAAAGCGGTTTGCCGCGACACGACGGGCGCTGACTTGCTCGGCGGACTGTACGTAGACTTTGTACTGATCAAGAAGATCCACATGGAAAGAACCGCCGTAGGTTTCCTCACACTGGTGCACTACGGATTCTCGCGCTTGCTTATCCATAACCTACTTCGGATTAGCAATAAGCTCTTTCAAGGTGGGCCATGTCCAGGGGTGGATTTTCATCTTTTTAGGGGCTGACTTTGGGCGCGCGCATGTCTTGTTCCTGCGGCCTTTAAGCAAGAAGTACGGTTTTCCTGCCTGCTGCGCCATCGTCACTTCCGCTTCCACGCCCTTGGCTTGGTGCGTATGCTCCCCACAGATTACAATGGTAAGGTCAGTTCTCTCAATGATGTCTCGCACCTTCTCCCGCCACTTTTCGTCAAATGGTTCCTTCACAGACCAGTCCGTGATGCTGAATGGCGAATCAGGTTTCTTGGCCTGCGCTACGAGGTTGCACCGTAGGTCGTTATCATGGTCGTAGTCGAAGCTGATGAACGCACTCTTGGTAGCCATTGCAATCTCCTTTCAGCCCCGCCGGCCAGACATAGGCCGTTAAAGACCGTCTCTATTTGGCGCGCTCCCTAATCGAACCGATGGCATGGGATTCGTCACCTTGCGCAACGACTTCGAGGCGGACGCCTTCTACGGGCTGTAGGCGCAGGATGCGCGCGGCGCCGGCTTCACTGAGCAAGTTGCCGAGATGTTCCGGTTCCGGGTGCAGCGCGATAATGGTGCCGCCGTCACCGGCGCCGGCCAGTTTTGCACCCAGCGCGCCGTTGTCCAGGGCGGCTTGAATGAGGCGCTCGTTAGCCGCGCCGGAGCCACCGAGATCTCGCTGGATGGCGTGATTCTCATTCATCAGTTTGCCCAGGCGCGTCCAGTCTTGCTCCAGTAGAGATTTCTTGCCCTCCCGCGCCAGGCGCGCGATGTTTTCGTATGCTTGCACCACCACGCGCTCGCCTTCCAGCCAGCGTTCGCGGATCGGCTTGTGGACGACGCCCGCGCGGTGTTCGACGCCGGTATGCGCCAACACGAACGGCAAATCCGGCGCCAGAGCGGTGAGCGGCTCAACAGTGGCGTACGGTTCGCTGTGCACCTCGCGGTAAAACTCCTTGTCGCGGAAGTCCAGGTAGTTGAGGCCGCCAAACGTGGGCATATAGAAGTCCTGGTAGCCGCAGACAACGCCCATGTCGTTGAGTTCGATGGCGCGGGCCGTCTCCGCGAAGTAGTACTTGCCCAGGGCGCGTCCCTGATAGTGGGTGAGGGCATAGAGGGCGGCAACTACCAATGAAGAAGAGCTTGAGAGGCCGGAGCCGACCGGCACGTCGCTCCAGCACGTAAAGTGCGCCTTCATGCCCAGGCACTGCTGCTGGGAAATGACGGCGCGGAGCACGTCGAAGTGGTCGCCGCGCTGGCGCAAGTCGTCGCGGGCGCGGACGGTGAGCGTGCCTTGATCGGATTCGAGGATAAGCCGGTCCGCGGGGCGAATGGAAACGTAGCCGCGCTGGGGGATGGTGCACGAGAGCACGCTGCCGCCGTACATGTCGGTCGGGTTGCCGATGATGCCGCAACGGCCCGGCGCGGAAGCGACTTTGGTCGCCGGTGCGGTGTCTGGTTCTGCCATCGCCGAACTCATCGCCTTACCTTGCCAATAGCGCCGCGGCCTTCGTCATTCCCGCGCACGCGGGAATCCATCTTTGCCGCGCAGTCGGTGGATTCCCGCGTGCGCGGGAATGACGAACAGGACGCCAGTGTTCACTTTTGTAAGCGGCCGGCAGACGGCCATTGAGACCAGTCTGCTTTCTCCCCTCTCCCTGGGGGAGAGGGGGATTTATTGTGCCCGCTTGACCGCTTGGCGCAAGGGGTTCCTATCGCAACTAAAGCGCTGCCGCCTTGCGCCGCAGGTGTTGGCGCACCAGGTAGCCGTACTTTTCGTCAGAGAGCGCGAAGTCGATGAACGCCTTGAAGTACGTCTCGAAGTTGCCGATGTCGTAGCGCGTCTCGTCCGGGGCCAGGGCAACGCACTGCACCGGTTGCTGCTGTTTGATGAGCACTTCGATGGAGTCGGCCAGCCAGAGTTCGTTGCCCTTGCCGGGCAAGGTGAGCCGGATCGCCTCGAAGATCTCGCGGTTCATCACGTAGCGCGGCACCACGGCGAAGTTGCTTGGCTCGGCGCCGCGCGGCGGTTTTTCTACAATGCCCTGGATAGGGAATTCGCTTTCAAGACCGTCTTTGGGCATCACGACGCCGTAGCGATGGGCATCTTCCGGCGGCACCTGTTCCACGGCTACCGTGCACGCCGCGCCACTCTGCGCGTGGCTGTCGATCATGCGCTTGAGCAGATTGCCGCCTTTGATGATGGTATCGCCAAAGGCCACCACGAAAGGATCGTCCCCCACGAACTCGCGGGCGAGGCGCACGGCGTCGGCCTGTCCGGCTTGCACGCTCTGGCGCGTGTAGAAAACGTGGAGCACGGTATCGAAGTTTGGCAGTTTCTCCCCCAGCGACAAATCGTCGCCGTCCGCCAAGCGCTCTTCCAGATCGGGATCACGGTCGAAGTGGTCTTCGATGGAACTCTTCTTGCGGCCGGTAACGAAGAGAATCTGGTTGATGCCGGCTTGTTCCATTTCCTCCGCGACGTACTGCACCACCGGCTTGCGGCCGACGGGCAGCATCTCCTTGGGCTGGGACTTGGTGGCCGGGAGCAAGCGGGTGCCGAGACCGGCAACGAGAATGACGGCCTTGGAAACATGGGAGGGCTGCGCCATGGGAGAGGGTGCTCCGTGAGAGGAGATACGCTGCCAATGTAGTATAGCGCAAAGTATGCCTGGTTGTCAACTTGCTAACCGCGGGTCGGCGCAAGCCTGGCGGCTACTCCTGCTCGCGCTCGCGCCGCATGTCGTCCAGCTTCTCGATGGTCTCCATGATGTAGCCGGCCTGGCGTTCCACGCCCTGCTTTGTGCGCTCTTCGCCGGCGTCACGGTCCGCCTTGGTGGGAAAGCCCCACACGCCGCTCGGCGTATAGTATTCCGTGGGGATCATGTCCACGAACTCGGAGCCCAGATCGGGGGAAGAGTCCACCACCTTCTCGGTGCGCATCAGTTCGGGATAGGCGTACATGAGGCGCGAGGTCTCGCTCTCGCCGGAGTGCCGGTCCTTGCCTGGGCCCGAGCCGCCCGCGCCCACGGGCGCGCCCCACATCACCAGGAAGTCCGGGTCCCACATATTGAGTTCGCGGATGGTAGGCTTGAGAATCCAGTTGCCGCCGTGGGAACTGGTGACGATCATGCGCTTGAACCCCTGGCGCTTGAGGCAGGCCGCGATGTCTTCCAGGATGGCGGCTACGGTGGCGGGCTTGAAGCTGAGCGTGCCCATGTAGTTGAGGAACTCGCTGGAGGTGCCGATGGGAATCGGCGGCAGGAGGTAGACGATCAGCCCGCGCTTTGCCAACTCACGCGCCAGCAGGCGGCTGCCGGCAAGGCCCAGCAGCCAGTCGGTGCCGAGCGGCATGTGGTACGAGTGCTGCTCGATGGCGCCGATGCAGAAGAGCGCCGTGTCGCAGCCGCTCTCTTGTACTTCCTCGAACGTGGACGCCCAGCTTAGAAACTCCTCATCCTGCAAGTCGTCGAACCAGTGATGTTCGCTCATGGTGCCTCTCTCATGTGTGACGTATCCTGAACGCGCCCGGTTAGAACGGACAGCACCGCCGCCGCTGTTGCCGCAAGCGTTTCCGTCATTCCGGCGCAAGCCGGGATCCATGCGGCCCGGAGCGGGGGACAAGCCCCCGCGCTACGGTCATGCCCGCCGGTATTACCGTCAATTCCGCTAATACCACCGTCATTCCGGCGCAGGCTGGGATCCATGCGACCCGGAGCGGGGGACAAGCCCCCGCGCTACGGTTATACCCGCCGGTATTACCGTCAATTCCGCTAATACCACCGTCAAGCCGACGCAGGCCGGGATCCATGCGACGCGGAGCGGGGGACAAGCCCCCGCGCTACGGTCATGCCCGCCGATAATACCGTCGATTCCGCTGACAGCACCGTCAAGCCGACGCAGGCCGGGATCCATGCGACGCGGAGCGGGGGACAAGCCCCCGCGCTACGGTCATACCCGTGCAACAATGGTCTACTCAAGCGGCCGCTCGCGGCTATGGACCGCCAAACTGCACCGGTATGGTCACGCCTTCGAACTCCCCATCTTTAGCGTCGAAGTCACCGACGAGCAACATCCCGCTGCCCGTAGCCGCCGGAACCGTAAGCTGGGTAGCGAAAAAGCCCCACGTCTCGATGTAGTCGGTGGCCGTGGTGACGGCGCGGGCTAACTCATTGCCCTCGCTATCCTGCAGTATGATGACGTTGTTGCCCTCGAAGTGCCGCGAGTAGCCGCTCACCGTCAACGTGCCGTGGATGGTTGCGCCGGGTCGCGGCGCGATGAGCGCCGTGTGCTCGGTGGTGGCCGGGAGCACGTAGGTTTCCGTGCCGCCGGGCGCCACGTCGATTGCCAACCGCAGCGGGTTGCGCAACTCCTGCACGCGCAACTGGTAGGCGCCGGGTATGAATACGTCCACGAACAGACTGCGGTCCGGCGCGCGGACGACGTAAACATGGGTGAACCACGTGAACTTGTCTGCCAGTTGCGCATCGGTGAACGCGGTCTCTGTCGTGGTGGGGAGATGAATCCGCACTACTCCCTCCCCTGCCGCCTTCTCGATCCGCCAATGCGGTACCGCGCGTGCGGACTCTTCGTCCGTGGCGAAGTCGATCACCAGGCGCTCGAAGTCGTCATGTTTCCCAAACCGGATGTCTGTAATGCGCGCTGCCGGCGCGCCGGTCAACGACGTGGCCGCCGTAGACGCGGTCGAGCCAGTGTCTGCGGCGGCGTCGGCCGCAGCCGGCGCGGCCTGCTCGGTTTGCGCCGGGGTTGCCGACGCAGCGGCGCTCATTTCGTCGGACTGCAACGGCTCACTTCCCGCGTCAGTGGCGCATGCGCCCAGCAGCAACGCCAGCGCGAGTATTGCGAGACCGGCAAACCAGGGGAGCCGAGAGATAGTCTTGCAAAGCCGGCGTCTGCCGGCGAAAGCGGAAATCTCGGCATAGTCATTCCGGCGCAAGCCGGAATCCAGCTTGCCGGCGCCCTCTGGACTCCGGCTTGCGCCGGAGTGGCGGAGAGTCGTGGAGAGTCTTCCCGGCAATCGCATAGCATTCATTTCATGCCTCCTCAGGGCGCGGCCCGTACCAGCGGCGTACCGGCCGGCCCGCTTGGTTGTACACGTCACCGGCGCGGACGGTGTAGGTGGCCGCGAGGCGCCGGTCGCCGGTGATTTCTTCGTCCTCGGCGTCTCGCATGTGATACGGCCCGGATTCCAGACGCAGGGCCGCCACGTCGGCAACGCCGCCCACGCGCAGATGGCCCAGCGTGTCCGCCCGGCCAATGGCGGCCGCGGCGTTCTGGGTTGTCCGCGCCACCACGTCGGGCACGTCCCGGCCCAGGAAGAGGAACTTGGACATCACGTCGGGCAGGCTGCGCGCGGTGAAGTGGGACGAATAGGCGTGCAGGTCGGTGCTGATCGTATCCGGCAGGAAGCCGTCGTCCAACGCCGCCCGCGCCACCGCAAAGGAAAAGCTGCCCTGCCCGTGGCCCACGTCGAAGGCGATGCCGCTTTGCTGCGCCGCGCGCACCTCCGGCAGCACCGCGCCCGTTTGCTGGTTGAGGATGAGCCGGCCGCGTCCCGTGAAGCAGTGGGTGATGATGTCGCCTGGCTTCAGGTGTTCCAGGATTTCCTGCACCGGCTGTTCGCAGTCGGAGATGTGCACCATCATGCGCGTATGCGTGGCGTCGCGCGCCTCCGCCGCGCGGCGCAAGGGTTCCAGACCGTTGGGGCCGGTGATCTTTTCCGCCACGCGCACTTTCACGCCCAGCGCCACGCCGCGGTTTGCCTCGATCGCCTTGATCGCGTCTTCCACGCCGCAGTAGGCCAGGTTGAGACTCTCGCCCACGCGCATGTCGGTAATGCCGATGCTGGAGATATTGACGAAGGCGAAGACCCGCGTGCGCGCCTGGCCGATGATGAAGTGGCGCAGGCCGGTGAAATTCGCCCAACCCGCGCTGCCGGCATCCACCGCCGTGGTCACGCCGCTGGGCAGACAGGTGGCGTCCGGCAGCACGCCGAGATCGGCGCCGCCCCAATAGAGGTGCGTGTGGATGTCGATGAGGCCGGGGGTGACGAAGTGATCGGCGACGTCGAGCGCGAGCCACGCGTCGTCCGCCGGCAGGCCTTGCTCCAAAGCGGTGATCCGGCCGTGCTTTACGCCCACGTCCAGCGGGGCGTCTATGCCCTGGGCCGGGTCGAGCACACGCCCACCCTTGAGCACCACGTCGAACGTTGCCATAGCGAATGCTGCTTTCCGTTGCGGCTGCGGCGTTCTGCCTACAAAGTGGTAGGAATCATGGTAGGCTGTGCGTGGCTGCTCGTCAATTTCGGCGCGCATAGCATCAGTGCCGGGACAAACGCTCTATGAAGATCACCGATGTCAAGACCACCGCCGTGCGCGTGCCGCTCAGCGAGCCGGTGAAGTGGTCGGGCGGCACGCGAGGCACGGCCCCGGCGCTGGTGGTGGAGATCGAGACGGACGCCGGCATCGTCGGCCTCGGCGAGTGCGCCGGGCCGCACATCCCGGTTATTCGCGCCGCCGTGGACGCGGAACTGCGGCCGTTGCTCGTGGGCCAGGACCCGCTGCGCACCGAGTTCCTGCTCCACCGCATGGACGAACACGCCATCCACTGGTTTCGCACCGGCAACCACGCGATCGCGGGCCTGGAAATGGCGCTGCTGGACATCAAGGCCAAGCACTTTGGCGCCAGCGTCTGCGACCTGCTGGGCGGCCGCTACCGGGACGCCGTGGAGTACATGGGCTACCTCTTCATCGATACGCCGGAACGGAACGCGGTCAAGGCCAAGGCGTACGTGGAGCGGGGATTCCGCACGCTGAAAGTCAAGGTGGGGCGCAGCATCGCGCAGGACGCGGCCAGCATCGCCGCGATTCGCGAAGCGGTGGGCCCCGACGTGCGCATTCGCATCGACGCCAACCAGGGCTGGAGCGTGCCCACGGCGATCAAGGCCATCCGCGCCATGGAGCCGTACGGCCTGGAATACGTGGAGCAGCCGGTCACCGACCGCGACTTCGACGGCATGGCGCAGGTGGCGCGGGCGGTGGAAACGCCGGTGGCCGCCGACGAGAGTTGCAAGACGGTGCTGGACGCGCTGCAACTGGCGCAGAAACAGGCGTGCGGCGTGTTCGTCATCTACGTCTCTGAGGCCGGCGGCTTGCTCAAGTCGCGGCAGATTGCCGATATTGCCTACCAGTCCGGCATCACCTGCGTGCTGGGCACGTGGGCGGAACTGGGCATCGGCACGCTGGCGGGCGCGCACCTCATCGCCAGCCACCGCAGTTTCGCGCTCGCCAACGACACGCACTACCCAATTCAGGAGGACGACGTGATCGCGCCGCTCTTGCCCTTCGCGGGCGGTACGCTGCGCATACCCGACGCGCCCGGCTTGGGCGCGACGCTGGACCGGGAGAAGCTGGCGCGCTACGCGCGGTTTCCGGCGCGGGAGACCGTGCACGGCGATCCGGAGAGTCCCGACACTATTCTGCGCCGGGGGCAAGTCCTCTGACCGCCTCACGCGCCGTACCAGTTGAGTTGGTGTTGTACGCTCGGCCACGGTTCCCAGGCCTCGACGCGGATGCGGCGCATCATGTAGAGGGATTCCACCGATTGGTGCACGCCGGGCCCGATCATGACGGCAGCCTCGTAGCCGGCTTCCTGCACCACCTGCCGAATCTTCGCATTCTGGCGGCCAAGGGGGTAGTCGAAGAAGCGCGTCGCGCGGCCGAGCCGCTCCTCCAGGAGTTGCTTGGAAATCACAACCTCCGCCAACACCGCGCCCCAATCCGTCTTTGCCAGCCGGGGCAGGTCGGCGTGATTGAGGGTGTGCGATTCCACGTCCAGCCCGGCGTCCACGATGGCGGCGAGTTGGTCCCAGTCCATGTACCCGTCTTGCCGCTCATGGAATCCCGGCATCACGAAGAACGCCGCCGGCACCTTGTACTGGATTAGCACAGGAAACACCCCCTTGAACTGGACGTTCCAGCCGTCGTCGAACGTGAGCACAATCGGCTTCTCGGGGAGCTCTGCGTCTCCGCGCAGTCCCCGCAGCGCGCTGTGCAAGGAGAGCGGCCGGTAGCCGGCGGTGAGCATGCCGGCCAGTTGGGCTTCGAAGAGACGCGGCAACGTGGCGCGGTGATACATGAGTATGGGCAAGACGACCGCGTTGTTTGGTAGTGCCGGTTCGTACCGGTACGGCGGCTGCCAGACCGCGGGCGGGGCGACAACCGGCGGCGCGGTTGGCTCCTCGGCGTCCGCGTGCCAGCCCAGGAACGAGTTCTCACTGCCGGCTGCGGCCTGGGCGGGCGCGGAGCGCAACCGCGTCATAGGCAGCGCGGCCGCGCCGCCAAAGAGTTGGCGGAGGGCCTCGCGGCGCGTGGTGCCGCCTTGCTTTCGCCGTGCTCGCGCTTGCCTCATGTGGGGCGCTCCCTGCCTCCGGCAGTCCGCCGCTGTTGTGTCAACGCCTTACCCCAACAATACCATACTACGCGTCTTGCCTGAGGCAGTAGCTTCTCTTCCCAAGCCTGCCCCGTACGTGATACGGGGGCAAACGGTATGAGCGCCTATCTTCAGAGCAATCACCATGGCCGCCCGCCGGCCGCACAAGGGAGTAAAGAGTGATCGCCCTTCTCTCCGTTCGTGCTGAGTGCTGCGCGAAGCCCCTGTCGAAGTATGAACGGAGAGAGGCGCGTGCGGATTTGCTACACGCTCAATCCGCCGTTCACCCTTCGACGTCGCTCAGGGCGAACGGCTTGGTTGCGCTATTTTCATGGTAAATGTAGGTCAGCCTCATGTCCGTCATTCCCGCGAAAGCGGGAATCCATCTTCGCCGCGCACGCAGTGGATTCCCGCTTTCGCGGGAATGACGGATTCCGTCGCGCTATTTTCAAAGCAATGACACGCTTTGCGTACGTCATGCGCCCACTTCTGAGTCTTCGAGTCTCTTCTCATGTAAGATTGACTCAATGAGGGCGAAAACGGTCGTTTGCGGGAAACATCGCGTGTTCTCCCGTGACTTTAGCCGAGATGCAGAGGAGGTCTCATGCGCGGAGTGATCCGGCAACCGGCCTCAGCATGGAGCGCGCGGGGCGGCGCGCGGCGGCAGATGGCGCTCGCGCTTCTGCTGTGCGCGATAATGCTGGCGGCGGCCTGCGGCGCGCAGGCGGCCCCGGGCGGCAACGTGGTGACCGACGCGGACTATGCCGCGTGTCTCGACAAGATCCGCGGTGAGGCGCTGCCCGCGACAAGCTACATCTACGACCGGCACGGCACGTTGCTCGCCGCCATTTCCGATCCGGACGAGGGGCTGCGCATCGTCCTTGCGGTCGAGGACATCCCGCCGCTCGTCAAGCAGGCAACCGTCGCGGCCGAAGACCGTTTCTTCTACCAGCACCCCGGGTACGACGTGCGGGCCATATCGCGCGCGTTCGTGCAGAATCAGCAGGCCGGGGAAGTGGTCTCCGGAGGCAGCACGATTACCCAGCAACTCATCAAGGGCATCTGCCTCACGCCGGAGCAGACCTATGAGCGCAAGCTGAGGGAGGTCAATCTCGCCGCCCGCCTTACCGCGCAGTTCAGCCGGGACTCTATCCTCGCCTTCTACCTCAACAAGGTCTACTACGGCAGCCAGGCCTACGGCATCGAGGCCGCGGCCAGAGTGTACTTTGGCAAGAGCGCGGGCGAGCTTACGCTGCCGGAGGCGGCGATGCTTGCCGGTCTGACCGCGTCGCCCTCGCGGGACAATCCCTACCAGAACGAGGAAAGAGCCAAGTTCCGCCAGCGGTACGTGCTGGAACAGATGGTGGTGGCCGGTTACATTTCGCAAGCCGAGATGGAAGAGGCGTTCGCGCGACCGCTGGAATACACGCGCCTGCAAGCAGCGCCGGCCGCCGCCGAGGAAGAAGAGGAGCAGGGCGCGGTCCTGGCCCCGCACTTCGTGCAATTCGTGCGCGAGCAACTGGCGGCCCAATACGGGGCCGAGCGGGTGCGCCAGGGCGGTCTGCACGTCTATACCACGCTGGACCTGAACTTGCAGAACGCGGCGGAAGAGATCGCGCGGGAGCACGTCGCGTCGCTGGCGGGGTTCAACGTCACCAATGCCGCGGTGGTGGCGCTCTTGCCCCGCAGCGGCGAAATTCTCACCATGGTCGGCAGCCTGGACTTTCACGATGAAGAAATCGACGGCCAGGTGAACGTGGCGTTGGCGCCGCGCCAGCCGGGTTCGGCCCTCAAGCCGCTCTTCTACGCGGCGGCCTTTGCCAAAGGCTGGACTCCCGCCACCACGATTTGGGACGTCCCCTTGACGATCGAGATCGAAGGCGAGGACGACTACGAACCGCGCAATTTCAGCGGCGAGTTCAGGGGGCCGGTCACCGCGCGCCATGCTCTCGCCAACTCGTTCAACGTGGCCGCGGTGCGCATGGGCCTCTTCCTGGGATTGGAAACGGCCATCGACACCATGCAGAGCGTGGGCATGACCACGTTCGCGGACCGCAGCCGCTTTGGGCCCAGCATCGTGCTGGGCGGCGGGGAGGTGAAGTTGCTGGAACTCACGAACGCCTACGCGGTACTGGCGCGGGGCGGCAACTACGTGCCGGTTACGGCAATTCGCCGGGTGGTCGATACCTACGGCAACGAGTTGCAACGCGCCGAACTGCCTACCGTGACTGAGGTGTTCGATCCGCGCATCGCGTTCCAGGTCACCAACATTCTCGCCGATAGCGAGACCCGCGCCGCGGAGTTTGGGCCGTACACGCCGCTTGACCTTTCCCGTCCCGCCGCGGCGAAGACGGGCACCACCGACGACAACCGGGACGGCTGGACGATTGGCTACACGCCGCAGCTTGTCGCCGGCGTCTGGGTGGGCAATTCCGACGGCACGCCGACGTGGAATCTCACCGGTATGCGCGGCGCTACCCCTATCTGGAACGCATTTATGGAGGCCGCGCTCGCGGAGACGCGGGTCGTGGACTTTGCCAGGCCAATCGGCATGGTGGAGGTAGAAGTGTGCACGCGGACCGGTATGCTGCCCACGCCCCACTGCGGCCCAACGTACGAAGAGATCTTCCTGGAGGAGAATACGCCGCGTTTGGTGGATAACATCTTCGTGCCGTTCCGCGTGCACAAGGAGAGCGGTCTGCGCGCCGGCCCGAACGTGCCCGAGTCCCAGACCGAGGTCAAGGTGTTCATGGTCTTGCCGGAAGGGGCGGAAGCCTGGGCGGAAGAGGAGGAGGAAGTGGAAATCGCGCCGACCGAGGAGTACAACGTCCCGCCGGACGACCCGGTAGTCATCATCCATCCCCGCGAAGGCGACACGGTGCGCAGCATTCTGGAAATTCGCGGCAATGCGTTCTTCCCAGGCTTCCACTCCTACGAGGTTGCGTACGCCGGGCGGGAAAACCCGGACCAATGGGTGCGGATCACCTACTCCACGGAGCCGCGGGCGAACGCCGTGCTTGGCGCGTGGGATACGATCCAAAATCCCGACGGCGTGTACACGGTGCGCCTGACGGCGCAGGACACGGCCGGACAGCAGCGAGTGCAGACGGTGACGTTTGCAATTCAGAATACCGAAGCCGCGCAGAACAGCGGGGATGCGCAAAACAGCGGCGGCGCGGCCGGGAGCGCGCCGTAGGCGGAAGTTTTCCCGGCGGCTTGCTATACTAAGGGAGGCTATCCGCGGTGGGGGATAGCGGACGTACGTCTTCGACACACCATAGTCTGAGAAGCGAAAGTCTCTATTCCAACCGGAGCAAGCGCGGCGCTGCTCGCCGGTGCCGGGGTTCCGGGATTGGGAATGCGTTCGCGGGCGGCGGAGACGCCGCCGGTTTCAGTGAAGGGAGAGCGGCTCAGTTATGTCTACCAAAGTAATCCCCGGCCTGGAAGGTGTCGCCGCCGCCGAAACGCGGCTCAGTTACGTGGACGGTCTCGCCGGCGAACTCTTCATCGGCGGACATCCGCTCATGGAACTCGCGCCCAACGCGACTTTCGAGGAGGCCGCCTTTCTCCTGTGGCACGACCGCTTGCCGAACGCGCAAGAACTGGCCGACCTGAAGACCCGGTTCCGGGGCGGGCAGGAGTTGCCCCGCACGACCCGGCACGTGCTGGAAGCCGCCGCCGCCAGAAACGCGCCGGTCATCGACGCGCTGCGCATGGCCTGCGCCACGCTTTCCCTGGGCGACGCCAATCCCGACGACACGAGCCCGGCGGGGCAGCTTCGCCGCGCGGAGAAGATCTGCGCGGCGTTTCCCGTGATCGTGGCGCACTACGTCCGCATCCGGGAAGGCAAGAGCGTCGTGGCGCCCCGGGATGAATACGGCCACGCCGCCAATTATCTCTATATGCTAACGGGCAATGAGCCGCATTCCGACTTCGTGCGCGCCATGGATACCTACCTCGTTACGGCCATGGACCACGGCATGAACGCTTCCACCTTCACCGGGCGCGTAATCGTCTCGACGGAATCGGACCTCTACTCCGCTATCACCGGCTCGGTGGGCGCATTGAAAGGCCCGGCCCACGGCGGCGCGCCCGGCCCGGCGTTGGACATGGTCTTCGAGATCGGCACGGCGGACAAAGCCGAACAGAATATCCGCGCACGCCTCGACCGCGGCGAGCGCCTGATGGGCTTCGGCCACCGGGTCTACAAGGTGCGCGATCCGCGCGCCGACGTGCTCTCGCAGGCGGCGGAACGGCTCTACGAACAGGCCGGCGACCGCACCCTCTACGACCTGGCACGGGCGGTGGAGGAGACGGCGCTGCGCCTGCTGGAGGAATACAAGCCGGGCCGCAACTTGCAGACGAACCTGGAGTATTACACGGCGCTGGTGCTGCACGGCGTCGGCCTCTCCGCCGAACTCTTTACGCCCACGTTTGCCGTGGGCCGCGTGGGCGGCTGGTCGGCCCATTGCCTGGAGCAACTGGCGCATAATCGCCTCATCCGGCCTTCGTCCGTATACACGGGCCCGAAAGACCGCCGCTGGACGCCGCTGGCGCAGCGCTAGGTCGCGTGTTCTCCGCGCCCGCCCGGCTTGCCGTGAGAGCCGCCCGCTCATGTCACGCACCCCCAGGGTCTTTCTCCCCCACTGCTTGACGACCGCAGCGCGTTACTGCAACCTATAAGGCAGCATTAGTCGGGAAAAAGGGGTGCGCGCAGGTAACGATAGAGCTTCATTTGTGGCGCATACCTCAGAGCAGCAACATGGAGAGGAGTGAATTCTCATGTTGGCAAAGCGTTTTTCACGGCGGGCTTTCATTGGCTCGGCAACGGCGGTAGGCGGCGCGGCTTTCCTGGCGGCCTGCGGCGCCGCGCCGGCGGCAACGACCGAAGAAGCGGAACCGGCCAAGGAAGAGGCCGCGCCCAAGGCCGAAGCGGCCCCGAAAGAGGAGCCGGTACAGCTCATCTACCTTTCCCGCGATTCGGCTTCCACCACGGAGAAGGTGCGCGCGTACTTCGACACGTACGAAGCCGAGACGCCCAACGTCAAGATCGAGTTGCAAAACCTCGCCAGCGTTGGCGAAGCGGAGACGAAGCTCAAGGTCGCCGCGGCGGCCGGCGTGCCCATCGACTTCCTGCGCTGCAGTTGGGGTTCCTATCTCGACTTGGCGGAAGCCGAAGTGCTCTCGCCGTTGGATGACTTCTTCAAGCGTGACGGCTTGTCTCCCACCGAGATCTTCTTGCCGGCTACGCTCACGCAGTGGCTGGACAAGGGCACCTTGTGGGGCATGCCGGCGTCCGGCAATTGCGACGCCCTGCTCATGAACAAGCAATTGCTCGACACCGCCGGGCTTGATGCGCCTTCCGCAGACCCGGCAGACGCGTCCTGGACGATGGACAAGTTCCTGGAGTACGCCAAGGCCATGACCCAGGGCGATCAACAGTTCGGTCACACCGGCGGGGTCTCCGCGTTCAACGTGTCCGGCATTGCTACCGGCACGTACTTCGGCGAGTTCTGCTGGAACGTGGAAGAAGAGCGCGGCAACATGGACCACCCGGTCTTCATCGAGGCGCTAGAGTATTGGCGCGACCTGCGCGATAAGCACCAGGTCGTGCCGAATGCGGACCAGTCCGCCGCCCTCAGAGGCGAACAGCACATCTGGCAGACCGGCAAAGTCGGCTTCCACATTACCAACGGCTACAAGCCGGCGGTGGAATTCGAGGTGGTCGGCGCTGCCCTGCCGTATACGGGCGAAGCGCCGAACAAGTCCGGCCGCGCCTGGTACCCGGCAATCCTGATGGGCGTCGGCGATAAGGTTGACCACGCCTGGAACGTGTTGAAGTGGATGATGTCCGGCGAGAACAGCGTGGGCTACACCCTGGCGGTGAACCACACCATCAGCCCGGTGGCGGCGGTTTCCACGCTGCCGGCGGAGAGGCTGAAGGCGGAGACGGGCTACGATTCGGTTGCCCACGCCAACCAGTCCGCGTACAGCGGCCCGGCCGGCTGGGGCCTGCTGCGCTACACCACGTGGGGCGAATGGCGCACCGAAATCAAGCCGGTCTACGATGAGTTCAACGCGGGCAACATGACCGCGGAAGAATACGGCCGCGCCGCGACCGACCTGCTGAACGCGATCATCATTCAAGAGTAGCGGCGGCGGGATCGTTCTTTCCCATCGCGGGAGAGTGAGCAGTCGCTCTGAAGAAGGCAAGAAGAGAGGCGGGAGGCCAAGCCTCCCGCCTCTTTGCCGTAGCCATCGCGCAACTACTGAGCCGGCAGCGCGCGCCGATTGTTTGACGTCAAGCGGAAGGTTCCGCTTCTTCGCCGTCCACCGACTGAGCCTCTTCGCTCCGGTACTCCTCCAAGCAATTGAGGACGATTTTGTTGACCTTAGGGAACTGGCCTTTGGAGAAAGCCTCGAGTCTGTCAGAAATGGCCTTGCGAATCCTCTCCTCGTCATACCAGTGCTCGTAGTCTGAACTCTCAAGTATGCTCACCCCAAAGGGCAGCCCGAAGTAGTCGTCTTTGACGTATCCCGGCAGCGATCCCTCGAAGATCGAGGGGTTTGCCGCGACACAGTCGAATAGCCTCTTCTTCAGGTCGTCAGGGCCACTCTTGTTGAATATCAGCGACAGATCCGCCCCGTCGTTGGTGACCCCCACGTGAAAGTACAGTAGTTTGTAAGGCAAAATGCCAGTATTGAGCGCCTCGTACCGGTCCCAAGTGGCGGAGACAAACCGGGCATGCGGATAGTTGCACTGGATCTCCTTCCATTCCTCGTGCTTGCTGACCGCCTCGCGCACCATGGGGAATCCCTCTTTGACATAGTTGGGCTCGTACTGTTCCCGATGCTCGATTATCAGATCGATGGCCTTCTTATGCTTCCGATAGATCTTGCGGGCCAGCTTGTGTATGTCGTCGCTGACTTCAGGCACGATATTTCTCCTCAATGTGATCGAGTATTGACGTAGCGCGGCGGCAACGTCCTCGTGAACCGAGTTGCCTTTCGCCTCGATTGTCCGGTCAAGGATTTGCCGGATGCGCGAGTAGTCATAAGTAGTCCAGTAGTCCCTTTCCGTTGCGTCTTCAGGGCTGTTTCCACTCGGCGTGAGAAACACCAGGAGAATCGTGTAGTCTGGGTAACGCTCCCTGAGCGCCTTCCGGTAGTAGGCCAGTTGATTTCCGCTTTCCGATGCCCATATCTTGTTTTCCACCGCGCACAGGAATCCGGCCTGCTCATTGAGGATGCAGATGTCCAACCGGCCGCTTCCCCCGTCAAGCTCGATATTCTGCTCCCGGCGCACCGTGGTGCTCATCCGGGCGCCGGCGCCAACGGCGCGGGCGGCGCCGACTTCGGCAAGAAACTCCTGGAGAAAGTAATCGCCGAGGCCGTGATTCTCTTCAGGGCGCAGCAGCCAGGCGAGGAAATTGGAATGAAAGATCTCGGAATCATCCAAGCGCAGGGTCCTGAAGACGTCCACCTCCTCTTGCCACTTTGGAATCATGGACGCCAACCGCGCCAGGTCCTCTCCGTCCTCCTCCAAGCGCCGTAAGGACCGGCGAGCGGTTTCATCCTGGCGGATGAAGAGTTGCTCGAGGTCTTCCAAGTCGTCCTGCAATTCTTCCAGGGCCCCAGTCAGCCCAGGGCTGCGACTGTTGACAGTCGTCATAGCGTACCTATCTTCCAATTGGCAAAACCCTGCGTGGTAGAATGTGAGGCGTCTACCAACCCTACATTCCAGGCAGGATTATATCATCCTTGCACAGTTTGTGGAGACATGGAGTGATCTGACGAACAAGTGGGGTTTCAGGACGTGCCTGTTTGCTTTCCCAATCACAACCGCGTCTACTCCCACTACCGCAAGTGGCGCCAAAGTGAGTATACTGCGGGTGTGGGCGTTTCGGAGACTTAGGCTTGACGAGTTTCCCCCCTCACCCTAACCCTCTCCCCAGGGAGAAGGAACCTGAGGGGCGGAGCGTTGCCGGAAGGGAGCGGCAAGAACCATGTACGGCGTTATCTGGACGTATCCCTGGGACGTGCTGGATGCGGGCGTTGACACGGCGTTGGCGCGGATTGCCGACGAGGGCGGGATGCGGGCCGTTTCCCTGAGCCACAGCTACCACAACGTCAAGCACCTGCGGCCCCACAACCCGGCGCGCAAGCTCTTCGTCGCCAATTCGTCGGCCATCTACTTCCAGCCCGATCTGAAGCGCTACGGCGCAATCAAGCCCATCGTCGCGCCGCTCGTCCAGGAAGAGGACGGGATGCGGCGCATCCGGGACGCGGTGGCGAAGCGCGGCCTGGCGTATCACGCCTGGACCGTCACCCTGCACAATAGCGCGCTGGGCACGCGCTATCCGGGCATCAACACACTCAATGCGCTGGACGACCGCATTCCCCACTATCTCTGTCCCAGCAATCCCGACGTGCGGGCGTACGTGACGGCGCTGGTGGGCGATATTGCCGACAATCTGGCCCCGGCGCAGGTCGAGTTGGAGTTTCTGCATTACGGCACGTTCGAGCACGACGTCCACCACGGCATCCCGAGCGTGGAACTAGACCCGTTTACCGAATACCTGCTGGGTCTCTGCTTCTGCGAACACTGCCTGCGCAACGCCCAACACGCCGGCGTGGACGGGCACGCCGTGCGGCGCTGGGCGCAAGAACACGTGCTGGACTACCTGGAAGGCGACCAACTGCCGGCGCTCGGCGGCTTGGGCGACAACATTGCCGGCCACGCGCTGACGTTTCCGGCGCTCGACGGCTACCTGCGCGTGCGCATCGATACGGTCATGTCGCTGTGGGCGGAATGCAAGCAGGCGCTGGGCGGCAAATCGGACTTCGTGCCCATCGTCAACATGGGCGTGGGCATGCCGGAGCAAGCGTCGGTCATCCAGGCGCTGGACGGCGTGGACATCGGCCGCGCCCTTGCTGAGGGCATTCCAAACGAACTGCTGGACTGCGCGGCATATTCGCTGGATGGTCTCATCCTCAGGCGCGCCGTGCATGACTTGCAGCGGCTTGTGGACGGCCGCGTGCCGCTCCGCGAGGGACTACGCCTCATTCCGCCGCAGGTGATTACGTCGGCGGACGTGGCCGGGCAAATCGAAAAGGTGCGCGCGCTGGGCATCGACCGGGTGAGCGTCTACAATTACGGCCTGATGCGCCTGGCAAACCTGCGCGCGGCAAAGGAAGCGTTGGCGTAAGTGGTATTGTCCCCTCTCCTGGGCTGACAGGGCTAGGTAAATGTCATTCCGAGCGCAGCGAGGAATCTAGAGATGCCGGTTTTGCAGGGCAATGCTCTAGATTCCTCACTCCGCTACGCTCCGTTCGGAATGACAGGTGAATCGATTGAAGAACACCTACCCTTGTCAGCCCATCCTGAGGGAGAAAGTTAGGGTGAGGGCGGCATAGCAAGGTTAACGCTAGAAGAATTCTTATGGTAGAAATCACTCGCTGGAAATTTGGCAAACGCTGGGTCTACTCCACCACCTACGACGAGGTGCCGACCTCGACTGTAGAGAACGGCCTGCCCATCCACGAGCAGTTCGGCGCGCCGGGGCATCTGACGGTGGTGGTGGGACAGATGGGCGAGCCGCGCGACGTGCCCAACAGCGGCTACGACGCCACCTACGTGCACGTGTCGGTGGCCGAGTGCAAGCGGGCGCAGCGCTACGGCTGGACGGTATCCTCGCATTCCATGACGCACAACAAGCTGCCCGGCAGCATGGCCGTGCCGGCAAACGCCCGCATCGAGGTGGTGGACTCGGCGCGGCTGCTGGAAGAGCGGCTGGGCACGCCGGTGACCACCTTCATCGCCCCCGGCAACGACCACTGCCTGCCGTACGCTTGGCCGCTGGCCGAGGAGGCCGGGTGCCTGAGCATGTTCGGCGTGCGCGATCAACTCAACTATCCCGATACCGACCTGATGCAACTCTGCCGGCCGGTGGTCTACCACAAGCTGGACGATTACAACCGGGGCTACGATCCCTACCGGCTGGTCTACCGCGCCCGCGAAACCGGCGGCTGGATCGTGGACTACACCCATGCGGTGCAGGACGAACTGGTCATTCCCAACCGGGAATTGACGCCCACCGAACTCGGCAACCGCTTGGAAGCCGTCACGCGCGTTGGCGGGGATGAGGTCTGGCTCGCCGTGCCGGAAGAGGTGGTGGACTACCTCATCCTGGCGCGGGAGACGACCATTGTGGACGAAGAACGTGCGCCGGCCGCCGTCACGTACCGGCTGGAAGCGGCCGCCGTTCCTGGCAGGATTCAATGGCATACGCTGACGTTTACGTGCGCGGTGCCGAGAGAGTGGTCGGAAGTCGGCGTACAGGTCACGCATGGCGGCGAAACGGAACCGGTTTCGCTGGAGCGGCTGGACGACACCACAATCCGCTACAGCCACCGCGTCGCCGACGGCCAACGGATACAAATTGAGCCAAACTGTTGAATGTCATTCCGAGCGCAGCGAGGAATCTAAAGTGCTGCAAAGTCTGACGACATGGGTGGTGGACTCTAGATTCCTCGCTGCGCTCGGAATGACAACCTAGTCGCTGCCGCATGACGCTATGGCGCTGCCCAAGATCTAGCCACAAACTCAAGGTGCACCAGCGGTTTACCGGCCACGGCGCTAAAGTTTACCTTCTGAAACTATGTCACTGGGAGTCCCATCCATGCCATCCGAAGACACTTTAGCAGGCGCGACGGCGGCGATTGCGCGCCAGGCCCGTGATGCGCAAGCGGAAGCCACGGCCCTGCTCCAGCAACTCGTCGCCTGCGAGACGGCCGTGCAAAGCCCCCCGAGCCCGGAGTTCCTGGCGGAAACGCGCAAGTGCCGCGCTCTGGTTGCCGGCTTTCTCGATGGGCTTGGCTGCGAGGTGCACACGTGGGAGACGCGGCACGGCTATCCCACCTTGGCGGCGCGGCTGCCCGGCAGCGGCGGCGGCCGGTCGTTGACTTTCAACGGCCACATCGACGTGGTGCCGGTGGGGGATACATCCGCGTGGACGCGCGCTCCCTGGGCGGGCGAGATTGAAGACGGCAAGCTCTACGGCCGCGGCGCGGCCGACATGAAGGCCGGTCTCGTCAGCATGTTGTTCGCCGCCAAGAGCGTGCTGGCGGCGGGCTATCGCCCGGCGGGCGACGTGTGGTTCCACGTGGTGAGCGATGAGGAACTGGTGGGCAACGGCACACGGGACTGCATTGAGAAATTTCCGGCCACGGACGCCGTGCTGGACGCCGAGCCGACCGACTTGACCGTCATCCCTACCGAGGGCGGCCTGGAGCACCTGCGCATCGAGATCGAAGGGCGCGAAGCCCACGCCGGCAGCCGCTGGCGCAACCTGGCCCCCGGCGAGAACGGCCCCGGCGTCAACGCGGTGGAGAAAGGCGTGAAACTGGTCACCGCCATCCAAGACCTGGAGCGCCAGTGGGTGAACTGCAAGTCGCACCCGCTCTTCCCGCCCGGCTACAACTCTATCCTGCCGGCCATCTTCATCGGCGGGCCCGGCGGCGGGCAGGACGGCCAACTCAACGCGGTCAACAATCCCGGCACCATGGCGAACTATTGCGCGATCGAGTACAACATCTGGTACTACCCGGACGAACCCCGCGAGCGGGTGAAGGCGGAATTCGAGGCGTTCGTGCACGCGGTTTGCCAGACTGACGAATGGCTGCGGGCGCATCCGCCGCGCTTCACCTGGGGCCTGCGGAACGTGACGTTTCCGGCGTTCGAGACCGCGCCGGAGCATCCGTTCATCGAACTCCTGACGCAGAACGTCGCGCAGGCCGGCGCGCAACCCGCAATCAGAGGGTTTTCCGCCGCCAGCGATCTGGCCTGGTACGCCCAGGCGGAGATGCCCGGCTGCCTCTTTGGCCCCGGCGGCATCGCCCAGGCGCACAGCCCGGATGAGTTCGTCTCGCTGGCCGACTTCTATCGCGGGCTTGAAATCTGCGCCCGGCAGCTTGCCGCTTGGTGCGGCGTGGAACGGGCGTAAGGCGGATGACTGGCGCTTCGAGTAATGCCGCATGTTACGTGCGAGAGACCGTGCAGTGCGCATTCGTGGGATTCTCGCTGCCAAGTGGCGCAAGAGTAGAAGTACCCCTTACCCGCGTCTTCGGGAGCGTGCCACGGCCGAGAGTCGCCGTCGTTGCGGGAATCCATGGTGACGAGTTGGTGGGGCCGCATGCGTTGGTGGAGTTGGCGCAAGAACTCTCGCCCAGAGAGTTGCAGGGCACGGTCGCGCTGGTACCGAGCGCCAATCCGCTGGCCTTTGCCGCCGGGCGGCGCAGAGCGCCGGAGGATGATCTCGACCTGAACCGCACCTTTCCAGGTAAGGTCGAAGGCTCGGTGACCGAACGTCTGGCCAGTGTTCTCGCGCGCGTGGTCGTTGGCGGCGCGGACCTCGTAATCGACCTCCACAGCGCCGGACGCGAAGGCAACTTGCTTCCGCTCAGCGGCTTCCGGGAAGCCCACAATGCCTGCGCCCGACGCTCGGCGCTGGCGGCCGCGGCCTTTGGGCTGGAGCGCTACTGGATGATGCGCTGGGCGCCGGGCACGCTCTCCACCTGGGCGAACCAACAGGGCATACCCGCCGTGGGTTGCGAGGTGGGCGGCGGCGGCACGGCTGCCAGAGAAGAGAGAGACCTCTACAAGGCCGGCGTGCGCCGCTGCTTGCGCCATCTCGGCATGCTCGACCCGCCGCTGGAGGTTGCGATGCCGCCATACGTTTGGACTCAGGAATACGTCACTGCGCCATGCGGCGGCTTCTGGAGAGTCTGGTTGCGCTTGGCCAAGACGTAGACAAGGGTCAACCCCTCGCCCGCGTGCGCGATCTCTGGGGAACCGTACGCGCCGAAATCACTGCGCCGAGAGACGGGACAATCTTGTATACGCGGGTTCAGCAATCAGTGAGCTCGGGTGAGAACGTCTTCTGGCTGGGCCGCCAGGAAGAGAACCCATGTCATATTGGGGCATGAGCGCTATATCAGACAGGATGTTGCGGAACGCGATAGTGCGTCGGTATTCGCTTATACGGGCTGCCGCTGTACTGTCGATCGCGGCCAATCGGTTCATTGCCTCACCGATGATTTCGAGTTTACGCTCCACCGCGGCGCGCAGCATGGCATCACGCTCGTAGTCCGCGTGTGTCTTACCGCGTGTGAAGTCTGCAACCAATGCTGCTGCCAGGTAGATGTCGTAAAGGTATTTCTTGCCCTCACGTCTCATAGAGGGGCGTCCTCGTTGCCTCGACTGATTCCAAGAAGTAGGGATTCTTGATGGCTGACTCGACTACCAGATCCACCGGCCTATCGAAAAGCTGCTGCAAGTCTTCCCACAAACCAAAGTATGCGTTGACATAAACGCCTGGCGGCAGCGGTTCGAACTCCACGAGAAAGTCGAGATCGCTCGCTTCAGTCCAGTCCTGGCGCGTCGCGGCTGAACCAAAGAGGTCAAGCCGCCGGACACGGTAGCGGCGGCAGAGCCGTTCTACTGCGGTGGCCCTCTTACTAACGATTGGATGCAGCACGCTGCCCTCCCGCCGTCATTGTGAACGGTTTCACTGCAATTGCCCAGTCTGCGGTTTCAGTCTGGTGCAGGTTGGTTGCCGCGCATTTCATCGAAGTACGCGGCGACGTGGGCATCATAGGATGCCGTGTGTTGAAAGGCCTTGGTTGCCAAGCGCGCGCGTAGTGCTTTGTCAGCTTGCCCGGCCGCGAGCGCGTCGAGCACCGGCGTGTAGTCGTGCGGGTCTACCACTACCAGCACGGAGTCGGCGTTCTTGGCGGCGGCGCGGATGAGCGTGGGGCCGCCGATGTCGATGTTCTCCACGATCTCAGCGTGATCGGCCCCGCTCTTCAGGGTTTCCACGAAGGGATAGAGGTTCACGGCCACCACGTCTATGGGCGCGATGCCGTGGGCGCGCAGGGTCTGCGTGTGCGCCGGCAAGTCCCGGCGCGCCAGAATGCCGGCATGCACCACCGGATGCAGCGTCTTGACGCGCCCGTCCAGAATCTCCGGAAAGCCGGTGACCGCGCTAATGCCGGTGACGGGCACGTTGGCCGCTGCCAGCGCGGATTGGGTGCCGCCGGTAGAGATGATTTCGCAGCCGAGTTCGGCCAATCCGGCGGCAAACGCAACGATGCCGGTCTTGTCGAATACGCTCAGAATGGCGCGCATGTGCTTCAGTGCCCCCGCTTGTGTCTAGCGTAGTGGATTTTCGCTTTCGCGCGGCTGCGTGGTCGTCACGCCGGCGGAAGCCGGAGTCCAGGCAGGCGCGGCGAAGATGGATTCCCGCGTTCGCGGGAATGACGGCGGCTGCCGCGCAATTTCCATGGTAAAGATAGTCTCGGACGTGCAGCGACCCCCATCGCGTCACGCCCGCACCAATGATTATACACGTGTTTGGACGGCGCCTTGTCTTGAAGTTTGCTATGCGCAATTTGCGTGACTTCACATAAATCTGACATGGTCTCACGTGCAGGTAAGGCGAAACTCACCGCGCTGGCAAAGACTCGACTGCCTACTGCGCGAGCAGTATGATAACGGAAGCATTGCGCACGCTCCGACCGGCTGCGGCGGCGTTGCAAGCGACGCTCGCCGGTCGCCGCGGGAAGGGAGCGGTCCGCGGAAGCATGAGTCAGCCCCAGCCGAGGATACGGATATGTCCGGCAAGCGCCTAAAATTCGTCGTGCCCGGCGACTTCCCGCCCCAGATACAGGGCTCGCCGCACCTGGAGCGTCTCACGCCCTACGGCGACGTTGACCTCTATCTCGACCGGCCCCAGAGCATGGCAGAGCAACTCAAGCGCGTAGAGGGCGCCCACGTCATCTTGAATACGCGCGGGGCGATCAAGTGGTTTGCGCCCGCGCTCCAGGCGTTGCCGGACCTGCGCCTCATTGCCACGTGCTCAATAGGCGTCGACTCGATTGACGTGGAGGCGGCGCGGGCGCACGGCGTGGCCGTGGCCAACCAGCCGGGCCGCACCGCGCCCGTGGTGGCCGAGCACATCATCGGCCTGATGTTCGCGGCCGCCAAGCGCGCGGCGTTCCAAACCGCCGAACTCAAGGCCGGTCGCTGGACGCTCAAGCAGAACGTCATGCTGCGCGGCAAGACGCTTGGTGTCGTGGGTACGGGCAACGTAGGGCGCGAGGTCGCGCGCGTCGCGAATCTGCTGGGCATGCGCTGCCTGGCGTGGACGTTCAACCCCTCGCCGGAGCGGGCGCGGGAATTGGGCGTAGAGTTCGTCGCGTTTGACGACCTGCTGCGGCAATCCGACGTGGTGAGTTTGCACGTGCGGCTCAGTGATGAGAGTCACCACCTCATCGGCGCGCGGGAACTCGGCCTGATGAAGCGCGGGGCGCAATCCTCATCAACGCCGGCAGGGGTGACCTGGTGGATACCGCCGCCCTGGTTGCAGCGTTGCAGTCTGAGCATCTCGCGGGCGCCGGGCTTGACGTGTTCGACCAGGAGCCGCTGCCGCCCGACTCACCCGATCCTCGCGTGCGAGCAGGTGGCGCTCACACCGCACCTCGCCGACCAGACGCCGGAAGGCATCGAGTTGCTGAACGAAGGCATCATCTCGAACGTGATTGCCTTCGTGGAAGGCCGGCCGCAGAACATCGTCACGTAACGCAAAGCGTTCTGACCATAGTAAGACTCTCATTACTTTGAGCAGCGACCGATGCTCCCGTTGTTCCCGCTTGCGTGGGAATCTACGTCTTGGAGTCGTACAATGGATAAACGACTCGAAACGAACCGCGTCAACTGGAATGAGCGCACGCCCGTCCACGCTGCTTCCGACTTCTACGACGTGGCGGGCTTCAAGGCGGGCCGGATACACTCTCAAAGCCATTGAGCGGGAAGAGGTTGGCGACGTTTCCGGCAAGACGCTGCTCCACTCTGCAATGCCACTTTGGGCTGGACACCATGTCGTGGGCGCGGCTGGGCGCGCGGGCGACCGGCGTGGACTTTCTCCGATGAAGCAATAGCGCTTGCGCGGGCGCTGAATTCCGAAGCCGGCACGGACGCGCGCTTCATCCGTTCCAACGTGTACGACCTGCCGCACGTCCTCGCTGAAGAATTCGACATCGTGTTCACGTCGTACGGCGTCTTGTGCTGGTTGCCGGACCTCGACCGCTGGGCCGAGGTGGTTTGCCGTTTTCTCAAACCGGGCGGCACGTTTTACATGGTGGAATTCCACCCGGCGCTGGCAACGTTGGAGCCCTCCGCCAGTGGCGAAGCCCGCCCACACTACAGTTACTTTCGCGAAGAGTTGTACCTTGCGGGCGATGAGCCGTCCTATGCCGGTAACGAGCACATCGCGAGTCCCAACTATGAGTGGCAGCACAGCCTGGGTGAGATCGTCACGGCCTTAGCCGGCTCCGGATTGAGAATCGAGTTCCTCCACGAGTTTCCCTTCTGCCACTATCAGGCGCTGCCCATGATGGCGCAAGGCGAGGACGGCTGGTGGCGGTTCCCGGAGAAGAATGACTCAATCCCGCAGATGTTCTCTATACGGGCGGCGAAGCCGGATGATTGACCCGATTCTGGAGATGGGGTCGGCATTGCCCGGGTAGAGGGGGGGGCCATTGCGCCTGCCGGCCGGGGTTTTGCCGCGTCCGCCGCCGGGGAAGGAAACCGCAAAGTTCGCGCAACAACCTGCGCGAAGCGGGCGGGGCGTTCGTGTAGGGGTCTTGCCGGAGGCGTGGCGGTTGCGTTACTGGGGTTGATTGCGTTGGCGGCGGCGCAGGAACGCCGGCAGGTCCAGGTCGTCCGGCTGCTTGCCTACCGGCTCGACGGAGGGTTCATCGTCTTGCAACTGGCGCCGGGGGCTGGCGCGCTGGGAGCGTTCGGCGGTGAGGCCGGTTGCAATCAGCGTCACCTGCACCTCTTCTTGATTCGCCGGGTCGACCGCCGCGCCAAAGATGATGTTGGCTTCTTCGTCCACCGTGGCGCTGACCACTTCCGCGGCGGCGTTGATCTCCTGGATGGTCATGTCGGGGCCGCCGCGGAAGTTCATCAGCACGCCGCGGGCGCCGCGCATGGGCATGTCGGAGAGCGGGTCTTGCATGGCTTCTTCCACGGCCAGCAACATGCGGTTTTCGCCGGAGCCGATGCCCACGCCCATCATGGCCGTGCCGGCGTCTTTCATGACCGACCGCACGTCGGCAAAGTCCACGTTGATGATGCCGGTGGTGGTGACGAGTTCGGCGATGGAGCGCACGCCGTTCAGCAGCATCTCATTTGCCAGCGTGAAGGCTTCCTTGATGGGCGCTGAGGCGGGCACGGCAGCGAGCAGGCGGTCGTTATGGATGACGATGAGCGTGTCCACGCTGCGCTGGAGTTCTTCCATGCCGGCGGCTGCGCTCCGTTGGCGCGGGCGGCCTTCGAAGATGAACGGCAGCGTGACGACGCCTACCGTCAGGGCGCCGTAGCGCTTCGCGGTTTCGGCCACGACGGGAGCGGCGCCGGTGCCGGTGCCGCCGCCCATGCCGGCGGTGACGAAGACCATGTCGGCGCCTTCCACCAGGCGCTCGATGTCCTGCACGCTTTCTTCCGCGGCGCGGCGGCCAAGCTCAGGGTCGCCGCCGGTGCCGCGCAGGCCGGTGAGGCGTTTGCCGATGGCGAGTTTCTCCGGCGCGCTGGAGAACTCCAGCGCCTGGGCGTCCGTATTGACGGCGGCATAGGCGGCGCCGGCTACCTCGGCTTCGATCATGCAGTCCACGGCGTTGCTGCCGCCGCCGCCAACGCCAATGATGCGAATCTGTATCAGACCGCGCGTTTCGCGGGACCGCGAGCCGGCCGCGACCATCTCCGGCACTACCGGCCGCGGCCGGTTGGCGCCTTCCATATTATCCAACCGTTCCGGATCAAAGCCGGGCCTCTTCGACACGGTCCAACACCTCTCTGGCTAGCAGTTGATACGTATCCACCGCTTTTCTGGCGCCGCTGTAGGAAACCACCGAGACGCCGGCCGACGCGGCTTCCAGGATCTTGCTGTTTATGCCGATCTCCGTGGTAAAGACGCGGTCGCCCCACCGCTCGTGAAGGTACTGCCACACCGCCTGTTCTTCGCGGAGCCGGCGATCGTACTTGCTCAGCAGCACGCCGAGTATCTCGAGCTTCGGGTTCAGCGACGTCACCTCCGCGATAGTCTCCTCCAGCATGTACAAACCCTGGAGGGAGAAGAAGCGGGCTTCGGTGGGAATGATCACGCGGTCTGCCGCCACCAGCGCGTTCACGGTGAGCAGACCGAGCGAGGGAGGCGTATCGACGAAGATGAAGTCATAGTGATCCTGGACGCGGGCCAGGTGTTCGCGCAAGCGCAGTTCGCGGCCAATGACGGCCGTCAGTTGAAACTCCACGCTGGCAAGCTCTAATGACGCGGGCACGACGTCTACCGACGCGCCTCTATCATCCTCGACGCGGTAGATGGCGAGGTCCGCCTGGCGCTCGCGCAGAGCGCTTGCGACGGATGCTTGCAATTCGCGCTCCATGCCGAAGTGGGCGGTTAGATTGGCCTGGGCGTCCATGTCAACCGCCAGTACGCGCTTACCCATCCGTGCGAGTGTCGCGCTCAGGTTGGCAGTCGTCGTCGTCTTGCCAACCCCGCCCTTCTGGTTGGCACAGGCGATTGTGAGAGCCATACGCTTGCTTTGCCGCTTTCCGCAACCAGGCATCCCGCCGCGTTCACATTAGTGTAGCACATCGACTACGCGTCCACAACGAAACGATTGACGAATGCGCCGTCTTTTCGTATGTGAGCGGCGCGGCGCTCCCGCCCCGCCGAGAGTGCTATACTGCAAGCTACGGGCACGGCGCGGCGCAACGTAGTGCAACGAGAGATGCCCGCGCGCCGGCTCCGCCACCCATGAGCAGTAAGCGCCCATTCGACCTTCGCCTCTACGTGGTGCTCGATCCGGCAGTCGCGGGCGAGCGCCCTCTGCTGGAAGTTGCGCGCCAGGCGCTCGCCGGCGGCGCGACCATGCTGCAATTGCGTGACAAGCGCTCGCCGGACCGGGCCCTGCTGGCCGCGGCGGAGGCGCTGGCGGCGCTTTGCCGCGCGGCCCGCGTGCCTTTCATCGTCAACGACCGGGTGGACATTGCCTGGGCGTGCGGCGCGGACGGCGTACATCTGGGCCAGGACGACCTGCCGCTTCCGGCGGCCCGCAAACTGCTGGGCGAGAGCGCCATCATCGGCGCGTCGGCAGGCAATCTCCAGGAGTTGCGGGACGTCGTGCCCGGGCAGCCGGACTACGTGGGCGTGGGGCCGATGTATGCCACGCGCACGAAGCGCGACGCGGGCGCGGCCGTAGGGCCGGCGATTCTCGGCGCGCTGCGGCAGGCCGCGCCCGGCATTCCGCTGGTGGGCATTGGCGGCATTACGGCGGAGAACGCGGCGGCCGTGTTGGCCGCGGGGGCGGACGGCATTGCGGTGGTCTCTGCGGTTGTGGGGGCTGCGGACGTGGAAGCCGCCGCGCGCGCGTTGCGCGCCCTCTAGCGCGGGAACCGGTTTCGCACTCCTTGCGCCGCGCGCGAAGCGGGCTTACGGAAAAAATCTATGGACGAACATGCGCGCCCGGGAGGGCACACGCAAACGCGCTACGACGTGATTGTGGTGGGCGCGGGCCACGCCGGCTGCGAGGCGGCCTTGGCGGCGGCGCGCATGGGGTGTGCGACGTTGGTCGTGACCGGCGACCGGGACCGCATCGCCTTCATGCCCTGCAATCCCTCGATTGGCGGCCCGGCCAAGGGTCACCTGGTGCGGGAGATCGACGCCCTGGGCGGCGAGATGGGCCGCAATACCGACCGCACTTTGATTCAGATCCGCCTGCTGAACAGCAGCAAGGGGCCGGCGGTACAGGCGCTGCGCGCCCAGTGCGACAAGCATCTCTACGCGCGCTCCATGCGCCAGGCGCTGGAGAACCAAGCAAACCTGACCATCCACGACGGTTTGGTTGACGACCTGGCCACGCGCGAGACGTCCGGCGGCCGCCGACAAATCACCGGGGTGCGAACCCAAGCCGGGGACACGTTCCGCGCCCAGACCGTCGTGCTCACCACCGGCACCTTCTTGCAGGGCATCCTGATCACGGGCGAGAAGCGCGTCGGTGGCGGGCGCGCGGGCGAAGCGCCGGCGCAGGGCCTCTCGCGTGCATTGCGGCGACTGGGATTTCGCTTGCGCCGCCTGAAGACCGGCACGCCGCCGCGCGTCCTGGCCGAGAGCATCGACTTTGCGCTCACCACGCCGCAACCCGGTTCACCGCAGCCGCTGCGTTTTTCTTTCCTTCCCATCGATGAAGAAGAAATCTGGCGTGATGAGCCGGACCCGGTCTACCCGTTTCAGACCGAAACACCCTGGCGGCGGCAGATGGTCTGCTACTTGACGCATACCAACCCGGCTACCCACGCCGTCATACGCGAGAATCTCCACCGCGCGCCTATGTTCAACGGCGCCATCACGGGCGCCGGGCCGCGCTACTGTCCCTCCATCGAGGACAAGGTCGTGCGCTTCGGCCACAAGGATTCCCACCAACTCTTCCTGGAGCCGGAGGGCTTCACCACGCATGAGGTGTACGTGCAGGGCGCGAATACCAGCCTGCCGGAAGACGTGCAGGCGGCAATGCTGCGCACCATCCCCGCGCTGCGCCGCGCCGAGATCGCGCGCCACGGCTACGCCGTGGAGTACGACCACGTGATCACCGACCAGACCGCGGTGACACTGGAGGCGAAAGCGGTGGCCGGCCTCTACTTTGCCGGACAGATCAACGGCACCTCGGGCTATGAGGAAGCGGCGGCGCAGGGCCTCATCGCCGGCATCAACGCCGCGCGGCGCGCGCGGGAGAAGCCGCCCCTCGTGCTCAGGCGCGACCAAGCCTACATCGGCGTCATGCTGGACGATCTGGTGAGCCAGGAGCACCGGGAACCCTACCGCCTGTTCACGTCCCGCGCGGAGTACCGGCTGCTGCTGCGGCACGACAACGCCGACCTGCGCCTAACGCCCTTGGGCTACGAGGTCGGCCTGATCAGCCGGGAGCGATATGCGCGCGTGATGGCGAAGGGCGAGCAGATAGAGCGCACGTTGGAGCGTCTGCGCAGCCTTTGGCTTACCCCATCGCCGCGCACGAACCGTGTCTTGGCGGAGGCCGGCGTGCAGCCAATCCGCGGCCGGACGCAGGCGCTGAGCCTGCTGCAGCGGCCCCACGCACGCTACGCGGTGGTGGCGGGACTCATGGATGAACAGGTGGCGGCGCTGGAACCGGAGGTTGTGGCGCAGGTCGAACTTGAGGCGCGCTACGCGGGCTACGTGGAACGCCAGCAGGCCCAGGTGCGCAAACTGGCGCGCATGGAATCCACCCCCTTGCCGGTAGACGTGGACTACGACCGTTTGCCCTCCCTCCGTGTGGAGGCGCGGCAGAAACTGGCGCAATTCCAACCGCGCACGTTGGGACAGGCGGCGCGCATCGCGGGCGTGACACCGGCGGACGTGGCGGTGTTGATGGTGCACGTGCACCGGCGCGCGCCGGAAACGAGGCCGCAAGGCGCCGGCACGGCTGCGGGCCGTAGACGCGGCGCCAGCGCCGGAATTCGGCGCGGGGAAAAGTGCTAAGGCCCAGACTTACCTCACGGGTCTAGGCCGCAGGACCGGGAAAACTGCTAGGCGCCTGTACATATCTCCTCATGCTACGTGGGGTACCTTTGGGGCAATGACCGTACCACAAAGGTCAAGTATGCAGGCCGCGAATTCCAGTTAACCACACTACCGCTACACGTGTCAACCGTTCGGCGCGGAGCGCTCTCTTGGCCCGCCACCCTGACTTGAACGCAAAAGCGCCTGATGCGCCGCGAAAACTGCGGACGAAAATGGTTGGGGAGCGCCGGTCTGCGCGCAAGGGCTTTGCGCACGGCATTCAATTAACCACACGCGCGCTTCACCTGTCAACCCGCGGCTCGGCGGCGCCGTCGCTCCGTTTGCCCTTCGACAGGCTCAGGACGAACGGGCGACAGGGTCAGGACAAGCGGCGGTAGGGTCAGGACAAGCGGGCAATGCTGTCGCATTAAACGTAATGGCAATGAGAATCACGTCTCACATCTCAGGTAACGCAGGTTTGCAACCTGCGATCTGTAGGGTCAATCCTTTGTGTGTCCTTTTCTCTTGCTCAGGCGGGGGACAAGGCCCAATGCTGTCGCACTAAACAGAACGGCGGCAAAACTCGCCTCCTAAATCCCCGGTAGCGCAGGTTTGTAACCTGCGAAGCTGTCAGGTCATTCTTTTGTGTGTCAGTTTCAATGGCCCAGGCGGGGGACAAGCCCCCGCGCTACGTTAATGCGACAGTATTGGGACGAACGGGTGGCAGGTCAAGCTAGTCCGCGTAGCGCACGGCCAGCCACAGGCGGCGCAGGGTCATACGCTGGCCGTACGTCAGGATGCCCGCGCGGAAGACCCGCGCCGCGAGCCACAGAAACGCCAGCCCGCTCGCGATGGTGACGCCCAGGCTGAGCGCGATCTCCCAAAGCCCCACGTCGGTCACGCCGAGGCGAATCATCATCGTGGCGGGAGCGGTAAAGGGGATGAAGGTTAAGATGCGCGCGAGCGCGCCGTTGGGCGTCAGCGAGATCAACGAGGCGAGGATGAGCGGCGCGAGGGCCGGCAGGAGGACGACGCTCGAGAGCGACGACGCCTCGCGGGCCGAAACCGTAGCCGCGCTGATGGCTGCCATCACCACGGCAAAGACGAAGTACCCGGCCAGGAAGAAGAGCACGAGCGCGGCTGCCAACGCCGGCGCCACCGTCAGGTCGCCCAAGTTGGGAAAGGCGGAAACGATCCGGGGCACAAGTACGGCCGCGGCGGCTAGCCAAATGCCCACTTGCAGCAGGCCCGTTGCCCCCAGGCCGAGCACCTTGCCGGTCATCAAGGCCAGCGGCGACACCGACGTGATGAGCACCTCCACGACGCGATTCTCTTTCTCTTCGGAAACGCTTTGCAACAGCGTGCCACTCACCATGTAGATCGCCATGATCATGAGCCACGACAACAGGAACGGCACGGAGAAGAACGTGATGAAGTCGCCGTCCTCTTCTGCCGCTACGCTTCCGTCCGGCAGCACCTTGTAGGCGGACAGGTTCAGGGGGTTTCGCAGGCGCGCGAGGCGGCCTGCGGAGAGTTCGTCCGACGTTAGCGCTTGCAGCACGAGCGCTCTCATGCGGTCTTCGCTCTCGTCCCCGGCGATGAGGCTGCTCAAGCCCTCGTCCGCGTGCAACCACTCGATGCGGCCGGTTTGCAGGAAGTCCGCGGGAATGATGAAGAGATCGTCAACCTCGCCTGCCTGCAACGCGGCAATACCGGCCTGGCGGTCGGCAAATGTCTCTATGGCGGCGGATTCCGGCGGCGCGAACGTGAGGTCTGATGCGAGGTTGACGACGGCGATTACTCTGCCGCCGTCCGCGGCGGCTGTGCTTGCGCCGTCGCCGCCGGAGAAGCCGCGAATGAGCGGCACGGCCAGTGCGAGCACAAGCAGGATAGCCACCGGCGCAAAGGTGACGAGGAGAAACTGCTTGCGGCGGATCTGCCGGCGCACTTCTTCCGCAAGGACGATCCTCATTTCGGCCCAGAGTTGCCGCATGTTCCTAGGCCCTCCGCCTACCTGGCGCGTTGTGCCGGTACGGCCATTTTCTGTGAATCTGGCGCATTCTAGCCGCCGTAACGCAGCGCGGCCCAGGCCGCCCGCAGGCTCATGCGCTGGCCGTAGAGCAGCAGGCCGGCGCGGAAGATGCGGCTCGCCAGCCAGAGCAGGAGCGCCGCCGTGACCAGCATCAGGCCGAGGCTGAGCGCGACTTCACCTGGCGCCACGCGGCTCGTCGCCAGGCGCAACAGCATCGACGTGGCGGCCGTGACGGGCAGGAACGAGAGCAAACGCGGCAGCCAGTGGTCCGGGGAACTGAGAAAGAGCGGCATCGCGTAGAAGGGCGCGGCCAACGGAATGATGACAAGGGCGGAAAGCGGCCCCGCTTCCGTGGCCGAGGTGGTAGCGGCGCCAATGCCGGCCAGGAGCGCCGCCGCAATCGCGTACCCGGCCAAGAAGAACGCCAGCACGAGCAGCAGCAAGCCCACGTCGATGGGTATGCCGTCCATGTCCGGCAGCACGCCCGCGAACCGGGGCACGATGAGCACGACTGCGGCGATCCACACCGACATCTGCATGAGGCCGGCCAGGCCCAGCGCCAGCACCTTGCCCGTCATGACGGCCAGCGGCGTGGCGGAGGTGAGCAGCACCTCCACCATGCGGTTCTCTTTCTCTTCGGAAACGGTCTGGAGCAGAATGGTGCCGTAGGCAATGAGGCTGAAGATCAGCGCGATGGCGAATCCTTGCCCGATCAAGAAGGAGACGGCGACGGCGAGGCCGCTCTCCGCAGAGACTTCCCCGTCTGCCGTTACCGTAAAGCGCTGGAATTGCGGACGGTCAAGCGCCCGCTGCCGGTGCGCGGGCGACTGCGTCTCGCCCAAGAGCGCGTCGCGCAAGATGAGGCGCAGGCGCTGCGCACCGTCACCCGCGTCTTCCGTGTAGTAGTGCTCCACGCGGCCGTTTGCCACGTAATCGGGCAAGAGTACGAAGAGTTCGTTGATCTCTCCGGCTTTCACGTCTGCCAAGCCCGCCGCCGTCTCGGCGTAGACCCGAAACTCCGGATACGGGGAAAAGTCTACGGCGAGGCCGCGCGCCTGCATGACGATGCCGGCGGGGGCGCTGGCAGCGTCTTGGCCGGCCTCGTTTGCCGGGGTACCGGCGGCGCTGCCCGCGGCATCCGCGTCGTCGCCGTCCGCAAACCCTCTAATCACCGGAATGGCGATCCAAATGAGGACGAGCAGTACCGGAATCGCCAGCGTGGCGATGAGAAAGCCCTTGCCGCCGATCTGCTTGCGAAACTCGTGGCCGAAGACGATGCGGACGCCGTCAAGCGTTGCGGGCACGGCTCACCTCTTCGATGAACATGTCGCGCAACGAGGGCAACGCGACCTCGAACCGCTCCACCGGAATGCCGCCCTCCAGGAAGGCGCGGAGCACGGCGTTTGGGTCCGAACCGTCTGTCAAGAGATACTCGAACCGGCCTTCCTTGACCGTGGATTGGCTGGCGCCGGGGACGTCCGCCGGTTGGCGCGGCGCGCTGACGCGGATGGTCTGGACGCCGCGCGCCCGCTTCAGTTCGTCGAGCGCGCCGTAGAGCAGCACGGCCCCGCCGCTGACGAGCACGACCCGCTCGCACATCTCCTCCACGTCTTCCATGTTGTGGGAACTGAAGATGATGGCCGCGCCGCGCTGCTGTTGCTCGTGGATGATCTCCTTCATCACCTGCACGTTGATGGGGTCGAGGCCGGAGAACGGCTCATCGAGAATCACGAGGTCCGGCTGATGCAGGAGCGCGCTGGCGAACTGGGCAAGCTGGTTCATGCCGCGTGAGAGCGCCTGCACCTTCTTGGCGCGGTGCTCGTAGAGGCCGACCCGTTGCAGCATGGCGTCGGTGCGGGCTTGGGCGGCCTTGGCGCTGAGTCCCTTGAGCCGCCCCAGGTAGCGAAGGACGTCGGTCAAGCCCGACTTCTGGTAGAGGCCGCGCTCCTCGGGCAGATAGCCGACCCGTCGCAGCGCTTGCCGCGTGGGCGGGCCGCCGAAATAGCGCCACCGCACCCGAATCGGGCCGGATGATGTCCAGCGCCATGCGAATGGTGGTAGTCTTGCCGGCGCCGTTGGGGCCGACGAGACCCAGAATCTCTTGCGGCTCCAGGGAGAACGAGACGTCATCGACCACGGTGGCGCGGCCGTAGACTTTCTTGACGCGGTCAACGCTGAGGGCGCTCGCCACGGGCAGTGCTCCCCGGTACGGTTATGCGTGCGGCTGCGACGCGGCGGCGGGGCCGGGGCAACGCCTACTCTTCGCTTGCCTCTTCCGCCGCGCCCTCTTCGCCTTCCTCGCCGGCGCCTTCTTCGCCTTCGAGTTCTTCGTCCTCTTCAGGCGTCTCTTCTTCCACCACGCGCGGCCGTTCGGCGCGCACGACCAAATCTTCCGCGTCGGATTGAATCGCGACGCCCTCCGGCGCGGTCAGGTCGCCGACCACCAAGCCATGATCGATTTCCGTCAATACGGAGACGTCGACGGTAAAGCTCTCGGGGATGTCGTCCGGCAGCGCCGCCACTTCCACCTCGTTGACGTGTTGGATGATGATGGCGCCCTGTTCCAGCGCCGGGGACTCGCCAAACACCGTCACCGGCACCATGGCGTTGATGGACTTCGTCAGGTCTACTTGCAAGAAGCTGACGTGCAGCACGCGGCTGGTGGGCGGGTCGTGCTGCACCTCTTGCACGAGCACCGGCAGGGAATCCGCACCGTCTACCGCCAGGTCGATGACGCCGGTGCTGCCTACCCGCTGATGCACGGCGATGAAACCGCGTCCTTCGAGCGTGAGGGGAATCGGTTTCATGTCCAGGCCGTAGACGTTGCCCGGCACCATGCCGTCGCGGCGCAGCCGCCGCAGTTTCTTGCCAAAGGTCTTGCGCCTATCCGCCTGTAGCTGTTCGTGTTGTCTGGCCATGCGCCCGTCAATCTCCTGGGTTGCCTTGCGGCGTGCCGCTTGTTCGCATTCGACTATTTTCCACAAAGAATGGCACGCTCCACGTCACATTTCGCCAAAGGGCTGCCGGCGTGCCATGTACTTACTTTACACGCTTGGCAGGCGCGCGCCAAGTGCCCCGCATACGTGAGAGTCGGCTTGCGGCGGAAACCGGCGCGAATCCCGCGCAACGTTGCTTGCAAGCGAGACGCGTCGGCGTCCAGGGTGAAAATCGCTGTACGAGTTTTCGCTACAATGGAGTAGTGCGGACTTTGCGGTGCGGATGGCCGATGTGTGACTGGTTTCGCTGTCACGACGGCATTCCTGTCGTAGAAAACCCAGGGATGCAACTCTAGGAAGAACGGGCAGAAGGGCAGGAAGACTCGTGGGAGAATCGAGAGACGATTCACTGCCGCTGGTCGGCATAGTCATGGGCTCCCAGTCCGATTGGGAGACCATGCGCCACGCGGTTGAGACTTTGGCAGAGTTGGGGGTGCCGCATGAGGCGCGGGTGGTGTCGGCGCACCGGACGCCGGACCAGATGTTCGCGTACGCCGAGACGGCGGCGGAGCGGGGCATCGAGGTGATCATTGCCGGGGCCGGCGGCGCGGCGCATCTGCCCGGCATGACGGCGGCCAAGACCTGCCTGCCGGTGCTGGGCGTGCCGGTGCAGTCGCGGGCGCTGAACGGCATGGACTCGCTTCTCTCCATCGCGCAGATGCCGGCGGGCGTGCCGGTGGGCACGTTGGCGATTGGCCGGGCCGGCGCGGTAAATGCGGCGTTGCTGGCCGCGGCCATACTTGGCGCTAAGCACCCAGAGTTTCGCGCGGCCTATGCAGATTTCCGCCGCCGGCGCACCGCCGAGGTGCTGGCCAATCCCGAGCCGCAGAGCGCGCAGACGGAATCCCCTTCGCGTGGGAACGGCGGTGAATAGCGTGACGGTCGGCATCCTCGGCGGCGGGCAGCTTGGCCGCATGTTGGCGCTGGCGGGGTATCCGCTGGGACTGCGGTTTCGCGTGCTGGACACGTACGACGCCGCGCCGGCCGGCGAGATGGCGGAACTCGTGGTCGGCGCGAGTTTCGACGAACGCGCGGCGCTGGCGCGATTTGCGGATGGGATAGCGGTCGCCACCTATGAGTTTGAGAACGTGCCCGTAGACGCCGCGCGCTTTCTGGCGGAGCGTGTGCCGGTCTACCCGCCGCCCGCGGCCCTGGAGGCTTCCCAGGACCGCCTGACCGAGAAGACCTTCTTCCAAAGTCTCGGCATTCCCACGCCCGGCTTCCAGGCCGTAGACAGCCGCGAGACGCTGGCAACCGCGCTGCGCGCGCTGGGGACGCCGGCCGTGCTCAAGACACGGCGGCTGGGCTACGACGGCAAGGGGCAGCGCGTCATTCGCCAGCCATCCGAGGCTGAGGCGGCCTGGGACGCGCTGCAAGGCGGGCCGGCGGGCGCAGGCGGCAAACCGGCGCCGCTCATCCTGGAGGCGTTCGTGCCGTTCGAGCGAGAGGTCTCGCTAATCTCCGCGCGCGGCAGAGACGGCAGCGCGGCGTTCTATCCTCTGATTGAAAACTACCATCACGACGGCATCCTGCGCCGGTCTATCGCGCCCGCGCCGGCAACGTCGTCTTTGACGCAGTCCCCGGCCGCCCTGCAGGCGCAAGCGGAAGCGTACGGCCGGCGCGCGCTGGCGGCGCTGGACTACGTGGGCGTGCTGGCGATCGAGCTCTTCCAAGTGGGGGACGGCTTGCTCGCCAACGAGATGGCGCCCCGGGTGCACAACTCCGGCCATTGGACGATAGAGGGAGCGGAAACCAGCCAGTTCGAGAACCATCTCCGCGCCGTGCTCGGCCTGCCCCTGGGCGCGACCGCGCCGCGCGGCCACGCGGTGATGCTCAATCTCATCGGCAACATACCCGAGCGCGCCGCCATGCTCGCTGCCTCCAACGCCCACGTGCACCTCTACGCCAAAGCGCCGCGCCCCGGCCGCAAGGTGGGGCACGTTACCCTGCGGGGCGGCGACCGGGATACTGTCTTGGCGCAGGCAGCCGGGCTTGCGGACGAACTGGGGCTTCTCTAGTCCGGCGCACACGGTTGTTCGGCGCACACGATAGCGGCCCGTTTCGCCGGCACGTGTCTTGCCGTGGTATGTCAAGCGGCGCAGGGCGTGCTTTTCGCATTGGGCAGCGTCCGGGGTCATGCGCTAGACTCCTCGCTCCGCTCGGAGTGACATAAGGTTGTGGGCCGTGGTGGCAGACGCTCCGCTCGGAGTGACATAGTTTGTTGGGCCGTGCGGACAGACGTTTTGCGCGGCATTGGGATATAGTGGTGAGCAGGAAGAATTTGGCCATGCGCCGCTTGGGGGTACGTAAACATGGATGTTCAGGTATACGGTGTCAATCACGTCGGCATCGAAGTTGACGACGTGGAGAAGGCGGTGGCCTTCTATGAGGACGTTTTCAATCTCGAGATGCTGCGCGGGGGCGAAGGCGCGGCGTGGTGCCAGTTGGGCAACCACCAGTTTCTGGCGATCTTCGAGGTTGACGAGTTGCAGCCGGAGCGGTCGCGCCACTTTGGCATCATGGTGCGCGATGAAGAGCAGTTGGCGAGCGTGCGCGAAAAGTTGCGCGCCAAGTACAAGCTCGACGTGGTCAGCAACGACTACATTCGCTGCGACTTCCGCGATCCGTGGGGCAACCGCATCCAGGTGGTAGACCTGCACGACGAGTCGCTGGTGTGGCTGCTGCCGTACCAGGAAGTGCAGGAAGCGGGCATCGTATTCCCGGCCCCGCAGGGTGACGCCGGGGTTAGCGAATGAGGAGCAGCGCATGACGCCGGCAAACGTGCGCGAACTCTTTCCCATACTCAGCGAGCGGGCGTATCTCTTCAGCGGCGGCATCGCGCCGGCGTCCACGCCCATGCTGGCGGCGGTGGAGCGCCATCTGGACGCGCTGACGCACGACACCGGCGACCTCTATCCGCGCTTCATGGACGAATCGCGCGTATTGCGCAAGCGCTTTGCGGCGCTCATGGGGGCGGATGAAGCGGAGATCGTCGTCAACGACAGCACGTCCGCGGGCTCGAGTCTGGCCGTTAGCCTGGTTGCGCCGAAGCCGGGCGGCAACGTCGTGTTCGACGGCTACCCGTATCCCTCCAGCGTCTATCCCTGGATGCTGCCGCCGCGCGACGGGCTGGAACGCCGTTTCGTACAGCCGCGCGGCGGTCTCATTCACCTGGAGGACATGGAGCGCGCCATCGACGACAAAACCGTTGCCGTGAGCGTCTCCCACGTTACGCCCGCGCAGGGCTTTCGCCACGACATTGGCGCGTTGGCGCGGCTGGCGCACGCGCGCGGGGCGTTGCTCATCGTGGACGGGGCGCAGTCGGCGGGCGCGCTGAATATCGATCTCCACGCCACCGGCGTCGATTTCTTTGCCACCACCGCCATGAAGTGGCTGCTGGGGCCGGCCGGCGTGGGCTTTCTGTACGTCGCCGCGCGCCATCTCGAGCGCAGGCCACCCACCGCCGGGTGGGTGAGCACCGAGCGCACGGACATGGAACAACTCAGACTGCTGCCCAGCGCCGAGCGCTTCCAGCTTGGTATGCCGAATTTGATGGGTGTCGCGGCGGCGCTGCCGGGCATCGACGTGCTCTTGGAGACCGGCATGGCGGTCGTGGAAGCCCACGTGCTCGACCTGACCGCGTATTGTATTGACGGATTGCGGGAGCGCGGCATCACGGTGCGCACGCCGCGCGACCCTGCCCGGCGCGCGGGCGTGATCGCCGCCGAGAGCGATGACGCGGGCGCATTGCAAGCCTTTCTCACGGCGCGCGGCGTGGATACCTATTTCCTGCGCAACCTCTTCCGCGTGGACCCGCACGTCTTCAATAACCGCGCGGACATAGACCGCTTACTGGCGGGCATAGACGCGTTTCGCGCGGGCTAGGGAATGCGGAAACGTCCGCGCGTCGAACCGAGAGTGCAAACCTATAGGAGCGAATGATGCGAGTCGGTCTGGTGGGCGCGGGACACATGATGCAGATTACGCACTTGCCGTCCCTCAGGCAGATTGCCGGGGTGACGCTGGTAGGCGTGGCGGAATTGGACCGCGCCCGCGCCGAGCAGGTGGCCGCGGCGTACGGCATTCCGCGCATCTTTGGCAGAGCCGGGGAATTGGCCGCCCACGCGCACGAAATCGACTGCGCGGTGGTGGTGACGCTCAAGGAAGATCACGCCGCCGCCATCATCCCGTTGCTGGAAGCCGGCGTGCCGGTCTTTACGGAAAAGCCGCTGGCCGCCACGCGGGATGACGCCGAGCGCATCTGCGAGGCGAGCGCAAGAACCGGCGCTCCGGTGATGGTCGGCTACATGCGCCAGTTCGATCCCGCCGTGCAACGCGCCAAGCAACTGCTGGCGCAGGGCGAAATTGGCGCGGTGCGCTTTGCCCAGTTCCGCGACTTTGGCGGCAACTGGCAGATGGGCGCGGCGGCGCTGCACTCGCTGCCTCTCAAGTTGGGAGAGTCTGCCCCGCCCACGGCTGTAACCGCGCCTCCGCCGTCGGCATCGCGCGGGCGCGCCCTGGCCGAGTGGATCGAAGTGTGGGTGCACGACGTCAACCTGATGCGCCACTTGCTGGGCGATCCTGGCGAGGTGCGATACGCGAGCCTGGGGCCGCCGCGCCTGGCCGTGCTCGGCTACGGCGCGCATGAGACCGTGCTCGAAGTCGGTTCGTTGTCATATGCCAATGCTCCCTGGGACCAGGCGGCCACGATCTACGGCACGGCAGGGCGCATCGAAATCGTGCACGCGCCGCCGCTGCTCTTCCGCCAACCTTCCGCCGTCATCCTGCACGCGCCGGCCGGTTCCACCCGCCTGGACGTGCCCGCGCGCGAGGCTTTCACGGAGGAAATCCGCTACTTCCTGCGCTGTGTACAAGAGGGCGCCACCCCCAGGCCCGACGCGGCGGAGGGCCTGGCCGACATTCTGCTCTGTGAGCGGATCGCCGGCGCCAGCCGTGAGGACTGTCTCGCCTGGACAACGGTTTGATTGGGCTTCCCAACTCTTCCGGTTGTTGAGCCTGCCCCTCGCCGCTTGGCGACTTGCACACCACCGCAGAATAGGCTATAGTCGCTACATTGTTTACATTCTCAATGTACATAGTGGAGAATGAAGCAAGGGGTAGTGGCGTTTGCCAAGTCGGGAGCAAAGTCGCGCGCCTCAGGTCTACAGTTCAATCGCTTCAGGGTGAGAGGAGAATCTCATGTCCAAGCAGTCGAGAACGCTAAGCCGGCGAAGATTCATAGGCGCGGCGGGCAGCATTCCCGTGCTGGCCGCCCTTGCGGCCGCCTGCGGCACGGTCAGCGTGCCAAGCCAGGTAGCGGAGGAGGCCGAACAGGCGCTGCCCGTATCCACGGCCAATTACGAAGTGTGGGCTATGGACCAGAGAAATAACATGCTGCACGTGATCAACCCGCAGCTCGAACCGGTCGAGTCGATTGACTTCTCGCCCGCGGGCCTTAAGACCACACACTGGATCAACTTCACCAGCGATTACAAGTACGCCTGGATCGCGAGCACTGGTTCCGGCAACACGGCAGTGGTTCGCGCCGAGGACCGCAAGGTAATCGCCACGTTCGACACCGGCGCCAAGAGCCACGCCGCGGACATTTCGCCGGACGACGGCCGCATTCTCACGTCGGCAATCGGTACCGGGGAGTTGGTAGAAATCCTGGCGGACCACGCCGCGGAGACGTTTTCGATTGGCCGGACGCTGAAAATCGCCGACGATCCGGCCGTGCAGGCCCGCGCCGCCGAGTTTGGCGCGACCGACGATGCGCCGCCGAAGGCCAATCCGATCTCGGCCGCCTTTACGCGGGACGGGCGCTACGCCTATGTGACGCTTGGCCCGGCGCTCAAGGACGGCGGTCTTGTCATCGTAGACATGGAGTCATACACGGTGGTCAAGGCGTACCCGCCGAGCGAGGTGCGGGCGAATCTGATGGGTGTGCTCTCCCCCGACGGCAGCAAGATGTACATCAACGGCGGCGCCAAGGACTCGACGAGTTTCGTCTACGTGTTCGACACGGCAACCCACGAGCTCCTCTCCCAGGACTCGACGCGGGGAGCGGACTCCCACGGCATGGCGCTGACCCCGGACGGCTCCGAGTTGTGGGTCACCAACCGCTGGACCGGCAACGTGGCGATCTTCGACACGGCGACCGACGAGTTCAAGGAGCGGATACCCTTCGTGGGTGAGGCCCCGGACTTGCTGGCTATCTCGCCGGACGGCGTCTTTGCGTTCATTCTCCTGCGCGGCGCGGGCGGCTCGGGAGTAATGCCCGCGGAAGGGGAATCGCCGGGAGTCGTCGTCGTAGCCGTCGAGACCCGGGAAATCGTGCAAATTCTACTCGAACCGGAGGCGATGGAGGGCGAAGAGCCGCCAAAGGTGGACTACCACGGCATCGCGCTGCGGCAGTTGTAGAGCGCCTGGAATTTGGGCCAACAGATGGTGGGCGGCTGTGACCCACGGTTTCGGCCGCCCACTACTCGTCATGGCTAGTTTCCGTTTATAGGTTTCCCTTTTTGTTCGGCTTTGCTACCGCGTTTCAGCTTGAAGCAGGTCTTGACTACTTGGATCGGTCCGGTCGGAGAGAGCAACGATGGCTGTGCAGGCCACAGAAAGCGAGCGGATGGACCTCAAATTGAGCGCCATTGCGGCCGAGATTGACGGTCTGCCCGATGTCAAAGGCGAGTGGCCGCAGATGCTCGATGATCATCAGGCTGCGTTTCTCCTCGAATGGGACGAGGCGCTGGCGCGGATGGAGAGCTTGGAGCGCGCGTTTCGCGCCCATGAATTGAGCCAATTGCAGCAATCCCAGTACCGCTTGCTGCTGCGCAAGTTCGAGGAGGCTGCGCCTATCATACGGCGTCTTGGCCTAGCGGAACCACGGTTAGCCCCTTCCCAATAGGATAGCCTGCAAGCCGGAAGTTCCGCACTTAACCGGCTGACGGTAGCATCTTGTTCTTCGCTTCCCATGGGCGCGCACATCATCCTGTATTTTGCTTTGCGCTCTGGACCGGCTCGCTGCGAATTAGGAAAATCTGGAATGCGACAGACATGAAACGCTTGGACATCATTCCAGTTGGACGCTCTATGCTTTCGTCCAATTTGCGGTAAGCTAACAGAAACACATATTGGCAGGAGGAAACAGCGTGCGCACACGAAAACTAGGCAAGAACGGCCCGGCGGTTTCGGTGCTGGGCTTTGGGGCGTGGCCGATTGCGGGCAAGCTGGGGCCGGTGGCGGAGCGGGACGCGGTTACGGCAATCCGGCGGGCGGTGGACGGCGGCGTGACCCTGATCGATACGGCGGAGGCGTACGGTTTCGGCCTCTCCGAGGAGCTTGTCGCCAAGGCGGTTGGCGACCGGCGCGGCGAGGTATTCATCGCCACCAAGGTCTTGCCCGACAACTGGCGCCGCGCCGACCTGCTGGCCGCCGCCGAGCGCAGCCTGCGGCATCTACACACCGACTACATCGACCTCTACCAGATCCACTGGCCGAGCGATGAGATGGACTTCGGCGAGAGCATGACGGCCATCGATGATTTGATCGCGCAGGGCAAGGTGCGTTACGCGGGCGTCTCCAACTTCTCCGTAGCGCAGATGCAGGCGTGCTTGGAGGTGCGGCACGTGGACTCACAGCAGCCGCGTTACAATCTGCTCGACCGCGAAATCGAGGCGGACGTCCTGCCGTTCTGCCAGGCGCAGGGCATCGGCGTGCTGGCCTACGCGCCGCTGGGCCAAGGGCTGCTCACCGGCAGTTACGCGGAAGACCACGTCTTTGGCGCGGACGACATCCGCAGCCGGAACGAGCGGTTCACCGGCGCGCAATTCCGGCGCACGATTCGCATGGCCAAGAAACTCGCCGCCTACGCCGCCGATCACGGCCACACGCTCATCGAACTCGACGTGGCCTGGGTGCTGGCGCATCCGGCCATGACGACGGCGCTCGTCGGCGCCAAGAGTCCCGCCCAGGTGGACGGCTGGCTGGGCGCGGGCGATTGGGAACTGACCCCCGACCAAATGCGGGAGATCAATGCGATTGCCGCCGAGGCCACGCCGTGAAGGCGCGCACCGCCGGTCTTAAGCCGGTGTCACGCTAGGAGAATTGCCAACCCTCTGGCGCCAGTCCCAGTTCCCGGGCCGCGGCGCAGATCTTCTCCCACGTCGTCTCGTCGATGTGGATGCCCGTCCTCAAGCGCGCCCGCTCAGTGCGGAATTCCGGTTCGCCGGGCGCGAGTATCTCCGCGACGCCGGGCGCGGTGCGGCTGCTCTTGACGTGGCGCACCAGGGCTTCCACCTCGTCGTAGTATTCCTCCAAGTCGCCGAAGTGCCCAATGTCGTAAGCGGTGAAAAGCGCGGCATTGGCGGGTGAACGCGGATCGCCGGCGGCCATGCCCTGGCCGCTGAGGCCCCCGGCCAGGAGTTCGACCATCATGCTCAGCGCGTAGCCTTTGTGGCCGAGCGGGCCGCCCAGCGGCAGAATCGCGCCGCGCGGCTCGTCCCAGTAGTCTTGCGGGTTCGTGCTGGGATTGCCCGCCGCGTCGATGATCCAGCCTTCCGGCAGCGGCTGGCCGAGATTGGTGGCAACGCGAATCTTGCCGTCGGCGACGGTGCTCGTGGTCATGTCCACCATGATGGGCCGGTCGGCCCGGCGGGGCGCGGCGAACGCCAGCGGATTCGTGGCCAGGCGGCCGTCGATGCCGCCAAACGGCGCTACCTGGATGCCCAGGCGACCGAAATTTACGAACGCCACGCCAATCAGGCCGGCTTCGGCAATCATGGTGGGATAGGCCCCGGCGCGGCCGATGTGGCTGGCCCGCCGCAGGGCAACGCTGGCCACGCCATGCCGCCAGGCCTTTTCGATCGCCATCTGCGCGGCCAGGGTCGCGCCCACGTGGCCAAAGCCGTCGTTGGCGTCAATCACCGCGGCGCAATCGTGTTCGCTCACGATGGCGGGCGTGCTGCCGGGAATGATGCGCCCTTCGCTCACGGCGCGCGCATACTCATACATGCGCAGCGCGCCGTGGGATTCATGGCCGAAGAGGTTGGATTGGACCAGGTGGTCGGCCACGGTCGCGGCGTCCTGCGGGCGACAACCGAGAGCGGTGAAGAATTCGCGGCCGATGCGGCGCAAGGCGTCGGCGGTGAGCGTAGGCACGGCGCAATCCCTTCGTCAACAGGTTAGTCGAGACTCCAGGTGTTTGGTTCCAGGCCCAGATCGCGGGCCGCGGCGCAAAGCTTCTCCCACGTGGTTTCGTCGATGGGAATGCCCGTGCGCGCGCGCTCCCGTTCCGCGCGGTATTCCGGCTCGCTGGCAACCAGCACCTCTTCCACACCGGGCCGGGGGCGGCTGGTCTTCACGTGGCTGATGAGCGTATCAATCTCATCATAGAAGAACTCCGGCTCCACGAATTGCGCAATGTCGTAGGCCGTCATGTGCACGCCGTTGCTATCCACGCGCATGTCGCCTTGGGACATGCCCTGCCCGCTCAGGCCGCCGCCGCAGATCTCGCTCATCATGCTCAGCGCGGTGCCTTTGTGCCCCAGCGGGCCGCCCAGCGGCAGCACCGCGCCGCGCGGCTCGTCCCAGTAGTCGCTGGGATCGGTGCTGGGATTGCCTTCGGAATCGACGATCCACCCTGCCGGCAGCGGCTTGCCCTGATTGGCGGCCACCTTGATCTTGCCGTCGGCGACGGTTGAGGTGGTCATGTCCACGAAGAAAGGCGGCGCGTCCCGGCGGGGCGCGGCAAAGGCGAGAGGATTTGTGCCCAGGCGGCCGTCGATGCCGCCAAAGGGGGCCACCTGAAAGCCCAGCCGTCCGGCATTGACGAAGATCAGTCCAATCAGCCCGGCCTCCGCCGCCAGGCGCGGGTATTCCCCCACCCTGCCGACGTGGCTGGTGTTGCGCAGCGAGACGCTGGCGATGCCGTGCTTGCGCGCCTTCTCGATCAGGAGTTGCGTCGCGAAAACGGCCCCCACCTGGCCGAAGCCGTGGTGCGCGTCCACCACCGCCGTGCCGGGATGCTCGCGCACGACTTCCGGTTGCGCCTGCGGATCGACGACGCGCTCCTCCCGCGCGGCGCGCCAATACTGCTCCATGCGCACCACGCCGTGTGAGTCGTGGCCGTAGAGGTTGGACTGCACCAGGTGGTCGGTGATGATTTCCGCGTCGCCGGGGCGGCAACCCAGAGCGGTGAAGAAGGCGCAGCCAATGCGGCGCAGCGCGCCGGCGGTAACGGTAGGCACGAACGGCTCCTTTCGGCGTTGCTCAAGCTAAATCTGAGCAAGGGAATCGGTCTTGACTTCTATTGGTTGCGGGGTAGCGCGCGTGGGCGCAAGACGACACGCTAGGACAATTCCCAAGCCCCTGGCTCCAGGCCCATGTTTGCCGCCGCCTCGCAGAGCTTTTCCCAAGTGGTATTGTCGATTGGGATGCCCGTTTGCGCGCGCTCGCGCTCGGCGCGGTATTCCGGTTCGCCGGGCGCCAGGACTTCGTCCACGCCGGGCGCGGTGCGGCTCGACTTGACGTGCCGCACCAGGGCTTCAACCTCGTCATAGAAGGCATCCGGCGTCGTGAACCGGTCGATGGCGTAGACGGTCATGAGCACGCCGTTGCTGCTCACGCGCATGTCGCCCTGGGACATGCCCTGCCCGCTCAGGCCGCCGCCGCAGACTTCCATCATGATACTGAGGGCAAAGCCCTTGTGTCCCAGGGGGCCGCCCAGCGGGAGCACGGCCCCGCGCGGTTCGCCAAAGTAGTCGTGCGGGTTCGTGCTGGGATTGCCCTCCGCATTGACGAACCACCCCTCAGGTACCGGCTTGCCCTGGTTGGCGGCGAGGTAGATCTTGCCATCGGCGACCGTGGAAGTGCTCATGTCCACGAAGAGGGGCGCTTCGGCGCGGCGGGGCGCGGCAAAGGCCAGCGGATTAGTGCCCAGGCGACCGTCGATGCCGCCGAATGGCGCGACCTGAAAGCCCATGCGGCCGGCGTTGACGAACGTCAAGCCAATCATGCCGGCCTGCGCTACCAAGAGAGGGTAGGCGCTCGCCCTGCCAATGTGGCTCGTATTGCGCAGCGAGACACTGGCCACGCCGTAGCGGCGCGCCTTTTGCAGCAAGAGTTCGGTCGCGAAGGTCGCGCCCACCTGGCCGAAGCCGTGATGCGCGTCCACCACCGCCGTGCAAGGATGTTCACGCACGATTTCCGGCGCCGCCCGCGGGTCAACACGCCGCTCTTCCCGCACGGCGCGCGCATACCGTTCCATGTGCGTCACGCCGTGGGAATCATGGCCGTAGAGATTGGACTGCACCAGGTGGTCGGTGATGATCCGGGAGTCTGCTTGATTGCAGCCCAAAGCGGCAAAGAAATCGTAGCCAATGCGGCGCAGGGCGTCGGCGGTGACGATGGGCACAAACGGTTCCTTTCGGCATCGCAGAAGCAGCGGCTGAGCGGCTACGATGATCTCATGACCGTGGGCACACGCTCGCGCGCGCCGGGGCCGCTAGCGACTGGGATAGGCGGCAACTTTCGCGACGAGGGCGTCCACCGCCGCTTCTTCCATGAGCAACTGCGGCCCATGGGGAAAGTCGGGGTGCTTGGCCACGCGCCCGCCGCGTTCAAGCGCGCACTCATAGCCGTCGTCATTGTGTTCGGCGCGGGTAATCTGCAGCACGTAGCCGTTCGCGAAAGGCACCGTGTAGCGTTCGTTGATGCGCAGGCACCAATCGTTGGGCAACTCCTTGCGGAAGGCGCGCCACCGGAGGTCGGGTTGCCACGTTCTCTGTCGCACTGCCATCGGTCAAACTCCCTCCTCGTTTGCTCTCAGCACATGATACTGTGCGGCGCGAACGGCGTACAGTTTTGCCCCCACACGCCGCGCGGGATAGAATAGAGCAAAGTGGCGTCGACCGGGCCGCGCAACAATCTTGCGCGCCTTCCGTAGGGAAAGAGCGGATATGTTCGACATCGGCCTGCCGGAACTTATGATCATCTTGGTGCTGGGCCTGGTCCTGCTGGGGCCGGAGCGCCTGCCGGGCGTCATCCGCCAGTTCACCCGGGTTATCCGCCAACTCCGTTCCGGCTATCGCGACGCCATCGCTACCTTCAAGGACCAGCTTGGCGACGTGCAGGGCGACATCGACGCCATTCGCAATGAGATCTCCACAATCCAGGGAGAAGTGCGCTCTACCGCCGAGGACGTGCAGAAGGACGTGGAGGAGGTGGAAGGCGAGGTAAAGACCGCCGGGGCGGATATACAGAAGGGCCTCGATCAGACGGCCAAAGAGGCCGCCGCCACGCGGCCGGACCAGATTGGCGCGGAAGCCGCCGCGCCGCCGGCCGTTGCCGCCGCCACGCCCGCGCGGCCTAGCCCGCGTGAACCCGGCGCGGCGTGGACGCCGCAGGGCGCTCAAGGCGGCGGCGGTTCGCCGGTGCAGCAAGACCTCTTTGCCGGGCTCATGCGCGGCCTGCAGGCGCGGCTGGGCGACGAATGGCTGAACGAACAGGCGGCAATCTACCGCGACCTGGGCGCGCGCGCCGCCGAACGGAACGCCGCGCAGGACGGGGACATTGCCGCGCTGGTGCGCTCCTGGGCGGACATGCACCGCAACGCGCTGCCCAACGGCAGCCTGCAGATCATCGAGACCGGTCGCGACTACCGGGTGCGGATGCGGCAATGCCCGTTCAGCTTTGCCGAGAGCGACGACGTGGCGCTCTGCCAGTCCTGCGGCGCGTACGACCTGGCATTTCTGGAAGAGCGCGCCGCCGAGGTGAAGTGGGAATCGCACCTGACGGCCGGCGACCCGTGGTGCGAGTTGGTCTTTGCCAAACCGCCGCCCGAGCCGGCGCCCGCAACTGACGGCGCGGCAGAGGCCGCCGGCGCTGGCGACGGCAATGGCGCGGCGACTGCCGCAGAAGCGGCGACGCCTGAAGTTGCGGCTGAGTCGCCGGAGCCGCCGGCAGCTCCAGTGGGCGCAAGCCGCGCCGCCGCAGGTTCCGAGTTTGGCCAGTTGGCGGAGGCGTACGGCAAGTCCGCGCCGGAGCAGGCTGCGTCAGCGGACGGCGAACCGGCCGGGAAGGCCGAAGCCGCTGGGAAAGAGCCGGCCTCATGAAGGTGGAGACCTTCGTGCGGGGGCCGCTGCTCAACAACGTCTACCTGCTGTGGGACGTGGACGGGAACGACGCGGCCATCATCGATCCCGGCATTGGCAGCGACGATTTGCTCGCGCGCGTAGAAGAACGGCAATTGCGGTTGCGCTACGTCCTGCTCACCCACCGCCATTACGACCACGTGGATTGCGCTGAACTCTTTCGCGAACGGTTCGGCGCGCCCCTCGTGCTGCACCAGGACGACGCGGCGCTGCTGGAGGAACAGTTGGGAATCGTGCCGGACATGCTCCTGGGCGGCGGTGAGGAGTTGGCGTTGGGCAGTCTCACGATCCGCACGCTGCACACACCGGGGCATTCGGCGGGCGGGATGTGTTTCCTCGTGGAGGACGTGCTCTTTGCGGGCGATACGCTCTTTGCCGGTTCGGTCGGCAGAAGCGACTTTCCCGACAGCGACGGCGAGGCGCTCTTGAAGGCTGTCGCCGCAAAGATTCTGCCGCTGCCCGATGCCACCCGCGTGCTGCCGGGCCACGGCGAAGCAACCACAATCGGCGCGGAGCGCGCAGGCAATCCGTTTCTGCAGGGGCTAGGTGGGTAGGAGCACGGGCGCACACCGACTCATTGGCGTTACCGGGCGCTGAATGCCAAGATGCCGACTGCGAGGCCGGCGAGCGCAATAGCCGCTATGAGCGTCCACTTGATTCCGCGAAACTCGCCACGTATTTCTGCCATCTGAATAAGCACGGCCTGAATATCGGCTTTCGTTGCCAAGTGCTCGAAACCAGCTTCAACGCGAGCCAGTCGCTCTTCCGTGCGAGACATGACGAATATCCCAAGTTCGCTGTTGACGTGCTGATACAACACTAGCTACGCCCTGATTGTACGCACAAGCGCTTAGGACTGTCAAGGGAACGGAGGGAGCCAGGGTGATGAAGGCACCGCACTTCAGCCCCTTAGGTCGTGATACGCGGTACAATAGGTGGTGCGCTCCAGCGATTAGTACAACGAAGCCAGACACGTAAATCCAAATGTGTGGAAGGACATGCGAGATGAGCGGTGAGCAGAAACACGAGCACGGCCATGACCACGAGCACCACCAGGGGCGCTCCATAATCGCCCGGCAGCCGCACCGGCCGCCGCCGTGCGAAGCGGATGCGGACGAAGCGGAGGCGGACGGGGCAGGAGCGCAGGACGCAGCATCGCAGGGCGGCGATGCGCACGGCCACGCGCGAGAGCATGAGGCGCACGGCCACGGCGAGCATGAGCATGGGGCCGGGACCGACGCGCATGGCCATGACGAACACCGGCACGGGGAGGCTGCACCGGCGTCATCTCCCGACGAGCACCGCCAGGCCGGCGCGCGGCAGTTTCCCTCCATCGAGTGCGCGGTAATTACGGTGAGCGACACCCGCACGGAGCTTGACGACAAGTCCGGCGCGCTCATCCAGTCGATGCTGCGGGAGGCCGGGCACGAGATTGCGGGCTACCGGCTGGTGAAGAACGACGCGCAGCAGATCACGCAGGCGCTCACGCACATGCTGGCGGGCCGGGCGCGCTTCGTGATGCTCACCGGCGGCACCGGCCCCGGCACGCGGGACATCACGGTGGAGACCGTGCAGTCGCTGCTGGAAAAAGAGTTGTCGGGCTTTGGCGAACTCTTCCGCATTCTGAGCTATGAGGAGATCGGCGCCGCCACCATTCTCAGCCGCGCCACCGCCGGCCGCATTGGCAACAAATTCGTAGTCTGCTGTCCCGGCTCGTCCGGCGCGGTGCGGCTGGCGCTGAGCGAAATTCTCATACCCGAACTGGCGCACATCCTGCGCGAAATGAACCGGTGAGGTGAACCTATGCGAGCGCTCTTTCTGGGAACGGCGGCGGCCGAAGGCTATCCTGCGGTATTTTGCGAGTGCGCGCACTGCACGACGGCACGCGCCCGGGGCGGCCGCAACCTGCGCCGCCGTTCGGCGCTGATGGTCAACCAAGACCTCTTGATAGACATTGGCCCCGATTTCGCGGCGAGCATGCACGGCACGGGCGCGAACTTCGGGCCGGTTTCCACCTTGCTCATTACCCACGCGCACGCCGACCACTTCCACCTGGCCAATCTCTACATGCGGCGGGGGAGCTTTTGCGCGACCACGCCGGCACAGATGGACATCTTTGGCTCCCCGCCCACGATAGAGGCAATCGAGGCGGCGGCCAACGCGCGCGAACTGGCGGCGGATGACTTTCGTCTGCGCCTGAACACGGTGCGGCCCGGTGATTCGTGGCAGGCCGGGCGCTATCGGGTCACCGCTTTCCAAGCAAATCACGCGGTAGAGTTGACGCCGGTGTTCTTCGCGCTGGAAGAGGGCGGGCGGACGCTGCTGTACGCTTCCGACACCGGACCGTTTCCCGATGAAACGTGGCGCCTGCTCCAGAACTTCCGCTTCGATTGCGCGATCATCGAGTCCACGATGGGCATCGGCCCGCCGGGGGAGCAGCATCTCTCAATGGACCAGTGCGTGGAACACCACCAGCGGCTCGAGAGCGATGGTCTGCTGCAACCCGGCGCGCGGCGCTTTGCGACCCACTTCTCCCACAACCGCACGCCGCCGTACCTGGAATGCGTGGATTTCTTTGCGCCCCACGGCATCGAACCGGCGTACGACGGCTTGGTCGTGCAGTTCTAGGCGGCGCCGAAAGTGCATGTCATTCCGAGCGCAGCGAGGAATCTGTGGCGCGAGGAATCTATTGTGTAGCGCGGGGGCTTGTCCCCCGCCGTAGCCATTGAAAGTGGCATGCAAAGGATTGACCTAATAGCTTCGCAGGTTACAAACCTGCGCTACCAGAGATTTCGGACACGAGTTTTGCTGTCTTTCTGTTTAATGCGAAAGCATTAGGGCTTGTCCCCCGCTCTTGGCTGCGGCAAAGAACCCTTTATGCACTTGTCGCAGCTTATCAATTCCAAGCCGGTGTGCGGCAGTTCCTAGCGACCACAGCGATCGCCGCGCGTAGAATTCCCTCATCTAGACGGGAAATTGTCATGCGAATTACACGGCGGAGACTGCTACATACGGCGAGTTCGTTGTCCGCGCTGCCGTTGCTGGCGGCCTGCGGCAGCAGTATGCCAGACTCAATCCGCCCCGGCGGCGACTCCAACGTGCCCACAGTCCACGTGGTCGCGCCGAACATCTCGCTGGTCTCCGCCACCAACCTGATCCGCGCCATTGAGGCCTGGAACGACGGCGGCATCGACCCGGCCGGGCCGCGTGAGCGCTTCCGCATCTCGCTGCAAATTATCAAGGCGCGCGAAGACGGCGGCCGGCCGGCCGGCGGCGCTCCGCCGACGTGGACGTACTTTCGCCGGGGCATCGACGCCGAAACCGCGGCCGGTCGTCCGGCGGACATAGCCATGCTCACCGGCGGTATCTTTACGCTGCCGGGCATCGCCAGCCCGTTCTTCGGGCCGCTCAACGAGTTTACGCAGCGCGATCCGGGATTCCTCAACGAGTTTCTGCCGCAAGCGGTGGCGGCAACGACCTTCGGCGGTCGCACGCAAGCGGTACCGGTGGTGCTGGGCGCGGGCGTGATGGCCTGGAGCCCCGATCGCTTCGACGATACGGACTTGCCGCCCCCGCCGGAGCGGTGGTCGTGGGACGACTTGGTCGCGCTGGGCCGGCAGTTCATGGCGGCGGCGCGCGCGCGCAACAAGAACGACTGGTGGGCGCTGGGCGAGGGCCTGCACGCCGCGCTCTGGGCGCACCTGATGGCGCAATCCGGCGGCGGCGTGCTGGACATGGATGAAGGCCGGCTGAACCTGACCGCGGATGCAACGCGCGCCGCGTTGCAATCTTGGCGCGACCTGGGCCACACGCACGGCATCATGCCGACCGGCGCGGAAATGTCGTACTTCGATATGACGCGCCTGGCGCCGCGCAGCGAGGCCGCCTTTCACCACGCCATGGTTTACTCCGGCGAGAACATCGGCCGCGGCTGGAAGATACAGCACTCGCCGTCCTTCGCCGGAAACGCCGATAGTTCGCTCTACGTGATGGACGTGCTGGGCATTCACGGCAAGTCGGTGCAGACCGAGTTGGCCTACGAGGCGCTCAAGGCACTCGCCCCATTCGTGGCGCTGCGCTCCATGGCGCCGGCCTGGATCCCGGCCCTGAAGCACGTGGAGGAACCTTCCGGCGAAAGGCCGGAACTGGCGCAGGTGGAAGAGCGCGTGCCGGTGGTGATGGCGGCGCTGCGCAACGGGCGGGGCACGATGACGCTGCCCTGGACGGAAATCGGCGCGCTGTTGACGCGAAACATGATCGAGCCGCTCTATACCGGTGAACTGGACGTGGCCGCGGCAACCGAGCGCGGGACGCGGGCGGTGGCAAACGCCCTGCCGGGGGTGCTGGTCTAGGCGCTCACGCGCGGTCGGTCATTCCACTAGCGGTTCCAGCTTGTCTACCAACTTCCCAACCCTCTCTATGCCCTCTTGGACAAAGTAATCGGTTTGCCAATTCTCGTAGAAGTTCATATGCAAGGAATTGGCTCTCCCGAACAGGTCGTGCAACTCCGGGTCGCGTGTTTCGCGATAGATCTTGTCTATTGCCTCGAAGAGGAACCGATGCCCGTTGTGCTGCCATCCTCTGTGCTGCGCAACGGCCTTCACGGCGTGCGCGGCCGCGCCCCAGGCCTTTTCCGATGCTTGGAGCCGATCGCCGCTATCAAACTCTGCTTGCGCCTGGCGCAGGAGTTGGCGGCTGATGCGCAGGTGTTCTTCGACTTTGCGATCTCTGCCGCCCACTTGCGTAGCCACTATGCGCCTCGCCTTCTGCTCTTGTTTGGGTTTGCTCGCGCTGCGAATCTTTACTCTTAGACGGCCGTCGCCGCCGCGTGCACGCACCTGGATGCAGTCTATTTGCCGGGTGCTCCCCCTACCAGAGATTCCAGCTTATTCAGCAGTTTCTCAACTTGCTGGATGCCATCTTGTATAGAAAAGTCGGACTGCCAATTCTCGTAGAAATTCATGTGTAGCGAGTTCGCCGCCTTGAAGAGGATGTGGAACTCCCGGTCTTCAGTTTCGAGACGGATTTTATCTATCGCCTCGAAAAGATACCGATGCCCGTTGTGCTGCCACCCTCTGTGCTGTGCGACTGCCTTCACCGCGTGCGCGGCGGAACCCCAGGCTTTTTCTGACGCTTGGAGACGGTCGCCTCTATTGAGTTCTTCCTGAGACTGGCGCAGGAATTGGCGGCTGATGCGCAGGTGCTCTTCAACCTTTGGGTCTCTGTTGTTTACGCGCGTAGCCATGTCGCGCCTCGCGATCCACGATTAATCGGTGCGCTATCCCCGCACTTCACACCTTAGCACATCTTGGGTGGCCGTTCGACGATACTACCGCAGGCTTGCACTTCCCCGACGCAGCCGCGAAATCTCACGTCCCACCTCGATGGGGCAAAGCTGGAAGCGCACGTGCGGAACGGCCAGGTTGTAGACCCGGATGCGCCGGTTGAGCGCGGCAATCTCTTCTTCAAAGTCCGCCAGCGCCCGCTGCCAGTGCGCTTCATTGGCTGTGCTCGGCTGCCCGCTACTGCGGTTAGCGGAATGCGCCGACCACGAGCGCACCAACTGGTTGCGGGCCTGGGATAGGGCCTCCTCGATGCGGCGGCGTTCTTCCACCCACGGCAGGCTCATGCCGCTATTGCGGAGGATATGGCGCGCCAGCCAGTGGGCCGGGTCTGCCAACGGATCCTCGTCTAAGTCGAGCGGCTTGCCCTTGCCGGGCAGGTTTGCGAACGCGCCCGCGTCAAAGGCCGCTTGCAGCCGCTCCTCGACCAGTTTCCCCCATTTGTCCATCAGGCGTTCCAGCCCGCCGGGCGCGTGCCGTCGGCGACCGCCGCCAGGCGCTCCAGGTAACGCCGCCAGCCCTCTTCATGTACCTCGTACTCCATAGGAGGCGCGGCGGCAAAGCCGGTCTGCCGCAGGCATAGCGCGGTCTCGTTTCCCGCCCTTTCCAGATTGAAGAGCACGTGGAGCGGCGGGAAAGACCAGTCCTGGTGATGCCACGTGAAGCCGAAGCCGGCATTGGGGACAAACTCGGAAACTTCACCGGAAAACACGCTGACGCTGCCGTTGTCATTGAAGAAGACGAATTCCACCGCGCCGCCCGCGCGCGGCTCAATGCCGGCAACCTGCGCGAACCAGAGGCCGATTTGCTCCGGATCGGTGAGAAGCTGAAAGACGCGCTCCGGCGGCGCGGCGATGCGCAGCGAGACTTCGAGCGCGTCCGGGGAAGCGTTTGCCGCCGTGCCTTCCGCCGCGTCTTGGGAGGATCTGCCGCGCGCTTCTCCCAGAGCGCCTTGGGGAGCGCCACCGGCAAGCGTGTCTGTCATGCCTGTACCCTTTGGGAATCGTAACGCTTGTGCTGCGTACACCGTGCAATCGCGCCGTATAGAGCGGGGCGGTCTGCGGGCGGACGTGTAGGGGCGGTTCGCAAACCAATGCTGTCTCACTAAGCAAAGCGACAGCAAGACTTGCGTCCGAAATCCCCGGTAGCGCAGGTTTGCAACCTGCGAAGCTGTTGGGTCAATCTATTACGTGCCAGTTTCAAAAGCTCCGGCGGGGGACAAGCCCCCGCGCTACTTTGTGCGGCAGTGTTCTTTCGCGAATCGCCCCTACGAGCAACCTATTCGTACACCGTTTCGCCGGTCTTATTGGCCTCGATGAAGCCCCAATCAAGCTCCACGCCCAGGCCGGGACCTTCCGGCACGGCCACGCAGCCCTCGGAATCAACTGAATACAGTTCGTCGCGCCACTTCGGATCGGCGTAGATGGGCGCTTTGGTATGGGGCACGTTGGGGTGCACCAGGCCGAGTTCGTAGTAGTTGGTATTGCGGATGGCGGCCATGCAGTGGCGGTGCGCCAGGCCGCCGCCGTGCAGTTCCACGTCCAGGCCGTAGGCTTCCGCCAGCACCGCCAGTTTCATCACGCCGGTGATGCCGCCGTCGCGCCCGCTGCCGGCGCGCAGGTAGTCCACGGCCCCGGCGTGGATGGCGTCGGCCTTGGTCTCCAGGCCGCGAATGTGCTCGCCCATGAGCAGCGGCGTCTTGATGAACTGGCGCAGCTTGGCGTGCACGAACTGCGAGACCCCGCCGCCGCGGAAGGCATCCTCATACCAGAAGTATCTTGCCTCGTCGCAGGCGCGCCCCACTTTCAACACGTCGTCGAACGTGCCGAACGCGCCGGCCGGGTCGAGCATGATGTCCATCTCGTCGCCCACGGCGTCGCGGATAGCCAGCACCGCCGCCACCTCCCGCGCGATCGGTGCGCCAATCCAGCCGTGGATCTTGAAAGCCGGATAGCCGTACTCCTCCTTGCAGCGCAAGGCGAACTCGCCATAATCTTCCGGCGTGCTCAGGCCGCCGTTTTCGTCGCCGTGGTAGGTGCTGGCGTAGCAAGGCAGGCGCGCGCGCCAGCCGCCGAGCAACGCCGCGATCGGCACACCGGCCATCTTGCCGGCAATGTCCCACAGCGCCACGTCATGGTCGCCGGGGGGCGTGGAGGTGTTGCCGCGATTGAGCCGCTTGAGGTCTTGCCAGATGATTTCCCGTTCCAGCGGGTTGCGGCCCAGCAGGTAGTGGGCGGTGCGGGCGTCGATGCCGCCGGGCACGACGCCGTTCACACCGGCGTCGGTCTCGATGGTCAAGATGCCGCCGCCGCCGCCCAGGCGCGCGCCCTCCTGGTAGACCATGTCGAAGCCGTACGTGTCTTCCAGCGTCAGGTTCTGAATCTCGTGCGCGTAGTGCGTGACCGTGATGCGCGTAATCTTTGGCGCTGCTGACATTCCGTCCTACTCCTTGCCGCTTAGATACGTGGTAATGATTCTATAGCAGGGTACCATCTTGGCCGTCCGCTTACACCGCCGGCCGCTTCGGTGTACTTTCCTCACTCTCGCGTAATCTCACCATCAAATGCTACAGCTACAGAAAGATTGCAATCTACAGCGGGGAGAGGCTTCCTTCTATGCTACAATGGGCGTACAGTGCTTCGGAATTACATCACTAGACGTAGATTTGGACGCAAAACGTACGCGGAGGCGTTGGAGAACATGAGCCAAGCGGATGAGCCGGCAGCGGCGGGCGAAGTAGAAACTCCCGTGGCGGCGCCGGCGGAAGCCAACCCAGAGGAATCCCCAGCGGAGACCGTCCCGGCGGAAGCGCCGGCCGACGAAACCCAGGCGTCGGCAAAGGAAGTCTCAGAGGAATACCAGCCGCAGGATTTCGAGCAGGCCTGGCAGGCGCGCTGGCGCGATACCAGCCTCTACAAGACCGCAGACAGCGAGGACAGCCGCAAGACGTTCTACTGTCTTGACTTCTTCCCGTATCCGTCGGGGGACGGCATCTCCGTCGGTCACTGCCACAACTATATCCCCACGGACGTCATCTCCCGCCAGATGCGCATGCGCGGCTATAACGTGCTGCACCCTATGGGTTGGGACGCCTTTGGCTTGCCCGCCGAGAACCGCGCCCGCGATACGGGCATCGCGCCCCGGCTGACCGTGGACCAGAACACCGCCAACTACAAACGCCAACTCGACCTGATTGGGTGCTCGTTCGATTGGGAGCGCGAGATCGACTCCAGCGCGCCGGAATACTACAAGTTTACGCAGTGGCTGTTCTTGCTGATTCACCGCCGCGGCTTGGCGTACAAGGCCAAGGGCCAGCAGTGGTGGTGTCCTTCCTGCCAGACCATCCTGGCCAACGAGCAGGTGCACGACGGCCGCTGCTGGCGTTGCGATTCGCTGGTGGAGAAGAAGAGCCTGGAGCAGTGGTACTTCGCGATTACCAAGTACGCCGACCGCCTGCTGAACGACCTGGAGAAACTGGACTGGCCGGAATCCACCAAGGAGATGCAGCGCAATTGGATTGGCCGCAGCGAGGGCACGGAAGCCGTCTTTCTGACGGAATTCGGTGACGAACTGCGGGTCTTTACCACGCGCGCGGATACGTTGTTCGGCGCGACTTTCATGGTGCTGGCGCCGGAACACGACCTGGTGGACAAGCTCACGAAGCCGGAACAGAAGGAGGCCGTGGCGCGCTACGTGGCCGCCGCGGAGCGTACGGAAGAAACCGAGCGCCAGTCCGCCGAGCGCGAGAAGACCGGCGTCTTCACCGGCTCCTACGCCGTCAATCCCGTGAACGACGAACACATCCCAATCTGGATCGCCGATTACGTACTGGTGACCTACGGCACCGGCGCGATCATGGCGGTGCCCGCCCACGACCAGCGGGACTTCGAGTTCGCTCAGAAGTTCGGCCTGGACGTGCGCGTGGTGGTGCAACCGCCGGACGACGTCGACTGGGCCGTTGCCGACGCCTACGAGGGCGAAGGCACGCTGGTGAATTCCGGCGCGTTCGACGGCGAAACGTCCACTGAAGGTGGGGAAAGAATAACCGGGTGGCTGAAGGAGCGCGACCTGGGCGGCGCCAAGGTGCAATACCGCATGAGGGACTGGCTGATTTCGCGCCAGCGCTACTGGGGCGCGCCAATTCCCATGGTCAAGTGCCCGAAGTGCGGTTGGGTCGAGATGCCCACGCCGCAACTGCCGGTGCTGCTGCCGGAAATTGAAGACTTCCAACCCACCGGCGACGGTCGCTCGCCGCTCGCCAAGGCGGGGTCGTTCGTTGCCACCACGTGCCCGGACTGCGGCGGTCCCGCCGAGCGCGAGACGGACACCATGGATACGTTCGCGTGCTCATCGTGGTACTTCCTGCGCTTTGCCGATCCGCAGAACGACGAACTGCCGTTCGGCCTGGACAAAGCGCGCCACTGGCTGCCGGTTGACCTCTACGTCGGCGGCGCCGAGCACGCCACCATGCACCTGATCTACGCGCGTTTCTGGACGAAAGTCATCAAAGACGCCATGCTCATCGACTTCAACGAGCCGTTTACCAAACTGCGGCACCAGGGCGTGGTGTTGGCGCCGGACGGCAGCAGGATGTCCAAGAGCCGCGGCAACGTCATTGGCCCGGATGAAATGGTAGAGAAGTTCGGCGTTGACGCGCTGCGCGTGTATGAACTCTTCATGGGCCCATTCGACCAGAACATCGAGTGGAGCACGGAGGGCATTCCCGGCGCGCGCCGCTGGCTGGTGCGCGTGTGGAACATGCTGCTGGGCCGGGTGGAGCAGGGCAGCGAGCCGCTGCCGGTGGAGAAGGCCGAGGCCGAGTTGACGCGCTGGATCAACCGCGTGATCAAGCGCGCCGGCGAGGACATCGACGCCATGAAGTTCAACACCATGGTCGCGTATTTCATGGAGTTTACCAACTGGCTCTACAAAGTCTACTCGCCGGAGTTGGCGGCCACCGAGACGTGGCGCACGGCGATGGAACAGTTCCTGCTGGTGCTCGCGCCGGTCGCGCCCCACCTGGCCGAGGAAGTGTGGGAACGCTGGGGGCATGAATTCTCCGTCCACCAGCAGGAGTGGCCGGAATTCGACGAGGCGCTCATCCAGGAGGAGACGTTTACGCTGGTCGTCCAGGTGAACGGCCGCGTGCGCGATACGATCGAGGCCAGCGTCTCGCTGGACGAGGACGGCGCCCGCGAATTGGCGCTGGCGAGCGCGCGCGTACAGCAGTTCTTGGACGGCCGGGACGTCAGACTGGTCAAATACGTGCCGGGCCGCTTGATAAACGTGGTGGTGGGCTGATAGAGGAGGCCGGTGATGCGAAGGCGAAACCTGCTCTACGGACTGGCCGGCGGCGCAGCGGCAATTGGGCTGAGCGCGTGCGGCGGGTCGTCGCTTACGGAAAGCGGCGGCGGCGAAGTACGGCACTTTGACGGTCTACCGAGGCTCGGCAAAGCGCCGGAGATTAGTTCGGCCACGTGGATCAACTCGGAGCCGCTTACGCTGGCGGGTTTTCGGGGAAAGTCGGCAGTTGGGATCGGCTTCTGGACCTACGGCTGAATTAACTGCCTCAACGACATCCCCGGTCTGGTGGATATTCACAACACCTACGCGGATGACCGCTTCACGCTGCTCAGCATCCACACGCCTGAGTTCGTCCACGAGAAGGTCGTGGAAAACGTGCGCAAGGCCGTTGATCGGCTCGGCGTGCCCTATCCCGTCGCCATCGACAACGACTTCAAGATTTGGCGGGCGTTTGGCAACCGCGCCTGGCCGACCCTCTACCTCATCGACCGCCGGGGCGACGTGCGCTTGGCCAAGGTCGGCGAGGGCCGCTTCGACGTGGTGCGCGGCGCTATCGAATACCTCAAAGAGCAAGACGCCTAGCCAGCGCGCCACGCGCTGCCGGACCGTGGTCCAACGCGCTCAAATCGATAGGCCGTGACAGCGGTAGCGTAGGTTTGCAACCTGCGCCCGAATGTACTGGCGGCAATAGCGGTAGCGTAGGTTTGCAACCTGCGCCCTCTCTGCCCACCCCGCGTGGCAGCCGCAAGCGATGAAGCGCCGGCGCATCGAGTACTACCAGGACGTAGCCGCCTGTGCTACCGGACGCCGGGAATCGCGCCTTCCCGCTTCAAGAGGTCCACCGTGCGGTCGAAAGCCGCAGCCGCTTCGCGCACGTCTTCCTCGGTGTGCGCGGTGGAGAGCATGCCGCCGTCGCCCATGAGGTCCACGCCGTTGACCTGCAAGCCGCGTTTCAGCTTGCCGTAGAGCGCCGCATCCGCGTCCCGCATGGTGAGGAACGGCTGGGCATCGGCGGAATCGAAATCCGCCAGGTTGATCTTCTCGTGGGGATTGTGGGGATTGTAGAGCAGGATGTGGAACATGGAGTACGTGCCGTAGACGCAGCCGGTAAGGCCGTGGGCGTCCATGACCTGGTTGAGTTCAGTGCGCAGCATGGCCGCCAGGTCGTTGACGTGGCGGGCCGGCCAGCCTTCGGCCACGATTGACAGGGCAGTAGTGCCGGCCGCAGCCGACAACGGGTTAGCGTTGAACGTGCCCTGGTGGCGAATTTTCTTGCGGGCGTTCCACCCCGGTTCAGCGCGGTATTCCAGGTGGGCGAGGATGTCGGCGCGCCCGGCTACCGCGCCGCCGGGCAAACCGCCGGCCAGAATCTTCGCCAGGCTCGTGAGGTCGGGAATGACGCCGGTGGCCGCCTGCGCGCCGCCCGGTGAGCAGCGAAAGCCGGTTATCACCTCGTCCATGATGAGCAGCACGCCGTAGTCCAGCGTGAGTTTGCGCACGGCTGCCAGGAAGTCGGGATCGAGCGGATGCGAAGAGTACCCCGCGCCGGTGGGTTCCAGGATGACGGCGGCAATGTCGGGGTCGCTGCGCAAGACGGACTCCAGCCGCTCCGGATCATGCACCGGCAGCACGAGCATTGAGCCGGCCGTGCCCGCGGGGACACCGGCGGGCGGCGGCGCGGGCGGTTCTTCCACCACCACGTAGTCGTGCCAACCGTGGAAGTGATGCTCGAATTTGATAACTTTGCTTTTGCCGGTATACGCGCGCGCCAGCCGCAGGCACATGAGAGTGGCCTCAGTGCCGGTGCCGGTAAAGCGCACGCGCTCGGCGGCGGGCACGAGCCGCTGCACCCAGCGGCCCCATTCGATTTCGCGCTCGTGCGCCGCGCCGTAGTGCGTGCCGCGCTGCATCTGGTCGTTTACGGCCGCGACAACGTCGGGGTGGCCGTGGCCGAGCAGCAACGCGCCGTGGCCGACGAGAAAGTCGATGATGCGATTGCCGTCCACGTCCCACTTGTGCGCACCCTGCGCCCGCTCGATGTAGAGCGGAAAGGGTTTCTGCGCGCGGCTATCGTGGGTCGCGCCATTGGGAAAGATGCCGACGGCTTCCTGGAAGCGCGCGGCGGAGCCGGCAAACTGCCGGACAAAGAGTTCGTCAAGCGTACGGTTGGAAGTCTCGACGGTGGTGCTCATCGCGCTCTCCCTGGGATACAGAAGCTACGTGCTCTTATTGTAGCGAAAACGCGCCGCTGACGTGCGCGCGGCCGCGCCTTACCGCCTGGTCTTGCGTGACGTTGCCTCTGCTCGCCATGCGGCGGGGGACAAGCTCCCGCGCTACAGGGAGCGGACGGAAGCGGGGGACAAGCCCCCGCGCTACGGGGAGCCGACGGAGACGGGGGACAAGCCCCCGCGCTACAGGGAGCAAACGGAGGCGGGGGACAAGCCCCCACGCTACGGGGAGCCGACGGAGACGGGGGACAAGCCCCCGTGCTACGGCCATTGTTCAAGGGCGACCGAGCGGTTGTCTTCTCCGGTTCCCTCTCCCTGGGGAGATGCTGACAAGCTAGGTAAATGTCATTCCGAGCGCAGCGAGGAATCTAGGGCCAATGCTCCACGCATTCCTATGGCCACAGCGCTCCAGATTCCTCACTCCGCTACGCTCCGTTCGAAAAGACAGGTGAAGTCGATTGTAGAATACCTACCCCTGTCAGCCGGGGAGAGGGTTAGGGTGAGGGGAAACTCCGCTAGTCGGGCACGATTCCCTGCGCGGCCAAGATTGCTTGCAACCCGGCGAACGACTCTCGGCTGCCCTGCTCGCGGGTGCCGTTCTCAGGTTGGTAGTGGGTCTCCAGCGAGACCACGCCGTCGTAGCCGTCGTCCGCCAGCGCCTTGAACTGTCCCGCGTAGTCCACCTTGCCCGCGCCGATGGGCTTCCACACAGATTCGCCTGCGGGGCTGAGCACCGCGTCCTTGACGTGCACGTGCACGATCCAGGGCTTCACCGCCTCGTAGCCGTCGGGATACGGCCGCGCCTCGCCGGATACATAGGCGTTGCCCGGGTCCCAGATCACCCGCAGGTTCGGCGAATTGATCGTCTCCATCAGGCGCGCGGTTTCCGCGCCGGTGCCGATGTTGCACGAACGCACGTTCTCGAACGCCAGCGTGACGCCGGCGGACTCCGCCATGCGCACCGGCAACTCCAGGCGCTCCAGAATGGTGTGCCAGTGGGTCTCGAGGTCATCCTCCCGCCAGAAGGAGAAGCAGCGCACCAGTTGGCAGTCGAAGAGCGGCGCAATCTGTATCGAGCGCTCCAGAATAGCGACGTGGTCGTTGTAGGCGTCCAGGTCGTCGATGGGGCACCGCAGGAATTGCGAAGCAATTTCACAGACCGCTAACCCCCGCTGCCGCACCATGCGCAGCACCTGGGTCAATTCATGGCTGTCCAGGTCGCAGATGTTCTTGTCCCACATTTCGTGCAATTCCACGGTACGCACGCCGAACTCCTCGATCACGTCCAAGGCGTGGGCGAGGTCCTGCGAGATTTCGTCGGTCATTACGCCAAGTGTGAACATAGCCTTCCTCGTGCGACTGCTATCACTGCGAGTCCCAGTGCGCAGTACCACCTCTACTCTTGATGTAGCGACTCCAGGAGCGCCACGCTGGTGTCAACTACCCGCCCGGCGCTGTCCGGCGCGACGGCGGCGGGGAGGTTGTAGTGGAAGTGGGCGCTATCGACCTCGTAGCCGCCTTCCGGGTAGGCGCTGGCGGTGGGGACGTAGCCCACGTCGCCGTTGGTGTAGCCCAGGTACATGGTGTGGGCGAAGGGCGAGCGTTCCTGCACCGCCTGGGCGAGTTCGATGAAGACCTCGCCGCCGCCGCCGACCAGGGCCACGTTGCCGATACGGAGGGCCTGCGCCTCGAACGCGACCCGGCCGTCGTCGCGGAGCGGCGGCGTCCAGTAGCGGAGGGCCGGCGTGCGCGCGCCATGGGAGTCCGGCGGTTCGTTGGGTGTATGCAGGGCCAAAGCGAGGGTCTCTTGCGCCGCCCCAAGCGCGGGCTCAAGGGTCTCGGTGTCCCCAAGCGTGGCGTGCAGGCCGTTCAGCGCGTAGACCTGCAACGCCGCCGCGCCGAGCGCGCTGCCGACGTTCCAGAGGCGCTCCCGCATGTCGATGTCGCCGCGCTGGCCGATGGGGTTGATGTTGCCGCACGCGCCTTGGAGGAAGAGCATGGTCGCGCCGGTCGCGGCTTCGAACAGCCCGCGCGCCACGCCCACAAAGTCGGCGGAGACCGCCAGGCTGGGCGGCTGCAACACCACCGGATGGCAGGCGTAGTGCACCAACGCGGCGAGCGGCTCGCCCTCCACGGTATCCACGCGCAGCACCTGCACGGTCCTGTCGATCGCGCCGCCAAGGTTTTCGCCCATCCCCGCCCAGCCGGACTCGCGCAGCAGGCGGCGATTGACGTTGACGGGCGCGCTGCCCGCGCCGTGGGTGATGCGGCATGGCTCCACGTCGTGGCGCGCCATTTCCACGGAACCCGCAATAACCTGAATCAGCGTCTCGCAATAGGCCCGCTCGTGGGCCAGCATGTCGTCCCGGATGCTCGTAATCGGCCCGGAATGGGTGTGGGAGGTGTTGATGAGGACGTTTGCGCCCGGGATGCCGGTGCGTTCGGCAATCAAGGCGCGCAGCGCGGCCACTTGCTGCGTGGGCAGGCCGCACACGTCGCAGGTAACGATCGCCAGGGTCGTCTCATCATTGGCGAGCACGAGCGTGGTGGCAAAGAGATCGTCGAGAACCGAATCGCAACCGCGCTCGCGTCCGGCATAGCCGCACAACCACGTTCCCAGCGGCGGCGTAATCGTCGCGCGCCCGACACCGGCCTGCAATACGTCAGCCATCACGGCGCCCCTTTCTCCGCCCACGCGGCCATTTCAATCGCCTCAGTACAGAGCCGGTTCACGTTCTGCACAATAAGCCCCGTCCCATGGCAGCACGGCACAGGTTAAGGCTCATTATAGCGAAAGTGTGAGGGCCACGCCCCCTTGCAACGGCGTGACTGGAGCGACACCGCTGTGCAAGGTTAAGGCGAGACGCGCCGGGTGCAGGAGCACCCGCCGCGTCTCTCTGTCCGAATCCAAACCCATCACGCAACTTGGCCTAAGACCAAATTGCCCCCTATTCCTTCTTCACTTCCTCGTACCAGCCGGAACCGAAGTAGATGCCGTCGTGCTTGCGCAGCCAGGTGTGCTTCAGCATCTCCTTGTTAGTTTCCGGATTCAGGAAGACGTAGTCGATCCACGCCCCTGCCTCGGTGGCCTTCAGGAAGTCGGCGCCGTAGTCGTAGCCGCGGGCGTCGATGCGCATCTCGCGGGTGCGGCCGATGTGCTCCGGATTGTAGTGCGAGATCGTGACCTGGTTTTCATCCAGCACGAAGACGTACCACTGGCCTTCCACGCTCTCCTCAGAGTTGAAGTACGCGATGGTCGCTTCCAGCCCCTGAGCGTCGTACCGCTGGATGGCGCGGTGCACCATGAACTGGGTATACGTCGCGTCGTCCACGTCCACGTCGCGCTCGTACCAGCCGGAAGCGAAGATGTAGCCGTCGTGCTCGATGGCCCAGGTGTGCTTCTGGTCCTCGTAGCCGGTCTGCGGGTTCGTGAAGAAATAGCTTACCCACTTGCCGGCTTCATCGGCGTTGACCAGGTCGTAGCCATAGGCGTAGCCGGTGATGTCGAGCCGCGTCTTGGACGAGGTGCCCCGGATTTCGGGCCGGGTGGGATGGATGATGGTGTTCTCATTCTCGTCGATGATGAAGATGTACCAGTCCTCGTCCACGCTCGCCGGCGTGTTGTAGTAGGCGAACGCGGCGTCCCGGCCGACCGCGTCATAGAGGCGGATGGCTTGCTGCACGAACTCCTGGGTGTACGCTGCCGGATCGGACTTGGATACCCCATCTTCATACCAACCGGAACCAAAGATCCTGCCGTCGTAGCGCACCACCCACGAGTGCTTCGACTGGAAAGAATCAGTCGCCGAGTTGTAATAGGTGTAGGTCGTCCACGCGCCCTCCGCCGTGGCCGCGGCCGCCACCTGCGCGCCGGCCGGATAGCCGCCCGGCCCCAGGATGTCGTCGAACCGCATGCCCACGTTCTCCGGCACGGAGGCGTGGGCGAGCATGATGTCGTTCTCGTCGCCGATGAAGACGTACCATTGGCCGTTCATGCTCTCAGCCGTGTTGTAGAACGCAATGGTTGGCGCCAACCCGTTCGCCTTGTAACGGGCTATCGCTTGGTTCACGAAATGTTGCGTATACGCGGCGGGCTCGGTTTCAGGATCGGGCGGAGGTTGAATTACCTGCACGCTGCAGGAGACGGCCAGCAAAAGCGCCGCCGCCAGAATTGCTCCTATGCTCTTGTGTATCCGGCTATGCACGAAGAATCTCCTCCTTGAGAATCTGTAGTGGAACGGGCGCGGTGACGCGCTGCGCTACTCTCCTCAAGTATAGCGCAGCGGCGCGCCTGCGTGAACATTGCGAAGGGGGGCGCAAGAACCAATGAGGTCGCACTTGCGGCTCGAGGTGTCACGAAAATGCAGCCAATTGGTCTGCAAATGGCGTAGGGGCACGACACGTCGTGCCCCTACGCCTGAATAGTCGTGCCTCTTCGCCGCTAAAGGGGCTTTTGCGACAGCCATTACCCGCAAGCCCTCGCGCTCCCAATGCGAGCGCAGAAGCGGGGGACAAGCCCCCGCGCTACGTGGTTGATTGCAGAGGCGGGGGACAAGCCCCCGCGCTACATGGTTGATTGCAGAGGCGGGGGACAAGCCCCCGCGCTACGTGAGGGCGGCATCGAGCGGCTGCGGCGCCCTTCCGTTCGCTCTGAGCGTGGCTTCCTCTCCGTTCGCTCAGAGCCTGTCGAAGAGCGGGCCTGAGGGCAGCGGCCCAGCAAGAAAAACGCGTCTACTCGATGCCCTCGTACCAGCCCGCGCCAAAGACCAGATTGCCGCGCCGCACAACCCAGCTATGCTTGGGCGCGTCCTCGCGCGTCTCGGGATGGGTTAAGAGGTAGCTTACCCACTCGCCGCCGCCGGCTTCGCTGACCGCCGCAAAGGCCTCGCCGTAGTTGAAGCCGTTGGCGTCGATGCGCTCGCGCGTCGTGCCCACCAGTTCGGGAAGGCTGGCGTTCGCGATCGTATAGAGATCGCCGTCACGGTCTTCCAGGATCCAGACGTACCACGGGCCGTCCAGGCTGGACGGATCGTTGTAGTGGGCGAGCGTGGCCTCCAGACCCTGGTCGTCGTAGCGCGTCAAGGCGCGCCCTACCAGCAGCCGCGCGAACTCGGCCGGGTCATCTTTCGTGGGGGCCGGCGTGTACCAGCCGCTGACGAAGATGAGGTCATCCACCCGCACGGCGTAGTAGTGCTTTACTTCCTCAAACGTGTGAAAAGGGTTCTCTTCATCTATCGTCGGAACGCCGATTACATCATGGACGAAGAGTCCTTCCTCCGTCGCCTCGACTAAGTCTCGCGCGTAGAAGTAGCGCGCGTCGTCGTAGGACGCTTCGCTGGTTAATATGTCCTGGCCGATAAAGACCGGGGCCGGGTGCGCAAGAATGTCATTGCTCTCCGTTCCCAGAATGAATACGTACCAGCGGTCGTCCTTGCTGGCCAATGAGTTGTGGAAGCTAAACGCGGCCGCGCGGCCCTCGGCGCGGTAGCGGGCCACGGCGCGCTCAACGGTCGCCACCGTGTAGTAGATCGGATCGCACTTAGTGGGCAGGAGCGGGTGCGCGACCGCGCTCTCAAACCAAGCGGAAGCCATGATCACGTCGCCCCGGCGGACCGCCCAGGAGTGCTGCAACGAACAGGCGGGGCCATCGGGAACGCGGACGTGGTGCGTTATCCAGCCGCCGCCCTCGTCCACTTGCAAGAACTGCGGCCCAAAGCGCACGCCCGCCACGTCAGTGCCCAGGGGGCCGAGGATGTTCTGCCCCACGAGTTCCGGCAGCGTGGGATGCGCAATGATCGTGCCTTCCGCGTTGTACACGGTGACGAGCCACGCGCCGTCCACGCTCGCGGGGTCATTGTACTTTTCAACCAGAGCCTCGACTCCACCCACGTCGTGGGTGTTCACGGCTTCATAGACGAACCACTCGGTGTAGCCCGCCGGATCGTCCGCTTTGGTGGGGACGGGAACCAAGTCGCCATACCAGCCGGAAGCGAAGAGCAGCCCGTCGTGGCGCACGATCCAGGCGTGCTTCTGGCCTTCCGCCAGGGTTTGGTCGCCTTCATACGTGCGGTAGTAGTAGCTCACCCAGAGGCCGTCCGCGGTCGCTGTGAGCAATTCCGGCCCGTAGAGGTAGCCGCGCACGTCGCGCCGCTGCACGGATTTTGCGCCCAGTAGCGCCTGGTTGGGATGGACGACGAGTTCGTCCACTGCCGGGTCGATGACGAAGAGATACCAGACACCCACGGCGCTTTCCGGCGTGCTGTAGTGGGCGAACATCGCCTCGCGGCCTTGCTCCTCGTACATGGCGATGGCCTCGGCCACGTAAGCCTGGGTGAAGGCGGCGGGATCGGCGTCAGGATCAGGAGGGGGCGGCTCCATCTGCACGCCGCAAGCAGCCGCGAGCACAAGCGCCGCCGCTGCCAGAAGAATTGCAATACCGCCACGCATGCGTCTTTGCACGTCGTTCACGAGAAGTCTCCTTACTGAAATGTTGGCTGTCGCGGCCGCGAGAGGCTGCGCCGCGCCTATGATTCCAGTGTATGGAGAAACGCCCTTTGGCGCAAGGCGCGCACTCCCCGCGTGGGCGGCGGCATCGGGCGCTTTCTGCCGTCTAGAGTCCGCGCGCTACCAGCCGGCGATGAACGACTCGCAGTCCACGCCCGCCGGCAACTCATTGAAGAAGTAGCGCATGGGCCGTCCCTGAAAGGCCGGCTCGAACATCTCTTCATCGCTTTGCAGCGCGGCGTCGATGCCTCTGAAGCGGCGCCACAGGGTTGCCGCTTCTTCATCCGTAAAGCGCGCGGTGAAGTCCGGGCCCCAATTCAGCGTAATCGGGTGCGACGATTCGACCCAGCGGTGGAGGTCGTCCGGCTCTCGCTGCTCAGGTCTTCTCAACAAGCGCATCTGCAACGCGACTTTTGACAGGTAGAGCGTGAGCGTGGTCCGGCCGTGAGGGCCGACATTCGGTTGCAAAGTATCCAAAGCGGCGCGGTAGCCGACCTCGTCTCTTGCGATGACGGCGCGGAGCGCGGCCTCGGTGGCGTCCTTCATGCGCTCGCCGCGCGCCGCAAAGGACGCAAAACGCTCCCGCGCCCAGGGCGCGAGGCTCTCAGTAAAGCCAAGTTCGGGATACGTACCGTAGACCGCGTGGCCGCCGTGGAGCGTGCGCCGTGTCTTGGTGGTGTAGTTGCTGCCGGTGTGGTTGAGATAGTTGATATAGACCACGCCGTCGCCGGCGTTCAATTCCACCGGCACGCCGCCGGTGACCGGCCCGGCGCGGTCCCCGAGCAATTCGGCGCGCTCCTGGGCAGTGCTGCGCCGGCGGTGGCTGCCGGGAATGACCCACAGCACGTTATCGTCATACAGGGGCACGTTCCACTGCGTGTAGCGGGGGCCGTTCTCTACCACGTCCGCCTGCAGCGCATCGAGCGGCGCCATGTCCACCGGATGCACGTCCCGGTGCCAGCCGGTGCCGCCCGGCCAATCGCGAACGGGATTGCACATCATCATCATTTCGGTGATGCAGGGTTCGGGATTGCACAACAGTTGGCTGGCGATCTCCAGGGTCCGGTCGGCGACCCAGAAATCTTCCACGACGTGGGCGGTCTCCGCGTCGATGAGGCCCGGGCGCATCATCATGACGCGGGGTTGGCGCGACGTCTCATACTCGCCGCCGGGCGGGTCGTCCGGCCCGCGCTCCCGCGCCCAAATTGCCTTCTGCCGCTCCAGCATGGTCTCGCAACCGGCGCGCATGGAGTCTAGCTTGTCCGGCGGAATGAGGTTGCGAAAGATGAGATAGCCCTGGTCCATGAATTGGTCTCTGTCAACCTTCACGATTCGCTCCTTAGGTTAGTCAACTGCGATTAAGAGATATAAGCTCATTCTAGTCGAGCCCAGCCACGATGCGTTCGGCGAGCATGAGCGTGGGCAGGTTCGTGTTGGCGCGGGGCACGGTGGGCATAAGGGAGGCGTCGACAACGTGGAGACCCTTGATGCCGTGGACTCTGCCTGTTGAATCCGCCACAGCCGCTGGGTCGGAGGCTGGACCCATTTTGCAGGTTCCCACGGGATGGAAGTAGTGCAGGCTGTTGCGGCGTAGGTCCTCGGCGGTGACCATGCCGGCCGTCTCCTCCAGTTCAGCGCCGATCAGCGCGGCGAGTTGCGGCCGGCGGGCAATCTCCCGGGTCAGCGCAACGCCGTCCAGCAGCGCCGCCAGGTCGCGGTCGCCGGGGTCGGTGAAGTAGCCGGTGTCGATCACCGGGTTGCTCGCAGGGTCGCCGTCGCGCAGCGTGAGCCGGCCGCGGGACCGCGGCGCCATGTTAGCTACGTACATGGAGCACTCCCAGCGGCCTGCCGCATCCGGCGCGGCGGCGGTGAGGGGAGCGACGTGAAGATCGAACGCCCCGGTGCAGTGGCTGCTCCGCGCCTTGGCCAGGCTCTGCTCCGTGAAGACGGTTTTGCCGCCGGCAATGTGGTCCCGCATTGCGTTGTTGAACAGCGGCGTAGCGTGGTGGGTCAGCGTAACGCCCGGATGGTCGTGCAAATTGCGGCCCACGCCGGGTAGATCGGCTAAGGGCGGTATGCCGAGCGCGGCGAGTTCCGCCGCCGGGCCGATGCCCGAGCGCAGCAGAACGGCGGGAGAGCCGTATGCGCCCGCGCACAGGAAGATTCGCTCCGCCGCGATCGTTGCCTTTACGCCTTGGACAACCACATCGACCGCGACCGCGCGCGGGCCGCGCAGGTTGATCTTGTCCACCGGGGCGTCGCCCACGATAGTCACATTGCTCTGTTCCCGCGCCGGGTCGAGATAGGCGAGGGCCGTGCTCCAGCGGACGCCGTTACGGATATTGACGGGCGCGAGCGCCGCGCCCGCGTCTTCGTCCAGGTCGTTGAGATTGGCCGAGCGGGGAATGCCTACGCCGTTCATCGCCTTCAGGCACGCGCCGTGGAACGGGGTTGTTTCTTCCGGCGCAAACTCGCGCACGCGCAGCCGGGCCGCCGCGCGCTGGAAATAGGGCAGCACGTCGGCCACCGCCCAGCCGTCGTTGCCCGCGGCGGCCCAACCGTCGTAGTCGGCGCGGTGGCCCCAGATCGCAATGCAGCCGTTGTGTGCCGAGCAGCCGCCGATGACCTTGGCCCGCTGCAGCGCGTGGTCCGGTTGGCCGTGCGCCGCCGCGCTCGTGAAAGACCAATCATGGGTGCTGGCGAGAACCCGCCCGTCCCGCAGTTCGCGGGGCCAGTTTCCCGCCGCGAGCGGGCCGTAGTCGGGCCCGGCTTCCAGCAACAGCACCGATTGGTCGCCGCGTTCGGCCAATAGACCGGCCACGGCGGCGCCGGCCGTGCCGCCGCCAATGACGACTGTGTCCGCATAGCGAGGCACTTGTGATGTGAGCATGGTTGCCGCGCAGTCTCGTTCTTGCATCGGGTTTCGGTACAGAGATTCTAGCACAAGCGGGTTAGTCTCCCGGCCGCGTCACTATGCGGGCGCGCCATTGGGTATACTATCGGCCTAAGGGGCCATAGCATAACCCCTAACCCTTCGAAGGGCTGACAGGGGTAGGTAAGTGTCATTCCGAGCGCAGCGAGGAATCTAAGGAATCCAAAGATGCTGATTTTGCTTGGCTGTACCTTAGATTCCTCACTCCGCTGCGCTCCGTTCGGAATGACAGGTGAGGTCGATTGTGGAATACCTGCCCCTGCCAGCCCTTTGATGAGGAAAGGTTCGGATGGGGGTGGAGGTGCGCCTCTGGATTCCGGCTTCCGCCGGAATGACGGAATTACTCGAATGTCTCCATAGACATGACACGCACGAGGAGGTGGCTATGAGCCAGGGGCAGAGCCCGGGAGCGGTTGCGACAGGGCCGGGCGCGGCAGTTGCGGCCCCCACGGATGAAACCGCCAAGCTATTCGCGGAATCCAGCCGGTACATGCCGGGCGGCACGTCGCGGCTGCACTACTACTACCAGCCGTATCCGATCTACGCGCAGTCAGGGCGCGGCTGCTACCTGACCGACGTCGAGGGCGTCGAGCGCGTCGACTATCTCAACAACATGACCGCGCTGATTCACGGCCACGCCAACCCGGCCATCAACGCGGCCATCAGCGACCAACTGCAACGCGGCACGGCCTTCTCGGAACCGGCTGAGCCGGAACTGCGGCTGGCCCGGTTGCTGGTGGAGCGGGTGCCGTCTTTGGAGAAGATTCGTTTTGCGAATTCCGGCACCGAGGCCGTGATGCTGGCGGTCAAGCTGGCGCGGGCCTACACCGGTCGCAGCCGCATCGCCAAATTCGAGGGCTTCTACCACGGCTACTACGACTACGTGCAGGTGAGCTACTCCTCGCAGCCCAACACGTGGGGCCCGGCGGACGCGCCGCACAGCGTGGCCAGCAGCGGCGGCCTGGCGGATGCGGTGGAGTCCGACGTGCTCACGCTGCCCTACAACGACCCCGAAGCCGTGGCCCGCCTGCTCGACCAACACGGACGAGACCTGGCGGCGGTGCTCTACGATCCGCTTTGCAACCGCGCCGGCTTTCCGCTGCCGCAGGACGGCTTTCTGGAATTCCTGCGCGAGATCACCCGCGACTACGGCATCGTGCTGATTTCAGATGAGGTGATCAGCTTTCGCGTGAGTTACGCGGGCGGGGCGGCGCGCTTTGGCGGCGAGCCGGACCTGACGGTCTTTGGCAAGATCATCGGCGGCGGATTGCCGATTGGCGCGGTAGGCGGGCGCGCCGAAGTCATGGCCCTGCTGGATCCGACCGAGGGGCCGCCCGCCCTGGCCTCCGGCGGCACGTACAGCGGCAATCCGCTCTCGGCTACGGCCGGCTACGCGGCGCTTACCCAACTCACGCCGGAAGCGTACACGCGCCTGGAGACACTGGGCGACGACCTGCGCGCCCGCGCCAACGCGGCCTTTGCGGACGCGGGCGTGGCGGGGCAGGTTTCCGGCGCCGGTTCGCTGATTCTGGTTACGCCGACGGACGCGCCCATCGTCAATTATCGCAGCATCCCCAAGGGGCCGGCGGCGGAGGCGCTCATGCGCGGCTTGCATCGCGGCCTCATGGATGCGGGAATCATCGTTTCCAAGGAGGGACTGGGCGCGCTCTCCACGCCGATGGGGCCGGCTGAGATTAACCGCTTCGTTGAAGGCGCGGCACAGGCGGCGCGGCGCGTTGCTGCGGCATAGGCCGCTTCGCGAGAGCCTCCCATGCCGTCTCAACCCTTTTACACTGCCGTGCTCAGCGACATCGACGGCACGCTGGCGCCCTATGGCGTGCCGCCCTCGCCGGCCGTAGTTGCGGGACTTACCGCCGCGGCCCAACGGTGTCAGGTGAGCCTCATCTCCAGCCGGGATCTCCACTACGTGGCCGCCATGGCGGCGCGGTTCGACCTCAAAGGCCCGCACGTGTCCGACGGCGGCGCGCGCATCTTCCACGTGGAAACGATGGAGACGCTGGACTGCCTCTATCTGGAACCTGAGGACGCGCGCGCCGTACTGGAGGCTGCGGTGCAGGGCGGCTACACGTTCTCGGCCGTGGACGATACGACGGTGGTGGATACGATTGGCGACGTGCGTCACTGGCGCATCACGCGCGTCACGGTGCTGCCGGTGCCAACCGCCGAACTTTCACGCTTTGGGCAACTCTTTGGCCCGGAATGCCCGGTGCACGTGACGCGCTTCCCGTACGAGCCCGGCCGGACGTGGGGCGTGGACGTCACACACAAGCGCGGCACCAAGGCCACGGCCGTCCATCGCTACGCGCGCCTGCTCGACACTACCCCTGCCCACATCATGGGCATCGGCGACGGGCCCAACGACGTGGAGTTCCTCCAGGAGTGCGGCCTGCGCATCGCCATGGGCAACGCGCACCCGGACCTGAAGGCCATAGCCCACTGGATCGCGCCGGACGTCGAGGAAGACGGCATACTGGCGGCGCTGGAACGCTTCCGGGCACAATTGGGTCAAAGCTCTAGCGGTAACACCAACGGATGAACGCAAGGCGTGTAGCACTCTTCCCGGTCTTGTTTCTGCACTGCACTTTGAATAGAGCCCACTAGGGTGTACTATGGGTTTAGGTGACGGTATGCTGTTTAGATTGTATGGCCGTGAGGGTGGCGAGCCAATAGGGTAAGAGCGCCTGAGGGAGGGTTTGGTGACTGCCGAAATCGCAGTGATGAACCAAGAGGCAGTAGCTCTAGCCGCTGACAGTGCAGTTACAATCGTGGAAGGTGAAGATGAGGAAATCACCAAGATATTTACGTCGGCAGACAAGCTCTTTGCGCTTTCACAGTGGCATCCAGTGGGGATAATGATCTATGGGAATACACGTCTGGGAGAAGTGCCGTGGGAAACTGTTATCAAGCTGTACAGAGACCGCTTGGGGGCGGAGGAAAAGGAAACTGTCGAAGACTTTACATTGGATTTCATCCGCTTCATCAATGAGCAAGCTAGCAAGTTTCGGATAGACGGAAGCAACGTAAAGTGGCCGCGCTCTGGCATTGTGGTAGCCGGATTTGGCGGAAGCGAAGTGTATCCTGCCATTGTATCTTTGGAGGTTTTGGGCTTTCGGGGACAACTCTCGTATCGTTTAGAAAAACCGAGCATAGCCATTCAAGGGATTGAGGCCTTAATTCTCCCATATGCGCAAAAGGAAGTAGTACAGGGCTTCATGAACGGAGTCGAGCCATCATATAGAGGCAAGCTGTTGAACGTATTTGAGATTATGCTCACAAAGCTCTTGGCCGATACAATTGAAGGGTCCGATGAAAAGATATCCCGGGGAGTGGAAGATGCATTGCAAAGTCTTTATCGGGAAGTTAGGCGAATGGAGCGTGACGAATACGCGCTACCTGTGCTTCGAACTATCGCCGAAATGCCCAAGAGTGAATTGCCAACAGTAGCGGAGGCCTTAGTAGGGTTGCAATCGCTCAAGCGGAAGGTTTCTGAAGATCATGAAACCGTCGGTGGACCGATTGACGTGGCTTTAATCTCGAAAGGAGATGGATTCATTTGGATAAAACGGAAACGATATTTTGACCCAGAGATCAATCCACAGTATTTTCAAAAGTTCAAAGGAGGCCAAGATGGAAGTACCTCGCACCGACCAACCGCTTGAAGACGGAGAAAGTCTCAAGGCTATTGATGCCCCCAAGGAAGACAAGAATGATCCGGAGTCAATTGCAAAGCGCGTGGTAGACGTCTTTTGGGAGAGCTTTCACGCCAGTCGAGAAGATGACTCCTAGAGATCTTCATCTGCTAGGAGTTCCAGCATTGGAGCCTAAGTCCCAAGGGCAGTCTCATAGTGAATAGGCGAAGAGCAAGCATCCCAGAAAGTCACCAGCAGAGCGAGGGCACGAAATTCCATCAATGCTTGCGACTCTTGCCTAGGGACCGAAAAGCCTCTTCCAATATTGCGGCTATTTCGGCTGCGCCCTTCTTCCTCATCCTAAGCGACATAGAGACTATAGAGACGCCTTTGGTGTTTCTGACCGCTGGATTGGCGCCCTTTTCGAGCAGCAGCGCCACAGACTCAACCCGGTCTGCGCGCACCGCGTCGAAGACTGGCGTCTCTCCCTGCTTGTCTGCCGCCTCGATGTCCGCGCCGTGGGCCAGGAGAACTTCCATGCTATACAGAAAGCCGGCAGTGGCGGCGCGGTGGAGCGCGGTCTTGCCCTTGTAGTCGCGCACGTTTACGTCCGCGCCCAGTTCCAGCAGCGCCTGAATGCGCTCGGGATGCTCGCCTTTGTCGCCGCGGCTGGCAACCACCAGCGGCGGCCAGCCGGGGCGTCCGGTATCGATGTCGTAGCCGTGGGCAATTGCCAGTTTCGCCAGTTCTCGATTCTGGGAGGGATCTGCCAATGGCAGTTGGGCGGCTTCGGCCCCGTGTCCCAGCAGCATCCGCGTCAAGTCGAGCCGGCCGCGGCCGACCGCAATCGCCAGCAGGCGCGCGCTGTGGGCCGCCACCGCCGCGCCGCGCGCCAGTAGCAACGCCACGGTTTCGGCGCAGCCGCCGCTGACTGCGTAGGCAAGCGGCGTAGACCACGAGTGGGGCGTGGGATCGAACGCCAGCCGCTTACCCTCACTGCGCTGCACGTCGTGTTGCGCGTGGGTCTGTTCCAACAGCGCCGGGTCGGCATCCAGGAATGCGCAGACCGCCGCGGTATCGCCCAGATAGGCGACCGTGTGTATGCCGACGACCGCGCCCTGAGCCAGGAGATAGTCGGCCAGCGCGTGCCGTTGCTTGACCCGCGCGACGCAGTAGCAGCTTATTTCCACGTAGTGCTCGCTGTAGTGGCAGGCGCTGGCGTCGATGTCCGCGCCGCGCTCCACGAGATACCGCGCCACCGCCAGCTTGCCCCGGTACGCCGCTTCCCACAGCATGGTGCGCCCGTGAGAGCCGACGGTGTGCAGCCAACGGGGATTGTCTTCCACCAGCGCCTGCACCACTTCCAGGTCGCCGCGGCCCGCGGCGGCCACGACGATTTTGAGAAAGTCGCTCTGCTTGCCGGTGAGCGTTGCCTTTTTCATGGTTGAGTTCCTTCGCGCCGCTGCGCAGGCTGGCGAGCCCCTCGCCTTTTCCCTCTCCCCAACTGACAGCGATGTGATATCAACTATCGACTTCGCGTGTCATTCCGAACGGAGCGCAGCGGAGTGAGGAATCTAAGGCGCTGCCCCGCAATGTCTGCACCTTAGATTCCTCGCTGCGCTCGGAATGACACGTACATGCCCCTGTTAGCCTGGGAGAGGGAACCGGAAGATCAGCTTTGCGCTCGCTTGGCTTGCCGCCGCGTCCAGAGGGCGCGGGCGCTCACAGCCAAAAGGTAGAGCGCGCAGAGCACCGGAAACCAATCGCCGGTGCGGGTGTAGAGGGTGCCCGACGACTCCGGCAGGGGCACGGCGGCGCGGAGCACCGTGCGCGCCGGTTCCGAAGCCGACGTGGCGGCGATGATCTCGCCGTTGGGCCGGATTACCGCGCTGCCGTAGCGCCAGTCCACTTTCACTACCGTCACGTTGTTCTCGGCGGCGCGTTGGGCGCTGGCGGCCACCTGGTACGGGCTCATCTCCAGCCAATCGTGGCTGGTGACCGCAATCAGTTGCGCGCCGTTGGCGGTGAGTTTGCGCGCCACGTCGGGAAAGTCGGAATCGTACGCCATCATGGTCGCGAACGTGCCCAGCGGGGTAGAGAAAACCGGATGGCCGCCGCCGGTGACGCTCTGTTCGCCCACGAAGATGATGGGGTAGTTCTTGGCGTACATGCCGAGAAACTCGCCGCTGGGCGCAATCAGCATGGCCTCGTTGCGGTAGCCGCGCGGATCGGTATCCACGAAATAGGGCACGAAGAGGTAGGCGTTCATTTCGCGGGCGAATTCCGCCAGCCGTTCGCGCGCCTCGTCGTCGACTTGCAGGTCGTGCCAGACCGTGGCCTCAGGCCAGACGATGAGGTCCGCGCCCTGGGCCTGCTCGCGGGTGAGCGCCTCCACGTCGTTCCAGGCGAAGCCGTAGTAGTCTTGCACGCCCTGCGCATACGCCTTGTCGAAATAGTCGGCCATGTCGAGGCCGGTCTGCACGAGCGCCACGTCAATCGTTTGCGGGCCGTCCTGGGCCGGTGGCACGGCAGAGGCGCGTCCCGCCGCGCCCAGCAGCAAACCGACGGCAAGAAGCGGTACCGCCAGCGCAACCGCGCCGGTAGCGTTAACGGCGCGGCGCGCTACTATCAGCGCAAGCGCGACCGCAATGAGCACGTTGATCAGGACGATGCAGAACGTGATTAGCCACGGCCCGCCCACGTGGGAGAGCGCCATCGCCCCTGGTACCGTGTGCTGGGTGGTGAAGAGATTGCCCCAGATGTGGCCGAGTTGCAAGCGGTAACGGACGTATTCCGTCAGCGTCCAGACCGCCGGCGGCAGCAGCCAGAGATGCGGCCGCGCCCGCGCCAGCGCCAGCGGCGGCCCGCACGGCACGCGGCCAAAATAGAAGAGCGCGAAGAGCGCCGGCAGCAGGACGACGCTCACGAAGAGCGCCGGCGAGTCGAGAAACAGAATCGGCGGAAAGTCGCTGCCCCGCCACGCGCGGGAGGTTAGGCCGGGCGGAAAGGCCTGCCACAAGAGCACGCCCACGTAGAGCACGTAGGTCAAGGCGCACGCGGCCCGGGCGGCGCGCGGCCGCGGCGCGGGCAGCGCCATCACCCCGAACATCGGTACCAGCGCCACCCACGCCAGGAACCAGTAGTCGTACGGCGGCGAGGCCAGCACGAGCAGGAGCGCGGAGGCAGCGGCGCCGGCGAGAATGCCGAGTTTACCAAGGTTCGCTGACGGTGTTCTCAAGAATCTCTTCCCTCTACTGTGCCGCGTCCAGCTTACATCACTGCTTCCCGCGAAGCGCGCGCCGAAAAGTAGCCAAGTAAGTACTCTACCTATCTTAGCTTGCTGACCCATTCCTTGCGAAAGCGCTAAGGGGGCGTCTAGAACGTGGGAGCCCACCATTACTTGCGGTACGCTGCCGTACTTCCAAACGATGCCGTATGGGAGACGCGCATGGCGGCGGCATAGTATCCTTAGTAGAGAGCGCTCCCGGCGGTCAAGAGGCATTAAGACCGCACGAGCGAGAGGAAGAGACTCATGCCCCCGCAAGGCCCGTCGTCCCGCGACCGTTTCGACGAACTCTATCTGGCAACCTACGCCGACCTGACCGGCGACCGCTACACCGTGCCGGAGGTGGAGGCGATCGAGCGCTTGCTGGAGTTGCGGCCGGGCTCGACGTTGCTGGACCTTGCCTGCGGCCAGGGACGCCACCTCATTCAACTGGCAATCCACGGCTATTCCGTCATCGGCCTGGACCGCTCGGCCGTGCTCATGCGCCAGGCGTACAAGGACGGGCAGGTGCGCGGGCTGGACGTCAACTTGGTGCAGGGTGACATGCGCGCGCTGCCGTTCGAGCGGGCGTTCGACGGCGTGGTCAATTGGTTTACGGCGCTGGGCTACCTGGAGAGCGATGAGGAAGACCAGAAGGTGCTGAACGACGTGGCGGCGGCGCTGCGCCCCGGCGGCCGTTTCGTGATGGAGATGCCGAACCCAATCCAGACTTACCAGAAGCACGTGTGGGAAGACTCGGAAATGGCATCCACCGGCTACGCCATGGTGAACCGGAACCGCATGGACTATGAGACCGGCTGCCAGCACACGCGCCGCGTCATCATCACGCCGGACGGCGAGCGCATCGAACGCGACTTGCGCGTGCGGGTCTACCTGCCGCACGAGTTGGAGCGCATGTTAACTCTCGCCGGCATGGAGCGGCTCGACTTCTTTGGCGGCCTGGCCGGGGAAGCGCTCGCGCCCGACAGCGGCCGGCTCATCCTCACCGCGCGGCGGACGGCATAAGGCGAATCGGCCCGCGCACGGGAGACGCTGCCGCGAGGAAATAGCTGTGACTGACATGCATAGACTCAGGACACTGCGCCATACGCGACAGGCGCTGGCATGTGCGCTTGCTCTTGCGTTTGCGCTCACGTGTGCCGCCTGCGCGGTCGTGGAGCCTGGCGAACCGACGTCAAGGCCGTCACCGGAACCAACCGCAACCGCCGCTCCGGAAACCATCCAGGAGACGCCGGTCCCCGCGCCGGAGTCGTTCCGGCTGACGATTCTGCACAACAACGACGCCGAGTCCCAGTTGCTGCACGCCGGCCGGGGGCGCGAGGACTTTGGCGGCGCGGCCCGCTTCGCGGCGCTGGTGGCCAAGCTGCGGGAGGAAGCGCGCGACGGCGGCGGCGGCGTTGTAGCGCTGTCCGCGGGAGACAGTTACCTTGCCGGACCGGAGATTAGCGCAAGCCTGGAATCGCCTGACACGCCCTTCTACGACGTCATGGCTTTGGAGTTGATCGGCTACGACGCGATTGCGTTGGGCAACCACGAATTCGACTTTGGGCCGGAAGTGCTGGCGGACGCGATCGGCGCGTTCTCCACGCCGGTTCCCTTTCTCAGCGCGAATCTCGACTTCAGCGGGGAGCCGCGCCTGGCCGCGTTGGCGGCGGACGGGCGCATTGCCGCCAGCGTGATTCTCACCGTCGGCGGTGAGCGCGTCGGCGTGGTCGGCGCCACCACTCCCGGCCTGCCCTATATTTCCAGTCCCCGCAACGTGCGCGTGGACGACGACGTTGCCGGGCGGGTGCAGCAGGAGATCGACGCGCTGGCAGCCGCGGGCGTGAACAAGATTATCCTGCTTAGCCATCTTCACGGCATTGCGGGCGACCTTGCGCTCGTTGCCCAATTACGGGGCGTTGACATAGTGGTAGCGGGCGGCGGCAGCGAGTTGCTGGCGAACGAGGGCGACCTGCTCGTGCCCGGCGATGAGGATTCGCGCTATGGCCCGTACCCGCTGCTGGCGGAGAGCGCCGGCGGCAGCGCCGTGCCGGTGGTGAGCGTGCCCGGCCGGTATCTGTACGTGGGCCGGTTAACGGTGGAGTTCGACGCCAATGGCAACGTGACGGCGATTGATCCCGCCAGCGGCCCGGTGCGCGTGGCCGGCGGCGCGCAGCCTGACGCCGTGGCGTCGCACCCCGAGGTGCAGGAGCGCGTGGTAGCGCCGGTGGCCGCGCACGTCAGTGCTCTGGCGCGGCAGGTCGTGGCCGTAACCGAGGCGCCGCTAGACGGACGGCGCGAGGCGGTGCGGACGCGGGAGACCAACCAGGGCAACCTGATGGCCGACGCCGTGCTCTGGCAAGCGCGGGCGTTAGCCGCGGACTTTGGCGCGCCCGCGCCGCACGTCGCAATCCAAAACGGCGGCGGTATTCGCAACGACGGCATGATCGCGGCCGGTCCCGTGTACGCGCTGGACGTCTACGGCATGGCGCCTTTCCCGAATTTCATTACGATCGTGCCGGACATCGGGGCGGCACAGTTCAAGGAGATTCTGGAAAACGCCGTTTCCCAGGCCGAACACCGGGACGGCCGCTTCCCCCAGATTGCCGGGTTTACGTTCGTGTGGGACGCGAATGGGACGTCCCAGGCGCTGGATGAGGACGGCCGGGTGGTGACCCCCGGCACGCGGGTGCGCAGCGCGCAACTGGCCGACGGCACGTGGCTGGTGCGGGATGGCGCGGCGGTGGCCGGCGCGGGCCCGGTGCATATCGCTACGCTCGACTTCATCGCGCGGGGCGGCGACGAGTACCCCTATCGCGGCGCGCCGTTCGTTTCCCTGGGCGTGACGTACCGCCAAGCGATCGTGAACTACATCGGGGAGGAACTCGGCGGGGTGATTACGGCGGACCGTTATCCGGTGGGGGGCGCGGGCCGGATTCGCGCGCCGTGAGCGTGCGGCGAGGTGCGGATTGCGCCTATTGAAAAGGTGTAGGGGCACGGCATGCCGTGCCCCTACACCTTTTGAGGAAGGCTGCGCAGGCGCGCCGCGCTCCCACGCATGTCAGAGATGGTCCCAAGGCCGCGCGGTTTGCTTAGAGCGCGCGACTACTCAATAGCAATGCGCTCGGCCTAGCCGGGACTGTCCTTCGCGCGGGCCTCGATGCGAATGTCCACGTAACGGCGGATGAAGTCCAGGGCGTCGTTCGCCCCTTGGCGCAGTTTTTCCTGCAGGCCGCCGACCGCCTCGCCCGGCGAACCGCGCACCTCGATCGTGATGCGGCAAAACGGCTGCTGCGCCTGGTTCTGCTGGCCGTTGCCGTTGCCTTTCTCGTGTGTGTTCTCCATTCCCATAACTCCTTCCTGTGGGCGCTACCGGTTGCGCTGCGAACGGCTCAGCGCCGCAAGAACCTCGCCGCCGACGCCTCCGCACACGGTAGCTGCTGTTTATCGAATATCTGAGTTTAAGTATACCAATACGTTCTAGAAAAGGGCAAGGGATTTAAAAGATATTCTTTAATAAACTTGGAGAGCGTGGATTTCTTGGTCTTGGAGCCTGGTTACAATCTCTATCGAGCGCCTGCACGTTGGATGCTCTGACATTGCCTCGCGGCGCTGGCAGAAGATGCGCGATGTGCTCGTGCCGCGCTTGTGTGAACTCCAGAATGCCGATACTATACTGCAGTATGCCGCTTCGTCGAGACACACGCTCGTTCTACGCGCGAGGCTGATTTGTTGCAGTAAGAGAGGGATGAGAAAGCTATGCCGATTGACTTTCATCAGCACGTGATGGTGCCCACTGAATACGACTGCGGCAATCCCCGCATTGGCGAGCACATCGTGGCGCACATCGATGCCCACGGCGGAGGCAAGGCGGTGGTGCTGCCCATCGACCAGGGCAACAGCACGGCCATGGCGAAAGAAAAGTGGGGCCAGCGCCAGTCGGCCATGCGCACCGACCTGGCGCTGCAAGCCTACGACCGCTTTCCCGACGTGGTGATTCCCTTCTGCCACGTTGACCCCCTGCACCCGGACGTGCTCAACGAAATCCGCCGCTACCACGAAGCGGGCTGCATGGGCTTTGGCGAGCACAAGGTGCGGCTGCCGGTTGACCACCCGGACAGCATGGACATCTACGAACTCTGCGGCAAGCTGGGTTGGGTGGTGCTGCTGCACTTCGAGTACCGCAACTACAACTACAACTTCGAGCAGTTCGACCAGGTGCTGGAGGCCTTTCCCGATACGATCTTCGTGGCGCACGCCCAGGCGTGGTGGGCGAACGTGAGCGCCGAGGTGCCCCGGGACTGGAAGGCCGCGGACTACACCAGCTATCCGCCGGGGCCGGTAGTGCGCGGCGGCCTGAGCGACCAATGGCTCTCCAAGTACCCGAACCTCTACGGCGACCTCTCCGCCGGTTCGGGCCTCAACGCCATTTCCCGCGACCCGGAATTCGGCGCGGAATTCGTCAACCGCCACTGGAAGCAACTGCTCTGGGCCACCGACTGCCACTGCCTGGACGGCAAGGGCAACTGGGAAGGCATGGGCCCGCGCCCGTGTTTCGCCTCGCAGAGTCTGCCCCTGCTCAAGGAATACTGCGACTCGGACGAGAAATACCACGCGATCACGCAGGGCAACGCCGAGCGGGTGCTGGGACTGTAGGAATAGTGTTCCCTAGCAAGTCCTATTCGTGAAAATCGAGATCTACGCTCTCAATCCGCGTTGACAGGGGCGAGCGAGGGTGCCTTGAGAACGAGTTCGCTACCAAGAATGAACGGTCGGTCAATATTCGCTGATTCCTTGGCGTGTCGTGTATTGAGCATTTGGCTGACCGTTTCTTGATCTACATCTGGGATTTTCGCGCGCCTGGTCAGAAACGACTCACTCCGACGGCACTCAATAGCAGGCGCAGCTCATGGGGCCACTTCGGTAGGTACCGGAACAAGCAAATCGCCATTGCGCCGGGCACTCGGCTTCAAAATCGGCTCATTGTCATCGATCCGTCCCTCAATTGCCTCCGCAAGCGGGTCCTGGGCCTCAACAAGAACAACGGCTTCGTTTTCTCCGGCTGTAAGGCACTCGGGTACATCATGAGTGAAGACAACGACCTTGATGTCACTTACACGCCGTAGAAGCTCAAGATAGATGAAGAGCATACCTTAGTTGCTCAGGATGATTCGGTTTCTATAGATGGTAATGTGGAATGCATCGATGAAGTCCATGCCGAGAATTACATCGTATTCATCTGGTTGATAGGGCAGTCCTGTAACAAAGAGGTCTCTACCCATTAGGAATCGCTCCTGTCACTGTTCATCAGGTTGCGAAGCAACAGCAACCCCTATGGGGATATCAACCCTTGCGTGGTAGCGTGCTGATTCAATAGTTTCTCCTGATGCAACCGAAAGACTGATGGTACCCAGTGGGGTGAGTTGCAATGCCTCTACGACTTTGGGTGAGATTCCAGTAATCGTTGCGCCGGTATCCAGTAACGCCTTGAAGGAAAAGCCCTGTTCGCCCGCGGCGCGGCTCACATCAACGATGACAATGATGCGGTTGTCAGTGATCGCCTGTTCAAAGGAGGGCATATGCCTGGAACCCGAAGCCTACTGGTTGTTGCCCGACTTGATACAGACTAAAATGGCCCTCACCGTACTTCTCGCAGCCAATTGAGTAGGCATCCTCCATATTGTTATAGATGGCACTGACCTCACCGTCATGGAGTAGGATAATCTTTCCCCAGTGCTCCGCCTCCATCTCAGTCATGACGGCACGGTATGCCGCCGCGTTCTTCCTCAGTTCATCAATGACTTCAGGCGGATGCAGTTTCGCCATCACTTCGTTCACGATAGTCTCCTTCTCTATAGAGTCCTCATAGGTACCATACTCCCTCAGGGTAAGCAGTAGTGTCAACCCTGTTGGTTAGCATGGGTATAGGCTATTGGAAGAAGGCCAAGACTCTACCGCTCACTGACGGTAAAGGGGTGCCTTTTACGCAAGTGGGCTTGTTCCGCTCGCACGTCGACCACGACTTTCCCATGCCCAGGTAGCCCGAACAGGGCCGTTTCTTCATTGGGCGGTTGGCCCCACAGGGCATCGTCCGGCCGGTTCTTCAGGAATTGAGCAGCCACTTCTAAGGCAACTGAAGTGAACCGCAAAAGAATCTGAAGTCAGATCGTGATCGTTCAGTTCGGTCTTTTGCAGGCTGTTATTCCTCCCGCACGACGGTAAAGTCAAGCTCCAGCCGGATTTCGTCCACCACGCTGAGCACAATCGCCACGCGCGGTTTCTCCAGGGCAAACTGCTCAAAGGTAATCACCGTCTTGGCGCTGCCCGCCGCCTCGTCCGCGCCGGCCTGGATGACGGTTTCCCACGTCACCTCCCGCGTCTGGTCCTTGACCGTCAGGTCGCCCACCATTTGCACCGTCACCTCGCCCGACGCCGGCAGCGGCCAGGGCAGGCCCTCGATCGCCTTCACCGCGAACGTGGCGGTGGGATACTGGTCGGTTTGCAGGGTGTTGCGGCGCACGTAGCCGTCGCGCCGGTCGGAATCGCTCTTGAGACCGGCCAAGCCGACCACGATCTGCGATTCCCCGCTCACCACCTTGCCGTCGGCGTCCAGCACGATCGCGCCGGAGACGTCCGACGTCTCGCCGATGGCGTCAACGGGCGAGGCCACGTTGGCGAGCCGCTCGTTGATCAGATAGCGGGCGGTGGAGCGCGACGCATCGATGTTGAAGACCGTCTTGGCGGCGGTGTCGCTGCCCTCTTGGGCCGGGGCCGCGGTTGGCGCCGGTTCCGCCGTCGCCGCGGGCGCTGCCGTTGCCGCCGGCGCCGCCGTCGGTTCCGCCTCCGCCGGTTCGTCGCCGCCGCACGCCGCGAGGCCGAGCATTAGGGCGAGTATGAGCGCGAGCGCAAGTAATTTCTTCATGCCTAGACCCTCTCTTTCCTGCGGAATTCCTGAATTAGTGCCTTCTCCCCATTATATGCGCTGAGCCGCGAGTCTGTCAGAGAGCAACGCCGCCGCGCCGTTCCCGTGGTAACCGAACACGCCACCGGCCTAGGGACGCGACACGTCTCCCCGCGTCCCCGGTAGGGGCACGACATGTCAGCCCCTCCCGGGGGCCGGCGTTGGTGGAATTTGCCCGCGCGCATTGGTACGATAGGTCTTGGTGTACTTTACGACGGCGGCGGCATTGAAACGCTCGCTACGCATGAGCAAGGAGACTTGAACCCGTGATGAGTCCGGCGGAACTGCGCGAACAACTGCGCACCGTAATCCCCTTTCCCGTAACCCCGTTCCACGATGACTATTCGCTCGACCTGGACGGCCTGCGCCGCAACGTCGATTTCCTGGCGCGCGAGGGTTCCCCGGCCGTGCTGGCGGCCGGCGGCACGGGCGAATTCTTTTCGTTGACGTTCACCGAGTGGCAGGCGGTCGTTGCCGCCACGGCCGAGGCGGCGGACGGCCGCTGCCTGATGCTGGCGGGCGTGGGCGTCAATCCGGCCGTGGCCGGGGAAATGGCGGCGTTTGCCGAAAGCGCCGGCGTGGACGGCTTGTTGATCATGCCGCCGCACTACGGCGAAGCCAGCGACGAGGGCTTCTACCGCTACTACCAGTCCATTGCCGACTCCACCAATCTCGGCGTCTTCCCCTACGCCCGCGACCACGCCAAGCTCAGCCCGGAATTGGTCGACCGCCTGGCGGATATTCCCAACCTCGTGGCCTTCAAAGACGGCCAGGGCGACGTGCGCATGTTCCAGCGCATCCGCTCCTACGTGGGCGATAAGCTGCTCTGGCTGGCGGGCGTGGGCGACGACATGGTGCACGCCTATTTTGCGGCCGGCGCCGAGGGCTATACCTCCAGCAACGCCAACTACAACCCCAGGTCGGCGATCGAGGCTTTGGAACTGGCGCAAGCGGGACGCTTCAGCGAACTCCAGGCCAAGATCGAACGCGAGACCCTGCCGATCTACGACATCCGCTACAAGGTGCGCGGCTACGAGGTCACGGTGATGAAAGAGGTGATGATGGCCATCGGCCTGGCCGGCGGCCCGGTGCGCCCGCCGCTGGCCGAGCTAACGCCGGACGACAAAGCCGCCGTGCACGCGGCAGTGGCCAAGATCGGCCTGCGGGAATTGGTCGGCGCATAGGCGTAACGCCGTAAGCGCAAAATGAAGAACCGGACGCTCGCTCCAAGCGCGAGCGTCCAGGCCGGCACTACCAAGCTCTGTCACTGCGAGCGCAGCCGGAAATCCGGTGTGTGCCGCAGAACCGGCGCTAAGAGAAACGGGTGTGCAGGGGACTGACTCCCTACCGCAAACACAGGTTGCGCGCACGTCCCGCGCGAACCCTGCGCTGGCTTCACACGTTGATGAGCGGCAACGCCACGGACCATTGCCGGTCACTGCAATGACACCGGGCCGCTACGTTCGCTGGAAGCAAGGTGTCATTATTCTCGGATGACCAGCGCGGCGAGTCTGTCAACGAGAATCTTCACCCGACTGATACCCGTTTGCACGAACGTGTCTGGTTGCCAGCCCTCGTAGAAGTTTTGGCGCAGGGAATTCGCTACGTGGAAGAGGTCGTGTAACTCGGCGTCGCCGGTTTCCTGGGAGAACAGCTTTACGTTCTCAAAGAGCCGCGCGTGTGTGCTGTGCTGCCAACCCCTGTGCTCGGCCGCGGCTTTCACGGCTTGCGCGGCGGCGCCCCAGGCCTTTTCGGATGCCTGCCGCATGTCGCCTTTTGCGAATTCAGTCTCCGCTTGTTCGATGAAGCGGCGGCTGGTTTGCAGGTACCGCTCAACGGCTGCTTCTCGCCCGTTGATTGCCATCGCACCCTCCCTCACCTATTTTCTGTTCATTCATTTTATCAAGAACCGCAACCCTGCTGCTTGACGCAGCAATGAAGAGCGAGTAAGGCCGTAATGCGGCGGCCCGCCGTGCCGTCGGTAATCGCATTGAGAGCATGTCGAGGGCGCGGCGCAGTTAGAAGAAGAGATTAGGCGTCGGTTCGGTATCCGCGCTGGCCCAGACCTTGCGGATGCGGTGGTTGAAGGCATCGGCAATGTAGAGATTGCCGGCGATGTCCACCGCTACGCCGAGGGGATAGTGGAGGGCGGCTTGGCCCGCGGGCCAGCCGTCGCCGCTGAAGCCGAACCGCTCGCTGCCGGCCACCGTGCGGATGCCGCCGTCGGGCGTAACTTTGCGGACGCGGTGGTTGAACGTGTCGGCAACGTAGAGGTTGCCCTGGCTATCTACGGCAACGCCGTAGGGGGCGCGGAGCGTGGCTTGGGTGGCATCGCCGCGATCGCCGTTGAAGCCGGAACTGCCGTTGCCCGCGACCGTCGTGATGAGGCCGTCCGTGTCCACCATGCGTACACGCCTATTCTCCCGATCGACAATGTACAGTGTGCCGTCGGTCGCGACGGCCACGCCGCGGGGACTGTTCAGGCGAGCGAGCGCCGCCGGCCCGCCGTCGCCGTTGAAGCCGGCCGCGCCCGTGCCCGCAACGGTCGTAATGGCGCCGTCGGTTGCCAGCCTGCGCACCCGGTGGTTGCCCGTGTCGGCGATGTAGAGCGCGCCGTCGGCTGCTAACGCAATGCCGGTGGGATAGGCGAGCATAGCCGCCGCGCCGGGGCCGCCGTCACCGCCGAAACCGGGCTCCCCCGTGCCTGCTATCGTGGTGATTGTGCTGTCGGCGGTCACCATGCGTATGCGGTGGTTATAGGTATCGGCCACGAACAGCGTGCCGTCCGCGCCCACGGCTACGCCCAACGGCCGGCGCAGGCGGGCGTCACGGGCCGGACCGCCGTCCCCGTCGTCTCCGGCCTCGCCGGTGCCAGCAACCGTGGTGATGACGCCGTCCGGCGCGACCCGGCGAATCCGGTGGTTGGCCGAATCCGCGACGTACACGTTGCCGGCGGCGTCGACGGCAACGCTGGCCGGCAGGTTGAGCGTGGCCTGCGCAGCCGGCCCGCCATCGCCGCCGACTTCGTCGAAGGCGCCGCCGCTGGCGATGCCGTTGCCCGCAAGCGTGGTGATGATGCTCGCGCGCGTGACTTCAGCAGCGCTCTGCGCTTGCGGCGCGGCGGCCGCTTTCACTGCGGGGAGAGCGAGCGTGAGCAGCGCGAGCGCGGAACAGAAGACGGTGCTCAGCGCGCGCAGCCAAAGCGCGGTGTTCCTCGGGGAGTGTCGGGTTTGACGAAACATGGACGATCGGCAAATACTGTGTGCAGAACCCTCGGCGTACGGCGATTGCGTTGCTTCATTATACGCCAACAGCATGTGACGGCGTGGACGATGGGCTTAGGCGGGATGGCACTTACTGTAAAGACTATGCGCTGCGTCATCGCCGCTTTGCTCGGCTGTCTCTGCTTGCTGCTGGCCGCTTGTGGTGACGATGAGCCGGAATCCCGGCCGGAGGCAACGCGCGCGGCGCCGTCGCCTTCCCCGCAAGTGACGCAAACTGCTACCGCGATTGCGCCGACGCCAACGGCCGCGGCCACGGCGGCGCCTACCGCGCCAGCGGTCACGCCTACGCCTGAGCCGACGCCGAGTCCCGCCGCCATGCCGGTACGGACGCCGACGCCAATGCCGCGGCCCGAGCCGACTCCGACGTCTTCACCCTCGGTGTCTCCCACGCCCGGGGCGACACCCGCAACGGCCGAGATTAGTGCGCTGAACTTTGCGGGCGTGCGCGTGTTGCTCAACGAGCCCAGCCAGGTGCAGGCGGTCTTTTCCCTCCGCGACCAGGACGGCGAACCCGTGATTCTGCCGGCGGCGGAACTGCAAGACGCGACGCGCATCTTCGAGCGCGGCGACGGCGCGGCGGATTGGGAGGAAATCGACTACACGGAGACTAACTTCTTCGTGCATTCCGCGGCGCGGTTTGCGTTGGAAGTGGTGTTCGTCCTGGACTTCACGCGCAGCATGACCACCTGGCGGTTGCCGGACGGCACGACCGGCAGCGTCCTCATGCGCCGCGCGCTTGCAAACGCGCTCGACCGCTTGCCGGCCGCCCATCGCGTGGGGGTCGTGGCGTTTCACGATCGGAGCGTGGAGCCGGTGATTCTCGCGTTTCCCACCACGGATCGGGAGTCTGTGCGGGCGGAGGTTGCGCGGTTTGCCGCATCCGGCTTCGATTCCGGTTCCAGCCGCCTGTGGGACGCCGTGGCGCGCGGGCTGGACGTGTTCCCGGTAGAGGAGAATGTACCGGGCGACGTCAGCCGCGCCTTGGTCTTTCTCTCGGACGGTCGCGACACCAGCAGCCTGCGCACGCGCGCCGGCGTTATCGAGCGAGCACAGGAGCGCGGCGTGCAACTCTACCCGCTCGGGCTGGGGGACGTCTACCAGGAGCCGGAATTGCGCGCTTTGGCAACGGCCACGAACGGCGCATACTACGCGGTTGCGGAGCTGGCGCAGCTCGAGGCGCAATTCGAGGCCCTGGTGAATGACTTTGCCGGTCAATACAAACTCAGCTACACCACGCTGCGCCGCGACGGCGCGTACGCGGTGCGCATCGAGACGACGGTGAACGGCGTCACCGGCGTCTTCAGCAGCGCGGCGCTGCCGTTTGGCGACGTCTATAGCCCGGATACGCAGGGGCGCATCGCGGTCGATCCGCCGACGCTCGACGTAGAGGAGCAGACCGCGACCACGTTCGTGCGCGCGCTGCACGTGCCGCGCAATATCCGCCACTTCCGCTTTACGCTTCCCATCGAGCAGCCGGCCACGGTTACGCTGGCGCCGGAGAGCGAAGGCGGGTTGCTGGGCGAATGGGAACTCTCCCCGCCGGATGAGGCGGGCTACTGGACGGCCGCCGGGCCGGCGCCGCTGCCGTTTGGCAACTTCGGTCTGCTCTTCAAGATTGTGGTGGCGGAGGTGGCCGACGCGGACTTTGCCATTCCCATCATCTTCGACAATAGCGGCTATGGCGGCGCCAAGCGGTTCGTCGTCGTCTCCGGCGGCGTCGAGCGGCCGGCGCGGCTCGCGTTTGCCAGCCTGCGCGACGAAAATTGGGAGATATACGTGATGAATGAGGATGGAGGCGGCTTGACGCGGTTGACGGATAACCCGGCGAACGACGTTGCCCCCAATTGGTCGCCCGACGGCCGCCGCCTCGCCTTTGCCAGCAACCGGGCCGGCAACTTCGACATCTACGTGATGAACGCCGACGGCAGCGGCGTGACGCAACTAACTGACGATCCCGGCGACGACTTTTCCCCCCGCTGGTCGCCCGACGGCCGCAAGGTGGCTTTCTACAGCGAGCGCGAGAATAACGTGGACGTCTACGTGATGAACGCCGACGGCAGCGGGCAGACGCGGCTCACGACGGACCGGGGGCGCGATTTGTCGCCGTCCTGGTCGCCCGACGGGCTGCGGATTGCCTACATCAGCGACAGCGAGCGGAACTTCGACCTCTACGTGATGAATGCCGACGGCAGCGGGCACGCGCGGCTCACCAGCGACCGGGCCGCGGATACGGCGCCGGCGTGGTCGCCGGACGGGCGCAGAATCGCCTTCACCAGCAAGCGCTCCGGCAACTGGGAGATTTATCTCATCAACGCCGAAGGCAGCGCCTTGACCCGGCTTACCACCCACCCGGCCGACGACTTTGCCCCAGCCTGGTCGGCGGACGGCGAACGCCTGGCGTTCTACAGCATCAGACACTTGAACTACGAGCTCTACGTGCTGAACCTGGCCGACGGGGAGATTACGCGGCTCACGGACAATCCCGCCCTGGACGCCGATCCGGCGTGGTCGCCATAGGGCATGGTTGCAGGGTTGCCGCCCGCGCGCTCCAGCCGTTCGCACTGAGCCTGTCGAAGTACACTCCAGCCGTTCGTACTGAGCTTGTCGAAGTACGCTCCGGCCGTTCACGCTTCGACAAGTTCAGCACGAACGGGAAGAGACCGTCTACTTCAGTAGCGCTCTCCCGTCCCGCTGAATCGGTTCTTGACACACCGTAGGCGCTACTTCGCGCAATTACCGCTCTCGTTCGGTTTCGTGATACCGTATATTGCGACTGCTTTGCATGTTGGGGAGCCCCAATTCCCCTTTAGGAGAAGCTGAACACACGCGCACACGAAAGAGGATGCACACATGCGTTTTGCCAATCGGATCGCCAAACTGCCGCCGTACTTGTTTGCCGAAGTTGACCGGCGCATTGCCGCCAAGCGGCAGGAGGGCGTGGACGTCATCTCGCTGGGCATCGGGGATCCCGATCTGCCCACGCCGCAGCACGTGATCGACGCGCTGGCGGCGGCCGCGGCCAAGCCCTACACCCACCAGTACCCGGAGTACGAGGGCCTGCCTGAATTCCGCGCGGCGGTGGCGGCGTGGTATGGCAAGCGGTTTGGCGTGAAGCTGGACCCGGAGACCCAAGTGGTCTCGCTGATCGGCTCCAAAGAGGGCATCGCGCACTTTCCGGTGGCGGTGGTGGATCCCGGCGACGTGGTGCTGGCCACCGACCCCGGCTATCCGGTCTACCACACGGGCACGCTCTTCTCCGACGGCGAGACCTACTACGTGCCGCTGCGGGCGGAGAACGATTTTCTGCCCGACCTCAAGGCCATTCCGCAAGACGTAATCCGGCGCGCCAAGCTGCTCTGGATCTGCTATCCGAACAACCCGACGGCGGCGGTGGCGCCGCGCGCGTTCTTCGAGGAGTGCGTGGCGTTCGGCAAGGAGCACGACCTGATCATCGCCCACGACGCGGCCTACACCGAGGTCTGCTTCGACGGCTATAAGCCGCTGAGTTTCCTGGAAGTGGACGGCGCGATGGACGTGGGCATCGAGTTCCATTCGCTCTCCAAGACCTACAACATGACCGGCTGGCGCATCGGCATGGCCGTGGGCAATACCGACATCATCGAGGCGCTGGGGCGGGTGAAGACCAATATCGACTCCGGTATCTTTCGCGCGGTGCAGGAGGCCGGCGTGGTGGCGCTGAACGAGACGCCGCAGGCGTGGATCGACGAGCGCAACGCCATCTACCAGGAACGCCGCGACCTGATCCTGAACGCCCTGGCGGGCATGGGGCTGAACGCGCAGACGCCCAAGGCCAGCCTCTACGTGTGGTCGCCCACACCGGCGGGCATCTCCGCCATCGATTTCTCCGTGCGGCTGCTGGACGAGGCGGGCCTGGTGATCACACCCGGCGTGGGCTTTGGTGAGGCGGGCGAAGGCTACTTCCGCATTTCGCTGGCGTGCCCGACCGACCGGCTGAAGGAGGCGATGGAGCGGCTGGCGGCGGTGAAGACGTAATTGGCGCTAGCGGGGATCTGACTGCAACGCCAACGTGAGAGGCACCACACGGTGAATGACGAAAAAACTACACGCGCCGCGCGGTTGGCGGAAACTATCGCCAACGACTTCTACGGCACAAACCTCGATTTGTCACTGAGAGGAATAGTACAGAGCGACACGTGGCTTGAAATGCCTGCGAAGAAATGCGTTGATGAGTTGCGTGATCTAGGCGTGTCCAGTCGCGACGTGCGGCAATTCCTCACGTTCATTTCGGCCATGAACACCATGAGAGACGCCAAACTCCTGTGGCGCGTCGGGTTGGAGTTCTTTCACGTGCGGCCGGAGCTATTTGAGCCGGCAAAGGTCGCCGCTATACCTATTGACTCACTGCGGGAAGTATTAGCAAGTCATGGGGTTAGCCGGTATCATCGGCCGGATTCAGAGGCATGGAGCGCTATAGCGTCGAGCTTGGCTTCTGGGGAAGGGGCGGTCGCCCGCGCGGTTGCCGATGGTGTTGGCGAAGCCGAAGAAGTGCTCCGAGACTTGCGGAGCAAACGGCATGGCAGGAACCGCTATCCCAAGCTTAGGGGTCCTAAAGTTGGGCCTATGTGGGTGCGCATTCTGGCGAATCCCGGCGGGGCCAAGATTAATGGCATTAACGTTCTCACTGTAGCGGTTGACGTGCATGTAAAGCGCGTCACTGAAAACCTTGGCGTGACCCAGACAGGCGATCTCACTGTTGAGAAGGCAAAGCCTATCATCCACGCGGCGTGGCAGGAAGCGGTCGCGGAAGCGGACTTTGGTGGACCGCCGGGTATAGAAGGCACATGCGCCGCGCTGGACCCCGCGCTGTGGTTCTTTGGCATGCACGGCTGCAAGTTCTGCGAGGAAAAGCGCGAGAAACTGCCCATAAGCCGGGCGTGTGACGGCTGTAAGCTGTTCGCTCCCACCACGTAGCAGCCACCCACGTCGCGAGCTACTTCGCAGGCAGTAGGGCCTCGGCGAGAATGGCGCTCACTTCGGCGTGCTGCGCCGGCGGCAGCGGCGCGAGCGGCTGGCGCGGCTCGCCGCCGTGGTAGCCGCAGAGGGTCATGGCCGCTTTCAGGCCGGCGACGCCGAAGCGGGTCGTGACGGCGGCGTTGGGCGCCATGAGCCGGTATTGAAGCGCGCGCGCCGCGTCCATCTCGCCGTTTTGAAAGTGTTTGAAGAGTTGCACGCACTCCCGCGGCGCGAGATTCGCCAGCGCGGCCACGCCGCCGGTTGCGCCCACGCAGAGAGACGTAAAGAGAAAGCTGGCCGATCCCGCCAGCACCGCAAAGTCCGCGCCTTGCGTCTGCCGGATGATTTCCGTGATCTGAACGATGTTGCCGGAGCTATCCTTCAGGCCGAGGATGCGCGGGTGTTCCGCCAGGGGCACGACCACGTCCGGCCCCAGGTTCACGCCGGTGTTGGCGGGCATGTTGTAGAGCAGCAGCGGCAGGGCGGCCGCATCCGCCAGCGCCGTGTAGTAGCCGCGCAGCACGTCCGGCGTAAGGGCGGCCTTGTAGTACGAAGGCGGCAGCACGAGGGCGGCCTGCGCGCCGTACGTAGCGGCCTGGGCAATAAACGTGAGCGCCTGCCGGGTCGATTCGTAGCCCACGCCCGCGATCACTTGCGACTGTGCGGGAGCGTTCGCCACCACGGTCTCGACCACCTGTAGCTTTTCGGTCTCGGTGAGCGCGGGCAGTTCGCCGTTGGAGCCAAGCGCGACGAAGCCGGCGAGGCCCGCAGGCGCGAGTTTCCTGACGTTCTCCGCCAGCAGGTCCAGCGCGAGTTCCTGCTGGACGAACGGCGTCGCCAGCGGCGGGTAGATGCCGGTCAGTTGCACGGCGCAATTCTCCAAAGCCATCTGTTCGTACACCGGTCAGTATAGACCGCCACAACGTGCCAAACAACGCCCGTTCACAAGCGGCAGGCGTGGACGTGCAGCACACAGGAGCGCTCGAGAACGCACGCGCCACAGGTTCGGCCGCAAACTCCATATGTCATTCTGAGGAGTCCTTCGGCTAGCTCAGGATAAACTCCGCGACGAAGAATCTCGTGCGCGGCAATGAAGAATCCGCTGCGGGACGAGCCCTAGATTCCTCGCTGCGCTCGGAATGACAACAGTCGCGAACACTTGATCGAAGGCGGCAAAGTCTTGAACTGTAAGATGTTTTGCCGGCCGGGCGGCGGTTTTGTGTTTCACGCTGCGGGGCGTACAATAGGCACGTGACGCGCCGGGGCGGCGGGCGCCGGCGGAGTCGCGCTGCATGAGGAAACCGTAGTTGGATGAAGGGAGCAGATTACCGTGTCCGTAAGAATTGGCATCATTGGCGTTGGCGGGCGGTCCGTGCACGAGATGCGGCACCTGGTGCGCATACCGGAGGCCGAGATTGCCGCGTTGTGCGACATCGACGAGCCGCGCTGCGCGGGAGCGGTGGAGACGATCAACGGCGCGCTGCCGGAAGGGGCGGCGCCCATTCAGCCGGGCCTCTTCTCCAATCACCGCGCCATGCTCGACGCGGTGGAATTGGACGCCGTCTACATCTCGCTGCCGACATTTGCCCACGGCGAGATTGACCACGACGTGATCGGGGCCGGCAAGGCGGTGATGATCGAGAAGCCGATCGCCATTGAGCTTTCCCTCGCCAAGGAAATCGCGGCGCACATTGCCGAAAAGGGAGTCGTGAATTCCGTCGGTTACCAGATGCGCTACGGGTCTTCCGTGCAGCAGACGCGCGCCTTGCTGGAGGGCGTGCCGATCGGCATGGTGATTGCCGTGCGCTGGGGCCAGTTGCCGGGCACGCCGTGGTGGCGGATTCAGGAGCAGTCCGGCGGCATGCTCATCGAGCAGCACACCCACGGCATCGACCTGGTGCGGTACTTCGTGGGCGAGCCGGACACCGTCTACGCCGCCGGCGACACGGTGCTGCTCACGGACGAACCGAAGCTGAACATCTTCGACGTAAACGCCGCTACCGTGCGCTTCAAGAACCGCGCGGTGGGCTTGATCGGCAACTCGCCCGCGGCCCATGCCGGCGTGCCGCCAAACGTCACCAACGTGCTCCACATTCTCGCAAAAGACATGACCGTGACGGCGGGATTTGGCAGCACGACCGTCTTGCGCCCGGGCCAGGCAGCGGAGACCATCGAGTCTGAGCAAGATTCGAACTTCCTGCTCAATCAGGCGTTCGTCAACGCGGTTGCCAACAACACCCAGGAGGGCATCCTCTCACCGTACGACGACGCGCTGCGGTCGTTCGCCTTTACGTACGCCGGGCAGAAGTCGGCGGAACTGCGCAGCGAGGTGCGGATTACCGACGACCTGGAAGTGGTGGCGACATGAAGATCGGCACGCGCACCGGTTCTATCGGCGCAGATGGCGGGGACGCTCTGCCGCTGGCGGCGGAACTGGGCTTTGCGGGCGTGGAGTTTTCCATCAGCGCCCGGGACCCGGTCGGGAACGTGCTGGCGGAACAGTCCGGTTGGGACTTGCTGAAGCGCCAATCGGCGGAGACGGGGGTAGCGGTGTGTTCGCTGTGCGTGGGCAATCTGGGCGTGATGCTGACGGGCGATAGCGCGGCGCGGGCGCAGGGCATTCGCGTGGCCACCGAGACCATCGCGGCTGCGGCCTATCTTGATGCGTGCCTGATTCTTTGCGCCATGGACGCGCCGCCGGAACAGCCCTATGAAGAATCCTTTGCCCGCTGGGTGGACGGGTTCAGCGAGATCATGCCCGCGGCGGAGAGTGCGGGCGTGATCATGGCCCCGGAGAGCGTGGGCCGTACGCACCCGCAGTCGGTGGCGCGCTTCCGCCGCTTGCTCGCCGCCGTTGATTCGCCGCAGATTGGCGTCTACTTCGACGTGGGCAACGCGCACACGCAGGGGTTCGACCCCGCTGCTGATCTGCGGGCGCTTGGCAGCATGATTAGCCAAATCCACACCAAGGAACCGGACCGCATCCCGCTGATGGGCGACGGGCCGCTGGATTGGGACGCCATCTTCGCGGCAATCGACGCCATCGGCTACGACGGCTGGCTGGTGCTGGAAACCGCCACCGGCGACGACGCGCGCGCCTCGGCAGTGTATAACCGCGAGTTCTTGGAGCAGCGCCTGGGGCTGGCGTAAGTACGCGGATTAGAAGTCCGCGGAATAGGTTGAAGCCTGCGCGCGATGCCTTTAGCCGTTCGTGCTGAGTGTGTCGAAGCATGAACGGCGGGCAGCAGGCAGGATAGTGGCGATCCTACGTTCTCGTCCTTCGACAGGCTCAGGGCGAGCGGGATCAGTCTCCAACTGCGAGGGCGCGCCTCAGGCGATAGGCCGTTCGTGCTGAGTTTGTCGAAGCATGAACGGCCTTTGGCAGATCAAGAGATGCTTACCCCACGTTCTTGCCCTTCGACAGGCTCAGGGCGAACGGATTCACTGAGCGCGTCTATGCAATCTGTTCGTGCAGAGCTTGTCGAAGCATGAACGGATTGCAGCAGTGCAAGTATGAATAGTCCCGCGCTTTTTGCCCTTCGACAAGCTCAGGGCGAGCGGAGATGGCTCAGAGGCAACGGAGGTGGCTCAGGGCGAACGGAGGTGGGTCAATGCCGGGCGGCTGCCGCAGCTAGGTGGCCGGACGCGGCTCATCGGGCTTGAAGACCGCGGCCAGTACCGGGCTGGGGCCCCACTCCGAGGCCAGGCACTCCATGTGGACCAGGTCCCAGTACCTGCCGCCCATGAAGTGGCACTCGCGGCGGCGGCCGAATTCTTTAAAACCAGCCTTGGTGTACGCGCGGATGCCGGCCAGGTTGTATTCGTGGACGTGCAGCATCACGTTATGCAGGCCCTGCGCCGTGAACGCATAGTCCAGCATGAGTTGAGTCGCTTCCGTGCCGTAGCCCTTGCCGCGGGCGTCCGGCTCGCCGATTGCGATGCCAAAGGCGGCAGTGCGGTTGCGATGATCGATGTCACGGAGATCGACGTTGCCGATGGGCCGCGCGGTGGCCTTCTCATAGATGGTAAAGGCTATGTCGGAATCGCCGCGCGTGACCGCCCGCTCGTACCATTTTTCTTCCTGTTCCAAGGTGAGCGGCACGGGCAACTGTCCCAGGGTGCGCAGCGTGCCGAAGTCGTTGAACCAGCGCAAATAGGTAGGCACCAGGTCTTTGCGCAGGGGGCCAAGGGCCACTTTCTCGCCAACGATGTTGAAGATTGGCGATGTGGCTTCAGGTGTCTTGTCTTGTTGTTTCTCAGCCATCCTCACTCCCTGGGAAACTGACACACTTTGTACTGCGCATTGCCCTTAGACAGGCTCAGAGCCTGCCCCGAACTCGATACAGTGTATCGACACGATACGGGGGCGTACGGAAGTCGTCATTAGGAAACGCTATCGTGGCTCGTCCGGCTTGAAGACATCCGCCAGCACGGGGCCGGGCACCCACTCACTGGACAGGCAATCCATAAGGATGATGTCCCACAGCTTGCCGCCCATGAAGATGCTCTCGCGCTGCCTGCCGAACTCCTTAAAGCCGGCCTTCGCGTAGACGCGGATGCCGGCCAGATTGTACTCGAACACCGTGAGCATCACGTTGTGCAAGCCCAATCCGATAAAGGCATAATCGACCACGAGCCGCGTAGTTTCCGTACCATAGCCTTTGTTGCGGGCGTCCGGTTCAGCAATGATAAGGCCCAGTTCGGCAGTGCGGTTGCGATAGTCGACATCGAAGAGGCCGGCATTGCCAATCGGACGTGATCTGCTCCGTTCGTAGACCGTAAACGAGATCTCAGTCGCGCTATTGGCAACCAAGCGCTCATGCTGCTTTTCGTCCTGCTCCAAGGTCAGCGGCACGGGCGTGGTACCGAGCGTGCGCAGTGTGTAGAAATCGTTGTACCAGCGCGTGTAGGTGGGTACGAGGTCTTTGCGCAGCGGGCCGAGCGCGACCTTCTGCCCCACGATGTTGACGACCGGCGGTGAGGCTTCGGGTGTCTCAGTCTGTGATTCTGTGTCCAACAGAGGCTCTCCAGTGCGCTTTCTCTAGGCTGTAGTGATACGCTTCTCCGTTTGCCCGGTGAGGTAGAGAAAGCGCCGTTCGTACTGAACTTGCCGAAGTACGTACGGCAAGCGTCCTCCTAACGCCGCCTCTGAGGAGCATGGGGTACGTGCTAGAATATCATAAGTAGCTCCGCTGTATGACCTGGTTGCTCAACCCACGGCGACCGGCGCGCTAACCGAGAAGGCCATGAGCGCAATTTCAGTTAAGAATCTCTCAAAATACTACGAAGTCCACCAGAAGGAACCGGGTCTGGTGGGCTCGCTCAAGTCGTTCGTGCGGCGCAAGACCTACGACGTGAAGGCGGTGGACGACATCTCGTTTGCCATCGAGAGCGGCGAATTGGTCGGCTTCCTGGGGCCCAACGGCGCGGGCAAGACCACCACGCTCAAGGTGCTCTCCGGCCTGCTCTACCCCACCGGCGGCGAGGTTTCCGTGCTCGGGTACACGCCGTGGGAACGCCAGGCGGCCTTCCAGCGGCGCTTTGCCTTGGTGATGGGGCAGAAGAACCAGGTCTGGTGGGACCTGCCGCCTATGGAGACCTTTCTCATCAACAAAGAGATCTACGAGGTGCCGGACGCGCAGTTTCAGGAAACGCTCGACACACTGGTGCAAATCCTGGAGCTAGAGAAGGTCATCAACGTGCAGGCGCGCAAGCTTTCGCTGGGCGAGCGCATGAAGTGCGAGTTGCTGGCCGCGCTCCTGCACCGGCCGCAGGTGCTCTTCCTGGACGAGCCGACCATCGGCCTCGACGTGGTGATGCAGCAGAATATTCGCAATTTCGTGCGCGAGTACAACGCCCGCTACGGCGCGACGGTCATCCTCACCAGCCACTACATGCGCGACGTGGAGGCCCTCTGCGACCGGGTGCTCATCATCGACCACGGGCATCTCGTCTTCGACGGCGACCTGGAGACGGTCGTGCGCCGCTATGCGGACTACAAATTCATGACGGTCACGTTCGCGTCTCCGGTGGCGGAAGCTGAATTGGAAAGATACGGCGCAGTAACCTCCTACCGCCCCCGCACCACCACCCTGCGCATTGCCCGCGACGCCGTGCCGCAGGTCTCCGCGCAACTCTTGCAGGACTACCCGGTGCTGGACCTCAACATCGTCGAGCCCGAGGTCGACGACGTGGTGCGCCAGCTCTTCTCCGGTGGACAGTCAACGTATGCGGAAGCTGTTTCGTAAATTACGCGCAGCCCTTCTATTCTCATGGCAAGATGCCCTCACGTATCGCGCTGAAGGATTTGTGTGGTTCATCAACGACGCCGTTATACCGCTCGTGATGATTGCGTTTTGGCTGGCGGCGTACCGCACCGTTGATCGGGTCGGAGAGTACGCGGTCGCGGACATGGTACACTACTACGTCATGTTCTTGGCCTTGAACACGATTCTGACGCCCTATCCGGAGGGGTACTCGAGCTACTTGATTCGCAATGGCACTATTTCCCTGCATCTTGTGCGGCCGTTCCCGTTCCAACTGTGGTTGCTAGCAGGTGAAGTCGCTGGAAGAGGCGTCCGGCTCTTCTTTCTCATTCCACTCATACTATTGATTGTCCTCATTCTTGGGCCGGGCCTGCTGGATGCGTTCGCGCTCACGTGGGCAACTGCGCCAATCCTGCTGGCAAGCATGGTGCTCTCATTCTTGCTGAGCTATTGCCTCAAGCTGGCCATCGGCCTCTTGGCGTTCTGGATAGGCCGTGTGGATGGAATTGCCCAAGTGTTTATCGTAGTCAAGATTTTCTTGGCCGGGAACATCATCCCTTTGGACTTGATGCCGGCGGCAGTGGAGCGAATGACGTTCTTCCTGCCGTTTCGCTACCTCTACTTCTTCCCGGTGCAGTTGCTCCAGGGCCGGCTCGACTTTCCGTCTGCGCTCGGTGGACTCGCTATGCAGGGCATGTGGTTGGCGCTGGCGTTCCTGCTCATGCAGTGGGTGTTTGCCGCCGGGGTGCGCCGCTATGGCGCGTATGGAGGCTGAATGATGCAACGATACGTGCGGCTCTATCGCGCCTTTGCCAAGAATTCCATCCTCGACTCGCTGGAATACCGGCTGAGTTTCACGATCTGGAGCGTTGCGACGGTTCTCTTTGCTGTGGTCTACGTGCTTTCGGTCCAATTCATCTTCGCCCACGTGCAGTCAGTTGCTGGTTGGCGCATGGAGCAGATGCTGGTACTGGCGGCCACCGTGATGATTGTGGACGGCATCGTGGAGTCGATCTTCGGCGAAAACATGAACGCGCTCTCCGGGCTTATCAATCGCGGGGAGCTCGATTTCGTGCTGAGCAAGCCGGTAAGCTCTCGCTTCTACGTCTCAACGCGGCGGTTCGATTGGGACCCGCTAGTACAGGTGGTTACTGGGTGCGCTGTACTCTGGTACGCAATTGGGATGCTCGCGCAACCGATTGAATGGCACAGCGCGCTGCTTTACGTTGGGCTAATACTCTGCGCGAGCTTGATGGCCTATTCCCTCTGGTTCATGGTCGTGTCGGTTACTTTCTGGGCTGGCAGGCTCAACAACGTGGCGCATCTCTACTACAACTTCATCGAGATCGCCCGCGTACCTACCGACGTATTTCGTGGCTCGCTCCGAATCGGTCTCATGTTCGTGCTGCCGGTAGCCTTCATCGCCACCGTCCCCAGCCAAGCCCTCATGGGCATCCTCAGCCCGGTCTTCGCCCTCACCGCCTTCGCCATGACCGCCGCTATCCTCATCCTCTCCCACCTCTTCTGGCGCCTGGCGTTGACGAAATACTCCAGCGCGAGTAGTTAGGCGAACTTGGAATGCCGAAACTGCTTCGTAAAGTACGCGTGCTCTTTCTTGCCTCCTGGCAAGACTCCTTGATGTACCGCGCCGAGTCGCTCGTGTGGTTCGTCGGCGACGCCGTGCTGCCGCTGGTGATGATTGCCCTCTGGACCGCGGCCTACCGCACTGTGGAGCGGGTAGGCGACTACACGGTCCACGACATGGTGAACTACTACGTCCTGTTTCTCGTGCTTAGCACGCTGCTCACGCCGCATCCGGAGTGGAATACGAGCGGCTTGATCCGCAGCGGCCAGTTCTCGAAGTACCTCGTGCGCCCGTTTCCCTATCTCTTGGAGCAACTGACGGGAGAGGTGGCCTGGCGGGGCGTGCGCGTCTTCTTTCTGGCGCCGATGCTGCTGCTCTTCTTCCTGATCTTTGGGCAGGGCTTAGTCGGCAGTTTCGGCCTCCGGTGGGAGACCGCGCCCATCTTGCTCCTGAGCGCGGTGTTCTCGTTCCTGCTCAGCTACTGTTTGAAAGCAACCTTGGGCTTGCTGGCATTCTGGGTGGGTCAGGTGGACGGCATCATCGAGGCCTATCTGGTCGTCATGATGTTTCTGGCCGGCAGCATCATCCCCTTGGACCTCATGCCGAGCGCCGTGGAACGCGCCACGGAGTTCCTGCCGTTTCGCTACCTCTACTTCTTCCCCGTGCAGTTGCTCCAGGGCCGGCTCGACTTTCTCGCGGCGCTGGGCGGGCTGGCGGTGCAGGCGGCGTGGCTCTTGGCGGCGTTCCTGCTGATGCGGCGCGTCTTGGCCGCCGGCCTGCGCCGCTACGGCGCGTACGGAGGCTGAACGATGGCACGCTACCTGCGGCTCTACGCCGCCTTTGCCAAGAACTCCATCCTGAACGCGCTGGAATACCGCTTGAGCACGGTGGTGTGGAGCGTGGCGACCATCCTCTACTCCGCGGTGTACGTCGCCTCGATCCACTTCATCTTCGGCCACGTGCAGGCCATCGCCGGCTGGCGCATGGAACACATGCTCGTGCTGGCCGCCACCGTGATGCTCGTGGACGGCGTTGTGGAGACGATCTTTGGCGAAAACATGAACGCGCTCTCCGACCTCATCAATCGCGGCGAACTGGACTTCGTGTTGAGCAAGCCCGTCAGCGCCCGGTTCTACGTCTCTACGCGCAAGTTCGATTGGGACCCGCTGGTGCAGGTGCTGATTGGCGGCGGCGTGCTGTGGTACGCGGTCGGCCTGTTCGGCGAGCCGGTGACGTGGCCCGGCGCGCTGCTCTACCTGGCGCTGGTCGTGTGCGCCTGCCTCATTGCTTACTCGCTCTGGTTCATGGCGGTCTCGACAGTCTTCTGGGCCGGCCGGCTCCGCAACATCGCGTACCTCTACTACAACTTCATCGAGGTCGCCCGCGTGCCCACCGACGTCTTCCGCGGCGCGCTGCGCTTTGGCTTGACGTTCGGACTGCCGGTGGCCTTCATCGCCACCGTCCCCAGCCAGGCCCTGATCGGCATCCTCAGCCCCACCTTCGCGCTGGCCGCCTTCGCCATGACCGCCGGCCTCCTCATCGTCTCCCACCTCTTCTGGCGGTTCGCGCTGACCAAGTACTCCAGCGCGAGTAGCTAGTTTCGCCAATTGACCGCTTGACCAAGGTCTTTTAGGTGGTTTCAATCTAAGCCGTCAATACCATGAAAGTAGCACGACGGATTCCATCATTCCCGCAAAGTGGGAATCCAGGGGACGGGGGTCAGAGAGCGCACAGTAGCCTTAGACTGGTGTCGATAACTCTGTCGGCGCTGCCAGGGGCTATTGTGGCGGGCAGGCGGTAGACGGCGTAGGCGCGGTGGACTTCGTAGCCGCCGTTGGGGTAGGCGGCGGCGATGGGAATATAGCCCAGGCAGCCGTTGGTGTAGCCCAAGAAGATGGTGTGGGAAAAGGGCGAGCGTTCCTTTACGGCCAGGCCGATCTCCACAAAGGCTTCACCCGCGACGCCCACGAACGCCAGATCGCCAATTCGCAGGGACTGCACCGCGCATTCTACCTTGCCGTCCACCAACGGCGGGGTGAGATAGGGAAACGTCCGGTGCGCGTGTCCCGCGCCGGTGGCTTTCGGCTGGTCTGTCCAAAGGTCGAGCAAGAGGGTTTCCGCTGCGGCGGCGAGCACCGGTCTCTGGGCTGTGGCCGTTGCGCCGCCGGACGCAGCGGTAGGCTCGGGAGCGGCCAGCGCAGCGCCAGCTTGCGTTGCAGAAGAAGGACCGTCCTCAGCGCCCAGGGCGGCGTGCACGCGCAGGGCCTCAGCGCCGAGCATTCTCCCCGTCAGTTGCAGCCGCTCTTCCATCTCCATCTCCGGGCCGATTGGCACCAGATTGCCGGCCGCGCCTTGAGCGAAGAGCAGCGGCGCGCCGATCTGCGGCTCCACGGCCTCGCGCAGCGCGCAGACGAAGTCCGCGGAGACGACGTGGCTGGGCGGGCGCAGCGCCACCGGATGGCAGGCGTAGCTAGTGAGAATTGCGAGTGGCACGCCGTCAACGCCGTCGATCCGCGCCACGTGCAGAGCGGGATCCACCGTGCCCGCCGGCGAGTCCGGCGTCACCGCGTCGCTGTAGCCGTTGCGCTTGCGCCGGTTGATGCTCGCGCGCACAGAACCCGTGCCCGCCCTGATTTGGCAAGGCACGAGCTTTGCCGCCGCTTGGACGACCGACTCTGCGATGCCATCGAGCAGATTCAGCACGACACGCCGCAGACCGGCCGGGGTCTCCTCATTGAACGTAGTCAACGGCCCCGAGTGAGTGTGCGAGGTATTGATGAGCACGTGGCCGGGCGGGATGCCGGCGCGCTCCTCGAGCCGCCGTTGCACGTAGCGCACCTGCTGCGCGGGCAAGGCGCAGAGGTCGCAGGTGACGAGGGCTACCGTCGTTTCGCCGTCCGCAAGCACCAACGACGTGGCGTAGAGGTCGTCGCGCACGGCGTCCGCGCCGCGCTCGCGCCCGCCGTAGCCGATGAGCGGCGTGCCGAGCGGCGGCGTGAGGGTGGCGCGTCCTACTCCGGCGCTGAGCATGGCCTTGGCGATTCCTAGACTGCCGTTGCGGCGAGCGCATCCTGGTTGGCATGGACCTTCGCTACGGCGTCCACGATGTCCTGCATGTCCTCCCGCGAGCCGAGCAAGAGCGGCTGGTTGAAGCGCAGCGCTCCCTGCCCGCAGAGGCGTTCCACGTTTGGGAGATGTAGGTTGGCGTAGTCCTGGGCCGCCATTGCGGGATGGTTGCAGGCCACGGGGCACTGGTCTCGCATGCGCTTGTGGGCCTCCTGGAAGAGCGGCAGCTTGTACACCGGAGCGCCGTAGCCCAGAGCACACGGGATGCCTTCGGCGCGCAGGGCTTTGGCAAACGTCTCGCGCGAGACCGGCGCGCCGGTACTGAATTCGTCGCTGAGAAAGCGCACGCCCAGCCCGTGCAAGCCGTCGCCGGTAACGAACGGGTCTACCCGCGTGGGCGCAATGCCGGAAATCGCAGCCAAGGCTTCACGCAGGAAGGTGGCATTCGCCTGGCGGCGGGCCTGCTGCTGTGGAAAGCGTTCTAGCTGGGAGAGGATAAGCGCGGCTTGCACGGCCGTCAGCCGGTAATTCCAGCCCAGGACTTCGTAGTTGATGTGCATCAACATGAAGGCTCTTTCGGCGATTGCCGGGTCGTTCGTGACCACCGCGCCGCCCTCGCCGCCCGGCAGGTTCTTGCTCGCCTGAAATGAATAGGCGCCCGCGTCCCCAATCGTGCCAAGACGCTGGCCGTTCCAAAGGCCGCCAATTCCCTGCGCAGTGTCCTCGACGACCCGAAGCCCATGCCGCGTGGCAAGGTCGTTGATAGCGGCCATATCACAGGGCAGCCCCGAAACATGGACGGGCAAGAGCGCGCGCGTGCGCTCGGTGATGAGCGACTCCATCGAAGCGGGAGCGACGTTCTCCGTTTCCGGGATGATGTCGGCAAAGACCGGCACGCCGCCCACCTGCAAGACCGCCGTGGCGGTCGCAACGTAGGTATAGGCGGGCACGATGACCTCGTCGCCGGGACGCACGCCCACCGCTTTGAGCGCGACTTCCAGTCCCGCAGTCCCACTCGCTAAAGCCACTACGTGGGCCGCGCCGGTGAACTCCCGCAGCGCCTCTTCCAGCGCCTCCACGCGGTCGCTGCGCCAGCGGTTCCACTTGCCGCTGCGCAGCACATCGGCTACGGCGGCAATGTCCTCCTCGGTGGCCACCGGCCAGGCGGGCCACGGCCGGGTCTTGACATCCCGCACCGGCGCGCCGCCGGCGATGGCGAGTTGAGCTACGGATACGGACATGCGGCAGAACCTCCCTACGCAAGAGGGGCACGGTACCCCGCGCCCCTCTTGAAATACATGCGAGTGAATCGGAGCTTACAGCCGTTCTCGCGGCTAGTCAAGCTCCGGCATTTCACCCTCGATCTGGCCTTTGAGCTGCTCCAAAGTCTCCTTCACGTCGCCTTCGCCGTTGTAGAGTTTGGTCATGGCCGGGCCGACCATGTCGCGCCAAATGGGGATGCGCCAGTTCGGCAACGAGAAGACAGGATCGATGTTAACCGCGTGGGCCAAGGATTCGCGATAGACCTCAACCCGCGCTTCCGCCGCGAATCCGCCGTACACCGCCTCGCCCCAGGCGTCGAAGTGGTCCTGGCGCGAAGGCGCATTGCCGCGCGTGATCGCCCAATTGGGCGTATCGGCCTGCCACTTGATGAACTCCCAGCCCTCATCCGGGTGCTTGGCGCCGCTAATGATGCCGTTGGGGTCAACCGCCTGGCCGGAGCCGACGATGCCGAACTTGGGAATGGGCGCGAATCCATAGGGCTTGCCGTCCTTCACGGCCTCAGCCACGGCAAAAGTCTGGCCGCCGGAAGTGCGGAAGAACGCCAGTTTGCCGTCGAAGAAGAGGTTGCGGGCGTTGCCGGTGCCAAAGACTTCGTTCAGTTGGCCAGGCTTGTCCATGACCCGATAGCGCGCCACGAGATCGGTCAGATACTGGATGCCGGCGATCATCTCCTCGCTGTCGCAGGTGACCGTTTTCAGGTCCTCGCTGACCCAACTGCCGGCCCACATGGGGCCCCAGTAGACCATCACGCCCGCGCCGATGCCGTTGATGCCAAAGCGGGTGGGGTTGTCGCCCTCCCACTTGGCGAGTTTCTGCAGGGCTTCGAGCCAGGCTTCGGCGTTCCAGCTATCATCCGTCCAGGTCAGCGGCGGATCGCTGATGCCTTCGCTGGCCAGGATTTCCTTGTTGTAGGGCATCACCGGCCACGAGCCGCCGGACTGGTTCGGCAGGCCCAGCACGTCGCCTTCCCACATGGCGAGCGTCTTCATCGCGCCCGCCGGGAAGACGCTGATGTCATAGCTGTCACGCTTGACATAATCAGTCACATGGGTGAAGACACCGCGTAGATACGCCTCCGGATACGAGAACCAAGACGTGTCCGGCGGCTCACCGGCGGCGACCAGCGCGTGGAGCTTGTCATAGAACGGCCCCTCGCGGAGCACCGTTTCGACCATAATGCCGGGAAAGGCCGCCTGGAACTCGTCCACCACCATGGTGGGGTAGAGTTCGGTTTGCCGGTCGTTGAGCGCGGTGTAGTACTGGATGGTGATCGGCTCAGCCTCTTTGGGCGCTTCTTCGGCCTTGGCGGGGGCCTCTTCAGCGGCGGCCTGTTCGGGCTGGGCCGCGGGCGCGGTGGCCACCGTGCCGCACGCTGCAAGTCCCAACACACCAGCCGCTATGGCTGTGGACTGCAAGAGCGCGCGCCGACTTAGGCCGTGCAAAAGAGCGTACCGGGTATCCATTACAACGCCTCCTTGAATTGGCGCTCGCATGCACCGTATACGACCGGAATCTTCTGTGCATGCGCGCAAGCACGTTTACCGGTGTACATATCCTATCTGTCGTTCAAGAAGAGTTCAACCACCGGCGCAAGATTGTCAGGCATCTGGATGGGCAGTTCCAGCGTGAGCAGGTCTTCGCCGCCGCTGGGGTAGCGGTGGTGTTGGGTGAAGTCCAAAGTCTTGACTTCCGAGCCGTCGTGCAGCAGTTGGGCGTAGCGCACGCGGCCGCGCAGGCCGGGTAGGTGCAGGTACTTCAGCGGCCAGGCGAGCACGTGCAGGTAGAGCCGGTTCGTTTCGGGGTTGTACGTGTAGCGGCAATCTCGTGGGGGCGTGAACGGCGCCTGCGTGCAGCCGTAGATCGCGCGCCCGTGCCGGCGCATCCAGCCCCCGATTGCGCCGAGCGTCGCCTGGGCGCGGGGATCGAACTGGCCGCGGGCCGTAGGGCCGACGTTCAAGAGCATGTTGCCGCCTTTCGAAACGCAGTCGATCAGCATCTGCACCAGCAGCGTTGGCGACTTCCAGTCCAGGTTGTCGCGGTGGTAGCCCCAGGAGCCGTTCAGGGTCTGGCAGGCCTCCCAGTTCACCGGCTTGCCGTCCACGTGCAGCCAACTGGGCGGGATGAACTGTTCCGGCGTGTGGAAGTCCTGCTCGATTTCGCTGCGGTTGTTGATGATGATGTCGGGGTTTATTTCGCGCACCATCGCGATGAGTTCCTCGCTCTGCCAGTCGTCCTTGCCTTTGCCCCTGCTCCAGCCATAGTCCTGCTGCGAATACGAGAAGTCGAGCCAGAGCAGGTCGATGGTACCGAACATGGTCAGGATTTCGCGCACTTGGCCGTGAAGATACTCCGCGTATTTGCGCACGTCGCGGTCTTTGGTAGCTTCCCGGAACGCCAGGTCGTTGGCCTGGGGATGCACCCCGTCCACGGGAAACTCAGGGTGATGCCAGTCGATGAGCGAGTAGTAGAACCCCACTTTTAGCCCCTCGGCGCGAAAGGCTTCGACAAAGGGCCGCAGCAGGTCGCGCTTGGCGGGCGTGTTGGTGGCTTTGTAGCCGGTGAGTTGGCTGTCCCACAGGCAGAAGCCGTCGTGGTGCTTGCTGGTAAGGACGACGTACCTCATGCCGGCCTGCCGCGCCGCGCGCGCCCATTCCGCCGGGTCGTAGAGATCGGGATCGAAGTGGTCGAAGTACGGCTGGTAGTCCGCGTCGCTGATCTCTTCATATTTCTTCACCCACTCGTGGCGGCCGGCCAGGGCGTAGATGCCCCAGTGGATGAAGAGGCCGAAACGGTCGTGGGTCCACCAGGCGGTATTGCCCGGCGTCGGCGCGGGCTGGGGAAGACTTTGGGTGTCCATTCCATGCGCTCCTTTGCTGTGTTGGCAACCGTTCTCACAAGCCTAGCACAGGCGGCGCGTAACGGCTGAGGCAATGCCGGGGGAAACACGAGTTACTGGCTGCGCGAGAGTTTAAGGGGGGGGGGGGTTAAATGACTGTCCGTCCGCAGCGCAGCAGTCGCCCCGCGAACGGACACACAATCGAACCAACACTTGCCAGGGCAGGTGGCTCTAACCCGCTAGCCAAACTCCTTGAGTTTCTTCACCGCTTCGAAAACGGCTTCCATGCCGTCGCCGCCGCCGAACTTGGCAAAGCGGATGTTGCCCTGCCGGTCGATGCCGTAGAAGGACGGGAACACGCGGTTGCCGTAGGCATTCCAAAGCGAGAGGTCGTTGTCGACGACAACGGGATAGGTGACGCCAAGATTGTCCGCTTGCTCCTTGATCTTCGCCGCGTCCAGGGATGAGCCGGCATACGGGAAGTGCACGGTGATGAGCTTGAACCTATCGTCGTGATAGGTATTGAAGAGGTCCACCAAACTGGGGACTTCGCTGCGGCACACCGGTCAGGTGTAGGTCCAGAAGACCACCAGGGCCGCGGCCTTGCCCTCCAGGCTGGCCATCGTAATTGGCTCGGAATTGAACCACGTGTCGAGGTTGATTTCGGGCGCTTTGCCCAGCATGGGCAAGTCCAGTTCCGGCGCCGCGGTGGGCGCGGGGGTTGGGGGAATCTCCGCCTGTTTTGGGGCCGCGGTAGGCTCCGCTGCGGACCCCTGCGCGGAGCCGGCAGTCTCTTCTTCCGCCGCATCCGTCTCGTCCGACCCGCCGCCGCAGGCCGCCAGGGCGGTGGCGGACGCGCCGGCGAACAGCAGTGACAGTAGGCGTCTCCGTTGCATTGCCTTCCTCCTCTTCATAGCAGTCGTCCTGTGAATGACGTATATCCTCGCGCCGGCATTGGCGCTCTTCACCTCTGTAGGCGGGCTGTGGCTCGCGGTCGTCTCGGGCGCCTACCCTAACGAATACAATCCGAGAATACTGCTGACGTACGCGAGGAAATTGGACGCGACCGCGATGCCCATGAGTATCAAGAAGACCCCGCTCGCCCGCTCTACCACGAGCATGTGTGACTTGAGCCAGTTCAGGACCGCGCTAGCGCGCTCGATCGCCACCGCCATTGCAAGAAACGGCAGGCCCATACCGGCGGCGTAGATTGCCAGCAGAATGCCGCCCTGGAGCACGGTGCCGGAGCCGGAGGCCTGGAGCAAAATCCCGGAAAGAATCGGCCCCACGCACGGCGTCCAGCCGGTGCCGAACACGAGGCCAATCAAGAACGACGTGGGCGGGCCGGTCTTTTCGGTGTCGATGCGCCCCAGGGGCGTATTGCGGAGCGAGACCTCACGCTGCAGGATCTGCTGCAGCCAGGGAATGCGCAGGAACCCAAGAAAACTCAAGCCAAAGACGACCAGCAGCGCGCCGCCCACGAGCCGCATTGTCGGCAAGCCCTGCTGAAAAGCCAGGCCGACGAACGTGATGGCAACGCCCAGCGCGACGAAGATCGTGCCAAAGCCGAGAATGAAGGCGAGCGCATTGATGATGACGGCGCGCTGGGCCGGCTGATCGTGGCGCACCGCGTTGACGTGGCGGCCGCCGAGATAGACCAGATAGGCGGGCACCAGCGGCAGAAAGCAGGGTGAGAGGAAGGAGAGAACGCCGGCGCCGAAGGCAATGCCAACCTCGAGTATCATGCCGCGCAACCTCCTCTTGCAACGCGCGTCTTGGCGGCTCTAGTCCTAGTATACCGGATGCGGGACATTTATCTGTGCGCGCGCCTACAACCGGTCGCGGTTTACTGCCGCCGGCGGGGCGCGGGCGGGCCGACGGGGGCATGTTTTCCAGAACTGACTTCACGCGTCATTCCGAACGGAGCGCAGCGAAGTGTCGAACCCTGTTCGCGGAATCTAGAGTACAGCCCTGCACAATCAGCGTCTCTAGATTCCTCGCTGCGCTCGGAATGACATTTGCATGCCGCCGGTGGAGCGAAGTGAGGAATCTAGAGTACGGCCCTGCGCAATCAGCGTCTCTAGATTCCTCGCTGCGCTCGGAATGACATTTGCATGCCGCCGGTGGAACGAAGTGAGGAATCTAGAGTACGGCACTGCACGAGCAGCAGCAGCAGCAGCAGCATTAGATTCCTCGCTGCGCTCGGAATGACATTTGCAAGCCCATGTGTCAGGCGCAGCGCGCTCGCGGCGGCGGCGCGGCCGGCCTCACGTCAGGAGGTAGAGCCCGGCCTCACGTCAGGAGGTAGAGGCCGCTTACCGAATCTTCGTTGTGCACGCGGTGGATGGCTTCGGCAAAGAGTTGGGCCACGGAGAGTATGGACATGTTGGGCGTGCGCTTGTCGGCCGGCACGTGCACGGTATCGGTCAGAATCACCTCCTGAATGAAGTCTTGATGCAGGCGGTCCGGCGCGTCGCCGGCCAGCAGGCCGTGGACGGCGGCCAGGCGCAGCCGGGGCTGCGCGCCGGCATTGATCACGGCGTGGGCGGTCTCGACGATGGTGCCGCCGGTGGTGATGATGTCGTCGATGATGATTGGGTTCTTGCCCTTGAGTTCGCCGATCATGCCAACGATGCGCGACGTAGTGGCGGATTCGCGGGCCTTGTGGATCAGCGCCAGCGGCACGCCCAGGCGTTCGGCGTACTTTTCCGCCAGCTTGGCGCGGCCCACGTCGGGCGCGACGACGACGGCATCCGTGAGGTCCTGCTGCTTCAGGTAGTCGATGATGAGCGGCACGGCGGAGAGCGTTTCGAAGGGGATGTTGAAGAAGCCCTGCATGGCCGGCGCGTGGATGTCGGTGAGCACAATGCGGTCTACGCCGGCGGCCTGGAGCATGTCCGCCACCACCTTGGCGCTGATTGGTTCGCGGCCGTGGGCCATCCGTTCCTGGCGGGAGTAGCCGTAGTACGGTATGACGGCGGTGATGCGCTTGGCCGAGGCCCGGCGCAGGGCGTCGCTCATCAGGAGCAGTTGTATCAGGTTGTCGTTCACGGGCGCGGACGTGGTCTGCACCACGTAGACGTCGCAGCCGCGCACGCTCTCATTCACCATTACGAGGGTCTCGGAATCCGGCGCCTCTTCGATGCTGACGTCGCAGAGGCCGGTGCCCAGCAGGTCGGCAATCTGGGCGGCCAATGGGACGTTGGCCAGGCCGGAGAGAATCTTGATGTCACCGTTTACCATGGCGGCTGCCCCTTCTGATTTGCACGTCTTCTGGCCTTCGCGCACGAACCGTGATGCCGTCGCCCGTGGACTGTCATTCCGGCGCAAGCCGGATTCCATCTGCCCCGCGGTCAGTCAATCCGGCCCAAAGCGGAGGACAAGCCCCCACCTTCAATTGCCCAAAGCGGGGGGCAAGCCCCCGCGCCACGGGGATGCGGATTGCCGCCCTACTGCAACACGAGATTCCTCGCTGCGCTCGGAATGACAGAGAGCGCCTACTCAGTCTAGCGCGCCATGTCTACCGCGCGGTAGCTTGCTCGCTGGCTTCGCTATGGCGCTCCCGCGCCAGGCGAATCAATTCGTCCAACAGCGCCGGATACGGCAACCCCGAAGCTTCCCAGAGTTTAGGGTACATGCTAATGGGCGTAAAGCCGGGTATGGTGTTTATCTCGTTCACGTACACCGCGCCGGATTCGCCGTCCAGCAGGAAGTCCACCCGCGCCATGCCGCAGCACTCCAGAGCCTTGAAGGCGCGGAGCGCGAGCGCCTGCAACTCCCGCGTGAGAGCATCGGAAACGCGCGCCGGCACGTGCAGCGCCGAGTCCGCCTCGTACTTTGCGGCGTAGTCGTAGAACTCGTGCGCCGCCACGATCTCCCCCGGCACGGATACCCGCGGCTCGTCGTTGCCGAGCACCGAGAGTTCGATCTCCCGCGCGTGGGGCACGGCGGCTTCCACGATCATTCTACGGTCGTAGCGCGCGGCCGTGTCAAGAGCGGGCGCGAGATCGGCGCGCGCGTGGACTTTCGTGATGCCGATGCTGGAGCCGAGCGTGACCGGCTTTACGAACAGCGGATAGACAAGGTTGGCCTCGATTTCCGCGATACACGCGTCCGGCTGCTCGCGCCACGCCCGCCGCCGCACTTCCACGTGGTCGACGACTGGCAGTTCGGCGTAACGGAAGAGCCGCTTCTGCACCAGTTTGTCTATGCCCAACGCCGAACTGAGCACGTCGCAGCCCACGTAGGGCACGTTGGCCAGTTGCAACAGGCCTTGAATGCTGCCGTCTTCCCCGTTGGGGCCGTGGAGAATGGGCAGGACAACGTCCAGCGCGGCGAAAGGCGACGAGTCGTGGGTGGCCCTGGCCGTTGCGCCGCGGGCCAAGGCCGCGGCCGGGCTGAGTGCCGGCTGTGATGAATCTGCGCCGGGCGACACCTGCGCTTGGTCCACCAGTGAGCGCCGGAGGTCGTCGTCCGGCAGCCAGCGCCCGTCGCGGCTGATGCCGATGGGAACTACTTCGTACTTCGCCGAATCGAGCGCCGCCAGCACGCAGCGGGCGGAAACCACCGACACGTCGTGTTCGGCTGAACGTCCGCCAAAGAGCAAGCCGACCCGGAGCTTTCTGCCCATGGTTGAAGTGGCGCTCGACGCCGTGTGCTATGCTGACGAGTGGCGGCACCATTATAGCAGGTCGGCGCGGTCTCTCCTAGCGTGTAGGGCGGCGTGCGCCGCGGTCGCCTGCGCATCTTTCCCCGACCCGCAGAACCGCTCGCAAGGAGCGCGCCCACTCGTGTTCCAACTTGCCGATCTCTACCGCGCTTTGCGCCGCGAGCCGCCGCCCGGCTTAGATGCGGCAGACATTGGCTGCACGGGTCTCTGCCACGATTCGCGCATACTGCAACCGGGCGAGGTCTTTCTGGCGCTGCGCACCGGCCAGCGCGACGGTCATGCGTTCATACCGGACGCCGCGGCCAAGGGCGCCGCCGCGATTCTGTGCCAACGTCCGCGTGCCGGCGTGGGTATCCCGCAGATTCGCGTGCGGAATCCAAATGACGCGGCGTGGAAGTTGGCTTCCTACCTGATACGAAAGCGCCCTGCCCTGCGAATCGTGGCCGTCACGGGCAGCTATGGCAAGACGACCACGAAAGAGGCGATTGCGGCGGTGCTGGCGGAGCGCTTCCGGGTCTGCAAGACGCTGGGCACCGAAAACAACGAACTCGGCATTCCCCGCACGGTGGCGCGCTGCCACCCGGCAGACGACGTGTTGGTACTGGAGATGGGCGCGCAGTGGCGCGGCGAGATTGCCGCCTACTGCCGCCGGGTGCGGCCCCACGTCGGCGTGGTGACGGCGGTCGGGCCGGTGCACCTCGAGTTGTTCGGCTCGCTGGACGTGGTGCGGCAGGCAAAGGGCGAGTTGGCACAGGCGCTGCCGGCAAGCGGTGCGGCGGTCTTGAACGGCGATGACGCGCGGGTCAGGACGATGGCGGCCCGCACGCGCGTGCGGACGATATTCTACGGCACGAACGGCGCGGCGGACGTGTCGGCGCGGAACGTGACCCTCCTGCCGGACGGCTGGACGCAGTGCGACGTGCGCGTAGGCGACCGCCAGGGGCAGGTTAAGACGCGAATTTTGGGACAGGCCGGGGTCTACGCCGCGTTGGCCGCCGCCGCCGTAGGACAGGTATTCGGCCTCTCGCTGGCTGAGATTGCGGCGGGACTGGCAAACGTGCGCCCCGCGCCGGGCCGCCTGCACGCGCGGACGGGCCGCAATGGCACGATCCTGCTCGACGACGCCTATAACGCCAACCGCGTTTCCGGCATTCTGGCGCTGGAGACGCTGGCCCAGTTGGGCGCGCGGGGCAGGCGGTTTGCGGTGCTTGGCGACATGCTGGAACTGGGTGAGTATGCGGCTGAAGAGCACCGCCTCTTAGGCGAGGCCGCGGCCCGCTATGCCTACCGGCTGATAGCGATTGGCGCCGAGAGCGCGCATATTGCGGCCGGCGCGCGGGCGGCCGGTATGGACCCGGCGCGGATTACGGAGATGCCGGCGGACTACACAGACGAAGTTGCGCTGAATGCGGCCCTGGTGGCAGCCGAAACGCTCCTGGCGGCGGAAGCGCAGCCGCACGACGCGGTGCTCGTCAAGGGTTCCCACGGCATGGGCCTCTATCGGCTGGCGGAGCGGTGGGCGGTTTCTCAGGCAGATGAGACTCCGGCTACGGAGTAGGGGCGGGCTTGGCGCTGCTCCGGCTGGCGGCAGGAGATTGGCTGATACCCCGCGGGCTTTCCCCTCTCACCGGGAAGACCTCTGCTTGAATCCGTCACTCCGGCGAGAGCCCGAATCCAGAGGCTAATTGCAGCTAAGAAACTCGCTTAGTCAAGCCCTTTCACTCCCATCCCAACCTTCCTCGAGGGGGAAGGGGCTTATGCAATGGTCTCCCCAGGGAGAGGGAGGCCCTTCTATGCGCGGCTTTGCCTGTGTGAGGCTTGTGGGGACGGCAGGATTCTCCAATGTTTGCGTTGCGTGTAGGCTGCTTGCGCGCATTTAACTGTGTGTGCCACGAATTTCGGCAAGCGCAAGGCAAAGGAGTGACACGTGCTGGCGCTGGTACTTTCGATACTGTGGATTTCGATTGTCATCGACGATGGGCCGACGGCGGCGCTGTGCGGCCAGCTTGAGGACGCGCGGCCGGCTTTGAAAGAAGCGGGCTGGCAAGGCGTTGACGCATTCTACGCGGCCAACTGCCTGCCGGAGCGCACCCGGCCCAGGAGAGTCTACGTGGCGGGCGTGTGGCTCACGCTTGCGCCGGAAACTGACGGCGGCGTGACCTACGGCCGCTGGATGTACGAGCAAGGCGGCTGGGACGACGATGACGGCGACGGCTGCAACACACGCCAGGAAGTGCTGGTAGCCGAGGCCCGGACGCTGGCTGACGGCGAGTCGTGCGTGCCCGGCGGCACGTGGTGGTCGTGGTACGATGAGCGGACGCTCAGGCGCGCTTCAGACGTGGACGTCGACCACGTCGTGCCTCTTGCCGAAGCGCATGAATCCGGAGGCTGGCGGTGGTCGTATGCGCGGCGCTACGCCTACGCGAACGACCTGACGCTGCCGCAGACCCTGACCGCGGTTTCGGCGGAGAGCAACCGCGCCAAAGGCGCGCGCGACCCGGCGCAGTGGAAGCCGCCGGCGGAAGGGGCGTGGTGCCAATACGCGCAGGACTGGATTGCGGTCAAGGTATACTGGGGACTGAGCGCGGACGCCGCCGAAGTGCGCGCGCTGCGGGCGATGCTGACCGGGTGCGAGGAGCGGCCGCGAATCGTCTTTCCCACTCCTACCCCCTCGCCGACGCCTTCACCCACGCCCACGCCCAATCCGACACCTACACCGAAACCGACTCCTACTCCGGCGCCAACACCCACGCCCGGATCTTCACCGACGCCAACGCCCACGTACGACGATTGCGACGCGGCTGTCGAAGCCGGTGAGGAGCGCGTGCGAGGCAGCGTGGGAGACGGAGAGGGATTTCCGCAGGCGATGGTGCCAAGCGCGCGTGACGGTGACGGCGACGGCATTGTGTGCGAGGTGTAGCGGCGGGCCTTTGTTCTCCAATGCGCGCGGCCGCAGGCAAGCGAGACGGCGTGCGTATCGCGGTATAATTGCGGGAGACCAATCCGTAACTCCAGCGCATCAGACGCCTATACCGCGAATTCACGCCCATGACCACGTATGCCTCCACGTTCATTCCCGGCATGGGAGAGGTGGTTGCCGCCGCCCTGGAGCGGTCGCTTGAGAGCGTAAAGATAGAGACGCTTCTCGATGGACTCGTGGTGTATCGTTCCGCCGCCACCGCCGCGGAGGTGCGGGCGCTGCGGTTTTGCAACAATAGTTTCGTCTGCCTTATGTCATTTGCTGGGCTGGGGCGCAATCCAATCGGGCAGATGAGCCGGGCGATTCTGGCCGACGACAGCTTCCCGCGCCGTCTCGCGCCCCATCTGCCGCGCAAGAGCCTCACGTACCGGTTTGTGGCCTCGCACGGCAACCAATTCGTCTCGCTGCCGCGGGGCGTCCGCGCGGCCCTGGAGCGGGCGCTCGCGCCCGACGAGCGGCTGAGGCCGAACCATAGCAAGCCCGACGTGGAGGTCTGGCTGCTGTCCCGGCGGGAAGGCGTTGGCTTCGTGGGCCTGCGCCTCACTCGACACCGGGCGTACGAGAAGACGCTGGCACGCGGCGAATTGCGGCCGGAACTCTGCCACCTGCTTTGCCTCATCTCCGAGCCGGCGGAAACGGACGTTGTGCTCGATCCGTTTTGCGGCTCGGGCGCCATACCGCTGGAGCGCGCGCGGGCTTTTCCCTACCGCGAAATCCTGGCCGGCGACGTCGATCCAAAGCACGTCAAGAGCCTGCGCTCGCACGCGCGGCGGCTTGGCCGGGCAGGGGGCAGGCAGCGGAAGCAGATCGTCGTTGGCCGCTGGGACGCGCTGGACTTGCGGACGTTCGCGCCGGGTTCTGTGGACAAGATCATCACCGACCCGCCATGGGGATTTTATTCGGCCCAGCACGGCGATCCGGAGCAGTTTCACCGCGAAATGCTGCGCGAATGCCACAGAATCCTGCGACCGGGGGGCCTCCTGGTGCTCTTGGCGGGAAGGCCGGCGCTCTTCGAGCGGTGCATCCAGGACTTGAGGGGCGACTTTACGGTCTTGAAGCGCTACGACGTGCTGGTCTCCGGCAAGAAGGCGAGCGTATTCAAAGTTGGGAAGGCTGCCGGGCCGCCGTGAAGTGGTTGAAGAGGCTGTTGCTTACGCCGGTATCCGCCGGTGTGATACGCTGCGCACGAGCGCGCGGCGGCGCCCGACCGCGCATTGCCGCCGTCTGGCCGTTGGGAAGACGACTACCGGCGCAGTCCTGAAACTCGCCCGTAATCGTCTGCGCATTAAAGAAAATCCGCAAGGCACGTAGATGTACACGATCGGCACCGCGGGACACGTAGACCACGGCAAGTCCACGCTCATCCAGGCGCTCACCGGCATCGACCCGGACCGGCTCCGCGAGGAGAAAGAGCGCGGGTTGACGATCGACCTGGGCTTCGCCTGGCTCTCCCTGCCCAGCGGCAAGGAGATTTCCATTGTAGACGTGCCGGGCCACGAGCGCTTCATCAAGAACATGCTGGCCGGCGTGGGCGGCATCGACGCGGCGCTGCTGGTGATTGCCGCCGACGAAGGCGTGATGCCGCAGACCCGCGAGCACCTGGATATTCTCGACTTGCTGCGCGTGCCGGCGGGCATCCTGGTATTGACGCGCTGCGACCTGGTGGAGGATGAAGAGTGGCTGCAACTCGTAGAAGAAGAAGCACGTGAGACGGTGGCGGAGACCGTGCTCGCCGACAGCCCGCTCGTGCGCGTCTCCGCGGTCACGGGCCAGGGGCTGGACGCGCTCCGCGCGGCCCTAGACGCCTTGCTCGCGGAAACGGCGGCGAAGCGAGACGTAGGCCGGCCGCGCCTGCCCATCGACCGGGCGTTTACGCTCAGCGGCTTCGGCACAATCGTTACCGGCACGCTGCTGGACGGTCAACTGCAGGTCGGTGACGACGTGCAGTTCGTCCCCGGCAACGTGAGCGGCCGCATTCGCGGCTTGCAGAGTCACAAGCACGCGCTGGAGTCCGCCCTGCCCGGCAATCGCGTTGCCGTGAACGTCGGCGGCGTTGACACGGATGACGTCTATCGCGGTCAGGTGCTGACGTTGCCACAAAGGCTCGCCGCCACGCGCTTCGCCGACGTGCGCGTGCGCGTCTTGCCCGCCGCGCCGCGGCCGCTGGCGCATGGGACCGTGGTGGCCTTCCACAGCGGGACCATGGAGACGCTGGCGCGGGTGCGTCTGCTCGACCGCGAATCAATCCCGCCCGGGGCGGACGGGCTGGCGCAACTGCTGCTCGTAAAGCCGGTGTGCCTCAGCAAGGGCGACCTCTTCATCCTCCGCCAGCTCAGCCCGGCGTGCACGCTGGGCGGCGGGGAAGTGCTCGACCCCTACCCGCCGCGCCACAAACGCTTTGCGCACGACGTGATCGCGGCTTTGGCTACGTTGGAACGCGGCTCACCCGACGACGTCGTTCTGCAGGCCTTACGGCAACGGGAGCCCTGCACGCGCGCCGAGATCGCCGGTGTGCTGCCGCATACCGCTGCGGAAATTGACGAAATCCTGGCGCGGCTGTTGGGCGCGGAACTGGCCGTAGACCTCGGCCGCTCGCTCTACTCCGCGGCCGGTTGGACTGAGATTACGGCGCGCGTGACCGCTCTGCTCCAGGGTTTCCACGAACGGTATCCCCTACGCAACGGGCAAGGCAAGGAGGAAGTGCGGCGTCATCTCGGCTTGCATAGCCGCGTGTTCAACGAGGTCATACAGCGCCTCTCTGCCGACGAGGCAGTTGCTGAAGAGCAAGGCGCGTTGCGCCTCTTCGGTTTTCGCATTGGGCTGGACGCGCGGCAGGAAGAGACCGCAAACGCGCTGCTCGCCGCGCTGGAGCGGGAGCCGTTCGCGCCGCCGAGTTTGGCTGAGGTGCGCAAGACGTTGGCGCTGGATGAAGACTTCCTGAACGTGCTGGCGGCGCAGGGCCGCATCATCCGGCTGGACACCGACCTCGTCTACTCGCGTAAGGCCTACGCGCAGGCGGTGGCGCGCGTGCGGGAATTCTTGGGCCGGGAGGGGCGGGCGACCGTGGCCCAGGTGCGTGACGCCTTTGGCACCAGCCGCAAGTACGTGCTGCCGCTGCTAGAGCAAATGGACCGCGACGGCGTGACCCGAAGGCATGGCGATGAACGCACCCTTGCCGAGTGAACCGGCGCAGTCCGGCCGCCATGAGTTGCGGCGGTTGGCGGAAGAGGTGGGCGACGTGCTTGCCCAGCGCGGCGAGACGCTGGCGGTGGGTGAGACTGCTGGGGGCGGCGCGCTCGCCAGCGCGCTCAGCGCCGTCGCCGCGTTTGAGACGCGGTTTCGCGGCGGGGTGGTCGTGTATGCCGGCAGCGACGCGCCGCTGGCGCGGGATATTAGCGGTGTAGCGCGCACACACGGTGTCGTGAGTGAGGAGTACGTAGCGGCGTTGGCGCGGTATGTTCGCGGCGCGTTTGACTGTCAATGGGCATTGGCGGAAAGCGGTATTGCCGGACCCCAGACCGGCCGCCGTTCGGCGAAACCGGTGGGGATGGTGTGCCTGGCCGTGGCCGGGCCGGTTGAAGCAGGGACATCCGCGCAAGAGCGGGGGACAAGCCCCCGCGCTACCGAAGGGCTGGAGAGCGAAGCGGAACTTGCGCGTGGGCGGGGGACAAGCCCCCGCGCTACGGCGGAAGTGCATGATGGGCGGGAGCGTGTTTGGACGTCCACGCTTCTGCTGCCGGATGGCGGGCGCGGGGCAAATCAACGACAGTTTGCGGTGGAGTCTTTGCGTCTCCTCCGATGCGTGCTTCAGGCGCGCGATCGGGAATAGAGGTCCCGCGATTGCGCCTAGCCCGTGAAGGTTAGTGACACCGAATAGTCGTAGCGCGGGGGCTTGTTCCCCGCCTCTTGGCGGAAGCCATAAACTACGAGTGCTGTTGCGGGCGCAACGCGCGCGTGCTATAGTTACGGCGTTGGACAACTGAAGAGCGGCGTGATAGGGGAGCCCGGGAGTCCGGGCTGAGATGAGGCGCGCGTACGGCCTCGAACCCTTGCACCTGATCAGGGTAATACCTGCGGAGGGAATGCACTGCTGAGCCTGCAAATTCTGGGCGTGCTGAATCCGCAGCACGCCTGTTTTCGTTAAGAGCGCCTGGCAACTCCAGGCGCGGTGTCCCTTGTTGCGGCGAAAGGCCTGTCCCGTGCAAATTGCGGGGCCGGCATGCAGAAGGAGGTATGCACAGATGCTCGGTACATTGTCCAAGTTTCTGCCCAGGGTCGAGGTGCCGCCCGAGTGGGGCGTGGACCCGGTGCCAGCCGCCGAACGCCGGATGTCGTTCCGGCAGCACTTCGTGCTCTGGTTCAACCTGGGGATCGGCCTGTTGGTCATTCTCACCGGCGCGCTGCTGGTGCTGCCCGCGGAAGACCACGGCCTGGGCATGGCGCCCCGGCAGGCGCTGCTGGCGGTGATTGTCGGCAGTTTCATCGGCGTCTTCCTGCTGGCGCTCATGGCCTACGCCGGCGCGCGCGTGCACGTGCCGACCATGGTCTTGCTGCGTCCCGTTTTGGGCATACGCGGTTCCTATGTGCCCAGTTTCTTCAACTTTCTGCAACTGGTGGGGTGGACGGCATTCGAGTTGTGGGCCATGTCGTGGGCGGCCAATCACGCGGTCAAGACCCTGTTCGACATCGACGCGTACTTGCTGTGGCTGCTTTTCTTTGCCGTCGTTTGCACCGCGTTCGCCCTGGGCGGCCCGATTGTCGTCGTGCGCCAGTGGATGGAGAAATTCGGCATTTGGGTAATGACGGCGGCCTCACTTTGGCTCACCTACTCCATCGTGAGCAGTTTTAATCTGGGCGACGTGCTCTCGCAAACGAGCACGGACGGCGCGCCCTTCTGGGTGGGCGTGGACCTGGTCATCGCCATGCCGATTTCGTGGATACCGCTCATTGCCGATTACAGCCGCTTTGGGCGCAGCGACACCGGCGCGTTTGCCGGGTCGGGCCTGGGCTACCTCCTGGCGAACACCTGGTTCTACGGTCTCGGCGTGCTGCTGGTGGCGACCGTGACGCTCGGCGACCTGAGCAATCCGGCCGTGGCGATTGCCGGCGCGATCATCGTCTTCACCGCCGGCTGGCTGGCGCTGCTCGCGACCCTGGCCGTGGAGACCGACCAGGCCTTCGCCGACATCTATTCCGCGGCCGTCACGGCGCAGAACGTCTTCTCGCGCATTCCGCAGCGGGTCTTCGTCGTGATCGTCGCCGCGATCGGCCTCATCTTGGCGTCGTTCCTCAACATGGTGACGTATGAGATCTTCATGCTGCTGATAGGCTCGGTCTTCATCTCGCTCTTTGGCGTGATGGCGGCCGACTTCTTCGTCGTGCGGCGGCGGGCGTACAAAACCGCGGAACTCTATGCGCGCGATGGCGCGTACTGGTACCTGGGCGGCGTGAACTGGCTGGCGTTGCTCTGCTGGGCGGCCGGCGTGAGCGTCTATCACTTGGTCAACCCCAACCTCTTGAGCAACTTCGTGGAGGGCGTGCAGGGCCTCGCGCCGGATGCGCTGACGGGCTACGGCGGCTCGCTGCCGTCGTTCATTGTGGCGTTCGTGCTCTACGTTGTGCTCAGCCCGCTGCTCCTGCGCCGCACTGCTGGCGGAGAGTAGGAAATAGCTCGAACTCGCAGTGACTCGCAAGTAGAGATGCCCAAGGCTAGCTTTGCACGCCGTTCGCCCTGAGCGGGGTCGAAGGGTGAACGGCGCGAGTGGGGAACTGTGCCTCCGCGCCCGCCGTTCATGCTTCGAAAAGCTCAGCATGAACGGAGAGCACCGGCCGCATCCCGTAGCGCGGGGGCTTGTCCCCCGCCACCGCGGGTGAGTCGCGCGATGCGGGCTTGGCGAATTGGGCTGACCCCATACCAAAGAGGGCGCTTAGCCGCTGCCGTAGAGCGCGTCGGTCTTGGCCGCCATGATGAAGTCGTTGCGGTGCAGGCCCTTGATCTTGTGCGTCCACCACGAGACGGTGACGCCCACCCATTCGGTGAGAATGGCAGGATGGTGGTCTTGCGCTTCCGCTGCGGCGGCCACTGCGTTGGTGAACGCCAGCGACTGGGTGAAGTTGGGGAACGGGTAGACTCGCTCCAGTTGCGGAATGCCATCCCGCTCCACCACGTTCCAGTCGGGGATTTGGGGCTTGAGCGCGGCGATTTCGGCTGCGGTCATGGTCGGCGCGCCAACGCGGCACGCCACGCACGACTCTCCGACTAGCAACGCCATAAACGTCTCCTTGTAGTTCGGGGAAATGTACCCCTGGGGTATTCCCGCGCAAGCAATCGAGACTGGTGGCTTGGCTACCCCCTTGGCGGAGGCTTCTAAAGGGGCAAGAATTGAAAAACGGTGATCAGCGCGGCTAGGAACACGACACCCGCAACCACCAAGCCGCCGAGCCGCAATGTCATGCGCAACTCCAACGCTTGCAACTTGGCGTCGAGCACCGTTTCAGTTACCAGGTTGCCCGGCAGGTTTCCAACCACGGCAACCATGGCCTCGGCGTGCTCTTCCGGCACACCCGCGTCTGTGAGGACTTTCACCGCCTTGTGCGTGTCGTAAACCGCCATGGATCCCACTCTCTCCAGTATTGCTAGCGCCAGTGACTTCATTGTCCCATAGCGTCCGCGTCTTGCCAAGCGATGCCGGGCGTTCGTGGACTCGGCGTCACTGGTGACGCGCTCCATCGGCGCCTCGGAATGTCGTCGTATGCGTATTCGTTAGCCAAAAATTGATAGAGCAGTGATGTTTCCCAGGAGGTGATCCTTAGGTGGTGCGAGAGCGTTTTCGCCAGGTATTTGCCGCGAGCGAGACTAGACACGACTAAGATCTTGCTTGTGATTGTAACGGGGTGTATACTCCAGACTAGCGAGCGAGGGCAAGCGAGCCCCATGTCTCAAAGAAGTAAGGAGTCCAACGATGCGTCAGACTGAGATTACCCGGCGCGGCGTGCTGGCCGGCATAGTTGGCGGGAGCGGCGCGCTGCTGCTCGCCGCGTGCGGACAGGCCGCGGTGACGGACGAACCGCAAGAGCAGATGGCCGAGAAACCGGCGGCAGAAGAGAAACCGGCGGAGCCGGAGACGGTGACGCTCAACGTCATTTGCTATACAGAGGCGCAGGGCGGCGACTACGAACGCTCGATTGCCGGCTACCGGGCCGAGGTCAGCGAGAACATTGACCTCTCTATCGATGTAACCGCCTGGGGCGAGTACTGGCCGAAACTCAAGACCTCCGCCGCCGCGGGCACGCCGTTCGACGTGATGATCATGAACGGCCCCAACATCATGTTCCACGCGGCGAACAACATCCTCTACGACCTCTCGCCCTACGTTGCCGCCGACAACATCGACATGATGGAGACGTTCCCGGCGTATCTCGTGAACGTCTATACGTTGTTTGGCAAGGTCTGGGGCCTGCCCAACTTCCACGCCACCATCGGCATGTACTACAACCGTGAGCACCTGGGCGAGGCGGGGCTGGACGAGCCGGCGGAAGACTGGACGTTCGACGACTGGCTGGAGATGTCGCAGAAGCTCACCATCCGCCAGGGCGAGACGCCGGAACGCTGGGGCACGTACGTCTCGGTCTGGGGCCAGACCGAGGGCTACAACTACGTGCTGGCAAACGGCGGCGAAATCTTGAACAAAGAGAAAACCGAGTTCCTATTCGGTCAGCCGGAGGGACTGGCGGCGTTCAATTTCATGCACAGTCTCATCCACCAGCACGGCGTGGCGCCCACGCGGCCGGAAGCCTCCGACGCCGGCGGCAAGCGCAACATGTTCCACAACGGCTTGCTGACGTTCCGCGCCAGCGGCCCGTGGGAATTCGGCCATCTGGCGCCGCTGGACCACATCAACTGGGGTGTGCAGTACCTGCCGCGAAACGTCCGCCAGGCCAACGTGGTGCACGGTTCGTCATTCGCGGCCGGCGACCAGGTTGAAACGCCCGACCACTCGTGGGCGTTCATCAAGTACGCCACCACCTCGGACACCGGCGAGGCCTCCACCGCCGAGTTCACCATGCCCGGCAGTTGGAAGGGTTCCCGCAATTGGACCGCCAACAACGACTTCCCGGAACTGGCGCAGAAGTTCCTCGACTCCATGGACTGGGGTTTCGACTATCCGCAGTCGTACTCCACCCTGGAGTGGAACAGCGCCATCCCGGCCGAGCTCAATAAGGCCGTGGACAACGAGGTGACCATGGATGAAGCCGTTGCCACCGCCGTTGCGATCGGCAACAAGATCCTCGATGAGGAGCAGGTGGAACTAAGGCGGCTGGGCGTCATTAGCTAGAGACCGCCGCTCTACCGGCAATTGAAACGTTGGGCGCTTCCAATGGAAGCGCCCAACGTTTCGATTCTAGGCTGGAGTCCTGGGGACAGCGGTGGTGATATACGGGGGTCACGCCGCTTGGATGTTTCGCGAAAAAACTGTGTCGTCTCCGATTCTTTGCTGGTCCAGGACTGGGACGCCAGCGCCGCGAACTATATTCTCGGCGCGCGGGCCTGTGCAGAAAATACGGGCATACTTGAGATTGGGAAGGATTCGCTATGATAGTGGAGTGGCGCAGGGGGCGGTAGATAGCGGCCCGTTGCCGCGCTGGGGTGAGGTATGAATAGAGAAGAAACGTTGAAGTTGCTGCGAGAGCACAAGGCGGCGCTGGCGGAGCGCTTCGGTGTCACCGCGCTTTCGCTCTTCGGCTCGATCGCCCGCGATGAAGTGGAAGAGGGCAGCGACGTGGACATCTTGATCAGCTTTGACGGCCCGGCGGATTGGCGGCGCTTCTTTGGCGCGCAATTCTACCTTGAGGACGTGCTGGGGCGCCCCGTGGACCTCGTTACCGAAAAGAGCCTGCGACCGGAAATCAAGCCGTACGTGCAGCGGGAGGCCGTGCGTGTCTAGACGCCGGCGGCCGGGCATGCCGAATCTCCCGCATGGTGGTTGACGCTAGTTTCGGACGATGTTACTCTTTGAAGTACATCCGCCCCTTGGCAGTACGCCCGGCTCCCGGATTTTCCGGCAATTGCGAGCAGGGCCGAACCCTTGGGGCTTTTCCCTTCTCTTTGGTGGGTGCGTGGCATCCGTGCAACCGAAAGCAGTTGTACTGATTGAAGGCAGGTTCTTCCTGAAGGAGCGCGTGCACCGCAACGTGGTGACGATGATTAGGCGCGGGTCAGTCAAGAGTCTCGCTTAGCGCTCACCCCTACCTACTCTCCATCTCTCAATACTAACCGCCGCTAGCCGCACCACGAGAGCATCGTGCGGGCGAAGATGCGGGTGAGGTCTATCAGGTCTTGCACGTGGATGTACTCGTTGGGCGCGTGGGCGTTGTCGCCGCCGACGCCGACGGTGACGACGGGCGTAGGGCTGTGCAGGTTGAAGACGTAGCCGTCGGAGGCGAAGGGCGCGCCCTGGACGACGTATTCGCGGTTGGCCGCTTGGTAGGCGCTCTCCAGGTGGTTGAAGATGGGATGGTCGGTGCTCGTCTCGCTGCCCGGTAGGAAGCGCAGTTCCAGTTCGTACTCCGGGTACTCGCCGTCGAAACCTTCGATGCTATCCAGATAGCTATTGACAAAGGCCTTGACCTCGCGCACGTGCTCTTCTTTGGTGGTGCCCGGGTAGACCTCGCACCACATGTTGGCGTAGCAGGAGGGCGGCGCCGCGCCCTGGTCTTCGGCAAAGGTATTGCCGCCGCCGCCAATCTGCGAGACGTAGAGCGGCAGGCCCGGCTCGTGGGCGTAGAGCGGCGGGGTGGGGATTTCCGCATTGCGCTTGAGGTTGTATTGGCGCAGCGCCTCGATGACCCAGGCGATCTTGTACGACGAACTCACGCGCTCCACGCCGCCCAGCGCCATGCCGGCTTCGCCGCGCACGGTGATCTTCCACTGTCCGCCGCCGCGGGTGGCCGCGGCCACGTGCATGTTCGTCGGCTCGCAGTTGATGGCAATGTCGGCGTTGTAGCCTTTCAGGCGGCAGGCCAGCGTACCGTGTGAGCCGCCGAATTCTTCATCCGAGACGCTCTCCACGATCACGTCGCCTCTCTGAGGCAGCCCTAGTTCGCGGAGGCACTGGATCGCAAAGAGGGCGGTGGCGATGCCGGCTTTGGTATCGTACGTGCCGCGGCCGTACATCTTGCCGTCGATGATGGCGGCGCTAAACGGCGGGGCGTCCGTCCACAGCGCCGGGTCGTCCGCGCCGACGGTGTCGATGTGACTCGACATAAGCATCGACTTGCCGCCGCCGCTGCCGCGAAAGACGCCGACCACACACGGCCGGTTCTCCAGATTGCGCGGCATGTCGCCCCAGACCGGATGGTAGACGGGGTGCTCGGTGAGGCCGGGCACGTCGATCGGGTCGAAGACGTCCACGTCCGCGCCGGCCTGCCGGAACGCCTGCGCCACGAATTCCTGGGCCGCGGCCTCGTGCCCCTCCGGCGGGAGCGACTCTGAGGGAATCCGCACCAGTTCTTGCAGAAACCGGATGAGCTCGTCGCTGTGCGCCGCTACCCACTCGTCGATGCGCTGCGCCGGGTCGGCCATGAGGTTGCTCCTTCGTTTCGTCGTGGATTGTAACGCTTGCCGCAAAAGGCGCTCGACAGACTCCGTCAGTACTCCGAGAGTTTCGTCACCGAGCCGTTCGCCCTGAGCGGCGTCGAAGGGTGAACGGCGGATTGAGCGTGGAGAAACTCCGCACACCCATCTTCCCGTTCATGCTTCGACAAGCTCAACACGAACGGCGGATTGAGCGTGGAGAAACTCCGCGCGCACATCTCTCCGTTCATACTTCGACAGGCTCAGCACGAACGGAGAGATGTAGATTACTTTTCACTTCATTCTGTGGTCGTGCACGGCCATGATGACTACTTTGCCACACCCGCGCCGATTGTGTGAAGCCGGCCCGGAGACGCCGCCGTTGCCGTTTGCGGTTAATCGGCGCGCCCGCGCGCGGGGAGAGGCAAGCGGTTCTATGGTATCGTATGCATACTGCGAGTCAACGAAACGGGAAAGTGAGGCGAACATGACGAGCGCGGCAGAAGCGACGGAAACGATGGCGGCGCCAACACGCGGCAAACCGCTGACGATCGACGACCTCGATACGCCGGCCATGGTGGTGGACTTAGACCGCTTGCAGGCGAACATCAACGAGTTGCAGGCGTACTGCGACGCTCACGGCCTGAACAACCGTCCCCACATCAAGACGCACAAAGTTACCTACATCGCCAAGATGCAGCTAGACGCCGGGGCCGCCGGCATTGCGTGCCAGAAATTGGGCGAGGTGGAGGTGATGGTGGAAGCCGGCATCACCGGCGACATCATGCTCTGCTACAACGTGATGGGCCGGCAGAAGCTCGAGCGCCTGCGCGCGGTCTCGCAACTGACGGACATTACGCTCACGGTGGATTCGGAGTACACGGCGCGCGGCATCTCCGCCTTTGCCGACCCCAATCATCCGATCAACCTGGTGGTGGAACTCGCCATGCCGGATTTCGAGCGCACCGGCGTGGCGACCAAAGAAGACGCCCTGGCCCTTGCCAAAGTGATCGACAAGCTGCCGGGCGTGCACTTTCGCGGCCTGATGATGTATCCCACGACGAAACCGGACCAGCAGGCGGCGGCGGCCGGAGCGTGGGAGTACTTTAACCAGCAGGGCCTGCCGCCGGAGATCGTCAGCGGCGGCGGTTCGGTGGACTTCCACGACCTGCACCGGACTCCCCACGCGACCGAGGTGCGGGTGGGCACGTTCAACTACGGCGACCGCAATACGGTCAGCAACGGCGTGATGACCTACGCCCAGTGCGCCCAGCGCTTCATCTGCACGGTGGTGAGCAAGCCGACGCCGGAGCGGGTGATCCTGGACGGCGGCACCAAGACGTTCACCAGCGACATGCCCCAGGATGGCGATCCGCGCAGCAAGTTCTGCCACATCATCGAGTACCCGGAGGCCCGCGTGTTCGCGCAGTCCGAGGAGCACGGCCACGTGGACGTGAGCCAATGCGAACGGACACCGGAAATCGGCGAGCGGGTGTCGGTGATTCCCAACCACGCCTGCGGCGCGACGAACAACTTCGACGAAGTGGTGATGCACCGCAACGGCGAGGTGGTGGCGATTTGGCCGATCTGGGCGCGGGGGAAGATCCGTTGAATGCGCCCGTCACGCCAGGGTTGAGCGCGTTACGCCGGATTTAGATGCGTCACTCCGGCGGAAGCCGGAGTCCAGGTGGCAAGGGCAAGATGAATTCCGGCCTGCCCCGAAAGAGCATATGTTTGCTCATTCGTTGACAGAATCGGTGGAAGAAGTGAGTGATCCGGGCGCAACACAAAGCCCTCTTCCCTGTCATTCCGAACGAAGCGCAGCGCAGTGAGGAATCTAGGGCGCCAAAGGGCCGGAGTGTTGTTGCGCTACGGCCCTAGATTCCTCGCTACGCTCGGAATGACAGGAGCTACCAGCGTTTTGTCGCGGCAGTTGGAATGACAGGAGCTACCAGCGTTTCGTCGCGGCAGTTGGAATGACAGGAGCTACCAGCGTTTCGTCGCAGCAGTTGGAGTGACAGCAGCTACCAGAGTTGCGTCGCGGCAGCCGGACACCGGTCTACGTTGCACCTGACACTCAAAGCGATGGCGGTCCCGATTCATGAACTTCGTTTGTGCGGCGCATAGGCGAGAGACAGGAAGGTAACGCCAGATGGTCATTGACAAGAACGTGGCCTATGCGGGCGGGTGGTATCCGCACCACAACGATCAGGACTTGGAAGAGATCAAGGCCGCCGGCTGCACCTCGATCAACATGACGTTGAACGAGACCGACTGGTACCTCTTCCGCGCGGCGCGGGAACGCATTGTGGCGAAAGCGCGGGAGTTGGGGCTGAAAGTCTACCTGAACTGGCACGGTTTTGGCGCGTTCGCCTCCTATATCCAGTCCACGCGCTATCTCCTGGCGCACCCGGAGGCCGCGCAGTTCTTCTCCAACGGCGTCCGTTCCGCCGAAGCGATGGCGTGCCCGAACAACCCGGCGTACGCCGACTGGATGGAGGAGCGCGCGCGGGAAATCATCCCGCACTTTGCGCCGGACGGCGTCTTCTGGGACGAGCCGCACTTTTCCAGCGACAGCAACTTTCCCGACGTGTGGGCGTGCCGCTGCGCCGCGTGCCAGGAGGCGTTTTCGCGCCGGTTCAAGCGCGCCATGCCGACCCAACTCGACCACGACGTGCGGCAGTTTCGCCAGGATTCGCTGCAAATCTTCCTGACGCGGCTGTTGCGGGTCGGTAGGGAAGTGGGCGGCGGCGAGAACGTGCTCTGCCTCATGCCGCTGGACGATAGCGACAAGAGCCCGTCGTCCGGCCCCGGCTGGTACGGCGTTGACGATTGGGAGCCGTTCGTGGCGCTGCCGGAGGTGGACGTCTTCTCCACCGACCCCTATTGGATTCACCGCCGCGGCGGCGACTGGGAGTACTTCGAGGAGAACACGCGCAAGGCGATTGACCTTTCTCGCAAGTATCAGAAACCGTGCCAAATCTGGGTGCAGTCGATCTGGATGCCGCCCAAGCGAGAGCCGGACGTGAAGCGCAGTTTGCTGGCGGCGGCGGAGATGGGCGCGGACATGCTGGCCGTGTGGTCGTTCCGGGGCGAACCGGGCGGCACCGCCTACCACCGGGGCGGCGATCCGGCGCTGGCGTGGCAGAACGTGGTCGAGGCGTATCAGGAGCTTTAGGGACTAGGCGCGATGGCGGCAGCGCAACCAAACATCCTGCTGATTACGACCGACCAGCAGCGTTACGACGCCTCCGGCGGGGCCGGGCCGTCCTTCCTGCGCACGCCGCACTACGACCGCCTGCGCTACGAAGGCGTTACTTTCACCAGCGGTTATACGGACGATCCGGTCTGCGTGCCTTCGCGCATGGGCATCATGACCGGCAAGCAGGTCTTTTCCCACGGCATGACCGGCAACGGCATCAGCTCGAAGATTCTGGGCCGGGAAGGCACGCTGCCGTGGCACTTGCGGGAACTGGGCTACCAGACGATCGCCGTCGGCAAGATGCACTTCGGGCCGGAGCGGGCGCGGCACGGCTTCGACGAGATGATCCTGCCCGACGACTACTACCGCCAGATGCGCCATTCGGGTAGTGAGTTGCAGCCGATGCGGCACGGCCTGGGCCAGAACGAACTCTACCCCGGCATGGCCACCGTGCCGGAAGCGCAGACCTTGACCTCCTGGATTGCGGAGCAGTGCGTGCAGTACATCCACTTCCGCCGGGACCCATCCGTGCCGTTCTTCCTGTGGTGTTCGTTCACCAAGCCGCACCCGCCGTTCGATCCGCCGGAGCCGTACTACTCGATGTACCGCAATGCGCCCATACCGGCGCCGGTGATAGGCGACTGGCGGGAGACCGAAGAGTGTCCGCCGGCCTTTGCCAAGCAGCAGAGCCGCCGTTCCTACGACATCCTGCCGCCGGAGGTCATTCGCGAGGCGCGTGCCGCCTACTACGGCCTGATTACGCAGATCGACTACAACCTGGCGCGGGTGTACAGCGCGCTGGAAGACCTGCGGCTGTATCACGAGACGCTTATCATCTATACCTCCGATCACGGCGAGTTCCTGGGCGATCACCGCGCCGGGGCCAAGAGCCACTTCCACGAACCGTCGGCGCACGTGCCGTTCGCGCTGCGCATGCCGAGTAGCTGGGACAACCGCTGCCACGGGACGGAGGTGTCGTCGCCGGTTACACACGCGGACATTCTGCCAACGCTGTTGAATGCGGCCGGCGGCGAGCCGCCAGCGGATACGGACGGCCAGGACCTGGTGGCGGTGGCGCGAGGCGAGCATGAGTCGCCCCGGCAATACCTGGAAGGCATGAACGGGCCGGGCCCGACGGGCAAGGACCTGCGCCTCGCCTGCGTCTATCTGGCGCTTACGGATGGACGGTGGAAATATATGTGGTATCCGGAGGGCCCCGCCGAGCAGCTTTTCGACCTGGAGTCCGACCCCCAGGAGCGGCGCAACCTCGCTCATGCGTCTGAAGCGGTTGCCAAGAAGGAAGAGTTGCGGGATGAACTTATCCGGCGGCAGCGGGATCGCGGCGGCGGACTGCTGGAGAACGGGGCGCTGCCGGAACGCCCTCCGCTGCACGTGCCCGAAGCCGAGATGCGCAACCAGGGACAGCCCGGCGCGCATACGGAGTACTGGCCGATTGACGTGCGGCACTGAGCGCTAGAGCACGTTAAGCCTTTCAAGTAGAACGCGGGCCGTCCGCTTCGAGTGTAAAGAGCGTCCGTAGGGGCGCGGCGGTGAATGCGATGCGAGACGTTGTCGGCAAAGCGCGGGTAGCGGCATCCAACCTTGGGACGGGAATTGCCGGTATCCGCCGCATGAAGAAACCGGATTTCCCGGCTGTTGACGCCGACATGCGCGGCAAGGTCTGTGTCGTTACCGGCGCGAATTCCGGCATCGGCAAGGAGACGGCGCTGGCTTTGGCGCGGCTGGGCGCGACGGTGGCGCTGGTTTGCCGCAGCGAGTCCCGGGGCGGTGAAGCGCTGCGGGAAATCAAGGAACGCTGCGGCAACGACGCCGTCTCGCTGCTTATTGCCGACTTCAGTTCCCAGCGGCAGGTGCGTGAGGCGGCCGCGGCGATCCTGGATGAATTCGACCGCCTCGACGTGCTGGTGAACAACGCGGGCGTGACGCCCTGGCAGCGGCGGCTGACCGATGAGCAGGGGCTGGAGTTGACGTTCGCGGTCAATCATCTCGCGCCGTTCCTGCTGACAAATCTCTTGCTCGAGCGGCTCAAGGCCAGCGCGCCGTCGCGGATTGTGACTGTCAGTTCCGGGGCGCACCGGCGGGTCGCGCTCGACTTCGACGACTTGCAGAACAAGCGGGCGTATGTGCCGTTCGACGTCTACAGCCAAACGAAACTGGCGAACGTGTATTTCACCTATGAATTGGCGCGCCGCCTGGAGGGAACGGGCGTGACGGCAAACTGCCTGCACCCCGGCGTGGTGGCGACGGCGCTCTTCCGGCACGTGCCCAAGCCGGTGGGACTTGCGGTCAAGCTGGCGCGTCCGCTGCTGCTCACGCCCGCGCAGGGAGCCGATACGGCAATCTACCTGGCCGCGGCGCCCGAGGTGGCCGGGGTGAGCGGACGCTATTTCGAGCGGCGCGCAGCCGTCGAATCCTCGCCCGCTTCGCGCGATGCGGATGCGGCGCGGCGGCTGTGGGAGGTAAGCGCGGCGCTGACGGCGCAGTCTGACGGCGAAAGCAGCGATTAGCCTCATTTGACGCGGCGCAGAGTGGCTGGCAAGCCGTGTCCGCTCTCGCAGCCAATAGAGTAGGGGAAGCACAATGGAATTGCGACGGCGGCGATTTTTGCGCTTGGCGGGCGCCGGGCTGGGCGCGCTTGCGCTGGGCGGCGGCGCGGCGTGCGGGCGCGTGGAGTACCGTGAGACGGCGGCTACGTCGCAAACGGCGGCAGCAGACACCCCGCTTAAGCTTGGCCTATTGCTAAACTTCAGCCTGGGGACCTCTGAGCGGGCAAGCGAGCGGGAGCGCGCTTTCAATCTGGCAATCGAGCACGTCAATGCCGGCGGCGGCGTGTTCGGGCTGCCGGTGGCAAGCGTAGTGGCGGACACCACCCGTTATCCGGAAGTGGCCATGTTGGCGGCGCGCCGGCTGCTGGCGGATGAAGGCGTGCACGCTTTCGTCGGCCCCAATTCCAGCGCAAATTCGCTGCCCGTGGCCGAGCGCGTGGCCGGGCCGGCGGGCATACCGCTCATCAGCCCCTCGGCCACCTCGCCGCTGCTGACGACGGCGGCGGACAACGACTTCTTCTTCCGCACCGCGCTTTCGGATAGCGCCCAAGGCCCGGTGCTGGCGCGCGTCACCCGCGAGCGCGGCTTCACCAACGTCGGTGTCATCTACTATGACGACGCCTGGGGCCAAGGGCTGGCCGGCGCGTTCGCCGCCGCCTGGGAAGGCGAAATCACTCTGGTGAAGTTCGATCCGGATGCGGACTCGGCTGCCGACAGCGTGCGGGAAAGCGCGGCCGGCGGCGCGCAGGCGCTGATCGTAATCGCGTTCGAGGAAGCCGCTGCAGCAATCGTGCGCGAGGCGCTGGCGCAAGAGTTGTACGAGCGGTTTGCCTTTGGCGACGCCGCGAAGAGTCCGGCGCTGGCGCGGGCGATTGGCGGCGAGCGGCTGGCCGGCGCGTACGGCACGGCCGGCACGTCCGATCCCGCCAGCGCTTCCGCGGCCGCGTGGGAGGAGGCGTACGCCGCCGCCTACGGCGCCCTGCCGGAATACGCCTACGTCAAAGAGACGTATGACGCCACCATTGCGCTCGCGTTGGCCGCCCAGGCGGCCGCCAGCGTGGCAGGCGCCGCCATTCGCGACCGCCTGCGGGAGATTGGCGGCCCGCCGGGCACGACGGTGATCGCGGGCGCGGCAGGCATCGCGGCGGCACTGAAAACACTGGCGGAAGGCGGCGCGATTGACTACGACGGGGCCGCCACTACGATGGACTGGGATGAAAACGGCGATCTGCGGCGCGGTTTCATGGGCGTCTGGCAATTCACGGCGGACGAACGCATTGAGGAACTGGAAGTCGTGCGCTACGAGGCCCCGGCGCAGTAGAAACGGCGCCGGCCGCGCTCATCGCGGCGCGGCGCTCGCTGATGGTAGATTTTGTCGAGTTACATGAGGGAGCAAGGCGCATGAATGACTTTCACGGCGTGCTGGCGGTGCTCAGCACGCCGTTCTTTCCCGATGAGTCACTGGACTACGACAGTTTGCGCCGCCTGACGGACTACGTAGTGGCGGAGGGCGCGCACGCCGTGGTCTGCCTCGGACTGGCCAGTGAGACCAATCGCCTCAGCGAGGAAGAGAAGCGGCGCAGCATCGAGACCGTCGTGGCGCAGGCGAACGGCCGCGTGCCGGTGCTTTCCGGTTTGCAAGCCGCGTCCACGGTCGAGGCCGTGCGCATGGCGCGCTGGCTCACCAAAGCGGGCGTGGTGGGCCTCATGGTCTTGCCGCCGCCCGGTCCGGTGGACATGGACGGGGTCGTGGAATTCTATACGGCGGTTGGCAATGCCGTAGACGCGCCCATCATGGTGCAGGACTGCCCGCAGGTCGTGGGCTACGGGCTATCGGCCGGCGTAATCGCGCAGATGGCGGCGCGATGCCCGAACGTCCAGTACGTCAAGCTGGAGGCGCAGCCCGCGTGGCCGCTCATGGAAGCGGTGAAGGAGCAGGTTGGCGCGCGCCTGCAAATGCTGGTGGGCTGGGGCGGCATCGGCTTCATCGAGGCGTTGGAGCGCGGCGCGGTCGGCTGCATGCCCGGCGCGGACGCCATTGGGCCCATGGCGCAGGTCTATGGGCATTACATGGCCGGCGATATTGACCAAGCGCGCGCCATCTACGCCGCCGTCCTGCCCGTGCTCGTGGCGAAAGGCGGCAGCGTGCAGACCTTCATCCAGTCCGCCAAGTATCTCCTAGCCCGCGCCGGCGCGATCGACCACGCCACCGTGCGCCAGCCGGTCACCGCGCTAGACGCCCAATCGCTGCGCGAACTCGAGACCTTGACGCGCTTGACAGAGAAGGAATTGGCTAAGTATTCTACCTCTGTGGCTGTCTCCCAGGAGTGAATTCCGGGATGGACCGGAATAGGAGGTTCGCGATGTCTGTCATTTCACGACGCAGGCTGCTGGCCGCGCTGGGCGCATCGAGTATAGCCGTTCCCCTGGCTGCTTGCGGCGCTGCCGCCGTAGCTCCCGCTGTGGAGACGGAGCAGGCCGAGGCCAAGCCGGCCGCAGAAGCCGCTCCCGAGCCGGAGACCGTAGAGCTCAAGGCCATTACCCACGCCCAGGTAGTGTTTGATGACAATGAGCGGGTCAATGAGGCGTACCGCGCCGAGTTCGGCAATCGCGTCAACGTGACCACCGACATCACCCCCAATCAGTCCGAGATGCAGAACAATCTCAAGATCGCGCACGCCGCAGGCTCGGTTCCCTATGACCTCATGTGGATCAATGCCCCCGCCATTATGTCCTTTGCCGCGTTGGGCATGCTCACTGAGCTGGACCCGTACATTGCCCGCGACGGCATCGACATGGGAGACATATTCGCTCCCTATGCGCTTAACATCTACACGGTGTTCGGCAAGTTCTGGGGCATGCCGAAGAACCAAGCGACCGTCGGCATGTTCTACAACGTCGACCACTTCGAACAGGCCGGCATAGACGTGCCGCAGGACGACTGGAATTGGGAAGACTGGCTCGATCTCGCTGAACAACTCACCGTGCGCCAGGGTGACAAGGTGGAGCGCTGGGGCACGCTGGTGGGTCCGTGGGGGCAAACCCAGGGCTTCAACTGGATTGTCATCAACGGCGGCGAGATTCTTAGCGAGGACAAGACCCACTTGCGATTCGGCGAGCCCCCCGGACTGGATGCCCTCAAGTGGGTGCACGATCTCGTCTACAAGTACCGGGTGGCGCCCACGTACGATGAAACTTCCGCGATGGGTGGGGCCTTCACGATGTTTTCGACGGGTTCGTTGGCGCTCATGCCGAGCGGCTCGTTCCTCTTTGGCCGCCCGCAAATGGCGGAGTTCCGTTGGCACGCGCAGTTGCTGCCCGTAAGCGTGCGGCCGGCCAGTGTCATTCACGCCGGCGCTATGGCGGTGCTCAATCCCATCGAGCATCCCGACGAGGCCTGGGAGTTCATCAAGCACTCCACTACCTCCGAAGTGGGCGAGGAGTCGACGGCGGTGTGGAACTTGCCCGCCACGTGGCGTGGCGCGGCCAACTGGGCGAGACTCAGCGACTATCCAGAGCCGGCCAAGATCTTCGTGGACTCCATGGAAATCGGCTATCCCTACCCCTATTCATTCTTTACGATTGAATGGATAGTGGCGGTGAGGGACGAGTTGAACAAAGGCTGGCTGAACGAGGTTGGCATGGAGGAAGCGGTGGCTACGGCCGTGAAAGCCGGCAACCTCGTGCTGGAGAAAGAGCAAGAAGAACTGAAACGTCTCGGAATTTCGAAGTAGGGGGTTGTAGCGGTCAGTGTGCCAATGAGGGCTTGCGCGGCGGTCACGGCACGTACGGACGCTCTGAGAAGTGGCGCCGTTGCAGGGTACGCGCTCTTTGTTTACGTCCTGAATAGTCCGGCCGCACGCTGGGAACAGAATTGTTACGCGCAACGCATCGCGAACGCCGGGTATGCCCCAACGCGGCTCCGGCGTTCGTGATTCTTGAGAAAGGAAGCACGCATGAACGACCGCCGCTATATCTTGTTCGAGCCAAATGAGTTCGCGTACAGCGAACAGAAGGTCGCGTTTCGGGGGCAGCACTACCAGCGTTCGGTTGCCGACCTCACGCTGCAGACGCGCGGGTGGGACACGGGCCGTCCCTACGGCCTGTGGCTGGGTGTCTCGCCGCATTCGTCTGAAGAACGCTACGTGGAAGTGGAGCTAGACGGCGCGAGCGGCCGGGTGCGGTTGAACCCGCAGGTGCGGCCCGAAACCGTGTGGACGCGGGTGGCCACGGTTTCCTTGCGCGACACGTTCCTGCAAATGCGCGTGTCCACGCCGGAGGCGACGCTGCGGGGTTTCGCAGGCGTTGTTCTCAGCGATGACCTGGACTTGCACGTGCCGCCGTCGGTGGGCGCCGAGTCCGACTTGCACGCGCTGTTAAGCGATCCCAGCGGCTTCAGCGAACTGACGCCAAATCGGGTGGTTTCTTGTTCCCGCCACGAGTTTCGCATGACCTACACCGTAGGCAAAGAGGGCATCGCCGTGGGCGGCGGCATCCTGGCCTTTGTGGAGGGCTCGCTGTGGCGCGAGGACCACACGCCGCAGACGGAAGATCCGAGTGGGCCGGGCTACGTGACCATCGCGCATACGGGAAGCGGCAAAGTCGACATAACGGACATAGTCGAGCCGGTTACGGGGCTGCACGACCGCGAGCTTGGCATCCGGGTGACCGTGTCCGAGGCGCCGCTGCGGCCGGGCGATACGATCACGCTCGTCTTTGGCGACCGCAGCGGCGGCGGTCCTGGCGCGCAAGCCAACGTCGTTGCCTGGACCTACACCCACAACTACAAGCGCGCCTGGTGGCACCGCATGCCGGTGCTCACGGTCTGGGTGGACGCCCGCGCCAATGAGACGTTTCTTCCCCTTGAGCGGGACCACGCGCATACCTTCACGGTGACGCCGGATGCGCCGGCCAAGCTCTTCGTCACGGCCAAAGCCCATGCGCAGGCCGGCGCGCCCCATGACCTGAACGTGGCGGTGATGGACCAGTTTCAGGCGCTGGCCCAACCGGCGTACACCGGGCGCGTGCGCTTCACGTGCGACCGGGACGACGTGGACCTTCCCGCTCCGGTTCACCTGCGGGAGGGCGACGGCAGCCATTGCCGGGTCACGTGGACGCCACGAGGCGAGGGCGCGTATGTGATAACGGCCGAGAGCGACGACGGTCTTGTCGGCGTCTCCAATCCGGTCGTGAGTGCAGCGGAGTTGCCGGAACACCGCGTCTATTTTGGCGATATTCATTCGCACTCGCTCTATTCGGGTGACGCGGTGGGCGAGATCGAGGCCCAGTACGAGCACGGCCGCCACGTGGCGAATCTCGACTTCATGTGCGCCTCCGAGCACGCCGAGTACGAGACCGACAACCAGTGGACGGCCAACCAGATTCTGGTGCAGCGGTACCACCAGCCGGGCGAATTCGTGCCCATCAGCGGTTTTGAATGGGCTTATTCGGATGTAGACGGCGAAGGGCACGCTCTCGGGCACCGCAACGTGTACAGCGAAAACGACTACCATCAGTTATTGCGCGGCAGTGACGTTGCCACGGCGAATCTGGAGCGCCTGTGGCATCACCTGAAAGGGCGCGAGGACGTGCTGGCGTTCGGCCACCACCCGCTGATGGCCATGCGCTGGCACCAACACAATCCCACGTACGAACGGCTGCTGGAGATGTACTCCGGCTGGGGCAACTCGGAGATCCGGGGCAATCCGCGCCAGCCGTGGCTCGGTCAGCGTGGACTTTCGCTGCAGGAGATTTTGGCGACCGGCTCGCGCGTAGGCGTGATCGCCGGCAGCGACAACCACGACGCCCGCCCCGGCTACGCCGGCGTCGGCAACCAGTTCAGCAAGTCCGTGGCCGATGCGCTTTGGAAGCCGTCGGGACTGGCGGTGGCGTGGGCCACGGGCCTTACGCGCAAGGAAATCTTCGAGGCGTGGCGGGCGCGGCGCACCTATGGCACGTCCGGCCCCCGCATTCTGCTCTCGTTCAAGGTGAACGACCACTGGATGGGGTCGGATATTGCCCTAGCGGCCAATGATACGCGGCGGCTTGTGGTGAACGTCATCGGCACCGCGCCGCTGCGCAGCGTTGACGTCGTCAAGAACAACGAGGACGTCCATACCTGGCGGGACCCTGCGCACGGCGTCGACCTGGTGTGGGAGGATGATTCTGAAGCGTCCACCGGCGACTTCTACTACGTTCGCGTGACGCAGGCGGATGAGGAGATGGCGTGGTCGAGCCCGGTGTGGTTAGATGTGACGTAACCGTTCAGCATAAGGACTTGAAACGAATGGCAGATTCTACGCTTCCGCCGCTTCCGACTTACACCTGCCGCCGGGCCGCCGCGCCGATTACGGTAGACGGCGCGCTCGACGAACCGGCCTGGGAGCGGGCCGAGCAGATGCAGCTTGTCGAGACCGTCACCGGGGACGCGCCGCGCTATCCCACGATCGTGCGCGCGCTCTGGGACGACACGTACCTCTACGTGGGCTTCGAGGCGGAAGACCCCTACATTTGGGGCACGCTGACGGAGCGGGATAAGCCCCTGTGGGATGAGGAAGTGGTCGAAGTCTTCCTGGATGACGACAGCGACGAGTGGTCGTTTCTAGAGTTCGAGGTCAGCCCGAACAACGTCATCGTAGACCTGGCCGTTTTCCGGCGCGGCGGCAAGAGCCACGAACTCTTCTGCTGGGATTGCCCGGACTTGCAGACGGCGGTGCAGGTGGACGGCAAGGTAAACTCATTCGACGGCACGGACACCGCCTGGACGACCGAGATCGCCATCCCCTTCGACCAGTGCATGACCGCGCCCCACGTGCCGCCCCACGACGGCGACCGCTGGCGCGCCAACTTCTACCGCATCGACCGCGCCCACGACGCTGACGAATACAGCGCCTGGTCGCCAACCGGCGAAATCCAGTTCCACATGCCGAACCGGTTTGGGAATCTGGTGTTTAGCGAAGAATAGCCGCACACACTGCAATCTCATACCTGAGCGATTCAAATGAAATGCCGCTCCGGCAGCCGGCCTCAGACACCGTCAACGATTTGATCCAAGTGATAATCGGGAAGCGTCAGAACGACGAAAGACGGTAAGTCCAGGCGTTTCCACAAGAGAAGCGGTTGAAGTCCACATGCGCGGGCAACGAAGAGTGTGATTACGGTGCCATGCGCGACAATTGCGATGGTGCGTTCCGAATGCTGCGCAATTGCGGTGGAAACGGCGTTGGCAAACCTTGCGTGAGCGTCATCGGCAGTCTCCTGGCCGAAGACGAGAGTTTGAGCACTCGCAAAGAACTGCGCAACGCGATTATCAAATTGCTTCTTGGCAGGAAAGAATCCTTCATTGCTCCTATCGTGTTCATGGAGATTTGGCGCTGTAGTGCAGTGTGTGTCGAGCAGTTTGGCAACAATCTCTCCGGTTTCTTGAGCTTTCGGTTCATCGCTGGTGATGAATACGTCCGGTGAATACACCTCTAGTTGCGCCGCGAGCCGATTACAGCGTTTTCGTCCCGTTGCAGACAGATGCCACTGCTTCGCCGGTATGCTTGGGACTATCTCCGGCAGGGAGTGTTTTATGAGGATTAGGTGGTTCTCTTGCTGCGGCAACGCTTGATACTCTCACTGGTCAGGTTGTTTCTCTACGCTGCATTCTAAGCGAGCATTGATAGGTATACAATCGAGGGTGAGATGATTAGCGGCCGCTTGGGCTAGAGACGGATCTGGCGACAAGGAGTTAGCGATGCCGGGTAATCAAGAAGAGCTTGCGCTATCTGGCGGGACGCCAGCAGTGAATGAAGGGACAGTGCAGCCGTGGCCGCAGGTGGCGGCGGCGGACAAAGCGGCGGTGATGGGTGTGCTGGAGCGCGGCGTGTTGTGGGGGGCGGCCGCGCCGGAGGCGACGGCGTTGCAGGAGGAGTGGGCGGCGTACGTGGGCGCGCGCCATTGCCTGGTAACGAACAGCGGCACGGCGGCTCTGCACATGGCGGTGGCCGCGGCCGGCGTGCAACCGGGTGACGAGGTCATCACCACGCCCATGTCCTGGTCGTCCACGGCCACGTGCATCTTGCATCACAACGCGATTCCGGTCTTTGCCGACATCGATCCTGCAACTTACACGCTGGACCCCGCAGAGGTAGAAAAGAAGATCACGCCGCGCACGCGGGCGATTCTGCCGGTGCACCTCTACGGCCTGCCGGCCGATATGGACGGCATCATGGCGGTGGCGGAGAAGCACGGGTTGAAAGTAATCGAAGACTGCTGCCAGGCGCAGGCAGCCACGTACAAGGGACGCATGGTAGGCACGCTCGGCCACGTCGGCGCGTTCAGCTTCAACGGCAACAAGAACCTGCCCGGCGGCGAAGGCGGCGCGCTGGTGACCGACGATGAAGAGGCGTGGGACATGGCGGCGCGGGTGCAGCAGTTCGGCGAGCGGCGGCGCTCCGACGGCGAGCGCGAGTACAACGTCTCCGGCATGGGCTGGATGTATCGCGGCACCGAGATGACCAACGCCTTCATCCGTTCGCAACTGACCCGTATCGACGAGACCACGGCCCACATCCAGGCCAACGCCGCCTATCTGAACGAGCATCTGGCGGGCATCCCCGGTCTGCGTTTGCCGCACGCGCCGCCCGACCGCACGCACGTCTACTTCCGCTACGTGGCGGAGTTCGCGCCGGAAGAGGCGGGCTTGGACGTTGACGCAGGGGCCGCCAGCGAGAAGGTGCGGGAGGCGCTGCGGGCGGAAGGGGTCGGCCTGGGCCGCGCGGAGTTTCTGCTGCCGCGCATGACGCTCTTCCAGGAACAGGAAGGCTACGGCCGGGGGTGTCCCTGGGAGTGCTGCTACGACGCCTTGATTGAGTATCGGTCGGAGGACTATCCGCGCGCTTCTAATGCGGTCGATAGGGTCATCCCGTTAATGGGGCTGACCCCGCCCAATGATGATGCCTTGATGGCCGGCTACGTGCGGGCGTTTGCAAAGGTGTTTAGCCAGCTTGAGCGTATTTTGGCGTGAAGGCAGGCGGCGCCTGACTGACCGCGGACGACGTGCTTCGACAAGCTCAGCACGAACGGTTTGCGGGTCAGATACTGTGCTCTCTGCGGGGCGTGCTTCGACAGGCTCAGCACGAACGGAGAGGCAGTGTGCTTCGACAGGCTCATCGAGAACGGCGGGCGCGCGGATAGGTGAGAAAGAGCAGCCTTGCAGGCGCTACGGGCCTTACGCTAGCGTGACAGGCCTGCCGCTGGCGGCTGAGCGTTGCGCCGCGTCCACCACGCGCACCGCTTCATGGGCGTGCCTCACTTTGACCGCCGGTTCCGCGCCGGTGCGCAGGCAGTCCACGAAGTGCTTGACCTCGTGAAAGATAGCGCCCACGTAGTCCTCTCCCAGGGTCGGGCCGTACCACGTGTCGTGCGTCTCAACCTGAACTTGACCGATTGTCATGCTGGTGGCGGGGGCGCAATCGATGCGAATCATCCCTTGCGTGCCGACGGCGTCCAGGCGGGCGTCCAGCGCGCGGTAATCTTGCGCGGGCAGGGTCCAGGCGTGCTCGAAACTGGCGACTGCTCCTGAAGCGAATTTCACGAGCGTAAAGACCGCGTCGTCGATGCCGAGGTTAGTTGCCAGCGCCTGGTGTGACTCGGCAGTAACCCGCACCACCGGTTCATCGACCATAGAAAGCACGTACTCGATGTCGTGAATGCCGAGGAATTGCAAGACCGTCGTGTTGCCCTCGAATTTCTCCGCGCTGGCGATAGGATTGTTGCGGCGGGCGTAGACGTGGATGACATCGCCAATCGCGCCGCGCCGATAGTCTTCCAGCGGCATGGCGTAGCGGGGGTCGAAGTGGAGGGTGTGTCCCACCAATAGCGTGATACCGGCGCGCTCCACGGCCGCGACCATGTCGTCCGCGTCGGCAACGTCGATGGCCAGCGGCTTTTCCAGCAGGATATGCTTGCCCGCTTCCGCCGCCGCAATCACCGCGTCCCGGTGCAGCCAGTCCGGCAGGCAGATGCTCACGGCCTGCACGTCGTCGCGCTCAAGCAACACTCGCCAGTCGGCATACACGTCAGCGCCGGCCGGGTCGGCGGCAGTGTGGGCGGCTTCTACATTAAGGTCGGCTACCGCGCGCAGTTCCACTTCGGGTAACTGACGGTAGACGTTTGCGTGCCGTTGGCCCATCTGTCCCGCGGCAATTACGCCGATGCCGATCCGGTTCATCGTCTCTCGCCCTTACTCGTGTTCGGCAATCAAGGCGGCCGGTTCAACCGGCTGGCCCGTCTCGATCGAGCGTTCGGCGGCTGCGATCATGGCGACCACCGCCAGGCCGTCCCGCGCCGAAATCGCCGGTTCCCCGCCGTCCAGCGCGCAATCCACCATATTGCGCATGGAATTGCCCCAAGAATCATCGGTCTTGAAGTACGACCACATCTTGGGCCGTATGGTCAATTGGCGCGACTCGGTATCCAGCGTAAAGCCGCGACTGGAGCGGTCCAACGCCACCTTGCCTTTGGTGCCATAGAGCGAAAGGTACTGTTCGACAATGGCGGGATAGCCTTCCGGCACAATCCACGAGGTCTCGAACGTAATCGTGCAATTCTCGAACTCCACCATCGCCTGGACGAAGTCGTAGGCGTCCACGCCCTTCTGGGGTAGGAGGCGTTTCTCGCCCCGCGCGTAGACGCTCTTTGCTTCCTGGCCGATGATCCAGCGCATGTAGTCCATAGTATGGGGAAAGAGGAACCAGTGCGGGCCGGACTGGCTGCCCCACGAGAGCATCTGGGTGGGCACCCACACCGTATCGGAGAGGCGCGAGAAGCCAAAGACCGGCTCGCCGATTTCACCGCTTTGCACGCAATCGCGCAATTCCTGGATGTCGTTGACCCAGCGATTGCCCAGGCTCACGCTGAAGAGACGCTCGTTGCGCGCGGCGGCCCGCACCATGGCGACGGCGTCGGCAACGCTGGTGGCCAGGGGTTTTTCGACCAGCACGTGCTTGCCGGCCTCGAGCATCGTCACGACCGCGTCGCGGTGGGCGAAGTCGGGCGTCGCCACGCTCACCAGGGCCGCGTCGGACGCGGCAATCGTCTCCAGGTCGGGAGCGGCCTCGCAACCCAGGCGCTCCGCCACCGCCTGGGCGCGGTCGGGATTGGCATCGTAGACGCATACAAGGTCGGCGCGGTCGTACGCCGCGTAGACGTCAGCGTGCTGCTCGCCAATCAGGCCCACGCCGACAACGGCGGTGCGCAGGCGGTCGCCGGCCATGAAGGTCTCCCTGGATTGCGGCTACCTGATCTCGAATTCCTCAGACCAGGAGATTTGGCCTTCCTCGGCCACCGCCGTCACTTCAATCGTGTACTTACCGGGCTCGAGGTTCTCAGGCACGATCCAGTTCCAACGCACGGCGCCGTCTTCGCCGGCCGTTTGCGCGGTAAGCTCTTCGATGGCGATTGTCTCCTCGCCGCGCATGAGCACGGGCGTTATCTCCGCGCCTTCTTTGGAAGCCGCATGGAGAATCGCCACCTTGCCGCGGTGGACGATTTCGGAATACGTCAGGATCCGCAAGGGTATGAATTGCGCCTCTTCCGGGGGCGCCTCTCCCACGCCAAGTTGGCACGCGCTGAGCACCGCGCCGCCCGCTGCAATCAAAAAGAACCGTCTTCGCATCGCTTTCCTCCACTTGCCGGAGCGCTATTGGCAGGTAACTTTACGATAGGACTGGTGTGCTTCGTTCGCTTTCACCCTCACCCTGGCCCTCTCCCTCAGGGAGAGGGGACAATCTAAGAGCCAATACGTTAGCGGGGGTCGTCCGGCTGCGAAACTAGCCGTCGCGCAGGCGGATTGGTCGTCCTTCCTCGATTGATTGGTAGGCCGCCAGGATTGCCTCCACGCCGGCGCGGCCGTCTTCCCCGGTAACCAATGGCGAGCGCCCCGCGAGGATGGCCTCGCAAAAGTCCTTGAGCAAATAGTAATTCATTGACTCCGATGTATCAATCGAGGACACGGCGCCGCTCTGCGCTTCCGTGCGCACGATGGCCTGTCCCGTCACTTCGAACTCGATCATGCCGCGCGTGCCGAGCAGGCGCAGATAGACGTTGCCCCACTTGGACCAGTTTTCCGGGCGGTTCCAAGAGGGATCGGTGGAGGCCAGGATGCCGCCTTCAAACGTCTCGACCAGGATCGCCACGTCGTCCACGGCGATGTGCGGCCGCTTCAGCGTATCGCCCTCGGCGTAGACCTCCGCCACTTCCTTGCCCGTGAACCAGCGCATGAGGTCGGTGACGTGGACGATGTGGTCACGAATCGTGCCGCCGCCGGAACGCTGCGGATCGATGAACCAGCCTTCCGTAAACGGCCGGAGATGGTTGGTGCCGTGCATCGCTAGGATGTCGCCGATTTCGCCGGCGTCCACCCGCTGCTTTGCCTGCCAGGCGACGGGGCCGAAGCGGCACGGATACGCCGTGCCGAGAAACACGCCCGCGTCACGGCAGGCGGCGATCATGGCGTCGGCCTCCGCCAGCGTAATGCAGAGGGGTTTTTCGCAGAGAACGTGCTTGCCGGCCTGAGCGGCGTCGATTGTCATTTGGGCATGGTCGGCATTGGCGGAGCAGATCGAGACCGCCTCCACCTCGTCGAGTTCCAGCAGTTCACGGTAGTCGGCAAACACCTTGACCGCTGGGGCATCGGGACGCGCGGCGAGCATTTCGTTCATGCGGTTGAGTTGCCCGGGAACCGCGTCGGCCGCGGCGACCAGTTGGGCCGCGGGCAGGTCGAGAATCGCCGAGACGTAGCCGTTCTGGTGGCCGTGGTCGAACGATATAGCGCCAATGTTCAGCGCGCGTGACCCACTCATACCGTTTCCACCTCATTCCGCTCGATGCTCGCCATGGCGGCCCAATACGCGCGAAGCGCGGGACGGGGGTCGGGTAGTTCCGGGTGCGCGTCTACCTCCGCCGCCCACGCTTGCGTGTAAGCGTCAATCATCTTCTCGTACGGCGTGCGGTGATAGGATTCCGCGAGCGTTACCCCGCTCTCCGACGCCGACCATACGCTGCGGGCATTGGAGTCGTACTCTACCATGCCGGCGCGCCCGGTGACCTCGATCACTTCCTTGCTGTACGTCGCTGGATAGGCGGCGCTGGCTTCACCGTAGAGGATGGCGCGGTTGGCGTAGCGGCCGTTGCAGAACACCGTATCCGTGCCGGCAGACTTAAGGGCGGCGGCTTTGGCGTACACGCGCCGCAGCGGGCCGCCCAGCAGCGCCAGGGCTTCCATGAGATGGAAGAGGCTCTGTTGCCACGCCTGAGCCGGCGGAAAGATGCGAATAGCGCGTACGGTGATGATTTCGCCAATACCGGCGCGCGCGGAACTCGCGGCAGCCTCGTACTTGTGGGTGTAGTGAATGGGCAGCGCCACGCGGACGGCGCCGCCAGCCGCGGCCAGGATGGCTTCCGCATTGGCGCGGGAATCCCCAAAAGGCGGGTGGATGATCGCATTCATGCCTCGCTCTACGGCCTGCCGAGCGGCTACCGCCCGTGCCGAAACGTCGCCGGCAATGTCGGCAAGGCCGCCGTCCTGGCGCGGCCACTCGTGCGCCACCGGCACGCCGAGGAAGGTGTTGCGCCCGGCATTGGCACCATCGGGCCGCAGGATCGCGATGCCCTCCGGCGGGAAGAGGCGCTTGTAGGCCTCTACGCGCTCGGCCAGGTTGTCGGCGCCGATCAGGAGCACGGGCTTCTGGCTCATTGGCGGCTTCTCATTGCGCTGGATACTGCCCCGGTCGTATGCTTGCGATCTTCAGGCGCGCCGTCACGTTGGCAGCCAGCCGCGCTGGGCGGCAAGCAGCACGCTTACCGTCAGCGCCGCTTCGGGCCGACGTCCGTCCAGCACCTGTTTGAGCAGGTCTGCGGCCGGCACGAGTTCGACCCGCATAATCTCGAATTCGTCGCGCTTGGGTGCATGATAGTGAAGATCGGTGGCAAAGTAAAGACGCATCATGAGCGGCAGCAACGGCGTGCTGGGATGGTACACGCCTAACGGTCGCATCGCGCCGGCGCGGTAGCCGGTTTCTTCCTCCAGTTCGCGCAGCGCCCCAGCGGCCGGGTCTTCACCGGGATCGAGCGCGCCGGCCGGCACTTCGAGGGTCGCGCGGCGCAACGGATGCCGGTACTGCCGCACGAGCACGGCCTCTCCGGCCGCCGTAAGCGCCAGCACGGCGACCGCGTCGCGGCGAATGTCCAGATAGGTGTAGGTCATGCGCCGGCCGTCGAGTTCCGCTTCCAACACGTCCTCACGCACCGGAAAGCGGCCGCTGTAGGCGACTTTGGAATCGATGAGTTTCCAGCCGAGCGGGGGATGGGAAGTATCTTGGGATTCCTTGCTCACGTTCTCTCTCGCTAGCAACAAGGTAGAGTTCAGTTGCGCCTTAAGCGGAATGGGCGGCAAGTTGGCGCAGCCGCAACCGCACGAGCCGCACTTCCGCGTAGGTGTAGTCGTCACCAAGGCGTTCCTTGACCGGCTTGAGCAGATAGTCGTCACCCTCGACGCGGAAAGCATCCTCGATGCGCGCGTAACGCTCCGCAGGCGGAAGCAAGTGCGCCAAGTCGATCTCCTCGTCGGTCTCGATGATTCGTTCCAGGTGCGTTACCACCGTTCCGACTGAGAGGCCGCGCTGCGCGGCGATCTCCTCAAGACCCAAGCCTTGGCGTGCCAGTTCCAGGGTGCTTTGGTCGGTGTCGCTGAGCGCGAGGCGAGTGCCAACTGCTTGGCCGGACTGGCGCAGCCGCGACGCAACAGCGGAGGGTCGCCGCCCCAATTCTGGCGCGATTTCCGCCGCGGTTCGTCCTGCCTGGAATAGTTGAACGAGTCTCTCATCCTCCTCAGGTTCCCATCTGCTGTAGGCGCGTGGGGAAGACTCACTTGCTCGCTCCAGGTGTGTTGTAGTTGAAACGTCTTCGCTAGCAACGGAAGGGCCGCTAGAGCTTGCGCCAATCTCTTCCACGTGCGCGCGAATTACGGCGACGAAACGGTCGCCGAACTGCTCCAGCTTTGTCGCGCCCACACCCTTGATGTTGAGAAATGCTTCGCGATTGGTGGGAACGTGGCGGGCCATCTCATGCAGAGAAACATCGGGAAACACTACGTACGCCGGAACATCCAGTTCTGTGGCAATCACATGGCGCAGCGCGCGCAGTTCTTCGAATAGCAGACTGTTGGGTTCGCCTGGCGGTTCACTGTGCGGCGGCGATTGTCTCACGAGCGTCACGCTCTCGCGGTTTCGTAGTAGCGCGCGGCCCTCTGGAGTAACGTAGAGCGTTGGATAGTCGCCATCGCTGCGGCGGGCAATCAGGCCTTTCTCCAATAGCTGATCGAATACGTCCTGCAATTCCTCTTTCGTCGTGTCGCGGGCGATGCCGTGGACCGGCAGCGTGTCGTGGCGGAACTGCCGTACCCGCCGGGACTGGCTGCCGCGCAGCACGTCCACCACGTGGTTCACGCCGAAGCGTTCGCCGGTGCGTATCACCGCCGACAGCGCCTTCTGGGCGATTTCGGTGCCGTCGTAGGTATGGGCGGCGTCCGGCTCGTCCTCCGCTGCCGCGGCCAGGCACACGTCGCACGCGCCGCAGTTCTCTTCCCGCCAATTTTCGCCAAAGTATTCCAGCAGAAACGCCCGGCGGCACGACCTCGCATCGCCATAGGCGACCATCTTGGCGAGCTTTGCCTCGGCGTTGGCGCGCTCCGCATCATCCTCTATCTGCTTGATGAAATACTCCTGGTTCATCCTGTCGCCGTAGGAGAAGAAGAGCACGCACTCGCTGGGCCTGCCGTCGCGTCCGGCGCGGCCGGTCTCCTGGTAGTAGCCCTCGATCGTCTTGGGCAGGTCGTAGTGCGCGACCAGTCGTACGTTCGGCTTATCCACGCCCATGCCAAATGCGATGGTTGCCACGATGATGGGCGTCTCGTCCCGCAAGAACCGCTCCTGGGTCTGGCGGCGCTTTTCGTCTTCCAGGCCGGCGTGATAGGGCAGCGCGTCGAAGCCGCGGTCTTGCAGTTCGGCGGCTAGGCCCTCGGTATTCTGGCGCGAGAAGCGATAGATGATCGCGGAGCCGCCCTCCAGTTCGCCTAGCAGCGCAATCAGGGCCTCCAGGCTCCGCCGCTTGGGTCGGACGCGATAGGTGAGGTTCGGGCGATTGAAGCTGGCGACGAACTGGGCGGCGCCGGCCATACGCAGTTGGGAGAGAATGTCCTCCCGCACCCGTTCCGTGGCGGTGGCGGTAAGCGCGATCACCGGCACATCCGGAAAGTTGTCGCGCAGCGTCTGCAAGGCCCGGTAGTCGGGCCGGAAGTCGTGGCCCCACTCGGAGATGCAATGCGCCTCGTCGATGGCGATCAGGCTGAGTTCCAGGGCGTGGAGGAAATCGAGAAACTGCCGGGTCACCGCGCGCTCCGGCGCAACGTAGAGGAGGTCAAGCTGACCGTTGTACGCAGCCATCTGCGCGCGCCTTTGGGCCGCTTGGCTTACGCCGCTGTGGATGCAGGCCGCGGCAATGCCCCGCGCTTGCAGCGAGTCCACCTGGTCTTTCATCAGCGCGATGAGCGGCGAAACCACCACGGTCACGCCGGCGAGACAGAGCGCCGGCAGTTGGTAGCAGAGCGACTTGCCGCTGCCGGTGGGCATCAGCGCCAGCGAGTCTCGTCCGGCCAGGACGTTCGCGATGATGTCCTCCTGCAACGGCAGGAAGACATCGTGCCCAAACCGCGACCGCAGGACGGCAGTAAGGTCCCGCGTGTTCTGTCGCTGCTCGTGCGCTGTCGGCATCGCCGCGCCTGTTTCCAGTCTATGCGGTTTGCGCCCGGCGCCCACGTTATCGACGTACGAGTTCATGGCCGCATAACTCGCGGAGGGAGCGAATGCAGTGCGGCGCGTCCGCGCTTTTCCCATCTTCCTGCCGCCTAAGCAAAATCGCGCGCATGCCCAGGGCGCGGGCCGGTTCGACGTCGTTGCGCACGTCGTCGCCCACGTAGAGCACGCGGCCGGGGGCAAGGCCGGCTTGCGCCAGCGCCAGCTTGAAGATGCGCGTATCCGGTTTTTCCACCCCGACGCAGCCGGAGAGCACCGGCTCCGGGAAGTACCGGCTCAATCCCAAGCGCGCCACCAGTTCCGCGCCCCAGGCTTCCCAGTTGGAAACGAGGCCGAGCGTGTATCCTGCGCCGGCCAGCCGCTCCAGTGTCGGCAGCGCGTCCGGGAAGAGCCGGTAGCCTTCCGGTCGGCTCAGCCGCGTGTAGATGTGCGCGGTCAATTCACCGCGCGCGTGGGGCGGGATGCCGATTTCCCGCAGCAGATCGGTGTAGAACGTCGTCCAAAAAGCGTAGGATTGCTCATGCGAGAGCGACCAACCGCGATTACCCGGGTCTTTAAGGCGCGGCGCGAGGAGACTTGCGGCGCGCGCCAGGTCGCGGTGCGGGGTCTGGTACCCGTGGTCGGCCAAGGTCTGCGCCATGAGTTCCGTGACGGAAGGATTCGCCGTGGCCAACGTGTCGCCCAGGTCGAAGAAGATGCCTGTAAATGCGTTCTCTGCCATGCGGTGCGGCGTCCCCGTGCGCGCGGCGCGGCTTGCGGCGTTCTACGGCGAATATGCCCTATTGTCAGTGGGCGCGGCGGGGCGTGTCAACCGGCAGGGAGGACGGCACGGTTCGGTCTCGCTTGTGGAACGTCCGCAAGGCGGGGGCGCTGCCGGGAACCGCGCGCGCTGCGGGACGCAGCGGCGCAGGAGAACTCACCGGCAGGCGCAGGCTAGTCAGAGCGGGCGCGGCTCGCTACTATCGTAGGTGTCGGCAGGCATGACGTTGAGAAAAGGAACCGCCGTGGATGCTGAGCGAGAGCGGCTGCGCGTTTTATTGCGAACGGAAGCGGTCGCAGAAGGGGACTTCATCCTCAGTTCCGGCCGGCGGGCGCACTACTACATCGATTGCCGCCTGGTAACGCTCTCGGCGGAAGGCGCGCACTTGACCGGACGGATGCTGCTGAATGCGCTGGGCGCGCCGCTGCCGGACGCCGTGGCCGGTATGTCGGTGGCCGCGGACCCGGTGGTCACGGCCGTTGCTATTGCCAGCTTCGTCGCGGGGTCGCCGGTCCAAGCGTTGATCGTGCGCAGCAGCGCTAAGGAGCACGGTACCGGCAAGCAGGTGGAAGGCCCGCTGCAGCCGGGTATGCGGGTGGCGATTGTGGAGGATACGGTGACCACCGGCGGCTCGGTGCTGCGCGCCGCGGCGGCAGTGACGGATGCCGGGGGCGTGGTCACGGGTATCTGGACGCTGGTGGACCGCCTCCAGGGCGGCGCTGACGCCATTGCCGCGGCCGGCTACCCGTATCGGTCTCTCTTCACTATCGAGGACTTGGGCATAAATCCCGCTGCGCGCGAGGACTAGCCGTCCAAAACATGGTAGGGATGGGGGAGGCGGGCCGTAACTTTCATGGTAACGGGTAGTGGCAGTGTGAGCGTCGAGGATACGATAGCGGCCATAGCGACGCCGCCGGGCGAGGGCGCAATCGGCATCGTGCGCATGAGCGGCGGCGCGGCCCTGGCGATTGCCAGGCGCTGCTTCAGGCGGCAGAACCACCGCAGATGGCAGAGTCACCGCGCGTACGTGGGCGAGGTGGTGGATCCGGAGCGCGGCGCGCGCGTGGATCAGGCGCTCTGTACCTATATGCGCGGGCCGCGCTCGTATACGGGTGAGGACGTGGTCGAGTTCTCGTGCCACGGCAGTCCGCTGGCGCTGCGGCGCGCGCTCGCATTGCTGCTCAGCCAGGGCGCGCGCTTGGCGCAGCCCGGTGAGTTTACGCTGCGCGCCTTCCTGAACGGCAAGCTGGACCTGGCGCAGGCCGAGGCCGTGATGGACGTGGTGCGGGCGCGCACCGGCAGCGGGCTCACGCTTGCGCTCGGCCAACTCGAGGGCCGCTTGTCGCGGCGGGTCCAGCACGTTCGTCAACAGGCGCTCGGCCTCCTGGCGCGGCTGGAAGCGAACATCGACTTCAGCGACGATGACGTGCCGCCGGTTCCAGCGCGGGAGGTGGAGGCGGCGCTGGATGCCGCGCTCACCGGCCTGGAGCAATTGCTCGCGACCGCGCAGAACGGCGCAATCGTGCGCGACGGCGTGCGCGCCGTGCTGGTGGGACGCCCCAACGTGGGTAAGTCGAGCCTGCTCAACGCCTTTCTCAGCGCCGACCGGGCGATCGTGACCGATATTCCCGGCACCACGCGCGACGTGCTGGAAGAGACGGTTGACGTCGCGGGCATACCGCTCATGCTGGCGGATACCGCCGGCATCGCGGAGACCGACGACCCGGTGGAGCGGATCGGCGTGGAACGCAGCCGCGCGTCCCTGGCGGCGGCGCGCTTGATCATCCTGGTCCTGGATTGCAGTATGGCGCTCCAGCCCGCAGACCGCGCGTTGGTCAGAGAAGTCAAGCGTTCACTGGAGGCTGACCGGGACCAACGGGCAATCGTGGCGCTGAACAAGGCCGACAAGCCGCGCGCGCTTGGCCCGCGGGACGCGCAGGCGGTGCTGGCCGGCTGCCCGGCGGCGCTGACCGCGGCCCTCGCCGACGACGGTTTGTCCGCGCTGCGCGAAGTGATTGGACAAACGCTCCTGCGAGAAGCGCTGCCAGCGGATGACGCCGTCGTGACCTCGCTGCGCCACCACGCGGCGCTGGCGGAAGCGCGTACGGCGCTCCTTGAAGCCCGACAGGCCGCGATGGAGGGGCTGCCGGCGGACTTCGTCTGCATCGGCTTGCGCGCCGCGCTCCACACGCTCGGAGAACTCACCGGCGAGAGCGCGACGGAAGACCTGCTGGACCGTATCTTCGGCGAGTTCTGCATCGGCAAGTAGCGCGGCGGTCCCGCTAGCGTTCAGGCTCGCGCCGCTCTGGGGGCGCTTTGCCGCGGCGCCACCGCTGGTGCGCGGCGTTCCAGAGCAGCAGCGCGCTCGCGGCTCCCAGCGCGTCCACCGCCAGGTCCTGCCAGGTGGCGCTTCTGCCGGGCACGAAGGACTGATGCAGTTCGTCGCTCAGGGCGTAGAGCACGGTGACGATGAGCGCCAGCGGCAAGATCCTCGGATGGGGGAAGCGCGCGTAGAGCGCCCGGTACCAGAGCAGCGCGAGCACGGCGTATTCGACGAAATGCGCGCCGTACTTCACCAGCGAGTCGAGCAGGCTATGCGCGAGCGACGGCAGCGTGGGCTGCGCGGAGCCGTAGAAGATGAGGGTCATCCAGAGCAGGGGTGGCAGCCAGTAGACGAGAAAGTTGCGCATGGAAGCCTGAGTTCCGCGTGCGCCGGCCGCGCGCGCCGGGCCGAAAGATTACGTCTGTTCGTCACCTTGGCCGCCTGCCGGCCACACAATGGAAGGCAGAGGTGGGACGGCCCATGTCCGTCATTCCCGCGCACGCGGGAATCCACTGCGTGCGGGAGGAAGATGGATTCCCGCGTGCGCGGGAATGACAGACTTAGTCGCTACTGTCACGGCAACCATGGAGTTGGCCTTGCTTTGCTTCGCGTCGAGACATTGCGGAGAACGGTCGCCTATACCGAACTTGCGCAGGGATTGGACCACTAAGTAAAGGGATTGGGCTACTTAGGAAGGGAAGACTCTTCCGGCAGCAGGGCGATTTGATCAGGCTGCGCGCGGCGGCGTTTCCACTGTTGATACTCGGCAATCTCTTCCGCAATGCTGTCGATGTCTTCGAAGTGGCGGTAGACCGAGGCGAAGCGCACGTAGGCCACCTCGTCGAGCACCCGCAGCCGTTGCATCACTCTATCGCCAATCACCGTGGATTCTACCTCGGGTTCACCAATTTCAAGCAGTTCCCGCTCGATGCCGTCGACGATCTCGCCGACCTGCTCCGAGCCGACCGGGCGCTTCCAACAGGCCGTGCTAATCTTCTCGCGCAGCTTGCCGCGGTTGAATTCCTCCCGGCGTCCGTCCCGCTTCACGACCGTCAGCGGCACCGGATCCACGCGCTCCGTGGTGGTGAAGTCTCTGCCGCAGCGCAGGCACTCCCGGTAGCGCCGCGCGCCCGCCCGCAGCAGACGGTACGACGAGACGCGGGATTCGGTGGATTCACAGTGCGGACACGCAAGCACTTCCAGACGCTCATACGTGGTGTACCGGTGGCCGCAATTGCCGCACTCGCGGCGGCGGCGGATACTCAATTCTTCCGGACGGCTATCGACCACGCGGGTATCTTGCTTGGCGCACCGTGGACAGCGCATGCGTATACCTCCGTTGGCTTCTCTCGTTCCGTCCCACTCGGCGAATCCTGCCCGCCAAGCGGAAGAGCGCCGCTCACCGGACTCTGAATGTACTATACCACAGTATGTAGTTTCCATGAAGCGCCGGTGGCGCAAGATGGTGTGCGGTGGTTGCGGTGTACGTGTGGCAGACCGGCGTCAATGCGCCGCGCTAACGGAGTCTTACCCTCTCACCTGCAATGCCGTCGCATTGATGTAGCGCGGGGGCTTGTCCCCCGCCGGAGCTATTCAAACTGGCACGCACAGGATTGACCTAACAGCTTCGCAGGTTACAAGCCTGCGCTACCGGAGATTCTAAACGCGAGTTCTGCTGTCGTTCTGTTTAGTGCGACAGCATTAGGGCTTGTCCCCCGCCTGGGTAAACAGCAAGCGGCGAATTCTCCTGCGATCGCGTGCCAGGAGAGCACACTGCACGCTTTGGCCTCTCTCCCCAGTAAAAAGGGAGACGCTCTGGCTGCTGGCTATGGGGTAGGCGGAGGCCCAGCTAGGGTAGTGGGGAGAGGATGTAGTGAGGGTTGGTCTTCAAGACTTCACAAGAGACGTCCACGTTGGTTTGGGCGTCTATGAGGTACGTGCGGCTTTCCCCAATTACGGTGCGCCGCAGGAGTCCGCGCTCGCGGAATACCGGCTCCATGTTGCCCAAGTGGCGGATTACGCCGCGATCGAAGCAGTCGTAGCGGCGGGCGGTGACGGTGCGTCTGCGGCCGTTGGCCTCTTCCACGATGGCGGCCTCAATCGCGGCGTAGCCCAAGTAGGCGGGTTGCGCGATCTCCTCGGCGCAGTGGAAGACCGAATTGGAACCGAGCGACGCGCCAAAGAAGACGACCTTGCCGCCGCGCTCATAGAGGCGGTAGTAGGGCGAATCCGGGCCGCAGGGCGTGTCAGCGTGCGCGGCGGTCAGGTAAGCCGCCTGCGCGCCGATGGCGGCGGCTGACGAGACGGGATGGCGGCTGCGGCGGGCCGCGGCGCGTTGGCGCAGCGTCTCCGTTATCCGTCCCGATGATGACGGCGTGCTCCTGACGGAGAAGAAGTGCGGGCGGGACTTGAGAATCGAGAAGGTGAGCGTGGGGACGAGCACCGTGCCGCTCTCGCCTACCGCTTCCAAGAGCGCGTCGAGCACCGCCTCGGCGCCGCCGTCCACGTAGCCAAAGCTGCGCAGGGAACTATGGACGAGCAGCAGGTCGCCGGATACAACGCCAAGCGCTTGCAGTCCCGCGCGAATCTGGGACTTAGCGACCGTCATGCAAGTCTCCTCACGCGCCTGCCTCACAGCTTGCGCGCGCTTGCGGACTGCCGCGCCGCACACGCGCACCCACTATACCGCGCCCACGAGGGCGGAAGCTACCGCGCGGCAACGCCCAGCGGCGGACGGCAACGCGGCAAATGCGAGACTCTTATGCAATTCTTAAGGTTGTCGAGAAGCTAGCGGCTACTGCCTCGATACCGCGTGCTATAATGGGTGGCAATAGACGCTCGAGCATGCGCGCGGTTTGGTGGGCGCGGACGTGCGCGGCGCGAAACGTGGTACAGTAGTGGCAACCGGTCCTCGTAGCGCATGGAAGGCACGGTGAGACTATGATTGGCGGAGTGCTAGGGTTCATCGGTCGGCATTGGCGCGGCATCCTGCTGTGGGTAGTGGTCGCGCTCGGTTTCTGGTGGTCTGTCGCCACCTTTGGCGCGGGCAATGTCCTGCAAATCCTCTTCCTCATCTTTGCCACCCTCTTCCAGCTTGCTTTCGCCATTCTCTTCGTACTCATCCAGTTCGTGGCGCTCTTCTGGTTCCTGGGACGCGGCCGAGTCTACTGGATCATGCCCGGCGGCGAGACCGGCATTTCCTTCAAGGACTATCGCGGCAACGAACAGGTGCTGGAAGTATCCGCGCGCATTGTGACCCTGCTGCGGGGCGTGCGCGACTTCAAGCGCATGGGCGGCGAGGTCTCGCGCGGCCTGTTGCTCATTGGCCCGCCGGGTACGGGTAAGACGTACCTGGCGCAAGCGATTGCCACCGAGGCCGGCGTGCCGTTTGCGTACGCCTCCGCGCCCGGTTTTCAGAACATGTTCATGGGCGTGGGCAACCTGCGCATCATGATGCTCTACGGCAAGGCGCGGCGGCTGGCGCGGAAGTATGGCTCCGCCATCATCTTCATCGACGAAATCGACGCGGTAGGCACCGCCCGCACGTCGCAAATGGGCGGCGGCATGGGTGCGATGGGCGGCATGTTCGGCGGCGGCATGGGCATGCTCAACACGCTGCTGCTGGAGATGGACCCACCCAACGTGGATACCAGTATGAAGGCGCGCATTCTGCGCCGCTTGGGTCTGCGCCGCGGCAAGGCGATACAGCCCGTGGTGCTCACGATTGGCGCGACGAACATCGCCGAGGTGCTGGATCAGGCCCTGCTCCGCCCCGGCCGCTTCGACCGCAAGATTACCATCGACGCGCCCGACTTCGACGGCCGCAAGGACGTCATCCAGTACTACCTGGACAAGGTGCGGCACGACCCGGACATCGACATCGATAAGATTGCCGCCGATACGGTGAGCTATACGCCGGTGAGCATCAAGTACCTCATCAACGAGGCGGCCGTGGTGGCGCACTTCGAGGGCCGGGACTACATCTCGTACAAGGACTTCAGCGAGGCGCGCGAGACCAACGAGTGGGGCCTGCGCCAGCCAATCCGCAGCATGAGCGAACGGGAACGGCGGCGGCTGGCCTACCACGAGACCGGTCACGCCATCGCCATGGCCTTGCTCCAGCCGGAGAACAAGCTCTATAAGGTGACGATCATCCGCTACGGCCGCGCGCTGGGTCTGGCCGCGAGCACGCCGCTGGAGGAGCGGTACACGCAGACACGGGAAGAAATCCTCTCGGAAATCAAAGTGGCCCTGGCCAGCCGCGCCGCGGAGGAACTCTTCCTGGGCACCGGCCTTACCGGCGTGACCTCCGACTTGCAGCAGGCCACGCGCCTGGCGATGGGGTACTTCGGCTACTTTGGCATGGGCAATAGCTTCTATTCCTACCTGGCCATGCCTACCGGCTTGGGCGGCATCGACCCGGACACCAAGCGCCGCATCGAGTCGCTGCTGGACGAACAGTACCGCGAAGTTAAGCAACTTTTGGCGGAACACGCCGACGAGGTGCACGTGATTGCCGAGCGCCTCCTGGAGCAATTGGAGTTGCACGGCGAAGAGGTGAAAGACATCATCGAGGCGCACCGGCCGCAGCGCGAACCCGTGGGCGTGGCCGCGCTTACCGGCTACGCCGGGGGGCTGGCCCTCGGTCAACGCGAGAACGGGCCGGCGGACGCGCCCGGCCAGAATGGCGACCCGGCCGGCGCGAGCGACGGTCAGGCGGATTCCGGCGAGGCAACGGCAAAAGACTCTGATTCTCAATAGCGCCGAGAGTGGCGAATCCGAGCGATGGACTGAGGCGCACTATCAGCGTGCCGAGCGAGCATGTGGGTAGTGCGCCGCTTTTCGCCGCGCCGCCACGCGGCGCGCCGTATCAACCGCTTCGCGACGCAGATTGTGAGGACAACCCATGCAGCGCAACACTGTGATTGGCGGCGTATTCGTTGGCATCGTCGTCTTCATCGCGCTGGTGCTCGTGGTGCCGAATATCATCGCCGATTGGCTGTGGTACGAAAGCCTTGGGCGCACGGATGTCTTTTCCCGCATCATCACCTTGCAAGTCGGTTTGTTTGCCGGCGGCTTGATCGGTTTTGGCGTGCTGTACTTTGGCAATATGGCCTTAGTGCGCAAGATCGTGGCGCGCCAAGCGTACAACACCGGCGAGGACTTCCTCTCGAACTCAGCGCGGCGGACGGAACTGGTTTCCCGCATAATATCCGGCATTGTCGGTGTGGTCGCGTCCGTTTTGTTCGGGCTGCTGGCCGCCGGGCAGTGGAATACGGTGCTGCGCGCCCAGAATCTCATCCCGTTTGGCATTACTGACCCGCTTTTCGAGCGTGACCTTTCCTTCTTCGTCTTCACGCTTCCGCTGCTGGAATTCGCGCAGGGCTGGCTCTTCCGCGCCTTCATCGTGGTAGTGGTCGTGGCGGTCTTTGCCTACGGTTTCCGCCTGGTGCTGCCCTACATGATCTCGCCGGAAGACGACGAGGGTGAGCGGCGGGAGATTCCCCGCAGCATCGTCGCCGGGCCGCCAATTCGCATTCATCTCGCCGTGCTCGGCTTCTTCGTGCTGCTATTGATAGGGTGGAGCCACTGGCTCAGCCTGCACACGCTGGAATTCTCCACGCGGGGCGCCGCCTATGGCGCGAGTTACATCGACGCCACCATCATGCAGCCGGTGCAGCAGGCGCTTATCGTCTTGGCCGTGATTGCCGCCGTCGCCCTTCTCATTGGCGCGGCGTTCAACCAGCGCTGGCTGCCCATTGGCGGTATCGGCCTGTGGCTCCTCGTGCTCGTGGTGGGCGGCTGGGCCTATCCCGGCCTGGCGCATCGCTTCGACGTGCAGCCGAATGAGTTGGAGCGAGAGCGCCCATACATCGAGAACAACATCGAGTTCACGCGAGAAGCGTACGGTCTCAACCGCATCGTGGAACAGGAGCATCCGGGCGAGTCCGCCGTAACGCAGGAAGAGTTGCTGGGCAACCCGCTCACCGTGCGCAACTTCCGCCTGTGGGACCCGGAGCCGCTGCTCATCACGTACAACCAGGTGCAGAGCATCCGGCTCTACTACGACATCCTCGACGCCGACGTGGACCGCTATTACGTGGACGGTGAATACCGCCAGGTGATGGTCGGCGCGCGTGAACTTTCCCCTGAGAAACTGCCGGGTTCGGCCCAGACCTGGGTGAACCGCAGGCTCCAGTTCACCCACGGCTACGGTGTGGTGATGAGCCCGGTGAACGAGGTATCGCCCGAAGGGTTGCCGGCGTTCTTCCTCAAGGACGTGCCGCCCACGGGGATCATGGAGGTCAACCGGCCGGAGATCTACTACGGTGAAAAGACGATAGACTATGTGATCGTCAATGCGCGCATACAGGAAATCGACTACCCCAGCGGCGACGACAACGTGCGCTCGACCTACCAGTCGCGCACCGGCGTGGGCGTTGGGACGTATCTGCGCAAGCTGCTGTACGCCTGGTACCTCAAAGACGTGAATATCCTGCTCTCCGACGACCTGACACCCGAGAGCCAGATTCTCTACCGCCGCCACGTGCGCGAGCGCGTCGCGACGGTAGCGCCGTTTCTCGTCATCGACCAGGACCCGTATATTGTCGTTGCCGACGGCCAACTCTTCTGGATCGTGGACGCCTACACGTTCACCAACCGCTATCCCTACTCGCAGCCGTTGGCCGGCGCGTTCAACTACATTCGCAATAGCGTCAAGGCGACCGTAAACGCGTACGACGGTAGCGTGCGCCTCTACGCGGTGGAGGAAGATGAACCGATTCTGCAGGCGTATTCGAAAGCCTTCCCGGACCTCTTCCAGCCGCTGAGCGAGATGCCGCCGTCAATTCTCCAGCACATTCGCTATCCGGCGTTTCTCTTCCAGGTGCAGGTGGAGTTGTACTCGCTCTACCACATGCAGAAGCCGGACATCTTCTACAACCGCGAGGATGCGTTCTCGCGGCCGCGCGAACTCTACGGCGGCGGCCAGGTGCCGGTGCGGCCTTACTACGTGATCATGCGGCTGCCGGAGTTCCCGCGCGAGGAGTTCATCCTCATCATGCCGTACACGCCAATTCAGAAGGACAACATGGTGGCGTGGCTGGCGGCGCGCTCCGACCCCGAGGGCTACGGCTCGCTCTTCGCGTTCAAATATCCCAAGGACAAGCTGATCTTCGGGCCGATGCAGATCGAAGCGCGGGCCGACCAGGATACCACGATTTCGCAGCAGTTCACGCTCTGGGGGCAGGGCGGTTCCCGGGTGATTCGCGGCAATCTGCTCGTGGTGCCCATCGGCCAATCGAACCTATACGTGGAGCCGATATATCTGCAATCCGAGCAGGGGCAATTGCCGGAACTCAAGCGCGTGATCATCGCCAACGGCTCCAACGTGGTGATGGCGGAGAGCGTGCTGCAAGGGTTGCAGGAACTCTTTGGCGCGGACGTGGAGGCGCTCTTCACCGGCAGCGGCGCGCCTGCCCAGCAAGGCGGCGCCGCGCAAGGGACGGTCACGCCGACGCCAGCGCCCACGCCCGCTCCCGTAGTCTTGCCGACGCCGACGGCGGCCGCGCAACCGGCGGCCACGCCGCAGGCCGGCGCCACCCCGCCGCCGCGCCAACTGACCCCGCCGCCGGCCACGGCCACGCCTAGCGGAGAGCAAACTCCGGTTCAGGAACTGCTCGACGCGCTCCGGCGGCAGAACCAGTTAATGCAGGATCAACTGAACCTGAACCAGCAACTCCTGGATGAACTGCAACGGCAGCTCGAGGAGTAGGCGCGGCGGTCTGACGCGGTGAAGCGTCCCGGCAGCAGGATTGAGATAGGGTTTGTGCGGCAGTGACGAAGGCGCGCATCTATATTTCGTATAAGCCGACGGTGCTCGACCCGCAAGGGAACACCATCCGCACCGCGCTGCACCACCTGGGCTTCGCGGACGTGGCCTCCGTGCGGATGGGAAAGTACCTGGAGGTGGAACTGAGCACCGACGATACGGAGCGCGCCCGCGCGGAAGTGGATGCCATGTGCCGCCAACTCCTGGCCAACCCGGTCATCGAGAGCTACCGCTTCGATCTGGAGACGCTGCCGTGAGCATTGGCATTGTGCAGTTCCCCGGCTCCAATTGCGACTACGACTGCCTGCACGTTGCCCGCGCCGTGCTGCGGCAAGAAGCGGATCTGGTCTGGCACCAGGAGACCAATCTCGCGCCGTACGACGCGCTCGTGCTGCCGGGGGGCTTCTCCTACGGCGACTACCTGCGGTCCGGGTCGATCGCGCGGTTCTCGCCGGTGATGGCGGCCGTTACCGGATTCGCGCGGGCCGGGGGGCTGGTGCTCGGCATCTGCAACGGCTTTCAGATTCTGGCCGAGGCCGGTCTCGTGCCCGGCGCGTTGCTGCGGAACCAGGCGCTGGAATTCCGCTGCCGCTGGGCGCACGTGCGCGTGGAGAGCACGGCGTCGCCGTTCCTGGCGGCGTATCGCCCGGGGCAGGTGCTGCGCATGCCGATCGCGCACGGCGACGGGAATTACGTGGCCGACCCGGATACACTGAGCCGGATGCGGGACGCGGGCCAGATCGCGCTGCGCTACTGCGACGCGGCGGGCGAGATCACTCCGGCGGCAAACCCCAACGGCTCCGTGGACAACATCGCCGGGGTCTGCAACGAGGCCGGCAACGTGTTCGCCCTCATGCCGCACCCGGAACGCTGCGCGGAGCCGCTCCTTGGGAGTTCCGACGGACTGGGCATGTGGCAGGCGCTGGCCGCGGCGGTTGCGCCCGCGCCGGTGCGGGCATAGGTACGCGCAGCGCGTAACTCTGCGCGACTTTGCCTATACACAGGCGGGAAGCAGTCATCAGGACTGTCATTCTGAGGAGCGCAGCGACGAAGAATCTATAGCGCGGGAGCCCCGAGATTCCTCGCTGCGCTCGGAATGACATGCAGTTGGGATCTTCCGAGGGCCGCGTCTGCATACTCCGACTATCTTCCGTGCTCCTGCGAAAGAGGGAGAGACTGTGCCAATGCCGGCGTCCGATCCGCGAACTTTGCTGCCGAGAGGAAGTGCGTGTCTCAAGCCGCTAGCCACCTAACCGACGCCGACCTGCGGGAAGTCTCGCTCACCCGCGGCGAGTACGACCGTATCTGCGCCCAACTTGGCCGCGCGCCGAACCGCGTCGAACTGGGCATGTTCGGCGCGATGTGGAGCGAGCACTGCGGCTACAAGAACTCCCGTCCCTTGCTGAAGCTGTTGCCCACCACCGGCACGCACGTCCTCATCGGCGCGGGTGAGGAGAACGCCGGGGCGGTGGACATCGGGCACGGGCTGGCCGTGGTCTTCAAGGTGGAGAGCCACAACCATCCCAGCGCGGTGGAGCCGTTCCAGGGCGCGGCCACCGGCGTCGGCGGCATCGTGCGCGACATCTTCACCATGGGCGCGCGTCCCATTGCGCTGCTCAATTCGTTGCGCTTCGGGCCTCTCGTAGAGGCGCGCAACCGCTACCTTTTCAACGGCGTCGTCGGCGGCATCAGCCACTACGGCAACTGCGTCGGCATCCCGGACGTGGGCGGCGAGGTGAATTTCGCGCCGTGCTACGGCGGCAACCCGCTCGTCAACGCCATGTGCGTCGGCCTCATTCCCCACGAGAAGCTCATTCGCGCCCGGGCGCGCGGCGCGGGCAATACGTTGCTGCTGGTAGGCGCGGCAACGGGCCGCGACGGCATTCACGGCGCGTCGTTTGCCTCGCTGGACGATCCGGAGCTATCGCACCGTGGTGTGGTGCAGGTGGGCGATCCCTTCATGGAGAAACTGCTCATCGAGGCTTGCCTGGAGTTGGGCGAGACCGAGCACCTGGTGGGGTTGCAAGACCTCGGCGCGGCCGGCCTGACCAGTTCCGCCGTGGAAGCGGCGCACAAGGGCGAGAGCGGCGTGGATATCGACGTGAGCCGCGTGCCCTGCCGCGAAGAGGGCATGACCCCCTACGAAATCATGTTGAGCGAGAGCCAGGAGCGCATGTTGGCGATCGTGCGGCGGGGCGCGGAGGCGCAGGTGGAGGCCATCTTCACGCGCTGGGGATTGCACTCTACCGTGATCGGCCACGTCACCGACGACGGCGTGGTGCGCGTGCGCGACGGCGCGGAGGTGGCGGCGGAGATTCCCGCGCATCTGCTCGCCGACGCGCCGACCTACGTGCGCGAGGGCACGGAACCGGACTATGTGCGGCAGGCGCGCGCCTTCAAGCCGGAGTCGCTGCCGAAGCCCCAGGATTACGGTGAAGTCTTGCTGACGCTGCTCGCCAGTCCCAACATTGCGAGCAAAGAGAGCGTCTATCAGCAGTACGACTACAGCGTCCAAGTCAATACTGTGCAGGGGCCGGGTGGAGACGCGGCGGTCTTGCGCGTGAAAGGGACGCCGCTGGGCCTGGCCGTCACCATTGACGGCAACGGACGGTACTGCTATCTCGAGCCGTTTGCCGGCGGCGCGATTGCCGTCGCGGAAGCGGCGCGCAACCTGGCGTGCGTGGGCGCCGAGCCGCTGGCGCTTACCAACTGCCTCAACTTCGGCAATCCGGAAAAGAGCGACGTCTACTACCAGTTGGAAGGCGTGATACGCGGCATGGCCGCCGCCTGCGAGGCGCTGGACGTGCCGGTCGTGAGCGGCAACGTCAGCCTCTATAACGAAACGCGCGGCCAGGCCATCTATCCGACGCCCATGGTCGGCATGGTGGGCAAGCTGGACGACGTGCGGCGGAGCGCTACGCTCGCCTTCACGCAGGAAGGCGACCTCATCGCGCTATTGGGTCCGCAGAGCGATGATTGCGGCGGCAGCGAGTATCTGGCCGTCATCCACGGCACGGTGACGGGCCGCGCGCCGCCACTGGATCTGGACGTGGAAGCGCGGGTGCAGGCCGTCTGCCGCCGGCTCATCCGCGCCGGTCTGCTCAGCAGCGCCCACGATTGCTCCCAAGGCGGCCTCGCCGTCACGTTGGCCGAGAGCGCCATCGCGGGCGGCCTGGGCTTTCAGGCGGACGTGCCGGGCCGCGGGCGCTTGGACGGACTGCTCTTTGGCGAGAGTCAATCGCGCATTGTCGTCAGCCTGCCTGAAGAAAACCTGGCGGAGGTGACCGCGGCGGCCGGCGAAGGCGGTGTGCCCTGCACGGTCATCGGGCGCGTCGGCGGCGCCGACGTGCTGCTGGGCGACGCGGCGCCCGTGCCACTGGCGCGTGCGCGTTTGGCGTGGCAAAATGGAGTGGCGGACGCACTGGCGGCGGAAGGGCAATGAGGTAAAGACGGCAGAGAGGGGCGGCGGCGCAAGAAATGGATCCCACACCGGCTCTAGCCGATTCAGATTCTCCGCGTGAGGCGTGCGGCGTCTTTGGCATCTACGGCCGCGATTTGGACGTAGCGAAACTCACCTACTTCGGCCTGCACGCGCTCCAACACCGCGGGCAAGAGAGCGCCGGCATTGCCAGCGCCGATGGCCGCAACCTGCACGTCTACCGCAAGATGGGCCTGGTCTCCCACGTCTTTTCCGAAGAGATCCTGGAAGACCTTCAGGGCATTCTGGCGGTTGGGCATACGCGCTACTCCACGAAAGGGTCGAGTAGAGAGGACAATTCCCAGCCCATATTCGTCGAAGGCCCGCTCGGCCCCCTGGCCCTGGCGCACAATGGCAATCTCGTCAACGCCGATCAGTTGTTGGACGACCTGGAAGAGTTAGGGGTGCGCCCCAAGTCCTCAACCGACAGCGAGATTGCCGCGTGGCTCATCGCGCTTGCGCCGGGCGGCACGTGGCCTGAGAAGCTACAGCATACGCTCCCGCGGCTGGTGGGTTCGTACACGCTTGTGATGGCGACGGCGGACCAGTTGCTCGCGGCGCGCGACCCGCTGGGAAACCGGCCGCTCTGCCTGGGTTCGCTCAATGGGACGTGGGCGGTGGCTTCCGAGAGTTGCGCTTTGAACACCGTGGGCGCGGAGTTCGTGCGCGAGGTAGAGCCGGGCGAACTGGTTGCCATTAACGCGGAGGGTCTGTGCTCGTATCGCATACAACCGGTTAAGAAGCGCGCCGTGTGCATGTTCGAGTTCATGTACCTGGCGCGGCCGGACTCGTACATCGAAGATACGCTAATCTACCACGCGCGGCGCGCGATGGGACGCCAACTTGCGCGCGAGCGGCCAACCCCGGGCGCCGATCTGGTGATGGGCGTGCCTGAGTGCGCGATTGCCGCGGCGCAGGGGTATGCCGAACAGAGCGAGCTACCGCTCCGCGACGGCCTGGTGCGCAATCGTTACATCCACCGCACGTTCATCCAGCCGAGCGACCGGCAGCGGCGCCAGGGCGTGTTGTTGAAGTACAACCCGATGCCGGAGGTGCTGGAGGGTCAGCGCGTGGTGGTGGTGGACGATTCGATCGTGCGCGGCACGAATACGCTGCCAATCGTCAAGATGCTGCGCCAGGCGGGCGCGGCGGAGGTGCACGTGCGCATTGCCGCGCCGCCGATTCGCCACCCGTGCTTCTTGGGTGTTGACATGCCGACGCGCGGCGAAATCATCGCGTCCGCGTTCAAGTCGCGGGAGGAAGCCGAAACGGCCGTCGGGGCCGCCATTCAGGCGGACAGCCTGGGGTACTTGAGCATCGAGGGCATCGTCGAGGCGGCCGGCCTCCCCTACGAGCGGTTCTGCCTGGCGTGTTTCAACGGCGACTACCCGGTGCCGGTGCAGATGGAGTTCGACAAGCTGTCGCTGGAGCAACTGCGAGCGCCGGTCTCGTGACCGCGGCTGCGAACGGCGTGGGAGATAAGCCAGGCGCGGCCGTGGACCTGGCGCGGCGCGCGGGCGCGGCGTGCGGTGAGCGGCGGTATCAGGCCTATGGCTAGAGCACAGTCCCCGCCCGCGACGTATCGCCAAGCCGGTGTAGACATCGACGCCGGCGCCGAGGCGGTGCGCCTCTTCACCCCGCACGTGGAGGCAACCCACGGGCCCGAGGTGCTCACCGGAATCGGCAGCTTTGGCGGTCTCTTTCGCTTTCCCGCGCACTATAAGGAGCCGGTGCTGGTGGCCAGCGCCGACGGCGTGGGAACTAAAGTAAAGCTCGCGACGCAGTTGCGGCGTTTCGATACGATCGGCCAAGACCTCGTCAACCACTGCGTCAACGACATTCTCACCCTGGGCGCGCGGCCGCTCTTCTTCCTGGATTACGTCGGTGTGGGCCGGCTTGAGCCGGAAGCGATGCGGGACGTCGTCGCGGGCGCGGCGGCGGCATGCACGGCGGCCGGCTGCGCGCTGCTGGGCGGTGAACTGGCGGAGATGCCCGACCTCTACGCGGGCGCTGACTTCGACCTTGCCGGCACGATCGTGGGCGTGGTGGAGCGGGCGCGGATCGTGAGCGGAGAACGTATCGCGCCGGGAGACGCGGTGTTGGCCCTGCCCAGCAACGGCTTGCAGACGAACGGTTATTCGCTGGCGCGCCGCGTCTTTGCGGAGGATTCGCTTGAAACCGCAGCGCCGTCCCTGGGTACAACCCTCGCCGACGCCCTGCTGGCCGTGCATCCCAGTTACTTGCAGCCGGTGCAACGCCTGCTGGCGCGAATTGACGTAAAGGGCATGGCGCATATTACGGGCGGCGGCCTGGTGGACAACATCCCCCGGGTCCTGCCGCCGGGAACGCAAGCGCGCCTAAAATGGGGGGCGTGGCCTGTGCCGCCGCTCTTCCACCTCATTCAGGAGCGCGGGCGCGTGGAGTTCACTGAGATGTGCCGCGTCTTCAACATGGGCGTCGGCTTCGTGATAATCTGCGGTGAAGAAGATGCGGCACGCGCCCTGAATCTGGAACCGGCGCTTTGCCGCATCGGGGTGATTGAGGAGTGCGACGGCGAGCCGCGCGTCGTCATAGAGCGGTGACGTGCGCGTCTATAGGAAGGCAATTCACCGACGTGGCCAGAGAAAACGCCTTGCGCGTGGCCGTGCTGATTTCCGGACGCGGCAGCAACTTGCAGGCGCTCATCGACGCGATTCGGGCGGATCGCCTGGATGCGGAAATCGTCGCCGTCATTAGCAACCACGCGGACGCGCCGGGCATTGAAAGGGCGCGCGCGGCCCGCGTTGCGACGCATATAGCGGTCAGGCGGGACTTTGCATCGCGCCAGGCCCAGCAGCAGGCGATGTTGGCCATCGTCCAGCAGCACGGCGCGGAACTGATCGTGCTGGCCGGCTTCGACCGCATTCTTTCCGCGGACTGGGTGCGTGCCTATCCGCAGCGCATCATCAACATTCATCCCTCCCTGCTGCCGGCATTTGCCGGCGGGATCAACCCCAAGCCGCAGCAGGACGCCCTGGCAGCCGGGGTGAAGATTGCCGGGTGCACGGTGCACCTGGCGACGGACGAGGTGGACGCCGGCCCGATCATCGCGCAGGCCGCCGTGCCGGTGCTCGCGGACGACACCGTGGCATCACTGGCCGGGCGCATCTTGGCGCAGGAGCACCGCCTCTTGCCCCGGGTCGTGCAGTGGTTTGCCGAGGAGCGGGTGCGCGTGGAGCGGAACCGGGTGCACGTCGCGGGTGTGATACCCTCGTTGTGGTGGAGCGAGGCATAGGCGGAGACAGCCGGAATGGGTAAGGGCGCGTTGATCACGGAGCAAAGCATCCAGGCGTACGTGGGAGCCCTGGCCGCTGGCGAGCCGACGCCCGGCGGCGGCAGCGCGGCGGCGCTGGTGGGCGCGCTGGCCGCCGCCTTGGGAGCGATGGTCGCCAACTTCACGCGCGGCAGCAAGAAGTACGCGGCCGTCGCCGCGGAAGTTGAGGAGCGCCTGGGGCAACTCGACGAGTCCCGCAAGGCCCTGGAGGCGCTGGTGCAACGCGACATCGACGCCTATGGCGCGGTGGGCGCGGGATTCGCTATGCCCCGTGCCACGGCGGCGGAGCGCGTCGCGCGCTCGGCGCAGATTCAGACGGCCTCGGTGGACGCTACCGAGGTGCTATTCGAGATTTGCGACCAGTGCGCTGACATATGCGGCCACGCCGTGTGGCTCGCCCGGCACGGCAACGCCAATCTCGTGGCGGATGCTATCATGGCGGTGCTCCTGGCGGAAGCGGCGCTGCAAGGGAGCGCGGCTACCATTCGCTCGAGTCTGAACTTCATCAAGGACCCAGAGGTTGTGAGTGCAATGCGCGCCCGGCTCCCCGCCTATGAGCAGATCATCGAGGCGCGTAACGAGGCGCTGGCGCTAATCCGGTAGCGCGGGTTTGCAACCTGCATGGTTTTGCCGGTTGGCGGGACCCAAATAGACTTGAGTAGAGAACGCGACAAAGAGGAACGAGCCGAATGGCACTGGTGCTCGACGGTCGCGGTATTGCGCGGACGTTAGGCGAGAGACACCGGCAGGAACTTGCCGACATCCAGGGTCGCCTGGGGCGTCCCCTGACGTTGGCGGTGGTGCGCGCCGGGGACGACAAGGCCTCCGCTAGCTACATTCGCCAGATCCGGCGTCTCTGCAAGCGCGTCGGCATGGAGTTTCAGGAACACGCGCTGGCGGCGACGGACCGGGAGGCGTTCATCGGTCGCGTCTGCCGTCTCAACGCGGATTCGCGCGTCACCGGCATCATGCTTAGCTGGCCGCTGCCGGCGGACTGGGACCCGGAATTGGTTGCCATGACGCTGGACCCGCGCAAGGACATTGACGGGTTGCACCCCTTGAACGCCGGACGGCTCTTTCTGGGCGGCCCGTTTCTCGGCATGGAGGCGTTCGTGCCGAATACGCCCGCCGGCGTCATCTATCTGCTGCGGCACTACGAGATACCCTTGCGCGGGCAGCACGCCGTCTTGATTGGCCGCAGCAACGTGGCGGGCCGGCCCTTGGCCGCGCTGCTCATCGCCCACGACGCCACCGTGACCGTGACTCACAGCCGCACGGTGGATTTGCCGTCCCTCACGCGGCAGGCCGACATTCTCCTGGTGGCGATGGGCAGACCCAATTTCGTCACGGCGGACATGGTGAAACCGGGCGCGGTGGTGGTTGACGTTGGCATCAACTTCACGTCCGACGGGCTCGTAGGCGACGTGCAGTACGACCCGGTGAGCGCGGTGGCGAGCGCGATTACGCCGGTGCCGGGCGGCGTGGGCCCGGTGACGAATGCCATGCTCATTGCCAATACGATTACGGCGGCCCGCCACCAGTCCGGTTTGGCGTAGGATTCTCATGGAGGAACCAGATAGTGAGCGCAAGCGCGATTAGCGAGATACACGGGCGCGAGATACTCGATTCCCGCGGCAACCCGACGGTGGAAGCCGAAGTGCGGCTGGAATGCGGCGCGGTCGGCTGGGCCGGTGTGCCCTCCGGCGCGTCAACCGGCGTGCACGAGGCGGTGGAACTGCGGGACGGCGATACGGCGCGCTACGGCGGCAAGGGCGTGCAACGGGCGGTAGACAACGTCAACGGCGCGATTGCCGCGGCGGTGGCCGGGCGGGACGCGCTGGAACAGGCGGCGCTCGACCGGGCGTTGCTCGACCTGGACGGTTCACCGGCCAAAGGCAATCTTGGCGCGAACGCGCTGCTCGCGGTTTCTCTGGCGGTAGCCAAGGCCGCGGCGGCTTGCGTGGGACTGCCGCTCTACCGCTATCTGGGCGGCGCGTTTGCCGATACCCTGCCCGTGCCCATGATGAATATCCTCAATGGCGGCAAGCACGCCGCCAATTCGACGGACTTTCAGGAGTTCATGATCCTGCCCGTAGCCGCGCCGACCTTCCGCGAGGCGTTGCGCTGGGGAACGGAGACCTACCACGCGCTGCACGCCATCCTCGAGGAAAAGTCACTCAGCACCACCGTAGGGGACGAAGGCGGCTTTGCGCCGTCGCTGCCTACGAACGTGGCCGCGATCGAGACGATTCTCGCCGCCATCGAGCGGGCGGGCTTCCGTCCCGGCGCGGATGTCTTCATCGGTCTCGATCCCGCCACGACGGAACTCTACCACGACGAGGCCTACGTCTTGGAGCGCGAAGAGAGGACGCTTTCCAGTGAGGAGATGGTCGCGTTCTGGGCGGATTGGGCCGCGAAATACCCGATTATCAGTTTGGAAGACGGCCTGGCGGAGGACGACTGGGACGGCTGGATTGGCTTGCAGGCGCGCGTGGGCAGCCAGGTTCAGCTTGTGGGCGATGACTTGCTGGTGACCAATACCCAGCGTCTGGGCGAGGCGATCGAGCGGCAGGCCGCGAACGCGATTCTGATCAAACCGAACCAGATCGGCACGCTCACGGAGACGCTCGACGCCGTGGCGATGGCGCGGCACGCCGGCTGGGGAGCCGTGATTTCGCATCGCTCCGGCGAAACCGAGGATACGACGATCGCCGACATTGCCGTAGCAACCGGCGTGGGCCAGATCAAGACCGGCGCGCCGTGCCGCAGCGACCGGGTGGCAAAGTACAACCGGCTGCTGCGCATCGAGGATGAACTTGGCGCGGCCGCGGTCTATGCCGGCTCCTCGCCGTACCCCTTCCTCTGAGAAGCGCGCGCGCTGCCGCTCACTGCCGTGAAATAGCCTTCTGCCGCTATCGGAGTTCTTGGCCTTCGCCTATGGATACGAACACATTGCGCACGCTGCTGGATGACCTGCAACGCGGCGCCGTAGACGTAGAGCACGTCGTGCGCCGCATCCGGCTCGCGCCGTACGAGGACCTGGGCTTCGCCAAGGTCGACGCCCAACGCCAATTGCGCGTCGGCTTTCCGGAGGTCATCTACTGTCCCGGCAAGGAGCCGGCGCACGTGGTGCGCATTGCCGAGGAGTTGTTGGCGCAGGAGCAGACCGTCCTCGCCACCCGCGCCACACCGGAACTCTACGCGGCGGTGCGGGCACGAATTCCGGCGGCGGCGTACCATGAAGACGCGCGCGCCATCGTGGTGCGCGTCAAAGGCGAAGAGCGCCGCGTCGCGGAATCCCCTGCCCAGAGTCGGGTCGCCGTCGTTGCGGCGGGCACCGCCGACCTGCCGGTGGCCGCCGAGGCCAGCCTAACGGCGGAACTCATGGGGTGCCGCGTGGACCGCCTTACGGACGTGGGCGTGGCGGGCCTGCACCGGCTCCTGCTGAATCTCGAAACGGTGCAGCAGGCGCGCGCCGTGGTGGCTGTGGCCGGCATGGAGGGCGCCTTGCCGAGCGTGCTGGCCGGTCTCGTCGAGTGTCCGGTGATCGCCGTACCCACCAGCGTCGGTTACGGCGCGTCGCTCGGCGGCGTGGCGCCGCTCCTCACCATGCTGAATAGCTGCGCGCCCGGCTTGGCCGTGGTGAACATCGACAATGGCTTTGGCGCCGGCTACATGGCCGGCTTGATCTGCCGCCAGGCCGCAAACGGCGGCGCGTAGGAGCGGCAATGAAAATCGCCTACTTCGACTGCTTCGCCGGCGCTGCCGGCGACATGCTGCTGGGCGCGCTGGTGGACGGGGGCTGGCCGTTCGAGGCGCTCCAGGCCATCTTTGCCAAGCTACCGCTCGGCGGCTATGCCGTGCGGCAGGAAGAGGTGCGGAAGGGTCTGCTCCGCGCCCGCCAGGTGCATATCGAGATCGACGCGGACGAACACACCGTTGAAAGAAATCTCCACGACATCCTGCGCCTGCTGGAGGCAAGCAGCCTGGACGCGGACGTGGCGGCAACGAGCGCCCGGCTCTTCACGCGCTTGGCGGAAGTGGAGGGGCGCATGCACGGCGTCGCGCCGGAAGCGGTGCACTTCCATGAAGTCGGAGCGGTCGATTCTATCTTGGACGTGGTCGGCGCGGTCGCGGGCCTCAAGGCGCTCGGCATCCAGCGCGTCGTCTGCTCGCCCGTAAACGTCGGCGGTGGTTCACCCATCCAGACGCGCCACGGCTGGTGGCCGATTCCGGGTCCGGCGACGCTGGACTTGATGCGGGACAAGCCGGTCTACGCCACGGCGGACATGGGGGAGACGCTCACGCCGACCGGCGCGCTCTTGCTGAGCGAACTGGCGGCGGCATTCGGTCCGATCCCGCCCATGCGCGTGGAACGCATCGGCTACGGCGCGGGCGCGCGCGACACCGCCATTCCGAACGTCCTGCGCCTCATCATTGGCGAGGATTCCGACGCGGGCGCGCCGGGTATGGCAACGGTGATCGAAACGACCATCGACGATATGAACCCGCAGATGTACGGCCACGTGTCCGCGCAACTCTTCGCGGCCGGCGCGCTGGACGTGACCGTGACCCCGGTGCAAATGAAGAAGGGCCGGCCGGGGCACGTGCTTAGCGTGTTGACCGAAGCCGCGGACCACACGCCGCTGCTGGACGTGATCTTTCGCGAGACCACGACCATTGGCGTGCGGCTTCACCGCGTGGAGCGCGTCAAGCTGGAGCGGCGCACGGAGCGCGTGGAGACGCCCTGGGGAACGGTGCGGCGCAAGGCGGCGCTCTGGCGCGGCGCGGTGGTGAACCGCAGCCCGGAGTACGAGGACTGCCTGCGGGTAGCGCAAGCGGCCGGCGTGCCGGTGAAGCGGGTGATGGACTGCGCCCGCGCCGCCGAATAGCGGGCTGCCACTGCCTTGTGCGGGCTGCTATCATAGAGTGTACGCGGCGGGCGCAAGGATAGGGCGAGCGCGGCGGCAAGTGCAACTACCGAGAAGAAGAGGTGCCGATGATGGGGTCTTCAGAGGTGCAACCGGAGCGGACGGCGGCAGGCAATGACGTTGCGGACGACGACGTGCGGGAAGCGCTTGAAGACGGCGCGCGGGAAGCGGCCGGCGGCGCGCCGGGCGTGGATGAGCGCTTCCAGATCACCAACAGCCTCGTGCGGCACGTGGTGGCGGATGACATCGACATGCAGAACACGGCCACCGGGGTCGTGCAGGCCGAGGCCGCCTCGCTGCAACAGGGGTTGACGGGTGTCGCCGCCGGCCATGAAGTCAGCGTGACCGAAGGCGCCACGTGGTTGGTGCTCGGCGGCAGCGTGGACACCAACTACTCGGTCTCGCAGTGGATCGTCGGCGGCCAGATCGAGGCCGAGCAGGTGGCGAGCGTGGTGGTGGTCGGCGGCCGGGTGAACGGCAACGTCAATACCCTGCTCGACACGCGCGGCGCGGCCATTTGCGGCCTAGTGATCGGCCTCTGCTACGTGCTCTTCCGCCTCATCCGCCGCTAGCCGCTGCCGCGAGGAGTGACCTCATGCAACTCACGGATACCGTGCATCTGGTTGGCAGCGGGCAGAACGGCTTTAGCCTCACGCACCCGCTGGATTGCCACGTCTACCTGCTGGACGGCGGTACGGAACTGGCCCTGATCGATACCGGCGTGGGCCGGGATGTGCCGGCAATCGTGGCGGAGATCGAGAAGGCCGGTTTCTCGCCAGGCAACATCGCGAATATCTTCATTACCCATCTGCACCTGGACCACGCCGGCGGCGCGGCGGAGTTACAACAGCTTTGTGGCGCTGAGATCATCGCTTCGCATGACGTGGCCGGCTGGCTGGAAAGCGGCGATGAAGAGGCCGCGAGCCTGGTGGCCGCGCGGCAGACCGGCATGTATCCGCTGGAAAACCGCTTGCGGCCGGTGGCGTCCGCAACCGGAGCGGCGGACGGCGCCGTCATGCGCGTGGGCGCGCTCACGGTGACCGCGGTAAAGGCCGACGGGCATAGCCGGGGCCACCTGGCGTATCTGGTTGACGGCTGTGCGGGAGGCGAAGGCGGCGCTCATCGCGAAGGCAGCGCAACCCGCGCCCTCTTCAGCGGTGACGCGCTCTTCTTTGGCGGCCGCATCCTGCTGCAGAACATCTGGGATTGCTCCCTGGAAGAATCCATCGCCACCGTGCGGCGGTTCGCGGCGCTTGAGTTCACGCAATTCTTCCCCGGCCACGTGAGCTTCAGCCTGCACGACGGCAAGCGCCACGTGGACGCCGCCATGACGCACGTCGAGCAGCTTCTGCCGCCGCCGCAACTTGAAACGTAGGCGTGGCCCACCAGGCTTAGGGCCTGAACTCGCGGGCGATTTGGGCGTAGATTGCGGCGCTTTCGGCTACCTCGCTGAGTTCGATGCGTTCGTGGTCGGTGTGGGCGTAGCCGATGTCGCCGGGGCCGAAGACGATGCAGGGCACGCCGGCCTTCACTTGCAGTTTGCTGGCGTCGGTGCCGTAGGTAACGCCCTGGGGTTCCGGCGGGCGGTCGTGGGCCTGGAGCGCGCGCATGGCGGCCTGCACGACTTCCTCATCCGCCGCCGTGTCCAGCGGCCAGTCGGCCAGGTCTCGTGACGCAACGCTGGGATGCAGATCGGGCTTGTCCGCGGCCAGTTCCCGGATGGCTTCCTCAAACTCCTCGATTGCTCCCTCTGAGGTCTCGCCCGGGATGATGCGTCGATCCACCACAATCTGGCAGGTCTCAGGGATGACGTTGGCGGCGTGGCCGCCGTGGATGATGCCGATCGCCCACGTGGGATAGCCCACCAGCGAGTGCAAGCGCACCGCAAAGCGCGGGTCCAGCGTCTCCCGCAGGTGTTGAATGACCTCGACCATCTGGTAGATGGCGTTGTTGCCCTTGTGGGGCTGGCTGCTGTGGGCCGGGCGGCCCTTGGTTTGCAGGGTAAAGCGCACCGCGCCCTTGGTGGCGGTGACCAGGCCCAGTTCGGTCGGCTCGCCGATCACGGCGGCCGTAACGTCGATTCCCTGTTCGATGAAGCCCTGGATGCCCCGGAAGCGGTACTCCTCATCCACCACGCCCAGCACGCCGATGTCTACGGCAAGTTGCTCGCGCTCTTGCGCCAGTTCGCGCACCGCCAAGAGCATACCCGCCAGGCAGCCCTTGGCGTCGCAGGAGCCGCGCCCGTGGAGCGTGGTTCCCTCCAAACGAGGTTCGAGGGCCTCCGGCCCCCAGGTGTCGATGCCCACCGTATCCATGTGGCACTCGAAGAGCAGGAGGCCCCGTGAATTGGGCACGCGCAGGCGGCCAAAGACATTCGGCCGGCCGGGCAGCACCTCATGTTGCGCCGTCTCCAAGCCGAGTTCCCGCAACTGGGACTCCACGAAGTCGGCAACTCCGCGCTCACCGCCGGAGCCGTCGGCCATGAAAGCCGGATTCATGCTGGGAATGCGGACGAGCGCGGACAGCAACTCCGCGGCTTCTTGGACTTGGGATTCAGCGGCGACGCTCATGGACTACCTGTTTCCTATCGGTTTACGCTAGATTTGCTTTCACGTCTCGCCCCATGGTAGCAGATTCCACGCGGGTGAGATCCTTCCGCCGGATTCGCTAACGTTACACTCCGGGCCGTCAGTGCTCGCCCCGGGCCTCCAGGGTGATGAGTTCCAGCACATCCTGGCTGGTTAACGCTCCCAGGAACTCATCGGACTCCCGATCCAGGACCGGCAGTATGGTCAGCGAGTTCTCCAACATGCGTTGGAGCACGTCTTCCACCGGCTCGTCGGGCCAGGCCTGCGGAGTTTTGCGGCGCACCACGTTCGCCAAGGGCGTATCCGACCATGACTCCTTGGGGAGGTAGCGCAGCATGCTCAAGGACACAATGCCCGCAAGGTCTCCCTTGTCCACGATCACGTAGTCGTGCTGGTGGGGGAGAATCCACTGATCGACGAAACTCCGCACCGAGAGCCCAGGATCGGGATAGGTGCGCGCGCGGTCGAGGATGTCACCGACGGTTATGTCATCGAGCACGAAACGAGCCAGGGAAGCTGGCAACGGTTCGGGCAACGACACCCCTTCCGACGGCTTGGATCGGTTGATGGCGAAGTTGATCGCCGGCGGCGTTATCACAATGGAAATGATCATGAGAAACACGAACAACGAGAAGATGTCTTCGCCGAGCATGCCGGTCTCGTACAGCACCAAGAGGAGGGCGATTTCGGCCACGCCCTTGGCCATCAGACCGGTGGCGAACGCAAACGGCGTTTCCAACCTGGCGGCAAAGGCGCCGAGGAATGCGCCGGCGAACTTGCCAAAGACCGGCACAACTATCAGCGCCGCGACGGTCAAGAGCGGCAATTCGAGGAAGGAGAGGCTCAGGTGCAACCCGGCAGAGGCGAAGAAGAGGGGCACGAACAACCCCTCGGCAGTGCTGCGCACGCCGGGCAGGATGTCCCGGCGTAGTTGATACGGCAATCCGGACAGGGCAGCGCCAAAGAGCAACGCGCCCAACGTACCGTGCAGCCCCATCAACTCAGCGGCCTCTACCATGAGAAACACCCCGCCAATGAGCAATCCAAAGGAAAGTTGGGACACCCGCAGCGAACGCTGCAGCAGCAAGAGCAACGGGGGAACCACCCGGCGGGAGAGGATCCACGTTACCGTGACGAAGCCGATGATCTTGGCCAGCAAGATAAGCCCATCCAAAAGACTGAAGTCCGACACGTGCTCGCCGATGGTGAATCCCACCAGCAAGAGGGCCAACAACTCGGCGATGAGCACGGTGATGAAGATTTGCATGCCGATCGGCTTGCGAAGATGGTCTTCATCGGACAGTACCTTGCCGACGAGGCCGAGGCTGGACAGCGCCAGAATCCCGGAGAGGGTCAGCGCCTCGGTGAAGGTGAATCCCAGGCCAAGATCGAAGAAGAGCGTGGAAGTGACCGCGAGGGAGAAGAGCAAGGACGTAACAACCGATACAATGGCCGCAATGAAGAAGCGGCCGCGGAGCGTGGCGATGAAGCCGGAAATGTCGATCTCGTCCAGGCCGATGAGGAAGAAGAAGAGGAAGACGCCGACTCCCAAGAGCACTGCCAGTTCGCTGGTGGGCTCGACGATGCCGGTTGCGGGCCCCAACAGTATGCCGGTAAGGGTAAAGGCTACGATGGAACTCAGCCGAAAGCGTCGGAAGACACCTTCGGAGAGCTTGGCAACGATGATAAGCAACCCGATGGAAAGCAGCGCTTCGTGGAACATAGCTGTTTCTGGCTACGGCTGACCGGCCTGTGCTGACCACAATATAGCACAGTTGCAAATTTCTCACGGGAGAGGAGGGCCTGGATGTGCCGGCGCTGTCCGCCCACTTGAATACACGGGGTTGCAGGCAGTGCGTGACATTGGGCCGGATGCGCTAGAATGAGAAGCGCCGCGCAATGCAAACGCGCGCAATAGCAACACGGCCGTGCACGAAAGGTTTGCTGCCATGGGCACTCGTCTCCCGGAGTTGCAAGTGGGGGTTGTGGGTCTCGGTGTTGGCCGGAGATTTGTAGAGGCATTTGCCGCTCACCCCCATACCAACGTTGCCGCCGTCTGCGCCAAAGAGCCGGACGCGCTTACGGCCGCCTGTCGCGAACACGCGGTACCCCGCCGCTATCTGGATTTTGACGACATTGCGGCCGACCCGGAACTCGACCTCTTGGTAATCGCGACGCCCCACGCGCTGCACGCGCCCATGGCGGTGGCCGCCCTGCGCGCGGGCAAGCACGTCATAGTCGAGAAGCCAATGTGCATTTCGCTGCAAGAGTGTGAGGCCATGATTCAGGCGGTTGAGGAGACCGGGAAGTTGCTGGCGGTGGACCAGGTGCTGCGGTTCTATCCCTACTATCAATCGCTTAAGCAACATCTGGCGGACGGCGGCCTGGGCGAGATCTACTACGCCGAGGCCGACTATCTCCACAACACGGCCCGCCTCATTCGCGAGCGCACGGTCTGGCGCGGCGAGACCGAGCATTCGCACTACCCCATCCTCGGCGGCGGCTCGCATTCGTTGGACATGCTGCGCTGGCTGGTGGGCGAGGTCGAGCGGGTGCACTGCGAGGCGGCGGGGCGGGCGCTGCCGGACTTTCCGTTTCCCGATTGCATGGTGGCCACGCTGCGTTTCGCCAACGGCGCGGTGGGCAAGTGCACGACTTCGTACGGCCTGGTGCGGGAAACGATGCACAACCTGGTGCTCTTCGGCACGCGCGGCACGGTTGAGCGGGCGCGCGGCCGGCACGACCAAGAGAAGCAGTTCCGGTCTGCCGCTGGAGAGCACGACTTTGCGGAAGAAGCGTGGCCGGTGCCATTTCGACCGCCGGGCGGCAAGCCGATCGCGGCCGTGGCGGACCACGTGTACCAATGCGTAATCAACCATGAGACGCCGCTGACCAACGTGTGGGAAGGCGCGAACACGGTGGCCGTGGCGTTGGCGGCAATCGAGTCCTGGCAGACCGGCAAGCCGGTCACCCCGGCGCGCTTCACCGCGGCATGATCTACGTCGCCGGCCAGATCTTCGGCAACTTCGTGTTTGCCATGTCCCTGCGCTGGGCGCGGAGCGGGAAGTTCAACTACCTGACCGTCGGCACGATCAACTACGCGGTGGCGGCGGTGTTGGCGCTCGCATGGGCGGCGCTGAACGACGTACCCAATCTGGACCTGCTGGTAATTGCACTGGGCGTGATCAACGGCCTGCAGTACCAGATTAGCCTGGCCGTGCTCTTCACGGTGGTGGAACTGGTTGGGATCGGCATCACGTTCGGCATCGTGCGCCTGTCAATCGCCGTGCCAACGCTGGCTTCCATCTTCCTGTGGGGCGAGCAGCCGACCGCGCTGCAAGTTGTCGGTCTCGCGATAGCGTTCGTGGCGCTGCCGTTGCTGGGCGCGGACGCGCACCAGGCGGCGCGGGGCGAGCGCGGGCGCTCGTTGTGGACCTGGGGTGTGCTGCTCGTGGTGCTGCTGCTCTCGGGAGCGGGATTCACGGCGGCGAAGGCCTTTGCCGTGTGGAGCACGCCGGAGTACCAACCGCTCTACACCGCCTCGCTCTTCGTTGCGGCCACCCTGGGCGTCGGGTTCGTCTGGCCGCTGCGCAAGCGCTTCCGGCTGACCGACGGGCGCCGGACGTCTGTGAAGCACAACGTCGGCCTGGGCGTTTTCATGGGAGCGGCCAACCTCTTCCAGATCGTCATGCTGCTCGGCGCGCTGGAAGTCCTGCCGGGCACCGTCGTCTTCCCGCTCACGGCTACCGTTGGGCTGGTCACGACGCTGGTCGGCGGCATGGTGCTCTTTGGCGAGCGGTTCGGACGCCTGACCGCGGTGGGTGTCGTGCTCACGCTCTTTGCTATCTTCTTCATCAACGCACAGTAGACTGTGGGGGTCTGCCATGATTGGCGCGATTGCCGGCGACGTCATCGGCTCGGTGCACGAGTACAACGCCATTAAGACGAAGGATTTCACTCTTCTGGATACCGGCTGTTTCTTTACGGACGACACCGTGTTGACGGTCGCGCTTGGTGAGGCGTATCTACAGGAACTCGACTACGCCGTTACGCTGAAACTCTACTACCAGCGGTATCCCGGCGCCGGCTACGGCCTTTCATTTCATGAGTGGGCCTCATCGGACTCCTGGGAGCCGTACTGCAGTTTTGGCAACGGGTCGGCGATGCGGGTGAGTCCGGCGGCCTACGTCGCGGAGAGCCTGGATGACGCGCTGGCGCTCGCGGAACAGAGCGCGGCGGTGACGCACAACCACCCGGAGGGCATCCGGGGAGCGCAGGCCACGGCCGGCGCGATCTTCCTGGCGCGCACGGGCGGCGGGAAAGATGACATCAGGCAGTTTGCGGAAACGGTGTGCGGGTATGACTTGCGGCGCTCGCTGGACGAGATTCGACCGGGGTATTCTTTCAACGAGACCTGCCAGGAGACGGTGCCGGAAGCGCTGACGGCCTTCCTGGAGGCGGATGACTTCGAGGACGCGATTCGCAACGCGATCTCGCTGGGCGGGGACGCCGACACGCTGGCGTGCATCACCGGTTCGATCGCGGAACCCTACTTCGGCGGCGTGCCATCGGAAATTCGGGAATTCAGCCTCTCGCGCCTCGACGAAGAATTGCTGGGCGTTGTCACCGCGTTCGAGCGGCAATTCATCAACCGTTGAGCGCCGCTGCACGAGTAAAGCCCCCATACGTGGTATCAACGTAGCGCGGGGGCTAGAGCGCAATCCTGTCGAATTAGAAATGAAGGACGCTATACACGGGCGCCCGCGATGGGCCGCAACAGGCGTAGGGGCACGACACGTCGTGCCCCCTACGCCGTCAAAGGCAAGACCGCTATTCCGCCGCGCCCGTCCCCACCGCCCATTGCTCGCGCCAGGGAGCGAAGTCACTCCAGAATTCGTCGATGCGGGTAGCGCCGTCCGCCACTACTTTCCGCTTGATGCCGGTTACGAGGCCGACCGCCGCCCATTCCACCTGTTTACGCACCCCGAGAGGCAGGTTTGGGTCCGGTCTGTCCGGCAGGGGCGGTCCCGGCGCGGTCTCATTCTTCTCGACAACGGGCAGCATCTCCACCGCGCGGTTCAAGTCCGCGCCGCGCAGAATGAACGCGAGCGTCGCGTTTCGCTCGTTGAAACGCGCCTGGATCAAAATCGAATGCTCGGAGTCATTGACGAACTTGAGGTCGAGGCCCGGGTTGAAGACGGCGGCATCGAATCCCGGCGGGCTGCCGTCCATCTCATAGTATTGGAGGCGGTACGTATGCTGATTGCGCTCCGTGATTGGCAGTCCCGCCCAGAACGCGGCGCGGAAGAGCGTCGTCGACACCTGGCAGACACCGCCGCCGATGCCCTCGATGGTTTGGTCTCCCCAGATTATGAGACTCTTTTGGTAGCCGGCGTCCTCGGTAATCGGGCCGAGCGCGTCCAGCACGGAGAACGCCGCGCCGGCCGGGATGACGGCGCCGTCGAGCTTGGCGGCGGCCAGAGCCATGTTGTGTACGCGCACGGCGGGGGAGCCGGTGAATACCGATTCGCCCACGCCAAGCACGTGGCTGAAGCGCGACTCCCGGTGCGCCGCCCCGCCGGCGACGGGCGGGGGACGCTCATCGCTCCGGTGCGGCGCGAGCGCCTCCAGTGGCAACAGGACGAACTCCTTCAGGAGGTCGCCGCCCAGCACGGTCGTGACGTCCCCGCGCCTGGCAATGCCGGGCACGTCCTCAGTCCAGTATTGAAGGGTAATTCGCTGGAAACGCTGGGCGATGAACGGGCCAAACGCCTGTGGCTGGGACATGGGCAGGCCGTAGCGCGCGATTGCCGCGTTCTCACCGCCGGCGCGCAGGTAGCGCCGCTTGATGGCGTCGTGCGTGAGCCAGCCGAGCCGCGTTGCCCGCGCCTTGGCAAAGTCGCCGCCGGACCCGTCGTCGGCAATCGAATCTGGAATGCCCCGCGCCAGCAGCAGGTCGTTCAGGCCGGCGCGTTCGAGGATCTCAAACGTGTTGGCGAGAAATATGCGCTGCAAGCCGGGGTGGTACTGGAGCAGCGCGCCCTGGGTGACCAGATAGATGAAGCCGTCTACCTCGTACCGGCGCGAGGCGGGATAGCCGAGCGTTTTCACGCCGCCAAACCGGCGGAACGCGCTGTAGAAGTTTTCTCCGTCCGGCCCGTCCCAGATTGCATAGCCCCGCTCACCCCAGCCGCCAAAGCCGTTCGCCTGCTTGTAGAAGCGGCCGCCGTCAATGGCCTCATCGAGCGAGTGGTCGGCGCTGAGCGGCACTGCGGGAAACGCGAGGCTGAGGACCAGCGCGATAAGAAGCGTTACCGCCGGTCTGCCAAGTCTACGCTGTCCTGGCATCCTTTGTTTCTCCTGCTTGGACGGCTCGGTGAGACCGGTGAGCGAGGGAGTATGCCCTCGCCGGGCATTCGCACAGTCTCCGCGACGGGGCGCCGCGCGTCGCGCCCGCGCTTACGCGAACTGCCAGAGCCGGAGGGCGGTCTTGCCAAGCACCCACTCCAGATCCGCCTGGCTGAAGAAGGACATCTCGTCGCGCACGGCGCTTAGCCGCGGCAGGTAGCCGGCTTTGTCCAGCAGCATCGGCCAGTCGGTGCCCCACATGAGCCGCTGCGGGCCCCAGGCGTCCTTGGCCATGCGGAAGAACGGGTGCGCGTCGGCGTACGGATACGGCTCGCCGCTGTAGTGCAACATGCCGGAGACTTTGGCGAACGTGCGCGGGTGGTCGGCAAGTTCCAGCAGGCCGCTGAACTTGGGATACGGCGGCTGTTCGGTTACGTCGATGCGCCCCATGTGGTCGATGACGATATCCACCTGCGGAAAGCGCCGCGCCATCTCCGCCACCAGCGGCGCGTGCTCCAGGTCCATGAGAATGCAGATTGGGATGCCCAGGTCGGCGGCTTGGCGCCAAATGCGCTCGGTCTGCGCGGTGGTGAACCACGCGGCGCTGTCGGGGCGCACCGCGTGGAGCCGCACGCCGTGAAAGCCCCGCTCAGTGACCCAGTGCGCGAGTTGCTCCGGCGCGCGCTCATCAAGCGGATCCACCAGGCAAACGCCCGCGAGTTGTTGCGGGTAGCGGGCGATGCAGTCCGCCAGGTAGCGGTTGTCCCAGCCGTACGTGCTCGGCTGCACCAGCACCACGTGGTCGACGCCGGCCTGCGCCGTTTCCGCCAGCAGCATCTCGGCCGTGGCCTCCGTGGCGGGAACGGGCACGTCCGGCAGCGTGGGCGCAAACGGATACCGCTCGTCCTGCGTCCAAACGTGCACGTGGGACTCGACTACTGGCATGGCGGCGCTCCACTCGCTCTAGATATCGCCAATCAGCGGCAGCGCAACGGGACGGCCCTCCGCGGCGGAAATGTCGGCGGCAAAGCACGCTTCATGGGAGTTGATCGAGTCGAAGATATCGGCGTAGGAGTCCTCATCGTTTAGGATGCAATCGACGATGTGGTCGATCTCGCCCTGGAAGGGGTGATGCGCCACGTCGCCGGAGTCCGGCGGCACCGTGGGAATGTCCATGAAGCCGGTCAAGCCGGGAAAAGCCGTTGAATAGATTTGATTGTTGCGGGCCGAACCTCCGTCTCCCTGCAACGACATGTGAAAGACGTACGGCATGTGGGCTTCCATGGTAGCGGTCACCCGGCCCACCACGCCGTCCGACATTTGCAGCACCGCCGCCGTGGTAAGCGGAAAGTCGAAGCCCTTCTCTTCCAGGCGCACCGGCGTGGAGTAGGCGGAGACACTTTCTACGTCCTTGCCGGTGAGCCAGCGAATGCAGTCCATGGCGTGGCTGCCGCCGGAGAGCATGGCGCTGCCGACGTTTTCCTGGTAGCGTCCCCAGTGACCCGGCGGACGCAGGTAGCCGACCTCGTGCATGTAGTCGGCCTCGGCATAGACGATGCGGCCAAAATCGCCGGCCACGCGCCGGTGGTGGAGCGTTTGCACCAACGGGTTCCAGCGCAACACGAAACTCACCACGCTCTTCACGCCGGCCTTCTTGACGGCCTTCACGAGGCGTTCCAACTGCTCCGGGGAGATGGCGATCGGCTTCTCGATGACGAGGTGCTTGTTCGCCTCAGCGGCCAGCGCGCCCTGCTCGGCGTGAGCGAAGTTGGGCGTGCAGATGGAGACGATGTCCACGTTGGGATCGGCGAGCATCTGCTCGTAGTCGGTGTAGGGCTTGGCGTCCAGGCCGAACTCGTCGATCGCGCCCTGCGCCCGCCCCAGGTCGCGGCTGCACACGGCGACCATGCGGGTGTGCGGGTTGTTGTTGAAGGCGCGTATGTGCTCGCTGGCGACCCAGCCGGGTCCAATCAAGCCGACGCCCATTTCGTCTGCCATGCCGATACCTCCTCCGGTCCGGAGTGTGCGGCTTGCACAAGGCCGCGTTTACAACGAAATTCTCGCCTTAAGTGTAGGTTCCATCCAAGCCGAATTCCTTGGCGTTAGCGTACGTCACCGTTCGCCGGATTGCAAACCCGGCGGCTGAATGCAACTGGAAGTCTTGGCTTGGACCGGCCAGACCCAGGACACGCGAACTCTTCAAGGCCTTAGCGCACTCCCAATTGTCATTCTGAGGAGCGCAGCGACGAAGAATCTAGAGTCGGGTACCATCTAGATTCCTCGCTGCGCTCGGAATGACATTGGCGTGGCCAGCAATGACATTGGCGTGGCCGGCAATGACACTGGCGTTGCCGGCAAAGAATACAAGACAGGGTCTGCCACTTACGGCGGCAAACCGTACCGCAGGCGCCTAGGCGTCTCTATCCAACAGGCGCCTACGCGTCTCTATCCAACACGAAATCCGCCAGCGCGTGCAGCAGTTCGCGGTAGCGGCCGGGAGGAACCCTCGCCAGCGCCAGGCGGGCCCGCGCAACGTAGTCGTCGGCCAGTGAACGCGCGTAGTCTATGCCGCCCAGGTCTTGCAACAGCCGCGTCGCCTCCGCCACCTGTTCGTCAGTCGTGGCGCGGTTGCCGAGTACGCCAAGTAGACTTGTCCGCTGCGCGGCGTTAGCCCGGCCCAGCGCGGCCCGCACGATGAGCGTGCGTTTGCCCTCGCGCAGGTCCGCGCCAACCGGCTTGCCAGTGACCGCCGCATCACCGACGATGCCGAGCACGTCGTCTTGTAGCTGAAAGGCGATGCCGCAGTTGCGGGCAAAAGAGGCCAGGCCCGCGACCAGCGGATGCTCCGGCTGCCAGGCGTCGCGGCCGATGCACGCGCCGGCCGTGGCGGCGAAGGCGTAGAGTGCGCCGGTCTTCTTCGCCATCATGTCGAGAATTGCCGCCTCGGTCGCGCCTGCCGGGTCTTGCAGGCTGAATTGCACGTCCAGCGCCTCGCCGTCCACGAGTTGCGTCTCTACCGCGCCAAAGAGTTCCGCGACGAGATGCGCGGTCAGAAGGGGGTTCGCGCCGTGTTTCGTGGCAATTTCCGTAAGCAGCGCCGCCGACAATCCTTGCTGCAAGTCTCCCGCCAGCAGGGCTTGGGTCAGCCCATAGTGGGCGGCGTCAGCATCGTCCAAGCCCAATTCCCGTTGGGCGCGTTGGGCAAAGGCCGCGTGCACCGTCGGCCGGCCCCGGCGCAGGTCGTCCCGGTCGATGATGTCGTCGTGCACCAGCGTCCAGACGTGGTAGAGTTCAACGGCGGCGGCGGCGGGAACGGCGCGCGCTTCATCACCGCCGGCCGCGCGGCAGGCGAAGAGCAGCACGCCGGCGCGCAGGCCCTTGCCGGGCCGCTCGACGTAGCTTGCCAGCGCGTCGCCAAGGTGCAGTGACCGCAAGTCCGCGCGCGCGACCGCCGCTTGCAGATAGTCGTAGACCCGCTCGCGGCGCGCGGCAAGTTCCGCAAGCAACTGAGCGCGCGCCGCTCCCGCATTTGCGTGGCACTCGGCGCTCACTTTGCGGATTCCAACTGGTCAAGGTCGAGGCCGCGCAGGTAGTCCAGCAAGCCGGGCCGCAGATCGGGCCGTTTGAGCGCGAGGTCAATCGAGGCGCTCAGGTAGCCCACCTTGTCGCCCATGTCGTAGCGTTTACCGGTGAATTCGCAGGAGTAGACCTGGCCCTCTTGCGCCAACGCGTTGATGGCGTCGGTGATTTGGACCTCACCGCCGGCGCCGGCCGGCGTGCGGTCGATGTAGTCGAAAATCGCCGGCGTGAAGACGTAGCGGCCCACAATCGCGAGATTTGTCGGGGCCTCGCTGATGGGCGGTTTCTCGATGAGGCGGCTCAGCCGCCGGATGCCTGGCGCTGCCGGTCCTGCGCCAAGCTCAGGGCGCACGGGAACCGGGTCACCCTCCACGATGCCGTAGCGGTCCACGTGGGCAGGCGGCACGGGCATGACGGCCACGACCTCGCCGCCGTGGATGTGGTGCGCGTCGATGAGTTGGCCGATGGCCGGCGGCTCGCCGTCGATGACGTCGTCCGGGAGAAAGACGGCAAACGGCTCATCGCCCACCACGCTGCGCGCCGTGCGCACGGCGTCGCCGGTGCCCAGCGGCGCGTGCTGGCGCACGCCAATCACGGTTGCCATCTCCTTGAGCGCCTGCAATTCCGCGAGTTCCGCGTCCTTGCCCCGCGCGGCCAGGCTTTCTTCCAGGCGATAGGCGGTGTCGAAATAGTCTTCGATGGCCTGGTTGCCCGCGGACGTCACGAGGATGACCTGCTCGATGCCGGCCGCCACCGCCTCCTCCACCACGTAGTGGATTGCCGGTTTATCGGCAAGCGGCAGCATGACTTTGGGAATCGACTTCGCCGCCGGCAGGGTGCGGGTGCCCAAGCCGGCAACGAGAAAGACGCCTTTGCGTACGTTCATGCGGTGTGCCTTGGCGCGCGGAACGCCGTCCTTTGGGCGTGAAGTAGACGGGCCGATTTCACAGCGATTATACTTTCCGCGAAGAGCGGGTGACAAGGATGTCTGTCGGTAGGGGCGCTGACAAGCGTATGTAGATGTCATTCCGAGCGCAGCGGGGAATCTAGAGATGCCGGTCTTGTATGGCTGCGCTCTGGCTTCTTCACCCCGCTGCGCTCAGATCGGAGTGACACGTTGAGTCGGCTATTGTATACAAGTCGCTGTCAGCGGTAGAAGCGCCAAGGGCTATGCGGGCCGCTGGCGCTCGGCGCATGCGCGGATGGCATGCGGAACGGGCCAAATGGAATCCGAACGTCTCTTTCTCGCGATTACGCTGCCCGGCAGCGCGCGGAGCGCATTGGCGGAGCGCATAGGCCCGGTTGCCGCGCGCGCCGCCAGGGTGCGCTGGACGCCGGTAGAGAACATACACGTTACATTGAAGTTCTTTGGCGACACGCCGCCGCAGCGGAAAGCCGCAATCGTCGAGACGATGGAGCGCGCGGCGGCGGGCGTGGGGCGTTTCGAGGTTTCGATATCCGGCGTGAAAGTCGTGCGCAGGCGCGGGGCGGCGCACATGGTCTGGGCAACCATAGAGGATACCCATGACCAACTCCGGCGGTTGCACGGCAGGACGGAGCGGCTGCTGGAGCGCGGCGGCTTCCCGCGCGAGAGACGCTCGTTTTCGCCCCACCTTACGCTGGCGCGGGTGCGCGATGGCGCTGAGCTATGGGAGCGGCGCTTGCTGGAAGAGTGGGCGCGAGCGCAGCAAGACTCTGCGCCAATCGCCCTGCCGGTGCGAGACGTTGCGCTCATGCGGAGTGAACTGAAGCCGGGCGGCGCGCAGTATACCGTTTGCGACCGCTTTGCGCTGCAAGTGACGTGAGCGCAGTAGGGCAAAATCCTGAAAACTGCGCGACGGAATCCGTCAATCCCGCGAAAGCGGGAATTACCATGGCCGTGGAGCGCTCGCACTAGGGAATGCAAAGAAACGCATATCTCTCCGTTCGTGCTGAGGGCTGCGCGAAGCCCTTGTCGAAGTATGAACGGAGAGATGTGCGTGCGGAGTTGCTACACGCTCAAGCCGCCGTTCACCCTTCGACGACGCTCAGGGCGAACGGCTTCGTTGCGCTGTTTTCACGGTATTGACGGTCAAGCCGGCTCAATTGCACTTTCGTTCCTCTTTGTAGCCGGCAGACGACCATGGTGATTGTCGCTTCTTTCCGCGCGCGTCGCGGGACAGGGGCGGGCGAAATTCTGCATGTAAACAAGAGTGCGCAAGCGGCAGGGGGAACGCGGCAATGGCGGTAGTCTATCTCGGACTGGGCAGCAACGTGGGGGATCGGCTTGCCAATCTCCGGCGGGCGGCGGCCCGGCTGCACGCAGAGGTCATGCTCACCCAGGTGTCGTCGGTCTACGAGACCGAGCCGGTGGGTTACGCGCGCCAACCGTGGTTCCTCAACGCCGTGCTAGAGGGCGACACGGAGTTGAAGCCGCTGGAACTGCTGCGGTTTGCTTTGGACATCGAGAGCGCGCTCGGCCGGGCGCGGTCGTTTCCCAACGCGCCGCGCACGCTCGACATCGACATCTTGCTCTATGGTGAGCGCAAAATCGCAACCCCGGCGCTGACTATTCCGCATCCGCGCCTGACCGAACGCGGCTTTGCGCTCTGTCCCTTGACGGAGATCGCCCCGCACCTGGAACACCCGGTCACGAGAGAAACGATGGAGAGTATCCTGGCGGCGGCGACCGGTTTGGAAGAGACCCGGCACTTTGCGGATCAGAATTGGTACACGGGCGCAGCGCCGGAGGTCCTGACCTAGAGCGTGTTGCCTGAGCCTTGCTGTTCGAGGTTGTGTCTGGGATTCCGCGCCAAGAGGCGGGGGACAAGCCCCCGCGCTACGACTGGCGAGATGCCCGTGAGACTCCAAGAGGCGGGGGACGAGCCCCAACACTGTCTCATTTAACGTAGCGCGGGGGCTTGTCCCCCGCTGGAGCAAGAGAAACGCACTCGCAAGGATTGACTTCCACAGCCTCGCAGGTTACAAACCTGCGCTACCGGAAGTGCGAGGCGTGGTTCGCATCGCCATTTGAGTCTAATGAGACAGCATTGGGGACAAGCCCCCGCGCTACGGCTGGCGAGATGCGCGTGAGACGCCAAGAGGCGGGGGACAAGCCCCCGCGCTACGGATTGGCGGCCTGGAGCGACCGTGCCGTTGGCGGTCAGCGCCTAGCGGTATCCGGGCGCGTAGGGCTTTGTGGCCGGGTTAAGCGTCTTTCCGCTCGAGCAATTCGATTTCGTACCCGTCCGGATCGTCGATGAAAGCCATCTTCCGGCCGCCGGCAAAGACCTCGCGCCAACCGTCGGGCCAGATTTCAATACCTTTGGCTTCCAATTCGGCGCAACAGGCGATGAGGTCAGGCACGCCGATGGCCAGGTGCATCAGGTCCTCGGGCACGTTGAGGTCGTAGTCGTCGGAGCAGGTGAGTTCCAGCGTGTGCGCGTTGCCGGGCAGTTCGAGATGCGCGATTTGATTGCCGTCGGGCGAGCGGTCGCTGCGGCTAAGCACCTTGAAACCGAGATGCTCGCAGTAGAAGTTGATCGAGTTGTCCAGGTCGCTCACGCGTATCCGTGTGTGTAACAGTACTGCCATGGTTTGCTCCTTTGAGTCTGGCGTTGACGTACGCTTCGGGTCGGGCGCGCCGCTTGCGCGTAAACTTGGCCGAATTGGCCCCGCGCTTGGATTGCGCCTTTCTGCCTGCAATAGTAGCAATCTGCGCGGGTTGGGACAAACCGCCGTTGGGTCGACGGCGGCGCGCTCGCGAACGGCTAGCGGGACGCGGAGGGAACGGCGGTCAGCCCGGCTTCCAGCGCCGTGATGAGGCGGACGCAAACCTCGTTCGCCAGGAAGTAACCGTCCGGCGCAAGGCGAATGGCGGTCTCATCCACGGAAACCAGGTTGGCATGGGTCAGTTCTGTCAGTTCCTTGCCAAGCAGCGTTACCGGGTCCGCGCCAAAGCGCGCCGCGAACTCTTGGCGCACTATGCCGCGTTTTAGCAGCCGCAGATTGAGGAAGATGCTCTCTTCCGCGGCCTCCGGCGGCGTGATGGTCTCCGTGCTCTCGACTGTCGATTCTCCCTGGAGACCCCGCTCGATGTAGTCGCGGGGGGCGCGAATCTCGGCAGTGCGGATGCCGTGCAGGTAGCCGTGCGCGCCCGCTCCCAAGCCCAGATAGGGCTCGCAGCGCCAATACACCTGGTTGTGCCGGCCTTCCTTGCCCGGCAATGCCCAGTTCGAGATTTCGTAGTGCTCGTAGCCGTTAGCCGCCAGGCGCTCACGCGCATGTGCGTACATGTCGGCGGCAACGTCATCGGCCGGCAGCCGCACGCGGCCGCTGCGTACCCAGCGCGCGTAGGGCGTGGCGGGTTCCACGGTCAGGCAGTAGAGCGAGAGGTGTTCCGGCGCGAGGGCAAGAGCGCTATCAAGGTCATGCCGCCAGTCGGCAGACGATTGTTCCGGCACGGCGTACATGAGATCGAGACTGACGTTTTGGAAACCGGCGTGCCGGGCGAGGCGCAGCGCGCGCGTGGCTTGGGCGGCGTTGTGGTCGCGGCCCAGCGTTTTGAGCAGGCGGTCGGTGAAGCTCTGCACGCCGAACGAGAGGCGGTTGACACCGGCGGCGCGAAAGCCGGCGAAACGGACGGCGTCGGCGGTGACCGGATTGGCTTCCAGCGTAATCTCGCTGTCCGCCGCCAGCGGCAAGACGGCGTTCACCGCGCCGATGATCTGGCCGACGTGTTGGGGTTCCAGCAGCGACGGCGTGCCGCCGCCAAAGTAGAGCGTGCGCGCGGCACCGTAACCACTGGCCGCGCCCCGCTGGGCGATTACTCGACATAATGCCTCAACATACGCCGGCATGAGCGACTGGAGACCGGCGTACGTGTTAAAATCGCAGTACGGACACCGCACGCGGCAGAAGGGAATGTGCACATAGACGGCGAGCGCGTTCTTGACTTCCACACCCATGTCTTCCCTGAAGAAATCGTGCAGGCGCGCGAGCGGTACTTCGCTGACGAGCCCTGGTTCGAGTCGCTCTACGCCGCGCCGCGCAGCCGCCTGGCGACCGCCCCCGACCTGGCTCAGACGATGGCGCGGGACGGAATCGCGGCGGCCGTGGCGCTCAACTTCGGCTGGTCCGACCCCGGCCTCTGCCGCGAGACGAACGACTCTATTGTAGAAGCTGTGCGGCCGTACGACCAGATTGTCCCTTTTTGCGCGGTTACGCCGGGCGCGCCGGGCGCGGCGGATGAGATAGCGCGCTGCGCGGGGCTGGGATTTCGCGGTGTCGGCGAACTCTCTGCCGACGGCCAGGGGTTCGACGTGGCGGATGAGCGTACTATGCGGCCGCTGCTGGAGGCGTGCCGGGCGCACGGCATGATCCTGCTGCTGCACGCCAGCGAACCGTTGGGTCACACGTATCCTGGCAAAGGGGCAACGACGCCGGCGAAACTGGCCCCCTTGTTGGCAATGGCCAAGGGCGTGCCGCTCGTGCTGGCCCATTGGGGCGGCGGCCTGCTCTTCTATGAACTGATGCCAGAGGTTACGGGGCTGGCAGGCACGACTCACTACGACACTGCGGCCACGCCCTACCTCTATACGCCAAAGATCTATGAGATTGGCGCGCGGCTTGCGCCATCCCGGCTGCTCTTTGGCAGCGACTATCCGCTCATGCCGCCGCGCCGCGCGCTCGCGCACGTGGACAAGGCGCAACTCGATGCTGAGGAGCGCCGGGCGTTGCTGTGGGAGAACGGCGCGCGCTTGCTGGGGTTGCCGCCGGATGCGCGGGGGTGACCGCGCGGCATCTGCGGATAGGGCGCATCCAGAATTCCCGGTAGCGCAGGTTTGTAACCTGCGGAGCCGTTAGGTCAATCCTGTGTGTGCCAGTTTTGGTGGCTCCGGCGGGGGACAAGCCCCCGCGCTACGTTAGGTCAGCGGAGCGCTTAACGGGCTCCCGCCAAGGCGCCGCTCAGCTTGTCGGCGTGGGCGGAGACTTTGGCGAACGCGGCGGCGTATTGGTCGATGAGTTCATCCGCCGGACGGGTGAAACTGGGCACGCGGATCGTGTCGTAGGGAATCTCAGGGTCTTCGGTGACCGGCAGCACTACGCTCGTGTAGTCCACGCGCCGGACGTTCGGCCCAAGCACTTCCCAGAGGACGTCGCCCGTGCCGTGCTCGTTGCCCTGGAAGACCGGATGCTTGTGGAGCATGTGGGTGAGGCCCCCGCCATGAGGGGTAAGCGTGTCCTTCTGGGCGGGTGATGAGACCTGCGCGCCCTCGGCTTGCAGCGCTGCCAGCAGCCGCGCGCGGGTAATGCCGCCCAGCCTAGCGGAATCGAACACGATGCGCCCGCTCGAGTAGGGCGACGGGAAATAATCGGGAAACTCCGGCGCGCCGAAACCCTCGATAGCGCAAATCGCCGCTCCCAGTTTGTCTGTATTCGCCATACGCACGGCCAGGCGCTCTTTCCAATACTTCATCTGCACGACGCCAATCGCGCCCGAGAGCGTCGCCATGCGGTACTTTTCGCCAAAGCTGAAGCCGGACACGGCGCGCCACTTGGGATTGGGCAACTCGCGCAGGCGCTCGTAGTGGCCCAAGGACGCGGCACGTTGGTAGACCTCGGTATCGTTGGTCATGAAGACGCCGCCCTCACCGGCGGACGTGCTCTTGCCGTGTTGAAAACTGATGGCGGCGGCGTCGCCGATGCTCCCGCACATGCGCCCGCGATGGGTCGCGCCCTGGGAGATGCAGTTATCTTCTATCACGCGCAGCGAGCGGCGGGCGGCGATGTCCATGATGGCGTCCATGTCCGCCGGACAGCCGGGCCAGTGCACGACCATGAGCGCTTTCGTGCGCGGCGTAATCTTGCGCTCCACGTCCGCCGGGTCGAGGGTGAGCGTAACCGGGTCGATGTCGGCAAAGATCGGCACGGCGCCGCTGCCAACGATCGGCAGGCAGTTGAACGGATGAATGGCCGACTGGCAGATGACCTCGTCGCCCGAACCCACACCCACGCCAAAGAGCGCCGACCGCAGCGAGGCCGTGCCAGAAGAGTGCGCCAAGGCGTGCTTGACGCCCCACGTTTCCGCCACCATGCGCTCCAAGTCCGTAATCGGCCCCGGCCCGCCGAATTGGCTGGCGAGCGCGTGGTTGCGGATGAGGTCCGCGACTGCCTCTACCTCTTCTTCAGTGTAAATCGGCCATTGGGTGTAGTGTTCGTGGTCGAGGGTGACGGCGGGCTCGCCGCCGAGGATTGCGGGTAGCGGGGGCATGGCTGCTCCTTGCTTAACTTATCAAGGGCTTTCCGCGCCGCACTCGAGGCGGCGCAAGCGGAAACTTCCTTCAATTCCAAGACGATGCAAAAGAGTCCGTCACTCCCGCGAAGGCGGGAATCCATCTTCGCTGCGCCAACGGTCGTCATCGGAGGCGGGGGACAAGCCCCCGCGCTACTGTATGGCGGCGGATCCCGTCGTTCCCGCGAAAGCGGGAATCCATCTTCGCTGCGCCAACGGTCGTCATCGGAGGCGGGGGACAAGCCCCCGCGCTACATGCAAGAGTCCACACCCGGCCCTAGATTCCTCGCTGCGCTCGGAATGACGCGCGGCGAAAACGATGCCTATTCGCCGTGCGGGATGCCCAATTCCGCGCAGATGCCCTTGACGTAGGCGAAGTCCGCCTTGGTCTGTTCGATCAATTCGTCGTGGGACAGGCTCTTCCAGGTGGCGGCGCCCTGGTACTCGCTGTGGAACGAGGCGTAGCCGTTGTAGCCGATCTGCTTGAGGTAGCCGAAGGCCTCCGGGTAGGGAGTGAAGCCGCGTTCCAGCGGGACTAGCTTCCGGTGCCACTTGTGCGCGCCGGTCTTGGCGTCGGCTTCCCAGAACTGCCCCATGTTCTTGAGCGCGAGCATGACGAGCCGGTCCGAAACCAGGTCCAGTCCCTGAATCCAGCCGCCGTAGCTGCCCTCCACGCCCATGTGCCCAAAGTCGCCGTAGACGCCGATGGCCTGTGGGTCGAAGTCCCCGATGAGCGGGCCGACGATGGTCGCCACGGCGGACATGAAGGGGCCGGAGTGGATGTGCATGCCGCCCTGCACGTCGTATTTGTGGCAAAGGCGTTCGATGCTGCGCACGGTTTCCCGCGTCTCGGCAAGCTGGCGTTGCAGATTGCCAAAGCCGTCGTACTTGTGGTAACCCAGTTTGAATTGCGTGATGCCCAGGTCGCTGGCGGTCGCCAGGATGTCCGCGGCGTGGGGGGCTTCGCTGCTAAAGATGTTGGTCGTAATCCAGCCGATTTCCAGTCCGCGCGCGCGGATGGCCTTGGCGGCTTTGGGGAGGTCGGTTGTGACGTTCTCGGGCAGCACGTGGCCGGGGCTGCGCACGGTCAAGTCCACGCCGTCCAGGCCGATATCGGCAATCGTGTCCGCAAGCTCTTCATAGCTGAGATGCTCGAGGTGCTTGGAGAACATGATGAACTTCATCAGGTGAAGGCTCCTTGGCAAGGTAAGGAAAGAAGAAGACTGCTGCGCGCTAGTGTAGCCGTTTTGCCGGACGCTGTCCATCGTGCTTGCGGAGCGCTAACGTGCCGCGGCGCCATGTAAATTCGTTGTGCAAGACCGCCCAATTCTGCGCTATACTAGGCTATGTGTGTCCGTTTGGCATTGCAGGAAGGAAGGGAACGGCATGACCGACTGGCCTGCCAAAGAGAAGCAGTACTACATGAACACATTCAACCGCCTGCCGGTGACGCTGGTGTCCGGCGACGGCTCGTGGGTGTGGGATGAGCGCGGCAGGCGTTACCTGGACTTCTTGCAGGGCATCGCGGTCAACGCGCTCGGCCACGCCCATCCCGTGCAGGTGAAGGCAATCGCCAAGCAGGCAAGCACCTTGCTGCATACCTCCTCGCTCTTCCACGTGCCCCGGCAGTATGAGTTGGCGGAGTTGCTGGTGGAAAACTCCGCGTTGGACCGAGTCTTCTTCGTGAACAGCGGTTCGGAGGCGCTGGAGACGACAATCAAGATTGTGAGGAAGTACGGCAAACTAAACCGCGACGGCGCGCATGAGATCATCGTGATGAGCGATGCCTTCCACGGGCGCACGATCGCGGCGGTGGCGGCAACGGCAAATCCCCATTACCAGGAAGACTTCGTGCCCATGCCGGCCGGCTTCGTGCGCGTGCCGTTCAACGACCTGGCGGCGGCGCGGGCGGCGGTGAACCCAAAGACGGCCGGCATCCTGGTCGAGCTGATCCAGGGCGAAGGCGGCGTGTGGGAGGCTGACCACGACTACGTGCAGGGGCTGCGCGCGCTCTGCGACGAGCACAACCTATTGCTGGCGCTGGACGAGGTGCAGACCGGCATCGGCCGCACCGGGCGCTTGTTCGCCTATGAGCACTACGGCATCGAGCCGGACGTGATGGCGCTGGCCAAGGCGCTGGGCGGCGGCTTGCCCATCGGGGCGTGTATGGTGAACGAGCGGGCGGCGGTCTTCGTGCCGGGTGATCACGGTTCGACGTTTGGCGGCAACCCCTTTATCTGCGCCGGGGCGGCGGCCGTGGTGCGGCACGTCATCGAGCATGAGTTGTGGCAGAACGCGGAACACCAGGGCGAACGCATCAAGGCCGGACTGGCCGCCATCAGCGCCCGCCACGGCAACGCCATTACGAACATTCGCGGCAAGGGACTCCTGCTGGCGTTCGATCTGGGTGAAGAGCGCGCCGAGCAGTTTCTGGCGCACGCCTTGGAATGCGGCCTCATCGTGAACCGCGTCGCGCCGCCCAGCATCCGCATGGCGCCGGCCTTGACGCTGACCGACGCGGAAGCGGACGAGGGCCTGGCGCGAATTGAGAAGACTCTGAGTGGGATTCTTTGAAAGAATACCAGGGTACCGCTCGACGCTGTGCTGTCGCGAGTAAGCCCCGCACCGTGTTTTTCGCGCTCGTATGAGGCTTTGCGCAATCTAGCAGTCCTAAAAATCCGAATAGGAGAATACCCCTATGGCTACCGTAGTCCTGGCCTATTCCGGCGGCCTGGACACCAGCGTCTGCATACGCTGGCTGCAGGAGCACTACGAGATGGACGTGGTCACGTTGACGATCGACCTCGGCCATGAACCTGATTTGCCCGCGATTCGCGACAAGGCGATACAGACCGGCGCGCGCAAGGCGTACGTGGTGGACGCGCGGGACCTCTTCATTGCGCACTTCATCTGGCCGGCGCTCAAGGCCGGCGCCGTGTATGAAAACGCCTACTACCTGGCAACGGCATTGGGACGCCCGCTGATCGCGAAACTGCTGGTGGACGTGGCCCGCGAGGAGGGCGCGCAGGCGGTGGCGCACGGCTCCACCGGCAAGGGGAACGACCAGGTGCGCTTCGACGTTTCCGTGCACGCGCTCGCGCCGGAATTGCAAGTGATTGCGCCGGTGCGCGAGTGGGGCCTGACCCGCGACCAGGAGGAAGCGTACGCCAAAGAACACGGCATCCCAGTGCCGGAAGGGTCGCGCCAGCCGTACAGCCTGGACCAGAACCTCTGGGGACGCAGCATCGAATCCGGGCCGCTGGAAGATCCCTGGGTCGAGCCGCCGGAGGACGCCTACGAGTGGACGGTCGCGCCGGAAAACGCGCCGGCTACGCCGGCGTACGTCGAGATTGGCTTTCAAGAGGGCATTCCCATGGCCATCGATGGCCAGGAGAAGAACGGCGTAGACCTGATCCAGGAACTCAACGACCTGGGCGGCGCGCACGGCGTGGGGCGCGTCGACCACGTGGAAAACCGCGTGGTTGGCATCAAGTCCCGCGAAATCTACGAGTGTCCGGCTGGCACGATCCTCTTCAAGGCGCACGAGGCCCTGGAACAGATGACGCTCGCCCGCGACCAGTCGCACTTCAAGCGCGTGGTGGCGGAAGAGATTTCGCGCCTGGTCTACGGCGGCCTCTGGTTCTCCACGCTCAACCGCGACCTGATGGCGTTCGTGGATAGCACCCAACGCTCGGCGACCGGCACAATCCGCTTGAAGCTCTACCGGGGCCAGGCCACGGTGGTCGGGCGGCAGTCGCCGCACTCACTCTACCGCGAAGACCTGGCAACCTATCTGAGCGGCGACGCGTTCGACCACCGCGCCGCAGAGGGCTTTGTGAAGATTTGGGGCCTGAGCACCCAGGTGCAGGCGCGCCAGCAACTGCACGGCGAGGATGTGCCGCTCCTGCCGCAGGCCAAGCGCCTGGAGGCAAAGGAAGCGGAGGACGAATGACCGCGCGCGCCTTTCCTCGCTAACGGCGGTCAGTTCATGGTCGCCATGCTAGCGGCAAGACCGACTCCGTCATTCCCGCGAAAGCGGGAATCCATCTTGTTTTCGCGCGCACAGCCAAGAGCGGATTGATTCCCGCTTTCGCGGGAATGACGGACAGGGATCCTGACGCCACGCTCGTTTCCTATGCGGCTTTCGCGCTGCCAAGGTGAATCCTAAGCAGGTGGGAGTCCATAACTAACGCGCTATGGCCGGTTGCGAGCAAGCCTTGGCTTCACGGTCGCTAGACTATGCGGGGGACAAGCCCCCGCGCTACGGTTAGCAGGCGTTTGCCCTGCGGGGGACAAGCCCCCGCGCTACGTTATCCAACGGACACTGGGCGCAACTTCGTATGGAGAATTCCAAAGAAACGTCCACGCTCTGGGGCGGCCGCTTCAGCAGAGGTCTCGCCGCTGACATGCTGGCGTTTTCGTCCTCATTGCCGGTAGACTGGCGGCTCTACCGCGAGGACATTCTCGGCTCGCGGGCGCACTGTCTCATGCTCGCCAAGCAGGGCATCATCGCCCAAGCGGAAGCGGACACCATCTGCGCGGGCCTGGTGGCCGTCCTGGAGGAGATCGAGAGCGGCGCCATCACGCCGGACGTGGAGCGCTGGGAGGACGTGCACTCGGCGGTGGAAGACCTCTTGCGGGAGCGCGTGGGGGCGGTGGCGGGCAAACTCCACACGGCCCGCAGCCGCAACGACCAGGTGGCAACCGACGTGCGGTTGTGGCTCCGGGGCGCGCTGGACGCGCTGGGCCGGCAACTGTGCCGGTTTCAAGAGACGTTGCTCGACCGCGCCGCTGAGCACGCGGCGACTGCCATGCCCGGCTATACGCACCTGCAACGCGCCCAGCCGGTGACGTTCGGCCACCACCTGCTCGCCTACGTGGAGATGCTGTCCCGTGACTTTGCGCGGTCGCGGGAGTGCCGGGCGCGGGTGAACGTGCTGCCGCTGGGCGCGGCGGCGCTGGCCGGCGCGCCGTATCCGCTCGATCGTGAATTCGTGGCGCGGGAGCTAGGCTTTGCGGCGATTGCCGCGAACAGCATGGACGCGGTGAGCGACCGCGACTTTGCCATCGAGGCGCTGCACGTGTGCAGCCTGATCATGACGCACCTCTCACGGCTGGCGGCGGAGGTCATTCTCTGGTCGTCCGCGGAATTCGGCTTCGTGGAGGTGGACGAGGCTTACGCCACCGGCTCCAGCATCATGCCGCAGAAGAAGAATCCGGACGCGGCGGAACTGACGCGCGGCAAGGCCGGCCGGGTCTTTGGCGACCTCTTTGCGCTGCTCACGCTCATGGAAGGGCTGCCGCTCACGTACAACCGAGATCTTCAGGAAGACAAAGCGGCGCTCTTTGATGGCGTGGACACCACGGCGGCGTGCCTTGACATAATGAACGCCGTGATGGGCACGCTCCACGTGAATGCCGCGCGCATGGCGGCGGCGGCCGGCGGCGGCTTCGCCACGGCCACCGACCTCGCCGACTATCTGGTGCGCAAGGGGCTGCCCTTCCGCGAGGCGCATAGCGTGGTTGGCGGAGTTGTGCGCCTGTGCCTTGACAGAGACTGCGGCCTGGCAGATCTGTCGTTGGCCGAGTACCAGGCGGCCTGCGACCGCATTGGCGAGGACGTGTTCGACGCGATTACGGTCGAAGGGTCGCTGGCGGCGCGGGCAATCCCTGGCGGAACCGCGCCGGATCAGGTCGAGTCTGCCATCAGAGCGGCGCGCGCGCGGTTGGCGGCTGAGCGGGCCGCCCTATCCTAGTTGGCGCTAGAGGCCCGGCGCGCCGGCGCGCGGAGCGACCGTCGTTGACCGCGCGCCGCCTGCATTGTTACACTGGAATCGTCAGCTTTCCGCGGTAGCTCAATGGTAGAGCAGGCGGCTGTTAACCGTCTGGTTCGAGGTTCGAGTCCTCGCCGCGGAGCCAATCTTCAATCGCCCTACCCCGTCATGCTTGGGAGACCTCGCGGTCGATGAGTTTAGAACAAAAACTGCGCACGCAGTGGGATAGACACGCCCAGGACTGGCTGCGACAAGACCAGACGGTGCGCACGGCCATGCTCGACTCCTGGATGCTTGAGGCGCTGGGGGACGTGGCCGGGCGGCGGGTGCTGGACATCGGCTGCGGCGAGGGGCGGTTTTGCCGGGTCCTTGCCGGCCTGGGCGCGGACGTCACCGGCATCGACCTCACCGCGGCGCTGGTGGAGCGGGCGCGGAGGCTGGCAAGCGCCGGCGAGACCTATCTGGTCGGCAACGCGGAAGACCTGGCGGGCCTTGATGACGAGAGCTTCGACTTGGCGGTTTCATACATTGTCTTGGTAGACATCCACGACTACCGGCGGTCGATTCGGGCCGCGTGGCGCGTGCTGCGGCCCGGCGGGCGCTTTGTCGTGTGCAACGTGCATCCCATGCGCACGGCGCTGCCCAACGGCTGGGTCAAGCAGGGCGACCGCAAGCTCTTCTACGCGGTTGACGATTACACCAACGAAGGCCCCCGCGCGTTCGAGTGGTGGGGCGAGTCCTTCATCAACATGCACCGGATGCTCACCAGCTACATTGCGGCTTTTCTGGATGCGGGTTTCGTCCTGGAAGCGCTGCTGGAGCCTACCCCCTCGGACGCGCAACTGGCCGCGAACCCCGGCCTGGCCGACGAATTGCGCGTGCCGAACTTTATCATCTACGCGCTGCGCAAACCGGCGGCATAGACGCCTTGCCCAAGGTGTAGTTTGTCATTCGCGCCCAGAGGCGGGGGACAAGCCCCCGCGCTACGTGTTTCGCAAGAAGCGCAGGGACGGCGGCGCCGCCACCGCCAGCGTGTCCAGAGGCGGGGGACAAGCCCCCGCGCTACGGTGACGGCGTGAGACACAGGGTCAGCGGCGTACCTGCGGCAAGGTCGATAGTCACCACGCGTTGGCGGCGGCTTTCGAGCGTCACTTGCTGGATGGGCAGCGCCGCGCCGGAGTCTTTCGCGTGCACCGACGCGACGTTTTCCGGCAGGAGCAGCGAGAGGCCATCGATGTTCGCCCCGGCTTCCAACGTGATGAAGTGGGTGTCGTCCTGGGAATAGGATTCCGTCAGGCGCACGCCCGCCCGTGCGCGGGAGAAGCTGGAGTAGTTCTCCTGGTTCTCGAAGCGGCAGCCGGCGGCGATTGCCCCTTCCATGCCTAGCTCGAGAGCGTGGCGCGAGGCGCGCACGTGGTCTTGGGGGCCGGCGGCGTAGACCGGGTGGAAGTTCGCGATCTGCATCACGTGCCAGCGGGTGGCCGCGCTTTCCGCAAAGCGCGCCAGTTCCACGCCGTACTCTTCTGAGGTGAGGCCCACCATGCCCTCTACGCGGTCCGGCGTCTCTGCCATCGGCCCGGCCAGCAGGTCGGCGTGGCGGCCGATGGTCTGGCTTTCGTCCCATTGCGCCGGCATGTGCCACATCTCCGTCAGGCCCACGCCGTGTTGGAAATAGGGCATGCAGAGGCCGGTGCCAATCATGTACGGGCCGTAGTTCTCGTCCCGCCGCATCCGGGGATCGTGGGAGGCGAAGTGCGTGGGCGTGTACCAGCCGAATTCCAGCATGATTTCTAGCAGGGGATGCCCGGTCCACTGGCAGCCGTGGCTGCAAATGGTCTCCACGTCCAGGCCGGTTTCCCGGCGGAAAACGTCCCATGACTCTTGCAGGTTTGCGCGCAGGTCGTCCAGGTAGTTTTCGTTCAGGTCTTCCGGCGTGCGGCCGAAGCGCACTTGCTGGCCGTTCTCCTGTACGGCGTACTGCGTGATGCTGGTCAGGTCAACCTCAATGGAGACGGCGTGACCCCGCGCGTGCCACTCCTTCATCAGGTCGCCGTGGTAGCGGCTGAACGGCGCGCGGTAGAAGGTGAGCAACGCGCCGTACGACTCCACGATGTCAACCAGCACGGGCGCGCCGTTTTCACCGCAACCGTCACCCTTGATGAACCAGAGGGCCGGCGCGGCGTCGGGAAAATACCAGAGGCGCGGCAAGGGCGTGGCGGACAGCGCCTCCGCCACCAGCGTGCGCAGGATGTCTTGATGCACGTCAGCCACCGGCACGTCACGGGTGGTCTTCTCGGATAATTCGAAGAAGCTGTAGAGGTGGCGCGGGCCTTTCAGCGGTCCCATGTCGCGCAAGGGCCGCTCGTGCAGGTCGCCGTCGCCGTGCCGGAAATTGACGACGGCCTGGCAGAGGTCGTAGCCGTAGAGCCAGGCTTTGCCTTCTCCGATACGCGCTTCGACGATGCCCGCGCCGCAGAGAGCGCCTTCCGCATCCCGTAGCTCCGCAACGGTCTCGCCGCCGCTTAGGGGCTGGGAAATGTCGTCCGGGCAGAGCAACGGCAGGCTGCCGTGTTCCCAGCGGGGCAATTGCCGCACCGTGAGCCAGGCGTCCGCAACCGGCGCGCCGGCGGTCACGCCAAAAGCGCGCAGCAGCGCGGGATCGGGCGCCAGGGCAATCAGGGACGTGCCGCCCGTTACGGCCGCAGCTAAGCGCTCAGCCGTCTCGCGGCTCATGCCGCTGCCGGCGACGACGATAAACGCAACGTCCGGCGGCGCATCGACGAAAGACTCCGCCGGTTTCGCCTCCAGCCAAGGGTAACCCTCGCAGCGCAGGATTTCGGCGCTGAGGGGTGTGGTGAGCGCGTCATCGGCGTACAGGAGCAAGATCGGCTGGTTCATGGTCTTTCCTCAGTTTCCAACTGCGCTCGCTTGGGCCTCGAACGTGAACGTCTCCAGCTCATTCTGGCACGGGTAGCCGTCGCTGGCGAGCAACGTGCGGTCGCGGGAAATCGCAATCAGGCCAAAGACGCTGTGCATCGGCCCGTGCTGGCACATGGAGACCGGCTCGGCATGAGCGCGCGCGATTTCTTTTATCTGTCCCAGGGTATGGGGCTTTGCGGTGGTCAAGTGCGCCAGCAGCGCCGCGCGGCCCTCGCTGTTGGCGCGAAAGTCGGGGTTTGCCAGGCTGTCAACCGCTTGCATTGCCGGCGTCACGTAGTGGTTGGCGCACCAGATCGCGCCACTCTCCATGCGGCGCACCGCCATGCGGGTGGCGGAGCGTTCCACCACCACCGCGTTCCCAGCCGGATCGGTGAGCATGATGTTCATGCCGTGATTCATGATGGGCGTGCGCTCGCAGAGCGCGATGCCCTCGTCCACGTCGGCGCAGTACTGCAAGAGATAGCGTTGCAGCAAGTTCGTGGGAATGCCGCGCTCCCAGTCCTGGTCGGTATTCATGATGCTGCTGCCGCCGAACGTGAGGCCGGTGTCGTTCACGCCCGGCCCCATCCAGGGCGCGCCGGGACCGGAGACGCAGATGAACGGATGGCCTTTGTCAGGCCGGATGTCCCAGAAGAAGTACGAACCGAGAGACTCTTTGCCGACGTCGTTCGACTTGTAGTGCACCACGCCGTGTTCGTCGGTGCGCAACGCAACGTTGGTGCAGCCGGGCGCGGCGCGGCCCACTTCCATGCACGAGGCGTAGGCCAGCACGTCGTCGCGCGTGAGGCCCGCGCCGTCGGCGATGCCCTGCATCTCCTCCAGCGCTTCGGGGAAGACCCGGCCGATGGTGCGCTCCATTTGGCGGACGACGCGCGCGCGGTGGGCGGCGTCGATTTGACTGCCATGGACGACCCGCTCGATAGCGGTATTGACGGCCGCGGCGCACGCGGCGCCGTGCTGCACGCCCATCTCGTAGGGTGTGCCGGAGAGTTCGATGCGTTGCACGGCTTCTTCTCCTTTGCTACAGACGGCTGTGTGCGCGAGAATCAGGCGCTACGAGCGCTTGATGCGCTCGAAATAGTTGCAGGCAATGATGTCGAGCGGCCCGTGGCGGCGCTCGACTTCGTCGTAGAAGAGATTGATGCCCAGGTTGTCCGCCGCCGCGTGAGGCAGGCGCACCAGTGACATACCGGCCGCGGACGCGGCTTTCGCGCCGGCCGCGGAGGCGCCAATCTGCAGCACGGTATTCACACCGGCTTTGGCCAAGAGCGGCATTCCGTCCGCCGGCCACAGCCACCCGCCGGCGTCTTGAACCAGGAAGCGCCCCAGCGGAGCGTCCGGTTTGCCCGCCAGCGCCAGCGAATATGCGCCGTGGCGCGCCGCGCCCTGGAATTCGGGAATTGTCATCAGGGCCGCTTCGGCGTCGGCCAGCGTGCGCGGCTGCAGTTCCTCGAATACCTGCTTGATGCCCACGCCAATATAGAAGTCCTGCGGCGTGTGGATTTGAATGAAGGGAAATTCGAAGAGCCGCGCCATGTCCGGGCCCATACGGTGGGGCATGTCATCGTAGCCGCTGCGCCACTCGTCGATCCACGGCAAGAGGACGCGCTCCGCATCCTTGCGCGGCACGCCCTCGCGCTCGAAGATGTCGATGTTGATGAGTGTAATGTCGTCGATGTGCGAGCGGCCGATGCCGGTGCCGCTGGTGTGATGGGCGATGATGGCGTCCAGCGGCACGCCCTTCTCTTTGAGGCGGTCGGCGATGAGGAATTCGTCCGTGCCGATATTGATGCCCGCCAGGGCCGTGCGCACTTCGGCGTCTTCCGGGCCGTTGACGATGCGCACGTCGCCGTAGGGATTGCGCAGCCGTTCGTGGTCGAAGTAGGGCTTCTTCCAGTCCGGCAAAGCGTCGAATTCTTGCTGCCGGCGTGTGAGTTCGGCGTCCAGTGTCTCGCGGCTGCGCGGATCAAGGGCGATGCCCAGTTCGATGGCGGTTTCGTAGAGGTCGCGGAGTGTCATGGGTGTGCCTCGATGGGACGGGGTGCGGTAGATTCCTCGCTGCGCTCGGAATGACATGCTTTAGGACGACATGTTGACGATGTACTTCAGGGCAAGATTTCCCAGAGAGACACGCTCTTGCGTAGCACGAGTCAGGGCGAAGAGTCTCAGAACGGCGTGCGTGTGCGTGGCACGTGTCGGGAGACGGCCAAGAGAGTGTAGTGGGGCGCGCCGCGGCGCGCCCCACTACACGGCAGACTACTTCCAGTCGTCCGGCCGCTGCGCGAAGAGTTCGTTCACCGCGTCGGCGGACGTCTTCATCGCCTCTTGGACGGTGCTTTCGCCCGTGTACATCGGCTGGAGATGCTGGTTCGCGGTCGTCCAGAATTCGCCGGTCTCCGGCGTCAGGAAGAAGTCGCGACCGTCATTCCGCCAGTGATCCAGGACGGTAGGCCAGTCCATGCCCGGGTAGTTGCCCAGGAACACGTCTGCCGAGTCGAAGAGACCGGGCATGGCGTGCACGGCGTAGAGGTCCTGCGCTTCCTTCTGGCAAAGGACGTAGAACACGTCCCAGGCCGCGTCGGGCACCTCGGTGAGCGACATGATGCTCCAGGCGTTGCTGCCGGTGGCCGGGCTGCGTGTGCCCGCCGGCCCGGTGCCCAGCGGCGCGATGCCCAGGCGGTCGCCAAGCACCTCATACGCGCCCTTGAGCGGGATCAGCGTAATCTGCGACATGGCAAACTTGCCGGTGCCGATGTGGCGGCCGCCGCCGCCTTCCTTGCGGAGTTCCGATCTCTCTTCGCCCCAGGGCACCACCCGGTGCTTGAGGATCATGTCCACGTACATCTGGGCGCCGGCGATGGCGTTCTGGTCCTCACCGTAGAGCGCCTGGTCGCGGGCCTCGTTGAGCACCTGGCCGCCGTGGTCCAGCACGAAGCTGCCGAGGTTGACCTCCAGGGAGGCATAGCCAAAGTTATAGCCCCACTGGGTGGTCTCGTCGCCGGTGCGCTTCGTCATCTGGGCCGCGCCGTCGAGCAATTGCTCCAAGGTCGTGCCCATCTCGGGGTACGGGACGCCCTCGTTGTCGAAGATTTCCTTGTTGTAGTAGATGGCGTCGCCGCCGCCGAGGAAGGCCAGGCCGTACATGATGCCGTTGACGTCCCACGAAGAGGAGTCAAGGTAGTCGTCGCGTGAGACGTTGTCGCGCTTCATGTAGTCGCTGATGGGCAGGAACATGCCCTGGCGCGCGCCGGCCTGCACCCAGTTGATCTGGTTCACGACGATGTCGTAGGTGGTGGTGCCGGCAACAAACTCGGTGCGGATCTTCTCCAGGAAGTTCTCGGTGACGATTTCGAGTCTGGTGACCCGGTTGTCCAGGGCGTTATTGCAGACTTCCGCCATCTCGCGCAGGGTCTTGTTGCGGTGCTCCTGCAGGTCGTAGCAGGCCCACACGACCTCGACGACTTCCGCCTGGGGCGCTTCGGCTTCCTTCGCCGGTTCTTCCTTCTCCTCCGCCATTTCGCCGGTCTCCGCGACCGGCACCGCGCCGCACGCCGCGGCAAAAGCAGCGCCGGAAAGGCCGGCGACACCGGCCAGGAACCGGCGTCGGGTAGTAGACAAATCGCCTGTTGCCATTGCTTGTGACCTCCTGTGGTCTCCTGAAGGTGTGCCGGACATGCCGCGCGACACACTCAGATTGCATCACCTGCGGTCTCGCACGGGCGGCTGCCGCTGGAACGGCCTCCTTTCTCGGTCCGCTGCCCGCTTGCTGAAACAGACTGATTGTATGCGAGTGGTGGGTATGCGCCCTTCCCGCGCGCCTAGAGTGTCGATACCGAATACGCGTGCTGCGGCACGATGCGCCGTTCCTGGATAAAGCGTGCCGGACTGAACAGGGTAATGTCAAACTGTGTGCTGCGGCCCGTGAGCATCTGCTCCGCCAGCATCCGGCTGAAGATGGGACTGAGCTTGAAGCCGTGGCCGCTCAACCCCACCGCCAGATGGAGTCCCGCCACGTCGGGCACGGGGCCGAGCAGCGGCTGAAGGTCCGGCGCGCAGTCGTAGAGGCCGGAGGTGGCGCTATTCACGGCGGGCGCGCCCTGGTTGGGGAAACGGCGGTGATAGCGGGCGGCAAGGGTGTGCAGGATGTCCGGCTGCGGGGCGGGATTGGCGTCGGCGTCCGGGTCTTCATCGCCGTCGTGGGGCGCGGTCTTGCCGACCATGGTCTGGCCGTCCGCGCGGGGGCGGTAGTAGCTGCCCTGGACGCGGTCGGAGATGATGGGATGCGGCTTGCCAAAGTGGTCGGCGCGCTGCATGAAGGCAACGGCGTGGCGAATGGGCGTGAGGGGCAGGTCGATGCCCAGCGGCGCTACCAGGTCTCTTGACGAATATCCGGTAGCGACAACAACGGCGCGGGTGGCGATGCGGCCCGTATTCGTCTCGACTCCAACGATTCCGCCGGCATCTACAACCAGTTCTTCCGCGCCCACGCCGACGCGCAGTTCCGCCCCGTGCCGCCGGGCGGCGTCCGCGAAACTGAGGGTGGTGCGCACCGGGTCGGCGTAGCCGGATTCCGGTTCCCAGGCCGCCGCGCCAATGCCGAACAAGGCCAGACGCGGCTCTACTTCCTGAATTTCATCGGGTGAGAGGATGAAGGCGTTGATGCCGAGGTCCCTGTGCATGGCCACGTTGGCCGCCACCGTCTCGACATCATCGGGACCCAGCAGCGCCAGGAAACCGGCCTGAACGTAGCCGGCGTCGCCGCCGCCGACCTCGTCTGCAAAGTTCTCAAAGAAGCGCCGCGCCCGCAGCGCCATGCGCGCCAGCGTCTCGTGGGTGTAGTGCGTGCGCACGATGCCGGCGGTGATGCCCGTGGCCTGCGCCGCGAGACCGCGCCGCTCAAGCAACACCACCCGTCCCGCGCCCATGCTTGCCAGGCGCCAGGCAAGGCTGGCGCCGGTGCTCCCGCCGCCAATTACGACAACATCGGCAGTCTCAGGCATGTAGATTCCTCGCTTTGCTCGGAATGGGCCCTTAGCGGAAGGCAAGGCCGTTTCGCCTCACCTACCAGGTCGGTACCGTTTATCCCCTATAGCGGCAAGGGTTGCAACGCAACGAGCAGTCCCGCCAGGGTAACGAGCATGGCGCCTACCTTGACTGTCATGCGCAATTCTAACTGGCGCAGTTCAGCCTTGTTTGCTTGCGCGACGGCAGCAAGGTCGGCTTTGGTGGCGCGCTCTTCCACTGCCTGCTGCAAAGACTGCACGGTTTGCCGCAGGGAGTTCAGGTCGGCTTTGGTGGCGCGCTCTTCCACTGCCTGCTGCAAAGACTGCACGGTTTGCCGCAGGGAGTTCAGGTCGGCTTTAGTCGCTCGTTCATCTACCGCCTGCTGCAAAGACTGTATCGATTGCTGCAATGCGTTCAAGTCGTTTCTGGTCTGATACGACAACTCCTGCAAGGCCGTCTGGTTAGCCTGGGCCAATTCTTCTAGGTCAGCTTTGTTAGTCTGCGCCAATTCGTTCAGGTCGGCCTTGTTCATTTGCGCCAACTCACGTAAGTCGGCCTTCGTGGCTAGTGTGTCTCCCGACTCTCGGAGCGCATCCAACAAGGATTCTGCCATCTCCTTGCTGAAACCGGCGGCCACGAGGCTCTCAAACGTCCTGTGCGTGTCCAGCATTGCCACTTTCCGTGCCTCCTTCCGCCCTAGGGAAGCTCAACGAATTTCGTAAGTAGTAGTGTACCGTATTGATCCACCGCTGCGTAGTACCCCGGATGGATTACGGTGGTTGAATCGTACTCTTCCACGATCGCGGGGCCCGCCACCTTGGTTCCGGGGCTGAGGAGGTAGCGATCGTAGATCGGACAGTCCACGAACGCGCCTGCTTCGCCAAAGAAGACGCGGCGGGCGCCGCGTTGCGCTTCCGGCAGTGGGCACGCGCCGGCGTCCTTCTCGAGTAGCGGCGGTTTGACGATCGTGCCCAGGGCCGTAAGCCGCAGGTTAACCGTCTCTACCGGCTCGCCGGGCACGCTGTGACCGTAGACGCGATGATGTTCTCTGTGGAATTCGTCCAAGAGGTCGTCTGCGACAAGCCCGCCTTCCGCGCCAGTGGGACACGGCAGCGAGAGTTCGTAGCTCTGCCCAACGTAACGGACGTCAACGTTCTGCACGAATGCCATGTCCGCCGGGGCCACGCCCGCGGCCGTGAGCGCCGCCGCGCCTTGCCGCCGGAGGTCTGCGAATACGTCCGCTACTGCTCCCGGTTCCAGACGGTCGACTCGTTCGATCAGCGTGGTGGCGTAGTCATAAGAAATGTCCGTGACCAGCAAGCCCAGCGCCGAGGCCGTGCCCGGGCTGGTGGGAACGACGGTGACCGGAATGTTCATCTCGTGGGCCAGGCGGTTGGCGTGCAGCGGCCCGGCCCCGCCAAAGGCCGTGAGCGCAAAATCGCGGGGATCGTGCCCGCGCTGCACGGAGACCAAGCGCAGCGCGTTGATCATGGCCACGTTGGCGATCTCGACGATGCTGTGGGCGGCCTTGACCACGTCCAGGCCCAGCGGTTTGGCAATGCGCTCCGCGATTGCCGCGTGCGCCAGCGCGCCGTCCAGCTTCAGGTCGCCGCCCAGCAGGTGGCCGGGATTGAGGCGTCCCAGTACCAGGTTTGCGTCTGTCACGGTCGGCTCGGCGCCGCCCTGGCCGTAGCAGGCCGGGCCGGGGTCGGCCCCGGCGCTCTGGGGGCCGACGCGCAAGACGCCGCCGGGGTCAACCCACGCGATCGAGCCGCCGCCCGCGCCAATCTCCACCAGATCGATCACCGGCGTGCGAATGGGATAGCCGCCGGCGCGGAAACCGCCGCTGCCGGGTTGGGCCACGGAGCCGACCTCGTAATCCTTGGTGATGCGCGGCGCGCCGTCTTGCACCAGGCCGACTTTTGCGGTGGTACCGCCCATGTCGAACGAGATGACGTTCTGGTAGCCCAGCGCCTCGCCCAGGTGCGCCGCCGTAATCACGCCCGCGGCCGGGCCGGACTCGACCATGAAAACCGGCCGGCGCCGCGCGTCGCCAAACGTCATGAGGCCGCCGCTGCTCTGCATTACCAGCAGTTCGGACGGGATGCCGAGCGCGCGCAAGCGGGCCTCGATGCTCTCCAGGTAGCGCGAGACGATGGGCCGCAGCGCGGCGTTGATGACGGTGGTGCTGGCGCGGAAGTACTCGCGAATTTCCGGGGCTACCTCGGAAGAGAGGGAGACGGCAACGTCCGGCGCGTGGGCGCGCAGCAATTCTCCGGCCTGCCGCTCGTGCTCCGGATTTAGGTACGAATGCAAGAAGCAGACGGCGACCGACTCGATGCCCGCCTCCTGGATAATGGCTGCGATGCGCGGCAAGGCGGCTTCGTCCAAAGGCGTAATCACCGCGCCGGTGGCGTCAAGGCGCTCCGGCACGCCAAAGCAGCGGTCGCGGGGCACGAGGGGCTGCGGTTTCTCGAAGAGCGTGTCGTAGAGCGACGGGCGAATCTGGCGGGCGATTTCCAGGATGTCGCGAAAGCCCTCGGTCGTGATGAGCGCGGTGGGGGCGACCTTGCCCTCAATGATGGCGTTGGTGGCGACGGTGGTGGCGTGGACGACGTAGCGCAATGACTCCGGCGCCAGGCCGGCGCGCGCGAGGATTTGCCGGGTGGCGGTCAGGAAGCCCTGGGCCGGGTCGCCGGGCGTGGACGAGACTTTGGCGTTCCAGAGGCGGCCGCTGCTTTCGTCCACCAGCGTGGCGTCGGTGAACGTGCCGCCAATGTCCACGCCGAGCCGGAAGTGCGCCGCGCTCATTGCTCGCGCTCCGTTTCCTTGCCGCCGGCGCCGGCGCTTTCGGCTTGCGTGGCCGCGCGCAAGGCGGCGGTGGCGGCGCTATCCACCGTCCACCCCGCCGGGTCAATCACCACGCCATACGCCGAGCGGGCGCGCTCCACACTGACCTTGCCCTGGCGCGCGTCGCTGAGCACGCGCTGCGGGTCGCGCCGCGCGGGCGGGCCGTACCCGCCGCCGCCGCAGGTCTCATAGCGAATTGTCTCGCCGGGACGCACGTCCACCGTGACTTTCGAGCTTAGGAGTTCCGTCGCGCCGTCGCGAGTATGCAGGTAGAAGGCGGGACGGCCCGCCTCGCCGCCAAAGAGTCCCCAGGGCCCTGCCTTATCTCTATCGGCAAGCACCGTGAACGTGACCTCGTGATCGGGGAAGACGTAGTCCCGCCGCAGGCCGAGTCCGCCGCGATACTCGCCCGGCCCCTCGGAGTCGTCCACGAGTTCGTAACGCAGGATGCGCACCGGATAGTAGCGTTCGGTCTCTTCGATGGGCGCGTTCTCGGTGTTCTGGCCGTGGGTCTGCACGGCGTCCGGGCCGTCGCTGTGGGCCCGTGCCCCATAGCCGCCGGCCAGAGTTTCCAGGAAACAGTAGTACTCGCCGTTGCGGGGGTCGATGCCGCCGAAACCGGCGTGGCACTGCATGGCCTTGCCGCCCGCGGGCACGCGCTCCGGCAGCGCCGGCGCCAGCGCCTTGAAGATCACGTCGTTGAGGCGCGCGTGGGTCTCCCAGCCGCCCACCACCGGCGCGGGCGGGCGGCAATTGACCACCGTGCCTGCCGGCGCGTCGATGCGCACGAAACGGTAGAACCCTTGGTTGGGCGGGATGTCCGGATCAATCAGGCACTTCAGGTTGTACGCGCAGGCCGAAAAGGTCTGCGCAAAGGTCGAGTTCACCGGCGCGCGGCGTTGCGGATCGCAGCCGTTCAGGTCGAAGAAGACGCCGTCCGCGTCGATGCGCACCCTGGCGGCCAGGCGCACCGGCTCGTCGGTGTAGCCGTCGGTGTCCACGTAGCCGTCGGCGGTGAATTCGCCCTGGGGCAGCTTGGCGATCTCGGCGCGGGTGCGGCGCTCGGCATAGGTCATTAATTCCTGGATATAGCGATTGACGGTTTCGCTGCCGGTCTGCCGCGTCAGTTCGGACAAGCGGCGCGCGCCGGTGGCGTTGGCGGCCATCTGGGCGCGAAAGTCGCCGGCGGTCTCGCGCTTGGAGCGGATTTGTCCCAGGATGAGGCGGAAGACGTCCTCCACGATCTCGCCGGCCGCGACCAGCTTGACCGGCGGGATGATGACGCCTTCCTGGTAGACCTCGCGAAAGGCGCCAACACTGGCCGGCGCGCCGCCGCCAACGTCCACGTGGTGCGCCATGTTGGCCACGTAGCCAAAGAGTTCGCCCTCGCAGTAGACTGGCGAGATGAGGCTGATGTCGTTGAGGTGCACGCCGCCGAGATAGGGATCGTTGCAGAGAATGGCGTCGCCCGGGCCAAGATTCTCCGGCCCGTAGGCGCGCACGGCGATGGGCGCGAGGTGCACGAGCGAGCCGAGATGCACCGCCTGGCAAAAGGCCTGCGCCACCACGTTCAGGTCGCGGTCGAAGAAGGCGCAGGAAAAGTCGGCGCGGGTCTTGATGTTGGTAGAATACGCGCTGCGCCTGAGGGCCACCGCCATCTCTTCCGTGGCCTCGGTGAGCGCGTGGCGCACGACTTCGAATGTGATGGGATCGAAATCGGGTGTGCCGGCCATGTGGGTGAACTCCGCGCAAGCAACCGGAATGACGCTACATCTTGGGTAGCCGCTTTGCTCACCCTAACTATAGCGTGAATGCACGGCGGCTGCTCTGGCCGGCTTGGGGGCTTGCTGGACGGCGGGAGCACAAGCGGCGGCGCGCGCGTTGCCTAGCTCGCCGCGGGCGGAACCGCTTGCGGACCGTAGCCCTCGGGACGCGCGAGCAGTTTCTCGCCGTCGGAGAAGCCGTCGCCGCGTTCGCCCAGATAGGCGATGAGGCGGTTGCGCCAGAGCGCAACCCGGTTGGCATAGGCCGGATCTCCCACTCGATCGTGAAGTTCCTCGCGGTCGCTTTCCAAGTCGAAGAACTGCTCCTCACCTCTAACCGGAAACCAGACGTACTTTTCCTTGCCGTCGGTGAGGTACTGCATGGCGTTGTCCGGACTGTAGCACGGGGAGTGTTCGCCGTGGACGTAGTCGCGCCACGGCTCGCTCCGCGCCGCCTTGAGGACGCTCGCGCCGGTGACGGAATCCGGAATGGGCGTGCCGGTGGCCTCGAGGATCGTCGGCATCACGTCCTGCAGGCCGACCGGTTGCGCGAACGTGCCGGAAGGCGCATCAACACTATTGGGATACTTGATAACGAACGGAATGCGGGCCGAGCCCTCGTACGCGTAGCACTTGCGGATGAGATTGTGGTCGCCCAGCATGTCGCCGTGGTCGGCGGTGAACACCACCATCACGTTGCGGTCCAGTCCTCCCTCCACCATCTCCAGCAGGTAGCCGAGTTGGTAGTCGATGTGACTGATGCAGCCCATGTACGCCGCGCGCATGCGCTGAATTTGCTCGTCCGTGAGCCGGCCGTACCAGGCGGTGCGCGGCAAGCCGGGCTGCGGCACGTCGTACCGCTCGGCCCAGTCGCCTACCGGGACGTCCGGCAGTTGCCGGTCGATGTACATGTCCCAGAAGAACTGGGGCGGGTCGAACGGCGAGTGGGGGCGGAGGTGCGAACACCAGACGAAGACGGGTTTCGTTGGGTCCCGTTTCTTGATTTGCTCGATCGTCACGTCCACGGTCCAGTTCGTGGAGTGATAGCGCTCTTCATAGGCCCCAGGGCCGTCCCAGCCAGCCGTTGGCGTCCACGCCGTGGGTACGCTCGTGGGCGTGCGGGCCTAGTTCCTCGCGCAGCCAGTCCCAGTAATCGTCGTCGCCGTCGCGCAGGTCGTGCGGGATGACGGTGTGGAAACCGTAGAGCTTGCGGCGCGGGTGCATGTTGCGCCAGCCGACGTTGATGCAGTGGTAGCCGGCGTCGGCAAGCACGGCGGCGAGCGTGTTCGGTTCGTGCCACTCCGAAGCGGAGTAGCCAATCAGGCCGCAGTCATAGCTGCGCTGGCCGCCGTGGAGGCAGCGCCGCGCGCCGGTGGTGGAGGGAATCTCGGTGTAGGCGTTGGGAAAATACGCGCCGTGCTGCACGAAGGCATCGACGTTGGGCGTCTCGAGCACGGGATGGCCGGCGATGCCAAGGTGATCGCCGCGGTGCTGGTCGGTGGTGAAGAGAATGACGTGTGGACGATGGTCTTTCATGGGTAACAAGTGTCCCTTCTTGTGCGTGATTGCCCCTGCGTGACCGCTTGCGCTTCGACAGGCTCAGCGCGAACGGGGGAGACTGTCCATTCCGCTTGCGCTTCGACAGGCTCAGCGCGAACGGCTAGAAGTGAAGCCTTTTCCTATCATCTTGAACACTATGGCAGCCCGCCCTTGAGCGGCGCGCGGCCTATGTGTTTGGAGCCGCCGGGGCGCTAGGCCGGTAGCGCGTCAGCCGCTCGTTATCCAACGGTCGCCCTCCCGCGTGTAGTCCAGCAACTCGTTGGGTTGAAAGAAGAGGTCAATCTCCTTTGCCGCGGTCTCGGGGGCGTCGGACGCATGAATCAAGTTCATGGTGAGGTCAAGCGCGAAGTCGCCGCGGATCGAGCCGGGCGCGGCCTCGGTAAACCGGGTAGCGCCCACCAGCGTTCTCACCACCGTAATTGCCTCCGGGCCTTCCACCACCGCGCACACGACGGGGCCGGCGGTGATGAACTCGATCAAGTCGCTGAAGAACGGTCTCTCCCGGTGCACGGCGTAGTGCGTTTCCGCCAACTGCCTATCCACCGCCATGAGCTTGAGGCCGGCTAACTTCAGGCCGCGTTTCTCGAAGCGGCCCAGGATTTCACCTACGAGGCCGCGTTGAACGCCGTCGGGCTTGATGATGATGAGGGTGCGTTGCGCCACTTTCTGTTCTTCTCCTGTATGTGCATTGCTTTGATGTTGCCGACACTCGCTCGCCGTTGCTAGCTTCCGACACTCCCGCGAAAACGGGAATCCAGCCGCGCCGCGGCCGCGGCGACCTGATCAACGAGTCTCGTCGTGCTGTAACCGGCCGTGAACGGCAGGATGCGTATGCTGCCGCCGTAGGCTCTGACGGCGGCGGCTTCAACCGGTTCGGCCGGCGCGTAGTCGCCGCCTTTGACATAAATGTCGGGTTTGAGCAACGTTACCAGTCTCTCCGCCGTTTCGTCCGCGAAAAGCGTTACGTAGTCCACGCACGCCAGCGCGGCCAGCACACGCGCGCGGTCCGCCTCCGGCGTTATGGGCCGGTGCGGCCCCTTCAACGCCCGCACGGAGCGGTCACTGTTCACGGCTACGATGAGCGCGTCACCCAGCGCCCGCGCCGCTTCGAGATAAACAACGTGGCCGGGATGGAGCAGGTCGAAACAGCCATTGGTAAAGACGATTCTCTTCCCTTGGCATCGCAACGTGCTGACTTGGCGCTGCAGCGCCGTTTCAGTCAGAATCTTGCCTGCGGTCACGCGCCGGGGCCTTCCATGGACTCAAGGACACCCACGATTTCGGCTGGCGCGGCCACCGCCGCGCCGAGTTTGCGCACCACGATGCTCGCCGCCGCCGCCGCCATCATAGCAGCGCGGGCGGGCGGCAAGCCAGCGAGCAGCGCCAACGTGAGCACGGCCGAGACCGTGTCGCCGGCGCCGGTCGGATCGAGCACGCGGTCTTCGCCCAGCGCCGGGAGGTGGCTAGGTGCGGCGCCGGCGGAGAATAGTGACATGCCCTCGCTGCCGCGCGTGATGAGAAGCGTCTTGGTCTGCAGTCGCTCAAGCAATTTCGGCGCCGGCGTTCTCTAGTTCTTCACGTGATTGCAGGGCGCGCCCCAGCGTAAACTCTACCTCTGGCTGGTTTGGGTGTGAATGTGTCGGCCCCCGGAAAGCCGCGTCAGGTTGCCGTGCGAGTCCACCGTGACCGGCTTGCTTCCCGCCTGGGCATGGCGGAGGACGGCTGCGATGACGGCATCGTCGATCATGCTGATCTCATAGTCTGCGACGATGATGGCGTCAACAGAGGGAATGCGGCACGCAAGCCCGTCAATCACCTGTTGGCAGAGCGCCGGCGAGACCGGGACGCGCTCGACGCGATCGATGCGGCAGACCTGCTGCTGCACGGGCTGCTGGTCGCCGCCGGCCCAGATGCGGGTCTTGGTCGAGGTCGCCCGGTCGGCGGCGGCAAAGAGATCGGCGCAGTGCACGCCGTCGTCTTGCAGCATTTGGCGCAAGTCATGGCCGATGCCGTCATCCCCAATTACGCCCGCTACCCAGACCTCAGCGCCTAGCGCGCGCAAGTTGCAGGCCACGTTGGTGGCGCCGCCGGGCACCAGTTTGCGGTCGACGTAGTGCAACACCGGCAGCGGCGCTTCGCGCGACATGCCGCTGGCGCGGGTGAAGATGTGCTCGTCGGCAACCATGTCGCCAATGACGAGGATGCGCTGCGCCGCAAAGCGGGCCAGCGCGTCGTGCCAGGTGAGTGTGCCTATCGTTGGCGCCTCCGGTGTCGCGGCTCACGCGTTGTCGCCATCTCCATCGTGGCAGCTTTCCGTGTATGCGGCAACCGGATGGCCGCGGATAAACGCGGCGACTTCCTGGGCCGTAGGCAGAGAGGACTGCGCGCCGAACCGTCCTACCGCGAGCGCCGCGGCCGCGGTGGCAAGGCGCGCGGCGTCCGCTAGGGTCTCCCCACCGGCAAGCGCCGCCGCCACTGCGCCGACGAAAGCGTCGCCGGCCGCGGTTGCGTCAACCGGGTCTACACGCCACGCCGGGACATGAGCGATCCCGTCGCGTGAAGCGACAATACTGCCCTCCGCGCCCAGCGTGACGATTGCCGCGCGCCGGACTCTATCGCAAAGCTCTTTGGCGGCGGCGCGCGCGGCGGCGCTTGACTCTACCTGATGCCCGGTCAGGCTTCCCGCCTCAATGCGGTTCACGATTAACACGTCGGTTGACGCGAGCAGATGAGCCGCCTCCGGGGTTCCGGGGGCGGCGTTGAGGATGGTTGTCACGTTATGCGCCCGGGCCTCGTCGAGCGCGGCTTGTACCGCATTGAGCGGAACTTCAAGTTGGCAAACGAGCACACTCGCCTGCGCGAAGAGTGTGGACGCGGCCGTCACGTGCAACGGCGTAAGCGCGGCATTGGCCCCGGGGGAGACGGCAATCACGTTTTCGCCCGCTGCGTCCACGAGAATGAGCGCCGCGCCGGTCGGGCGCGCCGGGGTCCGTGACAACCGCGCCAATGGCAACGCCGGCGGACTCCAACTCCGCTAGGCGCGCCTTGCCGAATTCGTCGTTGCCGACGCAGCCGAGGAAGGCGGTGCGCGCGCCCAGGCGCGCGGCGGCTACCGCTTGGTTCGCGCCCTTGCCGCCGCCGACGCGCCGCAAATCGCCGCCCAGCACGGTTTCGCCGGCCTGCGGCAGCGTTGGCACGGAAAGTACGAGGTCCGTGTTGATGCTGCCGACTACGAGCACGCCATAGCGTTTACTTGTATAGTCTGCGTTTGCGTCGTTCATCGCCATCGTCATGCGCGCGGGCAATCAATCTCTCCAAACCCACGGGGTAATCGAGCCTACCAATCGTAACCCCAAGTCACGCCCATATTCCCCTGGGCCCGGCCCCGCTCACTGAGAAGCGCGGGCGCGCAATACCCGCCAAACATACGAGACTAGCACGCGCTGCCGCCGCCAGCGCCACGGCTGCCGCGCGAGACGATAGAGCCACTCGAGGTTCAGCCGGCGCAGCAGGAGCGGGGCGCGCGGCACCTTGCCGGAGATATAGTCGAAGCTGCCGCCGACGCCCATGGCCAGGCGCGCGCCGGACTCGCGCTGATACTGCTGGATCCAGAAATCCTGCGCGGGACAGCCGAAGGCAACGAAGAGCAGAGCGGCGCCTGAATCCCTAATCCGCGCGCACAGCGCCGGCGCTTGTCCCGGATCCGGCGCGCCGACAGCCGTGCCGGCGATCGTGAGGCCCGGTAGCTGCCGCTGCAACGTTGCCGCCGCTTGCGCCGCCACGCCCGGCGCCGCGCCCAGCAGGAACGCAGGCGCTTGCCGTTCCGCCGCCAATTCGCAGAGGTCGCGCATCAAGTCAATGCCGGTCACGCGCTCTACGTCACCTGAGCCTTGGCGGCGCAAGGCCCAGACGATGCCCGCGCCGTCGGGCACCACCAGGGCGGCGTCGCGCACCAGCGCGCGGAACGCGGTGTCGCGCTGGGCAAACATGACGAATTCCGGGTTGAGCGTGACGACCTGGTGATGGCCGGGCGTGTCCAGCAGGCGCGCGCAGCGTTCCAGGGCCTGGCGCATGGTGACGCAATCCACGCGCACGGCCAGCACCTCGCTGCTGGCCGGAACATTGGCGGCAGCGCTGTTCACGTGTTCGCGCTGATCTGATTGAACTCCGCCCATTTCTCTTCCACAAACTCCTTGAACCGAGCCGCGAAAAGGGATTCATCGAAACGTCCAGCAGTTTCACGGCACACGTCAGGCGGAAATTGCTCAGGGTTGAAGTCTCGCAGCGCCTGCGCAAAGGCGGCTGCCGACTGCTCGGACACGAGCACGCCGTTCACGCCCGGCTGCACGATTTCGGTCGCGCCCCCGGCGTCGTAGGCGATCACGGGCTTGCCCGCGCTCAAGGCTTCTACCATGACGATGCCGAAGTCCTCTTCCCCGGGAAAGACGAGCGCGCGGCAGCCGGCGAGGTGCGCGGCCAACTCCTGCTCGGACTGCCAACCGAGGATTTGCACGTTGGGCGGCGCTGTGCGTTCCAGGCTCTCGCACAGGGGGCCGTCGCCGATGACACGCAGGGGCGCCCGCGTCTCCCGCGCCGCCGCGATTGCCAACTCGACGCGCTTATGGGCCTCCAGCCGGCCCACGAATACATAATACCCCTCATCCGTATAGTACTCCGCATCGCGGCCGGGCTGCGCGCCGTTCGCGCTGAGCCTGTCGCAGCGAAAGCGGCGCGTGCGACGGGCGGATAGATGACCGTGGCTTCTCTGCCATAGACCCGGCGGATGCGGTCCGCCACGGTCTGGGAGATTGCCACCAGGTGGTGCGGCTGCGCCGCCGCCCACCGGTCCCAACGCCGGAGCGGCGGCCGCAGCAGCGCGTCGAGTCCTCGCAGCAGCCACGGCAAGTCTTGGCGGTCGGTGGCGGGCGCCAGGCCCCAGAGAAGCGCGGCGGCGTATAGCAGTAACTGACGTGCAACGTGTTGGGGCGGCGGGGAATGCCTTTGGCCGCGAAACTGGCGGAAGATACGACAACATCGTACGGCGCCACGTCGAAGCCGCGAAACGCCAGTGGGTATATCGGCGTGAGGAGCTTTTGCCACCGGGCCGGCTGGGGCAGGCGCTGCAAGAACGACGCCCGCACGTCCCACGCCGCCACGTCCAGCGGGCTATGCGGCAGATCGGGAAACGCCCCATAGTCAACGAAAGACGTGAATACC